>CAWDUL010000008.1:0-1741447 GCA_963805575.1 uncultured Actinomycetes bacterium | reverse complement strand
TCGGCCGGAGCGATTCGGCGAACCTACGCCTCGCCCACACTCAAGTCAAGATCGCCCACCCGACTTTCGTTTCTGATCCAAACGAAAGCCGATTCGTAATTTGCCCGCCGATGCGTCAGACTGCGCGCTCATGACGGACGACGCTGTCCTCGCCCGCGTACGCCGGCTCGAGATCGAGACGCCGTCGTGGGGCTACGGGAACTCCGGCACGCGCTTCCATGTCTACCCATGGCCTGGTGCCGCACGTACCGCTCACGAGCGGATCGACGACGCCGCTCTCGTCCACCGGCTGACCGGGTGCTGCCCGAGTGTTGCGTTGCACATCCCCTGGGACAGGGTCGACGACTGGACCGAGTTGAAGCAACACGCGGAAGAGCAGGGCATCCGCATCGGTGCGATCAATCCGAACCTGTTCGGCGACGACGCCTACCGCCTCGGCAGCGTCTGCAACCCGGACGCAAGCGTGCGTCGTCTTGCAATCGATCATTGCCTCGAGTGCATCGCCATCGCGGAAGAGGTCGGTTCGAACGTGATCAGCCTCTGGCTCGCCGACGGCACGAACTACCCCGGCCAGGACGATCTCCGAGCGCGCCATACGCGGCTTCTCGCTGCACTCGAGGAGGTCTACGCCGCCATGCCCGCCGGGATGCAGATGCTCGTCGAGTACAAGTTCTTCGAGCCGGCGTTCTACAGCACCGATCTGCCGGATTGGGGAACGGCCGCCCTCGTGTGCCGCCGCCTCGGCCCGCAGGCTCGCGTTCTCGTCGACACCGGCCACCATCCGCAGGGCACGAACATCGAGCAGATCGTGACGCTGTTGCTGGCCGAGGGCCTGCTCGGAGGCTTTCACTTCAACAACCGCAAGTACGCGGACGACGACCTGATCGTCGGGTCGATCGATCCGTTCGAGCTCTTTCGCATCATGCGCGAGATCGCACTTGCGGAGGCGGAGTCCGCAACCGAGTTCATGATCGACCAGTCGCACAACGTCGAGGGAAAGATCGACGCGATGATCCAATCGGTGATGAACATCCAGACCGCGTACGCGAAGGCGCTCACGGTCGATGAGGCCGCCTTGACGACCGCAGCGGCGAGCGGCGACGTCCTCGGCGCGCATCGGCTGCTCGTCGACGCATTCGAGAACGACGTCCGCCCTCTCCTTGGCCGCTTGCGCACGGACGACGGCCTCGAGCCCGACCCGGTGCAGGCATTTCGGGACGGCGGGTACGCGGAGCAGCGGGCGCGCGACCGAGGCACGGCCTCGGTCGAGAGCGCCTACGAGCAACTGTGAACGACACAGCGCAGCGTTCGATGCGCGTCGGCGTGATCGGCGTCGGCATTCACTCGACGTCGGCGATCCTCCCCAACCTGCCCGGCGCTGGCATGACGCTCGCGGCTACATGTGCGCGCCACCTCGACCGCGCAGAGGCAGTGGCGGCGCGCTTCGGCGCCGGGGCGGCATTCGACGACGTGGAGCGAATGCTCGACGAGGCCGCCCCCGATGGTGTGATCGTCATCGTCCCGCCCGACCAATTCGCGGGCGTGATCCGCACGTGCATCCACAAGGGCGTCCCCGTGTTCACCGAGAAGCCTGCTGCGAATGACGCAGCCGAGGCCGCCGAGCTCGCAACGGAAGCGGCGGAGTCGGGCGTACCGGTCGTCGTCGGCTACATGAAGCGGTTCGCCGCCGCCTACCGCCTCGCGAAGGAGATCGCAGCGAAGCCCGAGTTCGGCCGGTTGACGATGGGCTCGTTCACGTGGTCGATGGGGCCGTTCGCGCACCGCTTCGACATGCGGGACTGGCTGTTCGAGAACCCCGTCCACCACTTCGACCTCGCGCGGTTCTTCTTCGGCGATCTCGACGAGCTCCACGTACGACGCGGGCAGGGCGACGAGCACACCGTCGCGATCCTCGCGTCTTCGGCATCAGGCGCTCTCGTCAACATCCGCGCGAACACAACGGGAAGCTGGGAACAACACAACGAGGCGGTCGAGATCTTCGGCGAGGGCCACTCGCTCTTCGTCGACAACATCGACACGTGCACGTGGAGACCGCCGGCGCGTCCAGAGCAGGTCTGGCGACCCAACTACACCGTGCCGACCGCTCCCAACATGACGAGTACGACGATGGGCTTCGGACCGGAGCTCGAGCACTTCCGGCGAGTCGTGACGGAGGGCATCCCGAATGAGTCGGACATGGCGAGCGCGGCCGCGACGCTCGCACTCACGAGTCGAATTGCAGAGCAGGTTGCCGGCGCCCTGGGCGGCTAGGGAGCAAGAGCGTCCGCGACGAACGACGCGATCGCCGCAGCGAACTCACGGCGGCTCGTCTCCCAGGCATAGAACATGTGGCCGCCTCCGAAATGCCGGACGGTCAACCGGGCCGCCATCGCCGGATCGAGCCGCATCAGGTTTCGCAGCCGGTCGCTCGCGTAGTACGGCGTGACGAGATCGAATCGCCCATGCGTGATGAACGCCCTCATGTGCGGGTTCAACGCCATGCCGTAACGAAAGTCGTCCGTGGCGCCGACGGGCGGTATGAAGAAGTGTCGCCGCGCATCGTCGGTCCACGCTGCGTTGACCTCATAGCTCAACAGCGTGTACTCGCGATCCGTCTCGACGCCGATCTCCGAGCGGAGCTGCCGGTTGATCGCCATGGTGTATGCAGGAGCGATTCCCGCGAGCGTCGGGTCGGGCCCGCTGAACGACTCGCGATCGGGAAACGGATCGATCGACGTGATCGTCGCGTCGTATAGGCCGACCACCTTTCGCTCGTCGCGAAGGAGCTCGCGCGCGAACACATGGATACTGATCCGGCCCTCCGCACGCGAGACCACGTCGACGGGGAGCCCGATGAGATCTGCCAGCCGTTCGAGGATGCGATCGCGGTCGCCTGCGGGCATCGAGGCGCCGCGGGTCAGGAACGCCGTGTAGTCGCCGGTGGCGAAGCCCTCGGCACTACGCAGGACGTCCTCGAGCGGCGTTCCGGCGTCGAACACGCGTGAGCGTCCATGATGAGCGGCAGCACCGGCCATCGTCGGCAGCAGATCGACCCACGCGACGACGTCGTAGTCGTTCGAGGCCAGCATCGAGATCTCGAGCGCGGGAGAGATGAGGATGGCGCCGTTGAGCCCGATCCCGGTGGTCTCCTGCAGCATGCGCGCGAGGCGCGCGACGCGATATCCGCCGTAGCTCTCGCCGGCGATGAATACGGGGGACCCCCAGCGACCGTTGTTCGAGAGCCAGCGCCCCATGAACTCGCACAACGACTCGAGGTCGCGCTTGTAGCCGAAGTACTCCTTCGGGTCGGTCGCATCGCCTTTCTTGTCGTCACCTGCACCGTCGTCCTTCTTCTCCTTCTTGTCGGGCTCGATGACCCGGCTGAATCCCGTTCCCACGGGGTCGACGAAGACGAGGTCTGTGAACGCGAGCCAGGACTCCGCGTTGTCGACGAGCTTGGGCGGCATCGGCGGGAGCGTCCCGTCGGCGGGAAACGCCACCCGCCGCGGCCCGACGGCTCCGACGTGGAGGTAAGCGGAGGACGCGCCCGGGCCTCCGTTGAAGATGAACGTGACCGGCCGGTCGGTCACGTCTGTGCGCGCGACGTAGGAGACCGAGAACATCTCTGCCGCCGGCTTGTCGTTCTTGCGCAGCACGAGCCACTTCGCGCTCGCGACGTACTCGATGCTCGTTGTACCGGCCGTCCACGTTGCCGTGGTCTCGGCGCCCTTGGGAGGCTCGTGGTCCGGCTTCGCGGCCGCCTCGTTCCCCTCGTTCGCGTCCGCGCCCTCGGTGCTCACGCCGGAGACGCTAGCGACTCGCGGAACCGGATGCGCCGACGAGCGCGCACGGCGATGGATGGGAGCGCCCCACCGAGCGAGCGCTTGCCGCGTCAGCCGTCGACAGCGGGCGCCGCCCCGTACTCCTCGTCGGTGACGTGGTCGCCCCAGGTCGCGGTGCTCCCCTCGTCGTCGGCCTGGACCATTGCGAGGTGGGTCATGAAGCGCTTCGGCGCAGCGCCGTGCCAATGCTCCTCGGCGGGCTCGAAGAAGACGCGGTCGCCGGGACGGATCACCTCGATCGGGCCGCCGCGGCGCTGCGCGAGGCCGACGCCCTCGGTGACCCAGATCGTCTGGCCGTTCGGATGCGTATGCCATGCGGTTCGGGCGCCGGGCGTGAAATGAACGCTGCTCGCGTTCAGCCGCGAAGCGTCCGACATGACGGCGACCGAGTCGATGTAGACCGAGCCGGTGAACCAGTCGGTCGGCCCCGCTGCGGTGTCGAGACCGTTCTTCGTGATCTGCATGAGTGCTCTCCTGGTGGTCTATGGGTTGGGTCGGCTCACCGCGACGACAGAATCGCGTCGATGCGCTCGAGACTCGCGGCCGGCCAAAGCGCCTTGCGGTCGTAGTAGACGTCGAACGCGGGTGCGGAGTCCGGGAGCGCGATCCAGCCGACTTTCGACCGCGCGAAGATATGAACGTCGGGCGTCACCGTCGAGGGATCGTCGAGCGTGCCGGCACGGACGAACCAGACCTCCGGGCGGGTGTACTCGCTGAAAACCGCCACCTGACAGGTGGAACATCGATAGATCCGCTGCGTGCTGCCATCGTCACGCGGCACGTCCACCGGCTGCGGGTCTCCGGCGAGCAATTCCACGCGGTCGGCTTCGATCAAGAGGTTGATCACGAACGCGCTTCCCGTCTGTCGCTGGCAGTTCAGGCAATGACAGCAGTGCGTAAAGAGCGGATCGGACGTAAGCCGGTAGCGAACGGATCCGCAGGCACAACGACCTTCACGAAGGACACTCATGATCTCTCCTCGAGGACAGGACGATGAGGTCTGGACAGTACCGTCGTCTGCGAAGAGCTCTACGAGCGCGGGAGTCCCAGAGCATCTCGTTGACATCGATCTGCATCGAGTCGATCCCCGGCGACTCAAGCGCCTGCGACGATCCTAGGCCGCCGCCCAAAGTGGGACTGCGTGCTTGGAGAAGTGGACACGCCGCTCGTCGCCTTCGTAGGATCGAGATCGAGACGGCGATGTGTGATTTCCATGACCACGACGCGCGCGGGCTCGAACCGCTCGACCACGACGAGTACATCCTCGATACCCCTGTCGTACGCGGACTCGTCGCAACCGTGTTGCGGAGCGCAGCGCGCGCTGCCACGCCGGCGGACGCCGTCGCCGCGATCGAACCGGCGTTCCTCGATCTCCTCGCCGCACCCGACTGGCTGCCGGAGGAGTACCAGCACGATGCGCCCGACAGCGGCATGGGCGGCGGCATCGGCCAGTGGCTGCTGTACCGGTCAGCCGACCGTTCGCTCTGCCTGTTCAGCCTCGTCGTGCCGCCGGGATCCCGGACGCCGGTCCACGACCACCTGGCCTGGGGGCTGATCGGGCTCTATCGCGGCAACCAGGACGAGGAGTTCTACCGCCCGGGCGACGGTCGGCTCGAGCTTGTGCGACGCCGCCCACTCGATCCCGGCGACTGGTACGCGCTGCTCCCCCCGGCCGACGACGTCCATTGCGTACGCACGACCTCTCAGCACACTTCCGTCTCGATCCATCTCCTGGCCAACGACACCGGCTGCGTACTCCGCCACGTCTACGACGAAGAGACAGGCGCCGCGTACCCGTTCCGTTCCGGCTACGTGAACGCCGCCTGTCCCGAAGGCGACCCCGTCGTGGGGCGTCCCTAGCCGTTCACGGCCCGGGCCGAACGTCGCCGCCGACTCACCGCGACCGGTGAACGTGCTCGCAATCGCGAACGGTGTCACCCGTCCCGATATATGCCGTGTCGTCGCCGGGACCGCAACCGATCTTGTCGCGGCCCGGTCCGGCGTAGATGACGTCGTTTCCGATGCTGCCGGACAGGACGTCGTTACCCGGCCCGCCGTAGATCACGTCGTTCCCCGGCCCTCCGCCGATCGCGTCGTTCCCCAACCCGCCGTAGACGATGTCGTTGCCGTTACCGGCGAAGATCGAGTCGTTCCCGCTGTGACCGTCGATGACGTCGTAGTACGGCGTCCCCTGGATGCGGTCGTCGCCCTGCGTGCCGTCGAAGCGACATTGGTTCGAGCGGCGCACCGGCCGGATGGGCGGCGACGAGCTCACGACGTAGATGCCGAACCGTTTGCAGTCGCGGGCCGATGCGACCGCAAGGGCGGCGCCATCTGGCGACCAGCGCGCCGGCGAGTTGGGTGCGAGGGCGTCGATCAGCTCCTGCGGAGTGCTCCCCTGAGTGCCGACATAGAGCGCGTACGTCCCGCTGCGGTCGCTGAGAAACGCAAGACGGCTGTCGGTCGGGCTCCATTGCGGGAAGCGGTTGTTCGTGTCCCCACCGATCGCCTCGCGAGCACCGGTGCCGTCCGGTGCGACGTCCCAGATCGCCCAGTGTCCACTCTCGTCTCGTTCGAATGCGAGCGTCGAACCGTCGGACGACCAACTCGGATCGACGTTGTCTCCCGCGCCATCGAACGCAACGTATTGCTCCGAGCCGTCGACCGGCACGATCTCGAGCGCAGAACCGGCCGCGGTGGTCGTCGCAATCGCGATCGTCTTTCCGTCGGGCGACCACACCGGCCCGTTCAGATCGGCGCTCGGCGGGACGATGCCGCTCGCGAGCGCCTGAATGTCGGCGCCGCTCGCCGATGAGACCGCGAGCACGTCGCCCTCGAGAAACGCAATCTGCGTTCCGTCCGGCGACCACGTCGCGTCGGTTCCCGGAATGCTCGCAAACTGGTGGTCGCCGCTGTCGAGCACGCTCGTCGACGAGCCCGCCTCGACAAGCAGGTCGCCGCTGCCCGGACGGAAACCGCGCATGTGCCCGGCGCCGATGATGTCGACTTCCCCGCCGCGGACGGCAGGCGTGAAAAGGATGTCGACGCTGTCCGACGCAGGGGACGCGCGCTCGAACGCGATCGTCGTTCCCTGCGGCGCCCACCACGGCTGCGCATCGCGTGGCACTGCGTTCGGAGGCGCCGCCGCACCGGCGATGCCGGCTCCGAGAAACGCAACGACACCCAACACGACGATCGTCCTCACGGGAGGAGAGTGTCGCAGCGCACCACGACGTCGCCGCAACGCAACCGCTGCAGGGGGGATTGTCGCGCTCCTCGCCGGCGCACTCCGGCCGGGATGGCTCGTCGGCGCGGGACGACCCGACGCCGGGGTAAGAGCCTCGAGGCATCGCCTGCCTCGCTTGACCCCGGTCTCTCGTCTGGCATGGTGTAGGCAATCATGTCGGTCGCAATCGATCGCACGCTCCAGGAGACGGTCGAGCGAGGTCGAAGCGCTCGTCTGCAGTACACCCTCGAGATCGCGCTCCTCGCAACGCTGTATTACGGCGCGGCGAAGCTCGGTTACACGGTCAACTTCTCCGGGCCGGTCGCGGCGATCGTCTGGCTGCCGGCCGGTGTCGGCATCGCCTATCTTTATCTGCGAGGCCTCAGCCTGTGGCCGGGCGTGCTGGTCGGCGATCTCCTGGCCAACGACTACAGCGCCCTCCCGATCGGGTCAGCCCTCGGGCAGACGGTCGGCAACGTGCTCGAGGTGGTGCTCGCCGCATGGCTGCTCCGACGGCTCGACCGCGACGGCGATCTGCTGGACAGCGTCAGGGGGGTCCTGCGTGTGCTCGCTCCGATCGCCGCAGGGACAATGATCAGCGCATCGATCGGCGCGCTGTCGCTGTGGCTCGGAGACGTCGTGACGGTCAACGCCGTTGCGACCGTCTGGCGGACCTGGTGGCTCGGCGACGCGTGCGGTGCGCTCGTCATCGTTCCCCTGGCGGTCGCCTGGACGGGACCGATGAGGCATGTCGTTCCCCGTCGCCGGTGGCTCGAGGCAGGCCTGATGCTTGCGACGACGGCGGCGTTGACCGAGCTCGCAACCCGGAGCGACATCCCACTCGCCTATCTCGTCTTCCCGGGGTTGATCTGGGCCGGGCTCCGCTTCGGCCAGCGCGGCGCGACGCTCGCCGTGCTCATCGTCGTCGGCGTGACAGTAGAGAACACAAGGCATCTCCTGGGGCCGTTCTACTTCCACGACATCACACGCAGTGTTCTGACGACGCAGCTCTTCATCGCCGTGACCGCGATTTCCGCTCTGTGCATCGCGGCGGTTGTCTCAGAGCGAGAGGAGTTCGCCGAGCGGCTCGGCGAATCGCGCGCCCAGCTCTTCAAAGCCGCCGACTCGGAGCGCCAGCGCATCGAGCGGAATCTCCATGACGGAGCACAGCAGCGCCTCCTCGCCCTCGGCGTGCATCTCCGCCTTGCCGTCGAGGAGGCCCGACGGCACCCGGAGCGCAGCGCCGCGATGATCGAAGAGGCGGAAGAAGAGCTGCAGGCTGCGTTCGACGAGTTGCGGGAGCTCTCACAGGGGATCCATCCCACCGTGCTGACCGATCTCGGGCTGGCGGATGCGATCCGAAGCGTTGCCGCGCGTTCCACCCAGTCGATCACGCTGCGCGAGCTACCCGTACGTCGGGTTGACAGTGCGGTGGAGGCGACAGGATATTTCGTCTTCGTGGAGGCAGTCACAAACGCCCAAAAGTACGCCCGCGCCACGTCGATAGACGTTCGCGCCCGTGCGACGAGCCGCGATCTGTCGATCGAGATCGTCGACAACGGAATCGGCGGCGCGAGCGAAACGAACGGCACGGGCCTGCGAGGATTACGCGACCGCGTCGAGACGATCGGTGGCAGGTTTGGCATCGAGAGCAGACCGGGAATTGGAACGCGGGTGCATGCCCGGATTCCGCTCGATGGAGGCTCGCTGTGATCCGCGTTCTCGTCGTCGACGACAATGCCGCCTTTCTCAAGGCCGCACGTGACGTCGTCGAAACCGCGCCGGACTTCGAGTTGGTCGCATGGGCAGGCTCGGGCGAGGAGGCGATCCAGCAGGTTGTTGACAACTCTCCGGATCTCGTGTTGATCGACCTGCGGATGCCCGGGATCGACGGCCGTGAGGCAGCGACTCGCATCAAGGAGTTGCGCCCTCGCACGAGCGTCGTACTGATGACGGCGGACTCCGGACACGCGGTGCGAAACGGCTTCGAGGTCGTCGACAAGCGCACGCTCTCGCCGGCTGCCCTTGCCGCGGTCTGGGATTCCCTGCACCACTCCTGACCGACGAGCACGCCGAAATTGACGCGGCAGCGTCATGCGACTCCTGTTGCAGCGCCCTACGTTCGAATGCATGCGTTGCGATGTCTGCCGACGGCTATCGAAGCCCGACGAACGTGGCTGGGTCAGCGTCCTCAGCGGACGCGCAGCCAACTGGAAGCCGAGCGTCTTCACCTATTGCCCGAACTGCCTCCAGCACGTGCTTTCGTCGACACCGGTCGACCGACCGCCGGTCTGCGACTCGTGAACGAGGAGTGCATCCGCTGCGGCGAAAGCTCCGGCGTCAACGAGGAACGCTACTGCCGACAATGCCACTGGATCGTTCTCTGCGAGATCGAGGACGGCATCCGCAAGCTCGGCAAGTACCTCTCCTGCTGGGCCGACTTCCGCGCCTGGGAACAGGGCCACGGCATCTAGCCGCGAGGGCGGCTGGTCAGAACTCGTCGGCGAACCGGCGCAACTCGAGGTGCGGGTTCCAACCGATCGCCCGCACGACGTCGAGCAACACCTCTTCCGCCGCGGCGACCATCGCCTCGGCGCCGACGGTCGCGCCCTCCCAGGGCATGAGCACGATCTCGTAGAGACCCTCCGCGTCGAGCGCGAACAGGAAGAACATGATCTCCGGGCGGAACTCGAGCGATACGGCGAGCAGCGCCTCGGACTCGGTCCCGTCGGCTAGCGCAAGGTCGATCGTCGTCTCGAGGTAGTGGACGTCGGCCGGCGAGAGCCGCGAATAGAAACGGCAGCACCAGCCTCCTCGCGCCACGTCGTCGCCGAGCGTCTCCGGCCGGGCCAGCGCCTGGATGAGCGTCGTGGCGCTCCCCTCGAGCTCCGCGAGCAGAAATTCGTCCGACTCGTGCATCGATCCCATCGTGCCAGCGGACCGCGGCCCGAGAGGGCTCTGGAGCCCTCCGCAGCGAAAAGATGACCCGACCGCGCCATCGCCTCGCCGGGGTGAGCCGCGCTCACCCGGTGCACCGGCATGCTCGGGTCATGGCGACGAAGCTTTCGACGCCGGTTCCGGCATCGTTTCTGGCGCTCGTGGCCCCGCACCTCCCGCCGGCGCTCGAGGAGATCAACGTCCCGGCCTATGTGATCGACAGCTCGGGACGGATCCGCTGGCTGAACGCGGCTGCCAAGGCGATAGTCGGCGATGCGGTGGGCAAGCTCTTCACATCGGTGATCGATCCGGACGACGCGCGGCAGGCTCGGTCGCGCTTCGCCCAGAACCTGCGCGGTGAGGGGCGTGGCGAGTTCAGTATCGACCTCCTCACGACAAGCGGGGATGAGCGCTCCGTCGACATCAGCTCGGTGCCGCTCCGGTCCCGGCACCAGGCGATCGGCATGTTCGGCCTGGCGCGCCCGCGCGGCGAGAGCCGGGAACGCCCCGCGCGTCTCGACGGGCGGCTGACGGTGCGTCAGCACGAGATCCTCGAGCATCTCGCCGAAGGCGAGTCCACGGATCAGATCGCCGCCGAGCTCCACCTCAGCCGCGAGACAGTGCGGAACCATGTCCGGCACATCCTGCGCCGCCTCGGGACCAGCTCACGGCTTGAGGCCGTCGCGGTTGCGCGGCGCGAGGAGATCCTCTAGCGCTGCGAGTCAGCGGAGCACGGCGTTCTAGATGAGCCGCCGCCTCGTGCGAGTCGGACGACGCGCCGCGCTGTTGCTCGTCACGGGCGTGTCGCTGTACATCCTCTTTCCGAGTCTCGTCTCGGTGTTCTCGTCGTGGCGGACGCTCTCCCAGCTCGACTGGTTCTGGGTGCAGCTCGTTGCGATCGCGGAAGGGCTCAGCTTCGTCGCAGGATGGCGATTGCAGCGGATCGCATTGCAGCGCCGGGGCTGGTTCGCCGTCGCCGCCTCGCAGCTCGCTTCCAACGCCTTCGGGCGGATCGTCCCGGGCGGCGGGGCGACTGCCGGCGCGTTCCAGATCGGAATGCTCCGCCGGGCCGGGCTCGAGGCCGGGAGGACGGGCGCAGCGCTCGCGGCCGCATCGGCACTGCAGTTCACCGCCCTGCTCTCGCTTCCGATCCTCGCCGTGCCGGCAATCGTTGCCGGAGCTCCTGTCGACCACGGCCTCGTGGTCGCCGCCTATCTCGGTGTCGCCGCGCTCATCCTGCTCGTCAGCGCAGGGGCGATCGCCTTTGCGACGAACCGGCCGCTGGCACGTGTGGGCTCGGCGATCCAGTGGCTGCTCAATCGCACCGTTCGCCGCAAGCATCCCGTCCAGAACCTCCCTGCAAAGCTCCTCGTCGAGCGGGCGTTCCTCCGGGCGACGCTCGGCGCGCGCTGGGGCGCGGCAGTCGTCACCGCGGTCGCAGCTCCAGCGTTCGACTACCTCGCGCTGCTCTTCGCGCTCCGCGCGGTCGGCGCACAGGCTCGACCATCGCTCGTCTTGCTCGCCTACGTGGCGGCGGCGCTGCTCGGGATGATCCCGCTGACGCCGGGAGGGCTCGGTTTCGTCGAGGCCGGCCTCGTCGGCTTGCTCACGCTCGCAGGCGTTGACGCCGGAGCGGCGGTCACCGCGACGCTCACGTATCGCCTCGTCGCGTTCTGGCTCCCGATCCCGATCGGAGGCGGCGCGTACCTGCTGTTTCGCAGACGCTACGGCGCGACTGCAGCACCAACGGTCGCCTCCGGGCAGCTGCCGCATCGCACGACGGGAGCGTGACCAGCAGCACCCCGAGCGGGTGAGGTGGATCGATGGAGAGCACGGCCTTCGAGTTGATCCTGCTGTCGCTCGCTTCGGCGCTCTGGCCCCTGTTGCTCGCGATCGTGGTCGTCGCGCTGCACGCTCCGCGTCCCCCGCGACTCCTGGCGGCGTTCCTCGCGGGCGGCCTGCTGACCACCGTCGCGATGGGAACTGCGATCGTCCGCGCGCTCCAGGGCACGCGCGTCACCACGAGCTCGCGCTCCGGCGCTTCCGCGATCGTCGACTTCACGGTGGCGGGGCTGTTACTGGTGACCGCTGTTGTGCTGCCGCGAGTGGGTCGCCGCGCGCCCACTGAGCGACACGCTCCGAGCCGGTGGGAGCGGGCCCTGCGGCGAGGCGCACCCGTCGCGTTCGTCGTCGGAATCGTGCTCAACATCGTGCCCGGGTTCCTGCCGTTCGTCGCGCTGAAGGACATCGCCCAGCTGAACGAAGGGGTGGCGGCGTCGGTCGCGATTGTCGCCGGGTTCTACGTCGGGATGTTCGTACTCGTCGAAGCGCCGCTCGTCGGCTATCTGGTTTCGCCACAACGCACGGGATTGCTTGCAGAGCGGCTGAACGCATGGCTCGGCCGCAACCTCATCCGCGTCGCGGTCACTGCGGCCTACACGCTCGCCGTCTACCTCCTCGTGCGGGGGATCATCGAGCTAAAGGGCTAGCGGCCGGCCTGCGACATCGAGCCGGGTCTCCCCGCTCGATGTCGCACTTCACCTCCGAACCCGGGCGCGGCTGAGCCGCAGAGGTCATTCACTCGTCGATTCCGCTCCCGCGAGTGCCCCGATCGCCACGAGGTCGGAGGGATGCACCCACGCGTCTGCGAGGTGGAACCCTCCCGCATCTCGCACCGCGTCCCGGAGTCCGATCGCCCACCGGTGCTCGAGCAGCACGATCGCAGCCGCCGAGTCGGGAGGGATCGCATCGTCGATGTACCACGAGCGTTCCGGGTCGAGCACGTGCCCGTCTTCCGTCGCCGCGGCGCCGAGGATGGCTCCGATCTCGCCTCCCTCCTCCCCGTCGGCCCCGAAGCCGACGAGCGCACCGACGAGAGCGCCGAACTCCTGCGCCTCTTCCGTCGAGAGATCGCTGTGCTGCATTCGCTCGACGACCCCGTCGGGGCGTTTCCGCACAACGAGCAAATCGACGAGTCGCACGACCTCGTTCGTGCGCAAGCGCTCGAGCTCCTCGCGAATCACACCGCGGAACTCCGGCTCGTCGAATCCGATGACCAGAATCTGAACAGGTCCGAACGACATTCAGTCCTCCTTTTTACTCGGCGAGCAGCTTCTGCTTCGCGGCCGTGAACTCCTCTTGGGTGAGTACTCCCTGGTCGGTGAGAGCCTTGAGCTCCGTCAACTTCGAGGCCAGATCGGTGGGTCCGGGGGCTGGAGCCGGAGCCGATGCCGCGGCCTGGTCCTCCAGCGCCGCGATGCGGTCCTGTTCGTCCGCTTCCTGTGCCTGGCTTCGCTGGGCGTTCTTTCCGACGGCGTATGCGGTACCGCCGATCATTGCTGCGCCGAGAAGTGGCCGGCGACGTCTAAACATCTCGCTCCTCTCCTTTGCAGATCAGATGTTGTGAGCAGATCAGACGGTTGCGGGCACGTCGTCGGTAAACGCCGCGCGGAGCTTGTCCTCCTGCTCGTTGCTGAGGTTGGTGTGGATCAGCGTTCCGTGATCGCTGAAGCCTTCGAACTCCTCGATGACCTTGTCGACGACCGTGTCGGTCGTCATCAAGAACAACGCCGACGTTCCCGGCTTGACCTTCGAGCGCACCTCCTTGATGAAGGCGTCGTCGATGCCGACGTCTCCGAGCGAGCCGCTCAGGGCGCCGGTCGCCGCGCCGATCGCGAGGCCGAGCAGGGGCACGAAGAAGATCAGGCCGAAGAGGAAGCCCCAGAAGCTGCCGCCGAGAGCGCCGGCGGCGACGAGGTTGTGCAACTGCCTCGTCTTCGGCTTCTTCGCGCCCTCCGGCCAGGAGACGACCGCAGCGTCCTGGATCTTGACGAGCTCCTCCTTCTGCAGCCGCTCCAGCAGGCTCAGCGCGTTCTCTGCGCCTTCATCAGTCTGGAACTGCCACACGGTGAATGTCGCCACGCGTCCTCCTTCATCGCGGTGTCGGAAGGAACATCCCGCGGCGTCGGGTGAAGACGCCTCACCCGGACGGAGCGATCACCTGAGCCGGGTGACACATCCTCACCCGAGGCATTCGTAACGTCGGAGATCAATCGATCGAGTGGGAGCCACCATGGAGCAGAGATACGGTGACGCCGCGTATGCCGACCGTGGCGCCGGCTGGATCACGTTCGCGACCATCATGCTGTGTCTCGTCGGCGTGTTCAGCGTCATCGACGGGATCGTGGCGCTGACGAAATCGAGCTTCTACACGGCCAATGCCGTCTACGTGTTCAGCGACCTGCACACATGGGGCTGGATCACGCTGATCCTCGGGATCGTCGTTCTCTTCGCTGCGGGATCAGTCGCCAGAGGCGGGCAGTTCGGCCGCTGGTTCGGGATCGTCGCCGCAGGCGTGAACAGCATCGGGCAGCTCATGTTCGTGCCGGCATACCCCTGGTGGTCGATCTCTGCGTTCGCTGTCGACCTGCTGATCATCTACGCCCTGGCAGCCTACGGCGGGCGCCAGGTCGTGTAGGCACGATGTCGAAGGCTGGGCGAAACCGTGTAACAACCGGGTGACGGGAGTAGAAAGCGTGGCCGAAACGCGCTAGCGTCGTGGACTTCTGGTAACGCCAGGAAGGGCACACGTGGCGCAAGGCGCGTACGCGATGTCTGCGGCACGATCGTCGGAGCGCGGGATTCGTCTCGCGGGCATGCATGCTGTCGCGATCGCGGCGGCCGGCGGAGCCGCGCTCGCGATCGGGCTCGCGCTCGTGTCGAGCACCCTCCGCTATCCGGGCCTCTTCGCGCTCCAGCGCGCGACGATCATCCTTGCACCGGTTCTGGTCGGGATCTACTGGCGCAGCCGCCGCCCTGCATCTCGTTTCGGCGACCGGCTGATCGCGCTCGGGTTTCTCGCGGTACCGGTCTCGCTCGAAGCCACGTCGAGCTCCTGGCTCCACACAGTCGGAGTCATGGCCGAGGCGCCTCTCTTCTACGCAACGTTCGCCGTCATCCTGGCGTACCCCGGCGGCCTGCTCGCGGGCCGCCCGGAGCGATTCATCCTGCGCCTGCTGCTCGCGGGATACGTGCTCTGGTACCCAGCCTTTTGGCTGTTCTCGCCGCGTCTGATCGGCAGCCCGGTTGCGATGTGCACCGGCAGTTGCCCGGCGAACGCGCTGCACGTCGCCTCACATCCCCACTTCCTGCTCGACTGGCAGAACGGATTGAGCGTCGTCTCGATCGTTGCGGCGGCGGGGATGATTCTGATCATCGCGATCCGCTTTGTCACCGGGCTGGCACCGAATCGACGCACGCTGCTCGCCGGCTCGTTCGTCTCCGTCGTGTACCTGGTCGCCTACATCGTCTTCGTGTCGATCAACTTCGACCATCCACGCTGGCTCGGCCCTCCCGACACGGCATTGCGATGGACGCTCGTCGTCGCGGCCGCCCTGCTCCCATTCGGCTTCCTCGCCGGTCTGGCGCAGGCGGAGATCTTCGCCGGTCAGGTCCTGCGCACAACTGTCGGCCAGGCCGTGAACCACGAGCCGATCCGCGACGTCGAGGCCACGCTCGCAGGCGCAGTCGGCGATCCGGGGCTGCGGCTCGTCTTCTGGATCGACAGCTCCGCACGTTGGATCGACTCGGACGGTGCCGAGGTCGAGGCTCCGGCGGTCGCCGAGCCGAAAAAGCTTACGCACGTCGTTCGCGACGGCGTGCCTGCCGCGGCGATCCTGCACGACGCGAGACTCGATGCCGAGCCGGAATTGCTCCAGGCCGCCGGCGCGGCAGCGCTGCTGGTATTCGAGCACGCCACGCTCGAAGGCGAGCTTCGCCGGGCGATCCGACAGCTGCGCGATTCACGCGCGCGCCTCGTGACCGCGGGCGATCAGGAGCGGCGCAAGCTCGAGCGCGACATCCACGACGGCGCGCAGCAGCAGCTCATCGCGCTGCGCATCAAGCTCGCCCTGGCAGAGGGGCTTGCCGGGAACCAACCGGAGCTCGCCCGGCGCCTGGCCGAGCTGCGGGAGGAGATCGACCGTGCGCTGGACGATCTGCGCGAGCTCGTACACGGGATCTTCCCGACTCTGCTCATCGACGGCGGGCTCCTGACGGCTCTGCACGCAGCAGCGGTTCGTTCGCCGTTGGACGTGCACTTCGGCGTACGAGGTGTGGAGCGCTACGCCGCGGAAGTCGAAGCGGCCGTGTATTACTGCTGCCTCGAGGCGTTGCAGAACGCGACGAAGCATGCCGGGCCCGGCTCGGTTGTCTCGATCGAGCTTGCCTCCGCCGACGACGACCTGTATTTCACGGTGTCCGACGACGGCGTCGGGTTCGACACCAGGCGCGAGCCGGAGGGAACCGGGCTGGCCAACATGCGCGACCGGGTCGGCGCCATCGACGGAGTCATCGCGGTCGATTCGGCACCCGGCGCCGGCACGAAAGTCAGCGGCCGCGTCCCCGCCTTGCGTACCGGTGTGACCGTGCTGTCCGAACGTCGCGCCGGCTGAAGCTCAGCCGGACGCCGCTGCGGGAGGGAGCCGCTCCTCCGCGAGGAAGACGAGTGTCGCCGTGACGCGCCGGCTGACCTCTGACTCGTCCGGAAGGTCGAGCTTCGCGAAGATCGAGCTGATGTGGTGCTCCACCGCCCGTTTCGTGATCACGAGCGACTCGGCGATCGCCGTGTTGCTCTTGCCCGCCGCCACCTCGGCGAGGATCTCGTGCTCTCTCGGCGTCAACAGGTCGAGCGGCGAGCGGTCCTTACCCGCGTGCGCTGCGACGAGCGTCTCGACCACCTTGGGGTCGACTACTGACCCACCGGCGGCGACCCGCTCGATCGCATCGATGAGCTGGACCTTGTCGGAGACCCGGTCCTTCAGCAGATACCCGCGCCGCGCCGAGCCGCCTTCGAGGAGCGCGACGACATAGCCGGGCTCGGCGTACTGGCTGAGAACGATCACGCCGATCTCCGGATGCGTATCTCGAAGCTCATTGGCGACAGCGATCCCCTCGTCCTGCTGGGTCGGTGGCATTCGCACGTCGGTCAGGACGACATCGGGCAGGTGCGTCTCGATCGCGCGCAGGAGAGAATCGCGGTCCTCACAGATCGCGACGAGATCGATCCCTGCCTCCCCCGCGAGCATCTGCATGATGCCTTCGCGGATCAACAGGCTGTCGTCTGCGACCACGATTCGCATGCTTCACGAAAATGTAGTGGAGTCCGAGCCGGTCGTGGTCACTCTTTCCGGGTGATCGTCAGGCGATCAGCCGGAGCTCACGCCCACGCCGCACCGCCTCGCGCCGGTGGGAGACGCCGAGCTTCCGATAGATGCTCTTGAGATGCGTCTTGACGGTGTTCACGGACACGAAGAGCTCGGCGGCGATCTCCGGATTCGACATGAGCGTCGGGAGATAGCGCAACACGACCTCCTCGCGCTCGCTCAGCGGCTCGAGCAACTCGTGCGGCATCGACGCGCCCGCGCCCGCCCTTCCGTCCGCCACCGCAAGCAGCCCGCTGATGAGCCACCTGTGTGCAGTACCCCGCCTGATCGCGAGCCGGAGGGGCTCGGCGACTCCCGGGATGGCGTCGAGGAAGGGGCCGCGCATCCCGTTCGGCTCGGCGAGGTCGAGTGCATGCTCGATCCACACGCGCCCGCGCTCCGCATCGCCAAGTCGGGTCGAGGCGAGTGCCTGGAGAACAGCGGCCTCGACCCGTGCGCGACCGAAGACGACTTTCACGTCTCCGCTCAGCACCGGCTCGAGGAGCGCGGTCACAACCTCGACGTCGTCCCGTGCGAGCGCGATGCGAGCTGCGGCAACGAGCAGCTCACCGTCACGGTGGTCGTCGCCGAGGGCGAGCGCGGCGTCGGCCGCATCGAGATTGCCGGCTGCGAGCTCGAGGCGAGAGCGCACGATCCGAAGTGGAGCGCGCAGGAGAGGCAGCACTGGGTGACGCGCCGCTCCGCGCGACATCGCCGCCGTGCAGATGCGCACGGCGTCGGCTGCTTCGGGTCCCGCACGGCCGATCGACCACGCGCCGACCGCGATCGCAAGCGCGCGCCCGGCACGATCGCCTGATGCATCCGCAACGCTGCGCGCCGCTGCGAGCGAGCTCTCGCCGCCTTCCGCGTCCCCCCATTCGAACGCGCAGATCGCAAGGGCAGCGTGCGCAGGGATCAGATGTGCCGACGTGCCCCAGCGCGCGCGGTTCCGGTCGGCGAATGCTGCAGCGGCAGTGGCCCGGCGAACGGCGGCCTTGAGCTCCCCCTGAACCGCGTCGATCAGGGCCAGCATGCTCGTCGCGTCGAATTCCACGTCATACAGCGAGAGACTGCGTGCCAGCGCGAGGGCCTCCTCGAGTGTGCTCTTCGCGTCCTCGAGCTCGCCGCGCCACATCGCTACGGCGCCTCGTGCACAGAGAACGAGCGCGCGGCGACGCTCCGTTTGACGGGTCGACAGCACGAGGGATTCCGGCGCCTCGAGCTCGGTTGCGGCTGTCTCGATCTCCGCGAGATCCCCGGTCATGCGCGCACGCGTGAGGAGGACGATGCGACGCCCAAGCTCATAGCGGCGGAGATCGCCGTCGCGAAGTGTGCGAGCATCCGAGGCCGCGATCGCGAGCCAGCCGTCTGCCTCGACGAGATCTCCGGCGGCGAGCCTCTCCCACGCGGCGAGCAGGCTCAGCTGCGGATCCGTGCGCACTGCATCGGGGTCCAGTCGGTTCACGAGCTGGGCCGCGACGTCGACCTGTCCCTCGCCGACGACCTGCGCCCAGAGCCCCCCGAGCAGCTCCGACCCGAGGTCGACGTCGGCAGCTGCGATCGCATGGTGCAATGCCTCCAGCGCACATCCCTCGCCGGCGAGCCACGTCGCAGCGGCCTGATGGATCATGCGGACCTCTTCACCGAGCTCGTAGACCGCTTCTGCGCGTAGCAACTCGGCGAACAGCCCGTGGTACCGGAACCACTGTCCTCCTCCCGGGTCACGCGAGAGGAACACGTTGTTGCGCTCGAGCTCCACGAGCGTCCGCTCTCCGTCGGTGCGCCCCGTGAGCGCATCGGCGAGCGCACCGCAGATGCGATCGCACATCGCTGTCGTCAGCAGGAAACGCCGAGTCGTCTCGTCCTGGTGCGCGAGCACCTCGTGCACGAGATAGTCGGCCGACGCGCGGTCCGACTCCTCGAAGGCGCTGACGAACGGCTCGACGTCTCCACTTCCCCCGAGGGACAACGCGGCGAAGCGCAGCCCCGCGGCCCAACCCTCGGCGCGACGCACCAGGGTCTCGACGTGCGTCGTGCCCAGCGGGACACCCGCGGCGGCGAAGAACTCCTCGGCTTCGGCCTGCGTGAAGGCCAGATCGCCTGCCCGGATCTCGGCGAGGTCACCCGTCAGCCGGAGACGGTGCAGCTCGAGATCCGGGTCGCTGCGAGTGGCGATGACGACTCGCAGCCGCTCGGGCGCGATCGAAAGCAATTGCGCGAACGGCCCGAGCAGCTCCGGGCTCCGGACCAGATGGAAGTCGTCGAGCACGAGGAGCAGCGGTGGCTCGGCTTCCATGGCACCGAAGAACGTCGCGATCAGCTCGGCGTCGCTTGCCTCGTCCGCCGGGACCGCGGTGCCGCGTCCCGTGGCGACGGCGACCGCAATGCGATGCCAGAACGTGCGCGGATTGTCGTCGCGGTCGCTGAGTGAGAGCCACGCGACCGGCTCGCGCTCGGGTCGCGCCGCAAGCCAGGTGACGAGGGCGACGGTCTTCCCGGCACCGGGCGGCGCCGAGACGAGTGTGAGCCTGCTCGACGCGCCGGCGTCGAGCAACCCGTGCAAACGCGGCCGATCGACGATATGCCGCCCGAGCCGAGGCCGAAAGAGGCGGGCCGGCGCAGGGAGAACGTCCAGCTCATTCTCGGCCGGTTGCAGAACGAGCGTGGCACCTGACCGCGTCATCCTGCGCATACCGTCCCACCCGGATCGGGTTAGCCACAATGGTGCGCGCCGGTGTCTGCCCCCTTCGGCTCACACCAGTCCGTGCGGGTGGTCTCTCAGCCCGAGGGGCCGTCGTCCAAGTCGCGCGAGCGGCGGTTGCGGTCGAGGCGCCTCACCTCGACGAGCTCGAGGCCAAGCCCCTGAATGCGATCGAGCACCCCGTGCAGGGCGGCCTGATCGCTGATCGCGCCTCTGAGAATGGTCTCGGCGGGCTCCACCTCGGCGTCGAACCCGTCGAACCCCGACAGCAGGCTCTTGCCCACTCTGCCCCTGACACGGATCTCGTACTGGCTCCCCACCACTCGTTTACGCTGCGCCGCCAACGGGTGACGGGGCATCACCCGACAGGAGTGACGCCCCTCACCCGTCGAACGCCGATCAACGGTGTGACGGCAGCGTAGAGCCCGCCGGGTTCAGGTCGAGAAGCCGCTGATCGCCTCGCCGATCAGCTTGGTGCCGATCACCAGTAGGAGGACGGCCATGATCACCGCGTTGTTGGCGGCGAGCCAATCCTTCATGCCGGCCAGCAGCGTGCGCGAGCGCTCGCCCATGACGAAGAAGATGGCCACGGGCGCGCCGACGCCGAGCGTGGCGATCAACGCGAACGCGGTGTAGACAGCGACCTGCTGACCCGTGTCGATCCCGGTGGCCGCGATCGTCGCCCCGGCCGACACCGCCAGCAGCAGGTTCTTCGGGTTCAGGCCCGAGAACAGCGCGCCGGCACCGACCGCCTTGATCGGAGTGAAGGTGTCGAGTGCGCCCATCCACTTCGGCATTCCCCCGCCCTCGCCGTCGTGCGGCCGCCCGCGCCACTGCTTGACCGCGATGAGGAGCAGCGCGAGCCCGAAGACGAGCTTCAGGATATTCACCCACGTCGCAGGCTCCGTTCCCGTTTGCGCGCCGGCTCCGCCTGCGACGGCGAGCACGACCGTCCCGACGACGGCGAGGCCGACGATCCAGCCGATGACGAACGCAGGCCCGTTGACCCTGCCGCGCGGCGTGACGAGCATCAGGACGACAGCGACGATCGGCAACGGGCTCACGGCGACGCCGACGGCCAACGGGAGCACCTGGCCGAATGCGTTACCCACGGCGTAGCGGACCGGTCATCGCACGAACATCGACGCCGCCCGGGTGACGTGCCGCCACCCGACCAGGATGACGAAAGCGCATGCGCCCGGAGTGGCTCGGACTCGAAGATGTCGCCGCCCCACTCGCTGTGGGTGAAGGAGACTCACCCCATCGACGGCGAGCGTTTCGATCGTGAGCAGCCGAGCGATCAGAGTGTGGTCCTTGAGCGCCGCCGTTATCGCCGGTCTCCTGCTCACGTCATTGGCCGACGCAGGATCGAAGGCCGCTCCACCCGTCAACGCATCGCCGCCTACGATCAGCGGCACCGCGCGCGAAGGGCAGACGCTCACGTCGTCGAGCGGCTCCTGGGGAGGCGCAACGCCGATCTCGTTCGTGTATGCGTGGCAACGCTGCGACGCGTCAGGCACCAACTGCGGCACGATCTCGGGCACGACCGGTGCGACGTATCAGCTCACCAGTTCGGACGTCGGCAAGACCGTTCGAACGAGGGTCACCGCGACGAACGCAGACGGGTCGGGGCAGGCACTCTCTGCACCGAGCGGCGTCATCGCGAAGCCCGGATCTGCGCCTGCGCCCAGCGCGCAGCCCTCGCCGAAGGGAAATCCCGTTGAGGGCCAGAAACTGACCGCGCAGAACGGCACCTGGACCGGATCCGGGCCGACTGTCGTTTGCGTATCAGTGGCAGCGGTGCACGGGCTCGTCCTGCGTCGACATCGCCGGTGCCCAGTCGAAGACGCTGGTCCTCGTGCACGCCGACGTCGGTGCGAAGGTCCGGTACCAGGTAGTCGCGACGAACAGCGCAGGCTCCGGCTCGACCTACTCGAACCTCTCCGCGCAAGTCGCGGCGAAGAGCACTCCTCCCGTGAACACCAGCCTGCCTGTGATCGTCGGAACGGCGGCCGTGGGTTCCCGGCTCACCGTATCGACGGGTGAATGGACGGGCGCCGTCACGGACGGCTTCTCGTATCAGTGGGAGCGCTGCCCGTCGGGCGGCTCGTCGTGTACCTCGATTTCAGGCGCGACGTCGAGCAGTTACCTCGTCGTCGCCGCAGATGCCAGTGAGCAGTTGCGGGCGCTCGTCACGGCGTCGAACACCGTGGGAAAGACGACGGCGACCTCGAAAGCCGTCGCCGTGTCGGCCTCCGGCGGCGGCGGCGGCGGCGGGAACTCGAAGGCTGTCCCCGTCACGTCGCTTGTCGCGCATCCCGATCACCTGCTGATCAGCGACGTGAAGTACAGCCCGAGCACCTTCGGTAATCCCGGCGGCGTGTTCACGATGCGCGTCAGGGTCGAGCTCGAGGGGACCACGAAGGTCGTGAGCGGCGCTCTCGTCAAGGTGACGGGCATCCCGTACAACTGGGTCGTCCAGGCACCCGAGACGCCGACGGGCAGCGACGGCTGGGCGACGCTTCAGATCAAGACGACGAAGAGCCTGCCGCACAGCGGGGCGCTCGTGATGCAGGTGCGAGCACGTGGGCCGGGCAACTCGGACGAGGACATCCTCGGCGGCTTCTCGACTCGCCGCCTCGTGCAGATCAGCCTCCACTGAGGCGGGTCGCTCAGCGGCTGCCGGCAGTCAGGACGTCGCGCAACTCTTCCGCGACCTCCTCGTCGAGATCGGTCGCGACGACCTGCGCACGCCAGGACGCGACCGCTGCGAGGGTGGCGTCGACGTCGCCGGACTCAACGACGGTGACGAGAGCAGCCGTGCCAGGCTTGAGCTCCTCGGCCATACGCCGCTGGAAGTCGCGATCGATCCCGTAGTCGTGGTGACGCGCAAGGAATCCGCACATCGCTGCTCCGACCGCCAGTCCCGCGACCGGCACGAGTGCGAGCACACCCACGAGCGCGCCGGCAAGGCCACCCCCCAACGCGCCGCCCGTCGCGCCCATGTCCGCCGTCTCCGTGATGTCGAGCATGTTGTCCTCTCGTCGCACGACGACGCAGGTGTCCTCGACCTCGAGCTTGCCCCGCGCAACGAGCTGCTTGACATCACCGAGCGCCGCATGGGCGCTCGCGTCGTTCTTGAAGACAATGACGAGCAACCGCCGCGGCGGCAGATCGCTGTCGTCCGCGTCGATCGGCCTCAACGCAACCGGGGATTGCCGAGGCCCATCGTCGGTTGACGTCATGGTACGAACCTCGTCGCAAACCGGGTGAAGCGCCGTCACTCACCTGGGGTGAAGCATTCCGGTCCTCGCGCAGAGCGTCACCCGATGGGGGTGACGGATGGTCACCCCAAGCCCCACGACACTCGGCCCCATGGCCACGACCGTCATGGAGAGCAGCCGCGAAGCTGTAGATGCCGCGCGCTGGTGGTGGATCCTGCTCGTCACGGGAACGGCCTGGATCCTCTTCTCCATCATCATCCTCCGCTTCGACTGGACGACGGTCTCCGCGATCTCGATCCTCTTCGGCATCGCGATGTTCGGCTTCGCGGCCACCGAGCTCGTGGCCGCATTTGTCACCGATAGCGGTTGGGCGAAGGTCGCGCGCTTCGCGCTCGCGCTCGCTCTCGTCGTGATCGGCATCGTCGCGTTCGTCCATCCCGGCAACACCTTTGTAGCGCTGGCCGCTGTCATGAGCTTCGCCTTCATCCTGAAGGGAATCCTCGACGTGATCATGGGAATCGCCGGGATCGACGGCAACCGGTGGCTGACGATCCTGATCGGCGTGCTCCAGATCGCGGTCGGCTTCTGGGCCGCCGGCGACTTCGGCCATCGCGCCGTGCTCCTCGTCGTCTGGATCGGCGCAAGCGCGCTGCTACGCGGCATCGCCGACATCGTCCTCGCGTTCCAGGTGCGCAGCGCCACCGACTAGCGGATGCGCTTCCTCGCGTATCTGTGCGTGTCCTGGCTGACGAACGCGGTCGTGCTCGGGCTCGTCGCGTGGATCTTCAACGACGTCAACGGCGGAACGACGGGACAGCTCCTTGCGGCGGCGGCGATCTTCGGGATTCTCAACACCCTGCTGAAGCCGTTGCTTCGGCTCGTCACGCTGCCGCTCGCAGTCGTGACGCTCGGGCTCGCGTGGTTCGGCGTGTCGATGCTGATGCTCTATCTCACGGACGCGCTCGTCCCCGGCTTCGACATCGAGGGCTTCTGGGCGCTCGTGTGGGCAACGCTTGCAGTCGGCATCGTCAATTTCGTGCTCGACATCGCATTTGCGCTCTGGCGGCCGCACGACGCGCCGCCGCTGCGTACGGCGTAAGTCGGTAAACCGTCAGTCGCGTGTGATGCAGCGAAAGCCGATGTGCGACGTCGACGTATCCACCGCTTCGCCCTGACGCGCCGCCGGCCGGTAGCGCAGGCAGTAGTTCGGCGCGCAGAGGTGCGACCCGCCTTTGATGATCCTCCGCGGGAAACGCTCACCGGCGGCGACAGGCGGTGCGCAACACGCGCGCGGCGCAGGCTGGTCCGGCATCGCGAACCAGTCCGACGTCCACTCCCAGACGTTCCCGCACATGTCGTAGAGCCCATAGCCGTTCGGCGGAAACGCACCGACGGGTGACGTTCCCTCGTAGCCGTCGAGCTTCTCGTTCTGCCAGGGGAACTCGCCCTGCCACGTGTTCGCAACGGGTCGGCCGCCCGGAAAGTGCTCATCGCCCCACGCGAAGGGCGCACCGTCGAGCCCGCCGCGTGCCGCGAACTCCCATTCCGCCTCCGTCGGAAGCTCCTTCCCGATCCAACGGGCGTAGGCCGCAGCATCTTCGTACGCGACGTGCACGACAGGATGCAGGTCGCGCCCGTTGATCGTGCTCCCCTTCCCCGCCGGACGCCGCCAGTGCGCGCCGGGAACATAGGCCCACCAGTTCCGCACGTCGCGCAGATCGACGGGGCCGGCGGTCCGCCGGAACACGAGCGAGCCCGGAACGAGGAGATCCGGGTCGGCGTCGGGATAGTCGCCCGGATCGAGCTCGCGCTCCGCCAGCGTCACATAGTCGGTCTCGCGGACGAAGCGGCGAAACTCCGCCGCCGTGACGGGATGCGAATCGATCCGGAACGGATCGACCTCGACCTCCCGGACGGGGCCTTCCTCGGGGTAGAAGCGATCGTCGCCCATGCGGAACGTGCCACCGGCGATACCCACCATCCCCTCGCTGATGACCTTCATCGTCCTTCGACAATCGGCCGAACTCGGGTGACGTACCGTCACTCCAGCGGGGTGATGCGGCCGCGGGCCATTCCCGTGGAGGCTCGAGTCGACCGGCATCACCCGGTCAGGATGGCCGTCGCGCACAACTCCTCCTGCGAGGGGGAGGAACGCTCACCCCGGGCTCATGGAGGGTGAGACCATGATCACCGAGATCGAGATCGCACTCGAGGACTGGCATCAGGGCATGCCGCTGCTCGTGTTCCTGCGCGAGCGTTCGATCGACGCGCGACCGGCACTTCCGCCCGAGAACGGGATCGTCATCGACCCAGCGCCCACCGACCCGGCCGCGATCGAGGTCTACGTCGCGCTCCACAGCTGGCTCGAGCAGAAACCCGGCTCAGAGCTGAACGTGAAGATCGACGGGCGCGCCTACACGATGCGGGGCTCCGACGCCGAAGGCGGCCAGTCGAAGCCGATCGACATCCGAGCCGGCCGGAGACACGCCGTCCGCGCGTGACGTTGGGGGTCTGGCGCTGTGCGCATACGAAAAGCAGCGGCGCTTGCCGCCCTCTTCGCGGCAGGCGTGCTCCTCGCCAGCGCGGTTGCCGCGGGCGGACGCGCGGCAGACACGACCACGACCGAGACGTCAACCGAACTGACCACGACTACAGAGACGTCGTCGTCACCCGCCACGACCGTCCTCACGACCACGACGCTCCAACAGACGACGACCCGCAAGATCATCGCTCCGCCGCCGACCACGACGGCGTCTGAGTCGAGTTCGAATGACGTCCCCGGCTGGGCCTGGGCGGTTATCGGCATCCTCGCAGTCGGCCTCATCGTGCTTGCGGTCGTCCTGCTGACGCGTCGCGGCGGCCGGTCGACGGTCTCTCCCGACGAACGACGGAGGCGGCTCGACGATGCTGTCCGAGGCTGGGTGACGCAGGGTTGGGCGATCGACGGTCAGACGGCCGACTCGACCGTGCTCAGCCGCGGCGGCGAGCTCATGCTCGTGAGCGTCGACGATGCCGGTCGTATCGGTACGCGTCCCCTGCAGGCGGGCGGCCCGCAGCCCTGACCTCCGTTCGCGAGCCGGTTCGAGTCAGCCGGCCTCTGTGAGAGAAGCGATCGCATCCCGGTCTGCGAGCGACACGGGCACGCCGTAGTCCGTGAGGTCGAGAGCAACCGCCTCGAGCGCCGGACCGCGGCCCGAGCGAAACCACCGCTCGGGTATCACGATCTCGCTGGGATACGCATTCGACGCCTTCCAGCCGTACTCGCACTCGGCGACGAGGCCCCAGAGCGCGACGCGCCCGAACACCCGCGGGTCGTCGTGACCTCGTTCGGTCGCGAGGCCGACCGCCGTCGCAGCGCTGTCGGCGGCGTAGATGCCGCACTGGCAGCCGGCATGGGGAGCGTCGTGATGGAGCCACCCACGGTTTCTGAGCCGATATCCAGCGCGCATGCAGCTCGCCCGCATCATCTGCTCGGGCTCCCACACCGTTGGTCTGAACAAGCTGATCAGCCGAAACCGCGACCCGATCCCGACGACGCTCCACGCGCGCCAACCGACGATCAGGTTTGCCGAGCTCGCTGAGGGGCCGGTCGCGAACGACGGACGTGTTGCCGAGCGCCGTCCATCCGATGCGAATCGTCTGAGCCGAATCACCGACGAGCCGAACTGCCGAGCGGTTCGCGTCGCTCCTGCCTTGCCTCCGGCGTTGTCCCGGCACTCCGCTTCGGAACCGGGATCTTCGCCGGTTCGACCCTGACCATGCGGATGATCTTCCCGACGTTCACCGACTCGCTCCTTTCGACGACTGTCCGGATGGTCGAACGAGGCGGGATGAGCGCGGGTCACCCGCAACGTGTGATGCGAGCGGGTTATCGAGGGAAACACCTGCTGCGCCCTGCTCGGTTCGGATCTAGCGTCGTCGAGAGATGCGAACCACTGAATGCGCAGCAGCCGCCGCGGCAGCCTGCCCGGCGGACACTCGAAGGGACTGACCATGAACAAGCCGACTACCGGCCGCCTCCGACGCACCACCATGCTCGCGCTCGCATGCGCGGCAGCTCTCGTCTCCGTGGCGAGCGTGCAGGCGCGCCCGATGCACGCCACCGCCTCCGAAGCAAGAACGGCTCCGGCGCGTACCCAGTGCACGCTCGTGATCACCGGCGCCTCCTGGCGCATTCGCGCGGGAGTTCCGAGCGGCAGCATTTCCGGCGACAAGTACACCCTCAAAGCGCGAAATATGTCCTGCTCGTCGGTGCGCAGCCTGGTCTCCAGCTTCACCCGGCAGGCGAACAACGGCCACATCAAGGGCCCGCGCGGCTACAGATGTCTCTCGTTCGCGACCGCGGACTCCGGAGACAAGCTCCTCTACTCCGGCGCCTGCATGCAACCGCCCCACAACGATCCGTTCTTCGAGTGGGGACCGAAGGTGCCGGGACACTGAGCCGCAACGAGCTCGCCGGCTTCTCCCTCACTCCCGAATTCCGGTCGATCCGGAAGAAAGCAGGTCCCCCGTGCGGCTCCGCTTCGTTCTCGTCGCCTTCCTCGTCTCGCTCGGTGTTTCCGCCGGAGTCGGTCCGGCGTCAGCTGCGACCGTCTGTACCGGCGACCTCTGCGTCGTGTCGGGCGGCTACGTCGGCTTGCAGGCCGACATCGCCGGCTCCGGCGCGTCCTCGCAAGTCACTCGGCTGCTGGCCGCGGAGGTCGTGCTCTCTCAGGCGTTCCATCCACCCGGCCCGTGTGCCGTTGCATGCGTTCCGTCGTTCGCGTACAGCGCGTCCGAGTATCTGTTGGTGCTCGTCGACTACCAGGTCGGTGCACTCTCCGGTCTACTCCCTCGCGCCGGCTGCCCCGGCGGATGCTCGTTCCCAGGCTGCCCCGGAGGTTGTACGCTCCCGCCGCTCTCGGCGAGGGTGATCGACGGCGACATCCGCGCGATCTTCGCCGACCCGACCATGATCCCGCCGGGTCCGCCCGGCCTGCCGACGTTCTTGCCGAGCGCGTCGACCTGAGTCAACACGCAATGCGCGGACGGCGTGGAGTCGGCGCCGTCTGCGACGCGCACGCAGCACAACCGAGCCGCGTCGGCCGATCGGCGTTGTACGCTCCCCGCTTCGCTGCCGATCGAGAAGCACGTAACGACCGATCGGTGACTTCGTCGGATGTCCCTGACTTCGCGGAGGTGACGATCGCATGAGGCGTTTGGCCGGTCTTCTCGCAATCAGTGTGGTCGCGGCCGGCGGCGTGTTCGCCGGCCTCGCCGTGGGCGATACAGGAGCGCACGCGGGCTGCGGCTCGACGTCGACCCACAACGAAACGGGCAAGTCGCAAAAGACCGTGACGGTGCCCGCCTCCTCGGACAAGGGATGCCCGCCGAAGGGCTCGACCGAGAAGCAGACCGCACCGGGAAGGACGGAAGGCGCACCAGGAGTC
Organism: uncultured Actinomycetes bacterium; assembly: GCA_963805575.1. GTDB lineage: Bacteria > Actinomycetota > Thermoleophilia > Gaiellales > Gaiellaceae > Palsa-739. The sequence goes on along the minus strand of CAWDUL010000008.1, from coordinate 1,712,886 downwards.
CCAACGCAGACAGGCACGACCGTGACGACGACACCTCCGCCCAATTCACCGCCTGGGCTCGCGAATCTGTGGGTTGGCAACGCGGGAACGTGCCCGTATTCGGCCACGCCCGTCTCATACAACCCCGCCACGGCGTGCAGCACGATGCAGGCAGCGCTCGCGGCCGCACCGCTCTCCGGCGCGACCGTGCGTCTGCATTGCGGGAGCTACGCACCCCAGACGCTGACGACGAGCCGCAAGTCCGGCACGACGACCTTCGCGTCAGAGGCCGGGCGCTGCGCAAGCATCAACGCGAATGGTGGCGCAGCGGTGACGCTCGGGAGCGGCGTCAGTTACGTGACGCTCGACAGCCTGACGGTCAACGGGCTCGTGCGCGGGTCGATCGCCACCGGGATCGGCAACAACCACGTCACGGTGAGCAACAACAGCATCGACGTCGACCAGAAGGTGGACGGGCCGCTCGTCCAGTTCTCCGTCGGCGACTACATCGCGATCACCGGCAACGTCATCGGTCCGTCGTGCTGCGGCTACAACGGCGGCAACGGCGTAACCCCGAATGGGATTCGAATCGGGAAGCCGAACTCCGCAGTCGCGTCGTGCACCACGCAGGTGTGCCACCTCACGATCACCGACAACCTGATCCAGTACACCGTCCGCGACTGCGCGCTCTGGCCATCCGGCGGCCACGGTGCGTGCCCTGACACGTCCTGCTCGAACGCAGCCGGCTGTCACGCCGACGGCATCCAGATCTGGGGCGTGGACGGTGCCACGATCAGTCGCAACCGTCTCTACGGCGTCGAGTGCCAGGCGATCTTCTTCGAGATCTCGAACAACTCGCTGAACCGCAATGTCGCCGTCATCGGAAACGCGATCTCGACCGTGGCCGGGGGCTGCGGAAACAAGGGCATCTACATCCGGGCGAGCGGGTCCACGAACGGTTCGACCGACGGATTTGCCGGCGCGTGGACGATCGCCTTCAACTCCGGCGGCGGAACGCTGATCGGACCGAACGGCTGCGGACAGTGCTGGCCGTCCACGACCTTCACTCTCGTCGGCAACGCGATGCCGCTCTTCGTAACGGACACGGCCGGGAACAACGCCGGCTGCACTGCCTGGGGGCCGGCGACCGTCACCTATCTGTACAACGTGTGGCAGCTCGGCGGCACGGGCAAGGCGTGCGGAGCAACGGACACGGTCGCTGCGACGCCGTTTGTGAGCAACGCGTTTGCTCCGGCAACCGGCATCGACCTGCACCTCAACGGGGCGCCGACGCCGGCCGACACATTCGTGCCGGCTGCGGAGTGCGCGCTCGCGCCGATCGACATCGACGGCAACGCACGCACGGTGAACGGAGCCTGCGCCGCAGGCGCGTTCCGGCGCTAACGGGCGCCAGAGCCGTGCGGACACGGCGATTCGCTCCTGATCCGGGCCGCCGCTGCGCGGTGGCCCGGATCTAGCGCTGGGCTTTGGACTCGTTCAGGGGCCACGGCGGCGCGAACGAGAGTCTTCAACGCCGCTTCGTCTATCTCCTCGCCCTCGTGGAAGGCGATGGCCCGCCTTACGACGCGCGTGGATGAGGCCTGAAAGACTCACCGGCATGGCAGCCACTTTGTCCGAGCTGTTCGGGCTCAACGACCAGGTCGCCGTTGTGACGGGCGCGTCGGGAGTGCTCGGCGGCGCGATCGCCCAGGGACTCGCAGCGGCGGGCGCACGGGTCGGCCTCCTCGCACGCCGGCGCTCGCCCCTCGAGGCGCTTGCGGAGAGTCTCGGCGACCGCGCGATCGTCCTCGAGGCGGACGTGCTCGACGTCGCGCAGCTCGAGCAGGCCCGCACCACGGTGCTCGACCGCTGGGGTCGCGTGGATGTCCTCGTCAACGCCGCGGGCGGCAACGTCCGCGCCGCGACCGTCGGCGACGGGTCGTTCTTCGAGCTTCCCGCGAGTGCGCTCGACGAGGTCGTCCGGCTCAACTTCAACGGCACAGTGTTGCCGACGCAGGTCTTCGGGGCCGTCATGGTCGACTCCGCGGATGACGCCCGAACCCGTTCGATCGTGAACGTCTCGTCGCTGGCCGCGCACCGTGCGCTCACGCGCGTCGTCGGTTATGGAGCTTCGAAGGCGGCAGTCGAGAACCTCACGCGGTGGCTCGCCGTCGAGCTCGCACCGCACGGCATACGCGCAAACGCCATTGCGCCCGGCTTCTTCGTCAGCGAGCAGAATCGCTCGCTCCTGTTCGACGCGTCGGGCGAACTGAGCGACCGTGGCAAGCGGATCGTCGCGTCGACCCCGGCAGCGCGCTTCGGCGCGCCGGACGAGCTCGCCGGCACCGTCATCTGGCTGTGCAGCCCCGCTGCATCATTCGTCACCGGCGCCGTCATCCCGATCGACGGCGGTTTCGACGCCTTCAGCGGCGTCTAGACGCGGTACGCGCGACGGACGAGGCCGTAGGCGAGCTCCGACGCAAGGCGGTGCGCCTCGTCCTCGCCGACGAAGCCTGCCTCGACCTTCCGGGCGAGCCAGCCGCACGTGCGGCGGCGCCAGAGATCGTGCCGTGCGGGAAGCGCGGTCAGCGTGCGTGCGTCGTCGACGAAACCGGCGAGGTTGTACAGCCCCGCCGTTTCGGTGACCCGGTCGAGAAACCGGTCGATGCCGTCTGGACTGTCGTGGAACCACCACGGACAGCCGAGCGAAACCGCGGGATAGTGGCCGGCGAGCGGCGCGAGCTCACGGCTGTACGTGCTCTCGTCGAGCGTGAAGAGGATCACGCCGAGCGCCGGTTCGTTGCCGTACGCCTCGAGCAACGGTCGCAGCCCGCGCGTCCAGTCGGTAGCCACGGGAATATCCGCGCCGATGTCGCGACCGAACCTCGCAGCGAGCGGACTGTTGTGATCGCGCAGGCTGCCGACGTGCAGCTGCATCACGAGTCCATCCTCGCTGCTCATCCGCGCGAACTCGTTGAGCATGTGTGCCTCGAAACGCCTCGAATCGGCGTACGAAATGGTGCCGGCCAGCGCCCTCGCGAACAGCGGGGCGGCCTCGCGGTCGGCGAGACGCGTGGTGTCGGCACTCGTTGCCGCGTGATCGGTCGCGGTCGCGCCGAGCATCTTGAATGCCGCGCGGCGCTCGGCCAGAGCCTCGACGAACGACGCGTAGTGGCCCACCTCGCGGTCGACGGCGACCTCGAGCTCGGACAGCGCGTCGCGCCAGCCGCCTGCGTCGAGGGCCACCACCGCGTCGGGACGGAAGGTCGGCCGGATGCGGAACCCCGGCTCCAACTCAGCGAGCGCACGATGCTCTGCGAGCGACGAGCCGGCGGCGTCGGTCGTCGAGAGGCACTCGACGCGGAACCGGTCGAGCAGGGCCCGCGGAGCGAACGCAGGCGTTGCGAGCATCTCCTCCACGAGCGCGTAGATTGCGTCCGCCGAGCGGGGCTCGAGTGGCTCCTCGATCCCGAACACCGTCGCGAGCGTCTCGCGCAGCCACAACCCGGTCGGCGTCAGCGCAAACAGATGCACGTTGTCGGCAAGCAGCTGCCAGACAGCGCGATCGTCGACGTCGGCCTCGCCGCTGTCACGCGCGTGAAGCCCGACGCGCTCGAGCGGCACCCCCTGCGAGTACAGCATGCGCACGACGTAGTGGTCGGAGGTGACAAAGAGCCGGCCGGGCGGGTCGAGCCGCGCCGCCTGATCGGCGAGGAGCCGCACGTCGATGTGCCCGTGTGGGCTCACGATCGGCAGCTCGGCGACGCCGCGGTACAAGGCGACACCGAGCTCCGAGGCCCCGATGTACCGGTCAGCCCTCACGTGCGCAGGATAGAGAGCGGTGGTCGGGACGCGCTCGACGCAGTAGCTCGCCCGGGCAGCTAGTCGGCGGCGACCTCCGTCGGTGCGTGGAAGACCGCTTCGACGTTGTTGCCGTCTGGATCGAGAACGAACGCGGCGTAGTAGTGGCCACTGTACTCAGGGCGCACGCCGGGAGGTCCGATGTCTGTCCCGCCGTGGCCCACTGCAGCGTCGTGCCAGCGCCTCACCGAATCGGCGTCACGTGCGGAGAACGCGACGTGCGCACCGGTCGTCACCCGGTCGCGGCCGGGCTTGGTACCGACCGCGTGAACGCAGAAGTCATCGCTGTTGTCGCGCCCGAACAAGGCGTAGGCGTCACCTTCGAACTCACCTTCGGAGAGCACGACGAATCCAAGCTCCGCAAGCGCGGCCTCGTACATCCGCCGACTCGCCGCCATGTCGCTGGCGCGGATGCCAACGTGGTCGATGACCTCGCTCATCCGGCGTTCAGCCCGCTCTCGGTCGGATCGTTTGTCACGGGCGAACCGTAGCGAGCCGTAGTCGTCGAGGCGGCACGAAGGCCGCCTCGACGGTTGCTCGAGCGTCCTAGCTGCGGATCGTGAAGACGCCCTTGCCAAACAGCACGGGATGCTTGTAGTTCCCGGTGGTGCAGGCGTAGTGGAACGCACCGGGCTTGTGGAAGTTGACGAGCAGGTCGCCTTCGCTTTGTGGAGCGAAGATGTGCGACTTGACGCCCCAGATCAGGAGGCCGTGGGCCTGGCTGCCCATGTTCTTGAGGTGGAAGTCGATCGCCGTGTTCGGCTTCTTCGCCGACGTGAGCGCGAGCTTGCACCCCGTATCCGTCATCGTGACGTTGATCTGGAAGGTCTGAGCCGCCGCGGGGCCCGCAAGGACTGCGGCTCCGACGAGCGCGGCTACTGCCGGCATCACTTTACGAGCGTTCATTCGAATTGCTCCCCTGCGTTCGGGTTACACGATTCGACCCCTCGGGCCTACAACGAGGCAGACCGCGATCCGGATATGGCCGGTTTCTCACTCCCCACGGGTGAGCCTGCCTCATCCCTCTCCCCGAGACCATTGCGTCACCCAGCGACGAGCCGGCTCCAGCGCCTCGCGGACCAGCTCACATGAGAGGAGCCCTGCAGTGGCAGACAAGACAACCGACGCGACACCCGTACTCGATCTACTCGCAAGCATGACCGCCGATTCGATCGAGGCTTCGAGCCTCGACGCGCAGACCCTGGCGATCGCACGAATCGCCGCGTTGATCGCCGTCGACGCAGCGCCGGCTTCCTATCTCGCGAACCTGACCGTCGCGGGCGACGTCGATGTGGACGCAGAGCAAGTGCGGGGTGTGCTCTGCGCCGTCGCGCCGATCGTCGGTACCGCTCGCATCATCTCCGCAACGGGGAACATCGTGCGCGCACTCGGCCTTGCCATCGAGCTTGCCGAGCTCGAGGAGGAGCGTGACGCGTCGGACTGAGGCGACGCGAGTCGCGCCGAACGATGAAAGGCCCTCGGTTCGGGGGCCTTTCCTCTAGCGGGCGCGGTTGCCCGTGACTAGGCCGGCGAGGACCACCTGCTCCACGGAGGGTCGCCCCGTCGTGAGTCCAGAGGCTCTCTGAGCCACCGAAGCTGCTCGCGAGCGCGGTCGGACGCACCCCGCAGTTCTTCCCGCAGCGGTGCAGCGTGGGGAAGGTCTCCCAGCGCGTCGATCTGCATGATCAGCGCCTCGCAGAGCGCGACGAACGCGGTGAGCTTCCCGACAGTGCCAGGCATTCGTCTTGATTTGCCGGGAGCCGACCGATCCAAACTCGCCGACAGAGACGGGACGTTCTCGTCTCCACAGACCTCCGCTGAGTTTCAGTTCGTCGAACGGTCTGACTCTCGACGACGAACACGAGAGCGAAAGACACGGAGGTGATCGAGTCATGACCAACCGGGCTTGGGCCGCATTCACGGCAATGGTGCTCATCTGGGGCGTCCCGTACCTCCTGGTCAAGGTCGCGGTCGACGACGGCGTATCACCCGCGTTCTTGTCACTGGCCCGCGTCGTGCTCGGCTTCGCGTTCCTCCTGCCGGTGTGCAGCCGCTCGGCCATCGCCGCTGTCCGCGGAAGGGTCGCGTGGTTCGCCGCCTTCGCGGTCTTCGAGGTCGTCCTGCCGATGCCGCTTACGGCGTTCGGAGAGCAACGGATCTCGTCATCGCTCACGGCGATCCTCATCGCGGCGTCGCCCCTCTTCGTCGTCGTGCTGGCTATCCGTTTCGCCGGCGAGCATGTGACACGAGCGCGACTCGCCGGCCTCGGTCTCGGCTTCGCAGGCGTGACTGCGCTCGTCGGTGTCGGCGCCGTCGGAACGCAGGAACTGATCGGCGGTGGCGCCGTTCTCGCGGCGGCCGCTTCGTACGCCGTTGCACCGCTCATTCTCGACCAGCGGCTGCTGGACGTCGATCCTCGCGTGACGACCTGGGCCGTGCTCGGCCTCTCGAGCATCATGATCGCACCGGCGACGGCAGCGAAACCGCCGACGTCCGTCCCGAGCCTTGCAGCGTCGCTTGCGATCGTCGGCCTCGCCGGTACCTCCGTCGCCGGCCTCATCGTCTACACCATCCTGATCAAAGAAGCCGGCCCGAGCCGCGGCCTCGTCGTCACCTACCTGAACCCGCTGGTCGCCGTCGCTCTCGGCGTCGCGACGCTCGGCGAGCACGTGAACGGAACCACGATCATCGGGCTCACGCTCATTCTGCTCGGCTGCTGGTGCTCCACCGGTGGGCGCATACCCCGCGTCAGAAGCCGCCGCGCTCCACGGCTCGCCCCCGCTCCGGCCGCGACGTGACCGCGGCTCGACGAAGGAACCGGGGTTCTAGCGGTCCGCGCGCACGACGTGGACTTGCTGCTCGGTCGCCCATCACATTGACGTCGGCCCAGGCAGGTGTCTGACACCTTCGAGGGCTCAAGGCGTAAAGGTGTCAGACACTTCGCGGCGAGAGTGTCACAGAAACTGCGCTGAGAGGGCTGTCCTCGACTTCGGGAGCCTTAACCGGAGACCCGACGCCAACTCGACGTGTGACGACTCATGACTTCAGGTGTCAGACACTTCTTCGACTCACCTGCAGTCGTGTCGAGACACGTTGACCGCCGAAGAAGACCGACACGGGACGCTGTCATGCGACATCGCGAGCGCCGCGAAGGCGAGCGCTCCCGACCGCGGCTCGGTCAGCGCAACGGCGGTGTGCGAGGCGGCGCCATTGCCGGTCTTGTCGGTGCTGAGGTAGCCGGCGATTTCGAGCTTGCGCAGGCTAGTGCGCCGACTCGCTGCCGACGAGGGCGCGCAGGCTCTCGTGTTCCTCGCGGCAGGCGGGGCAGCCGTCCAGGTGCGCACGCAGCCCAGGGACGGCGAGATCGGCGTCGGCGCCCGAGAGCTCGAGCTCGACGTAGGTATCGAGTTGCTGGAAGCACTCCTCACAGCCGAGCTCGGGCTCGCCGGGTCCGAGCAACCGGCGGAAGGCAGGTGTCATGTGGCGTCGTTTCATCGCCCGTTCTCCTCGAATACCCCGTCCAGCTCGAACCCTTCGTTCGCAAGGTGCGCGCGCAGTTTGCGGCGTGCGTCGTGCAAGGTCTTGTACAGCGCGCCACGCGTGGTGCCGAGACGCTCGGCGAGGACGTCGATCGGTGCGCCGTTGACCGCAAGTGCGACGAGCACACGGCGCTGATGCGCCGTGAGCGCGACGTCGATCGCCTGCTGCACAGCGTGGAGCAGCTCGGACTGCTCGGCTTTATCCGCCGGCCCGAGTCCACCGCTCGCGAAAATGTCCCAGTTGTCGGGCTCGAGCGGGATTTCGCGTCCTTGCCAGGCACGCTTCCGCAGCTTTACGGCCGCTTCGAGCAACGCGAACTTGTACGCCCAGGTCGTGAACCGGCTCGCACCGCGGAAGTCGTCGAGGCGCTTCAGGATGCTCATCAGCGCGTCGTCGGCCGCTTCGAGTGCGATCTCATCGAGCTCATTGCCACGCAGGTGTGGCATTGCAGCGCGGCGCCTGGCGACCTCGAAGCGCGCTGCACGCAGCAGCAGCGCATGCAAGCGCGCGACTGCGTCGTCCCGCGTGGATCCCTCCGCGCGCAGGTCCTGGAGCCAGCCACGGGAGTCATGGTCCATCGGGGCTGCAGGGGGTTGATGCTGCGCCGTCGCGAAGGGTTCGATCGGCACCCTCTCGACGGTAGCACTCACGCTTCGTCCCATCCCTCGACCGGCGCGAGGATCCTCACGGCCAGCTCAGGCGGACAACCGCGCTCGACCAACTCGATCAGCGCATGCAGGTCGTAGCGAGGGTCGCCGGCGAGACGTGTCGCCATGACCGGCGCGAAGCCCGAGTGCGCGAGCTGGTCACGTCGCCAGGCGACGACCTCCTGCGAGTCGACCGGCTGTGTGAGCGCTGTCTGCATATCTTTCTTTGTGTCGCGTGAGCGCGCGTTCTTACCGTGAGCTACGTCGCAGCAGGCGGTCCGAACCACGTGGTCAGCGTTTCAGGGAGTCCGAGATCGGCTCGGTCTCCGACCCAGGCGACGTATCCGTCGGGCCGGATCAGCACTGCGTCGGGGGCAGACACTGCACCAAGCACCGGAAGCTCCCACGGGCCGACATATTCCGCATCGATCAGCTGGATCCGTTCAGCCCATGGCGTGATGTCGAATCCGCCGGGATCGCCGAAGTTGATCAGCACCGGCTTGGCGTCGTGCAGCAACTCGAAGACTCGGAGCTGTCCGTCGGCGGTCACGAGATCGAGATCGGGCATGCGGCGTCCGAGCAGCGGATGTCCCTCGCCGAGGTCGTAGTGAATGTCCAACCCGGAGACGATCCCGGCAAGCCGTTTGCGCGGCTCGTCCATGCTTGCCAGCTCCGACAACACAGCGACCAGGGCCTTGATCCGCTCGTCCTGACGCTGGAGCGCACCCTGAGCCATCGTGTACTGAAGCGCGCGGGCAGCGACCGGGTGGCGCTCGTCCTGATACGTATCCAGGAGGCTCTCCGGAGATGTCTCGTGAACCACCTGAGCCAGCTTCCAGCCGAGATTCACCGCATCCTGCACACCGAGGCTGAGACCCTGTCCCCCCGCCGGGTAATGCACGTGCGCCGAGTCCCCGGCGAGGAGGACTCGTCCGGTGCGATAGGCCGCTGCCTGCCGTGTCATGTCGGTGAACCTGGAGATCCACGTGGGACTGTGGATCCCGAAGTCGGTCCCGTAGACCGTGATGAGCGCCTCGCTCAGATCCCGCAGGCTGGGCTCGCTGCTCGGCCCGATCTGCCGCTCGGTCACGACGACCCGCACCGTCCTCCCGTCCTCCATCGTGTGGAGACCATGGACGCCAATTGCGTCGTGGCGAACGCCTCGCGGCGGTTCCTCGGTCACCTCGACCTCGGCGATCAGGTTGCTCCTCGTCGGATCCCACCCCGGGAACTCGATGCCGGCTGCACGGCGAATGACGCTGCGTCCTCCGTCGGACCCGACGAGATACCGCGCCCGCAACGACCGGCCGTCGAGCAGTTCGACATCCACGCCGTCGTCGTCCTGCGCGAAGCCCGTCACCTCACATCCGTAGTAGATCCGTACCGGCAGCTCGGCGATCCAGGCGGCCATGATCCGCTCGATCTGGTTCTGCCAGATCGAGAGCGAATACGGATGGCGCGTCGGGAAGTCGCTCATGTCCAACACGGTCGTGCCGAAGCTCGCGGCCTGAGCAACCCGACCTTCCGCGAGGAACCGATCGGCGATCCCACGCTGATCCAGAACTTCGATCGTGCGTGAGTGAAACCCGCCGGCCCGTGAGCCGACGAGCACGTGATCGGGACGTCGCTCGACGATTGCGACATCGACCTTCGCCAACGCCAACTCAGCCGCCAGCATCATCCCCGTCGGACCGCCTCCGGCGATCACCACCGCATGCTTGCTCATACCTGTACCTCTGTTAGACGTCTTCAGACGGCGTCAAACAGAGTGGAACAGTCGCCGGCCAAGCTTGCGCAGAAACGAGTCGGCCGGAACGAGGAGTCCGCGGCTTGCAAGCCCCACCATGCGATCCAGCGTGCGCAAGAAGTCGGAGGCGAGCGATGGCTCCGCGCGTAGCGTCCAGAGCGCTTGCCCGTTCGTCCACGCTGCGTCCCGCGCCCGCCCCACATTCCACATCGCGACGACATCATCGATCCGGTCGAAGCGGTGGACGATTCGGTCAACAGACGCCAACCACCCAGACACGTAGGAGTGCTTGACTGCTGCCTCGACTTGACCGAGCAGCGTGTTCACCCGCACGAAGTCGTCGTGTTCGGGCGTGCCGTCGGCCAGCTCGAGCTTTAGCTCCCCGCACGTCGTAACCAACGCCACAGGCAGGTCGCGATTGATGTGCGCGTTCATGCCCGCAAGTGCGAACTGGAGCGGTGCGATGCCGCGGCGCGATTGCTGCTCGAACAACGGCATCCATGCCGATGGAGTGCTCGACGGGTCGCGCTTGTACGCGTCGTGCGCGGCAAAAAAGAGATTGGCAAAGCAGACATCGAGGCGTTCGAGAAACTGCGGATCTGCGAAATCTCCCGTCGCGAGCTTCGCGTTCACGCCCTCGGTCACCTCGCGATAGAGGCGAGCGAAGCAAGCAACGCCGTTCGAGCGGGGGGCAGCCGCCTCGATCGCGCGCAACCGCTGGATCACCTCGGGGACATTGGACGCTGAGCGGACGCTCACCACCGATACACCGTACGACGACCCTGCGCCCGGCTCAAGCCGACTCGAACGTCACAAGTCGGCGGTCATGTGCGTCGGCACGGACGACCGGCTGCACGAGTTCCAGCCGAACCGCACGACGCTCGCCTCACGGCGTCCGGACGGTGTGCCGGCGCGCGATGCGCCAGCTATCGGCTGTCACAGCGAGAGCGACCGCCGTCAGGGCGGCGACGAGCACGGCATAGGCGGAGTGAAACGCGAGATAGGAGATCGCCGCAGTTCCGATGACGACGGTTGCATACGCGACGAGGAGCAAGGGCCACCAGTTCGTCGAGCGGGGCGCTGGAGCCACCCTGGGGATTCGCACCCTTTGGGCGGCCTCAGCCTCGAGTCTGTAACGCCTCTGAGCTTCGGTTTCGCGGTTGGCCTTCTCGAGCTCCGATCGGAGTTGCGCGATCAGCACACTGTCGATCTGCAGCTGGCGCTCGGCATTGTTTTCCCTGTCCTCGATCGTGTCATCGAAGGCCGCTTCGTACGAATGCGCACCGACGGAGATGGGACGTGCAAGAGCGAGACCGAACCAGCTCTCTTCGTCGGTTGCTGCGACCGTCCAACCGGCATCGACAAGGCTGGCTTTCAATGACTCGAGCGCCGCAACGGCGGATTCGGTGGGACCTGGCGGCGTCGACGAGCGCCATCTGATCTGCGGCGACTGAGCGATCAAGCGCGGCAGCTCGGAGGAGCTGGCGCCGACTGCCTGGAATCGGCCCGTGACGTAACCGCACCACCATACGATCTGGCAGGTCTCGACCGCCCGGCTAACCTCGCTGTCAGTCGCCCTTCCTGACATGTCACCGGCAGATCGTTGGATTCGGCAAGTGCTGGCGGGCATGGAAGACGGTGCGCGCAACTCCGTTGTTCTCGAACCGCACGACGGAAACGTTCTGGTCCCCGGCCAGCGTCGCGTACGAACCTTGCTTCCGAACCGACGGAACGCATTCGACAACGGTGACACCCTGCCGTTTCGCCACGGCACAACCGAGCTTCGTTCCGGCGATCCTCACGGTATCTCCGACCCGCAACACAGCTGGACTCTTGCCGGAGCCAGCCGCGGCAGACGTGTGCAACCACGCGACCGCGCTACACACGACCACCAAGACGCAAACAACGACCAGTCGACTCATCAGACTCTCCTTGGTCGAAATGTTCTCGAGCTAGCTCACCTCTCGCTCAGCCGACCGATCCTCCGACGAACCGCAACCACCACGACATTTGCCGCCACGAGAATCGTCAGCACAAACACCTTCACAAGGCTCGACGCGTGCGCGGCCGCGAGGCCTACGCGACCGATCGCCCCCCGAGTGACCGACGGACCGCCGACGCGCGGCGTCTCAGCCGGAGGCTGGAACACGCCGCGAGTCGACACGGACGCGCGCCTCGGCACCGGCCCAGCTGCAAGCCCCAATGCCGAAAAACGTCGTGCCGCGTCGACAGCGCGACAAGGCAACACCCGGAAATGCGGGAATGGAAATCTGACCAGCTCGCCAAGCACCGCCGCACCGGATGACGAACGAGCCGCAGCAACAGCACCCATCGCCGCGAGCGCCGCGAGCGCGGCAAGGCCACCCGTGAAGACCCCGGAACGGCCACTGAACATCGGCGAGGCCGTACTCGAGACAGCCGGACGAAGCTCGGCAGCGGCGGAGCCGGGAACCGCGGAGCCGTGCACCGCTTCCGCACGGCGTTGACCCACTGACAGCGGGGCAGGGGCGGCTGCAGACAGGAGCCCGTGCACCGCAGCGGCAGTCCCGCCGGCGATGACGCTCGCCGCGGGGGCGGCCCGTCCGGGCGCAGTTGGAGAAACGGACGGCGCGAAGGACGTCGCCGCCCCGGGACTGGCGGCGACTGATCCGGCCCTCGCCGCTATCGCCGGCACGGAGACCACTTGCCGAGCCACGCCTCCCTGCATCGACGTTGGCGCATGCATCCCGGACGTAGCCGGCGGAACACGAACCGCCTTCACAGACGCCGACGGCACGCTCGTCGTCACCGCCCGCGACGTGGCCTGAGGCGTGGAGATCACCGCGGCAGCCGAAACCACAGGCACCGTCGCTGTGACCACCGGCCTCGGCACCGTCGCCGTGACAACCGGCCTCGGCACCGTCGCGGTGACAACCGGCCTCGGCACCGTCGCGGTGACCACGGGGGTCGACACCGTCGCCGTGACGACCGGGGTCGACACGGTCGCCGTGACCACTGGAACGGCGATGGTCGTCACACCGGGAGGCGGCGGCGCAGTCGTCGGCACCGTCACGGTTGGCGTCGAGACGGTGGCGGTGAGGACCGGAGTCGACACGGCTGTTGTCTGAGTGAGCGTAGGCAGCCCCGCCGACGGACGCGGACCGCTGGGAAGTCGCCCCGCAAGTCCAGCACTGGCCGCTCCGCCGCTACCGAGAGCGATCAAACCCAAAAGACACAGCACTTTGCGCCGCAGAACACTCAACTTCATCAACGCTCCCCGCAGACGTGAGCAATAACGAAGGACCCAAAACGTCCCCCAGAATCCAACTCCCAAACCCATCCCGGCATCCGACGCTCGTCAGGTTTGGGGAGATCACCGGCGGTAAATGACGGCTGCGCTCAAGCCGGTGTTTCCTACGTTGGGAGGCGCGCGATGTCGTCCGTCTGGTTGACCGTGCCCATCCTCTTGATCCTCGCGGTCGCCGGCGGGACCGTCTGACGTCGTCATCTGCACGACGCTGCGCGGTGCTCGCAGGTGTGCTCCTGCTTGCCGGTTGCGGCGGGCAGGGCGCGCCCGGCATGAAAGCGCTGCAACAGGAAGCGACGACGCTGCAGTCGACCGCAGCCGAGGGCTCGCTCCTCGCCTCTGACGCTGCGCGTGGACGTTCCACGTCCACGTTCGTGCGCGTCCACGCCCATGAGCTCGCGGTTGCCGCGCGCTCGTCCGCGGCGGTGTTCGCAAAGGGGCGAGGCACCGAGGCCCACCAGCTTGCCGGCCTTGCCGACCGGGTCGGCCGAGATCTCGACCGTGTCTCACACTCGCCTTCCGACCGCGCCATTCAGCGCCGGCTCGCGTCCATGCTCGCCCGAGCGGCGGCACGTGCCTCCCGGCTCGGGAGGCGTCTGTGAAGCAATTCCTGCAGATCGCGCTCGGCATCCTGTCTGCGATCGGCGGTTTCGTCGACATCGGCGATCTCGTCTTCAACACGCAGGCGGGCGCGACCTTCGGGTTCGAGTTGATGTGGGTCGTCGTGATCGGTGTCGTCGGGATCATCGTCTACTCGGAGATGTGCGGACGCGTCGCGGCGATCTCCGGGCGACCCGTCTTCGACCTGGTGCGGGAGCGGGTCGGCTTCAGCGCCGGACTCGGCACGTTGATCGCATCCGAGATCGTGAACCTCTTGACGTGCGCAGCCGAGGTCGGCGGCGTTGCGATCGTGCTGCAACTGCTCTCCGGGCTGCCGTACCGCTTCTTGATCCTGCTCGCCCTCATCGGGCTGCTCGTCATCTCATGGTCATTGCCGTTCGACTGGCTCGAGCGCCTCTTCGGTTACGCCGGTTGCTGCCTGCTCGTGCTCGTCGTCGCGGCGATCAAGACACACCCGAATTGGGGGCACGTCGCACACGGCTTCGTGCCGAGCATGCCGAGCGGCAACCGCCTCGTCTACCTCTACTTCGTGGTCGGGCTGCTCGGGGCGGCGCTCACGCCCTACGAGGTCTACTTCTACTCCTCCGGCGCGGTCGAGGACGAGTGGGGCGCGAAGGATCTCCGCATGAACAAGGTCACCTCGATGATCGGCTACGGGCTCGGCGCGCTCCTGTCGTTCGCCTTGATGGTTCTCGCCGCGAAGGTCTTCCTGCCGCGTGGGATCAGTCCGCAGTTCCTCGCCACGCCGGCGCTCGGGGTTCAAGCCGTGCTCGGAAAGATCGGCCTGCTCCTCGCGCTCGTCGGGATCCTCTTCGCTGTCGGCGGAGCGGCGATCGAGACGAGCTTCTCAGGCGCCTACAACGTCTCGCAGTTCTTCGGCTGGCAATGGGGGAAGCGAGAGCGGCCGAGCAACGCGGCGCGCTTCGCGCTCTCGTGGATCGTGATCTTCGCGCTTGCCGCAGCGATCGTCATGACCGGGTACGACCCCGTCAAGATCACCGAATACTCCGTGATCTTCTCGGTCGTTGCGCTGCCGCTCACCTTCCTCCCGATCTTGCTCGTCGCCAACGACCCGGTATACATGGGCCGCCATCGCAACGGCCGCTTCTCGAATGTGCTCGGCGCCGCGTACTTTGTCGTGATCCTCGCGATTGCGCTGTCGGCGATCCCCTTGATGCTGCTCACGAACGGCGGCCAAGGATGACGAAGACCGAGATCGACCTCGGCCTGGGGGTACTCGACCACCAGCTCGTCGACTCGGAAGGCCGCAACTGCGGCAACGCCGACGACCTCGAGCTCACGGGGCTCCTCGACGGCGAGCCCGAGGTCACCGAGATCCTCGTCGGCGGCAACGCGTGGCGCAGCCGCGGTCGCCTCGGTCGTATCGCCGCCGCGCTCACCGGCAACGCCGTCCACGTTCCGTGGGCCGAGGTCGACGACGTCTCCTCCGTCGTGAAGCTCAAGCGGACCGCGCAGGAACTGCGGCTCGGCCGCGGCGACGACCGCGCCTCGCGCCTCATCAAGTGGATCCCCGGAGCCTGAAGTGCGCCTCTCTGAGCTCCTCCACCGCGAAGTGCGCACGGAATCGGGACGCAGCCTCGGCCACGTGCACGACGTCCGCGCCGAAACACGCGACGACCGGCTCCTCATCACCGGCATGATCGTCGGCCGTCACGCGCTCCTCGAGCACTTCGGCATCGGACTCGCCGAGGGTCAGCAAGGAGCAAAGATGCGAACGACCTCGCACGTCATCCCGTGGTCGGCCGTCGTGCGGTTCGGCCCCCGAACCGTCACCGTGCGCGACGGAACCGAGCTTCGGTAGTAGGCCTACGCATGACCGATGACCTCGCAGACATCAACGCTCACGAACGTCGCCGGCGCATCGGGCATGTCCCGGAGCCCGTTGAAGGTCGCCTCGGCGGCGCGGGCCGTTTCTTCCGTGTCGAAGAGCCAGAAGGAATGCTGAATGATGTCGCCCTCGAGTGTCCGCGCCCAATAGCCGCCCGCAGAGCCCGCCATGCCCTGCAGCATCGCAACCCCTCGCTCATTGAGCATCGACAGCGCCTCCTCTGCCCGATCCGGCTTGATCTTGACCCTCCCGATCAGCGCGTGCATGTTCGCCTCTCTTTCGTCGGACCCCGAATCGCCAACGTACAACGGCGCCCAGGCTCCTACCAGCCGAGTCGGGGACTAGCCGTTCGCCTTCCGCTCGCGCACCTCGGCGAGTACTGCTTTCGTGCAGTCGGGACAGACCGTGTGCGAGGTGCTGTTTGGGACATCGATCGCGTCGAGTGCTACCTGGGGCATGGGGAACCATTCGTCGTCGAGGTTGACTCGCCCGCACCAGGCACAGACCCGCACGAGCTCGCCCGCCTCGTAGATCGCGATGACTCGGGCGATGATCTGGTCGTGAAGCACCGGCTCATATTGTGTCTCCGCGCGAGCGAATGACGAAGGGCACAAGGGGTGGGCCGCAGGGTGATCGGCTTCTACCGTCGCGAGACTGAAAGGGCATGCCGCTCGTTCCGCGGCAGCCGGCTGAGCACCGCAGGCTGTTGGGCGTTTCGAAGCTGGACCGGGAAGCCGTCGGGCCTGGTGAGCAGGGCTCCCTCCGGCGATAGCCCGAGGCCCCGTGCGGCGATCGCGTCGAGCCGCACCGTGGTCACAGGCGGTGAGCACGCGTCGCCGCTCGGCATGACGTCGTCCGCGTCGGGGCCGATGAACAGCGTCAGGCCGTCGCCGAGGTGGTCGAGTGTCGAGACGAGGCGGCCGTCGCGCGGCACCCAGACGTGGGCGACGCGACCGCCGATGTCTGCGTTGAGGCCGACCGCGGTGTCGAGGATCGAGCCGTCGGCGCGTGCGGAGCGTTCCGTATTGAACTCGGCGACGGGCCGACGCTCGCGCTCGTAGCTTTCGAGCAGCCGCTCGTGGGCCCAGCCGCGCAGGACCCAGGCGAGTTTCCAGCCGATGTCGAAGCCGTCGCGGATCGCCGTGTTGAGCCCAGTGCCGCCGCGCGGAGTCACACGGTGAGCTGCGTCGCCGATGAGGAAGACGTCGCCCGCTCTGAACCGCTCGGCGAGACCGATCCCGAACGCGACCGGCATCGCGCGCTCGATCGCGATCTGCAGATCGGGTTCGCCGGACGCGCAGCGTATCCAGTGGGTTATCTGCTCCGTGGTCAGCGCGTCAGCATGCGCGGCCGTCCTGCTGTTCCACTCCATCCCGAACACCCAGCGGTCAGGCTTGCCGGCGGGAAGAAAGCTGCGGCCCCCGTCGAGGAAGTAGATGCCGAAGCGGTGCTCGCGGACGAGCTCCCAGAGCGGGCCTCGAAACACCACCGCGAGACGTTCCGCAACGTTCTCGTCAAGCTCGGACTGGATCCCGCACGTCTCCCGCACGCTGCTGCGCACGCCGTCGGCACCGATCACGTACCTGGCACGGACGCGGCGGCGCATGGCCGGACCGACGACCGTGAGTACGTGACCGCCGTCGCTCGCCCTTTCCAGCGCCACAAGCTCGACGCCGCGCTCGACCTCCACGCTCTCGACCGCGGCGAGGTGCTCCTCCAGCAGCGGCTCGAGCTCGTCCTGGGCAAGGCAGGCGGGCGAGGTCGGGCTGACGAGCAGCGCCTGCTCGCGCGTCGGCAGGCCCACCTCCACCGCGTGGCCGTGATCCGCGTCGGCGAGCGTCGAGCAAGCCCACGCCTGCCACTCGACGTCGATCGAACGCGCCCACGCCTTTTCCTCGAGGCCGAAGCGGCGAAGCAGCTCCATCGTGGCCGTGCTCGCGACCGTCGCGCGCGGCAACGTCGATCCGGACGCCCTCCGTTCGACGACGAGCGTCTCGACCCCGTATGAACCAAGCGTCACGGCGCTCGCCAGGCCCGCCGGACCGGCGCCCACGACAACGACCTCGAACTCCTCGCGAATCATCCCTCCAACCTTTCATCGGACATGGCGACCGGCGAACCTTATCAATTAATCGAACAATGTGTCCGATGAAGGTACGATCCCGTTCGTGACGGTTCGGCCTTACGAACAGCGCGCCCGGGCCGAAGAGGCCGAGCGCACACGGATGCGGATCATCGACGCGGTCTTCGATCGATTGCGCGTCGCGCCCGCCGAGCGGATCGCGATCGACCGGATCGCGCGCGACGCCGGGGTCGCGCGCTCGACGGTCTACGCGATCTTCGGCTCGCGTGCCGGACTCTTCGACGCCGTCGGTCGCGAGCTCGCGACACGCTCGGGCTACGCGAGCCTCGTCGACGCCAAGCATCAGCCGGACGCCCGCGATCACCTACGCGCCGGCTTCCGTGCATCCGGCGAGATGCTGGCCG
The DNA here is from genome assembly GCA_963805575.1 of uncultured Actinomycetes bacterium. Taxonomy (GTDB): domain Bacteria; phylum Actinomycetota; class Thermoleophilia; order Gaiellales; family Gaiellaceae; genus Palsa-739. Next base: position 1,694,869 of record CAWDUL010000008.1, on the reverse strand, counting down.
CAAACCGCGATATCTACCGCGCGCTGCGCTCGATGGCCCAGCTCGACGAGCAGGCCGTTGGCGGCGTGGTCCGCCGCATGGATGAGGAGCGCGCCGCCGGGATGGCGCGGCTGGCCGGCCGGCTCGCCGAGCAGGGAGTGCTCCGCGAAGGCGTCTCCCCCGCGGACGCCGAGCGGGTGCTCTGGATGCTGACGAGCTTCGAGAGCTTCGACCTTCTCTTTACGGGCCGCAGCCTTTCGACTCGCCGGGCGACCGAGATCCTGGTCGACATCGCCGAACGGGCCCTCTACGCCGAGCCGACCGAGCCGTGAGCTCACCGCCGATGGCAGCCGGGCGCCGTTGGCAACGCGTCCGAGGGTCTCGCGCCGCCTAGGCTTGGTACTTGTTCAACCAGTTCACGCAGCTGGTGTCCGATGCGTCCGGGTGGGCGTACGCGATCATCTTCGTGCTCGCGTTCCTCGACGCGCTGGTGCCGCTGGTGCCGAGCGAGAGCTCCGTGATCACGGCCGGAGTCGTTGCGTCCACCGGCGACCTGAGCGTGCCGTTGGTCGTCCTGGCGGCGGCGGCGGGTGCGTTCGCGGGTGACAACACCACCTACCTGCTGGGCCGCCGCTTCGGTAGGCGGATCGAGGCGCGCTTCTTCAGCGGGGAGCGTGGGCGCAAGCAGATCCAGTGGGCCGAGCGCCAGCTCAACGAGCGAGGCGGCGAGTTGATCGTGATCGGTCGTTTCATTCCGGGCGGACGGACGGCGGTGACGCTGAGCGCGGGAACGTTGGGGTATCCCTGGCCCCGCTTCGCGCTGTTCGATGCTGCGGCCGCGCTCGTCTGGGCGCTCTACGCGACGCTGCTTGGATACTTCGGCGGTCGTGCCTTCGAGCATGCGCCGTGGCAGGGCCTGCTCCTTGCGCTCGCGGTCGCGTTCGCCGTGGCAGGCGGGATCGAGTTGGTGCGCTGGCTGCTCAAACGACGGCGCCACGGAGATGCGGCGTAGCGGAGGGGTTGCGTATTAGGCGATTCGCAAGGCACATGCGATAATTCGGCTGCCCAACGGCCGCTAAGGGGAGGTCTTTCGTGCCAATGGTTCACTCTTGTAGTTGGCGAGACTGCGGATCGCTGACGATGGGCGAGTTCTGTGTTCAGCACGAGCAGCAGCAGAAGCACCTGAAGCGCCGCCGACTACAACGCGTCTTGTCGGCGACAGCCGTCGCTCTCGTTGCGTCGGCCGGTGCGGCCGTTACCCGTAGTTACCTGCGTTAGATCAACGCCGATAGAAGGCTGTACCGAGCGTGCAGCCGCAATCAGTGACTTCGCGGCGCAGTTCCTGGTGCCAAGGTTCGTTGCCGTAGAACGGGAATAGCCGGTACTTGGCGCCGCGAATGACCGGCGATGCGGTCGACCATGGCGTCGGCGGCCGCAAGACCCGCCGCGATCCGGTCGTCGCCGGGCTGGCCCAACACGACCCCGGTGATCGTCGTCCGCTCGCCGGCGATCCAGCGGACGGCCCGGAAGGCGAAGCAGCCGCCGGCCGCGTCGTCCGAGCCGGTCTTGACGCCGACAAACCCGTCGTACCCGAGCAAACTGTTGGTGTTGTGCACGGTGCCTGCGACCGGCAGCGTCGCGCTCGGTGTCGCGACGATGCTCGCGAACACCGGCAGGCGCATGGCCCGATCGACAATGCGCACCTGGTCGGCGGCGGTCGACACGGTTGCGTCGTCGTAGCCGCTCGGGTCGGTGTAGCGGGTGTGGGTCATGCCGAACGACCGTGCGGCGGCATTCATCCGGGCAACGAATCGATCCACCGAGCCGGCGTCCCACAGCGCCAGAACCGCGGCAATGTTGTTCGCCGACGGCAGCAGCAGCGCCTGCAGCGCCTGCCGTTCGGTCAGCTGCTCTCCGGCGGCGATGGACACGACCGACTCTTCCTGCCCGCGCCGGCGGTCGGTGTCGGCGGCATCAGCGTCGGTGAGCGTGATCGCCGGGCCGTCCTGGTCAGGCCGGAGCGGGTGGTCACGGAGCACGAGATAGGCCGTCATCACCTTCGCGAGGCTGGCGATTGGAGCTGCGTGCTGGTTCGGACCGGCCCGGACCGGCGAGTGGCCCACGCGGACGGCGGCTTGGCCGTCGACCGGCCACACCGTGCTGGGCGGCGCTGCGCCAAGCGCATCACGGAGCTCGCTGCGAAGAAGGTCGACGCGTGACGCGGCCGGTGAGGACGAGGAAGCGAACAACTGGTGGCCGAGGATCGCTGCGATCGCGACGATCGCGGCGAGCAGGCCGGCGATACGGATCCAGCGAATGCGAATCCGACGGGTTGTTGCTCGTGCCGGCGCGCCGTAGGTCATGCCCCCATTCAAGGGAGCGGGGTGTTGCCGGCACGTATGGGGTTTTCGATATGCCGGCGATATGCGCCAGCTCGTAGCATCGGAGGATGCGGGTCTTGATCGTCGAGGATGAGCCCTTCATGGCAGAGGCCATTCGCGATGGCCTACGTCTCGAGGCGATCGCCGCAGACATCGCAGGTGACGGCGACACCGCTCTGGAGCTGCTGCGGGTCAACGCCTACGACATCGCGGTTCTCGACCGGGACATTCCCGGACCGACTGGCGACGAGATCGCCGAACGCATCGTCGCCTCCGACAGCGGCATGCCGATCCTCATGCTTACCGCTGCCGACCGTCTCGACGACAAGGCCACCGGATTCGAGCTCGGCGCCGACGACTACCTCACGAAGCCGTTCGAGCTCCAAGAGCTCGTGCTCCGGCTCAGAGCACTCGACCGAAGGCGTGCGCACAACAGGCCGCCGGTGCGAGAGATCGCGGGTCTCCGGCTCGATCCGTTCCGCCGCGAGGTCTACCGCGACGGCCGCTACGTCGCCCTGACCAGGAAGCAGTTCGCAGTGCTCGAAGTCCTCGTCGCCGCCGAGGGCGGCGTCGTCAGCGCCGAAGAGCTCTTGGCGCAAGGGTGGGACGCGAACGCAGACCCGTTCACGAACGCCGTGCGCATCACGATCTCGGGACTCCGCAAACGCCTCGGCGAGCCGTCGATCATCGCCACGGTGCCCGGCGCCGGGTATCGCATCGACACGCAAGCAGACACCGTGCGTGAGGAAGCGGAGCGTGGATAGAGCCCCCGGGTTGAGCGTCCGCCTCAAGCTCACCCTCAGCTACGCCGGCTTTCTCATGCTCGCAGGCGCCGTGCTGCTCGCCGTCGGGTACTTCTCCCTCTCGCGTGGTGTGCACCCTGGTGTGATCTTCTTGGTGCGCAGCCACGCCGACCTCTGGCGGGCTTTTGCTCCGACCGCGGCCATCGTGATGAGCTTCTTGCTGGTGTTCGGTCTCTTGGGAGGGTGGCTGCTCGCCGGCCGCATGCTCGCCCCCCTGACGCACATCACCGACGCGACACGCCTGGCCGCGAACGGGTCGCTCTCCCACCGGATCCGGTTGAAAGGCCGTACGGACGAGTTTCGCGAGCTCGCCGACGCTTTCGACACCATGCTCGCGCGGCTCGAGGCACACGTCGCCGAACAGCAGAGATTCGCGTCCAACGCCTCCCACGAACTGCGCACCCCGCTGGCGATCACGCAGACACTCCTCGACGTCGCGCGCAACGATCAGAACCGAGACAACGACGAGCTCGTCGACCGCCTCCACGCCGTCAACGCCCGAGCGATCGACCTCACCGAAGCACTGCTCCTGCTCAGCCGCGCCGACCAGCGGTCTTTCACGCGAGAACACGTCGACCTGTCGCTCATCGCCGAAGAAGCCGCCGAAACCCTGCTCCCCCTCGCAGAAAAACGCGGCCTCACCATCGAGACCTCCGGCGACCCGGCCACCGCGATCGGCTCACACGCGCTCCTGCTGCAGTTGAGCACGAACCTCGTGCACAACGCGATCGTCCACAACCTGCCTGAGCACGGCACCGTGTGGGTCACGACCAGCGTTCACCCAAAGAGTGCGGTGCTCATCGTCGAGAACACCGGCGAGAAGCTCAGCCCACAGTTGGTCGCCACTCTTGCCGAACCGTTTCTTCGCGGCACCGAACGCATACGCGCCGACCACGCAGGTGACGGCCTCGGCCTGGCAATCGTCAAGAGCATCACACAGGCACACGACGGAACCCTCAGCCTCACACCCCGCGCCGCCGGCGGGCTCCGCGTCACGGTGCAACTACCTCCCGCGCCATCACACACCGGCAGATGACGAGCAAAACTTCGTCATGACGGAGTTCATGCTTCTGTGTTCAGTCGATCGAGGAGCACGAGAACATGCGCGTCCGATTGCTGGCTCTCGACGATTGCCCTCTTGAGAACCTCGGAAGTCGCACTGATGTCGATGATCTCGTCGTTCGTCTCGGCAATACGGACGTACCGCCAGACTGTGAGGTTGTATTCCCGACGCGAGATCTCGTCCTTCGCTTGCCCAGGCTGTGTAACCCGCCTCTTCGGCGCCGTCGACGAACGCAGCGACCGCGCGCTGACTGGCCGCGCCCGTCGGAGCGTTCTTGGTATCACGTCGCTCGAAAATCACGCGACGCGTCGATGAACAAAAGTCGCCCCCGTCGATCAGTCGCCTTCGACTCACTACATACAAGGATGCACGCGGGGATCATCGCCCCATAGAAGAGATCGCTCGGCAGCTGAATGATCGCCTCGATGAGGTCGGCGTCAACGAGCTCCTTGCGGACGGACAGCTCAGCGCCCTCCCGGTAGAAGAGCCGTCAGGCAACACAACCGCCAACTTGCCGCGATCGTTGAGCAAAGCAACCATGTGCTGCACAAAGGCGAGCTCGCCGTGGCTCTTCGGCGGCAAGTGCTTGATCCGGCCGTACGGATCGCCGGCCTTCTTGAAGCGTTCGTGGCCCCAATTCTTCGACGAGAAGGGCGGGTTCGCGATGACCTTGTCGAAGCGGCGCAACTCCTCGTGACCGGACGCTGCGCAGCTAGCCCGGCTGCTTCGACTTCGCTTTCGGGGCGAACTGCTCGTACGTCTCGTCGATGAGCTCCAGCGCGATCCGGAGCGACTCCTTGTTGGTGACGGTGACATGGACCCAGCCGTACCGGCCGATGTACGCCGCCTTGGTGATGTACGGCAACTCGAGGAGCCCGTCCCGCTCGTCGGCCGGCGGCTTCACCGTCACGCCGCCCGAGGCTCCGTGCGGGCCCATGAACGCGAACCCCTTGTTGCGAACCTTGAACACCGTGTCGCCCCAGGGGTGCTCCTCCTTCGCGCCGGGCTTCGCCTTGCAGTGGTCCCAGAGCGCGCGGTAGTAGCGATTCCAGGTCTCGTATCCTGCGGGTTGCTTCGTCATGCGACGGGGGTCCGAATACTCTCGGTGTGAGCTGCGTCGAGCGTCGAGCGCAAGGCGCCGAGGTCGACCTTGCCGATCGGTGTGCGCGGGATCGCGTCGACGACACGAAGGTCCTCGGGCAGCTTGTGCGGCGCCAGGTCGTATGCAAGAACGCGACGCAGGTCGCGCAGCGCGGGCACCTCGCCGGCGAACGGCACGACGCACGCGCAGACCCGCTCGCCCACCACCGGATCGGCGAGCCCGAGCACGGCCGCGTCGACGAAGCGTCCGCTTCGAATCAGCGCCGCCTCGACCTCCGACGGGTCGACCTTCAGCCCGCCGCGGTCGATCTGGTGCTTGAGCCTCCCGTGCACGTAGAGCCGTCCTTCGTCGTCGAGCCGTCCGAGGTCACCGGAGTAGTACCACGGGCCGCCGGGGGCCTGATCACCCCAGTACCGGACCGGGAAGACCGCCCGCGAGAACGCGATCTCCCCGACCTCGCCCAACGGGAGAGGCGTCCGGTCGGACGCGACGATCTCGACGGAGCCCGGTGCGGGGCGCCCGACCGCACCGCGCGCGACGTCGTCCTGATCGGTCGTCCCGACACCGATGCCCTCGCTCGAGCCGTAGAGCACGACGAGCTTCAGCCCGAGGACGGTCTGGATCTCCTGTACGAGCGCCGGCTCGAACGCGGCCGCCGTCCCGATCCCGAGGCGGAGCGATCCGACATCGCGCGGCTCCGTTCCGAGCCGGGCCAGGATCAGCCGGAAGTGGGCGGGGGCGCCGCCGATGACGGTCACGCGGTCTCGCTCGATCACCTCGAGCACGCCGGCCGCCGAGAAGCGATCGACCAGGACGACCGCGCCGTCCGCGAGCAGCCCTGCCATCGCCGAGAGCAGGCCGAACCCGTGCGACAGTGGCATCTGAGCGAGATGCCGGTCGCCGTCGCGGAACCCGAGCCACTGCCCGAGACCGCGCCACCGGCGCGCGAGGTCGCCGTGGTACCCGATGGTCGCCTTGGGCCTGCCCGTCGTCCCCGAGGTCACGAACACGACGGCGGGTTCGTCGGGCGCTGCCGTCTCAGGGTCGACCGGTGCGGCGGTACTCCCGGGAAGGCCGTCGTCGACGACGAGCACGTCGAGGTCGGGATGGTCTCGGAGCAGAGCGCGCGGCACGGCGTGCGCGTCGCTCGCATCGGCCGGTGCCTCGTAGACGAGCGAGCGCGCCTCGGTCATTCGGACGATGTACGCGAGCTCTCGGGCAGTAAGCCGGTAGTCCGCGCACACGTGGACGGCACCGGTCCACCAGGCTGCGCCAAGCGCGACGAAGTACTCGGGCCGGTTCGAGACCGAGCACACGATTCGGTCGCCGCACTTGATGCCTCGGGCGCGGTACTCCACGGCGAGCGCTGCCGCCGCGTCGCGGAGATCTCCGAACGTGGTCGCACGGCCTTCGTGCACGAGTGCGACCCGCGTCGGCGAGCGCGTGCAGGCGTCGAGGAGCGCGTCGCCGAGCGACGATGGCCCGTTCATCGGCAAACCGTATGTTCAGAGCGCCGTGCAGTCTTCTCGGCGATTGCTGACATGAGCAAGACGGGAGAAGCCGCGGCTGCGCGCGCATCCATACGGTCTCTTACGTGGCAACTGAAGCCGTCGAGCGCGAGCTGACGGGTCCGGCGGCGGCGTCGACCTCAGCGGCGCCGGTCTCACCCGCCCGCGCGCTCGCCCAGTTGGTGCTCGGAAACCAGCTCCAGCAGGCAATCTACGTCGCGGCGAGGCTCGACATCGCCGATCTGCTACGCGACGGCCCGAGGCCCGCGGACGAGCTCGCCCGAGCGGCCGACGCCGATCCGTCGGCTCTCGCGCGGCTGCTCCGAGCGCTCGCCGGGTTCGGAATCTTCGAGGAGGATGCGGACGGGCGCTTCGCGCTCACGCCACTCGCGGAGCCGCTGCAGTCCGAGACGCCCGGATCGGTCAAGGCGTTCGCACTATGGTCCGGCGGCGTCAGTTACTCCGCGTTCGGAGGCCTCTACGACAGCGTCCGCACGGGCGCGCCGGCGTTCGAGTCGCTGTTCGGCATGGAGTTCTTCGAGTACCTTAGGCGGAATCCCGAGGCGGGCTCCGTGTTCGACGACATGATGTCGCGGCACACCGCGCCCGTCGCGCGCGCGATCGCCGCGCTGGACATGTCGGGCGTGGACACGGTGGTCGACGTCGGCGGCGGCAGCGGCGACATGCTCGCAGCGCTCGTACGCGAACAGCCGGGGCTTCGCGGCGTGCTCGTCGACCATCCGCGCGTGCTCGATCGGGCGCGCCGAGGTTTCGAGCAGTCAGGCGTGGCCAATCGTTGCGCTGCCGTTCCCGGAAACATCTTCGAATCGGTCCCTGCGGGCGACGCGTACCTGCTCAAGAGTGTCCTGCACGGGCTTTCCGACGACGACGCCTCCCGCGTCCTCGCGAACTGTCGCGACGCCATGCGCTCGGACGGGCGGTTGCTGGTGATCGAGTTCGTGGTTCCACCCGGGGACGCTCCGTCGCCGGCGAGACTGATGGATCTGCTGATGCTGGTCGGCTGCCACGGGCGCGAGCGGACGCAGGAGGAGTTTCAGACCCTGCTCGCGTCGGCCGGCTTCTCGCTCGCGAACATCGCGCCCACGAAGCACGGCTACAGCATCGTCGAAGGCCGCCTGACGCCGTGACGCAGTCGGCCGCACACCCGCAGGCCGAGACGATCGGAGAGCTCGTCGTTCGAGCCCGCACGCTCGTCGACGCGTTCGACGACGAGGTCGAGTCTGCGCTTCCGGTGGACGCCTACCTCTTCGACGCGCACGTTCATCTCGGCAACGACGCCGACGGCATGGTCGCTGAGTTGCCGGAGCTGCTGAGCGTGCTTGATCGATACGGGATCTCGCAGGTGTTCGCCTTCTGCCTGGACGAGCCGGATCGGGAGCCTGCCTTTCGCGCGGGTAACGATCGCACGCTCGAGCACGCGCAGAGCTCGGGCGGCCGAATCATCCCGTTCGCCCGGCTCGACCTCGCCGATGACCCGGTGCCGGAGGCGCGCCGGTGCCTGGCCCGCGGCGCAGGCGGCATCAAGCTCCACCCGCGCGCGCAGTCGTTCGCCCTGGACGATGACCGCCTCGCTTCCGTCTTCGCGGTCGCGGCGGAGCACGGCGTCCCGATCCTGATCCACGGCGGCCAGGGTCTTCCACCCGTTGCAGACGATCTCGGTCGGCTCGTCGACGCGCAACCCGGCGCCCAGCTGATCATCGCGCACGCCGGTGTCGCCGACCTCCACGCCCTGGCGGGCCGCTTTGCCGGTACGCCTGGCGCCTTCTTCGACACGTCCACGTGGAGTGCGCTCGATCTCGTGGATCTCTTCCGCCGCGTCCCTCCGGAGCAGATCCTGTACGCGTCGGATTTCCCTTACGGTCAGCAGCCGAGCGGACTCTTCAACGTTCTCCGCGCCGCGAGCTTCGCCGGCATCGGTGAGCAGCAGCTTCGGGGCGTGCTCGGTGAAACGGCGAGCCGGATGGCGCGCGGTGAGCCGCCGGCCGAGCCGACCGCGCCGGCAGGCGGCCCACTCGTGCTCCAGTCGGTCGCGCTTGCACGGCTGCACCAGTATCTGTCCATGGCTGCTCCGCTGCTGTGGAGACAGCGCCGCGACTCGATCGGGATCTTCGACCTCGCGATCAGCGCGTGTGCGGACGACGCTCTCGACCACGTCGACTTCGAACGGCTCCGCTCGATGCTCGAGATCGCCCAGGCGCTCTGGAGCGTCTTGCCCGACCTTCCGGAATATGCCGATCGCCGGGTTGCCGCGCGCAGTGCGATCCAGCTCATCCAGCTCGCCGACATCGTCGCCGTCACGACGCCGGTCGGCCCATGACTTGCGCTCGCGCAGATGGCGCTCGACCACGAGGTCCAGCAGGCGGTCGACGTCGCCGCAAAGCTGGGGATCGCGGACATGCTCGTCGATGGGCCGAGGCGGAGCGAGGAGATCGCGGCCCTCGCCGACGTGCACCCGGGAGCGCTCTACCGACTTCTGCGTGCTCTTGCCGGGTTCGGCATCTTCGCGGAGGATGGCGCAGGGCGTTTTCGCCTCACGCCGCCGGCGGAAGCGCTCCGGTCGCTCTCGCCGCAGACTCCCGGCGCTGAGGGATCCAGTGGCTCTGAGTACAGCGTCTTCGACGCAACGCGCGCACGAGCGGGGAGCACGCGGTCGAGGCGCCAGGACGTCGCTGCAAGAGCTCGTTAAAGGCTCGTGCTGCACTCCGCGTCGGCCTCATTGAGGGCACTCGCGATTGCTTCGCAGTGCAGCGGCTCCAACAGCGGGTTCGTCTGGACAAATGCAATCCGCCGAAGGAGTGAGAGGCTCTCGTCCATGAAGCCCGGCGGGTAGTCGCGCCCGGGCGAGAGCGACCAGGGATTGCTGCGCGGATCGATGCCGGCGTGCGCGATCATGGCGCGGAATTCGGACGCCCAGTGCGCTCCGGTCGTGGGGAGATAGCGGTCGGTGCTCATCGCCCGATAGCAGTGCTCGATCTCGCCTCCGGCGAATAGTTCGCGTGACGTGGTCACGTGCCGGATCCCGCGCGCCCGGACGGCTCGCGCGAAAGCACGACACGCGTCTTCGTCGGAGAAGATGAGCGGCGTCATCCAGCCCGAGTCGCCCGACGGATCATTCCCCTGGACTCGGCGGTACGTACGCGGCGGCCCCGCCAGCTCGAAGATCAGGTCTCGTACCTCGCGGAGACGGCCGAGGAGCTGGTCGAGGCGCTCGATCTGCGCCAACGCCACGGCTCCCGTCAATTCGTTCATACGGAGTCCGGTCGCAGGCATGACCCGATCCGTCACGGCAAGCGTTGACTTACGCGCTGGGAAGGTCCTGCCTCCCGTGTAGTGGACCGCGAACTGGTAGACCGCGTCCGAGTTCGTCGCCAGGAAGCCTCCATCTCCAGCGGCGATGAACTTCATGAACTTGGTGCTGAACGATGCGACGTCGCCGATCGCGCCCAGCCGGCGGCCGCGATAGCTCACGCCGGCGGCCTGGGCGTTGTCCTCGAGCACCGCAATCGCGTGCCGATCGGCCAGCGCTCGCAGCGGCTCCAGGTCGCACGGTGCTCCGAAGAGGCTGACCGCCATCACGGCTCGTGTGCGATCCGTGATGTTCTTCTCCACGTCGGCGACGGAGATGCCGAGCGTCTCGTCCACCTGCGCGATGACGGGTACGGCGCCACAGAGCATGACGGCATCGGCGCAGCCCACCCACGTCACGGCAGGAACGATGACCTCGTCTCCGGGGCCGACACCGAGTGCAAGCAGTCCCGCCGTGAGCGCGGCCGAGCCGGAGACCGTCGCGTGCACGTGCTTCACGCCGAGCAGCGATTCCGCCGCCTCTTCGAAACGCGCGACGAACGACCTGGTGGAAGGAAGCTCGTACCGCCAGAGCCTCTTGCTCCGGAGCACCTCGAGGACGTAGCGCTCTTCCGCCTCTCCGGTCAGCTCCGCCCCCGTCGAGGTATACGGGACGTCCACGTAGTTGGCGAGCCCCGCAGACCGCAATGCGCGCTCGTAGCGATCCTGCCCTAGTGCGTCCCGGATGATGGACAGCACGACGGAGACGATCGGCGGGGGCGCCGTGCCGGCGAGATGGCGAACCATGTCCGCGACCTCATCGTCGTCTCTCGCAACGAACGCCTTGCAGAACTCGCTCTGGGCCTCGCTGTCGGTAGTGGCCGCCAAGGCGGCGGCCCGAAGGTCTTTGACCGCCTGCCGGACATCGTCATCGGGCTCGTGTTCGGCGAGAGCCACGAGGTCGGGATGCAGTTTCTTGAGATCCAACGCCGCGAGAACCGTTATGTATCGGCTGTCGCGAGGGCGGACACGCCCGCACCGATGCTCGGCTCGCCCTCTCGCAGCAGCAAGACGTGCCCGGCCGGATCGGTGAATCGTGCGAGGCGCCCGATTGGACTGTCGGACGGCGGATCGGAGAACACGATTCCGCGCCCCGACAAGTCGGCTACCGCCTGTCCGATGTCCGCGACCTGGAACGCCATCGCAACGCCGTCCGTTCCAACCGTCGCGACCCGAAAGCGCTTGTCGTCACTGTCAACGTGGTGCGTCGTCAACATCGTCGTGCCGACGCCGTACTTGATGACTCCGCTCTCGATATCGGTCGGGACCCGGCGGCACGCTCCGCCCTCGATGACGTCGAGCGCCAGGCTGTCGCCGTAGAAGTCCGCGGCGGCCTCCGGATCGCTGAAGAACAAAAACAGATACGCGACGAAGGCATCGGCAAGATCGTCACGTGCGCCTTCTACGTGTGGAGCAAGCGCCCTCAGCACGTCTCCGCTCGGCCGGCCCATGACGCCCTCGGAGGCCTGGTACAGCGAGAACCAATGACCGTCCGGGTCGAAGAAGTCGGCCGTGATCCCGATCGAGTACTCGAGGGTTCGGGAGAACCGCAGGCCTCGTGCCTCGAGTGCGTCATGACAGCGGGCGAAGTCGTCGACCATGAGGGTGATATCGACCGACCTGTCGAGCCCATCCGCGAGCACAACTCCATGCTCGGCGGCCGGCAGAAGGCAGAGCTGAACGTGCCCGGCCGAGTACAGCGCAGCGTGCGAATCGACCGCAAGCACCTTGAGCCCGAGGGTGTGCTCGTAGAACGAGCGAGACGCCACCATGTCGGACACGAACAACACGATGGTGTCGAGGTTGAGGCCGGCTTGTGTCACTGGAGACGCGAACATAAGCAGCGCGCACCTCGCGGTACTTCTCCGGCGTTGCCCAGTCGCCGCGGCCTCAGAGGACGCCCGCGGCCTCGGACCGCGTGCCGGCCCAACTCGCGAGCACCTCCGCCTCACGCTCGGGTGCGAGGCCTGCGCGGCGTGGTGCCGACTCCGGACGGGAGCGATCCCAGGCCAGCGTGTCCTGAACGGTCTTCACGAGCGGTCGGAACTCGAGTTCGTGGCGCAGCGCCTTGCGGCAGTCCGCAGTGCCGGCATCCGGCGCGCCGGGCATCCACACCGGAAGTTCCATCCACGGCTTGATACCGGCCGACAGCAGGAACCGTTCGTCGACCCACGTGAACGTCGCGTCGCTGCCCGTCGCGTCGCGGCAGGTCTCGAGAAGCGCCTGCATGGTCAGCGGTGATGCCGGCCCGGTGGCGTTGTAGGCACCGTGCAATCCAACTTCGAGGGCGACGAGGATCCACTCGGCAAGGTCCCGCGCGTCGATCAGTTGAACCGGGACGTTCGGGTCGCCGGGGGCGAGCACTTCCCCGCCCGCCGCGATCCGCCGAGGCCAACACGTGAAGCGATCGGTGGGGTCGTACGGGCCGGCGAGAAACCCGGCACGCACGATCAGATGCCGTTCGGGCAACACGGCGACGAGCGCGCGTTCGCACGTGGCCTTCTGCAGCGCGGCCGTGTGCAGCGCGGCCGTCTCCGGAGTCGTGGCGTCGTCGGGCGTGCGCAACGGTGCATTCTCATCGAGGCCGCGAACATGCGGGAAACCCTGGTACACGGCCAAGGTCGAGACGAACGCGTAGTTGTCGACGGAATCCGCCAGGCGTTCTGCGGTGGCTCGGACCGCGTCTGGCTGGTTCCCCGAGGTGTCGATCACCGCATCCCAGCGCCGCCCGTCGAGCGCGTCGAGGTCGCCGTCGCGGTCGCCTCGCAGCTGCTCGACTTCCGGGAATGGCCCTTCCGGGGTGTGGCGTCCGCGATTGAAGATCGTGATCTCGTACCCGCGTTCGACGCCCGCGGTGACGAGATGGCGTCCGAGGAATACGGTGCCTCCGAGTACGAGGACCTTCATCGCGTCGTCAAGCTCCGTCGATCACCGATTGGTATCGCGGCTGGTAGATCGGCAGCGTCAGTCCGTTGGGCAACTGAACCAGGATCTGCATGGCGAACCCCTCGTCTGTCGGCTCACCCGCGAACTGGACGCCCTTTGTCGTGAGTTCTGCCACGGTTGCGTCGAGGTCGTCGCAGATCAAATAGAACTGCACCCGTCCCTCGTGGTCTGCCTCCTCGGTCTCGTGTATGCCGAGCTCGGTCGCCGGCAACTCGAACACCGGCCATGAGTCTTCGCCGAGGGTGGGGAGGCCGAGCGCGTCGCGGAAGAACGCGCGCACCGCTTCCGGCTGCGCGGTCGAGATCAGGACGTGCGCTCCTTTGATCATCTAGAGCGCGAACGTAGCGGAATCGGAAGCGCGCGCCTTCTCGGGCCTTGCTCTCTTCGCCGATGCGTCGCCCCCGCCGAGGTGAGCAACGCCTGAGAAGATCCGAGTGCCACGCCTGGCTAGCGTCACCGGTTGTCGTTCCGAACAAGGAGTGGTCATGCCACCAGTCGGCAAATCCGTTCAGGACAAGAACAAGGCCGCAATGCTGCAAATGCTCGAGGCGTTCAACAAGCGCGACCCATCTGTCGTCCCGAAGTTGCTCTCCCCGAAGGCCCGTTCGATCTCGAACTTCCCAGCCGATCCGAAGCTGTCGAAGATGGCGCCTGCCAAGCGCCTCGAGATCGAGATCCTGCGCACGTCGGGCGGCGGCGCGACCGGTCCAATCCCGTTCCCGGACGGCGAGTACACGGTCAAGGAGTGCATCGCCGAAGGCAACAAAGTGATCCTGATCTGGGAGATGACCGGGACGCACGAGGGCGAGCTCTTCGGCCGTGCGGCGACCGGGAAGAAGGTGACCTGTACCGGCTACGAGGTCGTGACCTTTCGGAACGGAAAGATGGTCTCACACTACGACAACCACGGGACGCAGACGGTGTTCGAAGTGCTCGCGCAGACCGGCCTCCTCGACGCCCCGATGATGAAGACGCTGGGGTTCGCGCAAGGCTAGGCAGGGCCCATCGCGACGATGCGGGCCTCAGTTGAGAACACGGGCGAGGCCGCGTTGGTCGGAGCGCTGCGTGACCGTGTTCGCGGAGCGCTCCTGCGTCCCGGCGATGACGGGTATGACGATGCACGGCGAGTGTGGAACGGCCGCCACGATCGGCGGCCGGGCCTGGTGCTCCGCTGTGCCGACGCCGCCGATGTCGCGTACGGCCTGCGGTTCGCCCACGACGTCGGCGTCCCGATATCGGTGCGCAGCAGCGGCCACAATGCCGCCGGTCTCGCGGTTCGCGACGGAGGCTTGACGCTCGATCTGTCTTCGTTGGCCGGCCTGACCGTCGATCCCGGCCGCCGCCGCGTCTGGGCCGAGCCCGGAGTCACCTGGCGCGCGCTCGACGCCGCGACCCAGGAGCACGCCCTCGGGACCACCGGGGGCCGCATCTCGACGACGGCCGTCGGCGGGCTGACCCTCGGCGGCGGCTACGGCTGGCTGATGCGGTCGTGCGGCCTTGTCGTCGACAACGTCCGCTCGGTCGATCTCGTCACGGCGGACGGACGCCTGGTGCGTGTGAGCGAGACGGAGAACGACGAGCTCTTCTGGGGCCTGCGGGGCGGAGGCGGGAACTTCGGCGTCGTCACGTCCTTCGAGCTCGCGCTGCACCCGGTCGGGCCGACAGTGATCGGGGGCGCCGCGTTCTATCCGATGGCGAAGGCGCGCGAGCTCCTGCGGTTCTTCCGCGGCTTCGCCGCATCGGCGCCCGACGAGCTCGGCGCGCTCCTCAACTTCCTCGTCGGGCCCGACGCGCCCTTCATGCCGGCCGACCTTCGCGGTATGCCGATGGCAGCGATCGCTGTCTGCCACACCGGCACGCCCGCCGCTGCGGAGCGCGACCTGGCGGCGCTCCGCGAGCTCGGGCCGCCGTTGCTCGACCGCATCGGGCCGCTGCCCTACGTCGTGCAGCAGCGCCTCTATGACGCGGCCGGGGTCTTCGGCCGCTCGGTTCACGGGCGCTCCGGGCTGCTTGCCGACCTCGGCGACGAGGTGATCGACGCCGTCGCCGAGCGGGCGCCTGCAATCACGTCGCCGTTCTCGATCGTGATGATCACGGCGCTCGGCGGCGCGGTCGCGCGCGTGGGCGAGCACGAGACCGCGTTCGCCCACCGGCACGCCGCGTACAACATCGCTGTCGAGGCGGTCTGGACGGACACGGATGACTCCGCCGGGCACGTCGAATGGGTGGAAGACCTGTGGGCTGCCGTCGCGTCGTCGTGCAGCGGCGTGTACGTCAACGAACTTGGTGACGAGGGCAGCGCGCGCGTGCGGGAGGCGTATCCACCGGCAACGTTCGCGCGGCTGGCGGCGCTGAAGGACGTCTGGGACCCGGGCAACGTCTTCGACTCGAACCAGAACGTGCCGCCGGCGCGGGCCGTCTGAGGCTCAGCCCGCGAAGCGCCAGGGTGCGGCCGGCGCCCACGCGCTGCCCTCGAGCTGCTCCAGGCGTGGGCCAACGATCGCGTCGCCGGGCAGCGCACGGAGGTCGTCGCGGACAACGGCCGCCGCGACTCCGGCGTCGAGCAGCTCCCGCTCCCACACTGTTGCGGCGCGGCGCCGGAGACGCTCGGCGATCCGGCTCTCCCCGGCTTCCGGCGCGAGCCCGCACACGCGCGCGACCCGACGGCGCGAGCGAGGATCCTCGGCCGCGACGACGAGGAATCCGTCCGCCGTCGCGAGCGGCCGGTCGAGCAGGCCCCACAGCGGCCGTCCGTTCCGTCGCCCGATCTCGCGACCCGTTGCGAGCCCGTCGAGCGCGGGCTGCTGCAGCTGCAACGCCGCGGCGAACAACGACGTGCCGACGCGGCAGCCGCAGCGGGTCGATTCGCGCAGGCAGAGGCCCGCCAGGATCCCCTCGCACGCGAGCAAGCCACCCGTGACGTCGACGAGCGTGAGGGGCGAGGGGAGGGGCGGCTCGTCCGGGGGGCGCAGCCCTTCGCCGCAGCCCGCGTGCGCCTGCACGAGATAGTCGCCGGCGATCTCGGCGGGAGCAACCGTGGACGCGTCCCACCCCGACGCGTAGCAGTAGACGGCGCCGGGAGCAGCGCGCGCGACGTCGTCGAAGCCGAAGCCGAGCCGCTCGGCCCGCCCGGGCCTGGAGTTGTGGACGAACACGTCGGCGGTCGAGGCAAGCTCGAGCAGCTTCGTGCGCCCGGCCGCTTCTTTGACGTTGATCTCCACGACCTCCTTGCCGCGGTTGTACGCGAGGTAGGCGGCGCGGCCGAACGCAGAGCTGCCGGCGCGGCCCATGTCGCCGCCCGGGGGCTCGACCTTGACGACGTCCGCACCGAGGCGGCGAAGCTGGAGGCCGGCGAGTGGTCCCTGTAGCCGAGTCGCGAGCTCGACGACGCGGAGTCCGGCGAGCGGGCCGGCGCCATCGTCGGGCGCGAGGGCGTGTTCGGCGCCCTGGGGGCTACCAGGCGCGAACGCCCACGGCTCCGCGTGCGCGGCGTCGGCGAGCACTTCGCGATAGGTGCGGAGCCGCGCGACGGCTATGCCGAACCCGTCCGCTGCGGCTTGCACCTCGGTGAGCGTCCGCTGCCGCGTCGCGCGATGGAGCTCGACAGGCAACGAGCAGCGACCGGTGAGATAGCGCAGCGCGAAGGCGGACCAGGCCGTGTCGAGGCCGTCGTCCGGGACGCCGAGCCGAGCCCAGAACGCCGACCAGGCGTCGTACCGGAGCACCTCCAGCTCGATCCAGGTGCCCTCCGCCGTCACGAAGGGCGGCCCAGGCCCGTCGAGCTCCGCGTCGGCGCCGAGCACGGCGCCGCAGGTGGCGATCGGCAGGAGGTGCGAGAGGAAGGCGAGCGCACCGTCGAGCACCGACGTCTCGACGTGCCGGAGGTCAAGCCCGCGCCGCCGCCCGACGAGCGCAGCGAGCACGGCCTGGCTCGCGAGCAGCGCCGCTGCGGCCGAAGCGACGTCGAGCCCCAGTCGCCGTGGCGCGCGCGCCGTCCCGTGCAGCGACATGAGCCCCGAGAGCGCCTGGACGACCGGCTCGGTCACAGGACGCGCCGCCGTGTCCGGCCCGAGCCACCCCATAGTGCACGCGAGCGGCGGCTCCCCCGGCGACTGCAGAACGAGCCCACCGTCGCGCGGCCCAGCGGGCACGAGTCGCGCGCCGAGCAGCGCGAGATGATCCGTGCAGGCGCCGCCGGGTGACGCGACGGTCACGCCCCGCAGCGGCGCCGGCAACTCTGTGACAGCCGCTGCGGCGCGTTGAGCGGCGATGCGAGCCTCTCGAGGTTTGATGTGGATTGGACGTACATGCGGCTGATTCGCATCAAGCCTCTACGCCGCTCGGGCCTCGTAGAGGTAGAAGAGGTGTCCCGACGGCGCTTCGAAGGGTGCGACGAGCGCTGCGCCCACCCGTCGCACGCCGCTCGTGAACCGGATGTCGCGCGCCTCGAGCTGCTCCTTCACCTGCTCGATACCGTTGACGCGGAAGACCACTGCGACGCCCTTCGCATGCTGCGGCTCGTAGTCGCGCGCAGCGTACGGCTGTCCGTCGTCGTCGAGAACGGAGTGGTGCCCGTGCATGTGATGCGTGGAGAGGATGATCTCGCCGCCGTCGTACTTCACGACACCAGGCTCGCCGTCCGGGCAGCCGTCGCTGCAGCAGTGGCTACGCTCCATGACCGGCAGTCCGAGCTGTCGCTCGAAGAAGCCCGCCATCTCGTGCAGGTCGCGGATGAAGAGGAAGAAGTAGAGCAGCGGCTTGCCGTCGAGCCCGAGCTCCGACGCGTCGCGCTCGAGCGGTCCCGCCGGCGGGCCGATGATCCCCGTGCCACCACGGCCGGTCCGGGCCCAGATGGCCCGCACGTCGTCGCCGACCGGAGTGTTCACCAGCGCGTGCTCGGAGGGCTCGTAGAGCATCAGGCGATGGCCGTCGGGGTCGTAGAAGTCGACGACCGTCCCGACGCCGTACGTGCGCTGGTGCGACACCTGGATGCCGCGCTGCTCGACCACGCGGCGGTACGCGATCGCGTCCTCGACGAGAAAGACGACGTCGCAGGAATCGTCCGTGTGGCCCGGCAGCTCGACTCCGTCGTCGACCGCCCGCCTCAGCCACAGCCGGACGTCGCCGGTGTCATACATAGCCGAAGCCTCTTCGATGTCGACGGGGCGCAGGCAGAGCTGTCCCTCGTAGAACGACCGCGAGCGATCGAGGTCCTCGACGTAGACGATGAGGTACGCGACCTCCGAGCCCGCAAGCGCGGAGCTTTCATCCGGCGCGACACCCTGCGTCACAGTGGCCAATGCAAACCTCCTCGCTCGGGGCGCGTTGCGGCGCCGCGACTCCATGTCGGCACTCGATCATCGCCGCGCCGGGAACGCGCGGGCTTCTCGCAGGTTGCTCCGTCGCTCAGGTGGCGGCGGGTGACGACGGGTGGCCGTTCGCGTGGTCGCTCCGGTTTCCACCGTGGAAGCCGTGACCGTCGCCGCCGGCCAGGAAGCGCTCGAAGAGCTCCCAGCGCTCGGGCGAGAGCGGCAGAGTCAGGCGGAGGACCTCCGTCGCCTCCTTCGCTGCGCCGGGGGGCGGCACGGGACGCAGGGCACGGATGCCGTGCGCGTCGAGCAGACGCGACGCCGAGCCGCCGGGGTCCGAGACTGCAACCCACGGCAGGGCGGGATGGCCGGCGAAGACGCGCAGGCCGGCGGCCTCGAGCAGCTTCACCGCGTCCGGCTTCACCGCGTGGACGCGCGCTCGCAGCCGCTCGAAGATGTCGCCCGAGCCGAGCAGCCGAAGCGCCGCCTGCAGCGCAAGCTCACCGACCTGCAACGGCGCGACGAGCTCCCGCACCCGCTCCGCAATGCCGACAGAGGCGAACGCGAAGCCCGCGCGCAGGCCTCCGAGCGAGTACGCCTTCGTGAAGCCCCGAAGCACGACGAGGTTGTCGGCGCCGGGGACGAGCGTGGCTGCGCTCGCCGCGCCTCCGAGATACGGCAGCGCGCTCTCGTCGATGACTACCGCCGCATCGCAGGCAGCTGCGGCGGCGACGATGCGCTCGAGCTCGTCGAGCCCGAGCAGGTCGCCTGTGAAGGTCGGGCGGTCGAGGTGCACGAGTGCCGGACGGTACGCGTCGATCTCGTCGACGAGCGTCACGCCGGTGGCCGGCTCGTGCAGCAGGCAGAGCTCATTCCCGCGTGCGGCACCCCACGCCTCGAGGTCGCTGTGCACGAGCTCCGGCGCGGCAATCGGTCCGCCGTCGGCCAGCCCGCAGAGGTCGTGTAGAAGGCCGGTGACGCCCGCGCCGAACGTGACTTGCTGCGCAGCTGCAGGGCAGCCGAAATAGCCGCCGACGACGACGACGCCGCGTTCGCCGCCGTACGGATCGTCGACGGCGTAGCCGCCGACGATCTCGCCTCCCCCGTAGGGCGCCGAGAGAACGAGCGACTCCCAGATCTCGACGGGCCGCGGCCGCAGCAGCTCCGCTTCGTCGGGCGCGTAGCGCAGATCGAGTCGGACGCCCGGCGGCGTCCGCCAGGCCGCGACCGCGAGCGCGCGCGGGGGAGCGGCGCGTGCCCGTAGGAAGAGGAGAGTGGCCGCGGCGTCCGGTTTCCCATCGACGTGGAAGCCGGCCTCACGAAGCAGCGTTGCGAGCTCGACCGGCGAGTAGACGCGCACGTCGAACGGCAAGCGACGCTCCTGCGTCCCCTTCGCGGCGACGTGGAGCATCCCCGTCGCGCGTGACGTTGCAGCGTCGAAGCCGGCTTCGAGGTGGTAGCGCACGCCGTCGATCTCGGTCTCGAGCTGCTTGAGCCAGAACGACGAGGTCCGGACGATCAGCAGGCCGTCCTCGGGCAAACGCCGCCGCAACCGGCGGAAGACGCGGCGCTGCTCGAAGTCGGACCCCCACCCGAGACAGTCCAGGCAGAGCGCCGCGTCCGTCGGCGCCGCGGGCCAGCGAGCGCTCCGCGAACGGGTCCACGAGCTCCACCGCACGTGCACGCCGGCGCGCTCGCCGCGCCGCGCGGCCTCGTCGAGCGCCGCCCGCGACGGGTCCAGCCCGAGGACGTCAAACCCCGCCTGCGCGAGCGCGAGTGCGCGGGTGCCGACGCCGCAGGCGACGTCGAGAACGCGCCGGCGGGGCTCGTCGCCGCGAAGCGCGAGCTCGAGCGCGGCAACCTCGGCTACGAGCTCGTCGCGGTACTCGTGCTCGACGAGCCGCCAGAAATCGAGCTCGAAGAAGTCGCGGTACCAGCGCCCGCCGGCCATCGGTCCGTCTCCCGTCCAGGCGACCTCGGCCGACGCCACGGTCAGAGTGGCGTCGCGAGGATCTCGTTGATCTTCCGGCCGCTCGGCGTCTCGAGTGCCTGCTCCGACGGCTCGTAGAGGAAGAACATGTGACCGCCCGGGTCCTCGCACGTCGCGACGACGCCGACGTCCTCGTCCTGGCTCACGTCGGCGCGCAACCCCGGCCGCTTCTCGGCGAGCGTGCGGACGACGTCCCGGACGTCGCGAACGTAGAAGACCGGAGCCGTGCCCTTCATGCGGGCGATGTCGAGATCGCGCGGCGGGCAGCCGTGCTCGGCGACTTCGATCTCGTTCCGGTTGCCGTCGAAGAAGTGCGTCGTGAGCATCAAGCCACCGGTGTCGTACTTGATGACGCCGTCTTCGTCGCCCGTCGTCTGCTGACTGCACGGTCCGCCTTCGAGGTCGCGGAGGCCGAGCTCGTCGTTATAGAAGCGCTGCGCTTCGTCGGCGTCGGGAACGAAGAAGAACGCGTAGATGATCTCGGAGCCGGCGAGCGTGAGCTCGCCTGCGGAGGCGCCGGCCGTGGCGGCCTTGACCGGCGCGGAGCCGTTGCGACCTTCGCGCGCGCGCCGCACGGCCGCGATCCTCTGGCCGCTCGGCCAGTCCATCGCCTCGTCGGAAGGCTCGTAGAGCGTGAGCCAATGTCCATCCGGGTCGTAGAAGTCGGCGATGCCGCCGACCTGGTACCAGACCGCGGGGATGAACTGGATACCGCGCGCCTCGAGCGAGGTCTGGACGGCATTCAGGTCATCGACGAGGAAGACGATGTCGGTCGAATTGTCACGGCCTTCGGGCAGCTCGATCTTCCAGTCCGACGCACGGTTCAGCGCGAGGATCACCTCGCCTGCGTCGAACTTGACGCAGCCGGCGTCCTCCTCGATCACCTCCATGCCGAGGATGTCCGCATAGAACGCGCGCGAGCGTGCGAGGTCACGCACGTACAAGAACAGGTAGACGACTCTGGTGTCCGCGATCATTTCTGCTCCTCCTTCAGTGGGCCAACGCGCGTCCTGCGATGACGTCGATGACTTTCGGGCCGCTCTCCCACGCCAGACACTCTTCCGACGGCTGATAGAGGCACCAGCGGTTGCCGGACGGATCGTCGAACCGTGAGGTGCCGCCGATCTCGCTGTACGCGGGACGCTTGTTGCCGAAGCCGACACCTCGCGCGACGAGCGCGTCGTGCGTCTCTTCGATGTCAGCTGCATGGAAGACGAGCAAGCACGTCTGACGCCGCAGTGCGCGGCCGTCGAGGGCACGGTCGCGCTGCTCGAGCACCAGGTCGACGCTGCCCGTTGCAAAGCGGGCGCTCTCGTCTCGCTGCCTGATCAGCTCGAGGTCGAGAAACTCCTCGTAGAACTGCACCGACTCGTCGAGGTCGTCGACCGCCAACCGCAACTCGTGGACCGCAGGCTCGACGCTCGCAGGGTCGGCGCTCACGAACAGGTAGTGGTGCCCGCTCGAGTCCGTGAAGAGCGTTCCATCGGCGCGCCGCTGCACGACACCGAAGTCCCGCACGCCCGGTTGCACGCCGCGCGACCAATCGACCGCGACCACCGTCACGAGAGCGTCCGACGCGTCGTCCGGGAACTTGCCTTTCGACGCGAGGTTGAGCGAGAGGATCATGTCGCCGGCGTCGTACTTCACGGCCCCGTGCCGGTGGTGCGGCAGGTGCGGCTCGATCTCGATCACGGGAAACTCCACGACCGACTCGAGCAACTCGCGCTCCTGCGAGAGGTCGTGAACGTCGACGAAGACGTACAGCAGGGCTGAGCGGCGCAGGCTCATCGAACGGCCTCCTCTTGACGGCGTTTACGGCTTTGTCGGTCCACGCGCGCGAGTGCGGAGAGGCGCTCGGGGCGCAGACGGTCGAGCCCGGGTGCATTCCGTCCGGTCACGACGGCTTCCGCAAGCATCCGGCCGATGCCGAGTGCCGGCGGGATCCCGTGGCCGCCGAAGCCGGCGGCGATCCAGCAGCCGGGCGACTGCGGCCAGCGGCCGACGATCGGCAGGCCGTCGGGCGTCTCATCCATGATTCCGGCCCAGCTGTAAGCGACCGACGGTCGGGCAAGGTCGGGAAACGAGCGCGGCAGGAAGTCGACGAGCGCCGCCTGGATGCGCGGGTTCACGACAGCATGGGCGGTTGCCTCGCCCTGCGGATCCGCCGCGCGGCAGCCGCCGAGCAGAATCGTTCCGTCGTTCGTCTGACGCCAGTAGACCGAGCCCCAATCGACGGCGAGGCCGATGTGGAAGACGCGCGCGGTCGGCGTTGTCGCGAGCATCTGGCCGCGCGACGGCGTCAACGCGTCGCCCGTCGGCAGCAGGCACCTCGTGCCGATGTTGCACGCAACGATCGCGTGTGAGGCCTCGACGCATCCCCGCTGCGTCTCGATGACAACGCCGCCGTCGGTCGGCCCGAGGCCGAGCACCGGCGTCTCCGTCGCGATCGTGCCGCCTCGTTCTTCGGTTGCCGAAACAAGTCCCGACACGAGGCGGACCGGGTCGATCGTCGCCGCGCCGGGCAGCCAGCGCCCACCGTGAAACTGTGGGCCGAGACGGAGTCCGAGCAGCTGCTCGCACTCGGATCTGTCGACCGCGTGCAGCGGCGCCGCATCGGCGGGGCGGGAGGCGACCTCGGTGCCGAAGGCGTGCATCACCTCGGCCGAGCTTGCAAGCGCTAGGTGTCCGGGCTCTTCGTAGTCCGCGTCGATCCGCTCGGTGCGCAGGATGTCGCGGAACGCCTGCGGATCCTCGATCCGCGACCGGCCTGCGAGCACGAGGCCCGCATTTCGTCCGCTCGCGCCCCACGCTGGCTCCTGCGCCTCGAGGAGCAGCGGAGCGACGCCGAACCGGGCGAGCCAGTACGCGACAGCGACGCCGACGATGCCGGCGCCGATCACGACGACGTCGGCTTCGGCGGGCAGCGGCGCGTGCTGCGCATGCGTCCACGGGGTCTGCGCACGCCAGTAAGGAGCGAGCTTCATCTCGAGAGAAGCAGTAGACGATGCGGCGCTCGAAATCTTCTCGGCTGTTGCGCTCTCCCGAGCGGCGTCTCGCGCTACGGTCTCGACGCACTCAGCGCGCAACTCTCCGACCGTCTGCGCGACGTCGCTCACGTGGAACATCCCAACGGCTGCGGCGCCCGCAGGCGCCGCAGCCGTTGCGCATCCGTCAGGCGGTTGCGAGCTCCGCGGTGTACTTCGCCAGTACCTCGAGGATGTCGCCGGGCCGGTTCGGGTATTCGGCGAACACCTCGTCGTCCTTGCTCACGACGATGTCGAACGCGGTCAACTCGCCCGGAGTGAGCGTGCCGACCCGCTTGCCCGAGTCGACGTGGATCAGTCCCACAGGCCCGGTCGACGAGTTGAAGTGCGTGCCGACCGGCGGGTAATGGTTGACCGTCGCCGGCCCGAAGATGAGCGGCGTCTCGGGATCGGTCATCAGCCAGCCGAGCGGCGTCTGGATCTTCCAGCCGACGCGCCAGATGGCCGTGCCCGGGAAGTCGCTCCCGTTCTCGCCGTTCGACTTCACGATCCCGTTGTTCGGCACGTCGAAGTTCTGCGTGACGCGGATCGGTCCGAAGCCGTCGATCTCGAGCTCGCCGCCGTGCATGAAGATGTGCAGGTACATCTCGTTCCTGCCGTCGCCGTCGAAGTCCGTGCCCGGGCTCCGGTGCATGAGGACGACGCCGTTCTTCACGCTCAGCGGGAAGTCCTCGACGAGCCCGTCGACGTTCAGCACGCACGAGCACACGCCCTTCAGCAGCTCGGTGCCGCCGACCGACGGGAAGTTCGTATTGAAGCCGCGGATCGCCTGCGTGAAGGTCTCCTCCTCGCCCTCGCGTGTCACCAGCGAGTCGATGCGGCCCTGCACGGCGCGGCAGTCGGGATCGAGCTCGGCCTCCGCACGGTGATGAAGAGTCTTCCAGCGGAACAGCTCGACGACCTTGGCCTCGCCGTTGTCCGTGTTGACGAGAATGTCGACCGGGTAGTCGCCGGCCAGGTTCTTCTCACGAAGCAGCGCCCACTTCTCGCGGACGTTCGCGACCAGGTCGTCCGCGGACTCGCTGTCTGTGTAGTACGTCCCTACATGGATGAGGGACTCGTTGCGATAGATGCTGACACTCACGGGCATCTCCTCCCGGAACCGGAGCGCGGCTAACCCCCGCTCATCGTTTCGACAGGAGTATCAGCGCACAGGACGCGAATCTTCTCAGTGGTTGCTGTCCGGCTTCGGTCCTTCGTAGAGTGTCGCGGCGTCGACGAAGCAGAGACGATTCCCCGACGGGTCGCCAGCGTAGAACGACCGCTCGCCCCACGGCTGCACGGTCGGCGCGCCGACAACGTCGAGGCCGGCGTTCACTGCGCGCGCGTAGGTAGTCTCGAGGTCGCCGACGGCGAAGTAGATCGGCGCCGCGTTCGGACGCGGCTTGCCCCCGTGTCCTTCGGCGACCGGATCGACGCACACGAGGATCGCGCCGTCGCACGTGAAGTAGACGCGTCCCGGTCCGACTCGTTCGGGCGCGACACCGAGCACGAGCTCGTACACGTCGACCGCGCGCTCGATGTCGGCGACGTAAACGGCGACCCGCGCGAGCCTCGGCCGGTCGACGCCCTGCTGGTCAGGCAACCGCGGTGTGCGCGCCGTTCGTGCTTCGGCTGCGCTCGCCGGCGGCGAGCAGCACGGGGGAGGGCAGCACCGGCGGATCGGTCACGCGCCGAGGGCGCAGCATGAGGTCGACGCGCGATGGCGGGCGTCCCCGCCGGACGGTGACCGGCCCGCCGTTCGCCACCCATGCGTCGTCGTCGCGCAGCAGGAGGGCGGCCAGATCGTTGGCCTGCGGAATCGAGAGGGCAAGCACATGGAAGCGCCCGGGGTGCTCCGCCGTGAGCTCGTACGTTCCGGGCGCTGCAGTGAGGGTGCAACCGACCGGGCGGCCTTCGGCGACGGGTGTCGGGAACAAGCCGACCGCGACGAGCACGCTCGGCCCGTTCGCTCCGACGTCCAGACGTCCGTAGACCGCGGGAGCCGCGACGTCGGCGGCAGGAGGCGCGCTGAGCGGCGAGTGCGCGTCGGCGCCGTCGCTGCGCGCGAACTCGCGCAGCCGGCGCGGCGATACACCGACGAAACGTGTGAACTGCGAGGTGAACGTGCCGAGGCTGTGATAGCCGACCTCGAAGCAGATCTCGGTCACGCTGAGGTCTGAGGTGATCAGGAGGCGCTTTGCCTCCTCGATGCGCAGCGCGCTGAGGAACCGGCGGGGTGGGACGCCCGTCACGCCGCGAAACACACGGTGGAAGTGATACCGGCTGAAGAACGCAAGCCCTGCGAGCGTCTCCAAAGAGAACTGCTCGTCGAGCCGGTCGCTCATCACCGCGATGGCACGCTCGACGGCCTGCCGGTGGTACGCCGCACGCGGCTCGATGGCGACGGGAAGGACCACGGTAGCCACGCTGCCGAGCTTCGTCGCATCGCCTCCGCGCAGCAACGGCCGAGCAGCGCGGCAATCGGGCAGGTCGGACGCCCGAGTGTCACCCGCCGTGCGCCAATCCGGGCAAGCCTTCTAGATCAGGCCCTGCCGGATCGCTTCGGCGACGGCCTGCGCGCGGCTGCTCGCGCTCAGCTCGTACTCGACATCGCGGATGAGGGTCTTGATCGTCCGCTCGGAGTAACAGAGCTTGTCGGAGATCGCGCGGGTCGTGCCGCCGGATGCGAGCAGGCGCAACACCTGAAGGCGTCGCTCGTCGAGGCGGCGCGAGGCGCTCGGCGGCGGCGGCGGCGGCTCGACGCGCAGGCCGGCGGCAGCGGCACGCACAGACGCGATCAGCTGCTCTGCGGTCACGACCCCGAGCGTGATCGTCGCATAGACGCGGGGGCTGTGCGAGCCCGATGCGCAGGCCGTCTCGTCGTCGAAGAGCACGAGCGGGCAGTCGAGAGAGGCGATCGCGAGCGCGCGCGACGAGACGATCGCCGTGTCGACCTGCTCCGGAGGCGGTTCGTCCGCGACGGCGTAGGCGACGGACAAGAATCCGTCCTCCTCCAGACACGTCGCGATCCCGCAGCGGAGTACGTCGTGCTCATGAACGATTCCAACCCGTTTGGGCTCGATCACGTGCGGTACCTCCCCCGGCAAAGGGCCAGGTCGGGGCTCCGACCCGTCGACCACGGCGTTGCGCGGCCGACTGGACCGTCCGCAGATGGCCCCGGCAGCTCCTGCTCCGGCTTCATCAATAGACCTCTGCGGCGCGCTGGTCAATCCTTTTGGTACCAACGGCGACTTCTCCGGGCAGCACACCGGGCCGCGTTGCCCGCGTGGGCACCCCATTCGGGCGACCCGGGGCCGCGAAACGCCGTCTCGGCTGCCCTGAATCGGGCCGCCGGGCGCCCGCCGGACCGCGGTGGATACGGCGCGGCGGGCACCCCGGATCCCCCTTCGCTTCCCGTCCGGCCGCGTCGCGGTGAGCGGGAGCCCACAAGTCCGCACCTCCGGACGTAGCCTCCCGAGCGGCCCGCTGGTTCGCTACGGCGGTGGCTGCGACCGTCGATTCGGGCCTGCTCGAGGCGCCTGGTGCACCTGCGGCCTCGATCCCGAGACGAATGGCGGCGCGGGTCATCAAGATCCCGCCGGAGGCCGTGGACTTCGACGTCCGCGGCTTCCAGGCGCGCGACCCGGCCGCGCGGCAGCTGCTCGAGCTGCACGGCCTCAGCTTCGCAACCGGCTTCAACGCTGCGATCGCGACGCCGGCGTCGTTCCTCGCCGCCCGCCTGGAGCAGGTCGCGTACGAGGAACGCGGGTTCGCGTTCGAGGGCGCCGGGATGGCGCTCGCGCTGCTCGACCTGCTCGTCCCCGTGCGCAGGTGCCGCGTGGCGGCGTTCCTCGCGAACGAGGGGTCGCCTCACGTCTACATGATCCATGTCGGCGCCGGCTGGGCGCTGGCGCGGCTCGGGCGGCGACCGTGGGGGCGGTTGCGGCTCGACCCGCTGCTCCGCTGGCTCGCACTCGACGGCTATGGCTTCCACGAGGCGTTCTTCGACCCGACGTCCGTCGTGCGAAGGCACCGGCTGCCCTGGCAGATCCGCGGCGAGTCCCGCCGAGTGTTCGATCAGGGAGTCGGGCGCGCGCTCTGGTTCGTCGACGGCGCCGATCCGGAGCGGATCGCCGGCACCATTGGCTCCTTCGAGGAGCACCGGCACGCGGATCTCTGGAGCGGAACCGGCCTCGCCGCCGCCTATGCAGGCTGCATCGACGAAGACGGCCTCGCCCTGCTCGCGTCGCTCGCGGGCGGGTACCGGCTGCACCTGGCACAGGGAGCGGCGTTCGCGGCGAAGGCCAGGATCCGCGCGGGCAATCTCGGCCCGCACACCGAGCTCGCCTGCTCGGTCATCGGCGGTGTCGACGCGGCCGCCGCGGCCCGCATCACCGACCAGGCGCTCGAGCACTCCGGCGGCGGCGACACGGCAGCCGACTACGACCGCTGGCGCGGCGAGATCCGCACCCAGCTCGCCGCATGAGCAGGTTTTTGCGCCGGAACGCAGGGCGCATCGCGGCGGTCGTCGTCGCTGTCGTCTGCGCGTGGCTGACGCAGCTCCCGACGTACGGCGCCGCGGAACAGGCGCGGCTCGCGAGCGCGTTCGCCTTCACGCGGCTGCCGCTCGCCGTCGCCGCGATGCCGACGCAGAACGTGCGCGCGATCGAGCCGTCGCTGCGCACCATCTCCGCCTGGATCTCCGCCGTCGGCGCCGCGGTGTCACTCTCGGACCTCACGGGCTCCGGGCTCTCGGACGACGTCTGTCTCGTCGACCCGCGCTCGAACAGCGTGACGGTCGCGCCGGCACCGTCCACGGGCGCCCGCTACCGGCCGTTCCTGCTCGACCCGAACCCGCTGCCGTACGACCGGCGGACGACGGCGCCGATGGGCTGCCTGCCCGGGCGACTTCAACGAAGACGGCCGCACTGGACCTGCTCGTCTACTACTGGGGACGCACGCCTGTCGTTCTTCCTGCGCCGTCCCGGCGTACCGCTCGGCCCCGAACGCGTTCGTGCGGCGCGAGCTGACGACCTCCCGGTGCACGCTGGTACACCGACACGATCACCAGGCCGACGTCGACGGCGACGGGCATCTCGACCTCGTCGTCGGCAACTACTTCCCGGACGGCTCCGCGCGTGCTCGACGCGAGCGCCGAGAGCGATCCGCGCATGCAGATGCAGAACTCGATGTCGCGTGCGACGAACGGGGGCACCGACCGGATCTTCCTCTGGCACCCGGCGCGCCGCGGCACGAATCCGTCGGTCCGCTACACGCTCGCGGCCGGCGCGCTTTCGTCGAGCGATCGCCGACGGCTGGACGCTGGCGGTCGGCGCCGCCGACCTCGACGGCGACCTCGCTGCCCGAGCTCTACTTCGCCAACGACTTCGGCCCGGACCGGCTGCTCTACAACCGCTCGACGCCCGGGCACGTCCGGCTTCGCACGGCTCGACGGGCGTACGCGGCTTCACGACGCCGAGCTCGAAGGTGCTCGGCCACGACTCGTTCAAGGGCATGGGCGTCGACTTCGGCGACCTCAACGGCGACGGCGCGCTCGACATCGTTCGTCAGCAACATCACCGCCAGTACGCGCTGCTAGGAGAGCAACTTCGCCTGGATCAGCAACGGCGAGACAGCCGAGATGCGCGCAGGGGCATCGCGCCCTATCACGACCAGAGCGAGTCGCTCGGCCTCTCGCGCAGCGGCTGGGCGCTGGGACGCGAAGATCGCCGACTTCGACAACGACGGCACGCCCGAGATCGTGCAGGCGATCGGCTTCCTCCAGCGGCAACGTCAACCGCTGGCCCGAGCTGCAGGAGCTCGCGATGGCGAACGACGCGTTGCTGCACGCACGCCGAGCGTGTGGCCGCGCTTCCGGCCGGGCGACGACCTGAGCGGCCATCAGACCGCGGCGTTCTTCGTCCGCGGCGCCGTCCGGCCGCTGCGTCGAACCTCGCGAAGCAAGATCGGCCTCGTCGTGCCGCCGCGTCAGCCGCGGGATCGCGACCGCCGACGTCGAACGGTGACGGCGCGGCTCGACATGGCGGTCGCCGATCAGTGGGGACGCTCCTTCTTGTATCTGAACCGCTCGCCGCACCGCGGCCGCGTTCCTCGCCCTGCGCCTGCTGCTCCCGCCCGGCGGTGAGCGCGGAGCGACCCGCGTGCTCAACGGTCACCCCGGCCTCGATTGCGCGGCCCGCCGTGGGAGCAGAGGCGCGTGTCGTCGTCGCCGGACGTGCGCCGCTCGTTGCGCAGGTCGACGGCGGCAACGGCCACGCGAGCGTCCGCAGGCCCGAGCTGCATCTTCGGGCTCGGCCACACGGGCGCCTCGAAGGTCGCGGTCAGGCTGGCCTGGCGCGACGGCTTCGGTCGCATTCACCGGAGCACGCTGCGACTCGCGCCGGGCTGGCACACGGTCGTTCTCGCACAAGGGAGCCACGCATGAGACGGACGCCACGCGAGCCCAAGCAGGTCGCAAGCGCTCGGCCGCGCTGCGCCGGTTCGGCATCTCGATCACGGCGCTCACGATCGTCGGGCGCGTTCTTCCTGGGCTTCGAGGACTCGTGGGCGCAGCCCGTCGTCGCGCTCGTCACGGCGTACGTGCTCGAGCTGTGCCTCGAGACGATCGAGGCGTGGGCGAACCGACCGGCCGCCGCGCTTCCGCGGCGGCGGGCTCGGCGGTTTTGTCGACTTCCTGCTCCCGGCGCACATCACGGCGCTCGCGATCGCGCTGCTCCTCTACGCGAACGCGAGCTTGTGGCCGATCGTGTTCGCGACCGCCGTCGGCGTCGCCTCGAAGTTCGTGTTCCGCGTGCCGGTCGGCAACGGCTGGC
Source organism: uncultured Actinomycetes bacterium (assembly GCA_963805575.1). Classification (GTDB taxonomy): domain Bacteria; phylum Actinomycetota; class Thermoleophilia; order Gaiellales; family Gaiellaceae; genus Palsa-739. The sequence goes on along the minus strand of CAWDUL010000008.1, from coordinate 1,664,563 downwards.
GGCACTTCCTCAACCCGTCGAACTTCGGCATCGCGTCACCCTGCTCGCTCTTCCCGTGGGTCGGCGATCGCTCCGCCGTACCAGTTCACCGAGAACATCTCCGGCGTCGTGGGACTGGTTCCTGCCTGTCGCGGTGCTCGTGCGCCGGGACGATGCTGAACGGGAAGCTGACCGGGAAGCTGCCGCTGATCATCGGCTGGGTCGTCGCGTTCGCCGGCCAGGCGCTCGTGCGGGCCGCCGTCGTTCGGGACCCGCTCGTCGCGCCGCTTCTGCCGATGACCGGGCATCGTCTTCGTCCTCTACACGATCTACATGGTCACCGACCCGGGCACGACGCCGATCAAGCCCCGCAACCAGGTCGTCTTCGGCGCCGCGACCGCGGCCGTCTACGGCGTGCTCGTCTGCCTTGCACGTCGTCTTTGGGCTCTTCTTCGCCTCTCGCGATCGTGTGCGCCGCGCGTGGCCTCGTGCTCTACGCGCGTTGCAGTCCGCGTCCGGTTCCCGCACGCGGGAACGCGGCGGCTAGCGTCGTGCGGCTCGTGCGGTGAGCACGGCCGATCGCGATCGTCGGCGACGGCGTGCCGCTATCCGGACGCCGATTCGCCGGACGAGCTCTGGGAGAACGTCGTCTCCCGGCCGCCGGGCGTTCCGCCGCCTGCCGCCGGAGCGCCTGCGACGTCGAGGACTACTGGTCGGCGGACCCGGCCGCGCCCGATCGCACGTACGCGTGGCAGGCGGCCGTGCTCGACGGCTACGAGTTCGACCGGGTTCGCTTCCGCATCTCGGGCAGCACGTTCCGCGGCGACCGACCTTGCGCACTGGCTCGCGCTCGACGTCGCCGCCGACGCGCTCGCGGACGCCGGCTTCCCGGACGGCGCCGGGCTCGACCGCGAGCGCACGGCGCGTGATCGTCGGGAACACGCTCACCGGCGAGTTCTCGCGTGCGCGAACGCTACGGCTTCGCTGGCCGTACGTGCGCCGGCGTCGTCGCCGCACGCTCTCGCCGAGGAGGAGCTGGAGCGACGGCGACCGCGGCGCGGTTCCTCGCCGAGCTCGAGACGCGACTACAAGGCGCCGTTCGAGCCGATCGACGAGGACACGCTCGCCGGCGGGCTCTCGAACACGATCGCCGGGCGGATCTGCAACCACTTCGATCTCAAGGGCGGCGGCTACACGGTCGACGGCGCGTGCGCCGCCTCGCTGCTCGCCGTCGCGCACGCCGTGCTCTGCGCTCGCGGCCGGCGACGTCGACGTCGCGCTCGCGGGCGGCGTCGATCTCAGCCTCGACCCGTTCGAGCTCGTCGGCTTCGCGAAGGCGGGCGCGCTGGCGCCCGAGGAGATGCGGGTCTACGACGCGCCGCTCGCAGGGCTTCTGGCCGGGCGAGGGTTGCGGCTTCGTCGTCCTGCCGCGGCTCGAGGACGCGCTCGCGCGACGGGCTAGCCGATCGTCGCCGTCGTGCGGGGCTGGGGCGTCTCGTCCGACGGCGCCGGCGGCATCACGCGGCCCGAGGTCGAGGGCCAGGTCGCTCGCGCTGCGGCGTGCGTACGCGCGCGCGCCGGCTTCGGGATCGAGACGGTCGAGCTACTTCGAGGGGCACGGCACCGGCACGCGCGTCGGCGACGCGACCGAGCTCGCGGCGCTGTCGCTCGCGCCGCCGCGAGGCCGGCGCGCCGCACGCCGGCGGCGATCGGCTCGGTCAAGGCGAACATCGGTCACACGAAGGCCGCCGCCGGCATCGCGGGCCTGATCAAGGCCGCGCTCGCCTGCGCCACCAGGTCGCTCCCGCCGACGACCGGCTGCGTGGAGCCCGCACGCCGAGCGTGTCGGCCGCAGGACGCCGCGCTCCGCGTCGTTCAGACCGCGAGCCCTGGCCGGAGCACGCGCCTCTGCGCGCGGCGGTGAGCGCGATGGGCTTCGGCGGGATCAACACCCACGTCGTGCTCGAGGCGCGCGCCGGGAGCACGCAGGCACCGCCTGCCCCGCAGAGGTGCGCCAGCTCTCGGCGTCCGTGCAGGACGCGGAGCTCTTCACGCTCGGCGCGGCGGACGAGCGGGCGCTCGACGAGCTCGTCCGCAGCCTTCGCGACGAAGCAGGCGCGCTCAGCCTGGCCGAGCTCGGCGACCTCGCTGCGGCGCTCGCGGCGGAGGCGCGTGATGCGCCGCTCCGCGCGGCGCTCGTCGCCTCGACGCCGTCCGAGCTGGGGCGCTCGCTCGACGCACTCGCCGCGCTGCTCGCCTCGGTCTCCGGAGCGACCGTCGACGTGCGCCGCGGCGTCGCGCTCGGCCGAGTCGTAGGTGGAGGGGGCGACGGCGCGCCGCGAATCGGATTTCTCTTCCCCGGCCAGGGCTCGCCTGCCTCGCGCGACGGGGGAGCGGTCGGGCAACGGTTCCCGTTCACGCGGGACGCGCTCGACAGGGCCGAGCTGCCGGACGGCGATCTCGTCGAGACGGCGCTCTCCCAGCCCGCGATCGTGGCGGGATCGCTCGGTGCGCTCTCCCTCCTCGACAGGCTGGGCGTCGAGGCGTCGGTCGCAGTCGGTCACAGCCTCGGCGAGCTGACCGCGCTGAACTGGGCCGGCGTGCTCGACGACGCAGCCGTCGTCGAGCTGGCCGCCGCACGCGGGCTCGCGATGAGCGAGCTCGGCGAGCGCGGTGGGGCGATGGCGAGCCTCGCGACGGACGGCGAGGAGGCGGCCCGGCTCGCAGCTGGCACCGGTGCCGTGATCGCCGGCTTCAACGGTCCCATGCAGACGGTCGTGTCGGGCTTCGACGCGGCCATCGGGGCCGTCACGGCGCGCGCCGAGCGCGCAGGTGTCGCCGCGACGCGTCTCAATGTCTCGCACGCATTCCACTCGCCACTCGTCGCGCCGGCGGCGGCCCGGCTCGCCGACGTGTTGCGGACGGTCGAGCTGCAGCCGCCGGCCCGCCGCATCGTCTCGACGGTGACAGGAAGCGCGCTCGCCGCCGACGCAGACGTGCGGGCATTGCTCATCCGCCAGGTCACCGAGCCCGTTCGCTTCGCCGACGCACTCGCACGCGCGGCGCGCGAGGCCGACGTCCTCGTCGAGGTCGGGCCCGGCCGCACGCTGACCGGGCTCGCGGAAGCCGCGGTCGACACCCCCGTTTTGCCGATGGAGGCAGGGGGCGCGTCGCTGCGCGGATCGCTGTTCGCGGCCGGAGCGCTGTGGGCGCTCGGCGCACCTGTGCGGCTCGAGCAGCTCTTCGAAGGCCGGTTCACACGGCCGTTCGCACGCGGCCGCCGCCGCGCGTTCCTCGCGAACCCGTGTGAAGCTGCGCCGCCCGACGCCGGCACCGCCGAGCCCATCCTTGCAACAGACTGTTGCAAGGCTTCGATCGGCGGATGCTCCGGCTCCCGTGCAGGAGACGCCGGCAGGCGAGTCCGAGAGCCCGCTGAGCGTCGTCCGCGCCCTCGTCGCGGCGCGCAGCGAGCTGCCCGTCGAGGCGCTTGCCGACGACGCACGGCTCCTCGGCGATCTCCATCTGAGCTCGATCGTCGTCGCCGAGATCGCGGCCGACGCGGCCCACGCACTCGGCCTCGCGCCGCCTGCGGCGCCGGGAGAGATCGCCACCGCCACGATCGCCGAGCTTGCTGCCGTGCTCGAGCGCCTGGAGACGGCCGGTCCGGAAGGAGACACGGTCCCGGCCGGCGTCGCGTCGTGGGTGCGGCCGTTCGAGACGGTACTCATCGAGCGCTCCCGGCCTGCCGGTCCCTGCGCGGCGACGCGCTGGCACGTGATCGCACCGCCGGATCACCCGCTCGCAGCGGAGCTCGCGTACGCCTTCGCAGGCGACGACGGGCCCGAAGGAGTGGTCGTCGCCCTGCCGCCCGACCCCGACGACAGCTGCCTGGCATTGCTCGTTGCCGGGGTGAAGCTCGTGCAGGAGCGTGGCGCAGCCCGCTTCGCGCTGCTTCAGCACGGCGGCGGCGCGGCCGCGTTCGCGCGTGCGCTCCACCTCGAGCACCACGCACTCGACACCTGCATCGTCGACCTGCCACTCGATCCCGCGTATCTCGCCGACGCGCGGGCCGAGGCCGAGTCAGCGATCGGCCACCGCGAGGTCGAGCTCGGCGCCGGCGGCAGGCGAACCGTGCCAGTGCTGCGGCAGCTGGAGCTTGCAGACGGCCCGCTGCCGCTCGGTGCCGGGGACGTGCTGCTCGTCACCGGCGGCGGCAAGGGGATCGCCGCCGAGTGCGCCCTCGACCTCGCGCGGGCGGCGGTCGCTCGCCTCGCGCTCATCGGCCGCTCCGCGCCCGGAGACCGACGACGACCTCGCCGCCAACCTGCGCCGCATCGACGCCGCAGGCGTTCCGTACCTCTACCTGCGCTGCCGACGTCACCGATGCGCGTGCGACCCGCGACGGCGGTCGAGCGATCGAGGCGCGAGCTCGGCCCGGTCACCGCCATCCTCCACGGCGCCGGCCGCCAACGTGCCTGCGCTGCTCGTCGACCTCGACGGAGGCTGCGCTGCGCGAGACGCTGGCCCCGAAGGTGGCGGGGCTACGGAACGTGCTCGCAGCGGTCGACGAGTCGCGGCTGCGGCTGCTCGTCGACCTTCGGCTCGATCATCGCCCGCATCGGCCTCGCGTGGCGAAGGCCGACTACGCGCTCGCCAACGAATGGCTCGGGTCGCCGTGCAGGACCTCGCCCGGCGGCTGCCCGACTGCCGCTGCCTCGACCTCGCGTGGTCGGTGTGGGCGGGCGTCGGCATGGGGGAGCGGCTGGGCACGATCGAGGCGCTCGCCCGCGCCGGCGTCGACGCGATCACGGTCGAGGAGGGCGTGCGCATGTTCGAGCGTCTCGTGCGCGCTGCCCCTCTCCCGGCCTCGGTAGTCGCGAGCGGACGGTTCGGCCTGCCGCCGACCGCCGAGCTCGAGCGGCGCGAACCGCCGTTCCTGCGCTTCCTCGAGATGCCGCGGCTCGAGTACCCGGGCATCGAGCTCGTCGTCGACGTCGATCTCTCGCATGCGACCGACCCGTACCTCGCCGACCACGTGCTCGACGGCGTGGCGCTGCTGCCGGCCGTGATCGGTCTCGAGGCGATGGCCCAGGTCGCCGCCGCGCTCGGGAGAACGCCACCGGCGGCGTTCAGGGGCGTGCAGCTGCTGCGGCCGGTGACGGTGCCGCCGGAGGGCGCACGCCGGATCCGCCTCGCTGCGCTGCGCGGCGCGGAGGGTTCCGTCGACGTCGTGCTGCGGAGCGACGAGACGGGGTTCCAGGCCGATCACTTCCGCGCCACCTGCACGTACGACGCCGTTGCGCCCGAGGAAGTGGATGCGTCGCCGCAACGCGCCTCGGGTGAGGTCGCGGTCACGCCCGACGAGCTGTACGGCACGCTGTTCTTCCACGGCGCGCGTTTCCGGCGGGTGCGCCGATACAACGTGTTGCGCGCGCACGAGTGCACCGCGGAGATCGAATGCCGTGACGCAGAGGACTGGTTCGGCGCATACGCACCGCAAAGGCTTCTCCTCGGCGACCCCGGCGCGCGCGACGCCACCATCCACCTGCTCCAGGCCTGCATCCCCGGCGGGCGGATCCTGCCTGTCGGCGTCGAGCGCATCACCATCGTCGAGGCCGCGTCGGAGCGAGCCATCGTCACCGCGCGCGAGCGCTCGCACGAAGGCGAGACGTTCGTCTGGGATCTCGAGGTGCGCGACGCAGACGGCCGGCTCTGTGAGCGTTGGGACGGCCTCGCGCTGCGCCGTATTGGACCGGCGCCGGAACTCGAACGTTGGCCGCTCCCGCTGCTTGCAGCACACATGGAGCGGCGCCTCGCAGAGCTCGCCGTCGAGCCTGTCGCGGTCGCGCTCCGCGCGCACCACGGCCCCCGATCGCCCGACACGGCGGGCGACACGATCTCCGAGGCGGCGGGTACGGCCGGGCCTGTTCGCCGCCGTGCCGACGGCAAGCCCGAGATCGACGGTGCGGAGGTCTCCGCGGCTCACGTCAACGGCTACACGCTCGCCGTCGCGGGAAGCGCTCCGCTCGCGTGCGACGTCGAGGCAGTCGAGGCAAGGGGGGAGGAGTTGTGGCGCGACCTGCTCGGCGCCGCGCGCTTCGAGCTTGCGGGCCGTGTCTGCCTCGAGGCCCACGAGGAGCTGGACGCGAGCGCGGCGCGCATCTGGGCGGCGGCGGAGTGCGCGCGCAAGGTGGGCCGCTCGAGCCGCGATCCGCTCGCGCTCGAAGGCTCATTCTCCGACGGCTGGACGCTGCTCCGGGCCGGGCGTTCGCCTGTCGCGACGTACGTCGTCCGCGTCGCCGACGACGAAGCGCCGCTCGCGTTCGCGTTCCTCGTGGAGGGCGACCGATGACGCGGACGTTCGACTACGAGCACGTCGTCACGTTCGACGAGACGAACGTCGTCGGCAACGTGTACTTCGTCAACCACCTGCGCTGGCAGGGCCACTGCCGCGAGCTGTTTCTCGCGCGAGCGGGCACCAGGTGTCGTCGCCGCTCTCGGCGAGTCGCTCGCGCTCGTGACGACGCGCTGCTCGTGCGAGTACTTCGCGGAGCTCGTGGCGTTCGACCGCGTGCAGGTGCGCATGAGCCTCGCTGAGCTCGGCCAGAGCCGCGTGCTGATGCGCTTCGACTACTTCCGCGTCGGCGACGGTGCGCCGGAGCTCGTTGCGCGCGGCGAGCAGCAGATCGCGTGCCTCGAGCGCACAACCGACGGGCTTCGCCCCGTGGCTGTGCCCGACGAGCTGCGGGTGGCGCTCGCACCGTACGAATCCGTCCTGATCTGAATCCCGACGAAAGGAGCAAACGATGAGTGATGCGATCACAACGACGGTCGTCGGCTCGTACAGCGTCCCTGATTGGTACCCGGCGGTCCAGGCTGCGGTCGCCGCCGACGCAGTCGAGCCGGAGGTGTTCGCCGACGCCAAGGCCGTCGCGGCGCGCGCGGCTGTCAAGGATCAAGAGGTCGCAGGGATCGACATCGTCAGCGACGGCGAGCTGTTCCGCCGTGACGACAACCGCTTCGGTCCGCCGAACGCGATGATCAATCACTTCGCGGCACGGATCCCCGGCTTCTCGGCCGAGTTGCGGGAGAAGAGCGGCGTCACACCGGTCGCACCAGACGCCGTGCTCCCTGCGCCGGTCGTCGTCGGCGCGCTCCAGCCCGCATCGCTCGGCCTCGTCGAGGAGCTCGCGTTCCTGCGCGCCACGACCGAGCGTCAGGTGAAGATCGCGATGACCGGCCCGCACATGTTCGCGTGCGTTGCCTGGGACGAGCACTACGGCTCGCGTGAGCAGATCGCGTTCGCGATGGCTGCGGTGATCAATGCGGAGCTTCGCCGGCTCGACGATGCCGGGTGCGACGTGATCCAGCTGGACGAGCCGATCCTCTGGTTCCTCGCGGGCGACCAGGAATGGGGGGTCGAGGCGATCAACCGCTGCTTCGACGGTGTGACCCACAGCCGGCGCGCACTGCATCTCTGTCAAGGCAACTACAACCCCGATCCGAGCGCGCACGTCGGCATCCGCATCTTTCCCGCGGAGTTCGACGCGGTCCGTCCGTTGCTCGAGCAGGCGGATGTCGACATCGTCCATCTTGCATTTGCGTCGTTCGGCGTCGACGACCTCACGATGCTCGAGGAATTTCCCCGTGACAAGACGCTTGCGATCGGAGCGGTCGACGTGCAGAGCCACGACGTCGAGACGCCTGACCAGGTGGCGGCCACGCTCGAGCGCGTCGCAGCCGCTGTCGACGGTGTTGCGGTGCAGGCGGCGCCGGACTGCGGGCTGAACCATCTGCCGCGCGACGTCGCGTTCGCGAAGCTGCAGGCGCTAGCACAGGGTGCGGCGCTCGTGCTGGGCCGAGACCGCCGTGCGGCCGTGGGGGCTCGCGACGCGTGAGCTTGGCGATCGCAACGCGGGCGACTGTGACCGTATGGCTGCTCGGCTGCGGTACGGCTCGCCTCGCGTGCGCGCTTGCGTGGAACGGCATCCGGCGGCGCGACCGCGCTGCCGGTGTCGCCGCGCGGTCGATCGCCGCGACGCTCGAGCAGCTCGGCCCCACGTACGTGAAGCTGGGGCAGATCCTCGCCACACGCCGCGACCTGCTCCCGGACGACGTCGTGGTCGAGCTCGAGCGCTTGCAGGATCAACTGGCGCCCGCGCCGTTCGACGCCGTCCCGCGGTTCTTCCGCGACGAGCTCGGGCTGGAGCTCGACGACGTGTTCGCCGAGCTCGACCCGGTTCCCATTGCGAGCGCGAGCATCGCCTGCGTCTACCGGGGCACGCTCCGGGACGGGACGCCGGTCGCGGTGAAGGTCCGCCGGCCGGGTGTCGCGCAGCTCGTCGACCTCGACCTCCGGTTGATCCGTCGCGGGGCGCGTCTCCTCGCGCCGCTGCCCGGGCTCAACGGCTTGCCGATGCTCTCGGCGCTCGACGAGCTCGGCGCTTGCCTCCACCGCCAGATCGATCTGCGTCTCGAGGCAGACGCCAACCGACGGATCAGCGCCGCGCTCGTCGAGGAGCCCGACGTGTTGCTGCCGACGCTGGTCGAGCGGTGCTGCAGCGAGTCGCTCCTGACCATGTCGTTCCTGCCGCTCGGGTCCGCGGCCCGCGACCCGAGCCGGCGGCCGGCTCTGCTCGCGGCGCTGCGGGCGCTCTATCGGATGATCTTCATCGAGGGCTTCGTGCACGGCGATCTCCACGGCGCCAACATGTTCCTGCTCGCCGACGGCCGCGCGGCACTGCTCGACTTCGGCTTCATGGCCGAGCTGCCTCCGGCCGCGCGGATCGGCTTCGCCGAGTTCTTTCTCGCGATGGCGTCGAACGACGGCCGAGGCTGCGCACGCATCACCGTCGACACGGCGGCGAGCGTGCCGGCTGCACTCGACTACGCGTCGTTCGAGGCGGATGTGTGCGCGCTCGTCGCGAAGGCGGCCGGTGCGTCGGTCGAGGAGTTTCGCGTCGCCGACTTCGTGCTCGGGCTCTTCCGCATCCAGCGGCGGCACCGCATCATCGGCACGACCGCGTTCACAATGGCGATCGTCTCTCTGCTCGTCTTCGAGGGAACTGCGAAGGATGTCGCCGGCGATCTCGACTTCGGGGAGGAAGCGATTCCGTTCGTCCTCCGCGCGCTCGCGACGCGGCCGAAGACACCCGTGGCAGCGTGACGTCAGGTCAGAGCGCGTTCCGGCCGCGCGACGCGCGCACGCGGGAGCGAAAGCCAGACGTCGGCGCCGCCCTCCGGCCGGTTGGCTGCGTCGGCCGAGCCGCCGTGTGCCTCCGCGATCAGGGCGACGATCGACAATCCGAGGCCGCTCCCGTCCCGGCTGCGCGCTTCGTCTGCGCGGCTGAAGCGGTCGAACGCGCGGTCGAGAAAGTCAGCGGGGAACCCGGCGCCGGCATCGACGAGGTGCAGCTCGATGATGTCGTCCCGCTTGACCGCGAAGAGATCGATCGCTCCCCAACCCATACGCTCGAGCTCGCGGCCGCAGTCGCCGCCGACCTCGTACCGGCCCCAGAAACGCTGCAACCGCCTCGTCGGCGGTCGCAGAATTCTGACATAGCGGGGGCAGGATTTGAACCTGCGACCTCCGGGTTATGAGCCCGGCGAGCTACCTGACTGCTCCACCCCGCGCCGTTGGGCGGAATTGTAGCACCGGTGACCGCCCCGGCTACGATCCAGGCTGTGTGGAACTGGGTCGTCTACGGGGCGTTGATCGGCGGTTTTCTCGCCGGCATGGCGGCGATCGTCGTACTCGTCGTACGGTCGCTTCGAGCCTGGCGCGAGCTGAAGCGGCTGCGCCGCGGCGTCGCGCGCGAGCTCGGCCGGCTCGCCGATCTTGGGGAGATCACGGCCGACAAGCTCGAAGCGGTGAACGACACGGCGGAGCTCGAGACGAGCGTTGCCCGGCTGCGCGTCGACCTCGCGCGCCTGGCCGTTCTGCAACGCGCCGTCGACGAGTCCGGGGAAGTATTCATGCGCTTCGCTTTCGTGCGCTACGCACTCGCGCTGTCCCGCGGGTGAGAGTTGCCGCACTCGACCTCGGTACGAACACCACACGGTTGCTCGTCGCCGACGTCGCGAACGGCGCGCTCGACGAGGTGCATCGCGAGACGCGCATCACGCGGCTCGGCGAGGGTGTGGATACACGACGACGCCTCCTCCCCGTGCCGATCGCGCGCGTACGCAACGTGCTCTCCGATTATCGGCGCATTGCCCAGTCGCTTGGCGCCGACCGCGCCCTGCTCGTCGCGACGAGCGCAGTGCGTGACGCGGAGAACGGCGAGGCGTTCCTCGGCGAGATCGAATGGAGCTACGGCTTCGCGACACAACTCGTGAGCGGAGACGAGGAGGCCGAGCTCACACGCCGTGGGGTGCAACCGCAACCCGGGACGCTCGTCGTCGACATCGGCGGCGGCTCGACCGAGCTCACGCTCGACGACTTCCACACGAGCCTCGACATCGGATCCGTTCGCTTCACGGAACGATTCATCCACACCGACCCACCGACCGGGCAGGAGCTCGACGCGTGTGCAACCGCCGTCCGCAGGGCGCTCGGCCCGGTGCGCTTGACGCCGAACGCGGCAATCGGCGTCGCGGGCACCGTCACGACGCTCGCCGCCCTCGACCTCGGACTTGCCGAGTACGACCGCGACCGCGTGGATGGGCATCGCCTGACGCTCGCCGGCGCGCGCGCGCAACTCAGCCGGCTCGCCTCGCTGCCGCTCGCCGAGCGGCGCGCATTGCCGGCGCTCGAGCCAGAACGCGCGCCCGTGATCGTCGCCGGAGCGATCATCCTCGTCGAAACGCTCGCACACCTCGGCCTCGACGAAGTCGAGGTCAGCGAGCGCGACATCCTCGAGGGAATCGCGTTCGCCGCGGCCGAGCTGCCGGAGCCGGAAGAAGGCGCGGCGCCGCCGGGCGCGTTCACGTGCTGCTGATCCGGCGCGGCCTAGAGAACGACAGTGCCCGGATCGGGATCGAGCTCCGGGGGCTCGTCCTCGGCCAGCCGGCGCTGGACGACCGCGCGCGAGAGGACGCCCACGAGACGTCCTTCCTCGACGACCGGCACGCGCTCGAGATCGCGTTCCTCCAGCGTGTGGAACGCGTCGTCGAGCAGGAGCGACGCCTCGAGTGTGAAGAAGGGCGGCTCGGCGATTTCGCGGAGGAGCACCGTTGTCGGGTCGAGGCCCGTCGCGACCACCTCGCGCACGAGTGTCTTGCGGGTGATCACGCCGATCAGCGTTCCGTCGTCCTCGCACACGAACACGGCGCGAATCTCCGGGTTCTCGAGGCAGAGGCCACCTGCCTGCGCGGTCTCGCCGGCCACGAGCATCGTCGGCGCCGGCACCATTGCGTCGCGGACGAGCTGCGCGATCACGGATAGATCCCCCGCGCTTCGAGCGCGCTGGCGACTTCGCGAATGGCAGCGACCATCGCCGACTGGCGCAGCGTTATCTTCTTCTCTGCGGATACCGACCACACCCGGTCGAACGCGTCGGTCATCTTGTCGGCAAGCCTGTTGCGAATCTCGCTGCGGTCCCAGAAGAGGCGGCCGAGATCCTGCACCCACTCGAAGTACGACACAGTCACACCGCCGGCATTCGCGAGGATGTCCGGCACGACGAGGATGCCGCGGTCGTGCAGGATCGCATCCGCCTCGAGCGTCGTCGGGCCGTTCGCACCCTCGACGATCAAGCGAGGATGGAGCCGCGCCGCGTTCGCATCGGTGATCTGATCCTCGCGCGCCGCGACGATGAGGATGTCGCACGGCAGCTCGAGCAACTCTTCGTTCGTGACACGCTCGCAGCGATCGTAGCCCTCGAGCGAGCCGTGCTCGACGACGTACGCGTGTAGTCCGGGCACGTCGAGCCCCGCCTCGTCGTGCACGCCACCCGAGATGTCGGAGACGGCGACGACCTTCGCGCCGCTGTCGTGCAGCTCCGATGCCGCAACGCCGCCGACGTTGCCGAAGCCCTGCACGATGCAGCGCTGCTCTGCGAGGTTCCACCCCAGCCGCGTACATGCCTGCTCGGTGACCATCACGACGCCCGCACCGGTCGCCTCACGGCGGAAGACGGAGCCGCCGATCGAGATCGGCTTGCCCGTCACGACCTCGGGCACGACGTGGCCCATCTGCATCGAGTACGTGTCCATCATCCAGGCCATCGTCTGATCGTTGGTGGCCATGTCCGGCGCCGGAATGTCCATGTGGGGCCCGATCACCTCGAGCAGCTCCGACGTGAACCGCCGGGTGAGTCGCTCGAGCTCGGTGAGCGAGAGCGCGTGCGGGTCGCAGCGGATGCCGCCCTTCGCGCCACCGTACGGAAGTCGCAGGAGTGCGCACTTCCACGTCATCCACATCGCAAGCGCCGCGCACTCCCCGAGCGACACCTCCGGGTCGTAGCGAATGCCGCCCTTCGTCGGGCCGAGCACCGTCGAGTGCTGCACGCGGTAGCCCGGAAAGATCTTGATCGTGCCGTCGTCACGCCGCATCGGAACGCTCGTCATCAGGGCGCGCTCGGGGAAGTTGAGGCGCTCGGCGACCATGTCCGAGACGTCGGCAAACGGCAGCGACTGCTCGAACTGCGCACGTGCCATCAGAAAGAGCGGCGTGTCCCACTCGAGGAGATGCTCGAGGGGCGATGCCTCAAGGCTCGACACGCGGATCAGTGTAGACCGAGCGCGCGTTCGAGCCGCTCGCGCACACCCTTCGCGCCGGCAGTGACGAGCGGCTCGCCGAGCACGCTCGCCACGAGCTCGGTCGCCTCACGGACGATCTTGTCGCGCTCGGTGGCGAGCGCGGCGTGGGCGACGATCAGGTGGCCCCGCGCCCGGGCCGCCCAGTCGAGCAGGCCGTGCAGGCCGGTCGCCGGCGCGGCGACGTCGTGCTCCAGCCGAGGATGGGCGGCGAGCTCTGAGCCGCGTCGCTCGAGCAGCTCCGCCTCGGCACCGCGCTCGGCGGCTTCCTGCTCGAGCAGCGCCCGCTCCTTCTCGGCGCGGGCGACACGGAGCGCTGCGGCCTCGGCCGCGTCGCGGGCGTGCTGTGCCGCGCGCGCCGCCTCGAGGCGCGCGCTGTCGCTCCCCCGTTCCTCGATGCGGGCCAGCTCGTCCTCCGCAACCAACAATTCCGCCGACGCTCGCTCGCGCTCCGCGGCGGCCGCGAGCTCCTCGTCCTCGCGCGCGACATACATCGCCGGTACCTCGCGCAGAAACGCGGCAACTCGAGCTGCGTGTGTCCGCAGCTCGTCGACCTCCGCCTGCAGCCGCTCGACCTCGAGCAGCTCCTCGGCCGCACGCTCGTCGCGGCGTTCGAGATCTTCTGCGATGGAGAGCAACGGCTCCACAATGCCGGGAGCGGGACTTGAACCCGCACGGCCCGAGGGCCACCCGATTTTAAGTCGGGCGCGTCTGACCAGTTCCGCCACCCCGGCCCGCTCAAGGGTAGAGCCAACGACCAGCGCGTGTGAAAAGGTCCGTCCATGACGCATCGGACGATCGAGGTGCTCGCAGGTCTCGGCGTCGTCGGTCAGGTGCTCGCCGGCATGGCGATCCTCATCGCGCTCGCCGCTCTGCTGGGTGCGAGGCGGCCACTCGACGCGGTCCGCTCGGCGCTCTGGGGCTACGAGCTCTGGGGAGCGTTCATCGTCGCTTCGATCGCGACGGGAGGCAGCCTCTTCCTCTCGGAGATCGCTGGCTTCGTCCCGTGCGAGCTCTGCTGGTACCAGCGCATCTGCATGTACCCCCTCTCGCTCCTCTGCCTCCTCATCGCGGTGCACGGCGACTACCGCGTCGCCCGCTATCTCCTGCCGCTCCCGGTGGTGGGGGCGGGCGTGTCGGTCTTCCATCTGCTCGTGGAGAACCACGTCGTCGCGACGCCGCAGGGCTGCCAGATCGGCGCCGGCTGCACGGTCAAGTGGATCAACGAGTTCGGCTACATGACCATCCCGACGCTCGCACTCACGGCCTTCGTGCTTCTCATCGGATTCTTAGCGCTCGCGGCAGCCGGAGCCGTGGACAACGCGGCTACCCTGGCCGCGGATGGCTAGCGGAAAGAAGAGCCGAGAGAAGCGCCGCGAACAGGCGGCCGCACCACCGCCCGTTCGATCGAAAGGCGTCACGCGCAGCCGGCAGGCGTCGCCGCGCGTGCTCATCGGCGCGGGTGTCGCTGCTGCCGTGATCGCGGTCGCCGTCGTACTGATCGTCGTCTTCACGGGCGGTGGCTCGTCGACGCCCAAGGGCGTCCCGGCGGTCGGCTCGATCGCCAAGGGCCTCCCTGGCGCGCCCGAGGCCGACCGGTACTTCAAGGGGATTCCGCAGAAGGGCATGACGCTCGGCTCGCCGTCCGCGAAGGTGACGCTGATCGAGTACATCGACCTGCAGTGCCCCTACTGCCAGCAGTTCGAGGCCCAGGTCTTCCCCGACATCGTCTCGAAGTACGTACGCACGGGGAAGGTGAAGGTCGAGGCGCGGGTGCTCGACTTCATCGGCCCCGACTCGAGCCGTGGCCGAAAGGCGATGATCGCCGCCGGAGAGCAGAATCGCGCGTTCAACTTCGCCTCCGTCCTCTACTTCAACCAGGGCGTCGAGAACACCGGTTGGCTCAACGAGGACATGGTCGCCTCCGCGGCCGCGAGCATCCCCGGGTTCAAGGTCGGCAAGCTGCTCACCGAGCGCAATTCCTCCGCGACCGCGACGACGGCCGCCGGCTTCGACGCGTCCGCGGTGGAGAACAAGGTGACCGCGACGCCCACGCTGCTCGTGGCCCGCGCTGGATCGGCGCCCAAGGTCGTTCCTCTCACGTCGCCGACAGACAAGGCGGCACTCGTCGCCTCGCTCGACGCGGCGCTCGCGGACTAACGCCCGAAGCTACTCGCCGGCCGGGAACTTGTAGGACTTCGGCACGACGAGCGGCGGCGGCCCCTGCGCGATCACGATCTCCTGGTGAGCCCGAAGGTTGAGCTCGGACGGATCGCCCGTGACCTGCTGCCCGTTGACCCACCACTTCAGGTGGCCGCAGTAGGAGCCGACGCAGTTGCGGGTCAGCTTCACGCCCCACTCGCCGAAGAGCTGCCCGAGCTTGAACGTGGCGACCTTGGGCGACTCGACGTGGATGACGCCGGAGTTGTCGTGGACGTGCACCTCGGTGATGTACGAGTCGTCGTTGATGCCGATCAACGCCGGCAGCGTCACGTGCTTGCCGTTCACGTAGAGATCGAGGTGCTGATGGATGTGGAGCACCGTCCCCTCCTGCCCGAGGGGGGTGAGCCCGAGCGGCTTCAAGCGGTCGGTCAGGCCGCCGACGCCGTTGTTCCACGGCGGAGGCCCGGTCTGCAACGGGCCGAGCTCCGCCCAGGGGATCGTGGCCGGCGCCGCCGAAGGCGTGCCCTTACGCGTCAGGACGAACGCGAGCACGACGGCGATCACGACGGCCGCGACAACACCCCCGATGAGGAGCAACCGGCGGGTGTCGGTCGGCGCCGACCCGCCGGCCGTGCGCACGGGAGGCGGAGCCTTGGGGCGCGGCGCGGCTGGAGCGCCCGTCTTCTTCTTCGGCGACCGTCGTGCCACGGGCGGCGATCGTACCAGCGTGGCCGGGCGATCCGGCCCCTCTGCGACGCAGCTCGAGCGATCTCCTTGACCTGGAGCGCGAGACCGGGATAGGGTGCGCCTGCCAGATCCGATGGACTCACGGGTTCGTTGGATCTGGCATTTTCATGGTCCCGGATAGGCGCCGGTCCCGCTACGGCGTCGCGGCGAGGCGGGAATCGAGCAACACGCCGAGCGACGGGATCACTCGCTCCGCGCCGAAGCCCCGCAGCACGTCCGCGTGCGCTCCCGCTCCGACTCCGATCACCGCGAGCCCCGCGGCCCGCCCCGCCGCGATCCCCGCCGGGTTGCTCGTGAACGTGACGGCGTCGGTCGGCCGGACGTCGACGCGGCGACAGGCCGCGAGCAGCAGATCCGGCGCTGGACGCGAACGCAGACCCTCATCGCGCATCACGTCGGCGTCGATCTGTCCGTCGACGAGCGTCGAGAGGCGGGCCAGCTCGAGCATCGGCAGCGCGCGGGTGCTCGCCGAGACGACGATCCGCCCCAGCCCGGCATGGCCGGCAGCTTCGAGGTAGCGGCGCGCCCCCGTGCGGGAAGTGACGCCCCGCCGGGTCAGCAGACGTTCCAAGGCGTTGCTCTTACGACAAGCGAGGCCGTATGCGGTGTCGTCCCGCACGGAATCGGTCGGACGCCCCTCGGGTACCCGCAGCCCGCGGCTCGACAGAAACACATGGATCCCCTCGATTCTCGGGCGACCGTCGAGGTACGACCGGTAGTCGGCGAGCGGGTCGAACGGGATGAACTGCCATCCGGCTCGCTCGCTGAGGCGGAGTAGAAACTCGTCCAGGACCTCGGACCACGCCGCGGCGTGCAGAAGCGCGCTGTCGGTGAGCACGCCGTCGAGATCGAAGAGACAGGCCCTGACCGTGAGGGGCAGGCCGAGCATCGTGGCGGTGACCGGCACGGTGGAGAGCCACGGCGCGGGTTGAATCCCCGAGATGTGCGCGAGGCGCACGAGGCTCGCGGCTGTCTGCAGGCGTTCCTGCGCGAGCTCGCGGCGGCCGGTCTGGAGGTCTGCACCGGGCAGCGTGCCCTCCGCGGCGCTCAGCGCCCGCTGGGCTGCATCGAGCGCGCGCTGCCAGCACGAGGCGACCGTGTCGAGCTCGTACCGCTGCGGAGGCGCCACCGTACCCGCACCTGCTTCCGAACCATCGGACGCCTCGCGGCGTCTAGGCGCTCTCGGCGGAGCGAGGCGGCGACTCGACGCGGAAACAGCCGTCACGCCGCTCACCCAACTCAGGCCCGCGCGCGCCGGTAGAGGTGGAAGAGCGCGGAGCGGCCACGTTCGGATTCGGTTGCGTCCGCCGCCGGCCCTGCGTTCCCGTGGCGGCGCCGCGCCTCGGCGAAGGCGAGCGACTGGCAGGTCTCGTTCCGGCACGACAGCAGGTCGGTGTCCCAGAGGCGGACGCCGGGATGCCCGCAATAGGTGCACCGTCCGAGCCTGGAATAGAGATCCGGAGCCATGGGCCGAGTGTCGTCCCGTCAGCCGTGAGGCGCATCCGGGCGCTCCCCGATCGGCGATCAGGGGTTCGACGCACCCTCCCTGCCCGGCAAGAGCCTGCAAACGCGACTCCGTCCGACGCCTTCTCTAGCGTTCGTCGGCCCAATGGTCATCGCCGGACTCCTCATCGGACTGGTCGTCGGCGCAGGCGCTGCGTGGCTCTATGCGCGCGCGCAGAGCGGCGCCCAAACGGCTGCGCTCAGGGTCGAGCTCGGGCACGAGCAGGCACGCTCGGCCGAGAAGGCGGCGCTCCTCGAGCAGACGGAGCGCGACTTCGCCGCGCGGTTCGACGCGCTCGCCGCCGACGCGCTCCGCAAGAACAACGAGTCCTTCCTCGAGCTCGCCTCGGCCAAGCTCGGTCAGAAGGAGCAGGCGGTCGAGCACCTCGTCGCACCGCTGAAGGAGTCGCTCCAGAAGGTGGACGGGAAGCTGCAGGAGCTCGAGGTCGCCCGGAAGGGCGCGTACTCGTCGCTCGCCGAGCAGGTGCGGCAGCTGACCGAGACGCAGAAGGAGCTGCGCAGCGAGACCGGCAACCTCGTGAGCGCGCTCCGCGACCGTCCCAACGTGCGCGGCCGCTGGGGCGAGATCCAGCTGCGTCGCGTCGTCGAGATGGCGGGGATGATCGAGCACTGCGACTTCGAGACACAGGCGCACGTGGCGACGGAGGACGGCCGGCTCCGCCCCGACCTGATCGTGCAGCTGCCCGGCGGCAAGAAAGTGGTGGTCGACGCGAAGATGGCCGGCCAGGCCTACCTCGAGTCGCTCTCGTGCACGGACGATGAGTCGCGCCGCCTGAAGCTGCGCGAGCACGCGCGCCAGGTGCGCGATCACGTCACGAAGCTCTCGGCGAAGAGCTACTGGTCGCAGTTCGACCAGACGCCCGAGTTCGTGATCCTCTTCATCCCCGGCGAGACGTTCCTCAGCGCCGCGCTCGAGCAGGATCCCGCACTCATCGAGGACGGTGTCAACCAGCAGGTGATCATCGCGACCCCGACCACGTTGATCGCGCTGCTGCGCGCCGTGTCGTACGGCTGGCGCCAGGAAACGATCGCCGAGTCCGCGCGGGCGGTCAGCGAGCTCGGACGCGAGCTCTACACCCGGCTCGCCACGCTCACGGAGCACTTCGCGAAGGTCGGCCGCGGCCTCGAGACCGCCGTGCGCTCGTACAACGAGACGGTCGGCTCGCTCGAGACGCGCGTGCTTCCAAGCGCACGGAAGTTCAAAGAGCACGGCATCTCGCCTGCCGGCGAGCTCGCGCCGCTCAACGTCGTCGAGCGCGGTGTGCGCGCCGTCAACGCGCCCGAGATCGTGCCCGAGCTGCCGGCCGCCGACGCCGACGCCGCATAGCTCAGGCCTCTAAAAGCGCAGCAGCGCGCCGACGCCGCCGACCGGCTCGAGGTCGCGCCGCTCGCGGATCACGTGCACCGTGCCGCCGTACACGAGCGTCTGGTGCACGGCGAGATCGAGCCCGCTCTCGCGGCTCTCGAGCGTCGTGCCGTCGAGCGGACAGCTGCCGTTCGTCGTCTGAGCTCGGCCGCACGCGGGACACTGATACGCCGGCTCGTCCACCCCGTCCTGCACGAGCAGCAACTCGGCGCGGCCGTCCGATGCAGCCTCGAGCGTCTGCTTCCAGCCCGTCGCAGCACGGCCGTGCTTCCCGGCCTCCTCACGCCAGCGCTCGATCACCTCCTCGTCGCGCCTCACCCACCACGCCTCGACGACCGGACGCACGGCCTCGAGCAGCTCCGTCGCGTCGGCGTGCGCCTCCGCCGTCGTCCAGCCGAGCAGGCGGTTCTTGACGCTGCTCGCGAGAATCGACTCGAAGTCCGAGCGCATGTCGTCGGCACCGACGAGCACGACGTGCGCCCGCCCCTGCGTCCTGACGCAGGAGTCGAGCGTCTCGGCGACGCGGCGCCAGTGCCGCTCGACGACCTCGTCGATATGTCGCTGGTAGCGCGGCTGAGACCAGCCGCCCTGGTCGTGCCGGCCGGGCACGTCCTCGGTGTCGTCGGCGATCTCGACGAGTGCGCCGCTTTCGAGCTTGAACAGCTGGCCCCGCTCGCGACCGATGGCGGCGACGAGGAGCGGGTCGGCGCGCGCAGCGAGGCGCGCGAGCGGGGCGAGAGAGAGATCGCCGCCGATCGTGATCTGGTCTGCGACCGGATCAGGGAGCGAGAGCGTGCTCCAGACGTTGTCGAGGCCGGCCGCGAAGACCGCGACGCCGCGCACCCGGTGTCGGTCGAAGCCGTCGTCGAACCAGGCCTTGATCCGCTCGATGTCGTGTTTGAGCGCCTCGCGCGCCTCGCGGCTCATCGACGCCTTCCGCTCCTCGAGGGTCTTGTTGGCCTCGGAAAGCAGCGAGTTCGCCCTCGTCTCGACGTCCGCCGAGGTCGGCACCTCGGCCGGATCGAGGTTCAGATAGAGGCTGATGGCGCACCCTTGGTCGGCTCTGAAGGCTGCCAGCTCTCGAAGGGTGTCCCAGGTGATCGTCCGTGCCATCTGGCGTCACTTGCCCGCGGTTGACGATCTTACTCATCCACACCTCCGGAGCTCACGGCACACTGTGTCCGCGGAACCCGGGGAACGTCCGCGGGGTCTGATTCGTTTATAGCTACGAAGGAAGAATTCGAGGAAGGAATGGCATGAGCGACGTACGCGATGTGATCATCATCGGGGGAGGCCCCGCCGGGTATACCGCTGCCCTCTACGCGGCACGGGCAAATCTCAAGCCGCTGGTGATCGAAGGCTTCAACTGGGGCGGCCAGTTGATGATCACGAGCGACGTCGAGAACTACCCCGGCTATCCGGACGGCGTCATGGGGCCGGAGATGATGGCCGAGTTCCGTCGCCAGGCAGAGCGCTTCGACGTCGACTTCATCACCGATGACGTCACGCGCGTGGATTTCTCCGAGCGCCCGTTCCGAATCTGGATCGAGGGTGAGGAGTACCGCGCGAACGCGGTGATCGTCGCGACCGGCGCGAGCGCGCGCTGGCTCGGCCTGCACGGCGAGCAGCGCCTCCAGGGCCGCGGCGTATCCGCCTGCGCCACGTGCGACGGCGCCTTCTTCCGCGACAAGGAGCTCGTCGTGGTCGGCGGCGGCGACACCGCGATGGAAGAAGCGGCATTCCTCACGCGCTACGCATCGAAGGTGACGCTCGTGCACAGGCGCGACGAGTTCCGTGCCTCGCCGATCATGCTCGAGCGCGCGCGGAATCATCCGAAGGTCGAGTTCGTCACGAACGCGGTCGTCGAGGACATCCTCGGCGACACGACGGTCGAGGGCGTCCGACTGCGCGACACGCAGACCGACCAGGTGCGCGACCTCCCCACGAACGGCGTCTTCGTCGCGATCGGTCACGACCCGAACACCTCGCTCTTCCTCGACCAGCTCGATCACGACGAGAACGGCTACCTCCTGACGCAGCCCGGCTCGACAGCGACGAACGTTCCGGGTGTCTTCGCGGCCGGCGACGTGCAGGACCACACCTACCGCCAGGCGGTCACCGCTGCAGGCACCGGGTGCATGGCGGCCCTCGACGCGGAACGGTTCCTCGCCGCGGCGGAGGGCCACGAGGGAACCGCGGCGACTGCTCCGCGCCCTGAGGTAGCGGAGGTCTAGCGGCCTCTACGTCGAACGCGGCCCAGTGGCTGCGAACTGGATCGACCTCCTCGACCCGACGAAAGAGGAGCTCAAGAGCAAGGTGCCGTTCCAGCTGTACGAGAGCGCGTATCGCCTGCTGCTCGCGAAGCCCGTACACGAGGACGAACCTCGGCCGACGTTGCAGAGTCACGGGTCATACGTCTTTGGCGTCTTCCTCGTCGCGATCGCACTGCCCGAGTCGAACGAAATGTGTTACCAGGAGATCGAGATTGTCGTCGCTCAAGGGACGATCGTCACCGTGCGGAAAACGCCCCCGCACGGCAAGGCTCCCTACGATCTCGAGGCTGTTCGCGCCGCAGTGCGAGAGAGCGATGCCGCCGGAATGATTGCGTATCGCATCGTCGACGACATCGCGGAGAAGTATCTCGACCTCGTCGATGCAATCGACGCGGAGATCGACGAGCTCGAGGACAACGTCGACAGTCAGCCGGCGGCGACGACGCGGAGCCGGATCTCTGAGCTGCGACACGACCTCCTGCGCGTCCGGCGCACACTTGCGCCCACGCGCGATGCTGTCCGGCGCGTCGTCGACGGCACCATCGAGGTCGAGCACGGCGACGAAGTCTTTCCACACGAGGCCGAGGTCGCGTTCAACAGCACGTACGACAAGCTGCTGCGCGCGTTCGACGGTCTCGAATTTTCGCGCGACCTGCTGGCGAGTGTCCGCGACTACGCACAGTCGAAGATCGCGATCGACCAGAACGACGTGACGAAGCGGCTCACCGTCGGCGCGTCGCTGATCCTCGTACCCACGTTCATCGTCGGGGTCTACGGCCAGAACTTCATCCGCATGCCCGAGCTGCACTGGCGCCACGGCTACGCCTTCTCATGGGGCTTGATCCTCACTACGACGATCATCCAGCTCATCTGGTTCCGCCGCAGACGCTGGATCTAGGGCTACGCTCACAGCGTGGCGCTGCGCGTCTACCGCATCCCGTTCTCGACCAACGTCGAGCGTGTCGCTCTCGCCGCAGGGCACAAAGGGCTGGACATCGAGTGGATCGACGTCGACCCGGCCGACCGGTCGCCGGTCGAGGCGCTGAGCGGCCAGTCGCTCGTGCCGGTGCTCGTCGACGGTGACGAGGTCGTCCCCGATTCGCCCGCGATCATCGCCTTGCTGGACGCGCGGTTTCCCGAGCCGCCGCTCTACCCGGCGAACGAAGCGCGGCGGGCCGAGGTCGAGATCTTCGTGGACTGGTTCAACCGCGTGTGGAAGCGCCCGCCGAACGCGATCGCCGACGAGCTCGAGCTGCCAGATCCCGACGAGGCGCGGATCGCCGAGCTGAGCGCCGAGCTGAGCGCGGCGCTCGACCGGTTCGAGGCGCTGCTCGAGGCACGCGACTACCTCTTCGGCGAGTTCGGCGTCGCCGACTGCATCGCGTTCCCGTTCCTCAAGTACGCGGTATTCGGCCTGCCGGACGGCGACGACGAGGTCTTCCACCGCGTCCTTGTCGACCACATGCCGCTCGGCGGCGGCTATCCGCGCCTGACGGCCTGGGCAGGACGCGTCGACGAGCGTCCGCGAGCCTAAGCGCAGGCTTAACCGGCGGCGCTACCCTCAGCCGATGCCGCACTACATCTGCCCAAACTGCAAAGACCGCTCGATCGACATCGACGGGAAGGAGGGCCTCTCCGACGATGCCGTCGCCTGCAGGCGCTGCGGCTTCGGCTTCCTGTTCGAGCTGATGGACGACTACTACCCTGCGCCGACCGCCGGGCTGGTGGTCTGCGACCAGGAAGGACGGATCCTCGCCGTGGGACGGGGCGTCTTCGAGCTGACCGGCTACTCCGAGGCCGACCTGATCGGCGCCGATCTCGTCGACGGGCTCGGGCTCGGCGGCTTCGACGACGCGCACAATCCGGCGAAGCTCGCGCTCGAGTGGGGCGTGCGGCGTCTGAACGAGGAGATCGAGCTTCGCACCCGCGGCGGCCTGAGCAAGCCGATCAAGGGTGATTTCTTCCCGGCCTACGACGACGACGGAGGCCTCCTCGTCGCGTTGACGCCCCGGACCGCCTGAAAACCGCGACCTGGGGCGCGACGAACTAGGAGCATGGACACGCTGCAGGGAAACCTCCTGATCGCCTCACCGTCGCTCCTCGACCCGAACTTCAAGCGCACGGTGGTGCTGATCACCGAGCACACGGCCGAGGGCGCCGCGGGGCTCGTGATCAACCGCCCCTCCCCCTCGCCGGTCTCCGAGCTGGTGCCCCAACTCGAGCCGCTCGTCGACGACGGCGAGCAGGTGTGGGTCGGTGGCCCGGTTCAGCCGAATGCCGTGCTCGTGCTCGGCGAGTTCGTCGACGTCGACGAGGCGGCCGTGCCGCTCTTCGGCTCGCTCGGGTTCCCTGCGCTGGACGATCCCGAAGAGGTCGTGCCCGTGACGACACGGAGGCGCGTCTTCGCCGGCTATGCGGGCTGGGAGGCGGGGCAACTCGAAAGCGAGCTCGAGCGTGACGACTGGATCGTCGAGCCTGCGCTCGCGGACGACGCGTTCACGGAGGCGCCGGACGAGCTCTGGGCCGACGTGCTCCGCCGCAAGGGCGGCGTCTACGAGCTCGTCGCCCGCATGCCGGACGATCCTTCCGTCAACTGAGCCGGTAGCCGAGATAGAGCTCCGTCATGTACGACAGCTTGATCGGCTGCCGCGCAGCGCGGGCGATCGAACGCACACGCTCCTCTACCTCGTCCCGCACCTCTTGTCGCGCCGTGGCAATGAAGCTGATCGACGTCACGCGCTCGACGAGCCCTTGCTCGTCGACCTCCTGCTCGTGCTCGAAGAGTGCGCGCTCACATCGGTCGAACAGCCCGCTGTCCGCGAGCAGCGAACGCCAGTCGCGCTGCTTCCTGCGCGGCGTATCGGCTTCGAGCGGGTCGATCACCTCCGACAAGGCCGCCTGCACCGGATGCCGCTCGTCGCGTGCGTTCCAGATGAGCGCGACACCTCCGCCCGTGCGCAGCACGCGGTGGATCTCGCGCAGGGCCTCGTCCTGCCGGAACCAGTGAAACGCCTGACCGACAGTCACCGCGTCGACGGAGCGATCCACGAGCGGTATGCGCTCGGCTGTACCGGAGAGCGCCGCGGCCTCCGGAACGTGTTGCTCGAGGGCACGCCGCATCTCGAGCACGGGCTCGACCGCAATCAGGGCGGCACCGCTCGGGACGAGTAGACGGGTCAGCTTCCCGGTGCCCGCGGCCAGGTCGAGCACCGTGCGTCCGGGACGCAGATCGAGCCGCGACACGATGCGGTCGATCGCTGCACGCGGATAGCTCGGTCGCCCGCGCTCGTAGAGCTCGGCGCGCTCGAAGCCGCGCGTTGCGGGATGGAGCTCAGACACGGTCGGCCACGATCAGGTTCGTGATCATCGGGAAGTCGATCAACGGCTCGGTGACGAGCGCGCGCACCTCCGCGTCTACACGCTGCTGCTCCTCGGGCGTCGCGGAGGCGACGACGCTCACGGATGCGATTCTCCCCGCGATCGTGTCGGCGTCGAGCCGCTCGGCATGGTGGAACGTCAGCTCCTCCGGCTCGCCGAAGCGCGGCGAGTCGGCGATCGTCGCCTTCCAGTCCTCCGGTCCTTCGGCTTCGCCGCCGCGACGGAGCCGGTCGACGAGCTGGTTGAGCTCGTGCATGACCGGGTCGTCGTCATCCCAGTGGTTCCAGAACAACGCGAAGCCGCCGCCCGGACGCAGCACGCGGTGCATCTCGGCGAGTGCCTCGGTCGGTCTGAACCAGTGGAACGCCTGCGCGACGGTCACGACGTCCACGGACGCGTCGGGAAGAGGGATCGACTCGGCGCTGCCTGCGAGCGCTTCGGCTTCCGGCACGACGCGCTCCAGCAGCGCGCGCATCGCGTCGCCGGGCTCGACGGCCACGACGTCAGCGCCGAGCTCCACGAGCTGACGCGTGAGCTTGCCGGTTCCCGCTCCGAGGTCGAGCACTCGACGCAGCGGCAGGCGCTGCGCGACGAAGGCGAGGGCATCCGGTGCGTAGGCCGGACGCGTGCGCTCGTAGACGTCGGCGACGGATTCGAAGCTGAGCCGGTAGCGATCCCTAAACACGGCTCGACGGACAGAGATCGTTGACGACGCAGTCCTCGCAGAGCGGCCGGCGCGCGTGACAGACCCGTCGACCGTGCCAGATGAGCAGGTGCGGAAAGCGAGCCCAGTCGTCGCGTGGCACGAGCTTCATCAGGTCGCGCTCGATCTTCACCGGATCCTCGTTCTTGGTGAGGCCGAGCCGTTGCGATAGACGACGAACGTGGGTGTCGACGACGATGCCTTGCGCGTGTCCGAGCTCGGCGGAGACGACATTCGCCGTCTTCCGCGCAACGCCCGGGAGGCGAACGAGCTCGTCGAGCGTGCGCGGCACCTCGCCGTCGAACTCCTCGAGCAGCATCCTCATCGTCCCGCGCAGCGACTTCGCCTTCTGGCGGTAGAACCCCGTCGCGAAGATGTCGCGCTCGAGCTCCTCCTGCGGCACCGCGAGATAGTCCTCGGGCTCTCGGTACTTCTGGAAGAGCGTGGCAGTCACACGATTGACGTTCACGTCCGTGGTCTGCGCGGACAGCATGACCGAGACGAGCAGCTCGAGCGGATTCGCGAACGAGAGCGCAATCGTCGCATCGGCGTACTCGGCCGAGAGCCGCTCGATGATCGGCTTGATGCGCTGCCTCTTCGGCCCGACGCGCTTGCGAGCCTCTTTGACAAAGCTGCGCGGCACAGACCGACGGTAAATGATCGCCCGATCGTCGGCGGCGGCCATGTCAGCCCTCCAACCTTCCGACACATTCACGGCAACAAGTGTCTGACACCTCAGGCCGTAAAGGTGTCAGACACCTGTACGAGAAACGCGGACGCTGGGACGGCCGCCTCGGTGCCGAGTGGCGTGGTTGAGCCACGATGCTCGTCGCCGAGGTGTCAGACACCTGTTCGCGCCAAGTGCGCTGCTTCGTCACGAGAGCCTCGCGCAATCGCCTCAGCCGACGGCGGCGAGGGGAGCGCCCGCAGGGTCGCCTCCGCCCCACAGACGCGGGCCGGCGCACACGAGGTCGAGCGCTGGACAACTGGAGCAGGCGAAGTCGCTCGGCGTCGGCCGGAACTCGCCGGCGTGGATTCGCGCGATTCCGGCCGAGAGCTCGGCCTCGAGCTCACCGACCTGCGCGAGCGTGAACGTCGTCGAGACGACGGCGTCCGGCCGCTCGAGGAAGTGATAGACGACCTCGACCTCCTCGGCGCCGGCGCGGAAGCACGCGAGCGCGTAGACGAGCCGCTGCAGCCGGTAATCCTCCTCGACGATCTCCTCCGGCGTCGCATCGCCGATGAGATTCGTCTTGTAGTCGAGGACGAGCGCGCGCGTTCCTGCGATGTACAGAGCATCGAGATAGCCGTGCAGAAGCACACCGTCCTGCAGGAACGTGAAGTGCCGTTCCTTGTCGACGCGCGGCAGTTGTGCGATCCGCGCGGCGAGCTCCGACTCGCAGTACGACGCGACGAACGTCCGGATCCGCGCGAGCTCGTCCTCCGTCACGGTCGGGTACCACTCGCGCACCTGCTCGGCATCGGGCGCCGTCGGTGCGCGGAGATCGACCTGCTCGAGCAGCCGGTGCACGGCGTCGCCGATCTCGGTCGCGCGCAGCCCTGACTCGCCGCCTGCTCCGCGATCGGGGCGACGCTCGCGCATGCCGGCCACGCGGATCGCGTAGTACTTGTACGAGCACTGATCGAAGGTCGAGAGCGCCGTGAACGAGAGCCTGCGGACACGATGGAGCGGCGGCTCCGGCGGCGCGATCAATGCGGGAAGCTGCGGCGCGGGCGGCCCGGCGACGACCTCTTCGAGCGCCGTGAAGAGCGCGAGCTGACCGGCGTCGTCGAGCGCCACCACGTCCTCGACAGCAGGCGGGTCGACCCAGTCGCTCTCGCGGTGCCGGTCGATGCGGACGAGGAGCCGCGCCTCGTTGCGGGCGATCTCGACCGGGACGTCGCCGGCGCCGGCGAGCTCTTCGTCGACCTCGAGGCGTCCGAGCACCCAGCCGATCGGCGTCGAGGCGTCCGCCGTCTTCTCGCGGTCGATCGATCCGGAGACGATGAGGCGCTCCTTCGCTCGCGTCATCGCGACGTAGTAGAGACGCAGCTTCTCGGCCTGCTCCTCGTTGCGCCGCGCATCGCGAACCTCGTCGTAGTCGAACGCGCCCCGGCGCTTCGTCGTCACCGGATCGGCAACGCGGAATCCGAAGCGTCCGTCGGAGAGCGCGAGGATCTCGTCCGGAGACGGCGGCGCCTTGTCACGCCCTGCGTCGGCAACGATCACGACCTTGAACTCGAGCCCTTTCGCCGCATGGATCGTCAGCAGGCGCACGACGTCCGCGCCCTCTTCCTCGGCCACCGCCTCGAGCTCGCGCGCGCCGACCGCCTCCTGCTCGGCGACGAACCGGACGAAGCCCTCGATGTCGGGGCCGCGCAGCTCTTCGTACGACCGCGCGAGCCGCGCGAGCTTGCGCATGTTGGCGTAGCGGCGGCGTCCGTCCCACTGCGCGAGGACGGCGAGGTCGTAGTCGTGCTCGCTGACGATCCGCTCGCACAGACGCTCGAGCGAGAGCCGCGGTACGACGGCGGCGAGCCGGTCGTACCGTTGCCGGAACGCGAGCAGGAGACGCTCGTCACGCTGCGAGAGGCCCGGCGGCACGGTGCGCTCCAGTCCTGCGAACAGCGGACGCTTGGACGCGGCGCGGCGCAGCAGTGCGAGCGCGTCGTTCGAGAGGCCGACGAGCGGCGAGGCGAGCACGCTGAGCAGGGCGCGGTCGTCGTAGCGATTCTGCAGCAGGCGCAGATACGCAAGCAGATCGGCGACCTGCTGCTGTCCGAAGTACCCCTTGCCCGTCGCGCGGTAGGTCGGCAGGCCCGCTTTGCGCAGCTCGTCCTCGTACCACTCGGCGTCGGTGCCGGCGGCGAAGAGCAGCACGATCTCGCCCGGTGTCGCTGCCCCCGTGTCGACGAGCTCGCGAACGCGCCGCGCGACCGACCGCGCCTCTCCACGGCGCCAGTGCACGCCGGAGTCCTTGTACGTCGCCTTGTCGGTGACGAGCAGCTCGACCGGGTGGCCGAACACCGGATCGGGGAACTCTGCGCCTGCGTGCAGCGGCTGGAACTCGTCGCCGAAGTGCGCGCCGAACAGCTCGTTGACTGCGGCGAGCACCTCCGCGCGCGAGCGGTAGTTGCGCGTGAGCGGCAGCAACTGCTTTGCCTGAGCACGCCGCTCGCGGAAGACACCGACGTCCGCATGGCGGAAGCCATAGATCGACTGGAACTCGTCGCCGACGAAGAACAACTCGGCGTCAGGCGCACGCAGGAGCTCGACGAGCTCGCATTGCAGCGCGTTCGTGTCCTGGAACTCGTCGACCATGATCGACCGAAAACGAAGCCCTTCGCGCTCGCGGATCGACTCGTTGTCCCGCAGCAGGTTGCGCGCGTGGAGCTGGAGGTCCTCGAAGTCGAGCGCCGACTCGCGCGCCTTCGCATCCGAGTACGCCACCGCAAAGCGCGTCAGCAGCTCCTGCAGGAGGACGCGGTCGCGCATCGCAGCCTCGTCGAGCGCCGCCCGCTCGACGGCCTTCCGCGCCTCCTCGTACGACGCGGCTCGCTCGCCCGAGGCGCGGAAGCCGGAGAGCTCCATCAGCCGGTCCGGTCGCGAGTCGCGCTCGAGAAGCGCAAGCAGCTGCGTCGCGTTGCCACGCTGAAGCTCGGTCGCCGAGACGTCATCTACGAGCGCGACGGGACGCGTCGCGGAGATCGTCCACACGGCCGGCAAGCTGCGGCAGGATCGCGACGGCGAGATCGAGGTCGCGACCGGCCGAGCGAAGCGTCTCGTACACGCCGGTGAGCATGCGGCGGAGACCGTCGGCGCCATACGTCGCGAGCAGTCGCAGCCGCTCGGGCTCGTCGTTGGCGCAGAACTCGGCCAACGCCTGCTTGAAGGACTCGCTGCGGAGCACGGCTCCCTGCGCATCGTCCAGCTCGCGAAAACGCGGATCGAGCCCCGCGGCGAACGGATAGCTCTTCAGCAGACGGAGGCAGAAGCCGTGAATCGTGGAGATCCACGCTCCGTCGAGCTCACGGGCGAGGTCCTGTCGCCCGCGTTCGGCGAGTGCGGCGCGGATGCGCGTGCGCAGCTCACCCGCGGCACGCCGCGTGTACGTGATCACGAGGATCGAGTCGACGTCGAGCCCGCGATCGCAGACGGCCCGCACGAAGCGCTCCACGAGCACCGCAGTCTTTCCCGTGCCTGCGCCTGCGGAGACGAACACCTCGCCGGTCGCCTCGACCGCCGCTATTTGCTGCTCGTTCACGTGCGTTCGATCCTGCAGATCGGCCAGAGGTCGCACCACGGAGGGCACGCATCGCCCTTCGGGTCGTGCTTGACGTCACCCTCGCCGATACGAACCGCGAGCCGGTGCGCCGTCGCCTTCGCGTTGTCGACGGCGTTCCAGAAGGCGTCCTCGTCGAGATAGTCGTTCTTCGAGTAGCCGGTCAGCGTCTCGCCCTCGCTGGCCCGCAGCAAGCCGCGAGCCTTGCGCTCTCCGGCGAGCGGCCGGTAGACGCCGCCGAGCGGCTCGAGGCCGACCAGGTCGCGAAGCACGAGCATGTACAGCGGGATCTGCAGGCGCAGCTCGCTCTCGATCTCCCGTGCGGAGTGCGCGTGCTTGCCCGATTTGTAGTCCTGCACGATGCCGCGCGCGCCGAAGGGATCGACGTCGATGCGGTCGATCTTCCCGGAGAGGGTGCGACCGTCGCCGAGATCGAGGCCGCGTTGCAGCTCCTGTGCCGCGCGCTCGTTGCCGAACGCGACTTCGAAGCGGCGTGGCACGAGCGAAAGCTCGCTCACGCACTCCTCGTGCACGACCGCTTCGAGGTCGCGCCACAGCGTCGAGTCGAGCTCGCGCGCCTCCATGTCGGTCATCTCCATGCGCTGCCCCTGGAGCGCCTCGTCGAGGCACGCACGCATGAGCCGGACCGCTGCGTCTTCGACACTCGCCTCGAGCCTTTCCACGCCCAGCTCCTTCGGCACGCGCGTGAAGAACTTGAAGAGCGCCGAGTGCGCGACGGAGCCTTTCAACTTGGCGTCGACCTCTGCATCGATCGAGCGCGGATCGAGGAACCGGTCGACGAACCAGGCGGACGAGCAGTCAGCGAAGCGCTCCAGCTCCGTGACGTTGAACGTCGTCTTCGACTCGAGCTGCTCGAGCACGAGCGGATGCGTCAGCTTCGTCGGCCGCCGAAACGCAGACACGGCACGCTCGAGGCGGCGCTCCCATCCGTTCGCGCGCGCAAGCGCGTCGGCACCGACGCCATCGCGCGACGCGAGCTCGGCGAGCGCCCGCAACCGCTCGCGCTCGGTCGGAGCGTCTTCGAGCTTCCACGTGAGCGCCGACAGCGGCCGGCGGCGCGTCCAGCGCCGGACGTCATCCGCATCGAAGACGGCCTGCACCTCTTCCCAGAACGGGCTCGGCTCGCGCGGGCTGCCGTCGTCGGTCGCCGCCTCGCGCACGAGATAGAGGCGTTCGAGCGGCCGTGTGCACGCGGTGTAGAACAGGTACCGGTCGCGACTCACCGAGTCGGGCCGCTGCAGCCGTGCGCCGCGCTCGTCGAGCGTGCGGCGGGTGTCGTCGTCGAGGAACGGCGACGAGCTCCCCCGGCGCGGCAGACTCCCTTCTTCGAGGCCGAGCACGAAGACGATGTCGAAGCGGCGCGTGCGCGCGCGCATGAGGTCGACGACGGCGACGCGGCCCTCCTCATCGCCGCGCATCGGCCGAAGCGTCTGGCGCTCGAGTGCGCCGCCGACGTCCTCTCGCGACAGTTCCTCGCCGAGCGCTCGCCATCGCTCGAGCTCGGTCAGCAACCGGTTGACGGTCTCGTACGTTCGCAGGTCGAGCCGCGACGACTCGCCGACGGGCGGCCCGTCGAGCCCGTACGCGCTCCGCAGCATCCGCGCCGCGAGGCGGCGGACCGCGTCGACGGGATCGTCGGCGTCGCGAAGCTCTGCGAGCGACGGCAGCGGTCCGCCCCGCAGCTTCTCCGACTCTTCGACGACGCGCTCGGGCGTCTGGATGGCACGGCCGCGCAGCCGGCCTTCGACGAAATCGACCGCGCGCCGCTCGAGCCCGGAGAATGGTGAGCGCAGGAACGTGAAGAGATCGCGACGTGTGCCGCCGAGCCACGCGAAGCGCACCATTGCCGTCAGCGCCTGGCCGAACGGCGTCTGCGCCAGCCGGACCTTGCCGTCGATCGCAAACGGAACCCCGAGCGTGCCGAGCGCAGTCTCGAGTGGTGCGCGCCACCGCTCGACGTTCGGGAGCACGATGCCGACGTCCTCGGGCCGGGTGCCGGCACGGAGCACCGCGAGCAGCTCCTCACCGACGAGCTCGAGCGCGCCGCGGGCGCCTGCGCCCTCGAAGAAGCGGACTGCGCCGTCGATCGGCTCCGGCTCGGGAGGCGAGTCGGTGAACAGCGCGCGCTCGAGATGGGCGAGCGCAGGATGGGCAGAGTCGCCGTACCGAGGAGGCAGCTCCTCGATGCGAGACCCTGCGAGGCGCGAGATGTCCTCGGCGGTTCGTCGCAGCGACGCGAAGCCCGGGCGGCCCGGCTCGTAGGGAAGCGAGACGCTCACCTCCGTCCTTGCCGCGAGCGCCTCGAGCAGCGCCCACTGCGCGCTCGTCAGGTCCTCGAAGCCGTACGCGAACACCGGCTCTCCGTGCCAGGCATCGAGATCGGACCGGAGGCGATCGACGGCGATCCGCTGGAGGAGCTCTCGGTCGACGAGACCGAGGCGGTCGAGCTCGCCGCGATATGACGCATAGAGCCGCGAGACGTCGCCCTCGAGATCGCCGGGCTCGAGCAGCCCCGACTCGACCTCTGCGATCGTCTCGACGAGCGCATCTGCGAAGCCGCCGGACTGCGCCGACGCCGTGAGCCCGTTCAGCGACGCCGCTGCGATCGCACGGCGGACGACGAACGCGCGCTGCACGTCGGGCAGCGGCCTGCGCCCCTCTCCGCCGGCCTGCGCGATCCGTTCGAAGACGTCGTCGAACGTGCCGATCGTCCCGGCGAGGAGCGCCGGCCGGCGCTCGAGCAGCTCTCGCTCGACGAAGTCGACGTCCGACCGGTTCGGCACGATGAGTACGGGGTCACCTTCGAGCGATCCCAGATAGCGGTCGAGCAGCAGCCCGACCTTGCCCGCGTTTGCGGGCCCCGCGATGAGACTCAGTGCCACCGCTCCATGGTAGAGCGGGGTCCCGACGTCTCCAGATCGCCAAATTCCGACGTGCCCGCAAAGAGCGGGAAACGGTCTAGCCGGTCGCTGCCGACTTCGGCTTGCGGCCGCGGCGGGCGGCGGGCTGACCCGGCATCGCACCGGCGCATTCGTCGCAGAGATCCGCCTGCTTTCCCATCCTGCGCGCGTCCGAATAGGTCACGCGCAGAACAGCGCCTTTCGCCTCATCGACTTCCTTGCCGCAGTTGTCGCATACAAGAATCGTTTTACGTGCCATAGTCGAATTCTAGCCGAAAAAGTACGCCAAACTATGCAGCAGCGCGAGCCCGGCGAATACGCCAAGAGCGGAGCAGGCTCAAGAGCGAGAGTTCCTCCGGATCCAGTCCGGTGTCGCGGGCTCCAACAGCGCGCAAATGCCGTGGCCGGAAATCCTCGATGGTTCTCCCATCGAGATACTGATCGATGACGGCGGGCGACACGTATGACGCACGGCAAACGGCAGCCGTGTTCCCAAGCTCGCGCGCGACGCGTCGCATCACGGCGGAGACCGAGCGCTTCTCCTCTGCCTTCGTCTCTGGGAACCCATGTCGCTCGGCGTGCTCGGCGAACGCGACGGCAGCGAGCAGCGTGCCGCCCCAGGTCCGAAAGTCCTTCGCGGAGAAGTCGGGCCCCAGGTAGAGCTTCACGTAGTCGTTCAGCCGCTTGCTCGTGAGCGAATAAAGGTCGCCCTCCCATTCGTATCGGAACACGCGGCTGCCCTTGGGCACGAGAAGCAGCTCGCGAATCGCTGCTGCGAGCTCGTCGTCGACGATCGTCGTCTTGACCTGGATCGCGTGCTTACCGCGAAAGCTGAGCGTCACGCGGTTGCCGCGGACCGTCACATGGCGCTTCGTCAGCGTCGTGATTCCATACGTGCGCGACTCACGTGCGTACCGCTCCGAGCCAACGCGGAACCAGCCCGCATTGATGAGCCGAACGGCGACGGCGGAGACGCGCTCGCGATCGAGGCCATCCTTGTCCAGATGCTCGGCCATCGCGGTGCGAAGCTCGGGCAGCTTCTCCGCAAACGAGATGAGCTTGTCGTACTTCGCCTGCTCTTGCGCAGCGCGGAAATCCGCGTGGTAGAGGTACTGCTTGCGACCGGCCTTGTCGTAGCCGGTTGCCTGGAGCTTCGCCTTCGGCCTCGGCGAGATCCAGACGTCCTTCCACGCGGGTGGGATCGCGAGCTTCTGCAGCCGCTCGACGGTCTCCTCGTCCCGGATCTCCCGGCCCTGCCGATCGACGAAGCGGAACGCGCCTTTCCGGCCCTTCCGCGTCCAGCCGCGCCTTCTGGCAGCTCCCTCGATCGTCGCATCGCCCGCCATGTCATGGCACCTTGTCCTCGTTTGGCGATCACTACACTGCCCGCCGATGCGCGACGAGAGCACGATCGTCGTCCTCGAAGGCGACCAGACCGGCCAGGAGCTCTTGGAGGAAGGCCTCCGCGTTCTCGCCCCTGACGTGATCGGGCTCGAGCTCCAGCTCGTCCGCTACGACCTCTCGCTCGAGAGCCGCCGCGAGACCCAGAACGCCGTCGTGTACGAGGCGGCCGCCGCGATCCGCGAGCACGGGCTCGGCCTGAAGGGGGCCACCGTGACACCGGAGACGCGCGACGACGTCGGCTCGCCGAACCGGATCCTGCGCGAGGAGGTCGGCGGCAAGGTGATCGTGCGTACGGGACGGCGGATCCCCGGCATCGCGCCCATCGGCGGCGTGCACGCGCCGATCTCGATCGTCCGGATGGCCGTCGGCGACGCATACGGCGCCACCGAGTGGCGCGAAGGCGAAGGCGACGACGAGGTCGCCTACCGGACCGAGCGCATCGAGCGCCGGATCTGCCGCTTCGTCTCCGAGTTCGCATTCCGTGAGGCAGAGCGATCCGGTGCGAAGGTATTCGGCGGGCCCAAGTACACGGTCAGTCCGACGTACGAGGGCATGCTCAAGGAAGAGATGGACGCCGCCGCGTTGCGGCATCCGGATGTCGCCTACGACCCGCAGTTGATCGACGCGACGTTTGCGCTGCTCCTCTCGTCTGCGGGCGACCCGCTCGTGATCCCCGCGCTCAACCGCGACGGCGACATCCTGTCCGACCTCGTTCTGCCGCTCTTCGGGTCGATCGCCGGCTCCGAGTCGCTGCTCGTCGCCTTCGAAGACGACTTCGAGCCCTCGGCGGTGATGGCCGAAGCCGCCCACGGCACCGCGCCGTCGCTCGAAGGGAAGAACGTCGCGAATCCGATGGCGATGATCCTCGCGGGGGCGGCGCTGCTCGGCTACGCCGGTGAGAGCGCCCAGCGCGCGGGCCGCGCGATCCGCGAAGCCTGCCTCGAGGCGGTCGCCGCGGGCGCCCGCACGGCCGACCTCGGCGGCCACCTCGGCTCGAGCGAGTTCACCGACGAGGTGATCGAACGGGTCCGGCTGAAGCTCGAGGTCTGGTCGTCGGTGTAACGGTCCGCTAGCTCGCGACCGCGGTCGGCCACGCGCCGGTGCGATCGGCCCATACGTCGAAGAACGCCTCCGTGATGACGGGATCGAACTGCGACCCTGCGCACGTGGCGAGCTCGGCCAATGCACCGTGTCTCCGACAGTGGGACGCGGTAGGGCCGAGCCGAGATCATCGCGTCGAATGCGTCTGCGACGGCGAGGAGCCGAGCTTCGACTGGAATCGAGTTACCGCAGAGACCACGGGGATAGCCGCTGCCGTCCCACCGCTCGTGATGGAAGAGAACGTAGGGCAGCGCCACCGATCCGCGGCGAAGCGGCGCGACGAGGGCCGCGCCCGCCGTCGGATGCACCTGGATCTCGAGCCGCTCGGCGAGTGTGAGCGGCCCTCGCCTTGCGCAGCAGATCGCTGCGAACGGAGATCTTGCCGATGTCGTGGAGCGGAGCGCCGAAGCGGAGCTCCGCGATCCGCCTCTCATCCCAGCCGAGCAGCCGCGCGACCGGCTCGGCGAGCGCCGCGACTCGCGCCCCGTGTCCCTGTGTTTGATCGCGCTCCTCGAGCGCGAGAGAGATGGAGGCCAGCATGCCCGAACCAGGTTCCGCGGGCAGGTGCGATCTCCTTCGCGGGGATCGCGGCGCCGGCGTCGGGCTCCGTCCTAGACGGAGCCCGACGCGAGCGTCCTGCGGGCGGCGACGCGGCGCTCGACCACGACTCCGACCCAGATCGACGCCTCGAAGAGGATCATCAGCGGCACCATCTCGAACGTCGTCGTGACGGGGTCGACGCCGGGCAGCGCAACCGCGAGCGCCGCCACCGCGACGTAGCCGATGCGGCGGTTCTTCCGCAGCTGATCGGCGCGAACGATCCCGATGCGTACGAGCGCGACGATCACGACGGGCAATTCGAACACGAGGCCGACGGAGATGAGCACTGCGAGCGCGAACGAGATGTAGTCCTTCGCGCGAACGTTGATGTTGTAGATGTGCTCGTCGTAGGTGGTCAGGAAGCGAACGGCTGCGGGCATCGCGACCTTGTACGCGAACACGAGGCCGATCGCGAACAAGCCGGACGCAATTGCAACGCATGCCGCCACCGTCCGCTGGATGCGTGGGTCGAGCGCAGGTGCGAAATAGCTCCACGCCTGCCAGAGCAGAACGGGTAGCGCGATTGCGATCGCACCGACGAGCGATACCTGAATCGACGTCATGAACGGCTCGGTGACGCCGAACGTCACGAGCTTCTTACCGGCGGGAAGCGGCGACTCGAGCATCGCGAGCAGCCGCGCGTGGAACGCGTAGGACACCGCGAACCCGGCGACGACCGCGACGAGCGAGACGACGAGCCTGCTACGGAGCTCGTCGAGATGATCGACGAGCTCCACATGCTGGCCGTGCCCGAGGCGCCGGGGCAGACGCATCAGGCGACCTCACGCTCGCGAACCGGCACGACCGGCTCCTGCCCGATGGTTGCGACGGACTCGTGCGGAACGGCGAGGCGATCCTCGTTTTCACCCGTGACCGACGACTTGAACTCGCGCATGCCGCGACCGAGCGAGCGGCCCATCTCCGGCAGGCGCTTCGGGCCGAAGACGAGCAGCACGACGAGGCCGAGGAGAAGAAGCTCCGGGAAACCGATGAAACCGGGCATGTGAAGACTCCTTTTGTCTGAGTGCGGATACGAGCGTGTCGGGGCGGCGAACGCCGCCCCGACACGGGACGCGTCAAGCGGTGATGAAGCCGGTGCTCCTGACGGCGGCGAGGATCTCCGCCTTCGTCTTCGAGCCCTGGAACGCGGTCGGAGCCGGGATCGTGCCCTGCGTCTTTGCGAGGCGGATCTCGCGGATCCAGGCAGCGTGGCGGGCCTCGACCGGCAGGATCGAGCCTGCGGCGGCGAGGATCTTCTTGTTCTTGATGTTCCCGACCTGGCCGAGGTACGCCTGCACGCCGGTGTCCTCGAGGACGGTTGCGGTCGCCTCGAACTTCGACTGGTCGGACGTCGTGTCCTTGAAGTCGAACGTCGGCGTCTTCACCGCAGCGCTCCCGAGCGCACCCTTGAGGAACTTGACGTGGGCGTTCTCGTGCCCAGCGACGACACGGGCGAACGTGTTTGTGTCGCCCGTGAAGCTCCCCTTCGCGACGGCCTCGTTGTAGAACGCGGCCTCGAGGTACTCGAGCGTCAACGCGAAGTTCAGGATCGCGACGTCGCTCGCCGGGAAACCTGCTCCGAATGCCAGCGACGGGATCGCGCCCATGAGCGCTCCGCCACCGACGACTGCACCGGCACCGACGCCGGCTTTCTTCAGAAAGGACGCGCGGGTGAGCGGATCGACCTGCGCGGCCGCCTCCTGAATTGCTCCGTCGCGGTCCACGTCTTCGAGCGTCCAGATATCGGGCATGTATTGCTCCTTTTTCTCGGCGGCGGGCTGGATGGCGGACGATGCGAAGCCGCCGATCGGATGTGATTCGCCCCGGTTGCGAATCCGGTTCGATCCCCCGCGCGCCGGCGTCTTACAACGCGTCTTCGACGCGGTGCTTGACCCGACGGATCAGGATCCAGCCCACGAGGAGTGCGACGACGATGACGGCTGCTGCGTAGAGCCCGTAGCGCTGGATGGCGTCTGCGACCCTCTGTCCCCCGTAGTACGCGGCGAGCCCGACCGTCGTGGCCCAGACGATGCCGCCGCTTGCGTTCCAGAAGAAGAATCGCCACCACGGCATGTGCGCGAGACCCGCCACGGCGGCGGCGCCGACGCGCAGCACGGCGACGAATCGTCCGAAGAACACGGTCTTTCCGCCGTGGCGCGCCATGATCCGCTCGACCTGCGGCAACGTACGGTCCGAGTAGCGGCGCAGCCAGCCCCAACGGTTGAAGAGCGTCCGCCCGCCAAGCCGTCCGAGAAACCAGTAGCCGAGGTTGTCACCCACGATCGCGGCAACGGCCGCGAGCACGATGACCGTGACGATCGAGTAGTGCCCCTGCGATGCGAGTACTCCGAACGCAATGAGCGCGGTCTCGCCCGGAACCGGCACGCCGAACGACTCGAGCATGATCACGACGAAGAGGAGCGGTAGTCCGTGCGAGACGAAGAACTGCGTCATCGCGGCGAGTCTAGGTGCTCGCTGCAAAGGCTCGACCGCGGCGTAACAGCACATCCTGCGTCATCCCGCTCGGCCGCACCGTAGAGTTGCGGCGATGAGGGTTGGGGTAGCGCGTGAAACGGCGCCGGGTGAGCGCAGGGTGGCCCTCGTGCCCGAGGCGGTAACGAAGCTCCGGACCGCCGGCTTCGATGTCGTCGTCGAGCCCGGCGCAGGCGAGGCAGCCTCGTTCCTCGACGACGCCTACACCGAGGCCGGGGCGACGCTTGGTTCGCCGTGGGAAGCGGACGTGCTCGTGAAGGTGCGGAAGCCCGATGAGGCCGAGGTCGCGCGGCTCCGCGAAGGCCAGCTGCTGCTCGGATTCCTCGATCCGCTCGCGGATCGTGAGGGAATCGAGCGTCTCGCAGCGCGGGGTGTGATCGCATTCGCGATGGAGTCCATCCCGCGGATCACACGCGCGCAGTCGATGGATGCGCTCTCGTCGCAGGCGACGGTAGGCGGCTACAAGGGTGCGCTCCTTGCAGCCGAGTATCTCCCCCGCTTCTTCCCGATGCTGATGACGGCGGCCGGCACCGTCCCGCCCGCGAAGGTGCTCGTGATCGGTGCCGGTGTCGCGGGTCTGCAGGCGCTCGCGACGGCCCGGCGGCTTGGCGCGATGGTCACCGGATTCGACGTCCGGCCCGTGGTGCGCGAGCAGATCGAGAGCCTCGGCGCAACATGGCTCGACCTCGGCGTTACCGGCGCGGAGGCGGAGGGTGGGTATGCCCGCGAGCTGACGCCCGAGGAGATGCAGGCACAGCAGCAAGCGCTCGAGGCGCGCATCGGCGAGTTCGACGTCGTGATCACGACGGCCGCCGTCCCCGGGCGGGCGGCGCCGCGGATCATCCCCGCGTCGGCCGTCGCCGCAATGCGCACCGGCTCGGTGATCGTCGACCTGGCCGCAGACACGGGCGGAAATGCGGAACTGACGGAGCCGGGCGAAGTCGTCGTGCGCGAGGGCGTCACACTCGTCGGTCTCACGAATCTGCCGAGCTCGATGCCGTACCACGCGTCGACCCTCTATGCGCGCAACATCCAGACCCTGCTGCTCCACCTCGCGCCGGGTGGCGAGCTCAATCTCGACTGGTCGGACGAGATCACGGCGGGCGCATGTGTCACGCACAAGGAGGAGGCCGCACCCGCATGAGTCACAACACCTTGCTCGTCTTCGAGATCACGATCCTCGTGCTCGCAATCTTCCTCGGCTTCGAGGTGATCTCCAAGGTGCCGGCGATGCTGCACACACCGCTGATGTCGGGCACGAACGCGATCCACGGCATCGTCATCGTCGGCGCGATGCTCGTCCTCGGGCTGCCGGACAAGAGCGCATTCACGTGGGTGATCGGCTTCGTCGCCGTCGTGCTTGCATCCGCGAACGTCGTCGGCGGCTTCGTCGTCACAGACCGGATGCTGGAGATGTTCAAGAAGCGTGAGCCGGCGAAGCCGGTCGACGCGGAGAAGAGCGGCAAGGGCGACACGGCCCCGTGAGCACCAACCTCACGAATCTCTTCTATCTCGTCACGATCGTGACGTTCATCCTGGCATTGCACTACCTCTCGAGCCCTGCGCACGCCCGACGCGGCAACCAGATCGGCGCAGTCGGGATGCTCGTCGCGATCGCCGTCACGTTCGCGCACAAAGGACTTACGAGCTACTGGGCGATCGTGCTCGGAATGGTCATCGGTGGCGGCTTCGGCGCCGTCGCAGCGCGCAAGGTGAAGATGACCGCCATGCCGCAGATGGTGGCGCTGTTCAACGGCGTCGGCGGCGGCGCGGCCGCGCTCATCTCCCTCGCAGAGCTGCACCGCATCCTTCCCGAGGCCGGTGCGCCCAAGGTGGACATCTCGCTGTCGATCGTGCTCTCGGCGCTGATCGGCTCGATCTCGTTCGCGGGCTCCATGATCGCGTTCGCAAAGCTGCAGGAGCTCATCGGCGGTCGGCCGATCACCTATCCGGGCCAGCAGTATGTGAACGCGGCACTCTTCCTCGCCTGTGTCGCCGCTGGGATCGCACTCGTCGCAGGCGCGCAACAGGAGTGGCTGCTATGGGCGCTCGTGGCCGGAGCGCTTCTCTTCGGCGTGCTGTTCGTGCTGCCGATCGGCGGTGCAGACATGCCGGTCGTCATCTCGCTGCTCAACGCTTTCACCGGTCTCGCTGCGGCCGCGACCGGCTTCGAGCTCGAGAACAACGTCCTGATCGTGAGCGGCATGCTCGTCGGCGCCTCCGGCACCTTGCTGACGATGAAGATGGGGCAGGCGATGAACCGCTCGATCACGAACGTGCTCTTCGGCGCGTTCGGGCAGGTCTCCGAACAGGCTGCCGCCGTGGCCGCAGGCGCGGCAGGGGGAACGGTGCGGAGCACGAGCGCCGAGGACGTCGCCGTGATGCTCGCATACGCGCGGAAGGTGGTGTTCGTGCCGGGCTATGGGCTCGCGGTCGCGCAGGCGCAGCACGACGTGCGCGCGCTCGCCGACATCCTCGAGGAGAAGGGCGTCGACGTGTCGTACGCGATCCATCCCGTCGCCGGCCGTATGCCCGGGCACATGAACGTGCTGCTCGCGGAGGCGAACGTGCCCTACGACCAGCTCAAGGAGATGGACGATGCGAATCCCGAGTTCTCGCGCACCGACGTGGTCGTCGTGGTCGGCGCCAACGACGTCGTCAACCCGGACGCGCGCAACAACCCGGGCAGTCCCATCTACGGCATGCCGATCCTGAACGTCGACGACGCACAGACCGTCGTCGTCCTCAAGCGCTCGATGAACCCCGGCTTCGCCGGCATCGAGAACCCCCTCTTCTACAACCCCAAGACAGTGATGCTTTTCGGGGATGCGAAAGCGTCGATCGTCGAGCTCGCGCAGGACGTCAAGAACGTCTAGCGCGCGGCGGCCCGCGCGCTGAATCTGCCGTCGCGACGTTCGACGGTCAGCGGCAGACCGAAGCACTCGCTCATCAGGGAGGCGGTGACCGTCTCCTCGATCGGGCCTGCGGCGACGACGGCGCCGTCGCGGAGCAGGAGAGCGTGCGTCGTGATCGACGACAGCTCCTCGACGTGATGCGTCGCGACGATCGACGCGAGCTGCTGCCGGTCGCGTGCGATGCGGTCGAGCGAGGTGATGAGCAACTCGCGGCCGGGGAGATCGAGCCCTGCGCCCGCTTCATCGAGCACGAGGAGCGCGGCGTCGGCGATCAACGCGCGTGCGAGCATCACGCGTGCTCGTTCTCCCTGTGAGAGACCGGCGAACGGCCGGTCCGCATGCGGCTCCATCGAGACGAGCCGCAAGAGCTCGCGCGCGGATGCGATGCGTTCCGGCGTGATGTGCTCTTCGAGCAACGCGCTCGTCCCGGTCACGCCGGTCAGGACGACGTCGACCGTCCGCAACCCGGGGAAGAAGCGCGCCGAGACCTGCAGGTCGATCACTCCGATGCGATGCCGGAGCTGCGGAATGCGAATGCGGCCGAGCCTGCCACCGAGCAGCGCGGCCGCGCCGGTACTCGGGTGCATCTGCGCCGAAGCGATGCGGAGCAGGGTCGTCTTGCCCGCGCCGTTCGGCCCGAGAACGGCCCAGTGCTCGCCTTCGCGAACCGACCAGGTCGCATCGCGGACGATGAAGCGGCGCTCGCCGTCCGGGCCGCGACGGTGGACGGATGCGTGCTCGAGCCGGACGACGTCGCTCGCTACGGTCGGGTCGCTCACGCGGAGCACCCTAACTAGGCTTCCTGCGTGGTCCCGCTCTTCACTGCACAACACGTCTACGACGCAGTCCCGGCCGAGCGCGCGGTCGATGCGGTCCGCGATGCGTTCGTCGCATACGCGCGCGGCGAGTGGACGATGCCGCCGAAGGTCTACGTCGCGGCGTATCCCGCGGGCGACTTTCGCGCGATGCCGGCGCTCGGTTCCGGTCACGCACTGCTCAAGTGGGTGACGTCGTTCCCCGGCAATCCGGCGAAGGGCATGCCGACGGTGATGGGCGTCGTGCTCGTGTCGTCGGCGGAGGACGGACGCCTGCTCGCCGTACTCGACGCCGCCGCGGTGACCGCCGTCCGCACGGGCGCTGCTGCGGTTCTCGCCGCCGAGACGCTCGGACGGGCCGATGCGGAAACCGCGGCCGTCGTCGGGGCCGGCGTGAACGGCGAGGCGAGCGCGAGGACGTTCGCGGCGCGCGGCCGCGTCCCGCTCGTCTGGGACGTCGACGAGGCTCGCGCGCGAGGCGTTGCCGACCGGGTCGGAGGACGGGTCGCCGCGAGCCGTGAGGAAGCGCTCGCCGCCGACTTGCTCGTCACGGTAACGCCGGGACGCGAGGTGCTCCTCCCCGCCGGATCGCTGCGGCCGGGGCAGCACGTGAGCCTCATGGGAGCCGACGGGCCTGGCAAGGCGGAGATCGCGGTCGCGGAGCTCACGCGTGGACGCGCCTTCTGCGACGACTGGGAGCAGGCATCCCACGGCGGCGAGCTCGCGGCCGCCGTCGAGGCCGGGCTGCTCGGCCGGGCCGACGTGGCGCAGATCGGCGACGTGCTGAACGGGACGGCAGAGGGTCGCACCTCGCCGGAGGACATCACGCTGTTCGATTCGACCGGCCTCGCTCTCCAGGATCTGGCCGTGGCACTCGTTGCCCTGAAATCGGCCGAGCGGCTCGATCTGCCGCAGGTCCCGCTCTAGTACGATCGAAGCTGCATGTTCTGGAAACGCCTGAAGGCCAAGTGGCACTCGCACGACGAGGCGCTCGCCCAACGCGAGCTGCGACGCGAGGCGGCGGACGCCGAGGCGGGCCGCGACAGCGGTCCAGTGATGGTCACGCCGTATCTCGATCAGGCGGCCGGCCCGGGCGCGAGCCTCACGCATCCAGAACGAGGCGACGAACCCCCGCGCGACTGAGCGGCTGAGGATCGACGCCTGAGATGGCGATCGTCGGCGCGCACATGCTCTTCTACACGCCGGAGGCGGAGGCGCTTCGAACTGTGCTTCGCGACGTCCTCGACTGGGCCTACGTCGAGTCCAACGACCCGCCGGACGGATGGCAGATCTTCAAGCTTCCACCGTCGGAGCTCGGCGTGCATCCATCCGACGGCGCGACGACGCACCAGGTCTGCCTCATGTGCGACGACCTGGACGGGACGATCGCCGAGCTGCGCGCGAAGGGGATCGAGCTCCGCGGCGAGCCGAGCGACGAGGGCTTCGGGATCACGATCACGATGCTCCTTCCCGGCGGCGTCGAAGTGCTGCTCTACGAGCCGCATCACCGCACGGCGATCGACCTGTAGGTCGCTCGCTTCACGCAGTTGGCCGATGGAGACATGTCTTGGTGCCAGGCACCTAGACATGTCTGTTGTCGCCACGTCCTGCACCAGGTGAGCGACGTGGCCCGCGCAGACCCGTCCGGTATCAGGTGACGGACGTGAGGGTTAGTGCCACGTCTGGTATCAGGTGAGGGACGTGGGTCTGCCGGAGACGCTGCCCCACGCGGACGGAGCGTGGAGCTAGGAGAAGCGCGCCGGATCGAACAGCGCAAGCTGCGGCGACGACGTGTCGCCGAGGATCGCGTCGGCGACGAGCTCTCCGCACGCGAAACCGAGGACGTTCCCGTGGCCCGAGTAGCCGGCGGCGACCCAGAGGTTGTCGCGGCCGGGGACGCGGCCGACGAGCGGCAGCATGTCCTGCGTCAGGCCGAAGATCCCCGCCCAGCGGTGGCTGATGCGCGGCGGCTCGCCGATCAGCTCGGCCATGAAGCGCTCGAGCGACGCCTGGATCACCGGGGTCATCTCCTCGACGTCGGTGAGCTCGTCCATGATCGAGACGTCGCGAAAGCCGCCGAGCACGATGCGCCGGTTCGGAAGCTGCTGCCAGTAATCGAAGCCCTGCCGTGCGTAGTGCGGCCGGTCGTACAACACGCGGTCGAGCGGCTCGCTGACGATCACCTGTCCGCGCGTCGGCCAGATGGCGTCGCTGAGCTCGGGAACGAGACCGTGTCCGTAACCGTCCGTCGCGACGATCACATGCGTCGCATCGAGCGACGTAACGTCGACGACGTGGTCGTGCTCGCGGACGTCCGCGCCGGCATCTGCTGCGCGTGCCGCGAGGCGGCGGACGAATCGCGCCGGCTGAATGGAGCCGTCGTGCGGGTGCTCGATCGCGCCGTGGAAGCCGCTGAGGTGCTCCGCGAGGTCGGCCTTGTCGATCCAGGTGGCGGCGATCCCGTCCTCGCGCATGGCCTCGAATTCCAGATGGATGTCCTCGCGTTCTTCCTCGTCGGCCGCCAGCCGCAGGCTTCCGACACGAGAAAGGCTGTCGCCGGCGAGCGATTCCATCCTGTCGAGCGCACGCTCTGTCCAGTGCCAGAGCTCCCGTGCGCTCTCGTTGCCGTAGGTGTCGCGGGCGATGTCGTACCGGGTCGCGCCGCCGCGCAGCGCGAAGCCTCCGTTGCGTCCGCTGGCTCCCTCGGCGACGCCGCGCTGGTCGTGCACACGGACGCTCAGTCCGCCGTCGGCAAGCCGCAACGCCGCTGAGCATCCGGTGACGCCGGCGCCGACGATCGCGACATCGACGTGACCGTCGTGCCGCGATTGCGCGCGCGCAGGCGCGTCGTCCTCGAGCCAATAGGGATTGCCCAAACCGCGGCCGATGCTACTCGCCGTCGGACAGGCTGCCGGAGAACAACCGCAAACCGGTCAGCGCGGGACCGGACGGTACAGGCCGTCCGCGGCGATCACGCGGCCGTCGAGCTCGAGCTCGACGAGCACCCGTGCGACAACCGAGGCCGGAAGCCCACTGGCGCGCACGAGATCGTCTGCTCCTGCGGCCGATTCGCAAAGCACCGCGAGCAC
The DNA here is from genome assembly GCA_963805575.1 of uncultured Actinomycetes bacterium. Taxonomy (GTDB): domain Bacteria; phylum Actinomycetota; class Thermoleophilia; order Gaiellales; family Gaiellaceae; genus Palsa-739. Next base: position 1,620,110 of record CAWDUL010000008.1, on the reverse strand, counting down.
CTGCGCTGTCTCGCCCGACAGTCCCGCCGCGGAAGTCTCGACGGCCTCGAGCCCGAAACAGGAGAGCAGGTCCGCCGCACACGTGAGCGGCGACGCGCCGAGCTTGAGCAGCCCGTTCGTACCGCAAGACAGCGCCGAGGTGATCTCGCCGGGCACCGCGAACACCTCGCGGCCCTCCTCGAGCGCGAGGTCGGCGGTGATCAGCGCACCGCTCCGCTCGCGAGCCTCGACGACGGCGGTGACCGCCGCGAGGCCCGCGACGATCCTGTTGCGCGCCGGGAAGCGCCACGGCGCTGGTGCGACGCCCGGCGCGTACTCCGCGACGATCAGCCCCGTCGCCGCCACCCGGCGCGCGAGCTCCGCGTGCGCGGCCGGATAGTCGCGATCGATCCCGCAGCCCAGCACGGCGATCGTCGCGCCGCCCGCCTCGAGCGCACCCCGGTGCGCTTCGGCGTCGATACCTCGTGCGAGGCCGCTGACGACCACGAGGCCCGCACGCGCGACCTCGCGGGCGAGCATCCGCGCCGCGGATGCGCCGTAACCCGAGCAGGCGCGCGCACCGACGATCGCAACGGCAGGAGAGGAGAGCAGGTCGACGCTCGCGTCGCCGCGGAGGAACAGGCCGGGCGGCGGATCGTGAATTGCGCGCAGGAGCGGCGGAAACTGTGCCGACGAACGCGACAAGAAGCGAAAGCCCTCCGCAGCGAGCCGCCGCTCGTATGCCGCTGCGTCGAACACGCGCAGATGCGCAGTCCAGCGGGAGCCGACCGGCGGCCGGATGAGGTGCGCCCCGGTCTCGGACGCGAATACCGCGAGCGCGAGCTCGTTCACGCCGCGAGCTCCTGCGGCGCGCGGTAGGCGAGCGCCTCGCCGAGATGATCGGGCCGCACCTCCTCCGAGCCGGCCAGCGCGGCAATCGTGCGCGCAACGCGGGCAACCCGAGCCCGGCCACGTCCCGACAACGGAAGCGTGTCGACAGCGCGCGTCAACAACGCGTCGGCATCCGCGGTGCGCCGCAGCGGCGCGACCGCAAGGAGCTCGTGCGCCGAGGCCACCCGCTCCGCCACCCGCTCCGATGGCTCTCCGGGGCCGGCGGCGAGCTCGTCCGATCGCGGCCGCGGCACCGCGATCATGAGATCGAACCGATCGAGCAGTGCCCGCGAGAGCTTGCCGCGATACGCCGCGAGGCGCTGGACCGTGCACGAGCATTCGGAACCAGGGTCACCACGCGCGCCACACGGACAGAGGTTCATTGTCGCGACCAGTTGGAACCGCGCCGGGAAGAGTGCCCTTCCCGCCGCGCGCGCGATGCTGACGAAGCCGTCTTCGAGCGGCTGACGAAGCGCTTCGAGCGTCGGCCGCGGGAACTCCGCGAGCTCGTCGAGCAGCAGGACGCCGCGGTGCGCGAGGCTCGCCTCGCCGGGGCGAATGCCCGGGCCGCCTCCGACCACCGCCGCGGTCGACGCGCTGTGGTGCGGCGCCCGGAACGGCGGCGTCTCGATCAGCGGCTGCTCGTGCGAAAGAAGCCCGGCGACCGAATGGATCCGCGTCACCTCGAGCGAGGCGTCGGCGTCGAGCGGAGGCAGGATTCCAGGCAGCCGCCGGGCAAGCATCGTCTTTCCGGTTCCCGGCGGCCCACCCAGCAGCAGGTTGTGTCCGCCCGCCGCGGCGATCTCGAGCCCGCGACGCGCGCGCTCGTGCCCCCGAACGTCGGCGAGGTCGGGGATCGACGCAGCGTGCGTCACGGCCGGCGGCTCGATCTCGTCGGGCTGCTGCTCGCCGCGGAGGTAAGCCACAGCATCGGCGAGGTGCCGGAACGGCAGCGCCTCGATGCCCGCGAGCGAGGCCTCGGCCGCCGAATCCGTCGGGCACAGCAGGCGCTCGATTCCCATGCGGCGCGCGCCCTCCGCAACGGCGAGGACGCCTCCGACGCGCCGTAGCCGACCGTCGAGCGCGATCTCCCCCACCGACGCGTGGCGGTCGAGCTCCCCGTGCGGGAGCTGCCGCGACGCGGCCAGCACGGCGAGCGCGATCGGCAGGTCGTAGCCCGACCCCTCCTTGCGCAGGCCTGCAGGAGCGAGATTGACCGTGACCCGGCCCTTCGGGAAGCGCAGCTCCGCCGCGTAGATGCCGCTGCGCACCCGCGTGCGCGCCTCGGCGCACGCCCGGTCGGGGAGGCCGACGATCGTGAACGACGGCAACGAGTTCTCGTAGACGTCGGCCTCCACCTCGACCCGGCGCGGATCGAGGCCGACGAGCGCGTGCGTGACAGCCCGTGCGAGCATGGCTCGACGCTACGCGGCGAATCGTGACGACTTCCTCAATCCTTTCGAACAACGCTCGCGTTGAATGACGCCATGCCGGAGACCGACGACCCGAAGAAGCCCTTGATGATCCTCGTCGCGGGCCCCGCCAGAGGCGGCACGAACGACGACCCCGATGCGATCGCGCGCAACATCGACGAGATGACGCGCGCCGGGCTCCAGCTCTTCGAACGGGGACACCTGCCGGTCGTCGGCGAGTGGTTCTCGACGCCGCTGATCGCGGCCGCCGGCTCGACGCGGGTCGGCGACGAGATCTACGACCGCATCCAGCATCCGCTCGCAGAACAGCTCCTCGCCCGCTGCGACGGTTGCCTCCGCATCGGAGGAGAGTCGGCCGGCGCCGATCACATGGTCGCGACCGCACGGGCGCTGGGGAAAGCCGTGTGGTTCTCGATCGACGAGGTTCCTTCATCGGTGACCGGGCGGCTGGACACGCCGCGACGAACGTCGTAGCGTCGGATCGTCCACGGAGGAGGAACCATGTACGCACGCATCGCGACGTTCGAGGGCGCAACCGCAATCGACGAGACGATCAAGCAGATCGAGGCGAGCGACCGGCCGGAAGGCCTCCCGGCGAAGGAGTTCTTCCTCCTCGCAGATCGGGCGGCGGGCAAGGTCGTCGTGCTCACGTTCTTCGAGACGGAAGCCGACCTGAAGACGGGCAACGAGACCCTCAACGCGATGAGCGCACCAGGCGGCGGCTTCGGCACGCGTGTCGGTGTCGACGTGCTCGAGGTCGTCTCGCACATGGAGGCCTGAGTCGAGACTCGGCGCCAATCAGGGAATCCGCCGATGCGGAGATACTGGTGCCGGACTGATCATCTACGAGGCACTCTTCGAAGAAGGAGGAATCATGGAGGTCAAGGAGTTGATCTCCGGCGCACGCGACGCAGTGAGCGTCAAGCGCGTGTACGGCGATCCCTACGAGAAGAATGGGCTCACCGTGATCCCAGCCGCCACCGTCCGCGGGGGCGGCGGAGCCGGAGGCGGTGAGAAGGAAGGCGGCGAGTCGGGCACGGGTGGAGGCTTCGGCCTCACAGCACGGCCAACCGGGGCATGGATCATCGAGGATGGACATGCGAACTGGAAGCCGGCGATCGACGTGAATCGCGTCATTCTCGGCGGCCAGGCGATCGCACTGACCGCGATCCTCGTCACGAGCCGGGTCCTGCTCGCCCACTCGCGGCGCCAGTCCCTGTTGCACATCCTGGTATCGCGCCTGACGGAGCCACGCCGCACCAAGCGGCATCTGCCGACTCAGGCACGCGCGTACGCGCGCACGCTCAGGCACTAAGCGGCTTCGCCATCGAGAGCCCGCACATCCAGCGGGCTCTCGATGTCCGCTCCGGCCGAGCGATGCGAGTGCGGCTACAGCGCGTACGCGACGAGCACGTCTTCGAAGTATTCGCCGGCGCGCCGGCCCGTGCGCCGGTTCACATGACGGCGCAACCGCGCGTCGAGCCGTAAGCCGGCCGCGTCGAGGATCTCCGGGTAGAGATTCCTGCGGTCGTTGACGACGACAAGCACCGGCGCGCCCGGGACGAGCGCCGACGCCGCGTTCTTCAGCGCACGCGCGACACCGGCGGTGTACGCCGCGATCGCAGCGCGTGACGTCCCAGCATCGGCCGCTCCGAGCTCGAGCTTCCTTCTGTCGTCGAGCGACAGCAGCTCGTACGCGTACTGGTGCTGCTCGTGGTAGTCGATCAGGCCGGGGTACGGCGGCGACGTCAGCACGCCGTCGAAGCTCGTCGTGTACTCGACCTCGCACGAATCGGCTTGCAGGATGGTCGCGCTCCGTTCGTCGTCACGCACCGCTGCGAACGCCTCGATGCGCGTCAGCGTGTCGAGTGTGTAGCGGCGCAGGAATGCGACCGCCGTCTCGACGGGCTTGCACATCCGCTTGTGCTTGTGACACCAGTACTCCCCCGTCTGCGGCTCGCGCGGAGCCTCGAGATCGAAGTGCGCCGCGCGTCGAGAGGATCGAGCCGCGCGCGAGAGAACGACGCGCAGGACGTCGGCGTGCTCATACTCCTTCGCGAGATCGCGGAACGCGAAGAGCTCGGCCGCGGCGCGTGGTGCGTACCAGCGCTTGAGGTACGGCTCGCGTGGCACGCGTGCGCGTCCGATGTCGAGATCGTCCAGGCGCGCACAAGCCTCTCGCAGCTCGGCGGCGAGTGCGTCCAGGTCGTAGCGCGCGGTCTTGACGCCGATCAGCAGGCAGTTGAACGCCGCGAGCTCGACGCCCGTCGCGTCCCGCCCCGACTCGAGCGCCTGCACGAGCGTCGTCCCCGAGCCGGCGAACGGATCGAGCACGTGTCCCCCCGCGGGCAGGTAGCGATCGATGAGCACCTCGACGAGCTGCGGGATGAACTTGCCGTGGTACGGGTGCAGACGGTGAACGTGCTTCGTCCGCACGTTCTCCGGCAAGGCGTGCTCCGACCACGAGAGCTCGAGGTCCAGCGTCGCGTACAGCTCGTCCTGCGTAACGGCCATGAAGCCTGGACTTCGACGGCCGCGCGGGAACCCCTGGTCCTGAACGGAACCTCTCTCGTACGCAGCTCGGCGACATCGCCATCCGATGCGTAATGAAGCCGACAGACCACCCTTAACGGTGACAGTCACCGTTAAGGGAACCGTCAGGTCACTTCTGGGCTAGTCCGAAGCCGACAGACCACCCTTAACGGTGACAGTCACCGTTAAGGGAACCGTCAGGTCACCTCTGGGCTAGTCCGGCAGCCAGCCGTCTTCGTAGGCGGTGCGCCGGAACGTGAAGCTCGTATAGGCCCCGCTCGCGTCCGTCGTCTCCTCCGCGACCCCCGCGCCGTGCTTCTGTGCGACCGGATCCGCCGGATAGACGAGCCCCTCGTCCTCGTCGCCCGTCCGGGCTCCCACCGCGACGACGATCGACTGTCCGTCGCCCGCCCCGACGATCGCATGGTCGACGCCGGCGGGGCAATGGAAGAAGTCCCAGGCCTTCAGCGGCCGCTCTTCGCCGTTGACGATCAGCACGCACTCGCCCGCGACGACGAGGAAGTCCTCCTGCGCGTTCTCGCGGTGGTACATCGTCATCGGCTCGCCCGGAGCCATGACGTTGATGTTGATTCCGAGCTGCGGAAAGCGCGAGTCCTTCCCCTCGAAACCCGTGTACTTGCCGAGCTCGCCGTCCAGCCAGCGTGCGTCTTTCGCGTTGAGGACGAACCAGCCGTCCCCCTCGGGGACGAGGCCGCCCTCCTCCGCCGACACGAGCTTCGCCTCCGTCATGCGGGGATCCTAGAGTGCCCTGATGCTCGTCATCGCCCTTGCCGTCGTGCTCGCGGTCGTCCCGGCTCTCGCCCTGGTCGTCCGGCGGCGCGGGCCCATGCCCGCGGCGCCGGAGACCCCGGTCGAGTCGCAGCCGAAGCCTCGCGCGGCCGTCCTCGCCGCGGCGGTTCCGGCACCGGCGACCATCTCGGGCGAGGTCGAGAGGCCCAGGGCGGGGCCGCCCGTTCGCGCGGACGGCGACGCGCTCGAGACGCTCGACGCCCTGCTCGCGGAGCTCGAGTCGACGACGGTGCGGATCGACGGCGCCGACGCCCTCGACGAGGGCTCGGTCGCGGAGCTCGAAGGCCTTGCCGAACGGCTCGAGGAAGCCGCCGCTGCGATCGCGGCGCGCTGACCGCTAGAGCGGCGGATCGCGGCGCGGGATCGGCGTCGCGTTGATCAGCGAGGTCGTCGTCTCGCCGTAGACGAGGAAGCGGTCGAGGAGCGGGCCGAGCTCGTCGATCGACCGCAGGTGCACCGTGAGGAAGAAGCAGTCTTCGCCCGTGATGCGGTGGCACTCGCCTACCTCGGGAATCTCGGCCGCGAGCTCGGGGATCCGCGGCAGCTGGCCGGCCGACGGCCTGACGCGGATGATCGCCGTCAGGGCATAGCCGAGCGCCCGCGGATCGATCTCTGCCCGGTAGCCCGTGATGACGCCCGCCCGCTCGAGGCGCTGCACCCGCTCGGCGGCCGCAGGAGCCGAGAGGCTGACCCGGCGTCCGAGCTCGGCGAAGGTCACACGGCCGTCCGACGCAAGCTCGCCGATGATCCGACGGTCGGTTTCGTCGAGTCGCAAGAGATCGCCGGTACTTCTGGCTGAAATGCCGTTCTTCATGAGGTCGAATGACCATAACGCCTTTGATCGCCCATGTCCATTTCCCGGTTGCGCGGGAAGAATTCCCTCGTGTCCGCACGCGCCGCAGCTCTCGCCCCCACGACGCGCCTCGCGGCAGTGCCGCCGCAGGCGTACTTCGCCGGCAGCGCAGTCTTCCACTACCTCGGCCCGTCGTTCGCCGTCCTCCTGTTCGCGCGCGTCGACGTGCTTGGCGTCGCGTGGATGCGGATCGCCGCGGCGGCACTCGTGTTCGCAGCCTGGAGACGGCCGTGGCGGACGTTCGCGCTGCTCGACCGCGATGGCCGGCTGCTCATCGTGGGGCTCGGAGCCGTCTTCGCGGCCATGAACGCGTGCTTCTACGTGTCGATCGACCGGCTGCCACTCGCGACGGTGGCTGCGATCGAGTTCATCGGGCCGATCGTGCTCGCGCTCCTCGGCGCCCGCATCGCGCGCAACGTCGGCGCGGTCGTCGCTGCGGCTGCGGGCGTCTACCTTCTCACGCAGGTCCACGGAGGCGGCGAGCCCGTCGGCATGGCGTTCGCGTTCGCCAACGCAGCGCTCTTCACCGCGTACATCGTGCTCGCGCACCGCGTGGCGCGGCGCTCGGAGGCAGGTGGAATCGACGGGCTCGCGGCGGCGATGTGCTTCGCATTCGTCTTCGTCTGCCCCATCGGTCTCTGGAGCGCAGCCCACGCGTTCGGCGACCCGGTGGCGGTGGCCGCCGGGATCGGGGTCGGCATCTCGTCGTCGGTGATTCCGTACGTGTTCGACCAGCTCGCGATGGCGCGGCTCACCCGGGCGACGTACGCGCTCTTCGTGGCGCTGCTCCCGGCGGTCGCCGTGGTGATCGGCGTGGTCGTGCTCCGGCAGCTCCCGTCGATCGCCGATCTCGCGGGCATCGCGCTCGTGATGGCCGGCGTCGTGCTCCACCGTGAGACGACCTAGAAGGCGTCTTCGACCCGCTGCAGGCCGTCGGGGCGTACGGCGACGACGTCGAACCCGAGGCGTAGCCCGCCGAGCTCCGGCCGGATTGCGAGCCACGCCTCCGCCGCGCGCCGCACGCGCCGCTGCTTCTCCGCGGTGACCATCTCGAGCGGGTCGCCGTAGTTCGGACCGCGCTTCTCCTTCACCTCGACGAAGCGCAGCTGGCGCCCGCGCCGCACGATCAGGTCGAGCTCGTGGCCGCCGGCCCAGACGTTCGCGCCGAGCACGCGCCAGCCCCGCACGCGGTACCACCGCGCCGCCCTGCGCTCGGCGGCTAGGCCGGGACGGCCGCCTCGCCCTGGTAGCACAGCGCCTGGAACGAGAGCCGGTGGACAGCCGACGGCCCGATCCTGCGGACGACGGCGGAGTGGCCCGGCGTGATGTAGCCGACGTGCTGCGCGAAGCCGTAGGCGGGATAGAGCGCGTCGAGCCGGCGCATCAGCCGGTCACGCGTCACCTTGGCGACGATCGACGCCGCGGCGATCGCGGCGCTCTTCTCGTCTCCGTCGACGACCGCCGTGTGCTTCGGCGCCGTCGGCCCGAGCCTGAAGCCGTCGACGAGGCAGACCTCCGCGGGCGGCGACAGCGCGTGCAGCATCGCGCGCAAGCCTGCGAGGTTCGACTTGTGGAGGCCGTTCCGGTCGATGTCTCCCGGCGGGATCACGCGGACGGCGATCTTCTCGGCGCACATCAGCACGGCATGGAAGAGCTCCTCGCGCCGCTCTTCGGAGCACTGCTTCGAGTCGTTGAGATACGTGAGCGGACGGACGCGATGCTCCTTCAGGCACGCGTAGTCGAGGAGGACGCCCGCCACGACGAGCGGCCCGGCGAGCGACCCTCTGCCTGCCTCGTCGGTGCCTGCGACGAAGCGGGCCCCGAGGCTCCGGTCGAACTTCAGGAGCTTCTGGCCGGTTCGTTTCGCCACGCGGCGAGGATAGCGCGGAGCTCAGTCGGTGAAGGCGGGCGTGACGAAGTCGCCGGGAAGCTACGACTGCTGCGCGGCGGGGACGGCGTCGCCGTCCGTCTCGTCCGCGGGCGTCTCGTCCGCAGGAGCCTCGGCCGCAGGGGCCTCGACCTCCGCCGCCTCAGACTCAGCTTCGATCGCCGCTTCGGCCTCGACCGCGGGGTCCGGAACCTCGACGACCTCGAGCTCGCTCTCGTCGGCTGCGACGAGCCCCGAGTCGACGACCTCGGGCAGCTGGGCGCCGTGGCCGTACCGCTTCTCGCGCACACGGGCCTTCTTGCCGACCCGCTCGCGGAGGTAGTAGAGCTTCGCGCGGTTGACGTCCCCGATCGCCATGACCTCGATCTTCTCGATCTTCGGCGAATGGAGCGGGAACGTGCGCTCCACCCCCACCCCGAACGACTGCTTCCGGACGGTGAACGTCTCGCGGACGCCGGAGCCCTGCCGCTTGAGGACGATGCCCTCGTAGACCTGGACACGGCGGCGCGAACCCTCGATCACCTGGAAATGGACGCGGACGGTATCGCCGGCCTTGAAGCGCGGCACCTTGCGCAGCTGGGCGCGCTCGATGGACTCGATGATGCTGGTCATAAGAAGATGGCCCGGCGGGCCGACGCGGAATGGTAGCGAATCGGCGCCCGAGGTCGCCGGTTACCTGAAGCTGATGCGGTTGAGCGGCCAGTAGACGAAGAAGACCTCGCCGATCAGGTTCGCCCGCGGAACGGGCCCCCAGGTGCGCGAATCGCACGAGGCGTTCCGGTTGTCTCCCATGAAGAAGTAGTTCCCCTTCGGGACGGTCCACGTCCGCGGCGGGAAATGGTCGCGTCGATCCGGCTTGACGTACGGCTCCTTCAGAAGCGTGCCGTTGATGTAGACGAGACCGTCGCGCTCCGCGATGTGGTCGCCCGGCAGGCCGATGAGCCGCTTCACGAACACCTCGTGCGCCTGGGTCGTGCCGCAGACCGGAGTGTTGCCCGGGGTCTTGAAGACGATGACCTCGCCGCGTTTCGGGTCGCGGAAGTGGTAGATGAACCGATTCGCGAGAACGCGGTCGCTGAAGTGGGCCTCGCAGCCGGTGGCCGGCCGGGCGCAGTGGAGCGTCGGCTCCATCGACGACGACGGGATGCGGTATGGATTGACGACCCACGCCTTGAGTGCGAGCACGATGACGATCGCGCCGCCGATCGTGAAGACCCAGTCGAGCACGACGCGCACCTCGCGCGGCAGATTCGGGAACAAGCGACCGAGCGGGTCTTTCACCGCACGTGCTCCCGCCGCCAGGTCTCGATCTTCGCGTGGTCGCCGGAGAGGAGCACCTCGGGGACGCTCCAGCCGCGGAACTCCGCCGGCCGCGTGTAGTGCGGGTACTCGAGCGCGCCGTCGAGCTCGGCCGAGAAGCTCTCGAGCTCGCCCGAGCCCTCGGCCAGCGCGCCGGGGAGCCGGCGCGCAACCGCGTCGAGCAGCACCATCGCCGCGAGGTCTCCGTTCGAGAGCACGTACGGGCCGATCGAGATCGAGTCGCTGCAGAGGTGCTGGACGATCCGGTCGTCGAAGCCCTCGAAGCGCGAGGAGAGGAGCGTCAGCTCCTCCTCTTGCGCGAGCTCCTCGACGACGGCTTGCGTGAGCGGCCGCCCCTGAGGCGTCAGTGCGACCACGCGCTGCTTCGGCTGCGGGCCGTACGCCGCCTCGAGCGCCGCGGCGACGACGTCGACGCGCAGCACCATGCCGGCGCCACCGCCGTAGGGCGTGTCGTCGACCTGGCCGGCGCGCAGCGGCGTCGTGTCGCGGTAGTTGAAGAGGCGCAGCTCCAGCTCACCGCCGAGCACGCCCGCGATGGGCTGCTGCTCGGTCATCCACGCGTAGGCATGCGGGGTGAGTGTGAAGACGTCGATGCGCACGGTGTTGATCTATTCGGACTCGGGGTCGGCGAAGCCTTGAGAGATGACGATTCGCCCGCCCTCCAGATCCACCTGCCGCACACAGGCCTCGACGAGCGGCAGGAGCGTGCCGGAGTCCAGCTCGAGCACGTCGTTCGCAGGGTAGTCGAGCACGTCGGTCACACGGCCGAGGACGCGGCCGCCCTCCTCCACGACGGGAAGACCGACGAGCTGGAAGCTGTAGTACTCGTCCTCGTCGAGCGCCGGCAGGGCCTCGCGGGGCACGGCGAGCGTGGTGCCGCGTTCCACCGGACGGTCGAGCTTGATCACGGGACGCCCACCGCTCCCCCGCTTCGAGACGACGATCTTGGCCGGCACGCCGCCCGCGTAGAGTGTCGCGCCGCCGGCGAACCGCTCCGGCCGGTCGCTCGGACCGTCGATGAAGAAGGAGCCGTCGACGCCGTGCGGCCTGCCGACGCGCCCGACCACGACGAGCTCAGGATCCGAGGGCAAGGGTCTCGAAATGGGCCGTCGCCTCGTCGCGCGTGGCGGACGGCCACTCGCCCGGCCACTCCCCGGTGTCCAGCTCGTACGGCGTCATCGTCAGCTCGACGTCGCCTCCCGACGGGAGAAGAGCCCAGTACGCGCCCGGCGGCTCGTCGTACGACATCCCGACGCTGCCTGCGTTGACGACGCGAATGCCCGCGATCTCACGGTCGAACTGCATGTGCGTATGACCGAGGACGACGAGGTCGGCGTCGACGCCCGCGAATGCCGGTGCAACGCGCTCGGCGGGCGTGATGGCCGTGAAGATGTCGAGGTCGTTCCGCGGCGTCGCGTGGCAGAAGAGCACGCGTCCGAGACCATCGAGCTCGAGCTCGACCGTGGGCGGCAAGCCGTGCAGGAACGCGATCTGCTCGTCGCTCAGCCGCCCGCGTACCCACTCGATCATCTCTCCCGGCGCGAGGCCGTCCTCGCCGGGATCCAGCTCACGGTCGACGTTTCCGCGGAGCCACTGGACGCGGTCGCCGAGTCCGCGCAGGCGCTCGAGCGTCTCGGCCGGGAACGGGCCGTACACGACGTCGCCGCCGACCACGATCGTCGCGTCCGCCGGCACGTCGGCGAGCACTGCCTCGAGCGCGGGCAGGTTGCCGTGCACGTCGTAGAGCGCCGCTACCTGCAACGACGTCCTAGCCGACGATCTCGAGCTGGAGCCTGCGCCCCGCGTTCGGCCCGCCCGCGCGGACGATCGTCCGCAGCGCGCGGGCGATCCGCCCCTGCCTGCCGATCACCTTGCCGACGTCGCTCTCGGCGACGTGCAGCCGGAGGACGAGCGAGCCGTCATCGCCCTCGACCTGCTCGACGCGCACTGCGTCCGGCTCGTCGACGAGCCGGCGCGCGAGCTCCGCGAGCAGGGTCTCCACTACTTCGAGATTCCCTTGGCCTTCAGCAGCCGTGCGACGGGCTCGGTCGGCTGCGCGCCGTTGTTGAGCCACGTGCGGACCTTGTCCTCGTCGAACTCGATGAGGGACGGCTCCATCTGCGGGTTGTAGCGGCCGACGATCTCGATGAACTTGCCGTCGCGCGGCGAGCGCGAGTCGGCTGCGACGACGCGGTAGATCGGGTTCTTCTTCGAACCGACCCGCGTCAACCTGAGCTTCACTGCCATTTTTCGGTTACCTCTTCGTTTTCTTCTTGCGTTTGCTGGAGGACTTGCGTGTCGCGCTGGGACGCGGCTTCCCGTTCATGGCAGGCATTTGGGCGCCTCCCACTCCGGGAAGAGAGGGCATCTTGCCTGAGCCCATCGACTTCATCATCTTGGCCATCTGCTTTCGGGCCTCGATCAGCTGGTTCACCTGGGTGACCGTGGTGCCGCTTCCGGCCGCGATTCGCTTGCGCCGTGAGCCGTCGATCACATGGGGAACGCGACGCTCGTGCGGCGTCATCGAGAGGATGATCGCCTCGACACGGCTGAGTTCCTTGTCGTTCACCTGATCGAGCCCCTCGAGTTGCTTGCCGAGCCCCGGGATCATCTTGAGGACGCCCTGGAGCGGGCCCATCTTCCGCAGCATCTTGTAGCTCTTCAGGAAGTCGTCGAAGCTGAACTCGCCCTTCATCATCCGGCGCTCGAGCTCTTCCGTGTCGTCGTCGGACGCAGCTTCCGCGCGCTCGATCAACGTGAGCACGTCGCCCATGCCGAGGATGCGCGACGCCATCCGGTCGGGGTGGAACCACTCGAGCTGGTCGAGCTTCTCGCCGACCGAGGCGAGCTTGATCGGCCTGCCGGTGATCGCCTTCACCGAGAGCGCAGCGCCGCCGCGCGCGTCGCCGTCGAGCTTCGTCATCACGACGCCGTCGAAGTCGATGCGCTCCTGGAACGCCTGCGCGACGTTGACGGCCTCCTGGCCGGTCATCGCGTCGAGCACGAGCAGCACGTTCGTCGGCTTCGCCTCCCGGCGAATCGCAGCGAGCTCCTCCATCAACGGCTCGTCGATCTGGAGACGGCCGGCGGTGTCGAGGATCACGACGTCGCGGTTGTCGGTCTTGGCGCGTTCGATCCCGTCGTGGACCGCCTTCACCGCGTCGCTGCGCTCGTCGGCATAGACGGGAACGCCGATCTGCCCGCCGAGCTGGATCAGCTGCTCGATCGCGGCAGGGCGCTGGAGGTCGGCGGCGACGAGGGCCGGCCGCTTGCCGTCCTTCTGGAGCAGGAGCGCGAGCTTGCCGGCGGCTGTCGTCTTGCCCGATCCCTGGAGACCGGCGAGCAGGATCGTCGTCGGCGGCCGCGGCGAGAACGCGAGCTTCGACGAGCCCGAGCCCATCAGGGCGGTCAGCTCGTCGTGGACGATCTTCACGACCTGCTGTCCGGGCGTCAGGCTCTTCTGGACGTCCTGGCCGAGCGAACGCTCACGAACCTGGGCGACGAACTGCTTGACGACGTCGAAGTTGACGTCCGCCTCGAGCAGCGCGAGGCGCACCTCGCGCATCGCCCGGGAGATCGTCTCCTCGTCGAGCGTACCCCGGCCGCGGAGGTCGCCGAGGGCGTTCTGGAGCTTGTCTGAAAGGGTGTCGAACATCGAGCCATTCAGTGTAATGACGGGCGCCCAAACGCCCATCGACTCGGCGGAATCGATGGGCGTGGGCCGGGGGGCGACTGCGTTGGGGGCTCTACCCGGTGACAGACTCCGCGTGGCGGAACCGGGTCGTCGTCGAGGACGACTTCTTCTTGAGATTCTTCTTCAGGGTCGCCTTCGGCTTCGCCGGGGCCGACACGGCCGGGGCGGCGGGAGTTGCGGCCTGCAAGACGCACACCACGGGCGTGACGGAGGCGCCGCTCTCCCCGACCGGAGCGAGGTACGGGATACCGAGATCGTCGACGACGGTGATCCAGCTCGACATGGGCGCCTGCGTCGCGGCCTGGGGCCTCGCCGTGCACGCGATCGAGGTGGTGCAGTCCGTCTGAGGTGACGGCACGAACCACTGAGTGCCGAGGTCGTCGGTGATCGTGATCCAGCTCATCTGGGAGCCGCCCTGACACGACTTGTCGCGTGTCCGGTCACTCGAGCTCGTCCCCGCCGACGCGGACGACGCCGCGACGACTGCCGCCGCGGCTGCGATCGCGAACGCCCCGGCCAGCTGCCTGATGATGTGGTGCCTGCCGAACATGGAGTCCTCCTCCGGTGGTGGCGACCGCCGTCTGCGATCCCCGCATAGGACAAGACCGGCGGGCGGCTAAGCGCCGGTAACGCGACGGTTAAGCGGCTCCGCTGCGTACGATCGCTCGTCGATCGCACGACAACGGCCCCGAAGGGCCACGCGAGTGCTCTTGGAGCCGGGCGGCGCCGCGCGAGACGGCGCCGCCCGTTTTTGCCCGGATCAGGCGGTCAGAGAGCCGCGCCTGTGCATGCGGAGCCGAGTTCCGGCGAGCAGGAGCAGCACGACGCCGCCGACGAGCCCGGCGCCGATGAGTGCAGCGTTCCAGCTGAAGCCGGAACTGTCTGCAACGATCGTCCCGGACTGGGTCGGCGCCAGGCCGTTTCCGAGGTCCTGGATCGCCGTGGCGACGGTCGGAGACGCGCCGCCGTTCACATAGGCGTGGGAGTTGTACGCCCGCGCCGTCGCGGCCCGGACGACATGAGTCGACGGGCGATGATTCGACTGCGCCACTTCGGCCGACATCCCGGCGTTCACGTAGTCGGGGTAGGAGCCGGCGGGCTGGGCCGGATGGCCGTTGCCGCCCAGCGTGTCGGTGGTGAACGCGGTGCCCTGAGGCTTCGCGTGACTCGCGATGTACCGGTCGACGACGTCCGGCAACGCTCGTGCCGAGCCGTTGCCGCCCAGCGTGTCGGTGATGAACGCCGTGCCCTGAGCCTCCGTGCCCTGGGCCTCCGCATGGCGCGCGATGTACCGGTCGACGACGTCAGGCAACGCTCGTGCCGAGCCGTTGCCGCCGAGCGTGTCGGTGATGAACGGTGCGCTCGTGGTCGCAACAGCCGAGGGAACGGCGATGACGGCAAGGGAGACCGCGACGGCGATCCCGCTCGAGAGTTGCGCGAGCGTGTGGTGCTTCCCGAACATGGATTCCTCCTCTTCAGGCGATCGCGGTGTGCGACCTCTTCCCCGACAAGACCGCGCAGCGCCTAAGTGCCGGTAATGCGCCGGTTAAACAGGCGGATGCGGGCGCCTTGAGGTCGTCAAAGGCCGGTGGTAGCGTCGCCCCAGGGAACATCGATGGACTTCCGAATCCTCGGCCCGCTCGAGGTGCTCGAAGACGGGCAAGTGCTCGACCTCGGGGGCGCCAAGCAGCGTGCCCTGATGACGGTGCTCGTCCTGCACGCAAACCGCGTGGTCGCGCAGGGGCAGCTGATCGACGCGGTGTGGGATGGCGAGCCTCCGGAAACGGCGCGGAAGGCCCTGCAGGTGTACGTCTCACAGCTGCGAAAGCTGCTCGGCCGAGAGCGCGTCGAGACCAGCGGCCGCGGCTATCTGCTGCGGGTCGAGCCGGATGAGCTCGATCTCGTCCGCTTCGAACGCTTCCACGACAGCGGGAAGCCGAGCGAAGCACTGTCGCTCTGGCGTGGAGATGCGCTCGCGGAGTTCGCCGGCTACCGCTTCGCGCAGGCCGACATCGCCCGGCTGGAGGAGCTCCGCCTGTCGTGTCTCGAGCAGCGCATCCAGCGCGACCTCGCGGAGGGACGGCACGCCGAGGTGATCGGAGAGCTCACGGCTCTCGCGCAAGCGCACCCAACCCGCGAGCACCTGCGCGCGCAGCTCATGCTGGCTCTCTACCGCGCCGGCCGCCAGGCCGAGGCGCTCGCGGCCTATCAGGACGCACGAGTCGCCCTCGTCGACGAGCTCGGCATCGAGCCCGGGCCTCGGCTTCGTGAGCTGCACCAGCAGGTTCTCAACCAGGATCCGGCTCTCGACCTCCCGACGCTCGACCCGCCGGCGCGCCGCGAGCCGGCGGCCGTGCGGTTGCGCGAGCCCGCGCCGTCGCCCGTCGCCGCGGTGCGCAAGACGGTCACGATCCTCTTCTGCGACCTGGCGGACTCGACCGAGCTCGGGGAACGCCTCGACGCCGAGTCGCTCCGCAGCCTGCTCGGACGGTGGTACGAGGAAATGCGTGCGCCGATCGAGCGGCACAGCGGCACCGTCGAGAAGTTCATCGGCGATGCGGTCATGGCGGTGTTCGGTGTTCCACACGTCCACGAGGACGATGCGTTGCGCGCAGTCCGAGCCGCAGTCGAGATGCGCGCCGCACTCGCCCGGCTGAACGCCGAGCTCGACGAGGAGCGTCGGCCGGCGCTACGCATCCGGATCGGGATCAACACCGGCGAAGTCGTCGCCGGCGACAAAACGGCGACGCTCGTCACGGGGGATCCAGTGAACACCGCGAAGCGGCTCGAGGAGGCTGCGGGTGCGGGCGAGATCCTGATCGGATCGCACACGCGGCGGTTGGTCGAGAACGCGGTCGAGCTCGAGCAGGGCGCACCGGTCACGGCCAAGGGCAAGCGCAACCCTGTAGACGCATGGCGCGTTCTCGCGACGATCCCCGGAGCGCCGGCGTTCGCCCGCCACCTGGACGCCCCGCTCGTGGACCGCGTGAGCGAGCTGGCATTCCTGCACCGCGAGCTTGGCGCCGCCAACACCGGCGGCGCCTGCCGGCTCGTCACGGTTCTCGGCGGCGCGGGGATCGGCAAGTCCAGGCTCACGAGCGAGTTCGTGGGGCAGGTTCGCGACCAGACCACTGTCCTCACGGCGCGGTGCCTGCCCTACGGCGACGGCATCACGTTCCTGCCCCTCGGCGAGCTCGTGCGATCGGCCGGCGGCGAGGAGGCGATCGTGGCGGCGCTCGCCTCGGAGCCGGACGGCGCTCTCGTGATCGAGCGCGTCCGCGGCACCATCGACACGGCGGCGAGCCCGGTGTCGGCGGAGGAGACGTTCTGGGGGATCCGCCGCACGCTCGAGACGCTCGCGCGCCAGCGCGCACTCGTCGTCTGCCTCGAAGACGTGCACTGGGCGGAGCCGACCTTCCTCGACCTGCTCGAGTATGTCGCCGCCTGGAGCCAGAGCAAGCCGATCCTGCTCCTTTGCCTCGCCCGCCCCGAGCTGCTCGAGCTGCGGCCGCGCTGGGGCGGCGCGGCGATGACACTCGATCCGCTGACCGAGGCCGAGTCGGGACAGCTCCTCGACGAGCTCGCAATCGCGGGACCCTCCCTTGCCCCGGAGGCGCGCGTGCAGGTCACCGAGGCGGCCGAGGGCAATCCGCTGTTCCTCGAACAGATGGTCGCGATGCTCGCGGAGGGCACCACGGCGACGCTCCCCGCGACGATCCAGGCACTGCTGGCCGCGCGACTCGATCAGCTGCAGCCGCTCGAGCGAGTCGTGCTCGAGCGTGCCTCTGTCGTCGGCAAGGAGTTCTCGCGCAACGCGGTGCTCGACCTGACCCCGGCAGAGGAACAGGCCGCCGTCGGAGGGGTGTTGCTGACGCTTGTGCGGAAGGACCTCCTCCGCCCCGAGGCGTCACCGTTGCTCGGCGACGACGGCTTCCGCTTCCGCCACGCGCTCATCCGGGACGCGACGTACGCGGCGATGCCGAAGCACCTACGCGCCGACCTGCACGAGGCGTTCGCGCCGTGGCTCGAGCGGCACGCCGGCGAGGAGGAGCTCGTGGGCTATCACCTCGAGCAAGCACACACATATCGAGCCGAGCTCGGCGTGCGCGACGACGCGCTCGCGTTGCGCGCCGGCGAGCTGCTCAGTGACGCGGGCCTCCGCGCGGCGGCGCGCGGTGACGTCTCCGCCGTGCTGACGTTAGTCCGCCGCAGCCTCGCGCTGCTCCCACCGGGGCACGAGCGCCGGGCTGAGTTGCTCTACGAGCTCGGCTACGCGCAGTGGTTCGAGGGCGACGGCGACACCGCGGACCTGACGCTCAAGGAGTCGATCGACGCGGCCATGCGGACTGGAGACATGCGGCGCGAGTGGTACGCGCGGCTCGAGCGGGCCGCTCGGAACGCTGCGGCACGCGGCGACACGGACTCACTCGTCAGCACGGCGGAGCACGCGGTGCAGGTGTTCGAGTCTCTGGGCGACGATCTCGGGCTCGCACGGGCGTGGCGCCAGCTCGGCCTGGTCTCGCAGAGGGAGTGGCGGTTCGCCGATGCTGCGGTCGCATTCGAGCGTGCACTCGCCCATGCGGACGCGAGCGGCGACGAGCAGGAGAAAGCCCGTGCGGCGGATTCACTCTGCACTGCGCTCCTGAACGGGCCGGCGCGCGTCGACGAGGCAGTTGCGCGCGCGGAGGCGATCGCGGCGTCCGCAGAGCGAAACGTCGTGCTCCGGGCACACGTCTTCACGTCACTCGCCGGCCTGGTGGCCATGCGCGGCGACTTCGAACGGGCGCGGGCGCTCTACAGCGAGGCCGGCGACGTATACGACGAGCTCGGCCTGCGCATGTCGCGCGTCGGCTGGACCGAGGTCGTCGCGTTCGTCGAGTCGCTCGCGGGCGACGCGGCGGCGGCCGTGAGCGTACTCCGAAGCGGATATGACGTCCTCGACGCCGGCGGCTTCGACGGCCTTCGCGGTACGTATGCCGCGGTGCTCGC
Organism: uncultured Actinomycetes bacterium; assembly: GCA_963805575.1. Lineage (GTDB taxonomy): Bacteria > Actinomycetota > Thermoleophilia > Gaiellales > Gaiellaceae > Palsa-739. The sequence goes on along the minus strand of CAWDUL010000008.1, from coordinate 1,601,721 downwards.
GTTCCTGCTCGCCGGTGTCGGCGACGCCGGCGAGGCGTACGCATTCGTCGGCATCGCAGAGGCGTCCGAGCACCTCCTCGACCCCGACGCGACCGCACGCTTGCGCGCGGCGCAGGCGCTGCTCGCCTCCGACTCGCATGACGCGAATCGCCTGGCACGCGAAGCGGTGGCCGCGGCCGAGCGCACCGACGACCTCAACCTGCAAGCGACGATGCGCCTGACGTTCGCCCGTGTTACCGGCGAGGCTGTGGAGGAAGCGGCTGCCCGTCGTCTCTTTGCAGCCAAGGGCAACATTGCAGCAGTAGCCACAATGGGCGTAGGCTCGCGGCAACCCTGACCTACGGAGGCCAACCATGCCGAGCACCAGCGCCAGTTTCCCCGCCCCAGCTCGCGGAGTGATCCCAGCGGATCGCGCAACCAGCCACATCGACGGCTGGAACCAGGCGGTCGAACAGGCCCTCAGCGAGAGTTTCTCGTCGAGAGAGTCGAATAGCACCTATCAGGTGACGTTCACGCTGTCCGCGACCGTCGAGGAAGGGGACAATCCAGGCCGGATCAGCGAGTACATCGCGACAGGGATCTAGCCTTCTGACGCGCGCGTGCCGTCCGGCGCGCGGAACGTTCGCAGGACCCGTCTTTGCCACACCCGGCTCGTAGAGCCACACTGTGGGCATGCCTTCGGCAGCCGCCGCCGTCCGGAAGACCGTCACCGTGCTCTTTTGCGATCTCGCCGAGTCGACGGCGCTCGGCGAGCGGCTCGACCCGGAGACGCTCCGCACGCTGCTCGGGCGCTGGTACGAGGCGATGCGGGAGCCGATCGAGCGTCACGGCGGCCAGGTCGAGAAGTTCATCGGCGACGCCGTGATGGCGGTCTTCGGCGTGCCGCAGGTGCACGAGGACGACGCGCTCCGCGCCGTACGGGCCGCTGCCGAGATGCGCGAGGCGGTCGACGCGCTGAACGCGGAGCTCGGCGCCGGGCTAAAGATTCGGATCGGCGTCAACAGCGGCGAGGTCGTCGCCGGAGAGGGCGTGGCCACGCTCGTCACGGGCGACGCCGTCAACACGGCAAAACGCCTCGAGGAAGCGGCCGGCGCCGGCGAGATCCTGATCAGCGACGCCACCCGGCACCTCGTCGAGAATGCGACCGAGCTCGAAGCGTGCGGCCCGATTCGGGCGAAGGGCAAGAAGGCGCCGCTCGAGACGTGGCGCGTGCTCGCGACGATTCCGGGAGCGGCGCCGTTCGCCCGCCGCCTCGACGCGCCGCTCGTCGGACGCGCGCCCGAGCTCGGGTTCCTCCATGCCGAGCTCGTCGCGGCAGAGCGCGATCGCTCGTGCCGCCTCGTCACCGTCTACGGCGTCGCCGGCATTGGCAAGTCGCGACTGGCGGCCGAGCTCCTCGCCCAGGTGTCGCCCGGCGCCGGCGTGTTGAAGGCCCGGTGCCTTCCCTACGGCGACGGGATCACCTTCCTGCCGTTGACGGAGCTCATTCGCTCCGCCGGGAGCGAGGATACGATCATGGCGACCGTCGCCGCGGAGACCGACGGCTCATTGATCGTCGACCGCGTCCGCGGGGCGATGGGGAACGGCGGCGCGCCGAGCTCGAGCGAGGAGACGTTCTGGGCGATCAGGCGCCTGCTCGAGACCGTCGCCCGCACGCGACCGCTCGTCGTGTGCTTCGAGGACGTGCACTGGGCCGAGCCGATGTTCCTCGACCTGATCGAGTACATCGCCGGCTGGAGCCGCGGGGCGCCGATCCTGCTGCTCTGCCTCGCACGCCCCGATCTGCTCGACGAGCGGCCGCGCTGGGGCGGTGCGGCGGTCGCACTCGAGCCGTTGACCGAGCACGAGTCGGAGATGCTCCTCGACGAGCTCGCGGCCGAGTGGCCGATCCCGCCGGCCGCGCGCACGGCGATCGCCGCCGCCGCCGAAGGCAACCCGCTCTTCGTCGAGCAGATGGTCGCGATGCTCGCGGAGGACGGCGTGACCGCCACGATCCCGCCGTCGATCCAGGCCCTGCTGGCGGCCCGACTCGACCGCCTCGCGCCGCTCGAGCGCACGGTGCTCGAGCGCGCCGCCGTGGTCGGCAAGGAATTCTGGCGCGGCGCCGTGACCGAGCTGTCGCCGACGGACGATCGGACGGAGGTGTCGGCCGCGCTCCTCTCACTCGTCCGCAAGGAGCTCGTGCGTCCGGCGAGCTCGGCTTTTCTCGGTGACGACGGCTTCCGCTTCCGGCACGCGCTCATCTGCGACGCCGCGTACTCCGCCATCCCGAAGGGCGCGCGGGCCGACCTGCACGAGCGCTTCGCTGGCTGGCTCGAGCGTCACGACGGCGAGGACGAGCTCCTCGGGTACCACCTCGAGCAGGCATATCGCTGTCGCGTCGAGCTCGCGCCGGCAGACGAGACCGCGACCGCGCTTGCCGCGCGGGCGGGGGCGCTGCTGGGCGAGGCCGGGCGTCGCGCCTTCGCCCGTGACGATGCCCCGGCTGCCGCCAACCTGCTGCTGAGGGCGTGCGCACTGCTGCCCGAGGACGACCCGACACGCCTCGTGCAGCTCCGTCGAGCGAGCCTCGCCCTGTGGCTGATCGGCAGCGCCGACGAGGCGACCGAGATGCTCGAGAGCCACATCGCCGCCGCGGCGGCCCTCGGTGCGTCCGGCGAGGAGTGGTCGGGACGGCTCGAGCGCGCAACCCGGAGCCTGATGTCGGGGCGTGTCGGCGCCGACGAGCTGCTCGCGGTCGCGCGGCAGGCGATCGTCGTCTTCGAGGCGAACGGCGACGGCGCCGGACTGAGCCGCGCCTGGCGGCGGATCGCGCACGCGCAGACCGTGACCGGCAGGTACGGAGACGCGGCCGACGCGGCCGAAGAGGCGCTCCGCCACGCGCGGCTCTCGGGCGAGCGCTTCGAGGAGGCGCGCATCATCGACATTCTCTGCTCGAGCCTGCTCTACGGCCCGGCCCACGCAGAGGCAGCGATCTCGCGGTGCGAGCAGATGCTGGGCGACGCCGACGCGGGCGGGATCATGGAGGCGAACATCACCGCATCGCTTGCGGGTCTGCTCGGCATGCGCGACGCATTCGACGCGGCGCGCGCGCTGGCCCGTCGGGCGACGTCGATCTACGCAGAGCTCGGGCTCCAGCTCGCGTCCGCCGGGCTCTCGCAGGTCGTCGGCCCGTTGGAGCTTCTGGCGTCAGACGCTCCCGCAGCGGAGCGCGAGGTCCGGCGAGGCCTCGCGATCCTCGAGCCACACGGTGCGCACGGATACCAGGAAGTGCTGCTCGCGCAGTCGCTCTGTGAGCAGGGCCGCGCTGAGGAGGCCGCGGAGCACCTCGACGCGGGCACGAAGAACGCGGCTCCCGACAACGTGGCTGCGCAGGTGCTGTGGCGAAGCGTGCGCGCACGGCTCGATGCGGAGGCATCGCCGGAGACAGCCCTCGAGCTCGGGCGCGCGGCGGTCGCACTCGCAGAGACGACCCAGTCTCCCAACCTCCTCGCCGACGCCCTGAGCGACCTCGCCGCGGTGTTGAGATCCGTCGACGGTGCGGAAGCAGACGCCGTCGCGCGGCGCGCGCTCGCGCTGTACGAGCGCAAGGGCAACATCCCGGCCGCACGCCGAGTCGCCGACGCGCTCTCCACCGCACACTAGGCGGAGGGGAGCGGGCCGCGATATCGTCGGCCGACTGACAAGCGTCAACAAGGGAGCACACACACATGCCCAAGAGCTTCAGGCACCACGTACCCGTCGAACGCGGCGGCGAGCCTCGTTCCCACTCGCACGGCTGGGACACAGCCCTCGAACAGGCGCTCGAGGAAGCAAGCAAGAACCTCGGCACGGGCGAGTACGACATCGAGGTCGAGTTCTGGGCCAAGGTCAAGGTGACGAACCCGGGCCAGATCTTTGCCTACGGGGTGACGCTGACGCGCCCGGACTGATCGAGTCCGGTCGGCCCGCTCTAGCCCGCGACGAGCGCGCGCGCGAAGTCGTGCGCGTCGAACGGGCGCAGGTCGTCGATCTGCTCCCCCACGCCCATCAGCTTCACGGGCAGGCCGAGCTCGTAGGCGATCGGGATCGCGATACCGCCCTTCGCGGAGCCGTCGAGCTTCGTGAGCGCAACGCCGGTGACGCCCGCCGTCTCCGCGAAGAGGCGTGCCTGCTGTAGGCCGTTCTGGCCGGTCGTTGCGTCGACGACGAGCAGCGTCTCGTGCGGCGCGCCATCGAGCTTGCCCGCGATCACCCGTCGCACCTTCGCGAGCTCCTCCATGAGATTGATCTGCGTATGCAGGCGGCCGGCGGTGTCGACGATCACGACGTCGCGCCCGCGTGCCTGCGCGGCCTCGATCGCGTCGTAGGCGACTGCCGCGGGATCGCCGCCCTTGGCGGAGCCGACGAAGTCCGCACCTGCGCGCTCTGCCCAGATCTCGAGCTGCTCCTCCGCGGCCGCGCGGAACGTGTCCGCGGCGGCGACGACGACGGAGAGGCCGTGCTCCGAGAGCTTCGACGCGAGCTTGCCGATCGTCGTCGTCTTCCCCGTGCCGTTCACGCCGACGACGAGAATCACGCTCGGCCGCTCCTGCACGTGCAGGATGCCGGGGTCGCCGAGCAGCGCGGCAGCCTCCTCACCGAGCGCCGTGCCGAGATCGCCGAGCTCGCCGCGCGCCTCGAGACGCCGCACGAGCTCGGCCGTGGCGGTGACGCCGACGTCGGCCTGGATCAGCGCCTCCTCGAGCCGCTCCCACGCGAGATCGTCGGTCGGGTCGAACGCAGCGGCTGCGATCTGCTCGGTGAGCGCTCGCCGCGACTTCGACAGCGACTCGCGCAGACGTGCGAAGCGCCCGGCGCGCCCCTCCTCCGGCTCGGGCGCGGCGTCGGCCTCCCCGAGCAGTTGTTCCCAGCTCCGCGCCATCACGAGCCATCGTATTGGCGGCGCTCTTCTATCAGCGGGCCTTCTAGATGGCCCGCTGATAGACGCGGAATGCGCGGGTCGCAAGGAGCGTGCACGCGACGAGCAACGCTGCGAGGAGCCCGGCGTGCATACCGACCGAGCCCCAATCGGTGCCGGTCGTCGTCACGTCGCGTGCGGCGGACACAGCCCAGTTCACCGGATTGAACCGCGCGATCTGCTGCACCCAGTCGGGCATCAGGTTCGCCGCCATCAGTCCGGACGAGAGGAACGTCGCGGGCAAGACGACGAACTGCACCGCGCCGATCAGCGTCTCCTCCTGCCTCGCGACGAGGGCGAGCGCATTCGAGAGACCGGTGACCGCACCGCCGAGCAGCACCGCGAGTAGGAGCATCATCGCGACTGCGGTCGCCGAGAAGCGTGCACCGACCGCGAAGGCGACAGCGAGGATGACGATCGTCTGCACGAGGATCACGACGCCGCCGTAGACGCCGCTCGACACGATGAGCGCACCGCGCCGGACCGGTGAGACGAGGAAGCGATCCATGATCCCGCGGTTGATCGCGTCGATCAGCGCCATGCCGTTCCAGCCGGCGGAGAAGAGCGCACTCATGATCACGATCCCCGGCGTGAGGAACTGGATGTACGAGCCGCCGTGGAACCCCGGGATCTCGACCACCCTCTTGAACAGCGCGCCGAAGAGCAGCAGCCAGATCATCGGCTGCACGAGCGTGATCCCGACGAACCATGGCTGCCGCCACAGCGCGAGTAGCTGCCGCACGGTGAGCGCGGCGGTCTGACGAAGTGCGAGCCTCATGCCAGAACCTCCTCGTTCTCGGCCGCGCCGAACGTTCGTCCGGCGTGGCGCAGGTAGACGTCGTCGAGCGTCGGCCGCGCGACGGACGCAGCCGTGACCGGCACACCTGCCGCTTCGAGCGCAGCGAGGACGGCGGGCAGCGCGCGAGCTCCCTCGTCCGCGCGCGCCCGCAAGAAGCGGCCGTCGATGACCGGCTCGCGCACACCGGCGATGCGGGCGAGCGTGGCCGCCACGCCGTCGATCCTCCCCTCGAGCTCGAAAAGCAGTGTGTCGCCGCGCAGATCGCGCTTCAGCTCGTCGGGACTGCCCGCCGCGACGATGCGGCCGCGGTCGACGATCGCGAGCTGCGACGCGAGGCGATCCGCCTCCTCGAGGTAGTGCGTCGTCAGCAGAACGGTCACGCCGTCTTCATCGCTGAGCCGCGCGATCTCGTCCCACATCTCGGCGCGCGCCTCCGGGTCGAGGCCGGTTGTCGGCTCGTCGAGGAACAGGACGGCCGGCCGGTGCATCAAGCCGAGCGCGATGTCGAGCTTGCGCTGCATGCCGCCGGAGTAGGTGCGCACGAGACGGCGCGCGACGTCGGTGAGCGAGAAGCGCTCGAGCAGCTCGGCGGCGCGATCGCGCACTGCGCGCCGCGGCAGCCCGTAGAGGTCGCCCTGGAGCAGGAGGTTCTCCCGCCCCGTCGCCTCGGGGTCGATGCCGGGCTTCTGGCCGACGACGCCGATCGCGCGGCGGACGCGTTCCGGTTCACGCACGACGTCGTGGCCGGCCACGGTTGCCGTTCCCTCGTCGGGCAGCGTCAGCGTCGTCAGCACCTTCACGGTCGTCGACTTGCCGGCCCCGTTCGGGCCGAGCAGCCCGAACACCGTGCCGGCCTCGACCGTGAGATCGATCCCGTCGAGGGCGCGGGCGCCCTTGGGGTATGTCTTGACGAGGCGTCTGGCCTCGATTGCCGAATCCATCGGAACCTCCTACGATTGCCTTGATCCCCATATATCTCTACTATCAAGATACTTAGATGTCAAGAGAAAAAGCAATCCTTGCGATCGTCGACCTGATCCGGCGGAACCAGGTCCTCAACGACTTCCTCGACCAGGCGGCGGCGGACTATCTCGGGATCAACCGGACGGACGCGAACGCGATCGACGTGATCGACCGCCACGGGCGCATCACGGCGGGCGAGCTCGCGCGCGAGCTCCGGCTCTCGACGGGGGCGATCACCGCCGTCGTCGACCGCCTCGAACGCGCCGGCTACGCCCGCCGCGTCGCCGATCCCGACGACCGCAGGCGCGTTCTGCTCGAGATCACTCCGGTCGTGCAGGAGAACGGGGAGCGGATCTACGGACGCCCGGAAGACGGGTTCACGTGGTGGAAGGACTTCTCGGACGCCGACATGGATGCCGTGCGCCGCTTCCAGGAGATGAGCCGGCGCTGGCTCGAGGACCGCCTTGCGAAGCTCGACGAGCTCGTCGTGCGCGATGCATCGGAGTCGAATCTCCCGCCGCGGAAGCGGCAGCACAAGAAACTGCGCGGCAGCGGCCGCGCATAGGTGTCTGACACCTGCACGTGCCGAGAGCGTTACGGAATCGCAGCGCCGGCCGCATTCCCGTCGTCGCAGAGCCGCCGTCGATGATTTCCGTGCGCAACGCGTGACACGCACGCGAAGAAGTGTCTGACACCTGAGCGGCGATCGGGCTCGAAGGTGTCAGACACCTGGGCTCAGCCGGACAAGGCAGCTGAGCCGAAACGAGGTCGCGGCGCTACGCCGCGGAGACGGCCTGGGCCTCGTCGCGCGGCAGCCTGCGCGAGACGACCTGCGAGACGCCGTCGCCGCCCATCGTGACGCCGTAGAGGACGTCGGCGGCTTCCATCGTTCGCTTCTGATGCGTGATGACGACGAACTGCGCGCGGTCGGAGTACCGGCGGAGCAGCTCGACGAAGCGGCCGATGTTCGTGTCGTCGAGAGCGGCCTCGACCTCGTCGAGGAGATAGAACGGACACGGCCGCGCGAGGAACAGGGCGAAGAGGAACGAGATCGCGCCGAGCGACTTCTCGCCGCCGGAGAGGAGCGACAGGCGCTGGATCCTCTTGCCGACCGGGCGCAGGTGCACCTCGATGCCGGGCTGGCTCTCGTCGTCCTCGGGAATGGTCAGCTGGAGCGAGCCCTCGCCGCCGGGGAAGAGCGTGCCCGCGACCTCGTGGAAGTGCTTCTGCACCGCGTCGAACGTCTCCGCAAAGCGGCGCTCGACTGTCTCCTTCAGCTCGGCACTCAGCTTCTCGAGCTCGGTGAGGCTCTGCTCGAGGTCGGTGCGCTGCGTCGCGAGCTCGTCGAGCCGGAGCTTCTCGGCGTCGTATTCCTCCTTCGCGAGCGGGTTCACCTGTCCGAGCTGCTCGCGACGGCGCTCGAGACGCTCGGCCCGCTCATGGAGCTCATCGCGGTCATCGCCCTCGGCGCGCTCGTCCGTGCCTGCGTGGTCGAGCCGGCGTCGTGCCTCGTCGGCCTCTGCCTCGACCCGCGCGATCTCGACGTCGATCGCCGATGCGCCCTCGGAAGCGCGCGTGAGGGCCTGCCGCAGCTCGACCTCGGCCGCCCCGAGCCGCCGAAGCTCCTCGCCGAGCCCGCCGGTGCGCTCGCCGCCCGCGTCGACCTGTGCGCGAAGCGGAGCCTCGAAGCGCGCGGCTGCCGCGACGGCGCCGACGAGCGTCTGGTCGAGACGCTCCGATGCAGCGAGCACCCGTGCCAGCTGGTGCGGACGTGCGCGGCGGCGGCCGGCTCGGACCGCCGCGTCGACGCGGGCAGCTTCGGCGTCGCGCGCGCGGGCGCCCGCTTCGACGGCTTCGGCGCTTGCAGCGTCGGCAGACGCGACGAGCGTGCGTGCCTCCACGCGAAGCGCACCTGCGTCTCCCCCTTCGACCGACGGTGCGATGCCGCCGCCGAGACGCATGAGGTCGCGGTCTGCCGCGGACGCGCCTTCTGCCGCTTCTGCGAGCTCGCGGCGCAGTGTGCTCTCACGTTCGCCGAGCGTTCGCAGCGTGGCGCCGAGCGCAGCCGTCCGTTCCGCCCCGGCCTCGCCGCGCGCCCGTAGCGGCGCCTCGACGATCTCGACCGCTGCGTCAAGCGCTTCGAGCGCGCGCTCGAGTCGCCCAGCCGCGGAGAGCAGCGACTTGAGCGTGCCAACGTCTGCGCGGCGGATCCGCAGGCGCGGCGCAACCTCGGCGAACGCGGACTCGGTCTCGGCTGCGCTCGCCTCAGCCACAACCGCAGCGCGCTCCGCGATCTGGGCCTGATCGGCGAGCAGCGCCGCTTCCTCGGCGAGCGCGCGCCTGCGCGCCTCGAGCTCGAGCAGGACGGCCTCGGCCGTCTCGCCGGCGAACCACAGCTCGCCGCGCTGCGGGTCGTAGCCGTAGCCGTCGCGCGTGACGGCCGGAACCTTCGAGGCGAGCAGCTCGTGCTTCTCCACGACGGGCAGCTCGGCGACGCGCTCGCGCATGTCGCGTCCGATGAGGACGCGCAGCGAGCCGAGGCCCGCCGCGGCGGCGCGTTCGAGCAGCGCGAGAGCTCCTTTCGAATCGTCGGCGACGAGCGCCGACGCACGCGCCCCGAGGGCAGCCGCGACGGCGCGCTCCGAGCCGGGCTCGACGCGGAGCAGCGACAGCGCGAGCGTCTCGCCCTCGCCCGCGAGCGTACGCGCCGCGGGCGGAATCCCCTCTCGCTCCGCGAGCGAGCGCTCGAGCGTCGCGAGCCGTTCCTGCGCCGTCAGAGCGCGCTCGGCGAGCGTATCGCGCTCGTGCGCCGCCTCCCGTGCTGCCGCACGTGCGTACAGGGCCTGGCGCTCGAGCTCTTCCGGAGAAGGGCCGCGGCGCGCGGCGTCTGCCTCGGCTTCCGCGAGCTCCGAGCGCAGCCGCGCGATCAGCCGGGTCGCGGACTCGCGCTGCACCGCCAGCCGCGCCGCCCGGCTGCGCAGCTCGTACGAGACCGAGAGCGCCGCCTCGCGCTCGCCGGCCGCCCCGGTCAGGTCTGCCTCGATCGCCCCGCGTTCGACGAGCAGCTCGTCGAGCTTGGACTGCGCCGCCGTTCGCAATGCGTTCTCGGCCGCAAGGAGCCGTGCCAGCACCTGGCGCGCGCGCTCGGCGCGCGCCTCGCGCTCGACGGCCGCAACCCGCGCGGCTTCTGCGGCCTCGAGCGCCGCCCGCTCGAGCTCTGCGGTCTCGACACCGGGATCGCCCGCGTCGGAGGACGCATCGGCGAGCTCGGTGCGAACCTGCTCGAGCAACGCCGAGGACGACTCCCGTCGGATGCCGACCCGCTCGGCCGCGCTCCGCAACCGGTAGAGGACCTGCATCGCCTGCTCGCGCTTGCCTGCCGCGTCGGCGAGCTCCTCTTCGGCCCGTCCGCGCTCGGCGAGCACGGCCTCGAGCTTCTCCTCCGCCGCGCGCCGGGCGAGCAGGGCAGCCGAGCGGCGACTCTCCGTCTCGCTCAGGCGGTCGTCGAGCGTCTCGAGGTCGAGCTCCGCGATTCGCGCCCGAAGCCTTGCAATCTCGCCCCGCAGCTTCTCTGCGCGTTCGGCGGCGGTGGCCTGCAGCGCGAGCGGCCTCAGCCGCTTCTTGACCTCGTCCTCGAGATCGCGTGCGCGCTCGACCTGGATGGCGACGCGCGAGAGCTTGAGCTCGGCGCGGTGGCGCCTCGCCTTGAACCGGCCGAGGCCGGCCGCCTCCTCGATCAGCGCGCGTCGCTCCTCGGGCTTCGAAGCGAGGATCGCCTCGACCTTGCCCTGTCCGATGATCGAGTGCATGCCCTGGCCGAGACCGAGGTCGGCGAGGATCTCGATCAGGTCGAGGCGCCGCACGGCCGTGCGGTTCAAGAGGTACTGGCCCTCTCCTCCGCGGTGCAGCCGCCGGGCGACCGAGAGCTCCGAGTAGTCGAGCGGCCCCGTGCCGTCGTGGTTGTCGAAGAGCAGCTCGACCTCGCAGAAGTCGGCCGGGCCGCGATTCAGCCCACCGGCGAAGAGGACGTCGTCCGGCTTCTCGGCGCGCAGCTCGTTCGGGCTCAGCGACCCGGCGGCCCAGCGGATCGCGTCGGCAACGTTCGATTTCCCGGACCCGTTCGGCCCGACGATCACGCCGACGCCCGGCTCGAGGCGCACCTCGACCGGATCGGGAAACGACTTGAAGCCACGGATCTTGACCGCACGGAGATGCACGTCGTCGCAGGCTATCGAGCCGGACGGACGGCTACTCGCCGCCGCCACTCGCCCCCGTTACCCGCCCCCTTTACCTGCCGTTGCCCAGCGGCGGGCGTCGTCGTCCCGGGCCAGCGGGGCGTCCTCGTCCGGCGGGGGCTCGAGGTGGTCGAAGAGCTCGAGGATCCCGGGTTGGTCCTCGCGCCGTGCCTCGTCCGCGTCGAGCCTGGCGAGACGCAGTTCCGAGTTGGTCGGCCGCCGTTCTGCCATCCGGCGAGGGTACCCGCTTGCGGGGCTGCCTATCGCCTGGTCGCCCCGACGACGAGCAGCTCGCAGGGCCCGACGAAGCCGTCAGGGCCTTCGAACTGGCGAAGCGCCGCCTCGACCTCGGCCCAGACGCCCGGCCGCTCGGCCTCTGGAAGCCCGCTGAGCATCTGGTGGAGCGCCCCGAACGACTCCCGTTCGAAGTGCGCGCAATCCGCCGCCGACTCCATCCGCACCGGCGCCAGGAGTGCCCGAACGTCGATGTCGCCGAACCCCGCGGCCTCGAGCTCGGCCTCGACCACGCCAGGCGAGCCGAGGCTGAACGGCCCGGGCAATCCGGGTGCGGGCGCCGGAAGCTCTGCGCGGCGGCGGATGATCCCGACCGGCACGGAGAAGAAGCCGTTGCGCTCTGGCGTCGAGTACACGATCGCCGCGAAGCGGCCGCCGGGCCGCAGCGCCGACCGAATGCTCGCGAGCGCTCGGGCCCGATCGGGGAAGTAGATGAGCCCGAGGCGCGAGATCGCGGCGTCGAACGAGCCCAGATCGACGTCGAGGGCCTCGCCGTCCGCGACGTGCACCGCGACGTTCGCGAGCCCGGCGCGCCGTGCCTCTGCGGCCGCGAAGTCGAGGATGTTCGGCGCGATGTCCGTCGCGAGGACAGCGCCTGCCGGTCCAACGCGGCGCGCCGCCGCAAGCGACTGGCCGCCTGCGCCCGCGGCAATGTCGAGCACGCGGTCGCCCGCCTTCACGTCGGCAAGGTCGAGCATCGTCTCGGTCGCCTCGCCGAGCCACTCCTCGAGCGCCGGCCCCCAGCGGTGCCACGCCTCCGCAGCATCCTGCCACTGCTGCCTTGTCGTGTCCTTGTATGCCTGCGGGTCGAATGTCGTCACAGCGGCCATCGTCGCACCTCCTAGGTTTCTTCGATCCAGCCGAGTAGATCGTCATGCGTGATCGTCTCGAGCAGCTGCGGGTGGTCGCTCGCCATGTGTCCGCGAATCCGTTCGATCACCTCGTCGTCGGTGTCGCCCGTGGCGACGAACCCGCACTCGCATGCGATCTGCTTGGCCATGCCGGCTCCTTTGTAGAAGGCGAAGGTTGGGATTATCTTGGAGCGAAGTTGGCGCTGGTGAAGATTCAGCTGTGCGGTCGGCTCGCGGTGGTCGTCGCCGGCGCCCGGGTCGAGGACCGGCTGCCCGGCAGGCAGGGACGCCTGCTCATCGCATATCTCACGTTGAACCGCCGGAGGATGGTGACGCGCGACGAGCTCGTCGAGGCCGTCTGGCCGGACGGCCGGGACGGCGGGCTTGCGCCGCTGCTCTCGAAGCTCCGGCGCGTCGTGCCGGTGGAGGGCACGCTGCTCACGCTGCCGGCGGACACCTGGGTTGACGTCGAGGCTGCCGCGGATGCGGTGCACCGCGCCGAGTCTGCAGTGGCGCTGGGTGAGTTCGCACGCGCCTGGGGCCCCGCGCAGGTCGCGTTGTTCGCGGCGTCGCGCCCGCTCCTCCCCGGCGACGGTGCCCCATGGCTCGATGACGAGCGCCGCAGGCTCGGCGAGCTGCACCTCCGGGCTCTCGAGGCCTACGGCGCCGCAACGCTCGGCGTCGGCGGCACCGAGCTTCCGGCGGCCGTACGCGCGGGCCGCGAGCTGACGCTGCGTGAGCCGTACCGCGAGTCCGGCTGGAGAATCCTGATGGAAGCGCTCGCCGCGGAGGGAAACGTCGCGGAGGCGTTGCAGGCGTACGAGGGGTTACGGCTCCGGCTCCGTGAGGATCTCGGCATCGCGCCGAGCGGCCCGACGCAGGAGCTCCACCGCGTCCTGCTGGGCTAGGCCGCGAGACCGGTGATCTTCGCGAGCGCCTCGCGTGCTGCTTCCTGCTCGGCGGCCTTCTTCGAGCCGCCCTCGCCCACACCGAACTGCTCGCCGTCGACGAGCGCCGCGCACGTGAAGTGACGCTCGTGCGGTGGCCCCTCGGCCGAGAGAACGGAGTAGACCACCTGCCGCCCGCTGCGGGCGAGCGCCTCCTGCAGCTCCGTCTTGTGGTCGACGTACGTGTTCAGCGCGTAGTCGATGCGGCCGGCGAATGCGTCGACGACCGCAGGCTCGATGTGGGCGAACCCGTGCTCGAGGAAGAGCGCGCCGAGAGCCGCTTCGAGGAGCGCGGCCAACACGTTGCGGTTCTTCGCGAGCCGCTCGAGCTCGTCCACCTGGAGGCCGTCGTTGTGCTGGACGAGCAGCCGGCCGAGCTCGAGCTCGCGCGCCACCACCGCGCAGCTGGCGCGTGACACGACGTGCGATCGGATCTTCGCGAGACGCCCTTCCGAGAACTCCGGATAGCGCTCGTACAGCTCGTGAGCCACCGCGAGCTCGAGCACGCTGTCGCCGAGAAACTCGAGCCGCTCGTACGACGACGTCCGCTCCGTCGCCCACGACGAGTGCGTGAACGCGGTTGCGGCGCGCGCCGACGGCAGCTCGGCGATGAGTTGCGCGAGCTCGCGGTGGCCGCCCTCGGCGCTACTGATGCGTCGAGACGTAGTCGACAGCCTGGCCGACAGTCGTGATCTTCTGGGCGTCCTCGTCCGAGATCTTGATCCCGAACTGGTCCTCGAGCTCCATGATCAGCTCGACGAGATCGAGCGAATCGGCGTCGAGATCCTCCTGGAACGAGGCCTCTTCGTTGATGTCGCCCTCTTCGATTCCGAGCTGCTCCGTCAGGACTTCCTTGACTCGCTCGAAGACTTCCTCGCGCGACGCTGCCATGTCACCTCTTCTGTTCTGTTGGGGGGCTGAAAATCCGGCCGATCATACAGTCTCGGCCCGCTGGGGAAGCCGTGGGGCGAGCGCGTCGACCACGTCGTGCTCGACGCCGCGCGCCGCGAGGCGGATCGCATTGGCGATTGCAGTGCTCGACGAGTTGCCGTGGGCGATCACGGCGAGGCCGCGTAAACCCAGCAGATAGGCGCCCCCGTACGTGTCCGGATCGAGCCTGCGGCGCAGCCGGCGCACCGCCGGCCGAATCAGGAAGCCTCCGAGCTTGCCCCGCATGTTGGCTGTGATCTCCTCGCGAAAGGACTCCAGGAGCGTCGTGATCGTCCCCTCCACGGTCTTGAGCGCGACGTTGCCCGTGAACCCGTCCGTCACGACCACGTCGGCGCCGCCCGAGAGCAAATCGCGCCCTTCGACGTTGCCCATGAAGTTCAGGTCGCTCGCCGCGAGGAGCTCGTACGCCTCGAGGGTGCGCTGATTGCCTTTCTCGCGCTCCTCGCCGATCGAGAGGAGCCGCACCTCAGGGTTCGAGATGCCGAGGATCTGCTCTGCGAAGACGGCGCCCATCGTCGCGAACTGGAGTAGGTGCTCCGGGCGGGCGTCTGCGTTCGCGCCCGCGTCGATCAGGACGGACGGCCCGCGCCGGCTCGGGATCGGGACGCCGATCGCCGGCCGCATCACGCCGGGGATCCGCCGCAGCTCGATCAGCCCGGCGGCGAGCATTGCGCCGGTGTTCCCCGCGGAGACGACGGCGTCCGCCGACCCGTCGGCGACGGCGCGAACCGCTGCGACGAGGGAGCTGTCAGGCTTCGAGCGGACGGCTTCGGCCGGCTTCTCGTCCATCTCGATCACGTCCGCCGCCTCGTGGAGCTCGAGCCCTCCCGTCTCGAGCCCTGCAGGCCCGAAGAGCACCGGAACGATCGTCTCGCTCGCCGCTTCGAGGGCTCCGGCAACGACCTCGGCCGGCCCGCGATCCCCGCCCATCGCGTCGACCGCGATCCGGATCACGGCGCTACGGGGCGTCGATACGGAGCGGCTCGACGTCGCGGCCACGGTACGTGCCGCAGGTCGGGCAGAGGTGATGCGGGCGCTTGGGATTCCCGCACGTCCCGCAAACGTTCACCTTGGCGGCGCTGATCGAATGCGTCGCCCGACGCTTGTCGCGGCGCGATTTCGATGTTTTTCGCTTGGGGACGGCCATGAGCGGTGGCCAGTATAGACAGACGGCGCAGGATCCCGGCGAGCGGGTAGCTTCTGACGATGGACAGGCGAATGCTCGGACAAGGGCTCGAGGTCTCCGCGGAGGGCCTCGGCTGCATGGGGATGTCGGCCTGGTACGGAGAGACCGACGAGGACGAGGCGACGGCGACGATCCACCGGGCCCTCGAGCTCGGCATCACGTTCCTCGACACCGCGGACATCTACGGCGCCCGGATGGGCGAGAACGAGAAGCTCGTCGGCAGCGCGATCGCCGGCCGCCGCGACGAGGTCGTGCTCGCGACCAAGTTCGGCAACTTCTTCCACGAGGACGGCCGGCGTGAGATCCGGGGCCGACCCGAATACGTGCGGGAAGCGGTCGAGGCGTCGCTCGGGCGGCTCGGCGTCGAGTACATCGACCTCTACTACCAGCACCGCGTCGACAAGACCGTGCCGATCGAGGAGACGGTCGGCGCGATGGCCGAGCTCGTCGGCGCCGGGAAGGTGCGCCACCTCGGCCTGTCGGAGGCCTCGCCGGACACGATCCGCCGTGCGCACGCGGTGCACCCGATCACGGCGCTCCAGTCGGAGTACTCCCTCTGGACGCGCGATCCCGAAGACGGCATCCTCGCCACCATCCGCGAGCTCGGGATCGGCTTCGTCGCGTACAGCCCGCTGGGCCGCGGCTTCCTGACGGGCCGCTTCCGCTCGGAGGACGACTTCGCGGACGACGACTTCCGCAAGCACCAGCCGCGGTTCAAGGGCGATGCCTTCCAGCGGAACTGGGACCTGCTCGAGCGCGTGCAGCAGATCGCCGCGGAGAAGGACGTCACGCCCGGCCAGCTCGCGCTTGCGTGGGTGCTCGCCCAGGGCGACGACGTCGTCCCGATCCCGGGCACGAAGCGCCGCACGTATCTCGAGGAGAACGCAGCCGCGTCGG
Source organism: uncultured Actinomycetes bacterium (assembly GCA_963805575.1). Lineage (GTDB taxonomy): Bacteria > Actinomycetota > Thermoleophilia > Gaiellales > Gaiellaceae > Palsa-739. The sequence continues at coordinate 1,585,659 of CAWDUL010000008.1, read as the reverse complement.
AGATCGAGCTGACACCCGAGGACCTCGCCCGGATCGACGAGGTGTTCCCGCGCGGCTCGACGTCGGGCGACCGCTACGCGGACATGTCGACGATCGACGTCGGCTAGCTCGGCTAGCTCGCGACTCGTCGGCGCCGCGAAGTGCCTCGAGTGCGGCCCAGCGGGAGTCCGGGGCCGCTGCCTCGTGCTCGTGCGGCTCGACGTTCAGGTCCTTGCCGCACACCGGGCAGAGGCCGGCGCAGTCCGCCCGGCAGAGAATCTTGTCCGGCAGCGCCAGGGCGATCGCGTCGCGGGCCCACGCCGAGAGATCGACGGTCTCGTCGCCGATCACGTAGGGCGAGCGCAGCTCCTCGTCCCCCGGCTTCGTCGCGTGGTACTCGCGCCCACGGATCGGCAGCTGGAGCTCGGCGTCCGCGAGGCAGCGCACGCACGGCCCGTGCAGGCTGACGCGGAACGAGAGCTCGAACACGGTCCCGGTCGTCGCCTTGGTGATCGTCAGCTCTGCCGGCACGACGGCCGGTTCCGGCAGGTACTCCTGGCCGCCGAGGCGCAGCGGCTCGAGATCGACGTCGAGCGTCTCCCGGAGCTGCTCGCCGGTGCGGAGCTTTGCGTTGCGAAGGTTGAACGTGGTCATACGCCCACCGTAGCGCCGTCGGGCTAGGCGGCGATGCGGCGCAGATCCGCGAGCCGCGGCACGTCCCGTGGGAACTCCACGACCCGCGCATCCTGGCGGCGGATGTAGGGCGCCAGCGACTCCGACGTCGGCTCGGCGTCGGTCCGCGCGGCCCGGCCGAAGACGAGGAGCGCCACCGACGAGAGGATCACGATGCCCGCTGCGATCTCCTTCGAGCCGACGTGCTCTCCGACGAGCGCCCAGCCGAGGAACACGGCGACGGCCGGGTTCACGTAGGCGTAGGTCGAGAGCAGGGTCGTCGAGGCGTTCTTCAGCAGCCAGGCATACACGGTGAAAGCGACGAGGGAGCCGAAGACGATGAGGAACGCGAACGCGGCGAGCGACGCCGACGACATCGCGCCGAGATGGACGCGCGAGCCCTCGCCCATCGCCAGGCCGGCGACACCGAGCAGGACGCCGGCAGAGAGCATCTGCATCGCGGCCGACAGCACGGGCTTGCGCGGCAGCGGCGCCACGCGGGCGTACACCGAGCCCGCGGCCCAGGCGAACGACGCCACGAGGATGACCGCGGCGCCGAGCATGTCGATGTGGGCGCTCGGGCCGACGAGGAGGCCGACGCCGAGGAGGCCCGTCGCGATCCCGGCAACCGCGCCGACGCCGAGCCTGATCCCGAAGACCGCGCGGTCGATCAGCGCGATGAAGAGCGGGACGCTCGCGACGAGGAGCGCCGTCGTCCCCGAGGCAACCCGCTGCTCGGCCCAGGCGACGCCGCCCGTGTCGACGAGCAGCAGGAGCGCGCCGACCACGCCGGCGGAGAGCCACTGGCGCCTGCCGGGTCGCTCGGCCGCCACGTCCCCGCGCCAGAGCGACCAGCCGTAGAGCAGGGCGCCGGCGATGAGGAAGCGGGCGGAGAGCATCAGGAGCGGCGGCAGCGAGCGGTTCGCCACGGCGATGGCGAGGTAGGTCGAGCCCCAGACGAGGTAGACGGTGATAAGTGCGAGCGCAAGTTTCACCCCTTCAATGTGCCTGGCCCGTTCGATAAGCACAAATCCAGTTATGATTCGTATCGATCATGGAACGTGATAGATGGACAGGGGTCGAGCTGCGCCATCTGGTGGCGCTCGACGCCGTCGCACGTCACCGCTCATTCGGCCGTGCAGCCCGCGAGCTCGGCTACACACAGTCGGCCGTCAGCCAGCAGATCGCCCAGCTCGAGCGCGTCATCGGCCAGAAGCTCGTCGAGCGCCCCGGCGGCCCACGCCGCGTCGACCTCACCGACGCGGGCCGGTTGCTCCTGCGACACGCCGACGCGATCGTCGCGCAGCTCGATGCCGCGCAGGCCGACATGGCCGCGCTCGCCGAGGGTGCCGCCGGCCCGTTGCGGGTCGGCATCTACCAGAGCGTCGGCGCGCGCATCCTCCCCGCACTGCTCCGCCGCTTCCGCCAGTCGTGGCCGCGCGTCGACGTGCATGTGCGCGAGGAGACGGACGCAGCCGACCTGCTCCGCCTGCTCGAGCACGGCGAGCTCGACCTCACGTTCGCCGACCTGCCGCTGCCGGAAGGCCCGTTCGAGTCGGCCGAGGTGCTTCGCGATCCCTACGTCCTGATCGTCGCGGCCGACTCGGAGCTCGCGGCGCGCGACACGGCGCTGCCCCTGCGCGAGCTCTCAGGCGTGCCGCTGATCGGCTGGCGCAGCACCGGCGAGCCGGAGACGTATCTCCGCGGGCGCGTCCCCGATCTCAACGTCGTCTTCCGCACCGACGACAACGGCACGCTGATGGGCCTCGTCGCCGAGGGGCTCGGTGTTGCGGTCGTGCCGCGGCTCGTCGTCAACCCGCGCAATCCCGCGCTCGTCGCGCTGCCGTTCGGAGCGCGCATCCCACCGCGCGACATCGCGATCGTCTGGCACCGCGACCGCTACCGGTCTGCTGCCGCCGAGGCGTTCGCCCTGCTCGCGCGCGAGATGGGCGACGAGTACGTCGATCGAACCAAATCGAACCTCTAGCGAACTGTCCAGCGGTTCGGCGGCCAGTACGTCGCGACGACCGGCCCCATGAACGCGCTGCGCTCCACGGGTCCCCAGGTGCGGGAGTCGCAGGAGCCGATGCGGTTGTCTCCCATGACGAAGTACTGCTTCGGCCCGAGACGCGGCCAGCGGCTCGTCACGGAGTCGCGGTAGTCGAAGGGGACGTACGGCTCGTCGAGCTTGCGGCCGTCGACGTAGAAGAAGCCGTCCTTCTCCGAGACGACCTCGCCCGGCAGGCCGATCACGCGCTTGAGGAACGTCCCTCCCTCGCTGCAGCGTCTCTTCGCCGCGGGCGGCGCGTGGAACACGGCGATCTCCCCACGGCGCGGGCCGCGAAAGCGGTAGACGATCTTCGCGACGATCACGCGGTCGTTGAAACGCGCCGTACATCCCTCCGTCGGCCGTGCGCACTCGAGCGTCGGCTCCATCGACGACGTCGGCACGCGGAAAGGCTGCACGACCTCCGACTCGAGGACGAAGACGACGAGCGCCGCGATCGCAAGCGTGACGATCCATTCGACGATGACCGGACGGCGGCGCACCCGACGGAGGGTAGAGCGCGACTGTCGCCTGAGCGACGCGAGAAGCTGGTGGTTAGTAGCCGAGGTCGTCGCCGGAGCCGTCGCTCGGGCCGATGCCCGCCACGACCGTCTCCTGCGAACGCTCGTGCAGGCGCTCGCGCCCGCGCTTCACCGCGGAAAGGAACTTGTCGAGGTTGACCTCGAGCGTCGAGAGGATGCCGTCGGCCCAGTCCTCCATCTCGAGACGCGTCTCGCGTGCCTGGCGGCGGGCGTCGTCGATGATGTCCTGCGCCTGATGCTCGGCGATCTTCACGATCTCCGTCTGCGACGCCTCGCGCACGGCCTGCTCACGCGCCTCGGCGAGCAGCCGGTCGACCTCGCGCTTCGCCTCGGCGAGCATCTCCTGCCGCTCCTTCACGATCCAGCGCGCCTGTTTGATCTCTTCCGGGATCGTCGCGCGCATCTGATCGAGGATGTCGTAGATCTCCTCGCGGTCGATCCGCACCTGGTCGGTGAGGGGGACGGCCTTCGCGTTGTGCACGAGGTCGTCGAGCTTGTCGATGAGTACGAGTACGTCCATGGGTTGTAAGTCTAGCCTCGGGGTCTTCGGCAACGGTCGGAGAGGTCCTTCAAAAGCGCTCGCGGAGCCAGCGGTTGATCTCCTGCGTGCGCCGTTCGGAGATGGTCAGATGGCCGTCCTCCTCGCTGATGTGGGCTTCCACGCCGGGAATCCGCTGGGCGAGCCAGCGGCCGTGGTCGGGCGGGACCATGAGGTCCTGGACGCCCTGCCAGAGCAGCACCGGCACCCGGATGTCGCTCAGCTCGAAGCCCCACGGCCGGGTGAAGGCGAGGTCGTCGTCGCGCCAGCCGGCGACCCCGGGCGCTAGCGCCCGCGCCGTCTCTTCGTGGAAGAACTCCGCGAGCTCTCCGGTCATCACCGCCTTGTCGGGCGGCGAGAGGAGCGTCGAGAGCACCTCGCGAATCTGCTCGGCGGTCGCCTCGAGCAGTTCCTCCGCATCCCCTTCGAGGTGGGGCTCGAGCACGTCGGGGCCTTGCAGCGCCGCCGCCCACTCCGCGCGGTTCTGCTCGCCCTGTCCGGCGAGCCAGTCGATCCCTTCGGCTTCCCACGGCGTCGGCGACGCAATCGCGCACAGGCCGACGCAGCGATCCGGCAGGAGCGCGCCGAGCGCGAGCGAGTGTGGGCCACCGCCGGAGCCGCCCACGCTGGCGAAGCGGTCGAGCCCGAGCTGATCGAGCACGTCGGAGATGTCGGCCGCGACGTCAGCGACGACGCGTCCCGGATTTGGCGTCGAGCCGCCGTAGCCGGCGCGGTCGTAGCCGATCAGCCTGAGGCCCTGCTCGCGCGCGTCGTCGATTCTCGGCTGGTAGAGCAGCCCGCTTCCCGGCGTGCCGTGGTGCACGACGACCGCGAAGCCGCCCGGGTCGCCGTCGTCGTAGACGTGCAGCGTGCGGCCGTCGCGGAGCGGGACGTCGTGCTCGGTCGCTGTCACTCCGCCGGGTTCTCCGGTGTGCCCGGCCGGCCGTTCGGGAACATCTCCTTGAAGCGCTTCGCCACGGGTGCCGGCACGAGCGCCGAGACGTCGCCGCCGAACGCCGCGATCTCCTTGACGCCGCTCGACGACACGAAGCTGACCTGAGGGCTCGACATCACGTACATCGTCTCGACGTCCGGGGCGAGGTGCCGGTTGAGCTGGTTCATCTGGAACTCCCATTCGAAATCCGACATCACGCGGAGGCCCTTGACGATTGCCTTCGCATCCCACCGTCGCGCGAAGTCGACGACGAGCTCGCGGAAGACGTCGATCTCGACGTTCGGAAGGTGCGCGGTCGCATCGCGGAGGAACGCGACGCGCTCCTCGATCTCGAACATCGGCTGCTTGTGGTGCGGCGTTCCGACGATGCCGACGACGACGCGGTCGAAGATGTTCGCTGCGCGGCCGATCACGTCGAGATGCCCGTTCGTCACCGGGTCGTACGACCCGGGACAGATGGCGGTGATCACGACGCCTCGTACACGGTCACGCGCGCCTGACCGTACTTGCGGCTCGTGCGCTGCGGGAGCGGCAGCTCGGGCTCGACGCGCGCACCGGTCTCGACCACCAGCACGCCGTCGTCGGCGAGCACGGCGGGGAGGTAGCGGGCGAGCTGCGGTTGCAGGTCGAGATACATGTCGTAGGGCGGGTCGACGAGGACGAGATCGTACTTCCTGCCGGCTCCGGCCTCCTGCGCAAGCGCCGTGACGGCATCGCGGTGGAGGATGGTGCCGCTCAGCCGGAGCTTGTCGAGGTTGCCTTCGATGGAGCGAACGGCGTCGCCGTCGAGCTCGACGAACACGGCGCGATTCGCACCCCGCGACAGCGCTTCGAGCCCGAGCGCGCCCGAGCCGGCGTAGAGGTCGAGCACGGAGGCGCCGTCGAGCGGGCCGAGGATGTTGAAGAGGTTCTCGCGCACGCGGTCGGAGGTCGGCCGCGTGTCGTACCCGCGCGGCGCGTGGATCGTGTGGCCCTTCTTCGTGCCGGCGATGATCCGCATCGCCCCAAGCTTAGGGTCGCGCGAGGCAGGCGTCGTGCGAGGACGCCGCGACGTGAACTCGTCGCCACACGGCGCCGTGAGCGTCGACGACACAGAGCGTCCCGGTGTTCAGCGACGGCGAGAGCACGCGGCGGCCGGCGAACTGGACGTTGTACGACCCGACAGGGAGCTCGGTCGTTGCGAGCTGTCGCAGCGTCGACTCGTCGTAGATGCGCAGCGTTCCGGCGTCGCCGCTCGTCACGAAGGCGCGCCCGCCGGTGAAGCTCACGTGCTGCGGCCCGGCGTCGGACGGAAGGACACGCAGCAGACGCGCGCCGCGGAGGTCGAAGACGGCGACCTGCGAGGCCTCGCCGGCGGTGACCCACGCGCGGCGGCCGTACGGGGCGATCGCGACATCGTGCAGCAGGAACGGCGGGCGGACGTGCCCGCGCAGCTCGGGGTGACGGGGGTTCGAGACGTCGACGACGGCGAGCTCCTCGGCCGCGGTGCCGAGCCCGACCCACAGGGTCCGCCCGTCCGGCGCGAGCGAGAGGTGGCGCGGCCACTGCGAGAGCCTCAGCCGGCCGACGACCGTCCCGCGCAGAACGTCGATGGTGACGAGATCCTTGTGGCCGGAGTCGGTGACGAATGCGTGCCGGCCGTCGGGAGACCCCGCGGTGTAGCGCGGCTCGGCGAGGCCGGTCAGCACGTGGCGGATCTGCAGTGTCCGGTTGTCGATCAGCGTCACCTCGCCGAGCACGGTGTGAGCGACGACCGCCGTCTCCCCCACGCGTTCGATGCTGCGCGGCCCCGGGCGGGTCGCGATGTGCGTGCGCACGACACCGAGATCGAGATCGACGACGGCGACTCGCGACTCCGTGTCGGCGGTGACGAGCGCGAGGGTCGCTGAGGGTCTGCGCAGCGCCAACGTCGCCGCCGCGGCCGCAAGCAAGAACTCGGAGCGCTTCATACGCGGAGTACGTGCGTCGGTGCCCCGGAGGTCCCGCGCCGTGCTCAGCGAACGGCGAGCGTGCCGACCGTCGATCCGGCGGGGACGTCCAGCAGCACCTCCGGTGTCGACCGATCGTGTCCCGCCGGGGCAACGACTCTCGTCCCAACACCGCTGCCCCGCACGGCAAGCACGAGATCGCCCCCGCCGGCATCGAGGGCAGTGATGCGGCCGGAGACCACGAGAGGCTTGCCGGCCGGGCCGGTCTGCCCGACGCGGACGACGTGAACCGCCGACGACCCATCCGGCTCCTCGAGTGCGACGACGACATCGCCGCCCGTCCAGGCGATGCCGGCGACAGAGCCGGCTCCGGTCGACACCCGTCCGAGGCCGCTGATCCACAGCCTGCCGGTCGAGCCTACGGCGAGCGAGCGCCCCTGCGGTGCGAACGCGACCCTCGTCGCATTCGCCGTGCGGTCTTCCCCGACGACGTGATGTGCGCGCCGGGCGAAGTCGTAGACGACCGGCCGTCCACCTGCGCCGACGTACGCAACCGCGAGCGCGTCCGCCCGCCACGAGGGAGTCACGGAGCGCACCGCCCGATCGAGGACGCGGTCGTGGTCGCCGTCTCCTTCGATCGTTCGGAGCTGTGCGTCGCCACGCCGCGTGCGGACGACGTAGGCGATCCGCAGTCCGCTCGGCGCCCAGGCGATGCCGACGACGCGCCCACCCGCCGGGTGCGACCAGGCTCGCGTGCCGTCGGGAGCCATGACGACGAGCGAGTCGCCGATGCCCGCGGCGACGTACAGCGCGTGCGGCGAGAGCGCAGCAGACTCCACCGGCAAGCCCTCGATCCGGAGGCCGCTGCGGCTCGTGAACCAGAGGCGTCCGTCGACCACTGCGGCGATGCCGCGCGCGCCCTGCGGCACGATCAGCCGCGAAGCGGTCGAGCCACGTGCGGCCGGCGCGGCCTCGGGCGCCGCCCCGCCGAGGCTGACGTGCAACGCGCCGGCGGCGCCGAGCGCGCCTGCGGCCAGGGCCAGCAGGCAGACCGCTGCGGCTGCGACGAGCAGCGCCGTCCTGACCGGCCGGCGGTGGCGGGCGCCGGCCGCCGGGAGCGCCGCGAGCGCCGCCGCGAGCGCCCGGTCCTCCACCGCTCTGCTCGCCGTCGGCAGGCGCGCGAACAGGTCTCGGAGCCGAGACTCAGGCTCGTTCTGCATCGCATCCCTCGTATTCGCCGCGCAACTGCTCGAGTGCGCGCGCGAGGCGGGAGTTGACGGTGCCGATCGGCAGATCGAGGATCCGCGCGATCTCGGTCGGCGTCATGCCGACGCCGTAACGGAGGATGATCACGGCACGTCGTTGCAGGGGCAGCGCCTGGACGGCGTCGAGCAACTCGGCGTCGCCGCCGTCGAGCTCGGGCTCCGCCGCGCGCTCGGGGCCGAGCTCACCGCCCACCAGCCGGCGCTCCGCGCGGAGCAGGTCGAGGGCACGGTTGACCACGATCCGGTGCAGCCAGGGTGCGAACGGACGTCGCCGGTCGAAGCGGTTCAGCGCGCTGAACGCCCGCTCGAACGCGTCGGCTGCGATGTCGTCCGCCATCGCCCTCCGCCCGGTGATCCCGTAGGCCACGCGCCACGCCGACTGCCAGTGGCGCCGGAACAGTGCCGCCGCAGCATCGTGATCGCCGCCGCACGCGGCCCGAATGAGCACGGCGTCGCCATGGTTGTCCACCATCTGCAGTGTGATACGCCGCACAGGCGCTGTCGCGTCCCGTTCGGGACGTGAGCGGCCCCATGACCCGTATTCGACTCGTCGGCCAACCACGCGGGAGGCTCCATGGGACGCATGCGGATTCGCACTGCTGTTGTTGCAACGGCGTTTGCCTCGCTGGTGGCCGCGTCGGCGGCCGGCGCCGACGGGCTGCCGGTTCTCGGGATCGACGTCGGCGGAGTCGGTGTCGTCGCGCCGGCGGCGAGCGCGCGCTACGTCACGATTGCCGCGGCGGCGAACACCGTCGTGGCGCGTGTCGCCACCACCAGCGGCAAGGTTCTGCAGTCGCGAGTGCTGAACGGCACCTTCACGATCCCCGCCGTCGCGTATGACGGCTCGGCGAGCGGGCTCTCGCACGACGGGAAGACGCTCGTGCTCATCGAGCCGCGGCTGAGCTTCCCTCGGCCGAGGACGAAACTCCTCGTCCTCGACGCGAGAAGCCTCTCCGCAACGCGGCTCATCGACCTGAAAGGCGATTTCAGCTTCGACGCGATCTCTCCGCTCGGCTCGTGGGTCTACCTCATCCAGTACCTCTCGCCGACCGATCCGACGCGCTATCTCGTTCGTGCCTACGACGTCAGGTCGGGGCGCTTTGCCGCGGCGCCGGTCGTCGACCCACGTGCACCGGGCGAGAAGATGCGCGGCAACCCGCTCAGCCGCGTCATGAGCACCGACGGCCGCTGGGCGTACACGCTCTACGACGGTGCAGGCTCGACGCCGTTCGTCCACGCGCTGGATACGTCGACGCGAAGCGCACGGTGCATCGACCTCGACGCGCTCGCCGGGACCGACCTGTCGAGGCTGACGCTGCGCTTCGACCAGCGCGCGCAGAAGCTCGACGTCGATCGCGGGCGAGCTCCTGTGCAGGTCGTCGACCTCCGAACCTTCGCTGTGAGCGGCGAGCAGCGGCATGACGGCTGCGCGGTATCTCCGGTTGGCTGCCCTGGCGCTCGGATGCATCGCGGCGGTATCGGGCGCACTGTGGTTCTGGCTGCGCCGGCGCCGCTCGTTCGGTCCGACTCGAGGGGACGTTGCGGAGCTCGCCGTCGTCCGTCAGGCTTTCGCCCATGGTTCCGGAGGCGCCGCTCGAATCGACGGAGCAGGGGCTCGTTCCGACGGGTGACGGCTGGTTCGTGCTGAACGCCCACGATGCGCGGTGGTACGACGCCGAGGGTAGGCCCGCCGTCTGCGCTTTCGAGGGCGAGCACGACTTTCCGCAGGTGGGCGTCAACCTCAACATTCTCCGACCGGGCGAGCCGATGGCGATGTACCACTGGGAGGCGGATCAGGAGGACTTCCTCGTGCTCGCCGGCGAGGCCTTGCTGATCGCAGAGGGCGAGGAGCGTCCGCTCCGTCGCTGGGATCTCGTGCACTGCCCGGCAGGAATGAAGCACGTCATCGTCGGCGCGGGCGACAGGCCCTGCGTCGTTCTCGCCGTCGGCGCACGCGACCGCTCGCGCGACCCCGACTGGGGCGGATACAGCGCAGACCCCGTGGCGTCGCGCCATGGCGCCGGCGTCGACGAGGACACGACGGACGAGCTCGTGGCCTACGCGCGATTCACGAGGCGCAGGCCGTCGCGCTGTCGCGAGGGCGTCCTCCCGGAGTGAGGCTCAGCCCGCGGTCGCGGACTGCGGCAGCTCCACGCGGAACGTCGTTCCCGCTCCGACTGCGCTCTCGACGCCGATCGTGCCGTCGTGCGCCTCGACGATCGCCTTCGTGATCGTCAGGCCGAGACCGGTTCCCGTCGTCGCCCGGACGGCCGCGTCACGGGTGCGGAAGAAGCGGTCGAAGAGCTGAGCCTGGTCGGCGGGCGTGATGCCGGGACCGGAGTCGGCGACCTCGAGCACGATGTGTCCGTCGACCGCCGACGTCGTGACGGTCACGCGACCGCCGTCGGGCGTGAACTTGATCGCGTTCGACACGAGATTGTCCATCATCTGCGCGAGCCGGATGGGGTCGCCGCTGATCTCCCCCGGCGACTCGTTGTGCAGTGTCAACTCGATTCGTTGCGCGGCCGCAGCGGGCTGCGCCGCCTCGACGCACTCTGCCGCGATCTCCCCGAGCGCGACGTCCTCGACGTGCAGCGCGAGCACCCGGTCCTCGACCTCGGCGACGAGCAACAGGTCGCTGACGAGCCGCAGCAGCCGCTCGGCGTTTCGCTGCACGATCGCGAGGTACGCATCGTCCTCGGGCGATCGATTCGCCGACTCGTTGTCCCGGATCAGCTCGAGGTATCCGAGGATCGACGTCAGCGGCGTGCGCAGCTCGTGAGACACCGCCGCGGCGAAGTCATCCCGCAGCCGGACGAGCTCCTTCGACCGCTCCGCGTTGTCACGATCGATGCGCCCCGCCCGTCGCTGCATCTCGAACTGCCAGATGAGCAGGCCGACGAGAAGCGCGGCCGCAACCGCCGCGACGATCAACGCGAGTCGCGCCTGCGGGTTCGTCACCCTGGTCGAATGCGCCAGACGCCCGATCTCCGCGTCGACTTGCGACTCGAGGCCGGTGAGGGTGCTCTCGACCTGCTGCTGCGTACCGTCCGAGAGGCGGCCGCCGTGCGCGAGTGCCTCGTCGAAGGCGCGTGAGGAGGCGCGGACATACGAGCCGTACGGGCCCTGAAGCCGATCGCCTTCGGCGTTGCCGTGCTTCCGGATGAGCTCGAGCTTGGCATTCGCAGCGTCGAGCACCCGTGCACGTGCGGCGACGAGTCCCGCCGACGGGGTCTTGCCAATCTCGGCGCGAGAGTTGAAATCCTTCAGCTGGAACGCCAGGCCCCCGAGCTGCTGCGTGCGCAATGTCTGCCGCTCGATGTCGGCCGAGCGGTGCAGGAGGAATCCACCGACGGTTGCGGCGGCGACGACGACCGCGATCGACAGCGCGATCAGCGCGTAGGCGAGCGCTTCACGGTGGCCGGCTATCCAGTCCCGAATCGGGCGCGGCGGCGGTGGTGTTGGATGTGCCGGCAGCGCCCTCTCCTCTCGCGGGCAACACTAACCGCTGTCTGACTCGGGGCAGCAGGCCAGCGTGGTTTAGGCAGCGACGTCGGCGCCCGCGAAGAGCGCATCCACCGCGTCCTGCAGCGGCGACGCCTCGTCGGAGAGACCGGCGCAGGTCGTGCGTGCTCGCTCGAGCAGCGCACGATCGCGGCTGATGTGGGCGAAGTGCAGATCGGAGAGCCCCGACTGGCGCGTGCCGAGGAACGCGCCGCCGCCGCGCAGCTCGAGGTCGACCTCGGCGAGCTCGAAGCCGTCGGTCGTGTCGACGAGCGCCTCGAGCCGCTTCTGCGCGGTCTCCGTCAGCTCTTCCTTCGCGCGCGAGACGAGCAGGCAGTACGACTGCTCCGCCCCGCGGCCGACACGGCCGCGCAGCTGGTGGAGTTGCGCAAGGCCGAAGCGGTCGGCCTCCTGCACGATCATCACCGTCGCGTTCGGGACGTCGACGCCGACCTCGATCACCGTCGTCGCGACGAGCACGTCGAGCGCGCCCGCCTTGAAGCGGGCCATCAGGTCGCGGCGCTCGGCCGGCTTGACACGGCCGTGCAGGCAGCCGACACGGAAGTCGCGCAGCTCTGCACGCTGGAGACGCTCCGCCTCCTCCTCGGCGGCGCGCGCGAGCGTCGTCTCCGACGCCTCGATCAGCGGGCACACGACGTAGGCCTGGCGCCCCTCCGAGAGGAGCCGCGTGAGTCGTGTGTACGCCTCCGATGCCTTGTCCTCGGTGACCCAGCGCGTGACGATCGGCTTGCGCGACGCAGGCGGCTTCGCGATCTCCGACACTGCGAGGTCGCCGTACACCGTGAGCGCGAGCGTGCGCGGAATCGGAGTCGCCGTCATGTGCAGCACGTGCGGGGCGCGACCTTGCATCAACGCCTTTCGCTGCTCGACACCGAAGCGGTGCTGCTCGTCGACGACCGCCACGGCGAGATCGCGCAGCTCGACTCCCTCCTGGATCAGCGCGTGTGTGCCGACCACGACGTCGACCTGCTGTGCGAGCTCGCGCTCTCGTTTCCGCGACGCACTCGTCAGGAGCGCGCACGTCACGCCGAGCTCCTGGCACAAGTCGGCGATCGTGAGGAAGTGCTGCTCGGCGAGCGTCTCGGTCGGCGCCATCAGGGCACCTTGCCGCCCGTTCTCGACCGCACGCAGGAGTGCGTAGAGCGCAACGACGGTCTTGCCCGAGCCGACGTCGCCCTGCAGCAGGCGCTGCATCGGCGCGGTTCGCGAAAGATCGCCGTCGATCTCCCGGATCGCCTGCTCCTGATACGGCGTGAGCCCGAACGGCAGCACGGTGCGGTAGCGCTCGATCAGGTCGCCGGGATCCCCGAGTGAAGGTGCGAGCGTCCGCTCGCGCTCGGCCGCGCGGCGCGCGATGCCGATCTGAAGAAGCAAGAGCTCGTCGAAGGCGAGTCGGCTCCGCCCGATCTCAGCCTCCTTGGCGGTCGAAGGGTGGTGCACGACCGCGAACGCGTCGGACTTCAGCGGTAACTGCTCGCGCACGCGCACCTCGGCGGGTAGCGGGTCGTAGACGTCGTGGGCATACGGGAGCGCTGCGGCGACGAGCGCGCGAATCTTCTTCGGCGTGATCTCCTCGCCGGCGGGATAGACCGGCGCGAAGTCGGCCGTCGAGTCGTCGTCGCCGAGGTCGTACGCCTTCACGTCGAATCCGTAGCGGCCCCGCTTGCCGCGCAACCTCATGCGCACGCCGGGCGCGAGTTGTCGAGCGAGCCACGGCTGGTTGAAGAACGTCGCGGGCACGGTCGCAGTGCCGTCGGAGATCTTCACCGTGAGGATCGTCAGGCGCCCCCGGCGCCGAGAGCTGACGTTCAGGACCTCGCCGGCGATCACGACCTCCTCGTCGCCGTGCAGGGCTGCGATGCGGATTTCGGGCGCGGCAGCCTCGTAGCGACGCGGCCGGTGCTCGAGCAGGTCGCGCAGCGTCTCGAGCCCGAGCTTCGCGAGCTTGCGCTTCACCGTCGGGCCGACACCGGGCAGCGTGTCGAGCAGTGCATCGAGCCGGCGAGGTTGCGGGCGGCGAGGCGTCGGCGGCCAGGCCGGAGGCTGGTCCAGACTTGCGAACCCCGTGTGGGGCCTGGTTGTCACCTGCGTGGACAGGATGTGGCGAGTCTAGGACCCGGACCGGACGACATGCTGCTCGAGCCTAGACGGAGCCGGCGCGCACCAGCCCGCTCTCGTACGCAAAAACGACGGCCTGAACACGGTCGCGCAAGTCGAGTTTCGAGAGCACGCCCGCAACATGCGATTTGACCGTGGACGGCTCGACCACCAGTTCGGCGGCGATCTCGGCGTTCGTCATCCCGCGCGCGAGAAGGCGCAGGACGTCGCGCTCGCGTGCTGTCAGGCCGTCGAGCTCCGGGGTCGCCGTAAGCGGACGTGCGAACTCCTCGATCAGCCGACGGGTGCTCGCCGGCGCAAGGAGCGCATCCCCGTCATGAACGGTTCTGACCGCGGCAACGAGCTGATGGGGTGGCGCGGTCTTCAGGAGAAAGCCGGACGCTCCCGCACGAAACGCGTCGATGACGTACTCGTCGAGGTCGAAGGTCGTCAGCATCAGCACGCGCAGGTCAGCGTGAGACTGCGTGAGCTGCTTCGTCGCCTCGATCCCGTTGAGGCGCGGCATTCGAATGTCCATCAGCACGACGTCCGGCTCGGTCGCCGCGGCCTGCGCGATTGCCTCGTCGCCGTCAGCCGCCTCGCCCACCACCTCGAGGTCCGCTTCGGCACTGAGGATCATCCGGAAACCCGCGCGGACGAGGGCCTGGTCGTCGGCGAGGACGATGCGGATCATGCGCCGACCGGGAGGCGGGCCTTGATCGCGAAGCCGCCGCCCTCGCGTGGGCCGGCCTCGAGGTCTCCTCCCCACAGTGCGACGCGCTCGCGCATGCCGATCAGCCCGTGGCCCGTGCCGGTTCCGTTCGTGGAGCCGCTGCCGCCGTCGTCGACGACCTCGAGCTCGACGTCCCGGCCCCGGTAGCGCACGAAGACCGACGCGCTCGCGTCGCCGGCGTGCTTCAGCGTGTTCGTGAGCGCCTCCTGGACGATGCGGTACGCCGACAGATCGATGCCCGGCGGCAGCGGCACGGCGGTGCCTTCGACATGCAGGTCGACGTCGATCCCGGCATCGCGCACCTCGGAGACGAGCCGCTCGAGGTCGGACAGCGTCGGCTGCGGCGCGAGTGCAAGACCGTCGGCGCTTCGCACGACACCGATCAGCCTGCGCATCTCGTCCACCGTGGCACGGCCGGTCGTCTCGACGGTCTCGAGCGCCCGGCGAACGTCCCGCTGGTCGCCCTCGAGCACTCGGCCCGCAGCACTCGCCTGCACGACCATCATCGAGACGTTGTGCGCGATGACGTCGTGAAGCTCGCGCGCGATGCGCGCACGCTCGACTGCCACGGCCGCCTGCGCTTGCAGCTCGCGCTGCTCATCGAGCGCGAGGGTCAGCGCCTCGAGCTGCGCCGCCCGCTGTCGCCAGCGGCGCATCAATCGCCCCGTGAACCATGCAGCGGCCAGCCACACGAGTGATGGAATCACGTTGCCCGACTGCTGACCGCGCGCAATCCCGATTCCGCCGAGCACGGCCAGAACCGTGAAGAGCACGGCGGGCACGACGACGACGCGACGGCCGCTCGTGTTGCTGCCGAGCGAATACGAGACGAGAACGAGTGCGACGAACGCGACAAACGACGACTCGTGTGGTGCCGAGGCGATCAGCGCCCCTCCCATTCCGACGAAGACGAGGCTCGCCGCTGCGACGGGAAAGAGCCCCCGGAACGCGATCGGCAGCGTCGTCGCAAGTGCCAGGACGATCGCGACCGGCTCGACCGAGCCCCACGACGGATCGTGCGGGATCACGATGCCGGCGACCGAGATCGCGGCCATCACGACGGCGAGCACCGCGTCCGCCGCGCGCTGGACGCGCGGCTCGCGGACGAGTGCGTCGAGCCTCCTTCGCATGCGTTGACCGTATCGCGGTCGTCGCCAAATCGCACCCGCCGCCAGAAGGAACTGCAGTTCCGCCGCGCGGCGGATACGAATCCCGCAGAGCGGCCGAAGACGAGGGCGCCTGGTGCTCGTACGGTCGAAGCGTCCAAACGCGAACGACCAAGGAGGAACGATGTCGAATGCCCTCGCAACCCGAGTCTGTGCCGCCGGCGGTGCCGTCTATGTCGTGCTCGGCCTCATTGCGACGAGCAGCAGCAGCAACGAGCCGACGCTGCGCTCCAGCCGAGCGGAGATCGCCCGTTGGGCAGCCGAGCAGCACGTGACGAACGGCGCTGTGCTGCGCGGCTTCCTCGGCGGCATCGCGCTGATCGCCGTCATCCCGTTCGCCGCGGCTCTCTCCCGGGTGCTCGGAGCGGCGGAGCGTGGGAACCGCGTCCTCTCGACGACGATTCTCGCCTCGGCGGCTGTCTGGATCGCGGTGAAGTTCGCATCCGCGATGCCCGAGTTCGCGCTGCGCTGGCGGGCGAGCGGTATGAGCCCGCAGCTCGCCGCAACGCTCCACGACATGGGAGACCTCGCGTTCACGCTGACGTTCATTCCGCAGGCTGTGCTGCTCGGCTGCGCAGCCGTGGTGATCCTGCGTACGCGTGTCCTGCCTCGCACGATCGGCTGGCTCGGCGGGATCACCGCTGTGGTGCTCCTCGTCAACGTGCCGATCGCGAATCAGATCCCGCCCGTCGGAGCGCTGCTGGCGCTCCTGTGGGTACTGCTCACGAGCGTCGTGCTCGTGCGGCGCGGCGAGCGTGCCGCGGTCGCGGTGCCTGCGACCGCGTGAGCGCTACGTCGGCCCGGCGCCGTCGGTGAACCAGAAGAAGCCGACGGTGCCCGGCCCGGCGTGCGCGCCGAGCACCGCGCCGAGGCTCGTCTCGATGTCGATCTGCGCCTGCGGGCGCAGATCGCGCACCATCTTCTCGAGCTCGACCGCGCGCTCGGGTGCCGCCGCGTGCGCAATTCCGATGCGCAGCGTGGGCTCGTCCTTCGTTTCGGACTCGAGCACGTCGACGAACTCCTGGAATGCCTTGCGGGCGCCGCGCACGCGCTTGATCGGTATCACCTCGCCGTCGCGGATCGACAGGATCGGCTTCACGTGCAGCAGCTCGCCGGCGAACGCCTTCGCGCGGCCGATGCGGCCGCCGCGCGCAAGGAACTCGAGCGTGTCCACGGTGAAGAGCAGTCCGTGCTCGGCTTTGTAGCGCTCGACGAGCGTGTCCACCTCCTCGTCGGTGGTGCTGCGCTCGAGCCGCCGCTGGATCGCGAGCGCAAGCAGCGTGATCCCGACGGACGCCGTCTCGGTGTCGATGGTGCGCACGCGCCCGTCACCGAGCTCGTTCGCGGCGGTGCCCGCACTCTGGAAGGTGCCGGACAGGTTTGCCGCGAGATGCAGCGAGAGGATCCGCTCGTACCCGGCGAGCTCCGAGTAGCAGGCGAGGAAGTCGGCGGGCGTCGGCTGCGACGTGGTCGGGAGCTGGGGCGACGTTCGCAGGCGTGTGTAGAACTGCTCCCCTGTCAGGTCGACGCCGTCGCGGTAGCTGTCGGTCCCGAAGTTCACGTAGAGCGGAACGACACGCCAGTTCGGAAAGCGTTCGGCTGCGTCGGGGAAGTCGGCCGTCGAGTCCAGAACGATTGCCGTGTTTTCGGCGGTGAGGTTCATGCCCCGTCCGCCGGCAGATGGCCCGCCGCACGCTTGATCGCATCGACGATGTCCTCGAGCTCCTGATCCTTCGTCAGACAGGCGGACGCTCCCGCCTCGTAGAGCGCCTCGACCTCGCGGGTGTTCGCCGAGGCGGTGAGGCACACGACCGCGACGTCCGGGCACGCCTCGCGGACCGCCGCGGTTGCCTGCACGCCGTCGAGCCCCGGCAGGCGGTAATCCATCAGCACGACGTCGGGGCGGTGCAGTTGCGCGGCAGGAGCGGCCGCGGAGCCGTCGCCCACGGCGGCGACGATCTCGACGTCCGCGCGCAGGCCGAGCAGGAGCTCGAGCGCTTCGCGAAAGACCTTGTTGTCCTCGACGAGGAGGATCCGGATCGGCCGCCCCATGGCCGCAGCGAGTCTACTCGGCCGAAAGGAGCAGCGGATAGTGCGGCTGGCCGCCCTGCTGGACGTCCACGTCGACGTCGGGATGCGTGGTCGAGATGTGCTCGAGTACCGTGTCCAGCGGCTGGCCGTCCTCGCCGACGAGGAGCGTCAGCAGGTCGCGTGGCCGGGCGAGTAGCCGGTCGACGACAGCCGTCGTGACCTCGTCGAACCCTGCGCCTCCGGCGATCGGCTCGCCGTCGTGCAGGCCGAGCCAGTCGCCCTTGCGGATCGAGACGCCGTTCATCTCGACGTCGCGCGAGGCGATCGTCACCTCGCCGGTGTCCACCGTCTCGACGGCTTCGCGCATCTCGGCCGCGTTCTCGGCGGCGGTGCGCTGTCCGTCGTAGGCGACCATCGCGGCGAGGCCGCCGGGGATCGAGTCCGCGGCGACGATCTCGACGGGGCGATCGGCGTTCGCAGCAGCGTGCTCCGCGGCGAGCAGTACGTTGGAGTTGTTCGGAAGGATCACGACCTGGTCGGCGTCGAGCGACTGCACCGCCGCGAGCAGGTCTGCGGTCGAGGGGTTCATGGTCTGTCCACCCTCGACGATCGCAATCGGGCCGACGTCCGTGGCGAGGCTCTCGAAGAGACGACGGTTGCCGGCTCCTGCGACGACCGCGACGACGCCGGTGGTCGCCCGCTCGGTCGGCACGTCGGGAACCGCTGCGAGCAAGCGTTCTTCCCGCTGCTGCGTCTGGTCGTGCATGTTCGCGATCTCGATGCGGTCGATCGTGCCGGCTGCGCTGCCGATCGAGAGTGCAGCGCCGGGATCGTCGGTGTGCACGTGCACCTTGATCGCGGTCGAGTCGCCGACGACGAGCAGCGAGTCGCCGATCTTCTCGAGCTGCTCCTCGAGCGCCTCGCGGTCGAGTTCGACCCCTTCGATGAGGAACACCGTGCAGTAGCGGTAGCGCGAGAGCTCCTGGTGGATCGCCTCGACCCCTGGGTGCGCCTCCGCCGGCGCCGGAGCCTCGGGGAGCGCCTCGCCGCTCACGGCGGCGGCGATACCACGGACGAGCTCGAGGAGACCCGCGCCGCCCGCGTCGACGACGCCGGCATCGCGGAGAACCTGGAGCTGTTCCGGCGTTCGTGCGACGGCGGCCTCGCCCCGGCGCACGAGGTCGACGAGCAGGTCGCCGATCGCCGGCTCCGACGGCGCACGCGCCTCCGCCTCTTCGGCGAGCTCGCGGATCACCGAGAGCATCGTTCCCTCGACGGGCCTGCGCACTGCGCGGTACGCGGCATCGCTCGCTCCGCGCAGGGCGAGCGCTGCCGAGCCCGCGTCGATCCGGGGGTCGGGCGCCTCGCCGAGCACGTCGGTGGCGCCGCGGACGATCTGGGAGAGGATCACACCGGAGTTTCCGCGTGCACCCATGAGCGCACCGCGAGCGACGTCGCGCGCGAGCGACTCTCTGCTCGCCGCGGAGGTGTTGTCGACGGCCTCCGCGAGCGCGCGCACGGTCATGGTGAGGTTCGTGCCCGTGTCGCCGTCCGGCACGGGGTACACGTTCAGATCGTCGATGCGGCTCCGGTTCGCCTCGAGTGAGGCAAGCGCCGACCCGACGACTTTCTGCACCGCCTCGAGATCGCCGTTCAGGTTCACGCAGTCCTCCGCACGTCGTCGATGTGCACTTCGACCGCCCGAACTGGAAGCCCTGTCAGCCGCGCTACCTCGTAGGAAACCCGATTGCGGATCGTCGATGCGACCTCCGCCAGGTTCAGACCGTACTCCACGACGACCCGCAGGTCGATGGTCACGCCCTCGCCGCCGCCATCGGCGTCCGGGGAGCCCCGGCTGATCTGGATGCCCTGGGTGAGCCGTTCACGCCGGCCGAGAAGCTTTCCGACAGGCCCGCGGGCGGCCATGCCGACGACGCCGTAGCACTCGCGGGCCGTCTCGCCGACGATGTGCGCGATCGCGTCGCTCGAGATCGTGATCCGGCCGAGCTCGGACGTGAGCGTATGACCTGCCTCCACGACAGGGTTGGACGGCCGGGCGTGAGGCGCGGTTGCAGCCGGGCCGGCGGGCGCGGATGATGGCGAACGATGAAGCGATCGTTGATCGTGGTTGCGGCGGTCGCGCTCAGTGCCGCCGGCTGCGGAGGGATGAAGACAGTCACGAAGACCGTCACGGTCGGCGCGGGCTCGAAGACTGGTCCAGGCGCTCCGCTCGAGCTCACGCAGTTCGGCTACATCCGCTCGCTCGACCGCAAGGGTGGACAGTTCGAGCTGGGCTTCGATCCGGCGCTGCTGCTCTCGGGAACGACGGCGGAGCACGCCAAGCTCGAGGACACCGGATCGAGTGAGGTCCCGAACGACTACTACGTCGTCGACGAGGGCCACCGCGTCCTGAGGTACATCGTCCCCGCCGGCGCACACGTCACGATCCTCGAGCAGGGCGTCGACGCGACCCGCATCACGGTTGCGCAGCTCGCAGAGCTCGTCCACGGGCGCAATCCTTTTCACCGCCGCCTGTTCGAGCCGATCTCGACCGGATTCTGGCTCCGGACGCGCATCGACAAGGTCAAGTCGCTCGACCAGCAGTACTTCCCGTAGCGAGGAGAGCGGCGCTAGACGGCTTTTTGGATCTTGCCGGCCTTGAGGCAGCGCGTGCAGACGTAGGCGCGCTTGGCCGTGCCGTTCACGAGGATCCGGATCCGCTGGAGGTTCGGGTTGAAGCGCCGCTTGGTGGCGACCATCGAATGGCTCCGGTGCTGGCCGAAGCCCGGCTTCTTCCCACAGACTGAGCAGATCTTGGACATCGCGGCGGGATGGTAGCGGAAGGGGCCTGGTCGGCGGCCGCTGCGAAGCCGGCTAGTGAGCCTGCGCGGTGGCGCGGAGCTGTGAGAAGACGTCGGCCATCTCGAGCGCGGTGCGGACGGCTTCCGCGCCCTTGTCGGCACGGGCGAGCGCCTGCCCGAGGTTCTCGCACGTCAGGACGCCGAAGGCAACCGGGACGCCGGTCTCGAGCGCGGCGAGCTGGAGGCCCGAGGCGGCCTCACCCGAGATGTAGTCGAAGTGCGCGGTCTCGCCGCGAATCACGCAGCCGAGGGCGACGATGCAGGAGTAGCGGCGGGTCTTCGCGAGCGCCATGGCACCGAGCGGAAGCTCGAACGCGCCGGGGACGGTCATGACGGTCACGGTCTCGCGGTTGACGCCGACCGAGTCGAGCTCGGCGAGCGCCGACTCGAGCAGCCTGTTCGTCACGTCGCCGTTGAAGCGTGCTGCGACGATGCCGACCCCGCGCCGGGTTGCGCGGGGCTCCCCCTCGAGCAGATCGACGTCGTCGGGAACGTTCAGCTCGCCGGGCGCGTGGCCCGCGAGCCGGAGCGCGGGGGCTGCGTCGTCGAGCTCATCCGGCGGCGCGTCGTCGTCATCGCCGAGCTCATCGGGCTCGTCTTCGAGCTCGTCGTCGTCATCGGGCTCGTCGAGCTCGTCGTCGTCGAGCTCGGACGCGGGGCTCGTCACGTCTTCGTAACCGCCGACGACCTCGTCGTCTTCGTCGCGCTTGTCGCCGGGCCAGGTCTCAGGTGCGCTCACTCGTCCTCCAATTCGAACGTCAGTCCTTGATGGTGCAGCCGGTGGCCGAGCTTATCCCGCTTGGCGGCCAGATACCGGCGGTTCTCGTCGTTCGGAGGCACCTCGATCGGCACCTGCTCGGTCACCTTCAGCCCGAATGCCTCGAGCCCCGACACCTTCTTCGGGTTGTTCGTCAGCAACCGGATCGTCGTCAGGCCGAGGTCGGAGAGGATCTGGTTGCCGATCCCCCACTCCCGCTGATCGGCCGCGAAGCCGAGGGCAAGGTTCGCATCGACGGTGTCGAGCCCGGCCTCCTGGAGCTCGTACGCCTTCAGCTTGTTGAGCAGGCCGATGCCACGGCCCTCCTGCGCGAGGTAGAGCAGGACGCCGCGCGGCTCGGCGCCGATCAGCTGCAGCGCGGCGTCCAACTGGTCGCCGCAGTCGCAGCGAAGCGAGTGGAACACGTCGCCGGTGAGGCATTCCGAGTGCACGCGCACGAGCACGTTGTCGGCGCCGTCGACGTCGCCTTTCACGAGGGCGACGTGCTGCTTGCCGGTCAGCGTCTCGCGAAAGAGCGTCGCGGTGAACTCTCCGTACACGGTCGGAAGGCGGACGGAGACCTGGCGCTCGACGAGCTTTTCGTGCCGTCGCCGGTACTCGATCAGATCGGCGATCGTGACGAGCTTCAGGTCGTGTGTCGCGCAGAACTCGATCAGGTCGGGAACGCGCGCCATCGTGCCGTCGTCCTTCATCACCTCGCAGATCACGCCGGCCGTGTTGAGACCGGCGAGCCGTGCGAGGTCGATCGCGGCTTCGGTCTGCCCCGCGCGGCGGAGCACGCCGCCCGCCTTCGCGCGCAGCGGGAACACGTGGCCCGGCTGCACGATGTCCTGCGGCCCTTTCGACGGATCGATCGCAACCTGGATCGTGCGGGCTCGGTCGTGCGCGGAGATTCCGGTCGAGATTCCCTCGCGCGCTTCGATCGAGACAGTGAATGCGGTGCCGAAGGGCGTCTCGTTCCGCTCGGTCATCATCCGCAGCCCGAGCTCGTCGCAGCGCTCCTCGGTGAGGCAGAGGCAGATGAGCCCTCGCCCCTCCTTGGCCATGAAGTTGACCGCCTGCGGCGTCGCGAACTGCGCAGCGATCGTGAGATCTCCTTCGTTCTCGCGATCCGCGGCGTCGACGACGACGACCATCTTGCCCTGGCGGATGTCCTCGACCGCTTCCTCGACGGTCGCGAAGGTCGTCTTCGTCGCGCTCATCGACTCATCGTAGAGGGGAGAAGCCGTTCCACGTACTTCGCGAGGATGTCGACCTCGAGATTCACGTGGTCTCCGGGCGCGAGCGTCCCGAAGGTCGTCTCGGCCAGCGTGTGCGGGATCAACGCGACCGCGAAGCCCGTGTCGTCGAGTGCGGCGACGGTGAGCGAGACACCGTCGACAGCGACCGAGCCCTTCTCGACGCAGTAACGGAGCATGTCCGGTTCGGCGTCGATCCAGATGCGCTTGCCGTCGCCCTCGGACTCGACGGAGCGCACTCGCCCCACACCGTCGACGTGCCCCTGGACGACATGACCGCCGAGGGGCTCGCCCGCGCGGAGTGCCGGCTCGACGTTGACGTCGTCCCCCGGGCCAAGGCCACCGAGGGCGGTTCGGCTCATCGTCTCCGGTACCGCGTCGAAGGCGAGCTCGTCTCCGTCGACGCCGACGACCGTGAGGCACACCCCGCCGATCGAGACGGAGTCGCCGAGCGCAACTCCGGGCGCAGTCAGCGGCGCACTGATCCGCAGGCGCACGCCCGCGTCGCCGCCGTCGATCCCGGCAACGGTACCGCGCTCCCGCACGATGCCCGTGAACATTCCGCTAAGGCTAGCCGCCGGGCAACGTGCTTCCGGGTGGGCGTGGGATCACACCCCCATGGCACATGGGCACACATGTGAATGGTGGAGGGAGCGTGCGCGCGCAAGTTGAAGCCCCGCGCCTTTCGGGAGGCAGTGCCCGAGCTTGGTCAGAGAGTGTGTGCGTACGCCTCGAGGAGCGTGTCCTCGCCGACCCGGCGGATCGCGTACTGCGACAGATCGAGATCGACCGAGTCGCCGACGAAGCGCCTGCCTTCTCCCTCCGGAATCGGCGCCACGAAGAGGAGCAGCTTGTCCACGAAACCGGCCTCGAAGAATGCGGTTGCGAGGGTCGGCCCACCCTCGAGGAGGAGCGATTGGACACCTTCTGCCGCAAGCGCACGGAGCTCGTCCGCGAGTGGCCCGCTGCGCAGCTCGAGCTCGGATCCTTCGGGGAGCGGGCCTCTCCCGAATGCGAGCCGGCGCGGCTGGTGCACGGCATCGACGCCGCGGGCATCGAGACGGGGCGCGTCGGCGCGGACGGTGCCCATCCCGACGGCGACCGCATCCGACGCGGCGCGAAGCTCGTGCACGAGCTTTCGCGACTCCTCGCCCGAGATCCAGCGACGCCCGGGCACGGACACGCGGCCATCGAGCGCGACTGCGACCTTGTACGTGACGAACGGGCGTCCGAGCGCCTTCCACGTCCGCCACGCCTCGTTCTGACGGCGTGCCTCTTCGCTGTCGAGCAACTGGACGTCGATCCCGGCGGCTCGCAGCCGTTCGATTCCTCCCGAAGCGACTGGGTTCGGATCGAGTGCGCCGACGACGACGCGCGCAACGCCGGCATCGATCACGGCATCCACGCACGGCGGCGTGCGCCCGTGATGCGCGCACGGTTCAAGCGTCACGTACAACGTCGCACCACGTGCGCGTTCGCCCGCCTGCGCGAGTGCGCGGGCCTCGGCGTGGTCGACGGCTGCATACTCGTACCAGCCCTCGCCAACGATGTCCTCGCCGGCAACGACGAGCGCGCCTACGAGCGGGTGATCTCCGACCTTGCCGCGACCGCGTTGCGCGAGCTCGAGCGCGCGCTCGAAGTAGTTCACGCGAGCTCTTGGACCAACCGCCGATACGAGCGCTGCGGATCTTCTTGATGGAAGATCGCTGCGCCGGCGACGATCAGAGTCGCACCCGCGTCGTAGACCGCGCGGATGTTGTCGTTGTCGATGCCGCCGTCGACCTGGACCGGAATGGACTCCGGCAACGCGCCGCGCAGGTGCTTGATTCGCTCGAGCGCCGTGTCCATGAATTTCTGTCCCGAGTAACCCGGGTGGATGCTCATGCAGAGAACGAGATCGGCATCCGCCGCAACCTTCACGACGTCGTCGGGATCGGTCTCGGGATTGAACGCGATGCCGACCTGCAATCCGTGCTCACGTGCGACCGCAATGGTCGCGGGAACGTCGTCGACCGCCTCGTAGTGGAACGTGACACTGTCGCCGCCTGCACGGGCGATCTGGGGGAAGTGACGTGTCGGGTTGTCGACCATCAGATGACAGTCGAACACACCGCCCAGCCCGTGCACGGTCTCCGAGAGCGACTCCAGGACGATCGGGCCCATCGTGATCGGCTCGACGAAGTGTCCGTCGCCGACGTCGAAATGGAAGATGCGAGCGCCGGTGCGAAGCAGGATGCCCAGCTGCTCGCCGAGATTTGCGAAGTCCGCCGCATAGATCGACGGCTCGATCTCGACTGTCCGGATCCACTCGTCCCAAGCCACGCGCGGCACGATCCTATGGCTTCGCGCCGGACGGCACGCGGAGTCGGGCGATGAAGAAGCCGCTGGTGCCGTGGACAGGGGGAAGCGTCAACAGGAACTCGGGGCGGCGCGGGTGCGCGTACTGCGGCCACTCCTCCGTCAGCGGCAGCGCTTCGAGCCCGCTCGCATCCACGATCCGCTCGTTCTCGTCGGCGTTGATCGTGCAGACCGAGTAGACGACCGTGCCGCCGGGCAGAACCCGATCGGCGGCGGAGCGGAGCAGCGCGAGCTGCAGCTCGGGCAGCGGCTTCGCGCGCCACCGCAGGTCGGGCCGCTGCGACATGACGCCGAGGCCGGAGCACGGGGCGTCGACGAGCGCGCGGTCGAAGCCGTCGAGCCCCGGTGGCAACCTTGTGCCGTCGGCCTCGACGACGGTGACGTTCGTGGCCCCGAGCAGTTGGATGTTGGCGCGCAGCTCGCTCGCGCGGTTCGGATCGAGCTCGACGGCCGTTACGTCGCCGTGCAGCTGCGTGGCCTTGCCGCCGGGCGCGGAGCAGACGTCGAGGATGCGTTCGCCATCGCGTGAGCCGACGACGAGGCCGGCGAGTTGGGAGGCGCGGCTCTGCGGCCAGATCCGCCCGTCGGCGACAGCGAGGTCGTCGACGCGCTCGACGCGGTACGCGCCCGGGACGTCGGTCGCCTCGGCGCCCGCGGGCGGGTCGCCGCGGACGACGCGAACAACCGTCTCGAGCGGCTCGTTTCCGGCGCGCATCAGCTCGAGCGCTGCGTCGTGACCGAGGTCGCGCACCCATGCGTCGAAGATCCAGTCGGGATACGACTCCTTCAGCGGCCCGTCGGGAAGCGAGGCCAGCAGCGTCGGCATGCCCTCAGTGAGGCGGCGCATGATCGCGTTCGTGAACGGTACAGCGCGCTCGAGCTTCGCCTGGCGGACGAGCTCGACCGACTCGTTCGCGGCCGCGTGCGGCGGTGTATCGGTATAGCCGACCTGGTACGCGCCGAGACGCAACGCAGCGCGTACGGGCGGATCGAGCTTGCGTACCGGACGCTTGCCGAGCGTGTCGATCGCATAGTCGAGCGTACGCACGCGTTGCACTGCACCGTAAGCGAGCCGTTGCGCGAACGCGCGCTCGCGCTCGTCGAGGCCTTCCGCAGCTGTGCGGAACACACGGTCGGCGTAGGCGTCCTGTTCGAAGACGCGCAGCAACACCTCATTTGCGACGCGACGGGCGGGTGAGACGGCCATCAGCGCCGTCCGCGCAGATAGGCGTCGTACGGCATCCGCCGCCCGCCTTCGGGCTGGACCTCGACGAGCTCGAACGTGCCGTCGTGGTTGCGTGCCTTCCAGATCACGAGCGGTCGGCCGTCGACGACGGCACGGGCTCCGATGTGCGGCGACAGCGCACGCACGTGCTTCACGAGCTCTGCCGCGGGCCGCGTCAGGTCGAGGTCGCGGTCGGCAGGCGTGATCTTCTCCGCGTATGTCGCACCCTCGCCCGGCTGCGGCCGGAACTCCGGCGCGGGCAGCACGTCGCCGATGAGCCGCGCCGCGATCTCCGCCGATCGCGCGTACACGGAGCCCGCGTCGTCGTCGGCTTCGACGTCGAACGATTCCTGCGCGGCGATCGGGCCTGCGTCGAGTTCGGACGTCGTGCGATGGATGGTCACGCCGGTGCGCATGTCACCCGCCATCAGCGCGCGCTCGATCGGCGCAGCGCCGCGCCAGCGCGGCAGCAGCGACGGATGCACGTTGAGCCACAGGCCGCGGTCGAGGAGCACATCGGGTATGAGCAATCCGTATGCCGCCACGACGATCGTGTCGGTGGGGAGCTCGACGCTCTCGTCGAGCTTCGCCGGCTGTGCGATCGGGATCCCGAGTCGGTCGGCCGTCTCCTTCGCCGGTGTCGGGGCAAGCTTGCGACCGCGGCCGCGCGGCTTGTCCGGTCGCGTCAGCAGGAGCGCGATCTCGTGCTCGGCGGCGAGGCGCTCGAGGATGTCGGCGCCGAACGGGGCGGTCGCTGCGACCGCGATCGTGGCCATCGGTGTCCGGGCTCTAGCCGAGGACGATGCGAGGGCGCAGCTTGCCGAGCGCCTCGCGGCGGGCTTCCGGCGTGGTGCGGTCGATGATCAGAACGCCGTCGAGGTGATCGACCTCGTGCTGGGCCGCGCGTGCATAGACGTCATCGAGGTCGTAGCGCACCTCGTTCCCGTTCTCATCGCGCCCGACGAGTGTCACCGTTCACCGCGCGCTCGACGGGAACGGTCAAGCCCTGGATCGAGAGGCAGCCCTCGTCGTCTACCTGCGTCTGCTTGCTGCGCTTGACGATGTCCGGGTTGACGACGGCGACGACATCTTCGTCCTCGCCTGGGTGGAAGACGAACAGCCGCTGGAGGACGCCGACTTGCGTCGCGGCGAGCCCGATGCCGCTTGCATCGTGCATCAGTCGTTTCATCCGCTCGACAAGGCTCCGCAACTCGTCGTCGAACGCCTCGACCGGGCGCGCCTGGAGCTTCAAGGCGGCGTCCGGATACTGCCGAATCTGGGCGAGCGCAAAGCGCCGCCGCGCCTCGCGCTGGGCGACCTGCTCCTCGCTCTCCACCTGCTCGTCGACGTCCGACATGCCGTTGGCAGACTACCGACGAGATGGATCCACGAGAGGCCCAGGAGATCATGAGCCAGGGCGCGATCCGGCCCGAGACGTCGCGCGACCGGGAGGAGCGGCGCATCCTCGACGCCGACCTCGCGACGAGCCCGCTGAAGGGCGAGCCGATCCGCCATCGGCTGAGGCACTTCCGCCCCGACGCCGACGCGACGCTCCGTGCGCTCAGCGGGCCACCATTGTGGATGCGGCGTCTCCGCGAGATCGAGGAGGGCATCGAGTGGCACGAGGTGTTCCTCGAGGATGCGTGGCGCACGCTCGCGAAAGACGTCGATAACGACGCGGACGAGTTCGCTCGGCGCTGGGACGAGACCGCCGGCACCTGGCGTTTCCGGCGCATCAACAAGCTGATCGACCAGCACAACCGCAACTTCCCCGCCGAGGCGCGGCTGCCGATGGATCCCAAGACTCGGGACTTCGTGCGGATCAATGGACGGCCGTACCAGCGCAAGCTCCTCGACGCCGACTGGGCACTCGAGCGGTTCCCGGCCGACCTCGATGCGGTGCCGCGCGCGTGATTCGACCGCTCCTCCCCACTGACGCGGCGGAGCTCGCCGATCTCTATCGCGCGAACCGCGAGTTCCTCGCGCCGTTCGAGCCCGCGAGGCCGGACGACTTCTACACCGCAAGAGGCCAGCGGCAGCGGCTCAAGGAGGCCTCGGGCGGCGGCGAGGGCTGGCGATGGGCGATCCTCGACGGTGACGCGATTGCCGGGAGGATCAACCTCACCGACGTGATCCGCGGCCCGCTGCAGCTCGCGAACATCGGCTACTTCGTCGACCAGCGCCGGAACGGACGCGGCCTCGCGACCGCAGCGGTTGCAGACGTCGTTGCGTTCGCGTTCGGCGAAGCCGGCCTGCATCGGGTAGAGGCCGGCACACTCCCGGACAACCTGGTGTCTCAACGCGTGCTGGAGAAGAACGGCTTCGAGCGTTTCGGCCTCGCGCGCAGGCTCCTGCTGCTCGGCGACGAGTGGCGCGACCACGTCCTGTTCGAGCGCCTTGCAGACTGAGCGCCGCCGCGCGAAACCGCGTTCGGAATGCTCATTTGCAGGGGTTCTTGTTGTACAGACCGGTTGTACAAGTCAGACCGGTCAGGCCGGTCAGGCCGGTCTGACCGGTCTGACCCTGACAGCTACAGGCTCTGCGGATCGACGTCGACGACGACGGTGAGGCCGGCGCGTCGCATCGCGGGTGCTGCCGCCGAGAGCAGCGTGGCGGCGCGCGTCGCGAGTGCGCGCGGGCTCGACGTCTTGCCGACGAGCTGCGCGCGGTAGCGGTTCCGCAGCCGCAGGAGCGGTGCCGGGCCGAGTAGCTCCGCGTCGCCGAGCTCGCGCTTCAGCTCCTCGAGCGCGCGAAGCGCATCCGCCTCGTCGGGTCCGGACACGACGATCCGCACGAGGTGCCGGAAGGGTGGATAGCCGAGCGCGCGCCGGCGTTCGAGCTCGCTCGCGTTGAAGCCCGCGACGTCATGTCGCGCGGCATAGACGATCGCGCGCGCGTCCGGCTGGAACGTCTGGACGATCACGCGTCCGGGCGCGTCACGGCCGCTCCGCCCTGCGAGCTGCGTGATCAGCTGGAAGGTCCGCTCCTCGGCCCGGAAGTCCGGCAGGCTGAGCCCGGTGTCCGCGTCGACGACCGCGGCGAGCTCCACGCCGGGGAAGTGATGGCCTTTCGCGACCATCTGGGTTCCGACGAGCACCGCGCCCTCCGCGCGAGCGAATCGCTCGAGCGCGTCCCGCAGATACTCCGGCTTCTCGACCGCATCGGCGTCGAGGCGGATGCGTTCGAGCTCCGGAAGATGCTTCGCGAGCTCCCGCTCGAGCTTCTGCGTGCCCGCGCCGATCCGCGCGAGATCCGACGAGCCGCATGCGGCACACGTCTCGCCCATCACCTCGACGGCGCCGCAGTGGTGGCAGCGCAGCGAGTCGTCGCCGTGGAGGGTCAACGCGACGTCGCAGTTCACGCAGCGCCGGGTCACGCCGCAGGCACGACAGTGCACCGCGGGCGCGACTCCGCGCCGGTTCAGGAGCAGGATCGCCTTGCCTCCGCGTTCCGCGATCCCGCCGAGCTCCGCAAGCAGCGGAGCCGACAACGGATACCCCGCCTCCCGACGCAGGTCGACAACGCGCACCGACGGCATCGGAGCGGCGATACGCCCGCCGAGCTGCAACCGCTCGAGCCGCTCCCATGACTCGGGACGCGGCGTCGCCGAGCCGAAGATCGCGACCGCGCTCTCGAGCGATGCCCGCTTTGCCGCCACCGTGCGCGCGTCGTAGCGCGGGTCGGACTCCTGCTTGTACGACGAGTCGTGTTCCTCGTCGACGCAGATCACACCGAGCGAAGGCACCGGAGCAAAGACGGCGGAACGTGCACCGACGACGACCGGCGCCTCCCCCGACGCGATGCGTTCGCGCTCGTCGCGCCGCTCGGCTTCGGTGAGCGCCGAGTGCAGCACGGCGACGCGGTCGCCGAAGCGCTCGCGAAAGCGTCCGAGCGTCTGCGGCGTCAGCGCGATCTCGGGCACGAGCACGATCGCGCCGCGTCCGCGCGCGAGCGCAGCCTCGCACGCCCGGATGTACACCTCCGTCTTCCCGCTCCCGGTCGCGCCGTGCAGCAGCAGATTGCCCCCGCGACCGTCGAGCAGGTCGTGGATCCGCGCGAGCACACGCTCCTGCGGCTCGGACAGGGTCTCGGGCGCCGTTTCGGCGGTCATCGCACCGCCCGCGGCAGGCTCGCTCCGCTCGCCGCGCCGCTTCGCGTTGTGCGGCGCGACGAGCGCGAGCGCGCGGGCCGGAGTCGATCCGTAGTAGTCGGCCATCCAGAGTGCGAGATCGACGAGCGCGGCCGGCAGCGTCTCTGCGACACGCTCGACGAGCGCCGTCGTCACGCCGTCCGGTGCGACGACGCCGACCTCGGTGACGACGCCGCGGCGCCGCGCGTTCCCGAAGCGCACCTCGACGACCGCGCCCTTCTCGGTTCCGTCGGGTACCTCGTACGTGTACGCGTGCGCGACCGCTCGGGCGGTCACGAGCGGGTACACGGAGGCGAGCTGCGTCACCGGGCGACTGTAGCCATGGGTATGGTCGGCGCCGTGAGCGGCTTCGAGTGGGATCCGGAGGCCTATCTCGAGCAGATGCTCGACGAGATCCCGGGCTACGAGGAGCTCGAGGACGCCGTCGCAACCGCAACGCTCGGCGCTGAAGTGCGCAACGTGCTGGAGCTCGGAACCGGCACCGGGGAGACGGCGCTGCGTGTTCTCGCCCACCATCCGTCCGCGCACTGGACGGGCATCGACGCGAGCCAGCCGATGCTCGACCGGGCGCGCGAGCGGCTGCCCGACGCCGACCTCCGGCTTGCCCGCCTGGAGGATCCGCTGCCGGACGGACCGTTCGACCTCGTGGTCTCCGTGCTCGCCGTGCACCACCTCGACGGTCCCGGGAAGCGCGATCTGTTCGAACGGCTCGCGCACGTCATCGTGCCGGAGGGACGCTTCGTCCTCGGCGACGTCGTCGTACCCGAGCGGCCCGAGGACGCGGTGATCGAGATCGACTGGGTGATGGACCTCCCGAGCAACGTGCCCGATCAGCTCGGATGGCTCGACGAAGCAGGCTTCGATGCGGATACAACGCTCGTCCGCGAGGATCTTGCGGTGTTCGTCGCTAGACGCCGGCCGCGCTGACGACGAAGTCCGTCGCAAAGCCGAGCAGCAGGCCGAGGAGCACGAGCCACATCACGAGCACGGTGTGTCCGTGCTTGCGGTTCGCAAGGAAGAGCTCCTGCACGACGTAGAGGATCGACCCGGCGGCGATCGCGAAGAACACGACCGACATCGCCTCACTCGACCAGGCCTGGCCGAGCACCGTGCCGAGGAACGTCGGCAAGCCGCCGATCGTCCCGAGCAGCGCGATGAAGCGCCAGCTCGGCTGTGTCCCCTCGCCGCTCATCGGCCCGCAGATGCCGAAGCCCTCGGTCGCGTTGTGCAACCCGAAGCCGACGATGAGCGTGACGGCCAGGCTCACCTGGTTCGCCGCGGCGGCCTGCCCGATCGCGAGGCCCTCACCGAAATTGTGGACGCCGATGCCGACCGCGATCAGCAATGCAAGCTGCTTGCCCGGCGTGAGCGTGTCCAGCCAGTTCCGATCCTCGAACTCGTCCGTCGCCGCGGCTCCCGGCCCGACGAGCGTCGACGCGCGCCGGTGCGAGCGCTTGCGCATCCACTCCGAGTAGTAGACGAGGCTCATGAGGCCGAGCGCGAAGCCGCCTGCCCCGAGTGCGGCGAGCGTCGAGAAGCGACCCCAGTGACGAGCGTCCAGCGCCGTCTCGATCGGATCGACCGCCCCCGTGAGCACGTCCCAGAGCAGGAAGATCAGGATGCCGGTCGCGAGCGCGCTCAGCCCCGCGCGCGCCTGGGAGCTGAGGCCTTTGATCCGCCCTACCGGCAGCCCGAGGAAGATCGTCGCGCCGGCGATCGCACCGAGAATGAGGACCTGGGTCGTGGACATCCTGTGTAAGGGTACCCTTACACAGGTCCCGACGGGCACTATAGCCCTGATGGCGCAGGGACACTCGGTCGACGAATACCTCGAGACGATCTACTTTCTCGCGTTCCCGATCGGCGAGTACACGCCGCACGGCGCCGGCTCGCCCCCACTCGCCTCGCGAGTCGCCGAGATGCTCGGAGTCTCGCGCGCGTCGGCAGGCGAGATGCTGAAGCGACTCGAGAACGACGGCCTGATCGAGCGCGGCGTCCACAAGGAGGCCCTGCTGACCGAAGCCGGGCGCGTGCGCGCCGAGCAGGTCGTGCGCAAGCACCGCCTGATCGAGCGGCTGCTCACCGACTTCATGGGCTACACCGGCGCCGAGGCGCACGAGCGCGCCGACCTGCTGGGCGACACGTTCACCGACGAGATGATCGAGCGGATCGACGAGAAGCTCGGCCATCCCGACCGTTGCCCGCACGGCTGGCCCGTCGACACGGACGTCGAGCAGCGGGAGAACGCCGAGCTCGAGCCCCTCGCGGCGCTCGGCGCGGGGACACGCGCCACGATCGTCCGGCTCGCCGAGCACGACGGCGAGTTGTTGCACTGGTTCTACGGCCAGGGATTCGTCCCGGGTCAGGAGATCGAGATGCGCCGGGCGGAGCCGGCCGCCGACCAGTTCACCGTCGCGCTGATCAACGGCGGCGGGAACGACGAGCGCGCCATCTCGGAAAAGGCCGCCGCCGGCCTCTTCGTCAAGCCGGCCTAGCGCGCGAGCCCGCGCCGAGTCAGCTCTTCCGCAGCCGCATCGATGCGGTCGTGCGCCACGCGTCCCTCGAGCCACGCGGCGAGCTCGGCCAGCCCCACATCGAGTTCGACCTCGGGCTCATAGCCGAGCGTCGAGCGGGCGTGCGAGATGTCGGCATAGCAATGACGGATGTCGCCGAGCCGATACTCACCGGTCAGCTCGGGCTCGATCTCCTTGCCGATCGTGGCGCCGAGCCTCGTCCCGATCTCCCGCACCGTGACGCTCGCCCCGCTGCCGACGTTGACCACGCTGCCGTCGGCGCCGTCTTCCTCCAGCGCGAGTCGGAACGCGCGCGCCACGTCGCCCACGGCGACGAAATCGCGCCGCTGGAGGCCGTCCTCGTACACACGCGGCGCGCGATCGTTGAGGAGCCGTGCGGCGAAGATGGCGAGCACTCCGGTGTACGGGTTCGAGAGCGCCTGGCGGGTTCCGTACGTGTTGAAGAGGCGAAGCGCGACGCTCGGGATGCCGTAGGCGGCGCCGGCGACGAGGCACGCGCGCTCCTGCTCGTACTTCGTCAGGGCGTAGATCGACGACAGCCCAAGCCGCTTCGTCTCCGGCGTCGGTGCCGGCTCGAGCCCGGGCAGCTCCCACTCGCGCCGGTCGAGCTGCTCGCGCGTCCGCTCGGGAGGCTCGACCGGATCCCCGGTCGCCGTGCGATACAGGCCTTCCCCGTACACGCTCATGCTCGAGGCCACGAGCAGCTTCCGAACCGACGTCTCAGGGAGCGCCTCGAGCAGCACCGCCGTCCCGAGACTGTTGACCGCCGTGTAGTCGGCGATCTCGTACATCGACTGTCCCACCCCCACCCGCGCGGCGAGATGCACGACCGCATCCACGCCCTCCAGGGCGCCTTGCACGGCGTCCGCGTCGCGAACGTCCCCAACCTGGAGCTCCACGTCGGCAGCGAGATAGTCCGGCGCCGCGCCCGCGTGAACCTGCGGCGTCAGGTTGTCGAGCGCCCGCACGCGATAGCCGCGCGCGAGAAGCTCGTCGGCGAGATGCGAGCCGATGAAGCCCGCACCGCCCGTGATGAGGACTAGAGGTTTGATGTGGTCGGCTCAGCCGGCCGTGGTCGCGAGCTCGGCGTCGCCGAGCCCCGCCGCCGCGCGCAGCGTATCCGCCTTGTCGGTGCGTTCCCACGTGAAGTCGGGCTCGCTCCGACCGAAGTGGCCGTACGCGGCCGTGTTGACGTAGATCGGCCGGCGCAGGTCGAGATCGCGCAGGATGGCCGCCGGGCGAAGATCGAAGTGCTCCTGCACAAGCGACTCGATGAGCGCGACGGCGACACTCTCCGTCCCGAAGGTCTCGACGAGGATCGACATGGGATGCGCGACGCCGATCGCGTACGCCACCTGGATCTGACAGCGCTCTGCCAGCCCGGCGGCGACGACGTTCTTCGCGACGTAGCGCGCTGCGTAAGCCGCGGAGCGGTCGACCTTCGTCGGATCCTTCCCCGAGAACGCGCCGCCACCGTGCGGCGCCGCGCCGCCGTACGTGTCGACGATGATCTTCCGGCCGGTGAGACCGCTGTCGCCCATTGGGCCGCCGATCACGAACTTGCCGGTCGGGTTGCAGTAGAAGAAGTCGGGGTCGTTCTCGAGGCGCCGCTCGTCGTACAGCGCGACGGGCAGGATCGGCCTCAGCACGTGCTCGATAAGCGCAGGCTTGAGCTGGACGTCGATGTCGACGCCCTCGCCGTGCTGTGTGGAAATGAGTACGCGCTCGATCTCCACGGGGCGCCGCCTGCCGTGCGCGTCCTCCTCGTAGCGAACGGTGACCTGCGTCTTGCCGTCCGGGCGCAGATGAGAAACGAGGTCGGACTTCCGCACGTCCGCGAGCTGCTTCGCAAGCCGGTGCGCCAGCATGATCGGCAGCGGCATCAGCTCGTCGGTCTCGTTCGACGCGTAGCCGAACATCATCCCCTGGTCGCCGGCGCCGACGCGATCGAGGGAGTCGTCGTCGCCGTGTTGCGCCTCATACGACGCGTCTACTCCCTGCGCGATGTCGGGCGACTGCTCGTCGAGCGCGACCATGACGCCGCAGGTGTCGGCGTCGAAGCCGTACTTCGCGCGCGTGTAGCCGATCTCGCGGATGCGCTCGCGGACGAGCCGCGGAATGTCGACGTACGTATCGGTCGTGATCTCGCCGGCGACGACGACGAGGCCCGTCGTGATCAACGTCTCGCAGGCGACGCGGCTCATCGGGTCGTCCTGGAGGACGGCGTCGAGGACGGAATCGGAGATCTGGTCGGCGATCTTGTCCGGATGACCCTCGGTGACCGACTCGGACGTGAAGGAAAAGGAGCGCTCTGGCATGGCGGCCAGGCTAGCGCAGGCAGCAGCTGAACGGGCGCACCACTTGCACGGTTAACCGATCGCGAGAAGCGCCGTATAGCTCGAGTCGGCTCCGGCTCTCGTACCCCAGGCGGTGAGGGTCTTCACGGCCCCTGCGCCGGCACGTGCGCCGGCCGGGAGGTCGATGCCGACCAGCGGCGCAACGAGCTGCGCGAGCGGCAGAAGGCTCGCGACGTTCGCGTAGAAAAAGCCCGTTGTCCGGGTCGGCATCCCTGCTGCCTGCTGGGCGGCCTCGAATCCGGGATCGGAGGAGAGCTTGGGCCCGGCAGAACGAAACGCGTCGAGCCCCGCCTGCGACGTCGAGATGATCAGCTGGCCGCCGAGCACGGCGTGCACGATCGGAACGACCGGTGCCCCCGCGGCAGCGCCCATTTGCTGTTCGAGCGTCTTGACGATGTCCGCGAGCGCCGCCTCGGCCGCGCTCGTGTCGGCGGGCTGGGTGACGAGCGTAACCTCCGGAATCGGCTGCCCCGGTCGCACGTAGAGCACGGTCTCGCCGCCGAGCAGCGCGTTCAGATCGCTCGGTAGCGAGGGCGACGAGGCGATGAGCTGCTGCAGCGGCTTCGGCAGAGACTTCGGGTCGGAGAAATTGAAGGTCCCGGGCGTCACCTGGATGTCAGCGACGAACAACGCGCCTGACGGGATCTCGTCGACGAGACTCGATGTGATCGCCACGGGCGGGAGCGGCTGCCCACGCTGCGCGGGGCCGTCCTGCGTGTAGGCGTGGACCAACAAGCCGTCGGACCGAGCCACGAGGTCGGCGGACGCCCAGACGAGCGGCTGGGCGGACACTGTGGGCACGGCCGTGCCGTGAAGCGAGGAGAGCAGCGTCTGTGCGTCGGCGCCGTTCGCGTACGCGCGCACGAGAGCGTCGTCTGCGAGCTTCGCGGCGGCGGCCTCGTACGTCGCGTCGCCGGCGAGCTTCGTCGTCGCGTGCGTAACACGGTCGAGCGCAGCCTGCGTCTGGGCGAACGCGGTCCAGCCGTCGATCTGCTTTGACACGATCCCGTGGCCCGCTTTCCCGAGCAACGCGTCGAGCTTCGCCTGGTCGCCGCCGTGCGTCAGCCCGACGAGCCTCGGCTTCGTTCCGGAAAGCACGATGAGGTCGAGCTCCGAGCCGAGCGCCGGCTTGACGTCGTCGTCCCAGCTGAGCTTCGTTCGCTGCTCGAAGATCGTGCGCAGCCTCTTGGCGACCGCGTCGTAGGACGGCAACTGGTCGAGGAGGCCGTCGACGGCTTTCCACTGCGTGGACGAGACGTCCGAGTCGATCGCGACGAAGGCTGCAGCGTTCGCGGGCGCGATCGAGGCGCCGCCGCCGATGGTCGCGGAGTCGGCCGCGCCCGAGCCCCAGCCTGCAGCGACGAGGCCGACGACGACTGCAGCTACCAGCCCGGCCGCGACGACGATCGTCCGTTTCCGCATCGCTACTCCTCCGTCGGCTGGCGGCCCATCAGCCTCGACACGAGCTCGCCGAGGCTCTGCCCCGAGAGTACCGCGCAGACCCCTTCCGTGATCGGCAATTCCACGCCCACCGTGTGGGCCAGCGCGAGCAGCACGGGCGCGGTCGTGAGGCCCTCGACCGTCTGGCCGATCTCGGCCGCCGCCTCGTCAGGGGTGCGGCCCTGTGCGATCAGCTCTCCGGCGCGCCGGTTCCGGCCCTGCCGGCTCCAGCACGTGACGATCAGGTCGCCCATGCCGGCAAGCCCGGAGAACGTCTCGGTGCGCGCGCCGGACGCCAGGCCGAGGCGCGACATCTCCGCGAGCCCGCGCGTGATCAAGGCCGCCTTCGAGTTGTCGCCGAGGTCGAGCCCGTCGACGCCTCCGGCCGCGAGCGCGATCACATTCTTCGCCGCGGCGCAGAGCTCGACGCCGACGACGTCGGGATTCACGTACGCGCGGAACGTGTTCGAGTTGATCGCGTGTTGCAGTTGGCCCGCGAGGAAGCCGTCGTCGCTCGCGATCACCGCCGCGGTGGGCAGGCCGAGTGCGATCTCCCCGGCGATGTGCGGGCCGGAGAGAACGGCGACTCCGCGGCCGCGCACCGTGGTCGAGAGCCGCTGCCCCGTGGCGGGATCGAGACCTTTCGTAAGGCTGAGCACCGGTGCATCGCCCGGGAGAGCCGCGACGACCTCGGCGAATGACTTGCTCGGCACCGCGACGACCATCGCATCGACGTCGGCAGGAGCGTCGTCGACGGTGACTGTCGCCTCGACATCGCGGAGGTCGACCCGCTCGAGGTAGCGCGGGTTGTGTCCCGTCTCGGAGATCGCCTCGGCCTGCTCGGCGGTGTGACAGGCGAGCACGACGTCGTGCCCCCGGTCGAGCAGCACCCGGGTGAATGCCGTGCCCCACGAGCCGGCGCCGACGACGAGGAACCTCACGTGCGACGGGCGAAGTCGATCGAGACAGGGACGCCGTCGAGGCCGAAGCGCTCGCGGATCTCGTTCTCGACCCAGTAGCCGTAGTCCCGCGTCACGAGCGTCGGGTCGTTGACGAAGATCCTGATGCGCGGCGGACGCTGTTGCGTCTGCGTGCCGTAGAGCAGGTTGAGGCGCTTGCCCTTTCGCGCCGGAGGCTGGCGGCGGTTGCGGAGCTCCTGGAGGAAGTCGTTCAGCTCGGGGGTCGGGATGCGTGCGATGTGCCGGTCGAAGAGGTCGACAACGGTGTCGAGCAGCCGGTCGAGCCCGCGGCCGGTGTGCGCGGAGATCGCGAGGAACGGCGGCCGCTGCCGGAGACGGCGGCGCAACATGCCCCGCACGTCCTCGATCCGAACCGTCGTGACATCCCACTTCGAGAGCACGATCAGCGTTGAGTTGTCCGCCTTGCGCGCGACGTCGGCCACGGCGAGATCCTGATCCACGACGCCCTCGGATGCGTCGATGAGGACGAGCGCGACGTCTGCGCGCTCCGCCGACTCGAGTGCACGCAACTCGGAGTAGTACTCGATGCCCTGACGGTGGCGTCGCTTGCGGCGCAGGCCCGCGGTGTCGATGAGCACGAACGTCCGCCCGCCGCGCTCGAGCACCGTGTCGATCGAGTCGCGTGTGGTGCCGGGGATCTCGGAGACGATCACGCGCTCGCGGCCGACGAGCTTGTTGAGGAGCGTCGACTTGCCGACGTTCGGACGGCCGAGGATCGCGACGCGGATCGCCTCGTCGGGGATCTGCTCCCGCCCTCGTGTCGCGTGCGCCTCCAGGTAGTCGAGGATCTCGTCGAGCAGGTCGCCGGCGCCGTGGCCGTGCAGGCCGGAGATGGGAATCGGGTCGCCGAGCCCCAGGGCGTGCAGCTCGAGTGCGAGCGGCTCCATGCGCGGATCGTCGATCTTGTTCGCGATCACGAGCACGGGCTTCTTCGCCTCGCGGAGGATCTGGGCAACCTCCTCGTCGCCGGGCGTGATCCCGATCTGGGCGTCGACGACGAAGAGGACGAGGTCGGCCTCGCTGACCGCCTCGCGTGCCTGGACGGCGATCGACCGTGTGATCGGCGTCTCGTCGGCGATGTCGACGCCGCCGGTGTCGATCAGGAGGAAGCGCCGGCCGTTCGTCCACTCGACGACGAGCTCCTTGCGGTCGCGCGTGACGCCCGAGGTCTCGTGGACGACCGCCTGCCGCGTGCCGCTCAGCCGGTTGACGAGCGTCGACTTGCCGACGTTCGGGAAGCCGACGATCGCGACGGTGCCGAGAAGCGGCGGGACGGCCTCCGGCTCGTCCTCCCCCTCGAGTTCGTCCTCGAGCTCCTCCTCGAGGAGATCCTGGTCAGTCTCGTCGTCGGCCATGGTCAGAGAAGCCTACGGCCCAGAGCCGCCCTGTCCGCCGCGGACGCCTTGACGAGGAAAAGGTGTCTGACACCTCAGGCCCCGAAAGTGTCGGACACCTGAGGGGCCCAAGGTGTCAGACACTTCGGCGCCCGAAAGTGTCGGACACTGTTGGGCTGGAAAGTGTCGGACACAACGTCAGGGAAGCGTGACGGGAGCGCGGAGATGCTGCGGCGCGCGGGGTGGCATGGCGTGCTTCGGCCGGCCCGCCGCGTGCAGGTCGCGGAGCCACTCCCAGAGGCGGCGCAACTCGGCGGCGATCTCCTCGGACGCCTCGCGGTAGCCCTTGGCGCCGCGCGGCAGGTCGGAGAAGCGCATCGGCTCGCCGTACGCGATCGAGACCGGCTTGAAGTTGCCGACCCGCCACTCGTGCGACCCGTAGATCGCGGCGCAGACGACCGGCACGTCCTCCTGGAGCGCAACCATCGCCGCGCCCGGCTGCACCGGCCCGAGTTCACCCGAGCGCTGGCGCGACCCCTCGGCGAAGATCCCGAGGGCGTTTCCCGCGCGCACGACCTCGCGCATCCGCCGGACGGCCTCACGGTCGGACTCTCCGCGGCGGACCCCGAACGACCCGAAGAGGCGCAGGTACGCGCCCGCGACCGGCACGGCGTGCGCCTCCGCCTTCGCGAGGAAATAGACGGGCCGCGGCGACGACCAGCCGAACGCCGGAATGTCGATCCAGGAGAAGTGGTTGTACGCGAGGACGAGGCCGCCCGTTCGCGGGACGCGATCGCTGCCGTAGACGCGGAGCCGCGTCAGCAACGCCGTGGGACCGCCCATGACCGGCGTGCCGATCTTCCAGGCGATGTCGACGCGGTTCACGCGGGGGTGCGCTCGCGCACGAGCGCTTCGATCCGCTCGACGACGTCCTCCACGTTCAAGCCCGTCGTGTCGATCTCGCGCGCGTCCTCGGCCGGCTTCATCCGCTCGGCATCCTTCTCGTCGCGCCAGCGCATGTCGGTGGCGAGTGCGTCGGCGCCGATACCCGGCCGGTCCGCCATCCGCCGGCGCGCCCGCTCGTCGCGGTCGGCGACGAGATAGACCTTCACCTCGGCCTTCGGCGCGACGACCGTGCCGATGTCGCGTCCCTCGATCACCACGTCCCCTTCGCGGCCGAGCTCGCGCTGCCGTTCGCGCATCACCTCACGCACGCCGCCGTGCTTTGCGACGACCGGCACCATGCGATCGATCCGTTGCTCGCGAATCGACGACGTGACGTCCTTGCCGCCGATCCACACCCGGCCAACGGCGTCGAACGTCACCGGCTCCGCCCGGGCGAGGTCGGCGAGCGCCGAGCCGTCCCCGAGCTCGAGGCCGCGGTACATGGCAAGCCACGTGAGTGCGCGGTACATCGCGCCCGTGTCGAGGTAGCGAAAGCTCAGCCGCTCGGCCAGCGCGCGCGCAACAGTGCTCTTGCCGGCCCCCGCGGGGCCGTCGATCGCGACGATCATCGTCTCACCACCGAGTCGAGGAGGTCGAAGAAGCCGGGGAAGCTTACTCCGACGGAGTCGGCGCCCTCGATCTCTACGCCGTCCTTCGACGCGAGGCCCGCGATGGCCCCGAGCATTGCGATCCGGTGGTCGCCGCGGGCGTCGATGCGGCCGCCCTTCAGCCGCCTGGGCACTCCGACGACCCGCCAGCCGTCCTCCGTCGAGTGGATCCGCGCGCCGCTCGCCTGCAGCCCGTCGGTCACCGCCTCGATGCGGTCGCTCTCCTTCACCCGCAGCTCTGCAGCGCCGCGCACGATCGTCTCGCCGCGCGCGTGCGAGCCGAGCAGGGCGACGAGCGGCAGCTCGTCGACGAGCAGCGGCACCTCGTCGGGCGTGATCTCCGTGGCGATCAGCTCGGCATGCTGCACCTGCACGTCGCCCACCGGCTCGCGTCCGGCGCGGCGGCGGTTGAAGATCGAGACGCGCGCGCCCATGCGCTCGAGCACGTCGAGCAGTCCGACCCGTCGTGGATTGAGCCCGAGCTCGTGCACGGTCACGTCGCTGCCGGGAACGAGTGCCGCAGCCACGAAGAGCGGCGCCGCGGACGAGAAGTCGCCGGGCACGACGAGCTCACCGAGCCGAAGCGAGCCCGCCGGGTCGATCGTCACCGACCCGGGCTTTCGCCGCACCCGAACGCCACCCGCTTCGAGCATCAGCTCCGTGTGGTCGCGCGTCGGCTTGGGCTCGAGGACGGTCGTCTCCTTGTTCGCGTTCAGCCCTGCGAGCAGCACGGCCGACTTCACCTGCGCACTCGCGACGCGGAGCTCGAACTCGATGCCCTGCAAGGCGTCGCTGCCGACGATCGTCAGCGGTGCGTGCCCGTCGTCCGTCGTGACGTCTCCGCCCA
This sequence comes from uncultured Actinomycetes bacterium, assembly GCA_963805575.1. Classification (GTDB taxonomy): domain Bacteria; phylum Actinomycetota; class Thermoleophilia; order Gaiellales; family Gaiellaceae; genus Palsa-739. The sequence goes on along the minus strand of CAWDUL010000008.1, from coordinate 1,544,526 downwards.
TCCGCCGCAACGGCTCCGCGATGCGCTCCATCGGCCGTGTGCGCAGCGAGTCGTCGCCCGTCAGGACGAAGCGTCCCTGCTGCCCCGCAAGCACGCCGGCAAGCAGGCGGATCAGGGTGCCGGCGTTCGCGCAGTCGACGGGGTCGTCCGGGGCGCGGAGTCCCCGAAGGCCGACACCGTGGACGAGGAGCTCGTCGTCGCCGAGCTCCTCCACCTCGACGCCGAGCGCACGCATCGCGTGCACGGTCGCCATCGTGTCGTCCGACCGGCCGAAGCCCTGAACGTGGGTCGTCCCCTCGGCGATGCCGCCGAACATGACGGCCCGGTGCGAGATCGACTTGTCGCCGGGCACGGCGACGTGACCGACGACCGCGACGGCAGGAGCGATCTTCACTTAGAGGCTTGGTGTGGACTGGCCGCACGCACGGATGGTGGCCCAGACGCGGCGCGCTTCGGCCGGCTCCGGCTTGAACGTAGTACCGCTATGCCCGGCGCCGGATCCGGCCAAATCGCTTGGTCTGGCCCATCCCCGCACGCACGTCCAATCCACACCAAACCTCTCGCTCAGCCGATCGTGCGTCCCATGAGGGACACGAGCGCGCGGATCTCCGCGGCGAACGCCGGGAAGTCGGCGGTGGGAATCTGCTGGGCGGCGTCGCAGAGCGCCTCCTCCGGGCGAGGATGCGCCTCGACGATGATCCCGTCGGCGCCTGCGGCGACGGCTGCGCGCGCCAGCGGCAGCACGAGCTCCCGGCGGCCCGCCGGGTGCGACGGGTCGACGATCACGGGCAGGTGCGTCTCCATCTTCAGGACGGGGATCGCGCTGATGTCGAGCGTGAAGCGTGTCGAGGTCTCGAACGTCTTGATCCCGCGCTCGCAGAGGATCACCTGCGAGTTGCCCTCCTTGACGATGTACTCGGCGGCCATCAGCAGGTCTTCGACGCTCGACGAGAGGCCGCGCTTGAGCAGCACCGGCTTCGGCGCGCGACCGACCTCGGAGAGGAGCGAGAAGTTGGACATGTTGCGCGCGCCGATCTGGATCACGTCGGCGACGTCGAGGACGGCCTCGACATGGCGCGGATCCATCAGCTCGGTCACGAGCGGCAGTCCTGTCTCGTCGCGTGCCTCCTTGAGGTACTCGAGCGCGACCTCGCCGAGGCCCTGGAACGCGTAGGGCGAGGTACGCGGCTTGAACGCACCGCCGCGGAGCATCGTGACGCCCTCGGCCGCGACGCAGCGCGCCGTCTCGAGCGTCTGCTCGCGGGTCTCGACGGTGCACGGCCCGGCGATGAAGCCGAAGTAGCCGTCGCCGATGCGGCGGTTGCGCACCTCGATCACCGTCGGGTCGGGCGAGAGCTCGCGGGACACGAGCTTGTACGGCTTCAGGATCGGGAGCACCTGCTCGACTCCGGCGAAGCCCTCGAGCGGCAGCGTGGCGAGCAGCTCACGCTCACCGATCGCGCCGATCACCGTGGCTTCGCGGCCCGGCGTCACGAGCGCGGCACAGCCTGCCTCGTCGAGACGGGCGACGACGTCGTCGATCTGCTCGGGCGTCGCATGCCCGCTCATCACGATCAAGAGCTCGGGTGCACCGGTCACAGCCATCGTTTGTCAGTGTAGATAGAGCGCCCATGCAGGGCCTGGATCATCGAGCTATTGTCCAGTCTTTTTCGGCTTCAGACAGAATCCAGGAACGCCAATGACCGACAAGAGAAAACCCACCGTCTTCTCCGGGATCCAGCCCACCGGACAAAAGACCCTCGGCAACTACAGCGGCGGCTTCCGCCAGTACGCCCAGACGCAGGAGACCCATGACGCGTTCTTCTGCATCGTCGACCTGCACTCGATCAGCGTCGACTACGACCCGGCGGAGCTGCGCTCCTCGACGCTCGACCTCGCCGCGATGCTCTTCGCGACGGGGCTCGACGCCGAGCGCTCGACGGTCTTCTGCCAGAGCCACGTGACGGCGCACGCCGAGGCGGAATGGCTGCTGTCGTCGGTAGCGAGCTACGGGCAGCTCGGCCGGATGACGCAGTTCAAGGACAAGTCGGCGAGCCACGACTTCGTCTCAGCCGCACTCTTCACGTATCCCGTGCTGATGGCCGGCGACATCCTGCTCTACCAGACCGATCTCGTGCCGATCGGCGACGACCAGCGCCAGCACCTCGAGCTCGCCCGCGACGTCGCGGAGCGCTTCAACTACCGCTTCGGGGAGACGTTCCGGGTGCCGGACGGCCAGTACCCCGAGATCGGGGGCCGGATCATGGACCTGCAGGAGCCGACGAACAAGATGTCGACGACCCTGAGCAGCGAGCAGGGCGCCGTCTACATCGTCGACACGCCCGACGCGATCCGGAAGAAGTTCAAATCGGCGGTTACGGACTCCGGGCGCGAGGTGCGCTACGACCCTCACGAGAAGCCGGGAGTCTCGAACCTCCTCGAAATCATGAGTGTCGCCACGGGTACCCCGATCGCTGAGCTCGAACAACGGTTCGAGAACGCCGGTTACGGAGACTTCAAGGTCGCGGTCGGCGAGGCGGTCGTCGAGCTCTTGACACCGATCCGCGAACGCTACGAGGCGCTCCGCGCCGACGAGCGCGAGCTACAGCGCCTGCTCGCGATGGGCGCCGAGAAGGCGCGGCGCACCGCTGAGCCCACACTCGAGGCGATGTACAAGAACATGGGTTTCGCCCGCTCGAACGCCGGCAAGTTCTTCGGCGCCGCTCGGCCCAAGGGCTTGTAGAACAACCGCCGCAGCGCGCGCCACCATTTCGTAACCTGGCCGAAACCTCCTCGTCTCCCATGGGGTCTGCGGCGACGACGAGGCTCTCCTGCGGCATTGTCGTTCACAGCGAAGGGGGAGTTGCATGAGGGGTAGACGATTGTTCGGTGCGGCCGGAGCGGCCGCGCTGATTGTCAGCGCACTCGCGGCTGCGGGTGCGACGGCCCGAGTCGACACAGCGGCGCAGTCACAGGCAGCGTCGGCCTGCCGGCTCGGCAACGGCGTCCAGCACGTCATCAACATCGTTTTCGACAACGTCCATTTCGCGCGGGACAACCCGAACGTCCCGTCCGATCTCGAGCAGATGCCGCACCTGCTCAACTTCCTGAAGAGCAACGGGACGGTGTTCTCGAACAGCCATACGCCGATGATCGCCCACACCGCCGATGACAGCCTGACGATCTACACGGGTCTCTACGGCGACCGGCACGGCCAGCCGCTGTCGAACTCGTACAAGGTGTTCAACCCGAACGGGTCGACCGATCCAGCGACGTCGTTCGTCTACTGGACGTCGCCGATCATGGACACGAAGGTGTTCGGCCCGCCGGTTCCGAATCCGGTGGACACCACGCCGTCGATGGTGGGCCAGGACGGCAAGATCACCCCGGCGCCGTGGGTGCCGTTCACGCGGGCCGGTTGCACGGTCGGCGACTTCTCGACCGCGAACATGGTGCTCGAGAACCCCGGCGACATCTCGACGGTGTTCGGCGCCAACTCGCCGGAGGCGCAGGAGACGGCCGCGAACACCGCCGATCCGTTCCGTGACAAGCAGGTCGCCGAATACATCGGCCAGGCCGTGCACTGCGCACAGGGCTCCGCCTTCTGCGCGGGCTCGACTCGCGCGGTCGGGGATCAGCTCCCGGACGAGCCGGGTGGCTACAACGGGTTCCAGGGCGTGTTCGGGGCGAAGTACATCAATCCGCAGATCGGCGGCGGCCCGAATGTGTTCCACAACGGGTACCGGGTGACCGACGCCAACGGCAACCTCGTCGACCTCAACGGGAACACGATTCAGGAGCCGTTCTCGCACACGCCGGGGTTCCCCGGGTTCAGCCCGGTGGCGTCGCAGTCGCTCGCCGTGATGGCCGACATGCAGGAGGCCGGCATCCCGGTGACGTACGGCTACATCTCCGACCTGCACGAGAAGAAGTCGGACACGTTCACAAACTGCACGACGACCGGGACATCAGCGAGCTCCGGCAAGCCGGTCGGCCCTGGTGACTCGTGCTACGTCTCGAACGCCCAGCACTACGACGCTGCGTTCCAGACGTTCTTCGACCGGCTCGCGGCGGATGGCATCACACAGCAGAACACGCTGTTCGTGATCAGCTCCGAGGAGAACGACCAGTTCGCTGGTGCGAACGTCGGCCGCGCGACGCAGCCGACGCCGGCCGGATGCGACGGCGTCACCACGCCGTGCAACTACCTGCCGGGTCAGATCGGCGAGCTGCAGGCGAACATCAAGGGCCTGCTCACCGGCACCGCGTCGGCCTCGACGCAGTTCGACATCGAGCCGCAGGGCGCGTCGCTCTACGTCCACGGCAATCCGGCCGCGAACGACCCGACCGTCCGCCAGCTAGAGCGGGACACGGCGGCGATGACGAACCCACACGACCCGTACAGCGGCGTCGATAACGAAAAGATCACCAAGTACCAGGCCGGCGCACTCGAGGAACGCGTGCTGCATATGCAGACGTCGGACCCGCTGCGCTTCCCGACATACACGCTCTTCCCGAAGGGCGACTACTTCTTCTCGACCTCGGGGGCACCCGTCAGCATCAACAACGGGTTCGCGTATGACCACGGGTACTACAGCCCGAACATCGACGTCACCTGGGCCGCAATCGCCGGCCGTGGCGTCGCGGTCAACGGCATCGACGGGCCGACGCCTGCCGAAGGCAACCAGGCGAGCGATCCCGAGGCGAACAACACGGTGCCGCAGGCGAGCACGAAGGGCACGTGGGTGGAGGAGGCCGACATCCGGCCGACGATGCTCAACCTGCTCGGCCTCTCCGACGACTACCAGTCGGACGGGCATGTGATCACGCAGGCGCTGGCCGTCGTGCCCGCTCCGCTCGCAGCGACGGCGGAGCTCGCAGCCGGCTACGACCAGATCAACTCGGGCGTCGGGCAGTTCGCGACCGACACGCTGATCGCGGACTCGAAGGCGCTCGCTTCCGGGTCGAGCTCCGGATGACACCGCCTACGCTGCCGAGCAGGCGACGCTCCTGCAACTGGCAGACGACCGGGACACGGCAGCACAGCAGATGAAGAACACGCTCTCGGCCGCGGCGGCGGGAAGGATGCCGAACCACGGCCAGGTCACGAGCGGTCTCGCACACGTGCGGGAGCTGCTCCGGCGGGCGTCGGGGCTAGCCGCTTCGTAGACGCATGACTTCGGAGGGCTCGAGCTCGCGCCACTGGCCCGGCTCGAGCCCTCCGAGGCTCAATCCCGCGTAGACACTGCGGTGCAGGCGGCGCACCGGGTGTCCCACCGCCTCGAACATCCGCTTGACCTGCCGATTGCGCCCCTCGTGGATCGCGAGCTCAATCGTGTGCGGGCCGACACGCCGCACCCTCGCCGGCGCGGTGATGCCGTCGTCGAGCTCGACTCCCTCGCGGAGCGAGCGCAGGATCTCCTCGCCTGGGCGGCCGCCGATCTCCGCCTCGTAGACCTTCTCGATCTCGTAGCGGGGGTGCGCGAGCCGGTGCGCGAGCGGCCCATCGTTCGTGAGCAGGAGCGCGCCGGTCGTGTCGGCGTCGAGGCGCCCGACCGGGACGACGCGCGGCTCTCCCGGAACGAGCTCGACGACGGTGGGACGTCCTTGCGGATCGCGCGCGGTCGTCACGACACCTGCCGGCTTGTGGAGCAAGAGGTACGTGAGGCGCTGGAGCGAGACCGGCGCGCCGTCGACCGTGACCTTGTCGCGCGACTCGACGAACGTGTTGAGCTGCCCGGGCTCTCCGTTGACGAGGACGCGTCCGGCCTTGATCAGGTCGTCGGCTCCGCGTCGAGACGCGATGCCGGCGCGGGCGAGATAGGCGTTGAGACGCACGGCTGACACGATAGGGCCGATGGATCTTCCTCGGCTCCTCGCGCCTCGCCGGCGTCTGGCGATCGCTGCCGACGCCGCGGGGATCGTGATCTTTGCGGTCGTCGGGCTCATCTCACACGGTGCATCGCCCGGCGCATTTGCGCACGACGCGCTGCCGCTCCTCGGCGGCTGGTTCGCGGTGTCGCTTGCGACGCGGCTCTACGAGCGTCCGACGGTCGTGCGGTTTCTCGTCACGTGGCTCGTCGGGATCACGGCGGGCGTGCTCGTGCGCGCGCTGATCCTGGGCCGCCATCTCGGCAGCAAGGAGGCCGCGTTCCTCGCGGTCTCGCTCGTCTTCACGCTGCTGTTCGTCCTCGCCGCGCGGGCGTTGGTCTCGACCGCCGCGAGCCGGCGCCGCGCATAGACCACCGAGCTCCTCAGGTCACAAAGTCTCGACAGTTCGACGAACAAAGGTGTCTGACACCTGAGATCCCCAACGGGCCTGACAGTTCGGGACACAAACAGGGCTGACACCGAGCGGCGCCGAGGTGTCCGACACTTCGGGGCAGAAAGGTGTCTGACACCTGAGAGCCGGAAAGTGTCGGACACCATGAACAAAGGCGCACGAGAAGTGCGCGACTTCGTGTCGGCGAGGGGAGCGCTAGGCGGTGCGCTGCTCGGCGACCGCGTGCAGCCGCTCGCGGATCTGCTCGGTGTCTGCGCCGATGTCGTCGAGGCGCGGCAGCTGCGAGAGGCTTTCGAGGCCGAACACGCGCTCGAAGAGCGGCGTCGTCTTGTAGCGGATCGCTCCCGCCTCGTCGTCGCGGCCGGCTTCCACGATCAGCCCGCGCTCGACGAGATTCGCGACGGCCGAGTCCGCGGAGACGCCGCGGATGCGCGCGATGTCCGGACGCGAGCACGGCCCGAGATAGGCGACGATCGCCAGCGTCTCGAGCGAGGCCTGCGACAGGTTGCGCTGCGCCGGCTTCTCGAAGAGGCGCGCGCACGACTCCGCCGCGTCACGCGACGCGCGGAACGCCCAGCCGCCGGCGACGTTCTCGAGAACGATGCCGCTGCGACCCTCCTGGTACCGCTCGCCGACGAGCCCGAGGGCCGTCTCGACGCGTTCGACGTGGTCGTCCGCCGCGTCGGCGAGATCCTGGACGGAGAGCGGCGTCGAGGCGATCACGAGCAGCGCCTCGATCGTGCGGGCGAGCTGGTCGAGCGGGTTTCCTGCAATCAGGCGGAGCGGGCGGTCCATGCAGCGGTCCTTTCTTCTCGGCCGGCGATTTCCTCCCCGGCGCGCGCCACACGAATCGGCGCGAAGGGGGCAGATTGGTCGATCACGATCTCGCCGGAGCGGCGAAGGTCGAGCAGTGCGAGGAACGCGACCGCCTGCTCGACACGCGAGAGGTCGCGCACCTCGGCGTCGAAGTCGAAGCGCGATCGCCGCCGCAGCGTCGCGCGGAAGCGGTCGAGAAACTGCGAGACGGGCGGGAACCGAAGCCCCATGTGCGAGAGCGAGACCTGCGCGGGCTCCGTCGCCAGCAGGCGCAGCACCTGCGCGAGCCGTTCCGGCTCCTGGGGCGCGAGCGGCGTCTCGAGCTTGGGCGCGAGCGGCGCCGGGCCGAGCCGGAAGTAGCGCTCTCCCTCGGTCTCGAGCCGCTCCCGCAGCCAGCCGGCCGCCTCCTTCATCCGGCGGTACTCGGCGAGCCGTCGCGCGAGCTCCTCCGCGGCAGCCTCCGGCTCGAGCTCGGCGAGCTCGGCCGCCTCCTCCGGGAACAGGCCGCGCGCCTTCAGCTCGAGCAGCGCCGCGATCAGCACGAGAAATTCCCCGCACGCCTCGAGGTCGAGCTCCTCGCGCTCGGCGAGCCGTTCGAGGAACACAAGCACGATTCCGGCGACGTCGATCTCCCGCAGCTCGAGCTCGTCCTTGAGGACGAGCGTCAGCAGCAGGTCGAATGGGCCCTCGAACGCGTCGAGGTCGAGCTCGAGCTCACGGACGATCACGGGAGTGACCGTAGCCGTCCTACCGGACGCGCCCCTTGGGCACGGCCATCTTCGGCCCCGGCTTCCTCGTCGGCGCGGCCTTGCCGGGGCGGAACCGGCGATACCGCTCCGGCTTCTCCGGGTCCCGCAGGAACTGCCAGTAGACGAAGAACGACGAGCTGACGAGGAAGCAGACGAGCGAGACCCAGAAGTTCAGCCGCAGCCCGAAGACGTGGCTCGACGGATCGGTGCGCAGCAGCTCCTCGAACATGCGGCCGAAGGTGTAGTAGCTGACGTAGAGCGCGAAGAGCCCCGGCCGCCGGATCGTGAAGCGCCGGTCGACCCAGAGCAGCAGCAGCACGCCGAGGACGTCCCAGATGGACTCGTACAGAAAGGTCGGGTGATAGAGGTTCGCGGCCGCCTTGCCGTGGATCTCGAGCGCCCACGGCAGCGTCGTGTGCTTGCCGTAGAGCTCCTGGTTCCACCAGTTGCCCCAGCGGCCGATCGCCTGCGCAAGCAGGAGCCCCGGCGCGACGGCGTCCATGAAGAGCGTCACGCTGTTGCCCGAGCGCTTGACGACCCAGGCGCCGACGAGCACGCCGAGGCCGATGCCGCCCCAGACGCCGAGGCCGCCCTGCCACACCGCGAACGGCCCGTACCAGTGGTCGTGGATCGCCTGATCCTGATTCCAGCTCGTGAGGTCGTGGTAGAGCCGGGCGCCGATGATCCCCGCGATGACGCCCCAGATGGCGACGCGGTAGACGAGATCCCAGTCGCCGCCGAACTTGACCCACCGCTTGCCGGTGAGCCAGACCGCCGCCGCGATCGCGAGCAGCAGCATCACCCCGTACATGTGGATCGTCAACGGGCCGACGTGGAAGACCCCACTCGAGGGCGACGGGATGTGGGCGAGCACGGCGCTCATAGGCGCCATTCTGCCGCTTACCGCGCGGCGGCGAGAGTCTGACTAGAGCAGGATCTGAACGGCGAGCTCGGGCGCGCAGCCGCGATCGACGAGCTCGGTCGCCCGGTGCAGGTCGATGTCGAAGCGCGCTGCGAGCTCCAGGGCGGCGGCAGGGTCGAACCCGGCCCGCATGAGCTCATCGGCACGCCAGCGCTCCACGCGCTCCTGTTCCGTCTCGATGATTTCTTCTACCGCAGGCATCTCGCATTCCTTTTCCGCAGGTGCTGTCTTTCACTACTTCGGGAAAAACGCCCTCCCGGTTCACCCCTTTACGGGGTATCTCAAACCCTAGCCTCGGGTGAGCGATCGAGCGAGTGAGACGGCCTCGTCCTTGGTGAGGGAGCGGGATTCGAGGCGATACGTGGCGCTCTGGCGCTCCCAGAGCAAGACGTTGCCTGCGAGCCGGGGAGACGTGCCGGGGAAGAAGAAGTCGTGGACGTCGCCCGAGATGAAGAGCGCCGGGGAGCCGTCGAACCCCGCTCCTTCGACCGTGGTGCCGCTGCCCGCGAACTTCTTCATGAAGCCTGGGCCGATGGCGAACTCGGTGAGCAGCACCGGCTCGCCGCGGTACGAGAAGAGGAACGAGACGGCCGGGCCGGAGAGATGCGCGGGCGGAATGGGGTCGAGCGGCGGCAGGAGCAGCGTTCCCGGGAACCTCCTTTTCGCCTCGGTCAGCGTGATGACTGGTCCGATGCCGGTCGAGAGCGGGCGCTCCTCCGCGCTCGGCAGGTGGTCGACGCGCACGATCGTCGCGGCACCGAGGTGGAAGAAGCGGAGGATCGCGCCGCGCGACGACGGCACCGCGAATGCGGCCGCGACGGCGGCGAGCGCAGCGAACGCCAGCCCGAGCGCCACCACACGGCGCCTGCGGCTGCGGATGCCTCGCGGCTCGAGCACGGGCTGCAGGTCCGGCGTCGGCGGCCATTCGACGTGCTCGCGGAGCTCGCTCAGCTCATGCGCGAGGTCCATACGCCTCCCTCAGCCGGTCGAGTGCCCGCGCAGTGCGCGACTTGACGGTGCCGAGCCGGACGCCGAGCACCGACGCGGTCTCGGCTTCGGACAGCTCGAGGAGGTAGCGGCAAGCGAGGATCTCGCGCGCCTCGCCGGTCAGCTGCTCGAGCGCGGCGAGCAGCGCGCGGCGCCGGTCGGCGTCGAGGACGGCGTCCTCGAGCGAGGGGGCCGCCTCGCTCGAGGACGCGTCCCCCGCCGCGCGGAGGGCGAGGTGCTCGCGCCGCCCGGTCGAGCGGGCGCGGTTCCGGGCCTCGTTCGCGACGATCTGCAGGAGCCACGGCCGTAGCGGCTCGCCTGCCCGGAAGCGGCCGAGCGCGCGCCACGCCTTGATGATCCCGTCCTGGGCGGCGTCCTGGGCGTCGGCTGCGTTTCGGGTGATGAGGTAGGCCACTCTGAATGCGATCTCCTGATGAGCGCGGACGAGCTCCTCGTACGCGCGCGCGTCGCCCGCCTGCGCGAGCAGGACGAGGTCTCGCTCTTCGCGTGGACGGCCCTCCACTGCCTCGAACTACACCGCAGGCAGCACAAGAGTTCCAGCGCGGGCGCGTCCCCAACGGCCACGTCCCGGTGCCTGGCACCACGACGTGTCCTTTGCAGCCATGTCCAAGGGTCTGACCCCACTACGTCACCGCCAAGCGAGCGCGCGCCTGTCCCGAACGGCCACGTCCCGGTGCCTGGCACCAAGACGTGCCTCACGCCACGTCCGAGGGTCTGACCCCACCCTGAGGCGGTAGCGTTCGAGCTATGCCTGCACGGCTCGTCGGGATCAATCACGTGGCGCTCGAGGTCGGGGACATCGACGAGGCGCTCGCGTGGTACGGACGGTTCTTCGAGTTCGAGCTGCGCGGCCGCATCGGCAACGCGATGGCGTTCGTCGACATGGGCGACCAGTTCGTCGCCCTCGCGCGCAACCCGTCGTCGCAGACGCCCGACAAGGAGCGGCATCTCGGTCTCGTCGTCGACGACAAGGACGCCATCCGCGCGGCGCTCGTCGAGGCCGGCGTCGAGGTGACGCGCGCGCCGGACTTGAGCTTCCGCGACCCGTGGGGCAACCACCTGCAGGTCGTCGACTATCGGGAGATCCAGTTCACGAAGACGCCCGAGGTGCTGCACGGCATGGGTCTCGACGGGCTCGAGAAGACGGACAAGGCGCTCGCGGAGCTCCGCGCGAAAGGGCTCGCCGGCTAGGAACACAAGTCCGTGCGCGGCGGACGGCCTCAGCCGTGAGGCTCGCCGTGGCCGCCGGGAGGCGGCCACGTGCCGAGCGGCTTGCCGATCTCCCAGTGGTGGCCGTACGGGTCGACGATGCGCCCGACGCGCCAGCCGTAATCGTCGGCCACGGGCGTCACCTCCGTCGCGCCCGCCGCGACGGCGCGGCGAACGACGGTGTCCGGATCGTCCACGGTGAGCAGCATCCGCACTGTCCCGCCACCAACGGACTCCGGACTGAAGTTCTGGTGCTCCGGCGACTCGTCGGCGACCCAGAACGTCGAGTCGCCGACAGAGAGCTGAGAGACGACCGCCTCGTGCTCGTCCGTGCCACCGACGCGGTAGATCTCCTCAGCTCCGAACGCCGCCTTGTAGAACTCGACCGCCTCGCGGCCGTTGCGCACCGAGAGTTGCGCGGCGAGCGAGGCCACCTACGCAGGAACGGACTGCGCTTCGCGCTTGCGGCGCGACGACATGGACTGGCGCTTCGTCTGCGAGAGCTCCACCTTGCGAAGGCGGATGCTCTTCGGCGTCACCTCGACGCACTCGTCGTCGCGGATCATCTCCAGCGCCTGCTCGAGCGACAGCGGGCGCGGCGGAATCAGGCGCACCGTCTCGTCGGAGGCGGCGGCGCGCATGTTCGTGAGCTTCTTCTCCTTCGTGGCGTTCACGTCGAGATCGTCGGAGCGCGAGTTCTCGCCGACGATCATCCCCTCGTAGAGCTCGACGCCCGGCCCGATGAAAAGCGAGCCGCGCTCCTGGAGATTGGTGATCGCGAACGCGGTGGCAGGCCCGCGGCGGTCGGAGACGAGCGCGCCGGTCGGACGCGTGCGCAGCTCGCCGTGCCACGGCTCCCAGCCTTCGAAGACGTGGTGGAGAATGCCGGTGCCGCGCGTCTCGGTGAGGAACTCGGTGCGGAAGCCGATCAGGCCGCGCGCCGGCACGAGGTACTCCATGCGGGCCCAGCCTGTGCCGTGGTTGACCATCTGCTGAAGCCGGCCCTTGCGCAGCGCGAGCAACTGCGTGACGACGCCGATGTAATCCTCCGGCGCGTCGATCGCCACGCGCTCCATCGGCTCGTTGCGCTTGCCGTCGATCTCGCGGGTCAGCACCTCTGGCTTGCCGACGGTGAGCTCGAAGCCCTCGCGCCGCATCAGCTCGACGAGCACCGCAAGCTGCAACTCGCCGCGGCCTTGCACTTCCCAGGCGTCGGGGCGGTCGGTCGGGTTGACGCGGAGCGAGACGTTGCCGACGAGCTCCTGGTCGAGCCGCTGCTTCACCATCGACGCGGTCAGGCGATCGCCCTCGGTCCCGGCGAGCGGCGAGGTGTTGATGCCGATCGTGATCGAGAGCGACGGTTCGTCGACCGTGGTCACCGGCAGCGGACGCGGATCGTCGGGATCGGCGATCGTCTCGCCGATCGTCACTTGGGGAATGCCTGCGATCGCGACGATCTCCCCCGGTCCCGCTTCGGCGGCGGAGACACGCGTCAGCGCCTCGGTGATGTAGAGCTCGGTGATGCGCGCGTTCGTGATCGTCCCGTCGGCGCGGCACCAGGCGACGGTCGCGCCCTTGCGGAGCGTGCCGTGCCGGATGCGGCACAGTGCGAGCCGGCCGACGTACGAGTCGGCGTCGAGGTTCGTGACGAGCGCCTGCAGCGGAAAGTCGGGGTCGTAGCTCGGCGGCGGCACGGTCTCGAGGATCGTCTGCACGAGCGGCCCGAGGTCGTCGGCGAGCTCGTCCTCCTTGAGCCCTGCCTTCCCGGCGCGGGCGTTGCAGTAGACGATCGGGAACTCGATCTGGTGCTCGTCGGCGTCGAGGTCGAGGAAGAGCTCGTAGACCTCGTTCACGACCTCTTCGCTGCGCGCGTCGGGCCGGTCGACCTTGTTGACGACGAGCACCACCGGGAGCCGCGCCTCGAGTGCCTTGCGCAGGACGAAACGTGTCTGCGGCAGCGGCCCCTCGCTGGCATCGACGAGCAGGAGGACGCCGTCCACCATGGTGAGGCCGCGCTCGACCTCGCCGCCGAAATCGGCGTGACCAGGCGTGTCGATGATGTTGAACTTCGTATCGCCGACCGTGACCGCGGTGTTCTTGGCGAGGATCGTGATGCCCTTCTCGCGCTCCAGGTCGGTCGAGTCCATGACGCGCTCGTTCACGTCCTGGTTCTCGCGGAAGGAGCCGGCCTGCCAGAGCAGCGCGTCGACGAGCGTCGTCTTCCCGTGGTCGACGTGCGCGACGATCGCGATGTTGCGCAGATCGTCTCTGCGGGCGGTGAGTTTCGGCTCAGTCATGGGCGTCCACCGTAGCTGTCGTGTACAATCTGTCCAGACTGGACAGAAAGGGACATGTCTTGACGAAGTGGCAGCTTCAGGACGCCAAACAGCAGTTCAGCCGCGTGGTCGAGCTGCGCCCGCACGGAGGGGCCGCAGCTCGTGACGCGGAACGGAAAGGAGGTCGCGGTCGTCCTCGACGTTCAGGAGTACCGCAGGCTGAGCTCGCACGGCGGGGACTTCAAGCGGTTCCTCCTCGAGGGGCCGCGGTTCGACCTCGAGTTCGAGCGCTCGCAAGACATGCCGCGGGAGATCGAGCTGTGAGCTACCTCCTAGACACGAACGTTTTGTCCGAGCCGCGGAAGCACTCGCCCGACCCTCGCGTTCTGACGTGGTTTGCAGCAATCGACGCATCCGAGCTATTCGTCAGCGTCCTGACGCTCGGCGAGATTCGCAATGGCGTCGAACGGGTGCGGAGACGCGGCGATACGCAGCAGGCTGAGATCGTCGAGCAATGGCTCGAGCGTCTCAAGTCGGACTTCGCCGACCGGTTCGTCACGATTACCCTCCGCGTCGCGGAACGCTGGGGCGCAATGAACGCAGAGCGAATTCGACCGACGGTCGACGGCCTGCTCGCCGCCACCGCGCTCGAGCACGACCTCACGTTCGTCACCCGGGACACCCGTGGTATCGAGTCGACGGGCGTCCGCGTGGTGAATCCCTGGACGCCCTAGGCGACCGCAGCTTCGCCGAGCAAAGCCTTGACCTCTGCGAAGAAGTCGGGCACGGGCTGCACCCGGTAGTTCGGCCCTAGCTCGAGGAGCTTCGGGCCCATCGACGTGACGAGGTCGACGAAGACCGGCGCCTCACCGGGAAAGTCCTTCACGAGCGCGGCGAGCTCGCGCACGATGCCGGCGGCGGCGATCCGCGCGTCGACCTTCAGGCGCACCTCGCGCCGCTCCGGCGTCGCCTCGAACGCCGTCACCTCGATCGCGACGAGCTTCGTCTCCCCCTGCTGCTTGTGGTCGACGCGGCCCTTCACGACGATCACGCGGTCCTGCATGAGGAGCTCGCGCGCGTGGACGTAGACGGAGCTGAACGCGACGACCTCGCACGAGCCCGTCACGTCCTCGAGCCCGGCGAACACCATCGGCTCGCCCTTCTTCGTCGTCATCTGCTTCAGCGACGCGACGATCCCGCCGACGATCACGACCTCGCCGTCGCGGCGGCGCTCGATCTCGTTGACCGCACAGTCCGTCTTGCGGCGCAGCTGGTCGCGGATCGGCGTCAGCGGATGGTCGGAGACGTAGAGCCCGAGCGTCTCCTTCTCGAGCTTCAGCAGCTCGTTCTTCTCGAACTCGGCCACGGCGATCGCCGGATGGTGGCGCGGAGCCGCGTCGCCGCTCGCGTCGCCGAGGTCGAAGATCGAGCCCTGCCCGAGCAGCTTGTCTGACTGCTGCTTCTGCCCCCAGGCGAGCGCCTGCTCGAGGCAGCCGAGCATGCCCATGCGCGACGCACCGGTGGAGTCGAGCGCGCCGCATTTGACGAGCGACTCGAGCGCGCGCTTGTTGACCGCCTGCGGGTCGACGCGCTCGGTGAAGTCCCAGATCGACGAGAACGACCCTCCCTCCTCGCGTGCACGGACGATCGAGCGGCAGGCGGACTCGCCGACGTTCTTCACGGCGTTCAGCCCGAAGCGGATCTTCCCCTCCACGACGGCAAAGTCGATCATCGACGTGTTCACGTCGGGCGGCAGCACATCGATGTTCAGGTCGTGGCACGCGCTGACGTAGAACGGCACCTTGTCCTTGGTGTTCATCACCGAGGAGATGAGCGCCGCCATGTACTCCTTCGCGTGATTGCAGCGCAGCCAGGCGGTGCGATAGGCGATCAGCGCGTAGCAGGCGGCATGCGACTTGTTGAAGGAATAGTCCTGCGCCTGCTCGAGATCCGACCAGAGCTGATTCGCAACTTGTGGCGTTACCCCGTTTGACGCGCAGCCCTCGAGGAACTTCCCCTTCAACGAGGCCATCAGTGCATGGATCTTCTTGCCGATGGCCTTGCGCAGATCGTCGGCCTCCGCGGGGGAGAAGCCGGCGATCTGCTTTGCGATCTCCATCGATTGCTCCTGGTAGATCGAGATCCCGTATGTCGTTCCGGTGATCTCCTTCAGGCGTGGATCGATGTGCGTGACCTGCTCCTGACCGTTCTTCCGCTTCGCGTAGGTCGGGATGTACTGCATCGGCCCCGGGCGATAGAGCGCGACGAGCGCGATGAGGTCCTCGAACACGGTGGGCTTCACCTGGCGGAGCGCCTCGCGCATGCCCGACGACTCGAACTGGAAGACACCGTTCGCCTCACCGCGCGCGAGCATCGCGTAGGTCTTCTTGTCGTCGAGCGGGATCGTCCCGATGTCGAGGCCGCCGCCGATCAGCGAGACCGCCTTGTCGATCACGTCGAGGTTGCGCAGGCCGAGGAAGTCCATCTTCAGCAGGCCGAGCGCCTCGATCGTGTTCATCGAGAACTGCGTCACGATTTCCTGGTCGACGCCCTTCTGCTGGAGCGGGACGACCTCCATCAGCGGCGCCGCACCGATCACGACACCGGCCGCGTGGATCGAGTCCTGCCGCGTCAACCCTTCGAGCGGCCGCGCGAGGTCGACGATCTCGCGGGTGACGGGATCGGAGTCGTACGACACCTTCAGGTCGGAGCCGGGCTTGAGGCAGTCGTCGAGGTTCTGGCCCGGGCCTTCCGGGATGAGCTTTGCGATCTTGTCGACGACGCCGTACGGCACCTCGAGGACGCGACCCGCGTCGCGCACGGCCGCGCGCGCGGCCATCGTCCCGAACGTGATGATCTGGGCGACGCGGTCGTTGCCGTACTTCTCGCGAACGTAGTTGATGACGCGCTCACGGCCCTCGACGGCGAAGTCGATGTCGATGTCGGGCATCGACTTGCGGCCGGGATTGAGGAATCGCTCGAACAGCAGGTCGTAGCGGATCGGATCGATGTCGGTGATGCCGAGGGAGTACGCGACGAGCGACCCGGCGGCCGAGCCGCGACCCGGCCCGACGCTGACACCGTTGCGGCGAGCGAAGTCGATGAAGTCCGCGACGATGAGGAAGTAGTCGGCGAACCCCATCTCCTTGATCGTCTTGAGCTCGAACTTGAGGCGCTCCTGGAGCTCGGCGCCGATCTTGTCGTAGCGGCGTTCGAGGCCCTTCTCGCACAGCTCGACGAGATAGTCGAACGCGTCGCGGCCGTCCGGCGTGTCGAACTTCGGGAGCAGGATGCGCCCGAGCTCGATCTCGACGTTGCAGCGATCGGCGATCTCCAGCGTGCGGCGCATCGCCTCTTCCTGGCCGGGGAAGTCGAGCGCCATCTCGGCCTGCGTCTTGAAATAGAAGTGGTCGGTGTCGAACTTCCAGTGATTCGGGTTCTTCAGCGAGTCGCCCGACTGGATGCAGAGCAGCGCTTCGTGCGCGCGCGCATCCTCGTGCTTGAGGTAGTGGACGTCGCCCGTCGCGACCAGCGGCATGCCGCGCCGCACCGCGAGCTGCTGCAGCAGCGGATTGATGCGCTGCTGGACGTCGAGGTGCGCGTTCTGCATCTCGACGTAGACCTGCTCCTTGCCGAAGATCGTCGTCAGCCGGTCGAGCTCGCCTTCGGCGTCGGTGGCGCGGCCTTCCTCGAGTGCCTTGCAGACGCGGCCCGAGAGGCAGCCGGAGAGGGCGATCAGGCCCTTGCCGTGCCGCTCGAGCAGCTCCCAGTCGACGCGCGGCTTGTAGTAGTAGCCCTCGAGATAGCCGAGGCTCGAGAGCTTGATCAGGTTCCCGTAGCCCTCGGTTGTCTCGGCGAGGAGCGTCAGGTGCGCGTAGCCCTTCTGCTGGGCCTTGCGGTCGTCTGCGACATAGACCTCGCAGCCGAGAACCGGCTTCACTCCGTGCTTTTTCGTCTCCTTGACGAGGTCGACCGCACCGGCCAGCGAGCCGTGATCGGTGAGCGCCAACGGCCGGCATCTCGAGCTCCGCGGCCCGCGCGGCGAGCGCCGGGATGCGGCACGCTCCGTCGAGGATCGAGAACTCGGAGTGGACGTGGAGGTGGACGAAAGGAACGGTTTCCGGCACGGGAAGCCCATCGTACTAGGGGGTCCCGACGTGCCCCTTCAGGCCCTGAAAGAACGACGAAGGGCGCCTTTCGGCGCCCTTCGCAGACCGAGAAGCGGAGTCGACTACGCGGTCGTCTTGTGGTGATCGCAGTCGCCCGTCTTGTGGGCGGCCTCGTGCTGGCGCACACCGAAGGTCGTGAGACCCTTGGCGTCGTGCCTGCCTGCGAAGACGGCGCCGGAGACGGTGCCGTCGGCCTTCTGGAGCAGGAATGCGTGGCCGGTCGAGCCGGTCAGCGGCGCGAGCATGCCGGCCGCCGTGACGGCTCCCTTGCCGAAGAACGTGCGGACGACGGTGCCGTCCTTCTTCGTCCAGGCGCAGGTCTTGCCGGTGAGCGGCGAGCTCACGGTGTTCGTCGTCGTGGCGCCGGTGAGCGTGATCGTCGCGGTCGCCGTTGCGCACGAGAGCGTGCCGTGCTCGGACGTCTTGGTGGTCGCCGTCGACCAGTTGGTGCTCAGGCTCGCGGCGAACGTGCCGGTCGCGAGCGCATCGGCGCCGGCGACGGTGCCCGACGCTGTCGCAGACGTTCCGCCGAAGCTCGTGCCGGTACCGGTGAGCTTCGCGAACTGCGCGTTGTGAAAGCGCCCGAAGGCGTGATGCTTGCCGTGGCCGTCGTTTGCAAGCGCACCGGCCGGGACCGCGAGAGCGATCGCCGTGGCGCAAATCGTCATAAGTGTCTTCATCGTGTGACTCTCCCTCATTGGATACACCTATGACCTACCCGGAGGCCACCGCGCCATGCGTAAAGCCTTCGTAAAATGGCTTGGTTGCGTCAACCAGCCGGTTCTTTGAGCACTTGCTGGATCATTCCGCCGTCCATGACGTAGCTCGAGCCGGTGACATACGCGGCTTCGTCGGTGCAGAGCCACGCGACGAGGGCTGCGACCTCCTCCGGCTTGCCGGGCCGGCCGAGCGGCACCTCGGTGGCGAGCGATTCCGCGTCCGCCTTGTTCCGCAGCGTCGCGATCACGCCGGGCGCAACCGCGTTGACGCGGACGTTGTGCTCGGCGAGCTCGAGCGCCATCGAGCGGGTGAGCATTCCGAGCGCGGCCTTCGCCGATGCGTACACCGCGAGGTTCGGCCGCGGAATGTGCTCGTGGACCGAGGTGATGTTCACGATCGAGCCGCCGCCGTGGTCGCACATGTGTCGGGCCGCGTGCTGGCCGAGCAGGAAGCTCGCGCGCACGTCGACGTCGAAGGTGAGGTCGAAGTCGTCGACGCTGAGCTCGAGGAACGGCTTGGCAGTGACGATGCCGGCATTGTTGACGAGCACGTCGAGTCGGCCGAGCTTCCCGACGACGCCTGCGACGAGCTGTCCCGGCACGGAGGCGTCGGAGAGATCGCCGGAGAGCCACGCGATCCGGTCCTCCCCATGCTCTGCACGCAACTCGTCGAGCGGCCCCGCCAGTGTCTCGTCGGCGGAGACGGTCGCGTACCCGAGTGCGTAGCCGTCAGCGAGCATGCGTTTCGCGATCGCGAGGCCGATGCCGGAGTTCGCGCCGGTGACGAGAGCGACTTTGTCCGGCATCCGGCGATTCTCGCTCAGACGAGCTGCGGCAGGCCGAGCGTCGCGGCGAGGAGCCCCGCGCCGAGCCAGAGGATCCCGAGCAGCTGCAGGCCCGGCGATGCAAGCCCCCGCCGGACGCGGTGCGTCAGCGGCCGCTCGACTCCGGCGGGCTCGCGGCGCCGCATCCGCCAGAGGGTGAGCCGGCGTGCGCCGCGCCAGTCGGTCGCGAGCAGGAGCCCCTCGGCGATCAGGACGAGGCCGAGGCCGAGCCGCAGCCATGCGAGCCACGCCGCCTCGCTGTCGCTCGCGAGCAGCCCGAGCGCGAGCGCGACGGAGATGACGATCCCGACGGCGAAGCCGCGATGCGCGGCGAGGGCGAGCGTGCGCTCGAACCGTCCGGCGGGCGGCGTGGGCGGCCGTTCCAGGCTCTTTTGGGCCGCGGCGGCCTGCGTCGCGAGCCGGGCGAGCTTGAGGAAGGAGGCCACGGGACGAGGCTATAGCCAGAAAGGGGACGCGACATCCCCAGTTACCCCTAGTCTGAAAGGTTCATGTCTTCTCCGAGCCTCTCCGCAACAGAGCCAATTCTCGGCCTGCCGACCCTCGAGGTCATCTGGCAGCCGGACGCGAGCGCGTGCGTCCTGACGCGGACCGCGGAGGGCGAGTTGTCGGCCGGGCACCTGCACGTGGGGATGCCCTCGGTGGCCGATATCCAGGGTGTGGGCCGCGGAGTCTCGGCCCGGCGGGCGAGCGTCGGTGAGCTGATCCGGCTCGCGGAGTCGCCCCCGGCCGGCCTCGAGCTCGGCGGGACGGCGCGCGCGACGTTCGCGGTGCTCGAGCTCGCGCAGGGCGCGGTGACGGAGGGGCTCGTCCACCCGCAGCTCGAGTACGACGCGCGTCGCTGGTTCGCGTTCTGGGCGGCGACGCTCGACGCACCGATCGAGCGTGCGCTCGAGCAAATCGCAGCGGCCCTCCCCGAGGTGTGCGCGGCGGCGTTCGACGGCGACCGGGAAGCCGCGGTGCACGATCTCTATCCGTACGCGGTCGATTACATCGCGCGCACGCGGCTGCGCGCGGCGAACGTCCGGCTGACCTCGTCGACGCGGCGCACGCGTTCGGCGATCGAGATGTTCCTGGAAGGGCTCACCGCCCCGACGCCGGAGCTGCCGGAGAACTCCGGGTACTCGGCGCTCGAGCGGAAGCTGACGAAGTGGGTCGACGACGGGCTCACGCAGCTGAACACGTCACCGTGGAAGGTCGTGCTGCATCTCGACGAGCGCGAGGACGACGGGCTCGCACTGCAGGTGTGGCTGCAGGCGGAGGACGACGCGACGTTGAGCCTGCCGGCGTCGGTGCTGTGGAGCGAGGGCGGCGACGAAGTGTTTGCGTTCCTGCGTGCGAGCGATGCGCGGCGCTCGTTGATCCGCGGGCTCGCCGAGATCGAGCCCGTGCTCGCCGAGGGCGGCATCGCGTTCGACGAGCTCGAGCCGGCTGAGGCCCTGCTCGAACCGGATCGCGTGAAGTTCTTCCTGCGCGAGGCGATCCCGCAGCTCGAGGTGCTCGGCGTGCCGGTGCTGTTGCCGGGCGAGTGGTTGCGCGGCGCGAGCAAGGTGCGCGTGAACCTCCGGGCGACGACGAAGCGCGAAGCGAGTGCGCGTTCGAGCGGGCTGCTCGGCACGTCGGAGCTCGCGGCGTTCGACTGGCGCCTGGCGATCGGCGACAGCGAGCTGAGCGAAGAGGAGTTGCAGGAGCTGATCACGACGAACGACCCGTTCGTTCAGATCGGCGGGCGCTGGCATGCGGTGCAGCGCGCGGACGTCGAGAAGGCGCTGCGGTTCCTCGAGAAGCGGCGCAGCGGTGCGGGGATCGTCGATCTCGTGCGTGCGGTGTCGGGGCTCGAGACGGACGAGGCGGGTCTCGAGCTCGGCGAGGTGTCGCTCGACGAGATGTTGGACGACCTGTTGCACGGCGGCGAGGACCGGCATTTCCATCCGCTGCCGACACCGACGGCGATGACGCATTCGCTGTTCCCGTTCCAGGAGCGTGGGCACGGGTGGCTGCGGATGCTCGGCGATCTTCGGCTCGGCGGGATCCTCGCGGACGACATGGGGCTCGGGAAGACGGTGCAGGCGATCGCGATGCTCCTGTCGGAGCGCGAGGAGGCGGGCGCGGATGCGTTCGGGCCGACGCTCGTCGTGTGCCCGATGAGCGTCGCGCGGCAGTGGGTCGCGGAGATCGAGAAGTTCGCGCCGTCGTTGCGGGTGCATCTGCATCACGGAAGCGATCGGCTCTCGGGCGCGGTGCTGGCGGCGGTGGCGCGTGAGAGCGACGTCGTCGTGACGTCGTACGACATCGCGACGCGTGACGTGGAGGATCTGTGCACGGTCGCGTGGGATCGCTTGCTGCTCGACGAGGCGCAGGACGTGAAGAATCCGGCGACGAAGCGCGCGCGTGCGCTGCGGCTGTTGCCGGCGCGGCGGCGGCTGGCGATGACGGGCACGCCGATCGAGAACCGGCTGCAGGAGCTGTGGGCGTTGATGGACATCGTCAACCCGGGTCTCGTCGGGTCGCGCGAGTGGTTCGAGCGCACGTTCGCGGCGCCGATCGAGATGTACAACGACGAGCGCGCGCTGGGGCGGCTGAAGTCGATGGTGCAGCCGTTCATCCTGCGACGGCCCAAGGACGCGGACGAGGTGGAGCTCGAGCTGCCGCCGATCACGGTGGAGAAGGACTACTGCAAGCTGACGATCGAGCAGGCGAGCCTGTATCGCGCGACGGTCGACCGGTGGATGCCGCAGATCGAGCGGCACGAGAGCACGTTCAACCGCAGGGGTGCTGTGCTTGCGATGCTCGGGCAGCTGAAGCAGGTGTGCAACCACCCGGAGATGGTGCTGCACGAGGGCGGCGCGCTCGAGGGACGGAGCGGCAAGCTCGAGCGGCTGATCGAGCTGCTGAAGGCGGTGCCGGACGACGACAAGTCGCTCGTGTTCACGCAGTACCCAGGCTTCGCGGCGCTCGTGCCGCATCTCGAGCAGCGGCTCGGGAAGAAGGTCGGGTTCTTCCACGGGCGGCTGACGGCGAGGCAGCGCGACGAGTTGCTCACGTCGTTCACGTCGGAGGAAGGTCCGAGCGTGCTGGTGATCTCGATCCGCGCGGGCGGCCGCGGCCTGAACCTGCCGGCGGCGAACCACGTCTTCCACTTCGACCGCTGGTGGAACCCGGCGGTCGAGCAGCAGGCGACGGACCGTGTGTATCGGTTCGGCCAGCGGAAGCCGGTGTTCGTGCATTCGTTGATCTGCACCGCGACGTTGGAGGAGCGGATCGACCAGCTGCTGGAGTCGAAGAAGGAGCTCGCGGAGAAGGTCATCTCCGGCCACTCGGAGGACTGGCTCAGCGAGCTCGACATCGACGCGATCCGCGAAGCGGTCGCGCTGGCGCCGGACGCGTACGAGGAGGATGAGGCGGCGTGAGCGGCGAGCTGCTGAACGGCGGAGAGCCGATCGTCGTGACGACGCCGAGGGATCGAATCGGGCACGGGCCGTGGGCGAGGCTGTTGGTGACGGCGGTGCTTCCGAACGAGGGCTCGTCGGTGGCGGAGCGCGGTCGTGCGTTGGCGCGTGGCGGGAACGTGCACAGCGTGAGTGTCGCGAGCGGGACGATCTCGGCGCGCGTCGTCGGAGAGGACGGGCGCGAGTGCGCGGTCACGTTCACGGCGGATCCGGTTCCGCCGAGAGTGTGGGCGGCGGTCGCGCTGTCGGCGCGTCGGAACGAGCGTCTCGCCGCGGCGATGGAGGGGCGCGAGCAGTCGCTGCACCTCGAGCACGTCATGCGGTTCGACTGGGAAGAGCCGCTCATCCCGAGCATCGACGACCTCTGCCGATGCAGCTGCGACGACGCCGCGTGCGAACACGTCGCCGCGCTCACCTACGTTGTCGCCGACCTGATCGACGGCGATCCATCGCTCCTGCTTCGCTGGCGAGGGTGCGATGCCGTCGATGCTGCCGAGACGCCTGCACACTCGGAGCTCGAGCTGCGTTGCCTCGATCAGTCCGGACGTCGGCCCATGGCAGGCTGGGCCGTTGCCGGCCGCGCGTCGGTTGCGACCACTCCCGGCTGGCGCAGTTCTGATGTGTCTTGGCCCGAGCGAACTACGCGTGGGCGGCGGCGATCTCACGTCCGTTCTGAGCCGCGCCTACCTTGCACTCGCTGTCTCCATTGATAGTTAGGTAGGCGGGTGCAACGCCCCTGGCGGGCATCTCGTCTTTGATGCGAATCAACAAACCTCTCTAGATGGGACCGCAACACGCTGGCTGAGTTTCTTGAGGGCGAGGCGCCGATTGTCGACACCACCGTTTGCGCTGAATGCGGCGTCACCGTTAGCGCAGGGATCTCGAGACGGTGCCTCGACAATCCAGCTCGATACGGCGGGGCCGTCTATTGCATGAAGCATCAGGCACGCTCACAACGGCGTGGCGGCTAACAACTCGATGCGATCGATCGATGCAGGCCCGAAGCGTCTCGTAGCCCGGCCGCCCGACGTAAGCGTCGCCGCCCATCCGACCGACGTCTACGATACGAGCCAATGGCTCGGCCGTGGCGCTCTCACGTGGACTTCGCATGCCCCGAATGCGGCCGGCTGCTTGCGCAGTGCGCAGAGCACTTCCCAGCTGATCGCGAGTGTGTCGTCTGCGGGTCCCCGGCAAAGTTGATCGGTATCGGAGGCCACGTTGTCCAGAGCGCGCGTTGGTATCGGTGTACCAGGTGCGGCCAACCTCATATGTCACGGCGCGGCGAATTCGTAAAGACCGTCGATCGTTTTGGATCGATGATCCGCTCCGACAGTTAGCTCGTTTTCGCATCGCTTCGATGTGCTCGCGGTAACACACGGCGAGGACATTCCGTATGTCGGCGGACTCGATCAGGGCTTTCCGTTCCGCGGTCAGCGCGTGCCATTCCTGCAGAAGTTCAAGGGCATTCATCGCGCAGCGGCACAGGAGGGTCCGGCCGCACTTTCGATCATGACGTCATGGTCATCGCCGTACGACGACGAGGAGGTTGCCGACGGATTTCTCTACGCCTACAGGTCCGGATCGATTGATCAGGGCGACAACAAGGCACTGAGGTCTGCGTACGCGCAACAGGTGCCAATTGCGTACTTCATTTCCACGAGGGCAGGTTGGTACAAGCCGCTGTATCCGTGCTTCGTGATCGCCGACGATCCCGTGGCGCGGCGAGTCTTGGTCTCCCCCGGGCGCATGATCGGGCCACTCGACGAGCGTGAGCCGGTAATCGTCGACGATCCCTTGGAGCGGAGA
The DNA here is from genome assembly GCA_963805575.1 of uncultured Actinomycetes bacterium. Classification (GTDB taxonomy): domain Bacteria; phylum Actinomycetota; class Thermoleophilia; order Gaiellales; family Gaiellaceae; genus Palsa-739. Next base: position 1,520,278 of record CAWDUL010000008.1, on the reverse strand, counting down.
TACGCCGTGCGCAGACGCGGGTGCGCCTGCACCAAGCCCGCTTCCGCGGTCAAATTCTTGTCGCCTATTCGAGCCGCTGCGCGATCTGTCGGCTGAAAGAGGTGCGGTTACTCGACGCAGCCCACATCGTGGCCGACTTGGATGAAAAGGGCAATCCACACGTTACGAATGGACTCAGCCTTTGCTCGATCCATCACCGCGCTTTCGATCAGGATCTTGTCGGCATCGCTCCAAATTACGAAGTACACGTATCGCGTCGCCTGCTCGACGAAGACGACGGCCCGATGCTTGACCTGCTCAAGACGTTCCACGAGACGCAGATCCAGTTACCGACAAGACGGGTATGGAAGCCTGATCAAGAACGGCTTGCCTCCCGGTTTGAACAGTTCGTTGCCAGGACCGACTAAGGAAACGTTGGCACCAAGTCCGTCTCGTCTACGACCCGGCACAGACCTGTGATCTGCCCGTCGGCCGGACGGTCATGGGGCAGATCGCAACCATCAACGAGTTGAGTCGTCCGAACTCATTCAACGGTGCGAGCCATCAAGATTGCATCCACGTCCTCCCCAGCCCGAGCGTAGTGCCCCTTCCTGAACCCCTCCCGCTCGAACCCGAATCGCTCGTAGAGCTTGATCGCCGGCTCGTTCCACGGGAAGACGTGCAGCTCGAGCTTCCGCACATCGCTCGCTCGCGCCCACTCGACTGCGGCTTCCATCAGCGCCCACCCCACGCCCTGACGGCGGGCGTCCTGCGCGACCATCAGCCCGAGATCAGCGACATGCGCGCTCGCTGGATGCGTGTCCCGCGCCAGGCTCAGCCGACCGACGATTGCGCCGTCACTCCGCTCCGCGACGAATACTGCGGCATGCGGATAGCGCCGCACCGCCTTCAGATACCGCCGCTCGTCGCCGACGCTGCGCCACTCGCCGTCGGTTGAGATCAGCCACGCTTCCGGCTCCGAGCTGACCGCTTCCGCAAGACGCGTCAGCTGTTCGGCGTCCGACGGGTCCGCTGCTCGCACGATGAAGTTGCGGCTCACTCGATCACAACTCCCGCTCCGCCTCGACGCGGATCGCCCGCCGCGGCCAGCGAGCCGTCCGCTCGCACCTCGACGGCGCTCACGCCGCCGAAGTACAGGTTCCGCCGCCGGAAGCGCACCACCTCACGACCCGCCGCCTCGAGACGATCCGCCACTTCGGCATCTTCGCAGTGCGCCACTCCGTCCTCGACGTGGATCCGCGGGGCATCGACCGCGGCCGCGACATCCATCCCGCGGCCGACGACGTTCGCAACGACTTGCAGGATCGCGCCGCGCAGCCGCGCCGAGCCGGCTGAGCCCACGACGAGGCGCGGCTCTCCCTCCTTCAACACGATCGACGGGGCCATCATCGACGTCAGCCTCTCACCGGGCCGCGCGCCCGTGACGAGGTCTGCTTCGCCGAGCATGTTGTTCAGGTGGATGCCCGTGCCCGGCACCACCACGCCGCTGCCCGAGCCGAGCGACGCCGACAGCGACGCGGCGCTCCCCGCAGCGTCGACGACCGAGATGTGCGTCGTACCCGACAGGACCTTCTGCGCCAGCCCGCCCCGATGCAGCGCTCGCACGAAGCCTCCGCTGCGCGCGGCCTCCTGCGCTTCCATCGCCTCGGCGATCGCCTCCGCCGTCGGCTCGCGGTCGCCGAGCACCCGCAGACCGAGCCCGACCAGCAGGCCACCCGCCGACGGGGGCGGGTTCGAGCGGAACTCGTGGCCGCGGTACTCGACCGCCAGCGGCCGGCGCCGCACGACGCGATACGCCTCCAGATCCCCCAGGCTCAGCGTTCCCCCTCCCCGCTGTACGTGCTCGACCATCGCGCGCGCCAACGCACCGCTGTACAGCGCGTCTGCTCCCTCCGCGCCGAGGCGCTCGATCGTCTGCCCGAGCTCCGGCACGGCGAACCGCTCGCCCGCTGCCATGCGTCCGGCCGCCGTACATCGCGTCGCCCTCCGGCGAGTGGCGCAGCAGGCCGTCCAGGATCCGGTGCAGATACCCCGCCGCGGCCGTCAGCTCCACGCCCTCCCGCGCCAGCCGCGCCGCCGGCGCGGCGAGCTCCGCCCACGGCACCGTCCCCCACCGACGATGCGCCGCCTCGAGGCCCAAGACCGTCCCCGGCACGGCGACAGCCGCCGCGCCCGTCCGGAAGAGCTGCTGCGTATCGCCGTCGAAGTCCACCGACAGCTCCAGCAGCTCCGCCGTCGCCCGCGCAGCCCTCGGCACGGCCACGAAGAAGTCCAGGAGCCGCGTCTTCCCGTCCCTCGCGTCATGGATGAGCATGAACCCACCGCCCGCCGGGCCTGTCAGCGGGCTCTCGCACACCCACGAGGTGAAGGCCGCCGCGATGCACGCATCGACGGCCGTTCCGCCCGCCTCGAGCACCCTTGCGCCCGCCTGCGCCGTTAAGGGATGGCCTGCCGCAATCGCGCCTTTCACGCCCTGGAGCCTAGGCCACATAAGAAATCCCACGAACTGTTCAGGTTGTCCTTACTCTTGACCGATACCAAGGGAAGAATGAACGACACCCTCCAGCAGGTCCGAAGCCGCCTCGGCACGCGCGGCCTCACCGCCACCGCGGCCCTCTTCATCGCTCTCGTCGCCGCCGTCGCGACTCCCCAGCTCCTCGGCGACCGGGTTGCCGCCGCTCTCAGCGCCCTCGACGGGGCCAACGCCAAGTGGCTCTGGCTCGCCGGAATCGGCTTCTTCGTCGCCGTCGTCTCGGCCGCCGGCTCCTGGCGCACCGCCATCCGCCTCTGCGGCGGCACGCTGAGCCTTCCCGACTCCTGCGCCCGCTACGGCGCTGGCTCGCTCGTCAACACCTTCGTCCCCTGCCGCGCCGGCGACGCCGTCCGCATCGGCCTCTTCTCCCGCGTCCTCCCGAACCGCGAGCGCCTCTGGACGACCGGGAGCGCCTTCGCAGCGCTCGGCGCCGCCCGCGCCGTCGTCATCGCGATCCTCGTCATCGCGGGCTCCGCGACCGGCACCCTCCCGATCTGGCCGCTCTTCGCCGCAATCGCCCTCGTCACGGTCGCCGTCTCCGTCTCGCTCTACGCGCGCAGCCACGCCCCCCACAGCCGCGCCGGCCACCTCCTCGACTCTTTCCGCGCCCTCGGCCGCGAGCCGTTGGGCGCGATCCGCCTCATCACCTGGGTTGCTCTTTCATTTGCCGGAAGGCTCGCAGCCTCCACCGCCGTCGCCGCGGCGCTCGGAATCCACCACCCCTTCGCCGCCGCGATGGTGATCGTCCCGGCCCTCGAGGTTGCCGGCACGATCCCGCTCACCCCGGGCAACGTCGGGATCACAAGCGGCGCAATCGCGCTCGCCTTCCATACCCAGGGCGTCTCGTTCACCCACGGCCTCGCGGCCGGGATCGCCTTTCACGCTGTCGAGACGGCCGTCGGTCTCATGTTCGGGATCGCGAGCGTCGTCTGGCTCGCGCCCTACCGCACGCCCGCGTTCCGACGCGTCGTCCTGCTCTCCACCGCTGTGAGCTGGACCGTCGGGATCGCCGGCGCCTTCAGCGCGACAGTGCTCGTCCCCCTGGTTTAGACGTTGGACGTCGCGCCTGGGCACGCCTGGATGGTGGCTCATGCGCTGCGCCGTGCGGCCGGCTCAGCCTTGCCAAGGCGAACCGGCCTTACCGACGGCTGACCCGTCCACACGGCTTGGCCTGAGCCATCCCCAGACGCACCCATCCACAACGTCCAACGTCTAGGCTTCAGACAACCGGGTAGTGTCGTATCCCGTGAAAGCCGTGCGCGCACTCGTGGTCGTGTGCGCGCTCGCGTTGCTCCTCGCCGAGCACGCGGGCGCGCAGACGTCCTCGGACTTCGTCGGCCACCACAACCAGGTCTTCCGCGTCGTGATCGTGAACGATCTCACCACCGGCGACTTGCCGAAGCTGGCCCAGTTCGGGGCAGTCGGGCTCGTGGTCCCGAACGCCGGGCCGAAGACGAGCGCCGCCGACGCCTTCGCCGGGATGGTCCGCGGGATCCTCTACAACACGCGTCTCGCCTGGCCTCGCAAGGACGCGGTGCTGATCCACGTCCAGAAGACGAGCACGATCCCGCTCAGCGGGCCGGTGATCGTGATCGGCATGCCGCCGGCGACACGCGTCGCGAACGACCACCGCTACCCGATCGCCGTGATCGGCCGCGGCTACCACGGGCTGCTGCGCTCGAGCCTCACGCGTGTGCCCGGACTGGTGTCGATCGCCGACGTCGCCCGCACCGCGCTGCAGACTCCGCACATGCTCACAGCGCAGCGCGACTCGAATGCGCCGCGCACCGTCGAGCGGCTCGAATCGCACATCGGCGTCGCACGCAACTCGACGATGGCCGCATCGGTGCTCGTGATGGGGCTGCTCGTCCTCTTCGCGCTCTTCTTCCCGCAGGGCGCTGCGGCGGCGCTCGGCGCGGCGCTCGCGGCGAACCTCGCGCTGGGCTGGCTCCTCGCAGGCTCGGCGGGGCCGCGCGTCGCGCTCGTCGGCGCGTTCACCGTGGCCGGCGGCATCCTCGGAGCGCGCTTCCTGCGCAGCGGGACACGGCTCGGGTTCGCGCTCGTCGGCGTCGTCGTCGCCTACGCGCTGTCGATGGCCGTCCACCCGGAGGCACTCTCGCTCGCGCCGATGGGGCCTGAGCTGACGAGCCGCTTCTTCGGCGTGTCGAACCTGCTCGAGACCTTGCTTCTCGCGCCGGCGCTCATCGGCGCGAAGCTGCTCACGGACCGGTTCGGCTGGCGCGCGTTCGTCGCAGTCGCACTGCTCTCGCTCGTCACGATCGCAGAGAACCAGCTCGGCTCCGACGGCGGTGGCGCGATCGTGATCGGCGTTGCCTTCGCGGTGCTGGGCGTCGCGATGTCGGGCGCCGGCTGGAAGCTGATAGCGCCGGCGCTCGGGCTCGCCGCGCTCACGGTGTTCGCGCTTCTCGACCTCGACGCGACGTCGAAGAGCCCCGATCATTTGCGCGGCGCGCTACACGGCGGCATCAACGGGTTCGCGAAGGTCGCGACGAACCGAGTCCCGCTCGCGTACGCCCGCATGATCGAGCAGTGGTGGCTGCTCATTCCCGCCACAGCCGCGCTCGTGATCGGCATCTGCGCCGCGCGCTCGCGCGGAACCGCTGCGCTCGGGCTGGCGACGCTCGCAGCGCTCGGCGCATCGCTGCTCGTCAACGACTCTCCCGGGCCAGTGATGATCGCCGGGCTCGCCGTCGTGTTGTCGATCGAGGGTGGGCTGGTCTACCGCACCCTCACCGTTCCTGTCCTGCGCAGGCTCGGCCCGGCGCCGACTCCGGTTCCGCAGCAGCCGTGACCCGAGCCAACCCGCTCGTCCGCGAGGCACTCCTCTCCGCGGCGGCGGCGGCGCTCGTTGCGACGCTTCTCGTGTGGCTCGGACCGCCGGGCACCGACCTCGCGGCGCACGCCTACCAGCGCACGCTCTTCCTCCAGCACGGCTTCACGCTCTGGAACAACTTCTGGTACGCGGGGCGCTACAGCTTCATCACCTACAGCATCCTGTACTACCCGCTCGCCGCGTTCCTCGGAATCCGACTGCTCGCGGTTGCGACGATTGCGCTCGCCGCGCTTGCGTTCGCCGTCGTGCTCGGCCGCGAGTGGGGACCGACGGCGCGCTGGTCGAGCCGCAGCTTCGCGGTCGTCTGGGCCGGGATCGTGCTCTCCGCCGCGTTCCCCTTCGCGCTCGGGACAGCGTTCGCGCTGCTCGCGATCTGGGCAGTGCAGTCGGGCAAGCGCTGGCGTACGGTCGCGCTCGCAACGCTGACGCTGGCCGCAAGCCCGCTCGCGTTCCTGCTGCTCGTCGTGATCCTCGCCGGCATCGGGCTCGCGCGTCGCGACGCGCTTCGGCACAACTGGATCGAGGTCGCCGGTGTTTCCGCCGCCGCGCTCTGCGAGGTCGTGCTCTGGCGGCTCTTCCCCGGCGGCGGACGGTTCCCGTTCTCGTTCACCGAGGCCGCCGTGGGTGTTGCGTTCTGCGTCGTCGGGCTCGTCTTTACGTGGCGGATCGAGTCCGCGCGCGTGTTGCGCTTCTTCTTCGGCGTCTATCTCGCGGCGTACGTCGCGTCGTATCTCATCCCGTCGGCGATCGGCGAGAACGTCGGCCGCATGCGCTTCGCCGCGATCCCGCTCGCGGTGCTCGTCTTCTCGTTGCGCAAGTGGCGGCCGCTCGTGCCGGGGATCGTCGTGCTGCTGCTCGCGGTGTCGTGGAACGTGTCACCGCTCGCAGCGAGCTACTTCAAGAACGGCTCCGACGTGACGGCGCACGCAAGCACCTGGCCCGGAGCGATCTCGTTCCTGCACCAGCATCTCGGCCCCTCGTATCGCGTGGAGGCCGTCGACACGGCGACGCACTGGCCCGCCGTGTATCTCGCGGACGCGAAGATCCCGATCGCGCGCGGCTGGTTCCGTCAGGACGACTTCCCGCAGAACGAAGTGCTCTACGGCAAGCTCGGGGCGAAGGCATACCTGAGCTGGCTGCACGGGCTCGGCGTGAAGTACGTCGTGCTGTCGGACGCGACGCCCGACTACAGCGCGCGCGGCGAGGCAAGGCTTCTCCGCAGCGGGCGCTCCGGGCTGACGGCGGTGTTCCTCACGCCGGCGCTGACGATCTTCCAGGTCCCGAACCCGAGGCCGATCATCACCGGGCCCGCGCGACCCCGGCTCACGTCGCTGACGAGCTCCGGAATGTCAGCGGTGCTGCACCGCGGCGGGACGTATCGCATCGCCGTGCGCTACAGCCCGTACTGGCGCACGTCGCACGGCTGCCTCAGCAAGGGCAAGGACGGCATGCTGCGCCTCGCGACGCGGCGATCGCGCACCGTTCAGCTGGTGTTCGACGTCAACGCGGGCCGCGCGCTCAGCCAACTCGAGGGCGATGCCCCCGTGTGCTCGCTGCCGAAGCGGTAAGCGACTCCCCGGCTCGGCGGGACATGTCCCGGCATCGCACAGGTGTCAGACACCTTTGCGTCGCCGTGAAGAAGTCGTGACGCAGAGTTCTCGACGAGAACTGGCCGCCGTCGCTCAGGTGTCAGACACCTTTACATCGCTGTGTGGAAGGCGTGAGGCGTACGCGGCCACGCTAGACGCGCCGCACGAGCTCGTCGAGCGGCTTGCGGTTCGCCTTCGCGGACCACTCGTCGGCGGTTCGTGACTCCGGGTCGCGCGGGTTCGCGGGATAGCCGAACGAGAGGATCGTCTTGACTTCGCCGCCGCAGATGTGCGCTGCGGCATCGGGATCCTTGATGCCGTTCGGGCACGAGACAACACCCTCGTTCCACGCGGCGAGCATCATGTTCTGCGCGCAGCGGCCGACGTCCATCGAACCCGCTTCGCCGACGATCGCGACGACGAGCTGCGCGCCGCGCACGTTCTGCGGCGCATAGACCGCATCGGCAAGCGCGTCTTGCGCCTTCTCGACGACGACGAACTCCCACCTCTGCGTATTACGTGAGCTACCGGATACGCGGCCGGCGTCGAGGATGCGGGTCACGACGTCGTCGGGCACGGGCGTGTCGGCGTACTGCCGTACGTCGCGCTTGCTCGCAATGGCGAGCCGAGCGTCCACCTACCTAATGCCGGAGGAAGGACGGGACGTCCATGTCGTCCTCGTCGATCCGGCGCGGCGCACCCGTGGGCGCACTCGGCGCTTCTGGCGTCGTGGAGAAGAGCGGCCGGCGCACGCGGGTACCGCGGCCGATGCCGGTCGCGACGACGGTCACCCAGACCTGGCCCGTGAGACGGTCGTCGACCGTCGCGCCGAAGATGATGTTCGTGTCGTCGGTCGCGGCGCCGCGAATCACCTCGGCGGCCTCGTTCACCTCGAGCAGCGACATGTCGTCGCCGCCCGCGATCGAGAGCAGGATGCCGGTCGCGCCGGTGATCTCCTCATCGATGAGCGGCGAGCGGAGCGCGCGCTCGGCGGCTTCCTTCGCGCGGTTCTCGCCCGTCGACGCGAAGCCGATCCCCATCAGCGCCGTGCCGGAGTCGCTCATGATCGTGCGCACGTCGGCGAAGTCGAGGTTGATCAAGCCCGGCATCGTGATCAGGTCGGTGATGCCCTGCACGCCCTGCCGGAGCACGTCGTCGGCCACCTTGAACGCGTCGAGCATCGACGTAGAACGGTCGAGCACCTCGAGCAGCCGGTCGTTCGGAATCACGATCGTCGTGTCGCACGCCGCGCGAAGGGCCTGGACGCCCTGCTCGGCCTGGGTGCGCCGCTTCGATCCCTCGAACTTGAACGGCGTCGTAACGATGCCGACGGTGAGCGCGCCGAGGTCGCGGGCGATCTTCGCGACGACCGGCGCAGCGCCGGTGCCGGTGCCGCCGCCTTCACCCGCGGCGACGAACACCATGTCGGAGCCGCGCAGCGCGTGCTTGAGCTGGTCATAGCCTTCTTCGGCCGACGCTCGGCCGACGCCGGGATCGGCGCCCGAGCCGAGACCTTGCGTGAGGTCGGCACCGATGTGGATCTTCACCGACGCGTCGCTCATGTGGAGCGCCTGGATGTCGGTGTTCACCGCAATGAACTCGACCTGGCTGATGCCGGCGTCGATCATCCGGTTGACGGCGTTGATCCCCGCTCCGCCGACGCCGATCACCTTGATCACCGCCGCATAGGCACCGGTGTCCGCGCGCGGAGAACGGTTCAGGCGCGCGGGCTGCTCCGGCAGCGGGTCGACGTAGCGCGAGGCAGGCAGCGGCTCGACCGTGCGCGGCGCCGGAGCGGCGGCCGGCGGCTCGTAGCGCGGTGGAGGAACCGCAGCGGGCGCCTCGTGGCGAATCTCCGTTGCGGGCGGCTCGGGATCGGGGGTTGGCGCGCCTGGCGTCGGATCGGGTGGCGTTGGCTCGGGATGGGGAGCGGGCGGCGGCGGGGCAGGTGCAGGCGGCGCCGGCGACGGCATCTCGGCGCGCGAGGCCTCCTCCCAACTCGGGACGTGCTCGACCGTGCGCTCTTCGGGCTCGGACTCGGGAGCCGCTACCGGGGCGGCCTCCTGCGAGACGGGCTCTTCCCCGCCTTCGGCCTGACGCTGCGCGGCTTCCGTTGCCCGGAAGAGCTCCGCGAGCGGGCCCTCACGCATGCTGGCGCGCCGACGCGCCATCGAGCACCTCCTTCGCGAGGTCGCGATACATACTCGCAGCCTCCCCGTTCGGGTCATACCTCAACACCGACATTCCCTTCACGGGAGCCTCTGCATACCGCACAGTCTTACGGATCTTCGTCTGGAGCACGAGGTCGCCGAAGTTCTCCTTGAGGATCTCGACCGCTTCCCGCGAGTGCAGCAGGCGCTTGTCGAACATCGTCGGGAGAATCCCCTGGATCTCGACCCTCGGATTGAGGTTCTCTCGGATCATCGAAAGCGTGTTTTCGAGCTGGACGAGGCCGCGCAGCGAAAGGTACTCGCACTGCACCGGCACGATCACGCCGTCCGCGGCGGTGAAGGCGTTGATCGTCAGCAAGCCGAGGGACGGCGGCGTGTCGATCAGGATGTAGTCGTACGCCTCCTGCACCTCGACGAGCGACTTCTCGAGGGCCCGCTCACGGCCGATCATCGAGGAGAGCGCCAGCTCGGCGCCTGCCAGGTCGATCGACGAGACGCCGACGTCGATCTCGCCGGTGCGGATGATCTCCGAGATCGGCAGCTTGTGGACGAGCACGTCGAACATCGAGCGCTCGATCTCGTCTGGGTTCCAGCCCTGGGACATCGTGAGGTTGCCCTGCGGATCGAGGTCGATCGCGAGCACCCGCATCCCCTTCTCGGCCATCGCGACGCCGAGGTTCAGGGTGGTGGTCGTCTTGGCGACCCCGCCCTTCTGGTTCGCGAACACGATGACCTTGGCCACAGCGGGACCCCTATCCGTCCTGGCCCGCGTGTTCGGGCGCGGGAGTAGCCGCATGAGCGCCATCGTCGCTCACCATTCGGATCGACACATTCGAATCCTTCTCCAAACCTCGCATTCCTCCTGTCCCACGGTAGTCGACGTAGGAGTCGGCAGGGTGCGACGCAGTGGCGCCCGGCCCGGGTAGGTTCCCCGGCATGGACAGGAAATGGCGCGCCCTGATCATCGTCTGCGTCGCGATCTTCATGCTGCTGCTCGACATCACGGTCGTGAATGTCGCGCTGCCCGACATCCAGAAGGAGCTCCACGCCTCGTTCACCGACCTCCAATGGGTGGTCGACGCGTACGCCCTGACGCTCGCGAGCGTTGTGCTCGTTGCCGGCACGCTCGGCGACATGCTCGGGCGGAAGCGGGTCTTTCTCTCGGGTGTCGCCCTCTTCACCCTCGCCTCCGCCCTCTGCGGCGCGGCGACTTCCCCCCTCTTCCTCAACCTTGCGCGAGGCCTCCAGGGCATCGGCGGGGCGATCATGTTCGCCGTCTCGCTCGCGATCCTCTCACAGGAGTTCCACGGCAAGGAGCGCGGGACCGCGTTTGGGATCTGGGGCTCGACGATCGGCGCTGCCGTCGCGATCGGGCCGCTCGTCGGGGGCGCGCTGACGACCTGGCTCGGCTGGCGCTGGATCTTCTTCGTCAACCTGCCGATCGGCGTTCTCTGCATCGTCGGCGGGCTCCGCGTTCTGCACGAGTCGCGGAACGAGACGCACGGCGGCCTGGACATCTTCGGCTTCGTGACGCTCACCGGGGGTCTGTTCTCGCTCGTGCTCGCGTTGCTGCGCGGCAACGACTGGGGCTGGTCGAGCGGGCGCGTGGTGACGCTCTACGTCCTCGCCGTCGTCCTGCTCGTCGGCTTCTACTTCATCGAGCGCGGCCAGCGCGAGCCGATGCTCGACTTCTCGCTCTTCCGCGTGCCGACATTCACAGGCGCGCAGATCGTCGCCTTCGCGATCTCCTCCGCGATGTTCGCGCAATTCCTCTACCTGACGCTCTACCTGCAGAACGTGCTCGGCCTCTCGCCCATCCAGGCGGGACTGCGGTTCCTGCCGCTCTCGCTCGTCTCGTTCTTCGTGGCGCCGGTCTCGGGCCGCCTCTCGGCCCGGCTGCCCGTGCGCTTCCTGCTCGGCGCCGGGCTCGGGCTCGTCGGCCTTGCGCTTGTGCTCATGCACGGCGTCACCCCGAGCTCGGACTGGACGACCCTCCTGCCCGGCTTCATCGTCGGCGGCATCGGTATCGGCATGGTCAACCCGCCGCTCGCCTCGACTGCGGTGAGCGTCGTCCCGCCGCAGCGGGCCGGGATGGCGTCGGGCGTCAACAACACCTTCCGCCAGGTCGGGATCGCGACAGGCATCGCCGGTCTCGGCGCGATCTTCCAGGACACGATCAAGTCGAACCTGCACGGTGCCGGCTCGGCGCAAGCCGTCGCCTCGGGTGCCGTTCAGGAGGGAGGCGACATTGCGCGCGCCGCATTCATCGCCGGCCTGAACGAGATCCTCCTCGTCGGGGCGATCGTCGCATTCACGGGCGCAGTGCTCGCACTGGTGCTCATCCGCAATCGCGACTTCGTCGCGAGCGGACCGGCAGCCTCAGGGCACTAGTTTCCTAGACGGATGCAGTGGCGCGCTGGAAGCGCGGCTTGACCCGCACGGCGAGCTGCCACGCCGTGATGCAGAGCATCACTGCGGCGCCGGTGACGATCACGAGCGCCTGAGCCGCGACCGAGAACGCGAGCGCCTCGGTGCCCTTCATGCCGCTCGCCATCAGGATCGCGGCGCCGGCTCCCGCCTGTGTCGCGGCACCCGCGGGTGCGATGGGCAGCGCGGCCGAGGCGGCCGACGCGCAGAGGAAGGCGAGTGCGAGAGCGAAGGAGCCGTGGAGCGAGAGCGCATTCAGGAGCAGGAAGACTGCCGTGCCGCGCAGGCCCCAGGAGACGGAGACGAAGAGCCAGGCGGCTCCTGCCTCCTTCGTGCAATGCGTATGCGAGGCGAGCCAGCGCCCGATGCGATACCGCGTCACGCGCTCTCGCCTCGCGATGATGGGGAGGAACGCGACGACCAGCGCGGCGAGGACTCCCGCCACCGCGACGACCATGAAGCCGGCGCGAACGAGCATCGAGCTCGAGCTCACGGCGGCGACCGAGGCAAGCGGCGTCAGGGCGGCGTTGTCGAGGAGGCCGAGGACGAGGAGGCTCAGCCCGACCGTGCCGAGGCTCACGCGGGTGCCCGGGAAGCGCTTGACGATCGCGATGCGAACCGCGTCGTCGATCCGGCCGGGGAGCGCGATGCCGCCGACGCAGGCCGCGCCGCCGGCGAAGGCGAGTGACTGAGACGAGGGGCGTTCGTGCTTCGCGAACAGCCGCTGCCAGCCCCAGGCCTTGAAGGCGTACGCGATGAAGAAGAGGAGAGCCGAGGCGCCGACGAGGAGCGGGTCGGCGTGGTGGAGCGGCCAGCCCGAGCGCATGAAATGCCGCGCGCTGAAGAAGGCGACGACGAGCAGCATCACGCCGAAGCCTGCATTGAGCAGGACCTGGACTTTTTTGTTGGTAAGGAAACCGCGCACCGCAGGATCTAACTGGGCTATCGGCGCTCTGGGTACGGTCACTTGTCCCCCGTTCGAGGAAACGCCGCGAGCGCAGGCCAACCTAGTGGCGAACTCTGTGGATGGTGTAAGGAGTTCGTGCGGAGAGGCGATCAGCCGGGCTCGCCGTCGCCGTACTCGAGCTGCTCCAGGCGGGCGATCACGCCGAGGCCGCGGAGGAAGACCTTGTTCGAGCGCGGGTAGTAACACATGTCATTTGGCTCGCGCGTGCCGTAGACGAGATACGTCAGCCCGTCGTCGCCGGCGCGGAAGGAATGCGAGATCCGCGTTGCGGGCGGGCGCACGACGACATGTCCGCGGCGGACGGGGATCGTCTCGCTGGGCTCGGCTTGCCGAACGTCGCCCGGCTGCGGCGGCGCCCAGAGCTCGAGCACACCCTCGCCGTCGAGGATCACGAAGACCTCCTCGTCGGCGGAATGGCAGTGCGGCGGTGCGCCCTCCTCGCCGGGCGGGAGCTTCCCCCAGTTGAGCCCGCTCTGCTTCGCCCCCGCCTCGCGGCCGGGGTTCTTGATCATGCCGCCAAAGGCTCCCTCGAGGTCATCGAGCGCCACGACGTTCGCGGGGCGTTCCGCGGGCGTCCCCTCGGGGATCCCGAGCGCGCCCTCGGCCCCCCACGGGTGGACGTCGAGCACCTGCACGGCCTCGTGGGCGACGAAGGCGACCTTCGTGCGCGGCAGCACGCCGGCTTCCGGCGTGAGGCGCCGGCCGAAGATCAGCACCTCGAGGCCGTCGTCACCGGCGATCAGCGTGTGGACCGCGCCGCCGGCGACGTGGACGATCGTGTCGCCCGCCACGACGCCGCACGTCGCGCCGTCCTGCCAGAGCGTCGCGGAACCGGCGAGGACGTGGACCATCTCCTCTTCTGCCGAGTGTGCGTGCGGCGGCGTGCTCATCTGCCCGGGCCCGAGCACGATGCGATTGGCGCCGACGCGCGTGCTGCCCGCGGCGTCGCCGAGCCGCTGCCATCGGCCGCCGAGCGGCTTCACGTCGTCCGGCACGTCGAAACCGTCGACCTCGTCCCAGTGAACCAGCGTCACCCCCTGACTATTGCAGCGCCGAGCGCGGAATCGCAGGCGGAAGCGCACGCGGCCGCCGCAGCCTCCGCAGCCGGATCGCGCTCGCGGCGCGCCCACGCCTCGGCCTCGCGAACGAGCGCGCGGAGCTCGGGCAGCAGCCGCGCGGGCGGCGCGCCCTCACGGTCGAGCGCCTCGATCCGGTCGAGTCGTGCAAGAAGCGCGTGCGCCTCCTCCATGTCAGGTGCCTCCCATGGAGGTGACGCTAGCGGCCGATCTGTGTCAGCTGGCGCGCAACTCTGCGACGCCCGCGGCCTTCGCGCGGACGCCGAGCAGGGTGTCGTCGAGCTCCCTCAGAAGCTTCCCACGGTCGCCGTGCAGCAGCACGGCGACGAGCATGCGCCGCAGGAGGTCGAGCGTCGGCTCGCGGAAGCGCTCGACGAGGTCGAGGCGCTCCTGCGGCGTCTCACCGAGGAGTGCGGCGGCGCGCATCCCCGCCGCCCACGTGCCGTCGCCGTCGCCGAGCGCGGAACCGAGCGCCTGGCGAAGCTGCTCGCCGCGGAACGGATCGTCCTGGAAGAGCGCGAGCTCCCAGCGATCGAGCGAATCGCCGAGACCCGTGTCGTCGTCGGCGAGCGCCAGCTTCGGGAGCAGCTCGACCGCGACCGACGCTCGGAAGGGATCGAGGCGCGTCGGCTCCCCGGGCGGCGCGGTCGCCGCGATCGGCAGCACCGGCCGGATGCCGTACGGACGCCAGTCGAGACGCTCGAAGAGCACGGGGCCGGCAGCGACGGGCGCCGCCGTCGCAAGCCGAAGCGCGGTCACGGCGTCGGCGAGCTCGCCCGGCGCATCGGGCACCTCGTCGGTGCCGCGATCGAGCGAGCGCTCGAGCTCGACCACGCAGAGACGGTCGGGCTCGCGGCCGAAGGCGCGCGGAAGCAGGCCGGTCGCCTCGGGCCACATCGCCGCGAGCTCGCCTGCCGCAGCAGCGCGCACGCGGATGCCGCCGCCGAGGTCGATGCTCGAGCCGCAGGAGACGCCGATCAGCGGCGCGACCGCGCCGTACGCGTGACCGTCGCCGAAGAGCGACTCCTCGAGCTCTGCGTACGCTCGGTCGAATGCCTGGTCGTCCCAGTCGAAGCCGCCGCAGCCTTCCGCGGTGCGGACGAGCAGCGGAACGAGCACACTGCGATAGAGCGCGCGCGCCTCGTCGTGCGTCACGCCTTCGTGTGCGCGCGCGAAGATGCGCGCGGCGGGCTCGCGCTGGAGGTCGTCGACCGCGGAGCGAACGTCGTCGCGCGCGTAGAGACGGTCGACACGCGCCTCGACGAAGCCGCGCACGAGCGGACGGTATTCGTAGAGCGTCGGGCGCCCGTACGACCCGTGCTCCTCGAAGGCGAAGGGCAGATCGGCGCCCGAATCGAGATCGCGATGGAACGCGGCGAAGGCGCCGAGGCAAAATCGGCGCAGCGTGTCGTAGAGGTGCGGGGAACGCATCGCAACTTCCGCTCTACGACGCGGGACGCGCGGTTCCTTCTCTTCTGTTCTAACGGTGCTCGAACGCGAGCCGGATGCCGAACGCCACGAGCACGACGCCCGTGAACCGATCGAGCGCACGCCGCACGGCGGGCCGCCTCAGCACGGTCGAGCCGTGCCCGACGAGCATGCCGTAGAAGAGGAGCCAGAGCAGGGTCAGCACGCAGAAGATCGAGCCGAGCACGAGCAGCGATGCGAATCCGTGGCTGTCTCCGTGCACGAACTGTGGGAGGAAACTCGTGAAGAAGACCGCGATCTTCGGATTGCTCAGATCGGAGAGAAGCCCTTGCCGCAGCGCCTTCTTCGCCGCACCGCGACGAGGCGTACCGTCGCCGCCCACACCGGGCGCGAGAGTCGAGCGGTCGCGCAGCAACTGGATGCCCATCCACACGAGATAGATCGCACCGGCGATCTTCAGCGCGAGGAACGCGACTTCAGAGGCACGCAGGACGGCGGCCACACCGACGGCCGCTGCCAGCGTCCAGATCGCGAGCCCGGTGGCAACGCCGACGGAGGCGAACACACCGCCGCGCCGACCGGCGAGCAGCGCGTGCTTCGTCACGATCGCCGTGTCAGGCCCCGGGATGAGGATGAGCAGCACCGAGATCAGGAGAAACGGTGCGAAGTCGATTCCCATCGCGGGATCATCTCAGAGTGCGGGCTGGCGACCGCCGGGCTGGCAGCCCGGGCACCAGTACGCGATGCGCGCCGAGTCGCCCTGCGGGTACGAGCGGATCACCGTGCCGCAGCGACGGCACGGCCGTCCGACGCGGCGGTAGACGTGACGGGGGATCCGCGTTCCCTCGACGCCCGCGCGCATCTTCTCGTGCGCCGACTCGAGCACCGCGGTCAACTCGTCGTCGCCGACGCTTGCAAGCGCCCGCCACGGCGACACGCGCGCGTCCCAGAGCGCCTCGGCCTTCCAGACGTTGCCGATGCCCGAGACGAGTCGCTGGTCGAGCAGCGCGTCGCCGACCTCGCGTTCCTGCGCGCCGGCGCGGAAACGGGCGAGCATCGAGTCGAGATCGGGCGGGCTCGCAAGGATGTCCGGCCCGAGGCGGCGCGTGGCGGCGTATCCGCGCCCGAGCTCGAGCACAGGCCCATTCCAGAGCACCGCTTCGTGCTCCTCGCCCCGCAGCACGAGCCACGGCTGCCCGACGCGGGTCGATCCGCGCGGCTCGACCCGCCAGCGGCCCGTCATGCGCAGGTGGCTGCGGAGCACGAGCCCGCCCTCGAAACGGAGGAGGAGGTTCTTCCCGACGGCCTCGACCGACTCGAGCAGGCGTCCGTCGAGACGCTCCGCGAGCTGCTTTCCGGAGGCCCGCGGATGCGGCGTCTCGACCTCGACTCGCTGTCCGGCGAGCACCTGGAGCCGACGAGCCGCCCGGTGGAGCGAGTCTCCTTCTGGCATCCCCATAGGTTAGGCCTAAGCTCTCGGTATGACCCGTCGCTTCATGGGCATCCGGTGGTGGCTGAGCGTGGCGTTCGCGCTCGTGGCCGCTGTGTCGACGGCGCTCGTGGTGTCGCAGTTCTCGACGCAATCCCAGAATGCGTTCCTCGACCGCGCGCAGCAACTTGCGCTCGACAGCGCCGTCATCGCCGCGAGCGAGGTCAACGTCGCCGATCGCAACGGCCAGCTTGCCGACGAGCTCCCGGCGATCGCACAACGGCAGAATCTCGAGCTCCACGTCTTCGATCGTCACGGCGTCGAGCGCGCGCAGGGGACGCCGCGCGGCGTCTCCGTGCACGAGGGGTCGCGCGAGCATGCGGCGCTTCTGGCTGCGCTGCGGGGCAACCGGTATCGCGCCAGCACGTCGGACGGGCGCGTCTTCATCGCCGGCGTTCCGCTGCACGGACCAGCTCTGGGCGCGCTGGTCGCGCTCAACGTCCGGCCCGACGTCGCCGCGGCGGTCGGGATCGTCAGCGACCAGGCGCTGCGCGCCGGCGTCATTGCGGGCGTGATCGGCGTGCTCGTCGGACTGCTGTTCGCGCAGCTGATCGCGCTGCGTCTGCGCCGCCTCTCCGCGGCCGCCGAGGCGATCGCGCTCGGCGACTTCGAGTCGCCGATGCGCTACCGCTACCGCGATGAGTTCGGGGCGCTCGCGCAGAGCTTCGAGCGGATGCGCCGCCAGTTGCGACGCTCGTTCCGGCAGATCGAGGGCGAACGCGACCGCCTGCGCATGTTGCTCGAGCGCCTGCACGAGGGTGTCGTGACGGTCGACGCCGACCTCGTCGTGCAGTTCGCGAACGCCGAAGCGCGGCGCCTGCTCGGCGGACGGCTCACCGAGGGTGACGCGCTGCCGGATCCGTGGATCGGCTTCTCGCTGCGCGATTTCGCACTCGGGCTCTTCGACCCCAACGCGTCCCTCGCGCAAGCGCACGTCACGCCCGACGAGGAACGTGCGCTCACTCTCGTTGGCATCCCGGCGCAGCCGGAGGGCGACACCGTGCTGATCGTGCTCGACGACCTCACCGAGCAAGAGCGCCGCGAGCTCGCGGAGCGGGAGTTCGTCTCGAACGCCGCGCACGAGCTTCGTACGCCGCTGACGACGATCATCGGCGCCGTCGAGGTGCTGCAAGCCGGAGCGAAGGACGATCCCGTCGAGCGCGACCGCTTCCTCGGGCACATCGAACGCGAGGCCGCACGACTCGCGCGACTTGCCCGCGCGCTGCTGACGCTCGCGCGTGCACACGCGGGACAGGAACGGCCGCGCTCGGAGCCGATTGCGCTCCGGCCGCTGCTGCAGGAGGTGGCGGACGACCTGCGCCCGACAGCCGGCGTCGCCGTCGGAATCGAGTGCCCGCCGGAGCTCCAGGCCGTCGTGAACCGCGACCTCCTCGAGCAGGTGCTGCGAAACCTCGCCGAGAACGCCGCGAAGCACACGCAAGAGGGCCACGTCGTGTTGAGGGCGTACGCGACGGGGAACACTCTCCGCGTGGAGGTCGAGGACACCGGGATCGGAATGACATCCGACACGCAGCGGCACGTGTTCGACCGCTTCTACCGCGGTCAGGACCGTGACGCCGAGGGCTTCGGGCTCGGCCTCGCTATCGTTCGGCAGTCCGTGCGCAGCCTCGACGGGCGGATCGAGCTCGACTCCGCCCCGGGCAAGGGCACGCGGGTGCGGATCGTGCTCGAGCAGGCGTCGGTGCGTGAGGCGGTACCGGCGTGACCGCGCCGGCGAGCGTCCTCGTCGTCGACGACGATCCCGGCGTGCTCGACGTCGTCGCGTTCACGCTGCGGCGGGAGGGCTTCGACGTCGAGGAGCGGAGCGACGGCGCCGCCGGACTGGAAGCTGCGCGCGCGACGAGTTACGACATCGTGATTCTCGACGTGATGCTGCCTGGGATCTCCGGCACCGACGTCTGCCGCGCGCTGCGCGCCGAGAGCGACGTCCCGATCCTGATGCTCACGGCGCGCGATGCGGAGATCGACCGCGTGCTCGGGCTCGAGCTCGGCGCCGACGACTACGTGACGAAGCCGTTCTCGACCGCGGAGCTGCTCAGTCGCGTCCGCGCGATCCTGCGGCGACGCGAGCTCGACCGTGCGAACGGCGCGGGCACCGCCGTGCGCCGCCTCGGTGGGCTTCACATCGACCTCGGCAGGCACGAGGTGCTCGTGGACGGCGAGCGTGTGCATCTGACGCTGTCGGAGTTCAAGGTGCTCGCGCTGCTTGCGGAGCAGCCGGACAGCGTCGTCTCGCGGCGTGAGCTGATGCAACATCTCTGGGCGAGCGAGCACGTCGGCGACGAGCACGCGTGCGAGGTGCACATCTCGAACCTCCGGCGCAAGATCGAGCGTGACGCGTCGAAGCCCGAGCGCCTCGTCACCGTGCGCGGCCTCGGGTACAAGCTGCTCGCAGCGTGACGCTCACCTCTCTGCTCGGCATCCGCCATCCGATCGTGCAGGCGCCGATGGCGCACGTCCAGCCGGTGTCGCTCGCGGCCACCGTGTCGGAGGCAGGCGCGCTCGGGTCGATCGCAGGCGCGCCGCTCTCGCCCGACGCGCTGCGGGCAGCAATACGCGAGACGCGCGGGATGACCGATCGGCCGTTCGCGGTGAACCTCTTCGCGCCGCTGCCGCGGCCGGAAGCGTCCGCCGAGCGGATCGCCGCACTGCAGGCGTTGCTCGCGCCGCACCGCGCGCGGGCCGGGCTCGGTCCGGCGCCCGAGCCGCAACGGCCCGCGTGGTCGTTCGACGATCAACTCGCCGTCGTGCTGGAGGAGCGGCCGGCAGTGTTCAGCTCGACCTTCGGTCCGATCGACCCGGCGCCGCTGCGCGAGGCGGGAATCGTGGTGCTCGGAACGGCGACGACGGTCGCGGAGGCCCAGGCGCTCGAGGCAACCGGCGTCGATGCGGTCGTCGTGCAGAGCGCCGAGGCGGGCGGGCACCGTGGCACGTTCCTCGGCTCGTTCGACGAGTCGCTCGTGCCGCTCGCCGAGCTGCTGCCGGCCGTGGTCGCGGCCGTGTCGGTGCCGGTGCTCGCCGCCGGTGGGATCGTCGACGGCGCGGGCATCGCCGCAGCGCTGGCGGCCGGAGCCGGAGCCGTCCAGCTCGGCACCGCGTTTCTCTTCACGCCGGAGTGCGCGGCGCCGCGCGCGTGGCTCGACGCGCTGCGGCAGGGCGACACGATCGTCACGCCCGCGTATTCCGGGCGCCCGGGGCGAGCGGCGCGCACGCCGTTCATCACGGAGCTCGCCGCTGCGGGAGAGCCGCTGCCGTATCCGCTTCAGCGTGCCGTCATCGCCGACCTCGCGACGGTCGACGGCTACGGCTTCTACCTCGGTGGCACCGCCGCGCCGCGGGCACGCGAGCTTCCGGTGCGCGAGCTCGTGCGCACGCTCGTCGCCGAGACGGAAGCCGCGCAGCACTGAGCCTCGATGCGGCGACGCGCGGACGCCCAGCTGCGCCTAGGCGGACATGCTCTCGCTTCTCAACAGTGTCAGACACTTTTCGCCCGAAAAGTGTCTGACACCTGAAGGCTCGAAGTGTCTGACACCTGAAGGCCCAAAAGTGTCCGACACCTGAAGGCCCAAAAGTGTCCGACACCGGAGCGCCCAGAAGTGTCCGACACGGGATGCCTCAGCTGTCGGACACGGTCTTTTCGCCGTTGAGGACTCGTGACGGTTTCCTAACGGTGACTGTCACCGTTAGGAGAGCGTCACGGAAACGTCAGGCGCGGAGGACGGCGCGGCGCGGGCCGGCGAGGAAGCCCGCCTCGATGAGGAGCGGCATGATCATCGAGTCGACGACCGCCTCGCTGTCGAAGCGCTCGACGGCCAGGCGCTTTGCGCCGCCGCGCTTCACGTGGTCGACGAGCGCGGCGAGCGCCGGGCGCAGCCACTCCTCGTCGGGCTCCCGCAGCGGGACGAGCGAACGGCCGCCGCGCTCGACGAAGAGCGCGGGCTCGCCGCCGAGAAGCACGACGTGCGCGCCTGCAACACGGGCCGCACGGGCACCGGCGCGCTTCGGCCACGGCAGCGCGGCACCGTAGGGCTGCGCGGGATCGGCGGCCGCGAGCACGAGCGGCTCGGCCTCCTCCCCGTCGCGCGGCCGCAGCTCGCGCAAACGCTCGACCGCGCCGCCGAGCGCGAACTGCGCACCGCCGAGACCCTCGACGAAGTAGCCGCGACGGCACGTGCCCAGCGTCTCGAGCGCACGCAACTCCGAGTAGACCGCGCCGTAGCCGCCGGGGATCCCCTCACCGCGCACGCTGTCGCGCGTGACAATTCCCTGCCGTTCGAGCAACAACTCTGCGAGCGCACGCCGGTCCGGCTCGGCGCCGGCGAACAACCCCGTCGCGAGCGACCAGCGGCCCTGGGTCGCGGTCACGGCTGCCGACCGTGCACGAGAGAAGCGGCGCACGCGGCGGTCGGCACGCGGTGTCTGGTAGCGGCGCTCCGCCCGCAGCGGCTGCCACGCGTCGTTCGTCACCTCGCCGGCCCACACGAGATCCCACAGTGCCGGCAGAGCTATCGCGTCTTCGAGCTGGGTTGCCTCGAGCAGGTCGAACCAGAAGAGAGCGCCGGACGTCAGCGCAGCGCGGATGGCGTCGTACGCCTCTCCCTCCGGCGGCGTCGTGCCCGACGGCTGCCCGAGCAGCGGCGCGTCCTCGCGGAAGAACACCGCCACGCGGTCGAGGCCCGCCCCTGCCCACACGAGCTCACCCGACGCGCAGAGCTGGTCGAGTTGCTCCGGCCGGTACGACGGAACGCGGCGGCGGAGCACCTCCGACTCCCACAACGACACCGGCAGCGCAAGTCCCTGCAGCGGGATCAACGCCTCACGTAGCGTTGCGCGACGGTCGATCCCGTGCCAGTGGGGGAGGAAACGGCCGAGCGCCGCCTGCTCCGTGGGCTCGATCTCGCGACGAAGAGCGGCAAGCGACGCACGACGCAGCCGTCGCAACACGTCGGGCTCGCACCACTCGCGCTCGACGCCGCCTGGGCGCAGCTCGCCACGCACGAGCTTCTCTTCGCGCTCGAGCTCACGCAGGTGAGACTCGACGTCGACGCCGAACCACTCATTGACCTGTCGTGTGGTGAACGGGCCGCGCCCGCGCGCATACCGCTGTACGAGCTGGCGTAGCGAGTCAGGCCCGCCTTCGAGAAACACTTCGGGAAGGCCGGACGGCGGCATGACGCCGAGTGCGTCGCGATACCGACCGGCATCCTCGACCGCGATCAGACGCTCTTCGCCGGTAACGCGGACGCGCACCGCTCGCCGTTCTGCTTCGAGGATGGCCCCGTGCACCTCGTCGAACTCGCCGACGCGCAGGTCGCCGCGGAGCCGCAGCAGGTCGTGCAGGTGATCGGGGTTCTTGGCCATCGGCCGCAACGACGCCTCGACCTCGGCGAGCGCATCGACGTCGATGAGCTCGCGCAGCTCTTCCTGCCCGAGAAGCTCCTTCAGCAGATCGCGATCGAGGGACAACGCCTGTGCGCGACGCTCGGCCGGCGGCGTGTCGTCCTCGTACATGTAGGTCGCGATGTAGTCGAACAGGAGCGACGACGCGAACGGCGAGGCGCTTGCGCTCTCCACCTCGACGAGATCGATCTCACGCGTGCGCAATCCGTGCAGGAGCTTCTTCAGCGCCGGAAGGTCGAAGACGTCCTGCAGGCATTCGCGGTACGTCTCGAGCACGATCGGGAAGCTCGCGTACTTGCGCGCGACCTGCAGCAGGCCCTGAGCCTTCAGTCGCTGCTGCCAGAGCGGCGAGCGCTCGCCCGGCCGGCGGCGCGGGATCAGCAACGCCCGCGCTGCGTTCTCACGGAAGCGCGCGCCGAAGAGCGCGGTCTGTCCGACCTCCGCGAGCACGAGCTCGTCGAGCTCCTCCGTCGAGAGCAGCAACAGATCGGTCGCGGGTGGCGCGTCGGAGTCGGGAAGGTGGAACGCGATGCCGTCGTCCGACCAGATCGACTGCACCTCGATCCCGAGCGAGTCGCGGAGACGCGCGCCGACCGCCATCGCCCACGGCGCGTGCACGCGCGCTCCGAACGGCGTGAGGATGCAGACGCGCCAGTCGCCGATCTCGTCGCGGAACCGCTCGACGACGACGGTGCGATCCGATGGGACGACGCCGGTTGCGCGCTGCTGGTCCTGCAGGAACGTCAAGAGGTTGCGCGCAGCGAACGGGTCGAGCCCGACGTCGTCGACGAGCCGCGCCGTTGCCTTCGCCTCGGATGCGCCGAGTATCTCGCGCGAGAACTTGCCGATCGCCGCACCGAGCTCGTACGGCCGGCCGACACCCTCGCCCTTCCAGAACGGGACGGCTCCCGGCACGCCGGGCGCCGGTGAGACGAGTACGCGGTCGCGGGTGATCTCCTCGATGCGCCACGACGACGCGCCGAGCATGATGACCTGTCCCGCTCGCGCCTCGTAGACCATCTCCTCGTCGAGCTCACCGACTCGACCGCCGCCCTCGACGATGAACACGCCGAAGAGGCCGCGGTCGGGAATCGTCCCGGCGTTCGTCACCGCAAGGCGGCGCGCGCCCTCGCGGCCGCGCACGACGCCAGCGGTGCGATCCCACACGATGCGTGGACGCAGCTCCGCGAACTCGTCGGACGGATACCGGCCCGCGAGCATGTCGAGCACGTTCTCGAGTTGCGCACGTGAAAGCTCCGCGAACGGATATGCACGGCGGACGAGCGCGTGCAGCTCGCCGACCTCGATCTCCTCTTCGGCGCAGATGCCGACGATCTGCTGCGCGAGGACGTCGAGCGGGTTTCGTGGAATCTGGGTCTCCTCGATCGCACCCTCGCGCATCCGCTGCACGACGACGGCGGACTCCAACAGATCCGCACGGAACTTGGGAAAGATGCGTCCCTTCGACACCGCGTCCAGCGTGTGACCGGCGCGACCGATGCGCTGCAGGCCGCGCGCGACGGACTTCGGCGACTCGACCTGCACGACGAGATCGACGGCGCCCATGTCGATGCCGAGCTCGAGCGACGACGTCGCGACGAGACAGGGAATGCGGCCTGCCTTCAGATCTTCCTCGATCACGATGCGCTGCTCGCGTGCAAGCGAGCCGTGATGGGCACGCGCGACGTCTTCCTCGGCCAATTCGTTCAGGCGCAAGGCAAGCCGCTCGGCAAGCCGTCGGTTGTTCACGAAGACGATCGTCGACCGGTGCTCACGAACGAGCTCGAGGAGTGCGGGATAGATCGACGGCCAGATCGAGTTGACGCTGGGTTGCGCCTGCGCGTCGACGTCCATCGGCTGCCCCGTGGATCCGAGCTCGCGCATGTCCTCGACCGGCACGACGACCTGCAGGTCGAGCTGCTTCGCGACGCCCGCGTCGACGAGCTCGATCGGCCGGCCCCCGCCGACGAACCGCCCGATCTCCTCGAGCGGCCGCTGGGTCGCCGACAGTCCGATGCGCTGGATCGGGCGGTCGCCGACGAGGCGCTGCAGCCGCTCGAGCGAAAGAGCAAGGTGTGCACCCCGCTTCGTGCCGGCGACGGCGTGTACCTCGTCGACGATCACCGTGTCGACGGTGCGTAGAAGCTCACGCGCACGCGACGTCAGCATCAGGAAGAGGGACTCCGGCGTCGTGATGAGGATGTCCGGCGCGGTGCGGAGCATCGCCGCGCGCTCCTTCTGCGGTGTGTCACCCGTGCGTACAGCGACGCTGAGCTGCGACTGGAGCCCGGCGAGCGGACCCCGTAGGTTGCGCTCGACGTCGTAGTTGAGCGCCTTCAACGGCGAGACGTAGAGCACACGAAGGCCGGCGCCGGGTGTCGGCGTCAAGCGGTCGATGGCGTAGAGGAACGCGGCGAGCGTCTTGCCCGAGCCGGTCGGCGCCTGGATCAGCGTGTTCGCGCCCGACGCGATGACCGGCCAGCCCTTCTGCTGTGCCGGTGTCGGCCCGTCGAAAGCCCGCGCGAACCACTCGCGCGTTGCCTCGGAAAAGACGGTGAGCGGGTCCACACAGCCAGCCTACCCCGCGTAGAATCGGCTACGTGGCTGCGCCGGAGGCCCTCTATTTCACGGACGACGAAGAGGCCTGCCGGCTGCTCGCAGCCGACCCGTTCGCGCTGCTCATGGGTGTCGCGCTCGACCAGCAGGTCACGGTGCAGCAGGCGTTCGCGGGGCCGCTACGGCTGAAGCAGCGCCTCGGCACGCTCGACCCGACGGCGATCGCGGCCACCGACCCGGCCGAGGTCGAGGCCGCCTTCAAGGAGAAGCCGGCGATCCACCGCTTCCCGGGCTCGATGGCCTCCCGCGTGCAGGACATCGCCCGCATCGTCACCGACGAGTACGGCGGGCATGCCGAGCGGCTCTGGACCGAGGCCGCGGACGCCGACGACCTGAGACGGCGCGCGGGCGCGCTCCCCGGGTTCGGCGACATGACGGTGCGAACGCTCGGCGTCATCCTCGAGAAGCGCTTCGGCGTGCCGGCGGCGCAGGGCATGGCGCCCGAGCACATGACGCTCGGCGACGTCGACTCGCCCGAGTCGCTCGCGGAGTATCAGGCCGCAAAGCGCGCCCACAAGGCGGCGATGCGCGCGGCCAAGGCTTCCTGATCGAGCTCAGGACTCTCACCGACGGCGGCCAGACCGCCGCGGAGATCGTCCAGGTACTCGCCGACTGGCTTTCCGCGGCGCAGCACAGCCTCGACATCGCGATCTACGACATCCGGCTCCCGGAACCCACCGGGCCTGTTCTCCTCGATGCGCTCGCCAAGGCGGCCGCGCGCGGCGTCGCTGTGCGGCTCGCCTACAACTTCGAGCAGGACGACCACCCGGTGCCGGTCCCGCCCCCGCCGCGGACGGAGCCGGGCTTGATCGAGTCACTCCCGTTTCCGACAGCGGCCATCCCGGGGGTGCCCGACCTGATGCACCACAAATACATCGTGCGCGACCGCACGGCGGTCTGGACGGGCTCGACGAACTGGACGGTCGACTCATGGACGCGCGAGGAGAACGTGATCCTCACGGCGGAGTCCGCCGAGCTCGCGGCCCGCTTCGGCGTCGATTTCGAGCAGTTGTGGGCCGGGCGGAACGTCGAGCACAGCGGCAAGGTCGACACGGCGCCGTTCCAGGTGGGCGCAACGAGTGTGCGCGCCTGGTTCTGCCCGGGCCGCGGCGAGCGGCTCGCGCACCGGATCGCCAAGGCGATCGGGACCGCACAGACCCGCGTCCGGATCGCGTCGCCGGTGCTCTCATCCGCGCCGATCCTCGCCACGCTCGCCCAGGTGGTCGGGGACGGCAAGGTCGACGTTGCCGGGGTCGTCGACCAGACGCAGGTGCTCGAGGTGATCCACCAGTGGCAAATGAACGGAAACGCACCCTGGAAAGAGCCTCTCCTACGGACGGTGCTGGGCCGCGCACCCTTCTCCGGCAAGCATTCCACGCCGTATTCGCCCGATTCGGTGCACGACTTCATGCACGCGAAGGTGACCGTCGCCGACGACATCGTGTTCGTCGGGAGCTTCAACCTCTCCCACTCGGGCGAGCGAAACGCGGAGAACGTGCTCGAGATCGCCGACGCGGCGATGGCCGACGAGCTCGCGGCGTTCATCGACACGGTTCGGGCGAGGTACCCGCAAGTCGAGCTGTAGGCGCCCGGAAGGGTGACATTCCCGAGCGGAAAGCCCGCCTCACAGCGCCGCGATAGGGATGGCCAGGCCGCACAGGCTGACGGATGCTCCGGGTGTGGAGATCGCAGTGCCCTTCCCGCACCGCTCGGCTCGCGCGAGCACGATTCTCGGGAGGCACAAGACATTCGCTGCGATCCTCCTGGCCCTCACGATCTTCGGCACGGTGTACGGCTTCGCCGCAACCCTCAGCGTCGGCACGAGCCCACTCGCTGCCGGCAACGCCTCCGTTGCGTCCTGCCAGGACACGGGCAGCCCCACCGGCAACTACTCGATCGCCTATAACCCTGCTCTGGGCGGGTACTCCGTCGCCGGGATCACGGTGCACAACCTGGACGGAGCCTGCGCGACGAAGGCGGTCTCCGTCACGCTGACCGGCGCGGCGAACGCGGTTCTCGCGACGGTCACGGGCGTCGTTCCGGCCGGCGGCGGCACGCTCACGCTCAGCCCGCTCGCCACGGTCGCAGCGGCGAACGTCACCGGCGTCAGCGTCGGCATCAACGGCTGACCCAGGCCAGAAGCCGCATAGCGAACGACACGAGGCGCCTGATGGGCGCCTTTCGCATGTCTGCGCTCATACCGTCCTCATGCCGCAGGTGCCCTCGGATTCATCGAACGACCGCCGATGGTGTGGGCATCGGACAACCCCGTCCGCCCGGTACGGAAAACAAGGAGCCTCACATGACCAAGACACTCAAGACCCTCGCCAAGCGCCGCACGATCCTCGCGGTCGTCCTCGCCCTCACCATCTTCGGAGCCGTCTACGGCTTCGCCGCCACCCTCAGCGTCGGCACCAACACACTGAGCGCCGGCAACGCGTCCGTCGCGTCCTGCCAGGCCAGCGGCACCCCGACCGGCACGTATGCCGTCGCGTATGACTCGACCCTCCCCGGCTACAAGGTCTCGACCGTCAACGTGACGGGCATCGATGTCGGCTGCAACACGAAGGCGATCTCGGTCACCCTGACCGGCGCGTCGAACGCCAACCTCGCCACAATCCCCGGCACGATCTCTGGCACCTCGATCGCCCTGGCTGTCCCGGGCACGATCTCGGCCGCGCTGGTCACCGGCGTCAGCGTCGCGATCAACGGCTAAGCCACGCACCAAACGGTCTCCGTACCGGCGGAACACGCGAAAGGGCGCCCAGTGGGCGCCCTTTTTCGTGCCGTGGCCGGCGTACGCCGCTCATACCGTCCTCATGCCGCAGGTGCCCTCGGATTCATCGAACGACCGCCGATGGTGTGGGCATCGGACAACCCCGTCCGCCCGGTACGGAAAACAAGGAGCCTCACATGACCAAGACACTCAAGACCCTCGCCAAGCGCCGCACGATCCTCGCGGTCGTCCTCGCCCTCACCATCTTCGGAGCCGTCTACGGCTTCGCCGCCACCCTCAGCGTCGGCACCAACACACTGAGCGCCGGCAACGCGAGCGTCGCGTCCTGCCAGACGACCGGCACCCCGACCGGCACCTACGCCGTCGCGTATGACTCGACGACGGGCGGGTACAAGGTCTCCACCGTCAACGTGACGAACCTCGACACCCTGTGCGCCGGCAAGGCAATCTCGGTCACCCTGACCGGAGCGTCGAACGCCAACCTCAACACGATCGCCGGAGTCGTCCCGGTCGGCGGCGGCACGCTCGCTCTCACCCCCGGCGCCACGGTTTCGGCCGCGGCCGTCACCGGCGTGAGCGTCGCCATCAACGGCTAAGAACCGGTCTCCGTACCGGCGGATGACATGGAAGGGCGCCCAAACGGGCGCCCTTCCGGCTTCTTCGGCTTCCTACGGTCATACGGTCCCCATACCGACGGTGCACCGTTATTCATCGAGGCCGGGACGATGCTCTCAGTGCGATGAAGTTCCTCTCCAAGACCCTCGTCCTCTGCCTCCTGGTCGCCGCGACCCTCGCCGGCACCGCGGCAGCCGCGACGCTCACGCTCACCTCGAACACCCTGGCGGCGGGAAACACGGTCGTCACCTCGTGCGGCGTCTCGTCGCTCAGCGCGAGTCGCACTGTCGACAACGCCGGGAAGGTCACGAGGGTCGACGTCGGCTCGATCCCGCTCGCCTGCTCCGGAGAGACGCTGACCATCACACTCGTCGGCGCCTCGAATGTCTCGCTCGGCACCGGCAGCGGCGTCATCGGCAGCTGCACGACGACTTGCTCGGCATCGATCGCGGCCTCGGTTGCGAACTTCGGCACGAGCGTCTCGGCCACCGGCATCCTCAAGTTCAGCTTCGCGGTGGTCGGGTCATGAAGACCCGTGTGATCGCCGTTGTCATTGCGGCCACCATCGGCGCCGGCACAGCCACAGCCTTCGCGGCGACGCTCGGCATCGGCTCCTGGCATCTCTGGACGGGATCGCAGACCCTCACGAAGGGAACCTGCACCCTCACGGCCGCGTCCGCGATCACGGACACCTACGTCACCGAAACCGCAACCGGGTCGAGCTTCGGCAGCTCGGCGACGCTGAGCGTGCGCGCCGACCTCGGCTCACGAGCCTGGTCGTTCATCCGCTTCAATCTCTCGACCTGCGCGATCCCGACCAGCGGCGGGGCGGACACCGCAACGCTGAAGCTCGTCGTGAAGACTCCGGCCACCAACTCGCGCACCCTCACGCTCACGCCGGTCCTCGCGACCTGGAGCGGAACGCTCACGGCGGTCCAGGCGTTCGCACTCCCCTTCGGAGCCAGCCCGACGACCACGTTCGCCACCGGTACGACGAGCGGCGCGACGCTGAGCATCCCGGTCACGATCGACGTCGACGCCCTCATCAAGAATCCGACTGCGAACTTCGGCTGGCGAATCGACGACGAGGGATCGACGGCACTCGCCAACTTGACCGTCTTCAACTCGGTGGAGGCCACCACGACGAGTCTTCGCCCGCAGCTGGTGATCAACTATGAGAAGTAAGTGGGTCGTCACGGATCTCGCCGATCTCCTCGGCAAGCCGGCGAACGACTGGTCACGCGAGCTCGCGTTGACACCGCCTGCGCTCAAGGTCGGCAGGCCGTCGCTGCGCACCGCGCTCAAGCGCACCTGGAGCATCGTGTCTCTGCTGCTCGTGCTCGCCGCCTGCGTGTTCTGGGCGATGTTCCTGCGGCCGCAGTCGCTCGGCGGGCCGGCCGGCTACGTGCTCGTCTCCGGAACCAGCATGAACCCGCTCTACCACACCGGCGACATGATCCTCGTCGAGCGGCACAAGAACTATGAGAAGGGCGACATCATCGCCTACCGCGTTCCGAAGGGCGACGTGGCGGCAGGCGCTCAAGTCATCCACCGGATCGTCGGCGGTGACGCGAGGCACGGCTTCGTCGTGCAGGGCGACAACAGAACGGCTCCAGACGTGTGGCGGCCGAAGTCCGGCGACATCGTCGGCTCCGCAGCGCTGCAGATCCCGCAGGCAGTCGTGGTGCTCCAGTACCTGCGCTCGCCGCTGCTCCTCGGACTGCTGGCGGCCTCGTTCGTCTTCGTCTTCCTCTTCTACGGCAACAAGAGCGGTGAGGAGAAGAACGACGAGGATGACGGCGCGGTGGAGGGCTCCTCGCCGGCTCCTCGGCGTTACTGAGTCGCCACTACGATCAACCGCGCTGTGACGCTTCCGTCCCTCGTCCGCCGCCCGACACTGATCACGGCCTTCGCGTCCGCCGCGCTCGGCCTGACGTTCGGCGCGATGGTCGTCTTCGACGCGCTGCCGACGCTCGGCGCAGTCGCCTTCACGCCGTGGATCGGACTCG
The DNA here is from genome assembly GCA_963805575.1 of uncultured Actinomycetes bacterium. Taxonomy (GTDB): domain Bacteria; phylum Actinomycetota; class Thermoleophilia; order Gaiellales; family Gaiellaceae; genus Palsa-739. The sequence continues at coordinate 1,490,346 of CAWDUL010000008.1, read as the reverse complement.
TCGGGCTCGACTCGGGCGTCATCGGCGGTCTCGCCATCACGGGCGTCGCAACCGGTCTGTGGATCACCATCTCGGAGATCGAGAACGGGTCGCTCGCCGCGGGGCCTCTCATCGTCCGTCTCGTGTCGTTCGCCGTGCTGGGCGTCGGCTCGGGCATCGTCGGCGAGCGGCTGCGCAAGAGCGAGGCGTTGCACCGCAACGTCTCGGCCTTGCAATCCGCGCTCATCGACTCGACCCTCGACGGGATCTGTCTGACCGATGCGGAGGGAAACCTGCTGATTGCAAACGTCCGGCTCCGCCGGCTCAGCGTGGAGCTCGGCATACCGCAGGTGGGCACGGTTCCCGAGCGGCTGCTCGCGATGTCGGACCGAGTCGCCGAGCCGGAGCGCTACCGACAGCGGATGACCGAGCTCGCCCACTCCGTGGACGCGGAGACGAGCGACGAGTTCGAGCTCGCGGGCACGGGACGGGTCTTCCGCGGCTACACGGCACCGGTGCAGAATCAGGTCGGCGACATCGTCGGGCGAGTCTGGACGCTGCGCGATGTCACCGCCGACCGAGAACTCGACCGCATGCGCGACGCGTTCGTCGCAACGGTCTCGCATGAGCTGCGCACTCCGCTGACGTCGATCTCCGGCTTTCTCGAGATGCTGCAGGACGAAGAACACGGGCTCGGCGAAAGCGGACGAACGTATCTCGACGTGATTCGGCGCAGCACGGCGCGATTGCACCAGCTCGTGGAAGAACTGCTCCTGATCGCGCAGATCGAGGCCCGCCGCGTCGAGCTCGAGCCCGAGTGGCTCGACCTCGCCAAGCTCGCGTCTCAGTCCGTCGAGGCGCTGCGCCCGATCGCCGCGGAGAACGCCATTGCGATCGAGCTCGTCACAGATCACCCTTCACGCGTTCGCGGCGATGCGCGACGCCTCTCCCAGGTGATCGACAATCTCGTCACGAACGCAGTGAAGTTCACGCCCGCGGGCGGCGCGATCACCGTCAGTGTCGAAGACGGCGTCGGCAACGTTCGTCTCGTCGTCGCCGACACGGGGATCGGCATTCCGGCAAGCGAGCAGGGCCAGGTGTTCTCACGGTTCTTCCGCTCGAGCAACGCAACGCAGGGTGCGATCGCCGGCACTGGTCTCGGCCTGGCGATCTCGCGCGCGCTCGTCGAGCAGCACGACGGCACGATCGTCCTCGAGAGCCAAGAAGGGGAAGGCACGCGGGTCACAGTGACGTTGCCCGCCGATGTCTGAGCGCGTCGACCGCCGGGTCCGATGCCGGGTACCCTCGAGCTGATGCGAAGGCCGATCGTCGTCGGCGGTGCGTTGCTGCCGCTGATCCTCGTCGTTCTCTCCAGCTCGTCAGCCCACGCGCTGCGCCTGCCCGGGGCCTCTCGCTGCACGATCTTCCCCGCGTCGAACGCGTGGAACCAGCGCGTCGACACGCTGCCCGTCGCCGCGGACTCTGCACAACTCATCGCTTCGATGGGCACGACGACGGGGCTTCATCCCGATTTCGGCGCCGGTCTCTACGACGGGCAGCCGATCGGTATCCCCTTCGACGTCGTCTCGAAGACGACGCCGCGCAGTCGGCTCGCATTCGACTACGCAGACGAGTCCGACAAGGGGCCGTACCCGATCCCGAAGACGGTGCACATCGAGGGTGGCCGCGCCTCCGACGGCGACCGTCACGCGTTGCTCGTCGATCGCGACGCCTGCAAGCTCTACGAGCTGTACGCGCTCTATCCCAAGGGCAGCGGCTGGAAGGCCGGCTCGGGCGCGATCTGGAACCTGCGCTCGAACGCCGTGCGACCGGCGGGATGGACGTCGGCCGACGCCGCGGGGCTGCCGATCTTCCCCGGCCTCGCGCGCTACGACGAGGTCGCGCGCGGCACGATCGACCACGCCCTGCGCTTCACGGCCTCGCGGACACGCCGCTCGTACGTCTACCCCGCGCGCCACTTCGCGTCGAGCTCCGACGACCCGTCGCTGCCGCCGATGGGCACCAGGGTGCGCCTGAAGGCGGGCGTGGACATCTCGGGCTACCCGCGCCAGGCGCGAATCGTGCTCCAGGCACTCAAGACCTACGGGATGATCCTCGCCGACAACGGCTCGAACTGGTACATCAGCGGCGCGCCCGACCCGCACTGGTCGAACGACGCGCTGCACACCCTCGGCGGCATCAAGGGCTCGGACTTCGAGGTCGTCGACACGTCCTCGTTGCCGCACCCCGGCCAGTAACCGGGTCGTCGGCTCGAGCAACGCCACGCGAAGAACGGGTGGGCGTGTGATCACACGCCCACGGCACATGTGCACACATGCGCCTGTCAGCGCCGGCCGATGTCCCTGAACGCCACCCCCGTACACCGGCCCTACGCGCCAAGGACTTCGCGGACGCGCGCAATGCAAAGCCGGTACGACCGCTCTTCAGAGGCTTCGCTGTAGTACGCGGCGTGCGGCGTCACGATCAGGTTCGGGGCAAGCGGCGGCGCCGGCGGCGGCTCGTTCGGCAAGACGTCGAGCGCCGCGCCGCCGAGGTGCCGGCTGCGCAACGCCTGCAGCACCGCGCCGGCATCCACCACGCCGCCGCGCGACGTGTTGACGAGCAGGGCGCCGGAGCGCATCGACGCGATCTCCCTGCTCCTGATGAGCCCGCGGGTCTCCTTCGTCAGCGGAACGTGCAGCGTGACCGCCTCGCACTCCGTCAGCAACTCGTCCAGCTCGACGAGTTGCACGCCGTCGCGGGCAACCGGCAGCACGTCGGTCGCCCACACCTCCGCCCCGAGCGCGAGCAGCCGCGTCGCGACGGCGTTCCCGATCCGGCCGAGGCCGACGATCCCGACACGCCTGCCGGCGAGCGTTCGCAGCGGGCCGGCGGCCTTCGCATCCCATTCGCCGCGTGCAACTCGGCGATCGAGCTCGACGACGCCTCGCAGCAGCGCGTAGAGCAGCGCGAGCGTGTGGTCGGCGACCTCCTCGGTGCAGTAGTCGGGCACGCTGACAACCGCGACGCCGCGGCGCTCCGCCGCTTCGAGGTCCACGTGGTCGAAGCCGACGCTGGCCGTTCCGACGACGCGCAGAGCCGGCAGCTGCGCCATCAGCTTCTCCCCCACCGGGTGCGTCGGCATCGTCAGCACCGCGACGACGTCGTCCTGCGGGGCGGAGACCACCTCGAAACCGGCGAGCTCGGCCTCCGGATACTCGCCCTGGAGCAGCAGCAGCTTCACTCGACGAGCGAGAGGAAGCGCCGCGTCCGCTCGTGCTTCGGCGCGGAGAAGAATTCCGCCGGCGGAGCCTCCTCGACGATCAGGCCGTCGTCCATCATCAGCACCGAGCTCGCGACGCGGTGGGCGAACCGCAGCTCGTGCGAGACGACGACCATCGTCATACCCTCACGTGCGAGCGACTCCATCACGTCGAGCACTTCGCGCACGAGCTCGACGTCGAGCGCGGACGTCGGCTCGTCGAAGAGCATCGCCTTCGGCCGCATGACGAGTGCGCGCGCAATCGCGACACGCTGCTGCTGGCCGCCCGAGAGCTCGTCTGGATACTGCGCGGCCTTGTCGGCGAGCCCGACGCGCTGGAGGAACTCCATCGCCTGGTCGCGCGCGTCCGCCTTCGAGAGCCCCCGCACGGTGACGAGCCCCGACATGACGTTCGTGAGCGCGGTCATGTTCTGGAACAGGTTGAAGCGCTGGAACACCATGCCGACCTCGCCCGGCCCGGGACGGCTGCCTCCGAGCGAGACGTCCCCCGACTCCGGTTCCTCGAGCAGGCACAGACAACGGAGGAGCGTCGACTTTCCGGAGCCGGACGGCCCGATCACCACCTTCACCTCGCCCGGCTCGACCTCGAACGTGACGCCGCGCAGCACTTCGAGATCGCCGTAGCGCTTGTGGACGTCAGCTGCGCGAAGCATCGTCATCGGGCGTCGTGGGAGAGCGCAGGAACGGGGCTTGGCGTGACGCCGGCGCGTCGCCGACGGCCGCCGGACGTCCACGTGAACCGTCGCTCGAGCCGCGCCTGCACCACCATCAGCACGCTCACGATGGCGAGGTAGTACACGAGCGCTGCGAGCAGCGTCTCGTTGTAGCGGAACGTCGCCGACGCGAGCTCATTGGCGGCCGTCAGCAGCTCGTGCAGCGAGATCACCGACGCGAGTGACGTCAGCTTGAGCAGGGTGATGAATTCGTTGCCCGTCGGCGGGATGACGATTCGCACGGCCTGCGGCACGACGACCTTGCGCAGAATCTGGCGTCGCGACATACCGAGTGCGCGCCCTGCGAGCTCCTGCCCCGCGTCGACCGAGAGCAGCCCGGCGCGAATGATCTCCGACATGTACGCCGCCTCGTTCAGCGAGAGCGCGATCCACGCCGCCAAGAAGGGCGTGAACCAGCTCGCGGCGAAGCCGCTCCAGATCTGCGGCAATGCGTACCAGATGAAGAACAGCTGCAGGAGCGTCGGCGTCGCGCGGAACAACCAGTTGTAGATCCAGGCGAGCGACCTCACCCACCGCCGCGTGCTGAGGACGCCGAGAGCGACGATGAAGCCGATAACGATCGCCGTCGAGAGCGACGCCGCGGTGAGCTCGAGCGCGGTAAGCGCTCCCCTCCAGTACGGACCGGAGGAGAGCGCTTGCCAGAACAGATGCGTGTCGAAGCTCGCGAGCACGAGCGGGCGACCGTCCGGCTACTTGACGTCGGCGGCGGGGATCTTGTACTTCGTCGCGAGCGCCTTGAGCTTGCCGGTCGAACGCAGTTGCCGCAAGCCGTCGTCGATCTGCTTCCCGACGGCATCTCCCTTGCGGAAGTACACGCCGAACGCGTCGGGCGCGCCGAACGTGTAGCCGATCGCGATCTTGCCGGGATGCTTGCCCGCCTGGTACGCGAACGAAGTGTCCTGCGTCAGGACCGCGTCGGCCCGGCCGAGCAGCACCTGTGCGACGGCGTCGTTGTCACCGGGATAGCTCTGCAACGAGAAGCCGATCTTGGCCTTCAGCGTCTTGAGGTACTGCTCGTACTTCGTGCCACCCTGCACGGCGACGTTCAGGCCCTTGAGGCCGTTCGGGCTCGTGACGTGCTTGGGGTTGCCCGCCTTCACGATGATCACGCGATGCGAGTGCATGTAGGACACCGCGCCGGCCTGCTTGGTGCGGTCAGGCGTGATGAAGATGCCGCTGATCACGGCGTCGCACTTCTTGGCGTCCAGCGCAGGAATGAGCCCGGGGAACGCCGTCTTCACGGGCGTCGCATTTGCGCCCCATGTCTGGGCGAGCGCCTGCGCCATGTCGACGTCAAAACCCGTGATCTTGCCGCTCGCCGTCGCGAGCTCCATCGGCGGGAAGGTGGGATCCGTGCAGTACGTGAATGTCCCGGCTTGCCTGCTTGCACCCGCAGACCCAACGACGGCGAGTACTGCCAGGACCAGCAGGGCCGATAGGACGGTGGCTTTCCGCATGTGCTCCTCCTTGATTGCGCGGTGCGAGGAGCCTAGACCGAATGAACTGCGGCCACCACCTGCTGGAGCTCGGGGAGCACCGACGGGTCGATCGTGTGGTCGACCGGTACCTCCCTGTAAAGCGGCCGGGCGCCCGCCTCCTCGAGCAGAGCACGCGCGCGGCGCGCGAACTCGACGGGGATCACCGGGTCGTATTCGCCGTGCACGATCGCGATCGGCGGGAACGGCGACTCGAGGTCCGGCTCCCAGCCGTCGACCGTCGGGATGAAGCCGCTCAGCGCCATGAGCGCCGCCGGCCGCGGGCGGCCCTTGCCGAGCCCGAGCGCGTAGGCCATGACCGCCCCCTGCGAGAACCCGCCGAGCACGATGCGCTCCGCCGGGAACGGCAGCGTGTCGAGCCACTCCGCCGCCGCCGTGTAGCCGATCCGGAACGTCTCCGGGTCCGGATACCCGATGCGCGGCACGACGTACCAGTGCGCACCACCCGGTGGAAGCGCAAGCGGCCCGCGTGGCGTGTACCCCTGGAGGCGCCGCTCCGGGTCGAGCGCGTCGAGCAGCGGATAGAGATCTCGCTCGTCGGCGCCGCGCCCATGGAAGAGGACGAGCGCGCCGTCCGGCTCACCCGCCGCCGGCCGCTCGAGCGCCGTCAGGCTCACGTGCGCGTCCAGTTCTCCCGCGGGTTCGGAAGCTTCGTCAGGAGCGGCTCGACCTCGCTGCGCAGATGCTCGAAATCGGGCGGGAGGATCAGCGTCTCGCCGAGGTGCGCCTGATCCTCGTCGGTTGCGAATCCTGGGCCGAGCGTTGCGATCTCGAAGAGCACACCGCTCGGCTCGCGGAAGTAGATCGAGCGGAACCAGAAGCGGTCGATGATCGGTGTCGGCCGGCCGCCTGCCTCCGCGACGCGACGCCGCCACGCTTCGTGATCGTCCATCGTCGACGCCCATGCGACGTGGTGCACCGTCCCGGAGCCGGGGATCCCCGGCTCGGCGGGTGCGTCCTCGTACTCGATCCAGCCGCCGCGCGACTGACCGCGCGTCTCCCAGGTCGTCGTGCCGTCCTTGCGCTCGAACTCGAGCGCATCGAGGAGCGGCCCGGTGCGCACCTCGGGGTCGCGCGCGTACGCCCGCACGCCCTCGAAGCCCTGCAGCGCAACGGCCGCTGGAATCTCCGGATGGTCGGCGATCAGCGGTTCGTCTGGGACGTGCGAGATCACGAGCTCGTGCTGCAGCCCCTCCGGGTCTGCGAAGCGGACGACATCCCCGTCACGCTCGACGCCGAGCCGGTCGGCCCAGAAGTCGAGCGCCTCGGCCGATGCCACGCGCCACACCACGGTGTGGACGAAGCCCGCGCCGGCACGGCCGCGTGCGGCGCCCGGATACTCGAAGAACGTGATGTCTGCGCCCGGCGTCCCCTTCTCGTCCGCGTAGAAGAGGTGATAGACGGTCGGGTCGTCCTGGTTGACGGACTTCTTCACGAGCCGAAGCCCGAGCACGCCCGTATAGAAGTCCACGTTGCCCGGCGCGTCGCCGGTGATGCACGTGACGTGGTGAATGCCGTCGAGCTTCATCGTTCCTCCATTGAGAGATACTTGCGTGCGCAAATACTATCAAAACCGGTGACTCCGGGAGTCTGACGCGGTGGGACGCAATCTTTGTAAGGGTGGGCCATGCCGACCGATCAGTACCACGAACCGCCAGACGAGCTCAGCCCCGAGGTCCGGACGTTCGCTCGGATGGTCGCATCGCTCCAGGAAGAAGCCGAGGCGATCGGCTGGTACGAGCAGCGGATCTCGGTCGAGTCGGACGAGCAGGCCAAGGCGATCATGGAGAACGCCCAGCAAGAGGAGTTCAAGCACTTCGCGATGAGCCTCGAGTTCCTCACCCGCAACAACGCGAAGTGGCGTGTCGCGCTGAAGAACGTCCTCTTCACGGACGGCGACATCGTCGAGCATGGCGAGCAGGCCGAGGAGGCCGAGGCAGAGCTCGACGAGTAGGTGCTACTCGTCGAGCGAGGCTTCGAACGCGGCGCGGTCGGTGATCGCGCCGTGCGTCGGGAGCACGAGCTCGAAGGGCAGCTCGAGCAGCGCCCGCAGGCGCACCGGCGCTTCGAGGTCGTCCGTCGCCGATTCGAGCGCGGCGGTGTTGCCGTCGATGAACCCGTCGCCGAGCACGATCGCCCGGTGCTCGGGCAGCCAGTAGGCGACCTCCTCCGCATAGAAGCCCGGCCGCGCCTCGATCGGAGCCGGCGGCGCGTCGAGCACAGGCAGCGCGAGGTCATCAGCCGCACGGCGGTGCCAGGGGACAGTCAGCAAGATGGCGTCGCCGTCCGGCGCCGGGGCGATTGGATCGATCAGCACGCGGACGTCGCCGGCCTGAACGGCGTACGAGCGCACGAGCGGCTCCCACGTCATCTCGAACGTCCACTCGGGATGCTCGCCCGTCCACGTCCAGAGCCCTGGGCGGATCTCCTCCATCACGAGACCCCGGCGAGGAGGAAGGTGCGGGATTCTTTGAGCATCTCGCGTGCGATCACGAGCCGCTGGATTTCCTGGGTGCCTTCGTAGATCTGGGTGATCTTCGCGTCGCGCATGAAGCGCTCGGCGGGGTACTCCTTGATGTAGCCGTAGCCGCCGAGGATCTGCACTGCGTCGGTGGAGACGGCCATTGCGACGTCGCCGCACTTCAGCTTCGCCATCGCCGACGCCTTCGTCAGCTCCGCGTCGTCGGCGCCGTCGTCGACCATCTGGCCGAACCGATAGAGCAACCCGCGCGCGGCCTCGGTCTCGGTCTCCATGTCGGCGAGCTTCGCCTGGATGAGCTGGTGCTGTGCGATCGGCTTCCCCATCGTCTCCCGCGTCTTGGCGTACTCGAGCGCGTAGTCGGTTGCACCCTGCGCGATTCCCAGCGCCTGCGCCGCGATACCCGGGCGCGAGCGGTCGAGGATCCGCATCGCGATCTTGAACCCCTCCCCCTCCGCACCGAGCAGGTTCGCAGCCGGGATGCGCATCTCGTCGAACGCGAGCTCGCCCGTCGTCGAGCCGCTGATCCCCATCTTCGGCTCGAGCCGGGTCACCTCGAACCCCGGCGTGTCGGCCTCGACCAGGAACGCCGAGATGCCCCCGTGCCCACCCTCGGGATCCGTCTTCGCGAACACCGTGTAGAGCTTGGCGACACCGGCATTCGTGATGAAACGCTTCGAGCCGTTCAGCACGTACTCGCCGCCGTCCAATCGCGCCGTCGTCCGCATCGCCGCCGAGTCCGAACCGGAGCCCGCCTCCGTCAATGCATACGCACACAGCCACTCCCCACTCGCGAGCCGCGGCAGATACCGCTGCTTCTGCTCTGCCGTGCCGGCGAGCTTCATGCCGAGCGAGCCGAGCTCCTGCACCGCGAGGATCAACCCGCTCGTCGCGCAGACCTTCGATACCTCCTCGATCGCAACGAGCGCCAGCAGCGTGCCGGTGCCGAGGCCGCCGACCTCCTCGTCGAAGAACAACCCGAAGATGTCGTTCTCGCGAAAGAGCTCGACCACGTCCCACGGGAACTCGTGCGACTCGTCGATCTCCGCCGCCCGCGGCGCAATCTTGTCGCGCGCGATCGTGCGAACGAGATCGCGAATCTCGCGTTGCTCATCCGTCAGCGGGTCCCAGGCCACGGGCTGATTGTAGGTCAGGTGGGCCGGTGACAGACCGCTTCGACGTTGTTCCCGTCGCCGTCGAGCACGAATGCCCCGTAGTAGGTCGGGTGGTACATCTCCCGGATGCCCGGCGCGCCGTTGTCCTCCCCGCCTGCTGCGAGGGCCGCCGCGTGGAAGGCATCAACCGTTGCGCGGTCGTCCGCGACGAACGCGATGTGTGTCCCGGTCCCATACGGCTCGCGCTCGGAGATCCAGAAGTCCGGCTTCTCCGCACGACCGAAGCCCGCGGCTTTCCATTCGTCGAACGCCATCACGACGCTCCAGCCGAGCGGCGCGAGGGCCCGCTCGTAGAACGCTCTGCTCGCTGCATAGTCCCTCACGTTGAGACCGACATGATCGAACATCCGCAACTCCTCTCGTCGCTAGGCTCGCGTGCATGATCCTCGAGAACGGCATCGTCCGCACCCTCGACCCGTCACTCCCTCTCTCACGCGCCGTGGCCGTGGCGGGTGACCGCATCGCCGGCGGCGTCGGTGTACACGAGACATCGCTCGCGAGCCCCGAGACGATCGACCTCGGCGGGCGCTGCGTGCTGCCGGGCTTCACCGACTCCCACGTGCATTTCCCCACCTGGGCGGTCGCGCAGCACGAGGTTCGACTCGACGGGTGCAGATCGCTCGACGAGGCGCTCGCCCGCATCCGCCACGGCGAAGCAGGGCTGCCGGCAGAACGGCGGCTGCGCGGCCACGGTTGGCGCGACGCGGACTGGACCGATGGGCGTACACCGACGAAGGAAGAACTCGACGCTGTCACCGGCTCTCGACCGGCTGCCCTCATCTCGAAGGACTACCACTCGTACTGGCTCAACTCTGCCGCGCTCGCGCTGGCCGGCGGCGACCTCGACGTCGCGGGCGGCGTCGTCGAACGCGACGCGAGCGGCGAGCCGACCGGCGTGCTGCGCGAGGAAGCCGCGTGGCGGTTCAAGGAACGCCACCTGAGGATCCCCGATGAGGAGTACCTCGACGCGATGCGCGGCGGTGTCAAGCTCGCGCACGCACGCGGCGTCACGTGCGTTCACGACAAGGACGGCTGGCTCGGCGCCGCCGGGCTCTGGCAGCAGCTCGACGAGCACGGCGGACTGATGCTGCGCGTGTGGCAGTCGGTCCCCCACGAGACGCTGCCGGCGCTCCGCGAGCTCTCGCTCCACAGCGGTATCGGTTCGCAGATGCTGCGCGTCGGCTACCTGAAGGTGTTCATGGACGGCACGCTCGGTTCGCAGACTGCGTGGATGCTCGACGGGAGCGGCGTGCAGATCACGAGCCGCGAGGAGCTCGCGGAGATCATCCTGGCGGGCGCGGACGCAGGCTGGCCGGTCGGCGTCCACGCGATCGGCGACCGCGCGAACCGCGAGGCGCTCGACGCATTCGAACAGACGCGCGACGCATGGCGGTCCCGCGGCCTCCGCCAGCGGATCGAGCATGCACAGTGCCTCGCGCCCGACGATGTGCCGCGCTTCGCGGAGCTCGGCGTCGCTGTCTCGGCGCAGTTCAGCCATGCACCCTCCGACCGCGATCTGGCCGAGCGCTTCTGGGGCGACAGGCTCGACGGGACATATGCATTCCGCTCGCTGGTCGATTCCGGCGCGCTCGTCGTGAACGGCTCCGACGCGCCGGTCGAAGAGCTCGACCCGTGGGCCGGCGTCGTTGCCGGAGTCCTCCGGACGCTCGACGACCGGCCGGCATGGCACCCCGGGCAGGCATTGACGCTCGAGCAGGCGCTCTACGCGACCTGTGTCGCACCGTCGTGGCTCTCGCACGACGAACGCACCCGCGGCACGCTCGTCCCCGGACGGCTCGCGGATCTCGTCGTGCTCGACCGCGACCCCTTCACCTGCGAGCCGGGCGAGCTCCCCGAGGTCGGAATCGTCGCGACCATGGTCGCCGGCCGCTGGGTCCACAACCCTCCGCCCTGGGACTAGAGGAATGCGCGCAATCGTCCAGGAACGGTTCGGCGGCCCGGAGGTTCTGCACCTCGCGCAGGTCCCGCAACCCGAACCGCTCCCGACCGAGGTGCTCGTCCGCGTCCACGCGGCCGGCGTCAATCCGGTCGACTGGAAGACTCGGAACGGGAAAGGTGCGGCCGCAGCAATGGGGCCCTTGCCCTTCACCGTGGGCTGGGACGTCTCCGGCGTCGTCGAGCAGACCGGCCGCGGCGTGACGCGCTTCGCACCCGGCGACGAGGTGTTCGGCATGCCGCGCTTCCCGCGCCAGGCGGCCGCCTACGCTGAGTACATCGTCGCGCCGTCGCGCCAGCTCGCCCGCAAGCCGCGCAACCTCAGCCACATCGAAGCCGGCGCGGTCCCGCTCGCGGCGCTCACCGCCTGGCAGGCGATCGTCGACACGGCGGGTCTCGAAGCGGGTCAGCGCATCCTCATCCACGGCGCGGCAGGCGGAGTCGGCCATCTCGCGGTGCAGGTCGCGAAGTCGACCGGGGCCACGGTCGTGGGGACGGCGAAGGCGGCCCAGCACGACTTCCTGCGCGGGCTCGGGGCCGACCAGTTGATCGACTACACGGCGAGGCGCTTCGAGGACGAGGTGGCCGACGTCGACGTCGTGCTCGACCTGATCGGCGGCGAGACGAGCCTGCGATCGGTCTCGACACTGCGAACCGGCGGCCTGCTGATCTTGGTGCCGTCCGCCGCCGACCAGTCGGTGCTCGGCGAAGCGGAGCGCCGGGGCATCCGCGCGACGAACATCATGGTCGAGCCGGACTACCCGGCACTCGAGCAGATCGCCGAGCTCGCAGAGTCGGGAAGGCTCCAGGTCGAGATCGACGCGGTGTTCCCCCTCGACGAGGCGGCGAGGGCGCACGAGCATGGCGAGAGCCGCTCCGGCAGAGGGAAGATCGCGCTCTCCGTCGTACCTGACGATTCCCTGAGGTAGTTGCAACCGCCACCTGGCATTTGATCAAATCGCCCATCCGTTCCCGACGCACCGAAGGAGGCGAGATGGCGGCAGGCTCGGCTGCACCTGAACGGGGTGGCTTCGACCATCTGCGAGAGCACTCGATCGGGCTCCCGCAGGTTCTGTTCCAGTCGATCACCCACATGGCGCCGGCAGCGGCCGTCGCGTACTCGATCTACATCTCGGTGCCTGATGCAAGACAGGCGCTGCCGCTCTCGGTCGGGCTCGCGCTGATCGCCTGCCTCTGCGCCGCGACGGCGATCGGGCAGCTTGCCAAGCACATCCCGAGTGCCGGCGGTCTCTACACCTATGTCGCGAAGCCGCTCGGAGGGTGGGGCGGCCTGCTGACCGCCTGGCTCTTCGTCGGCTTCCAGCCGCTCGTCGCGCCGTTTCTCTATCTCGAGTTCGGCTGGGCGATGCACGACGTGTTCGCCACAGAGGTCGGCTGGCACTGGAGCGGCCAGTGGGTCGTCTGGGTGCTGCTGATGGCCGCGGTCGTCTTCCTGCTGACCTATCGCGACGTGCGTCTCTCGACGACGGCGGGCGTGATCCTCGGAGCGTTCGAGATCGGGATCTTCGGCGCGCTCGCGCTGTGGATGCTGTTTTCCAACGCGGGCGACCTGAACCTCCAGCCGTTCAACCCGTCACACGCGACGGGCGAATGGAGTGGCGTGTTCAAGGGGATGGTCTTCGCGATTCTCGCGTTCATCGGCTTCGAGGCCGCTGCACCGCTCGGCGAGGAAGCGAAGAATCCGCGCCGCACGGTGCCCCGGGCGATCCTCGGCTCCGCGTTCGCCATCGGCATCTTCTACGTGCTCTGCTCGTACGCCTGGGTGTTCGGCGCCGGCTTCAACAACTTCGTGACGCAGGCGACCGGCGCGGATCCGTGGCGGAACCTCGGCAAGGTCTTCTGGGGCACGGGCTGGATCGTCATCTTCCTCGCGATCTGCAACTCGATCGCCGCCAACTCGAACGCGGCGATGAATGCAGCCACGCGCGTGTTCTATGCGCTGGGCCGTAACGGCCTCGCACCGAAGCAGCTCGCAAAGACGCACGACCGGTTCAAGACGCCGAGTGCCGCGATCATCTGGCTCACGGGGATCTCTGTTGTCATCTCGCTGCTCGTCGGATGGAAGTGGAATCCCGGCGTGGGCTTCGGCGTGATCGCAACGCTCGCCGTACCACTCGTGGTGCTCGTGTACATGCTCGCGTCCGTCGGCTGCATCGTCTATTACCTGACGGTGAGGCGAAGCGACTTCAATCCGCTGCTGCACCTCGTGCTGCCGATCGGCGGGATCGTGCTGTTCTTCTTCCCGCTCTACTACCAGTTCTACAAGGTGCCGCCGCCGTATCCGTTCAAGTACGCGAACTGGGTTGCGATCGGCTACCTGATCGCGGGCATCATCGTGACGATCCTGGTCACCACGATGCGGCCCGACAGGCTGAAGGACCTCGACCGCGTGTACCTCGAGGACACGAGCGATCCGATCGACTCGATCGGAGTGCCGACCGCCTGATGGCTCAGCACCGCCTCAGCCGGGACGAGGTCGTCTGGGCATTCGGCCCGGACCTCGTCCCGGTGCTCGAGGTCGAGCCCGGCGACGTCGTCACCTTCGAGACGAACGACTGCTTCTCCGGGCAGATCCAGAGTGAGAGCGACCTCGTCACGTCGATCGACTTCAGTCGCGTGAACAGCGCGACCGGCCCGGTCGCCGTGAAGGGCGCGGAGCCGGGCGACTCGCTCGTCGCCGAGATCCTCGATGTCCGGCCGATCGAGTGGGGCGTCGCGACGCTCATTCCCGGGTTCGGGCAGTTGATCGAGCAGGTGCAGGCGCCGCTGACGCGGCTCTTCGAGGTGAAAGACGGGATGATCCGGCAGAACGACCGCATCTCGTTTCCGGCGCGGCCCATGGTCGGCGTCGTCGGCGTCGCGACCGACGGCGAGACGCTGTCGAACGGGCTGGCGGGTCGTCACGGCGGCAACCTCGATGATCACCTGCACGGCAAGGGCGCGACGATCTTCTTCCCGGTGCGGCAACCCGGCGGCATGTTCGCCGTCGGCGACATGCACGCGTCGATGGGCGACGGCGAGATCTGCTTCACCGGCGTCGAGATCGCGGGCGAGGTCGACATCCGCTTCGACGTCCTGAAGGGAAAGCAGGCGACGTGGCCCGTCACGGAGCTCGCCGACCGCTGGCTCCCGCATGCGACCGCATACGAGTTCGACGACGCGCTGAAGCTCGTGTCGGAAGAAGCGGCGCGCATGCTCGTCGACGAGCACGGCTTCTCCATGGAAGACGCCTTCATCTTCCTGTCGGTCGCGTGCGACGCGGGCGTCGCGCAGGCGTGCAAGCCGGCGGAGGGCTTCGGAACGATCGCACGGTTTTCGATCCCGAAGATCGACGCCTGCCCGGCGCCGTTCGCCGCGACCTAGAACGGGCCGCGCGGCTCGTAGCTCCCGCGCCGCGCCCCGATCGAGACGAAGGTCATGCCGTCCGGCCCGGCGACCGCCTGCCGAGTGGCATCCGGGTCGAAGCGGATCACGCTGCCGTGCCGCGCGAGCACCTCGTCTCCGTCGACCCGCCAGTGACCGTTGCCCGCGATCACGACCGAGACCTCCTCCTGGCCCGTGTCGACCTCGTCGTGCTCGGGGCCTTGGCCGTTCGGTCCGATGTCGAACCAGTTGACGCCGAACGCGAGCACGCCGAGCTCGCGCCGGACGAACCTGACTGCGCCGCCCGGGCCCGCGGGCTCGATGTCGTCGACGTTCACGATGCTGTACCTCATGCGTTGACCTCCGGTTCGAGTGACGGAGCTTTGAGTGACGCAGCTTCGAGTGACGCAGCTTCGAGTGCTGGGGCCTTGAGTGATTCCGCGAACCAGCCGACGAGCTCGTTCCATCCGGCCGCGTAGCCGACGTCGCAGCCGACGTCGCTCACGACCTGCGCGAAGCCGTGGTGGCGGAGGACGACCTCGGTGCCGTCGGCCACCGGTGTGAACGTCACCTCGACGCGGGTGATCTCGCTAGGCAGCCAGTTCTTCTGACGCCACGAGAAGGCGAGCCGGTGCGGCGGCTCCCAGACGAGGATGTCGCCGAGCGGCGCCTCACGATCGGCGAGGATCTGGACGAAGCGGCCGCCGACGCCGGGCTCGAAGCGATGGCCGAGCACGTCCGTCCCGCCGTAGCGCTCACCGCGGCGCCACCAGCGGTCGACGTCTGCCGTGAACGCCTCGAACGCCGCTGCCGGCCCGACCGCGACGGTGACCTGTGCCCGCACCTCGTTCACGTCCGCGCCTCGACGTGGTCGGCGAATGCGTCGAGCTTCGACTGCCAGAACTGCTGGAGCCAGCGCTCGACCTCGGCGAGCGGCTCGGGCCGCACGCGATAGAGCCGCAGCCGCGCATCGTCCGGCGCGCGCAGGGTCTCGACGAGACCGGCGTCGCGCAGCACCCGGAGATGGCGGGCAACGGCAGGCTGCGTGACCTGGAACCCCTCGGCGAGCTCGCCCGCGGCGACCGGGCCGCCGGCGAGCTGCTCGAGCAAGGCCCGCCTGATCGGATGCGCCATGACCTCGTAGATGTTCATAACACCGGTGTTATACATCATCGAGCCGTTCGATCATCGAGCGGGGGCGCGGCTCGCCACGTCTGACGGCGGCACGTACAATTGGTAGATGAGCCGCACAATGCATGCCGTCCACGAATCGACGGCCTGTGGCGTGGCGGCTTCGGCCGAGATCATCGGCGCCAAGTGGACCGCGCTCCTCGTGCACGACCTCTCAGAGGGGCCGCGGCGGTTCTCGCAACTCGAGCGGTCCTGCTGCGGCATCAGCCCTCGCACGCTCGCCGAGCGGCTGCGGGCACTCGAAGGCGAAGGGATCGTCGAGCGGCGCAGCTATCCGGAGTCGCCGCCCCGCGTCGAGTACGAGCTCACCGAGAAGGGCGAGGCGCTCCTCCCGATCATCGACGCGATGCGCGAGTTCGGCCACACGCACCTCAACTGCGAGCACGACCACTCGCACTAGCCTCTAGCGCCGGGGCAGCTCGCCGAGCTTCGTGTAGAGCGCAGCCGCGGTGTCGACGCCCTGCTCGAAATACCGAACGAGGAACTTCTCGTTCGGTGAGTGCACGTTCGACTCGGGCAGCCCGAATCCGGTGAGGATCGTCGCGGTGCCCTTGTCCGCGAGCGCGCGCATGATCGGCAGCGTGCCGCCGGAGCGGACGAGCAGCGGTCGCACGCCGAGCACCTGCTCGAACGCGTCGAGTCCGAGCTGGATCGCGGGAGCGTCGGGCCGGAAGAGCGACGGCGGCGCTCCCGCCCACTCGATCTCCACGTCGGCGCCCTCGGGCACGGCCGACCGCATCAACGCCTCCGCCGCCGCGCCGATCGTGTCGACCTCCTGGCCGGGAGCAAGACGGATCGTGCACTCGCCGGCCGCGTTCACCGAGAGCGTCGTGTTCCGCAGGCCGGGCTTGCCGCCGAGGATGCCGTTCACGTCGGCGGACGGCTCAGCCCACGTGCGCGTGTAGAACTCCGCCGCTGCGTTCGCGTCGAGCGGACGCGCGCCCTGGCCGAGCAGCTCGTCCGATCCGGGTGGCAGCGCGGCCCATGCTTCGAGCTCCTGGGCCGTCGGCGCGGCAATGCCCGCGCGCAGCGGCTCGGGCAACCTGCCATCGGGCCCGGCGAGCACTGCATCGAAGACACGCATCAACACGTGAATCGCGTTGAGCGCGGCACCGCCGTAGATGCCGGAATGCAGGTCGCGCTCGCCCGTCGACACCTTGACGTCGAACGCGATGAGCCCGCGCGTCGCAAGATCGAGGACCGGGACGTCGACGCGCAGCATGCCGCCGTCGAAGATGATCGCCGCGTCCGCGCCGACGTCGTCCTTCGCGATCCAGTCGACGATCGTCATGCCGCCGATCTCCTCTTCGCCGTCGCACGCGAAACGGAGGTTCACCGGCAGCGCATTCTGCTCGACGAGGCGCTGCGCGGCCTTGAGCAGGATGTACACCTGCCCCTTGTCGTCCGTCACGCCGCGGGCGTACGCCCAGTCGTCCTTGATCGTCAGCTCGAACGGATCCGACTCCCAGAGGTCGAGCGGCGCCGGCGGCTGGACGTCGAAGTGGCCGTAGGCGAGCACGGTCGGCGCGTTCTCCGGATCGACCGACGCGCGGAACTCCCCGAGGGCGAGCTCCTTCTCGCCCCACGGCGTCAACTCGGCCGTGCCGCCCGCGCGGCGGATGAAGTCGCACACCCACTCTCCCGCCCGTTTGACGTCCTCGCGGTGCGCGGGATCCGCGCTCACGCTCGGGATCGCGAGGAACTCGTGCAGCTCGTTGCGCCAGGTGTCGTCCACGACGGCGGACTCTAGTCGGGGGCACTCGCTTCCTGCCGGAAGTACTGTGCGCCGGCGCCGAGCTCGGCGGCCTGGTCGCCCGGGTTGAAGAGCCCGCACGTCTTGAGCGACAGGCAGCCGCAGCCGATGCAGCTCGTCAGCCTGCCGCGAATCGCCTCGAGGGTGGCGATCCGGTGATCGAGCTCCTCGCCCCAGCTGCGTGACAGCCGTTCCCAGTCGCGCTTGGTCGGCGAGCGGCCGGCGGGAAGCGTGTCGAGCGCGACGCGAATGCGCTCGAGCGAGATCCCCGCCGTCTTGCCCGCCTGTACGAGCGCGACGCGGCGCAGGGTGACCGCCGCGTAGCGCCGCTGATTGCCGTCCGTGCGCGTCGACTCGATCAGCCCCCGGCGCTCGTAGAAACGGAGCGCGGACGCTGCGACGCCACTGCGCGCAGCCAATTCTCCGATGGTCAGCTCGCGTGCCACTTGACTTAAACATTAGTTGAGGTTCTACGGTGTCTGCATGACAACGTCCACAGCGCTCCCCTACAGCGATCTTCCCCACCTCCTCGGCCTGCAGACGGGCGACGAGAAGCACGACCGGAGTGTCCACTCGACGCTCGACGTGCTCTGGGTCCTGTACGACCGTGTGCTCGACGTCGACCCTTCGCGGCTCGACGACCCCGAGCGCGACCGCTTCCTCCTTTCGAAGGGGCACGGGCCGATGGCGTTCTATGCCGTGCTCGCGGCAAAGGGCTTCATCCCCGTCGAGTCGCTGGCCGGCTTCGGCGACCACGACTCGCTGCTCGGCTTTCACCCCGACCACACGCTCGTGCCCGGCGTCGAGATCTCGAGCGGCTCACTCGGCCACGGCCTGCCGATCGCCGCGGGCATGTCGCTCGCGCTCGACGCCCGGGGCGTCGATGAAGCACGCGTGTTCTGCCTCGTCGGCGACGGAGAGCTCGACGAAGGAAGCAACTGGGAGGCCGTTCAGCTCGCCGGCCGGCTCTCGCTCTCGCGCCTCACCGCGATCGTCGTCGACAACGCGTCGGGGACGTACGGCTGGCCCGGCGGTGTCGAGCGGCGGTTCGAGATCGAGGGCTGGGACGTCGCACGCGTGGACGGCCGTGACCACGACGCGCTGGAGGCTGCCCTCGACGCCCGGGGCGAGCGCCCGCGTTGCGTCGTCGCGGAGGTGATCGCATGACCACGATGCGCTCACGCTTCTACGACGTCACCGCGGAGGCGCTCGACGCCAATCCCGACGTCGCAGTTGTGCTCGCCGACATCGGCGTGTCCGAGCTACCGCGCCATCCGCGCGTCTTCAACGTGGGGATTCGCGAGCAGGCGATGATCGGCGTCGCGGCCGGTCTCGCGCTCGAGGGATACCGCCCCGTCGTGCACTCGTACGCGCCGTTCCTCATCGAGCGTCCGTACGAGCAGCTGAAGCTCGACCTCGGCCACCAGGACGCGGGCGCCGTGCTCGTCAGCGTGGGTGCGTCGTACGACAGCGCCCGCTCCGGGCGCACGCACCAGGCCCCCGAGGATGTCCCGGTCGTCGCGACGCTGCCCGGCTGGACGATCCACGTTCCGGGGCACCCCGACGAGGTCGAACGGCTGTATCGCCGCTCGCTGGCGGAGCGCGGCCGTGTCTACCTGCGGCTCAGCGAGGAGATGAACCGCGAGCCGATCGACGGGGACGGCCTCGTCGTCCTTCGCCGGGGCTCCGAGCACGCTCCGGTCGTCGTCGCCGTCGGGCCGACGCTCGGGCCTGCGTTCACGGCGACGATCGACCTCGATGTGACCGTGGCATACCTCGCCACCGTGCGACCGTTCGACGTCGAGGGCCTTCGCGCGGTCGTCGGGGGAACGGACGTCGTGCTCGTCGAGCCGTACCTTGCAGGGACGTCGTCAGCCGAGGTGTCGTCCGCGCTGCGCGACCGCCCGCACCGGCTGCTCGCGCTCGGCGTCGTCGAGCCGGAGCTGCGGCGCTACGGCACCGGCGCGGACCATCGGCAGGCACACGGCCTCGACGCCAGGGGCATCCGCCGCTCGATCGACGACTGGCTTAGCTCCAGCTAACAGCTAGGCGACGTCGCGCAGGCTGTGCGAGTCGGCGAGCGCGCGCAGCTTCTTCAGGCTCTGGTTCTCGATCTGCCGGATGCGTTCACGCGTGACGTTGAACGTGCGCCCGACCTCGTCGAGTGTCCGCGGATGCTCGCCGTCGAGGCCGTAGCGCAGCTCGAGCACGCGGCGCTCCCGGTGCGAGAGCGTCCCGAGGATCTTGACGAGCGTCTCCTTGCGCATCGAGACCTCGGCCGCCTCGTCGGGCAGCGGCACGTTCTCGTCCGTGAGGAAGTGCCCGAACTCCGACTCCTCCTCGTCACCGACGGGCTTCTCGAGCGAGACCGGTGTCTGGGCGCTCCGCATGATCTGCTCGACCTCGTCGACCGGCAGATCGAGATCCTGCGCGACCTCCCAGGCGAGCGGCTCGCGGCAGAGCTCGGCGCGGAGCTTCCGCTCGCTGCGCACGATCTTGTTGAGCTTCTCGACGACGTGCACCGGCATGCGGATCGTGCGCGCCTTGTCAGCGAGCGCGCGCGCCACAGCCTGGCGGATCCACCACGTCGCGTACGTCGAGAACTTGAAGCCCTTGCGGTGATCGAACTTCTCGGCGGCACGCACGAGGCCGATCGTCCCCTCCTGGATCAGGTCGAGGAACGGGAGACCCTGGTTGCGGTAGCGCTTGGCGATCGAGACGACGAGGCGCAGGTTCGCCTCGACCATCTCCTGCTTGGCGCTGTGGTCGCCGCGCTCGATGCGCTTCGCGAGCTCGACCTCCTGCGCGGCTGTCAGCAGGTCGACCTTGCCGATGTCCTTGAGGAAGAGCTGGAGCGAGTCGGTCGAGATCTCGCGTGCCTCCGCGACGACCTCCTTCTCCGGCTCGTCAGCGGTGACTCCGACGACTTCGATCTGCAGCTCCTCGAGCGCGCGATAGAACTCGTCGATCTGACCTGCGTCGAGATCGAGCTCGTCGAGACCGATCGCGATCTCGTCCGTGCTCAGCGAGCCCCCTGCGGCCTGGGCGGCGTCGATCAGGTGCCGGGCCTCCTCCGTCTCGAGGATGTCCGTCACGTCGCGTGCGACTCGTCCCTCAACCCCTGCTGCACTCACTGGCTCCCCCTACCTGAGTCATGCCCACTAACCGAGTTGTGCTGTACCAAGTCGTACATGCTTTTTTTGGATGCCGCACTGTGCCATGCGGATCGGACGTGGCGCCATGGGCCGTTCGGCTCATCATTTTCCACTCTTGGTCCCAGTGGGAGCAAGGGCTGTAAGCAGTCTTTTTGCCTGCACTGCATAGGGCGAGCCTGGTTCGAGCCTCACCGTGAGCGCAAGCTGTTTGCGGGCCTTGGCCACCTCCCGGGACCAGAGCAGGAGCACCCCGAGGTGGAAGCGGACGAGCGCCGACCGCGGAAACTGCCCGGTGAGTGGGCCGAGCTTCGAGAACGCGAGCACCGGGCGCGCCTTCGAGAACGCGCCGACGGCGGCTGCGGTGCGTGCCATCGCGTCGTTCGGCGCGAGGGCTGCGGCGGCCTGAAACTGGCGCTCGGCCGAGAGCGGACGCTGCAGGTGCCAGAGGGCAACGCCGTAGAGCACCTTCGCCTTGGCATCGGGGCCTGCGGCGGCGCGCGCGAGCGCGCTCAGCTCCTGCGGCGGCGGCAGCGAGGCGACTTCCTTGGGCGGCCGGATCGTCGTGACGATGAACGGGAGGCCGGGAGCGAATCCGGGATACACGAAATCGCCGGCCGAGACGGCCGCCGACGAGTCGGGGTCGACCTTCAGGGCCCGACGCCACGCCTGCACCGCGTCGGCGTTTCTGCCGGACCACAGGTATGCATAGCCGAGGTGCAGCTCCGCGAGCGCACTGTGCGGGTGGGACGCGACGAGCGACTTCAACGTCTCGAGGCCGCCGTCCGGCCACGCCGCGAACGCGGCGCCGATCCTGGCCGGCAGCGAGCTGTACCGGGCGAAGATGCGACCGGCAGCCGTCCGCTTGCCCTTCGCATAGAGCGCGCTCGCCTGGGCGAGGGCCTGCGCCTCGGGGTCGTCGCGGACGCCGAGGTCGAGGATCAACGGCGGCGCGCCGGGCCGTGGCTTGGTCACCGCGCCGGTCGAGGCGGGGCCTGAGCTCGAGCTCCGCGACTGCAGGAGCGTCGCCCCCACGATCGCGGCGACGACAACCACAGACGCGAGCCCGGCGATCGTGAGGACCCTCGCCCGCGCACTCATCTGGGCGCGAGGGTACCGGCGGGGAACGCCGAGGCGTAGGCCGATCCCTTGACGCTATATTCTTGAAAGTCATGCCGAGCTATCGCGAGCTGCTGGCCCAGGTCAAGGGTGAGATCGACGAGGTGGACGCTACGCGGGCCCGCGAGCTTCTCGACGGTCCCGAGGCGCCGCTCTTCGTCGACGTCCGCGAGCCCGACGAGTGGAACGACGGTCACATCCCCGGCGCCACACACGTCGAGCGGGGCAACCTCGAGTCGCGGATCGAGCAGGCGGCTCCCGACCGCGCGCGGCCGGTCGTCGTCTACTGCGCCGGTGGATCACGCTCGGCGTTCGCCGCGAAGACGCTCCAGGAGCTCGGCTACGAGAACGTCGTGTCGCTCGCCGGCGGCTACACGGACTGGAAGCGCAACGGCTTCCCGACGCAGCTGCCCCGCACGCTCGACGCGGACAAGCGGTCGCGGTACAGCCGCCACATCCTCATTCCCGAGGTCGGCGTCGAGGGCCAGCTCAAGCTGCTCGAGTCGCGGATCCTGCTGATCGGCGCCGGCGGGCTCGGCTCCCCCGCCTCGCTCTATCTCGCCGCGGCGGGCGTCGGCACGCTCGGCATCGTCGACGACGACCGGGTCGACGCATCGAACCTCCAGCGCCAGATCGCGCACTCGACGCAGACCCTCGGCGACTGGAAGGCCGATTCCGCCAAGGCGACGATCGAGGCGCTGAACCCCGACGTGAACGTGATCACGTACAAGGAGCGCCTCACCTCCGAGAACATCGACCGGATCCTCGCCGACGGCTGGGACGTGATCGTGGACGGCGCCGACAACTTCCCGACGCGCTACCTCGTGAACGACGCCGCCGTCTTCCACGACATTCCGCTCGTTCACGGCTCGATCTACCGCTTCGAGGGACAATGCACCGTCTTCAAGCCCCACCGTGCTGACCCTGATGCGGGCCCGTGCTACCGCTGCCTCTTCCCGCAGCCGCCGCCGCCGGAGCTTGCTCCGAGCTGCGCCGAGGGCGGCGTCCTCGGCGTGCTCCCCGGCATCATCGGCTCGCTGCAGGCGAACGAGGCGCTGAAGCTCGCGCTCGGGATCGGCGAGACCCTCTCGGGCCGCCTGCTCCTCTTCGACGCGCTCTCCACCGAGTTCAGCGAGGTCACCCTCCGGCGCGACCCGAACTGCCCCGTCTGCGGCGAGCACCCGACGATCACCGAGTACATCGACTACGTCGAGTTCTGCTCGGGCAGTCCGGCAAAGCCCAACGCGGCGCACGCATGAGCACCGTCCGGATTCCTCCCACCCTCCGCGCGGAGACGGGCGGCGAGCGCCAGGTGAGCGCGAGCGGCGCCACGGTGCGCGAGGTGCTCGACGATCTGATGGAGCGGTACCCGGGCCTGCGCTCGCAGCTCGTCGAAGACGACGACATCGCCCCGTTCGTGAACGTCTACGTCGAGGGCGAGGACGTGCGAACCCTCGACGGTCTCGAGACGCCGGTGCTCGAGAGCGCGACCGTCATCCTCCTCCCAGCGATGGCCGGCGGCGCGGCCGAGCCGCCCGTGCGCAACTTCGTTCCGGCAGGGTCCCTGCTCGATCTCGTCGGCAACACGCCGCTCGTCGAGCTGAAGCGGCTTTCGCCGAAGGAGAGCGTCAAGATCTACGCGAAGCTCGAGAGCGAAAACCCGACGGGCTCGATCAAGGATCGCGTCGCGAAGTGGATGATCGACGCCGCCGAGGCGACGGGCGAGCTCGAGCCGGGTCGCGAGCTGCTCGAGCCGACGAGCGGCAACACCGGCATCTCGCTCGCGCTGATCGCGAAGCTCAAGGGCTACAAGCTCACCTGCGTGATGCCCGCGAACGCGACCGAGGAGCGGAGGCGCCTACTCCGGCTCTACGGCGCGACGATCGTCGAGTCGCCGGGCGACCAGGGCTCGAACGGCGCGGTGCGCCTGGCACTCGAGATGGCCGAGCAGGACCCGCGCTACTTCATGCCGTTCCAGTACGCGAACCCGGCCAACCCGCGAGCGCACTACGAGGGCACGGGAGCCGAGATTGCCGAAGCGCTCGACCGCGTCGACGTGCTCGTGGCCGGGCTCGGTACCGGCGGCACGCTGATGGGCACCGGCGAGCGGCTGCGCGAGAGCTTCCCCGACATCGTCGTCGCCGCCGCGGAGCCGCTGCCCGGCGACCCGGTGATGGGGCTGCGCTCGCTCGAGGACGGCTACGTCCCGCCGATCCTCGACGTCTCGAAGCTCGACCGGAAGGTGCTCGTCTCCAACGAGGAGTCGATCGCTGCCGTGCGCGCGCTGCTCGACAAGGAAGGCATCTTCGCCGGCGTCTCATCCGGCGCGGTCGCGCACGTCGCCGTCAAGCTCGCCGAAGAGCTGGACGAAGGAGTCGTGGTCTGCGTGCTCGCGGACGGCGGCTGGAAGTACCTTTCCGCCGACTTCTGGGGCGCCGAAGACGTCACGGAGTCGATGGAACGCACCCTGTGGTGGTAGTTCCGCCCGAGGTGCGCGCTGCGCTCGTCGCGCATGCAAACGAAGAGGATCCAAACGAAGCGTGCGGTCTCGTCGTCCTGAAGGACGGGATCGCGGAACGCTACGAGCGCGGGCGCAACGGAGCCGCGTCGCCGTACCGCTTCGAGCTCGAGGTCGCGCCGGAGTTGTGGTTCCTCGAGGACGACGGCTACGAGCTTGCGGTGTTCCACTCCCACCTCTCGTCCCCGCCCCGGCCCTCGCGCACGGACGTCGAGAACATCGGCCTCTGGGAAGGCAAGCCGTACCTCATCTACTCGGTGCGCGAGGACGACCTCGCCGCCTGGACGATCCAGGGCGGCGAGATCGCCCCGCTCGATCTGAGCGAGTCGGTAAGCCCTACTTCGTGACCTTGAACGTCCCCTTCATGCCTGAAGAGGCATGGGGATCGCACTGGTAGGTGTACGTGCCGGGCTTCAGCTTGATCTTCCAGGTCTGCGTTCCCATGAAGGGCACGGTCGTGGACTTGTTCAGCCCAGGGCCTTTCAGGTGGAAGTTGTGGATGGTCGCCTTGTCCTGCACCTTGATCGTGTAGGTGCCGGCCTTGAGCGTCTTGACATCCTTGCTCCCCTGTTTCACCTCGATGGAGAACCCGGGGCCGACCTCGCCGGTCAAGCCGACGCTCTTCTGAGTGCCGGCCACGCCGGCCGTCGCGGCGGCGAGCGAGACAACGAGGATCGCGAGAGGAAGAAGCAGAAGGCGTCGCACCATGAGATTCCTTTCGGGCGTTTACTGGTCGCACGGTACTACGCGACGCCTTCCACTCCGGTTTCCCGCTACGAGACCTTGATCGAGCCCTTCATGAAGCTCTTGTGCGGATCGCAGACGTACTTGTAGGTGCCCTTCTTGAACGTCACCTTCCACGTGAACGTGCCCTTGCCCGATACCGAGGTGGACTTGTTCACGCCTGTGCCGGTGAGGTGGAAGTTGTGGTCGGACGCCTTGTCCTGCACCGTGATCGTGTAGGTGCCGGCCTTCAGTGCCGTGACCTTCTTGCCGCCCTGCGTCAACGAGATGTTGAGCGGGTCGGAGACGGAGGCCGTGAGCTTGCCACCCGCAGAGGGCGCGGCGAGCGCGCTCGACGCGACGACTCCAGTGGTGAGCGCGGCCAGTCCTGCGGCCGCAATCATGCGTGTGCGATTCATCGTGCTCCTTCAATCGGGAAACGATCAGACCCTCGACCCGCAGTCTAGCCCTGGCAATCTGGGCCGGGGACCGCCAACGAACGCGTTACGTGCCTTTTACAGAGCGTTATTCGAGGTCGTCGTCGCCGAACGGATCGTCCTCGGGCCGCCGCACCGTGGGACGTTCCTGGAAGGTGACGCCGATCCTCTCGATGCGGTTTCCCTCGACCTCGAGCACGTCGAACCGGACGCCGTTCCACGAGACGTCGTCGCCCGGCTCGGCGGCCCGGCCGAGCTGTCCGAACACGTAGCCGCCGACGGTGTGGAAGTCCTCGTCGGGCAACTGCGTGCCGAAACGCTCGTTGAACTCGTCGATGGGGAACATGCCGCTGATGCGATAGGAGTCCTCGTCGATCTGCTCGATCTGCACCTCGGCGACGTCGAACTCGTCCTCGATCTCACCGACGATCTCCTCGATCAGGTCCTCGAGCGTGAGGATGCCCGCCATCGCGCCGTACTCGTCGACCACGATCGCGAAGTGCGTGCTCGTCCGGCGAAACTCATGCAGAAGCGACGCGAGATCCTTCGTCTCGGGGACGATGTGCGCAGGGCGGAGCAGTTCCTGTAGGTGTACCTCCTCGAGACCCTTCTCGTACATCGCAGAGAAGAGGTCGCGCACGTGCAGGATCCCGACGACGTTGTCCAGCGTCTCGCGGTACACCGGATAGCGGGTGTAGGGCGAGTCGATCACGGCCGCGAGCGCTTCCTCCGGCGGCATCGACACCGAGATCGCCACTACCTCGGGGCGCGGGACCATGACGTCGGCGGCGTCCTTGTCGGCGAAGTCGAAGACCTTCTCGATCATGCCGCGCTCGTCCTGCTCGATCTCGCCCTGCTCGGTCGAGCGGGTGAGCAACATGCGCAGCTCCGCTTCCGACATCGCGTCGACCTCGGCGCCGGGCGGCTCGAGCCCGAACGTCTGCAGCACGA
Organism: uncultured Actinomycetes bacterium; assembly: GCA_963805575.1. Classification (GTDB taxonomy): domain Bacteria; phylum Actinomycetota; class Thermoleophilia; order Gaiellales; family Gaiellaceae; genus Palsa-739. Next base: position 1,464,016 of record CAWDUL010000008.1, on the reverse strand, counting down.
ACTCGGTCGAGCGGCGCAGCACCCAGACGAGCGGCGCGAACGTCGTGAAGAACGCGCGCACCGGTGCGGCCAGGGCCAGCGCAGTGCCCTCGGAGTGGCCGAGCGCGATGCCCTTCGGCACGAGCTCGCCGATCACGACGTGCACGAAGGTGAGCAGCAGGTACGCGAGGAGGATCGCGAGGAACGACGCCATGAGCGGGTCGAATGCCTTCGCGAGCGCGTGCTCGCCGAGGGCGCCGATGGCGAGTGAGGTGAGCGTGACGCCGAGCTGCATCGCCGCGATGAAACGCGGCGGGTCGCTCGTGATCCGCAGCACGTCGCGCGCGCGGCGGTTGCCCTGGTGGTGCAGCTCGATGATGCGCGTGCGCCTGGCCGTGACGAGGCCGTACTCGGCCGCGACGAAGAGGGCGTTGAGCAGTATCAATACTGCAACGCCGACGAGCTCGTAGAGGATCGTCACGCTCCCGCTCCGGGAGCGTCGGTACTAGGCGGTTTCTCGTCCACCAGGCTGCGGCGCAGTATAGGTCACCATGCGGTCGTCCTCGGAGCGCGCGGCGCGGCCGAGCACCACGAGCCGCTCGAGGTGCGAGAGTGTCTCGGCGACGGCGAAGCGGCGCTGGATCGGCGGCAGCTCGCGTCCGAAGACCACGTGCGAGATCTCGTAGCCGCTGCGGGCGCGAGCGTCGAGCGCAGCTTCCGTCTGGTCGAGGCGCTCGTCATGGTGCGCGACGATCGCGTGCGCCCGCTCGGCCGGATCGTCGACCGTCGCGCCGTGCCCTCCATACGAGACGCGTGGGTCGAGCTCCGCGATGTCGGTGAGCGAGCCGAGGTAGTCGCCCAGAGGATCGGGCCTGCTCTCTGCGTAGAGACCGACGGCGGGCGTGATCGGCGCGAGGATCGAGTCGCCGGCGATGAGCACGCCGTCGCGGTAGAGGCAGAGATGGCCGTCAGCGTGGCCGGGCATCGCGTGGACGCGCCAGCCGTCGATCTCGTCGCCCGCATCGACGAGCGTCGGGTTCCAGACGAAGCGGACGAAGTCGGCGAAGACGTGGCCGGACTCGATCATCTCCTGCACGAGCTCCGGCGGCACGCCGTGCCGCGTGAACCAGTCGGCGACGCGCTCGGGCCAGTCGTCCGAGCCCCAGACGCGCTCGCACTGCTCGTAGTCGAGGCGCCCCTGGAAGACCGGCGCTCCCGTCGCCTCCGACGCGGCCTCCGCGCCCCCGACGTGATCGGGGTGCATGTGCGTGATGAAGATGCGTGCGACCGGCCCGTCGACCTGGTCGAGGATCGCCTCCCACGGCGTGTCCGTCAGGCCGAGGCCCGTGTCGACGAGGGTCCAGCCGTCGTCGCCGCGCAGGAAGTAGCAGTGGACGTGCTTCGGGCCGGACGGCAGCGGCAGCGTCAACCGGAGGATCCCGGGTTCGATCTCCGTCGGCGTTGCGAACGTATGTTCGATATACTTTGCCATGAGTCGATGAACGTCGAGTATCGCGAAGAGCCGTGCCGCTCTGCGCTGAATCGAGTGCAGGGGATGGGCTTCGGCTGGTCGCTCAACCCCTACATGGGCTGCGTCCATCGCTGCACGTTCTGTTACGTGCGGGCGTTCGAACGGCGTGCAGACCGGCCGTCGGACGACCGCTACGGCGCGAGCATCCGCGTCAAGACGAACATCGCCGACGTGCTGCGGCGCGAGCTCGCACGGCCCTCGTGGCAGCGAGAGGACGTCGTCATCGGAGCCGCAACCGACCCGTACCAGCCGGCGGAGGGCCGCTACCGGCTGACGCGCGCGTGCATCGAGGTGCTCGGTGCCGCGGCAACGCCGATTCAGATCATCACGCGGGGACCGATGATCGTGCGCGACGCCGACGTGCTCGCCGCTGCTGCGAAACGGGCGAAGGTTCAGGTGATGTTCTCGATCCCGACGCTGGACGTGGAGATCTGGCGGCGCACCGAGCCGGGGACCGCCCCACCCCACCAGCGCCTCCGCGCACTCACCGAGCTCGTCGAAGCCGGCATCAAGGTCGGCGTCGGCATGGCGCCGATCCTGCCCGGGATCAGCGACAAGCCCGACCTGCTCGCCGACGTCGTGCGCGCTGCGCGCGAGGCGGGCGCAACGGGCATCTGGGCGAACGTCCTGCATCTCCGGCCCGGAACGAAAGAGCATTTCCTCGCTGCGCTCGAGCGGGACTGGCCGGAGCTGCTTCCGGAGTACGAGCGGCTCTACTCGCGCCGAGCGTACCTTCCGGCAGCGCAGGCAAACCCGGTGCGCGAGCAGGTCCGGGAGCTCGCACGCACGCATGGGATCCGCGACAGACGGCGAATCAAGCTGGAGCCGCCTCCCGATCCTGAGCAGTTGCAACTGGCAATTTAGGGCCGCCGCCACCTGACCTCCGATGTTGGACCGTAGAATCCGCGGACTGTGAGCACGAACGAGATCACGTGCCTGATCGTCGACGACCACGAGGTGGTGCGCGAAGGCTTGCGGCTCTCCCTCTCGCGGGCTCCACACATCCGCGTCATCGGCGAGGCAGCCGACGGCGAGAGCGCGATCGCGCTCGCCGAGCGGCGGCGTCCGAACGTCGTGATCATGGACGTCCGGATGCCGGGGATGGACGGCCTCGAGGCCACGAAGATCCTCACCGAGAGGGTCCCGGAGACGGCCGTCTTGATCTTCACGGCCTACAGCGAGCGGAGCCTGCTGAGCCGCGGCCTCGAGTCGGGCGCCAAGGGCTACATCCTCAAGGAGGCGCCGCATCAGACGCTGCTGAGGGCGATCGAGAAGGTCGCGGGCGGTGAGGGCTACGTCGACCCGGCCCTCATGCCGGCCTTCCTCACGGGCAAGGACAAGGACGACATGCTCACCGGCCGCGAGCGGGAGATCCTCCAGCTGCTGGCCGACGGCATGTCGAACGCCGATGTCGCCGCGAAGCTCTTCATCAGCCAGGAGACGGTGAAGAGCCACGTCCGGCACATCCTCGCGAAGCTCGAGGCAGACACGCGTACGCACGCGGTCGCGATCGCGCTCCGCGAGGCGATCATCGATTAGAGGTCCCGGATGAGCGACGAGCCTTCGCCGCGCGCTCTCACCGAACAGGTTCTCGGGGCCGAGCAAGACGAACGCCGCCGGATCGCGCTGTTCCTCCACGATGGGCCGGTGCAGTCGCTCGCGGGTGTCGCGCTGATGCTCGACGCCGCGCTCGACTTCATGCGCCGAGGCTCGACCGAACAGGCAGGCGAGGTGCTCGAGAAGGCGATGTTCCGCACGCGGCTGACGATCGGCGAGCTGCGCGACCTCTCGTTCAACCTCGAGCCGGTCGTGCTGCGCGACCATGGCCTTGCGACGGCGGTGAACGCGCTCGCGCAGGATCGTGGCATCGAGCACGGCATCTCGTTCGAAATCGACGTCGCCGCCGCCGAGTCGCTCGGCGAGCGCTCGCAGGCAGCGCTCTACCAGATCGTGCGGGAGGCATTCGAGGGGGCAATCCGCCGCGGACCGCCGAAGACCTTCGCCGTGCACATCGCGACAGCGGGCGACGGCCTCGAGGTGACGATCTCCGACGATGCGCCGGGCGAGCGGCGGAAGCGCTCGATCGAGGTGCTCGAAGAGCGCGCCCGCACACTGCATGCTGCGCTCTCCGTCGACCAGGCCGACCACGGCACGACGATGCGCCTGCTTCTTCCCACGTACGCCGTCTCCGAGTAAGCTGCCCGCCGACATGGCCGACGGTTATCTCCTCTTCGTCTGGAAGACGTCCGGGTACGAGCTCAGCGAGCAGGACGGCGTCGTCCCGTCGGTCGGCACCGAGGTCGAAGCCAACGGCATGACGCTGCTCGTCACCAAGGTCGGGCCGTCGCCGCTGCCGCACGACAAGCGGCTCTGCGCGTACGTCGGCCGCTGAGCGGCGAGTACGCCTACCCCGTGCCCGCGCAGTCCCGACGCAGGCGACCGTAGTTGTCGAGCACGTCGAGCGACCCGAGGGTGACGAAACCGCGCCACTCCTCGACGGCAGCAGCGCTCGGCGGCTCCCAGCTGATCGGCCACCCACCGTCGGCCTCCTGCCGCGAGCTCAGGGCGTCGAGATGGAGCGCGATGGTCTCGTCGTCGAAGAGCCGTGCCGCGAGTCGTTCGGGATGCGGCGCGAAGTCCAATGGCGTCTTGACGTAACCGGTCGCTGAGGCATCCAGGGTGACGAGGTCAGCCAGGATGCGATCGGCGACCCGCTCGAACGCCGCCGTCGCGCGCTCGCGTTCGGGAGCGTGTTCGAGGAATGCAAGCACTGAGATCGTGTCATCGGGCCCTAGATCGCTCACGCTCTTCGACAGCGCATCCCAGCAGTACGTGGTTGCAGCCGAGAGCCACGGATGCCTCACGTTGTGCTTGTGGAGAAGCCCGGCGATCCCGGCGGTCGGATTGAGCGATGCCTCCCCTGTCGCAACCCACCAGGGCGCGTGCGGCGTATCGGCAACCGCGGGAAGCACGAACGGTATGCCGCCGCTCTCGGTCGTGACGGTGTCGAGCCAGTCGCAGCCGCGCTGGACGATCTGGGCGTCGAAGTCGCCCACCTCATCCAGTATGTGGAGTGCGTGCTCCAGCGGAACCGGCTCGCTCTCCGCTCCACGCAGATCCGGCTCGAGCGCGTGACCGAAACCTCCGTCCGCGTTCTGATACGGCCGGAGTGCAGTCACGACATCGGCGGCTCGTCCGGCTTCGAATCGGAAGGCGAAACGGTGCCGATCGAGCAGGCGGGCGTTGCGGAGGAGGAAGGTCCTGGCAGCTGCGAGATCGGCGGGGCCTTGTCGCGTCACGTCATCGAGGCTCATCGCCGTGAACGTAGCGCAGGTGAATCGGCTTCGGCCTAGCGGGCGAGCGCTTCGGCAGCGGTGAGCCCAAGCACGAGAGCCTGCGCGAGGCCGCTCGCGTAGCCACCTGCCGCGACCCCGCCTGCGTCCACACCGGCCGCGTGAAGACCGTCGATCGGCACGCCCTCCTGGTCGAGCACGCGTGCGCGCGTGTCGATGCGCAGCCCGCTGATGGTGTGGGTCACGGCACCGGCCACATGGACGGCGATGCGAGAGCCGGGCGGAGTGTCGAACGGGAGGCCGGCCGGTTCGATAACCGTGCCGCCCGCGGCACGTGCTGCGTCGACACGCTCCCGCGCGTGCGCAAGACCTGCGTCGTCGAGAACGAACCAGGCCCGCGGGCCGATCCGCTGCGCGAGGTCGTTCTCATGCCAGGCGACGCTCGACGGCGTGGTGTCATGCCCTTCCTCCGTGTAGACGCGCGCCCATGTTCCATAGAGCTGTGAGAGCGACACGAAGTCCTCCTCGCGGACCCGAGCAGGCGGCGCGGGCATCGCGCGTCCGTAGAACTCGCGCCGTTCGCCGCGGCTGATGTCCGCATTCCGCGCCGTCGCGTACGCGAGCCCGGCGCCGTCGCTCCACTGGTTCGCGCGCAGCAGCAGGCCGTCTTCTTCGGCGAGCTTCTTTCCCCAACCGCCGGTCGCGAGCACAGTCGGCCCGTCGACGTCGTCCGGCAGCGGCGTCTCGAGCTCGACATCCCGCGCCAGAAGTTGCGTCAGCGCCCGCGGATCGAAACGCTTGCCCGTCGTGCGCGGATTCTCCGTGTCCTCCCATACGGGTTGTGCGCCAAGCGAGACGAGCCAGGCGAGCGCGTCGTCCAGCCGCTCCCAGATGAGTCGCTGGAGCGCCTCGTCGCCGCCGGAGCACTCCGCGCGGAACTCGTCGAAGTCGAGGTGGCGCCAGATGACGCAGCTCGAGAGCAGCATCGAGCCGCCGGCCCGCGTCCCCTTCTCGATCAGGCGCGGCCGGAGACCGAGCTCGCGTGCCCGCGCGGCGCACACGAGCCCGGCCATGCCGGCGCCGGCAACGAGCACCTGGGCCTCTAGGTCAAGGAGAACGTCGGCTTGTGCTCGACGTACTCGACGCGCACGCGCTCCGGGCCCCAGAGGAACACGGCGTACGTGTTGGGCGCGTCGACGACGTCGTCGATCTCGACTCCGAGATCGTTCGCCGCGGCGATGTGCTCGTCCGCGGAGTCGACGAGGACGGCCAGGTGGTTGAGCAGCGGCTTATCGGGTGCACCGGGCTCGCCCGGGTGGAACTCCACCCATGCTCCGCCGACCTCGACCCGCGGCGCGCCCGACGGCCCGGACTCGCTTGGACCAAAGCCGAGAGAGCCGTACTCCGCCGCGGTCTCCTCCGGATTCACGGAGAAGAGCGCGACGTGATCGAGGTCGTACTCGACGTCCGTCGAAGACTCGACGAGACCGAAGCGCACGCCTTCCGTCAGCTGGAAGTACGCCTCACCGTCGCGAGGACGGTCGACCTCGAGATCGGACGGGAGCTCGGCCAACGCGGCGTCGAGATGGGAGACGCGGAACGCGACGTGGTCGAGCGCTCCACGCTCCCTCGGGCCTTCTGCGTCGAACAGCGTGATCTTGCCGCGGCGTGCATTCGATCCGAGCAGCGTGAAGCGATCGGTCCGGTCGATGATGTGCATGCCGAGATGCGCCGTCACGAAATCGGCGATCGCGTCGCGGCCCGCAACCCAGTAAGCGATGTGATCGAGCTTCGTGGGATTCATGCTCTCGACGTTACCGCGCGGGAACGGGTCTACGCGTCACGACTTGTGCCGATCGACCGCACGCTGAAGCTGCTCCTTCGTCATCCGCGACCGGCCTTTGATCCCCATGTGCTTGGCCTCGTTGTAGAGCTGATCCTTCGTCCGGCCCTTGGGACGGTTGGTGCCCGAGCGGAGGCCGCCGCGACGACCCGACGACATGTCAGTCCTCGAGAGGCGCGACGACGTCTTCGCCTCGCCCGTCCGCGCACGCTCCTTGTTCACTGTACGAGCGGCAATCTCCTCGGCCTTCTCATCGGATGTGCCCCGGTCCTCGAGGCTGCCCTTGATGTGCTCGTACTGCCGTTCCCGCTTCTTCGACCACGCCTGCTGCGGCATGTCGAGTCACCCCCTTTTGGTCGCCTTTCGGGGGAAACGAACGAGAATCGCCTTGGGTTACGCCCGATCGGGCTACGCGGTGTCGAGCGGTTCGTTCTGGACGTTGAACTCGGTCGCGTACTCGTCGACGAGCGTGTTCACGACATCCATGCCTTCGCTGTAGGCGTAGTTGATCTTGACGAACGGCGCCCACTTGTCCGGCAGGGCATCCTCGGGGAAGATCGCCTCGACGGGACACTCGGGCTCGCATGCGCCGCAGTCGATGCACTCCTCGGGATCGATCACGAGGATGCGGTTCGCCTCGTGGATGCAGTCGACGGGACAGACGTCGACGCAGGACTTGTCTTTGATGTCGATACAGGGCTCGGCGATGATGTAGGTCACGAGCCGTACTCTACCGGCGCGTTTGCGGCATGAACCGGAGAACTGTCGGGGTCACGCCGAGGGCGTGAGCTCGGCGACGAGCTCGCGGCAGCGCTCGACAAGCGCCGACTTCACGACGACTTGGTCGAAGCCCGCGGCATGCGCCGCGCGAAGGCCGGCGGTGTCGGTGTGGTTCGTGTAGCCGAGGATCGGCACGTCCGCGTACGCGTCCGCGACCTCTTCGGCGTCCACGCGCGAAATGTCGACGATCACGAGGTCCGGGATCTCCGTGTGGTCGACGGTGATCAGGCGATGTCCGGACAAGAGCGCGTCGAGCTTGCCCCGAAAGAAGAGGTCGACCCCGCACAACAGGATCGTCGCCACGGCCGCAAGGGTAGCCGTGGATACGGTATCTCTCAACCCGTGGACGAATTTGCGCGCGGTCTCGAGCTCATTCGCCGGGGCTGCTACTTCGAGGCCCACGAGGAGCTGGAGCTCGCCTGGCGCGCTGCCGAAGCCGCTGAGCGGGACTTCTACCAGGGCCTCGTTCACGTCGCCGTGGCCTGGTATCAAGCGGGCCGCGGCAAGCCGACCGCGACCGCAAGCCAGCTGGACAAGGCAAAACGCCGACTCTCTCCATACGCTCCGACACATGGCGGAGTCGACGTCGCGAGCGTGCTCGCCCAGGTCGAGACCGCGCAGGAGACCGTGCGCGGCGGCTCGCTCGAGCTCGTCGCGCCGTCGCTTTAGGCGTCTTGTCCAAACCGCACATGCGCATGTGTGCACACGCACATCGCACATGTGCACACATGTGGATGTGCATGCCGGCACATCACTTTTCGGACAGGTTGCTCAGGGTGACGTGAGGCCGATGTAGATGAGCGCGCGGTTGAGGGCAACGTGCAGCCACCAGTCTCGATGGAAGAAGAGCAAGAGCCCGAGTGCGACGAGCACGATTCCGCTCACGATCTGGATCACGAAATAGCGGTCTCGCAGCCAGCGAAACGCGCCCATCGCGCGTGCGAACGCGATCCCTGCAAGTAGGAACGCGGCAGCGAGGCCCAGCGCATACGCCGCAAGCAGGGCGGCACCGCGGAGCACGGTTCCGGTGTCGCTCGCGAGCACGAGCACCGAGGCGAGCACGACGCCGATGCAGGGCGCCGCGCATACGGCGAACGCGCCACCGAGCAGCAGGCCTGAGCCGCGCCGGCGTGCTCCGGTCAGCAGCCCCGGTGCGACGATGCGTTCCGGTACCGGCACCAAGCCGAGGAACCCGAGGCCGAGCACGACGAGGACGAAGCCTGCGACGTCCGTTTGCGTCTGGGCCGCGACGGAGCCGCCCACGGCCGCCGCGCCTGCGCCGAGGACGACGAAGACGACTGTGAAGCCGAGGATGAACGGGAGGCTTGCGATGAGGACACGCCGTGTGGATCCTCGCTCGCCGAGTCGTCCGGCTTCGACGCTCGACAGTGCGGCGAGGTAGCCGGGGATGAGCGGCAGCACACACGGGGTGATCACCGACGCGAAGCCCGCGAGAAAGGCGATCGGGAGCCGCGCACCCATCAGTCGAGGCGGGTGAGCAACTCGTCGAGACGGCGTTCGGTCTCGGGATCGAGCGCTTCGGGCGGCTCGGCCGGCGCGTCGTCCTGCGACCTGGTCCAGCGCCAGACGCCGAATGCGAGCACGAGCGCGCCGAGCGCGATGCCGCCGAGCGGGAGCCACCACGCGAGCAGGTCGAAACCCTTGTGAGACGGTGCGGCGAGGATGCCAGTGCCGAAGCTCGCTACGAGCTCGGCGCGGATCTCGTCGGCGCTCTTACACTCGTCGATCTGCCGTTGGATGAAGACTTTGATGCGCTGGGCTGCTGGTGCATCGGACTGATCGAGTGTCGTATGGCACGTCGGGCACATGATCTGCCCTTCGAGATACGTCAGCGACGTGCGCGGATGCGCGCAGGCGGCGGCAGCCGGGCCGGCAAGCGCGAGCGCGGCGAGCACGACCGCCGCGAGCCGGAGGATCACGAGTGGAGCGCCGCCTCGACGCCGCGGCGGAAGGCGTCTGCCTGGTGCACGATCGTGCCTTCGATATGGACACCGACGAGCCGGCCGCGGCGATCGATGAAGTACGTCTCGGGCACGCCGCTCACGCCGTATCGGTCGGCAACGCTCCCCGAACGGTCGAGGACCGTGGGATACGTGACACCGTGCTTCGACAGGAATGTCCGTGCATCGCTCATCAGGTCATGCCAGTCGACGCCGACGAAGACGACGCCTTGAGACTTGTACTGGTGCGAAGCCTGCTCGAGCATCTTGGCCTCCCCCTTGCACGGCTCGCACCACGAGGCCCAGAAATTGAGCACAACGGGTTTCCCGCGCAACGAGGCGAGCGTGATCGACCCCGGCCGGTCGACGCGTCCGAGCATGAACGTCGGAGCCGGCCCGCCGATCTTCGGGGGAGCAGACTTGTGCGTCACACGCCAGATGAGCAACCCCAGAAGGCCCGCGACCGTCGCGAGTGCGATGACCTGGCCCGAGAGCTTCAGCGCGCGCATCGGCTTGCGACGATATACACGCAGGTCAGGTCGCGACGATGTACACCGGCGTACCCACCTCGACGTGGTTGAACAACCACTCGGCCTGCGGGATGTGCATGCGGATGCAGCCGTGCGACAGCGAGTAGCCGATCGAACCATCCTCCGGCGTGCCGTGGATGCCGACGCCGGGGGCGCTGAGCCCCATCCAGCGGGTGCCGAGCGGGTTGCCGGGACCGGGGGGCGTCGGCTTCTCTCCCTGCGCCCACGGGGAAGCCGGCGGGTACCACCACGGATTCTTCCACATGACGACGATCTGGAAGCGCCCGAGGGGCGTCGGATAGATCGTCTGTCCCGTCGCGACCGCGAACTGCCGCACGGGATGCGCACCGTTGTAGAGGGTGAGTCTGTTCGAACCGCGACGGATGACGACCACCGGTCCGATCGAGGCCTCGGTCACCTTCGGCACGAGACGCGTCGCCGGCACCCTGATCGGCGCTCGCGTGCCGTGTACGACCTCGGCTGAGACGGCGGCGGCCGTCGCGGCGCGCTTGACGCGCAATCCCTCGACCGACGCAGTGACGACGGGCTTCGAACTGCGGAAAAGCAGTTGCGAATCGGCGGGCTTGCGATCGAACCGATCGGCGACGCGCGCAACGAACGTCTGCACCGCCGTCCGGTCGACGGTTGCACGCAGTCCCAGCGTCGTATTCGGCGCGACGCTGAGCGCCTTCGCAACGGCGGTGTCCGCGGAGACGGTCGAACCCAGGAGAGCGGGCGTGACGGTGATTCTCGTGCGAGCGATCCGAAGCAGCACGGGGCGTTCGAACGCGGTCTGCACCGCCTGTGTCGCCACGTCCGGTGCGAGTCCCCCGACGGCGATGCCGCCGATCGTCACACCGGCGGGGATCAACTGCGACGGCGTCGTGGTGGTGGTCCCGGTCGTCGTCGGCGTCGTGGTGGTCGTCGGGGTCGTGGTCGTGGTCGTCGTGCCGGTCGTGGTCGTGGTGGGCGGCGGTGTGTCCGCGAGCACGGACGCAGCGAGAACGCCCGCGGAAAGTGCGGCGAGCAGCAGCGAAAGCGTGATGGTGGCGCGTCTCGACACGGTGCTACGAACGGGGGGCGAAGATCCGGGGGTCGTCCGTGATGATACCGTCGATACCTCTTTCGACCAGGGTAGTTGCGAGGACAGCATCGTTCACCGTCCAGACGTAGACCGCCGCGCCGTTCGCATGGCAGGCGGCTACGGCGGCGGACGAGGCGACACCCCAGTTGAGCGTTGCCGCCTGCGCTCCTGCTGTGCGGAGCAATCGCGGCAGCCGGATGGGCAAGAGTGCTCGCAGGACGGCGAGGCCGGGCCGAACCGCCGGGCGCAGCAGCGTCCGCTCCGTGGCACCCAAACGATCCTCGGGGTAGGTGAACGAGCGCGGGAGCGCGGGCTCGGCCGCTGCGAACCCATGGAGGATCGGCACGGAGAACGCACTCACGAAGGCTCGCGAGAGGAGCTCGTGCTCGCGGAGCGCTGCGACGATCGCTGCCTCGTAGCCCCCGAGCTTTACGTCGACTTGCACCGCGAGCCCAAGGCGCCGGACGAGCGCAAGGGCATCGTCGAGCAACGGCGCGTGCTCGTCGACGCCGGGGCCGTGTCCGAGCACGAGCGCTCCATCGTCCCGCTGCAGCACGTCGAGCTCGACCGCGTCGACCCCCGCAGCGGCTGCCGCGTCGATCGCCGCGAGGCTGTTCTCGGGAGCAAGCGCAGCCGCGCCACGATGACCGACGCGGACGACGCCTCGTGTTCCCCGCCGAAGCTCGAGCGGCGTCACGCGGTGCGGCGGATGACGACGACGGCGACGTCGTCGCCGAGGTCGCCGCCCGCGAAGCTGCGGCAGCTCTCGGTGACGGCGACGGCGAGCTCCCGCGGCGCGAGCGTGCGATTCGCGGCGAGCAGCGCATCGAGACGCTCGACGCCGTAGAGCTCGCCGTTCTGCCTCGCCTCGATCACGCCGTCCGTGTAGACGACGAGCACCGCGCCGTCCGGCAGGTCGGCGTGCACCGCCTCGTATGTCTGATCTGCATCGATGCCGAGCACGAGGCCCGACGCTTCGAGGCCGCGAACGCTCCCGTCGGGGAGGACGAGCCGCGGCGGTGGATGACCCGCGCTCGCGCACGAGACGGTGCCGTTGATGCCGTCGACGGCGAGGTACGCCATCGTGATGAACTTGCCGGGCGCAATCTCACCGACGACGACGTCGTTCGCAGACGCGAGGAAGTCGCCGGGCTCGGGATGTTCACGCGCGAGCGACCGGAAGACGAACTTCGCCATCGCCATGTCGGCGGTCGCTTCGACGCCATGACCGGTCACGTCGCCCAGTACGACCGCGAGCCGACCGTCGTCGAGCGTCAGGAAGTCGTAGACGTCGCCGCCGACATCGACGTGCGCGGACGACTCGTACACCTCCCCCACTTCGAGACCGACGACGTCGGGTTGCGCGCGCGGCAGAAGCGAGCGCTGCATCGTGTCTGCGAACTCCTTCTGCTGCTGGTAGAGGCGCGCATTGTCGATGGCGAGTGCGGCCTGTCCCGCGATCGCGAGCGCCGAGTCGATCGTCTCGGCGGAGATCGGGCTACCGGGCCGGAACGAGAAGATGCTGAGCGAGGCGATCACCTCGGCCGGCGTCCCGACGGGCACAACGGCACCGGTCCAACCCTTCTCGAGGAACGGGGCGAGCAGGTCGTGATCGGGCCCGACTCGGTACGGCACCGCGTGGCGAAACAACCGTTGGGGCGCCGCCGCACCGAACGGCTGCGCACGGAAGAGGATCGTGCGCGCCGCGTCGGCCAGCCGGCCGTCCTTGACGTGTATCGCGCGCGGCACGAGCTGCTCACGCCGTGCATCGGGCATTCGGAGCACCGCGGCGTCGACGTCGAGCACGTCCACCGCCGTCGCGGCGAGCGCTTCGAGGGTCGTCTCGAGCGAGAGGCTCTGCGCGAACGACCGCGAGATCTCGTAGAGGGCACGTAGTCGCTTCGAGGCCTCGCGTTCCGATGCGAGCGCCGACTCGCGCTGCATGCTCAGCTCCTCGGTCTGCTCATGCAGCTGTGCGTTCTGCACCGCCACCGCCAACTGACCCGCAAGCGCCGCGAGCAGCGACGCCTCGTTCTCCGTCGGCCGCCGCCCACGCTGCGGGTAGACGACGAGCAGCCCGATCACCTCATCCCGCACGAGCAAGGGCACGGCGAGCGCGGCGTCGATGCCCGACTCGCGCGCGGCGTCGCGCGCCTCACGCAGTCGGTCGTCCGTCCAAGCGTCGGCCACCTCGACGACGGGGCGTCCTCGCCCCGTGCCGAGCGCGATCTCGAGCAAGCGCTCCGCGACGCGCGCGTGCGGTCCTGCGAGCCCGCGACCCGCCGCCGGAGTCAGGCGGTTGTCGGGAGCGCGGAGATAGACGGCGACGTGTTCCACCGCGAAGAGCTCGGAGAGCCGGTCGACCGCCGTCTCGAGCGTGTGCGCGAGCGAGAGCTCCGCCGTCGCCTGTCCCACGACGGCGAGCAGCGCACGTGTCCTCTCGAGCTCGACGCCGAGGGTACGCGCCTGCGCGCTCGAGCGCAGCGCATGCGCGACGCGCACCCCGAAGGTCGTGAGTCGCGCGATCTGCAGCGCGTCCGGCGCGTCGGCCGGCGCGAAGAGGAGTTGCAATACGCCTACGGGCGGCTGTCCGAGCGGCAGCGTCGTCGAGATGCCGCACGCTGCCGGCAACCGCTCCGCGACGACGGCTCGGACGGTGCCCCGCTCGTCGAGCGCCGCCGCCGCCAGATCCCTCGCCGGGGCGATGTCAGCGCCGTCACCGAGGCCGTGTGAGGCAGTGAGCTGGAGGCCGCCATCGCCGGCTTCCCAGAGAATCGCGACGGGCGCACCGACGATCATCGCCGCGACGCGGACCAGCTCGGCGGCGGTCCGGGACTCGTCGAGTGCCGCAGCGAGCGCTTCGCCGACGAGCTCCAGCGCCGGCCGCGCGAGCGCGTCGGCGACCTTGTGGCCGCCGGCTGCGAAGGCACGGAGGGCGAGTGCGGCACAGGACCCGGCGACCTCGACCCCGAGGCGCTCCGCCGGTGTGAAGGCTCCGCCGCCTCGATAGACCTCGAGCGTCGCAGAGACCTCGCCGGCCTCGACGGGAACGAGCAGCACGGCCGTCGAGCCGGCACGCCTTGCCGCGCGCACGACTGCAGCCGGCGCGTCGCCGAGCAAGTCGACCTGTTGCCGGGGCATCTCGTCGGCCGGCACGAACGTACCCTCGAGCTCGGCCGCAAGCCCCGCAGGGCCTGCGACGGCGACGGCCTCGAAGCGCTCGCTACCTGCGGCACAGACACGGACGACGGCGACGTCGGCACCAGAGACGCCGACGGCGGCCTCGACCAGCGCCACGAGCGCGGCCTCGAGCGAGATTGCCTGCGCGGCGGACGCCACGGCGCGGGCCAGTGCCGCCAGGCCCCCAAAAGGGACGCCCGAATCGGCCGCCAGAACGTCGTGTTCGGCCTGCACGATCATCATCAACGACCCTTCCGGAGTATCTCGGGTGCCAAAGCGCCTTACAATTTGACTATGGCCCGGCCGATGCCCACCGAACCGCTGCCGGACGACGACCACACCGTAGACGGTGGGAGACAGCTCGACGTGCCGATCGACCCCGATGCGATCGAGTTGCGCTACCGCTATCACCGCGCCCGCCGGAACGCACGGATCCGGCAGAAGCAGGAAAGCTCACTCGCGCGGTATCGCTTCTACATCGTGATGCTCGTGCTCATCGCAATCGCCGTCGCGTTCATGATCGGCAGCTGGCACGAGATCCAGCGGCTGTTCGGGTTGTAGGAGACTCACTGAAGCCGTCCGGCGATACGGCGCCTCATCGCGCCCGACCCGACTCTTCCCAGGCAGTGCCGCTGCACATCGGACACCGCGGCAGCTCGACCTGGACGATCACCCCGTAGCCGCAGCGGCTGCAGCGGAACTCGCCCGCGCCCGGCTCGCCTGTCAGGAGAAACACAGCGAAGTCGTTCGACTCCGGCGCCTCCTGGACGCGATCTGACCCCTCAGACATCGCTCCTCGATCCATCGAACTCGTTTTCCCGTGCTCCTCAATGCACGGTCTGCCCTGAAATTCCCCATACTGCGACCAGTGCAAACGCCTGAGCCCACCTACCCGTCGGATCGCCCGATCGATCCCCTGGAGCCGCGGCACGGCTCGCGGACGGTCGTCTCCGGTTACTGGGGTGAGCGGCTGGCCTGGATCGCGGGGCTCGTCCTGGCGGTCTCCGCGTTCACCGACTGGTATGCGGGCAGCCAGTCGGACGGCCTGACACTCTCCGTGACCGGCTGGCACACGGGCGCGCTCGGCAAGCTCGTCTTCTTCATCGGGCTCGCGACGCTCATCCTCGAGGCGCTGCGCGAGGCGGGGATCGAGCTGCCGGCGACGGTGCCGGAGAGCCTGGTTCTCATCGCGCTCGGCTCGCTCGCGACGATCTTCACGCTCATCCGCATCCTCTCGATCCCCGATACGTTCTTCGGCACCGCGCACCTCGGGATCGGGATCTTCATCAGCCTCGTCGCCTCGGTCGCGCTGATCGTCGCAGGCCTGTTGCGGGCCGCCGAAGAGCTGTAGCGACTGCGCCGTCGTCAGACGGGGACGGTCTGCTTCGTCTGTTCGATCAGGTGCTGGAGGTCGAACGGCTTGCCGACGAAACCCTGTGCACCGCTCGATGCCGCAAGTGCCTGCGCCTGCTCGTCGACCTTGCCACTGAACATCACGACAGGGATCGTCCCCGCGCCGTAGCGCTCCTGCACACGGCGGAGCATCTCCCACCCATCGATGTGGGGCATCATCACGTCGAGGAGAATGAGATCGGGCTTCGCCTCCTCGATCGCGGCCAGGCCTTGCTCGGCGCTCGCCGTCTCACGGACGACGTAGCCCTCGAACTCGAGGTTGACGCGGACGAGCTCCCGCACCTTGTCGTCGTCGTCCACGAGCAGGACCAGCGGGCCGGTCTTGGACTTACCGGGGCCTGAGCGCTCGACGAACGCATCGAGGTCGGCCCGGCGGTACCTGCGATGTCCGCCCGGCGTGTAGAAGGCAGGGACGCGACCCTGGTCGGACCACTTCCTGATCGTGCTCTGGGCGACTCCGAGGACACGTGCGGCCTGCCCTAACGTCAACCACTCACTGTCGTCTCTGTGCGCCATTCGTCGGAATCCTGACCAAAACTACCGGTTCTTACACCGGGTCTGTCAAGGATGGAGGGTGCGTACCGACGTCTGCGTGACTCCCGGCGTCGGGTTGTCGTGGAGCGCCTCGCCGAGTGCGACGCCTGCACCGAAGAGGATCGCAGCCGCGGCCAGGCCGGCGAGCCAGTAGCCCGGATGGGAGCGCCGCGATCGGCGGCCGGGCCTGCGGTCGGCGCGCGAGCTCGTCATTGCAGGTAGTCCGTTGCCCCGCGCTGGTACGCGTAGAACGCCGCCGCGAGGACGAGCGCAAGGTCGCGGGGCCAGCCGCGTGACGGCGCGCGCTCCTCGACGGTGGCGCGCGCCCAGCGGTCGGCGTCCCGGTATGCGTCGGCGAGCTCCGTGAGCGTGAAGTTCTGCCCGACCTGCTTGCGCAGCTCGTCGATTACGAGCTCGAGCTGGCGCACGAGCGTTCGGTAGCGGGGCGGGTCGCTCCGTTCGGCCTCGAGCCGGCGGTTGCCTTCCTCCCACTCCTGTCGCATGAGGGTCAATGCGTCGACGGACACCGGCCGCGATCGTAGACGGTCATCGTTCCGTGTCCAGGCAGCAGCTGTCCGGCCACAGCGGCTGGAGCTCGGCGACGATCCGGTGGCCGAGCTCGTAGCCGGGATGCGCGAGTGCGAATCCGACATGGGCGTGCAGGCACTTGAGCGAGCCCGAGTCACGCGCGGCGCCCCCGACTCCGAGGTCGAGCGACGTCCCGCCGTCGGCGCCGGTCAGGCCACCCGCGAGCTCCCGACGGACGATGCGGGACTCCTCATGTGCCGCGGCGAGGCTCGCGGCGAGCTCCGGGTCGTCGTGCGCCGCCGTGCTCCAGCGCTCGACGCCTCCTGCCGCCTCGAGTCGCGAGATTGCAGCGACGAGGTGTCGGCAGGTCACGTAGTAGGTCGTCGGAAACGGCTCCCCGCGCAGGTCGTACGGGCTTTGCTCCGTGACGGCCGGCCGGCCGAAGGGACAGCGCACGACGACGCGGCGGAACGCGCGCGGCTCACGGCCGATCTGGCGGGCAACGTCTGCGCGGTCGGTATCGGCGGCGAGGTCAGGGTCAGCGTGCACGGTGGACCATCATGCTGGCCCGTTCGCGTGCCCGCCACTGCTGGATGCCCTTGACGATGAAGAGGTGCTCGCCCTTCCGCACGTAGCCGAGCGCGCGCGCCTCGCGAGACAGTGTCGCGAGCGACGTCGACGACCCGAGCCGGTGCTCGAGCCGCACCTTGTCGGACTGGAGCTGGCGGACGACCTGGGTGCGGTGGCCGAGCTCCGACCGCGCGTCGACGTAGGCCTTCAGCGGGCGGTAGTAGAGCAGCGCGAACAGGACGAGCGCGCCGACCGCCAGCCAGCGGCGAATCACGCTCGAGCGCGCGGGACGGCGACCCTTCTTCGGCATCCGTATGGGTTTCGCGCTGGAAACCCGTGCCCCTTCATCGACGAAGTGTCTGACACCTGCGAGCCCTCAGGTGTCAGACACTTTTTCTTCGAAAAGTTCAGAAGTGGCCTGATATGCAGGCAAGACGCCGCGCTCCAGCCAGGAACTCGTCACAGTTGCGTGACGGAAGTGTCTGACACCTCGAGGCCTTTTCGCCGCAAAGGTGTCAGACACCTCTTAGGCGTCGCGGAGCCGAACTCGTTCGGCGCAGCAGTGATTCCGCTTCAGCGTCAGCGAGCCAGAAGGGGGCACACGGGGGAAACTGGTTTCCCCCGTGAAGCGAGCGAAGCGATGCGTTTCCCGTGAAGCGAGCGAAGCGATGCGTCAGGCGACGTCGACCTTGATCACGTTCGTCGAGCCCGGGATGTTCACCGCGGTGCCTGCCGTGATCACGACGCGGTCGCCGGCCTCGAGGAAGCCCGCCTCCCGCGCGGCCCGGATCGACTCCGACCAGAGCTGCTCGATGTCGGGCGACTCCGCGATCAGGAGCGGCGTCACGCCCCACTCGAGCGCGAGCTGGCGCATCGCCCAGTCCTTGTGGGTCAGCGCGACGATCGGCCGGCGCGGACGGAGGCGCGCGACGGCCGAGGCGGTGCGGCCGGAGAACGTCGGCACGAGGATCGCAGCAGCGCGCAGCGCCTCGGCGATGTCGCACGCGGCGTTCGACATCGCGCCGCCGATCGTCGGGTTTTGCTCCGCCTCGGGAATCTCGTGGCGGTAGCCCATGCTCGGCTCGATCGCGAGCGCGATGCGGTCCATGTACGCGACGGCTTCCACTGGGTACTCGCCGACCGCCGTCTCGCCCGAGAGCATCAGCGCGGACGTCCCGTCGAGGATCGCGTTCGCGACGTCGCTCGCCTCGGCACGCGTCGGCTCGGCGGAATGGATCATCGTCTCGAGCATCTGGGTCGCGGTGATCACCGGCTTGCCGCGCTCGAGCGCTTTGAGGATGATCCGCTTCTGGATCAGCGGGACGAGCGCCGGGCCGATCTCCACACCGAGGTCGCCGCGCGCGACCATCACTGCGTCGGTCTCGGCGAGGATGTCGTCGAGCATGTCGACGCCCTCCGCCTTCTCGATCTTCGCGATCACGTGGGCGTGCGCACCCGCGGCTTCGATCACGGCCTTCAACTCGCGCACGTCGGTCGGCGAGCGTACGAACGACAGCGCGACGTAGTCCACGCCGAGCTGCAGCGCGAACTCGAGGTCGGCGACGTCCTTGACCGTGAGCGACGGAATCGGCAGTGGGACGCCGGGAAGGTTGACGCCCTTGTGCGAGCTGATGCGGCCGCCGATCACGACGGCGCACTGCGCTCGGCCACGGTCGACGGCATCGACGCGCAGCCGGACGAGGCCGTCATCGATCAGCACGTCATGGCCGGGCTCGAGCACCTCGCCGATCACTGCCGGTGCAATCGGCAGTTCGCCATCCGTCGCGAATTCCTCGGCGCAGATCGTGATCGTGTCGCCGCGGACGAGCATGATCGGCTCGTCGAGATGGCCGATCCGAAGCTTCGGGCCCTGGAGGTCGGCGATCAACGCGATCGGGCGGCCAACGTCGGCCTCGACGGCGCGCACGCGCCGTGCACGCTCCGCGTGATCCTCGTGCGTGCCGTGGGAGAGGTTCAGCCGCGCCGCGTCCATGCCGGCGGCGACGAGCGCGTGCAGTTGCTCGAGCGAGTCGGACGCCGGACCGAGCGTTGCAACGATCTTCGTTCGGCGTGCCGGGACCACGGCTTCCAGACTAGCCATGCGCTCGAGGGAAGGCGTCCCAGCCCGGATATGTTGCACGGCTTCCGAGCTCTTCCTCGATGCGAAGCAGTTGGTTGTACTTCGCGACGCGGTCGGAGCGAGCCGGCGCGCCGGTCTTGATCTGACCCGTGCCGAGCGCGACGGCGAGGTCGGCGATCGTCGCGTCCTCCGTCTCGCCGGAACGGTGGGACATCACCGCGGTGTACCCGTTGGCCTGGGCGAGGCGCACGGCCGCGATCGTCTCGGTGAGCGTGCCGATCTGGTTCACCTTCACGAGGATCGAGTTGCCGACGCCACGGTCGATGCCCTCCTGCAGTCGCACGGGATTCGTGACGAACAGGTCGTCGCCCACGAGCTGAACCGCCGAGCCGAGGTCGGCGGTCAATGCCGCCCACGCATCCCAGTCGTCCTCCGCGAGCCCGTCCTCGATCGAGACGATCGGATACGCGTCCACGATCCCGCGCCAGAACGCGGGCATCTCGGCCGACGAGAGATCGCGCCCTTCGAAGCGATAGCGACCGTCGGCGTAGACCTCGCTTGCGGCGGGGTCGAGCGCGATCGCGATCCGGTCGCGATGGCCTGCACGCTCGGCTGCCTCGAGTATCGCCTCGATCGCGGCCTCGCTCGACTCGAGGTCGGGCGCGAAGCCGCCCTCGTCTCCCACACCCGTGGCGAGCCCGCGCTCGGTGAGCACCCTCTTGAGCGCGTGATAGACCTCGGCGCCGATCTGCAGCGCCTCCGCGAACGACTCGGCGCCTGCCGGCACGAGCATGAACTCCTGCAGGTCGATCGAGTTCGCGGCGTGCATCCCGCCGTTTATCACGTTCAACATCGGCACCGGCAGCGTCACGCCTTCGTCCTCGCTGAGGTACCGGAAGAGCGACACGCCGTCGTCGCTCGCCGCGGCCTTCGCCGTCGCGAGCGAAGCGCCGAGGATCGCGTTCGCGCCGAGGCGTCCCTTGTTCGGCGTTCCGTCGAGCTCGATCAACGTCCGGTCGACCGCATCCTGGTCGGCCGCATCGAGCCCGTGGACCGCGGTCGCGATCTCGCCGTTCACGTTCGCGACAGCTTGTGTGACGGCCTTGCCGCCGTACGCGTCTCCGCCGTCGCGCAGCTCGACCGCCTCATGGGCGCCGGTCGAAGCGCCGGATGGAACCGCCGCGCGACCAACTGCGCCGGAGTCGAGGAGCACGTCGACTTCGACGGTCGGGTTTCCGCGCGAGTCGAGAATCTGGCGGGCGTGCACGCGGGCGATAAGGCTCATTCGGTGTTCTCCTTGGCGAGGTCGAAGTAGCGGTCCTGCTGCTCGAGCGGCAGCTCGCTCCAATTCTCGCCGCTCGATGCAGCGAGCTTCTCCGCAGTCTCCACACGTTGACGGAACCGGTCGGCTGCACGGCGCAGTTCGAGCTCCGGATCGACGTCGAGCTTACGCGCGACGTTGACCGCCGCGAACAGCACATCGCCGAGCTCTTCCGCGCGCCGCTCGCGCGAGTCGAGGTCGTCCTTCAGCTCACGCAACTCGTCGTCCAGGTCGGCGACGGCGCCGGCGACGTCCGGGTATTCGAACCCGACCGCCTTCGCGCGTTGTTGCACCTTCCGCGCATACAGCAGCCCGGGCAGCGCCGTCGGCACGTCGTGGAAAACACCCTTGCGGCCTTCCTGCTCGCGTTTGATGCGCTCCCAGTTCTCCTTCACGCGGCCGGCGGTCTTCGCCTCGACCTCGCCGAACACATGGGGGTGTCTACGAACGAGCTTCGCGTGGACGCCGCGGGCGACGGCCTCGAGATCCCCGTGGCCCTTCTCCGATAGGAGAAGCGAGAGGAAGTAGACCTGGAAGAGAAGATCGCCCAGCTCGTCCAGCAGCTTTGCGTCGTCATCCGCGAGCGCCGCGTCGGCGACCTCGTAGGCCTCCTCGACGGTGTGCGGCACGATGGTGCGCGCCGTCTGCTCCCTGTCCCAGGGACACTCACGACGCAGTCGTTCGGTCAGCAGCTGCAACTCGAGGAGGGCCTCCTCCAGGCCCTCCATCCGAGTGTTAATTGCTGGTGGTCGTCGCGCCGGTCGTCGTCCCGGTGCTCAACGGCGTGTAACCGGTCTGGTACGAGATCTTCTTCGCGTACTCCTTGTTCACGTCGTCGACCCACTTGTTGATGACGGTGGTCTTCTTCGTCTGCAGCAGGGTCGTCTGAATCGACGTCCTGACCGCGGTCAGCGGCTGCTGTGTCGCGGGCTTGACCGCCGAGAGCGCCTGGATGATGTGCCAGCCGTACGTCGTGTGCACCGGCGCGGAGAGCTCATTCGTCTTCAGGGCGAACGCGACCTTGTCGAACGGTGCGACCGTCTGTCCCTTCGAGATCGTCAGTTTTCCGCCCTGCGCAGCCGATCCCGGATCCTTCGAGTACTTCTTCGCGAGCGTGGCGAAGTCGCCGCCGCTCTTCAGTTGCTTCTCGAGGTTGTCGGCAAGCGACTTGCTGTTCACCAGGATGTGCCGCACGTCTCGGCTCGCTGCCTTCGAGTACGTCGACTTGTGGTCGTTGTAGTACTTCGTGACGTCGGCGTTGTTGACCTTCACGCCGCCGGTCACCTTCGCGTAGATCTTCTCGGAGAGGATCTGGCCCTTGAGGTTGACCGCGAGGAGCTCCTCGGTGAGTCCCTGCGCCTTGAGCTGCTGCTGGTACTTCGCCTCGTTGTTCGCGAAGTACTGCTTCTTGATCTGCTTGATGCGCGCCTGGACGTCCTTGTCGGTGACTTCGATGCCGAGGCCCTTCGCCTTCTGCTCGAGCTCCGACTGCTGGACGAGGTACTTCATCGTCTGGTCCTGCAGCGCCTTGTACTGGGTCGTCCCGGGCTTCGGGAATGCGGTCTTGCGGGCGATGTACGCGCTCTTGGTCCCGTTCATGAGCAGCGCGAACTCGGCCTTCGTGATGTCGGTATTGCCGACGACCGCGACGGAGTTGTCAGGAACGCTCGTCGCGCTGCTGCCACCGCAGCCCGCGGCAATTGCCACGACGGCCAGAAGCGCGAAAAGTGGTACGAAGCGAAGCAGTCTCATTGGAATCCCAGGTCTCGGATGGCGAGGAGGAGGCCGGTACAGCGGGGAAGGTTTACGCCTCACGCTGCCTGGCGGGAGTCCAAGATAGCATCGACAAGCCGGATTGCCTGGTTAAACCCGTCCTCGCTCCTAAGAGTTACTTCAGAATTTCCGGTCGTGTAGACGGCCGTGTGAATGCGGCTCCGGAGCTCTCTCAGCTCCTGGGATCCGAGGACGAGGCGGCCGACCGTCGCCTTCCCGCCGCGGAACACGAGGTAGTCGGCCCCGAGGAGCGCCACCTTGATCTTCGCCTCCTGAATGGCGAAGAGGTTCGCCACCGGTTCCGGCAGCGGGCCGAACCGGTCTTCGAGCGACGCCTGGAGCTCGCGGAGCTCGTCCTCGGTCTCCGAGAGGGCGAGCCGCCGGTGGATGTCGATCCGGAGCGCCTCCGAGCCGACGTACGGCTGGGGAACGTAGGCGTCGATGCGCGCGTCGACCCGCACCGGCCGGGCGGCGACCCGGCGCTGCCCCTGCAGCTCGGCGACCGCCTCGTTCAGGAGCTCGACGTAGAGCTCGAAGCCGACTGCCGCGACATGGCCCGACTGCTCGCCGCCGAGCAGCTCGCCGGCGCCGCGGATCTCGAGGTCGCGCATCGCGATCGCGAACCCGGCACCGAGCTCCGTATGGTCGGCGAGCGTCGAGAGGCGGGCACGCGCCTCCGGCGTCAGCTCACGCGCCTCGGGATAGAAGAGGAAGGCGTATGCGGTTGCATCGGAGCGGCCGACGCGGCCGCGGATCTGGTAGAGCTGCGAAAGCCCGAGCGTGTCCGCGCGCTCGACGATGAGCGTGTTCGCCTGCGGAATGTCGAGGCCCGATTCGATGATCGTCGTCGAGACGAGCACGTCGGCGTCGCCGCGGAGGAACGCGTGCATCTTCTCCTCGAGCTCCTTCTCCTTCATCTGGCCGTGCGCGACGAGAAAACGGAGATCCGGGCAGAGCTGCTGCAGCTTCTCCGCCGCCTCTTCGATCGTCTCGACGCGGTTGTGCAGATAGAACGCCTGGCCGCCGCGTTCCTTCTCGCGCTGCAGCGCCTGCACGATCATCTCCTCGTCGTACTCGCCGACGGTCGTGCGAATCGGGCGGCGGCCCTCCGGCGGCGTCTCGATGATCGAGATGTCACGCATACCCGAGAGCGACATGTGCAGCGTCCGCGGGATCGGCGTCGCACTCAGCGTGAGCACGTCGACCTCGAGCCGCAGTGACTTCAGCAGCTCCTTCTGCGCGACGCCGAAGCGTTGCTCCTCGTCGAGCACGACGAGGCCGAGCTCCTTCGGGATCACGTCGCGGCTCAGCACGCGGTGCGTCCCGATCAGGACGTCGACCTTGCCTTCGCTGAAGTCCTTCAGCACCGCCTTGACCTCTTTCGGCGAGCGGAAGCGCGAGACCATCTCGACCCGCACCGGGAAGTCGCGGAAGCGATCGCGGAACGTGTTCCAGTGCTGCTCGGCGAGGATCGTCGTCGGTGCGAGCATCAGCACCTGCTTGCCGTTCACGGCGACCGCGAATGCGGCGCGCACGGCGACCTCCGTCTTGCCGAAGCCGACGTCGCCGCACACGAGCCGGTCCATCGGCTGCGTCGACTCGAGGTCCTCCTTCACCGCTTCGATCGCGTTCTCCTGGTCGGGCGTCTCGCGGTACGGGAACGACGCCTCGAGCTGCTGGAGCCACTCGTGCTCGAGGTCGTACGCGACGCCCTCGCGCGTCTGACGTTGGGCGTAGAGCGAGATCAGCTCGGACGCGAGCTCCTGCACGGATTCGCGCGCGCGCGACTTGAGCAGCTGCCATGCCTTGCCGCCGAGCTTGGAGAGCGCAGGCGCAGTCGCGTCGGCCCCGACGTAGCGCGACACCTTCCCGAGCTGCTCGTGCGGGACGTAAAGGCGATCCTCGCCGCGGAACGCGAGCAGGAGATAGTCGCGCGTGACGCTTGCGACCTCCTTCGTCTCGAAGCCGAGCAGCTTGCCGACGCCGTGGTCCTCGTGCACGACGTAGTCGCCGGTGCGGAGATCGGCGAACGACTGCAGGGCGCGACCGCCGATGCGCGCCTGCCGCGAGACGCGACGGCGGAACACCTGATGGTCCGGCAGCAGCGCGAGGCGCAGGTCGCGCCACACGAAGCCGCGCCGCGCCGGCGCGATCGCGAAGAAGAGCCCGGCGTCGTCGGGCAGCTTGTCGCCGGGCTCGAGGATGCGCGCCTCGACCTTCCGCAGCATGTTCTGCGTGCGCAGCGCCTCGCCGCGATGCGGGAACGCAACGACGACACGCTGGCCGGAGCGCACGAACGCAGCGAGCTCGTTCTCGGCCTCGGCGAGACCGCGCGCGGCGATCGCCGGCCGTTGCGCCTCGAACGAGAACGGTTGGTTCTGCGGGAACGGATCGAGCTCCGTCGTCCCCTTGAGCGAGAGCGGCGAAAGCTTGTCCTCTTCCCAGATGCGCCGGACGTCGTCGGGCTGGAAGACGAAGTCGGGCGCACGATCGAGCGGCGCCACGAGATCGTTCGGCACCGGCCGAACGTCGCCGTCGTCGCCGTGCCATTCCTCCATCAGGTCGAGACGCCGCTCGACCGCTGGATAGATCGTGCTCGCCTCGACGGGATGCAGCGCGCGCTGCGTGAAGGACGAGAACGCGCGGATCGACTCCACCTCGTCGCCGAAGAACTCGATGCGAAGCGGCTCGCGTCCGGTGGTCGGGAAGACGTCCACGATGCCGCCGCGGACGGCGAACTGCCCGCGGTCGTCGACCCGGTCGATGCGGTCGTAACCGGCGAGCGCAAGCAGCTCCGAGAGCGCTTCGACGCCGATCTCGAGTCCGGGAGCGACCTCGATCGGCGCCGGCCGCGTCCGCGGCGGAGGGAGCGGCTCCGCGAGCGCGCGGGCCGACGCGCACACGAGCCCGCCGCGCTCGAGGAGGGCCAGCGCTCTCGCTCGTTCTCCGACGAGGTGCGGGGGCGGCTCGAGACCGGACTCCCACGTCACGCCGCGGCTCGGCAGGAAGCCGACCTGCTCGTCGCCGAGGAACCACGCGGCGGCTTCGGCCGCGTCGCGCGCGTCGGCGTCCTCAGGCAGGAGGCAGACGAGAGGACGCTCGAGCCTCTCGTAGAGCGAGGCGAGCAGCACGGGCAGGGCCGCCTCCGAGACGCGGGCGCGCGTCGGCAGCGCCTCGGTCAGCTCCTGGAGGCGCTCCGTGTCCGCGACCTGGCGGACGAGTGCGTGCAGTACAGGACGGTCCATGCAAACGGCGGAACCGGGCGGTTCCGCGCACGTGCATCGTACTCGCGACCCCCCGGTCGAGAGTGGCCGCGCTCGCTACGCTCGAGCGCGTGAGCCGGAAGAAGCCGCTGACCGAGCGCGGGGTGAAGAGGATGATCGAGCGCGAGCGATCCGTCGGGCTCGATCCCGACGATCCCGGGGCGCAGTGGCTTGCGGAGAACGACAAGCAGCCTGCGCCGCCGCCTCCCAAGTCGGCGTCGAAATCGAAGGCGCTGCACCGCTGGCGGAACAGCCGGCCCTGAGCCCGCTCAGCGGCGGTTGACGTCCTTCTGCGCGCGCTCGATGCCCTCGGCCTCGAGCTTCTCGACCGCCTGCGCCGCGTTCCAGACGAGCGAGTCGACGTCGTCGTGGGGCTCGAAGTCGGCGAGGACGTAGTCGGCGAGCGGACGCGGGTCGCCGCGGCCCGGCCGTCCGACGCCGACGCGGAGGCGAAGGAAGTCGTTGGTCTTCAGGTGCGCTGCGATCGACTTCAAGCCGTTGTGCCCGCCGAGCCCGCCGCCGAGGCGCAGCTGAAGCCGGCCGCGGTCGAGGTCACCCTCGTCGTGCACGACGAGCACCGCATCGGGCTCGAGCTTGAAGAAGCGCATTGCTGCACCCACGGATTGGCCCGACTCGTTCATGTACGTCTCCGGCTTCAGCAGTGCGAGCTTGTGCCCGTCGAGCCGGATCTCCGCGAGCTGGCCCGAGAACTTCGAGCGCCACGAGCCGTCGTGCCGTCGTGCGAGCTCGTCGACGACCAGGTGGCCGACGTTGTGCCGGTTGCGGGCGTACTCGCGGCCGGGGTTGCCGAGACCCACGACGAGCAGGTCGAGCGATGAGCCCTGTCGCCGCGGCCAGAGCCGCATGGCCTACTCGCCGCCGGACTCGCCGGAGGCATCTGCCTCCGAGGCGGCAGAGTCGCCGGCTTCGCCCTCGGCGCCCTCGACCTCGAGCGGCTCGCCGTCCTCGCCGAGGAGGACTTCGGCCTCTTCGGGCTCTTCCTCGCGCGACGGGGCGGTCACCGTTGCAGCGACGGTCTCGAGGTCGTCGAGGAGCGTGACACCGTCCGGAACCTTGATGTCGGCGAGGCGAAGCGTGTCGCCCATCGCCATCTGCGACACGTCCAGCTCGAGATGCTCCGGAACCTCGAGCGGGAGCGCCTCGACGTTGAGCTCGCGCAGCGGCTGCGAGAGCACGCCGCCCTCGCGCACGCCCGGCGCGTCCTCTCCGCCGATCAGCTGCACGGCGACCGAGGCGTGGATGGGACGGTCGAGCCGCACCTCTTGCAGGTCGACATGTGTGACGCCGCCCCGCACCTTGTCGAGCTGGTACTCCTTGAGGATGGAGGCGTGAGACGAGCCCGTGCCGTCGATCTCGACGTCGAGGATCGAGTGCAGGCCCGCCTTGCCGGTGAGCGCGCGGCGAAGCTCACGTACCTCCACGGCGATCGCGATCGGCTCGGAGCGGCCGTAGAGCACGCCCGGGACGATGCCCTGCTTGCGCAGGCGCCGCGTCTCGCGAGAGCCGAGGTGCTCCCGCTTGGTGACCGTCAGCTTTGTCCGTTCTCCAGCCATTCCGGCGGCCGAGTGTAGCGGAGAATGCCTTCGAGCCTGCAGTATCGAGGTGTGTTCGAGGAGCTCCTCCAGGGCTGGGACGGCGAAGAGGCGGTGATCCGCTACGACGCGGAGAGCGGCGCCTGGATCTTCGTCTGCATCCATTCGACCGCGCTCGGGGCCGCGGGCGGCGGCACGCGGATGCGGGTCTACCCCACTCCGGCCGACGGTCTCGCCGACGCGATGCGCCTGTCGGCGGCGATGACCCGGAAGATGGCGGTCGCCGGCATGCCGCGCGGCGGCGGCAAGGGGGTGCTCGCGGTACCCGAGCTGCCGGAGGGCGCGGCCCGGCGGCGCCTGCTGCTGCGGTACGGGCGACTTGCCTCCTCGCTCGGGGGGACGTACCACACCGCAGGCGACATGAACATCACCCCTGCCGATCTCGACGTCGTGGCAGAGACGTGCCAGTGGGTATTCGGCACCACGGCTCACGGCGGCGACAGCGGGAGGGGCACCGCTCGCGCCGTCCTGCACGGCATTCGCGCGAGCGTCGCGCACGTCTTCGGCGCGCCCGACTTCGAGGGCCGCACCATCCTCGTGCAGGGCGTCGGCGCCGTGGGCCGCGACCTCGCCCGTCAGCTCGCCGATGCGGGCGCGCGCGTCCTCGTCGCAGATCTCGACGAGGAGCAGGCGGCACGGGTCGCGGCCGAGATCGGCGGGACGACCGTCGCCGCACGGGACGTGCTGACGACGGAATGCGACGTCTACGCACCCTGCGCCGTCGGTGGAACGCTGAGCGCGGAGACGATCCCGCTGCTCCGCTGCCGCATCGTGGCGGGCTCGGCGAACAACCAGCTCGTCGAGCCCGAGGACGCAGAGCGGTTGCACGCGCGCGGCATCCTCTATGCACCGGACTACGTGATCAACGCCGGCGGCGTCCTGCAGCTGCTCGGCCTGGAGTCGCTCGGCTGGGACGAGGACGAGCTCGAACGGAATCTTGCGCTGGTCGGCGACACGCTGAACGGGCTCTACCGTGACGCAGACGCGAGGGGCATCACGCCCGCCGTGGCGGCGGATCGGCTCGCGGCGGCGCGCGTCGCCGAAGCGCTTCCTGCTTCGTAAGAGACTGTTACGAACGCAACGCGGCGTGCAGCAACGCGAGGAATCGCTCGCGCGATGCCGCGAAGACGACATCGGCGTTCGAGTCGCCGAAGCGCGAGTCGTGATCGATGACCGTCTGACCGCGGGTGAGCTCGCCGCGGCGCTCGACGGCGACGTGCACGCGACGAACGTCGGTTGCGACCGCCGGATCGAGCGCGACCGCCATGGCGATCGGATCGGGCAGGTCGAAGCCCGCGAGCCGCGTGTGCTGGAGCGCGAAGTCGACGAGCGTCCGCTGGATGTCGGCGCTGAACTCGCCGAGCGGGCCGAGCGCGCGGAGCTCCTCGGCGTCGTCGGGCGCGAACACGGCGTACTTCCGCGAGATGTCCCAGCCGACCATGGTGATCGGCGCACCGGAGTAGAAGACGAGCGCGGCGGACTCCGGGTCGGCCCAGATATTGAACTCGGCGACGGGCGACACGTTCCCGATTGCGTCGGAGGTACCGCCCATCATCACGAGCGACCGCAGCTTCGACACGACGTCGGGTGCGAGCTCGAACGCGCGCGCGACGTTCGTCAGCGGTCCGAGCGTGACGAGCGTGAGCTCGCCCGGACGTGCTCGGATCGCCTCGACGAGCACCTGCGCCGCATCGCCGGCCGCCGGTTCGCGTCCGCGCAACTCGAGGCCGATGTCGCCCATCCCGTCCGCGCCGTGCACGTGGTGCGCGAGCTGCTGCGGACCGGTGCGCGGCCCCGCGGCACCCGCGTACACGGGGACGTCCGAGCCTGCGAGGTCGCGCGTGTAGAGCGCGTTCTGCACGGCGAGGTCGAGCGGGACGTTGCCCGCAACGACGGTGATCGCCTCGACCGAGACGTCCGGATGCCGAAGCGCCATCAGCAGTGCGACGGCGTCATCGGATGCGGTGTCGGTGTCGACGAGAAACGGGCGAGGGCTCACGGCCCCGGATGCTATGCGGCGGTCGCCGGCCTTCGTTCGAAGAGGGGCTCAGTCCGCCGGCGCGTATCGCGACCGTTCATCGGTCGCGGCACCCACGATTCCGGCACGAACGAGCGGCGCTCGAAGCAACATTCGCGGTACGGGCTGCACGGCGACCCACTCCACCGCTGCGTAGACGGCGATGCAGTAGATCCACCCGGCGAGCACGTCGACGACGTAGTGCTCGCCGGTGTACACGAGCGCGAATGCCATCGAGAGCGGGTACAGCCACAGCAAGTAGCGCCACCGGCTGTGCAGCCGCCGGAAGAAGAAGATCGAGATCAGCAGTGTGTACGACGCGTGGAGTGACGGCATCGCGGCGACATCGTTCACGTACGTGGTGCCCTGCTCCCAGAGCGGCTGCAGGCTCACACCGGGCAGATGGCCGTTCATCACCTGCACGATGCGGGCGAGCGGCGGCAAAAGCCCCTGGTCGGCAACCATCCACGGCGGCTCCGCGGGGTAGAGAACGAATGTCGCGCACCCGAGCAGCGCGAGACCGACGACCGACGCCGCGAAACGCCAGAAGAGCGCGCGTGAGCGCCACCACAGGAACACGAGGACGAGGGTCGTCCCGAAGAAGTAGCTCATGTAGACGAGCCAGCTCGCGTAGTCGTACCACTGGACGTTCCCCGGCCCCCGCCACAGATGCTGCTGGAGCCAGACCGACGGAACCGTGCCGAAGCCGATCAGCCGGTCGATCTGTACCTGCCGCCCGTAGTGCACGGGTAGCCACAGCCCGTCGGCGATGCCGCGGATGAGGTCGTACAGCCACAAAGCGAGCACGAACGGCAGCCAGTCGAGCGCGATGCCGACGGCCAGGCGCCTGATGCGCGTCCGGCTCGTGATCGACGCGGCGAGAAGTGCGCCGAGCAGCAACGGCACGAGCACGTCACGAGACGCCGGGATCCCTCCCTCGTCGAGGGTCACGCTGGCTGCGAGCCCTCCCCACGCGACGAACGCGCACGCGACGATGAGGGTCTCCCGGCGCCTGAGTCTCCGTTCGATACGTCCGGCGCGCGCCGCTCGACCCATAAGAGACGTGTCTATACGGGCGACATGTGACCTGGATGAGACCGTTGTAAGGTGCGGACGTCATGGCTGCGCGCCTCGTTCTCGTCGCGGCGGCCGCCTGTGCGGCCCTCACGCTCGTCGGTAACGCTGCGGCTGCGACCGAGACCTACGACGGCGTCGCGTTCTCGCCGTTCACGATCGGTCCGGGCAACGCCGACTGCGTCGACGCGAACGACCCCGTGCTCGGCTGGATGAAGAACTGCGATCCGGTGAACGTGCTCTTCCCCGACCAGAGCCTCGACATGGTCGTCACACGGCTACAGGCTGCGGGGTGGGTCGTCGTCGGCGGCGGCGTGCAGTACCTCCAACTGACCGATCCCGCGACACCCGTGCCGGTGCAGATTCAGCTGGGTCTGCCCGATGGGACCGATCCGACGATGCGCTATCACGTGCGGCTCTGGCAGGCAGGCGCGAGGCTGACCGTCGGCGCCGTCCATCACGAGCACGGCGAGCCGCACAGGATCGACCTGGCGTGGGACGCCGCCGAGTCATTCCTCGCGGCACCGCTCTGCGGCGCGTGGTGCGGCCGTGTCGAGCTTCCGGTGCAGTCGTCGCTGCAGAGCACGCCGGGCATGTGGCGCGGCTGGCCGAACGACACCCTCGCCACCGTCATTCCGCTCGCCCCGCCGGTCGTGCCGAAGGCGACGACGGCGAAGCCGAAGCCGAAACCGAAGCGGCACAGGCACGTGAAGCTGCACCGCACCACGTCGTAGGGGCGTCACAGAGGCGAGGCGACGTCGTGACGCCTCTGCTCTAACGGTGACAGTCACCGTTAAGAGAGCTGCCCGTCTCGCGCGACACGCTCGGGAAGCTTCCTAGCTCTCCCGACGCCGTGACGAAGTCGTACGGCCCTCCTAACGGTGACAGTCACCGTTAAGAGAGCTGCGCGAGGGCGGCGGCCTAGAAGAGCTGGTTCTCGCCGCCGAAGATCGCGGAGACGGAATCGTCGGCGAAGACGTTCATGATCGTCTCGGCAAGCAGCTGCGCAACCGGCAGGACCGTCATGTTCGGCGGCATCTCGAGCTTGTTGATCGGGACGGTGTCGGTGACGACGATGCCGTCGATCGGTGCGTGGTGGAACTTCTCGAGCGCGCCGCCGCAGAAGACGCCGTGCGTGGCGAAGACCCAGACGCCCTTGACGTCCTTCTCGCGCAGCGCCTCGACGTTCGCGATCAGCGTGTTGCCGGTCATGATCACGTCGTCGCCGACGATCGCGATCTTGTCGCGCACGCGGCCGGTGATCTCGGTCACCGAGACCGTGTCGTGCTCGGGCCGCGTCTTGTGCATGATCGCGAACTCGGCCTCGATCATCTCCGCGAAGCGCACGGCCATCTTCGCGCGGCCCTCGTCGGGTGCGACCGAGACGATTCCCGAGCCGGTGAGACCGAGGTCGCGAAAATGGCGCGCGAAGAGCGGCAGCGCGGTCATGTGGTCGACCGGGATCGTGAAGAAGCCCTGGATCTGTCCCGCGTGCAAGTCCATCGTGAGCACGCGGTCGGCGCCTGCGAGCTGCAGCATGTCGGCGACGAGGCGCGCGGAGATCGGCTCGCGCGGTTTCGCCTTGCGGTCCTGCCGCGCGTACGGGAACAGCGGGACGACAGCCGTGATGCGCTTCGCCGACGCGAGCTTCGCCGCCTGGACCATCAGCATGAGCTCCATCAGGTTCTTGTCGACCGGGGTGCAGCCGGTCTGGACGAGGAAGACGTCGGCGCCGCGGATCGACTCCTCGTAGCGCGCATACGTCTCGTCGTTCTTGAACGTCTCGAGCGTCATGTCGCCGAGCTTCAGGCCGAGCTTGTCGGCGATCTGCCCCGCGAGCTCGGGGTGGGAGCGGCCGGAGAAGATCATCAGCCGCTTCTGCGGCCCACGCTCCAGCCAGTGCTCGGCATTCGTGTCGCTCACCACTGACCCCTCCAGGCCCGGCAGCGCAATCTCAACCGGCGTCGTCAGGCTTTCCATGCTTCTCGTAGACCCAACCTTCCTTGGTTTCCTGGCGTGTCGGGAATCCGGCGAGCGAGCCCGGCGGAACATCATCGGTGATCACGGTCCCCGCTGCAATCCACGTGTCGTCGCCAATGCTGACCGGCGCATCGAACGTATTGTCGACGCCGGTCCTGACGTTGCTCCCGATTCGAGTCTGGGCCTTCGGTCGACCGGGCTCGTGCTTGAAGTTCGCGGTGACGTTGCCGGCGGCGATGTTCGTATCCTCGCCGATCTCGGCATCGCCGAGGTAGGAGAGGTGCGGCACCTTCGAGCGGGCGCCGAGCCGGGTCTTCTTCAGCTCGACGAACGCGCCGACCTTGGCCTCCTCCGCGAGCACGGTGCCCGGCCGGACGTAGGCAAAGGGCCCGACCGTCACGCCGCCGCCGATCTCGGCGTCGATCACCACGACATGTGGCCCGACCTCGGCGCCTGTCGCAATCTTCGTCGTTCCTCGCAGCACCGTGAACGGATGGATCGTCACGTCCGCCTCGATCTCGACCTCGTCCTCGATCCAGGTCGAGGCGGGATCCACGATCGTCACGCCGGCGAGCATGTGCCGCTCGTTGATGCGGTCGCGCAGGGCCGCCGCGACCGCGGCGAGCTCCACGCGCGTGTTGATCCCTTCGACCTCGAACGGCACAGGTGCAGTGTGCACTGCCACGGGCTCCCCGTCGCCGACGAGGAGGCCCAGCGTGTCGGTCACGTAGAGCTCGCCCTGGGCGTTCTGCGGCTCGAGCCGCTCCAACACCGGCCAAAGCCGTTCCGCGCGGAAGGCGTAGATGCCGGAATTGACCTCGCGGAGCGCGAGCTCTTCCGGAGACGCGTCGCCCGCCTCGACGATCCGCGCGAGCCCGCCGTGCGCGTCACGGACGATGCGGCCGTAGGAACGGAGGTCATCCGGCTCGAACGAGAGCACCGTCCCCGCCGCGCCCGCGGAGCGATGGGTCTCGACAAGCGCGCGCAGCAGCTCAGGCGTGAGAGCCGGGACGTCGCCGTTCAGCACGAGGATGTCGCCCTCCTCGCCGGCGAGGGCGGTCCGCGCCGAGCGGACCGCGTCGCCTGTCCCGAGCGGCTCCTGCTGGACGGCCACCTCGACGCCGTCGAAGAGGGCGGCGGTGTCGGGCGACGCCACCACGACGATGCGGTCGGCACCGCTCGCGCGCGCGGCGCCGATGACCCAGTCGACCATCCGGCGGCCGAGGAGCGGATGGAGGTGCTTCGGCGTCGCGCTCTTCATGCGCGTGCCGAGGCCACCGGCCATTACGACTGCTGAGAGATCGTTCGGCATGGGTCAGGAGAAAATGGCTGGGGCGCCAGGATTCGAACCTGGGATCACGGGACCAAAACCCGTTGCCTTACCGCTTGGCCACGCCCCACCAAGGGACTGCGAGTCTAACGACGGTCGCTGAAGACGAAGAAGAGGGCGATTGCCGCGAAGGCGCAGGCGGCGAGAATCGCCGCCCAGACGAGGATGAACGCCAAAATCGCGGCGATGGCGGCCAGCAGCTGCGAGACGGCGAAGATCCAGGAGAGCTGCCGGAACGTGTCCGAACGCGAGCTCCTGCCCGCGTACCAGTAGAGGACGAACGCCAGAATCGCGAACGCGAAGACCGTGAGGCGCGAGACGTCGTGGAAGATCGCGACGATGATCGCCTCCACGAGCGCAATCGAGACCGCGATCCCGTTGCGGCGTGCGCGGAGCCAGCGTCCGAGCCTGCTCGAGCCGTGTTCGACGATGGGCGGGGACTCGCTCACCATGGCTCAACCGTACCATGCCGGGGGTGTGATCCAGGTGCCGTCAGGCCGCTTGAGAGCACGCTTTGCGGCCTCCGCAGCCGTCTTGTGGTGGAAGAGCCCGTAGACCGTCGGGCCGGCCCCGCTCACATCGGCGCGGAACGCCCCGAGGTCGAGCAGCTCGTCGGCGAGAGACGACCGCGCAAGGTCGTTTCGGGGAAGCGCGGCGAGGTCCCGGGGACGCCGGACGCGCCCGAGCGCCTCGTGCAGGGCGTCGCGGCGCTCCTCCCAGCCCAGAGCGCCGTCTCGCGCATCGAAGGCGGCGTAGACGGAGGCCGTGGAGGGTTTTTCGGCGCGGCGCGGGAGCACGAGGAGCACCCAGTAGTCCTGCGGCAGGTCGAGCGGCGCGAGCGTCGTCCCGTCGCCCGTTCCGAGCTGCGGCCCTTCCTGGAGGAAGAACGGCACGTCGGCGCCGAGGCGGGCGGCGAGCTCGTGGAGCGCGTCTGCCGCAAGCGGCTCGCTGAGCGTCGCGTTTGCGAGCCGCAGGGCCGTCGCCGCGTCGGAGCTCCCGCCGCCGAGCCCGGCCGCCACGGGGAGCCGTTTGTCGATCGTCGCGTGCCAGCGCGGGTCGACGCCGGCGCGTAGGGCGAGCGCCTCGAGGGCGCTCCGGACGAGCGAGTCGCCGGGGAATCCGTCGACGCGGAGCTCGGCTGCCGGGACGACCCCGATCCGGTCGGATAGTCCCACGCGCTGGTAGATCGTGACGAGCTCGTGCTTGCCGTCGTCGCGGAGCGGGCCGACGACGAGCGCGAGGTTGATCTTCGCGGGCGCTGGAGCTCTCACCGCAATGCGTCCGCGAGTGCGAGGAACTCGGCCGGCGTGAGCGCCTCCGCACGCACGGACGGCTCGCGGCCGATCGCGACGAGCGCCTCGACGGCGCGCTCGCGGCTCACGAGACCCGCGAGCTCGAGCGAGTTCGGCAGCGTCTTCCGCCGGTGCGCGAATGCGGCCGTGGCGACCTTCTTCAGGCGTGGAAAGTCGGCGGGCAGACCGGTGCGCCGGAACGCGACGAGGGCGGAGTTCACGTTCGGAGGCGGTCGGAACACCGTTCGCGACACCGGATGGAACGCGGTTCGTTCCGCGGTGAGCTGCACGAGCACCGACACTGCCCCGTACGCCTTCGTCGACGGTGCGGCGAACAGACGGTCGGCGACCTCGCGTTGCACCATCACGCACCAGAGCTCGATGTCCGGAAGCCCGTCGAGGCTCTCGGCGATCAGCGGCGTCGCGATGTTGTACGGCAGGTTCGCAACGAGCTTGGTCGCGCCCGCTGCGATCGCGCCGAGGTCGAGGCGCAGCGCGTCGCCGAGATGGAGCGTGACGTTCGCGCCGATGTCGCGGAGCCACGGCTCGAGCGACGCATCGAGCTCGACGGCGTGCACATGGGCGGCGCGCTCCGCCAGATAGCGAGTGAGCACGCCCAGGCCGGGGCCGATCTCGAGCACGACGTCGGTGGGCTCGATCTTGGCCATGCGCCCGATCACGCCGAGGATGTTCTCATCGACCAGGAAGTGCTGTCCGAGCTCCTTCTTCGCGGCGATCCTCATGCGGGGAGCCCGAAGCATGCGGCCGCGTTCAGCTCGATCTGACGCCCGAGCCCGGTGGCATCCTCGCCACGCGCCTGTGCGAGCGCGGCAACGGTGTGGACGACGAATGCAGGCTCGTTGCGCTGTCCGCGCACCGCCTGCGGCGCGAGATAAGGGCAGTCCGTCTCGGCGAGGATTCTGTCCGCCGGGACCTGCGTCGCGGCGAGGCGCAGGTCGACCGCCTTCGGGAACGAGGCGTTGCCCGCGAACGAGACGTACCAGCCGCGCTCGAGTGCCGGCTCGAGCAGGTGCGGCGAAGAGAAGCAATGCAGCACGACGGTTCCGGAGAAGTCGGCGAGCGCGGAGAGCGTGTCGGCGTCGGCCGCGCGGGTGTGGATGACGACGGGCTTCCGGAGCTCGCCGGCCACGGCGAGCTCTTGCGCGAAGAGGCGTTGCTGATCGGCCCGGGGCGCGTAGTCGCGAAACCAGTCGAGACCGGTCTCCCCCACGGCGACCGCGCGTGGGTGAGCGAGCAACTCGCGTACCTCGGCGACGTCCGCGTCGGTCGTCGTGCCCGCCTCGTGCGGATGGATGCCGAGAATCGCGAAGACCTCCTCGAACTGCTCCGACAGCTCGAGTGCGCGCCTGCAGCCGGCGGGCGTCGTCCCGACGGTGAGGATGCGCGTCACACCTGCGGCCCGCGCCCGCCCGACGACGTCGGCGGGATCGTCGTCGAGCGCGTCGAGGTGCGCGTGCGTGTCGATCACGTGGAGGCCCTCAGGCCTCGACACCGAGGCGCGCGAGCTCTTCCGCCGCCGTCTCGGGCGCGAGCTTGCGGAAGAGCGGCACCGGCTCGCGCAGCGCCTGTCCCGGTGCGAGCCGGCTCGGCACCCACGAGCCGACCCAACTCTCGTAGTCGCCGGTCAGCACCTCATGGGTCGAGCCGTCTTCCTCCGAGGCGGTGCGGAACTCGAGCGGGCCGGCGATCCAGCCCTCGTAGCCCAGGAGCTCGTGCACCCTCTGCGACGTGAAAGGCAGGAACGGTGCGAGCAGCGTCTTGAGCGAGTCGACGGCGCGCAGTGCGACGTAGAGCACGGTCGCGGCCCGCTCACGATCCGTCTTGACGAGCGCCCACGGTTGCTGCTCTGCGACGTACTGGTTCGCGAGCGAGCTCGCGCGCATCGCTGCCGCGATCGCCGCACGGAAGCGCGCTCCCTCGATGTGCGCGCCGACCTCGTCGAACGCCGCTGCGACTCCGTCGAGCACGCGCAAGTCGGCTTCGGTGAGCTCGCCGGGCTCCGGTACCTCGCCGAAGTTGCGGTGCGCGCTGACGAGCGTGCGGTTCACGAGGTTGCCCCAGTTCGCGAGCAGCTCGTCGTTGTTTCGACGGACGAACTCGTCCCAGGTGAAGTCGGTGTCCTGCGTCTCCGGCCCGCCCGCGGTGAGGTAGTACCGCAGCGGGTCCGGGTCGTACCGGCTGAGGAAGTCGGCAACCCAGATCGCGAGGTTGCGGCTGGTGCTCGCCTTCTTGCCCTCCATCGTCAGGTACTCGCTCGCGACGACGTTCGTCGGGAGGTGCAGGTCGCCACGTCCCGCGCCGAGCTCCCCGCCGCCGTCGTAGCCGAGCAGCATCGCCGGCCAGATCACCGAGTGGAAGACGATGTTGTCCTTGCCCATGAAGTAGTAGTGGCCGGCATCCGGGTTCTGCCACCATTCGCGCCACGCGTCGGGAGTGCCGCGGTTGTAGGCCCACTCGACGCTCGCCGAGAGGTACCCGATCACCGCGTCGAACCAGACGTAGATCCGCTTCGTGTCCTCCGGGTACCCCTCGACCGGAACGGGAACGCCCCAGTCGATGTCGCGGGTCATCGCACGCGGCTTCAACTCCTTGAGAAGACCAAGTGAGAAGTTCTTCACGTTGGGCCGCCAGTCGTCCTGCGCCGAGATCCAGGCCTGGAGCTGATCCGCGAACGCCGGTAGGTCGAGGAAGAGGTGCTTCGTCTCGCGGAACTCCGGCGTCGAGCCGTCGATGATCGAACGCGGGTCGATCAGATCGACGGGGTCGAGCTGGTTCCCGCAGTTGTCGCACTGGTCGCCGCGCGCCTCGGGATAGCCGCAGATGGGACACGTGCCCTCGATGTAGCGATCGGGCAGGGTGCGGCCCGTCGAGGGGGAGAACGCGCCGAGTGTCGTGCGCTCGACGAGGTAGCCCCTGTCGTAGAGCGTCCGGAAGATGTCCTGGGTGACGCGGTGGTGGTTCCGCGTCGTCGTCCGCGTGAAGTTGTCGTACGCGATGCCGAGATTGCGCAGGTCCTCGCGGATGAGCGCGTTGTTGCGGTCGGCGAGCTCACGCGGCGATACGCCGCTCCTGTCGGCGGACACCATCACCGGCGTGCCGTGCTCGTCCGTCCCGCTGACCATCAGGACGTCGTTGCCCTTGAGCCGGTGATAGCGCGCGAACACGTCCGCCGGCACGGCGAAGCCCGCCACGTGGCCGATGTGGCGCGGCCCACTCGCGTACGGCCATGCGGGCGCGACGAGGATCTTCTGAGGCGACTGCGACAGGACGAGCTCCCTCGGAGGTCGGAGACGGGCTACGGATGATACGAACGGCGGCCACGCCGCTCGCGGCGAGGCCTCCGAGCGTCAGCAGCGCGACGCCGACGAGCGCGAGGACCATCGGCACGATCGTCCGCCGGGACCGCGTGCGCAGCACGGCCGGCGATCCGGGAACGAGCGCACCGCCTGCCGCCCGCACGGGGCGACGAGCGGCAACAGTGCGCGGTGCGACCTCCCGCGCCGGAGCATGGGCGCTGCGCGGCACGGCGCCCCGCGCGCGACGCGTCTCCGACCCGGCGTGCGACACGGGCGGCCGCGCACCGGCCCCGAAGGATGCGAACGGGGTTACGCCCGGCAGCACGTCGGGCTGGGGCGCGGCCCGGAGCTGCCGTGCCGCCGCCGGCCTCGACGCCCGTCGGACGACCAGCAGCCCGGCCGCTGCGGGCGTCGCCTCGACCGCGGCGATCGCTGACGGCACGGAGCTCGCGGCCCCGACCGGCGCAGTCGCCTCCGCGGACGAGACGGCCGCCCGAACCCCGTCGACGGACGCCGCTGCACCTGTCGCAGGAGGCTCCTGGGCGGTCGGCAGGTTCACCGGCGGCGAGACGGGAGCGGACGGTTGAGCGACGGCGGCGGATGCGACCGGAGCCGGTGCGCTCGCCGTCGCCTGCTCGACCGTCGGCGCCGGCGGCGCGGACGCAGCGGGCGGCGGAGCCGGAGCGGGCGTCGCCGGCGAAGCAGGCTGCGACGCCGGCGCAGGCGTCGGCGGCGCGGGCGGGGCCGGAGCCTCGACCGCCGGCGGCCCGCCCGCCGGCAGGAGCCCGAGGGGATCGAGATACCCCTGGTCGTCGGCGGTCGTCCTGATGCCGAGGTGCACGTAGGGGCCGCTCACCTCGGCCGTGCCGCTCGGACCGACGCTGCCGACGACGGCGCCCTCCGCGACGACGTCGTTGCGAGCGACGGCGACCGAACCGAGATGCGTCAGCGTCACGGAGAGCCCGTCGGCCGTCTCGATCGTCAACGAGGTGCCGCTCGCCGGAACCCCGCCGGCGAAGGTCACGACACCGGCTGCCGGAGCGAGCACCGTGGCGCCGGCGACTGTCGCGCCGATGTCGATGCCGCGATGCTGACCCCCGGCGTACGGGTGCGCGTGGTCGAACGTGAAGCCTTGCAGCACCGGCCCGGCCACCGGCCAGGTCCACGCCCCGGCCGACGGGACGCACACGAAGAGGAGGACCAGGACGAACGTTGCGATTCGGGAGACCGGCGCAGGGTGCCGGTGCACTGAAACAAACATGCGGGCGAACATGCGGGCGAACATGCGGTCACCGCCTCTGTTGTCAGGATTGTCAACGAGCCGGGCACGCTAGCAGCGGCTCCGGCTGTTGTCAAAACGGACTACAGCGAGCCGCGGTAGAGCCGGTTTCGCGCCACACCGGTGAGCCGGGAGACGATCTCCGCCGCCTTCTTGCGCGGTACGCCTGCAGCGACGAGCTCCGACACGGCGCCGAGTGCGTCGTCCTCGGCGACGTCGGCCAGCATCGCAGCCGGGCCCACGACGAGGGTGATCTCGCCCTTCGGCGGCTCGGAGAAGCGCTCCGCGAGCTCGAAAGCCGTGCCGCGTACGACCTCCTCGAAGCGCTTCGTCAGCTCACGACAGACGGCCGCCTCGCGGCCGGCGTCCGCCCCGGCCAGCGAGCGCAGCGTCGCCGGCAGCCGCTGCGGCGACTCGAAGGCAACGGCCGGGAACGGCCAGCCGCGCAGCTCGCTCCACACGCCGGCGAGCGCCTTCTCGCCGCGCGGCAGGAATCCGAGGAACTGGTAGCGGGGCCCGACGAGCCCGGACGCGACGAGCGCAGTCTCCACGGCGGACGGACCGGGTAGCACTGTCACGGGGACCTCCGCCGCGAGCGCGGCCTGCACGATCCGCGCGCCGGGATCGGAGATGCCCGGCATGCCCGCATCGGAGACGAGCGCGATCCGCTCACCCGCCTCGAGCCGCGGCAGGAGCTCCGCGGTGCGGGCTGCCTCGTTGTGCTCGTGATACGAGAGGAGCCGCGCCTCGATGCCGTGTCGCTCGAGCAAGCCGCGCGTATGGCGTGTGTCCTCGCAGAGCACGACGTCCGCAGCACGCAGCTCCGCGAGCAGCCGCAGCGTCACGTCCTCGAGGTTGCCGATCGGCGTGGCGCAGACGGCGAGCGGCATCAGGCCGCGTCGAGCGCCTCGAACCCGACGTAGCCGGCGCCGATCGAGCCGGCCGCGGTGCCGAGCTCGGCGGGGACCACCCGTACGCGGTCGCGCATCGGGCGCAGCGCTTCCCGGCGCATCACCTCTTCTGCACGAGGGACGATCCATTCCCAGGCGGCGACGCCGAAGCCGCCTCCGATCACGATCAGGTCGGGCTCGAAGATGTTCGCGAACGACCCCATGCCGGAGCCGAGGTAGCTGCCGATGTCGGCGAGGATCGACTTCGCGGTCTCGTCGCCCTCGTTCGCGATCCGCACGAGTCGGTGCGCGTCTACCGCGGGGCCGAACGCCTTCTGCGCGCGGGCGGTCGCGGCGATGCCGGTGACGTACGCCTCCAGATGCCCGCGACCGCGACAGGCGCCCCGACACGGCAGCCCGTCGTGAACGATCACGACGTGACCGAGCTCCATGCCGCCCCCGCGCGCACCGCGCATCGGGTGGCCGCGCGTGATCACTCCCCCGCCGACCCCGGTGCCGAGCGTCAGCATCACGAGGTCGTCGACGCCGCGTCCGGCACCCGCGCGCCATTCGCCGATCGCAGCCGCGTTCGCGTCGTTGTCGAGGCCCACAGGCAGGCCGAAGCGGTCCTCCATCAGCGGGCGGAGCGGGCAATCGACGAGGTGCACGTTCACGCATTCGACGACGACACCCGTCGGCTGGTCGATCGGCGACGGGACGCCGAAGCCGATCGCCCCCACCTCGTCGTCGAGCAATGCCACGACCGCCGCCTCGAGCTCTGCGAGCACCGCTTCCTGCGAGTCCTGGGGGGTCGGGCGCTCGTGCCGGCGGAGGATCTCGCCCGAGCGCGTGACCACGCCGGCGAGGATTTTCGTCCCGCCGAGATCGACGCCGATGGCGTGACTACCGTCCACTGTCAGCGGGTACCGTAACCCGCCGGATGCCCGCCCCTGGAGACAAGCCGTACAAGGTCTACCGCGGCGGTCGTACGAAGGGAAAGGTGCCGCTCGCCGGCGCCGACCGGCGCGACAGCGCGTCGCGGCGCAGACAGGAGTCGTTCCGCGAAGACGGTGGCGGCTCCGGCCGTCAGGTCGTACGCCGCCAGCGCAGGCGCTGGACCTGGCGCCGCGTCGTCCCGCTCGCGCTCGTCGCTGTCGTGCTCGTGCTCGTCGTCTGGGGTGTGTTGGGCTACTTCTCCGTCCGCAGCGGCGTCTCTGCCGCGAACGGCCGCCTGCCCGAGGGGACGACGGCCGCGCTGAAGCCGCAGAACGGCCTGCTGCTCTCGAACGCCTCGAACATCCTCTTGCTCGGCACCGACCACTCGGACAACGGCCAGGCGGGCCGCAGCTCCGACCGGCACTCCGACTCGATGATGCTGCTGCGCACCGATCCGGGCCGGCATCGCCTCATCTTTCTCTCGATCCCGCGCGACCTGCGCGCCACGATTCCCGGGTACGGGGAGTCGAAGATCAACGCGGCGATGCAGATCGGTGGCCCGAAGCTCGCGGTGACAACGGTGTCCCAGCTCACCGGCCTGCCGATCAATCACGTGGTGATGGTCGACTTCGGCGCGTTCAAGACGCTGATCGACGGCATCGGGGGCATCGACGTCAACGTGCCCGAGCGGATCCTGTCGAACCGGTTCGACTGCCCCTACAAGACACAGGCGCGCTGCCAGCAATGGCCGGGGTGGCGCTTCCACAAGGGCGTGCAGCACATGAACGGCCAGCGCGCGCTGATCTACTCGCGCATCCGGGAGAACCAGCTCAACCCGGGCGACAGCGACATCACGCGCGCGCTGCGGCAGCAGCAGGTCATGCAGCAGACGCTGAGCAAGCTCGCGAGCGCGGGCACGTTCTTCCACCTCCCGTTCAACGGCAGCAAGCTGCTCTCCCCCATCGCCACCGACCTGTCGACCTGGCAGTTCATGCAGCTCGGCTGGGTGAAGTTCCGTGCGGGCACGACGCTGCACTGCCGGCTCGGAGGCAAGGACTACGGCGACGGATACATCACGGGTACCGAGGAGAACATCGCCGTCGTGCAGATGGTGCTCGGCAACTCGGCGCCGCAGCCGCCGCCGCCCGGCTCGGGACCGTACGGCCCGGGCTGCGTCACCGGCAACGAGACCTTTAAATAGGGGACGCAATGGGCTGGCTCTCCTGGATCGTGTTCGGGCTGCTCGCGGGCGCCGTGGCGCGGATCGTCGTCCCCGGCAAGCACCGCATCGGCTGCTTCCCGACACTCGCCGTCGGGATCGTCGGCGCCCTCATCGGCGGACTGATCGGACAGGTGGTTCTCGGGCACAAGGTCCGCTTCGGCTTCGCCCTTGGACCGTTCGTGCTCGCGGTCCTCGGCGCGGTCGTGCTGCTGCTCGCGCTGGAGGCAATCGCCGGGCGCCGCGGGCGCCGCAGCATCTTCTAGAACGCCGCCTACCGCGGTTGTCCTGTCGGCCGGCATTCGCAACAATCACTTCATGCCGACGAACTATGAAGTGGCCTTCGCCGAGCGGCCTGAGGTCTACGCCGCGTGGGGCGAGCTGAACGGTGCGATCAAGGCGGGAATGGACCTGCGCCGCTACGAGCTCGTCACGCTCGCCGCCGCGCGACGGCTGCGCTCGAGCTACTGCTGCCTCGCGCACGGCACGGTCCTGCACGAGCGCTTCGGCGAGCCGGTACGCGACATCGCGCTCGATCACCGCACCGCAGGCCTCGACGAGATCGACGTCGCGGTGATGGACCTCGCCGAGCGGGTCGTCGACGACGCAACGTCCGTCGACGATGCCGACCTGCAACGGCTCCGAGACCTCGGGCTCTCCGAGACCGACATCGCGGATGTCGTCCTTGCCGCTGCCGCACGCTGCTTCTTCTCGAAGACGCTCGACGCGCTCTGCGTCCACCCGGACGCGAGCTACAGAACGATGGAGCCGGAGCTTCGCGATGTGCTCGTGGTCGGTCGCGCCATCGCCGACGCCTGACGTCTTGTAGGTTTCGCGCCGATGGCCGGCCGAGATGCGTCCTGTAGCTGCGGTCAGCTCCGCCTCGAGGCGACGGGCGACCCGCTTCAGATCTCCATGTGCCACTGCCTTGCCTGCCAACGGCGGACAGGGAGTGCCTTCGGGATCCAGGCGCGCTTCATGCCGGATCAGGTCGACGTCACGGGCCGCTACAGCGACTTCGTGCGGGTCTCCGACGGGGGCGGAGAGCTGATCTTCCATTTCTGCCCTGACTGCGGCGCAACGGTCTTCAACACGACATCGGTGGACGCAGACGTGTGGGTTCCGGTCGGCGGGTTCGCCGACCCCTCGTTCCCGCCGCCGAACGTGTCGATCTTCGAGTCGCGACGGCACTCGTGGGTGGCCGTGCCGGACGCAATCGAACGGCACGACGACTGACTCAGCGCGCTCCGGTGGCAAGAGCACGCTCGTAGACAGCGCGCGTCTGATCGTCGAAGAGCACGAACCGGACGAGGTGAACGGTGTCCTGCTGCGAGAGCGCCTGTCGGACTGCGTCCACCGCGACCCGGGCGGCCTGATCGCGCGGGTAACCGAAGACTCCGGTGGAGATTGCGGGGAAAGCGACGGTTCGACAGCCGAGACTCGCCGCCAGTGCAATCGCATTCAGATGGCAGTCGGCGAGCCTCTCCGCTTCCTCGTGCCCGCCGCCCATCCAGACCGGGCCGACGGTATGGATCACATGCTTCGCGGGGAGGCGATACCCCGCCGTTGCCTTGGCCTCTCCGGTTCCACAGCCGCCGAGGCCCTTGCACTCGGCAACGAGCTCGGGGCCGGCAGCGCGGTGAATCGCGCCATCGACGCCTCCACCACCGAGCAGCGACGAGTTCGCGGCGTTGACGATCGCGTCGACCGACTGAAGCGTGATGTCTCCCAGCGACGTTTCGATCGCAGCCGCCATGCGGAGACCGTAGTCCACGCGATCGGAGAGAACGAGCCGGCGGTCCCCCGATCGATAGAGTCGCCGCATGCCCGAGGCGCCGCTCGAGGACTCCGGCTCAGGCCTTGCCCCCGCCGGCGACGGCTGGTTCGTCGTGAACGTGCGCGACGCCCAATGGCTCACGTCGGAGAACGGCGAGAAGCAGCCGTCCGGCGCGGAGTGCTCGTTCGACAGTGCGAAGGCCGAGTTCACGGAGCTCGGCATCAGGCTTCACGTTCTGCCGCCCGGCGAGCCGAACGGCCTCTACCACTCCGA
Organism: uncultured Actinomycetes bacterium; assembly: GCA_963805575.1. GTDB lineage: Bacteria > Actinomycetota > Thermoleophilia > Gaiellales > Gaiellaceae > Palsa-739. The sequence continues at coordinate 1,419,356 of CAWDUL010000008.1, read as the reverse complement.
ATCGACAGCAGGAGGACTTCCTCGTTCTCTCCGGCGAGTGCCTGCTGCTCGTCGAGGGTGAGGAGCGGCGGCTGCGTGCCTGGGACTTCGTCCATTGCCCGCCGGGAACGGAGCACATCTTCGTCGGCGCCGGCGACGAGCCGTGCGCGATCCTGATGACCGGCTCCCGGACCGGGGACTGGCACGTGCGCTACCCGGTGTCGGAGCTCGCGGCGCGCCACGGCGCGAGCGTGGACGAGGAGACGTCCGACCCTGAACAGGCGTACGTGGGGCGGTTCGAGCCGTCGCGCCGGGAGCGGCCTTCGTACTGGGACCGCCTTCCCTGGGCGTAACCCTAGGGGCTAGTCGCTCGAGCTCTTCTTCTCGGTCTTGGTCGAGGACGAGGACGACGAGTCGGTCTTCGACGGCGAGTCGGTCTTCGGGGACGACGAATCGCCTGACGACGAGCCGGAGTCGCCGGAGGACGGGCTCGCGTCTCCCCCTCCACCGCCGTCCTTCGACGCTGCGGCCTTGCCTTTCTTGCCGTAGTCCGTCGAGTAGAACCCGGAGCCCTTGTAGTGGACGGCCACGGGGAACAGCACGATCTCGATCGGGCTCGCGCCGCAGACGTCGCACTTCTCCGGCGCAGGCGCCGTCATCGACTGGAATCGCTCGAAGGTGTGTCCGTTGGGACAGCGGTACTCGTAGATCGGCATCGGAAGCGCAAGGCTACCAACGTGCCCCACGGGCACCGTCACGAGCGACGGTCAAGGAGCGGGCAGGACAAGCCGATATGGAATGCAGTATGCGCGGCTTCCTCTCACGCCGGATTCCGCTCGAGCAGCCCTTCGTCATCGGCGGAATCGCGTTCGGGCTCGCTCTCGGCGTCGACCTCACGAGCAAGGTGCTCGCGATCGCCTACGACGTCGACGGCAAGGTCGTCGTCTACAACGATCGTCCGGGCATGCTCGTCCTGCGCATCGTGATGTCGCTCATCGCGGTGGCCGTCGCCTATCTGCTGACGCGGGGCGCGCGGCACCTGGGGATCGGGCGGCTCTGGGGTACATGGGTGGGCGTCGGGATGCTCGGCGGCGGCGTGATCGGAAACGGCGTCTCGAGCCTCATCTGGTCGCGCGGCGTGCCGGACTTCATCCACACGCCCGCCTACGTCTGGAATCTCGCCGACTTCGAGATCTCACTCGGCGTCACGGGCGCGCTGCTCTCCGTCGTCGTCGCCGCGCTCGCGGCGTTCGTGCGCGAGCGGCGGGTACCGCCGCCGGCGCACGGCCTCGACTGAGACCGCGCACCGGACGACGGATCGGCGGACCTACGCGATCGGGACGCGGGCCGCGTTCTCGGCAAGCCACGCGTCGAAGTCCTTCAGCTCGGGATCGAGCGAACGGGCGACCTCGAGGTCGCGGGCGCCGACGTACTCGGCTTCGAAGTCCCGCTTCCACTGGTACATGTTCCCCATCTCGTCCGCGCCGGGAAAGCCGAAGCTGCGGAACGTGTCCGCATCGACGGCGTTGTAGCGCACCTCCTCGCCGAGCGCCTTCGAGAACTTCTCGGCCATCTGCTCGCCGGTCAGATGCTCGCCGGCGACGGAGACCGTCTTCCCGATGAACTCGTCGCCCCGCTTGAAGATGCCGTAGGCGATCTTGCCGATGTCCTCCGACGCCATCGACGGAAGCCGCTTGTCCCCCATCGGCATCGTGAGCGCGAGCACGCCGTCCTCGCCGCGCGCCGGGCCGGCGCCGAAGTAGATGAAGTTCTCCCAGTAGAACGCCGTGCGGAGAAACGTCGTCGGCACGCCTGCCTCGTGGAATGCCGCGTCGGCTTCCTCCTTGCCGTCGAAGTGCGGCACGTTGTACTTGCCCTGCAGCACCGGCATCCGGTCGTCGTCGATCGGCAGCGTCGTGCGCGTGTCCTCGAGCGTCGACCAGACGACGTGGTGCACGCCGGCGGTCTTGGCCGCGCTCGCCATCGTCCTCGCGTGGCGCATCTCGGTCTCGGGTGAGAAGTCGACCCAGAAGAAGGTCACGCAGAACGCGCCGTACGCGCCTGCGAACGCCGCGTCGACGCTCGCCTGATCCTCGAGGTCCGACCTCCACGACCTCGACGTTCGGCAGCGCTGCGAGCGCCTGCGCAGCCTCGGAGCTCGCATCGCGCGTGATCGCTCGCGCGACGAAGCCACCGCCCGGATCGGCCGCGATCGCACGGACGAGTCCGCCTCCCTGTGCGCCGGTGGCGCCGACGACTGCAATCACCTTTTGCTCAGCCATGCTTCCTCCTAGGTTGATCGAACGGTCATGCGGGCTCGGCGCTGACGGCGAATGGGCTCGTCTGCCGCGCCCGCGAGTACACGCCGGCGCCGATGAGGATCAACAGTCCCGGCAGGTAGTACTGCCAGGCGATCCCGATCTGCAGGAACGTGGTCGAGGTGACGATCTCCTGGATCAGCACTGCGCCGCAGAAGCGCGCCGATGAACGAGCCGCGGCCGCCGAAGATGCTCGCGCCGCCGAGCACGACTGCGGTGATGCTCGTGAGCGTGTAGTTGACGCCGACGCCGCGCATCGCCGACGCCGACCTGGGCGGCGAGCATCATCCCGCCCGCAGCGGCGAACAGCGAGCACAGGACGTACGCGCTGACGTGCGTGAGGTTGACGCGTGCGCCGAGGCGGTGCGCGCGCGTCTCGTCGGAGCCGACCGCGCGCAACTCGAGCCCGAAGCGCGTGAAGCGCAGCACCACTCGCACGCGACCGCGAGCGTGCACGACGACGATGAACGCCACGGGGACCCAGCCCCACTCGTCCGTCTAAACCGGACGTGATGCCCGAGCGGTAGAACCCGCCGGGCTCCGAGCGCAGCAGCAGCGACACGCCCTGGATCGCGATGTAGGTCGCGAGCGTCGCGAGCACCGACGCGAGCCGGAACACGCGCACGAGCGCCGCGTTCGTCGAGTCCGACGGCAGCGCGACCCCGATCACCGCGAGGATGCCGAGGGCGAGCCGTCCACCGCTCTGCCCCTCGGCCGCGAAGAACGAGAAGACGACGACGACGAGCCCCGTCAGCGGCCCGACCGAGAGGTCGATCCCGCCCGTGAGCAACACGATCAGCTGGCCGAGGCTGACGAGACACGAGCGCGCTCGTGAGCAGCAGCATGCGACCGGAAGTTGAACTGCGCTCAGGAAGAGCCCGTTCGAGGCGGTCGTGTACGCGCCGAGCCCGAGGATCAACACCGCCAGCACGACCGACGGCAGGTAGTCGCCGGCGGCGAAGCGACGGGCGCGCAGCGCGCGACGCGCGCGCGCCGCAAGCGCTCTCGCGCGCTCCGCGCGGACGTGATCGCGGCGCCGGTGATGTTCTCCTCGGTGATCTCGTCGCCCTCGAGCGTGCGCACGATCTCGCCGCGCGAGAACACGAGCACCCGGTCGCAGAGCCCCTGCAGCTCGACGACGTCGGAGGAGAGAACGACAACGGCCTGTCCCGCCTCGGCCTCGCGCGCGCAGCAACTGGTAGATCTCGAGGCGGGCGCCGGCGTCGACGCCGCGCGTCGGCTCGTCGGCCAGCAGGACGTCGGGCTCGGCGAGCAGCGAGCGCGCGAAGAGCACCTTCTGCTGGTTGCCGCCCGAGAGCGACGAGACCGGCGTCTCGATGCTCGGCGTGCGCACCGTCGAGCTGCTCGATCTCGTGCGAGGCGGAGGCCTGCCTCGCGCCGCGGCTGCACGAACCCGAACGCGCGACACGCGCGGCAGCGCGAGGATCGAGGTGTTCTCGCGCACGATGAGCGGCAGAAACAGCCCTCCGCATGCCGGTCGCCCGGCAGGTGGACGATCCCCGCGCGCTTCGCGCGGCTCGGGTCGCCGCTCGACACCGGACGTCCACGCAGCGTCACCGCGCCCTGCGCGGGCAGCAGACCTGCGAGCGCGCGGAGGAACTCGCGCTGCCCGTTGCCCTCGACGCCGGCGAGGCCCGACGATCTCGCCCGGCCGCGACATCGAGGCTCGACTTCGTGGAAGCGGGGGCCGCTGAGCGCCTCGACACGAAGCAACGGCGTCGCCGCCTCGACCGCGACGCCCGCCTTCGGCGGAAAGACCTGCTCGACCGAGCGGCCGATGATCAGCTGGAGGATCTCGGCCTCGAGCCGCCCCCGCCGCGAGCGTGCCGCGCGTCTCGCCGTCGCGGAGCACGGTGATGCGGTCGGCGATCGCGTTGCACCTCCGGCAGGCGATGGGAGATGTAGACGACTGCGGTGCCGGACTCGGTGATGGCGCGCACCTGCGTCGAAGAGCCGCTCCGCCTCGGCCCGCGTCAGCGACTCCGTCGGCTCGTCGAGCACGAGCACCCTCGACTCGAGCGCGAGCGCCTTTGCGATCTCGAGTAGCTGGCGATCGGCGACGCTCAGCTCGCGTGACGCGCGCGGCGGGGTCGATGTGCGGCGCGACCGACTGCGAGCCTCCCCCGTGTCCACGCCGACGACATGCGAGACCGCCGGCCGGAGCCGCGTCGGCATCGCGAGCGATCATGTTCTCGGCGACCGTCAGGTCCTCGAGGATCGAAAGGTGCTGGTACACGACCGCGAGTCCGAGCGCCTGCGCCGCGGCGGGCGACGGCTGCTCCATCGGCCGGCCGCCGATCTCGACGCTGCCCGAGTCGGGCAGCGTCGAGCCGGCGGCGACCGCCATGAGCGTCGACTTGCCCGCGCCGTTCTCGCCCACGAGTGCGTGGACCTCGCCCTCGAGGACCTCGAAGCGAGACGCCTTTGAGGGCGACGACGCCCGGATACGTCTTGACGACGTCCGAGAGGCGGAGAACGATGCGGGTCGGACGACACGCGTTACGGCTTCCCGTACTGCTTGATCTGGGCGACCGTCAGCCTGTTGGAGGGATAGAAGTCCGGCGCCGCACCTGCGGTGCACACGAGCGGCTTACCGCCGAGCGTGTCCTCGAAGAACGACAGCTTGTAGATGTTCGGCTTCCTTGTTCGGGAGCCCCTCGGCCGCGGCGATCGCCTTGCGTGCCGCGATCCGGCCGAGCCAGTTCCGCGACGAGATCGTCGAGCGGAACGCGAGTGCCGTTCTTCTTGTAGAGGCAGCTCGAGCCCGTTCGCGTCGAGCGTGGTGACCGGGACGAGCTTCCGGCCGGCGGCCTGGAACGCGCGCACGCTCGCGAGGGCGTCCGTGCCGTAGTTGGAGATGATCCCGTCGATCTTCGGGTACTTGGCGAGCAGCGCGGCAGGTGACTTTCTGCGCAGTCGCCGGATCCCAGTTGGTGACCGGCCAGTCCTTCGTGCCGGTCAGCAGCTTCATGCCCGGGTTCTTCTTGAACACCGCGACGACGGCGGCGAGCTGCGCGGCGCCGACCGGGTTGCCGGCGGGACCGCCGCGTGTAGATGACGTTGCCCTTGCCGTGGAGCGCCTTGACCATCCAGTTGGCCCACAGCGTGCCGGCGATAGCCGTCGTTCCAGTCGACGTACGAGACGAAGTCGGTGCCGTTGCGTGCCGCCGGGATTCGCTCCCCACGGCACGACCTTCACGCCTTGTGCCGTCGCGTCCTTGAGCGACTGGAGTTGTGCCTGGCCGAAGTCGGGGATGATGGTGATCGCGTTGGCGCCCTGCGCGACCATCGTGCTGACGTCGGAGATCGACTTCTGCAGGTCCCCGCCGCCCGCGGCGGTGAGAACCTTCACGTTCTTGCACTTCGCGGCCTCGGAGCGCACCGCCGTGTAGGACTCCTGCGACCACGCGTTGATGCCGAAGCCGTCGAGCACCGCGAGTGTGATCGGCTTCGTCCCGCAGAACGGGAGCGAGAAGTTGCCGGACTTCGCGATCTCCTGCGCCGGGGTGGGCCACGTGACGAGGCGCGCTGCACCGGCGGAAACCGCCCCGATTGCAACGAGCGCGACAACGGCCGCGAGCACGAGCCCGCGCCGCGTGCGGGGCCTGAAGCGCGCCCCTGCTGGACCTGCTTGTCATTGTTCCTCCTCGATCGACCCCGGTCGGCAGTTGCTGGACGTCGTGCTCCTCGAGCGATGCGGGGTCATCGACACCGACGAGGTCGAGTGAAGGACGTGGACGAAACGTGTCGTCACTGCGCGCTCCACGCGCGCCACGAGCTCGCGGCCGTCGCGATGCGCGACGTGGGCAGATAGCGCAGTGCCATGCCGAGCGCGATGATCGAGCCCTGGATGACGAGCTGGACCGAGCTCGGCGCGCCCATGCCGAGCACGACCTGCTCGAGCTGCGTGAGGAAGACGGCGCCGACGGCCGATGGCCGCCACGCTGCCCCGCCCGCCCGCGAGCGACGTGCCGCCGAGCACGACGGCCGCGATCGTCGGCAGCAGATAGTCGTTGCCCGCGCCGATCCCCGGCGTGCCGAGGAAGCCGGCGACGAGGATCCCCGCGGCGCCGTACGAGAGGCTCGCGACGACGTACGTCGCGACCTGGTAGCCCTTGACGCGAATGCCGGCGGCGTGCGCGGCGGCCGGGCTCGTCCCGACCGAGACGAAGCGGCGACCGACGACGGTCGTGCGCATCAGGACGGCGAGCACGACGATCGCGACGAACGCGATGATCACGGTGTTCGGAATCCCCGCCGTCTTCGCGAGCGCGAAGCGGGCGAGGCCGGGCGTCGCCGACGCCGTGGCGGCACCGCTCGTGACCTGCAGGACGACGCCGGTGAGGAGCGCATTCACCCCGAGCGTCGCGACGAGCGGTGTGATTCCGAGGCGGGTGATCGCGAAGCCCGAGAGAAGACCCGACGCGAGACACGCGACGACGATCAGTCCCGATCGCCTGGGGCAGCTTCGAGTCGACGCCGTTCGGGACTCTTCGTGACGATGATCGTCGCGAGCGTGATCATTCCCGGCACGGAGAGGTCGAGGCCGCGCTGCTGGATCACGAGCGTCTGACCGATCGACGCGATCGCGAGGATCGCGGCGAACGGCAGCGTCGAGAGGAGTGCGCTGCGGCTGTCGCTGCCCGGCGCCAGCAGCGGTGCTGACGGCGAAGAGCAGCGCCGTCGCGACCCAGATCGCGGCGAAGCGCGGCATGCGAATCCGCCGCCCTGCCGAGCCGAGACTCGGCGCTACGCGCTGTCCATCGGGCGCGACTGCCACTCGGGCCGGCTCGAGCCGCCTATCGCGCGACCCAGCCACCATCGACGACAAGTGTCGCTCCATGAACGTATTCCGAGAGTCCGGACAGCATGAAGACGATGTTGGTGGCGAGCTCTTCCGGCCCGGCGATGCGGGCCTGCGGCGTCTGGGAGAGGATCCAGTCCTCGTAGCCCTCGTTCGCGTCGAGGTGCGGTTGCAGCATCGGCGTGCGGACGTAGCCCGGGACGATGGTGTTCACGCGGATGCCGGCTCGGGGCGAGCTCGACGGCGAGCGCACGCCCGAGGGAGACGACGGCGCCCTTGGTAGCCGTGTACGCGCGGCATCCGGGGAAGCCGACGAGTGCGATCGTGGAGGCGACGAGCACGACGGAGCTGCCCTTCATCAGGTGGGGCACCGCCGCCTTCGTCATGAAGAGCGGCGCGGCGACGTTCGAGCGCCACTGCACCTCGAAGCTCTCGGGCGTCGTCTCCGCGAGCGGCCGCGGGTCGAACACGCTCGCGAGGTGCGCGATGCCGTACAGCTCGCCGAAGGCGGCTACCGCCTGCTCGACGACGCCTTCCGCCTCCGCGATGTCGGTCAGCTCGGCGACGACGATGTGCGTCTCGCCGCCGGCGGCTTCGACGTCGCGGGCCACCGCGTCGAGCCGGTCGCGATCGCGTCCGGCAAGGACGACCGAGGCACCGGCCGAGCCGAGCAGGCGGGCCGTTGCCGCGCCGATCCCGGAGCTCGCGCCGGTGACGATCACGGGCTTCTTCTCGAGCTGCCAATCGAGGCTCGCCGTCACGCTCACTTCCCTCCACCGTCGCAGGGGCGTCGTAGGGGCGACGTTAAGAAACGCTGGCCGCTATGTCAAGGGGGACTGAACGCCTACCGGCGCTACCGCTGCCGGCCGAGCACGACCCAGACCGCCTCGACCGTCTCGTCGCCCTCGTTGTGGAGGCGGTGCGGCACGGTCGAGTCGAACGAGACGGAGTCGCCGGGCCCGAGCTCGTAGTCCTCGAACCCGACCGTCACTCGGAGGCGGCCCTGGAGCACGATCCCGAACTCCCGGCCCGTATGCCGCACGAGTGCGTCTGCGGGAGCCGACTCGCTTCCGGGCGGATACACGGTGACGAGAAACTCGACGTCGCGCTCGTTCTGCGTCGGTGAGGCGCTCCCACCGCACACCGGCCTCGAGGTCGATCACGGTCCTTGCGTCGGCGCGCTGCACCGGGCCGTCCGAGCCCCCGGCGGAAACGCTCGCCTTCGCATCTGCCCGGCCCGCGTCACCCGAGCCGAAGACGTCGTCGAGCGAGACGCCGAGCTCGCTGACCATCGCGTAGAGGGTGCGCACCGACGGCTGGATCTTCCCCGTCTCGATCTGCGAGACGAGGCTCGGCGACACCTCGAGGCGGCGCGCGAGCTCACGCAGGCTGAGCCCGCGCTCCGTGCGCTCCTCTCGCAGACGCTCGCCCAGCGCAACGTGACGCTCGCCTCCGAGGCGTGCAGCGGTGCCACCGTTCTTCGGCGCTCTCTCAGTCATTCGACCCTCGACGATACGCCTAGGATGCCTCGACTGCTTCGTACGCCTTCGGGATCCAGTCGCCGCCGAGCTCGGCACCGTTCGCGCCGTCGGCCCTGCGCAGGATGTCGTCGCGGGACTCGATCGCCAGCCGCCGGACACGCGCAGCATCGACGCCGACGAGCCGGCCGTCCCGCTTCACGACCTTCCCGTCGACGAGGATCGTGTCGACCAGCCCGGGATGCGCGTTGTACACGAACGCACCGACGGGGTTGTTCATCGGCGTCATCCCGAAGCTGTCGGCGCGAACCAGGATGACGTCGGCGCGCTTGCCCGGAGTGAGGCTGCCGATCTTGCCGTCCAGCCCGCACGCACGCGCACCCTCGATCGTCGCGAACTCGAGCACGTCGCGGCAGGTGAGCTCCATCGCATCGACCGACGCCTCACCGCGTTCGCGCGCCCGCTCGTTGTCGAAGCCGCGCTCGGTGCCGATCGTCGCCCGCATCGTGCCGAAGAGGTGCCCGCCGTTCGAGCAGCAGACGTCGATCGAGAGGCTCGGGCGGATCCCGGCGTCGAGAAGGCGGCCCGTAGCCGGCCAGCCGTGCCCCATCTGCAGCTCGATGTCGGGCGAGCACGATGCGGTGCAGCCGGCGTCGGCCATCATCTTCAGCTCGTCGTCTGCGAGCGAGTTGCAGTGGACGTACGTCTGTGTCGGGCCGAGCAGGCCGTGCTCGTGCAGCTGCGCGATCGGACGTCCCTTCCCCCACTCGCCGTCGCCGGCATGGCAGCTGATGCGGATGCCGAGCTCGTCGGCGAGCGCGTAGTCGCGCTGCGTCACCTCGAGCGTCGCGAACTGGTTGCCGCGCGGGGCGAGGCAGAGCGTGACGAGGCCGTCGTCCGAGGACAGACGGCCCTCCCGAAGGCGGCGCACGTCGTCCGCCGGATGGTCGAGCGCGCTCACCGGCGCCCAGTGGGCGAAACCGGCGCCGTGGCCGAAGACGACGCGCGAGCCCGATTCGACGAGCGCGTCGAGCGCGGCGTCGGTGTGGGCGGGCGTATTGAGGTTGTGCGACCAGTCGAGCAGTGTCGTGATGCCCGAGTCGAGCGCCTCCAGCGTGCCGATGAGATTGCCCGCGTACGTGTCCTCCGGCCGGTAGAGCTGACTCATCGTTCCGTGCAGGCCCGTGAAGTAGTGCGCGAGCGTCCAGTCGGAGCCGATGTTGCGGAAGAGCGCCTGCCAGGTGTGGCGATGCGTGTCGACGAGCCCGGGCAGCACGAGGCAGTCGGTGGCGTCGATGACTTCCGCGTCCTCCGCATCGATGCTGCGCGCGACCTCGACGATCGCTCCGTCCTCGATCAGCACGTCGCCGGTGGGGAAGAAATCGCCGAGAGCCGGGTCGACGGTGATGACGGTCCCACCCTTGATCAGCGTCCGGTCAGCCAACGGGGTTCCTCCTCTGGTTCAGTCGTTCAGGGCGTCGAGGCGAGAGCGGCCTGCGCGACTGTGCGCCCGACGTCCCCGCCGTTCGAATCGGATACGAGCTTGCCGTCGACGAAGTCGGCGCCGCGCACGTAGGTGCGGCCCGCGACCAGCAACTCGTCGGCCGGGAACCGCGTAATCACCTCCGCGCCGGTCGGAGTCACGATCAATTCTTCCTCGATCCGTGCGGCGTTGCGGCCGTCCGCGGCGGCGCAGTAGGTCTCGAGTGCGAACACCATGCCGACCTCGAGCTCGACCGGGTCGTCGAACGAATGGAGACGGGAGATCATCGGAGCCTCGTACAGGCCGACGCCGAGCCCGTGCCCGAACTGGAGCCCGAACGCGGCCCGCTCGTCCTTCATCCCGATCTCCTGGGCCGTCGGCCAGACCTCGGCGATCTCCGCGGTCGTCCCACCGGGCCTGACGCACGCGATCGCGTCGTCGAGCCACTCGCGGCACTGCTTGTACGCGTCGAGCTGCGCCGGCGTCGAGTAGCCGACGCTGAACGTGCGGTAGTAGCACGTCCGGTACCCCATGAACGAGTGGATGATGTCGAAGAACGCCTGGTCGCCCGGCCGCAGAAGCCGGTCGGAGAACGTATGGGGGTGCGGGTTGCACCGGTCGCCCGAGATGGCGTTGATCGCCTCGACGTGCTCGGAGCCGAGCTCGAAGAGCACCTGCATCGCGGCTGCGACGACGTCGTTCTCCTTCACGCCGGGACGGAGCATGCGGTAGATCACTTCGTATGTCGCGTCCACGATCCCCGCGGCGTGGTCGAGCAGCGCGAGCTCATCGACCGTCTTGATCTTGCGCGCCTCGAGCATCACGGGCTGCGAGTCGGCGATCTCGATGCCCTTGCGCTGGAGTGCGAGCAGTGTCGTCACGTCGGGCACGTCCACGCCGAGCGGATCGTTCTCGATCCCGCGTTCGCGGAGCTCGTCGTAGAGCATCGCGGCGAGAGCGTCCGGAACGCCGGTCGAGTCCGGCATCGCGCCGCGCATCGGCGGGACCCACGCGCGCCAACTCGATTCCGGGAACCATGGGCAGTAGAGCTGGTGATGGCGGGCCGCGGAGCCGAAATCCCAGAGGATCGGGTCACCTTCGCGCGGCACCAGGGCGAACCGGATGTTCTTGTCGCGCTCCCAGGTCCCGATCGCCGTGCTCGTGACGTAGCGCAGGTTGTTCGGGTCGAAGAGCAGGAGCGCGCCGAGGTCGGACGCAGCGAGCGCCTCCTTCGTCCGACGCAGGCGGTCACCGCGGAGTCGGTCGAAGTTGACCCGCTGCTCCCAGTCGACCGCCATCGTCGCGCCGCGCGACGCGATGTTCATATCCCCTCCGTCGTGTGGCTCCTAGTGTTCAGCGATTCTGCACACTTCGCTTCGAGGAGTCAACAGCGCAGGGCCTCAGCCCGGACGGCGCCGGCGGCTAGAAGGACGGCTTCGCGGTCATGTCGAGCACGATCAGGATGAGCAGCGCCGTGTCGAACCGGAACACCGTGAAGAGCCGCCGCACGCGCCGCTGCACCTCCGCGGAGTCCGGGCCGTGCGCCTGCGCCGCCCGGTCGATGCGCCCGAGCTCCGGGCCCACGAAGCCGACGCCGACGGTCGCTGCGATCGCCCAGCCGACGAGCGCGAAGTCGATCCAGAACGTCCCCCACCCCAGGCCGCCCTTCTGGACGAGCGCGATCCCGAACGCGAGGGCGGCAAAGAGCGCAGGCGTGTAGACCTTGACGCCGATCCACGCGCCGACCTTCCCGAGGGCGGCAAGCGTCTCGCCATCGCGGCGGCGCTCGAAGACGATGCCGAGCGTGGTCAGGGTGATGTCGCCACCGACCCAGATCACGATGGCGAGCACGTGCAGTGCCTTGTAGACCTGATACGAGCCTGGAGCGAACCAGAGCAGGATCACCGCGCCGACGATCACGAAGAGCCCGGCGAGCAACGCCGACATGTCGGGGTTCCGCGCGGCGGCCGGAGTGTCGGTGGCGACAGCTGGCTCCATGCGCGCATTCAATTCCTTCGCGGCATGTCGTGCAAGTGCCCGTGTACGGTGTCGCCATGGCGACGGGTTACGAGCCACTGATCGAGCGACTCCGCATCGCGGCACAGCCCAACAGGCCGGTTCCTGCGAAGGCGGCGGCGTACGCCGCAACCGTGCGGCGGCATGCGTACCGCGTCACCGACGCTCAGGTGGAGGCGTTGCGCGCAGCCGATCTCAGCGAGGACGACATTTTCGAGCTGACGGTCGCCGCAGCGGTCGGCGCCGGGCTCGACCGGCTCGACGCCGGCCTCCGGACACTGCGATGAGGCTCTCGGTCGTCGAGACGGGGCACGACGCCGAGCAGGCCGCAGTGCTGGACATGCTCCGCGCCGCGAGCGGGCGCGAGCCGGTCGACGTCGTCAAGACGCTGCACTATCGCCCGGAGATCTTCGGCGGTCCGTTCTGCGACGCGCTCGACCTCGCGATGCGCGGCGAGTCGGACTGGTCGCCCGCCGAACGTGAGCTCTTTGCCGCGTACGTGTCGTCGCTCAACCAATGCCCCTTCTGAACGAGCGCCCACGGCGCGGTCGCGTCGTATGCGTTCGGTGAGGAGCTCGTCCAGGCGGTCTACCGCGACTGGCGCACGGCTCCCGTCGACGAGAAACTACGCGCGATGCTCGGCTTCATCGAGAAGCTGACGCTGCATCCGGACGAGCTCAGCAGCCAGGACGCCGATGCGGTACGCGCCACCGGAGTCAGCGACGAGGCGATCGTCGACGCGATCCACGTCGCCGCGCTGTTCAACATGATCGTGCGAATGGCCGACTCGCTCCACTTCGCCGTGCCGCCGTACGACAGCTTCCTCGGGCGTGCGGAGCGGATGCTCGCGGAGGGATACCTGCTCTACGCGCTACCGCCAGTGGACGATGGCGTCCTGGAAGACGCCGAGTGATGCTGCGTTCTGCTGCAGCTTGTTGTCGCTGAGCGACGCCTCGGCGCTGAAGAGCACCTCGACGCCGAAGCCGGCGCGCGTCTTGTTTCCATCTGCCGAGTCGGAGCGCGTGCCGATCACGACGTTCTTCCGGATCTCGCACATCGAGCGGTCGCCGCAGTTGATGCCGACTCCGAGTGCCCCGCGAACCTCGTTGTCCCGGATCGTCCCCATCGACATCTCGGTCATCGAGATGCCCATCATCTGCGTCCGGCTCACGTGATTGTGGGCGATCTCCGTCATCGACGAGTGCGTGACGATGCCGTTCATGCCCCCGACGACATTGCAGCCCTCGACCATGCTCATGCCCATGTCCATGTTGTAGGAGATGTCGATCCCCTGGCCCAGCTCGTTGCCGAGCATGTCGACGGTGCAGTCTTTGATCATCACGCCGCCGAGCCGGACGTGGATCCCGTCGAGCTTCGCGCCCGAAACGGAGACGCCGTCGAGCATCGTGTCGCGGTAGCCCTCGATCGAGATCCCGTTCTCGCCGCCGACGACCGAGACGTTGCGGATCGTGACGCCGTTCGCCCGCACGACGATGCCTCCGCGGACGATCGCGCCTGCGTCGCCGACCAGCACCTCGCGCCGCCGGATCACGAGCGGGCCCTGGTGGACACCGGCCGAAAGGTGCACGACCGGCGGCCGCAGCGCGTAGGCCGTCGCAGCCGATCCGGCCAGGACGACCCCGATGAGCACGGCGGACGCGGCTCCGAGGCGGCCGAGCTCCCCGCCCTCCTCCGCGTACCCGAGCCGCAGCAGCGGGAAGGCGGCGTGCCCGAGCAGTTGCGCCGCGATCCAGCCGCAGGCGAAGAGCGCAACCGCCTGACCCAGCGGCGCCATCACGCCGGTCACGTGCATCAGCAGGATGAGCAGGCCGAGCTCGAGCGCGCCGAGGGGCAGCGCCGCCCAGCCGGGCTGGTACGGGAGCGCACGGTGATAGACCTGCACGTCGAGAGCGAGCCCGACCCCGAGCATGAGGCCCACGGCCTCCACGGGCCACCAGCGATGCTCCGCAAGCGCCAGCGGGATCGCAACTGCGAGCACGAGCACGAGCGACGCGAGCCGCGACTCGACGCGTCCCCTCAGCGTGTACGACACGACGTGATCCTCTCGAGGAATCCGTGGGCGACGTAGCGCGCGCCGGCCAGTGTGTCGCCTGCGGGGAAGGCCCACTGCGACGCTGCGCCTGCGAGGGCGAGCGTGCGCGTGTCGTCGCTCAGCGCGGCGACCGCTCCGTCCGGCGCGAGCACGATCCAGCCGTCGATCGTCTCGAGCCCGTGCTCTGCCACGAGCTGCGAGAGCAGCGGATCGTGCGCGAACCCATGCAGGAACCCCGTCGCGCAGATCACCTGCGCCGAGCCGTTGACCGATTGCTCGACGCGGAAGCGCCCCTCGCTGCGCCGCGCGCTCGAGCGGCTCGTCGAAGTGCCGCCCGGGGGGATACGACGGCCGGAGCAACTCGCGGAGGCGTGCGGCGCGCTCCCCCGGCGCGAGCCGGTGGAAGCCGGCGAGCCCGCGACGGGAGAAGTACTCCCGCGGGACGTTCAGCGGCGTCCGCTGCGGCTCGCTCCGACGGACGGAGACGACCTCCGCGCCCGCGTCGAGCGCGTTCAGCCACTCCGTCGCCGCCGCCAGGCCCGCCCCGACGACGGTCACCGTCGAGGCGTATTCGTGCGGCTCGTACGCGTGCACGGCGCGCGGATCGTCGAGCAGCTCGTCGGGCCACGCGAGGCCCGGATGTCCCGGCGCGACGAGGACGTGAGCAAAGCGGCCGCTGCCGTCGATGTCGAAGCCGCCGTCCACCGCCGCGATCCGCCCGACCCTCCCTTGACGCAGGCTCTGATCCCAGCCGCTTCGCTCGCGGCGCCTCTCGACGTGCGAGAGGAACTCCTCGACCGTCGGGTGATAGCGGTCGCACGCCGACTCGAGGAGCGGTCGCAGCGAGCGCCGCCGGCGAACGCTGGAGAAGGCGAGGCCGGGAAAGGTCGCGGGCCGACAGTGCCCGTTGCTCTCGGAGCGCATCTCCCGCTGACGGATCGCCGCCGCCTGTCGCCGCCAGACGGAGGCCGGATCGTCCTCGGTACCGAAGACGGCGATCTCGCCGGGCTCGAGCCCGCCGCGCCGCAGGACCTGGTACGCCGTGAAGCCGGCGAGCCCGGACCCGACGATCGCGACGCTCACTACTTCACCGAGCCGGCGAGCAGCCCCTGCACGAAGTAGCGCTGGAAGGCGAAGAACACGGCGAGCGGGACGAGGAGCGAGATGAAGGACGCCGGGGCGATGATGTCGATGCTCGTCCCGAACTCGCGCAGCTGGCCAGAGATCCAGACGGTGATCGGCGTCGTGTTCTGTCCGAACGTAAGAGCGACGAGCAGGTCGTTCCACGTCCAGAGGAACTGGAAGATCGCGAGCGACGCGATCGCCGGCAGGCCGAGCGGCAGGATCAGGCGCAGGAAGATCCTGATCTCGCTTGCGCCGTCGATGCGCGCCGACTCGAGAATGTCCTTCGGCAACCCGACGAAGAAGTTGCGCAGCAGGAAGATCGCGAACGGCAGGCCGAAGGCGACGTGGAACAGCGCGATCCCGTACCACGTGTCGTAGAGGTGGAAGGTGTCGTAGACCTTGAACATCGGGATCAGCGCCATCTGCAGCGGCACGACGAGCAGCGCGATCACGCCGATGAACAACCAGTCGCGCCCGGGGAAGTCGAGCCATGCAAACGCGTATCCCGCCATCGCGCCGAGGACGACGACGAGCAGCGTGTTGCCGACCGCGATGTACGCCGTCGTCTTCAGCGCCGTCAGCAGACCCTGGTTGTGGAAGAGCGCGTCGTAGTTCGACCACGTCGCGACGCTCGGGTGCGAGAAGACCTGCCACCAGCCTTTCGAAGCGAGCGCGGAGGCCGGCAGGATCGACGTGATGAAGAGCCCGATCGTCGGCACGAGCCAGGCCGCTGCGACGACGATGAGGAAGATATGCAGCGGCGCCCTCGCGAGGGTGCGCAGGATCTTCGACGAGATCCGGTCGCTCGGCGCGAGAACGTCGATCGCGGGGGCAGCCGCGGCCATCAGGCGTCCCGCTTGAAGCGTCGGATGTTGAGCGCGAGCACGGGGATCACGAGCAGGAAGAGGAACACCGCGATCGCGGAGCCGACGCCGAAGTTCTGCCCGCCCTGGAACGCGGTGCGGTACATCGCGAGCGCGATCACGTTCGCGCTCGCCTGCGACGACTCCGGTGCGAGCGAGAACACGATGTCGAACACCTTGAGGACGTTGATGATCATCGTGATGAAGACGACGCTGAGCACCGGCGCGAGCAGCGGCACGGTGACGCGGCGGAACACCTGCCACTCGCTCGCGCCGTCGGTGCGCGCAGCCTCGAGCACGTCGCGCGGCATCGCCGCGAGCCCAGCGCCGATCACCACCATCGAGAATCCGCACCAGATCCAGATGTACGCGATCAGCAGCGACGGCGTGATCAGCTTCGTGCCCAGCCACGCGTAGCCTTGGAACGGCTTCGCGAACGTCTGCGCGCCGATTGCGCCGTGATAGGTCCCCTGCCGCACGCGCGAGAAGGTGAACGAGCCGTCCGGATTCGACGTCGTCGTCTGCACCGTCTTCCCGCCGGGATCCCGAAGCTCCACCGTCACGCCGGGAAGGCCGAGCTCCTGCTTCTCGACCACGCCGGTCTTCCCGCCGCCGGGCTTGAAGTCGCGCCAGACCGTCCCGACCACGTCGCCCGGCTGCGCCGGGGGCGTGACCGCCTGCACGGCGCCCGACGGCACCTGGTCCGGCGGGATGCCGGTCAAGCCGAGGAGGACGACGCCGCCGGGATGGACCGGCGTCTTGAGCACGAGCGCACCGCTCGGCGTGGTCTCGAGACCCGGCGTCGACGGCGTCGCCGAGGAGAGCACGCCCGCGGGGTTGAAAACGCCGGAGATCGCCTTGCCGACCGCGTTGACCGCGCCGATGTCGGGATCCTGCTGGTACATGATCCGCCACGTCACGCCGGTGGCGAACGCGGAGATGGCCATCGGCAGGAACACGAACGTCTTGAAGACGACGGCCCAGCGCACGCGCTCGGTGAGCACGGCGAAGATGAGGCCGATCGCGGTGACGAACGCCGGCACGACCGCGACCCAGATCGCGTTGTTCTTGATCGCCGTGACGAGCGTGCTGGTCGTGAACAGCGTCTTGTAGTTGTCGAACCCGACCCAGTTGCCGATGAAGCCCGTCTGGCCGAAGAAGCTGCGGATGATCGTGTAGACGGCCGGGTAGACCATCCACAGGCCGAGCATGAAGAGCGCCGGCGCGAGAAAGACCGCGCCGATCAGGTATCGGCCGACCCTGCCGGACTCGGCAGGGGGCGGCGGAGCCGCGATGACCGGCGGCTCCGCAGTGATTCCCCCAGCTGTCATTGCCCAGCTCTCACAGGCTCTGCTACTTCGCCTTCTTGTAGGCCGATGCTGCTGCCGATTCGAGCTTCTTCTGGATGCCGGCGACGTCGGACGGGTTCTTCAGGAAGTTCTGGAAGAGCCCCCATTCGCCCTGGCCGGTCGTGGCGCCGAACGCCGGCGGCTGGTTGTCCGACATATCGAACACGACGAACTTCGCGGCCCCGATCGGGGCCTCGGTCGCCTTCGTGATCGCGTCCGGGTAGATGCTCGCCGGCACGTTCTTGTTGCCCGTTCCGAAGCCGCCCTGCTTGGCCCACGCCTCTGAGGCGGGAGCGGTGGCGAGGAACTTCACGAAGGCTTCGATCGCGGGGGTGTCGCGGAACGTGACGAAGAGGTCGCCGCCGATCTCGACTGCGCTCGCGTTCGGCCCCGGTGTGATTGCCGGCCACGTGAACGTGTTGAAGCCGGTTCTTGGCTTCGCCTTCGTCGACGAGCTGATCACGCCGCCGACGAAGTCCGCCTCGAACACCATCGCCGCCTTCGGCGGTTGGGCGAATGCGTTCGTCACGGAGTCGTTGAACCCGTACTGGAGTGCGCCGCTCGATCCGCCGGCGATGTTCCCCGTGTCACCGACGATTTTCGCCATCGACGTCAGCGCGGTCTTCACCGACGGGTCGGTCCACTTGATCTTGTGCTGGCTCAGGGCGTTGTACTTCGCCGCCCCGAACGTCCGGAGGTAGATGTTCTCGAACATGTCGGTCAGCGTCCAGCCGTCCGCTCCGCCGATCGAGTACGCGGGTGTACCGGAAGCCTTGATCGTCTTCGCGGCCGAGAGGAGCTGGTTGAACGTCTTCGGCGGATTCACGCCGGCAGCTTTGAACGCAGGCACGTTGTACCAGACGAGCGATTTGTTGGCCGCCTTGAAAACGAGTGCGTACAGCTTGCCGCTGTACGTCCCGAGCTGCTTCCAGGCCGGTGCGTAGTTCGCGCTGATCACGCGCTCCGCATAGGTGATCGGCTTCAATTTGCCTTGCGCTGCGAGCTGCGCAACCGTGCCGGGCTGCGCAATGTCGGCCATGTCGGGTGGATGCCCGCCCGCCACGGCGGTGGCAAGCACGGTCGGCAGGTCGTTGCCGACCGGTTTGTAGTTGACCTTGACGTTCGGGTACAGCTTGTTGAACGCCGCGATCACGTCGGCGAACTGCTTCTGTCCGGACGATGCGGTCCAGATCCCGTCGAATGTGATCGTCCCCGAGACTGCACTCACGTGCGACCCCTTCGCATGCGAGCTCGTCGTCGCGCCCGCCAGACCGGCTGCGAGCAGTGCGAGCGCAGCGGCGAATCCGACGACGACGATGCGTGTGCGATTCATGTAGCTCCCTTCGTTCCGTCATAGATCCCGAGACCAGTCTCGGGATCGAAGAAGTGCAATGCGCGAGAGTCGACTGCGACGTCGACGGTGTCTCCGATCTTCACGCGGGAGCGGGCGCCGAAGCGGCCGACGAACGCCGCGGTCGGCGGTCCACCCTCCTCCAGCTGTGCGACGACCCGCTCGTCACCGACGTCCTTGGCGAGCTCGCGCATCTCCTCCGTGGCGGCCTGGCTCGCTTCGACGGCGAAGTGCACCATGATCTCCGAGCCGAGCGCCTCGGTGAGCGTGACCTTGCCCTTCAGCCGGTGATCCGCAGCCGTGTCCGGTGCGAGCGTCGCATCCTCGAGGTCCTCGGGCCTGATTCCGAGGACGACGTCCTTGCCCTCGAAGCTCGCGAGTGCCGGCCGGGAGGCCAGCGTCTGCGCATCGACGACGACGTTCTGCTCGCCGACCTTCGCGATCATCCCGCCGTTGTCGCGCGCGAGCGTCGCCTCGACCATGTTCATCGACGGACTGCCGATGAATCCTCCGACGAAGAGATTGACCGGTCGGTCGTAGAGCGTCTGCGGATCGGCGACCTGCTGCAGCTGGCCCTTGCGCATCACCGCGACACGGTCGCCCATCGTCATTGCCTCGACCTGATCGTGGGTGACGTAGATCGTCGTCACGCCGAGTGACCGCTGGAGGCCGGCGATCTCCGCACGCATCTGGACGCGGAGCTTCGCGTCGAGGTTCGACAGCGGCTCGTCCATGAGGAACGCCTGCGGCTGGCGCACGATCGCGCGGCCCATCGCGACACGCTGGCGCTGTCCGCCCGAGAGGGCGCGTGGCTTGCGCTGCAGGAACGGCTCGAGCCCGAGGATGCGCGCGGCGTCGGCGACGCGCTTCTGGATCTCCTCCTTCGGCACCTTCTTGATCTTCAGCCCGAACGCGATGTTCTCGTAGACCGAGAGATGCGGATACAGCGCATAGCTCTGGAAGACCATCGCGATGTCGCGGTCGCGCGACGGCACGTGGTTGACGACACGTTCCCCGATCTTCAGGACGCCGCCGGTGATGTCCTCGAGGCCGGCGACCATGCGCAGCGCCGTCGTCTTACCGCATCCCGACGGCCCGACAAGCACCATGAACTCGCCGTCGCCGATCTCCAGAGTCAAATCGTCGACGGCCTTCGTGCCGTCGGGATAGACCTTGCTCATCTGCTCGAACGCGACTCCGGCCAAGGCGGCTCCTCCATCCGGTCGTTCGGAAAATCGAGCTTATACAGGCCGCACACGTTCGTGCAGGCGCGAATTTGCACCGACGGTCAAGGGCCGCGCAATGCGCGGCCCTTGACTCTTTTCCGTCGGGAGGTGAACTAAACAGCCGGCACTGCTTCGCCCGCCGGCTCCTCGCTCCGCTCGTGCTCGAGCTTCGGGAGCCACTCGAGCCACCGCGGCAGGTACCAGTTCCAGTCGCCGAGCAGCCGCATCGTGGCGGGCAGGAGCACAGCCCGCACGATCGTCGCGTCGATCAGGACTGCGGCGGCGAGGCCGATGCCCATCTCCTTCATGTCGACGATCGGGAGCGTCGCGAAGATCGCGAAGGCACCGACCATCACGACGGCTGCGCTGGTCACGGTCCCTGCGGTCGTCTTGATGCCGTGCTCGACCGCGTCCTCCGTCGTCATCCCGCGATCGAAGGCCTCGCGGATCCGGCTGAGGATGAACACGTGGTAGTCCATCGAGAGCCCGAACAGGATCACGAACATGAAGATCGGCAACCACTGCGCGATGCCGCCGTTCGACTGGAAGTTGAGGAGGTTCTCACCCCAGCCGAACTGGAAGACGGCGATCACGACACCGTACGCGGCGCCGACCGACAGCAGGTTGAGCACGATCGCCTTCAGCGCGATCACGACCGACCTGAACGCGATCAGCAGGAGGATGAACGCGAAGGCGAGCACGAAGCCGAAGACGAGCGGAGCCGAGTGCTTCATCGACTCGTTCGCGTCGTACGACGCCGCCGTGCCGCCACCCACCGAGTACCTCGAGTTCGGGATCTGACCGACCGTTGCCGGAAGGAGATCGTTCCGCAGCTCGAGCAGCGATCGCGTCGACACCTTGTCGACTCCGTTGCCGTTCAGCGGGATCTCGATCCGCGCGGCAGTGTGCGCCGCGTTGACGTCGATCTGCACCGGCCCGTGCATGGAGCCGCTCTTCAGCGCACGCGCCGCGGAGGTCGTTCACCGCGTTCTTGAACTCGGCGGTGTCGGTGTTCGCGACGACCGCGACGAGTGCAGGCTCCGAGGTGCCCGGGAACGCAGCCTCCAGGCGGTCGAGGGTGCCGACCGTCGGAGCGTTCTTCGGGAGCGAGTCGAGCCCCGACTGCGCCGTGTGCAGGTGCAGCACCGGGACGGCGAGCACGAGCAGCAGCGTGGCTGCCGACGCGGCCGCGATCGCCGGGTGACGGAGCGCCGGCGTGAGCAGCGCCGACCAGACGCGGTTCTCGCCGCCCTGACGCCGCAGCCGTCCGAGGAACGGGATCCGTCCCTTCTCGACGCGGTCGCCGAGCTTCGAGAGGAGCGCGGGAAGCACGGTGAGCGAACCGAGCATCGCCACGCCGACCACGAGCATCGTCGCGACGCCGAACGAGAGGAACGTCTTGTCGCCGGTGAGCAGCATGCCGGCCATCGCGACGATCACGGTGAAGCCGGAGATGAGCACCGACCGTCCCGACGTCGCCGCCGCCGCCTCGAGCGCCGCGCGGTGACCCCTGCCGGCCGCACGCTCTTCACGCTCGCGCCGGAGATAGAAGAGCGCGTAGTCGACTCCGACTGCGAGCCCGATCAGCAGCACGACTGCACTGACGTTCTGGTCCATCGGGATGAGGTGGCTCGGGAGTGCGAGCAGCCCGAGCGTCCCGAGCACGGCCGAGAGCGCGAGGAGCAGCGGCACGCCCGCCGCGACGATCGCGCCGAACACGAGCACGAGGATGATCAGCGTCAGCGGAATGGACCGCTCGCCGGACGAGCTTCAGCTGATCCGAGAACAGCTTGTTGATCGCCTTGCCGGAGCTGATCGAGCCGGCTTCGCCGATGTAGATGCCGGGATGCTGCTTCGCCACAGCGGCGGTTGCCGCGGTGAGCGGGTCGATGTTGTCGGTCGCGACCTTGTTGGTGCCCTTCATGTCCCACTCGACGAGCGCGGTATGGCCGTCGGCGGAGATCTGGTCGCTGTGTGCCGGGTCGAGCGGAGAGCGGAGGTTGTCGATCGTCCTGCCCTTGCTCGTCCGGAACGGAGCCACTGCGTGCACGACGCCGTTGACGGCCGACCGGAACGCGGGACTGTCGACCTTGAGCGTCTTGCTCTGGACGACGACGATCTCGGTCTGCGGATCGCTCTGTCCGAATCCGTAGTCCTTGAGGATCGTGTCGGCGCGATGCGTCTCACCGACGTTGGCGTTCTGGACGTCGATGTTCTTCGTACCGACCACGCCGCCGATGGCGAGCGCGGCGACGACGAACGCCAGCCAACCGAAGACTGCGGTCTTCCAGTGGCTCGCGCTCCAGCGCCCCATGCGGGCGGCGATGTTGTTCGACTGCTTCAGGGGAGACATTCCAGGCCTTTCGATTGGAGTGCTGATTGACACTCCGAGCCTCGCACCGGCCGCGCGCGGCGGTAATGCGGCTGCCTGGCCTCTTGGGGTTCGGGAATCCGTACTCCGTGGCGTCGTGCTGCCCACGGTGCATGTCTCCAAGAGCCACGCCCCGTGCCTGGCACCGGACGTGGCCACGCTGAAGGTGTCCCGCAGAGCCAGTCCTGCCGCCCTCCCCGCTTGCGGCCTCGATCTCAGCACTCCAAGGGCGGCCCAAAGAGCCACGTCCCGTGCCTGGCACCGGACGTGGCTGCAAAGGACGAGAGCAGCCGGTCGGCGCCGCTACTGCCGGAGGAACGCGAGCACGGCGAGCACGCGGCGGTGGTCCTCCGACGCGGCCGGCAGGCCGAGCTTCACGAAGATGCTCGTGACGTGCTTCTCGACGGCGCGCATCGTGACGAACATGCGCTCCGAGATCGCCTGGTTCGACCGCCCCTCCGCCATCAGCTCGAGCACCTCGCGCTCGCGCGGCGTCAGCTCGGCGATCGGATCGTCGCGCCGCCGGCGGCCGACGAGGCGTGAGACGACCTCCGGATCGAGCGCCGAGCCGCCCTCGGCGACCCGTCGGACGGCGTCGCAGAACTCGTCGACGTCGGCGACACGATCCTTGAGCAGATAGCCGACGCCCTCGGCGCTCGTCGAGAGCAGCTCGAGCGCATAGCCGGACTCGAGGTACTGCGAGAGGACGAGCACGCCCGTCCCCGGATGCTTCTCGCGAATCTCGGCCGCAGCGCGCAGGCCCTCGTCGGTGTGCGTCGGCGGCATGCGGATGTCGACGATCGCGACGTCGGGCGAATACGACCGCACCTTCAACATGAGGTCGTCGCCGTCGCCGGAGCGGCCGACGATGTCGAAGCCGGCGTCCTCCAGGAGGCGCGCGATCCCCTCGCGCAGGAGCACCGAGTCGTCCGCGACGACGACGCGCAGCTTCTTCTCGGTCACGGCCGCCGGCGTCCGCAGCGGCGGGTGCGCGTCGGCCAGGCCGGGAGCGAGGAGCTGGTGGATCCGCTCGGGCGCAGGCAGTCCGCGCAGCATGTGCTCACCGAGGTCGCGCGACTCGACCGCGCCGCTCAGCTCCTCGAGCGTCGCCTGGGAGAGCAGCACCTGTCCTCCGTGCCCGGCTTCGCAGAGCCGCGAGGCGAGGTGGACGTCGACCCCGTAGTAGTCGCCGTCCTCGAGCGACGGATCGCCGGTGTGGATCCCGATCCGCACGCGGACGGGACCGTCGGGCCAGGCGTGCTGCGTGTGCGCGTGCTGGATCGCCTGCGCGGCGCTGACCGCGGCGGCCGGTTCGTCGAACACGATCGAGAACTCGTCGCCGCGGCAATCGAGCTCGCGCCCTCCGGAGGCTTCGACCGCGGCTCGCACGAGGCTGCGGTGGTCTGAGAGCACGCCGGCGTAGCCTGCCCCGAGCCGGTGGGCCAGCTCGGTCGAGCCTTCGAGATCCGTGAAGAGGAGGGTGACGCTCACAGCGGCGCGGACTCCGGCGCTGCGACCGGTGCGGCGGTAGCGCGCACGGTGAGCGGCAGCTCGGCGCGCACGGTTGTCCCGTTCCCGGGTGCGCTCGTGACGTGCAGCGTCCCGTCGAGCGCCTCGACGCGGTCGACGAGCCCCCGCAGGCCGCTGCCGCGGACGGGGTCGGCGCCACCGATGCCGTCGTCCGAGATCACGATCGCAAGACGCGCACCGTCGCGCTTGACCGCGATGGTCACGCAGCTCGCGTGGGCGTACTTCGCCACGTTCGCGAGCGCCTCCGAGGCGACGTAGAACGCGGCCGCCTCGACCGGCTCGGCAAGCCGATCGCCGGGGTCGATGTCGAGCTCGACCGGCACGGGTGAGCGCTCGGCCAGCGACTCGAGCGCCGCGGTGAGCCCGCGCTCGGTGAGCATCGCCGGGTGGATGCCTCGTGCGAGCTCCCGCAGCTCCTGGAGCGCGAGGGCCAGCTCACCTGCCGCGTCGGAGAGAATCGCGTCGGCGCGAGCCGGATCGGAGGCGAGCTTGCTCTGCGCCAGCCGGAGCGCGAGGGAGAGCGACACGAGACGCTGCTGCGCGCCGTCGTGCAGGTTGCGCTCGAGGCGCCGCCGCTCGGCGTCGCCGGCCTCGACGAGCCGCATGCGCGAGCTCCGCAACTCGGCCTCGTGCCGCACGCGATCGCTGACGTCGAGGCCCGTGAGGAGCAGCCCAGGCTCTCCCCCTGCATCGAGGATCGGAGTCAGCGACCACTCGACGACGAGCTCACCGCCGTCACGGCCGAGCCAACGGTGCTCGTGCGGGCCGGGGTCGCCGGCGAGCACGATCGCGTTCACCGCGTCGCGGTCGCGCTCGGCGACGAGCACGTCTCCGAGCATGCGGCCGCGCACCCGTTCGTCGTCGACGATCCCTGTCGCCCGCGCGACGGCGTCGTTGAACCGGCGTACCCGCCCCTGCATGTCGAGGGTCGAGAAGAACGCCGGTGAGGCATTGACGACGTCGCGGATGAAGTCGCGTTCCCGCTCGAGCTCGGCGATGTTCGCGCGCAGCTCGGTCTGGAGCCGATCGCGATCGAGCGCGAGACGCGCCGCGGCCACGACGGCGGAGAGCAGTTCCGGTTGCTCGAGGAGCGACGGGTCGTGGGCGATGACGGCGAGGCGGCCCCCCTGCTCGCTCCCGACCATCGTCGCGACACGCGCGGTGCCATCCTCGGGCACGGTGTATGGCAGGCCGTCCGAGTCGACGTAGGTCTTGCGGGCTGCCAGCCACACAGCGAGCTGGAGGTGAGGATCGCCGAGGGCGCGGCGTAGCCCGGCCTCTGCCTCCGTCACCGTCGCCGTCTCAGGGATCGCGAGCACGAGGTCGGCGACGCCGCCACGCGCAAGGCGCGTCCGCAGCAGGTCGGCGAGGATGAGGAACGGGAGGCTCCCGAAGACGAGGAGGCCGAGCGTGGCGAACGCCTGCCCTGCCGCGTGGGAGAGCGGGTCGGCGGCGAAGCTTGCGGAGACGAGCACGAGAGAGAGGGCGCCGACGGGCAGGATCAGGCGCAAGCCGCGTCTCGCAGCCGGGGTCGCCGCGCGCCAGTGGCGGAGGAGCACGACGGCGACCGCACCGAGCACCACCGCGCCGGCGACATCCCAGATCACGCCCAGCACGCTCTCCGCCGTCGAGCTACTTCTGATGAAGAGCAGATTGTCCGGGCAGGAGCCGTCGCACTGCGGATGGCGGTCGAAGAGCAGCAGGCTGCTGTTCGCGACAACCGCCAACAGGTAGCCCGAGAGTGCGACACGCCGCTCGAATCCCGCCTGAAGGCGTCCGGACGGATAGGCGAGCAACAGGTGGATCGCCGTCGCGAGCAGGAGGGAGCCGGAGACCTGGCCGATCGTGTACAGCGGCGCATTGTTCGCGACGCCCCAGCTCCCGACGAACCACACGAGCCCGACTGCGACGAGCAACCTGCCCGTCCGGTTGTCCGGCCGCCGCTGCCATGCGATCAACCCGACCACGGCGAAGCTCCAGCCGATCAGCAGAACGAGCGTTGCGTTCGCAGCGACATTGGTGTTCTGGTTCGTCCGGAGGATCAGGACGAGCGCAAGCCCGCCGACGGCGAGCGAGGCGCCGCCGGCCCCGAGCCACAAACGGACGCGATCGGCGCGCGTCACCCGACGAGCGCGGCGAGTCGCGCACCCGAGAGCTCGCCCTTGGGAATGAAGCCGCACGCGCCGCTCTCGAGAACCATCGGGCCGAAATCGGAGCCGTCGCGGCTCGACACGAGGACGATCTGCGAACGCGTGCCGTTGGAGGTCGCCCTCGTCGCGACCTCGAAGCCGTTCATGTCCGGCAACTGGACGTCGAGGAGCACGACGTCCGGGTGCAGGTCATGGATCGCCGCGAGAGCCGACGCCCCGTCCTCCGCCTCCCCGATCACGTCGAATCCCTCTGCCTCGAGCAGCTCGCGCGCGCTGGCCCGGAAGCTCGGGTGATCGTCGACGATCAGGAGGGTGATGCCCACGACCCAATCGTTGCACGGCCTCGGGCACACCGCAGTGCGGTTAGCCGCACTTTTTTCAGTCCCGTGCGCCCTCTTCTTCTTCCAGGAGCTCCTGGAAGCACGGCGCCGACTCGAACGCGGCAAGCCCCGCGGGATGGAGCCGGCGATCCTTTCGCCGCCGCGAGATGTCGCGGCGGCGGCGTGCCGTCGCGATCGCTGCCGACGCACCGAGCAGTCCGCCGAGCACGAACGAGCGCGCACGTCCGCGCTTCCCCTCCGCGTCCATGGGACGAGTGTACGCCGGTGTGCTGTTAGCGCCGACCCAACCGAATGCCGGATTGACCGAGGACTCCGACGACGAAGTCGCGCTTCCCCTGCGTGTAGGAGTGCAAGTCGTTCGGATGCTCGGCGGCGAGGCTCACCTTCAATCTCTGGTACTCGGCGACTAACGAAGGATCGTTCCGTAAGGCGTCGCGAAAGGCGAGCCGCTCGCGCCAGAGATCGCTTCCCGGCACCGTGAGATGGAGTCCGAACATTCGCTCCGTCTGGCGAGTGGTCGGCTTGTAGAAGTGGTGAGCGATCCCCGATCGGTGCGGCGAGTAGAGGTAGCCCTGCGAGCGCAGCGGCTCGAACGCAGCCTTCGCTCCTTCGAGGTCACGGATGCCGGCGATCATGTCGATGCACGGCTTAGACGCGATGCCGGGAATGGACGTCGAGCCAACGTGGTGGATTCCCTGATCGAGCCACGGCGCGAGTGTCCGCTCCAACTGCGCACGCTCCGCGTCGAATCTGCCTTGCCATTCTGGGTCGTATGGCACGACGGTGATCCGCTCGTCGCTCAACTCCCCGTCCATGGGACGATAGTACGAGTGCAGCTCGCCACACTCGGAGACGTGATGCTCGACGTCATCGTCCGGCTCGACGAGCCGCTGGCGCCCGGCGACGATGTTCGTGCGCGAACGCGCACCGGCGCAGGCGGCCAGGCGGCCAACGTCGCGGCGTGGGCGGCGTCGCTCGGCGCCGATGCCCGCTGCCTCGCGAAGCGTGGCGACGACGCCGCCGGCGAGCTCGTCGCGCGTGAGCTCGCGGAGCACGGGGTCGAGCTCGTCGGCCCGGTTGCCGCCGGCTCCACGGGCGTGGTGGTGTCGATGGTCGGCGCCGACGGCGAGCGGTCGATGGCCTCCGACCGCGGCGTTGCTCCCGAGTTCAGGCCGGACGAGCTGGATCCGGCATGGCTCGCCTGCGACGTCCTGCATCTCTCGGGCTATGCGCTGCTGCGCGAGCCGATCTCGGAGACGGCGGTGCTCGCGGGACGACTCGCCCGCGAGCGGGGCGCGCAGGTCTCGGTCGACGTCGCGGCCTGGACGGAGATCAGGTCGTTCGGGCCCGTGCGCTTCCGCGAGCTGCTCGACGCCGTCGCTCCCGACGTGCTGTTCGCAACCGAGGCTGAATGGGAGATGCTCGGCGGCGCCTACCTTGCGGCACCGACGGGCGTCATCAAGCGCGGCGCACGTGGCTGCGTCGTCGTTACCGAAGATGCGCGGCTCGACCTCTCACCGGTCGACGCAAGCGTCGTCGACACGACCGGCGCCGGAGATGCGCTTGCAGCTGGGTTCCTGCTCGGCGGATCGCTCGAGGACGCGGCGCGCCGAGGGCTCGAGGCAGCGGCCCGCTGCGTCGCGAACGTAGGGTCACTTCCGTGATTCGCATCTCGGAAGAAGCTCGCGAGGCGATTGCCCGCGACGTGGCCGTCGCCCTCGAGACGACGCTCGTGGCCCACGGCTTCCCACCCGGCGAGGGCGTCGAGGTCGGCCTCGAATCGGAGCGGCAGGTGCGCGCAGCGGGCGCCGTCCCCGCGACGATCGGCGTGCTCGACGGCGAGATCGTCGTTGGGCTCACGGCGGACGAGCTCACGCGCTTCGGCGTGGACGCGGTCAAGGTCGGGCCCCGCGATCTCGCGGCCGCCGTGGTGCAGAAAGCGATCGGCGCGACCACCGTCGGCGGGACGCTCGCCGTGGCACGGGCGGTCGGCATCCGCTGGCTCGCAACGGGCGGCCTCGGCGGCGTGCATCGCGGCTTTCCCGATCCGCCCGACGTGTCGGCCGATCTCGCACAGCTGGCTCGGACGCAGGCACTCGTCGTCTCTGCAGGGGTGAAGTCGCTGCTCGACGTGCCGGCGACGTCGGAGCTCCTCGAATCGCTCGGCGTGCCCGTGCTCGGCTACCGCGTCGACACGCTGCCGCTGTTCTACGCCGCAAGTGGCGGACCGGACGTCTCCGCCCGTGTCGAGTCGGCGAGCGAGGCTGCCCGGGTTGCACGCGCGCACTGGGAGCTGGGCGGCGCCGGCCTCCTGCTCGGTCGCCCGCCGGACGAGCCGCTCGACGACGTCGAGCCGCTGATCGAGCAGGCGCTTCGCGCCGCACGCGCCGAGGGCGTCTCGGGTCAAGGCGTGACGCCGTTCGTGCTCTCGTACCTGCATCGCGAGAGCGGCGGCCGCACGCAGCGCGCGAACAAGGATTTGATCGCGCAGAACTCGCGGCTCGCCGGCGAGATCGCGGTTTCGCTCTCTCGCTAGAGATCCTTGCGCGAGAAGAGCCCGACCGCCACGGCGAGCGCGGCGGCAAGATAGACGAGCGCCCAGATGCGGATCGGCCAGCCGTGCACGTACGCGCCGCCGAACGGGCCGAGCTGCAACAGGAAGCCGGTGAGACCCGACGTCCGCTCGGTGATCATGCGCAGGCCATCCTGGTAGAGCGCCTCGAACGGCAGAGCCCACGAGGCGATCGTCGAGGCGTGCTTGATCGAGTGCGAGTTGAGCGCGTGCCCGATCGAGCCGAGCAGTCCTGCGACGAGGCCCGATCCGAAGAGCATGAAGACCGCAATGCCGTTCGCCGTCCCCGAGAGCACGACCGAGCCGAGCAGCGACAGCGCGATCACGACGAGCACGCCCCCTGCGAGCTCCACACCGGGCCAGACGATCTGATCCGGCCACCAGTGGCCGGTGACGCCCGTGATCGACATCGAGATGAAATAGACGCTGAGCACGTAGACGATGCAGACGCCCGCGGCGCCGGCGAAGCGCGACAGGAGCAGTGTTCCGCGACCGACGGGCCGTACGACGAGCGGCTGGAGCAACCCGCGCTCCGCATCGGCCGACACGACGCCGAGCGTGAGGAACACCGCGAGCACGACGCCCAGGAACAGCGTCGCGAACATTGCGAGGCCGACGAGGAAGGCGCCGGCGAAGGTGCGCGAATCGACGTGCACGTCTGCGGGTGGCGTGATCGTCGACAGCTCGCGGAACACGTAGTGGTTCGCGAGCCAGAAGAGGAACAGGAACACCACGGTCAGCACGAGCACGACCGTGAACACCTTGCGGCGCACCGCCTCGCGAAAGCCGTACTCGACGATGACGCCGACGGCTCTCAGTCCGTCTCCCCTCCCACCGCTTCGAGGTACGTCTCCTCGAGCGTCGACGTCAACACGCGCACGCCGTAGACCTTGCGGCCTGCGGTAATCGCCTCGGCGACGAGGCGGGGCGCATCCTCGCGCGTCGCGCCCTGGACGGTGTGGATGCCCTCGTCGGTCTCGAGCTCGACGCCGCGCGGCCGCGAGAGCTCGGCAGGCGTGCCGGCGGCGACGACCTCGCCGGCGAGCAGAATCGCGACGCGGTCGCAGACGAGCTCGACCTCGGAGAGCAGGTGGGAGTTGAGAAGGACGGACACGCCGCGGTTCCGCAGGTCCTCGAGCAGCAGCCGTACCGTTCTCCGGCCGACCGGATCGAGCGCGGACGTCGGCTCGTCGAGCAGCAGGATGCGAGGCTCGCCGACGAGCGCTTGTGCGATCCCCAGCCGCTGCTGCATCCCCTTCGACATGCCGTCGACTCGGCGGTCTGCGGCCTCTGCGAGTGCAACGAGCTCGAGCAACCTCGTACGCTCGGCGGCACCTCCGGTCGAGCCCGCGAGCCGCTGGTGCAGCTCGAGCACTTCGTTCGCGCTGTACCAGCCGGGGAACCGGAAGAGCTCCGCGAGGTAGCCGAGCGAAGCGCGCGCCGTGCGGGAGCCCGCCCGTGCGCCGGCGACCTGCGCATCGCCGCTCGTCTGTCGGACGAGGCCGACCGCGATCTTCACGAGCGTCGACTTGCCCGCGCCGTTCGGACCGAGCAATCCAAAGAGTTCCCCCTCGCCGACATCGAGATCCACACCCCGGAGCGCGTGGACGGACCCGTAGCGCTTCTCGAGATTGCGGACGGCAAGAGCAGTTCGCACAGTCCGAGCGTATCCGCAGTAGTCTGGAGGCATGCCACGTGGTTATGCCGAGGGTCCCGCTGCCGAAGAAGCCGAGCGCCTCGCCGATGAGGCCTCTCGCACGAAGCACGACTACACGAAGCAGAAGGCGTATCCGGCTGTCTACGGCTGCACGAACGATGACCCGACGCCGCATTTCCTCGGTTGGCGTAACGAGGTCGACCCGGACGCGCTCTTCGCGTCGGGCAAGGCGTGGGGCGTCACGATTCGCCGCGTCGCCGCAGCGACGTCGTAGCTAGCTCAGCGACGCGACGAACTCGTCGATCGTCAGCGCAGGCAGGGTCTCGATCTTGGTCGAGCCGCGCGCGCCGAGCGCGACCGAGACGCGGGCAACCGTCGCCGTGTCGGGCGCTTCGATGACGTTGACGAAGTCGAACTCGCCCAGCGTCGCCCACTGGTGTAGCACCCGTGCACCGAGCTCCTCGACGTCCCGGTTCACCTCGAGCAGCCGGCCGGGGTTGGACTTCAGCGTCGCCACGCCCTGCTGAGAAAGGCGCGACAGAAGGATGTAGATGGGCATGGCTGGAACCTACTCGACTCGCGCGCGCTGGTCTACGTAGAGCAGCGCCGAGCCGATGAAGAGCAGCGGCGAGATGACGACGTTCGCGAGGAAGAAGGCCGTGGACAGTGCCGTTCCGCCCGATCCGCGAAGGATGAAGGCGAGCATCCCCTGTGTGAGGAGGACGACGATCGCGAGCGTCGCGAGCGATCCGAGCGCGTGCACGAAGTCGGCGCGGGCGAGCTCCCACGCGCGTCCGAACGCCGCGCTCGGCTCGATGTCCTCGACGACGAGCGCGGGGACGGCGAGACCGAAGGCGGCGAGCCACGCGAGCGCGGGAAGCACGAACGCGAGCACGAGAAACGGCGCCGGCACGAAGACCAGCCACCCGATGAGCCAGGCGACGACGAGCCGTCGGTTCGACGGACGCCTGTCGAGCACGAGCACGCACGCGGCGACGTACGACGCGCTCACGAGCGCGGCGGTAAGCGTCGGCGCGAGCAGGAGCACGAGCGTCTTCGATGTATGCGCACCGACGACCACGAGCACGGCGGGAGCCAACCCGAGGAGCAGCGCGTACTTGAAGTGCTCGCCGTAGAAGCGGATCGACTCGGCGACGAGCTGGCCGACGGTGCGCTCGGCGGGAGGCAGCGCCGCCGGACGCGGCTCCCCGGTGCGCGGATACGAGGGCCTCGCCATCGCCGCGGAGCCTAGCCAGGAGCCGCGGTGTCCGACACCTCGAGCCGCTCAGGTGTCTGACACCTCAGCGGCGTGAGCGCCCTCGGGTGTCAGACACTTCCTCGCAGTACCCACGCAGGAGGCGCGCAGCTTTCCGACGCGGGGCGTGGTTGACAGCCAACGGCGCGAGCTCAGGTGTCAGACACCTCTGGGCCGCCAGAGCCGCGTCCTCCGTGGCGGAACACGACGCCGGCGTGGCAGGATCTGGGCATGGCCTTCGATGTCGTACAGGGAGTGGATCTGCACTGGGAGGAGCGCGAGGCGCCAGAGGGCACCGAGCCGCGGCAGCACGCGCAGGTCACTGACGCTGCGAAGCTCACGCAATCGCGGGCGCGCATGTGGCGCTATCCCCCGCACACTCGCGGGAGGCGTCACGCGGACCCCGACCAGGAAGAAGTCTTCGTCCCCCTCCGTGGCACGCTGACGCTCCTGCTCGAGGATCCGCCGCAGCGCGTCGACGTCGCGCCGGGCGGGCTCGTCGCGGTTCATGTCGGCACGCCGCTACAGGTGCGGAACGAAACGGACGACGAGATCGTGTTCTTCGCCTACGGAGCGCCGCCCGAGCACGGCAACACGACGTTCCTCGACGACATCGTCGACGCGAACTAGCTGAGCACGGGAACGACGCGCCCGACCGCGTCGGCGAGCAGGTCGAAGGCCTCCTCGAAGCGCCACTTCGCGCGGTCGGGCTCGTTCACCGCATTCGAGATCGCGCGGAGCTCGAGCGCCGGGAGGCCGGCGAGCGCGGCGGCGCGTAGCACGCCGAACCCCTCCATCGCCTCGACGTCGCTGCCACCGCCGATCTTGCCGGACGTCGAGATCGGCGCCACGTGCGCCTCGGGTAGCGCCTGCCGCGCCGTCGCGAGCAGCGCGGCGTCGGCGCCAACTCGCTCGACACGCGGAAACGTCGAGCCTTCGTCGATGACGTCGCAGTAGACGGCTTCCGAGCCGAGGACGAGCGCAGGCGCCTCGATCGTCCGGGCCCCGGCAATGCCGATGTGGAGTATCGCGGTCACCTCGAGCTGCGCGAGCGCCCGTGCCGTGGTCGCCGCCGCCTCGACAGGTCCGACCCCGCAGCAGAAGGTTCCGGCGCCGCGAACGAATGCGAGCTCACGCTCGGTGGAGGCGACGACGAGGAGCACGGAACGGAAGGTATCGGAGCGGCGCCGACCGCAAGGCGCCGCTCCTGCCGTCAGGGGTGTTAGCCCCCGAGCTGTCCGCGGATCTCTCCAGCGGGGTTCTTCGCGGTGTGGACGTTCACGTAGAGCAGATGCTTCGTGAAGTCCTTCTTGACCGCGGCGGTCAGCGCTGCACTACCCGAGACGCCGCTCTTGCACGGGCCGCAGAGCGGGATCAGCACGTTGCCGGCCTTGCCCTTGGCACCGAGGTGGATGTGCGCAGCGGTGGCGGCACCGCTGAGCTTCGCGAACGTCAGCTTCCACTTCAGCTTGTTGCCGCTCAGCGTGGCGGTGAAGGCGCCGTTCGCGGCGGGCGCCTTCACCATCTGCTTCGGGATCTCCTGAGCGGCAGTGAGCTTGGCGGACCAGCTTGCGCCGTTGGTTCCGGCGAGCGCTGCCGCGGTGACGGTGAGCACGCCGGCGGCGGCGAGCAGTAGAACGAGCTTCCTCACGATCGACCTCCTGAAAGGGGGGACTTCCGTGGGGCATTCGTTCGAGCGCCCAGTCCGGTTTGCCGCCCTGTTAGGCGGCGGCCGCTGCGGTCTCCTGCGCCGCCGTCTTCTCGAAGACGATCTCGCCCTCCTGGGTGCCGATGCGAATCGTGTCGCCGTCGCCGAACTCGCCCTCGAGTAGGCGGAGTGCAAGCGGGTTCTCGATCAGACGCTGGATCGCGCGCTTCAGCGGCCGCGCGCCGTACGCAGGATCCCAGCCCGCCTCGGCGAGCGTTTCCTTGGCTGCATCGGTGAGCTCGATCGCGATCCGCCGCTCCGCGAGCCTGTCGCGCAGGCGCATGAGCTGGTGCTCGACGATCTCCGCGATCTGGTCGCGGGACAGCGCCTTGAACTCGACGATCTCGTCGATGCGGTTCAGGAACTCGGGCCGGAAGTGCTCACGAAGAGACTCCGCGCTGCGCAGGTTCGACGTCATGATCAGCACGGTGTTGCGGAAGTCGACCGTGCGCCCCTGCCCGTCGGTGAGACGACCCTCGTCGAGCACCTGCAGCAGAACGTCGAAGACCTCGGCGTGCGCCTTCTCGATCTCGTCGAGGAGCACGACCGAGTACGGACGCCGTCGCACCGCCTCCGTGAGCTGGCCGCCCTCGTCGTAGCCGACGTAGCCCGGCGGCGCGCCGACGAGACGCGACACGGTGTGCCGCTCCTGGTACTCCGACATGTCGAGCCGCACCATCGCCTTCTCGTCGTCGAACATGAACTCGGCCAGCGCCCGTGCGAGCTCCGTCTTGCCGACGCCCGTCGGGCCGAGAAACACGAACGAGCCGATCGGCCGGTCCGGATCCTGGAGCCCGGTGCGCGCACGGCGCAGGGCGTTCGCAACCGCCTCGACCGCTTCGTCCTGGCCGACGACACGCTGGTGCAGCCGCTCCTCCATGTGGATGAGCTTCTCCGTCTCGCCCTCGAGCAGGCGCGACACGGGAATTCCCGTCCAGCGAGCCACGACCTCGGCGATGTCGTCCTCGTCGACCTCTTCCTTCACCATCGATTCCGCAGTGACGCCATCGCGTTCCGCAAGCTCCTGCTCGAGCGCGGGCAGCTCGCCGTAACGGATCTCCGCGACACGCTGCAGATCGCCCAGCCGCTCGGCGCGCTCCGCCTCCATCATCAACTCGTCGATGCGCTTCGTGATCTCCTTGACGCGCTCGAGCGCACCTTTCTCCTGCGACCAGCGCGCGGCAAGGCCGTCGCGCGCTTCCTTCGCATCGGCCAGCTCGCGCTCGAGCGGCTCGCGCACATCCTTCGACTCGTTCGCCATCGCGGCGAGCTCGATCTCCAACTGGCGCACGCGGCGCTCAGCCTCGTCGAGCTCGAGCGGCGATGAATCGATCTCCATGCGGAGACGCGACGCGGCCTCGTCGACGAGGTCGATCGCCTTGTCGGGCAGGAAGCGGTCGGCGATGTAGCGATGCGAGAGCACCGCCGCTGCGACCAGGGCCGCGTCGCGGATACGAACGCCGTGATGCGCCTCGTAGCGCTCCTTCAGGCCGCGCAGGATCGCGATCGTGTCGGCCACCGAAGGCTCGCCGACGAACACCGGCTGGAAGCGCCGTTCGAGCGCTGCGTCTTTCTCGATGTGCTTGCGGTACTCATCGAGCGTCGTTGCACCGACACAGCGCAGCTCGCCGCGCGCAAGCATCGGCTTGAGCAGGTTCGCCGCATCGACGGCGCCTTCTGCAGCGCCCGCGCCCACGATCGTGTGCAGCTCGTCGATGAAGAGGATCAGCTTGCCCTCGGCGTTCTTGATCTCCTCGAGCACGGCCTTCAGACGCTCTTCGAACTCGCCCCGGTACTTCGAGCCTGCGAGCAGCGAGCCGATGTCGAGCGCCCACACGCGCTTGCCCTTCAATCCCTCGGGCACGTCGCCGGCGACGATGCGCTGGGCGAGCCCCTCGACGATCGCCGTCTTTCCGGTGCCTGGCTCGCCGATCAGCACAGGGTTGTTCTTCGTGCGGCGCGACAGGACCTGAATGACGCGCCGGATCTCCTCGTCGCGTCCGATCACCGGGTCGAGCTTGCCCTCCTCCGCCGCCTCGGTCAGATCCCGCCCGAACTTCGCGAGCGCGTTGTATGTCCCCTCGGGAT
Source organism: uncultured Actinomycetes bacterium (assembly GCA_963805575.1). GTDB lineage: Bacteria > Actinomycetota > Thermoleophilia > Gaiellales > Gaiellaceae > Palsa-739. Next base: position 1,383,618 of record CAWDUL010000008.1, on the reverse strand, counting down.
CCTGTGAGGTGACTCGACGACCGCCGCGCACCGACGCGATCTTCGCCTCGAGCTGCTCACGAGGTACGACGTCGAGGGCAAGCAGCAGGTGCTCGGACGCAACGTAGTCGTCCTCCATGCGCTTCGCCTCGTCGAACGCCGCGTCGAGCACGCGCGTGAACTGGGCGGAAACCTGGGGCTGCTGCTGCGCGCCGTCGATGCGCGGCTTCTGCGCGAGCCGCGCCTCTGCCTCGGCGCGCAATGAGTCGGTGTCGGGCACGAGCTGGCGCGGCAGCTCCTGGTCGAGCAGCGCGAGCAGCAGATGCTCGGGATAGAGCTCGGGATTGCCCGCGCGGCGCGCCAGCTCCTGCGCTGCGGCGACGGCTTCCTGAGCCTTGATGGTCAGCTTGTTGAAGTCCATTGTCAGTTCCTTCTTTCCGGATGTCGCTCCTGGCGGTAGAGCACCAGGTCGCGGCGATATTGCTTGTGCACGTTCTGAACGTCGTCGTGCAGCTTCCGCTGCAGCTGATCGATCTGCGTCCGCGCGCGGCGCAGCTCGTCCTCGAGCCGCAGCACGAGCTCGACGCCCGCGAGGTTGAGGCCGAGCTCGGTCGTCAGCCGCTGCACGATCCGCAGGCGCTCGACGTCGGCCTCGCTGTAGAGGCGCGTGCCGCCCGGCGTACGCTTCGGCCGCACGAGACCCTTCGTCTCGTACGTGCGCAGCGTCTGCGGGTGCATGCCCGCGAGCTCGGCAGCGACGCTGATCATGTACATCGGACGGTCGTTCATCCACTCACCTTCTTGAGCTCCTCGAGCAGCTCGCGCTCCTTCTTGTTCACGCGCTTGGGCACCTGGATGCGCACGCGCGCGAGCACGTCGCCCTTGCCGGAGCCGTTCAGGCGGGGTGCGCCGCGGCCCTTGATGCGAAGAAGCTTCCCGTCCTCCGAGCCGGCGGGGATCTTCAGGGACACCGGGCCTTCAGGCGTCGGTACCTCGACCTTGTCGCCGAGCGCGGCCAGCGCATAGGACACGGGCACCTCGACGATCAGGTCGTCGCCGCGCCGCTCGTAGACCGGCGACTCGGCGACGTGCGTGACGACGATCAGATCGCCTGCCGGGCCACCGTTCTCGCCGGCCTCGCCCTTGCCCTTCAGGCGGATGCGCGTCCCGTCCTTCACGCCCGGCTTGATCTTCACGGTGTACGTCTTGAGCCGGCGCTCGCGGCCGGAGCCGTGACAGTTCTTGCACGGCTGCTCGATCACGGTGCCGTTGCCACGACAGCGCGGGCACGGCTGCGACAGCGCGAAGAGCCCCTGGCTCTCGGCCTTGACGCCGCGCCCGTTGCACTCCGGGCAGATCACGGGGGCCGTCCCGGGCTGCGCGCCGGTGCCGCCGCACTCGCGGCACGCGACCGTCAGCTCGACGGGAATCTTCGCCTCAGCGCCCTTGAGCGAGTCCTCGAACGACAGATGAACGACAGCCTCGACGTCGTTGCCGCGGAGCGGTTGCCGGCGCTGCGCGCCTGCCGTGCCGCCCGCACGACCGCCGCCGAAGATGCCGCCGAACAGGTCGCCGAGATCGAAGTTGCCGAAGTCGACGTTGCCGAAGTCGACATTCGGGCCGCCGCCCGCCGGACCGGGTCGCCCGTTCTGCGAGCCGAAACGGTCGTACTGCTTGCGCTTCTCCGGGTCGGAGAGGACGTCGTACGCCGTCTGCACTTCCTTGAAGCGCTCCTCGGCGTCCTTGTCGCCCGCGTTCTTGTCGGGGTGGAACTCCCGGGCAAGCTTGCGATACGACTTCTTGATCTCGTCCTGCGACGCGTTCTTCGCGACGCCGAGCGTCTCGTACGAGCGTCTCAGCCATCGCTCCCGTTCTGCGGTGGCGCCGCGACGACGACGCGGGCCGGCCGCACGACGCGGTCGCCGAGGGTGTAGCCCTTCTGCACCACGTCGATCACGGATCCCTCCGCCGCATCCGACGGCTGCGACAGCAGCGCCTCGTGCACGTGCGGATCGAACATCCCGACGGCGTCGATCTCCTTGATGCCCTGGCGCTCGAGCAGATGCGCGAGCGACTGGTGCACGAGCCGGACGCCGTCTTCGAGCGCGGCCTCCTCGTGCTCCGTCGCGGCCACGAGCGCACGCTCGAGGTCGTCGAGGATCGGCAGCAGCTCCTTCACGAGCCGCTCGTTCGCGAACGTGACGGTTGCCTCCCTCTCCTTCGCTGCGCGCTTGCGGAAGTTGTCGAAGTCGGCAGCCGTCCGCTTCCAGCGGTCGATCGCCTCATCGCGTTCGGCCTGCAGGGCAGCGAGTTGATCCTCGCTGCCCTGCTTCCCTGCAACGCCTTCGGCGGCGTCGACCGTTGCGTTCTCTTCTTGATGGACGTGAGTCTCGTCCGTCATTACGACGTCTTCGCCTCCTCGTCCACGACCTCGTACTCGCCCTCCTCGACGACCTCGTCGTCGGGAGTGGTCGCGCCGTTGCCGCCGGCGGACGCCTGCTGCTGAGCCGTCGCCTGGGCGTAGACCGCCTCGGCGAGCTTGTGCGAGGCCTCCTGGAGCGCCTCCGTCTTCGCGCGGATGTCCGCGACGTCGTCGCCCTCGAGCGCCTGGCGCAGCTCCATGATCCGGCCGTCGATCGTCGACGCCTCGGACTCCTCGAGCTTGTCGCGGTGCTCCTTGAGCGAGCGCTCCGTCTGGTAGGCGAGCGTCTCGGCGTTGTTCTTCGCGTCGACGGTCTCCTTGAGCGTGCGCGCCTCGTCGGCGTGCGCCTCTGCGTTGCGGATCATCTCCTGCACCTCGGTGTCCGAGAGACCGGAGCCGCCCTGGATCTGGATCTGCTGCACGTTGCCCGTGCCCATGTCCTTCGCCGAGACGTTGATGATCCCGTTCGCGTCGATGTCGAAGGTGACCTCGACCTGCGGCATGCCCCGCGGAGCCGGCGGAATGCCGACGAGCTGGAACTTGCCGAGTGTCTTGTTGTACGTCGCCATCTCCGACTCGCCCTGGAGCACGTGCACCTCGACCGACGGCTGGTTGTCCTCCGCCGTCGTGAACGTCTCCGACTTCTTCGTCGGAATCGTGGTGTTGCGCTCGATGAGCTTCGTCATGACGCCGCCCTTGGTCTCGATGCCGAGCGACAGCGGAGTGACGTCGAGCAGGAGGATGTCCTTCACCTCGCCCTTGAGCACGCCCGCCTGAAGCGCGGCGCCGACGGCGACGACCTCATCCGGGTTGACGCCCTTGTGCGGGTCCTTGCCGACGATCTGCTTGACCTTGTCCTGCACGGCAGGCATGCGGGTCATGCCGCCGACGAGCACGACGTGGTCGATCTTCGCCGCATCGAGGCCGGCGTCCTTGAGCGCCTGCTTCGTCGGGCCGACGGTGCGCTCGAGCAGGTCGGCCGTGATCTCCTCGAGCTTCGCCCGCGTGAGCTGCAGGTCGAGGTGCTTCGGGCCGTCCTGGGTCGCGGTGATGAACGGCAGGTTGATCTGCGTCGTCATCGTCGACGACAGCTCGATCTTCGCCTTCTCGGCCGCCTCGTAGAGACGCTGAAGCGCCATCTTGTCGGCCGACAGGTCGATGCCCTGGTCCTTCTTGAACTCGGAGACCATCCAGTCGACGATCGTCTTGTCGAAGTTGTCGCCGCCGAGATGGTTGTCACCCGCGGTCGACTTGACTTCGAAGACGCCCTCGCCGAGCTCGAGCACGGACACGTCGAACGTGCCGCCGCCGAGGTCGAAGACGAGGATCGTCTGGTCGCCTTCCTTGTCGAGCCCGTACGCGAGCGAGGCCGCGGTCGGCTCGTTGATGATGCGCAGGACGTTGAGGCCGGCGATCTTGCCGGCGTCCTTCGTCGCCTCGCGCTGTGCGTTGTTGAAGTAGGCCGGCACGGTGATCACCGCGTCGGTCACCGACTCGCCGAGATACGCCTCGGCGTCGGCCTTCAGCTTCTGCAGGATCATCGCGCTGATCTCCGGCGGTGCGTAGTCCTTGCCCGCCGCCTTCACGCGCACGTCCCCGCCGGGGCCTTCGACGACCTCGTACGGGATCATGGTCATCTCCTCCGAGACCTCGGAGAACTTGCGCCCCATGAAGCGCTTGATCGAGAAGATGGTGTTCTCGGGGTTCGTGACCTGCTGGCGGCGTGCCGGTGCTCCGACGAGCCGCTGGCCGTCCTTCGTGAAGCCGACGACGGACGGCGTCGTGCGGCCGCCTTCGGCGTTCGGGATCACGGTGGGCTCGCCGCCCTCGAGCACTGCCATGCACGAGTTCGTCGTCCCGAGGTCGATGCCTAGTGTCTTTGCCATGCTGTGTGTGCCTCCTGGTGAGAAAATCTAAGCCTCAACATATCAGATATTGGAGGCGGCGGAAGACATATCGTCCGGGCATGGTGGAGCGACGCGATGTCGCGGCGGCCCTCGGGGCGGGCCGCGAGCTCGGCAAGGAGTAGGCGTGGCGTCGCTCGCGCCGCGGGAGGACTTCCCGCACCTCGAAGAGGTCGTGTACCTGAACAGCGGCTCGATCGGCCTGATGCCTCTGCCGGTGCAGGAGGCGGCCGCCGCGTTCGAGCGCGACATCTGGATGCGCGGCACGACAGGGTTCGACGAAGCCGCCGAGACGGGCTGCCTCGAGGACGCCCGCGACGCGGCGGCCGTGCTCCTCAATGCACACCAGGACGACGTTGCGATTGCGAAGAGCGCAACCGAGGCGTTCGGGATGGTTGCCTGGTGGGTGCAGCCGCCGAGCGGCACGAACATCGTCACCGTCGACATCGAGCACCCGAGCACGGCATACCCCTGGCTGCGCGTCGCCCGGCACACCGGCGCGGAGGTTCGGCTCGTACGCGTGTGGGACGACCCGGCCTCGCTCTCGCTCGAAAAGCTCGCCGAGTCGGTTGACGACGGCACCTCTGTGATCGTCGTGTCGCACGTGCAGTACGCGACGGGTTACCGGGTCATCCTGAAAGAGGTGGCCGATCTCGCGCACGAGCACGGTGCGCTCCTCGCCGTCGACGCGACACAGGCCGCCGGCATGGCTCCGATCGATGTGGCCGGCGACGACATCGACGTCCTCGTTGCCGGCGGCTACAAGTGGCTCTGCGGGCCGTTCGGAGCGGCCGTGTGCTGGCTGCGGCCCGAGCTCCGCGCGGAGTTCGACCCACCGTTCGTCGGGTGGCGCAGCACCGTCGACCCCTATTCGTTCGACGCCAGGAGCATCCCGCTCGCCCCGACGGCACGCAGCATGGAGTACTCGACGATGGGCTACGGCGCCGCAGTGGCGCTCGGCGGCGCGCTTCGCTACGCGAACGAGCTCGGTGTCGACAACGTGCTCGCCCACGACCTCTCGCTGGCCGCGCGGCTTGCCGACGGGCTTGAAGGCCTCGGCGCCACTCTTCTCACGCCTCGGGACGACGCCCACCGCGGCGGGATCGTGACCGCGCGATACCCCGGGCGCGACGGCGAGGAAGTTGCGGGAAGGCTCAACGACGCCGGGGTGATCGTCTCGCCCCGCTTCGGCGCCACCCGGTTCTCGCTGCACCATTTCAACGACGAGACAGACGTCGACGCCGCGTTGGACGTGCTCGCCGGCATCCTCGCTTGACCCTGAGCCGAATTGCGCTGTACAGTCGCGATTGTTGAACAGTCGAGCGATCGGAACGAGCGCGGCGGAGGTCTACGAGCATCTGGGTGTGCGCCCGGTGATCAACGCCGCGGGTATCTACACCGATTTCGGCGGCTCGGTCCTCCCTCCCGCCGTCCGCGACGCCGTCCACGCCGTCAACGGCACGTTCGCCTCGATGACGGAGTTGCTCGACCGGAGCGGCGAGCTACTCGCGGGGATGCTCGGCGTCGAAGCGGCGCGGGTCGTCCCCGGGGCATCCGCCGGTATCGCCCTCTCCGTCGGCGCCTGCATGACGCGGAGCGACGGCCGCCTGATGGAGCAGCTGCCCGACACCTCGGGCATGCGGCGCGGCGTCCTCATCCAACGGAACCAGCGGTACAAGTACGACCGCTGCGCGCGGATGACAGGCGCGACGTTGGTCGAGTGCGATCCGGAGGGCATGGACGAGGCGCTCGCGGGAGACATCGCCTGCGTCCTCTATCCCGTGCACCTCGAAGGTCGCCAGGGGACGCTCTCGCTCGCCGAGACCGCCGAACGCGCGCACGCGCGCGGCGTCCCCGTCGTCGTCGACGCGGCGTACATGAGTTACCCCACCGACCTCATCGCCACCTACGGCGCGCAGGGCGCCGACCTCACGATGTTCAGCGCCAAGTACTTCTGGGGCCCGAACGCGGGAGGGTTCGTCTACGGAACGCGCGAGCTCGTCGACGCGGTTGCCCAGATCGACTTCACGCGCTTCGAGTCGGGTCCGCACCTGATCTTCGGCCGCGCGTTCAAGATGGACCGGAGCGCCGTCGTCGGCACCGTGCTCGCACTCGAGGAGTGGCTCGCGATGGATCACGACGCGCGCTGGGAGTCGTACCGTGCCCGCGCCGAGAGCCTCGCCGCCGAGCTCGGCACGTCCGCTTCCGTGGCGCAGTTCACGCTCGACGAGCGGCTCGTCGACGAAGCACCCAACTCCCTGGTCGTCGATGCAGGCGGCCGAGAGGAAGAACTCGCAGCCGAGCTGATGGCCGGCAGCCCGAGCATCGTGTGCGTGCCGATGGACGGCAAGCTCGTCTTCTGTCTCGAGACCGTCGCAGAAGAGGACGATTCGGCGCTGCTCGACCGGATCCGGAGCGTCCTTGCCTGAAGTACTCGCGCTGAGCGAGGCGGACGTTCGCTCGCTCGTCGGCCCTGAGGAAGCGCTCGAGTGCATGCGGACCGGCTTCGCCGCCCTCGCCCGCGGCGCATTGACGCTCCCCGCCAACATGGACTTTGCGTTCCCCACCGTCGACGGCGAGGCGCACCTCAAGGGAGCGCACATCCACGGCTCCGAGTACTGGGCCGTGAAGGCGGCGACCGGCTTCTGGGGCAACCCCGACCGTGGCCTGGCGGTGACGAACGGCCTCTTCCTCGTCTTCTCCGCCGAGACGGGGATCCTGGCCGCCATCCTCTTCGACAACGGCTACCTCACCGAGCTGCGCACGGGAGCCGCCGGAGCGCTCGCGGCCGACCTGCTCGCGCCCGCGCACGTGGAGCAGGCTGCGATCGTCGGAGCGGGCGGCCAGGCGAGGTACCAGCTCGAGGCGCTGCTCGGCGTCCGGCGGCCGCAGCGCGTCGTCGTCGCGTCGCGGAGCGGCGCGGCGACCTATGCCGACGAGATGCGCGCACGTGCACGGCATCGAGATCTCCGTCGCGGCAGACGTCGAGACGGCCGTCCGCGGCTCGCAGCTCGTCGTCACGACGACGCCGTCCCGTGAGCCGGTCGTGCTCGCCGAATGGGTGCAGCCGGGCACGCACATCACCGCGATGGGCTCCGACTTCGCCGACAAGCAGGAGCTCGAGACGGCCCTCCTGGGCAAGGCGGACGTCATCGTCGCCGACCACCCGCCGGTCGCGGCCGCGAATGGGGAGACGCATCACGCACTCGACGCGGGCGTGATCGAGGACGATCAGATCCTGTCGCTCGGTGCACTCGTGGCCGGCGACGTCGCAGGACGCACCGCGGCGGAGCAGATCACGATTGCCGATCTCTGCGGCATCGGAGTGCAGGACGCGGCGGTGGCCGCGGAGGTGATGCGCCGTGCCGCGGGCGCGGGACTCGGACGGAGGCTCGAGCTGTGAGCACCGCGCCTGCAGCCTTCCGGCCGTTCGAGATGGAGCGCTGGCAGTCGCTCTACGAGCACGAGGTCGAACTGAACCTCGCCGACAGCGCCGTCCGCTGCGCGCCGCTCGGGCTGCTCCTCGACGCGGGCGAGCTGCAGGAGCTGGCAGAGCTCGAGCTCTTCTATCCCGAGGTGAACGGGACGGCGCTCCTCCGGGAGCGCATCGCGCAGACGTATGCGCCAGCGCCGGCGGAGGACGAGATCCTCGTGACCGTCGGAGCGTCGGAGGCGAACGCGCTCGTCTGCCAGGCGCTCCTCGAGTCGGGCGACCGCGTGACGGTCGTGGAGCCGGGCTATCGGCAGGTGCGCGGCATCGCCGAGAACCTCGGCTGCGCCGTCGACGTCGTGCAGCTGCGGAGCGAGAACGGCTGGGCGCTCGACCTCGACGAGCTGCGCGCGAGCGTGGGCCCGCAGACGAAGCTCCTCGCCGTCGTGAATCCCGAACAATCCGACCGGCACGATCTTCTCCGCCGACGCGCGCGCTGCGATCCTCGACGTCGTCGAGGCGAGCGGATGCTGGTTGCTCGCCGACGAGGTGTACCGCGGCTCCGAGCGAGACGGCGTCGAGACGGAGTCGTTCTGGGCCGCGCACCCTCGCGCCGTCTGCGTCAACAGCCTCTCGAAGGCGTACGGACTCTGCGGGCTGCGCATCGGTTGGGTCGTAGCCGCACAACCGCTCGCGGAAGCGCTATGGCGCCGGCACGAGTACGCGGTCATCTCCGCCGCCCTGCCGAGCGTGTTCCTCGCCGAGCGGGCGCTCGAGCCCGAGAAGCGACGAGGGCTGCTCGCACGCCAGCGCGAGCTCGTTCGCGACGGATCGGCGCTCTACGGCCGGTGGCTCGACGAGCACGCAGGCCTCGTCGCAGCGCAGCCGTCGGCCGCGACGGCGCTGTCGTTTCCGCAGTACGCAGCCGCGCAGCCCTCGGAGGAGGTAGCCGATGCGATCCGTACCCAGGCCTCCGTGCTCGTCGTTCCCGGCGCGATGATGGGGTGCGACGGGCACTTCCGGATCACCGTCGGCTTCGAAGAGGCGTTCCTCGGCGAGGCTCTCGACCGGATCGCAGGCGTGCTGGCGTCGCTTGCGTGAGCAGCGAGGCGCTCGTCCCCGCGCTCGATCGCACGACCACCGCCGCGCAGGCGGAGCGCGTGCTGCGCCAGACGATCCTCGACGGCACGCTCCAGCCGGGAACGCATCTGCGCGAGGTCCAGCTCGCCGCCTCCCTCGGCGTGTCGCGCAACACCCTGCGCGAGGCGCTGCGCGGACTGGCGGAACAGGGCCTCGTGACGCACCATCCCCACCGCGGCGTCGTCGTCACCGACCTCAGCGCAGCGGACGTTGCCGATCTCTTCCGCCTTCGGCTCGTCCTCGAGCTCGCGGGCCTGCACGAGCTCGACGCAGACGGCATCGACCGCCTCGGCGCGGCCACCGACTCATTCGCGCGGGCGCTCGCTGTGGGCGACATCGTCGAGGCGCTCGAGCACGACTTCGAGTTCCACCGCATTCTCGTCGCCGCACTCGGCAGCGGCAGGCTCGCGCAGACGCACGCGCGGGCGCAGGGCGAGCTGCGGCTCGTCCTCCTCCACCTCGACCGGAACTACGAGCCTCCGCAGGTCGCCGAGCACAGGGCGATCCTCGACGCGCTGCGCCGCGGCGACCGGGGCGCCGCCGGAATTGCCTTGACCAGCCACCTCAACCTCGCAGCCGAGCGCCTGCAAGCGCTCATTCGTGTGAAAGAGTCATGACCCATGTCGAAAGGAGCCATCCAATGCTCAAACGGGCAATCTTCGTCGCCGCGGTCGCGGCGGCAGCCGCTGTGGTCTGTGTCCAGGTCGCATCCGCCGCGCATGTTGCGAAGAGCTTCGTCTTCTGCAGCGACATCAGCTATCCGCCCGAGGAGATGGTGCTGAACGGGAAAAACACCGGCTCGGACATCGACATCGGCACCGAGGTCGCGAAGCGGCTCGGAATGACGGCGCAGTTCCAGAACACCGGCTTCGACGGCATCGTCGCCGCGCTCCTCTCGAACAAGTGCGACGCGATCATCAGCGGGATGAACGACACGCCCCAGCGGCGCAAGAGCATCTCGTTCGTCGACTATCTCAGCGTCGGCCAATCGCTCATCGGGAAGAAGGGCAATCCGCTGAAGATCAACACCCCGCTCGACGTCTGTGGACGCGTCGCCGGGGCACAGGTGGCGACGACGAACCTCGAGACGCTGTCGAAGTTCGACAAGCAGTGCAAGGCAAAGGGCAAGAAGGGGATCAAGATCATCCCCTACAAGGAGGACCCGCTCGGCGTCGAGGCGCTCGCGACCGGACACATCGACGTCTACGAGTCGGACTCACCGCCGGCCGTCTGGTACACGACGAAGAACACTGCTCTGCAGATCGTCGGCAAGCCGATCACGCCACAGCCGGTCGGCATCGGCCTCAACCCGAAGGACACCGCGACGAAGGCGAATGTCCAGAAGGCGATCAACGCGATGTACAAGGACGGCACCATGACGAAGATCCTCAAGAAGTGGAACATGGTCGCCTTCGCGCTGAAGGGAAAGTAAGGAGCTAGGTCGAGGAGAGGACGGCGATGCACGGGCTCGTCGCTGCGGTCGACTGGCACCTGGTGAAGACGCGGATCTTCGATCCGAACCATGCGTTCGCCCAGGCGCTCTTCCGCACCGTGTACATCGCCGTCGTCTCCCAGGCGCTCGGCGTGCTTCTGGGGCTCGCGTCAGCGCTGTTCGAGATGTCGCGGTGGCGCGTGCTCCGAGTCATCTCGTACATCTACGTACTGCTCGTCCGTGGAACGCCGCTGATCGTGCAGATCTTCTTCATGTACTACGGCGCAAACCTGCTGATCGGCGCAGACCTGTTCCCGCGCAACGTCGACTTCGGCCTCTTCAGCGTGGACGGCGCCGTTGTCGCCGGCATGGTCGCGCTCTCCGTCAACGAGGGTGCGTACATGAGCGAGATCATCCGCGCGGGGATTGCATCGATTGACCGCGGGCAGATGGAAGCCGCCAAGTCGGTGGGTATGAGGTACGGCCTCGCGATGCGCAGGATCGTCCTCCCCCAGGCCGCCCGGATCATCGTCCCGCCGCTCGGCAACGAGTTCAACGGCATGATCAAGAACACGTCGCTGCTCGCGTTCATCGGCGTGTACGAGCTGTTCCTCGACGCCGAGCAGGGCTACTCGGTCACGTTCAAGCCCGTCGAGTACTTCATCGGCGTCGCGTTCTGGTACCTCGTGCTCACGACGATCTGGAGCCTCATCCAGGTTCAGATCGAGCGCAAGCTCGGCGCCAGCGACCGCGAAGAAGGCGAGGGCTGGGTGCAACGCATCCTCGGGATCCAGGCAGCAGCATCGAGAGGTGCTCGATGACTGCAGCGGCGGAGCCGATCGTCAAGGCCAGCGAGGTCGACAAGTACTTCGGAAAGCATCACGTCCTCCGCGGCGTCTCGCTCGACGTCGGGAAGCAGGAGGTCGTCTGCATCATCGGGCCGTCAGGCTCCGGCAAGACGACCTTCCTCCGCTGCATCAACCACCTCGAGCGGATCGACGGCGGCCGGATCGAGGTGAACGGGCATCTGATCGGCTACCGCGCGAAGAGCGACGGAACGCTCGTCGAGGACTCCGAGCGGAACATCGCACGGCAGCGAACCGAGATCGGGTTCGTGTTCCAGCGGTTCAATCTCTGGCCGCACAAGACGGCGCTCGAGAACGTCATCGAGGCGCCGATCAAGGTGCGGCAGGTCGCCCGTGCCGAGGCGGTGGTGCAGGGAGAGGCACTGCTCGATCGCGTCGGGCTGGCCGACAAGCGAAACGCGTACCCCAACAAGCTCTCCGGCGGCCAGCAACAACGCGTCGCGATCGCCCGCGCGCTCGCAATGCGACCCGCGTTGATGCTCTTCGACGAGCCGACGTCGGCGCTCGACCCGGAGATGATCGGCGAGGTGCTCGAGGTGATGCAGGAGCTCGCGGCCGACGGGATGACGATGATCGTCGTGTCGCACGAGATGGGCTTCGCTCGCGAAGCCGCCGACCGGATCGTGATGATGGACGACGGGGTCGTGGTGGAGCAGGCGGCGCCGTCGGACTTCTTCACGTCACCGAGACACCAGCGCACGCAGCAGTTTCTCTCCAAGATCCTCTAGGCGCCTGTCTCCTAGCCCGCTGCGTAGACGCCGATCAGCACGCTGCCCGCCACGATCAACGACGCACCGATCAGCACACGGCGGCCGACCAGCTCGGTCGTGCGGATGAACGCGATCGACAGCGCGACACCCCACAACGCCTCGGTCGCGACGATCGGCGACACGACCGTCACGCGACCGCGGTAGTAGGCCTCGAACAGCGAGACGTACGAGATCCCGAAGAGCAGGCCGACGCCGAGGAACGGCAGCATCGTGCGTAACGCGAGGCGGTGGCGCACGCGCGGGCCGAGCACCGCGAGGATCAACAGCGTGCCTCCGGCGAGCGCCGCGGCCGCAGCGGTGCCCGGGGGCACGGGCGTGCTTCCCGACAGCCAGCGCGTGACGTTGTCTCGCGCGGAGAAGAGGATCGTCGCGACGAACGCGAATGCGTAGCCCCGACGGCGCACGTGCGCCGGGCGCGAGCGGTCGCGCGCGAGCTCGACGCCGCCGGCGACGATCAGCACCGCACCCACGATCAGGGCCCAGCGGACCGGCTCGCCGAGGAAGATCAGCGCGATCGTGACGGAGGCGAGCGGCGCTGAGCCGAGCACGACCGATGCGCGGGACGCACCGGCTTCGCGGATCGACAGCGTGACGAGCAGCTGGCCGACACCCGGCTGCATGAGGCCGGCGAGCAGGAACGGCCACGCAGGCGCCACGTGGAGGCCACGTGCGGGAGCCTCGACGAGCATGAAGACGAGCGAGACCGCGAGCGCTCCGACAACGGTGCCGACGGTCGCGACCTCGACATCGGAATAGCGATTCAGCCCCATGCGGAGACCGACGCTCATGCCGCCGAAGAGCGCCGCCGAGAGGCAGCCGAGCCCGACCGCCGTCAACGCAGCGACCGCTCGGTCGCGGCGAGCCAGCGGCGCCGGATGACGCCGGAGAACGGGCCTACCACGAGCCAATAGCGGCGAAAGGCGCGCCGCGAGCGATCGTCGATCGCCGCGACGCGCGTCTCGGTGCACAGAAGCGATCCGCTACCCGAAGCCGTCGCCGAGACCTCGAGGAGCATCCGCACCTGGCCGGCACCGGCTTTCTCGAACGAGACGAGCCCTCCGCGCGAGGCCCAGGGGCGTCCGGCAGCGCCGACGACGACGCAGTCCGGCTCGTTGACGAGCTCCGAGAATCCGAGGCCGCGTATCGCGCCGTACACCGTCCCGCCTCCGTGCAGGCCGCGCACGCGGAAGAGCGCCCGCACGAGCGCGTCGGGGGCGACAGGCGACGCGAGCGCAGCCGCGACTGCGTCCTCCGGACCGGCGGGGACGAGCCGTTCGTGTCGTTCCACGACGTCGAACTCGGGTAGGAACTCGTCGAGGCGCCCCATGCGACCGGACGCTACTGGACCGGACCGTAGACTCAGGCTCATGGCTACCGACACGCACGAGGCGCTCGCCGCCCAGCTCGCAGGGGACGCCGCAGAGCGCTTCCTCCGCTACGTCCGCATCGACACCCAGTCCGACGAGGACTCCGACGAGTATCCCAGCACGGCGAAGCAGCTCGACCTGTTGCGCCTGCTGCTCGGCGAGCTGCAGGAGCTCGGTCTCGCTGACGCGTCGATCGACGAGCACGGGTACGTCACAGCGACGCTTCCCGCCACGGTCGACCACGACGTACCCATCGTCGCGTTCTTCGCGCACGTCGACACTGCACGCGAGTGCAGCGGTGCGAACGTCGAGCCGCAGCGCAGCCGCTACGAGGGCGGAGACATCGTGCTCGGCGACTCGGGACAGGTGATCCGCCCGGCAGAGTCACCCGAGTTGCCGCACCACGTCGGCCATGACGTGATCACGACCGACGGCACGACCCTGCTCGGCGCCGACGACAAGGCGGGAATCGCCGAGATCATGGCTGCGGCCGCGTACCTCATCGCGCATCCCGAAGTGCCGCACGGCCCGGTGAAGGTCGCGTTCAACCCGGACGAGGAGATCGGCCGCGGCGTCGTTCATTTCCCCGTCGAGACGTTCGGCGCCGTCGCGGCATACACCGTCGACGGCTCGACGGCCGGCGAGCTCCAGCAGGAGACATTCTCCGGCGCGCAGGTACGAATGAAGGTGCGCGGCCGCGCCATCCATCCGGGCTGGGCAAAGGGTGAGCTCGTGAACGCGGTGAAGCTCGCCGCCGAGGTGATCGACCGGCTGCCCAAAGACCGGCTGTCGCCCGAGACGACCAGCGGACGCGAGGGGTACGTGCATCCCGTCGTGATCTCCGGGGATTCGTCGGAGGTCGAGCTCCGCTTCATCGTCCGCGACTTCGAGAACGATCAGCTCGAGCAGCACGTCGAGTTCCTCCGCGGGATCGCGGCCGACGTCGCCGCAACCGACGAGCGGTGCTCGATCGAGGTCGAGTCGAAGATCCAGTACCGGAACATGCGCGACACGCTCCAGAACCACCCGCAGATCGTTGCGAACCTCGAGGAGGCGGTCAGGCGGGTCGGGCTCGAGCCCAAGCTGACGGCGATTCGCGGTGGCACCGACGGCTCCGCCCTCACCGAGATGGGCCTGCCGACGCCGAACATCTTCACCGGGGGCCACGACGCCCATAGCGAGCGCGAATGGATCTGCGTCGAGGACATGGGCCTCGCGGCGGCAACCGTCGTCGAGCTGGCGAAACGCTGGGCCGAAGCCTAGGCGCCTCACAGCCGTGCCTGGGTAACCGCTCAGCCACGGGATACCCTGTCCGTATGGAACCGCTGCTCGACACGTTCGGCCGGCCGCTCGAGACCTTGCGCGTGTCGATCACCGACCGCTGCAATTTCCGTTGCGTCTACTGCATGCCGAAGGAGGTCTTCGGGCGCGACTACGCATTCCTCGAGCGGAACGCGCTGCTGAGCTTCGAGGAGATCGAGCGCGTCGTGCGCGTCTTCGCAGAGCTCGGCGTGCGCACCGTGCGCCTCACGGGCGGAGAGCCGCTCGTCCGGCGGGACGTCGAGCATCTCGTCGCGCTGCTCGCCGCGATTCCGGGGCTCGAGCTCGCGCTTACCACGAACGGCGCGCTGCTTCCCCAAAAAGCTGACGCGCTCGCGCGTGCCGGGCTCGACCGGATCACCGTCAGCCTCGACTCGATCGACGATCACACGTTCAGAGCGCTGAACGACGTCGACTTCGCCGTCGACCGCGTGCTCGAGGGGATCGACGCAGCCGACGCCGCCGGCCTGCGGGTCAAGGTGAACGCGGTCGTCAAGCGCGGCGCGAACGACGACGGGATCGTCGCGCTCGCCGAGCACTTTCGCGGGACGCTGCACACCCTTCGGTTCATCGAGTACATGGATGTCGGAAGCTCGAACGGGTGGCGCCTCGACGACGTCGTCCCCGCCGACGAGATCGTCGAGCGGATCGGCGCGGTCTGGCCGCTCGATGCACTGCCACTCGCGCGCCCGGACGACACCTCCCGCCGCTTCGCCTATCGGGACGGCGCGGGCGAGATCGGGGTGATTGCGTCGGTAACCAAGCCGTTCTGCGGCGGCTGCTCGAGGGCGCGGCTCTCGGCCGAGGGACAGCTCTACACGTGCCTGTTCGCCGTGAAAGGCCACGATCTGCGCGGGCCGCTCCGCACGGGAGCCTCAGATGAAGAGCTTGCGCTGTCGATACGGAGCCTATGGAACAGGCGCGAAGACCGGTATTCCGACCTCCGCACGGCCGAGACTGCGGCGTTGCCGAAGGTCGAGATGTCCTACATCGGCGGGTAACTCGTAGAGGCCGCCGTGGCGTCTAAGATCCACCTATGACCGCCGTCGCCGCAGCAGGACGCCGGATCCTCCCGAGAGGCTGGACCGATTTCGGGTTCCAGGTGCTGATCTGGCTCGGCTTCTACTTCAGCTACCAGGCAGTCCGGAGCGTTGCCGACCGGGATCCCGCGAAGGCGTTCACGAACGGATTCCGCGTCATCGACTTCGAGCAACGCGTCACGCCGCATCTGATCGAGCAGACGGCCCAGCGCATCGCCGACTCGTCCAGCTGGCTGTTGACCGCCGCCGCATGGACGTACTGGAACTCCGAGTTCACCGTCATCGGGCTGGCCCTGCTGTGGGTCTATTTCCGGCGCCACAGCCACTTCGCGCGCTTCCGCAACACGATCCTGCTTGCCAACATGATCGGCCTGATCGGGTACATCTTCGTGCCGACGGCGCCGCCGTGGATGTTCCCGAGCTTCGGGTTCGTCGACGGGGTCAACCACTCGCACGGCGTCATCGGCGCGCTTCGCCAATCCGTATGCAGCGATGCCGAGCCTGCACGCCGCCGACGCGCTCGTCGTCGGGGTCTATCTGTTCGTCTCCAGCCGCCACCTCTGGTCGAAGGCGCTCTGGGCCTTCTGGCCGGCGTGGGTCTGGTTCTGCGTACTCGCGACCGCGAACCACTTCTGGCTCGACGTCGTCGCGGGGATCGGCGTGGGCGTCCTGTCGCTCGTGATCGTCTCGAAGGTGCCTCTGCTGGCCGGCCGGGAGCGGCCGCCGGCAGGAGAGCCCATCGCAAACCTGCTATAGTCGCCCCATAGCAGGAATGCGATTCGACTCGACTGCGAGAGACCACTCATGCACGCGATGAAGGACGACGCTCCGACCCTCAGCCGGGTCAAGGACGGGTACACGACCGGTGCCCGGACGCTTGCGAGCCGCTCGGTCACCGGGCTCGCCCGCACGCGGGTCACACCCAACGCACTGACCGTGTCGGGGGTGAGCCTCTGCCTCATCGCGGCGCTCATCGTCCCGTTCGCGAACCGCAACGAGCTCCTGTTCTACTGGCTCGGTGCCGGCGTCTTCGTCTTCGGCTCGATCCTCGACATCCTCGACGGAGCCCTGGCGCGCGCCGGCGGGCGGTCGACGCCGTTCGGCGCATTCCTCGACTCCACGACAGATCGGGTGGGCGAAGGCGCGATGCTCGCTGCGATCGCGCTCATCTTCGCGCGAAACGGCAACAACACCGCCGTCGTGTTCACGGTCATCGGCGTTGGCGGCTCCTTCCTCGTGCCGTACGTGCGGGCGAAGGCCGAGTCGCTCGGGCTCCGAGGTGACGTAGGCCTCGGCTCGCGGGCGGAGCGCGTCGTCGTGATCACCGCGGGCCTCGTGCTCGCGCCGTGGGGACTGCTCCCGTGGGCGATCTACCTGCTGGCCGTGACGTCGTGGTTCACCGTGTTGCAGCGCGTCCTGCACGTCCGTAAGCAACTTCTTTCTGGAGGACCGAATGTCAAATAGCAACGGCAACTCGAACGGCCGCGCGCGCGTCGACGACGGCAAGGTTCGCGTCGCAATCGTCGGTGTCGGCAACTGCGCCAACTCGCTGCTCCAGGGCTGCGAGTACTACAAGGACGCGGACGACGAAAAGTTCGTCCCCGGCCTCATGCACGTGAATCTCGGCGGGTACCACATCCGCGACATCGAGTTCACCGCGGCCTTCGACGTCGTGCAGGGCAAGGTCGGCGAGGACCTCGCCGATGCGATGTGGGCGCACCCGAACGACACGATCAAGTTCGCCGACGTGCCGAAGACCGGCATCAAGGTCTCGCGCGGCATGACACACGACGGTCTCGGCAAGTACATCTCCCAGGTCGTCACGAAGGCGCCGGGCAAGACGGACGACATCGTCGGCATTCTCAAGGACACGAAGACCGACGTCGTCGTCAGCTACCTCCCCGTCGGCTCCGAGGCGGCGGCGAAGTGGTACGCCGAGCAGTGCCTGGAGGCAGGCGTCGCGCTCGTCAACTGCATGCCGGTCTTCATTGCGCGTGAGGACTACTGGAACCAGCGCTTCGAGGAGAAGGGCCTGCCGATCATCGGCGACGACATCAAGTCGCAGGTCGGCGCAACGATCACGCATCGCGTGCTCACGTCCCTCTTCCGCGAGCGCGGCGTGCATCTCGACAAGACGATGCAGCTGAACGTCGGCGGTAACTCCGACTTCCTCAACATGCTCGAGCGCGAGCGGCTCGAGTCGAAGAAGATCTCGAAGACGAACGCCGTCACGTCGATGCTCGACTACGACCTCGGCGCCGGCAACGTGCACGTCGGCCCGTCCGACTACGTGCCGTGGCTCACCGACCGCAAGTGGGCCTACATCCGCATGGAGGGCTCCGCGTTCGGCGACGTGCCGCTCAACGTCGAGCTGAAGCTCGAGGTGTGGGACTCACCGAACTCCGCCGGCATCGTGATCGACGCGGTGCGCCTGGCAAAGCTCGCACTGAACAACGGCATCGCCGGCTCGCTCGTCGGGCCGAGCTCGTACCTCATGAAGTCGCCGCCGCAGCAGATCGTCGACGACGAGGCGTACGCCCTCACCGAGAAGTTCATCGAGGAGAACCGCCGGCAGGTCGCGACGGAGGCCCCGACTCCCGCCGCCTAGCCTTCCGAGACACGTCTGCTCGACACACGGCCCGGGGTCTGACCCCGGGCCGTGGCTCTTTCTGCCCAGGCCCCGGTCAGACCCGGGCCGTGGCTCGTTCCGCCGAGACAGCCCGCGCGTCAGAGCTCGAACGTGTCCGGACCCTCCGGCTCGGGTGCCGGACAGTCCGTATCCGAGCCGTCGCGATCTCCCCCCGGGCGCGAGGACGGCCACGGGGCCGTGACGTCAGGGCGCGGCGGCGGGAGCCCGTCGAGCCAGTTCACCGGCGGCGCCTGCCACTGTTGCTCCTCCGAGAAGCGGAGCTCGATCGGGCCGCGCTCGGAGCCGTGCGAGGCGAGCAGCGGATCCTCTCCCGGTTCGAGAACCACTGCGCAGTGGCGGCCTGGATACGAGCCCCACACGACGATATCGCCCGCCTGGACGTCCGCCCGCCCCACATGCGGGAGGTGCCGCAGCAGGCTTCCGGTGTAGCCCTGGCCGCAGTAGTCGAGGCCATTCGGGTCGGGCGCGCCGGCGAGGAAGTAGCAGAGCGTCGCGAATCCGGAGCAGTCGGTCGCGAGCGGCAGGGTGCGGCGGAGCGGCATGGGCCGAGCCTCGGCGTAGTGGATCCGCGCCCGCATGCGGATGCCCCAACGAGCGACTTCGACGATCTCGGCACGGAGGCTCATCTGACGGCGGTGCCGACGCTACTACACTCGGCCACAGGGATGGCATTCCGCGTCGCCCTCGTAACCCCCTTCTCCTGGTCGCAGCCGCACGACGTCAACGAGCACGTCGCGGGACTAGCCGGAGAGCTGCGTGCGCGCGGACACGTGGCGACCGTGCTCGCACCGTCGAACCGACCCCGCGACCTCGCCGAGGGGCGCCGCGCACTCGCGCGCGGCGACGACGCCGAGCTGATCGCGCTCGGCCCCGCGCTGCCGATCGCCCGTGGCACGCGGCTCGGCGTGCCCGTCGGCGTCCGCGCCAACCTCGCTGTCGCACTCGGCCGCGGCGCGTTCGACATCGTGCACGGGTTCGAGCCCGCCCTCCCGAGCCTTTCCTACCTCGCGCTGCGCGACTCGACCGAGCTGACCGCGGCGACGTTCTTCTCGCCCGAGCGCCTCGCATACCCACCGGGCCGGGCCCAGCGCGAGCGGCTGCTCGGACGACTCGACGCCTTGCTCGCGACCAGCCGGGAGACGGCGGACGCTGCGGTGCTGCGGTTCCCGGGTCGTTACGAGCTCGTGCCGAGCGGCGTCGACCTCGAACGCTTCGCACCCATGGAGAAGAGCAACGTCGTCGTGCTCGAGTGGCGGCAGACCGAGCGTCCGCTCTTCCGTGCGCTGGTGCGCGAGCTCGCGTCCCAGACCGACTGGGAGCTCGTGCTCCTCCGCACGCGGACGCTCGGCGGCCGACCGGCCCTACCGCGCGCGCTCCGCGGACGCGTCCACGTGCGCACCGCGCTCGACAGTGAGGGCCGCGCAGCCGTGCTGCGCGATGCGGCGGTCTTCGTGCCCGCCTTCGACGGCTATCCCCGCGTCACGATCGAGGCGCAGGCAGCCGGCGCCGCCGTCTCGGCTCCCCCCACCGTCCAGCCCGAGCTCGTCGCGGCAGAGGCCGCGCGGCTGATCGAGGACCCCGCCTTTCGCTCCAGGCGCAGCGACGAGGGGCTCGAAGTCGCACGGCGCGAGAGCTTCGGCGCGCTCGCCGATCAGGTCGAGCGCGTCTACGCCTCACTCGAAAAGCGCCGCCGCCCTGCTGCGCGTCCTGCACCGCTCGAGGAGCGCGACTGGATCGTCGTCGATCTTCACATGCACACGACCTGGTCGCATGACTGCTCGATCGAGGTCGACGACCTCCTCGGCCACGCGGAATCGGAAGGGCTCGGCGCGATCGCCGTCACCGACCACAACGTGTTCGGCGGCGCGCTCGAGGCGGTCGAGAAGGCGCGCGGGCGCAAGCTGATCGTGATTCCCGGCGAGGAGGTGAAAACGGACGGCGAGGGCGAGGTGATCGGACTCTTCCTCAAGGAAGAGATCCCGCGCGGAATGACGTTCGCCGAGACCGTCGCCGCGATTCGCTCTCAGGGCGGGCTCGTCTACGTCCCCCACCCGTTCGACCGCCTGCACTCGATTCCGAGCGCCGCGACGCTGCAGCGCAACCTCGGCGAGATCGACGTCTTCGAGGTCTACAACGCCCGACTGCTCTTCGAGGGCTACAACGTCGAAGCACTCCGCTTCGCGCGCAAGTACAACCTCACCGCAGCCGCCGGATCCGATGCGCATGTGCTCCAGGGAGTCGGCACGGGGGCCGTTCGGATGCGTCGTTTTCAAGGCCCAGAGGAGTTCCTCCTCTCGCTCCGGAGCGCCGAGATCCTCCGCCGCCCGAAGTCCCTCGCGTACCTCCAGGGACTGAAATGGGTGGCCCAAGCCAAGGAAAGGGTGCGGTAGGAGCGAACATCGCTGGGGCTCCTGTGACCGTGGCGACAGACGAAATCTACGAGAAGTACCTGCAAAAGGCGATCACCGAGATCAATACGCTCGGTGACGAAGTTGCACAGGCCGGGGCTGGGACACGCGTTCCCGTCGTGGGCTCCGGCCATCCGCTCGCCGACGTCTTCCTGCTGAAGCACGCCCCTCGCGCGTCCGAGCTACAGGAAGGCGTCGCGTTCTACGGGCGGGCCGGCAATGCGCTCCTCAAGTCTCTGCAGCGCCTTCGCGTCGACCCGATGGCGATCTACGGCACGAACTGCCTCAAGTTCGCCGACGGAGACGACGACGAGTCGCGTCCCTTCCTGCTCCGCGAGCTCCACATCGTGCAGCCGAAGCTGATCGTCGTGATGGGCGAGCCGGCACGCGCGTTCCTGAACAGCGTCGCGTTTCCCCTCGCAGCTGAGGTGGCGCCGCTCGAAGGCGAGCTCCAGCGCTTCACACCGACGATTCAGGCGTTGATGACACCCGATATCGACGAGGCGCTCGACGAGGCCCAGGCGAAGACCGCGTTCTGGAATGCCTTCAAGGTGCTCGGCACGTGGTGGGCCGAGCTGCCGCCTTATTGACGTCGCGGCGTGTCGCGGCCTTCGTCGCCGTCGCCGCCGTCGACGTCACGTGGTTCATCGTCGCGCCGCACCTCGCGAACATCGGCCTTTGGCCGGAGATCCTGCTCGTCTCGATCGTCGTGCTGCCGGCGACGCTGCTGCTCGCGCTGATCGCGCTGCCGCTCTGGCACGAGCGCTGGGTCTTTCCCGCCGCCATCGTGCTCGCGTTGGTCGCGTTCGGGTGTGCGCAGGCGGGCTGGGGCCTCGCCGGAAACTTCGCGAAGCTGTGGGCGGCGATCTTCGCCGGGTGGGCGTTCGTCCGCCTCTTCGAGGAGCTCTCGTGGGTCGTGCTCGTCGCGCTCGTGATCCCGCTCGTGGACATCATCTCCGTGTACCGCGGCCCCACGAAGGCGATCACGTCGCACCACTTCGAGGTCTACACGGCGGTCGCGATCGCGTTCGTCGTGCCGGGAGGGGCGGCCGCCTATCTCGGCCCGCCCGACGTGCTGTTCTACGCACTCTTCCTCGCGGCGGCCCAGCGTTTCGAGCTCCGGGTCGTGCCGACGTGGATCTCGATGACCGCGATGTACGGGCTGACGATCGTCCTCGCGACCGCGATCCACGTCGGCGGGCTCCCGGCACTGCCGTTCCTCTCCTTCGGGTTCCTCGCCCCGAACGCCGACCTGCTCTGGCACCGGCTTCGCAGGCGGCGCCCGGCGACACCGCCTGCCTGAGCGGTCAGCTCCGTGTCGGCGGGCCGATCAGGCCGGCGGCGGCGTCACCTTCTTCGACGGCTTGCGGCCGGTCGAGGTGCTGATCGCCGTCTCGCCGATCGAGAACGGCGAGCGATACGAGCCGATCACCGAAAGGATGACACCCGTCGACACGGCGAACCAGCCGGCGGACGAGTCGTAGCCGCGCAGCACCATCAAGAAGCCGAGCCCGATCGCAGCGAAGCCGAGGAGCCAAGACGGAAACTGCTGCCAGAGGTGGAACCGCTTCGTCGCCGGCCCGACCTGCACGTGCAGGTTCGCGTCGGTCTGCGGCGTCGCCCTGACGGGCTGCGCCGTTTGCGTCCGGGCCGCAACCGGAGTGGCATCGTCGTTCTGCATGCTGCCCTCCGTGTCCCAGGTTTTGACCGGGAGAGCCTAACTCGGGGCGGCGGGTTTCTCCAGAGGTCTGATGTGAACTAGACGTGCGTGCGGCTAGTTCGCATCAGGCCTCTCCAGTAGGGCGACCGTCTCGACGTGCGGCGTGTGCGGAAACATGTCGACCGGCTGCGCGCGCAGCAGCTCGTAGCCGTATTCCTCGCGCAGCACCTTCACGTCACCCGCGAGCGTCGTCGGATTGCACGACACGTAGACGATGCGCGGCGCGCCGATCGTGCCGAGGCGGCGCAGCGCCTTCCCGGCGAGCCCCGCGCGCGGCGGATCGACGACGACGACATCCGGTGCGCCCGAGCGCTCGAGGAGGTCGTCGACGACCTGGCCGACGTTGCCGGCGAAGAACGCCGCGTTCGTGATCCCGTTCAGCTCGGCGTTCTCGAGCGCGCAAGCGACCGACTCCTCGTTGACCTCGATCCCCCACACGGTGAGCGCGTCCTTCGCGAGCGACAGACCGATCGTCCCGATTCCGCAGTAGAGATCCCAGACCGTCTCCACACCCGTGAGGCCGGCGGCCTCGCGCGCGAGCGCGTAGAGGTGCTCGGCCATGAACGTGTTCGTCTGCATGAACGCGTTCGGGCGCAGACGGAAGCGCAGGCCGCCGAGCTCCTCCTCGATCGCCGGCTCGCCCCAGAGGAGCTCGGCCGGCAGGTTCGTCACCTCGGCGGGGCGGTCGTTGACTGCCCAGTGAATCGAGCGTACCTCGGGGAAGCGCTGCAGCACCTCGACGAAATACGCCTTCTCGAACTTCTCGCCGGGTGCGGTGACGAGCTGGACAAGCGCCTGGCCCGTGTTGCGTCCCTCGCGCACGATCAGATGGCGCAGGTAGCCGCTGCCGTCCTCCTGCGAGTACGCCGCGAGACCTTCCTCGCGCGCCCAGTCGCGCACCGCATTGCGGATGCCGTTCCCGAGCTCGGTCGTGAGCCAGCACTTGCGGATGTCGATCACTTCGTCCCAGCGTCCGGCCTTGTGAAGCCCGAGCACCGGGCCTTCCTCGGACGGGGCGAACGAGTACTCCATCTTGTTGCGGTAGAAGAAGACATCGGGTTGGCAGGGAACGATCGGCTCGAGCGGCGGCTCGGCGATGCCGGCGATCCGCTGCAGCGCGTCCCGCACCTGCGCGTGCTTCTGCTCGATCTGCGCCTCGTAGGCGAGATCCTGGAAGCGGCAGCCTCCACATGTCGGGTAGTAGTCGCACGGCGCCTGGACTCGGAGCGGTCCGGCGGTGACGACATCGGTGGCGAGCGCCTCCGCAAAGCCCCGCTTCACCTTCGTGACGCGCGCGCGGACGCGGTCGCCCGGCAGGCCACGCTTGACGAAGACGACGAAGCCGTCGTGCCGGGCAACGCCGTTTCCGCCGAAGGCGAGCGACTCGATGTCGAGCTCGAGCTCTTCATGCATCTTCACCGGCGCAGCCATGGCGCCAGCGTAGCCGTCGGCTCTGCGGAGCTTGCCGGGCGGCTCTACTGGAGCGCGGTGACGATGACCTTGCGGTCTCGCGGCCCGTCGAACTCGCAGAAGAAGATCCCCTGCCAGCGGCCGAGCGCGAGCTTGCCGCCGTCGAGCGGCACGAGGATCTGCGTGTTCATCAGCGACGCCCGCACGTGCGAGGGGGCGTTGGGGCCGTCGGGATCCTCGGTGTGCTTCCAGTCCCAGCCGTCGTCGACCACCTTCTGGAGTGCGTTCTCGAGGTCCTGCGCGACGAGCGGATCGGCGTGCTCGTTGATCGTGACGCCCGCGGTCGTGTGCGGAACGTAGACGAGCGCCGCCGCAGCGCCGTTCGCACCGGCGAGCGCCTCCTGCACGAGGTCGGTGATGTTCACGAGCTGGGTCTTGCGGTCGGTCTTCAGGCTGATCTCACGCATGGCGGTATCCTAGGCTCGCCGTGCCGTCGCCGCTGAGTCAACGAGCGCTGGACGCCCTCCGGGCCGACGCCGACCGCTTCATCGCGGAGCTCGACGAGGAGGCGTACCTTCACTTCGCCGGGATCAAGGACACATACGATCTCGTGCCGATCTACGAGCGCCACGCCGAGCTGACGAAGCTGGACACGGCCCTGGCCATCGGCGCATCGGTCAACGGCGGCCGCAACACGCGCGAGCTCTGGAAGTTCGCCTGTGAGGGCTACCTCGGCAACTTCGTCAACCGCGAGCAGGAGAAGATCGCCGAGCTCGAGGCGAGCCTCAAGGCGACCGTCGACGGCGAGGAGATTCCGTATCGCAATCTCCGTCCCGCGATCGGGAACTCTGAGGATCGCAGCCGGCGCGAGCGCCTCGAGCGCGCACGCAACGAGCTGACCGAGGAGCACCTGAACCCGCTCTACCTTCGCTCGACGCAGGTGGTGCACCGCGAGACCGAGCGCCTCGGCGCCGCGAGCTACACGGAGCTCTACCGTGGCTTCCAGTATCCGCTCGACTCGCTCGCCGATCAGTGCCGCCGTTTTCTCGACACGACCGAGCGTCTCTGGGAGGACGCGGGCAACCGCTTCTTCCGCAGCCGCGTCGGGCTCGGTCTCGGCGAGATCGAGCGCTTCGACGTCGCGCGTGTGTGGCGCGGGCTGACGTGGGACTCGGTGTTCCCGAAAGAGCGGATGGTGCCCGCGCTCGAGGCGACGCTCGCCGACCTGGGCGTCGACCTGCACGAGCAGCGCAACGTCGAGCTCGACCTCGAAGACCGCCCGAACAAGACACCGCGTGCGTTCTGCGTCGCGATCGAGATACCCGAGCGCGTGATCCTCGTGATCAAGCCGCAGGGCGGACCGGACGACTGGCGCGCGCTCTTCCACGAGGCCGGTCACACCGAGCACTTCGCGCACACGTCCGCGTCGCTGACGATGGAAGAGAAGCGACTCGGCGACAACGCCGTCACCGAGGGCTGGGCGATGCTGCTCGAGCACCTCACGATCGACCCGGCGTGGCTGACGCAGCGACTCGACTTCCCCCGGCCGCAGGAGTTCGCGGCCGAAGGCGCAACGCAATTGCTGTGGCTCGTCCGCCGCTACTGCGCGAAGCTCATCTACGAGATCGAATACCACGCCGCACCGGACGTGACGGTGATGCGTCCGCGATACGTCGAGCTGCTCAGTGACGCGTTGAAGGTCACCCCGAGCGACACGGACTATCTCGGCGACATCGACGACGGCTTCTACGCGTCGCAGTACCTTCGCGCGTGGGCGTTCGAGGCGCAGCTCAGGACGTTCCTGCGCGAGAAGTTCGGCAACACGTGGTTCTCGAACAAGGCGGCGGGCTCGCTGATCCGCGATCTCTGGACTGAGGGCCAGAAGCCGACCGCCGACGAGATCTTGCTCGAGGTCACCGGCTCGACGATCGATCTGGACGCGGTCGCCGAACGGATCGGCGACGCGCTCGCCGCCTAACCTGCGCCGACTTCGACGGCCCGTTTGATCGACGCCACGAACGCGTCGGCTCCCTTGCGTGCGGAGCGAAGCGCGATCGGCTCGAGGAGCTTGCCCATCAGTCCACGGCCCTCGAGCACGTTGAAGAAGGTCAGCCGCGTGCCCTCACCCTCGGGCACGAGGTCGTAACCGCCCTCGGGCACGGAGACGGGAGTCGTCCTCGACCGCTCCGTCCAGCGGATCTTCGACGGCGGCTCGAACGCAGTCAGCTCGAACTCGTGCTTCGCCGTCATCGGCCCGTCTTTCGCGGTGCTCGCATACACCGTGCCGAGCCCTGGCGGACCATCTGTCGTCTTGGCGATCTCGACGATGCGCGAGCTGAAGCGCTTGTCGTTCTCGCCGTCCGCAAGAAACGCGAACACCTCGTCGATCGGCTTGTCGATCGTGACTGTGGCGCCAAACCGTCCTGGCATGTCCAACTCCTCCCTCGGGGAATTCGCTGAGGCTACACCGGGCGATTCGCATCGGTCAGACTCCCGCCCGTGCTGCCGCTCCGGGACAACGTTCCGACCAAGTCGACACCGGTCGTAACGATCGGCCTGATCGTCGCCAATTTCCTCGTCTGGTTCTGGGAGCTCAGCGGCCACGGCGTCGACTACCACGTGCTGAAGGACGGCTTCTACCCGTGCACGGTCGAAGGTCCCTGCCACGTGCCGGTGTCGATCGTGATTCATCCGCTGCCGTGGTACGAGGGCGCGTTCACCGCCATGTTCATGCACGCGAGCTGGGAGCACATCCTCGGGAACATGCTCTTTCTCTGGATCTTCGGGAACAACATCGAGGATGCGCTCGGCAGGGTCATGTTTCTCGGCTGGTACCTCACCGCCGGGCTCTTCGCGACGGCCACGCAGGCCGTCGTCACGCTCTCGGCCGGCAGCGTCACCGACGCGAGCATCCCGAACATCGGCGCGAGCGGCGCGATCGCCGGCGTCCTCGGGGCCTATTTCGTGCTCCTCCCCCGCGCCCGCGTGCTGACCCTGATCTTCTTCATCTTCATCCGCGAGATCCCCGCGGGCTGGTTCCTCCTCATCTGGATCGGTCTGCAGGCCTGGTCGGGCGGACTCTCGATCCTCTCGCCGCAGACCGGCGGAGGCACCGCCTTCTTCGCGCACATCGGCGGGTTCGTCTTCGGCGCGACGACGATCCTCTTCCTGGCAAGACGGCGCCCAGAGGCACCGAGATCGCGGTACCCGGTCTATTGAGATTCGAGGAGCACGTCGAGCGGGCCGTCGCATCCCTGCCCCCCGACCTGCGTGCCGCGATCCGCAACGTCGAGATCACCGTCGAGGACGAGCATCCCGACGATCCCGACCTCTTCGGGCTCTACGAGGGGGTGCCGCTCCCCGAACGGGGCGACTGGGCGGGCGCGCTGCCCGACCGGATCCGGATCTTCCGCCTGCCCCTCGTCGAGTCGTTTCCCGACCCGGCAGAGCTCGAGAAGGAGATTCGGATCACCGTCCTCCACGAGCTGGCGCACTATTTCGGGCTCGACGAGGACCAGCTCGACGACCTCGGGTTTTCCTGAGGATCGGCCGCGGAATGCGGCCGGACGCGGGTGCGTTTTTACACATATGAGAACAGTCCGTGAGATCCATGAGGAGATCGAGCGCCTGAGCGACGAGAGAGTCGAGCTCTGGCACGCGCTCTCCACCGAGTACGACCCCAAGCTCCGCGAGGAGATCCGCCGTATCGATACGGCCCTCGACGGGCTCTGGGATGAACAACGCGTGCTCCGCGCCCAGGTCCGATTCGGGGACCGCGCGAAGATCGTCGCCCGCGCCCGCGTCGAAGAGCGGCTCGAGCGCGCCGCCTAAGGGCTTCCGGCGCCTGCCGGTCACCACGGGAGGAATCTCCCTCCAAGGGGTGATCGACAGGCGCCTCCTCAGGCTCGATTCTCTGGAAGTCGCCTGCGGCGTCCGTTCTCGAATGAGGAGCCGCCGCGTGACCGGATCGTTGCTTTCGGAATCCACCCTCGCCGAGCGAGATATGGCGCTCGTCCTACGCGAGGCGGAGCTGAACAGGCGTGAGGCCGCCCTACGGAGAGCCGCAGAGGCTGGTGCGGAGGATGAGGGCCATACGCAGGTGTTTCCGGAGCTGGAGCAGGCGCTCGAGGCACGACTCCTCGAGGTAGAGCAGCGGGAACGAGAGCTGCAGGCGATGATCGAGGCTGTGGCGGCGCAGCGCGAGCTCATCGAGTCCGTCCGCAGCGAGTACCAGCTGCGCCTGGACGGCCTGGCAGAGCGCACGCGAGAGGTCGAGGCGGAGCGGAACCGGTTGCGCGACGAGCAAGCACAGCTCGTCTGCGCCAGCCTCGAGCACGAAGACGCAGGCAGGCCGGCCGAACCGGGGACTCGGCCGGCCGCGCTTGCGCCCGCGGCCATGGTGCTGGAGATCGAGCCTGCACCCAGGCCCCGGGCGTTCAGGGCACAGCTGGAGCGGCATGCCCGCGAGATGCGGGCGATGCTGATGGCAGAGCAGCCCACGGACGCCGAGTGGTGGTCCAAGCAGCTCGGAACACCGCTCGAAGCCGCGTAGCTCGGCGCATCGGCCTCTACACTTCCGGCGTACGGGGCGTTAGCTCAGCTGGGAGAGCGCCGCCTTTGCAAGGCGGAGGTCATCGGTTCGATCCCGATACGCTCCACATATCGAAAGCCCCGCTCGTCGGGGCTTTCTCGTAGCGGAACACGTCCTCATCCGCGAGTCTCGGTCCCGAGACATGGGCCCGGAGCCGCGTAGAGCTCTGGTTCTAGGCCGTCTGGATGGAGTTCCTAGCTCGCCGCTATCTCAGTGTTGCGATCTTTTTGGCGGCTCCGCGGAGGCTGAGTACCGCTTGGCGCGCGGTGACGAAATCTTCTTGGAAGTCGGTGAGGTGGGTGGCGGGGGCGAGGATTCCTTCTGGGGTTGGCAGGATGTTGTGCGAGGCGAGTGTTTCGCCCCAGTTGCGTGCTTGGTCGATGAGTGGTTGGTAGGTGGTGCGTGCGGGTGCGGGACGCGCTCGTTTTGCGCTGAGGAGTCCGCCGAGGTGGTTGGCGGCGCGGACGCGGGCGCCCATGTCGGGGACCGTGCCGTTTGCCTTCCGGCAGAAGCGGGCGAGGATCGTCTTGATAATCGAGGTGTGATCGAACACGGTCTTTGCGACCTGACGCTCTGAGACCCAGGGGGAGATCACCAACGCGGGGACACGTGGGCCGAGTTGTCGCAGCGCGGGCGTGTCGTCCTCAGCTGCCGGAGGCGGGACGTGGTCGTAGAAGCCGCCGTGTTCGTCGTAGGTGATGATCAGCAGCGTCTTCTTCCAGGCCGGCCCCTGCGCGACGGCGTCGAAGAGCTCGAGCACAAGCTTCTGGCCGGCGTGCAGGTCCGAGGGCGGGTGGTCGTCGTTGGAGCCGGCAGGTCCGAAGGTCAGGTCGATGAAGTTCGGATCGATCCAGGAGACAGCCGGCAGGTCACCGCTTGCTGCGCGCTCGACGAAACTGCGGTGTCCGAACACGTCCTTTGCATCGAAGTAGGCCGGGATCGTCTCACCGCTGATCCCGTATTGCGGATCGATCATCCAGAGCATCGGCACGTAGTCATGCGAGTACCAGCGCCACTGAACCTTCGCCGCGTCCAGGTGGCGACAAAATGATTTGAGGTTGTAGGGGCCTGGTGGCCGCAGTGCGTCGATGTGGCCGCCCGAGTTGCCCGCGACGGCGTAGCAGCGGTTTGGCATCGTCTCGCCTGGCACCGAACAGAACCAGTGATCGCAGACGCAATAGTGCTCGGCCAGATACGCGTAGACGGGGAGCTGCTCGGCGGTGTGGTAGGCCATCACGATCGCCGGCGTGTCGCCCTTCATCGGCGGATGCGGCCGCGTCGCGAGATAGTCGGAGACAAAGCCGCTCATCTCCCCGCCTGCGATTTGACGCGCGACGCTCTGGCTGCCGTGGCTTGGATCTTGCGCTTTCACGAGCTGCGTGTTGAACGCGGGATGGACGCGATGGGTGTGCCCGGTGGCGCTGTTCGAATGATCCCCGGTCAGCCCTTCGACGTCAGTGCGGCCCTGCTCGATCGTCAAGAAGCCGAGCATGTGATCGAACGAGCGGTTCTCCATCATCAAGACGACGATGTGATCGATCTTTTGCAGGTTCGCAAGCGCTTGATCATCAGCAACCCGTGTCACCCTCGCCTTCGCCCCGCTCCTCGCTCCAGCCACGCTCGACACTCCCTCCACGGAACCAAACCGACCCAGCGAACTCTGCAAGCCCGCCCCAGACAGAGACCATACGAAACCGCCTCCGCTCGGGTCGCAACGATCATCAGCCGGTTCGGGTTCTAAAGTTGGGATCCAGGGTGAGTGGCGAGAGCCAAGACAACTTCTATGAGACTCCCGAGACGAGGAAGGTCTCGAGGTGGGTCGTTGTCGGTTTGTGCGTGGTCATGCTTGTTGTGGTTGCGCTTCCGGTGATCTGGGCTTTCACCAGCTGGCTCTAGTCCGGAGCCCTTCCATGGTCGGCATGCGGGTCTGCGAGGCCGAGCCTCCGCTAACAGGCCAACACGACTTGACGAGGCGCTCGTCAGCCGACGAGCATGGGCGCGTGGCCATTCCCACCGAGCCGATCGGAAGCATTCCGAGACCTCCAGCGCTGATCGACGCAATGGGCGCTGCCGCGGAGGGACGGATGTCTGCGGCTGAGCTCGACACACTGTTCGACGCGCGCTCGAGGAGACGATCGGCGAGCTCGAGGCAACCGGGTCGCCCGTCATCACGGACGGGGAACAGCTGAAGCCGAGCTTCGCCACGTATCCGATCCACGGGCTCGCGAGCCTGCGCCCGGACGGCGTCGTCATTCCGTTCGCGGACGGGCACACACGGCAGCTCCCGGTCCTGACCGAGGGGCCGTTCCGCTACGCGACCCACGCTGACGTCTACCTCCAGAGAGCGCAGCGTTTTGCGACACGTCCGATCAAGCAGGCGGTCATCTCCGCCTCGGCGCTCAGCCTGCTGTACCCGGCCGACGGCATCGACGGGTACTCACGCGAGGAGTTCCTCTCCGATCTCGTCGACGAGGCCGAGGCCGACATCAGGCGATCGCTCGAACACGGCGCCGACAGCGTGCAGATCGACTTCACCGAGGCGCGACTGTCGCTGAAGCTCGACCCCTCGGGCGGGCTGCTCCGCCAGTTCCTCGACCTGAACAACACCGTCCTCGGTCGTTTCACGGCCGAAGAGCAACAGCGGATCGGCGTTCACAGCTGCCCCGGCGGCGACCAGGACTCGACGCACAGCGCCGACGTCGACTACGCCGCACTCGTGCCGGGGCTGCTCGACCTGAATGCGGGACGGTTCTACCTGGAGCTGGCCGGCGAGCCCGACCGGCCGGCGGTGCTCGAGACGATCCGCGCGCACCTGCGGCCCGGACAGCGGATCTTCGTCGGAGTCACCGACCCGATCGACCCGACGGTCGAGTCGGCCGAACAGGTACGCGACCGCGTCCTGGAAGCAGCGGAATACATTCCGCTCGACCAGCTCGGAACGACGGACGATTGCGGGTTTGCTCCCTTTGCCGACGACACGTCGACCGCACGGACGACCGCGTTCGCGAAGATCAGGGCGCGCGTCGAGGGCACGGAGCTCGCAGCCGCACAACTCGAGTCGTCCTAGAGCCGGATCCGCACCGCCCGCCGAAGGGCTCCGACTTCGACGAGTGCGGTCACCCAGCCGCGCACGCGACCGCGGTATCGGAAGCGCTCGATGCTGCGCGAATGCGGGAGCAACGTCCGCCTGGTGGACCGGAGACGTGCGAGCACGTGGCCGCGGCGCGAGAGCGAGATCCGCACGCGGGTCAGCTCGGCCACGTTGCCGCGGTTCACGACCGCTGCGACGAGCACGCGGCGCCGGGCCTTCAACGGACCGAGCTCGAGACGATGGACGATGCGGCCGGCGACCCGGACGAGTACGACGACGCCGACTCGCAAGCGAACCGCAATGCCTGTCGCACGGGACGGCACCGCCGTCAGCAGCACGAGCGCAGCATGATCGCCGGGGACCGCACCTTTCGGCGCCGCAGACCAGACGGTGACGACCGCTGACGCGCCCGGATCGACGACGAACCGCCGCGGGCGGAGCCGCAGCCATCCTCCCAGCCGCCGTCGCGGCGGCGCGGGAGCGGGTCTGCCGCGCCGGTCGAATCGAATGCTCGCCGACTGCGCGTCAACGGTGGCGGCCGAACTGCCGGTGTTCCTGATCGTGATCGTGCGAGTCGCCATTCCGTCGAGCCGCAGATGCACCGGCGAGACGGAGAGCGCCGCCGCGGCAACGCCTGTCGCCACCGCGATCACCGCCCGATCACCGTGAACGTCAGCGTCGCGGTGTAGCGGCCCGGAGTGACGACCGGCAGGACGGAAGTGAAGCCGATGGTGGTCGGCCAGACGTCGCCCGCAATTGCGCTCGGCGCTGTCGAGCTCGCAACCGGCAGGTCGGGTGTGGGCGCGACCGGGATCGAGACGAGCGATCCGCCCGCCGGCGCAGCGATGCCGAGCGGCAGGTCGCTGGGCGCGAACGCGGACCGGTGCACGGTCAGCGCATAGCCGGCCGTGTCGTTGCTCATCACCGTGACCTTCTCGGAGATCGGCGTCGGCGCGCTCCCCGAGACGACGCTCCCGAAGCTCAGGCTCGACCGCTCGAGCGAGATCGAGAGCACGGGCTGGACGTCCACGTCGACCCCTGCACTCGCCGACTGGCTCGGCGCCGACCCGGTCGAACAGGGCGCCGTCGGCGAGAGGAGGTTCCGCGGAGCCGGCGCAACAGCCGTGAAGTCGTTGGCATTCACGTTCGTGTCGCCGCAGCCTCCGGCGGCGCGAACGGCAGCAGTCGTGCTCGTCAGTGCTGGAGCAGGGCCTGAGCCCTCGTAGTCGGTTGCGGAGCCGTAGCCGACGAGATCCTCGACGAACGGAGCGCTCGAGCAGCTTCCGGCAGACGCGCCGCAGGCGAGCGGCCCCGCATCGCGCACGAGCGCGACCTTGCCGCCGGCGCTCGCGAGGTTCGTCGTGCCCGTCGCATCCGGCGCCGGCAGAGGCGAGCCGACGGCGGCCGTGGACGCGAGCTCGACGAGGTAGTGCCGCCCCGGGCCGATCGTCCCGGCGAGCGCGGTCGCCTGCCAGTTCGTCGTCGACGACGCAGAGGCGTACTGGACCGTCCAGCCGGTGAGATCGACGGCCGAGCCGCTGCGGTTGAAGAGCTCGACGAAGTCGTTCGCGTAGGTCGCGCCCGCATTACCGCCGCCGGCGAACACCTGACTGACCGCGACGCTCGACGTGGCGCCGTGCGCGAATGGGGCCGCGAGCAGCGCGCACGCAATAGAGACGGCAAAGAGCAGACGAAGCCTGGGCATGGAGAGCTCCGAACGGAGAAGGGACAGGAGCCCCTCGTCTATCTGCTCTCCGCCGAGCCCGAAAGTGTCCTTTTGGAAGTTGCGCGGGAATCGACACAGAGCGAGCACAACTCCGACGCACTCGATCGATGAGCCGTCCGGAGCCGAACGTGTTCGGCGCAGCCGCGATGCGTCCGGCCGCGAGCACAGGAAGAAGGGGCCGAGCGAAGCGATGCGGCTTGGAGGTGATCTGCCCCGGCCTCCGAACTGTGCAACGCTGGGCGTTTACGCGAGTTCCAGACGGGACTACAGTGCGTCGAGGCGGGCGCGGGGGAAACAGATGCACGATGCGGTACTTGCGTTCCGGACCATCAACCTGGTCGCGTACACCGCGCTGGGGATCATTTCGCTGGTCTTCTGGAGACGGCGTCGCGACGCGGCCTCGATGTGGGCCGCGGCGACGTTCGGCTCGCTCGGCCTGATCGTCGTCCTCGGGCTTGTCCCGAACCACCCCGGGAACCTCGCCGAGCGCGCCCTCGTCCGGATCGAGATCGCGATCCTCGTGCTCTTTCCCTACCTGCTCTTCCGGTTCACGACGGCGTTCAGACGGGCGGGACGGCGGTTCGCGAATGCGCTCTTCTCGCTCACCGCGATCCTCGTCCTCTGGACGTTCGCGCTGCCCCGGATCCCCCAGTCCGGCGAGCCGCGACCGACGTTCTTCACCGTCTACGTCGTCGTCTTCATGGTCCACTGGACGCTGCTCTCGATCGTCTCTGCGCGCAGGCTCTGGCGCGCGGGACGCGGACAGCCCACCGTGTCGCGACGCCGGATGCACCTCCTGGCGATCGCCTCTGCGGGGCTCATCGTTGCGCTGCTGCTCGCCGCCTTCACCTCGAGGCAGTACTCGGCGTGGTCGCTCGCCTCGGGCGTACTCGGTTTCCTCAGCGCGGCTGCCTTCCTCCTCGGCTTCTCGCCGCCCGCAGTCGTCCGGCTGTGGTGGCGCGCTCCCGAGACCGCACGCGTGCAAGAGGCGATCGCGGGGCTGCTCGCGTTCGCGGAGTCACAGGAGGAGGTCGCCTCGCGCGTCCTCGAGCCGGCGGCCGCGATCGTCGGTGCCCGCGCGATCGCGATCCGCAACGCCGACGGCACCGTGATCGGCGCCTGGAACGCGCCCGACGGTGCGTGGAGGAGCAAGGCGTCGCGCCGACCCGACGCGGAGCTGGTCGAGATCGACGTACCCGGCGGCAGCCTCGTCTTGTGGACGTCGCCGTATGCACCGTTCTTCGGTGACGAAGAGCTCGCATTGCTGCGCACGCTCGGCGCGCTCATCGGCCTCGCGCTCGACCGCGTCAGCCTCTTCCAGGCCGAGCACGAAGCGAGGCTCGCGCTCGAGCGCGCGAACGAGGTGAAGTCGAACTTCGTCGCGCTGGCTGCACATGAGCTGCGAACGCCGATGACGACGATTCACGGCTTCGTGACGACGCTACACCACCTCTCCGACCGTCTCGACGAGGAGCAGCGTGACCAGGTGCGCGACGCGCTCCTGCAGCAGACGCAGCGAATGGCAGGGCTGATCGAGCAGCTACTCGATCTGTCGCGGCTCGACGCCGAGGCGATCGACATCGTCCCGGAGCCGATCCACGTTCGCGAGCACGTGCGCGACATCATCGAGGCGGTCGCAGCCGACCCTGCAGCGGTCGAGCTCGCAATCGGCGACGACACCGTTGCGGTGGCCGACCGAGCCGCGCTCGAGCGCATCGTGTCGAACCTCGTCACCAACGCCTTCCGGTACGGCACTCCGCCGGTGACCGTGCGGGCAGAGCAGACCGACCGTCATTTCCGCCTCTCGGTCGAGGACCGCGGCGACGGCGTCTCGGCGGACTTCGTGCCCGATCTCTTCGAGCGGTTCTCGCGGAGTCGAGACACGAACACGGTCAGCGTCGGGACCGGCCTCGGCCTCGCGATCGCGCGGTCGTACGCACGCGCCCATGGCGGCGATCTGCTCTACGAGGATGCGACGCCCCACGGAGCGCGTTTCTCACTGATCCTGCCGGCCCAGCCTCGGCGCGCCGACGCATGAGCGCGGCAACGGAACTGGCGCAGCTC
This sequence comes from uncultured Actinomycetes bacterium, assembly GCA_963805575.1. Taxonomy (GTDB): domain Bacteria; phylum Actinomycetota; class Thermoleophilia; order Gaiellales; family Gaiellaceae; genus Palsa-739. Next base: position 1,348,288 of record CAWDUL010000008.1, on the reverse strand, counting down.
GCCTTGCTCGGCGAGGCAGTCGAGAACCTCGCCGAGGTCGCCGTGTTCGTCTGGGACGACGACCGGAACTACGTGGCCGTCAACCAGGCCGCGTGCACGCTGATCGGGCGGACACGTGAGGAGATCCTGGGCATGCGCGTCGGCGACATGACAGCCGACCGCGGCGCGCCGTACTTCGACGACGTCCAGCACGGCCCGGCGAAGAGCGGCGTCCTCACGGTCGATCGCGACGACGGCCCGCTGGAGATCCAGTGGGTCACCTCCCGGACGCGCATCGCGGGCCTGCCCTACATGGTCAGCGTCTGCTGGCCCCGAACCTAGAAGTCTGCGTCGATGCTGCGGGCGGCGAACACGCCGGCCACGCCGCCGAGGAACGAGCCGATGATCGACGCAGCCGAGAAGGAGCCCTGGCCGACGAACGTCGGGAGATAGCCACCGATCGTCGAACCGACGATCACGCACATGGCGACGACTTTCTTGTTCATCCTTCGAGGATCGGAGCGCACCCGGGTCGGCTCCATCCCCCGGGCGGGTCATGCAGACTGTGGTGGCATGGACAGCTGGGAAGAAGGCTTCGACCACTGGACACCTTCGCAGGGGGCGCCCAAGCCAGAGCCCGGCGACGACACGGGGACGGACCTCGATCGCGTCGAGCTCCTCAAGCTCGCCCGCGAGCTCGCTGAGAGCCGGCGCGCTCCCGCGACGGACGGCGACGCCGAGGTCGAGCAGCTGAAGCACTCGCTGCGCGAGCGCGCGGAGGCGATCGCGGCGCGCGAGCGCGAGCTCGCCGAGCTGCAGCGGAAGCTCGAGCGCACCGGGATCCGCGGGCGGCTCGAGCTGCGCCCGAAGCGCGTCGACGCCACGGCCGACGGCGAGGCGATCGCCGCCCGCGAACGTGCGACCTACGAGCGCGCTCAGGCACTCGAGGAGCGGGAGCGTGTCGCCCTCGCGGCAGCTGCCGCGCTCGAGGCCGGCGCGGCCCGTCTGGCAGAGCGCGAGCGCGAGCTTGCCGAGGAGCTGGCCGCGGCCGAGGCGACGCGCGCCGACACGGAAGCGGAGCGGGCGCTCGCCGTCGCCGAGCGCGAGCGGCTCGAGGAGCGCGACCGCGCGATGCACGAACGTGAGAAGCAGCTGGCCGCCGAGCGCACGGAGCTCGGAGCGGAGCGCCGGAAGCTCGACGAGCGGGCACATGCGCTCGGGGCCGAGGCGGCCGCCCTCACGATCGCTGCGGCGGCCCACGCGGACGGCGAGACGGCAAGACCCGACCCGCGGGAGAGCGAAGCCGCGCTCGCGGCCGTCGCAAAGCGAGAGCGGGCTCTCGCAGAACGGGAGTCGAAGCTCGACGAGAGCGAGCAAGAGCTCATGCGTCGGCGCCGGGAGCTCGACGCCGATCGCAACGCGCTCCTCCAACGCGAGCGCAGCCTTCGCCGCCTCGACGTGGCCGGTGTACGCGATCCCGTCGCGCAGCCCTTCGCACCACCGAGCTTCAGCGAAGGCCTCGCCTCGCTCGCACGCTCGCGCTCACGACGCTGAGCGTTGTTCTTTTGACGCCGTAGACGCTTGCTATCGTCGGAGAGTTGCTCGTCGGCTCCCGGGAGAGAAGCCGCGACGGGCAGCGTCGCCTCGCCATGCCCGAATACTCGAATCCTGTCGATCCGCCCGACCTCGGCCTGATGCCGACGCTCCGCAGGCTGCTCCGGCTCTGGCGGGCCGAGTGGCGCCTCGGCGTGCTCGGCTGCGTGTTCGCATTCGCGTACACCATGATCTCGATCGCGATTCCGCTGCTGATGCAGCGCGCAATCGACGACGCCATCGTGCAACACACCCAGTCGCTCTGGCCGTACATCGCCGCGATCATCGCCCTCGCCGGGGTCCGGTTCGCGGTCAACTTCACCCGGCGCTACGCGACCGCCCGCATCGGCATCCGCATCGAGGCGCGCATGCGCGAGCTGCTCTACCAGGCGTATCTGCGCTTCCCGCGTGCGTTCTACGACCGCCACGCGACGGGCCAGGTGCTGTCGCGCGCGACCAACGACCTCTATCCGATCCGCTACTTCATCGGCTGGGGCCTGATCCAGGGGATCCAGAGCCTGCTGATGATCGTGGCAACCGGGATCGTGCTCGTGATCGTCAATCCGCGGCTTGCCCTCTACACAGCCGTTGCCATGCCGCCCATCACGGTGCTCGCGCTGCGCTTCGCACGACGCGTGTCGCCGCTTTCGCGCGAGGTCCAGGCACGCAAGGGTGACGTGACGGAGGCTGCCGACGAGGCCGTCGTCGGTATCGAGATGGTCCAGGCGTTCGGCCGCGAGGCGGAGGTTCGCGGCCGCTTCGGCGAGCGGGCGCAGGCCGTGCGCGACACGGTGCTCCGCCAGGCCGGCGTCGAGGCGCGGCACCTGCCCGGGCTCTACTACCTCCCGTCGCTCTCGATCGCCGCGGTCGTGTTCTTCGGCGGCCGCCAGGTGATCGCGGGCACGCTCTCCATTGGCGAGTTCGTGCTCTTCGAGACGCTACTGCTCCAGCTCGTGTGGCCGCTGGAGGCGCTCGGCTGGATCACGAATCTCGCGCAGCGGGCGCTCGCGTCTGCGGGCCGAAGCTTTGCGTGGCTCGAGGGCGTCGAGCCGCTGCCCGAGCCCGCGGCGCCGAAGCCCGTTCCGCCCGGCCCGCTCGGTGTGCGGTTCGAGGCGGTGCGCTTCGCGTACGGCGGCGAGACGGAAGTGCTGCGCGGCCTCGACCTCGTCATCGAGCCGGGCGAGATCGTCGCCGTCTGCGGGCCGACCGGCTCGGGCAAGACCTCGCTGCTCAATCTTCTCCCCCGCTTCTACGATCCGACCGGCGGGCACGTGCGGATCGGCGGCGTGGACACACGCGACGTCCCCATCGCCGAGCTTCGCGCGTCGGTCGCGCTCGTCACGCAGCGTCCAGTGCTCTTCTCCGTGCCGCTGCGCGAGAACCTCACGACGGGCCGGGAGGACGCGGACTGGGATGAGGTGCTCGCCGCGTGCGCGGCCGCAGGCGTCGACGCATTCGTGGACGAGCTGCCCGACGGCTACGACACGCTCATCGGCGAGCGCGGGATCAACCTCTCGGGCGGACAGCGCCAGCGCGTGGCACTCGCGCGGGCGCTCGTGACGAGAGCCCGCGTCGTCGTGCTCGACGACCCCCTCTCAGCAGTCGACACGCTCACCGAACGGCGGCTCGTGAAGCGCCTCCGCCCCGCCCTGCTCGGCCGCACCGTGCTCGTCGCCACGCAGCGGCTCTCCACGGTCGAGCTGGCCGATCGCGCCGTCGTGCTCGTCGACGGCCGCATCGTCGAGTCGGGCACGCCGCGCGAGCTGCTTCGTGCCGGCGGCGCTTTCGCCGACCTCTTCGGCGACGAGGTCGTGGCGGCATGACACGTCTCTGGCGCTATCTCGAAGGACACAAGCTGGTCGCCTTCGTGCTCGTGCTCGTCGCGATCGGAAACGCCGCCTGCCAGACAGGCGGCTGGCTGCTCGTGCGCGACGCGATCGACAACGGCATCCGGGCCGGCGACGAGCACTACCTGACGGTCATCGTCGCGATCTATCTCGGCGTTGCCGCCGTCGGCTGGCTCCTCCAGGCCGTGCTCATCCGCGGCCTCGCGGGCGTGGGCCAGCGCATGGTGATCGGATTGCGGCGCGATCTGTTCGATCACCTCACCGGACTGTCGCTCCGCTACTTCTCCCAGCAGAAGGCCGGCTGGATCATCGCGCGCCTGACGAGCGACGTCGATGCGGTCTCCGACGTCCTCTCGCAGGGCATGCCGACGCTCATCGCGAATCTCGTGCTGCTCCCGGCGGCCGTGATCGCGCTGCTCATCGCAGACTGGCGGCTCGGCCTCGTCGTCTTCGCAGTCGTCCCGCCTGCCGTCGCGCTCACGCGCTGGTTTCAGCGCACGTCCCACGTCGCGCTCGTCGAGACGCGCAACCGGATCGGGGCCGTGACTGCCCAGATCGCGGAGTCCGTGTCCGGCATGGCGATCATCCAGGCCTTCAACCGAGAGCGGCGCTTTCAGGCGCAGTTCGACGAGCTGAACGCCGCGAACCGCGAGCAGAACGTCTACACGCAGAAGATCTTCTCGGTCTTCTTCCCGTCGATCGAGTTCCTCGGCATGGTCGCGACCGGCGCGGTGCTCTTCGCAGGAGCGAAGCTGCTCGACGGGGATGCCCTGACGATCGGGACGCTCATCACGGCGCTGTATCTGCTCCAGCTCGTCTTCCAGCCGCTGCAGGAGCTCTCCGACGTCTACGGGCAGCTCCAGTCAGGCGCGGCTGCGATGGTGAAGATCGCCGGCATCCTCGACGAGGAGCCGGAGATCACCGAGCCGAAGCACCCGCAGGTGCTACCGCGGATCGACGGGGATCTCGAGATCGACCACGTCGTGTTCTCGTACGGCAAGGAGCCGGTGCTGCACGGCATCGACATCACCGTTGCGGCCGGCGGCTGTCTCGCGCTCGTCGGCGAGTCCGGCGGCGGCAAGTCGACGCTCGCGCGCCTCGTGGGCCGCTTCTACGACCCCGACTCCGGCGCCGTGCGCGTCGACGGCGTCGACCTCCGTGAGGTGGCGCTGCGCTCGTACCGGCGACAGCTCGGCGTCGTGCTCCAGGATCCGTTCCTGTTCAGCGGCACGATCGCGTCGAACATCCGGTTCGGCAAGCCCGATGCGACCGACGCCGAGGTGGAAGCCGCGGCCGCGGCCGTCGGCGTCGACCGCGTCGCCGCTCGTGTCAGCGGCGGGCTCGAGCATGCCGTCCGCGAGGGCGGCTCGGGCCTCTCGGCCGGAGAGCGGCAGCTGATCTCGATCGCGCGCGCACTGCTTGCCGACCCGCGCATCCTGATACTCGACGAGGCGACGTCGAACATCGACCGCCCGACCGAGGTGCTGATCGAGCGCGCGCTCGACCGGCTGCTGCGAGGACGGACGTCGATCATCATCGCGCACCGGCTTTCGACCGTCCGCCGAGCAGACGAGATCGTCGTCGTCGAGCGAGGACGTATCGTGCAGCGCGGCACCGAGAGCGAGCTCCTCGGCGAGGACGGGCCGTTCCGCCGGCTCGCTCACGACCTGACGGGCGGCGCGGGCGTACGCTCCGCCGCCGGCTGAGGGTTACGCGCGCAGGTCGCCGATCACGTCGAGGAACGTGTTGACCACCCCCGGGTCGAACTGCGTGCCGGCGCCGTCGTTCAGGCGGCGCACCGCCTCGGGATGGCTCAGCCGCTTGCGGTACGGACGGTCGGTCGTCATTGCGTGGTACGCGTCGCAGACGAGGATGATTCGCGACTCGAGCGGGATCCCCTCGCCCGCGAGGCCGTCGGGATATCCGCAACCGTCCCAGCGCTCGTGGCAGTGACGGACGATCGGCCGCACCTCCTGTAGCCGCTCGATCGGCGCGATGATCCCCTCGCCGAGTGCCGGATGGGTCTCGATCAGGCACCGCTCGTCGAGCGTGAGCCTGCCCGGCTTCGAGAGGATTTCGCTCGGAATCCCGATCTTGCCGATGTCGTGGAGCAGCGCGCCGAGCTCGAGGTGCTTCAGCGCGTGATCGTCGAGGCCGAGCATGCGGCCGACGCGCAATGAGAGATCGGTGATCCAGCGGGCGTGCTGCGACGTGTACTCGTCGTTCGCCTCGAGCGCGTTCGCGAGCGCCTCGACGGTCGAGACGAACGTCTGCTCGAGCCCTTCGTAGTTGCTCGCGTTCGCAATCGCCAGCTTCGCTTGGTGCGCGAGACCTCCGAGGAGCCGCAGCTCGCGCTCCCCGAAGCTCCCGGCGGGAAGTGCCGCCACGATGCAGCCGATGCGGTCGTCGATCTCCAATGGCGCGAGGGCGTACGACGCGTCGGGATCGAGCGGGTCGTTCTCGATCCGCGACCACTCCGTCGGGCCGAGGACGAAGGGGCCTGAGCCTGCCTCGAGCCGCTCCCGCAGCGGCGTCGCGTCGAAGCGGCGCTGCTCGACAGCTGCGCGCTCGGCAGGCGCGTAGCCGTGCAGCTTGGAGGGCGCGAGCAGGCCGGCGCCGCTCTCGAGCCAGATCGAGGTCCGCGATGACCCGAGCAGGTCGGCGCTGAGCTCGACGACGCGCTGGAGGATCTCATCGAGGCTCGCGGCGGTTGCGAGCTCGCGACCGAACTCGAGCAAGGAGGTGGCGCTTTCCGCCTCGCGTCGCGCAGCCTCGTACAGGCTCGCGTTCTCGACCGCGACGGCGGCGTGGCCGGCGAGGACCTCGAGCAGCCGCACGTCGTCCTCGTCGAACTGATCGAGGCCGAGCTTCGAGACGACGATGACGCCGACGACGCGAGAGCCGTAGCGCAGCGCCACCGCGAGCAGCGACTCCTCGATCACCGGCGTGCCCGGGATGCGGGTGGCGAACTCGCAGTTTGCGGCGTCTCCGATGAGGAGCGACTCGCCTGTCTCCGCGCAGCGGCCCGTGATGCCGACGCCGACCTTGCCGCGGAGGAGCTCGAGCGGTAGCGACACGGTCTCGGCGGCGAACTCACCGTGGAACGCGACCGGGACGACGTCGTCGCCGTCGACGACCGACACGCGGCAGTTGTGGTAGTCGATCAGAGAACGGAGCTCGCCCGCGATCTCGTCGCCGATCTGGCGAACGTCGTTCAGCCGGTTGAGCTTCCCGCTCAGGCTCTGCAGCATCTTCAGGTGCGCGATCGAGCGCACGTCCCGTGCCTTCGCCGGGCCGTCCGGACGCTCCGTCGCCTCGTCGTCGTAGAGGACGATGCGGTTCTTGCCCTGCGCCTTTGCGGTCATCATCGCGGCCTCCGCACACGCGGTGAGCTCGCGAGGATTCATCGCGTGCTCGGGGCCTCGCGCGAGACCGATCGAGACGGTGACGCTGCCGACGGCGGGCATCTCCGCCGCGGCGGTACGGCCGACGATGCGCTCCGCCACGCGGACTGCATCCGCGCCGTCGCACGAGCTCATGATCACGCCGAACTCTTCTCCGCCGAGACGACAGACGACATCCTGCGGGCGGACGGAAGAGCGCAGCGTGTCGGCGAGCTGTTGCAGCACCTCGTCGCCGACGCCGTGGCCGTGAACGTCGTTGACCCGCTTGAAGTCGTCGATGTCGAGCATGAGTACCGCCACTGGCCGATGCGTACGGCTCGCCTCCTGCAGCGCAGTGAGCAGCCGCTCGTGGAAAGCGCGGTGGTTGAAGAGGCCGGTGAGCGAATCGGTCTGCGCCTGATGCTCGAGCCGCGCGCGGATCTGCGCGTTGTCGAGGGCGAGGGCCGCCGCATCCGCGAAACGCTGTGCTAGATCGAATTCTGCTTCGTTGAACACAGCCTCTTCGCCGACGCGATAGATGTTGAGGACGCCCTTGATCTGGGAGCGCGCGATGAGCGGAATCGAGATGAGCGCCTCAGGATCGATCGGCGTCCCCGGCACGACGCTGATCCGCGGATCGAGATGCGCCTGGTTCACGAGGGCCGCCTCGCGACGCCGTGCGACCCAGCCTGTCACGCCCTCGCCGAAGCCGATACGCGACCGCATGATCTCCTCGACGTACTCGTCGCGGACGATCATGGGCACGAGCAGCCCCTGCGCCTCGTCGGCCTCGTAGATGGTGAGCGTGTCGTGCGGAATCAGGTCGGCGAGCGTGTCGGCGATGAGCACGAGGAGCGCGTCGAGGCTCTGCTCGGCGAGCACCTCGTGGAACACGTCTGCGAGCCGGCGGTACGACTCGACGATCGGAGCCTCCGGCGGCACGGAAAGCTCCCCCGGGAGCAGCCGGAGGTGTGGTTCGGGTGGTGTCACGATCCACCGCCCGATGGATTGAACTGCGAGCGCCGCAGGATGAAGCTCCTTGCACGTCGAGGGACTCCTCAAAGCATCGCCCTAGTTCGGGTGGTCCACGTCCCCCAGGCGAGGGACAGTTGCCGATCCGGCCCAGAGGATCTCGAAGACCGCATTGCCGGTCCAGGAACAAAAAGGGCGGCGGCCGGGGCCGCCGCCCTTGAAAAAGGCGGTCCGTCAATCGGCGGCGCAGCGCGCCGCCGGGGACCTAGTCGCCCCAGTCGAAGTCCCGGGCGCGATCGACGGCCCAGAACCCTGAGTCCTCGATCTCAACCGCCGGAGGCGTTGCGCTCTCCGTGGTCTCCTCACCGGGCCAGGGCAAGCTCGTGTCGACGCCTTCGGCGACGAAGTCCGGCGCACCGTCCATCGTCTCTTCGAGGCGGGCCTGCTCCTCCGTCTTGAACAGGGGATGATTCTGGAACGGATCTTCGTTCTTGTAGCGGTCGATCGGCATGTGCCGGTCGAGCGTGGAGTTCTGCTCCTTCAGTGCGAGATGATCCTTGATCACCTCGGCAAACAACGACGGTGTCTCTACCGGCATAGCCTTCCTCCCGATCGGGGACGTGCCAACTGCGTGCTCCTCGGGGGGCAGTGTAACCCCTTTTTGGCCGGGCTTCCCACTCAAATGCGATTCGAGACTACTAAAAGCTCCGGATGGGCGTGTCAAGCTCGACCCGATTCTTGCCCTCGCGCTTGGCCCGGTAGAGGGCCCGGTCGGCCGCGGCGAAGAGGTCTCGATCGTCCGTCCCGGGGGTGTGCTGGGCCACCCCGAAGCTCGACGTGACCGACACGACAGTGCCCTCGACACCGCTGAACGACCGCTCCGCGAGTGAGGAGCGAACGCGGTCGGCGAGCTGCGCGCCGCCCACGGCGTCCGCGCCGGGAAGCAGCAGCATGAACTCCTCGCCGCCCCACCGTCCGGCAAGGTCGGAGTCGCGGACGGTCGCCCGCAGGACGGCGGCGAACTCCCGCAGCACGTCGTCGCCGGTTGCGTGCCCGTGGTCGTCGTTGATCAGCTTGAAGTCGTCGAGGTCGGCGAGCACGAGCGTGAGCGGCGTGCCAAGACGGTCGGCGCGGGCGATCTCGGCGGTCAGCGCCTCCTCGCACTGACGGCGATTCGCGATCCCCGTCAGACCGTCCACGAGCGCCTGCCGTTCGACGATGCGATGCAGGCGGGCGTTCTCGAGCGCGATCGCCGCATGCGATGCGAGCGACGAGGCCGTCATCCGCTGCTCGGGAGTGAAGACGTCGCCGACGAGAACGAGCACACCGAAGCTCTCACGGCCCGCACTGATCGGCAGCTCGAGGCGCTCGCCGCCTCGGTGCGGCTCGCCGATCTGGACGAGGGAGCCGCCCGCCTCGATGCTCGCCCCGGTCGCACCTGTGGCCTCGACGGCGCCCTCGACGATCACGCGGAGCAGCTGGTCGACGTCGTGCGACGCTGCGAGGGCCTCCCCGAACCGGCTGATCGCGTCGCGCAGGCGGCCGCGCTCGTCGTCGAGCTCTTCGAGCCGTGCCTGCAGCTGACCGGCCATGTCGTTGAATGCCGTGCCGAGTAGCGCGAACTCGTCCTTGCCGCGGACCGGGACGCGCTCCGTCAGCCTGCCGCGAGCGATCGCATGGGCCGCCTCGGCAAGACCGCTGAGCGTGCGGACGATCGACCGTCCCTCGACGTACGCCACGAAGGCGACGAGCGCGAGCGACAAGAGGAGTCCGAGAAGCAGCCGGTTCCGCGATGAGGCGTTGGCCGAGTCGATCAGCGACTGGGGGCTGAGCACTGCGAAGCGAACGCCTGGGATCTCCCCGACCGGCGGCCCCACGAGCGCGCGGAAGCGCTCGCCGGAAACCCTCACCGTCTGGGTGCGCCCGGCGCTGAGCGGGAGGACGCCGGTGACCTTGGGCGAGGACGAGACGATTTGGTTGTTGTGCACGAGCACGAGCGAGTCTGCGGCGGCGAGGCCGGAGCCTGTGCGGACCTTGTTGACGAGCGACGTGTCGAACGGGACGAACGCGGTCACGGTCCCCGCGAAGCCTTTCGGCGAGTAGACGGCGACCTGGCGCTGCGCTGCGAACGACGGCTGACGGCCGACATGGAGGCCGCCGCCCGAAACGGAGACGTTCGGCGCCTTCCCCAAGTCCGCCACGAGGGCCCGGTGGTTCCGGCTCTGGAGGTCGACCTGGAACGCTCTGTTGCGGGCGAGCGCCTGCGCCGTTGCCTGCGCGCTGTCGACCTTCTCCTGGTACGAGGCGAGCGCGGCTCTGAGGCCTCCCTGCAGGCGGGCGTCGACGCGGCGGGTCTCGCTCTGACCCGCGACCGACGAAAACCCCCAGAAGGCCGCGGCAATCGGCAGCAGCGACAGCAACAGGAAGTAGACGACGAGCTTGAACTTGAAGCTACCCATTCAGATGTCCCTCATCGAAATAAAACACTCAAGGCCGGATCCCCATCCGCCGATACCTCGTTCGAGTGATGTTGTCGGCACGTTGGGGGTTGGACATGAGGGGTATCGGAAGAATCGTCGCAGCAATTGTGCTCGCCGGGGCGGTCGCGGGGGCTGCCGCATTTGCTCATCTCCTCGGAAGCGTGCCTGCCGCGCCGTCATCTGTCGCGGCTCTGCCGCCTAGCCCGAGCGCTCCGCTGATCGTCGAGGCTGCTCCGTGGAGTCCCGCTCGGCCCACCTCGGCGCATCGCCCCTCCCAGAGCCAGGCGTTCCAGATCGTACAGCGTTCCTTCGTCGGGGCGCCCCACCCGACCGGCACGACGCCGGCTGGGGCGGTCGCGGGGGCCCGCACGAGCCGGATCGCCCCGGGGAAGCAGACCTTCGCAGTGGCAGCGAGCGCCTCCCGTGCGGAGCGCAGGCAGACCCAACCGGCACCGGCCGCCGCCACTTCGCCCGTGACGGTCACGCAGCCCCACGCCGACACCCCGACCCCGGTCGCGGTAGCCGCACCGGCTGCTCCTGCCGTCACGACCGGTGCCGTCACGACCCGGGCGCTGGCGCAGGCGGCACCCGTCGTCGCGCCTACGACGCCCGCGGTCACCACGCTCGCGCAGACCAAGAGCGCGCACACGGACGACCACGGGTCGCACCGCGGCTCTCGCCGCTTCGACAGCGGCAGCGGTGGGCACGGCGGAAAAGACGCTCCGACGGTCGTGGCGGCCGCACCGGTCACGAGCCCGACGCCGACACCGGTTGTCGCCTTCCGGCCTCCCTCCGTCGGTCCACCGGCGGGAAGCGAGACCAGCGTCGCCTCACCCACTCCGACTGCTGCACCGACGCCGCCGGCCGTGACGCCTCCGACGGCGACCCCGCCGACCGTCTCACCCGGCAGCGTCCACGGCGGCGGGGACGGCTCCCATCACAGCCGGTACGGCACCGGTGACGACCACTCGCACTAGGATGGCGCCGTGCCTCGTCTGACCAAGCTCCGTCCCGGACCCGTCGGAATCGCCATCACGCTCTACGACGTGTGGCGCCGCCTCCCGCCGAAGCAGCGCCAGCAAGTGCTGATGCTCGCGCGCAGGTACGGGCCGACGGCCGCCGCGAAGGTGCTCGCACTGCGCCGCACCATGCGCTCGCGCGACTAGGAGGCTTGGCTAGACCACCGCGGGCTCGAGCAGCTCGAGCGTCACCTCGTCGCCTGCCTCGAGCCGCGCCCGGATGCCCCACGGCAGCGTGAGCAATGGGTCCGTATGGGAGAAGTCGAGCCCGACGGCCACCGGCAGCGATGTCCCGGCCGTGACGCGAAGGAGGATCTCGTCGATCCAGGCGGCCGTCTCGAACCTGGACTCCGGATGGATCCGCCCGTACGCGAGACCGGCGGCGTTCTCGAACACGCCGAGCTGGCGCAGCTGGACGAGCTGGCGCTCGACGATCCACGGCTTTCCGTATTCCTCGTCGTCCTCGAGGCAGAGGATCGCGTCGTCGAGCGACGGCCACCATGGCGTGCCGTGGAGCAGGAGCAGCGTGTTGACGTTGCCGGCGACGATCGGGCCTTCCGCGCTCCCTGGACGAACTGAACGCCACGGCGGCGCCGGCTCGGCAGTGCGCGGCCGATCGTCCTCCTGATCCCACCAGAGCCGCTCCGGATACCAGTGCTCGGGCTGCCGGAAGACGCCCGCCGGCTCGGCGCGCATGGCGACTCGCTCGAACGCGTCCCACGTGTACGCGTCCACCCCGCCCAGCTCGCCGAACTGCGGGAGCAACGCGGGGCCGAGCATCGTCGCGAGCCCCGTCCGCGCGTGAATCGCGCCGTGCAGCGCCGTGATGTCGCTGAAGCCCACGAAGATCGTGGGGTTCGCAGCGATCAGCTCGTAATCGAGGAGCTCGAGCAGCTGGTTCGCGTTGTAGCCGCCGATCGTGCACACGATTGCGCGCACCTCGGGATCCGCGAACATCGCGTGGAGATCGGCCGCGCGGTCCGACGGCTTGCCCGCGGTCCACCCGGTCTGCGAGCGCGCGTGCTCACCGACGCGGACGCGGAAGCCGCGGCGCTCGAGCTCGGCGACGCCACGCTCGAACCGGCGCGGGACGCCGGCTGCGACCGCCGACGACGGCGACACGATGCCGACGAGGTCGCCGCGTTCGAGCCGTCGTGGGAGCCTCACTACGAGGCGGACAGAGCCGACGGGGCGAGGGCGGCGCGCACGATTCGGTCCTGCTCGCGCAGGTGCGCGGTCGGGTAGCCCTCGCTCGGGCTCGCGCGCCACGGCCGGCCGACGTAGAGCAGCGGCACGCCGTCGGGCTTCGCTTCCTCGAGGCGATGCCTGATCGCGCGCCAGGCGCCCATGTTTTGCGGCTCCTCCTGCGCCCAGACGACCTCGCGCAGGTTCGGATAGCCGCGCAGCAGCACCGCTGCCTGCTCCACGGGGAACGGATAGAGCTGCTCGAGGCGCGCAACGGCGACCGAGCTCGCATTCTCGTGGTCCTCGTGCCCGACGATGTCGTAGTAGACCTTCCCGGAGCAGAGAACGAGGCGCGTGATGCCGTCGCGATCGGCCTGCGTATCGTCGATCACGGGCTGGAACTCGCCCTGTGCGAGGTCGTCGAGCGTCGACCCTGCCTGCTTCAGCCGGAGCAGGCCCTTCGGCGTCATGATCACGAGCGGCCGTGCGGTCGCGTCGAGCGCCTGCCGCCGCAGGAGGTGGAAGTACTGCGCCGACGTCGTGCAGTTCGCGATACGGATGTTCTCCTGCGCGGCGAGCTGGAGGAAGCGCTCGAGCCGCGCGCTCGAGTGCTCGGGGCCGTTGCCCTCGTAGCCGTGCGGCAGCAGGAGCGTCAGGCGCGAGAGCTCGCGCCACTTCGCCAGGCCTGCTGACATGAACTGGTCGATGATGATCTGCGCCCCGTTGACGAAGTCGCCGAACTGCGCCTCCCACAGCACGAGTGCCTCGGGCGCCGCGGCGGAGTAGCCGTACTCGAAGCCGACGCACGCGTACTCGGAGAGCGGCGAGTTGTGGATCTCGAACGACGCAGAGGCTTCGTCGAGGTGCTGCATCGTCGTGAAGGTGGCGCCCGTGTTCACGTCGTGCAGGACGGCGTGCCGGTGCGAGAACGTGCCGCGCTCGGTGTCCTGTCCGGTGATTCGCACGGGGATGCCGTCGACGAGGAGCGAGGCGAATGCGAGCGCTTCCGCCTGTCCCCAGTCGATGCCGCCTTCGTCGAGTGTGACGCGGCGCCGTTCGAGCTGTTTCCACAGCTTCGGGTGCGGGGTGAACCACTCGGGGACGCGCAACAGCTCCTCGTTCAGCGAGCGCAGCCGGTCGGCGGGCACAGCGGTGACGACCGCCTCAGCGGTTCCGGCCGGGATGCGGCCCTCCGCCGGGAGCGGCGATGCCGTGTGCGCGAACGACTCCTTCAGTGCCTCGTGCGCCGCGCGGAGCTGCGTCTGCACGTCGGTGAAGAGCTCCGCCGCCTGCTCCTCCGTGATCACGCCCGCCTCGACGAGACGCCTGGCGAACTGCTCCCGTACCGTCGGGTGCTCGGCGATCGCCGCCGCGAGGAGCGGCTGCGTGTACGCCGCCTCGTCCTGCTCGTTGTGTCCGTGCCGCCGGTAGCCGACGAGGTCGACGACGACGTCGTGGCCGAACCTGCGCCGGTACGCGAGCGCGAGCCGGATCGCGGAGATCGCAGCCTCGGGGTCGTCGGCATTGACATGGATGATCGGCACGTCGAAGCCTTTCGCAAGGTCGCTCGAGTACCGGGTGGAGCGCCCGTCGGACGGGTCGGTCGTGAACCCCACCTGGTTGTTCCCGATCACGTGCAGCGTGCCACCGGTCGAGTAGCCCACGAGCCCCTGGAGGTTCAGCGTCTCCGCGACCTCGCCTTGCCCTGCGAACGATGCGTCGCCGTGGATCAGGACGGGGAGCGCGATGCTCGGGTCGTGATAGCCCTCGCGTGTCGAGCGGTCGGTCTGCTCGGCCCGCGCACGGCCCTCGACGACCGGATCCACCGCCTCGAGGTGGCTCGGGTTCGATGCGAGCGAGACCGTGATGTCGCCGGCTCTGGTCGCGCGGGTGCCCTCGGCGCCGAGGTGGTACTTCACGTCACCCGTACCGCCCTCGTCGCTCGAGACCACCGCCTCGATCGTGCGCTCGCCTTCGAACTCGCGCAGGATCACCTCGTAGGGACGCCCGACCACGTGTGCGAGCACGTTCAGCCGGCCGCGATGCGCCATCCCGATGACGACCTCGTGCGCGCCTTCGTCGGCTGCGAGCTCGATCGACTCGTCGAGCATCGGAACCATCACGTCGAGGCCTTCGATCGAGAACGACTTCTGTCCGAGGAACGCGCGACGGAGGTACTGCTCCATCCCCTCGACCTGGCACAGCCGCGCGAGTAGGCGCACCCGCTCGTCATCGGCCAGCGGGCGGCGGTACTTCCCGGACTCGATCGCCTGTCGGAGCCAGACGCGCTCCTCGTGATCGGAGATGTGCTCGATCTCGTACGCGATCGTGCCGCAGTACACCTCCCGCAGACGCGGAAGCGCGTCGGCGAGGGTCTCGGCGCCGACATACAGCCGGAGCAGCGCTGCGGGGATGCGCGCCTGAAGCTCGGGGGTGAGCTTGGGGATCAGCCGCTCGGGCTCGAGCGCGGGGTCGCCGGCAGGCTCCGATCCGAGCGGGTCGAGCCGGGCCGCGAGATGTCCGTGCATCCGGAAGGCCTTCACGAGGGCCATGCCGGCGGCCACGCCGCCGAGCAGCTCCGTGTCGACGGCCTCCGGAGCAGGCGGCGCCGCGACGGCGACCGGGTGGCCGTTCCCGCCGTTCGACTCGAAGCCCTCGAGCAGCCGCGCCAGCCCGGGCTGGAGTGCCACGAGCTCGTCGGCCCGGCTCGACTCGAACAGCGCGCGCCACTCATCCGAGACGGAGGCGGGGTTGTCGAGGTATTGCTCGAAGACGAGGGCCGCGTACCCCGCGTTCAGTCCGTCGACCTCGGGTCGAGAAGTCATCGAGACCGTTGTAGCAAGGAGAACCGCTCTACCAGAGCGGGCGGCTCGTGACGACGGCGATCGTCAGGCCGAAGAAGAAGCAGGCGGCGCAGATCATGCACGCCGCGAACGAGAGCCGCTGGTAGCGTCCCCCGATTCCTGCGGCGATCAATGCGATGAGGATCGCCGGCATGACGAGCCGCAGCGGGTGCCACGCAAGCGAGATGAGTGCGGCGAAGATCGCGAGGGCCGCGAGGAACCCGGCAACGATCTCCGACGGCCGGGTTGCACTGTTCTCGTAGCCGATGTCGCTCATCGGCGGTTGCCCTTCGCATGGACCTGCGCCGTCCGCGGCGAACGCGCATACGTGCGCGTGGGCCCACCGTGCGGCCTTGGGCGGAAGCGGCGGCGGCGCCGCTGGCTCCAGCCGGGGCCGGAATCGTCCGACCCGAGCCGCGCCGTTATGAATGCGCCCTCTTCGGGATCCGGTTCGGAGCGAATCGCGTAGACCACGATGCCGCAGAGATACACGATCGGGATCTTGAGGATCACCATGAGGAACACGAGCTCCCAGACGGAGTGCCGGCCAACCACGGCGCGATTCTACCCGGGAGCCGGGTGACGGTGCGGGGAAGCGCCCTTCACCGTTTCATTACGCGCGATCCGGTTACGAGAACGCCTCGCCGGGGATGAAGAGAGCATGAGCCACCAGCAGCTACGAGTCTTGATGGAGTACGGCGAAGAGCTGGGCTGCGTCAATCTCTCCGCATTCACTTCCCTTCTCCAGGAGCTCGAGATCGACGACGACGAGGTCGCCGGGCTCTACGCGACGCTCGAGGAGAAGGGGATCGAGCTCACAGACGACTGCGGTCTGCCTGACATCGACGAGACGCGGTACGAGAACCCGCAGGTCGCCGCGATGACGAGCGACTCGCTCCAGCTCTTCCTCAACGAGGCGGGACGGTATCCCCTGCTCACGGCCGCGGAGGAGGTCGAGCTCGCGAAGCTCGTCGAGCTGGGTGACAAGGCCGCCAAGGACAGGATGGTCAACTCGAACCTGCGGCTCGTCGTCTCGATCGCGAAGAAGTACCAGGGCCACGGCCTCTCGCTGCTCGATCTGATTCAGGAAGGCATCATCGGGCTCATCCGCGCCGTCGAGAAGTTCGACTGGCGGCGGGGCTTCAAGTTCTCGACATACGCGACGTGGTGGATCCGCCAGGCGGTCCAGCGCGGCGTCGCGAACAAGTCGCGGACGATCAGGATTCCCGTGCACATCGTCGAGCGCGAGCAGAAGATCGCGCGCGCCGAGCGCGAGCTCCTCGTCGACATGGAGCGGCCGCCGACGGACGAAGAGCTCGCGACGAAGACGGGATTGCAGGTGAAGCACGTGCGCGAGGTGCGGACGGCCGCGCGGACGGTCGCAAGCCTCGACAAGCCGGTGGGTTCCGACACCGACACGTCGTTCGGCGACATGGTTGCTCAGGACGACACAAACCTCGAGGAGTCCGTCGTCGTCGCGCTCGGCGAGGATGCGCTGCACCGGGCGATCGCCACGCTGCCCGACCGCGAGCGGTTCGTCATCACCGCCCGGTACGGGCTCGGCGAGGAAGAGCCGCGGTCGCTCGAGATGATCGGCCGCGAGATGGGCATCACCCGCGAGCGCGTCCGTCAGATCGAGCGGCAGGCGCTCAACCGGCTCGCGCAGCAGCGTGAGATCGCGGCGTTCTCGCCCGCGGCGTAACGGAACGGTCGCTGCGCGACCGCCTGTTTTTACGAGTGCCCGCCGCCGAATGCGGTCGCGGCCTGGAGCCTCGCGAGGAGCGCGGCTTCCTGTGCAGCGGTGAGCTTGCCTGCCGCAACCTGCGCGTCGAGAGTCGCTTTCGCATGGGCGATCGCGATCTGCGCGAGCGACGTGCCGTTGTTCAGCCGTTGCTGAACCGGCCGCACCGGAGCGGGCAGCGGGTGGAAACCGTTCGGCAGTGTCACGAGGTGGAGCCGGAGATAGAGGAGCAGCGGCTGAAGGAACATCGTCACGGGCCGCGGCCGCGTCGTGCCTGCCTGCCTTGCTGCAGGAAGCGTCTTCGTGACGAGCGCAGTGAGTGCGGTGCGGAACCTCGTCAGCAACGCCTGCTCGCGGGCGCCGTCGAGCCTGCCGGCCCCGACGAGCGCATCGAGCTGCGCCTGCGCGGCGGCGACCGTCGCGTTGACCAGGCCGTCCGCGGTCTTGCCCTGCGCCACCGCGATCTGGGCGAGCGACTGTCCGCTCCTCAGATCCTTGGCCAGGGTCTCCCTGTCGATCTGGAGGTAGGCAAGCGCGGCGTCGAACACGGTGCCGACGGCCTCGGAGGGCGTGACGCCGGGGATCCGCGCCGGGTGCGCTGCGGAGCCGCCATTACCGGTGGTGGCGGCTGCTGCTCCAGCTCCACCAAGGGCAAGTACGAGTGCCGAGCCGGCGGCGACGAGCTTCACGTTCACGGGTCATCCCTCCTCGGACGGGTGCACCTCGAGGGATAGCACCCTTCCCCGCGGGCCGGGGTCAAATCGATGTAAAACCGGCGGGGCGCGCTATGTGTGCGCCGCGTACGCGCGCATCGCGTCGACGAGGGCGCCGAGTCGGCGACCCGTGTCGGTGAGCCGGTACTCGACCCGCGGCGGTCGCGTGTGGAGAACCTGCCGCTCCAGGACGCCTGCGGCCTCGAGCTCGGAGAGCCGCGCGGCGAGGGTGCGCGGCGGGATCGTCTCCAGCGCCTGCTTGAACTCGTTGAAGCGGACGGCGCCCGCCTCCGAGGACGCCCACAGGATCGCGAGCACCCACCGCCGCCCGAGGAGCTCCGCCGCGCGGGCGACGTCCTCGGGCAGCGGCTGGCAGGTGCGACAGCGCATCGTCGTTACGAGATGACCTGGAGGTTCGGCTGGGGCTTCGCCTCGAGCGCGAGCTCGAGTACCTCGCCGAGCGTCATCACCGGGTGGAACCGCATCGCCTCGCGCACGTCCGCGGGGACGTCGTCGAGGTCGGCGCGATTGCGCTCCGGAATGACCACGTCGGTGAGACCCGCCGCGTGCGCGGCAAGCACCTTCTGCTTCAGGCCGCCGATCGGGAGGACGCGGCCCTGGAGCGTCACCTCTCCCGTCATGCCGACGGTGTGCTTCACCGGACGATCGGAGAGGAGCGATGCCAGTGCCGTCGCCATGGTGATGCCCGCACTCGGCCCGTCCTTCGGGATCGCGCCCGCAGGAACGTGCACGTGGAAGGACCGGTTCTCGAACGCCCTCGGATCGATACCGAGCTCGTCGGCGTGCGACCGCACGTACGACAGCGCGATCCGAGCCGACTCCTTCATCACGTCACCGAGCTGGCCGGTGAGCATGAGCTCGGTGCCGCCGTCCATCGAGGTCGCCTCGACGAAGAGAACGTCCCCGCCGGTGCCGGTCACCGCGAGCCCGGTTGCGACACCCGGGACGGCGGTGCGCTCCGCAGCCTCGTGGAACACCTTCTGGCGTCCGAGTGCATCGCGGACGACGTCGATGTCGACGACGAGTGGCGTCTCGACGCCGCCCGTGGCGATCTTCGTCGCCGTCTTGCGGAGGATCTTGCCGAGCTCCCGCTCGAGCTGGCGAACGCCGGCCTCGCGCGAGTACTCGGTGATCACCGTGCGAAGCACGTCGTCGTCGACGCTCACCTCGTCCTCCTCCAGGCCGTTCCGCTCGCGCTGGCGCGGCCAGAGATAGTCGCGTGCGATCGCGGTCTTCTCGTCGGTCGTGTAACCGTCGAAGCGGATGACCTCCATGCGGTCGAGCAGCGGGCCGGGAATCGTCTCGGCCACGTTCGCGGTCGCGATGAAGAACACGTCGGACAGATCGAGCTCGACGTCGAGGTAGTGGTCGCGGAACGAGTGGTTCTGCGCAGGGTCGAGCACCTCGAGCAACGCAGACGACGGATCGCCGCGCCAGTCGGCGCCGACCTTGTCGACCTCGTCCAGCAGGATGACCGGATTCATCGTCTCGGCGTCGCGAAGGGCGCGGACGAGCCTGCCCGGAAGCGAGCCGATGTACGTTCGGCGATGACCGCGGATCTCCGCCTCGTCGCGGATGCCGCCGAGCGACATGCGCACGAACTCGCGGTTCATTGCACGCGCGACCGATTCGCCGATCGAGGTCTTGCCCGTTCCGGGAGGCCCGATCAGCGTGAGGATCGCCCCGCTGCGCTTGTCGTTCGCGATGCCTCGCTCCTGACGGAGCTTGCGGACGGCGAGATACTCGACGATCCGCTCCTTCACGTCGTCGAGGCCCGCGTGGTCGGCGTCGAGCACCTCGCGTGCGTGCGCGGGATCGAGGGTCTCGTCGGACCGCTTCGACCACGGCACGGAGGTCAGCCAGTCGAGATACGTGCGGATCATCGACGCCTCGCCGGAGGAGTCGCCCATGGTCTCGAGCCGGCGCAGCTCCCGCTCCGCCTGTGCACGGACGTCGTCCGGCATGCCGGCCTCGTCGATCTTCGTGCGGTACTCCTCGACGACAGAACCTTCGTCCTCGCCGAGCTCCTTGCGGATCGAGTCCATCTGCTTGCGCAGGAACCACTCACGCTGCTGCTTCTGGGCGCCGGACTCGACGTCGTCGCGAATGCGACGGCGCACCTGCAGCTCGGCGAGCCGCTCACGCTGAAGCGAGAGCGCAAGCTCGAGCCTCTCGACGATCTCGACCGCCTCGAGCAGCTCGACGCGCTGGGCGAAGTTGATGTCGGGCGCGTACGCGCAGGTGTCGGCGAGTGCGCCTGCCTCCGTGATGGAGCGAAGGAACTGGCGGATGCGCTCGTCGGCATCGCGGATCTCGAGGATCTCCTCGACCACGGCGCGGTACTCGCGCTCCAGCTCCCGCGTCTGCACGGGCGGCGGATTCACGTCGGGGCGCTCCTCCACCTCGGCGCGGAGGCGTCCCTGGGAGTCGGTGTGCGCGGCGCCGATGACACCGCGATGAAGGCCGGTCAAGGCGACGGCCACGGCGCCGCCGGGCAGCCCGACACGGTCGGTCACCTCGGCTACCGTTCCGACTTTCGCGTACTCCTGATCGTGCCTCGGCACCAGGAGGACGCGCGCCTCGTCGCCGGCGTCGACCGTCAGCGTGACGGTCATGCCCGGGAACACCACGGTGTCCTCGAGCGGGACGAGTAGCAGGTCGCTCACAATCTTCATCTCCAATCCGTGTACTAGGTATCCGAATTGTACCTGGAGGCTCCGAGGCTCTGCGGGCGAGGCTCTGCGGGCGAGGCTCCGCGGGCGAGCCTCTGCCGGACGGGTTTGACGGTGGGCGAGGACGGTACGTTCAACCCGTTCGGACTCGACGTAGACGTCCGCCGCACGGGTAGGTTCGGAGGGAAATGGCACGAAGCAGTCGGATGGCGACGGCCACAGCCGAGGGAGCGCTGATGATCCTCGTGCTCGCCCTCGTGGCCGCAGGCGCCGGTGCCGGCTGGCTGGTCGGGCACTACACCGCCTCGAGCAGCACGAAGACCGTGACGGCTGCCGCGGCGGCCCCCACAGTCACCTCTCCGACGAGCGCGGCGCAGATCGAGAAGGCGCCGAACTTCACTGCCGACGATCTCTCGGCCGCCCCCACCGACAACTGGCCGACCGTCGGCGGCAGCCTGAGGAACGAGCGCTACTCGCCGCTCGACCAGATCGACACCTCGAACGTCTCGCAGCTCAAGGGCGTCTGGATGACCCACCTCGACGGCTCGGGCGTCGGCGCGAAGTACTCGGCGGAGAGCCAGCCGGTCGTCTGGAAGGGCGTCATGTACGTCTCGACCGGCAACAACGACGTGTTCGCCGTCAGCGTCGCGACCGGGAAGATCCTCTGGAAATACACCTCCGGCATCTCACAGAAGATCACCACGGTCTGCTGCGGCTGGCTGAACCGCGGCGTGGCGATCGGCGACGGCCGCGTGTACTTCGGGCAGCTCGACGGCGAGGTCGTGGCGCTCGACCAGCAGACCGGCAAGCCCGTCTGGACGAGGCAGCTCGTCCAGTGGCAGCTCGGCCAGACGATCACCGCCGCGCCGATCTACGTCGACGGCACGATCTACATCGGAGTCGTCGGCGCAGAGTTCGGCACGCGGTCCTTCCTCCAGGCACTCGACGCCGCGACCGGAAAGCAGGTCTGGCGCTGGTACACGACCGCCGGCCCCGGCGATCCGGGCGGAGACACGTGGCCCGCAGGGTCGAAGGAGTATCTGCGCGGCGGCGCGACGATCTGGCAGGCGCCGGCCGTCGATCCGAAGCTCGGACTGATCTATTTCTCGACGGGCAACGCCGGCTCGGACTGGTTCGGCGGCGAGCGCCCGGGCAAGAACCTGTACGCCGCGTCGATCGTCGCGCTCGACCTGAAGACCGGCCATCTCAAGTGGTACTTCCAGCAGGTCCATCACGACATCTGGGACTTCGACTCTGCGAGCCCGGTCGTCTTGTTCGACGTCGGCGGACACCAGGGCATCGCGCAGGCGAGCAAGACGGGCTGGCTCTACATGCTCGACCGCGCGACCGGCAAGCCGCTCTACGGGATCACGGAGACGCCGGTCCCGCAGAATGCCGAGCAGCAGACCTGGCCGACGCAGCCGATCCCGAACAACGGCACCGCCGAGTTCGTCCCGAACGGCGCGGTGCCGGCGAAGGACGTCGAACGCGTGAAGAGCCAGGCAGTCGGCCCGCTCGCGAAGGTGCCGCAGGTCGTCGCGAAGGTCCCGTTCACGCCCCCGCCGCCGGGCAAGCTCCTGATCTACGGCATGGGGCCGCAGGGCGGCGTCAACTGGCAGCCCGTGAGCTACAACGAGAAGACGCACATGATCTACGTCTGCTCGGCAGTGTCGTGGGTCGGCTTCCAGGCCCAGAACACGCCGTTCGTGGCGCCCGGAAAGAACTACACCGGCGTCGCGGGCGCCGCGGGTGTCGCGTGGCCCGAGGGAACCGGAACGTTCAGCGCGATCGACGCGACGAGCGGCAAGGTCGTCTGGCAGAAGACGTTCCCCGAGCCGTGCTACGCAGGCACGGCGACGAGTGCCGGCAACCTCGTGTTCGTCGGCCGCAACAAGGGCGAGCTGCAGGCGTACAACGCCACGACCGGTGACCTGCTCTGGAGCTTCCAGACGGGCGCCGGCGCGAACAACACGTCGACGATCTTCCAGCAGAACGGCAAGGAGTACATCGCGTTCCTCGCGGGCGGCAACTCGCTGGCGGCGACTCCGCACGGGGACAACCTCTGGCTGTTCGCGCTCGACGGCTCGCTCGGCCCGGCGGCGGCACCCGGCAAGGGCACCGGGACGCAGCACGGCGGCGAGGGCGGCGGCAAGACCACCACGAGCGCGGCGGTCAAGGGCAATGCCGTCGCGGGGGCGACGGTCTTCGCGAACAACTGCGTCTCCTGCCACGGCGCCGACGGACACGGCGGTAACGGCGGGCCAGACCTCACCACGATTCCGAGCGCGAAGGACTACGCCACCGTGGTCAAGCAGGTCGAGAACGGGGGCGGCGGCATGCCGGCGTTCAAGGATCAGCTGACGGCCAAGCAGATCGCGGACGTCTCGACGTACGTCACGCAGAAGATCACGAAGTAGGCCTCGCGTGCGCGCTGTGCTTGTCCTCCTCGCGCTGATGCTGGCGCTGTCAGTTCCCGCTGCGCACGCGACGACGCGGCCGGATCTGATCGTCGGCGTGGACGTCGCATTGAGGACCAAGACCGTGACCCTCTCGTCGACACAGGTGCGCCGCGGCTACTACGTGCAGTTCAAGGTGCGGAACACGACGTCGAGTCGCCGCATCTTCACGCTCGCCGGCCGCACGATCGCCGTTCCCCCGCGCAAGTTCCGCTACCTCGCGATCAACTTCGGCGTGCGCGGCACGTACCACTACGCCAGCCGGAGCGCCGCCGGCAGCAACGCGATTCGCGGCACCTTCCGCGTCAGCTGACGGCTGCAGCGATCGCGACTCGCGCAGCCTGCACGAGCACGTCGAGCGGCATGCTCGCAGCGTCCGCGTCGAGCGCCTGCTCCGGGAGCAGCGGCACATGCACGAAGCCGCCGCGCGCCTGCGGCCGGTCGCGCTCGAGCGTCTGCATCAACACGTAGAAGACGTGGTTGCAGAGAAAGCCGCCGGCGTCACGCGACTCGCGGGCCGGGATGCCTTCCGCATGCAGCGCCGCGACGATCTCGGCCACCGGCAGGGTCGAGCGATACGCGACCGGTCCATCGGGATCGATCTCCACGCCGGATGAGACTCCATCGTTGTCGGGGCGATCGGGCCCGTCGAGGTTGTGCGCGAAGCGCTCGATCGAGATTCCGGTGCGCCCCTCGGCCTGGCCGAAGCAGATCGCGAGGTCGGGCGCCGCGGCGTGCACGACGGCCCGGAGCGCGTCCGCGGTGCGCGCATAGGCGACAGGGAGCACGGCGGTCTCGAGGTGGATGTCCGGCGGCGGAGCAGTGGACAGAGCCTCGACGAGCTTCGCCGACGGATTGATCGTCTCGCCGCCGAACGGCTCGAACCCGGTTATGAGAACCCGGGTCACTGCGCCTCTTCGTCGACGCCGGCAGCTTCGAGCGCAGCCGCGAGGTTCGGTTGCTCGTCGACCCGTACCACGCGGCCGTCACGCATCGTGACGATGGCGGCGTACCGACCGACGAGGAACGTACGCCGTGACTGGAGCGGGCGCTCATCCGTCGGATCCGCCTCGGTACGCGAGAAGCGCATGCTCACGACAACGCGGTCGCCGATGCCGATGCAGCGGTCGAGCGTCACCGAGTACTGCTCCTCGAGGCGCCCGCGCAGGATCTCGAGGACGTCGGCACGGTCGGCAGTGCCCGCGACCTCGCCGACTCCCACCCACTCCACCTCGGGGTCGAGCATGTTCTCGATCGCGTCGAGATCGCCCGCGACGAACGCGCGATAGCCGCGCAAGAGCAGATCGACACTCGCGCTCGCCTGGGTCACGCGGCCACCGTACCGAGCACGACCTCGCTCGAGGCGTGCTCGATGAGCACCGGATCGTGTGTCGCACACACGATCGCAGTACCCGTGCGGTGGGCCAACTCGGCGAAGAGCACTCCGACGGCGCGTGCGTTCGCCTCGTCGAGGCGCGCAGTCGGCTCGTCGGCGAGCAGCAGCTCCGGCCGTGCCGACAGAGCGCGCGCGAGCGCGACGCGCTGCCGCTCGCCCATCGAGAGGCGCGCGACCCGTTGACCCGCGAGCTCGGCGAGGCCGACCGCGGCCAGCGAGACCGCCGCGCGCTCGGCCGCCTCTCCGCGAGCCACGCCCCGCAGCGCCAGGGCGAGCTCGACGCTCTCCTGTGCGGTGAGGAACGGAACGAGGTCGGTGCCCTGCGTGACGAGACCGATGCGATCGCGGCGGAGCTCCGCCCGGCCGGTGGCATCGAGCTGCGACAGCGGCGTGCCCGCGACGACGACGTCGCCACCGGTCGGAAGGTCGAGCCCGGCCAGCAGATGGAGGAGTGTCGACTTCCCCGAGCCCGAAGGCCCCGTCACCGCGCACAGGCGGCCGGCCGCGAAGCCGAGTGAGAGCTCACGGAACACTTCGGTCGCGTGCGCGCCCTGCCCGTGCACCTTCGTGAGCTCGACGGTCTCGGCGACGACAGGCCCCCCGGCCGGAAGCTCGACGACGACCCCCGGCGGCGGCGCAGCGGCTCGCTCGTCAACCCGCACGAGAATCCCTCCGGGCACGGGCTCGAGCCGAGCTCTCGCCGTATCGCCGACGAGCTCCTCCGGCAACCGGATCCAGCCGCCGCGATTCACGACCGCCTCCGCGTGCTCGCCCGCCCTGCTCTCGGCGCTGACACGCCCGTCGCGAATCTGAACGACACGGTCGGCAACGCGCGCGGACTCGGGATCGTGACTCACGACGATCGTCGTCACACCGGTGTCGCGCGAAAGCTCGCGCACGAGCTCGTAGATCTCGGTTGCGTTGACGGCATCGAGCTCACCGGTCGGCTCGTCGGCGATGAAGAGGCGCGGACGATGGACGAGCGCGGCGCAGATCGCAACCCGCTGCTGCTGGCCGCCCGAGAGCTCCGACGGGCGGGCGTCGCGGCGGTCGAGCAGGCCGACGCGCTCGAGCAGCGCATCGGCGGCTCGGGCGTTCTCGGGCGCGGGAGCGCCCAGCAGGGAGAGGCGCAGAGCGACGAGCTGATGCGCGGTGAGCTCGGGTGCGAGCGCGCGTGTGTAGTGCTGGTCCGCGTAGCCAAGCGTGCGCGAGCGGTACTCCGCGAGCCCGCGTCCGCGCAGCGTGCGGAGGTCCTCGCCGAACACGCGCACGGTTCCCGCCGACGGCCGGTCGAGGGCCGCGAGGATTCGCAGGAGGGTGCTCTTACCGGAACCGCTCGGCCCGAAGACGACGATCAGCTCGCCTTCCTCGACATCGAGCGTGAGCCCCTGGAGGGCGACGGACGTCCCCTCGGGTGAGGAGAAGATGCGGAAGAGATCGACGGCCTCGACGGCGGCGCTCACTCGATTCCCTCCGAGAACCGCCAGCCCGAGACGCGCGCGTACGCATTGCGTGTGGCGAGCAGGATCGCAACACCGGACGCGACCGCCAGTGCCACGAGTGCCAGGGCTGCGAGCTGCCAGTCGACCGTGAGCCGCAACGGCGGCAACGCGACGCCGGCGCCGGCGGTGACGGTCACGACCGACACGACGAGCGCGCTGACGATCGCGCCTGCCGCGATGCCGCCAAGCACGCCGAGCACGGCGACGATCGACGCGCGCAGCAGTACGTGCCGCCGGAGGTCGCGCGGGGTCGCGCCCTGCGCCTCGAGGTCGTAGAGCTCGCCGCTCTCGTCGCGCAGGTCACCCACGACGGTGAGGAGAAGGCCGACGGCGGCGAGCACGGCTGCGACGATCCCCGTGACGAGCAGGAGTGCCAGTGCGCCGCGCGACAGCGGATCGCTGCGGAGTTGGGCGAGCGTCGCGCGCTGCGAGGTGACGTCGAGGAGGGAGAACGGGCGCTGGGCGAGTTGCCGGGCAGCCGCCGGCGGCGCGTCGAGCCACAGCTCGCTCGGCACGCTCGTACCCGGCTCGGCCGTGTTGGCGGCGACGAGCCACGTCGGCAGGTCCGCGACGACGAGCTGCCCGTCGATGCTCGGGAAGTGGCGCGCCACTCCGACGACCTGCGCCAGCACGGTGCGGTTCCCGACCTGTAGCGGCAGTGTCCCGTCGGACCCCGCGGCTCCGGCGATCGCCGGCGATGCGATCACCGGGACGGTGCTTCCCTCGAGCGGCTCGTGCGGCCGGAGGACCGAGTCGGCTGCGCGGTTGAGCAGGTAGTGCACCGCACCCTTGTCGTTGCGAACGCCGCCGGTGCCGACCCACTCCCGGAGCGGCGGCAATACCCGGTTTCCTGCGTGTAGGCGGCCGAGTCGCAACACTCCGACCGCCGCATCCGACACCGAGAGCCCCGTGCCGCTCTCCTTGTGGCCCGCGACGAACGCGGCAATCACCGGGAACGACAGGCGCACGGCGACGAGCCGGCCTCCGCGCGCGGCGCGGGGCACGACCACCGTCGGCGCGTGCGGGCCGCGCCCGAGCTGGCCGAGCGAGAGCGTCGTGAAGTCGCCGCGACGGTTGAGGACGACAAGCGCGACGCCGAGCGGGTCGCCGGCGACGTCGAGCGGAACGGTCAGCTGCGCGGCATCGGGCGGCAGTGCGACGCCGCTCAGACGCGGGATCTGTGCGGGGGCGATCGACCGGGCGAGCTCGGAGGGCGTCTGCGCCGCGAAGTCCGCGCGCCACCCGTCCAGGCGCGTGATCTCCGCGGCGGGGAGTGCAAGCAGCGTGAAGTCGCGTCCGGCGTTGCCGAGCACGTAGCCCGAGTCGCGGAGGGCGGGTGTCGTCCGCCCGAGCGCCGCGTATCGCGCCGCCGGGGCCGCCTGCTGCACGCTCACGAGCTGCTCGAGGCTCTCCTGGAGCACATACGGCGCGGGGACCGCGTACCGAGCCTGCTCGAGCTCCCCCCGCTCGAGGGTAGCCCGGTAGGCGATCGCGAATAGCGCAATGCCGACGCTGAGCACGAAGAAGACGATCGAGAGTACGAAGCGGCCTGGTGAGCGCGCGAGCGAAAGGAGCACGAGCCTCAGCCGCGCGGGCGCCCGCCGGCCCGTTCGCTCGACGCCCCTCAGCAGCGGAGCCAGAAGACGCGCCACCGCAACGGCAAGGACGAAGAGCACGAGCCCGGGGAGCAAGAGCAGCACGACGCCCGTGCCTCCGCTCGAAAGCGCAGTCGTGTCGGCCTTGCCGCGGGCGAGCGCGAGCAACACGGCACCGAGCGCGCCGAGGGCAGCGACGTCGACGACGGTGACCCGCACGCCGCCGAATGCGACCGCGTCGGTGCGCAGCGCCGTCAGCATGACGACTCCGGTCAGCAGGGCGAGTGCGCACGCGATCGCGAGTGCACGTCCTGTCAGCACCGAGTGCTGGACTGCCAGCAGCCCGGGCGCGTCGAGATGGCGCGCGAAGACCGCACCGACGGCACTCCCGACGAGCCAGCCGACGAGTGTCGCGCCAAGCGTGATCACGGCCACCTCCGTGGCCGCGACGAGCAGGATCTGCGACCGCCGGGCGCCGAACCACGTGAGACGCCGTCGCACAGCGAACTGGTCGCGGCGCAACCTCGTCGACGCGAGCACCGCGAAGCCGAGCAACAGCACCGCCGCGTCGCCGCCGAGGATCAGCAGCCGCTCGCCGGCGACCCGTCCGGTCGCCCGCGTCGCCGCGATCGCGTCGGTGGGCGCGGACACGGTGAAGAGGTCGGTGGCCTGCTCGAGTCTCGATTGCGCCCGGTCGAGGCGGGCGCCGAACGCGGGCAGCTCCCACGAGTGGATCGAGCCCGGCGCCACGGGGACGACCCAGCCGTAGGTGCGGGCGATGGTGCCGGCGTCGGGCAGCGGGAGGTGCGAGAACCCGCGGACGCCGTTCGCGACGAGGATCGGCGGCCGGTGTCCCCCGGTGGCGGCGAAGTAGGCGCTGAGCGGCGCCCCGCTGCGGAAGACACCGCGGCCGACGACGTGGAGGTACGGCAGTCGCGGTGCGACCGGTGCGCCGCCGATCTGGATGAGATCGCAGCGGGACGGCGTGCACGGCGCCGGGAGCGTCCCGCTGCGGAGCGCTACCCAGCGCGTGAGGCCGTCGACCGCGCCGAGGTTCACGAAGGCCCCGCCCCACGTCGCCTGCCGAAAGACCGCGACGGCGAAGGGCTGCCGGCCGAGGACCGGCTCGAGCGCGCTCCGCGCGAGGCGGTCGAGCTGCGGCAGCGAGAGCTCCGACTGGCCGGGCACACCGCTCCACACCGCCTGCACCGAACGATCCGACGGCTGCAGCGCGCCGAGCGCCCGTTGCGCGGCGCGGTCCTGCACGGCGACCGAGCCGACAGCGGTCATGGCGAGCACCGCGGCGGCGACGGCGATGCCCGTTGCGACGACGAGCGTCCGCTGGCCGTGCGCGCGAATGCGGACGAGGCCAAACCGCACGGGGACGAGCAGGCTCACCGGCAAAACACTATTGGTGGTTGCACCCCGGCGCGAGCGCTAGGCTCGCGCTCAATGGACACCGTCGAGACCGTCCTCGGACCTGTCGGGCTCGCCGAGCTCGGTCCGACGCTCATGCACGAGCACGTTTTCGTCCTCGACCAGGAGGCGCTCCAGAACTACGGGCACGCCTGGGGTGCGAGCTACTGGGACGAGGAGCTTCGCGTCGCCGACGCCGTCGCGAAGCTGCAGCGGCTGCGAGACAGTGGGATCCGCACGATCGTCGACCCGACCGCTCCGGGGCTCGGCCGTTACATCCCGCGCATCCAGCGGGTCAATGTCGAGGTCGACCTGAACATCATCGTGGCGAGCGGGGTCTACGCCTTTCTCGAGCTGCCGAGCTTCCTCGCCTATCGCAGCGACGACGCGCTGATCGAGCTCTTCGTCCGCGAGATCCGCGAAGGCATCGACGACACCGGCGTCAAGGCCGCGTTCCTCAAGTGCGCCGTCGAGGAGCACGGGATCATCGCCGACGTGCCGCGCATCCTCTCCGTCGTCGCCGCGACAGCCATCGAGACCGGCGTGCCGGTGATGGTGCATACGAACGCGCCGGCGAAGACGGGGCTGCTCGCGCTCGACGCGCTGATGAAGGCAGGCGTCGATCCGACGAGGATCGTGATCGCCCACATGGGCGACAGCAACGACCTCGACTACATCCGCGCGATCGCCGACACCGGCGCGAGCATCGGCTGCGATCGCTTCAACATCGAGCACTTCAACCCCGACGCGAACCGCATCGAAACGCTCACTGCGATCCTCGCTGAGGGATATGCCGACCGCGTGCACCTCGGCCACGATGCGGCGTGCTTCTTCGACTTCATGTTCGAGAACCCGTACTTCGCCGACGAGCACGCGGACTACCTGCATATCTCGACGAAGATCCTCCCGGCACTGCTCGACGCCGGCGTCACGCAGGCGCAGATCGATCAGATGCTGGTCGAGAACCCGCAGCGCTTCTTCACATCGCGGTAGTTGGACACGTCGACCGCAGCCACCTTGACACGCAGGGGTGTCAGACACCTCCGATCGTCAAGATGACTCTTTGGAACACGGCCCGTCGCGGAGCCGAACTTGTTCGGCGAGAGCAGTGAAGCGTCCGGCCGAGAGCACGACCCAGAAGGGGGCCCACGGCGGAAACTGGTTTCCCCCGTGAAGCGAGCGAAGCGATGCGCCGCTAGACGGTCTGCAGGCCTACATAGTTCTCGGCGAGCGACGTCGCCGCGGCGCGGGACGTCGTGAGGTAGCGGAGTTGCGAGAGCTGCAGCTGCAGGTCGAACGGGTCGTCGCCGGCGCGGTGCAGCATCGAGGTCATCCACCACGAGAAGTGCTCCGCGCGCCAGACGCGGCGGAGGCACGTGGCCGAGTACGCATCGAGGAGCGAATCGTCGCCGTCGCGATACCAGCGGACGAGCGCCTCGCCGAGCGTGCGCACGTCGTGGATCGCGAGATTGAGCCCCTTCGCGCCGGTGGGCGGCACGATGTGCGCCGCATCGCCTGCGAGGAAGAGGCGCCCGTATTGCATCGGCTCGGTGACGAAGCTGCGCATCCCGGTGACGCCCTTCTCGAGCACCGGCCCCTCTTCGAGCTTCCAGCCGTCGAGTGCCGTGCGCAACTGCAGCTCTTCCCAGACTCGGGCGTCGGGCCAGTCGGCGACGTCCTCGTCATGACGCACTTGCACGTAGTAGCGCGACAACTCGGGCGAGCGCAGCGAGAGGAGCGCGAATCCCCGCTCGTGATGCACGTACACGACCTCGTCCATCGACGGCGCGACCTGCGCCAGGATGCCGAGCCATCCGAACTGATACTCGCGCTCGAAGGTCGTCAGCACACCGCTCGGGATGCTCGGCCGGCACACGCCGTGAAACCCGTCGCAGCCTGCGATCACGTCGCACTCGAGCTCGTGCTCCACGTCGTCGTGGCTGTACCGGATCACGGGCCGCTCGGACTCCAGCTCGTGCACGCTCACGTCGCCAACTTCGAAATGCAGCGCCCCGTCGCCCGCGAGCCGTGCGGCGATCAGATCCTTCACGACCTCGGTCTGTCCGTAGATGACGATCGAGCGGCCCGTCAGCTCGCGCAACGGCACGCGATGCCGCTCGCCGCTGAACTGGAAATTGACCCCGTCGTGCACGATGCCCTCGCGCTCCAGCCGCTCGGCGACGCCGAGCTCCTTGAGCAGATCGGCGGTTCCCTGCTCGAGCACGCCTGCGCGGATGCGGTGCTCGACGTACTCTCGATCGCGGGTCTCGAGCACGACGCTGTCGATGCCGGCGACCTCGAGCAGCCGGGCGAGGGTAAGCCCCGCCGGCCCGGCGCCGACGATCCCGACCTGGGTTCTCAGATCCCGTCCTCGTCGAGCACGCGCTGGAAGACGTGGAAGGCGCTGTTCGCTGCCGCCACGCCGCAGTAGACAGCGCACTGCAGCAGCACCTCGCCGATCTCCTCCGGCGACAGGCCGTTCCTGCGCGCTGCGCGGATGTGCATCCCCAGCTCGTCGAAGCGGCCGATCGCGACGAGCGCCGTCATCGCGATGCAGCTGCGCGAGCGCCGGTCGAGGCCGGGACGCGACCAGACCTCGCCCCAGGCGTAGCGTGTGATGAAGTCCTGGAAGTCCTTCGTGTACGCGGTCGTGCGCTCGATGGACTTGTCGACGTGCTCGTCGCCGAGCACCTCGCGGCGAACCTTCATTCCGCGCTCGTACGCGTCGTCGCTCATGTCTACGCGCCTTCCTGGAGATGGGACAACACCGCGGCCGAGAACGCTTCGGGCTGCTCGACGTTCGCGAGATGCGCCGCCTGCGCGACGCCGACCACCCGCGAGTGCGGGATCGCCGCGAGCTCGTCGATGACCGGCGGCATGGTGACGGGATCCTCCTCACCGAAGAGCACGAGGGTCGGCACCGCAATCCGCTGCACGTCGCCCCGGAAGTCGAAGGCACCCACCGCCTCGCAGCACGCGGCGTAGCCGTCGGGCGGAATGCTCCGAAGGTCTTCGATGATCCGCACCGCCTCCTCCGAATCGCGGAACGACGGCCTGAACCACCGCTCCCGTGCGCCGTCGACCACAACGTCGAGCCCCTCCCGGCGGACACGTTCGGCGCGCTCGTCGTACATCGCCTTCTCACCGAGCGAGGCGCCGGTGCAGGCGAGCACGAGGCGCTCGATGCGCTCGGGCGCGCTCGCTCCGAGCCATTGCCCGACCATGCCTCCAAGCGAGAGTCCGCAAAACGAGACGCGCTCGACTCCAAGATCGTCGAGCAACCCGAGGAGGCTCCGCGCGATGTCCTCGACGGCGATCCGTCCGTCCGGGACGGGAGAGTCTCCGTGGCCGGGCTGGTCGACGCTGAGCACGCGATAGTGGTGCGTGAACACAGGCACCTGCGCATCCCACATCGCGGTCGTCGTGCCGAGGCCGCCGGAGAGGACCAGCACGGGCGCGTCGTCGGCGCCGGCGAGCCTGTACGCGAGCGTCACTGCGTCTCCCGGAACCGCTCGAGCGCTCGGTCGACGAAGACGTTTGCCGAGCCCAGGTACGCCGCGTCGCCGTCCGCCGCGAGAATGCCCTTCTCCATGAGTGAGTCGCGCTCGGCGAACAGGTCGTCGCTCATGTTCGCGCGCATGCTGTCCGCGTGGACCTCGAGCCCGTCGAGACAGTCGCGGATCGCCGCCGCACTTCCGCCGGCAAGCGCGAGCGCCTCGGACAGCGCGTTCCATTCGGCGTGCCACGCGCCGGCGGCGCGCTCGTGCTCGTGCTCGCCCTCCGTCAACACGTGCACCTGTGCGTGCACGCCGCGCGCGCACGCACGCGCGCGCACCGCCCGTGCAGGATTCCGCTTGTGCGGCATCGTCGAGGACTGCCCTCCAGGCGCCTCCGAGACTTCGCCCACCTCCGTCTGCGCAAGCAGGACGACGTCGAGCCCGATCTTCGCCGACGCCGATGCGACCGCAGCGAGCCCGCCCGCCAGCTCGGCAATGCGTCCGCGGTGCGCGTGCCACGGCAGTGCGGGCTCGGCGAGCCCGAGCTCCTCTGCGAAGAGGCGCGCTACTTCCGTCCCGCTGGTCCCGAACACCGCGAGCGTTCCGGCTGCGCCGCCGAGCTGCGCCGGGAG
Organism: uncultured Actinomycetes bacterium; assembly: GCA_963805575.1. Taxonomy (GTDB): domain Bacteria; phylum Actinomycetota; class Thermoleophilia; order Gaiellales; family Gaiellaceae; genus Palsa-739. The sequence goes on along the minus strand of CAWDUL010000008.1, from coordinate 1,315,346 downwards.
CGTCAATCTGCCGAGGCGAGAGCGTGCGTCGAGTACTCCGACGAGCCAACCGGCTGCCTTCAACCCGAACGTCGTCGGCACGGCCTGCTGCAGGAGCGTGCGCGCCGCCATCGCGGTTCCCCGATGCTCCTCCGCAAGCCGCGCGCATGCACGGGCAATCCCGTCGAGCTCGTCGTCGATCAGACCGAGAGCGTTCCGCGCGACGAGCATCGCTGCGCTGTCCATGACGTCCTGGCTCGTCGCGCCGACGTGCACCCAGCGTGCGTTGTCGCCTCCGACACGCTCGCGCAGCGCACGGACGAGCGGCTCTGCGGGATTGCCGGCAGCACGGCCCTCGTCGCACAGCCGCTCGACGTCGTAGAGCCCGGGATCGCACTGCTCGCCGATCGCGACCGCTGCTTCCGCCGGAACGAATCCCGCGCCTGCCGCTGCGTTCGCCAGCGCACGCTCGACGTCGACCATGGCGGCGAGCCACGCTCCATCCGAGACCGCCGCACGAAGAGGCGCCGGCACGAACAGCGCCGCGAACGTGGTCAATGAGCGAAGAACACGGTCGCCGAATCGCCCTGCATGGTGATATCGAACAACAAGTCGGCGCCTTGTGCCTGGGCGACCAGCGTCCGGCGCGCACCTTCATCCAGCGCGGACAGCACGGGGTCGGCCTCGTTCGCCTCCGGCTCGTCGGGAAAGTAGATCCTCGTGAGCTGATGCCTGAGGAGCCCGCGCGCGAACACGAAGACCTCCAAGCGGGGCGCACGACCGTCCTCGGCGCCCGGCTTCGCCACGACGAAGGAGTAGCGCCCCTCGCTGTCGGTGCCGCTGCGGCCCCAACGGCGCCCGACCGCATCCCACACCTCGACCATGCCGTCGACGATCGCCTCGCCGCGCCCGTCGATCAAGTGCCCGGAGAGCGTGCGAGCCCCGGGCGAGCCCGGAGGAACGAGCTCGTCGTCGCGTCGCCTGCAGAGGCCGATCGTGTAGAACGGACCAACGGTCTGCGACGGCGTCTGCCCGAGGGTCACGCGCCGTCCTCCTCGAACGGCGTCGAACCGGGGCCGCCGCGGCCGAGGACGATGTCCCACTGGTAGCCGAGCGCCCACGCGGGCGAGGTCGTGGCCAGGTCGAAGCGCGAGACGAGGAGCTCCCGCGCCTTCGGGTCGCGCACCGAGTGGAAGATCGGATCGAACTCGAAGAGCGGGTCGCCCGGGAAGTACATCTGCGTCACGAGCCGCTGTGTGAACGCACGCCCGAACACGGAGAAGTGGATGTGCGCAGGACGCCACGCGTTCTCGTGGTTCCCCCAGGGATACGAGCCCGGCTTGATCGTCACGAAGCGGTAGCGCCCGTCGTCGTCGGTGAGGCATCGTCCCGCTCCGTCGAAGTTGGGATCGAGTGGCGCGGGGTGCTGGTCGACGTCGTGCTTGTAGCGGCCCGCGGCATTCGCCTGCCAGATCTCGACGAGCGCACCTCGCAACGGACGGCCGTCGACGTCGAGCAGGCGGCCCGTGACGGTGATCCGCTCCCCGAGTGGCTCACCGTCGTGGCGGACGGTCAGATCGTGGTCGCGCTCGTCGATCGTGCTCTCGCCGAACACCGGCCCCCTCGGATCGTGCCGATCTTCCGGCAGCGTCACGAGCGGCCGGTCGGGTGCGCGCCACCGCGTCGAGCGGTAGCCGGGGTAGTCGACCTGCACCTCCGGTCCGAAGCTCGGATCGTCCGGCAGGACGATCTGCGAGTCCTCGCTGATCATCCGTGCGCCCTCAGGTCGAGTGTGCGCAACTCCGCCAGCTCGGCGTCGCTCGGCGGCTCCGTGACCCTGACGTCTTCCGCGATGCGCAGGTCCCAGCCGGTCGAGGCCTGCACATCGTCGATGTCGACGCCGGGATGCACGGCGACGAGCGTGAGTTCCCCGCCCTGCGGCTCGAGGATGCCGAGATCCGTGACCACGACTCGCACGCGGTCGCCGATGCTCGTCGTGAAGTCGAGCTGCTCGACGAACGCGCGCGGCGTCTGGCGCAGCATGACGAAGACGTCGCGCACGCCGGTCGCGATCTCCGGCGCGCCGCCGCCGCCGGGCAGGCGGACCTTCGGATGGTCGTAGTCGCCGATGACCGTGCTGTTGAGATTCCCGTGGCGGTCGATCTGCGCCGCGCCGAGAAAGCCGACGTCGATGCGGTTTCCCTGGAGCCAGTAGGCGAACATCTCGGGGACGGAGACGACTGCGTCGGCGGTGTCGGCGAGCTCGCCGTCGCCGATCGAGAGCGGCAGCTTCGTGGGCTTCGCGCCGATCGTGCCGCTCTCGTAGACGAGGACGCAGTCGGGTGCGTGCGTGCGCCGGGCGAGATTCGCGGCGGTGCTGGGCAGGCCGATGCCGACGAAGCAGACTGTCCCGTTCGCGAGTCGCCGAGACGCCTCGACGGCCATCATCTCGTCCGCGGAGAACTGACCGTCGCCGTTTGCGCTCACGCGGCGGTGACCTCGGCAGTGAGGCTCGCGTGGTACCCGGCGACATCCGTGGTGTCGATCACGTGTCGTTGCATCCACGCCTGGAAGCGGTCGCGGTCGCGGCTGATCTCGTCCCAGGCGACGTAGAAGTCGTTGTCCCGGTCGTAGTAGCCGTGCGCGTACGACGGATGTGCGCCGCCCGGTGCGACGCGACACCGCGTCGAGCACCCAGCTCGGCAGCACGATGCCGCCCGGCTTGAGCTCGATCTCGTCGACGATCTCCTCGACGGTGACGATCGCGCGCGAGGCCGCAAGCACCGTCTCCTTCTGGACGCCGAGGATGCCCCAGAGGTGGACGTTGCCGCGCAGGTCGGCCTGCTGGGCGTGAACGATTGCGACGTCCGGCCGCAGCGACGGGACGGCCGAGAGCTCTTCGCCGGTGAACGGGCACGTCACGGTCTCGACGCGCGTGTGCGCGGGCAGGTCGCCGCTGTAACCCCGCAACACTGCGAACGGCAGGTTGGACGCACCTGCCGCGTACGCCGCCGCCATTCCTGCGTGTGAGTGCTCCTCGAGCTGGAGCGGCGACGGCCACCCGCGCTCGACCGCGTCGCGCAGCCGGTGCAGCGATCCAACGCCGGGATTGCCGCCCCACGAGAACACGAGCTTCCGCGCGCATCCCATCCCGATCAGTTGGTCGTACACGACGTCCGGCGTCATGCGGACGAGCGTCAGCTCCCGCTTTCCCTGGCGAATGAGCTCGTGTCCGGCCGCGTGTGGAATGAGATGCGTGAAGCCCTCGAGCGCGACGGTGTCGCCGTCGCGCACGAGGTCGCGAATCGCGTCGCTGAGGGGGACGATCATGCGTCGCTCCTAGAACGGATAGGGATGCGTCCCGCTCTGGACCGTGATCCACCGCAGCTCGGTGAACTCGTCGATCACGGCCTGCCCGCCGAAGCGGCCCCAGCCGGAGTCCTTGACGCCCCCGAACGGCATCTGCGGCTCGTCGCCGACCGGCTGGTCGTTGATGTGGACGATCCCCGACTCGAGCCGCTGCGCGAGCGCCATCCCCCGGTCGGCGTCACTCGTGAGGATGCCCGCGCTGAGCCCGTACGTCGTGGCGTTCGCGCGCGAGATCGCCTCGTCCGCGCTGTCCACCACCTCGACCGCGAGCACCGGCCCGAACGTCTCGTGCTTCGCGAAGTCCGAGTCCGCCGGCACGTCGGTGATCACCGTTGCCTGGTAGCACGGCCCGACCGCCTCGCCGCCGGCGAGCACGCGCCCGCCCATTGCGACGACCTGGTCGACACGGCCCTTGACCATCGCGAGTGCGTCCGCGTTGATCAGCGGACCGATGATGGTGTCGTGCTCGTTGGGGTCGCCCGCCTTGAGGCCGCTGGCCTTCGCACTGAGCTTCTCGATGAACTCCTCGGAGATCGCCCGCTCGACGAAGACCTTGCGCGCCGACATGCAGATCTGGCCCTGGTGCAGGAACGCGCCGAACGCGGTTGCATTGACTGCGTAGTCCACGTCGGCGTCGTTCAGCACGATCACCGGGTTGTAACCCCCGAGCTCGAGCACGACTCGCTTCAGATGACGACCGGCCGCCTCGGCGAGGATGCGGCCGACGTTCGTCGAGCCGGTGAAGTTGATCCGGCGCACCGCGGGATGCGAGACGAGCTCGTCGCCGATCGGTCCCGCCTGCCCGGGTGCGTGCGTGACGATGTTCAGCACGCCGTCCGGAAGGCCGGCCTCGGCGAAGATCTCGCCCCAGAGGAGCCCGCCGGACACGGGCGACCACTCGGAGGGCTTGAGCACGACCGTGTTGCCGAGTGCGAGCGGTGCGGCGATCGAGCGCGCAGAGAGGATCAACGCGGCGTTCCACGGCGCGATCGCGCCGACGACGCCCACCGGCTTGCGGACACCCATCGCGAACGTGCCGGGATTGTCCGACGGGAGGATCTGCCCGATCGGCTGGTAGCCCACGGCGGCGGCCTGCCGGAAGAGGCCCGGCACGAAATGCATCTGGAACATCGCGAAGCCGAATGTCGCGCCGGTCTCCCGCGCGAGCATCGAGACGACCTCGTCGCGGCGACTCTCCAGGATGTCGGCCGCCCTGAGAAAGATGCTTTGCCGCTCGGCAGGCGGCGACGCCGACCAGGCGGGGAAGGCGGCGCTCGCGGCGTCGATCGCCCGGCGCACATCCTCCGCCCCTCCGGCGGGCACGGTCGCCACGACGTCGCCGTTGTAGGGGTCGCGGTCCTCGAAGGTCGCGCCGTCGGCGGCGTCGACCCACTGCCCGCCGATGAACTGCCTCGCCTCGCGTACGGCGGTCTCTGCTGCGGTCGCCATCGTGCTTCCTCCTTGCGCTAGCGGATCCAGGAAACGGGCTCGATCATCGCGACGGTCGAGGCGTCCGGGGACGCCTCCTCGACGCGTCGACGTCGTCGTAGGACATCATGCGGACCGCGCGCGGGGAGAGACGCCGTGCACGGCGCGGCGGCGCGAGCGGCGCAGGCGCCGGCGAGGATCGTGTTGGCGTCGAAGATCCTCCTCGTGGCTCGCCTCGCACCGATGGGGACAGCGGAACAGCCGTTCGAAACGTACGTCGTGAGCGTCTCGCCTGTCAAGACTACTGTTCCGCATACTCGAACAATCTGTCATACTTGTCCAGTAATCGAGATGCTGTTCTGATGACTGGAATGAGCGAAACCGCAACCACCCAGCTCGAGGACGCCGCGTCCGGGTCGGGATCCACGTATTCGCAATCGCTGGAACGTGGTCTCGCGATCCTATCGGCCTTTCGGTCGGGACGACCACTTCTCGGCGTGAGCGAGCTCGGCCGCGACATCGGGCTCAGCCGCTCGACGACCCACCGCTACGTGGCGACGCTGGCCGCCCTCGGCTATCTCCAACAGGATCCGTCGACGAAGAAGTACCGCCTCGGCCCGCGGGTGCTCGACCTCGGGTTCTCCGCGATCAACTCGATGGAGCTGCGCGAGGTCGCCGCGCCGCATCTGCGGGAGCTGAGCGACGCAACCGGCTACACGGTGAACATGGCGATCCTCGACGGCCTCGACATCGTGTACGTCGAGCGGAGCCGCAGCGCGCGAGCGGGCCAGCGCGAGATCGACCTCAATCTCCATGTCGGCTCGCGCCTCCCGGCCTATTGCACCTCGCTCGGCAAGGTGATGCTCGCGTTCCTGGACGAGGCCGAGCAGAAGGCCACGCTGGCGCGGATCGACTTCGCGCGACGGGGCCCGAACACGCTCACGTCACGCGCGGCGTTTCTGCTCGAGCTGAAGCACGTCCGCGAGGAGGGCTTCGCGATCAACAACGAGGAGCTCGCGTACGGGCTGCGCTCGATCGCGGCGCCGATCCTCAGCCGCGACGCGGTCGCCGTCGCCGCGATCAATCTCGCGGTGCACAGCTCGATGGTGTCGATGGAGGACCTCGTCGCGCGCCTCAGCCCCACGTTGCGGGCCGCCGCGGCGGACATCTCCGCGCGGCTCGGCTACCGCCAGTAGTCCGGCCCCGCTACGCGGTTTGCTGGACGAGCTCGGAGTCGAGTGCCTGCCCGCACCGGATGAGCACGTCGCGCAGACCCGCTGCCTCGCCAGGGTCGAGATCGCCGAGCATCTCGCGCTCGATCGCGTCGACTGCGCGGTCGCAGCGCTCGAGCGCTCGCCGTCCGGCGACCGTCAGCTCCGTCCGGATCACCCGCCCGTGGCCGGGTTCCGCACGGCGTCGCACGTACCCGCGCTCGACGAGCAGCGTCAGCACCTCGCTCATCGACTGCGGCGTGACGAACGATCGGCGCGCCAACTGCGCGTTGGAGAGCCCGTCCTGGACTCTGAGCACCGACAGGGCGGTGTAGGCGGGCAGCGTGAGGCCGTTGGGCTCGACCGCAGCAGTGATGCGCCGGCGCAAGACGCGCTCGACGCGCCCGATGACATAGCTGAGCCGCGGTTCCTTCACGTCGCTAGGGCCGTTCGTATGTCTGCAGGCCCGGCTTGATCCGCTTCTCGTCGAGGAACTGCTCGAGCCCGCGCTCCCGGCCGCTCTCCGCGTCGAGGAACTGCGACTGCTCGAGCTTCGCGTAGAGGTAGTCCTCCGCCTGATCCCAGCTCATCGGCTCGCAGTGCTTGTAGCCGAGCTTCGCCGCCCGCAGCACCACGGGGTTCTTCGTGAGCAGCTCGCGCGCGAGCGACTCGACTTCGCCCCTCAGCTCTGTCCGGGGAACGCTCGCATTCACGAGGCCCATCGCGGCAGCCTGCTTGCCGTCGAACGTCCGGCCGGTCATGACGTAGAGCAGGCCTGTTCGCGAGCCGACGGTGTCGGCAAGCGCCTTGTTCACGACGCTGCCGGGCGGGATGCCCCAGTTGATCTCCGACAGGCCGAAGGTCGCCTCGTCCGCGGCGATCGCGAGGTCGCACGCGACGAGCGGCGTGAACGCGCCCCCGAAGCACCAGCCGTTGACCATTGCGATCGTCGGCTTCGCATAGGTGCGCAACATGCGCCACTGCCACAACGCGGCGTCACGCCGCACCTTCCGCTGAACATGCTCGGGCGCGCCGTCGACCTCGCGGAAGTACTCCTTCAGGTCCATGCCGGCCGACCACGCATCGCCCGCGCCGGTGAGCACGACCACACCGCACGCATCATCGGCGTCGATCGTCTCCAGCACCTCGATCATCTCCGCGTTGAGCGTCGGGCTCATCGCATTGCGCTTCTCGGGCCGGTTGAGCTCAACCCAGGCGATGCCGTCGTCGAGCTCGACTCGGACGGTCGTCCAGCGGTCCACGTATTCCGTCGCGTCCCCGGTCATGCGTCGGCCGACTTTATCAGGCTGCCTGATATAAAGCCAGTCTCAGGCGTGCTCCTCGCGAGCGCGGTGATCACGGCCGAGAAACGCGTTCGCCCAGGCGCTCGTACGGTCGAGTGCATTGTCCTTGATGACGACCGGGTCGTCGAGCATCGACTCCTCCTCGCCGTACGCCTTCAACCGCTCGTACGCCTGTGACCAGATGCACTCGGAGTCGTAGACCTCGCAGAGGCCCTCCCGCGTGCCTCCGCATGGTCCGTTGCGCTGGTTCTTCGCGCACTGCGACTCCGGGCAGACGTAGGCGATCTCCGGCAGCGAGCAGTCGCCGCAGTCGCGGCAGCCGAAGAGCGGCACCTTGGCGGCCTGCTCTGCCGCGTGGACGATCTTCCCTACAGGCTTCGGCGCGCTCTCGACCGCACGGTAGAAGGCGCGTCCCGCAGGAAAGAGCGGGGCATCCGGCTCGAATGCGAGCGCATGAAGCCGCCGGCTGAAGCGGTACTTGAGTGGTACGCGAAGCTCGGTCTTCCTGCGCCGCTTCGACTCGAGGTATGCCGCGTTGACCTGGTCCGACGAGAGCGTCGTCTCCGGGTCCGCCTCGAAGAAATAGAACTCGTCGGCGACCGGGAAGTGGATCTCCGCCGCGAGCGCACGCCAGTCGTCGGCGTACGTCGCTGCCAGATCGAGGATCTCGCCGAAGGTCGACGCCGGCGTGTGACCGCCGAGGTACACGCCGTTGAAGCCGAGCCCCCGCACGACGGCGACGTGCTTTGCGGCGAGATCGACGAAGAACGCGCGGCCCTTGTCAGGGCTCGCCGCGTGGCGCTCCGCGAGCGCAAGCAGCTCGTCCGTGACGACTGCGCCGGGGATCTTCCCCGCATGGAACGCGCGCGCTGCCGGCCGCGACAGCAGATAGACGTTTGCGAGCACCGAGACGGGCAGCTCTTCGCGCCTGATCCAACGCAGCAGCTCGTCGTCCTTGCGCGCGTCCCAGCCGATCTGGTTGATCACGAATCGCGCGCCCGCCTGGACCTTCTTCCGTAGCTTGAAGTACTGCGGCATCACCTCGCGCTCGAGGCGCTTGTGGTTCGTGACGACGCAGCCGAGGAAGAAGTCGGTGCGATCGAGGCGGGCGGCCGAGCGCAGCTCGTCTCGCAGGCCTGCGTTCATGTCGGAGTAGAGGCTCAGCAACCCGACGGAGTCGATGTCGAACACCGGAGCGGCGAGCCCCTTGTGCCCCATCACGGGATAGTCGCCGGACAGCGCGAGCACGTTCGCGAAACCTTCCGAGCCCAGCTTCCAGCCGCGGCTCTCGAGCGCGTTGCGATTCCAGTCCTTGCACGAGAGGTGGATGATCACTTCCTGTCCGCGCGAGATCAGATCGGTGCCGAGCGTGTCGGGCGCGAGCATCGCGTGGCCGCCCGGGTTGTCCGTGATCGAGAGGACGTCGATGCGCGTGTCGGCCGCGAGCGCGCGCGCCATCTCGAGAACCTTGCGGCTGCTGTCCGCGGTGATCAGCCCGCGGCTTGTGACGAGCTCGGCGGCGACGACGAAGGCTCCGGGTCGTGCGAGCTGTTCACGAAAGGGGATCATCTGGCCGCGCGTTTCCTATATCAGTCTGCCTGATTTATCATCGCGCCATGACCCACCTGCAAGTGCTCGACGACGAGACGTCCCAGGTGGTGGAACGGGTCTGCGAAGCAATCGTCCCGGGCTCGACGCGCGTGCATCCCGCCGTCTATGTCGACGCGCTGCTCGCGCGGATGGACCACGGCACACGTGGGGCGGCGCTCGCAGCATTTGCGTCCGTCGCCACGGGCGAGATCGGCGAGCACGTAGGCACGCCGGACTTCCTCTGGGTGCGCGCGCTTGCGATCGAGGCCTTCTACAGCGACTTCGTCGCGCCCGGCGCCGATGCGACAGGCGCATGGACGGAGATCGACTTCAATACTCCGCTCGCCACGCGCCTGGCGAAAGACTGGTCCTACCTGGGGATCGGATGAGCGAGCGGTTCGACGTCGTGGTCGTCGGCTCCGGTGCGGGCGGCGGCGTGGTGGCCGGCAACCTCGCGGACAGCGGCCGCAGCGTGCTCCTCCTCGAGGTCGGCCCACACAAGACCGCCCGAGACTTCACGCGCTGGGAGGCGAAGGCGGCGCACGATCTCTGGTGGCCGATCCGGTTCGCGCTGATCGACGGCGGCGCCGGCGGCGCCGTCGGGCTCGTTGCAGGCCGCTGCGTCGGCGGGTCGACCACGATCAACACGAAGGTCGCGCTGCGCGCGCACACGAAGGATTATGCGAAGTGGCACGCCGCCAGCGGCATCGCCGGCGCGGGGGGCTCGCCGTTCGGCGCATCCGACCTCGACCCGCACTACGACCGCGTCGAGCAGCGTCTCGGCGTACGCGAGCGCAACGACTGGCCAAAGAGCGTGCGCACCGTCGAGCCTGGCTTCCGCGCGCTCGGCGCCGACCTCGAGTCGGTGCGCTCGTACACGGACACGACGTGCATGAGCTGCGGCTCGTGCCTCCAGGGTTGCCCCACGAACTCCGGCAAGTCGACGCAGAACACCTACATCCAGGATGCCTGGGTGCGCAGCGGGCTCGTGGTGCGCGCCGACTCGCGCGTCGAGCGGGTGGTGATCGAGGACGGCGAGGCGAAAGGAGTCGAGTACGTCGGCCCCGACCGCGAGCTCCGGCGCGTCGAAGCAGGCGCCGTCGTCGTTGCGGCAGGCACGCTCAATACACCGCAGCTCCTGATGCGTTCCGGCATGCCGGACAGTCCGAGCAGCCGGCTCGTCGGCCGCAACCTCGGCTTCCACCCCGCCCGCCTCGTCTACGGGTTGTTCGACGAGCCGCAGGACGCGCACATGGTGTACCCGATCACGACGCACTCGATGACCCACCAGCACGACGAGGACGGCGGCTTCGTCGTCGAGGCGACGACGATCCAGGATCCAATCGGATTCACGACGACACTCGAGGACGAGGACGGTCCGCTCTGGGGACCGAAGCTCGTCGAGGCGGCGCGCGGCTTCCGGCGCTGGGTCGGCGTGCTCGCGATGACCAATGACGACAACAACGGGAGCGTGCACGTCGACGAAAACGGCATGGAGTCGCTTCGAGGCGGCGTTCACACCGGTTGAGCACGAACGCATGAACGCAGCGCTCGACTTCAGCCGCGACGTGCTGCGCGCCGCGGGCGCGACCGACGTGCTCTGGACGGGCCTGATCACGACGCACATCCAAGGGACGTGCCGAATGGGCAGCGACCCGGAGCGCTCGGTCGTCGATGCGAACGCACAGTCGTGGGACGTGAAGCGGCTCTATGTCGGCGACGGCTCCCTCGTCCCGCGAACGCTCTCGGTCAATCCGTCGCTGACGATCATGGCGCTCGCCGATCGCCTCGCCGAGCATCTGCACAGCGACCCCCACGGATACCTCGCGTGACGGAGCCCATTCGCGACCTCGCGCACCTCTCGCACATCGAGCTGCTGACGCCGAAGCCCGACGAGAGCCTCCACTACTTTCGCGACCTCCTCGGCATGGAGATCGCGGGCGAAGAAGGGGATTCGGTCTACCTGCGCTGCTTCGGCGACTACGAGCGGTCGTCGCTGAAGCTGACGCACGCGGCCCAAGCCGGCGTCGGCCACCTCGCGTACCGCACGCACAGCGCCGCGGCGCTCGACCGTCGCGTTGTCGCGCTCGAGGCGAGCGGCGCGCCGGGCGGCTGGCACCAGGGCGACCTCGGTCACGGTCGCGCCTACAGCTTCCTCGACCCCGACGGTCACCGCATCGAGCTCTTCTACGAGTCCGAGCGCTACGAGGCGCCGCCCGAGCTCCGCCCCGCGTTGAAGAACCAGCCGCAGCGCTATCCCGGCCGCGGCGTCGGCGTGCGGCACCTCGATCACGTCAACTTCCTCGCGGTCGACCCGGGCGAGAACCGCGCGTTCCTCGAGGCAAACCTCGGCCTCCGGCTCACCGAGCAGATCGTGCTCGACGACGGCACGGAAGCGGGCGTCTGGCTCGCGTCCAATCAGAAGTCCTACGACCTCACCTACACCCGCGACCTGACGCACACGCGTGGCCGTCTGCATCACATCGCGTTCTTCGTCGACCAGCGCGAGGACGTGCTGCGCGCCGCCGACATCTTCCTCGAGAACGGCGTCGTGATGGAGTCCGGCCCGCACAAGCACGCGATCCAACAGACGTTCTTCCTCTACACGTGGGAGCCGGGTGGCAACCGGATCGAGGTCTGCGCCGGCGGCTTCTTGCTCTTCGACCCTGCGCACGAGCCGGTCGTCTGGACGCAGGCGGAGCGCGCAAAAGGGCAGGCCTGGGGCATGCAGACCGTCGCCTCGTTCCACATCAAGGGAACGCCCCACGTGCCGGAGGAAGAGGAGTTACTTGCCGGACACTGAGCCTTCGGCCGGTGATCCGGTGGTTGGGCCTTCGGCCCGGGCACGTGAGCTCGTCCGCGGCGCGTACGACCTGCACGTCCACGTCGAGCCCGATCTCGCGAAGCGGCGCATCGACGACCTCGGGCTCGCGCATCGGTTCGCCGAGCTCGGGCTTGCGGGCTTCGTGCTGAAGTCGCACTACGTGCCGACGGCGGAGCGCGCGGCGGTCGTGCGTTCGGCCGTTCCCGGCGTCGACGCTCTCGGCTCGATCACGCTCAACGCCGGCGTCGGGGGGCTGAACGACCTGGCGGTCGAGATCGCAGCGCGCGAGGGCGCGCGCATCGTCTGGCTGCCGACGGTGGACTCCGAGAACGAGGCGAGTGAAGACGGGCCGAAGCCGGCGAAGCCGCCGGCGTGGCGCAAGATCCAGGACGAGCTCGCGGCGACCGGCGTCGCGACCGGGCCGGTGAAGCTGACGGATGAGGCGCTCGCGAAGATCTTCACGGTTGTCGCCCGGCACGACCTCGTGCTCGCAACAGGGCACCTCGGTCGCGCCGAGATCCACGCCGCCGTCGGCGCGGCGCTCGCCGCCGGGGTGAAGCACGTCGTCGTGACGCATCCGGACTATCCGACGCAGGGCGTCCCCGTCGCCGAGCAGCGCGAGCTCGCGGAGCGCGGCGCGATGCTCGAGCGGTGCTTTGCGCCGATCCACAGCGGCAAGGTCTCGTGGGAGCAGACGTTCGACGCGATCCGCGCGACCGGGGCCGTGCGCAACGTCCTCTCGACAGATCTGGGCCAAGTGCAGAACCCGCCGGTCGAGGACGGGCTTGCGCTGATGGCGGACCGTCTGCTCGAGGCTGGCTTCAGCGAGGATGATGTCCGCACGATGGCCGTTACCAACACACGGATGCTCGCCGGTGTCTAGAACGCTCCTTGTCGTCAGTGCGCACTCCGCCGACTTCGTCTGGCGCGCAGGAGGCGCAATCGCGCGTTTCGTCGAGGACGGCGGGACAGCGCACGTCATCGCGCTCTCGTACGGAGAGCGCGGCGAGTCGGGCGAGCTCTGGAAAGAGCCGGGCCAGACCGAGGAACGCGTGAAGGAGATCCGCCACGGCGAGTCGATGACGGCCGCAGCCGCGCTCGGCGCGAGCTTCCGCAGCCTCGACCTCGGCGACTACCCGCTTGTCATCGACACCGCCGCGGTCGACCGGCTGCGCGATCTGATCTGCGAGCTCGCGCCGAACGCGATCCTGACGCACGCAGCGATCGATCCGTTCAACCCGGACCACGGCGTTGCGCACGAGGCGACCGTGCAGGCGCGCCAGCTCGCGAGCGGCGCAGGCGTCGCGAGCGCGTTCAAGACGGTCGCTCCGCCGGAGCTGCTGATCTTCGAGCCGCACCAGCCCGAGCTCTGCGGCTTCGTCCCGACGACGTTCCTCGACATCACCGGCGTGTGGGAGAAGAAAGTCGCGGCGATGGACGCGATGGGCGCGCAGAGCTACCTGAAGCAGTACTACTCGGAGCGGGCCGGGCATCGCGCGAATCACGCCCGCCGGATCTCCGGCCGCAGCGACATCCGCTACGCCGAGGCGTTCCAGCGCGAAATCCCCGTCGTCGTCGACGCGTTGTGACCGACTACGCCGCTCTCGCGCAGCTCGGCGTCGCCACCGTGCACGAGGCGGCGGGTCGCGCCGGCATCGTCGACCTGCCGCTGACTCAGGTCGTTCCCAGCTCGCGCGTCGCAGGCCCCGCGCGCATCGCACGCTGCGCACCAGGTGACAACTCGATGGTGCACGCGGTGATCGCTCATGCCGAGCCGGGCGACGTACTCGTGCTGACGAGCAGCGACCCCGCCCCGATCGCGCTCGTCGGCGAGCTGCTCGCGACACAGGCGCAGAAGCAGGGCGTCGCAGGAATTCTCGTCGACGGGGCAGTCCGCGATCTCGACGAGCTCATGGCGATCGGCCTGCCGATCTGGGCTCGCTTCGTCCGCGCGCAGGGCGCGACAAAGGGAGAGGTCGGCGAGCTCGACGTGCCGGTCACCATCGGCGGCACCGAGATCCGGCCGGGCGACCTCGTCGTGCTCGACTGCGACGGGGCGATGGCGCTCGCGGCCTCCCGAATCGACGAGGTACTGCCGCTCGCCGTCGAGCGCGCCGAGCGCGAGCGCACGATGCGCGACCGCTACGCGGCCGGCGAGCTGTCATACGACCTGAACGGATTGCGCGAGGTGATCGAAGGCGGATGAGCATCGCACCGACGAGGCGCCCACACCCTTGTACAGGCGCCGGGCCGAACGACGACTCCATCGACTCCACAGGAGGCAAACGATGAGCACCACATCCAGAGAATCGAGCCTGTCCATCCAGCGCCCGCACTCCTTCTTCGTCGGCGGAGGCTGGGTCGAGCCGACCTCCGACGACGTTCTGTCGGTCGTCTCGCCGGTCACCGAGGACGTCGTGATGACGTTCGCGGAGGCGAAGCACGGTGACGTCGATCGCGCGGTGGCCGCCGCGCGCGACGCGTTCGACAACGGCCCGTGGCCCCGCATGTCCACCTCCGAGCGAGCGGACAAGCTCCGTGAGGTCGCAGGCATCCTCACGGAGCGGCATGCCGAGCTCGCCGAGGCGTGGACGACCCAGGTCGGCGCGCCGATCTCGTTCACGAACTACGCGAGCGGTCAGGCTGCCGGGTTGTTCGAGTACTACGCAAGCGTGATCGAGGACCAGCCGGTCGTCGACGAGCGCCGTCGGGATCAGGGCGGTCTCGTGCGCGTCGTCAAGGAGCCCGTCGGCGTCGTGGCGGCGATCACGCCGTGGAATGCTCCGCTCGTCCTCCTCTGTTACAAGGTGGCCGCGGCACTCGCCGCCGGCTGCACCGTCGTCTCGAAGCCGGCGCCGGAGACGCCCATGGATGCCTACATCCTGGCCGAGTGCATCGAGGCCGCGGGCCTTCCCCCGGGAGTCTTCAACGTGATTCCCGCCGGACGCGAAGTGGGCGACTACCTCATCCGCCATCCAGGGATCGACAAGATCGCGTTCACGGGCAGCACCGCCGCGGGACGCGCGATCGCCGCGGCAGCGGCCGAGCGCCTGACCAGGGTGAGCCTGGAGCTCGGCGGAAAGTCGGCTGCGATCGTCCTCGACGACGCCAAGGTCGAAGACGTCCTTGCGAGCCTCGTCCCATTCTCGATGCCGATCACCGGCCAGGTCTGCTTCTCGCTGACGCGGATCCTCGTGTCGAAGGAGCGGAAAGCCGAGCTGCTCGATGCCTATGTGGACGCCGTCGGAAGCGTCAACGTCGGGGATCCGTTCGACCCGGCCACCCAGATGGGGCCGCTGACAATGGCACGGCAGCTCGAGCGCGTGCAGGGATACATCGCGAAGGGCATCGACGAAGGTGCGAGGCTCGTGCGCGGAGGCGGGCGTCCGGACGATCAACCGCTCGGCTACTTCGTCGAGCCGACCGTGTTCGACGACGTCGAGTCGAGCATGGTGATTGCACAGGAGGAGATCTTCGGGCCGGTCGTCTCGTTCATCACGTACGACGGTCTCGACGACGCTGTCGCGAAGGCGAACGACACCATCTACGGCCTCCATGGCGCGGTCTACACGGCAGATCCGGAACGCGGATACGAAGTCGCGCGGCGCGTCCGGTCGGGAAGCGTCACCGTGAACGGGATGATCGTCGACATCAAGATGCCGTTCGGCGGTTTCAAGCAGTCCGGCGTCGGGCGGGAAGGCGGCCCCGAAGGACTCGAGCAGTACTTCGAGACGAAGACGGTGTACTTCGGCTAGCACGTCCGTGTCGTCATTTGCGCTCCGGAGACCGGCGACGCGAGTCCGGGCTCCGGAGCGATCGGGAGACGCGGGTCAGACGTTCGTGATGCGCCACCCGCTCGGCGCGTAGGACCTCCGCACCGTCTCGACATACGGGACCGGGCTTACAACTGCGCGGATCTCCGTCTGGACATGGCGCTCGACGGTCGGCTTCGCAGAACCGCCTCCCTCTTCGCCCCAGACGAAGATCACCTCGGTGCCCGGCTCTGCGTGCGCGGAGTCCACGACCGCGAGTGTCAACATCTTGCCCTCGTTCGCGCTGTAGCCGACCCAGGTGGAGAGCCCGACCGTCTCGTCGTCCACCGTCACCCTGTCGAACGGGTGCATCGAGTACACCGAATTCGGCCATTCGATGTACTTCGCCCGGTCGGTCTTCTGAAGCATCGTTCCGATCGTGCGCTCCACGTCGTCGTCGTCGAGCGCGAGCGTGACCTTTGTCCGGTGCTCGCCCTCGGCCATCTTCTCGAGCGCATCCCGCCCGATGAAGTCGTGGTCGAACTTGACGAGATGTCCGTACCCGAGGTCCCACGGGGTGAAGTAGTAGTCCTCGACGTTCGGCGACGCGAAGCTGCCGCCGAGCGATGCCGAGCCCTCGTACCCGCTCGCCGGGAGCCACTCCCGGTACGACGTCAGGCTCTCTCCGGAATAGACCGCGGGCAGCGGTGAGGGGATCCAACCCGACTCCAGCGCGTTCGATCCATACGCCCTGCCGCCGACGAGCACGATCCCGAACTCCTCGCCGGCGCTGACGAGGGCTTCGTGCACCGGCTCGCGCTCGTCCCACGGCCCGAAGAGCTCCCAGCCCGGCTGGCCCGCCATGCCGTGACGCAGCACGCGGACCGTCTTTCCGCCGATGGTCACCGTCGCCATGTTGAAGAACTTCACGTCGGGCGGCGCCTCTCCGAGGGCCTTCTCGATCACCTGCATCGCATTGGGGCCTTGCACCTGGTAGCGATACGACTCGCGCCGGCCATCCGTCCGCAGCGCCGTTCGCTGGTCGAGCTCGACCTGAACCTCGTAGTCGCCCGTGTCCGCGTGATAGCGCACCCAGTTCAGCGCGGGTGCGCGCCCCACAAGATTGAAACGGTCGTCGGCGAGCGCGAAGAGAATCACGTCGCCGATCACGTAGCCCTCGGGCGTGCAGGGAACGAATTGCTTCGCCTTGTCGACGGCGAATCCGTTGAAGCTGTTGACGCCGAGATGCGAGAGCAGTTTCAGTGCATCCGGCCCTTCGACCGCGAGATCTGCCATGTGGTACGACTGGTTGAACAGGACGCAGGTGTTCTGCCAGGCCATCTGCTCGTTCCGCCAGTTCGAGAACTCGGCCGGCACTCCGGGATAGACGTTCGGTCCCGCTTGCGAGTTTCGCAGGAGCTCGACCGGGCTCTCCGCCGAGTCGAGCAGATCTTGAAGACTAGGTTCGCTCACGATGTCCTCCTCTTGTTCGCCTTGGGTCTCGGATCTCTGTTCTCGGAGTTTGGGGCGGCGTGCGTGCGCTCGCCGAGGTAGCTCGCGATCAGTAGCTGCCGGTCGGCCCGCAGCCGGTCGGCGACGTCGTGCAGCACGATCTGTCCGTGCGAGAGGACGTAGCCGCGGTCGGCGACCTCGAGCGCGAGGTGGACGTGCTGCTCGACGAGTAGCACAGCACAGCCGCGTTCCTGGGCGAAGCGCCGTACGACGGGCAGGAGCCGCTCGACGATCACCGGCGCCAGCCCGAGGCTGAGCTCGTCGAGGAGCAACAGCTTGGGTCGCCGGGCGAGTGCTCGCGCGACCGCGAGCATCTGCTGCTCGCCGCCGGAGAGAAGCCCGGCACGCCGCCCTCGTAGCTCCTCGAGTTTCGGGAAGTACTCGAGGATCGCAGACTCGTCGAGCCGCTCTCTGCGGTGCCCGAGCCGAAAGTGCTCCGCGACGGTCAGTCCGAAGAAGAGGCCGCGCCCCTCGGGCACGTGCGCGATACCGAGGCGCGCCCGAGCGCTCGGCGACGTGCGCGCAAGATCGTCTCCGGCGAAGAGGACGCGGCCCGCCATGGGCTTGACGAGCCCCGATACCGCCCGCAACGTCGACGTCTTCCCGGCGCCGTTTGCACCGAGCAGTGCGACAACCTCGCCCGCGTCGACCGTCAAATCGACACCGCGGATCACGGCAGCCCGTTCGTATCCGGCGGTCAGGTGCTCGAGCGTAAGGACGGCGTCAGCCACGCTCCCCCTCGTGCTCCGCCGCGCCGTCGAGTGCGCCCGGCACGAGCTCCGAGGCCGCGCGGCCGAGATACGCGGAGATCACCCGCGGTTCGCGGCGGACGGCATCGGGGGCACCACGCGCGATCACCTGGCCGAACTCGAGGACGACGACCTCGTCGCAGATGTCGAGGACGAGGCCCATGTCATGGTCGACCAACAGCATGGCCTGGCCACCGTCGACGAGGCTGCGGAGCTGCCTCCCCAGCTGCTCGCTCTCGTGGGTGTCGAGCCCGGCAGCCGGCTCGTCGAGACAGAGGAGGAGCGGCCTCGCGACGAGCGCGCGCGCGAGCCCGACGAGCTTGCGCTGCCCTTGCGACAGCTCGCTCGGGTTTTCGTCGACGATCGACTCGAGGCCCAGTAGCTCGAGCGCCGCGTCGATCTCCGTCGAGTCGGTATGTCCGAGTGCGATCGTCTCCCGCAGTGTCCGCCACATGGAGGGCTCGAGCGAGGCAACGAGCAAGTTCTCGCCGACCGTCAGGTCGTCGAAGAGCTCGATCGACTGCCAGGTGCGCGCCAGGCCCCGCCGTGCCCGCGCGTGCGCCGGCAACGCCGTGATGTCGTCGCCGTCGAGCTCGACCCGGCCTCGCGCCCGGACGAAGCCGCTGATCGCGTCGATGAACGTCGTCTTGCCGGCGCCGTTCGGGCCGATCAGGCCGACGAGCTGACCCGGCCCGACGTCCAAGTCGACGTCGACGACTGCATGCACGCCGCCGAAGCTGACCGATACCCCGGTCGCTTTCAGGACCCCGGTCACGACGGTACCCCGAGCTCAGAGCGGCGAGGCGTGCGACCGGCGCCGGAGCTCGCTGGGCGAGCAGTCATAGGTCGCGTGGAACAGGCGGCTGAAGTGTTGGGGGACGGGGAGACCCCAATGCGTCGCAATCGCGAGGATCGTTTGATGGTCGAGCGCAGGGTCGAGCAGGTCACGCCTGCAACGCTCGAGACGCGTTGTGCGGATCCAGCGGCAAACGCTCGTCCCCTCGCCCTCGAACAGCTTGTGGAGATACCGCGTCGAGATGAAGTTCGCGTGAGCGATCCGCTGCGGATCAAGATCAGGATCGCCGAGATTCGCCTCGATGAACGCCTTGACCTCGAGCAGGAGCTCCGCGCGCGGCTGGGCGCGCAGCCGATGCTGCCCAGGTGAGGGAGTCGGCTCGGCATAGATGCCTCGCACGAGGTCGAGGATGCACTCGACGGCGTTCGGCGTGTCATTCGCCGTGACGGTCCTGTCTTCCAACCCGCTGACGACTCCACGGAAGAACGCTGCCGCAGCGCGCGGGAGTCCCTGACCGCCCGGGATCCTGAGCGCGGTGCGCTTGCTGATCCTGTCTGCGTCGCGGCCGAGAAGCTGTCGTGGGATGCGAACGATGAGCGACTCGAACGGCTCGTCCGCCCGGAAGACGACCGGATGCGACGTTTCGTAGCTGATGAGGTCTCCGATGCCGGCGCTGCCCCTTCGACCCTCCTGTGTGGCGTTCAGCGTGCCGCGGAGGACGAGCGAGAGCTGCAGGCATTCGGGATCGCAGGCCGCAATCGCCTGCGCCGTCCGCGTCATCGTGTTCGACGCCGCCGAGATCCGGAAGAAGCAGAGCGGGCCGAGCCCGTAGCCCCACATCTGCCCGCAAAACTGCTCCTTCGCGGTGCTGTGGATCTGGATCGGAAGGTACGCGTCCGTCGACGACTCCAGCCAGAAGTCCAGCCGCTCGCGGGCCGGAACCATCGCGGTGTCGATCAGCATCGCCATGCGGAGCGGGCTTCGAGCGTACGAGGAATCGACGCCTTGTGTCAAGACGCACGGAACGCCGCCCCCTCATGCGACGGCCCCGGCTCCGTAGAGCTCTTTCGTCGCGATCCGCGCACCTTCGGCGAGTGTCGCGAGCTTCGCCCACTGGATGCTCGGGTGCACCCGTTGGAGGAACGCGCCCTGCGCGAAGCCGCAGTCGGTCCCGCCCATGACGTTCTCCCGGCCGACGAGCTTGGCGAGACGCACGAGGCGGTCGGCGACGACCTGGGGATGCTCGACGACGTTCGTGTGATGCGTGACGACGCCGGGAACGAGCACTTTGCCCTCTGGGAGCTCCACGTCCTCCCAGAGACGCCATTCGTGCTCGTGGCGTGGATTCGCCTGCTCCATCAGGTAATAGCGGGCATTCACCGACAGCACCAGGTCGATCACCTCGGCGAGCGGCGGGTCGTAGGCGTGCGGACCGTGCCAGCTCCCGAAGCAGACGTGGTAGCGCACACGGTCCTCGGGGATCCCGGTGAGTGCGTGGTTGAGCGCTGCGACCCGGAGCTCCGCCCAACGACGATAGTCGGCGACCGAGCCGCCCAGGGAGAGGATCGAGTCGTACTCGTGCATCAGCACCGCGTCGTCGACCTGGAGCAGCAAACCCGCATCGACGATGCGCCTGTACTCCTCGTGAAGGGCATCGGCGACGGCGAAGACGAACTCCTCCTCCGTCCGGTAGAACTCGTTGTCGAGCCAGTACACGCTTGCCGGCGCGACGACGGGCAGGAACGAGCCCGTCACCTCGACGTCGGCGAGCGCGTTCTTGAAGCGCGCGATGTCTCGGTCCAGCGCGGCGCTGTCGTACTCGAGCGGCCCGGTGCAGACCCACCGCTTCCCCTCGGCCTCGATCTCGGCCGCCGACGGGCTCGACCCGCTGTCGCCCGCGATCCGCACCTGGTTCTCGACCTCGCGGGCGAAGGCGGCGTCGTGCTCGGCGTAGAACTCCGGGAACGCCTGCCGGTCGCGGCTCGGCGGCAGGATGTTGCCGCCTTCGAGCGGGACCATCCGCGGCTCCAACCCACGGACGCGCTCGTAGAGATAGGTGATCCAGGTGGCCTTGCCCATCTCGCCGTCGTCCACGACGTCGAGCCCGGCCTCCACCTGGCGTTTCACGATGTCGCCGACGGCGTCGTCGAGGGCTCGCTCGTACGCGGCCGCGTCGATCGTCTCGCCGCGGGCCTCGGCCGCGAGGAAGTCGAGGACGGCCCGGGGACGCGCGAGGCTGCCGGTATGGGTAGTCAGGATTCGATCCATCAGAGCTCCTCTCCGAAGAGTGCGGGCACGACGGGGGCGCCCGGATGACGTTGCCGGTGCTTGAGGTGGCGCTTCCTGTAGGCGGCGCCCGCCACGCCGTCCGGGTTCTGGATGAGCGTCACGATCAGAGCGACGCCGCCGAAAAGGAGGGCCCAGTTGCCCGAGATCCCGAACCATTTCTCGAGCGAGTAGGGCACGAGCGCCTCAACGGAGATGAGACCGGCGAACACGGCGCCCGAGACCATCGTGATGCCGCCGACGTAGGCGAAGGCGATCAGGCTCAGCGCGGTCAGCGCCGAGAAGCGTGTGACCGTCACCGAGCTGAAGTTGTACCCGTAGAGCGCGCCGGCGATGCCGGCGATGAAGGAGCTGATCCCGAACGCCGCGAGCTTGACGTTGCGGACGTTGACGCCGGCAGCCGCGGCGGCGCGCTCGTTCGAACGGACGGCGAGCATCCGCTGTCCGAGGTTCGACCGGCGGAGGTTCGCGACCAGCAGTCCGAGCACGAGTGCCACGGCCACGACGAAGAAGCCGAACACCGGGCTCGGCACCTTGTGGTCGAGCCCGCGGAACGATGCGTACGGCCCGAGGTCGAGTCCGAAGATCTTCGGCTCCGGCACGGGTGAGCTCGAGCTGCCGCCACCCCAGGTCGTGTTGAGAAAGATGAACTGCTCGATCGCGACGGCGGCCGCGAGTGTGACGACGGCGAGGCTGACGCCGCGCACGCGCAGCGCCGAGACGGCTACGACGAGCCCGCAGAGCGTCGCCCCGACGGCGCCGATCAGCATCCCCAGCGGAAAGCCCACGCCGTGATCCGCGGCGAGGTGCGAGACGATGAACCCCGAAACGCCGGCGAGCGCGAGCTGGACGATGGAGATCTGGCCGACGTAGCCGGTGATGACGACGAGCGAGAGGCACATGACCGTCGCGAGGAGCGACGTGATCAGGGCCTGCCGGAAGTCATAGGGCAGTACGACAAGCGCGACGACCGCGGCGGTCGTCGAGAGCAGCGCCGGTTGCCAGAGCCGGCTCGTCCGAGGCGCCAGCGGCAGCCGCTGCTCGATGAGCTCGCCGCGGCTCGGCAGGCTCGTACCGCGGACGAACATGGCGATGACCATCAACCCGAAGACGAGGAGCGGCTGCACGCCGGGCATCGCCACGCCGTTGTCTGTCGGGAACCAGCTGAAGGTCTGGAGGTAATAGAGGATGTTCTCGAGCATCCCGATCGCGAGTCCCACGGTCGTCGCGATCCAGAACGACGTGAAGCGCGCGAACAGTGCAGCGGTCAGCGCGGGCACGACCTGGAGCGGCAGCGCGGTCGAGTCGAGTTGCGTGATCGATGCGGCGAGGACACCGAGCCCGCCCGCTATGACGGTCGCGAGCACCGTGTTCACGAGGGCAAGCTGATTCGGGGAGAGACCGATGAGCATGCCCGCGACCTCGTTCTCCGATGCCGCCCGCGTCGCGAGGCCGAAGCGGCTCAGCCGGAAGAAAAGCGACAGGGCGAGCGTGGCGGCGAGGACGATCCCCGGCAGGATGAAGCGGTCGATCGGAACGACGGAGCCGAGGACCTTGACGGTTCCTCCCGGGAGGACAGGCGGCTGCAACTTCGTCGCGATCCCGAACGCGAGCGAGACCGCAGCCTGCGCGACGAGCAGCACGCCGAGCGAGGCAGCGAGCTTCGCGAGCGGCGACGACCTTCGCAGCGGCCGGAATGCCACGAGCTCGATCAGCACTCCGAGCGCGACGAGGACGACGAGCGTGATGACGAGCGCGGCCACCGTCGGTACGCGCCAGCCGTAGATGCCGGTCTTGAGCGACCAGTACGAATAGCCGCCCACCATCGCGATGGCCCCGGTGGCGAGGTTGATGAACCCCGAGCCTCGGTAGGTCAGGACGACGCCGAGGGCGATGCCCGCGATGAGCGACCCGGCACCGAGTCCGAGGAGCGCGAAGAGGAGGAGTTGGTTCCAGTCCATGCCTGAGGCCAGGGCCGAGGTGGGCGGGGCCGTCGTTCGGCCCCGCCCGTCCTGGGACGATTGCGATTCGCTAGCCCTGCGGCTGGAAGTTGGGCGGCGGCCTGAGCCAGCCGGTGAGGCGCTTGAAGACGCCTTTACCCTGGTACTGGAAGAACTGGGTCTGGTCGTTGCACGCGGCGGGCTCGCTCGCGTACTTCCCGCAGTCGAGGCTCGGGGCGCCGAGCGCCTGCGGCCCCTTGAACGCCCGGATGGTGCTCGTGAACTTCGCCGCCGTGAGCTTCGACGCGCCGATCTGGTTCATCATCTTGACGGTCGTCAGGACCTGACCCCATGCGACGATCACCCAGGCGTCGCCGGCGAGCTTCGACTGGCCGAGCAGAGTCATCGCCCTGTTGTAGGGGACAGCCGCCTTGTCGGTCTTGTCGCCCGGCGAGCGTCGAGGCGATGCCGTAGACCCACGGAGCGAGGTCGCCTCCGAGACCGGCCGCGACGTCGCCGCTGAGACACAGCGGGTTCGAGACGATCTTCGAGCCGGGAACTCCGAGCTGCTGCAGCGTTTTCGCGACGTTGACGCAGCCGCCGGCGTTGCTCTGCGGAACGACGATGTCGGCCGTCTGGGCGCCTGCCGCCGTGAGCGGCCCCGTCAGGTCGGTCGCGTTCGGGTCGAAGCCGACGAGCTTCGTCGAGATGCCGGCGTCTTCGAGGCTTGTCTTCTCGACCTTGGCACCCACGTCGATGCCCGGCACCTGCGGGTAGATCACCGCTGCCGTCTTCGCGTGGAGATGGGTCTTAGCGAACGTGCCCCACGGGCCGAGAACGGAGTCGTTCGTCCCGAAGAGCGCGAAGCCGTTCTTCTGCGTCGCATCGACGGGCAGGAGTGCGACACCGCTGACGATCGGCTTCTTGCCGCCGAGCGCAGCGTAGAGGGACTGGTTCCCGACCGCGACGGCCCCGAGCAGAACGACAGAGATGCGCTTGTCGTTCGCGAACTTCTGGCCGCATTTCGTCCCGTCCTCCTCTGCCGACGTGGTGAAGCACTCGCTGAGGACGAGCGGATGCCCCTGGACGCCGCCGAGGTACGTGTTGACGTACTTC
The DNA here is from genome assembly GCA_963805575.1 of uncultured Actinomycetes bacterium. Classification (GTDB taxonomy): domain Bacteria; phylum Actinomycetota; class Thermoleophilia; order Gaiellales; family Gaiellaceae; genus Palsa-739. The sequence continues at coordinate 1,291,490 of CAWDUL010000008.1, read as the reverse complement.
GCCGCGAGCTCAGCCCCCTTCGTCCAGTTGGGGCCGACGAGCACCTGTCCGCCCTGGGTGTTGACGACGCCGATCACCACCGGCGAGAGCTTCGGGTTGGCCTTGCCGGCTTTACCGCCGACGTAGCTGAGGTAGTTGGTAACCGGTCCTCTCGCCGCACCGTGCCCGAGAGCGCCGGGAACCACGATCGCGAACACTGCCGCGAGTATTCCGAGGATCGTCACGCGATACACAAGCGGCTTTCGCTCTGCAAACCCCATGCTCGTTCCAGCCTCCTTCCACCATCAGCTCGTCCGATCGGGCGGAGCTTTCGCTGGATCTTCATCCTCCCGCGGCGGATGCCCTTCGCGCTCGGCGCACAGTCCCCGGTGAGTGTTGACGATCCGCGCACAATTCACCTTTGGGGCGCCCTCGTCGACGCTCGGACGGGCCGTCGTTACGTTCGTCCCTCGCGCTCGGGGTTCTTCAGCGAGGATGAAGTCCGCACGATGGCCGTCGCCAACACACGGATGCTCGCCGGTGTCTACGACCTGAACGGGCTTCGCGTGATCGTGGAACGCTCATGAACGTCGCTGTGCTGGGACTCGGCGAAGCCGGCGGACGGATCGCCGCCGATCTCGTCGCCGCGGGCTGCACGGTGCGGGGCTGGGATCCCGTGCAACGGCCCGCAGGAATCGCGAACGCCGAGAGCGCGCTCGACGCAGTCCGCGGAGCCGACGTCGTGCTCAGCCTCAACGCAGCCGCGGTCGCGCTCGACGCGGCGAAGGGCGTCGCAGGCGAGCTCGACGGCGACACGCTCTACGCCGACCTCAACACCGCCTCGCCGCAGCTCAAGCGGGACATTGCAGAGGCGCTGCCGGTGCAGTTCGCCGACGTCGCGCTGACCGGCGTCGTGCCGACCACCGGCCTCGGGACGCGGGCGCTCGTGTCGGGCGCAGGCGCCGAGCGGTTTGCAGAGCTCTTCCGTCCGCTCGGGATGCCCGTCGACGTGGTCGGCTCGAACCCTGGCGACGCCGCCGGCCTGAAGCTGCTGCGCAGCGTCTTCATGAAGGGCATGGCCGCAGCCGCGATCGAGAGCCTCGAGGCGGCGCGCGCCGCGGGCGTCGAAGACCGCGTGCGCGCCGACATCGCCGCGGTGATCGGCGAGCCCCTGCTCGAGCGCTTGCTGTCCGGCTCACAGGCGCACGCGGCACGCCGCGTCGACGAGATGCACGCGGCCGCCGCGTACGTCGACGAGCTCGGCATCGAGCCTCGTGTCGCCTCGGCCGCCGCGGCGTGGCTCGAACAGCTTCGCGACGACTAGCCGGCCGAGAAGGCACCCGCCGCGACCAGCGCCGGCACCACCGACTCCGCGACGGCAGGAGCGACAACTTCCGCGAACGGCGCGTCCGGGCTGAACCACGCGAGCGCGGCGATCTCGCCCATCGGCTGCGGCTCGCGGTCCAGCGTTGCGCGATAGACGGTCATCTCCATCGGCGTCCGTTCGAGCGCCGCAACGCCGACGGCAACGGTCAAGAGGCTCCTGGTGACGATCGACGCGCCGAGCTCCTCCGCGATCTCGCGTGACAGACACGCGTCGTCGGTCTCACCCGGCTCGGGCTTGCCGCCGGGGAGATAGAAGACGTCGGGCGCGGCGTGCTTGCTGACGAGCAACAGGCGCCCGTCGGTGACGACGGCGGCACCGACGACGAGAAGCGGTTCGACGTGCACGTTCACGGTGCAAGTCTCGCACCGCGGCCGGATCGTCTAGCCGGCGTCCAGTCCGAGCAGGCGAGCGGCGTTCTCCTTGAGGATCAACGGCCGCACCTCGGGCTTGATCTCGAGCTTGTCGAAGTCCGCAAGCCAGCGCTCTGGTGTGATGAACGGGTAGTCGGTGCCGAACAGCACGCGGTCGCGCAGCAGCGTGTTGGCGTGGTGCACGAGCTGCGGCGGGAAGTACTTCGGCGACCAGCCCGACAGGTCGATATACACCTGCGGCTTGTGCACCGCGACTGCGAGCGCCTCGTCCTGCCACGGGAACGACGGGTGCGCGAGCACGATCTTCAATGTCGGGAAGTCGACGGCGACGTCGTCGACGTGCATCGGGTTCGAGTACTTCAACCGTACGCCGCCGCCGCCCGGCAGGCCCGATCCCACGCCCGACTGACCGGTGTGGAAGAGCGCGGGCAGCCCGGCCTCCTCGATCACCTCGTAGAGGGGGTAGGCCATCCGGTCGTTCGGGAAGAAGCCCTGCGCGTTGGGATGGAACTTGAAGCCCCGCACGCCGTGCTCGGCGATCAGTCGCCGCGCCTCGTCGACGCCACGCTTGCCCTTGTGGGGATCGATCGACGCGAACGGGATCAGCACGTCGGCGTTGGCTCGTGCGACCGCAGCGATCTCCTCGTTCGGCACGCGCTGCTGGCCGGTGAACGACTCGGAGTCGACGGTGAAGATCACCGCCATCATCTTTCGCGCGCGGTAATAGTCCGCGAGCTCCGCTGCGGTGGGACGCGCCGACTCGCCACGGAAGTGCTTGATGGCCGCGTCGCGCAGCTCGTCGGGCAGCGCGTCGACTCCGGCCTCCGACATCTCGACGTGCGTGTGCACGTCGATCGCGACGACATCGCCGAGCGCGAGGCGCTCGCTCTCAGCCACGCGAGCCCTGCGACAAGCGACCCTCGGCGATCGCGACGAACGTATCGAGCGCGGTTGGATCGAGGAGCGATTCGCGACTTGCAACCTCGTCCGCCGCGGCTCCGCGAAGGAGCCGCTTGACGGGCGCCTCGAGCTTCTTGCCCGTCAAGGTGCGTGGGATTGCCGGCACGGCGCGGATGATGTCAGGCACGTGGCGCGGCGAGAGCTGCGACCGCAAGTCGCGCGCGATGCTCTCGCGCAGGTCGTCGTCCAGCACACGGCCGTCCGTGAGCACGACGAAGAGTACGAGCTCACCGGCGCCGCCCTCGTCGTCCTCGAGATGCACGACGAGACTGTCCACGACCTCCGGCAACTCCTCGACGACGCTGTAGAACTCGCCCGTGCCGAGGCGTACGCCGCCGCGGTTGAGCGTCGCATCGGAACGGCCGGTGACGACGCAGCTGCCGCGCTCGGTGAACATGATCCAGTCGCCCTGGCGCCAGACCCCGGGGAACATCTCGAAGTACGAGCTGCGATACAGCGAGCCGTTGGTATCGCCCCACAGGGCGACGGGCATCGACGGCATCGGCCTCGTTATGACGAGCTCGCCGAGCTCGCCGACGAGCGGATCGCCGTTCAGGTCGACGGCCTCGGTCGCCACGCCGAGCAGCCGTCCGGAGATCTCGCCCTCATAGACCGGAAGAAGCGGGCAGCCGCCGACGATCCCGCTGCAGACGTCGGTGCCGCCGCTGCCGTTGAGCAACATCACATCCGGGCCGAGCTGGTCGTAGACGTAGCGGTAGCCCTCGGCGGGAAGCGGCGAGCCCGCCGTCCCGAACACGCGGATCGACGCGAGGTCGTGGTCGCGGCCGGGATTCAGCCCACTCTTGCGACACGCCATCAGGAACACAGGGCTGACGCCCATGAACGTGGGCCGCGTCTCCTCGGCGACGCGCCACTGCCACCCGAGGTCGGGCCACCCCGGATCGCCGTCGAGCATCACGATCGACGAGCGGACGAGGAGTGCTGCGACGAGCGCGTTCCACATCATCCACGAGGTCGTGCTGAACCAGAGGAGGCGCCCGCCCGGCTTCAGGTCCCAGTTGAACGCATGCGCCTTGGACAGCTCCAGCAGGATTCCGCCGTGCCCGTGCACGATCGCCTTCGGCCGGCCGGTCGTGCCGGACGAGAAGAGCACGAAGAGCGGGTGGTCGAATGCGACCGGCAGGAACTCGAGCGGACCGGGCTCGGACAACAGCTCCGCCCAGCCGAGCGCGTCCGGAACGACGTGGTCGCCGTACGGCACGTGCACGACATGGCGCAGCGTCGGAAGTGCGGCGCGGATCGTTGCAACCTCGTCGCGGCGGTCGATCGACCGATCGCGGAATCCGTAGCCGCCCACCGCAAGCAACACCGAAGGCTCGAGCTGCACGAGACGGTCGATGACGCTGCGCGCGCCGAGCTCCGGCGCACAGCTCGCCCAGATTGCGCCGAGGCTCGCCGTCGCCGTGAAGGCGATCACCGTCTCGGGGATGTTCGGCAGATAGGCGACGACGCGGTCGCCAGGCCCGACGCCGAGCCGCTCGAGGCCCGCGCGTGCACGTGCGACCTGGTCGCGGAACTGCGCAAACGTCAGATCGAGAGGCTCCCGTGTCTGCGAGCGCGAGATCATCGCGATCTCGTCCGCATCCTCGTCGGAGCCGATCAGGTGCTCGGCGAAGTTCAGCCGCGCATCAGGGAACCACGTAGCCCCCGGCATCGCGTCAGAGACGAGGACGGCGCTGTACGGCGCGTGCGCCTTCACCTCGAAGAACTCCCAGATCGACGACCAGAACGCCTCGAGGTCGTTCACCGACCAGCGCTGCAACTCGTCGTAGTCGGAGAAGACGAGGCCGCGCTCGCGCTCGAGCCAGTCGAGATAGCGCCCGATCTCGGTCGTCTCCCGGACGTCGGGGGGCGGCGACCACAGAACTGCTGCGTCATCGAGCGAAGAGAGCTCCGTCACGCCGGCGCCAATCTGTGCCCCATGCTGAGCGAGATGTCGCCCGCCGTCCGGATGACGGCCGGGGCGTAGCGCGCGACGAGCTCGTCCATCGTCACTACCGTGCGGTGGATCGCGAGATTGAGCGCGGCAATGACCTCTCCCGTGTGCGAATAGATCGGCGCTGCGATCGACCGCAGCCCGTAGGCCAGCTCCTCGTCGTTCACCGCGATCCCGGTCGTGCGGATCCGTTCGAGCTCCTCGCGGAACGCCGCTACGTCGAGGATCGTGTTCGGCCCGCGCGGCACGAACTCGATCCGCGCGATCGTCTCCTCGAGGAGATCCTCGGGGACGAAGGCGAGGATCGCCTTGCCCATCGCCGTGCAGTAAGCGGGAAGCCTCGCGCCGACGTGAAGGTTGAGGTCGATCTCCTGCTGGCCCGGCCGCGCGGCGCGGCAACGCTCCACGTACACGACGTCGACGCCTTCGAGGATGGCGACGTTCACCGTGCGATGGGTCTCGTCGCTCAATTGCCGCAGGTGCGGCGCCGACACTTCGAGCAGGTCCATCGAGTTCAGCGCGGAGAAGCCGAGATCGAGAACCTTCGGGCCGAGCCGGTAGCGCTTCGAATCCGGATCCTGCTGCAGGTAGCCGAGCTTCGCGAGCGTGGCCACATAGCGGTGCACGGTGCTCCGGCTCAGGTCGAGCCCGCGCGAGAGCTCGCTGACGCCGATCAACGGACGGTCGGAGTGGAACGTGGACAGGATCGCGAGGCCGCGGGCCAGCGACTGCGACGTGCCTGTAGTCCCCTCAGACGGCCGCATGCGCGGATCCTATCGCTGCGTTCGAGCAATCGGAACACCGTCTTGACAAACGGGCCAGCGCAGTGCCAGTGTCGAAGCCGGTCGCCGGCGGTCGATCCCTCGACGCTGCTCGGCGGCGCGGCTCGTCTCAACGCTCTCGACATCAGGAAGAGGTCGCTCGCACCTATGAGCTCCAACAGCTTGGAATCCTTGCTCCAGACCGTGGGAAATCCGGTGAATCTCGCCCGGAACTCCCAGATCGGCCCCTACGTGTACCCGAAGGTTCCGAGCGAGTTCTCGAACTGGCGGGACGAGCAACACGCATGGCGCGAGACCAGCTGCCTCTTCGACCAGTCGCACCACATGACCGATCTCTGGATCAAGGGCCCCGACGCGCTGAAGCTGCTCTCGGACACCGGGATCAACAGCTTCGCGACCTTTGCGATGAACAAGGCGAAGCAGTTCGTCGCGTGCAACTACGACGGCTACGTGATCGGCGACGCGATCCTCTTCTACCTCGACGAGAACACGTTCAGCCTCGTCGGAAGGCCATCCGCGCACAACTGGGTCCAGTACCACGGCGAGACGGGCGACTACGACGTGACGTTCGAGCGCGACGAGCGCTCGGCGGTGAACCCGACCGGGCGCAGGCTCTACCGGTACCAGGTGCAGGGCCCCACCGCGCTCCAGGTCCTGGAGAAGGTCACGGGCGGTCCGCTGCCGGAGATCAAGTTCTTCAACATGGGCGAGCTCACGATCGCGGGGCACAAGGTGCGCGCGCTGCACCACGGGATGTCGGGCGTGCCTGGGCTCGAGCTGTTCGGCCCGTGGGCGGAGGGCGACGAGGTGAACGCCGCGATCGTGGAGGCCGGCAAGGAGTTCGGGCTTCGCGCGGTCGGCTCTCGCGTCTACGCGACGAACACGCTCGAGTCTGGCTGGATCCCGTGCCCCCTCCCGGCCGTCTTCACGGGCGACGACATGAAGGCGTATCGCGAGTGGCTGCCCGCCAACGGGTACGAGGGCACCGGCTCGCTCGGCGGCAGCTTCTACTCGGACGACATCTCCGACTACTACCTCACGCCGCACGAGCTCGGCTACGGCGGGTTCATCAAGTTCGATCACGACTTCACCGGCCGCGAGGCACTCGAGCAGATGCCCGAGGCGACACGCCGGAAGGTGACGCTCGCGTGGAACGGCGAGGACGTTGCGCGCGCCATGGGGACGATGTTCCAGAAGCAGGACCGTGCGAAGTACATCGACCTCCCCCTCTCGAACTACTCGACGTGGCCGAACGACAAGGTGCTGAAGGACGGCGAGATGGTCGGCGTCTCGACGTTCTCCGGCTACAGCTCCAACGAGAGCTCGATGCTCTCGCTCGCGATCGTCGACAACGACGTCGAGGAAGGCGCCGAGGTCACGCTCGTGTGGGGCGAGGAGGGCGGCGGATCCGAGAAACCCGTCGTCGAGCGCCACGTGCAGACGGAGATCCGCGCGACGGTCTCGCCCGTCCCCTACGCCGAGGTCGTGCGCGCCTCGTATCGGCCACACTGAGCGGGTGACCACTACGGCGGACGTCGACCTGCTCGGGCTGTACTGGACCGTCTCCGGCCCGGTCGAGGTGCACTTCGGGCGGGAGTGGAGCCTCTTCGACTGGGCCGACCGCTGTGCCGAGGCGCGCACGGTCGGGTTCAGCGGCCTTGGCATCTGGCACGCCGACCTGCAGCACTCGCTCGAGACGCGCAGCCTGAAGGAGATGAAGCAGGTCTTCGACGACAGCGGGCTGCGTTATCTCGAGCTCGAGTTCATCATGGACTGGTTCCTCGACGAGGACGACGAGCGGCGCAAGGAGTCCGACAAGATCCGCGCACTGCTCTTCGAGGCAGCCGCTGAGTTCGGCGCGCATCACATCAAGGTTGGGAACATCCCCGGCGTGCCGGCGGAGCTCTCGGTGCTGCGGGAGCGCTTCGCCGAGCTGTGCGCCGACGCGGCGCAGCACACGGATGCGAAGATCGTCTACGAGTTCATGCCGTTCGACGTCAATGTCCGAAGCATCGACGCCGCCCTCGAGGTCGTCGCCGGTGCGGGAGCGGCGAACGGCGGGATCGCGATCGACACGTGGCACATGTCGAAGCTCGGGATCGCACCCGACGACCTGCGGAAGATCCCGCTCGAGTATCTGTCGTGGGTCGAGCTGAGCGACGGTCGTTTCGCAGACATGGACGATCCCATCGACGAAGTGATCAACCATCGCAACCTGCCCGGTGAAGGCGAGTTCGACATACCGGCGTACGTCGAGGCGTGCCGCGACCACGGCTATCCCGGACCATGGGGAGTCGAGGTGCTCTCCGAGGAACTGCGCAACAACCCGATCGACGTCATCTTTCGGCGTGCGTACGACGCGACCGCCGCCCAATTTGGACAAGAGAGGAGCGCCGCATGAGCGCACCGAAAGAACTCGACCGCGACCGCCTCGTCTGGATGTACGAGCAGATGCTCCGCATCCGCGAGTTCGAGGAGCGCGTCAAGCGCACGTTCGTCGAGCATCCCGGAGTGATCCGCGGGCACACGCACCTTGCCGACGGCGCAGAGGCGTCGATCGTCGGCTCGATCGCGACACTCGGCCCCGACGACCAGTTCTTCGCGACGTATCGCTGCCACGGCTATCCGCTTGCGCGCGGCACCGACGCGAAGGCGATGATGGCGGAGATCTACGGGCGCAAGGACGGGCTCTGCAAGGGCATCGGCGGTTCGATGCACCTCAGCGAGCCGTCCAGCGGCTTCATGGGCACGTCCGGCATCGTGGCGGCGGGCATCCCGCACGCGACCGGCGCGGCCTGGGCGGCGCAGATCCGGAAGAAGGGTCAGGTCGTGCTCTGTTTCTTCGGCGACGGCGCATCGAAGCAGGGAGCATTCTCGGAGTCGCTCAACATCGCGTCGCTCTGGAAGCTTCCGATCGTCTACGTGATGGAGAACAACGGCTACAACGTGCACACGCGCACGGAGCAGGAGGACGCGAACCGCGCGAACGGCGAGGATCTCTCGGTCAAGGCAAAGGCGTTCAGCATGCCGGGCATCACGATCGACGGACGCGACCCGATCGCGGTGTACGAAACCGTGGGCACGGCGGTGGCACGCGCCCGCGCCGGCGACGGCCCGACACTCGTCGAGTCGCAGATGTACCGCCTATCCGCGCACGGCAACATCATCGCTCCGCCCGGCGTGCCGCTTCACTTCCCGGAGCACGAAGCGGTCGAGAAGTTCGGCGCGCCCGAGGAGTACGAGGCCGCCTTGAAGGGCGACCCTGTGCCGGCGTTCCGCGGGCGCCTCGTTGCCGACGGCACGCTCTCGGCCGCAGACGCGGACGCGCTCGCCGAGAAGGTGCGCGACGAGATGCAGGCTGCGGTGACCTTCGGTCTCGACAGTCCGTTCCCGGATGTCGAGTCGTCCCTCGAATACGTCTACGCGTAGATGGCTGACGCCGTGAAACGGCACGCCTGGATGGTGGCTCATGCGCTGCGCCGTGCGGCCGGGCCAGACTTGATCAGGCAACCAGCCTTAACTGCGTCTGTCCCGACCACACGGCTTGGCCTGAGCCATCCCCAGACGCACCCTGCCACGACGTCAACCATCAGGAGACATCGCTATGGCACATGAGCTTCCCTTCATCGCCGCCATCGACGAGGCGATCAGGCTCGAGATGGAGCGGGACGACACCGTCCTCTACTTCGGACAGAACATGGCGACGACGGAGAACGAGCCGTACGTCGACGCGTTCGGCTCCGACCGCGTCCGCGTCACGCCGATCTCCGAGACGGCCGAGATCGGGATGGCGATCGGCGCCGCGCTGGCGGGCTTCCGGCCCGTGGTCGAGCTCTACATGGCCGAGTTCATGCTCGTCGCGATGGACCAGGTGATCAACGAGGCGCCGCGGTTCCGCGCGATGAGCGGCGGCCAGGTGAAGGTGCCGCTCGTGCTCAAGGCGGGCTTCGGTTTCACCGCAGGCTGGGCAGGCCAGCACACGGGCACCATCGGCGCGCTCTTCATGGGCGTGCCCGGCCTCAAGGTCGTGATGCCGTCGACGGCGGCGGACGCGAAAGGCTTGATGGCGACCGCGATCCGCGACGACAACCCCGTCGTCTACCTGCACCACTACCTGCTGACGCTCGAGCACGGCGAAGTGCCGGACGGCGAGTACCTCGTTCCCTTCGGCGAAGCGGCGATCCGCCGCGAGGGCGGTGACGTCACGATCGTCGCCACGGGCTGGACGGTCGACCGCGCGCTCGGCGCCGCAGAGACGCTCGCCGCGCAAGGCATCCAGGCGGAGGTGATCGACCCGCGCACGCTCGCGCCGCTCGACACCCAGACGATCCTCGAATCGGTCGACAAGACCGGCCGCCTCGTGCTCGTCGACCAGGCGACACGGCACGCGTCCGTCTCGACGGTGATCGCCGGCGAGGTCGCCGAGCACGGCTTCTCGTCGCTCAAGGCGCCGATCGTGCAGGTCACGGCGCTCGACGCGACGATCCCGTACAGCGAGCCGCTCGAGGCGTGGGTGATGCCGAACGAGGACAAGATCGTCGCCGCGGTGCAGCAGGTGCTCGGGTCGGCGCCCGTGACGGCGTAGTAGTGCCCGGGTTGGACGGCGGGCAGGCGCTTCGCCTGCTCGCGACGATGTGGCGGATCCGGTTGTTCGAGGAGCGCGTCGGCGTGCTCGCGCGCGGCGGCGAGATCGACGGGCTCATTCATCTCAGTGTCGGTCAGGAGGGCGTCGCGGCAGCGGTGTGTTCGCAGCTCCGCGCCGACGACGCCGTCTACTCGGGCCACCGCGCACACGGTCATGCGATCGCAAAGGGCGCGCCGCTCGAGCGAATGATGGCCGAGCTGATGGGCCGCGACGCCGGGCTGTGCCGTGGGCTCGGCGGCTCGATGCACGTCGTCGACGTCGGGCACGGCTTCATGGGAGCGACGGGCGTCGTCGGCGGCAACATCCCCATCGCGCTCGGCAGCGCGCTCGCCGCAAGGCTGCGCGGTGACGACGCGGTCGCCGTCGTCTTCTTCGGCGACGGGGCCGTGCAGGCGGGCCACTTCAACGAGACGGTCAACCTCGCGACGCTCTGGCAACTGCCGCTTCTGCTCGTCTGCGAGAACAACGGCTTTGCCGAGTTCACGCCGCGCTCGGCACATACGAACGTCGAGCGCGTGAGCGATGTCGTCGCGCCGTACGACGTCGAGCGCGACACCGTCGACGGCAACGACGTCGTCGTGGTCTGGGACGCGTTCGGCCGCTTCCTCGCGTCGGCGCGCGAAGGTCGCGGCCCCTTCCTGCTCGAGTGCCTCACGCACCGGCTGCGCGGCCATTACGAGGGCGATCCCGGCAAGTACCGCGAGGCGCTCGCCACGGCCGACTGGCAGGAGAAGGATCCGATCCTGCGTTTGCAGCGGCGCGGCGTCGAGGCCGGCTGGTTCGCCGAAGACGCAGCGGCGGGCGTCGAGTCCGACGCGGCGGACGCCGTCGAGCAGGCCGTGCAGTTCGCACGTTCGAGCGCGTTCCCGCCTCTCGAGCTGATCGAGCGCATGGTGTACGCCGATGGCTGAGACCACCTATATCCGGGCGATCACCACCGCGCTCGCCGGCGCGATGCGCGCGGACGAGCGCGTGTTCGTCCTCGGAGAGGACGTCGCCGAGGGCGGCCCCTACACCGCGACCGCCGGGCTCGCCGAGGAGTTCGGCACCGCTCGGGTGGTCAACACGCCGATCAGCGAAGCGGCGATCACGGGCGTCGCGATCGGTGCGGCCCAGTCCGGCATGCGACCCGTGCTCGAGATCATGTTCATCGACTTCATCACGCTCGCACTCGACCAACTGGTCAACGGAGCGGCGAAGGCGCACTTCATGTCCGGCGGCCAGCTGACGGTGCCGATGGTGCTGCGCACGCAGGGTGGCGCCGGCCAGCGCGGAGCGGCGCAGCACTCGCAGAGCCTCGAGAGCTGGCTCACGCACGTCCCCGGCCTCAAGGTCGTGATGCCGAGCAGGCCCGCCGACGCGGCCGGGCTGCTCGCGAGCTCGATCGCCGACCCGAACCCGGTCGTGTTCATCGAGAACAAGACGCTCTACTTCCGCAAGGGCGACGTCGCAGAGCCGCCCGTCCCGGTGCCGATCGGCGAGGGAGTCGTCCTGCGCGAGGGACCCGATGTCACGATCGTCGCCCTCTCGGCGCTCGTCCACGACGCACTGGCCGCCTCCGAGCGGCTGGCGGCCGAGCACGGCATCGAGGCGGAGGTGATCGACCCGCGCACGCTCGTGCCCCTTGACCTCGAGCTGATCGTCGCCTCCGTCGAGCGAACCGGCCGGCTCGTCGTCGCCCACGAGGCGGTCGAGCACGGCGGCTTCGGTGCGGAGATCGCGGCGCAGGTGCAGTCGGCGGCGTTCGACTTTCTCGACGCGCCCGTCGCCCGCGTCGGCGCCCCGTTCGCGCCGATCCCGTTCAGCGCGCCGCTCGAGGACGCGTACCTCCCCGGCACGGACGAGATCGTCGCCGCGGCGCTGTTGCTCACCTCGACCCGAACCGCGTAATATCAGGCGGCCTGACAAAAAGGAGGCGTGGTGTACGACTACGTGATCGTCGGCGCAGGATCGGCAGGCTGTGTGCTCGCGGCGCGCCTCAGCGAAGACCCGGACGTCACGGTCGCACTGCTCGAGGCGGGCGGTCCGGACACGCGTCCGGAGATCGCCATGCCGGCCGCATTTCCGATGCTCCTCAAGTCGAGCGTTGACTGGGACCTGCTCGGCGAGCAGGAGCCCGGCCTCGGCAACCGGCGCCTGTTCCTCCCGCGCGGCAAGGTGATCGGCGGCTCGGGCTCGATCAACGCGATGATCTACGTCCGCGGCAACCGCGCCGACTACGACGAGTGGGCGGCCGGCGGCGCCGAGGGCTGGAGCTACGACGAGATCCTGCCCTACTACAAGCGGTCGGAGGACAACGAGCGCGGTGAGGACGCCTTCCACGGCGTCGGCGGCCCGCTGTCGGTGTCCGACAGCCGCGCGATGAGCCCGTTGATCGAGACGATGATCGAGGCGAGCGTCGCCGCCGGACACGAGCACAACCCCGACTTCAACGGCGCGCGCCAGGACGGCGTCGGCCGCTTCCAGCTCACGCAGCGCAACGGACGCCGGTGCTCGACCGCCGCCGCGTTCCTGCACCCGGCCGAGTCGCGCCCGAACCTGCACGTCCTCACCGACGCGCTCGCGCTGCGGATCCTCTTCGACGGCTCGCGTGCTGTCGGCGTCGAGATCGCCCGCGGCGGCGGCACCGAGGAGGTTCGCGCGTCACGCGAGGTCGTCGCTCTCGGCCGGCGCCTACCAGTCGCCCGTGCTGCTGATGATCTCGGGCATCGGTCCGGCCGACCACCTCGCGCCATACGGCATCGAGGTGCGCGAGGACCTGCCCGTCGGCGAGAACCTCCAGGACCACTGCATGGCCAACCTCAACTACGAGACCGACGAGCCGTCGCTCTTCGGCACGTTCACACCGCCGAACTTCGAGGCGTTCGAGAGTGGCCGCGGGCCACTCACGTCCAACATCCCCGAAGCGGGCGCGTTTCTGCGCACGCGCCCCGAGCTCGCCGCTCCCGACATCGAGTTCCACTACGCGCCCTCGATGTTCTACGACGAAGGCCTGACAGCACCGCACGGCAGCGGGTACTGCTTCGGTCCCGTGGTCGTCAAGCCGACGAGTCGTGGCCGGGTGATGCTGCGCGCGCCGCTCGCGGATTCGAAGCCACGGATCCTCTGCAACTTCCTCACCACGGACGAAGATCGCCAGGCGATGATCGCCGGGATCCGGCTGGCGATGGAGATCGCGGAGCAGGCACCCCTGAAAACGGTCTCCCGAGGCGCCTTCAGCGCCCCGGACGGCGACTCCGACGAGGCGATCGTCCGCTGGGTCGAGCGAGTCGGCCAGAGCGTGTATCACCCGACCTCGACCTGCGCGATCGGCTCTGTCGTCGATCCGCAGCTGCGCGTGTACGGCATCGACGGCCTGCGTGTCGTCGACGCGTCCGTCATGCCGACCGTCACGCGTGCAAATACGAACGCGGCAACGATCATGATCGCCGAGAAGGCCGCGGACCTGATCGCCGAGCGCACGCTCGAGCCCATCTCACTGAAGGAGAACGTCTCATGAGCACGATCGAGCAGACCGTTGGGGATCTCCTCAACGAGCAGGAGTGGACGGGCAAGATCTTCAGCGACGGCTGGGTAGACGCGCCCGAGACGATCGAGACGACCGAGCCGGCGACAGGCGACGTGCTCGGAACCGCGGGTGTCGCGAACGCGGCGTCGGTCGCGTCTGCCGCGAAGTCGGCCGCAAGCGCACAGCGCGAGTGGGCCGCCTTGCCGATGACCGCGCGCGTCGCGGTCCTGCGCAAGGCAGCAGAGCTGCTCGACCGCCACCGCGCGGAGATCACGACGTGGATGGTGCGCGAGTCCGGCTGCATCCCGGGCAAGGCCGACGTCGAGATCAATGCGTCGATGGGCCAGCTCGACCAGGCCGCCTCGCTCATCTCGCATCCGCTAGGGCACGTGCTGCCCTCGCTCACGCCGGGGCGCACGTCGACCGCCCGCCGCGTCCCGATCGGCGTCGTCGGCGTGATCACGCCGTGGAACTTCCCGATCGTGCTCGCGATGCGCTCGCTCGGCCCGGCGCTCGCGCTCGGCAACTCGGTGGTGCTGAAGAGCGACCCGAACACGCCGGTCACCGGCGGCGTGATCATCGCTCGGCTCTTCGAGGAGGCCGGGCTACCCGAAGGGGTGTTGCACGTGATCGGCGGCGGCGCAGACGTCGGCCAGGCGCTCGTCGAGGACCCGAACGTCCGGATGATCTCGTTCACCGGCTCGACGAAGACGGGCCGCCTCGTGGGAGAGGCCGCGGGCCGCGGGTTGAAGCGGACGGTGCTCGAGCTCGGGGGCAACAGCCCACTGATCGTGCTCGAGGACGCCGACATCGTCGCCGCGTCGTCGGCAGGCGCGTGGGGCTCGTTCCTGCACCAGGGCCAGATCTGCCTCGCGGTGAGCCGTCACCTCGTGCACGAGTCGATCGCCGAGAGGTATCTCGAGGCGCTCGCCGAGCGCGCCGGGCACCTCCCCGTCGGCAACCCGGCCACGAGCGAGGTCGCTCTCGGGCCGATCATCAACGCGAAGCAGATCGAGCGCGTGCAGCGCATCGTCGACGAGTCGGTCGGCGCGGGCGCGACGGCTATGGTCGGCGGCGCTGCCGACGGCCCCTTCTATCCCGCAACCGTGTTGCGCGACGTGACGCCGCAGATGGCCGCGTTCAAGGAGGAGATCTTCGGCCCCGTCGCGCCGGTCACGACGTTCAGCAGCGACGCGGAGGCGATCGAGCTCGCGAACTCCACCGAGTACGGGCTCGCAGCGGCCGTCCAGTCCGGGAGCCAGTCGCGAGCCGCGGACGTCGCGGAGGGCCTCCACGCCGGGATGGTCCACATCAACGACCAGACGGTGAACGAGGAGCCCCCGGCGCCGTTCGGCGGCTTCAAGTCGTCGAGCAACGGCGGCCACTTCGGCGGTGTGAGCCAGCTCGAGCTGTGGACGGAGTGGCAGTGGCTGACGTCGCGGGAGAAGGCGGAGCCCTTCCCGTTCTAGCGACTCGACCGGGACGGTCGGCTACGCCAGCTCGGCGCCGGCCGTCCCGCTCGTATCCGCGTCACGCAGGAGATAGGCCGACTGGAGGAGCTCGGGCTCGTCCTTGAGCCGCTGTGCCGTGCCGTGATACTGGATGCGGCCGCCTTCGATGACGTATGCGGTCTCCGCGAGACCGAGTGCGACGTGTGCGAACTGCTCGATGAGCAGCACGCCGACACCGTCCGCAGCAACCGCCTCGAGGGTCGGCACGAGGCGCTTGACGACGACAGGCGCAAGACCGAGCGACAGCTCGTCGACGAGCAGGATCTTCGGCCGCGAGACGAGCGCCTGCGCGAGCACGACCATCTGCTGCTCGCCGCCGGAGAGAAGACGCGCCGACGACGCCCCAGCGCTTCTCGAGCTCCGGGAAGAGCTCGAGGGCGTAGGCGACTCCGCTCTTCGCATGCTCCTTGCTGAGCGAATAGGTCGCGACGCGGAGGTTGTCCTCGACGGTGAGCGCCGACAGCAGCCGCCGCCCTTCGGGCACCACCGCGACGCCCGCGGCGCGCACCTGCTCGGGCCGCAGGCGTGTCAGGTCGCGGTCGCCGAGCTTGATTCGCCCGGCGGACGCGCGCAGCAAGCCAGCAACCGCAAGCACCATCGTCGATTTTCCCGCGCCGTTCGCGCCGAGCAGCGTCGTCACCTGACCGGGCGGGATCTCGAGCGACACGTTCTTGACCACCGGCCGGCCGCCTCGCGCGACGGTGAGGTCGTCGAGCTGGAGGCTCGGGCCCGCGGGCTCGCTCACAGCTCCTCCTCCGTGCCGAGATAGGCGCGGATCACATGCTCGTTGCGCATCACCTCGGCCGTCGGCCCGGATGCGATCAGCTTGCCGAAGTCGAGCACGGCGACGGTCTCGCAGCAGGAGGAGACGAGGCTCATGTCGTGGTCGACGAGAATCACGAGCGCACCGAACTTCGCGGGGATCTTCTGGATCATCGCGCCGAGCTGCGCCGTCTCCTCGTCGGGAAGACCCGCCGCGGGCTCGTCGAGCAGAACGACCCGCGGGGCTCCCACCACCGCGCGCGCGACCTCGACGAGCCGCCGCTCGCGCGCGCCGAGCTCGCCGACTTTCGTCTTCGGCGTGGCCTCCAGCTCGACGAAATCGATCGCGGCGAGCACATCCGCGCGACGCGTCGAACGCTTCGCTCCCGAATGCTCGTGGATCATCGCGACGTTGTCGTAGACCGAAAGCTTCTCGATCGCCATCTCCGTCTGGAACGTGCGGCGAAGGCCCCAGCGCGCACGCTTGTAGTCGGCTAGCTTCAGCAGGTTCTCGCCGAAGGCCACGATCGATCCGGCCGCAGGATTGACGAAGCCGCTGAGGACGTTGAAGAACGTCGTCTTGCCTGCGCCGTTCGGGCCGATCAGTCCGCAGGCGCCGCTCGGGAAGACGACGCTCATGTCGTCGATCGGCGTCACACCGGCGAAGCGGACGGTCAGGCCCTGCACCTCGATCATGCCGCAGGCTTCTCGCCGGCCGCCAGCGCACGCGCGCGCCGGACTGCGAGCCTCCCGAGGTTGGCAAGGTCTTTCGGGAGCTGCTGCGAGAGACCGCCCGGAGCGGTGAGCAGCACCTGCAGGAGGCCCGCACCAAAGAGGATCAGCACGAGATTCGAGTTGATCCCCCACTGCGCCTGGAAGAGGAACGGCACCAACTGCTGGAAGATTCCGGCGACGACGGCACCCCAGAGGCTGAAGATGCCGCCGATCATCGCCGCAGCGGCGAGCGTGAGCGAGTCCTGCGTCTGGAAGGTGATCGCACGCGGAACCCCGACCTGCGCGGCGAGCAGACAGCCGGCGACACCGGTGACGAACGACGCGAGCGCGAAGGCCCAGAGCTTGTAGAGCGTGATGTTGACGCCGGCAGCCAACGCCGCCGGCTCGCTCTCGCGGATCGACGCCCACGCGCGACCTGGCTTGGCGGCGACGTGCACGAGCGCGAGCAGGAACAGGACCACACAGACGATGACGGTGTAGCGGTAGTACGCAACATCCCCGGTTGCCCACGACGGCCGCCGCACCGGGGGCGTGCTGGTCGTGAGCGCACCGGTCGCGGAGCGGCCCTTGAACCCGCCGCCGCCGTTGGGGAAGTCGGTCACCGCCAGCACGATCGTCGACGGCGCCCGCGAACATCAGCGTGATCAGCGCGAGGTAGAGGCCGGACAGGCGCAGTGCCGGCAGCCCGACGAGCGTGCCGATGACGCACGTGATCGCGCCGGCGAGCAGCAGGAGGATCGGAAACGGTAGGGACGTCGCGTACGAGAGCCGGGTTCCGATCCAGCAGCCGAGCGTGAGCAGGGCGACCTGGCCGAGCGAGATCATCCCGACGCGGCCGTAGAGGATGCCGAAGCCGAGCGCGGCAACCGCGTAGATCGCGACGCTCGTGAAGGTCGTGATCCAGTCGGCGCCGACGAAATGGGGCACCGCGAAGATCACGAGCCCGACCAGCACTGCGATGACCCCGCCTCGGACGAGATTTCCGCGATCGAAGTCGAGTCCCCTCCCCGCTGTCGCGGTGGAGGCGGTCGGTGCCGGTGTCTCAGCCATTCGCCTCAGCCCGTCGCCCGCGAGATCGTGACGACGCGCCGTCGCGAGAGATAGAGAAGCGCGACGATCGCGAGCACGAACGGCGCTGCGGAGCGGTACGCGGAGATCGACGCGTACGGGCTGATCACCGACTGCGCGAGGCCGACCGCGAGCCCGCCGATCATCGTCCACCACAGCGAGCTGAGGCGGCCGATCAGGGCCGCCGCAAGCGACGAGATGACGAGAAACGTCAAGGCCGAGTAGTCGAGCGACGTGAGGAGGTCGGGGAGTATGAGCCCGGCCGCGCCGCAGGCGAGGCCGGAGCCGAACCAGGCCGCGGCTTCGACGCGCCGCACCGGGACGCCGAGCGTCGCGGTGATCTCACGATCGTTGGCGAGCGCCCGCATCGCCGTGCCGAGCTTCGTCACGCGCAGGAAGATGCGTGACGCCTGCGGTGAGCGCGAGCGCGAGAGCGATCGAGATGATCTGTGTCAGGCTCACGCTCGTGCCGACGATCTCGTAGCGGTGCTGCGAGCTCGGCAGCGGCAGGAAGCGCGCGAACGCGCCGCCGACCGGCGCCATCCAAGCCATGACGCCGAGCAGGATCAGTGCGAGGCCGAGCGTGCCCATCATCTTCACGAGTGGGTCGCGGCGCGCGAACGCGGGGCCGAACACCATGCCGTAGGCAAGGTTGACGACCCCGCCGAACGCGACGCAGACCGTGAACGCCAGCCACTCGGGACACCCCGTGTGGTTGAGCAGCCAGTAGGCGATCAGGGCGCCCGCGGCTCCGATTGCGCCGAACGCGATGTTCAGCACACCGGTGGCCCGGTACAGCACGACCAGTCCGACGCCGGAGAGCGCGTACACGCCTCCGAACGCCAGGCCGATCACGACGAACGGCTTGATGAACTGCCAGTCGACGCCGAACACGCTGAACGCGAGCACGTTAGTCATCGGAGCCTCCGTGGCACCCTGATCCTCATCTTCTCCTTCGCTTCCAGCCCTGTAGCTTGTACTTCTTCTCCCAGACACGTGTCTGGGCGATCGACTTGTCGACCGGGGCGATTGCGAAGCACCCCTCCTTCACGACGACGTTCCCGCCCTTGTAGTCGACGGTGATGTCCCAGTTGTTCGGGATGTGGTACGCGAGATTGCCGACGTACCACGGCTTGCACAGCATGTCTGTCTTCTGGTTCTTGAGGGCCTTGACCGCTGCGTTGTACGACGCCGCTGTGATCGCGCCCTTGATGCTCAGCAGCGCGTTCGTCGCGAACTTCCCGTCCATGTAGCCCATCTGCGAGAACGCCTGCGGGGCGATCTTCGGGGCGTACTTCTTCAGGATCGCGAACATCAGCGCGGAGT
Organism: uncultured Actinomycetes bacterium; assembly: GCA_963805575.1. Taxonomy (GTDB): domain Bacteria; phylum Actinomycetota; class Thermoleophilia; order Gaiellales; family Gaiellaceae; genus Palsa-739. Next base: position 1,272,499 of record CAWDUL010000008.1, on the reverse strand, counting down.
CCGGTCCGACCTTCGGGTCGACGTTGCTGAACTCCTGGTTGATCCAGAGGTGGCCGTCGAACTGGGGGAACTGCGCCGGCCATGAACGTGTTCGCGATCGGGGTCGACGAGCCCCACTTCACCTTGTCGACGATGCCCTGAGCGATGGCGGCCTTCATGAAGGCCGGCGCCGTGTCGGGGGTGAAGTCGATCAGGATGCCGTCGCCGTCACCGGCGAACTGGTACATCTGGATCAGCTGCGAGGTCGCGTCCGTGACCGGCAGATGCGTCGGGAACACCTTGACGTCGACGCCCTTCTGCGCACCGAGCTGCACGACGCCGCCGTCCGCATACGCGGAGATGGTGTCAGGCGAGGCGATCGCGATCTTCTTCACGCCGGCGCGGATGAGCGCCTGTGCCGCACCGACGTTGCTGTAGCGCGGGCCCATGTTCGTCTCGGCGAAGGACGGGGTGCTGTAGCACTCGGCCTGCACGCCTGCGCCGATAACGACGAAGCCCTTGCTCGCGTAGTACTTCGCGTTCGTTCCGCACTCGGCGAAGCTCGTGTTGCCGACGATGCCGACGACCTTGTCCTTCTCGATCGAGCTTCCTCGCGAGCGCAGCCTCCTGCGCTGGGTTGAGCTGCTCGTTGTAGAGCGTGTACTTGATCGGGTGGCCGTTGATGCCGCCGTTGTCGTTGACGCAGTCGAAGTACGCGGCGGCGACCTTGCCGACCGTCGTGAAGTCGACGCCGGGGATCAGCATGTCGATCCCGCCGAGCTTGATCGGCGTTCCTGTCGCCTTCTTGCCGTTGCCCATGCCGCAGCCCAGCTTCGTCGCCGCTGCAGCACCGGAGCCGGCCGACGATGCGTTTCCTGCAGCACCGGCCCACGCAGCCAGCATCAGCGCACAAGCGCCGACGACGGCGCACGCCAAACCGAGTTTGATCCTCTTCGATCTCATCAGGTCTCTCCTCTGACTCTTCACCTAGGGACTGAACCACGAGGCCGTGACGCGGCGACGTCGCCGCGCCCCTCCGATCAGCGTGTCGTCACGTTGCGTCCTCCTCGCGTCGCATGCCTTCCGGAGGAGTTGTCTGGGCGAGGGTCGGTCAGGTTGTGCGAGGGCGTCGACGAGCGTGGCCGAGTGACTGACAGGGGCCGCGCTCCACCGGTCCGGCGTCCGCCCGCCGTCTGTACCGCCCAGGTCACGTCCCGCATACTAGACGACTGTCTTGACGAATGGAACACGCCGCGCGTTAGGTCGCTCGGGTACCGAGGCCCGTTTGGAGCACGCCGCCCGCCGCGAGGAGATCCCATACCACTGTCTTGACGAGTGGAACACGCCGTCGGTTAGGTCGCTCGAGTGCCGAGGCCCGTTTGGAGCGCGGCGCCCGCGGCGAGGAGATCCCATTCGGCGTGCGGCGGGCCGATGAGCGAGACGCTCGTCGGGAGGCCGCTGCGGGACCCGATGCCTGACGGAAGCGCGACGACAGGCAACCCCACCCAGTTCCAGTAGTGCGTGAGCGATATCTCGGCGCCGTCGGTGAACGGGGCGTCGTAGCCCGCGCCGCGAGGCCGCGCCACGATGGGCAGGGTGGGCTCGACGAGCGCGTCGATCTCGTGCTCGGCGAACCAGTCGAGCCAGCGCTCGGCATCCTCCCGCCGGCGCTCCTGGAGTGCCACGTACTCGACCGCCGGGAGCCGCCGATTCTCGCCGTACTCGAGAAAGCCGCGGATCGACGGTCGATATTCGCCGCGGTGGTCGTCGAAGCGCCGGTGCCAGACGAGCATCTCCGTGCAGACGAGATCGAGGAACGCGAGGCCGAGGTCGAGCTCGACGTCCGGCGGCGGGACGGCCACGACGCCGAGGAGGTGGACCGCCGCGTCGAAGCCGTCGGCGACGTCCGGATCGAGCTCGCCGACCCGCGGCGAGACCGCGACGCGCCGCAACGGCCGACGCTCGGGCGGCGGCGCGACTCCTGCCATCGCCGCGAGGAGGGGCTCGCAGTCAGCGACGTTGCGCGCCATCGGCCCCGCATGGTCGAGCGTCGGCGCGAGCGGCACGATGCCGCGAATGGACACGAGCCCGCGCGTCGGCTTCACCGTCGACGTCCCACACGCCGCCGACGGGATGCGCAGCGAGCCGGCGGTGTCGGTGCCGGTCGCGGCCGGCGTCATGTGCGCGGCAACGGCCGCCGCGGAGCCGCCGCTCGAGCCGCCGGCCGAGCGGTCGAGCGCCCGCGGGTTGCCGACCTGATCGGTCGTCCCACCCGCCGCGAACTCGTGCGTGTGGAGGTGGCCGAGCAGCACCATCCCCGCCGCATCGAGCCGCCCCCAGGCGTCGCACGACCGCTGCGGCGTCACGTCGAGCAGGCGAGCTCGACGCGGTCAGCGGCTTGCCCGCGACCGCATAGAGGTCCTTCAATCCGATCGGCACGCCGCATACCGGCGACACGTCGCCCTGCGCAAGCCGCTCGTCGGCGCGGTCCGCGGCCGCGAGGGCGTCGTCCTCGTAGACGCGCACCCAGGCATTGATCGAGCCGGGGTCGCCTTCGTGGCTGTGCGTCCCGTCTCGCTCGCGGATGCGCGCAAGACAGGCCGTCGCGAGCTCGCGCGCCGAGATCGCCCTTTGCCGCAAGAGCGCGACCGCGTCGACGACGCCGAGATCGGCCGGATCGGTCACGTGCGACGCCTCCTCTGCCATGTTCGAACCTCTAGGACGCTCGTCCGTCAGGTGGACCGGCCGACGGGAATTGGTTATACATCCCGCGATGCGCCTCAGCACTCCGAGCCGCGCGAACCTCGTTCTCCCCGCGCTCTCGATCGTGGCGGCGCTCGGGCTCTGGGAGATCATCTCCCGGACCGGGGCAATTCCGCAACAGGAGCTGCCGGCGATGAGCACGAGCTTCCGCACGCTCTGGGCGATCGTGCAGACCGGCGGGTTCTGGACAGCGCTGCTCCAGACGATCCGCGGGTGGGCGCTCGGTCTCGGTATCGCGGCCGGCCTTGCGATCCCGCATCGGGATCGTGCTCGGCTCGAGCGATCTTGCCGCAGCCGCGTTCCGCGTTCCGATCGAGTTCCTCCGGCCGATCCCATCCGCCGCGCTGATCCCGCTGCTCGTGCTCACGCTTGGCACGAACGTGAAGAGCGAGGTCTTCCTCGCCGCGTTCGGAGCCTTCTGGCCCCTGCTCGTGCAGACGATGTACGGCGTGCGCGACGTCGACCCACTTGCACTCGATACCGCCCGCTCCTTCGGCATGGGGCGCCTCGAGCGGCTCTGTGCGCATCACGCTTCCGAGCTCCGTTCCCTATATCGCGACCGGCCTGCGCATCGCATCCACCGTGTCGCTGATCCTCGCGTTCACCGCGGAGTTGTTCCTCGGAATTCCCGGGCTCGGACAGAAGATGAACTTCGCGCAAGCGTATGGCCTCAACGACGAGCTCTACGCGCTCGCGCTCGCCGTCGGCTTTCTCGGCCTCGGGATCCACGTGGCGTTCACGCGCATCGAGCGGCGCGCGCTGCGCTGGCATCCGTCCCAGCGGAACGCCGACGGCATGAGTACCCGCACCTACCGCATGCTGAAGATCGCGGCCGAGATCTCGGTGCCGCTCGCGATGCTGCTGGCCTGGCAGCTCTGGACTGCGAGCGCCCACTCGCTCAAGTTTCCGCGACTCTCGACCATCCTCGTCGACTTCCAGAAGCTCTGGCTCTTCTCGCAGTTCGGCACGAATGTCGTGCCGAGCCTCGAGCGCATCGGCGCGGGCTTCGCGATCGGCGTTGCGATCGGCGTCGCGATCGGCGTGCCGGTCGGACTCTCGCCGCTGCTGCGCAGCCTCGCCATGCCCCACATCGAGTACTGGCGCGCGATGCCTCCGCCTGCGCTTCTGCCGATCTCGATCATCCTCCTGAAGTCGATTGGCGAACGCCAGAAGATCTCGTTCATCGCGTTCTTCTGTCTCTTCCCGGTGCTGCTCAACACGATCGACGGCGTGCGGAGCATCGACCCGACGCTCCTCGACACCGCCCGCTCGTACGGCGTCACAGGGTTTCAGCGCATCCGCAGGCTCGTGCTCCCGGCGGCACTGCCGCAGATCATGGCCGGAATGCGGAACAGCCTCGCGCTGGCCGTGATCATGATGGTGCTGAGCGAGTACTTCTCGAGCACGAGCGGGGTCGGCTACGTGCTGCTCATCTCGAAGAACACCTTCCAGCTCGGCCCGATGTGGGCGGCGATCGTGCTGATCGGCCTGCTGGGCTACCTGCTCAACCTCGTCTTCCTCCTCGTTGAGCGCCGGGTGCTCGCCTGGCATCGCGGCTGGCGTGCAACCACATCGAACTGACGAGAGGGAGCAACCGGTGGGGATACTCGAGATCAACGGCCTCGGCAAGACCTACGGGACAGGCGACAAGGCGACCCACGCGGTCGGTGACGTCTCGTTCTCGGTCGAGGACGGAGAGTTCGTCTGTGTCGTCGGCCCGTCCGGCTGCGGCAAGACGACCCTCTTGAAGTGCATCGGCGGCCTGTTGCAGCCGTCTCAGCGGCGAGGTCGTCGCTCCGAGGCGAAGCGCGTGACCGCGCCGCCGGAGGAGATGGCGCTCGTGTTCCAGGAGTACGGCCGCTCGCTGATGCCGTGGGCGTCCGTACGGAACAATGTCCTGCTGCCGCTGCGACACAAGAAGCTCACGAAGGTGCAGCGCACAGATCTCGTCGAGGAAGCTGTCGAAGCGGTCGCACTGACGCGGTTTCTCGATCACTATCCGTGGCAGCTCTCAGGCGGCATGCAGCAGCGCGTTGCGATCGCTCGCGCGCTCGCCTACCAGCCGGCGATCTTGCTGATGGACGAGCCCTTTGCGTCGGTCGACGCACAGACGCGCGGCGACCTCGAGGATCTCGTGTTGCGCGTACGCGAGCAGTTCGGGATCACGATCCTCTTCGTCACGCACGACATCGACGAGTCCGTCTATCTCTCCGACCGCGTCGTCGTCCTGACGCAGTCGCCCACGGAGGTCAAGGAGATCGTCGAGGTCGACCTGCCGCTTCCGCGCGATCAGATCGCCACGAAGGAGCTGCCCGAGTTCACCCATCTGCGCGGGCACGTGCAACGTCTGATCCGGCGCGAGCGACTCGACGCATCCGCGCCCGCCCCGCATTGACGTGCCGCTCCGTTCTAGATATTCGAACGGGCGTTTGGCAATTGGACGATTAGAGGCGCATAATCGCGGCGCCGGGACGTCTCTGACCGACAAGAGAGGACGGGGAGAATGACATCGAGGGGAACTGCAGTACGTCGCCGACTGCGCGTGCTCCTGGTGGCAGCCGCGGTCGGTGCAGTGGCGCTGACCGCGTTCGACGGCTCCGCGGCAGGCTCGCCGGCCAAGCCGCACCGAGCCGCGCTCGACACGATCACGATCGACACGCTGCCGATCGCGAACGCGCTGCCCTTGACGCTCGGGATCAACAAGGGCTACTTCGCGAAGCAGGGAATCGAAATCAAGACGAACGTCCTCCAGAGCGGCAACGACATCGTGCTCGCGCTCGCGAACAAGCAGGCCGACATCGGCTACGTCGGCTACGTGCCGATGATGATTGCGTCCACGACCGGCATCGACGTCGCGCTCGTTGCGGCGAGCGAGGTCGAAGGCACATCCGTGGACGACAACTGGCAGAACATCATGGTCAAGGCGAACAGCTCGATCAGGACGCCCGCCGACCTCGCCGGCAAGACGATCGCCGTCAACGCGTTGAAGGGCGTCGGCGAGACCATCATCAAGGCGGCGCTCGAGAAGGACGGCGTCGATCCCAACTCGGTCAAGCTCACGCCTCTCCCCTTCCCGTCGATGCGGGCTGCGCTGAACAACGGACAGGTCGACGCGATCTGGGCGCCTGAGCCGTTCGTGTCGCAGGCGCTCAATCTCGACGGCGACCGGATCGTGATGGCTCCAGGGCCGACGGTCGGGAAGTACTTCCCGAACGGGGGCTACGTCGCACTGCGCGACTGGACCACCCATCACCCGGGGCTCGCGAAGCGCTTCCGCACGGCGATGAACATCTCGCTGCTGCGCGCGCAGAAGCATCCCGAGGACATCCGCCCGCTGCTGCCCGCCGGCACGAGCGGCATCCGGCTCCCGATCTGGAGCCCGCTCATCGACCGCCCGCAGATCACCACGCTCGCGAAGTACGCGGTGAAGTACGGAGTGATCTCGAGCATGCCGAACTTCTCGCGGCTCTTCCCGCCCGTCGTGAAGACCGGCAAGCCCGTCGTGAAGCCCAAGAAGAAGAAGTAAGCGCGGCTCGCTCCTTGTGTGGGAGCCGGCAAGCCGGCTCCCACATCCATCGCCGCCGCGGGCAACGACCTCAGCTACGAGCAGCAGGTCGCGAAGCTGCGGCTGATCGTCGAGGTGGCAGACGAGGTGTGGGGGTAACGCCGACGTCCGCAACCTGGTCTCGATTCAGCCGGGAATCGGCGGAGCGCGCGGAACGGCATGCGCTCCCGGCTGCGACCAGGTAGCTATGGGAATGGTCGCTACGCGACGGCTTGCTTTTACGGCACCAGAACCGCGCGTCCGGTGATGTCACCGTCGCGAAGGCGTGCGAGCACGTCATTCACGGAGTCGAGCGGATGCGTCTCCGACACGAGGCGCACACGGCCGGCGGCGTGCAGCTGTACGAGCTCCCACAGGTCGATCCACGAACCGACGAGGTTGCCGACCACCGTCTGCTCGTTGACGACGAGTGCCGCCGACTGGCACGAGATCTCACCGCCGTAGCCGATCACGGAGTACGTGCCTCCGCGGCCCAGCAGGTCGAGCGAGCCGGCGTGCGTCGCGTCGGTCCCGACGAAGTCGAACACGACGTCGGCGCCGCGCCCGCCGGTCACGTCGCGGACGGCGTCCACCGAGTGGACGCCGTCGACGACGTGATCCGCGCCGAGCTCAGACGCGAGCTTCCGGCGCCGCTCGTCGGTGTCGATCGCGATGACGGCGGCCGAGGTGAGCTCGCGCACCAGCTGCAGCGCAATATGGCCGACGCCCCCGACGCCCGTGACCGCAGCGGTGGTGCCGGGTCCGAGGAGCGGCGCGAGCTTGCGAACCGCGTGATATGCGGTGAGGCCGGCGTCGGCGTGCGGGGCGATCGCGGCCGGCTCGATACCGGGCGGTAGCTTCACGAGCGACCGCTCGTCGACGAGGACGTACTCCGCAAAGCCGCCGTCGACCGACAGCCCGGTGAAGTCGTGACGCTCGCAGTGCATGTCGTTACCGCGGCGGCACGAGACGCAGAGCCCGCAGCTGTACGGCGGATAGACGAGAACGGCGTCACCGGTCGAGACCGTCGTGACGTCGCCGCCGACAGCGTCGATCCAGCCGGCGTTCTCATGGCCCAGCACGCGCGGCAAGGTCACGCCTGCGGGCTCCATCAACCCCTCGATCGCGTGGAGGTCGGTGGCGCACACCCCCGCACCGCCGATGCGAACGAGCACGTCTCTCGGCTTCACCGGCTCGGGCACCGGCGCGTCGACGAGCTCGAGCGGCCGATGGTACTCGCGCAGAACGGCGACTCTCATAGTCCCGAAGCTTCCAGCACATCACCCATGTACGCAATGTGGCGCGCCATCGCACGCTCGGCGGCACGGGCGCGCCCGGCACGGATCGCACGCAAGATCTCTCCGTGCTGCTCGAGGATCGCGTCGCTGTCGACCTGCGACCCGATCGCTCCGATGAGCGACGGCTGCAGAACGTCGAGGACCCAGCCCGTGAGTGCGCTCATCAGATCGTTCCCAGCGGCGGCCGCGATGACGCGATGAAACCGTGTATCCGCGGAGCTGAATGCCTCGGATCCGGCCCGATTGCCGAGCGCGCCTGCAATTGCGGCCTCGAGCTCGGCCACCGTGGTGTCGGTAGCGCGCATCGCCGCGAGCCCCGCGAGCGGGACCTCGAGGAACGCGCGTGTGGCGACGAGCTCCCGCAGTGACACGCTTCCTGTCTCGAGCATGGTCGCGATCGACGCGCTGAGGCTGCGGCTCAGTCCCTCGCTCGGCGTGCTCTCGACGAAGATCCCACCGCCGGGGCCGCGGGTCGCGCGGACGAGGTTCGAGCTGGAGAGCATCCGCAGGGCTTCGCGCAACGTCGGCCGGCTCACTCCGAACTCCGTCGCCAGCTCCTGCTCGGTTCCGAGGCGGTCTCCCGGACTCAGCCCTTCGCGCGCGACGTACTGACGGATGCCGTCGGCTATCTGCTCGCTCGCGTCGCCGCGGATCGCCCCGAAGCGGCTTTCGGTCATGGCGAGAACTCCGCGTCGGGCTCGATCGTGACGACAATCAGCAACGGCTCCTGCCGCTCGCCGAGGCTCGGCAGCACTTCGTCGAACGTATCGATGAGCGCCGCGTAGTCATCGATCTTGCGCGCCGCGCAGCCGAACGACTCCGCGAGCCCGGCCACGTCGACGTCGATCGTCGGCCATGGTCCGCGACCGCCCTGCTGCTCGGCGAGCCGGTCCATGATCGCGTAGCCGCCGTTCGCAAGGATGACGTACAGCGCGCCGGCGCCGTACTCGACTGCGCTCCACAACGCCTGGATCGCGTAGAGCGAGGAGCCGTCGCCGACGACGGCGACGACAGGCCGGTCGGGGCGCGCCATCCGCAGCCCGGCCGCCGCGGGAAGCGCGAACCCCAACCCGCCCATCGCGGGGCTGATCGTTCCTAGCGGCTCCCGTACGATCATGCGCGCGAGCAGCTCCGGGCGATTCGACGGGCACTCCTCGATGATCACTGCGTTCCGCGGCACGCCGTCGGCAAGCGCCTGCAGCACGTGAGCGGCGCGGAGAGGCGCGCCGGGGGCAGGCGGCGCAGGCGCGGGCGGAGGCACGTACGTCGCAGGCGGCGGCGTCTCGCGTTGAGCCAGCATGCGTGCCAGCTCCACGCATGCCGCAGCCGGGTGCGCTATCAACGAGATCGCGGCCGGGCTGCGATGCGCCTCCACGGGATCCTGTGTGATGACGGCGAACTGCGTCTCCACGGGGGCGAGACGGCCCTCCGTGTACGGGTACTGGCGCAGCACCGGCCCGCCCACCACCAGCACGACGTCGTACGGGGCAAGCGTCGCGCGCAGCCGCGGCCGGTCGGCGGGCAGGTGGCCGGCGAAGAGGCGGTGATCCTGCGGGAACCCGGCACGCGCGCTGAACGGCTCCTGCCAGACCGGTGCGACAAGTCGCCCCGCGAGCTCCACCAACGCAGCCCAGGTGTCGGCGTCGTCCGCACCCGCGCCGACGACGATCGCCGGCGATGCGGCGCCCTGGAGCAGCGCGGCGATCTCTGCGATCTCCGGCCCGACCGCGGCCGCGCGGAGGACACGGCCGGCTGCGGCGGGCTCTGCGTCGTTCGCCGGCGCACTCCAGTCGTCCATCGGCACGATCACGATCGCAGGACCGCGGTGCGTCGACGCTTCGTGCGCGGCACGCGCGATCGCACCCGGCACGTCCTGCGGGCGGACGGGCTGGTCGACCCACACCGGATAGTCGCCGGCGAGCTTGTCGAGGCGGGTGCCGGCAAGGAACGGCTCGAGCGCAAGGTGACGCCGATCCTGCTGGCCGACGAGCACGACGAGCGGTGCCCGGTTCACGCGCGCCGTCGCGAGCGCGGAGACAGCGTTGCCGAGGCCCGGCGTCGTGTGGAGCAGCGCGAGCGCGGGCTCGTTCCGGCCGAGCGCGAAGCCCGTCGCCATGCCGATCACCGAGGCCTCGTGGAGCCCGAGCACGAAGCGCAGGTCGTCCGGAAGCCCGGTGAGGAAGGGGACCTCGGTCGAACCGGGGTTCGCGAACAGCGTCGTCAGGCCGTAGCGGCGGAGAACGTCGAAGGTCGCGTCGCGCACCGTGCTGCCCATGTGGCGCGGATGGTACTCGAAATGATTTGACGTATTTCCACCGCGGCTGCGACGATGCCCCCCGTGAAGGTGACGCTTGTCGGGGGCGCCGGGGGCGTCGGCGCATCCGCGGCCTTCAACCTCGTCCTCCGCGGCGCGTACGAGATCGTGATCGTCGACGAGCTTCCGTCACAGGTGGAGTCGCATGTCATGGACCTCGCGGAGGTGCTGGAGCAGCGCCCCGGCTGCTCGGTTCGCGCGGGCAACATCGACGACCTGCGCGACGCGGACATCGTCGTCCTGTCCGCTGCGGCTCCGCTGACGGTCAACACGTCACGGCTCTCGTATCTCGAGGTCAACGCACGCATCGTCGACACGATCGCGGGACTGCTCTCGCCGGGCTCGACCGTCGTCGTCGTGACGAACCCCGTCGATCCGCTCGTCGTGCGCCTCAACGAGCAGACGGTGCTCCCGCGTACGCGCGTTCTCGGCTACACGCTCAACGACTCCCTGCGCTTCCGCACCGGCCTCGGGCGCGCGCTCGGTGTCCGGCCGGGCTCGGTCGACGCGTGGGTGATCGGCGAGCACGGCGACTCAGGTGTCCCTCTCCTCGACCGCGTGCGGGTAGACGACGTGCTCGTGCAGCTCACGCCGGAGCAGGCGGAGTCGGCCGTCTCCTATCTCCGCACCTGGTACGCGCGGCATGTCGCGCTCGACTCCGGGCGGAGCTCGACCTGGACGTCGGGCCTCGGTGTGGCGCGAATGGTCGCGGCGATCGCCGGCGATACCGCGGAGCTCTGGCCGGTCTCACTCCTGCTCGACGGCGAGTACGGCATCGCAGGCACGGCGATCGGCGTCCCGGTCACGCTCGGCCGAGCCGGAGCAGTCGAGGTGCACGAGTGGGATCTGTCGCCCGGCGACCTCGCGGCTCTCCGCGAGTCCGCCGAGGTCGTCCGTGCCGCAGCGGCCTCGATCGGAAGCCCGATGACCGGCTGAGCGAGATGTCGCACCCACCGCGTGAGGCTGAACGCGCTGCGCGAGGCGGCTACACTGAGCGCCGACTGGGGCCGTAGCTCAGCTGGGAGAGCGTCTGGCTGGCAGCCAGAAGGTCAGGGGTTCGAGCCCCCTCGGCTCCATCAGACAAAACCCTCGCATATGCGGGGGTTTTTTATTGCTCGACCCCTACGGCGACACTGCGCACCGGGAGCTGCGGCATGGCGAAATCGGCATTTGTGCCCATTTGTGCCCATACGATTGCCTCGTCGAAGGCGCGACGCTGCACCGGCGCCAGCCGCTCACGCCGCTTCGACGCCTGCGCGTAGACGGGGAACGTGAACTTCGGGTCGGTGTGGCCGAGCTGGTCCGCGGTGTAACGGGGTCGTCGCCGCAGACGCTGCGGGGGCTCGGAGCGCGAGGCGCCTGCGTCCGCAGAGACGGCACCGCGAGAGACTTGACCCGAACATGTCAGGCGGTTTCCGTCTGCGCGGCCCACAATGATCGGACGTCCGAGTCGCGCTTTGTGGCGCGGGCTTGATCGGCTCGATCCCCGGGCCTCGAAAGGAATCCACTTGAAGAAGATCATCCTCGCGGTCGCCGTTGCGGCGGTCGCAATCATGGCGGTCGCGGCTTCGGTCGCTTCGGCCGGCGGTCCTCCGGCCCGCTACCAGACCCAGACCGCGACGTTCAGCGTCCTCCAGCCGCGCAATTCGGTCGGCCAGTACAACGACGTGTGGACGCACAGCTACAACGTCACGATCAACCCGTGTGACAACACGTTCAGCGGCACCGGCGACGTGACGGCCAACGGTTCCGGTCCGGCCGTCTGGACTGAGAGCATCACCGGCTCGTTCGGTGCTGGCACCGTCAGCTTCGCCACCGTTCCCAACGGTGGCGCGACGTTCAAGGTGACGAACGCGCCGTACGGCACCAGCGTGATCGCTGACTCCACTTGGACGCAGAACGTCGTCGAGATGCTGGCCTCGAAGCCGGTCATCACTGGCACCAGCGACTTCAAGAACCACGGCGACTACGTCTCGTCGCAGGGTGGCGGCTCCGACGCAGCCCATTCGTGCATCGGGATGCCCATCCACTAGGGAGCCGACGGCCACTTAGTTGTTCTTCAGGGGCGGCCTAAGGGCCGCCCCTGTACGTGCGGGGTCCCGTGGTCGGCGCTTTATCCGGAGTGGCGACCACTGTGACAGCCCCGAATTGCGCGGGGTCAGCTGTTGCGCCGGGTGTAGTGAAATTACCCTTGCCGGTTGGCCAGGACAGCCGTAGCGTTTCTATCCCCGCGGTGGAGGAGGCGGCGATGACGATACAGCTCTGGCCCTCGTCCATCTGGGCTCAAATCGAGTCGAAGGTAGCCCGTTCTGAGGTCGTGGCCAGTCGCCCGTCAGACTCGCTGAGCGCTCACCTCGAGCGCACGTACTGGAACACGCTGCGCGACGTACTGGAGATCACCCACACGACGCCGGCCCGTCCTTCACGCAGCCACAAGGGGCGTGCCGCCTAACTGTTCAGTTCCGGCACAACCAAAACCTCAGAAGCCGGGACGGGGCGGGATCCGAACGCTGGAGACGCTGACACAACGCCCCCTCGCGCCACGATGGCAGGACGAGCCGCGCCGCAGGCCGCTCAAGCAGCCTGTGCGAACACGCTCGCGACGAGCTCACGCCGGCTGCGAACGCCGACCTTCTCGAACACGGACTTCAGGTGATCCTGGACCGTGTGGCGTGAGATGAAGAGCCGCTCGGCGAGCTCCCGCGTGTCGAGTCCCTCGAGGAGGAGCGTGACGAGCTCTCGCTCGCGCGGTGTCAAGCCCGAGGCGAGCGAGACGAGCCCGAGCACGTCCTCCACCCCGGCGGCTCGGATGCTGACGGCGATCCCAGCCGAGGCGCCGTCGAGGCGCGCGGCTTCGACCAGCGCCCAGCTACCGGCGCCGGTGCGCGCGCGCACGCGAGGTGCTCGGCGCGTGTCCTCGCCGCGCTCGTGCGCGATCAACCTGCCCACGACGCTCCAGACGAGACCGGGGATCCCGTCGGGGAATGGGATGCCGGCGGGGTTGAGCGCAGAGAACCAGGATCGCGCCGCCTCGGTCGCACCGCATGGGCGAAGGTCACGGTCGAGCAGCAGCACCCCCATCTCCGCCGGCCCGAGCTCGGCCGCATCCGGCACCGGGACGACAGCCCCGCGCCGCAGAGCGCGCGCCAGCAACGCCGAGACGTCGCGCATGAGCTGCGCGTCCTCGGCGGAGAAGGCCGCATCATCGCCGTTCCGGTAGAGGCGAAAGTCGCCCCAGCAACCGAGGTGGTCGACGGCCACGCAGGAAAGCTCGTCGCCGACGGAGTACGGGCCGAGGATCTCGCGCCAGCGCCGCGAGCGTGTGAGATCGCCGCCGGTAGCGGCGCTGAGGACGCCGACGTGATTTCGACTCCGGGCGAGGACGGCGTGGCTGTTGACGTCGCCGAGGCTCGCCTCGAAGAGGTTCAGCCGCGGGAGCTCGGCATGCCAGTCGATATCGCCGAGCCCTTGGCAGATCACGAGCGTGTCAGGGTCGAGCAGCAGCGTGCACCAGCGGTCGAACCCGATCGCCGCCCGGAGGATCTCGATCGCCTCCCGCCGTAGCTCGTCGGAGCCCGTCGCGGAATCCGCGAGCAGCTCGATCCGCTCACGGCAGCGTCGCCGCTGTCGCTCCGTCGCCACGCGGTCAGGCTAGCTGCGAGGCACGTCGTGTGCCATCCCAGGTTTCTGGGACTCGACGGGGCAGTCCCCAGTGTTCTGGGATTGGCCGCGGCCCGCGCCGTCGGCACCCTGCGGGAAGCCCGGCAATGACCGGAAACGACGTTCGAAAGAGAGACGCCCATGTCGCAGTTGCACGAGGTACACGCTGTCCGTCCGTTCGCACTCGGCGATGACGACGGTGAAAAGCTCTGGTTCGGGGATTCAGCCTTCGTGTTCAAGGCCACCGGCGAATCGACCGGCGGGGAGCTCTTCTTGATGGAGGCGACGATGCCCTCGGGATTCTCGCCGCCCTTGCACGTCCACCACGACGAGCACGAGGCGTTCTACGTGCTCGAAGGCTCGCTCGAGGTCGTGTGCGGCGGTGAACGGTACGAGGCAGGTGTCGGAGCGTTCGCGTTCCTGCCGAGCGGCATCGCCCACACCTTCCGCGCCACCGGCGAGGGAGTGACGAGGGTCCTGACGATCGCGATGCCGGCCGGAATCGAGCACTTCTTCCGCGAGGCCGGCCGCCCGGCGGAGGGTTCGGGCCTGCCGCCGGCGGCTGCGCTCGACGTCGAGATGGTCAAGAGCGTCGCGACGCGGCACCGGATCGAGTTCGTCGGGCCACCGCTCGGGCGGTCGTGACGGCGACGAAAAGCCCGCTGTCCGCTCGGTGGCTGCCGAGCGGACAGCGGGCCGGGGACATCCCGTACGTGCCATCGCAACATCAATCTCTCGAGGAGGCAATCGATATGGCGTTCATCTTCACCCGGATCAATGTCGGCGACTACGACGCGTGGAAGCAGATGTTCGACAAAGACAGCCCCGGCACTCGCCGGACGGCCACGGGACACCGCGTCTTCCGGAACACCGAGGATCCAAACGAGGTGTTCATCCAGGTCGACTTCGACTCGGCCGACGAGGCGATCGCCGCACGCGAGCGGCTGCTCTCGTCGGGCGTGCTCGACCGCTTCTCGGACAAGACCGGGCCAACGGTCGTCGAGGAGGCCGAGGCGGTCCTGCGATGAGCGGGATCGCGCAATCCGGGAGGTTGTCGATCGCGTCGAGCCTGATCGTGGTCGGTGTCGCGGTGGCCGCAACCGCTCCTGCTCGGTCAGCGCCGCCGAGGCAATGCCCGAGGGTGTCCGGACCGGCCGTTCAGCTCGCGGGCAAGACGCTCAGCCACTACGTGATCGGCGCCCATGGCGGCGTCGACTGCGCGTTCGCTCGCCGTTGGGTGAGCAAGATCCTGCACGAGGACACACCGACGAGCACGATCGCGAAGCCGAGCGGCGCCGCGGGTTGGGAATGCATCGCGAACGCCAGACACCACATCGCCTTCAACGGCAGCTGTCGCAACGGCTCGAAGAGCTTCAGCTGGGGCGCCGCCTGACCAACGAGGAAGCGTCTAAACCGGCAACACCTTGCCTCGTGCACCGCAGGCGTTTATACATCTCCGGATGAGCGGTCTCCAACGAGGGGCATACCAGGCCTGGCGTGTGCTCGTCGCGCTGATCGCGGTTGCCTGCGTCGTCCAGATCTTTCTCGCCGGACGCGGAGCCTTCGGCGTTCACGGCGCAGCGAAGCTCGACGATCAGAAGAGCTTCGATCCGCATCGCGCACTCGGCGAGATCATCGGCCTGCTCGCGGTGCTCGCTTTTCTTGCAGCGCTCATTGCCTGGCGCAACAAGCGCCTGATCTGGCTGAGCCTCGCCCTCGCGTTCATGGCTGAGGTGCTGCAACACCTCTTCGCACTGCCGAAGCATCCGTGGGTGGCGGGACTGCATGCGCTCGACGGCGTTGCGATCCTGGGTCTCGCAGCCTCGCTCGCCCACGACGCCTGGCGCGGGACCGGTAGCGAGCCGGCTTCGACGCCGGCGGCAACCGGCGACGTCTGAATAGCGTCGGCAGCTGCCGACGACGCAAGCGGGGGCTACCCAACCTACTCACTGACGATCCAGGCGTAACACACCACGGGCAGGTGGTGGGAGCAGCATTCGGTTGCTCCCGCCACCGACGTCCATGCGGTTTCTACCGGATGGTGATGGGCGTGCCGATCGGCATGAGCCGGTGAAGCGTGAGCAGGGCCGCGTTCTGGATGCGGATGCAGCCGTGTGAGATCCGCCCGGGAATGAGGTTGGGCTGGTTCGTGCCGTGGATGCCGATGTAGCCGCCTGCGGGCCACTCGGTGAGAACGCGGGACCTGGCGCTCGTGCCGTATGCGAGCGGTCCGTAGAACGCGTCCCCGTAGCTGCGCACGAGGTCGCGGACGTAGAAGTTGCCTGCCGGCGTGGGGTAGCGGTCCTGGCCGACCCCGACCGGGGTGCTGAAGATGGACTTCCCGTTTCGATAGAGCGTCGCGACGAGCCGCTGCCGGTCGACGACCAGGTGCGTGTCGACCGAGTGAAGCTGACCGAGCGTCCCGGCGGGTATCCAGCCGGTGCTGCCGTTCGGCAGGACGGGCAGCCGGACGCGATACCACGTCGGGCCGCCGGCTCCCGTGAGCTTGGAGAGAACGAGGACGAGGTTCTGGGTGTCCTCGGGGGTTCGAGTCGTGAGCTGGGCCACGATCGGAGCGGCGGAGCTCGGCGCGCTGCGGGCAGGCGTGGCTCCCAGCAGAAAGCCCCAGTACGACGTGGCGTTCACGTTGCTGACGGCGACCGGCGCCGTGCGTACCCGGATGGTCACCGTGCTGGCGATTCCCTCGTGTGACCGGACAGACTGGGCCGTGAACGTTGCAATGAAGACCCCGGAACGTGAGGGACGCCAGCGCACCACGGCCTCCGCGGGATTGCCGTCCTTGCCGCTCAGGGTCGCGCCCTGAGGTAGGAGCAAGCCACCGATGTGAATGCTTGAAGTTCCCTGCGCGGTGGCGCGGAGTGTGAACGTCACCGGCCGGCCCACATCGGTGACGATCGTGTGCGGCGCGATCAACGAGAACCGCGCGGGCGGGTTCGCGGCCAGCCCCGACGTCGTGCAGATCACCGCAGCGAGACACGCCGTGATCGCGCCGCCGAGGAGGGGGCGCCCCCCTCGTCTCTGCCGCTGCACGTCCCGCCCTCCGGTCAACCGGTGAAGTGCGGCTTCGCCCCGCTGCGCACTGCGGCCGCGACGTTGTCCTTCTTGGGCTTGGCCTTCGGAACGGCCGGCGGCACGAAGGGCCCGCGGGCGCTGAGTGAGGCCTGAGCCGTGTTGTTGGCGAGGTTGGAGTCCGCCTGGGTCTCAGTCACGCTCGCACGGTTCAGGTGTCCCCCGGGCGTCGCCGCTCGAACGACCACGCTGATGATCGCGGACCCGCCGCTCGGCAGGCTCCCGATCGCGCAGGCGATCGGAGGACCGGGGACGCACGAGCCGAGCGTCGTCCTGGCCGAGACGAGGGTCAGTCCCGGGGGTAGTGCATCGAGGACGGATGTTCCGGTCGCCGCGCCGGGACCGTTGTTCACGACCGTGATCGTGAACGTTGACGTCGCGCCGACCGACACCTGTGCCGGAGACACCGTCTTCGTGAGCGCCACGTCGACGAGGCTCGGCACTGTGACGGCGGGACCGGTCGTGGTCGTGGGCGTCTGAGTGGTGACGGTCGTCCCCGTCGTGACGGTCGTTGTCGTCGTCCCGGTCGTGGTGCCCGGCGGCGGTGAATCGCCGCAACTCGCCGAGGCACTCGAGGCGGACGCCGTGCGTGTCTGCCCGCCCGAGGTCAACGACCAGACGAGCGTCGTTCCGAGGGGGATACCCGAGACGGTGAATGCACCGGCGTGCGAGCCGGTGAGGAAGACGGAGGGCTGCCCACGATTGGCAGGCCCCGGCGCGAAGCCGTTGCCCGTCCCTCCAGCGGCGATGGTCAGCGCAGCGGCATTGCCGTCTGTGTAGCCGAACGTCGCGTCATAGCTCTCCGCGTGAGCGGTCACGCAGGTCACGAAAATGTTCAGGGGCGTCACGACCGGCGGCGGGCCGGATCCGCACGACTGCGTGCCTCCGGTGGCAACCCTGAGCTTCCTATCGCCGTAGAGGGTTCCGTTGGCGATGTCGGCCTGCTGATTTCCGGTCGAGGCCAGATGCGTGATCACACCGCCCAGTACGAGATCGGCCTGGAAATAGCACGGGGCGACCGGGACGGTGACGGTGTACGGGCCACCCGCGCTGAACGAGCCGGTCGAGCTGTCGTTGTACTGCTGCGGGAAGCCGCCATTCGAGCCGCTCGCGCGATATGTCGCAAGCGAAATCTCCACACCACTGCAGCCCGGTGCGATTCCGAAGCTCGCCGTCGCGATGCCGCCGGCAACGGACAACTGCACATGGGTAACGGCCGCACGAGTCGAGCAATCGATGGTCGACCCGCTCGAGGCACCGAACGCTGCCGCCCCGGCCGCACCGATGGCGGCCAAGATCAAACCGGCCAGCCCAAAGCCGACTCCGCGCCCGCCAAAGCGGACCATACGCCGCAGACCTCTCATGTACGTGCCCCCTCCTACGAATCTTGCCGCACAGATCAGCCATCACTGTCTCAGGCAGGTGACCACGGCACAAGACCAGACAGTCGAGTGCTTTTCAACTGGTCTTTTCCTCCCCAAACGTCCTGGTCCATCTGCGGTACGTGCTCGCCGCGCGCGCGACTAGCGCGCGGCACGAAGCGGCGGTGCGGGCACGTCGCGCAGGCCCGGGCCGGGAACGGCCCTCACGTTGCGCGTCGTCAGCTCTTCGCCGCAGTGCGAGCACGATGGCAGGACGCTGATGGTCTTGCCGCACGTGTCGTGAACGAGCTCGACCGGCGGCCCGCCGGGAGCTGCCCACCGATCTCCCCACTGGCGCATCGCCGTGACGACGTGCCACAGATCGCGGCCCTTCTCCGTGAGGATGTAGTCGTAGCGGGCCGGGCGCTCCTGATACGGCACCCGCGTCAGCACCCCCGCGTCGACGAGACGCTCGAGACGCTGGGTGAGCACGTTTCGCGCGATTCCGAGTCGCGCCTCGAACTCGTCGAAGCGCGAGTAGCCGAGGAACACATCGCGGAGGACGAGGAGCGTCCACCACTCGCCGACGATCTCGAGGCACTGAGCGACGGAGCAGTTCATGTCGGCGAAGCTCTTGCGCTGCACGGCCATAGCGTAGCGGGTTGCATTACGCAACTCAATGGTCTAGGCTCGCGTTTCGTGACGCAACGGACTCAGCCCGTGAGACCCGCCCCGCGCCCCGGCATCGTGATGGCCGTCGTGTGCACAGGCGTCGTGCTGTCGAGCCTCGACCTCTTCATCGTCAACGTCGCCCTCCCGCAAATCGCGGAGGGCTTTCACGACGCGACCCTCGCGAACCTCTCGTGGGTGCTGAACGCCTACGCCGTCGTGTTCGCCGCGTTCCTCGTTCCCGCCGGGCGTCTCGCCGATCGCATGGGCAAGCGCGGCGGCTTCCTCGTCGGCGTCGCGATCTTCACGACCGCCTCGGCGGCGTGCGCCGCCGCGACGGGAGTCGGCATGCTCGTCGCATTCCGGATCGTGCAGGCGCTCGGCGCTGCGTTGCTCGTCCCCACGTCACTCGGGCTCGTGCTCGCTGCGTACCCCCCGGAGCGCCGCTCCGGCGCGGTGCGTGTGTGGGCTGCGACGAGCGGGCTCGCGGCTGCAGCAGGCCCGGTGCTCGGCGGGTTGCTCGTTCAGGCGAGCTGGCGCTGGGTGTTCGTCGTGAACGTGCCGATCGGGATCGCCGCCATCCTTGCCGGGCGGCGAGTGCTCCCCCGCATCCCGGCAGAGGGCGGCACGCTTCCCGATCTTGGCGGCGCCGCATTTCTCGCTGCGGGCGTCGGCGGGATCACGCTCGGCCTCGTCGAGGCGAACACGTGGGGCTGGAGCTCCTGGCGCGTCGCTGCCGCGCTCGCCGCAGCCGTGGGGAGCCTCGGCATCTTCCTCCTGCGCTCCCGCTCGCATGCGAGCCCGATCCTCGAGCTCTCGCTCCTGCGCGAGCCGCGGTATGCGATCGCCGTCGGCTCGACGGCGCTCTTCTCCACGGCGTTCGGGGCGATGCTGCTCTCGATCGTGCTCTGGCTCCAGGACGACTGGGGCTGGTCCGCGCTGCGCGCCGGGCTGGCAGTCGCGCCGGGGCCGTTGATGGTGCCGGGCGTCTCCCTGCTCTCCGCCAGGCTGCTCCCGCGTCTCGGCTCAGGCGGCGTCATCGCCGCCGGGTGCGCGTTCTTCGCCGGCGGCGTCGTGTGGTGGGAGACGGCGATTCGCGTCACGCCCGATTATCTCGGAGACGCCGTCGGCGGGATGTTGCTCACGGGCATCGGCGTGGGCCTCGCCTTCCCGACGCTCTTCGCCACCGCCTCGGCGGCGCTCCCGCCCGCGCGGTTCGCCACTGGCTCTGCGGTGGTGAACATGGCCCGCCAGATCGGGTTCGCAGTCGGTGTCGCCGTCTTCGTCGCGGTCGTCGGCACGCCGGGCACGCCGGCGGGACGGCTCACCGGCTTCCAGCACGGCTGGCTCGTGATCGCAGGCACCGCGCTCGCCGCAGGTCTCGCCGCGCTCGCACTCGAGCTCCGGCGCCCCGCCGCCGCACTCGCGCCGGTCGAGATCTGAGCCGCGGCTTCCTTCCTCGGAGAGGAAACGGTTTCTCCACCGAATTTCCTCACGTTTCCCCAAGGCTTCCACCGAGATATCGCGTTTCTCCACAGATTGATGCACAATCGTGAGGACCGCCGCGATGTTCGCAATCGGTGACAGCCTTCGAGAAGCGCGGACCCGCCGCGGGCTCTCGGCTGCCGACGTGCAGAAGGGCATCCGCATTCGCGAGCGGTACCTGACCGCGCTCGAAGAGGAGCGCTGGGAGTTGCTTCCCGGAGACGCGTACACGAAGGGCTTCCTGCGCACGTACGCGGAGTTCCTCGGCCTGGACGGCAACCTCTACGTCGACGAGTACAACACGCGGATCTCGCACGCCGAGGCGGATCGGCCGATCGTGCCCCAGTCTCTCGTCGCGGCGCATCGCACGAGGCGAAGCCTCCTGCGAACGCTGATGGTCATCCTCGTCGTCGGCGCGGTCGTCGCGGGCCTCGCGGCGCTCGGCATGGGCGGAGGCGGCTCTCCGTCGGCGAAGACGCCAAGCAACTCGCCGAAAACGCCGGTGGTGAAGCACGCAGCCGCCGCATCGGCGGGTCTCGCGACCCACACGGCGGCCGCGAAGCGCGCCGCGACACCGGCAGTCGCGCTGACGGTGATCAGCGCGGCCCGCGGGCGCTGCTGGCTCTCGATCCGGAACGGCGGCCCGAGCGGCGCCGTCGTCTACGAGGGCGTGCTCGAGCAGGGCAAGTCGCTGCGCTTCCACCTGGGGCACACGCTGTGGGTGCGGATGGGACGGCCGAACGCTCTCGACGTCTCGGTCGGCGGCCGGCTCGTGGGCGGCTTGCCCGCCGTCCCGGCCAACGTGCTGCTCACCTCGAACGGCGCGCGGAGCGCTTAGCCTGCGGCGGCTTCGGCGAGCTCGACCGCGGGCACGTCGCCCCAGAGCTCTTCGAGCTTGTAGTAGTCGCGCGCCTCGGGCGTGAACACGTGGAGGACGACGTCGAGGTAGTCGGCCAGCACCCACGTGCCTTCGGTCGTCCCGTCGGCCGTGCGCGGGATCAGCCCGTTCTCCTGCTTGAGGCGTCCGTGCACCTCGTCCCAGATCGCGGCGGTCTGCCGCACGTTCCGGCCGGTGGCGATCACGAAGTAATCGGTGAACGTGCACACGGGCCGCATGTCGAGGATGACGACATCCTCCGCCAGCTTCTCCTGGGCGAGAGCGGCGATCCGGCGAGCTTGTTCGAGGGAGTCCAGGGCTGGTTCAGCGTCCTTTGCGGAAGTTGGTCGACCGCTCGGCAGTGTAGCCAGGGTCGACGGACGGTCAATGACCGCGATAGAGCCCGTGTTCCTCGATCAGGGCCGCGACCCGTGCGGGAACGAGCCCGTCGAGCGGCTTCCGGGCCGCCGCGAGCGCGCGGACGTCGCGCGAAGCGGCCGGATTCGGCTCCAGATCGAAGAAGACGACGCGCTCGGGCTGCTCGAGCTCCCGCAGCACGGCCTCGAGCCGTTCGCGGGGAAAGCCCGGCCTGGTCGCAACTGCGAGACGTGCCAGCTCGAGGACGGCATTGGGCTCCTCCCAGGCGAGGAAGTCGCAGAACTGGTCGGCGCCGATCACGAAGAGCGGGTCGTCGAACTCGCCCGACCGGAGCAGGTCGATCGTTCGCGCATGTGGATCGAGCCGCACGTCGTCGTCGGGGAACGCCGCCCGCGCAAGCTCGAGGCGGATCTCGGCGGGCGCGAACACGCCTTTGTGCCCCGGCGCCTCCGCGACGAGCACGAGGAGCCGGGGCAGGCCGAAATGCGCCTTGGCCGCCCGCGCGACCGCGACGTGGCCGTTGTGCGGTGGATCGAACGCGCCGCCGTAGAGGCCGGCGCCGGGCGTCACGTCCACTCGAGCACGTCGTCGCCGAGCTGCACCTCGTCACCTTCGCGCGCGCCGGCAGCCTTGAGGATCGCCTCGAGCTGGTCGGGTGCCGGCGGCTTCCCCGTGACGCGAAAACCCGTCTCCGTGCGGAAGACGCGGAAGGGGCGCTTGGCGGGCTCGGGGCGGTAGACGAGATAGTCGACGAGCTCCGCCTGGTCGACGGCCGCGCCGACGTCTTCCTCGGGGACGAGCTCGAACAGCGCGCGGCGGAGCTCCTCGATGCCCGCGCCGGTCGCGGCCGAGACGCGGAAGACGCGGATGATCCGATCGTCCTCGATGCCGAACGGCGGGGGATCGGGGCTGAGGTCGGTCTTGTTCAACACGACGATCTGCCGGCGCTCGTCGAGCCCGGCGCCGTAGGCAGCGAGCTCCGCGTCGATCGTTCGCCAGCGATCGTCCGCGTCGCCCTCGGACGAGTCGATCACGTGCAGCAGCACGCGGGCGCGCTCGAGGTGCGCGAGGAACTCGTGCCCGAGCCCGATGCCCTCGCTCGCGCCCTCGATCAACCCCGGGACGTCGGCGACGACGAGCTGCCGTCCGTCCGACGACTCGACGGTGCCGAGCACCGGCGAGAGCGTCGTGAACGGATATTCCGCGACCTTCGGCCGCGCGTTCGAGATCCTCGTGAGCAGCGACGACTTTCCCGCGTTCGGCAGGCCGACGAACGCAGCGTCGGCGAGCAGCTTGAGGCGGAGCTCGATGACGCTCTCGTCACCCGGCATGCCCACTTCGGCATAGCGCGGCGTCTGGCGCGTCGGCGACGCGAAGCGCTTGTTGCCGCGGCCGCCCGAGCCGCCCTTCGCGACGACGACGCGCGCTCCCGCGTGCGCCAGGTCGGCGATCAACCGGTCGTCCGCATCGATGACCTGCGTCCCGACGGGAACGACGAGCACCGCGTCCTCGCCGCGCTCGCCCGTCGAGAGGCTCCCGCCTCCCGCACCGCCGCGGCCGGCCTTCACCTTCTGGTTCGAGCGGAAGCCGGAGAGATCGCGCCGTTGCGGATCCGCGACGAGGACGACGTCGCCGCCGTCGCCGCCGTCACCGCCGTCCGGGCCGCCCTTGGGCACGAACTTCTCACGGCGAAAATGAATGGAACCGTCGCCGCCGCGGCCGGCGATCACGGTCAGGCTGGCGCGATCGTGGAACATGCGCCCACTCTAGGAGGGTTTGGCGGAATGGTGCTCGTCGACACGGTTCGATGGGCGTTGCGAGGCAAGGACGCAGGGAGCCTCGATAGCGGTGTTTCTATCGGGGCGACCGAGGACGCCGCATCGCGGCGTCCAGCGAAGCGTGGCGGCACAGTCTCTCTTTCGCCAGACCCCCTCCTGGGGGTAGGCGAGCCGTGCGAGCTACGCGGCGTCGGAGCCGTCGGCCCCGTCGACCACCGAGATGAAGCGGCGCTCGCCGCTCGTCCGGAACGTGACCACGCCGTCGCGCTTGGCGAAGATCGTGTCGTCCTTGCCGATGCCCGTGCCGGGGCCCGGGCGGAAGCGCGTTCCGCGCTGGCGGACGAGGATCATGCCCGTGCTCACGTCCTGGCCCGCGAAGAGCTTGACGCCGAGCATCTTCGGATTCGAATCGCGGCCGTTCCGCGAGGAGCCGAGGCCTTTCTTGTGTGCCATTTAGTGCTCCTCCTTCGCTGCGAGTGCGGACTCGAGTGCAGCGATCGCGCCCTTGCGGTTCGCGTTCGCGCGCTCGTACTCGAGGGCTGCCTCGAGGTTCGGGCGGCGCCAGTCGGACGCCGACTCGGCGATCTGCGCGACGGTCATGTCCTCGTAGCCCTTCGGCGGGTGCGCCGTGCGGGCGGGCGCCTCGGCGGCTGCCTCCGCCTTCGGGGCGTCTGCCTCGGGAGCCTCTGCCTTCGGAGCCTCTGCCTTCGGAGCCTCTGCCTTCGGCGCTTCCGCCTTCTTCGCCGCTGCCTTCTTCGCGCCGCCGATCGACTCGATCTCGATCTGGGTCAGGCGGCTGCGGTAGCCGTTGTGCTTCCGATAGCCGGTCCGCTTCTTGTACTTGCCGATGCGGATCTTCTCGCCGAGCTGGTGCCCGACGACCCGGGCGGTCACCGTCGTCGTGGGCGAGAGGTCGGTGTTCCCGTCCCCCCCGACGAGCAGCACGCGCGGCTCGAAGGTCTTCCCCTCGTCCGTTGCGAGCTTGTCGACGAGCAGCCGCTCGCCCTCACGGACGCGGTACTGCTTCCCACCGAGTGTGATGATCGCGTAGCTCATAGGCGTGGAAAACGCGGGCACAGGGGCCCGCGAATCGAGCGGAAGCATAGCGAAATGCCGCCCACGCCGGTCATGGCCTGAGGTCGTCGCCCCACTCGGACATCGGGACGTAGCCCCAGTCGCCGTCCTCGGAGTCCGCACCGTCCGGCTCGGCGACAACGGCTGCCGGCTGGACCTCGGTTTCCTCCGGCTCCGGCTCCGGCTCGAGCTCGGGCCCGGGCAACGGCGTGGGCTCCGGACCGGGCTCGCCGTCGGGTGCGATCTCGGCGCCGGCTCCGGTGTCGGGCTCCGCGAGGTCCTCCGCCGCGTCGACCGGCTCCGCTTCGGCGGCCGGCTCCGAGCCGTTCGTCCCGGCGGCGGCTGCGCCCGCGGGCCGCTTGCGGTTTCGTCCACCACGCGAGCCGCGGCGCGTCTTCTTCTTCGCCGGTGCCTGTCCGTTCGTCCCGGCCTCGGCACCCTCAGCGGTGGTGGCGGCGTCGGCGTCGTCGTCGGCGTCGGGATCGCGGCCGAACTCGTCCGAGGGCACGTGGATCGTGACGCTGCGTCCGCCGGCGCGCGGGGTGCGCGGCGTCGACGTCCGCACCGGCGGCGCCGAGTCGGTGGACACGGCGTCAGCGACTGCCTCGTCCGTCGGGATCGCGTCCTCGACGGCGTCGGCCTCGGCCGTCGCCTCACCGTCGGCGCTCGCGGCGGCCGCCGCACCGGCCGGCTTCTTCCGGTTGCGGCCTCCGCGCGAGCCGCGGCGTGTCTTCTTCTTCACGGGCGTGCCGGTCGCGGAAGCGGGCTCGTCGGCGGTCGTCTCGCCGGCGTCTTCCTCGTCGGTCTCCGTCTCCGCCGACGGAGGCTCAGCGGCGGCAGGCTCTTCCACGTCGACGTGGTCGACCTCGTCCGTATCCGTCGCGTCCGTTGCGTCCGTCTCCTCGCCGTCCTCGACCGTCTTCGAGGCGTCGGCCCCGGCGACCTTGCGCGCCGGCGGCTTGCGCGTCGGCTTCTCGGCCTCGGCCTCCGCCGTCAGCGGCTCGGGCGCCTGCTTCTGCTGGCGGACGAGCGACGCGTACGCCATGCCGTCGAGCACGCGCTCCACGCGAACCTTGACCTTCTTGCCGACGAGCTCTGCCGCTTCCCCGACGCAGACGTCGAGGCCGTCGACCTTGCCGACGGCGGCGTGTGCGTCGTGGCGGTCGACCTCGACGAGCTCGATCGTCAGCTCTGCGCCCTCTTCGACCGGCGCGGTCGGCGCGAGGTCGGCGAGCTTGCCCTCGGCGAGCAGGACGAAGTGGTCGGAATGCGTGTTCGGCTTGCCCTCGAAGAAGAAGCGCCGCTTCGTGAGCGCCTCGAGCTCGATGAGCCTGCGTGCACCGGAACCGACGAGCGCGCTCGCGATCGGCGCTGCGACCTCGATGCGGAACGCCTGCGACTTGGAGCCCGCAGCGAGCGCCCGGATCCTGCGCTCGACGTCGATCGCCGCGGACGCCTCGGAGTAGACGATGCCGTCGCCGCCACACGTCGGGCACTTGCGCGTCATGATCTCGCGCGGTCCGTCGGTGACGTTCTGACGCGTCATCTCGACGAGGCCGAGCGGAGAGATCTCGACGACGTAGGTCTTCGTGCGATCGCGCTCGAGCTCCGTGCGCAGCGCCTCCTCGACCGCGGCCCTGTTCTTCGGGTTCGCCATGTCGATGAAGTCGATGACGATGATCCCGCCGATGTCGCGCAGCCGCAGCTGGCGCACGACCTCCTTCACCGCTTCGAGGTTGTTCTTCGTGATCGTGTCCTCGAGCCGTCCGCCGGAGTTCTTGCCGCGGCCGCCGACGAAGCGGCCGGTGTTCACGTCGATGACCGTGAACGCCTCGGCGTAGTCGAAGATCAGATAGCCGCCCGACGGAAGATCGACGCGGCGCGAGAGCGTCGACTTGATCTCCGCTTCGACGCCGAACGCCTCCATCAGCGGGGGCGAGTCCTTGTAGCGGATCACGCGCTCGACCATGTGCGGCGACGTCTTCTTCAGGTACCCGGTGATGCGCTTGAACGCCTGGTCGTTGTCGACGTAGGCCTTCTCGAAGTCACCGGTGAAGAGATCGCGCGTGACGCGAAGCGGCAGCTCGGCCTCCTGGTAGATCAGCTCGGGCGCCTTCGCCGTCTTGGCTTTCGCCTCGATCGACTTCCAGACGCGCTGGAGGAACACGAGGTCGCGCTCGATGTCGTCCTCGGACGCCCCCTCGGCCGCCGTGCGGACGATGATTCCGCCTTCCTTGATCTGCAGCTTCTTGAGGATGTCCTTGAGGCGCGTGCGCTCGTCGTCGTCGAGCCGGCGCGAAACGCCGAGGCCCTCGCCCTGCGGGACGAAGACGACGAAGCGACCGGGCAGCGAGATCTGCGTCGTGAGGCGCGCGCCCTTCGTCTTCATCGGGTCCTTCACCGACTGGACGAGGATCGTCTGGCCCTTGCTGATCAGGTCCTGGATCTTGCGGCCGTGGCCTCGCTCGATCTCCGGACCGACGATCTCGTCGACGTAGAGAAAGCCGTTCTTCTCGAGGCCGATCTCGACGAACGCCGCCTCCATGCCGGGCAGCACGTTGTCGACCTGGCCGAGATAGATGTTCCCGGCGATCGAGCGCCGCTCCGGCCGCTCGAGATAGACCTCGGCGACCTTGTCGTCCTCGAGCACGGCGACACGCTGCTCGCCGACGTCGACCGAGACGAGAAGCTCACGCTTCGCGGCCGGCAGCGGTGCCCGGCGCGGCGGCTGGCGGCGGCGGCTCGACGCACCCTCGGAGCGGCGACGCTCCTGCCGCTGGGACATCGTCTTGCGCTCCGCCGGCTTGCGCTCGCCGGACTTCTTCTCCGCCTTCGCACCGTCGGGCCTGGCTGCGCCGGAACGGCCGCCGCCCTGCGTGCGTTCTGCGGTGGGCTTGTCAGCCTTGTCCGCAGCAGCGCCTGTTGCGGCGGCACCGTTGGTGCCGGGCTTCTTGCGCCCGCGCCCTCCGCGACTACCGCGGCGGCGCTTCGGGCGATTCGGATCGGTTGTGGCGTCCGTGGCCGCGCCGTCGGCGGCGGCCGGAGGGACTACGAGTGGATCGGGTCGAGTCTCTTCGACTCGAGCGGCAGCAGGCTGTGAAGCCGCTGCGACGTCGGATTCATTCTTCCGTCGACGGAACCAGGGCAAGCGAGAACTCCTTCGTGGGAGCGCGCGTCGGCGACGCCGGCAGCTCCTAGCTGCACCGTGCCGTTCGACGGCAGTGGGCGGCGCGCGCGCTCGTTGTCAATGATGAAAAACATGGGCATGTGCCTTCTGAGCCAGGGTAGCAGCGGCCAGGGCCGGTGGCTGACCGCCGGGCCTGGAAACGGCGCTCCACCGTCCGACGGGGGACCTACGATCCGCCTATTCACGACGTTGGAGGTGCAGCCGTGACCGGAACGCTCGAAGCCGAAGAGCTCCTCTTGATCGAGGAGGCTGACGCTTGGTTCGAGTACCTCGAGGCGACACGCGGTCAGACGGCCGCGCGCTACCGCGAAGTCGAGCCCTGGGCCTGGGCGCGGCTCAGCCAGCGGTTGCGTGCGATCAGGGCGCGCCGCGCGAAGCTCCGGCCCGCGGCTGCGTAGACGGGCGCACGCTATCGCCGCCTGGCATCCCGGTTTCCAATCGCATGAGAGCGGCTTCGCCGAGCGCGCGAGTGCCCGCATACGCTACGGCGCCCTGTACAGCCCACCCCGCTACCGGAATGACGTCGAGCAGCTGCCGGGCGACGGCGCGGAAGCCGAAGCCGGCGGCGATCGTGGCGAGCAGCTCGGGCGCACGTTCGCGGGGATCGGTGTCGAGCCCGAAGGCCTGCTCGAGCCGCAGCACCATGCGAACCTGCTTGAGCAGGAGCACGGGGAGATCGGCGCCGGGAATGAAGATCGCGGCGGCAGCGATGCCGCCGCTGCGGGCGGAGCTCGAGATCAGCGCGTCACAGACCGCGCCGCGTAGCACCGGCACGCGTGAGGCGAGCGGTGC
The DNA here is from genome assembly GCA_963805575.1 of uncultured Actinomycetes bacterium. Classification (GTDB taxonomy): domain Bacteria; phylum Actinomycetota; class Thermoleophilia; order Gaiellales; family Gaiellaceae; genus Palsa-739. Next base: position 1,244,250 of record CAWDUL010000008.1, on the reverse strand, counting down.
CGCACCTTCGCCGAGCCGCGCCGCGATCACGCGCGCGATCGTTGCGACGGGAAAGCCCTCCCCCGCGCCGATCCTGACGACGTCGGTCGCGAGCACGAACGGGATGATCACGTCATCCGAGAGCCTCCCCGCCGCGACGGCCACGATCGGCACGCGCGCGCGCCGCGCGCGCTTCAGCGCTCGCTCGTCCTCAGCCGTCGGATCCTCTCCGAGGACGTAGACGAAGACCGCGGCGCCGCGCGGATCGTCGCCCGCGCTGACACCGCCCGGCTTGGCGTCCTTCCCGAGCTCGCGACGGAGAACGGCGGCGAGCTCGCGAACCCCTCCTACTACAAGCGGTCTCGCGTCGCGACTCGAGACCTGAAGTTCCGTCGCGAGCCCGCGCAGCGCGCCGAGCGAGATGGGCGACTTCATTTTCAGCGGCGCCGTGACCGCGACGCGCGACCGCGCGCATGAATCGCGAGCAGCACGCCCATCGCCGTGAGGTTCGCGATCATCGACGAGCCGCCGACGCTGACGAACGGAAGGGGAATGCCGGTGATCGGCGCGATTCCCATCGTCATGCCCACGTTGACGAAGATCTGGAAGAGCAGCGCGACGACGATCCCTGCCGCGGCTATCGCCGAATAGAGATCTCGCGCAACCGTGACGACACGCAAGCCTCGCCACAGGACGAGGAGATAGAGCGCGAGCAGGATCGATCCGCCGATGAACCCACGCTGCTCGCTGAACGACGCAAACACGAAGTCGGTGTGATGCTCGGGCAGGAAGTCGAGGCGCGTCTGCGTGGCGTTGTCGACACCGCGTCCCCTCACCTCACCCGAGCCGACGGCGGCGATGGACTGCTCGACGTTGTAACGAGCGTCGAGGGGACATGTCGCCGGATGGGTGAAACAGGTCAGGCGCTGCTTCTGGTACGTCTTGAGGAAGTCGACGCCGACCGCCGGCCCCGCCCACAACACGCCCACGGCAACGAGCACGCCGATCAGCGAGATGACCGTCAGGTGCCTCCACGGCGTTCCGGAGACGAAGAGCATCGCGCCGAGGGCGGCGAGATAGACGAGCGCCGTTCCGAGGTCCGGCTGCGCGAACACGAGCACGGTTGGAATCGCACCGAGGCCGAGAGCGCGCAACGTGGTTGAGACCTCGCCGCTAGTGCGTCCGCGCTCCGCGAGGAAGCCCGCAATCGCGAGCACGAAGAAGAGCTTGCCGAACTCCGACGGCTGGAACGTGAAGAAGCCGACGTTGATCCAGCGCGTCGACCCGCGGGCGGCACTGCCGAGCACGAAGACGACGGCGATCAGGCCCACGGTCCCCCCGAAGATGACTCGCCAGTAGCGCCTGTAGACGTCGGGGTCGATGATCATCGCAACGATCAGTCCGAAGCCACCGACGGCGGCATAGACGATCTGGCGGTCGAGGTAATAGCTCGGATGGCCCGGGTTGTCGAATCGCGTGACGCCTGCCACTGCCCACAGCCCGACGCCCACGAGTGCGGCGACTCCCGCGAGCAGGATCCAGTCGATCGACCGGAGCACGGAGACGAGAGCGACGCCCTCGGCGCGCTGCGCCTGGAGTCCCGAGCGTTGCGATCCGGCGTATTCCAACATCAGGTCATATCCCTTCTTCTGCATCAGTCGGAGTGGATGGGCGCCGCGAAATGTGCCTTGACGCCGAAGAACTTCGCAAACACCTGCATCGCAGCCGGCGCCGCCGCAGTGCCGCCGTGGCCCCCGTTCTCGATCACGGCACAGACCACGATCTTCGCGTTGTCGGTCGGACCGTAGCCGCACCACCAGGATTGGTTCTGCACGCCGGTGTAGCCGGGAAGCGTAACGGTCTTCTCGGCGGTGCCGGTCTTGCCCGCGATCGAGACGGGGAACGTCCCGAAGACACCGTACGACGTCCCGAAGCTGAGGTGCGTCCCTTCCCAGAGGCCCTGCCGAACGACCTGGATCGCGGCGGCGTCGACGCCGGTCTTCCGCGGTGCGGGCGGCGCGGCGATCGGCACGGCCGTCTTGTTCGGATTCTCGACGTCCATCAGCACGTGCGGCGTGACGAGATACCCGCCGTTGGCGATGAGCGCGTAGAAGCGCGCCATCTGGAGCGGCGTCACGAGCACGTCCTTCTGGCCGATCGCGAGCAGGATCGAGTCGCCGGGCTTCCAGAGGCGGTCGACCTGCCAGCCCTTGGGATCCGTCTTCCGCGTGTACGTGCGCAATCTCCAGCCGATCGTCGGGACGAGCCCCTTCGCCTCCGGCCCGAAGTCGGCTCCCGTGATCGACCCGAAGCCGAAGATCGACGCCCATTTCTGCAGCGGCTGCGCGCGGGTCTTCGGGAGGCCGTAGAACAGATCGCCGAGTTGGTAGAAGTACGTGTCGCACGAATACGCGAGCGCCGTCGGCAGGTCCATCTGCTGGTTCACGAATGGATCCCAGTTGTGGAACGCGTGCGGATTGGCGGCCGTGTCGTACTTCGAGGCGTATTGCCCGGTGCAGGGGAGGTACGAGTACGGGTTGACGAGATGCTCCTGCATCGCCGCGAGCGCCGTCACCGGCTTGAAGACGGAGCCGGGCGGATACTGGCCCATCGTCACGCGGTTCAACGACGGCGTGTTCTTCAACTCGGCGGTCCTCGTCGTGAGCCCCTGGTTCGCGAGCGCCTTCTCCGAGACGCGGCCCGCGAAGACGGACGGCTCGAAGCCCGGGGACGACGCACTGGCAAGGATCGAGCCGTCCCTGGGGTCGAGCGCGACGATCGCTCCGCCACGTGCCGCCCACTGGCCGTTGTTCTGCGCGAGTCTGATGCCGTACTGCAGCGCCTTCTCGGCGGCCTGCTGCAGCCCGAGGTCTGAGCGTGAGCCGAAGTGTGTGGCCGGGCTTCGGCAGCAAGGTCGTGACCACGGAGCCGTGCGGATGGTTCAGCGAGTCGACGTGCAGGCGCTTCGCGCCGGCGACACCGCGCAGGTAGCGGTCGTACGTCGACTCGACGCCGCTCTGCCCGATCTCGTCACCGGCCTGATACCCCGACGATGCGAGAGTGTCGAGTTGGTTGCTCGAGATCTCGCCCACGTAGCCGAGCAACTGTGCAGCGAGCGAGTGGTACGGGTAGTGGCGAATGTACGCCGTCCCGAGCGTCACGCCCGGGAACTCGTTCGCGTGCTCGGCGAGATAGTTGCTGAGCGCCTTGCTCGCGCCGTCGCGAACGGTGACCGGGGTGAGCGGGTCGCCTCGCCGCGCCTTGATGCCTGCTGCGATCTCATAGAGCGGCACCTGCGTCAGACGCGACACGCGCTGGAGCTCCCTGTAACGCTCGACGTAGACCTTCGGCAGGTCGGCCGGCCAGAGCTGCACGGCCGTCGTCGGGGCGTTCATCACGAGGGGCTTTCCGTCGCGATCGACGATCGAGCCCCGCGGCGCCTGGACGCGCACGGTCCGATACGAGTTCGCGCCGGCCTGGTCGACGTACTTCGTCCCGGCGAGCACCTGCAGCGCCCAGAGCCGGAGGAAGAGCGCAGCGAAGACGACGAGCACGACGACGCCGAGCGCGCCGACGCGCCAGGTGAGGCGATGCGCGACGCGCCAGGGCTCGACCGCGGGCTGCTCCTCCGAAGGTGCCCGCTTCCGCGGTGGGGGCGGCGGCGGTGGTGGCCGCTCCGTCGTCGTGCTAGCCAAGGAGCTGAACCTCGGTCGCGACATCGGATCGGTCGAACGGCCGCAGGACGCGTCGCGCGAGCGCGTACACCGGCGCGGTCAGGATGAGGTTCAACACGATGGACGGCACGAGCCCGCGCAGCATCGGGCCGGCCGGTGCGCGATCGCCGAGCACGAAGTGCACGATCAGCAACCCGAACGAATAGAGGATCGTCACGACAGCGACCGAGAGGAACGGTGCGTGCGCGCGGTCGCGTCCGGTCGTCTCGCCGTAGCGTCCGATCCAATAGCCGGCGATCGTGAGGACGAGCGACGTGAGCCCGAGCCGGCCGAGCGAGGCGGTGTCGACGAGCAGGCCGGCGAAGAACCCGGCGCCCGCGCCGACGACGGATCCGCGGAGCAGCGCCACGGCAACGAGCAGCACGAGCAGCACGTCGGGGACGCCGTGGAAGATGTGTATCTGCGCGAAGATCGAGACCTGCAAGATCGCCGCGACGAAGACGAGCACCGCGGCCTTGACGCCGTCGACGAGGCTCACGGCAGCTTGGTGGGCCGCTTTGTCACGACGAGCGCGGCGACCGAGTCGAGCGACGTGAGCGACGCGAACGGCTCGACCTGCACCGTGAGGAAGCTCGCGATGTCGTTGATGCCGGAGGTGAGCACGCGCCCGATCGGGATGCCGTAGGGGTAGAGGTCCGGATAGCGGCGGTCACGCGTCCCCTGCGTCACGATCATGTCGCCCGGGTTGACCTTCAGCTGCTTCGACACCTGGTCGAAGATGAGCGTGTTGCCCTGCCCGTGCCGGATGAGCCCGCTGACGCCGGTGGTGATGTCCTTCGCAGCAACCGCACTGTCGGGATCGTTGAGGAGCGTCACGACCGCGGTCGACGCGGCGACGTTCGTGACGCGGCCGACGAGACCGTCGGCGCTGACGACGGGCGTGTTGAGCGTGATGCCCGAGTTCGAGCCCGCGGCGATCGCGACCTGTTGCGCGAACGGTCCCGTCGGGAACGAGATGACCGAGGTGTTCACCGGGCGGTAGTTCGTCGGATAGGTCGGGCCCTGCTCGTAGCTCAGTAGCCGCTCGAGCTCCGTCGCCCTGCTGGCGGCGGCGCGATTCGCGATCGCCTCCGCGCGCCAGTCCCGAACCTCGCGGCGCAGCTTCGTGTTCTCCGACTTCGCCGAGCTGAGCCCCGCGACGTAGCCGTAGGCGTCGCGGAACGGTCGCGCCACGCGCTCGGCGGCCACCTGGAACGGCCGCAGGATGCTCGCGCCTGTGCCCTGCACGTTGTGGAGCACACCCGAGGTCGGCGACCGGAAGGAGATCGTCAGGAGCGCGAGCGCGAGGAGCACGAGGACGGCGAGCACGACGCGCCGGAGCACGGCGCTGCGTGCCCTGCCGGCGGCGTGTTTACTCGACCTGGAGCGCTGGACCGACGAGCCCAGCACCGCCACCCGCGCGGTGCGGTTCGGGGGTGCCATTCCGCATAGCCTAGCGCGGCCTACGGCCGCACTAGGCTCGCTTCAGGGGGAAACATGGTTTCCCCCTGAAGCGAGCGGAGCGAAGCGTTAGTAGCGGCGGCCGTTGCGGTTGCCGTTACGGCGGTGCCGGGCCTTGTTCGAGCGGTGGATCGCCTCGAACTCCTCGAGGCTCCGGCCCGAGCCGACCGCGACGCAGGTGAGGGGGCTTTCCGCCAGGTGGACGGGCATCTGCGTCTCGTGGCGCAGCCGCTCGTCGAGGCCGTTCAGGAGCGCGCCGCCGCCGGCGAGCACGATGCCGCGGTCCATGATGTCGGCGGCGAGCTCGGGCGGGGTCTTGTCGAGCGTCGACTTGATCGCCTCGATGATCTGCGTGACCGGCTCGTCGAGTGCGCGACGGATCTCTTCGGACGTGAGGATGACCGTCTTCGGCAGGCCCGTCAGCATGTCGCGTCCGCGCACCTCGGCCTGCAGCTCCTCCCTCATGTCCCACGCGGAGCCGATCTCGAGCTTGATCTCTTCGGACGTCTGCTGACCGATCAGCAGCTTGTAGTCGCGCTTGATGTGATTGATGATCGCCTCGTCCATCTCGTCGCCGCCGACGCGCAGCGACTGGGAGACGACGATGCCGCCGAGGCTGATGACGGCGACCTCGGTCGTGCCGCCGCCGATGTCGACGATCATGTTCCCGGTCGGCTCCGCGACGGGAAGCCCGGCGCCGATCGCTGCGGCCATCGGCTCCTCGATCAGATACGCCTGGCGCGCGCCCGCGGACAGAGTCGCCTCTTCGACCGCGCGCTTCTCGACGCCGGTGACGCCCGACGGGACGCAGACGACGACGCGCGGGTGGGCAAAGCGATGCTGGTGGACCTTCTGGATGAAGTGGCGGAGCATCTGCTCGGTGACGTCGAAGTCGGCGATGACGCCGTCCTTCAGCGGCCGGATGGCCTGGATCGTCCCCGGAGTGCGTCCGAGCATGCGCTTCGCCTCCACCCCGACCGCGTGCACCTCACCCGTGCGCTGGTCGATCGCGACGACCGACGGCTCGGAGAGGACGATGCCGCGCCCGCGCACGTAGACGAGCGTGTTCGCGGTGCCGAGGTCGACCGCCATGTCGCGGCCGCCGAACCCTGTCATCGACGAGAAGATCCCCATGTGTTGTCCGAGTGTACGTCCGAACGGAAGAATCCAGTGAGCCACGACGTTTTCGTAACGTTTTGTGGTCTACGTTCGCGTCATGAACAACGTGAGCCTCATCGGCAACCTCGCCACGGAGGTCGAGCTGCGGGACGTGGGCGAGGACAAGAAGGTGGCAGGCTTCCTGCTCGCCGTGGACCGCGGCGGCAGGGACGCCGGCGCGGACTTCGTCTGGGTGCAGGCGTGGGAGCGTCAGGCGGAGCTCTGCGCCGAGTACCTGGTCAAGGGCCACCAGGTCGGCGTTGCGGGGCGGCTCCGGAGCCGCTCCTGGGACGAGGACGGAAAGCGGCGCACGGTCGTCGAGGTGGTGGGCTACCGCATCGACTTCCTCTCGCCACCACGTGAAGCCGGCGCTGTCGTGATCCCCTTCGAGGCGGCGACGGCCTAGCGGTCGGCCTCCCAGCCGTCGTAGGTCCCGTCGTGGGCGGCGGCGAGCGACGCCAGGCGGGCTCGGATCTCGCGCACCAGCGGCTCGCTCAGCACGCGCAGGCAACCGGCAACGACGAGCCACGAGTCCTCCGCCTCCGACACGGCCGTGTCCCAGCCCTCGCGCTCGAGCACCTGCGCCACCGACGTGGCGGCGGCACTCGTCGGCAGAAAGATGAAATGGCGGATGCCGCGGGCCTTTCGCGGATCACATCCGAGATCGCGAAGGTGCTCCAGCACCCGCGAATCGGCGGCGGCCGGGTCGTGCACGAGCTCCATTTGCGACATGCGAGACCCCCTGAGACACGGATCGGCGAACGACGGGTGGACCTGGTTCCTGCCCCGGAGACGCGCGACCTAATCCGACCGATCGAACATCGGCTCACCGAGCGACGCGAGGAAGCCCTCGACGGCCGCGAGCACCGCGTCCGGCCGCTCGCCGATCAGGAGGTGGCCGCAGTCGGCGATCACGCGGAGAGGCGCCCGCAACCGGCGGGCATAGTCCATCCCGTCCGCCAGAGGCACCCAGTTGTCGGACGAGCCCCAGAGGCACAGGCAGGGGCAGCCGACGCGATCGAGGTCGTACCGCGGATCGAAGCGGATGAGCGCCCTGCCTGCGGAGCGCGTGTCGGTGTGCCGGGCGGCGCCCGAGAGGAACGCCTCCGCCATGGCGGCGTCGAAGCCTGCCGGGTCGGCGACCCCCCACCAGCCGAACGCCAGCGTCCTCCCCCAGCGTGAGCGGGCAACGCGGCGCCTGTGGGGTGTCACGAGCCGTTCGGGCCGGAGCCGCCCGATCCAGGTCACGGCCAGCTCCCCGGTGCGGGTCGCCGAGGAGATCCCCGCGGCCGCGGCCAGGACGACTCCGGTGACGGCGTCCGGCCGCTGGGCAGCGGCGCGCAGGCCGACGACGCCGCCGAGCGAATGGCCGATCCAAACGGCGGGCAGCGCGCGCTCGTGCTCGAGAACGGTGAGAACCACGTCGGCGAGCCGGTCGAGCGAGAGCCCCGCGTCCGGGGCACCGGGCGCAAGCGATCCCGAGCCGCCGTGACCGGGGAGCTCGGGGACGATCACGCGCCGCTGCGCGGCGAGCGCCGGGGCGATCAGGCGCCAGTTGGAGGCGGCGCCGCCGAGGCCGTGCACGAGGACGAGCGGCCGGCCCTCCCCACCGACGATGTACCGGACCCGTGCCCCCTCGAGATCGAGCTCTCGCGCCTCGAAGCCGACGGGCTCGTGCTCGACCAGTTTGGACTCCGTCGGCATGGGGGCATATTCTGTCCGTGATGAAGACTTCGGCAGGGCGGGCAGTGTGATGCTCGCCGGATCGACAATCGAGGGCAGGGACCGACCCGTCTGAGCGCTTGGCGCCGGCGGGTTTTTTCGTGCCCCACGAAGAAAGGAGCCGAATGGCGAACCACCTCACGCCCGAAGAGCTTTCGAAGGAGCTGGGGATCGACCAGCAGGAGGTGATCCGGGTGTGCATGCAGGAGGGCGTGCCGATCTACCACGGGAAGATCGACAAGTACCTCTTCCAGGTGCAGCTCCAGGCGCTCGGCGCGCTACCGCAGCCGCACTAGCCCGCGAACTGGAGAACGCTCAGGCGCTCTTGCGCGCCGGAGCGCGACGTGCGCGAGAGCCACCCTCGGACGGGGTGGCTTTCGTCTTCTTCGGGGTCGTGCCGCTGCCGGCTCCGCGCTTGCGGTCCTGCACATCGGCAACGCTCCGCCGCAGCGCCTCCATCAGGTCGATCACCGGCGTCTCCGGCGTCGGCTCCGGCCGCTTCGGCTCCTCGCCCGCGAGCTTCGCGTCGAGCATCGCCTTGAGGTCGCGGCGGTATTCGTTCTCGAAGTCCTCGGGCTTCCACTCTCCCACGAGGCTCTGGATCACCTGGCCCGCGAGCTCGAGCTCGGGCGCCTTCAGCTCGATGCTCTCGACGGCCTCCTCGATCTCGGCCTTCGAGCGCACGTCGTCGGCGAAGAAGAGCGTCTCCATCGCGAGCGTGTCGCCCTGCGCACGAATGAGGCAGAGGTTCTCCTTGCCCCAGAGCACGAACTTGCCGACCGCGGCCATGCCCGTCTCCTGCATCGCGCGGAGCAGCAGAACGTACGGGCGGCGCGCCGCCTCGGCGCTCGACGGCGCGAGGTAATACGTCTTGTCGAAGTAGACCGGGTCGACGTCCTCGAGCGCGACGAAGCGCAGGATCTCGATCGACTGGGAGCGCTGAAGCGCGACCGACTCGAGGTCCGACTCCTCGACCATCACGAACTCGCCCTTCGCGACCTCCCAACCCTTGACAAGCTCGTCCGGCTCGACGTCGCGCTCGTGGAACGGGCACCAGCGCTTCTGCTTGATCGGCGTCCCGCACTCGCGGTGCAGGGTGCGAAAGGCCACATCCGACCGCTGGGTCGCGAGGGCGAGCCCGATGGGGATGTTGACGAGCCCGAAGCTGATCGATCCGTTCCAGATAGTCCGCATGTCCACCCGAATTGTAGAGGGACCAGGGAGGTTCGCCTCCCCCCAGGAGTTCCCTTCCCGCAATTACGATGCGCGACGTGACGATCACCCCTGCTGCGTCCTCCCCGGCCACCGAGCTTCCGTTCCCCACGCGGACTGCACCTGCCCTCTGGGGCTATGTCCTCGGCCAGGGCTGGACGACCCCGGCGTACCTCGAGGAGCAAGCGGACGGCTGGCGCGAGGTCTCGTGGCGCGAGGCGGGCGAGCGCGTCGACGCGCTCGCGTTCGCGCTGCTCGCCCGGGGTGTCGGCCGCGGCGACGCCGTCGCGGTTCTCGCGCGAACCCGGCTCGAGTGGGTACTCCTCGACTGGGCCGTGATGAAGATCGGCGCGACCGTCGTCGGCATCTATCCGACGAACACCGCACCCGAGTGCGCCTACATCCTTGCCCACTCCGAGTCGGTGATCGCGTTCGCCGAGGACGACGTGCAGCGCGAGAAGCTCGCCTCGGTGCAGACGGAGGCGCCGGCGCTTCGAGAGATCGTCCGCTTCGACGAGCTGCCCCGGCTCGAAGCCGAAGGTCGCGACTACGGCGCCGCGCACCCCGGAGCGCTCGACGAGGCCGCGCGCGAGGTCGCCGAGGACGACCTCGGCACGCTCATCTACACATCGGGAACGACCGGGCCGCCGAAGGCCTGCATGCTCACGCACCGGAACCTCGTCACAGCCGCGGTTCGCGTGCGCACGAACCTCGAGGATGGGAGTGACGTCGTCCTCCTGTTCCTGCCGCTCGCGCACACCTTCGGCCGGCTCGCGCACCAGGCCGCGGCGTACTACGGCTCGACCGTCGCGTTCGTGGCGGAGGCGACCCGCGTCGGCGAGGCGCTCGGTGCCGTGCACCCGACGATCCTGCCCGCCGTCCCGCGCATCTACGAGAAGATCCATGCAGGCGTGCTCGACCAGATCGAGGGCGGTGGGGGCCTGAAGCGGGCGATCGGCCTCTGGGCACTGAGGGTCGGCACGCACGCAAGCGGCCTCCGCCGCGCCGGACGGCCGGTGCCGGCGTTGCTCGCCGCGCAGGAGCGTGTCGCGGACAAGCTCGTCTTCGCCAAGGTGAAGGAAAAGCTCGGCGGCCGGCTGCGCGTCGGCGTCTCCGGCGCAGCGCCGCTCGGCATCGACGTGCTCGAGTTCTTCAACGCCCTCGGCATGCTCGTCATCGAGGGCTACGGCCTCACCGAGACGGCGAGCTCCCTCACCGTCAACGATCCCGACGACTTTCGCTTCGGCACGGTCGGCCACGCGGTCGAGGGCACCGAGATCAGGCTCGACGAGGACGGCGAGATCCTGGTCCGCAGCGACACGGTGTTCGCGGGCTACTACAAGGATCCCGAGGCGACGGCGGCCGCCTTCACCGACGACGGCTGGTTCCGCACCGGTGACGTCGGCGAGATCGACGCCGACGGCTTCCTGAAGATCACGGACCGCAAGAAGGACCTGATCATCACGGCAGGCGGCAAGAACATCGCGCCGCAGAATCTCGAGAACGCCCTGAAGAAATCGCGCTACGTCTCGCAGGCGCTCATCGTCGGCGACCGGCGTCCGTACATCACGGCACTGATCACGCTCGACCAGGCCGAGGTCGACGCCACCGGACGCGACCCGCACGAGCTCGTGCAGGCGATCGTCGACGACGTGAATCGAGACCGCGTGCGCGTCGAGCAGATCAAGCGCTTCGCCATCCTTCCCCGAGACTTCACGCAGGAGGAGGGCGAGGTCACCCCGACGCTCAAGCTTCGTCGCAAGATCGTCCACGAGCACTTCGCAGACACGATCGACGAGCTGTACTCCTGACCGCCGGCTTTCTGATCGCATCCGCGTTCCTCGCGAGCGCGGTCGAGTTCGTCGAGGCGCTGACGATCGTCCTGGCGGCCGGCGTCTCGCGCGGCTGGCGCTCGGCGCTCGCGGGCACCGCAGCAGCGACGCTCGTGCTCGCAGTGATCGTCGCTGCGCTCGGACCCGCGCTGACGCGCATCCCGATCTCCGCGTTGCGACTCATCGTCGGCGCCCTGCTGCTCACCTTCGGGCTGCAGTGGCTCCGCAAGGCGATTCTGCGCGCCAGCGGCTTCAAGGCGCTCCACGACGAAGAGGCGATCTACGCGCGCGAGCTCGAGGAAGCCCGCGCCGCGGGCACCGAGCAGCGCGCCGGCATCGACTGGTACGGGTTCACGCTCGCATTCAAGGGCGTGCTGCTCGAGGGCCTCGAGGTCGCGTTCATCGTGGTCACGTTCGGCAGCACGCAGGGGAACATCGGCCTGGCCGCACTCGGCGCAGCGGCGGCGCTCGTGCTCGTGCTCGTCGTCGGCGTGCTCGTCCGCGCGCCGCTCGCCCGCGTCCCGGAGAACACCCTCAAGTTCGCGGTCGGAACGATGCTGACGACGTTCGGGATCTTCTGGTCGGCCGAAGGCGCGGGCGCGCACTGGCCCGGCGACGACGCATCGCTCCCAGGCGTGCTCGGCTTCGTCGTGCTCATCTCGTTCGCAGCCGTCGCCATGCTGCGCCGCCGTCGGCTCGCATTCGCATGAGGCGTATCCGCGCGTTCGGCCACTTCTGGTGGGACTTCGTCGTCGGCGACGACTGGCGCGCGGCGGCCGGCGTGTTGCTGGCAATCGGGCTCACCGCGATCCTCGCGGCCGCCGACATCAACGCGTGGTGGCTGATGCCGGTCGCCGTCGCGATCGTCCTCTGGCTCTCGCTCCTGCGCGCCGCGCGCAGCTGACGCTCAGCCGCCTTCCGTCGCGGAGCCGAACGTGTTCGGCGAGAGCAGCGACGCGCCCCGCCGAGAGAGATCTCAGCGAGGCATGCCAGTTGCAGCCACCTTGACAAGCTCGGGTGTCAGGCACCTCTGACTGTCAAGGTGTCGGTTTGCGTCCTCCCTCTGAATGAGCCGTCGCGGAGCCGAACGTGTTCGGCGAGAGCAGTGATCCGCCGGCCGCGAGTACAGGATCAGAAGGGGGCCGACGGGGGAAACTGGTTTCCCCCGTGAAGCGAGCGGAGTGATGCGTCAGCCCGTTATGCGTCTAGCGCCGTCGTACGTCGCGGCGTACCAGGACTCGCTGAGCGAAGAGATCTTCACGACGTCGCCCGAGTGGGGCGCGTGGATGAATTGCCCGCCGCCGATGTAGAGCCCCACATGGCCGAGACCGTCGAAGAAGACGAGGTCACCGGGCTGAAGGTCGTCGCGCGACACCGGGACGCCGACGTTCCACTGCGCTCCTGTGTAGTGCGGAAGGCTGACGCCGACTTGGCTGTAGACGTAGGCGACGAGCCCGGAGCAGTCGAACCCGCCGGGGCTCGATCCGCCCCAGACGTACGGCGTGCCCAGATAGCGCATCGCGATCCCGACGACGCCGCCGTATTGCGACGGCGGCGCGACCGAACCGTCCGAAGTCGTGGCCGACGCGCCGACCACCGTGTCCTGCAGCGCAAGCGCCTGCTGCTGTTGCTCCGTGGTGTAGCGGGCCAACGCCGCACGCTTGAGCGCGAGCTGCCGGGCCTGCTGCTGCGCGAGGATGCGCGCGATCTCACCCTTGATCGACGCGAGCAGGCGCTGCTGCCTGCCGAGCTGTGAGCCGATCCGGGCCTTCGCTGCAGCGCGCTCCGCAACGAGCTGTTTTTGCTCGTGGCGTGCATGCACGAGTGCGTGTTGATGTGCGGTCACCTGGTGCTTGAAGCTGATCACCTGGTTCATCACCGCGACGTCCTGCGACGAGACGGACTGCACGGTCTCGATGCGGTTGACGAGGTCGTCGATGCTCTGCGCGCCGAGAAGCACCGCGAGCGTCGACTGGTCGTCGCGCGTCGTGTAGATCACGACGAGACGGCGCTCGAGCGCAACCTGCGACTTGACGAGGTTGGCGCGCGCCGCGTGCAGCCCGATCTTGTTGATCTTGAGGTTGTGCTCGATGACGCCGAGTTGCGCGGTAGCCGAGTCGTAGGCGCTCTTTGCGCGCTGCAGGCTCGAGTCGAGTTGCTGGATCTGGCCCATGACCTGTTGCGCCTGGGCCTGCTTCGCGCTGACGGAGGGGTCGCCGGTGGCTGTGCCGGCCGCGATGAAAGCCGCAGCAACGACGAGGATGAGCGCCGGCGCCTGTCGCTTCAGAACCCTGATAACGGACTCCCGAGAATCACCTGCGACAAGCGCACCGGTGGGGTCCGGTACGTCACAAGTTCGGCAGGCTAGCAGGGGTATCGGACACCTGCAACTCGACAAAGCGCACAAAACTGCCGCAATCAAGCCGACGAAGCTCCTCGAACCTCGCTCGCAGGGACCGCACAAAGTAGCCAAATTCCGGCGGTTTCCTGCTAGTGTCCCGCGACCGTGAGCGGCCCAAGGGCACAGTCTGCGGCGACGCTCGCAGGCCTCGTTGCGGCGATCGTCCTCACCGTCGTCTCGGCGGCTCCGGCCGCAGGACCAGGCGGACGGTCAGCGATCCTGCGAGGTCAGGCGAGCGCCCTCGACGCGCGGACGCACACGGCGTTGCTCGACCTCTACGCCCTCGATTCCCACCTACAGCGAGCACAGTCGACACTCGCGTCGCTCGAGTCACAAGCGGCCGAATTGCGAGCGCAGCGCATATTGCTCGTGCAGCAGTTGTCGGCGACGCGCAAGACGCTCCTTACATCGCAGGTACGACTCGCGGACAATCTTCGCCGCCTGTACGAGCAGGGAGACGAGGATCCGCTCGCCGTCGTGCTCGGCGCACAATCGCTCGACGACGCGATCACGCAGCTCGACGACCTGACGCGTGTCGCCAATCAGAACAAGCAAGTCGTCTTTGTCACGAACGCGGCGCAGATCCGGCTTCTCCGCATCCGTTCGACCCTCGCCGCACGCCGGTCGCAATTGAGCACTGCACTCGCGTCTGCGCAGCAGACGACACGCGATCTCAGTTCTGCCCGGAGTCAGCGGCTCGCATTCATCGTGCGTCTCCGCAGCGACCGACAGTTGAAGGCCCGGCAGATCAGTGCGCTCCAGCAGACAGCGCTCCGTGCGGAGGTGAAGTCGCAGAAGCTGCAGGCGTCGGCGGATGCCGCGGCGGCCGCACTGCAGCCCCCGGATCCGTCCGCTGCACCGGCCCCGTCTCCGACGGCCGCACCGGTGTCCCCGCCGCAACCGGCGCAGGCCACGGGCGGCCGGTCGATCTCCGTGAGCTCGACCGGCTACTCGCTCCCCGGTCACACGGCGACGGGCATCCCCGTGGGCTGGGGCGTCGTTGCCGTCGATCCCTCGCTGATCCCCCTCGGCACCCGGTTGACGATTCCCGGCTACGGCGAGGCCGTCGCAGCGGACACCGGGAGCTCCATCCGGGGAGCGAGGATCGACCTCTGGTTCCCGACTCTCGCCCAGGCCCGGGCGTGGGGCCGCCGGACCATCACGATCACGATCCACTAAGCTTCCCGTGCCCGGAAGGGGGTGCGCAGCTGACCGAGTTGCTGCAAACAGCGGAGCCGCAAGAAGCCGAGTCGCTCCGCGTGCTGATCGTCGACGACCACGACCTATTCCGCACCGGCCTTCGCAACCTGCTCGAAGAGCAGGGAGTGCAGGTCCTCGGCGAAGCAGCCGGAGGGAACGAGGCCGTGCGCATGGTGCGCGAGCTCGCGCCCGATGTCGTCGTGATGGACCTCAACATGCCGGGGATGGGCGGCGTCGAGGCGACGCGGCACATCTCGTCGGTCGCTCCGCTCACCCGTGTCCTGATGCTGACCATCTCGGATCAGGACAACGACGTGATGGACGCGATCCTCGCGGGCGCCTGTGGCTACCTCTTGAAGGACTCGTCGATCCACGACCTCATGGCAGGCATTCGCGCCGCCGCACTCGGCGAGTCGCTCATCTCCCCGAACATCGCCGCGAAGGTCTTGCAGCGTGTGCGTGCCACGAGCACACAGCCGGAGATCGCCGATCAGATCCGCGCAGAGCTCTCCGACCGTGAGATCGAGGTGCTGAAGCTGATCGCGAACGGCAAGGACAATGCGGTGATTGCGGGCGAGCTGCACATCAGCCCGAAGACGGTGAAGAACCACATCTCGAACATCCTCATGAAGCTGCAGATCGACAACCGCATCCAGGCGGCCGTCTACGCCGTCCGCAGCGGGATCGTGTAAGCAAGCGGGCGCGAAGCGCCCATTCCCTCCGAACTAGGACCAGTCAGCCCGGCGAGTGGGCCGAGCGGGTCGCGCGGCGCATGCTGCGGGCGCGTTTCTGCAGCGAGCCGAGGCGCGCACGCAGCCGCTTCAGCTCCCCGTCGGCGCTCGTCAGGCGCTTGGAAAGCGATGAGAGCTCCTCCGCGACGTTCGAGACGTCCGGGGCCGGGCCGGCGACGGTGCGCGCGACCTCACCGAGCCGCCGCTCGAGGCGCCAGCGCTCCGCCTCGAGAGCCAGCGCCTTGGCATAACCCTCCGTCAACGCGTCCTCCATGCACGCCAGTGACGGCGCCGAGGCGCCGGTCGTGGGGGCGTTGAGGAGCTCGTCGAGTTGTTCCAGCATGGCGGCGGATCCCGCGTTCACGGGCTTTCAAGTATCGAGCCGAGTCGGAACCTGCGGTATGGGCCGGGCGGCCCATCTTCGCGGTCGCGGGACCCAGCGGAGTTGACGTGCCCGCGGGGCACGGGAACACTGGCGTTCGTCGTGCCTGCCCGCGCAAGCATGGTCGTCGCGGTTCTCGCCGCGGTCGTCCTCTCCTGGTTGTCAGCCGCCTCGACCGCAGGCGCCGAGCCGATCGCCCTCGAGCCGCGCCTCGATCGGGCGCTCGCAGTGCCCCACGTGAGCCTCGCCGCGTCGGCCGCGTTCGCACTCGATCTCGACACCGGCGAGGCCGTGTACTCGCGCAATGCGTCGTTGCCCCTCCTCCCCGCGTCGAACGAAAAGCTGGCTGTGACGTACGCAGCACTGACGGCGCTCGGCCCGTCGTTCACGATCGAGACCGACGTCCTCGGAAACGGTCAGCAGGTCGATACGACCTGGCAGGGGAATCTCGTGCTGAAGGGGTACGGAGACCCGACTCTGTCGTCCGCCGATCTCACGGCGCTGGCACGCCAGGTGCGCGCGTCGGGCATCACGCGTGTGACAGGACACATCGTCGCGGACGAGAGCTGGTTCGATGCACGCCGCACCGCGCCCGGCTGGAAGGCGGCGTTCTACATCGACGAGTCGCCGCCGCTCTCTGCTCTCATCGTCGACCGCGGCGTCGTCGGACGCTTCACGTCGCACGATCCGGCGCTCGCGGCAGGTCAGCTGTTCCGTTCCGCGCTCGTCCGTGCCGGCGTCGCCGTCGCCGGCGTCACGACGCACGGCGTCGCCGACGACACGGCGCTGCCGATCGCAGCAGTCGACTCGCCGCCGCTCGCCGCGATCGTGCGCTGGATGGACCACGTGAGCGACAACTTCGAGGCGGAGATGCTGTTGAAGGAGCTCGGCGCCGTCCAGGCCGACAACGGGACGACGGCGGCGGGCGTGGGCGTCGTCGCCGGGCTGCTCGTGCAGGCGGGGGTGCCGATGACGGGCGTACGCCTCGTCGACGGCTCCGGGCTGTCACTGCTCGACCGGTTCACGGCGAACGCGCTCGTCTCGCTGCTCACCGTGATGTGGAACGACCCAGGCGTGCGTCCCGAGCTGCTCGCGTCGCTCCCGGTCGCAGGGCGCAGCGGGACACTCGTCGACCGGATGCGCGGAACTGCCGCCGCCGGCGTCGTTCTCGCCAAGACCGGTACGACGAACAACGCGTCGGCGCTGTCCGGCTTCGTCGGCGACCGCTACGTCTTCTCGATCCTGCAGAACGGCTGGCCGCTCTCGTGGTCCTGGGCGCGCGTCGCGCAGGATCGGTTCGCGGCGATCCTAGCGTCGTCCCAGTGATCTGGCCGGCGACGTTGTGCCGGTCTCCGGGTCGCTAGCACCAAGCGGGAGGACGCCGGCGACCGTCGTTAAGGCTGGTTGCCTTCATGACGGTCGACGGTGGACTCACGCGCAGCGTGATCGCGGGCCGGAGGCCCCACGACGTTGCCGGTCAGGCCACAAGTAGGGCGAGCAGGTCGGCCTCGGTCAGGAGCGGGACGCCCGCCTTCTCGGCCTTCGTCAGCTTCGACTTCCCGGGCTCCTCGCCGACGACGACGCCCGTCGTCTTGGACGACACGGAGTCGGATACCTTCGCACCGAGCTCCTCGAGCGCCGCCTGCGCCTCGTTCCGCGTCATGCTCTCGAGCGTCCCCGTGATGACGTACGCGTTTCCGGTGAGCGGGCCTTCGACGGGCTTCTCGTCGTCGCCGACCTCGAAGCGCAATCCGAGCTCGCGCAGCTCCGCGACGAGCCTCCGGTTGTCGTCGTCGCGGAACCACTCGGCGATCGCCTCGGCCCGCTCGGGCCCGATGCCCTCCGCCTCGACGAGCTCCTCCTGCGTCGCATTCATCAACGCGTCGACGTTGCCGAAGTGGCGCGCGAGGTTGCGGCCGGTGATCCAGCCGACGTCCGGGATGTTCAGGCCGAAGAGCACGCGGAAGAACGGGATCGCCTTCGACGCCTGGATCGCGGCGATCGCATTGTTCGCGCTGATCTCGCCGAAGCCCTCGAGCTCCATCAGCTGCTCGGCGGTGAGGCGGTACAGCTCGGGAATCGACCGCACGAGCTCCTGCTGCCAGAGCCGCCACACCGTCTGCTCGCCGACTCCGTCGATGTCGGCCGCTCCCATCACCCAGTTGTTCAGAGTCTCGAGGCCGCGCGACGGACAGGCGCGATTCGGGCAGCGGTGCATCACCTCGCCTTCCGGCTTGACGATCTCCGTTCCGCAGAGCGGGCAGTGCGTCGGCATCTGGAACGGCCTCGTTCCACGGCGATGCTTGCCGGCGGGTCCGACGACCTGCGGGATCACGTCGCCGGCGCGCTGCACGATCACGTCGTCGCCTTCGCGGATGTCCTTGCGGTTGATGTCCTCCTCGTTGTGCAGGGTCGCGCGCGAGATCGTCACGCCGCCGACCTCGACCGGCTCGAGCACCGCCCAGGGATTGAGGTTGCCCGTGCGGCCGACGCGAATGCGAATCTCGTTCAGCCGCGTCGTCGCGGTCATCGGCGCCCACTTGAACGCGCGCGCCCAGCGCGGCCGCTCGTGCAGGGCGCCGAGCCGCTCCTGCTGGTCGTACGCGTCGACCTTGATCACGATGCCGTCGATCTCGTAGTCGAGCTCGGTGCGCCGGAGCTCCCACTCGCGGACGAGATCGCCTACCTCGGCGATCGACTCGAGCCTCTGCGCAAATGGATTGGTGGGGAAGCCGCGCTCGCGGAGCCACTGCAGAGTCTCCCAGTGCGTCACGAGGTCGAGGCCCTCGCGGAAGCCCGTGCCGTACACCCAGATCGCGAGCGGACGCGCCGCCGTGATCGTCGAGTCCTTCTGCCGGAGGGAACCGGCGGCGGCGTTCCGTGGGTTGGGCCAGGTTGCTTTCTCCTCGGCGGCGAGCGCCTCGTTGGCGGCGCGGAAACCGTCGAGCGGCATGTACACCTCGCCGCGGACCTCGAGGACGGGCGGTGCGTCATTTCCCCTCATTTGCAGGGGGATCATCTTGATCGTGCGGAGGTTCGGCGTCACGTCCTCGCCCTGCACGCCGTCCCCACGCGTCAGGCCGCGCGCGAAGCGACCGTTCTCGTACGTGAGGTTGATGGCGGAGCCGTCGATCTTCGGCTCGACGACGTAGGCGATCGGCTCATCGGTCGCCAAACGCTTGCGCACATCGTCCTCCCACTTCTGCAGCGCCTCGTTCGTCGTGACCTTCTCGAGCGATCCCATCGGCAACAGGTGGCGCGCCTTCTGGAACTTGTCGGAGAGCGGCGCACCGACGCGCTGCGTCGGAGAGTCGGACGTGACGAGCGAGGGGTCCGCCTCCTCGAGCGCCTTCAGCTCGTCGTAGAGCACGTCGTACGCGGCGTCTTCCATGACCGGGTTGTCGTCGACGTGGTACGCGATCGACGCCTCGTTCAGGAGCTCTCGCAACTCCGCGGCGCGCTCAGAGGAGCTCAAGGAGATCCTCCGCGGAGTCGGCGACCGCGTCCGGCTCCTCGCCCTCGAGGCGCTCGCGATCGTGAATGCGCCCCCACGTAACGGCGACGGCGAACATCCCGGCCGCCTTCGCGGCCCGCATGTCGAACGGCGAGTCGCCGACATAGGCGGCCGTCGCCGGATCGATGCCCATGCGCTCTGCGGCGAGCAGCAACGGCTCCGGGTCGGGCTTGTGCTTCTCCGTCTCGTCGCCGCCGACGACGGTCTCGAAGAGATGGGCGACGGGCACCCGGGCGAACGCGAGCTCGACGGTGGAGCGGCGCTTCGCGGTCACGATGCCGAGCCTGCGGCCGCCCTCGTGCAGGCGGACGAGGACGTCCTCCATGCCGACGCAGGCCTCGAGCGTGTCGTGCAGCGGCTCGTTGTGGGCCCTGTAGACGCGCACGAGCTCCTCGACCCGGTCGGGACCGAAGACGCCGAGCTGCGCTTCGAGGCCGGGCCCTCCGACCGCGTGCATCAGCTCGTCGTCGCTGTGCTCGCTCCCGAGCACCTCGCGCGTCGCATGGCGCATCGAGGCGAGGATGATCGCGCCGGAGTCGATGACCGTGCCGTCGAGATCGAAGAGGACCACGGGGAATCTCACAGGATCCATCGTAGGCAACCGGTCAGTAGGCAACGGACACGAGATACAGCCCCGAGGGAGGCGCCGTCGGCCCTGCTTCGCTCCGCGGCCGTCCTTGCAGGCACTGTGCGATCTCGGCGGGCTCGAGCTCGAGCATGGTGCCGACGAGCGTCCGGACCATGTGTCGGAGGTAGCTCCTGGCGGTGATCTCGAACACCAGGTGGTCGCCGGTACGGGCCCATTCGGCACGCTCGACGGTACGGGTGAACAGCGTGTGTTGCGTCTCGGTCGGCGTGAAGGCGCGGAAGTCGTGCTGGCCGAGCACGAGGGCCGCCGCCTCGGCGAGCCGTTCGTCGTCGAGCGCGCGGGGTATCCACCAGCTGCGATTCACCTCGAACGGCGACGGGCTGCGGCGGTTGTAGATGCGATAGCGGTACGTGCGCGACAGAGCCGCGTAGCGGGCGTTGAAGTCAGCCGGCGCCTCCTCGACCGACACGACGGAGATCTCGTCCGGCAGGCGTGTGTTCAGCGCCTCGGCTGCGCTGGTCGCAGGTGGACCGCCCTCGACGTCCGCCGACGCGACCTGGCCGAGCGCGTGCACGCCGGAGTCGGTGCGGCCGGCCACCGCGAGCGAGTCGTACGACGCGAACGTCGCCGCCAGCGCCTCCCGGAGCGCTCCCTCCACCGTCGGTCGTCCAGGCTGGACAGCCCAGCCCTGGAAGGGAGTGCCGTCGTACTCGATCTTCATTCTTACGCGCACGTCAGGCTCCCCTGACGCAACTTGTCAGGACTTCCTTATGCTCTATATGTTTGCACATCGACTGGTACACTCTAATCACGTGAACGGCGACCGCCACACCTTCCTCCTTCAGCGCGTCCAGCCGGCGATGGTCGGGCTCATCGACGGCTCGCTCTCGACGCTCGCGCCGATCTTCTCGATCGCAATCGCGACCCACAACCCGCGTTATGCGTTCATCGCAGGTCTCGCGACATCGCTCGGCGCGGCCGTGAGCATGGCGTTCTCCGAGGGCCTCTCCGATACCGGCGAGCTGACGGGCCGCGGGAGCCCGATCGTGCGCGGCTCGATCACCGGCGGCGGGACGTTCCTCGGCGGGATCCTCCACTCGCTCCCGTTCCTCATCCCCCACTACTACGCCGCGCTCTTCGTGGCGATCGGCGTCGTCGGGTTCGAGCTCCTGATCCTCGCGTACTTCCGCTGGAGGTTCTTCGAGGACACCTTCATCCGTGCGCTCGGGATCGTGACGTTCGCCGGCATCATCATCGCCGCCATCAGTGCTGGCCTGGGAAGTCTTCTGGGCGGAACGCCGACGAATTAGCCCTTTCGTGGCGGAGCGGAACTTGTTCCGCGCAGCAGTGAGACGGGGCGCCGCGAGCAGGGGAAGAAGGGGGCCCACGGGGGAAACATGGTTTCCC
The DNA here is from genome assembly GCA_963805575.1 of uncultured Actinomycetes bacterium. Taxonomy (GTDB): domain Bacteria; phylum Actinomycetota; class Thermoleophilia; order Gaiellales; family Gaiellaceae; genus Palsa-739. The sequence continues at coordinate 1,222,949 of CAWDUL010000008.1, read as the reverse complement.
CCGTGAAGCCCAGGCTGCGCGTCAGCGCGCCGAGGGCGCTGCGGGGTCGTAGTCGACGAGCTCGAGATACACCATCTCGGCTGCGTCGCCCGGCCGGTGGCCGATCTTGATGATCCGCGTGTAGCCGCCGGGGCGCTCCGCCATGCGCCCTGCGATCTCGGAGAACAGCTTGTGGACGACGTCCTGCGAGCGCAGCGAAGCGAGTGCCTGCCGCCGGGCATGGAGGTCGCCGCGGCGGCCGAGCGTGATCATCTTCTCGGCGTACGGCTTGACGGCCTTGGCTTTCGCCTGGGTCGTCTTGATCCGCCCGTGCTCGATCAGCGAGCACGCGAGGTTCGCGTACAGCGCCTTCCGGTGGGCGGAGTCGCGGCCGAGCTTCTTTCCCTTGAACGCGTGCCTCACGGTGCTACTCCAGGCCTCCGCCGCCACCGTTGTCGCCGCGGAGATTGAGCCCGTGCTGCTGGAGCGTCTCCTTGACCTCTTCGATCGACTTCTTGCCGAAGTTCGGGATCGCCGCGAGCTCGTTCTCGGTCTTCATGACGAGGTCGCCGATCGTCTCGATGCCGACCCGCTTGAGGCAGTTGTACGAGCGGACGCCGAGCTCGAGCTCCTCGATCGGGAAGTTCTCCATCCCGTGCGCGAGGGCGGCCTCGGGGCCTGCACCGTCGGCAGCGACGACTGCCGACTCGCCGAAGCCCTCCATCTTCTCGATGTCCGTGAAGATCGCGAGCTGGCGGATCAGGACCTCGGCGGCCTCGCCGAGCGCGTCCTTCGGGTCGACCGAGCCGTCGGTCGTGATGTCGAGCGTGAGCTTGTCGTAGTCCGTGCGCTGACCGACGCGGGCGGACTCGACCTGGTAGGCGACGCGGCGCACGGGCGTGAAGATCGAGTCGATCGGGATCACGCCGATGGTGTGCTGCGGGCCGCGGTTGAGCTCGGCAGGCATGTAGCCCCGGCCGCGCCCGATCGTCAGCGTCATCTCCAACCGGCCGCGATCGGCCAGGTTGGCGATCTCGAGCTCCGGGTTGAGGATCTCGAGCTCGGCGGGAGCCTCGATGTCCTTCGCCGTGACGACGCCGGGGCCTTTCGCTGCGATGTGCACCTCGACCTCGGGGGAGTCGCCGTGCAGGCGCGCCACGAGGTTCTTCAGGTTGAGGACGATGTCCGTCACGTCCTCACGCACGCCCGGAAGCGTGGTGAACTCGTGCGCGGTGCCCTCGACCTTCACCGAGGTGACAGCGGCGCCCTCCAGCGAGGAGAGCAGCACGCGGCGCAGCGAGTTGCCGAACGTGTGGCCGAAGCCGCGGTCGAGCGGCTCGATGACGAAGACTCCACGATGGTCGTCGGCGTCCTCATGGATGATCTTGGGGATCTGAAAATTGAGTTCACGAGTTGCCAAAGAAATCCCTTCCCTTACTTCGAATAGAGCTCGACGATGAGCTGTTCCTGAACCGGTGTGTCGATCTCGCCGCGCTCGGGCTGCTTGAGCACCTTGCCGGTGAGTCCGTCGTGGTCGGCCTGCAACCACGGGGCGACGGTGGACACGAGGTCCGTGGCGTCCCGGATCACCTGCTGTGCTGCTGAGCTGGGCGGCACGGTGATCACATCGTTGGGACGAACCTGGAAGCTCGGAATGTTGACGCGGCGCCCGTTCACCTGGAAGTGACCATGGCGGACGAGCTGACGTGCCTGAGCACGCGATGCGGCGAAGCCGAGGCGGTAGACGACATTGTCCAGCCGCGTCTCCAGCATGCGGAGCAGCTCCTCGCCCGTGACGCCGGAGCGGCGGGACGCCTTCTCGTAGTAGCCGCGGAACTGCTTCTCGAGCAGCCCGTAGTAGCGGCGCGCCTTCTGCTTCTCGCGCAGCTGCAGCAGGTACTCGCTCTGCTTGATGCGGCCGCGACCGTGCTCACCCGGCGGATACGAGCGACGCTCGATCGCGCACTTCTCGGTGAGACAGCGCTCGCCCTTGAGGAACAGCTTCATTCCCTCGCGTCGGCAGATGCGGCACTTGGGGCCCAAGTCTCTAGCCATTAGACCCTCCTCCGCTTCCGCTGCCGCACGCCGTTGTGAGCCTGCGGGGTGACGTCCTTGACGGACAAGATCTCGAGGCCGGCGGCCTGGAGCGAGCGGATCGCCGTCTCGCGGCCGGAGCCCGGGCCCTTCACGAAGACCTCGACCTTCTGGAGGCCGTGATCCATGCCCTTGCGCGCACATGCGTCGGCCGTGACCTGCGCGGCGAACGGCGTGGACTTGCGCGAGCCCTTGAACCCGGCCGAGCCGGCGGACTCCCAGGCGATCACGTTGCCCTCCTTGTCGGTCAGGGCGACGATCGTGTTGTTGAAGCTCGTCTTGATGTGCGCCTGGCCGATGGCGATGTTCTTCTTGACTTTGCGCCGCGTGCGACCGCGCGTGGCGGGAGACTTCCTGGGAGGCGCCATTACTTCGCCTTCTTCCCGCGGCCGACGGTCTTCTTCGGGCCCTTACGCGTGCGCGCGTTGGTCTTCGTGCGCTGCCCGTTCGTCGGCAGGCCGCGCCGGTGGCGCAGGCCCCGGTATGCACCGATCTCCGAGAGCCGCTTGATCGCCTGCTGGCGCTCGCGGCGAAGGTCGCCCTCGACCTCCACCTCGGTGTCGATGTAGTTGCGGAGCTTCGTGACCTCGTCGTCGGTGAGGTCGCGGATCTTCGTGTCCGGCGACAGGCCGAGCGCGGCTGCGATCTTGCGCGCCGTCGGCTGCCCGATGCCGTAGATGTAGGTCAGCCCGATCTCGAGCCGCTTCTGGTTGGGGAGGTTCACTCCCGCGATGCGTGCCAAGTGCCTAGCCCTGCCTTTGCTTGTGACGAGGGTTGGACGAGCAAATGACCATGGTGCGGCCGTGCCGCTTGATGACGCGGCAGTTGTCGCACATGGCTTTGACTGAGGGGCGTACTTTCATGTCAGCGGTGCCTGAAGGTGATCCGACCGCGGTTCAGGTCGTACGGGCTCAGCTCCACCTTGACCTTGTCGCCGGGAAGGATGCGGATGTAGTGCTTCCTCATCTTTCCGGAGATAGTTGCCAGCACGGAGTGGCCGCCGTCTACCTCGACCCGGAACATGGTGCTCGGTAGGGCTTCGACGACCTCGCCTTCGACCTCGATCTTCTCTTCCTTAGAGGGCATTTCCTTTCAGTGGGTCAGAACGTCAGAGTGATGCGCGCGCACGGCAAAGCCGGTGCGCGGCGGGCGATCATCGTAGCAAAGCGGCTCCGGCTTTCGTGAGGATCCGGGGCCCTCCGGCAGTCACCGCAACGGTGTGCTCGAAGTGTGCCGCAAGCGACTCGTCCACCGACGAGATCGACCAATCGTCGTCGTGGACGTACACGTCGGGGCCGCCCGCGGTGATCATCGGCTCGATCGCCAGGGTCATCCCCTCCTGGAGCAGGGGACCGCGGCCCGGCGGGCCGAAATTCGGGATCTGGGGGTCTTCGTGGTAGGAGCGGCCGACGCCGTGGCCGACGAGGCTCCGGACGACGGAGAAGCCCGCCTCCTCGACCACCGCCTGGACGGCGTGCGAGATGTCCGACAGGTGGTTCTCGACCTGCGCCTGCTCGATGCCGGCTGCGAGCGCCTCCTGGCACACGTCGAGCAGCCGCTGCGCGGCCTCGCTGATCTGCCCTACCGGCAGCGTGACGGCGCTGTCGGCGACGAGACCGTTCAGTGTCACGCCGAGGTCGACCGAGATCAGGTCGCCTTCCTGGGCCCGATATCCGGTCGGGATCCCGTGCACGACCATCGAGTTCGGCGAGATGCAGAGGGCGGCCGGGAAGCCCTTGTAGCCCTTCGAGGTCGGAACGCCGCCCTTCGAGCGGATGTGCTCCTCGGCGATGCGGTCGAGCTCGAGCATCGTCAGGCCGGGCTCGAGCACCTCAGCGCAGAGCGCGAGCGTCTCGTGGACGAGCTCGCCGGCGAGCGCCATCCCTTCGATCTCCGCAGCGGACTTGCGGATGATCACGCGCCGGCCCACACGTTCTCGAGGGCCGCGGCGACCTCGGCCCAGACCTCGTCGATCGTTCGCTCGCCGTGCATCTGTACAAGCTTGCCTGTTGCGCGGTAGTGCTCGACGACCGGCTGGGTCTGCTCGCGGTAGTTGCGCAGCCGCTCCTCGATCGCCTCGGGCTTGTCGTCGGTACGGCCTTCGATGACGGCGCGCTTCTGCAGACGATCGCGTGAGACCTCGTCGGAGAGCTCGAGCAGGACCACGACCGACAGCGGCCGGTCGATCTCCTCGAGCGTCGCGTCGAGCGCCTCTGCCTGCGCGAGGTTGCGGGGGAAGCCGTCGAGCACGAAGCCGTTCTGCGCGTCGTCGTGCGCAAGCCGCTCCCGAATGAGCGCGATCGTCGTCTCGTCGGGCACGAACTGGCCGGACGCGAGGAGCGGCGCGACGCGCCGTCCGAGCTCGGTTCCCTCGGCGACCGCCGCGCGGAACATGTCGCCCGTCGCGATGTGCGGGATCGCGTAGACCTCCGTGATCTTCTTCGCCTGCGTGCCCTTGCCAGAGCCTTGGGGGCCGAGAATGAGGATGTTCAGCGGAGGAAGCCCTCGTAGTGGCGCATCATCATCTGCGACTCCATCTGGCGCATCGTGTCGAGCGCGACGCCGACGACGATCAGCACCGACGTACCGCCGAGCGCGCGACCGGTCGCCTGCGAGAAGCCGAACTCACGGATGAAGATGCTCGGGGCCACCGCGATGGACGCGAGGAAGAGCGCGCCGAAGAGCGTCAGGCGCTGCAGCACGCGGTCGAGATAAGCCGCGGTCGGCGGCCCCGGCCGGATGCCCGGAATGTAGCCGCCGTTCTTCCGCAGGTTGTCGGCCTGGTCGACCGGGTTGAACTGGACCGACGTGTAGAAGTAGGTGAAGACGATGATCAGCGTCGCTTCGACGGCGAGGTAGACCCAGCTCGTCGGCAGGAAGTGCCGGTTCACGAAGCCCGTCCACGACGGCACGAACTGCGCGAGCGTCGGCGGAAGCGCCATGATCGCCGCCGCGAAGATCACGGGGATGACGCCGGCCATGTTCACGCGCAGCGGCATGTACGTCGCGCCGCCCGTGGTTTGCCGGTTCCCGAGTTGCCGGCGGGCGTACTGCACGGGGATGCGCCGCTGACCCTCCTGGACGAAGACGACGACCACGACGACCCCGATCGCGAGGATCGGGAAGAACAACCGCTCCAGCGTGCCCCCGTTGATCCACGCCGTGACGCCTGCGGGCGCGGCGGAGAGGATCGACGCGAAGATCAGAAGGGAGATGCCGTTGCCGATACCGCGCTTCGTGATCATCTCGCCCATCCACATCAGGAGTGCGGTGCCCGCGGTCAGCGTGAGCACGATGATCACGAGCTTTCCTGAGTTGACGTTCGGCAGGGCGCCCTGGCGCTTGAAGAGGAACGCGTAGCCGGTTGCCTGGGCCGCCGCGAGGATGATCGTCAGGTAGCGCGTGTACTGCGTGATCTTCGCGTAGCCCGCCTCGCCCTCCTTCTGCAGCCGCTCGAGCGTCGGAACGACCACCGTCATGAGCTGCACGATGATCGACGCTGTGACGTACGGCATGATCCCGAGCGCGAAGAGCGAGAAGCGAGACAGCGCCGATCCGGAGAAGAGGTTGAGCAGCGTCAGGATGCCGCCGCCGGAGCCGCTGAAGTACTGCTGGATCGCCGCCTGGTCGATGCCCGGCGCCGGGATCCACGAGCCGAAGCGGTAGATCGCAAGGACGGCCGCCGTGAAGAGCACGCGGCGGCGAAGCTCGGGGACGCGCCAGGCATTGGCGAGCCAGGAGAGCACTTGGCCTAGGCCTCCGGAGGTGCCGCTTCGGTGTCCGCGGACGCCTCGGGCGCATCGGCGTCTGCCGCCGGCTCGTCGGCCGCCGGTGCTGCCGCCGCGGCGGGCTTGCCCTTGTGGTGCTTCGCCTTCTTCACCTTGGGCTCGCGCAGCAGCTCGACGGTTCCACCCGCGGCTTCGATCTTCTCGCGGGCGGTCGCCGAGATGCCGTGCACGCGGACGGTGAGCTTCTTGGAGATCTCACCGGTGCCGAGGAGCTTCACGTCGGTCTTCGTGTTCTTGATCAGCCGCTTCTCGACGAGCGCCTCCGGCGTGACGACGTCGCCCGCCTCGAACCGGTCGAGATCGCGCAGGTTCACCGGCACCGTCTCGGTGCGGAACGGGCCGACGGGCATCGCGTCCCTCGACGTCGAGCCGCGCAGCTTGCCGATGCGCATGTAGATCGGCATCTGGCCGCCTTCGAAGCCGGCGCGCATCTTGTGCGAGCCCGCGCGCGACTTCTGGCCCTTGTTGCCGCGACCGGCGTACTTGCCCTTGCCGGAGCCGGGGCCGCGGCCGACGCGCTTGCGGTCCTTGCGCTCCTGTGCAGGCTGGAGGTCGGTCAAGTTGAGCACTCTCTCACCCATTACGAGACCTCCTCGACCTTCACGAGGTGACGGACCTTGCGCACCATCCCGGCGAGCACCGGGGACTCCGTGTGCTCAACGCTGCGTCCGATCGTGCCGAGGCCGAGCGCACGCAACGTGCCGCGATGCCGCTCGCTCTGGCCGATCTTGCTCTTGACCTGGGTGATCTTGACCTTCGCCATCTAGGTCGAGCCCTTCTTGGGCTTGTCATCCTCGGGAATCACGGTCTTCTTGAGGCGCTTCGCGACGCCTGCCTTCTTCGCCGGTGCGGCGGGCTCCTCTGCCGGAGCCTCGGCGACGGCGGCCTCCGCGGGCTGCTCCTCGACGACGGCCGCTTCGGCCTTCGGCTTCGCCGCGCGCTTCGGCTTCTCCGCCGCGGCCGGCGCTTCGGCAGCCGGGGCTGCCTCGACGGGTGCCGCGTCAGGCACGACGACGACGCCGGTCGCGGCCGCTGCGGCGGCAACTGCCGCGGCAGCCTGGTCGAGCTGCTGCTTCGTCTTGATCGACGGCAGTGGCAGGACCTCGCTGATCTGCTTGCCGCGGATCCGCGCGACGTCCTCCGGACGGCGAAGCTCGTAGAGCGCGGCCATGGTCGCCTTCGCCATGTTGATCGGATTCGTCGTGCCGAGGCTCTTGGCGAGCACGTTGCGCACGCCTGCCAGCTCGAGCACGGCGCGGACGCCGCCGCCGGCGATGACGCCGGTACCGTCGGAGGCCGGGCGGAGCATCACGCGCGCCGCATCGAACCTGCCGAGCACCTCGTGGGTGATCGTCGATCCGTGCTTCGGCACCGTGTAGAGGTTCTTCTTCGCGTCCTCGACGGCCTTGGTGATCGCGAGCGGAACCTCGCGCGCCTTGCCGTAGCCGACGCCGACGCGGTCGATCTCATCGCCGACGACGACGAGCGCCGTGAACGAGAACCGCCGGCCGCCCTTGACGACCTTCGCAACGCGGTTGATCTCGACCACGCGCTCCTTGAGCTCACGCGTCTCTGAAAAATCGACAGCCATTAGAAGTGCAGCCCTCCCTCGCGCGCGCCGTCGGCGAGCGCTTTGACACGTCCGTGATACAGATAGCCGCCGCGGTCGAAGACGACAGTCTCGACCCCGGCCTTCTTCGCGTTCGCGGCGAGGAGCTTGCCGACCTCGGTCGCCTGGGCGGACTTGGCGCCCTTGAAGGACTTCGGCAGCGCGATCCACGAGGCGGCCGCGACCGTGCGCCCGTTCTCGTCGTCGACGAGTTGCGCCTCGATGCCGCGGTTGGAGCGGAACACGGCGAGACGAGGCCGCTCGGCCGTGCCTGCCACCTTGCCGCGCACGCGGCGGTGCCGGCGGGCGCGCGATTCACTGACGGTCAAACTAGGCACGCTTGCCTACCTTCCTGCGGACGAACTCGCCCTCGTAGCGGATGCCTTTGCCCTTGTAGGGCTCGGGCGGCCGTACCTTGCGAACCTCGGCAGCGGTCTGGCCGACCTGCTGCTTGTCGATTCCCTTGACGACGACCTGCGTCGGCGCGGGGACCTCGAAGGTGATGCCCGTGCGCGGCTTGATCGTCACGTTGTGCGAATAGCCGACCTGCAGCTCGAGGTCGTCGCCCTTCAGCGCGGCGCGATAGCCGACGCCCTGGATCTCCAGGCGCTTCTCGAAGCCCTTCGTGACGCCCTCGACCATGTTCGCGATCAGGGTGCGCGTCAGGCCGTGGAGCTCACGGTCGGGGGCGCGCTCGGTCGGACGGGACACCTTGAGGATGCCGTCCTCCTGCTCGATCTTCATCCGGTTCGGCACGACCTGCTGCAGCGAGCCGAGCGGGCCCGAAACCGCGACGCGGCCGGGCTCCAGCTGGATGCTCACGCCGGAGGGGATTTCGATGGGTGCTTTTCCGATTCGACTCATGTGATCACCAGATGAAGCAAACGACCTCGCCGCCGATCCCGCGCTCCTGCGCGGTCCGACCCGTCACGAGACCTGTCGACGTCGACAGGACGGCTACTCCCATCCCGCCCAGCACGCGCGGGAGACGATCTTTCCGCGCGTAGACCCTGCGGCCCGGCTTCGACACGCGCTTCAGGCCGGAGATGACCCGCTCGCGGTTGCGGCCGAACTTGAGATCGACGACCAGGGTATCGAAGGACTCGCCCTTCTCGACGTGGTAGTCCCGGATATAGCCCTCCTCCTTCAGGAGGCGGGCGAGCTCCACCTTCATCTTCGAGCTCGGCATGGTGGCCTTCTCGTGGAGCGCCTTGTTGGCGTTCCGGATGCGGGTGAGCATGTCTGCGATCGGATCTGTCAGCACGTCTTCTCTCCTACCAACTTGACTTCGTCATGCCGGGGATGCCGCCCTGGTGGGCGAGCTCCCGCAGGCAGATGCGGCAAACGCCGAACTTGCGGAAGACGGCACGCGGCCGCCCACAGCGATTGCAGCGTGTGTATGCGCGGACCTTGTACTTCTGGGGCCGCTTTTGCTTGACGACGAGACTTGTCTTCGCCACGTGGTGTTAGTCCCTCCTCTGGCCGTCGGCGCTCGCGAACGGCAGACCGAAAGCCTGCAGCAGCGCGCGCGCCTGTTCGTCGGTCTCGGCGCTGGTCGTGATCGTCACGTCGAGGCCTCGAACCTGCTGGATGGCGTCGTAGTCGATCTCCGGAAAGATGATCTGCTCGCGGACGCCGAGCGAGTAGTTGCCGCGGCCGTCGAACGAGCGCGGGTTGAGCCCGCGGAAGTCGCGGATGCGGGGCAGTGCGATCGAGACGAGCCGGTCGAGGAACTCATACATGCGCGCGCCGCGGAGCGTCACCTTCGCGCCGATCGGCATTCCCTCGCGGATCTTGAACTGGGCGACCGACTTGCGCGCCTTGCGGATCTGCGGGCGCTGGCCGGCGATGATCGTCAGCTCGTCCATCGCCGCATCGAGCTGCTTGGCATCGGTCTTCGCCTCGCCGACACCCATGTTGAGCGTGATCTTCTGGATGCGCGGCACCTGCATGATCGAGCTCAGGCCGAGCTCGTCCTTCAATGCGGGACGAATCTCGTTCTCGTACTGCTCTTTGAGGCGCGGGATGTAGGTCTCGGTGGTCGCCATTACTTGTCGATCTCCTGGCCGCACTCCGGGTTCTTGCAGACCCGAACGCGGATCGTCTTGTCCTTGACCGTCTTCGTATGCGTGCCCACGCGCGTCGCCTTCTTGCACGTCGGGCAGACGACCATCACGTTCGACACCTGCAGCGGCGCCGACTTCTCGATGATCCCGCCGGGGATGATCGAGGGGCCGCCCATCCGGCTCGAGTTCTGGATCGGGCGCGGACGCTGATGCCGCTTGACGATGTTGATGTTCTCGACGAGGACGCGGCCCTGCTTCGGCAGCGCCTCGATGACGCGGCCGCGCTTGCCACGGTCCTTGCCGGTGCGCACCTCGACGGTGTCGCCCGCGCGGATCTTCATCGTTTGGGCCATCTAGAGCACCTCCGGTGCGAGCGAGACGATCTTCATGAAGTTGCGCTCGCGAAGCTCACGCGCGACCGGCCCGAAGATGCGGGTGCCGCGCGGGTTGCGTGCGTTGTCGATGATCACGGCAGCGTTCTCGTCGAAGGCGATCGACGTGCCGTCGTTGCGGCCGAACGGCTTCTTCGTGCGCACGACGACCGCGCGCACGACCTCACCCTTCTTGATCGCGCCCTGCGGCGTGGCCGTCTTCACGGTGCCGACGATGATGTCGCCCACGCGCGCATAGCGGCGGTGATGACCACCCATGACGCGGATGCAGAGGATCTCGCGGGCGCCCGTGTTGTCGGCCACCTTGAGGCGGGATTCCTGCTGGATCATTTCGCGGCCTCGACGATCTCGGCCAGACGCCAGTTCTTCGTCTTCGACAACGGCCGCGTCTCGACGATGCGGACGAGGTCGCCGACCTTCGCGGTGTTCGCCTCGTCGTGCGCGTGGAACTTCGTCGAGCGGCGAATCACCTTCTTGTAGCGCGGGTGCGCGCGAATCGTGTCGACCTTGACGACGATCGTCTTGTCCATCGCATCGGAGACGACGACGCCGCGCCGCTCCTGGCGACGTCCGCGATCGTGCTCCGGCTTCGGCTCGCGGGAGATCGGCTTGCGCTCCCCGGTGGACGCAGCGCGCTTCGGCCGCGTCTTCTGCGGGCGCTGCGAACGCGGCAGACGCTTGAACTTCTTCTTCGGCTGCGACTGCGCCTGTGGCTCCGCCGGCGCCTCCGGCGCTTCACCAGAAGCCTTGGCCTCCGGCTCCGCGGGAGCCGCGGGCTCGTCGGCCGCCGGCGTCTCTGCCTCGGCGACGGGCTCCTCCACAGCAGGCGCCTCCTCGGCGGCAGGGGTCTCCTCCGCGGCGGGTGCTTCGGCCACGGGGGTCTCCTCGACGGGAGTCTCTTCAGTTGTCTCGGTCTTCTCTTCGTCTGCCATGTCTAACTCGCCTTCGCATTCGTCATCTCACGCTCGGTGATGACCGTGAGGATCCGCGCGATCTCGCGCTTTACCAACTTCAGACGCGCCGAGTTCTCGAGCGCGCCGGTGACGGACTGGAACCGCAGGTTGAACAACTCCTGCCGCCGATCCTTGAGCCGGTCGTCCAGCTCATCGTCCGACAGATCTCGTAGCTCACTTGCCCTGGTCAAAAGAGCTCATCCTCCCGGGTGACGACCTTCGTCCTCACCGAAAGCTTCTGCCCGGCGAGCCGGAGCGCTTCCTTCGCGAGCGGCTCGGGAACACCGGCGAGCTCGAACATCACGCGGCCCGGCTTGATCACGGCGACCCAGCCCTCGGGCGAGCCCTTCCCGGAGCCCATGCGGGTCTCGGCGGGCTTCTTCGTGAAGCTCTTGTCGGGGAAGACGTTGATCCAGACCTTGCCGCCGCGCTTGATCTTGCGCGTCATCGCAATACGAGCCGCCTCGATCTGGCGGTTCGTGATCCAGCCGCGGTCCATCGCCTTCAAGCCGTAGTCGCCGAACTGAACGGTCGACTGGCCCTTCGTCTCGCCGCGACGGCGGCCGCGATGCACCTTGCGGAACTTGGTCTTCTTCGGCATCAACATGGCTAGCTCTCAGCTCCCTCGCCGGTCGTCGGCGGCGTCGTGTCCGGCTGCGTCTCGGAAACCGGCGGCTCGATCACGGGCGGGGTGTCGTCGGTCTTCGGCTTGTCGGGCGTGTCCTGGGAGCGGGGGCGATTCGACGCGGGGCGTGCGCCCTGCGCGGGACCGCGTCCACGGCCGCCCGAACCACCCGGGCCGCGTCCACCCGCACCGCCGGCACCACGTCCGCCGGCACCGCCGCGGCCTCCTGCACCACCGGCACCGCCCGGAGCGCCGCCGCCACTGCCTCCTCCTGGGCCGCGCCTGCGCTTGACGGGGCCGAGGCCCTCGCGATCCTGCGTGCGACCGCGGCCGCTCTCGCGCGATGCGCCGAGCCCCTCGGTCGCGCCGCCACGACGACGACGCGCGTCCTGGTCGCCCAGGCGCTGCTCGCCGCCGGTGACGCTCTCGAAGCCCTCCGGCATGATCTCGCCCTTGTTGATCCAGACCTTGACGCCGATCCGCCCGGACGCGGTGCGCGCCTCGACGAACCCGTAGTCGATGTCTGCGCGAATCGTGTGCAGCGGCACGCGGCCCTCGTTGTAGGTCTCGCGACGGCTCATCTCGCCGCCGCCGAGACGGCCGGAGCACTGGATCTTCACGCCGGCGGCGCCGGAGCGGATCGCAGAGGCCAGCGCACGCTTCATGGCGCGGCGGAACGCGACGCGATTCGAGAGCTGCTCGGCGATCGACTGCGCGACGAGCTTCGCGTCGAGCTCCGGCCGCTTGATCTCGTTGATGTTGATGTGGACGTTCTTCTGCGTCAACGCGTGCAGCTCACGGCGCAACGCGTCGACCTCGACGCCCGACTTGCCGATGACGATGCCCGGCCGCGCGGTGTAGATGTCGACGGTGATCCGCTGCTTGTCCTTGCGGATCAGGATGTCGGACAGACCTGCGTGCGCAAGCTTCTTGTAGATGTGCTCGCGAATCTTGACGTCCTCGAGCAGGTACTGCGGGAACTCCTTCGTGCCCGTGTACCAGTTCGACTTCCAATCGTGGATGACGCCGACGCGCATTCCGCCGGGATGGATCTTCTGACCCATTAGCTGTCACTCTCCTCAGTCTTCTTCTTCCGGCGAGCAGCCTTCGGCTTCTCCTCGGAGGGAGCCACGGTCGTCGGCTCCTCGGCGGGTGCGGTCGCGGTGGCCTCGGTCGCCACTGCAGTCTCTTCGGTCGTCTCGGTCGCGGCGGTCTTCGGCGCGCGCCTCCGCGGCGCCTTCGCCTCGGCGGCGGGCTTCTCGGACACCAGCGCCTTCGGATTCGGGGCGAGCTCGACCGTGATGTGGCACATCCGCTTGCGAATGGCCGATGCGCGCCCGCGTGCACGCGGGCGGAAGCGCTTGAGGGTCGGGCCCTCGTCGACGTATGCGGTCGCCACGACGAGGTCGTCGCCGTTCCAGTGCAGGTCGGGACGCGACTCGGCGTTCGCGACGGCGGAGCGCAGCACCTTCTCGACGTCCTCGGCGACGGCGCGCTTCGAGAACGCGAGGATCGTGCGCGCCTCGGGCACCGAGCGGCCGCGGATGAGGTCGGTGACGAGCCGCGCCTTGCGCGCGCTCGAGTGCACGTACTTCGCCTGCGCGCGCACCGACTTCTTCTGTGTGTCGACCGCCATTAGCGCTTGACCTTTGCTGCCTTGTCGCCGGCGTGGCCCTTGAAGGTGCGTGTCGGCGCGAACTCGCCGAGCTTGTGGCCGACCATCTGCTCGGACACGAACACCGGCACGTGCTTACGGCCGTCGTGGACGGCGATCGTGTGGCCGACCATCTCCGGGAAGACGGTGGACGAGCGCGACCACGTGCGAATCATGTTCTTTGAGCCCGATGCGTTCATGGCAGTGATGCGGCTGAGCAGCCGCTCCTGGACGAAAGGGCCTTTCTTCGAGCTTCTGCTCATTACCTACGCGTGTCCTTTCCGCGACGACGGCCGCGAACGATCAGCTTGTTCGATTCCTTGTGCTTGGGGCGGGTGCGCTTGCCGAGCGTCGGCACGCCCCACGGCGTGACCGGATGGCGTCCACCCTTCGACTTGCCCTCGCCGCCGCCGTGCGGATGGTCGACGGGGTTCATCGCCGAGCCGCGCACCGACGGCCGCTTGCCCTTCCAGCGGCTCCTGCCGGCCTTGCCCCAGTTGATGTTCTGGTGGTCGACGTTGCCGACCTGGCCGACGGTCGCGCGACAGGTGAGCGGCACGCGGCGCATCTCCCCCGAGGGAAGCCGCAACACGGCGAAGCCGGCATCCTTCGCGACGAGCTGAATTCCCGAGCCGGCGGAGCGCGCCATCTTGGCGCCCTGGCCCGGCTTCAACTCGACGTTGTGGACGAGCGTGCCCGTCGGGATGTTCTCGAGCGGAAGCGCGTTGCCGACCTTGATGTCGGCATCGGGGCCGGACTGCACCATCACGCCGACCCGCAGCTGTGCGGGAGCGAGGATGTAGGCCTTCTCGCCGTCGACGTAGTGGAGCAGCGCGATGTTCGCCGACCGGTTCGGGTCGTACTCGATCGCGGCGACCTTCGCCGGGATGCCGTCCTTGAGACGCTTGAAGTCGATGATCCGGTAGCGGCGCTTGTGGCCGCCGCCCTGGTGACGCGTCGTGATGCGGCCGTTGTTGTTGCGGCCGCCCTTCTTCGTCACCGGCTCGAGCAGGCTCTTCTCCGGCGTCGACTTCGTGATCTCCTCGAACGTGGACACCGACATGAAGCGGCGGCCGGGGCTCGTGGGCTTGTATCTACGGATCGGCATTAGAGCTGCGCTCCTTCGAAGATCTCGATCGAGTCGCCGGCCTTCAGCTGGACGACGGCCTTCTTCCAGCCGGGACGGATGCCCCGGATCTGGCCGCGCCGCTTCGGCTTGGCCTGCACCTTGATGATCGCGACCTTCAGGACCTTGACGTCGAAGAGCTCCTCGACGGCCTGCCGGACCTGCGTCTTGTGCGCATCCTGGTGCACCTTGAACGTGTAGCGGTTCTGCGCGATCTGGCCGTAGCTCTTCTCGGAGACCACGGGGGCGATCAGCACCTGGCCGGGATGGAGGCTCATGACGTCTCCTCCTGCCGTTCCTGCGCGGCACGTGCCTGGACGAGTGGAAGCGCGGCCTCGCTGACGAGCAGCGAGCGAGCCCACACGATCTCGGCGACCTCGACCTCGGCCGGGACCGTGACGAGCACCCGCTCGAGATTGCGGAAGGACTTGATGAGCGTCTCCTCGGTCTCCGTCACGATGAGCACGAGCGGCGCGGTCTGGCCCCAGTCGGCGAGGAGCGCGGCTGCCGCCTTCGTCGAGGCGTTGTCGAACTTCGAGGCGTCGAGGACGCCGATCGTGCCGGCCTGCGCGTGATCGGAGAGCGCGCTGCGAAGCGCGGCCCGTGCAGCCTTCTTGTTCACCTTGACCTCGAACGAGCGTGGGCTCGGCGGGAACGCGACGCCGCCGCCCGCGAACTGCGGGGCGCGGATCGTGCCCTGACGCGCGCGGCCGGTGCCCTTCTGGCGCCACGGCTTCGCGCGGCCGCCGGAGACGAGCCCGCGGCTCTTCGCCGCGCGCGTTCCCTGACGACGGGCGTTCATCTCGGCGCGCACGGCCTCGTGCACGAGGTGCGGCTTGGGCTCGACGCCGAAGACGGTCTCGTCGAGCGAGACCTCCTTCTTCGTTCCACCGAGCACTGGTGCTTTCGGGGCGGCCATTACTGGTGATCCTCCAGGTGACGGTTTCGCGTCTCTGGTGTGCGAGACGCAAGCGATGCAAGGACGCAGGGAGCGCCCGTAGTGGTTCTTACGGGTGCGACCGAGGACGCGGCAGCGCGCCGCGGATCGCGCGCCAGAGGCGCACTAACTGTTGCCTGGAGGGTCACGACATCTCCCGGATCTCGACGATGCCGTTCTTCGGGCCCGGAACGGCGCCCTTGATCATGAGCAGGTTGCGCTCGACATCGACCGCGTGAACTGTCAGCCCGGTCTCCGAGACGCGCTTCGCGCCCATGTGGCCGGCCATCTTGATTCCCTTGAAGACGCGGGACGGCGTTGCCGACGCACCGATCGAGCCCGGCGCACGAACGTTGTGCGAGCCGTGCGACGTCGGACCGCGATGGAAGCGGTGACGCTTGATCGTTCCCTGGAAGCCCTTGCCGATCGACGTGCCGGCGACCTTCACCTTGTCGCCCGGCTGGAACATCTCGACCGTGACGCTCTCGCCCTGCACCGCTTCCGCGAAGTGACCGCGGAACTCGACGAGGTGGCGATACGCGCCGGTGACCCCGTTCTTCGCGAGGTGACCGCGCTCCGGCTTCGAGATCTTCCGGTCGGCGACGGCGTCCCACGCGAGCTGCACGGCCTCGTAGCCGTCGACCGCAGGCGTGCGCACGGCGACGACCGGGCACGGCCCGGCCTCGATCACGGTGACCGGCGTCACGACGCCCGACTCCGCGTCGAACACGCTCGTCATCCCCAGCTTCTTTCCCAGTAGGCCGCGCATCGCTACAGCTTGATCTCGATGTCGACGCCGGCCGGGAGGTCGAGCCGCATGAGCGAGTCGACCGTCTTCGGGGTAGGCGAGTGGATGTCGATCAGCCGCTTGTGCGTCCGGATCTCGAAGTGCTCCCGCGAGTCCTTGTCCTTGAAGGGCGAGCGGATCACGCAGTACACGTTCTTCTCCGTCGGCAGCGGCACGGGACCGGTGATGGTGGCACCGGTGCGCTGAGCCGTGTCGACGATGTCCTTGGCGGACTTGTCGACCTGCTGATGGTCATAGCCCTTCAGCCTGATGCGGATCTTCTGTTGCGCCACCGGTGCCTCCTTTCACTCAGTCGTCGTCGCTAGTTGAGGATCTCGGTGACCACGCCGGCGCCGACGGTGCGGCCGCCTTCGCGGATGGCGAAGCGGAGACCCTGATCCATGGCGATCGGCTGGATGAGCTCGATCTCCATGTTCGTGTTGTCGCCCGGCATGACCATCTCCTGGCCCTCCGGGAGCTTGACCGCGCCGGTCACGTCCGTCGTGCGGAAGTAGAACTGCGGGCGGTAGTTGTTGAAGAACGGCGTATGACGGCCGCCCTCCTCCTTCGACAGCACGTACACCTCGGCCTTGAAGTGCGTGTGCGGCTTGATCGAGCCCGGCTTCGCGAGAACCTGGCCGCGCTCCACCTCCTCGCGCTTCGTGCCGCGCAGCAGCAGGCCCGCGTTGTCGCCGGCCTGGGCGTAGTCGAGCGTCTTCTGGAACATCTCGAGCCCGGTGACGACGGTCTTCGTGACCTGCGGATGGATGCCGATCATCTCGACCTCCGCGCCGACCTCGATCTTGCCCTGCTCGATGCGGCCGGTCACGACGGTGCCGCGGCCCGTGATCGTGAAGACGTCCTCGATCGGCATGAGGAACGGCTTGTCGACGTCGCGCGTCGGCTCCGGAATGTGCGTGTCGACGGCTTCCATGAGCTCCAGGATCTTCGGAACCCACTCCGTGTCGCCCTCGAGCGCCTTGAGCGCCGAGACCTGGATGACCGGGATGTCGTCGCCGGGGAACTCGTACTTCGAGAGCAGCTCGCGAACCTCGAGCTCGACGAGCTCGAGCAGCTCGGGATCGTCGACCATGTCGGCCTTGTTGAGGGCGACGACGATCGCCGGCACCTCGACCTGGCGGGCGAGCAGGATGTGCTCGCGGGTCTGGGGCATGGGGCCGTCCGCCGCCGAGACCACGAGAATCGCGCCGTCCATCTGCGCGGCGCCCGTGATCATGTTCTTGATGTAGTCGGCGTGACCCGGGCAGTCGACGTGCGCGTAGTGGCGGTTCGCCGTCTCGTACTCGACGTGCGCGGTGTTGATCGTGATGCCGCGCTGCCGCTCTTCCGGCGCCTTGTCGATGTCCGCGAATGCGACGGCAGTGCCGCCCTGCGTCTCCGCAAGGACCTTCGTGATCGCAGCGGTCAGCGTCGTCTTGCCGTGGTCGATGTGACCGATGGTGCCGACGTTGACGTGCGGCTTGTTGCGCTCGAACTTCTGCTTGGCCATTGGTGGCTCCTGCTCTCCTTCGTTACCGAGTTAGGACCGAGCGTCGATGATGTCGCTCGCGATCGTCTGAGGCACTTCCTCGTACCGATCGAACTGCATGGTGAAATCGGCGCGCCCCTGCGTCATCGAGCGCAGGTCGGTGGCGTACCCGAACATCTCCGACAGCGGCACGCTGGCCTTGATGACCTGCGCGTTCGCCAGCGGGTTCATGGACTCGATGCGTCCACGGCGGCTGTTGAGGTTACCCATCACGTCGCCGAGGTAGTCCTCCGGCGTCGTCACCTCGACGGCCATCACGGGCTCGAGCAACTTCGGCTTGGAGCGCTTCATGGCCTCCTTGAAGGCCATCGACCCGGCGATCTTGAACGCACGCTCGCTCGAGTCGACCTCGTGGTACGACCCATCCGTCAACTCGACCTTGACGTCGACGATCGGGTAGCCGGCGAGCACGCCCGAGTTGAGCGCCTCCTGGATGCCGTGGTCGACCGCAGGGATGTACTCCTTCGGGATCTTGCCGCCGGTGATCCGGTCGGAGAACTCGTAGCCGTCGCCCGGCGCCTGCGGCGTGAGATTGATCACGACGTCCGCGAACTGGCCCGAGCCGCCGGTCTGGCGGACGAACTTCTCGCGGATGTTCTCGACCGCCTTGCCTGCGGTCTCGCGGTACGCGACCTGGGGGCGACCGACGTTCGCGTCGACGTTGAACTCGCGCTTCAGGCGGTCGACGATGATCTCGAGGTGCAGCTCGCCCATGCCCTCGATGATCGTCTGGCCGGTCTCCTCGTCCGTTGAGACGCGGAAGGTCGGATCCTCCTCCGAGAGCCGCGCGAGGCCGGCGCCGAGCTTGTCCTGGTCGGCCTTCGACTTCGGCTCGACGGCGACGGCGATCACGGGATCCGGGAAGGTCATCGACTCGAGCACGATCGGCGCGTTCTCGGCGGCGAGCGTGTCGCCCGTCGTCGTGGCCTTGAGCCCGACGCCCGCGGCGATCTCCCCCGCCATGATCTCGCTGCGCTCCTCCCGGTGGTTCGCATGCATCTGGAGGATGCGGCTGATGCGCTCGGTCTTGCCGGTCGTCGTGTTCAGCACCCGGTCGCCGGCCTTGATCTTGCCGGAGTAGACGCGGAAGTACGTGA
The DNA here is from genome assembly GCA_963805575.1 of uncultured Actinomycetes bacterium. Lineage (GTDB taxonomy): Bacteria > Actinomycetota > Thermoleophilia > Gaiellales > Gaiellaceae > Palsa-739. The sequence continues at coordinate 1,204,293 of CAWDUL010000008.1, read as the reverse complement.
GCTTGCCGACGAACGGATCCGACATCACCTTGAACGCGAGCGCCGAGAACGGCTCCTCGGTCGAGGCGGAGCGGAGAACCTCGCCGCCCGACTTCGGGTCGACGCCGATCATCGGCGGGACGTCGAGAGGGCTCGGCAGGTAGTCGATGACCGCGTCGAGCAGCGGCTGCACGCCCTTGTTCTTGAAGGCGGAGCCGAGCAGGACCGGTGTGATCTCGTCGGCGATCGTCGCGGCGCGAACGGCGCGCTTGATCATGTCGGCGGTGACGCTCGTCTCGTCCTCGAGGTAGGCGCCGAGCACCTCGTCGTCGAAGCTCGAGATCGCGTCGACGAGCTGATGGTGGTACTCGTTCGCCTGCTCCAGGAGCTCCGCGGGAATGTCGGTGGTCTCGAACTCCTGGCCGAGGTCGTCCTTGTAGACGATCGCCTGCATGTCGACGAGGTCGATCACGCCGACGAAATGCTCTTCCTGGCCGATCGGAATCTGCACCGGCACCGGGTTGGCGCCGAGGCGCTCGCGCATGGACTCGACGGCGGCGAAGAAGTTCGCGCCGGTGCGGTCCATCTTGTTGATGAACGCGATCCGCGGCACCTTGTACTTGTCGGCCTGGCGCCAGACGGTCTCGGATTGCGGCTGGACGCCGGCGACCGAGTCGAAGACGGCGACCGCGCCGTCGAGGACGCGCAGGCTGCGCTCGACCTCGACAGTGAAGTCCACGTGCCCGGGCGTATCGATGATGTTGATGCGATGGTCACGCCAGAACGCCGTCGTGGCGGCCGACGTGATCGTGATGCCGCGCTCCTGCTCCTGCGCCATCCAGTCCATCGTGGCAGCGCCCTCGTGGACCTCGCCCATCTTGTGGGTGCGGCCGGTGTAGTAGAGGATCCGCTCGGTCGTCGTGGTCTTGCCCGCATCGATGTGGGCCATGATCCCGATGTTCCGGACGCGATCGAGCGCGACTGCTGTCTCTTTTTCCTTGGTGCTCAACGTGTGTCCTTCTCTCCTTCGCGCTACCAGCGATAGTGCGCGAAGGCCTTGTTGGCCTGCGCCATCCGGTAGACGTCGTCCTTGCGCTTGAACGCTCCGCCCTGCTGGTTCATCGCGTCCATGATCTCGTTTGCGAGCTTGTTGCCCATGCCCTTCTCGCGCCGCTCGCGCGCATACGTCACGAGCCAGCGCACGGCGAGCGTGCGGGCGCGGCGCTGCGGCACCTCGACGGGAACCTGGTAGTTCGCGCCGCCGACGCGGCGGCCCTTGACCTCGAGCACCGGGGTGACGGTCTTGACCGCGCTCTCCAGCACCTCGAGGGCCGGCTTGCCGGTCTTGGCCTCGACGGTCTTGAGCGCGTCGTAGACGATCAGCTCTGCGACGGACTTCTTGCCGTCGAGCATGACCTTGTTGATCACCTGGGTGACGAGCTGGGAGTTGTAGACCGAGTCGCCGGGGGCAACGCGGGCCTGCACGTCTGCACGGCGAGGCATTACGAGCCCTTCTTCGCGCCGTACTTCGAGCGGGCCTGCTTGCGATCCGCGACGCCGCCCGTGTCGAGCGCGGCGCGGATGATCTTGTAGCGGAAGCCCGGGAGGTCCTTCACGCGGCCGCCGCGGACGAGCACGACCGAGTGCTCCTGCAGGTTGTGACCCTCGCCCGGGATGTAGGCGCCGATCTCCATGCCGTTCGTGAGCCGGACGCGGGCGACCTTCCGGAGGGCCGAGTTCGGCTTCTTCGGGGTGGTCGTGTACACGCGCGTGCAGACGCCGCGCTTCTGCGGCGAGCCGGCGAGCGCGGGTGTCTTCGTCTTCGCCTGAGGAGCCTTGCGGCCCTTCCGGACGAGCTGATTCACGGTCGGCATGAGTTCGTTTCTTCTCCCTGCTCCAAAAAAAGCTTCAGTCGCAACAAAACGGTCGGCGGGACAGCAGCCCCTGCCAACCGGCCACGGCATGGTAGCGGAAGCGCCGCGAAGGCGTCAAACCTGCAAACCCGGTTGCTGAGCGGAAAAACGGCAGAAAACATGCTCTTTCCGTCATAGGCTCGTGCCGAGTTCGCTCTGTGGTTCGTCGCAGCGGCTCACCCCCTCCGGGAGGTGCGGCGGCACGCCGACGTCGACAACGTCGACCGGGCTCGACAACCGACCTCCCGTCACACGGATCGGCTCTGCGGCGGGAAGAGAGCGCCTCGTCCTCCCTGGACACGTCCGGTGACAGGCACGGGACGTGACCGCTCGGGGCAGTGTCCCGCTCACGGATCCCGCACTGTCAGTGACGCGACGATCAGAAGGCCGGACAGGACATCGTCTCCGGCAGCCACGTCCGGTGCCAGGCACCGGACGTGTCCGAAGTAAAGAGGTGGGTCGGCGCCCGCAGGAAGGCGCGAAGGGCTAGCCGAGCCGCAGGAACGGCAGGTACGAGGTGAGGTCGACGGCGGCCGGCTGCGGGAGCTCGTCGCGGACGCAGATGGCCGTGCTCAGCGCGGCGCGCTGCTGGGCAACGCTCCACTGCTCGAAGGCTGCGCCGCGGGCGAAGTCGCGGAGGGCGGCGGCGATCGTCGGCTTCGCCTGGCCGAGCGGCACGGCGCCGAGCGGGAGAGCGTCCGCGAGGGCCTTCACGGTGAACGAGCCGTCGCTCGTGCGGACGACGAACGACGCGCCCGTTGCCACGTCGAACAGGCGATTCGGCGCGACCTGGTCGAGCGCGAGGCCCTTCGGCTTGCCGCCGAGCCAGTCCGGCGACGGCGTCGCCTTCACCAACCGCACGAGCAGGTCGGGATAGGAGTCGTAGAACGTCTTCACCTCGGCCGCGGACGGATTCGATGCCGGGAGCGTGGCCTCGAGCTTCGCGCGTCGTAGCTGGTCGCCGAGGACGCCACGCGCGATGTCGACGCTCGCATGCGCCCGCTTCAGCGCAGCCAGGTACGAGCTGCGGCTGCCGTGGAACTCCTGGGTGATGACAGCGCGCTCTGCCGCGAGCACCGCCTGCCCCGGGACCGGGACCCTCCCGCTGTCGACGACGCGTTCGTACAGCGCGCTGTACGCGGTATCGCGCTCGCCGGTGACGAGTTGCAGGCGCTGGATCGCGTCGTTCGAGAGCACCTTCTCGCCCTTCGCACCCATGACGCACTGCTCGCCCGCGACGAGCGTCGAGAGCTGTCCCGTCGTCCGCGACGTGTCGAAGCCCGCGCCGATGGCTTTCGGGGCGTCGCAGAGTGTCGGCGAGCGCGTCCACAACCACGCGCAGAGCGCGTACGGCTTGGCGGGATCCTGTTCTCCCGCAGTCCACTGGCCCCAGCCCCACGACCACACGGACGCGATCCCCGTCTCCGCAGCGACCTGCTGCGCGGCGAGCGACTGCCACTTCGCGACCTCGTACCACGCCTCGTCCGGCTGGAGGCCGCTACGACCCCCGAAGCCCTTCGTCGACGCGAAGCTGATCATCAGACCGAGACGGCTCGGGGGGATGCCGATGGACGTCAGGTCGGCGATCGCCTGCCGGTACGAGTCGCGAAGGTCGCGGTTCCCGAGCACCGGCCCGCTCTTCCACGTGGCGGTCGCGGGGACGTAATCCTCGCGGACGATCTCCGCCGACGCGGCCACCTGCTGCCACCACAGCCCGGCGTCGCCGCCGGTGTACGGCCGCGACGCGATCAGAAGCACGGGGTGCGCGCCGAGCGCAGTCAGCTGCTGCACGAAGGTGAGCGCGTTCTGGCGGTACTGCGCATTGTTGTCCGACCACGGCGTCACGAGATTCGCGCCTGCGAGCTCGTTGAGCACGATCACCGGCGTCGGGCAACCGGTCTGCGCAACCGCATAGTCGAAGAACGTCTTCGCGCGGCCGGCAAGGAGCGACGGGTCTGCGGGCTTCACGGTCGTCCCGATCCGGTTCTTCAGATTGAGATCGAAGTAGACCGTTTGCGCTCCCAGGGCGCGCATCTTCGCGGGCCACGCGCCGCTCGACGAGCCGACGACGACTCCCGGCTTGCCGAAGATCGCCTCGTACGCGGGGGTCGGCCAGCCGAACTCGGCATAGAGAGGCTGGGTCGACGGAAGGCCGCACTGGCCCGCGTACGGCGGGAGCGGCACCGATGCGCCCTGGGCGCCCGCGCCGAACGAGAGCACCGCGGCGCAGAGGCCGGTGAGTATCGCGAATCGCTTCAAAAGGACCCGGACCTGTGTAGCAAAGAGGGCGGCCGATCCGGCCGCCCTCTTTGCGAACGATGCTGCAGTGGAGCGGTTACTCGGCGGCGTCGAGCGGCGTGTCGACCTCGGGGACCTCTTCGGCCTCGATCGTGCTGTGGCCGGTCGCCGAGCCGTTGCCGTCGGTCAGCTCCGGCTCGCCGCCGAAGTCGAGGCTGAGGCCCGCCAGCCCGTCGCCGTCGCCGATCTCCTCGAGCGCGGCGAGCAGCTGCTCCTCCGTGGCCGGCCGCGTGTAGGCGGACACCGGCACCTTGTCGGAGGGACGGATCTGGATCTGCCGGTACCGCTTCAGCCCTGTCGCCGCCGGGATCAGCTTCCCGATGATGACGTTCTCCTTCAGGCCGAGCAGCCGGTCGACCTTGCCCTCGATCGCCGCGTCGGTGAGCACCTTCGTCGTCTCCTGGAAGGAGGCGGCCGAGAGGAACGACTCGGTCGCGAGCGACGCCTTGGTGATACCGAGGATCAGCGGCTCCCAGGTGGCCTGCTCCTTGCTCTTCAGCTTCTTGATCTTCTTGTTCTCGCGGTCGAGCACGAGCTTGTCCACGAGCTGGCCCGGCAGCAGATCAGTCCCGCCCGCGTTGTCGACGCGGACCTTCTTGAGCATCTGACGGACGATCAACTCGATGTGCTTGTCGTGAATCTCGACGCCCTGCGACTTGTAGACCTTCTGCACCTGGTCGGCGAGATACAGCTCGACGGCCGTGTAGCCCTTGAGCCGCAACAGCTCGGCGGGGCTGATCGAGCCCTCGTGCAGCGGGTCGCCCTGCTCGACGACCTGGCCGTGCGCGACGAGCAGACGCGTGCGACGCGGAACGGTGTAGGACTTCTCGTCCTCCTCGTTGCCGCTCGCCGGCATGATCGTGAGCTTGATCTGACGGTCCGTCTCCTCGATCGCGACGGTGCCGCTGATCTCCGCGAGCTGCGCGGCGCCCTTCGGGTTCCGCGCCTCGAAGATCTCGACGACACGCGGCAAGCCGTGCGTGATGTCCGCACCGGCGATACCGCCGGTGTGGAACGTCCGCATCGTCAGCTGCGTGCCCGGCTCGCCGATCGACTGGGCGGCGATGATGCCGACCGCGTCGCCGATCTCCGACATCTCGCCGGTCGCGAGGAACGTGCCGTAGCAGGCCTGGCACACGCCGACCTCCGCCTGGCACTTGAGCACCGAGCGCACCGGGACGACGAACGTCTCGGCGGCCTCCTCGAGCCCCTCGACGATCTCGCGCAGGCGCGGGATCGTGATCTCCTCGCCGGCCTCAGCGATGAGCGTCTTGCCGGGCTTGCCCGACGCGAGCGGCTTGTAGATGTCCTCCGCGAGGATCCGGGCAGCGACGCTCTTGTTCAGGCCGTCCGGCAGGAAGAGCGGCAACTCGACGAACTCCTTCGAGCCGCAGTCCGCCTCACGGATGATCACGTCCTGCGAGACGTCGACGAGACGCCGCGTCAGGTAACCCGAGTCGGCCGTACGGAGCGCCGTGTCTGCGAGACCCTTGCGGGCACCGTGGGTCGAGATGAAGTACTCGAGCACCGACAGGCCTTCCATGAAGTTGGCCTTGATCGGGCGCTCGATGATCTCGCCCTTCGGATTCGCCATGAGACCGCGCATGCCGGCGAGCTGGCGCAGCTGCGTGAACGAGCCGCGGGCGCCGGAGTTGGCCATCATGTAGATCGGGTTCAGCTCCTGCAGGTTGTCGGTCATCGCCTGCGCGACCGTCTCGGTCGCCTCCGTCCAGATGTTCACGATCGACTCGTGACGCTCCGACTCGGTGATGAGACCGTGCTCGTACGCCTGCTCGACCTTCTCGACGCGACCCTCGTACTCGGCGAGGATCTTCTCCTTGTTCGGCGGGATGACGACGTCGTTCTTCGAGATCGTGACGCCGGCCTTCGTGCCGTAGAGGAAGCCGAGATCCTTGATCGTGTCGAGCACCGACGCCACAGCGTGCGCGCCGTACTCGTCCACGAGGATCGAGATGAAGTCCCCGAGCTCCTTCTTCGAGAGCGTGCGGTTCAGGAAGTCGTGGTACGTCGTGTACTCGCCGTCGAGCTCCCCGACCGACACGCGCAGCGCACGGTCGATCTCCGCGTTGAAGATCACGCGGCCTGCAGTGGTGAGCACGAGCTCGCCCTCCCACAGGTACTCGACCGGCGTCTGAAGCGTGATCTGCTTCGACTCGACGGAGAACTCGATCTCTTCCTCGGTGCGGAAGCGCTTCGGCCGCGGATCCATCTGCTCGGTCGTGAGCTCGTCGAAGTTCAGGTCGGAGTACGTGAGGTAGTACGACCCGAGCACCATGTCCTGCGTCGGCGTCGCGAGAGCACGACCCGATGCCGGCGAGAGGATGTTGTTCGCCGACAGCATGAGGATGCGGCACTCGGCCTGCGCCTCAGCCGACAGCGGAACGTGCACGGCCATCTGGTCGCCGTCGAAGTCGGCGTTGAACGCGTGACAGACGAGCGGGTGCACCTGGATGGCCTTGCCCTCGACGAGCGTCGGCTCGAACGCCTGGATGCCGAGGCGATGGAGCGTCGGTGCGCGGTTCAAGAGCACCGGATGCTCCTGGATCACCTCTTCCAGGATGTCCCAGACCTCGCCCTGCATCTGGTCGACGTGCCGCTTGGCCGCCTTGATGTTCTGGACGATCTTCCGCTCGACGAGCCGGCTCATGATGAACGGCTTGAAGAGCTCGAGCGCCATCAGCTTCGGCAGGCCGCACTGGTGCAGCTTGAGGTGCGGGCCGGCGACGATCACCGAGCGGCCGGAGTAGTCGACGCGCTTGCCGAGCAGGTTCTGGCGGAACCGGCCCTGCTTGCCCTTGAGCATGTCGGAGAGCGACTTGAGCGGCCGGTTGCCCGGGCCCGTCACCGCGCGGCCGCGGCGGCCGTTGTCGAACAACGCGTCGACGGCCTCCTGCAGCATGCGCTTCTCGTTGTTGACGATGATCTCCGGCGCGCCGAGGTCGAGCAGCCGCTTGAGGCGGTTGTTCCGGTTGATCACACGGCGGTAGAGGTCGTTCAGGTCCGACGTGGCGAAGCGGCCACCGTCGAGCTGCACCATCGGGCGGAGCTCGGGCGGAATGACGGGCACGGCCTCGAGGATCATCCACTCGGGCTTGTTCTCCGAGGTGACGAACGCCGAGACGACCTTCAGGCGCTTGATCGCGCGCTGGAGCTTCTGGCCCTTGCCGGTGCGGATCTGCTCGCGCAGGATCGCGGCCTCGTTCGTGAGGTCGAGATCCTTGAGCAGGTCGCGGATCGCCTCTGCACCCATGCCGCCACGGAAGTAGACGCCGAAGCCGTACGGGGACCCGAAGCGGTCCTTGAGCTCGCGGAAGATCTGCTCGTCGTTGACGATCATCTTCGGCTCGAGCTCGCGGAAGAGCTGCCACACCTGCTCGAGGCGACGCACCGAGTCGACCGAGGCCTCGCGCGCGTCGTCGCGGCGGGACTCGATGTCGAGGTACATCTCGCGGACCTTGAGGGCCCACTGGATGATCGCGTCGAGGTCTTCCTTCTGGATGCGACCGTCGGTGCGCAGGCAGAGGTCGTTGGTCAGCTCACGGATGTCCTGACCCTCTTCCCACGTGTCGACGACGTCCTTCAGGAGGCCGGCACCGAGCTCGCGCGCCTTGTCGAGATTCTTGACGTCGACGCCGGAGACGAGATCGACGTCGTCGGCGTGCACCTCTTCGCCCGTGAGCATCGTGTCGACGATGCGGTGGATGTGCTTCGTGATCGCACCCTTCTTCGCACCCGTCGCCTTCGCGAGCTCCTTCTCGAGCGGGAGGATCGCGGCGAGGATCTGCTCCGCCGCCGACGCGACCTGCTCGAGCTCGCGCGGCGCGAGCCGGCGGTCGTCGCGGATCGCGGCGTTGCGGACGAGCTCGCGGATCTTCTTCGAGTCCTCCGTCGTGATCTGCCCGACGAGCTCGACGAACAGGTTGCTGACGAGGCCGCGAACGTCCTCGAGCGTCGGCAGTCCCTGCTCCTCGGCCCAGTTCGAGAGACCGCGGGCCCAGAAGTCGTCGTCCTCGTCGAAGTTCCGCTCCTTGCCCTTCGCGAAGTAGTCGCGACGGCGCGCGAGGCGGTCCTCGAGCGCGGCGAGCGCCTCGTCACGGTCGACGTAGATGCGCTCCGACTCGGCCTTGACCTGGTCCTCGAGTGCGTTGACGTCGGCTGCGCGCTTCTCGTTGTCGACCGCGGTGACGATCGACGCAGCGAAGTACAGGACCTTCTCGAGCTCGCGCGGAGCGAGGTCGAGCAGGTACCCGATGCGGCTCGGCACGCCCTTGAAGAACCAGATGTGCGAGACCGGCGCGGCGAGGTCGATGTGACCCATGCGCTCGCGCCGCACCTTCTGCCGCGTCACCTCGACGCCGCAGCGCTCGCAGATGATCCCCTTGTAGCGGACGCGCTTGTACTTCCCGCAGTAGCACTCCCAGTCGCGGGTCGGGCCGAAGATGCGCTCGCAGAAGAGCCCGTCCCGCTCGGGCTTCAGCGTGCGGTAGTTGATCGTCTCGGGCTTGGTGACCTCGCCCGAAGACCAGTCGCGGATCTGCTTGCTCGAGGCAAGCCCGATCCGAATCGCATCGAATTCATTGATGTCGATCAAGTGTCTCCTCAGCCCCTAATCAGTCTTCGAGTTCAAGGTCAACGAGGTCCTTGTCGCCCAGTGGGCCGACTTCAGCCTCGACTTCTTCTTCGGCTTCCTTCTCGTCCGAGATCTCGACGTCGTCGAGGTCGCCGAGCGACTCGTCCGCCGGGAGGGCCAGGTCGCCGTCGACGTCGACGCGCTCCTGCCCTTCCTCCACTTCCTCCGCCGTGGCCGGGCGGCCGACGGCACGGAGCGATCCAGGCGAGAGGTCGATGCCGAGCTCCTCGGCAGCGCGAAGGAGCTCGTCCTCCTCTTCGCGCACCTCGACCTCGCGGCCGTCGTCGGACTGCACGTGCACGTCGAGCGCCAGGGACTGCATCTCCTTCAGCAGCACCTTGAAGGACTCGGGGATCGACGGCTCGGCGATGTTCTCGCCCTTGACGATCGCCTCGTAGGCCTTCACGCGCCCGACCGTGTCGTCGGACTTGATCGTGAGCATCTCCTGCAGCGTGTAGGCGGCGCCGTACGCCTCGAGTGCCCAGACCTCCATCTCGCCGAAGCGCTGGCCGCCGAACTGCGCCTTACCACCGAGCGGCTGCTGGGTGACGAGCGAGTACGGGCCGGTGCTCCGCGCGTGGATCTTGTCGTCCACGAGGTGGAGCAGCTTCAGGATGTACATGTAGCCGACAGTGACGGTCTGCTCGAACGGCTCACCTGTGCGGCCGTTGAAGAGCTGCACCTTGCCCGAGCACTTGGCTCCGGCTGCCCGCTTGTTGTCGACCGTCATCTTGATCGGCGAGTCCGGGTTCTGCTCCGTCCACGCGATCAGCGCTTCGTCGACGTCGGTCGGGGTTGCACCGTCGAACACGGGGGTCGCGATCGCCTTCGGGTCGCCGCCGTTGACCACCTGGCGGCGCACCTTCCAGCTGTCGTCCTCCGTCTTGCGGTCGCCGTTCTCGTGGAAGACGCCGTGCGCCGCGGCCCAGCCGAGATGCGTCTCGAGCACCTGGCCGATGTTCATCCGGCTCGGGACGCCGAGCGGGTTGAGCACGATGTCCACCGGGCGGCCGTCCGGAAGGAACGGCATGTCCTCTTCCGGGACGATCTTCGAGATGACGCCCTTGTTTCCGTGGCGGCCGGCGAGCTTGTCGCCCTCCGCGATCTTGCGCTTCTTCGCGACGTAGACGCGGACGAGCTCGTTCACGCCGGGGCTCAGGTCGTCGCCCGACTCGCGCGAGAACGTCTTGACGTCGATGACGACGCCGCCCTCACCGTGCGGGACCTTGAGCGAGGTGTCGCGGACCTCGCGCGCCTTCTCCTTGAAGATCGCGCGGATCAGCTTCTCCTCGGCGGTCAGCTCGGTCTCGCCCTTCGGCGTGACCTTGCCGACGAGCAGGTCGCCCGAGCCGACCTCAGCACCGATGCGGACGACGCCGCGCTCGTCGAGCTGCGCGAGCGACTCCTCCGAGCGGTTCGGAATGTCGCGGGTGATCTCCTCGTCGCCGAGCTTCGTCGAGCGAGCGTCGATCTCGTACTCGTGGATGTGGATCGACGAGAGGATGTCGTCCTTGACGATCCGCTCGCTGAGCACGATCGCGTCCTCGAAGTTGTAGCCCTCGAACGGCATGAACGCGACGAGCAGGTTGGCGCCGAGCGCGAGCTCGCCGTTGTCGGTCGAGCTGCCGTCCGCGAGGACCTCGCCCGCCTTCACCTTGTCGCCGAGGCGCACCACCGGCTTGTGGTGGATCAGCGTGCCCTGGTTCGAGCGCATGAACTTCGTCAGCGTGTAGTCGTCGCGGCCGTCCTTGGCCTCGACGGTGATCTTGTCGGCGTCGACGTCGACGACGGTGCCGGCGTGGAGCGCGATGACGACATCGCCCGAGTCGACGGCTGCGCGGTACTCGAGGCCGGTGCCGACGAGCGGCGCCTGGCGCACGAGCAGCGGCACGGCCTGCCTCTGCATGTTCGCGCCCATGAGCGCGCGGTTCGCGTCGTCGTGCTCGAGGAACGGGATCAGGGCCGTCGAGACCGACACGATCTGCGCCGGTGCGACGTCCATGAACTCGACCGCCTTCGGCGGCGCCGTCACGGCCTCGCCCTCGGCCGAGCGGCAGAGCACCGCAGCCTCGAGCAGCTTGCCGTTCTTGTCCGTCGACGCGGTCGCCTGCGCGATCGTGTAGCGCGACTCCTCGACCGCGTCGAGGTAGACGATCTCGTCGGTCACCTTGCCGGCGACGACACGGCGGTACGGCGTCTGGATGAACCCGAACTCGGAGACCGTGGCGTACGACGCGAGGTAGCCGATCAGGCCGATGTTCGGGCCTTCAGGCGTCTCGATCGGGCACATGCGGCCGTAGTGCGTCGGGTGGACGTCGCGCACCTCGATCGGTGCGCGCTCACGCGTGAGGCCGCCGGCGCCGAGGGCGCTGAGGCGGCGCCGGTGCGTGAGCCCGGCGAGGCTGTTCGTCTGGTCCATGAACTGCGAGAGCTGCGAGGAGCCGAAGAACTCCTTCAGCGCCGCCACGACCGGACGGATGTTGATGATGGTCTGCGGCGTGATCGTGTCGACGTCCTCCGTCGTCATCCGCTCGCGCACGACGCGCTCCATGCGGTACAGGCCGACGCGGAACGCCTCCTGGATCAGCTCGCCGACGGTGCGCAGGCGCCGGTTGCCGAAGTGCTCGTACTCGTCGAGCTCGGCGGCGATGGGTGCGCGGGGCATGCCGAAGGCCTCGGCGGCGAAGTCCTTCGTGTCGTCCGGGACGCCGAGGTTGACCGGCAGTGCGATCAGCTTCTTGACGAGAGCGACAATGTCCTCGGTCGTCAGGACGCGGGTGTCCTCCGGGACGTTGACGCCGAGCCGCTGGTTGAGCTTGTAGCGGCCGACCTTCGTCAGGTCGTAGCGCTTGGGATCGAAGAACAGCGCGCGCAGGAGGTTCCGTGCGTTGTCGAGCGTCGGCGGCTCACCCGGGCGCTGCTTCTTGAAGACCTCGATCAGGGCCTCTTCCTCGCGGGTCGAGGGGTCCTTCTCGAGCGTGTTCACGATGTACGGAGAGTTCTCGAACAGGGCGAGGATCGCCTCGTTCGTCGACGTGTCGAGCTGGAAGCCCGTCGTCGGGTCCTCGGCCGGCAGAGCGCGGAGCAGCGTCGTGATCGGCAGCTTGCGCTTGCGGTCGATGCGGGCGTAGACGATGCCCTTCTTGTCGATCTCGAGCTCGAGCCAGGAGCCGCGGCTCGGCATCAGGTTCGCGGTGAAGACCTGCTTCGTCGCGTCCTTCGGCTCCATCAGGTAGGCGCCCGGCGAGCGGACGAGCTGCGTGACGATGACGCGCTCGGTGCCGTTGATGATGAAGGTGCCGAACTCGGTCATCATCGGGAAGTCGCCCATGAAGACCGTCTGCTCGCGGATCTCGCCGGTGTCCTTGTTCACGAACCGGACCGTCATCGAGAGCGGAGCCTGGTAGGTCAGGTCCTTCTCGCGGCACTCCTTGATGGAGAACTGCGGCTGGCCGAAGACGTAGTTCCCGAACTCGACCGCGAGCGAGCCGGTGTAATCCTCGATCGGAGAGATGTCGTCGATGGTCTCCCGGAGGCCCTCGTCGAGGAACCACTTGAACGAGGCGATCTGGATGTCGATCAGGTTCGGGAGCTCGAGGACGTTCTCGATCCGGGAAAAAGACTTACGCGCGCGGGGCGATGCGACCTTTGTGGTCAAGTGAAGAAGCCTCCCTTAAGGACGTGCGAAATCAGCTGAATGCAGGCGTGCGGGCAATGGGCGGGCGCGCGGACGTGCGTAACGTCGGCGCAACCCGCAAGGGTACCGGAAACACCCCCTTTACCGCAAGCGAAGCCCGCGGGCAAGTGCCGGACCTGCCCGGAACTGTAGCGCGCTGCCTCTCGTCCGTCCAGCGTCGGAACGGGACGGCGCCAGGCTGGCCAGGCGCCGTCCCGGATCAGGCCGTCCTGCCTAGCGCTTGGTGGTCGTCGTCGTCCCGGCGGTCGTGGTCGTCGCCGGAGCGGTCGCGGTCGTCGTGGTCGTGGTGCGATCGTGGCGGCCGTGGTGCTCGTCCCGCTTCTCGGTGGTCGTCGGGCGCGTGGTCGTCGTCTGGCCGGTCGTCGTGGCCTGCTCGGCGCGAATCGCGCGGAGCTCGACCCGCTTGACGGTCAGGACGAGCGACGTGCCGGTGCCGGTGGCGCAGGCCTCGGCCCGCAGGCGGACGGTCTGCCCCGCCGCGCCCACCGGAAGGTTGAGCATGGTCCCGGCCGGAATGAGGCTCTGGGAGGACTTGGCGACGGTCACGGCCAGCGTCTGGGGCGCGACGGTGCCGGAGATGTGGACCTCGCGGCAGGCGTTCTGGGCATGCTTTCCGTGCCCTCCGCCGTCCGCGAGCGCGAGCGACGCGAAGACGCCGGCGGCGAAGAGGGCGAGCAGAATCGTGAGCTTGAGCTTCATCGGTTCCTCCAATGAGTCATGTGCGGTCCACGGGTGAGATCCATTCGGATCGGCAAACTTGCGGCCGAAGGCGTAAAGCTCCTGTAAAGCCGGAAACGCCGAGGGGCGCCTCGCGGCGCCCCTCGGCGAACCATGGTGCGAAAGCGTCCTACTTGATCTCGACGCCTGCGCCGGCTTCCTCGAGCTGTGCCTTCAGCGAGTCGGCCTCTTCCTGGTTGATGCCCTCCTTGACCGGCTTCGGAGCCGAGTCGACGAGGTCCTTCGCTTCCTTCAGGCCGAGCCCGGTGATCGCGCGAACGACCTTGATCACCTGGATCTTCTGCTGGCCGGCCTCGGTGAGGACGACGTCGAACGACGTCTTCTCCTCGGCCTCGGGGGCGGCGGCGCCGCCACCTGCGGCCGCGACTGCGACCGGCGCTGCGGCGGTGATGCCCCATTCGTCCTCGATTTTCTTCTTCAGCTCGACCAGCTCGAGAACGGACATGCTCCCGAGCTGCTCGAAGATCGTGTCGACAGCAGCCATTACTGCGCCTCCTCTTGCTCTTCGGTGGTTGTCTCTTCCGTTGCGGCCGGCTCGGGAGCCTCATCCGCGGGTGGTGCCGTGTCTTCCGGTGTCTCGTCGGTGGTCGCCGCCTCGGCAGCCGGCTCCTCGGCGGGAGCGGCCTCCTCGGCGGGAACAGCCTCCGACGCGGCAGCGGCCGGAGCCGTGGTCGCCGAGGTGTCTCCGCCCGCCTCGAGCTGCTCGATGCGGGCATCGATCAGGCCGTACAGGTTCTGGAGCGGCGCGGTCACGAGACCGAGCAGCGCAGTGACCGGGGCGATGATCGCCGCGAGCACCTGGCCGCGCAGCACGTCGAGCGGCGGGAGCGTTGCGAGGCTCTCGACCTCTTCCGCGGTCACCGAGCGGCCCTGGAGCACGCCGCCCTTGATCGCCAGGATCTTCGACTCCCGGGCCATGTCCGCGAGCGCCTTCGCAGCGGCCACCATGTCGCCCTCGGCGGCGAGGAACGCGATCGCGCTTGGACCTTCGAGCAAGGTCAGGAGCGCGTCGGAGCCTGCCGCTTCCGCGGCACGCCGCCCGAGCGTGTTCTTCACGACCGAGAACGTGGCGCCGCTTTCGAGGAGCCGGGTGCGGAGCAGGTCGATCTGCGGCATCGTGAGACCGCGGTAATCGGCCACGAGCAGCGTGTCGGACGTACGCAGCCGCTCCGTCAGCTCTGCGACGACGAGCTCCTTGTCTTCTTTCTTCACCGAATCACCTCCTCGTATGGATCGAGCCCGCACAGTGGCGGGCTCGACGAAGGGGTGATGCGAAATCTTCGGCCGAACTCACCTCGGGAGGGCTTCTGTCTCGCGACTGCCTCCTGTCTCTGGCGACGGGCTTGTATGGACGCCGAACTGCTACCTAGGCCGGAACGGCCTCCTGCTGCTGCGCCTCGTCCAGCTCCTCGATGATCCCGCGCGTGCGCGCCGGATCGACATGGATGCCCGGGCTCATCGTGCTCGCGAGCGTGATCTGCTGGATGTAGCGGCCTTTCGCCGCGGACGGCTTCGCGCGGACGATCTCGTCCACGACGGCCGCGTAGTTCTCGACGAGCGCGCGCTCGTCGAAGCTCTTCTTGCCGATCGCGAGGTGGACGTTCGCGCCGCGGTCGGTGCGGTACTCGAGCTTGCCGGCCTTCGCCTCGCGCACGGCCTTGCCGACGTCGAAGGTGACGGTGCCCGTCTTCGGGTTCGGCATCAGTCCGCGCGGCCCGAGGACACGGCCGAGCCGGCCGACGTTCCCCATCTGGTCCGGCGTCGCGATCGCCACGTCGAAGTCGGTGAAGCCCTCCTCGACGCGCTTGGCGAGATCGGCGGAGCCGACGACGTCGGCGCCCGCCTCCTCGGCCTCGCGTGCCTTGTCGCCCTCGGCGAAGACGGCGACCCGGACGTCTCGGCCGGTGCCGTGCGGAAGCATGAGCGTGCCGCGGAGCTGCTCGTCGGCGTGGCGCACGTTGAGCCCGAGGCGGAAGTGCACCTCGACGGTCTCGTCGAACTTCGCGAGCTGCATCGCCTTGAGCTTGCGGATCGCCTCGACCGGCGAATAGGTCGTCTCGCGGTCGATCTGGCCGCGCGCGTCGACGTACTTCTTGCCGTGAGTCGCCATTACAGGTCCACCTCCACGCCCATCGAGCGGGCCGTGCCCGCGATGATCAATGCGGCGTGATCGAGGTCACGCGCGTTCAGATCCTGCAGCTTCGTCTCTGCGATCTGACGAACCTGGGTGCGCGAGAGCCGTCCGACCTTGAGCCGGTTCGGCTCGGCCGAGCCCTTCTCGAGCCGCAGCGCCTCCTTGATCAGCACGGCCGCCGGAGGCGTCTTCGTGATGAACGTGAAGGAGCGGTCTTCGAAGACGGTGATCTCGACCGGCGTGATCCGCCCGTTCTGATCGGCCGTCTGGGCATTGAACGCCTTGCAGAACTCCATGATGTTGACCCCGTGCTGGCCGAGCGCAGGCCCGACCGGCGGTGCAGGATTCGCCTGCCCACCGGGGATCTGGAGCTTGATGATCGTCAGTACTTTCTTTGCCATCTCAAATCCCTCTAGTCGAGCTTCTTCACGTTGTCGAATCCGACCTCGACCGGCACCTGCCGCTCGAAGATGTTGACCATGACCTGGAGCTTCTGGCCGTCGGCGTTCACGTCGGTGATCTCGCCGTCGAAGTCGGCCAGCGGTCCGGAGGTGATCTTCACGGACTCGCCGAGCGAGAACTCGACCTGGTTGCGCGCCGGCGCCGCGCCGCCCGCGTTCGTGTGCAGGATCCGGTCGACCTCAGGCTGCGAAAGCGGCACCGGCTTCGAGCCTGCACCGACGAAGCCCGTCACGCCCGGTGTGTTCTTCACGACCATCCAGGCGTCGTCGTTCAGGTCCATGTTGACGAGCACGTAACCCGGGAGGACGCGCTTCTCCGCCGTGACCTTCTGACCGTCCTTGGTCTCGATCACCTGCTCGGTCGGGACGACGACGCGCCTGAAGCGGGCGCGCTGGTTCATCGACTCGACGCGGTGCTCGAGATTGGCTTTCACCTTGTTCTCGTGCCCGGAGTAGGTGTTGATCACATACCAGCGGAACATTCGGTCCTCTCTATCGCAGCAACAGATGCTGCACGACGTACTTCCAGATGGTGTCGTTCAGATACAGGAACACGCCCACGATCAGACAGGCGATCAGCACAACGGCCGTGCCGCTGATGACCGCTTTCTGACTCGGCCACTCGACCTTCTTGAGCTCGCCCCACGCCTCCTGGACGAAATGGATCGGCCCGGAGCCGGGAATGTGGCGCTCGTCGGAGCGAGGCGGCTTGCGGGCCGGCTCCGAGTCGCCGTTCGCGGTCGGGCGCGGCGGGGTACGCGGCGGCGGGCCTCCTGCGAGGGCCGGTTGCTGCTGCGCGCGCCGGTCGCGGCGCTGCTGACGCGTCTGCTTGGCCATGCAAGGTCGGGGTTACCGAGTCTCCCGATGGGGTTGATGGCACTTGCACCAGCGGCAGTACTTCTTGAACTCCACCCGGTCGGGTGAGTTCCGCTTGGATTTCTGCGTCTGATAGTTCCGTCGCTTGCACTCTGTGCAGGCGAGCGTGATTGCGACTCTGACTCCCGTGGCCATTTCTCTGTCTTTACCTCGAAGGTGGACGCGTTGAAGTAGCGGCGGGTGGGCTCGAACCACCGACCTCTGCATTATGAGTGCAGCGCTCTGACCAGCTGAGCTACGCCGCCCCGCGCCGCGGGAGTGTAGCGAAAGTTTGGGGAACTTCCCGTGCCCCGAGGGGCCTCACGGTCGAAATCCCGCTCGGCGTCGAGGCGGCGGGCAAGGCGCTCGAGGCAGTCTCGAGGCCGCTGAGCACCGCGTGCCGCCGCGGCCCGTCAACGACGACAGCGCCTGGGACCGTCCGCTCGCCCACGAGCGGGCTCCCAAACGGCACACGATGGGCGTACGCTCCGGGTGCTATGCCGAACCACCTCACACCCGAGCAGATCGCGGCCGAGCACGGCATCGAGCGCGAGGATGTCCTGCGGTTCTGCGTCGAGCACGACGTCCCGGTCTTCCACGGGCAGATCGACAAGACGCTCTTCGCAGCCGAGTGGACCGCGGCGCACGGTGCGGCCGCCGCGCCCGATCAGCCCGAATAGCGCTCGACGAACGCGAGCACCCTCCCCCACGCATCGTTGGATGCGTCGAGGAACTGTTCCTGCTTGCGGTCGAAGAAGCTGTGTGGCGCGCCCGCGTAGGTGATGACCTCGTGCTCGACGCCGGCCTCCGCGAGCGCCGCATCGAAGGCAGCGTTGTCCTCGGCGGTGATGTTCGCGTCGTCGCCCGCCTGAAGGGCGAGGATCGGCGCGACTATCTCGGCGGCGCGTTGGGTCGGCCCCGGGACGCCGTTGCTCTCGCCCGGCCGGCCGTAGAAGCCGACGGCCCCCGCGAGGTCGTGGCCCGACGCAGCGGCGAACCAGGACTGGCGCCCGCCCATGCAGAAGCCGACGGTGAAGATCGACGTTGCGCCGTTCGCGCGGAGATAGCCGACGGCTGCGGCGACGTCGGCCTGGATGCCCTCCGCCGTCGTCTGCTGCACGTGCGGCATGTAGTCGAAGTCGTCGTCGCGCTTCTCGACGCCTGCCGTCCGCCCGAAGAAGTCGAAGGCGATCGCCGGATAGCCGCGCTCGGCGAAGCGCAGCGCGAGCTCCTCATAGAAGCGGTAGAGACCGCGAACGTCCGGGAGGATCACGATGCCCGTCGTGCCGGGCTCGTCGGGCGCCGCTGCGAAGGCGGCGAACCGGTTGCCGTCGGCGGCTTCGAGCACCAGGTCGTCGTGCGAGACGGCAGCCCCGGAGATCACGGGGATCGGGGGCGCCGAGTCGGTGTCGAAGCACATCAGCCGGAGACCATATCCGGGCAGGAGGCCGGGCGGCCGTGCCTAACATGTCGTCGCGATGGCGGAGCAGTCTCACCGCGACGAGATGAACGCTGCGATCCGGGCACAGCGTGAGCGGCACGCCGCGCCACGGACGATCGCACCGGTGAGCGACGAGCGCCCTGTAGCGGCGCCCGAGCCGACGGAGGCAGCGCCACCCGAGGCCACTCAGGCGCCGCACAGGAGCATGTTCGACCGCCTACGCGGTCGCTGAACGCGTTTCTGGCAGAGTCTGGGCGATGAGGCGCGGCCTCACCTGGCTCGTTGCGGTGCCCCTGCTCGTGGCGGGCTCCCAGGCCGCGCACGCTCTGACGTACCGGATCGTCTATCCCGGCACGTCGGTGCGCGTCCACGCCCTGATGGTCACCGGTCACGGCTATCTCGACCGGATGCCGCTCGTCCTCGGCGCCGGGCTCGCAGTCGCGCTCGTCGCGCTCGTCGTCGCCGTGCTCGACGCGTCTCGGGGCCGGGAGGCCCGCGCGCTCCCCGCGTGGGCATTCGCGCTGCTCGCTCCGCTCGCCTTCGCCTTCCAGGAGATTCTCGAGCTCTCGCTGCGCACCGGCACGTTCGCGTGGCACGGCGTTGCGGCCCCGACGTTCCTGCCCGGGATCGCGCTGCAGCTGCCGTTCTCGCTGCTCGCCTGGCTTGCGGCCCGTCTGCTGCTGCGCGCCGCGGGCAAGGCCGGCCGCGCACTCGCCTCACCGCCCCCGGCCCACCCTCCGCTCTCCCTCGCCGTGCTCGACCCGCCGTCCGCGCCTCTGCCGCGGCCGAGCGTCCTCGCGTACCGCCTCGCGAAGCGCGGCCCTCCTCTGCTCGCCGGCGTCTAGGCAGGTCCGGACGCAGGTCCTGCGTCCGATCCGACCATCTCGACGAAGGAGTAGAGGAGACATGACGACTCGAAGTCGCATCACCGCGTTCGCGCTCGCTGCGATGTCGGCGCTCGCCGTCGCAGCCGAGGCGTCTGCGCACGCCCACGTGAGCCCACCCGTCGTGCTGGCGAAGACCGGGCAAGTGTTCACGCTCGCAGTGCCGACGGAGAAAGAAGGAGCAACGACGACGACGATCGAGCTGACGCCGCCGTCAGGCTTCGCGATCGATTCGTTCGTCCCCTCGCCCGGCTGGAAGCGCGCCGTGCAGTCGACCGGGTCGGGCGATTCGGCGGTGGTCACGAAGGTGACCTGGAGCGGCGGCGCCGTGCCGACCGGCGAGGACGCGGCGTTCTCGTTCCTGGCGCAGACGACGGGAACGGGGAGCTACACGTTCGGCGTCCGCCAGACGTACTCCGACGGCACCGTCGTCGACTGGTCCGGCCCGGAGGCGTCCGACACGCCGGCGCCGGTCATCGAGGCGAAGAGCTCGCTCGGCGGCGGAGGCTCGTCGACGCTCGCGATCGTCGGTCTCGCACTCGGCGTGCTGGCCCTCCTGATCGCGGTCGCGGCCCTCGCCGCACGCGGAGGACGGCCGGTCGCGTGAACACGCCTGTCATCAAGCTGCTCGTTGCAGTTGCGGCGCTCGGCGCGGGGATCGGCGCAGTCGTGGTGATCGCGGTGCTGCTGAACGCGACGCCGGGGACCGGCTGATGGGCTCAGCGACGCGGAAAGCGATAGCTGCGATGCGGCGGAACCATCGGGCCGACCTCGAGCACGATCTCGTCACCGTCGCGCAGGCGCAGCTGCCGCGGATCGACCGTGCGCCGGAGCCCGTTCACGTACATACGCACGCGGTCGCGGAAGCCGAGCAGCCGCTGTGGGCCGAGCGGCTGCCCCCACACCGCGAAGACGCCGCCGAGCGTGAAGCCGCTCTCGTAGGAGACGACGCCCGTCGGGTCGGTCGTCCAGGCTCGCGCTCGACAGCGCGCGCCGGTAACCCGCCCAAGCGCAAGCCGCGCGTCGCCGACGCCTACCGCGGCCGGAACGATCACGACGCGTCCGCCCGCGAACAACTCGAGGTGGACGCGGGCGCCGCGGTCGAGCGGAGCGGCGACGCACAGACCGTGCGCACCCGGCGTCGGGTGGTAGCGAGGCCCGGTGCCGATCGGCGTGGGCACGAGCGCAAGCGCAGTCAGGAGCGCAAGCATCTCGGTCACGCTATCCCGCTGGCCGCCGTGGTCGTCGCCGTGCTCGCCGGCTGCGGTGGCGGCAGCGGCACCAAGCAGGGCGGCATCACGGTGCAGCCGGCGCACGAATACCAACTGGAGCAGCTGCGCATCGTCCATCCCACCGTCGGCAAGCCCACCGTGCTCTCGTTCCGCGTCATCCAGCCCGACGGGAAGCCGCTCACCGCGTTCAAGCAGGGCGCCGGCCCGCACACCGGAGTGCACCTGATCCTGATCCGTCGAGACCTCTCGACGATCGTCCATCGCCATCCCCCCATCCGGCCCGACGGGACCTTCAGCGAGCCGATCACCTTCACGGCTCCCGGCCCCTACCGCATCGTGGTCGACGCCTATCCGGCGCACGCGGCGCAAACGAACTTCCAGCTCTTCTCGACGATCGACGTCGCGGGTGCATACAAGCCGCAACCGCTGCCGCCGCTGCAGCCCACACAGACGATCGACGGCTACCGCTTCGCGCTGCAGAGCGTGCCGCATCTACGCGCGATCGATCCGGCCTTCCTCCGCTTCACCGTCACGGGGCCGACCGGCAAGCCTGCGTCGTTCACACCGTGGTACGGCGCGCTCGCGCACGCGATCTTCTTCCGCCGCGGCTCACTCGACTACTTCCACACGCACGTCTGCGCGCCGGGCGCCTCGGCGTGTACGAGCGCGCTCGGCACGACGAAGATCACGGGCACGTCGGCGACACCGGGCAAGCTGACGGTCGGCGTGCTCGTTCCGCTCGCGGGAACGTGGCGACTGTTTCTCCAATGCCGCGTGGACGGTCGCGTGCTCACCGCGCCGTTCACACTCGTCGTGCGATGAGACGCACGCTCGTCGTCACGGCCGTCGTCTCGGCAGCACTCGCTGCGCCCGCTGCCGCCTGGTCGCACGCGGCACTGCTTCGCACCGTGCCGGCGGCGAGCGTGCTCGTGAACACGCCGCCCAAGCAGGTCTCGCTCGTCTTCAGCGAGGCCGTCGAGCCGCGGTTCGCAATCGTGTCGGTCACGGACGCGGGCGCGCGCCAGCTCACGGCCGGCCCGCCCACGCGTTCTGCTTCGAATCCGGACGAGCTCGACGTACCGGTGCAGCGATTGCCGGAAGGCTGGTATCTGGTCGTGTGGCGCGTGATCTCGGTCGACGGCCATCCGGTACGCGGCGCATTCACGTTCGCCGTCGGCCCGAACCCCGGCCCTGCGCCGCAGTTCGTGATCCCCAATCTGTCCGAGACCGCGGCAACCCCGTCTCTCGTTGCCGCACGCTGGATCGCGTTGCTCTCATTCATGGCCGCGATCGGGCTGTTCGTGCTGCGCACGATCATCGCGCGGCCGCTCGTCTCGCGCGTCTCGGGCACGAGCCTGCGCTCGGTCTCGATCGCGTTCTGGTCCGTCCTCGTACTCGCCCTCGTCGCCGTTCCGGTGTACGTGCTGCTCGCGACGGCGAAGTTCGCGCTCCGCTCGTTCTGGTCGTTCGGCGCGCTCGTCCCGCTGATGCGGGTCTCTGCCTTCGGGCGCGGCTACCTCGATCTCGAGCTGATCCTGGCACTGTTCGCACTCGCGGCCGCGGCTGCGTTGTGGCTCGACCGGCCCGAGCGGACGCAGCGATCCGTCGCCGCGCTGCTCGCACTCCTTGGCGCTCTGCTCGCCTCCGGCGCCGCGGTGCTCACACCCGGTGCCGCCGGACACGCGTCGCAGACGCCCCCACGCGCGCTGGCGCTCACACTCGACGCGTTGCACGTCGGCGCCGGAGCAATCTGGGTCGGCGGTCTCGTCGGACTGCTCGTTCTCTGGCGCAGCCTCGCCCCGGAGAAACGCGTCGCCGGCCTCACGGTCGCCGTGCCGCGCTTCTCGAACGTCGCGTTCGTTGCAGTGCTCACGCTGCTTGCATCCGGGATCTGGGCATCGGTCCTGCATCTGCCGACGCTGGCGTCGCTCTGGCAGACGTCGTACGGCAAGACAATCATCGCGAAGGCGTCGATCCTGCTCGTCGCGATGCTCATCGCATCGGTCAACCTGCTCCGCACCAAGCCGCGACTGCAGGCGGCGGTCGAGGAGCCGGAGGTGGGGCCGCCGGCGGCGACGCTGCTCCGCCGGCTCGTCGGGGTCGAGGCGGTGCTCGTCGCGGGTGCGGTGCTGGCCGCGGCGCTCCTCTCGAGCTTGCCGCCGCCCCCGAAGGCACTGGCGGGCCTCGCGAAGCCGAGTGCGCACACCGGCCCCGGCCCCGTGGCGACCGTGGTGAACCGCAACGGCTACCGTCTCGAGCTGCGCGTGACGCCGAACCGAGCGGCAACACAGAACGAGTTCTCGGTTCGGATCACCCACAACGGCGTGCCGGTCCGCGGCGCAGACGTCGTCGCAACGTTCACGATGCTCGACATGGAGATGCCGTCGCAGTCGGATCGCCTCGCGGAGACGCAGCCCGGGACGTACGTCCGCTCGGCGCCGGCGCTCGTCATGGTCGGCCACTGGGGGCTCTCGTTCCAGGTACAGCCGCGCGGCGGCCAGCCGTTCTCGGTGCTGCTCCTCGACAGGGCGGGCGGATGAGGACGGCGGCCCTCGTCGTGCTCGCTGCCGCGCTGCTCGCGTGTGCGGTGCCGTCGGCGCGCGCCGACGGCGATCCGGCGAGCGATTACCTTCTCACGCAGAAGGTGTTCTTCCCGTTCGACGTCAAGGCGCCGAAAGCGAAGCAACAGCAACTCGTCGCGCTCGTCGACGAGGCCAACAGCAAGGGATTCCCGATCCGTGTCGCCGTGATCGGCAGCAGCTACGACCTCGGGTCGATCACGAGCCTCTGGCGGCAGCCCCAGACATACGCCCGCTTCCTCGGCGCTGAGTTGAAGTACGTCTACAAGAACCGACTGCTCGTCGTGATGCCGAACGGGTTCGGGTTCAACCGGCCGGGACAGAACGGCGCCGGCGAGCGCGCGGTGCTCGCCAAGCTGAAAGTCGACCCGAGCCCGACCGGCCTCGTCGACTCGTCGCTCACAGCAGTGCAGGCGCTGGCGAAGGCCTCCGGTGTGACTCTGTCCGCCACGACGAGCGTGGACGCCCCGTCGTCGCGCAACCACGACCGACTCGTCATCGTCATCGCCGCACTCGCCGCACTCGCCGTTGCCATCGTGCTCCGGCGCGCGCTACGACGACGCTAGTCCCTTCAACGTGTGCGTGACGGCGGCGGCGCTGTACGGCCACAGGAAGATGGCGCGCTGATACCCGGCGGCGTCGATGACGTATGCGGCCTCCGTATGCAAGATCGAGTGCACCGTCACGCCGGCGACCTTCTTCGTCGTCGGGAGCACGCCGATGTGGTAGCTCTTCCAGACGGACGAGAGCTGCGCCTCGCTGCCTATACCCCATCGCCACTGCGGGACGAGGTTCCATTTCGCCGCGTCCTGCATGAGATTCGCGCGGGCGTTGCCATGCACGTTGACGCTGACCGCGACGACGGCAGGTCGTGATCCGGCGGGGAACCCACGGACGACCTGGTTGAGGTGACTCGCCTCGATCGGGCAGTAGTCGCGACAGAGCGGATCGATGAACGTGACGATGACCGGGCGGCCGCGATACGCGGCGAGCGAGACGGGCGCGCCGTTCTGGTCCGTCAGGCTGATGTCGGGCGCGCGCAGCTTCCCGGCGGCCCAGGTCGCAGCCGGGTGCTCGGAGACCGGTACGGCCGGATTGCTCGTGCGGGACGACGTGCCGACGAGCAACAAGGCGACAGCGCGCGCCGATCCCGATGAGGAGCACCGCAACCCAGAAGATGGCGCGCGGTCTCAGGACGGAGCCGTGCGCAGGAACGGAGGGAGGAGTTGCGGACACGCGCCTCGAGGATATCCAGCCCCGGACGAGCCCGGGATTCAGGCCGTGCGTGCGCGACGATCCGGCGCGGGCGCTTCCACGGCTACGTCGTCGAGCTCGGCTTCGAGGCGGAGCCTCGGGAGCCATTGCAACCAGCGAGGCAGGTACCAGTTCCAGTCGCCGAGCAGCTTCATCGCCGCCGGCAGGAGCACGCCGCGGATCACCGTGGCGTCGAGCAACACGGCGACTGCGAGCCCGACACCGAGCTGCTTGATGTCGAGCGTGCGAAGCGAGGCGAAGATCGCGAAGACGGCAACCATGACGGCCGCGGCCGAGGTCACGGTGGACGCCGTCGAGCGGATGCCCCGCTCGACAGCCTCCGTTGTCGGCATCCCGCGGTCGACGAGCTCCTTCACTCGACTGAGGATGAAGACGTGGTAGTCCATCGACAGGCCGAAGAGCACCGTGAACAGGAAGAGCGGCAGCCAAGTGACGATCGCGCCGTTCGAGCGGAAGCTCAGCACGCGCTCGAGATGACCCTCCTGGAAGATCCAGACGAGTACGCCGAACGCAGCCCCGACAGAGAGGAGATTGAGCACGATCGCCTTGAGCGGAATCACGATCGAGCGGAAGGTGAGCAACAGGAGCAGGAAGGCCAGCCCGAGCACGAAGACGAAGACGATCGGCGCGCGGTGCCGCATGGTCTGGTTGAAGTCGTACGTCCCCGCGGTCATGCCGGTCACGGCGACGTCGGTGCCTGGGGGAAGCGTCTTCAGCACCGGCGGGATGATCCCGTCGCGCAGGGTCTTCAGTGCACGAACCGCCGCGGCGTCGGTGCCGTTGCCTGCGAGCGGGAAAGCGATCCGCGCGACGGTGCGGTCCTTGTTGACGGCGACGGTGATCGGCGGATGCACCTCACCGCTCGCCAGCGCCGACTTGCGGAACTCGCGGAATGCGGCGACGTAGCGGGGCGCCGTGACGTTCGCTGCGCGCACGACGACCTGCGCCGGGGCAGGCGAGCCCGGGAACGCTTCCTGGATTCGCTCGTAGGTCTGGACGATCTGCAAGTCCTTCGGCAGATCGCTGAAGCCGAGGAGCTTGGTGTGCATCGAGAAGGCGGGGAGCGCGAGCACGATCAGGAAGGCCGTACAGACGACCGTGGCAATACCGGGCGCACGCAGCGACATGCGCAGGACGAATGCCCACACACGTGAATCGTGTCCGTCCTCGCCCTTGATCCGGCGAAGCACGGTCGGGGTCTCCCGCAGCCACACGAGCCAGTGCGGTCGAGCGTTCAGCGGCCGTAACGCAGCGAGCAGCATCGCGGCGAGCACCTGCCGAATGCCCCATTCGACACGGTCACCGAGCTTCGAAAGCAGCGCGGGCAGAACGGTGAGCGAGCCGATGAGCGCGGTGAAGACGACGATCATCGCGCCGACGCCGATCGAGACGAAGATCTTCGAGCCGGCGAGCAGCATGCCCGCCATCGCGATCAGGACGGTGAGCCCGGAGATCAGCACGGCTTGCCCCGAGGTCGCGGACGCGCGGAGGAGCGCCTCGCGGTGTGGGCGCCCGGCCGCGCGCTCCTCGCGTTCTCGCTTCAGATAGAAGAGCGAGTAGTCGACACCGACGGCCATTCCCATCAGGAGGATCACGGACTGCGTCGAGTCGGACGCGTGCGCGACGTGGCTCACGACTTCGGCGAGCCCGATCGACGCGAGCACGGCGGAGAACGCGAGCAGTACCGGCACGGCCGCCGCGACGAAGGCGCCGAACGCGAAGAGCAGGATCAGGAAGGTGATCGGGATCGCCAGCTGCTCGGCCCTCTTGAAGTCCTGGCCGATCGTCTTGTTCAACTCGTAGGCAGCACTTGCGTCGCCGAACTGGGCGATCGTGAAGGTGGCGTGCGTGCGCTGAAGCGCGGCCACCGTCTCGATCACCGGCTTGACGCGATCGTGCGCGGTCTGCGCATCTCCCTTCATGTCGAAATGAATCAGCTGCGCGTGCCCGTTGTGCGAGATGTCGCCGGGCGCTCCCGTGTGAACGTTGGTCACCTGCGGGAGGCTCCGCAGTTTCGTCGTTACTGCGCCGACGGTCGAGCGGAACGCGGGCGAGGAGGCGGGGTCGGACGCCGATTCGACGAGGACGATCTCCCTCGCAGGCGTCTTGAATCCTGCAGACGCGAGGATCGCCTGGGCGCGTGCCGCCTCGCCGGTCGCCTGCTCGGCGTCGGTCAGCTTTACCGTTCCCGCTGCTCTGCCGAGAACGACTGCTGCGACGACGAAGACGATCCAGATCGCCGTGGCCGTCTTCCAGTGGTCCGCACTCCAACGGCCGGCGCGTTGGGCGAGATTCCCGCGCGACATACCGCAGACAGTAGAGGCTTACCGGGAGGCTGCGCCGGCTGCCGCGCGGCGATCTTCGGCCGCGCATTCGACGTCCTCTTGAACGAGGTCGGCGTTGATGGCGATCGCCGCCGCGGAGCCCGCCCCTGCCGCGGTGATGACCTGCGCACGCGGATCGGCCGCATTGCCGGCAGCCCACACACCGGCGGTGCTGGTCCTGCCGGTTGCATCGACGGTGACGAAGCCGGCTTCGTCGACCGCGCAACGCAAGCCGGCAATCAGCCCGTCCGCATGAGGCGCCATGCCGGGCCGGATGAACACCGCCGTCTGCGCGATCACGCGGCCGTCGGCAAGCCCGACGCCGCTCAGCCTGTCGTCTTCGACGACCAGCCGAGCTACCTCGCCGCGCACGACCTGCACTCCGCGTGCCTCGAGCTGCGCCTGTTCGGCTTCGGTGAGGTCGTAGGTGTTGACGAAGAAAGTGACGTCGTCCGACCACTGACGCACGAGCAGTGCGTGCTCGACCGAGCCGGGCACGGTGCCGAGAACACCGAGGGGCTGGTCGCGGACCTCCCACCCGTGGCAGTACGGGCAGTGCAGGAGATCCCGCCCCCACCGCTCGCGGACGCCGGGGATCTCGGGCAGCTCGTCGCGAAGACCGGTCGCGACCAGGATCCGCCGGGCCTTCAGCACGCGGCCACCGGCGAGGCGGACGGTGAAACCCTCGCTCGATCGCCGCCACCTGATCCTCGACCAACTCGATGCCGTACCCGGCAACCTCTGCCCGTCCCACGGCAAGGAGGTCCGCGGGCGACATCCCGTCGCGGGACAAGAACCCCTGCATGTGCGCCGCGGGAGCGTTCCGGGGAGCTCCGGCATCGACCACGACGACGAGGCGGCGCGCTCGGCCGAGCACAAGAGCTGCGCTCAAGCCCGCCGCCCCGCCGCCGACCACCACCACGTCGTAGTTGAGCTCCCCCACACATCGAGGGTGCACGCGTGGCCTCTATTTCGCAAGCACGTCGGCCGGGCCGGCTTGTCGCGCGTACGCGCGGACCGTTGCGTGCACGCGGAAGCCGATCGACTCGTACAGCGCGCAAGCGCCTTCGGCAACGCAGTAGACAATCGCCTGGCGTCCGCCCTCCTCGTGCCACCGACGCAACGCGTAGGTGCAGACTGCAGCGCCGAGCCCGCGGCGTCGAAACGGCTCGCGCACGCCGACAGGCTCCAGCTCGCCGACGCAGTTTTCATCGTCCGGCCAAAGCAGCGCATACGCTGCGAAGCGCCCGTCCGACGACTCGATGACACAATCCAACGACTCGCGGTACGGCCACTGCGCCCGAACGTTCGCATAGCTCGATCCCGTGACACGGGACGGCGCCCAGACGTCACGGTGGATCGCGACCCGCTCCGTCACATCGGCGCTCTCGACCGTCCGATAGCGAAAGCCGTCGGGAAGAGGCAGCAACTCGGGCGGCGTCAGGACGTCGCGCACGAGGAAGTACATCGGGTCGCGCGGTTCGGTGAACCCGTGGCGCGCGAGCGTCGCCCTCGAGGGCTCATCGTCCTCGAACGCAAATGCCACCGTCGCGGCGGGCTCGGCGAGGATCTCGTCGAGCAGGTGGCGGTAGTCGGGGTGGACGTCGTGCTCGAGGCGACCTCGGTCGCTCTTGAGCCATGACCACGCAGCGACACGGTCGTCTTCGATCCACAGCCGGATCTTCCACTCCGACTCGCGGCCCTCGTGCTGACGGAGTCCCCAGGCGACATCACCTACGTGCCAGGGTGCGCGTGGCCCGAGCCGCCGTCGTTGCTCCAGCGCAAGCTGCTGCATTCCTGCGATGACTTCCGGAGTGAGTCGCACGCCCATCAAGCTGGTTGGATTGTCACACGCGACCGCCGCACGCTCTGCCTGTTCGGCCCGCGCGACGCTCGTCGGTCACCGCTGCGTCGAGGCAGGAACACCGTCGGCGCGCGTGGTCGAGCTGACCCGTCAGCTCGGCTAGGCCGCGCGATGCCTCGAGCGAGTTTCGGTCCGCCGGCTGAGCAGTTGGCATGACGTTCATCGGTTCGCACGATCTACGACGCCGCATTGGCACCAAACGCGCGGCGAAGCCATCGGCGGCCGCGAACGCTACCCGCCGACGGCCGTCGCCCCTCGCGGATCATCCCAATGGAAAGCCGCAAGGGCGGCGACGCCACCTAGTAGGCGGGGATCAACCGGCGTGCGCCTGCGAAACCGCCAACCCTGCTGAGCGGCGCCACGCTAACCCGTGTGCCGGTGTGCGGTGCGTGCACGACGTCGCCGTGGCCGATGTACAGGCCGACATGCCGAAGACCGTTGAAGAAAACGAGGTCTCCCGGCTTCAGCGCCCGGCGGCGCACCGAGAAGCCGTGCTGAAACTGGGTGACCGTGTAGTGCGGCAGCGAGACACCGAGATTGCTGTACACCCAGCGGACAAGCCCGGAGCAGTCGAAACCGCTGCGGCTCGTCCCGCCCCACGCATACGGGATGCCGACCTGGTGCAGCGCCAGCTTGACCACGCGTCTGCGCTGCGAGATCTCCCAGCGCTGACGCAGCTGGTAGTGGCGACGAAGCGTCCTGTTCAGCCGTAGCGTCGACGATGACGCCTCGCTGCGGCTGCTTTCGGCCGCAGCTGCAGCGGGTCTTGCGGCGAAGTTCACGGTGATAGCAGCAACGATCGCGGCAGCAAGAGAAAGAAGGAATACCCGCACGCCAACCGTTGTACGGGCGCAGCCTCTCGCCGGCGCCGTCCAGATGGGTCATCCTCAGTGACAGCAAAGGTGGCGTGCGCCTGCTGCCGAAAACCTGCATGCTGACGGACACGCCGTCGAGCCGACGAGAATCCGGACGCCTCGACGGTGCACCCCGGTTCGACCCAGACCAGGAGATCACCCTCAGCGACGGTCGAACCAGCGGACGCTCGCCTTCACTCGACTTCCGATCGAGTTCGCTCGCTCGAGCTCAAGTCAGAGAGCGGCGGGAAGGTCTTGCCAGGCCTGCCGAATCGGTTGCAGGGATGGAGGACGGCGAGGCGAACCTTGAACCCTCGCAACAAGGGGGATTCAGATGTCATCGCAAGCAATGCCCGCGTCGACGAGCTCGTCGATGCTGTCCTCGCTCAGCCGTCCCGGCTGGCTCACCTTCGCCGCGGTCGTGATGTTCTCGGTCGCGGTCCTACGCGTGATCTCCGCGGTCTACTACTTCGCCGACTCTCACCGGGTGAACGACCTCTCGCTCGGCGCGTTCGGCCACCATCTCTTCCTCTGGGGCCTCTGGGATCTCGGGATCGCCCTGCTCGCCTTCGCGGCCGGCTGGGCGCTCCTGCAAGGCAGCATGTTCGGGCGCGTGCTCGGCTACATCTGGGCGGGAGTGGTAATCGTCCAGAGCTTCACGATCATCTCCTACGCGCCCTGGTACGGCTTCGCCGCGATGATCCTCGCCGTGCTCGTCATCTACGCCCTCTCGGCGACGAGCGGCTGGACCGACCGTACAGCGTCACCGTAGCGCTCCGTGACGGCTCCCCGCGGACCCGCCGCCTGAAGTCAGCCGGCGGGTCTGCACCAACTACTTGACGAGCGTGAGCATCTTGAACATCGGCAGGTACATCGAGATGATCACGATGCCGACCATCACGCCGACGCCGAGCATCATGATCGGCTCGACGATCGACGTCAGCGCGCCGACCGACGCGTCGACCTCGTCCTCGTAGAAGTCGGCGATCTTCGCCAGCATCTTCTCGAGCTCTCCGGTCTCTTCACCGATCTTGACCATCTGCGCGACCATCGGCGGGAACACGTCGTTGTCGAGTAGCGGCTGTGCGATCGGGACACCCTCGTGCACCTTCTGGCGAACCGTCGCGAGTGCATCCTCGACGACCCAGTTGCCGGACGTCTGTCCCGTGATCTCGAGCGCCTTGATGATGTCGACGCCGGCTGCAACGAGCGTCGAGAGCGTCCGCGAGAAGCGCGCCATCGACACCTTCAGCACGACATCGCCGATCTTCATCGGCAGCTTGAGCTTGAAGGCATCCCATTTCTGTCGGCCCTTCTCTGTCTTCTTCCAGCGGAAGAACGTCCAGAGACCGGTCGGAATGATGAGCAGCACGTACGGCCTGTTCTTCAGCAGGTCGGATGCAGTCACAACGTACTGCGTCAGCGTCGGCAGCTGGCCGCCGAGGCTGGCGAAGATCTTCACGAAGACCGGGACGAGGAACATGAGCATTCCGCAGAGGACGAGCGTCGCGAAACACAGCACCATCGTCGGATAGATCATCGCGCCCTTGATGCGGCGGCGGATCGCCTCCTGCTTCTCGATCTGGAAGGCGACACGGTCGAGCACGATGTCGAGGATGCCGGCCGCCTCACCGGCCTCGACCATCGACACATAGAGACGGGTGAACACCTTCGGGTGGCGGATCATCGCCTCGGAGAGCAGGAGACCGCCTTCGACGTCCCTGCGCAGTTCGTGGACCACACCGGCGAGCGCTTCGTCGTCGGTCTGCTCCTCGAGGATGACGAGTGCGCCGACGACGTTCAGCCCGGCTTCGATCATCGTCGCGAACTGCCGCGAGAAGATCTGCAACGACTTCGACTTGACCTTCTTCGCACCGAGGGAGATCTGCTTCGACCCGATATTGCCCTCGGACATCTCCCTGAGCGTCTGCGCGAGGAGACCCTTGACACGCAGCTGCTCACGCGCAGACGCGACGTCGGGTGCGTTGATTACACCCTCGGTCTCGACCCCCTGGGCATTGATCGCGGCATACGTGAAGGCGGCCATACGAAGTGGTTAGGGGCCGCTCGGCGTGGTGGTCGTCGAAGGCGGAGCGGGCGTGGTGGTCGTGACGGCCGGCGTCGTGCCCGAGCCAGAGGAACCCGAACCCGATGCCCCTGCGGCACCGGCAACCGGAGCCGCGGTGCCCTGGGGATAGAGGAGCAGCGTGTAGCGGGTCCCGTCAGCGGTGTTCACGAGCGTCACGGGCTTGTTCGCAGTGAGCTTGAGCGTCTGCGAACCGCTCGCATACGAGCCGCCGACGACGGAGACGGTCGCAGTGTTCGAGGTCAGCGAGACGAGGTCGAACACGCCGTTCGAGGTCGCGTTCGGGCTCGACGTCGGGAAGATCGCACCGGTTGCGACGGACTCCGAGACACCGTTCACCGCGATGACCGCTGTGGTCGGAGGCGGCGTCGGCGGCGCGGGAGGCGTAGCGGGCGGAGACGACGTCCCCGAGCCCGAGGACCCCGACCCGGACGAGCCGGTGCCGGTGCCTGAGCTGCCGCCGGACGACGAGGAAGAGGACGACGACGGTCCGCCGCCGGCGAACGGGTCCTTGCTCTCGAAGTGCGAGAACGACTCGAGCTGGCCGGGATCGGCCGGCGGGCTGACGGCCGCGAGCAGCTGGCTCGAGCCTGTGGAGGCTGCTGCCGGATCCGTGGCGACCGGAGTCCCGCCGAGCGTCGGCGCGGCCGCCGTCGGTGCCGGAGTCGGCGTTGCAGGAGTCGTCGTCGCGGGCGTCGTCGCGGCCGCCGCGACGGGCTTCGTGCCGCCGCTGCTGTTGAGCGACATCATCGTGTGGGCCGCATACGCCACCGCAAGGGCGAGGAAGCAAACGAGTCCGATCGCGATCTTCTTCTGCTTTGCCGCTTTGTCCTTCGCCGCGTCGGCAGGTTTCTTGTTCTTGGCCATGATCTCTCCCTTCGTGCCGACTAGGGCCCGGGCGCGACGTCGGATGACGACGCAGGTGTGGTTGCTGTTTGAGTGGTGTCAGTGCTGGTTGCAGCCGGTACGGCCGGCGGTGCAGCCGCGGCCGCGGCTGCGGCGGCATCGGCAGCGGGGTCGCCCGAGCCGTAGACGTAGGCGGTCACGGTGAGCGATGCCGACAATCCGGTTCCCGAGAGGGGCGCGAGGCCGACGGTTCCGACCGAGAACAACCTGCCGGCGGTCTGGAGTTGCCCGTTTCTCACGCTCACGAGACTGCGAAGCCGGTACAGCAGGTCGGTGATCGAATAGAAGTCGCCGTTGAAGCTCAGGTTGATGCCGACCGTGCTGTAGCCGCCGGTCGTCGCCGGAGTCACAGCCCCGAACGACAGGTTCGTGAGTTGGATCCCGGCGTCGCGTGCAACCTGATCGAGCTCGAGCAGCAGGTCGGGCTGGTCGACGGTCGTCGGCAACGCCTTCGCCAGGCTGTACAGATCAGCCGTCTTGATGACAGGCTGCTGGATCGCAGCGGCAGGCGTCTGCGGAACGACGGGCGCCTTCGCCACGACGATCTGAGCCTCGGTCGCAGCAGTCGCCTGGGCGATGCTCGCGGCCGTCGCGCGCTGTGGCCCGACGAGCATGAACCAGCCGATCAGGAGCAGCAACAGGTCGCCGCCGATGATGAGCGCGATCGCCGCCTTTCCCGGGAGCTTCAGCTTCTTGCCTTTCACGAGGTCGCTCCAGTCGTCGTTGTGTCGGTGGGCACGACGGGCGGCGGCAGCGGCGGCGGCGCGGGTGCGCCCTTGATGGTGGCGGCGATGCTGAACTGCACGCTCCCCCCGGTGGTTCCGGCCGAGCTCGTCGACAACGTCACGTTGCTGAGATCCGGGATGAGCATCAAGCGCGAGAGGAGACGCGCGACGCCGTCGTGCGAGAACGCGCTGCCCGTGATGCTGAGCCCCTGGCTGGGCGCCGCGGCAGGCGTCCCCTCGACCGCGGCCACCGGTGCGGGCGGAGCGGTGAGCGTGAGGCCGGCGAGCTTGACGTCGCTCGGAAGCACGAGCGAGAGCTCCCGCAGGATGCGATCCCACGCGATGCGCGTCGACATCGCGGCCGTCAAGGCTGTGAGCATCGGCTGCTCCTGGCTCACCACCGCCGGCGGTTGAATGATCGGCTTCTGCACGATCGGCTTCTGCACGACCGCCGGCTTCTTGATCAGCGAGAGCTGCGCAAGCTCCAAGCGCGCCGCAGTGAGCTTGGACTGCTCGGTGTTGACCTTCGAGTGCACGCTCATGAAGCCGGCGACGAGCGCGATCAGCACAACGATGCCGAGCGCCGATCCGACGACGACCGCAGGGTCCTCCTTGCGGAAGCTCTTGCGAGACTCGGAACCTTCGGGAAGAAGATTGACTGCGCGCATCAGTCCTCGATCCCAAGGCCGATGGCAACTGCGAGCGAACCGGACTGCTCGGATTCTCCGAGACGCTTCGAGATCTTCACGCGTGCGAACGGATCGCCGACGCGAACATGTACGCCGATCAGCCGCTCGAGCTCCGCTGCGAGACCCGGCAGATGCGCCGTGCCTCCGGTGAGGACGATCTCACCGATGCCCAGGCTCCCGGGCTGGTTTTGGTAGAACTGAAGCGAGGACACGAGCTCGCGTGCGAACGACTGCACCTGGCGCCGAACTGCATCGATCGCCTGTGCGGCCTGGTCCGGCGTGAGACCCGGCGGTGTGATCGTCTCGTCGAGGGAGAGACTGCGCTTGATCGCTTCGACCTCGGACGGCGTGCTGTCGAACGTGCGCGCCAGTGCGACGTTGAGCGCCGAGCCGCCCCATTCGAGCACGCGCGTGAACTCGCAGACGCGACCGTCCGAGACGGCGAACGTCGAGCGGTCGTAGCCGATCGCCACTGCGACGAGGGCAGATGAGCCGCGGTCCGCGGGCGCTGCGAGCGAGCGAAGCAACGCGAACGCTTCGAGGTCGATCCCGGCGAGCGTGATGCCGGCCCTCTTGCAGGCACTGACATACCGCTCGACGAGCTCGCGGTAGACAACGACGAGCAAGACGCGCTTGACGCTCTGCCCCTCCGCGTCGACGTGCTCGTCGAGAACGCGGAAGTCGAGCACTGCTTCATCGAGCGGGATGGGCAGCGTCTCCTGCGCGCGGAAGTGAATCGCGTTGGCGAGCTGCTTGTCTTCGGTGACACCGACGATGTCGAAGATTCGGACGCCGATGCGATTGCTCGCGATGCCGAGCCTGACGCCCTTCTTCGGAAGCTTGTTGCGTGCGAAGAAGCCCTTGAGCGCCTCGCCGAGTGCTTCCGGATCGCGAAGCTCTCCACCGACGACGATTCCGGCCGGGAGCGCCTCGCGGGCGAGCTGCTGCACCTCGGCGACGCCGTTGTTCGAGACGCGCGCGGCGGCGAGCTGGGACGACCCGATCTTCAGGCCGACGAGCTTCTTGACCGTGTGACCGCCCTTCCCTGCGCCCTTGCCGCCGCCGGACGAGCGCGTCGGGAGCGATGGCATCGGGAACGACAGCTTCTTCCAGAAGGGAAGCTGCGGGCCGGCAGGCAGCGGTGCGGGCGACACGGCGGCAGTGCCGGCAGGAGCGCCGGCCTTCTTGCCACCGAACGACACCTGTTTCTTCCAGAAAGGAACCCTCGGCGCGGCGGGCGCCACATCGACCGGCAGGGCGGCGGTCGGCGCATTCGCGAGCGCTGCCTCGACCGACGCAAGCTCCGCCGGCGACAGGGCCTTGCTCTTGCGGCCGAGTGAGACCTGCTTCTTCCAGAACGGCGTCGAGGCGGCCTTCTCCTTGTTCTCCTTCGACGCACGCTTCGCCTTCGGCGCCTTCGCCTTGCGGGAGAACGAGAGCTCCTTCTTCCAGAAGGGCCCCGTCGAAGCCGATTCGGTGAGCGGCGGCAGCTCGGCCGCGGGAACGGGCGGATGGATCACGACTGCGGCCGTCTCGGGCACGGCGGGCAACTCGGGAGCGGAGAGCCACGGCTCGGCGGGCTCGGCGGGCTCGCGGACGCCTCGGGCGCCCAGGACTCCGGCTCCGGCGTGACAGCGGCGGGAACAGACGCAACCGGCTCGGGCGCGACCGGCTCAACGGCGACCGGCTCGTGGGCGACCGGCTCGGGCGCGACCGGCTCGTCGGCGACGGGCTCGTACGCAACGGGCTCGTACGCGACCGGCTCGTGGGCGGCGGGCTCGTACGCGACCGGCTCGGGCGCGACCGGCTCGTACGCAACGGGCTCGGGAGCGGGCGGCGCAACGACGCCGGGGGCGATCGGAGGCGGCGGCGCGGCGGGCGGCTCGAACGCGATCGGCTCGAGTGCAGGCGGCACCGGAACGCTGCTCGAAGAGCTGTCGAACGCCGGCGGCTGAGACGCGACGTCATGCGCCGGCTCGTCGGCCGACAGGGTGGGAGCTCCAGAGACGTCGTCGCCGCCAGACGGCGCGACGGCGTGCAGATCGACGGGCTCCGGATCCGGAAGGATCGAGAGAGCAACGAGCGGGACTGCAGCGATCGGCGCCGTCTGCGAGGCGGCGTCGGCCTCGGCGAACGCAGCCGCGTCGAGGCGAGCCTGGGCGTCGACCTGTGCCTGGGCGGCAGCCTGTGCACGCGCGACATCGACCTGCGCCTGCGCATCGATCTGTGCTTGCGCATCTACCTGAGCCTGCGCATCGACCTGAGCCTGCGCATCGACCTGAGCCTGCGCATCGACCTGAGCCTGCGCATCACCTGAGCCTGCGCTCGACCTGCCTGCGCATCGACCTGAGCCTGCGCATCGATGCGTGCCTGCGCATCGATTTGGGCCTGAGCCTGCGCCTGGGCGCGGGCAGCAGTCTGAGCGGCCTCTTCCGCCTGGGCGTCGGCATGCGCCATCGCGGCGACGGCGGCTTCGGCGAGTGCGGTCGGAAGCGTCTCGGCGGTCGCGCCCTCGGCGGTGATGAACGACGGCGACAACGACTGGGCTGCCTCGTGAACGAGCTTCTCGATCTCCGAGTCGCGCTTCTTGCGGGAGAAGGAGATGTCCTTCTTGAGGAACGACTCCTTTTTCTCGTTCTCCGCTTTCTCCGGTGCGGGCTCCTTCGGCTCCTTCGGCTTCCGGGAGAACGAGATCTCCTTCTTCAGGAACGACTGCTTGCCGGCCGGCGGGTCGGCGTCGGGGACTGCGCCCGGCGCAACGCTCTCGACGACGGCCTCGGGCGCGACGTCGGCCTTCGGCTTGCGCCTGAACGAGATCTCTTTCTTCAGCATCGACGTCTTCGGTGCGTCCGGCGCATCCGTAACGGCGTCCACCTCAACCTGCTCGACCGCAGGAGTGGGGTCCGCGCCGTCCTTCGGCTTGCGCTTGAACGAGACTTCCTTCTTCCAGATCGAATCGCTCATCGTCAGCTCCCCGCCATGCGCAGACCGGTGACGACTTCCTGAGGCCGAGGCGGCAGCACGGGCGCAGGCTGCGGCGAGAGCGCGGCTGCCGGCTGTTGCGGCGGCGCTTTCGGCCCGTCGAGGGTGGCGAGGGCACCTTCGACGTCGTAGCCCTGCCGCTCGAGGAGGCCGGTGAGTTGATCGGGACGGCTCGAGCGCGAGAGCGCGTCGTCGACGTTGACGACCTGGCGGAGGACGAGGTCGGCGAGTGCCTGCTCCATCGTCTGCATCCCGCCGGAGGTCTTGGTCTGCATGACCGAGTAGACCTGCTCGATCTTCGCCTGGCGGATGAGGTTGCGCACCGCGTCGTCGGGGAGCAGGATCTCGAGCGCAGCGACACGACCGACACCGTCGGCGGTCGGCAGGAGCGACTGCGTGACGACAGCCTGGAGCGAGTTCGCGATCATGATGCGCACCTGCTCCTGCTGCTCGGGAGCGAACACGTCGATGATGCGGTCGATCGTCGACGGCGCGCTCTGCGTGTGCAGGGTGCCGAAGACGAGGTGACCGGTCTCCGCGGCAGTCAGCGCCGTCGAGATCGTCTCGAGGTCGCGCATTTCGCCGACGAGAATCACGTCCGGGTCCTGGCGGAGCGCAGCCTTCAGCGCTTCACCGAAGCTCGAAGCGTCCGGCCCGATCTCGCGCTGGTTGACGATGCACTTCTTATGACGGTGCACGAACTCGATCGGATCCTCGACGGTGAGGATGTGCTCGGCGCGTGTGCGGTTGATCTCGTCGATGATCGCCGCGAGCGTCGTCGACTTACCCGAACCGGTCGGGCCGGTGACGAGCACGAGCCCACGCGGATAGGTCGCAAGGCTGTGCAGGATCTGCGGGAGCCGGAGCTCTTCGAGCGTCTTGATCTCCTGCGGAATGAGACGGAACGCCGCGCTGACGGCTTCGCGCTGGTAGTAGACGTTCACGCGGAAGCGCGCAAGGCCCGGCATCGAATACGCGAAGTCGAGCTGCCGCCTCTGCTCGAAGATCTTCTGCTGCTCACTCGTGAGCACGCGATAGAGCAAGCTGCGCGTGTCGTCTGCGGTGAGCGGCTCGTAATGCTCGGCGCGCACGATGTGCCCACGCACGCGGAACGCCGGCGGGCTGCCGACCGTCACATGGAGGTCGGAAGCACCGTAGGCGACCATCTGCTCGAGCAGGTCGTCGATTGAAGTCAGCTGCGGCATAGTCCCTCGACCGGGCTATCGGCAGGTCGCCGCAAGGTCTTGAGTGCTGATGCGCCCCAGCGGCGAGTGAGTGCGAATCCCCCGAACGAGGCTAACTCGATCGAGTTCCAACGGTCGATACATGCCGGGCCACCCGCCCGCTATCTCCGTTGGAAGGAGTCGTACGACACATGATTAATCGCCTCAAGAACCGCCTCGGCTCGGAACAGGGTTTCACCCTGATCGAGCTCTTGGTGGTCATCATCATCCTCGGCATCCTGCTTGCCATCGCAGTGCCGTCGTATCTTTCGTTCAAGGACCGCGCGAACAAGTCCGCCGCACAGGCGAACATCCGGGCAGTACTCCCGGACGTCGAGTCCTACAACGCCGACAACGTCCCCGCCGGCACCGCCGACCCGGACATGACCGGTGCGCCCGGTGTCGTCGGCACGGGTAGCTCGGTCGACAACGGCTACACCGGCATGACCGTCGCGATCATCAGGGCCGCCTACGACCAGGCGTTCCCGCTCGGCGTCTGGGTCAACAGCGCCACGGCCGACCCGGTCGGCAACACCACGACCGCGACCTCCGTGCCGATGCCCGCGACGATCACGAACGCGGTCACCGCAGGTGCCACGACCTACTGCATCGTCTCGCAGAACGGTAACTGGTTCGCCTGGAAGAAGGGCCCGGGCGGCATCCTCACCGTCAGCAGCACGCCGTCGCAGGTCTGCACCTAGTCCGAAGACAATCGGCAACTCGAGGGGGGCGCACCGGCGCCCCCCTCGCCGTCTCAGGAGCTAAAGCCAGTGCCAATGAATTCCGACACCATCACAATGAGCCGCCGCAGCCACCCTCGTACGCTCGTCGCCCGCATCCAGCGCCGCCTGGAAGGCGAAGAGGGCTTCACTCTCGTCGAGCTCACGATCGTGCTGCTCATCTTGGGCATCCTGATCTCGATCGCCGTCCCGAGCTATCTGACGTTCAAGGACAACGCTGCCAAGACCGCAGCGAAGCAGAACGTCGCACAGGTGATTCGCGACGTCGCGGCATACGGCGCCGACAACTATCCGGGCAGCCCGAACGACCCTGACCCGGCCTTCGCAGGCCCGCCGAGCGGTCTCACCGACAGCGGCTACGAGGGGCTTTCGCTCGTGTATCTGCAGACGAAGTACGACCCGGCCGTCTCGATCGTCCTCGGCGCACCGTATGTGATCAATCCGTCCGGCTACCTGCGAGCCTCACCGACCAAGTTCTGCCTCACGGCCACGGTCGGCCGATGGATCGCAGCGAAGGAAGGCATCGACGGACCGACGAGCGTCGGCATCAACTTCGACGCCTCGAACTGCGTCGTGAGCTGACCCGGAAGAACCTCGTGAACCTCACCATCACCCCGCTGATCCGCATCGCTGCCCTCGTCGGGCTGATCGGGATCGTCGCGCTCGGCGGGATCGTCTTGATGACCGGCCGCTCGCACACCCCGACGCCGTCCACGGCCGAGCGCCACGGCAGCGCGCCCGCCAGCGCACGAATCGTCCATGTTGCTCCGAAGACGCATGCAGCAACCGCCTCGCCCGGTCCCGCCAAGACGAAGACCGCCGCGAAGACGGCGACGGCCGCAACACACCCGAAGGTGGCCACGCCGGCGACACACAAGGCGGTAACGCAGCACAAGACCGCAACGCAACACAAGAGCGTCGCCAAGCACACAACCGTCGCGAAGCACAAGGCGGCGACGCACAAGGCCGCGAAGTTCCGCGGCAACCCGGTGTATGCCGACCTTCCGCAGCCGCTCCAGTGGCAGCTCGCACACCACAAGGTGGTCGTCGTCAGCTTCTACAACCCGAATGCCGAGGTCGACGCGATCTCCGTCGCCGAGGCACATGCCGGCGCAGTCGCGGCAGGCGCGGGCTTCTTGCTCGTCAGCGTCCTCAACGACAAGGTCGCAGGGATCCTCACGGCGCTCTTGCCGAACGGCGGCATGCTGCCCCAGCCGGGCGTCCTGATCTACAAGGCTCCGGGCGACATCGCCGTGCGGATGGACGGCTTCGCAGATCGCGACTCCGTCTCGCAGGCCGCGTCGAACGCAGCCGTCATGACGATCGCGCCAACTCCTGCGCCGGCCCCAGCCGCCCCGGCCCCGGCCGCGACCACGCCGGGAGTCGTCGTCACTCCGTGAGCAACATGGCAGCTGAGACGACAGGAACGGATCTGTTCGTCCGCCATGCCAAGAAGGACGGGCGCTCGGTGACGATCCTTCGCGCCGTCGACTACGGCACGTCGTGCACGGTGGAAGCGGAGGTCTTCCCCGCCGGCTCGAACGAAACGGTCCGCCCCGGCCCGTACACCTTCGCCGACGCCGCGCAGGCGACGGCCTTCGTCACCGAAGCGGTCGAGTCGCTGATGTATCTCGGCTGCGACGTCTACGCCGAGTAGCGCCCGCGCCCGACGGCGCGCGCCTAGGCACTCGTCCATTCCGGCGCGAGGAGGCCGAGGACGACCTCGTCCGCGAACGCGCCGTCGACCCATGCTCCGCCTCGCAGTGTTCCTTCGTGCGTGAAGCCAACGCGCGTCGCCGCCTTGATCATCGGCTGATTGTCGGCGAGCGTCTCGAGCTGCAAGCGGTGTAAGCCACGAGTGCCGAAGCCGTAGCGGCAGAGCACGCGGAGCACGTCGACGCTCAAGCCGCGACCGCGGAAGCCCGGACGGAGCGAGACTCCGAGATGGGCGGCCCTGTTGTGCAGATCGATGCCCCAGAGGAGCGCTTCGCCCGCGAGCTCCCCGCCGGCGCGCTCCACCACCGAGAAGACTGCGACATCCGCGGCAGGCTCCGCCGCGCGGTACGGCGAGACGGGCGAGTCGGCCGAAAGCGGCACCCACGGGCGCGAGTCGGCCCGCGACCGCGTCGGGACATCGTCGTAGAGCTCCGCGTGCAGCACTGCGACGTCTGCGTCGCTGCGCGAGCGCAGGTCCACCTTCTCTCCCCGGAGCATCTCGACAGTTCTACCAGGCACGTGCGGCAGCGCCGACGTCGCTATCGTCGGCGCGATGTCCGAGGTCCCGCTCCGCCGCAACCGGGACTTCGTCCTGCTGCAGTCCGGCCAACTGCTGTCGTCCGCCGGCTCGGCGTCGAGCGCGATCGCGTATCCGCTGCTCGTGCTCGCGTTCACCCATTCCCCGTCGAAGGCGGGCATCGTCGGGTTCGCGGACTTCCTCCCCGCTGCGCTCTTCGGCGTCTTCGCAGGCGTTGCCGCGGACCGTTGGAATCGCAAGCGCGTGATGATCGTCGCCGACGTCGTACAGGCCGTGGCTATCGGCGGGCTCGCCGCGGCGGTTCTGGCAGACACGCTGTCGCTCTGGCTCGTCGCGGGAGTGGCGTTCATCGAAGGGACCGCAGGATCGTTCTTCAGCATTGCCTCGACCGGCGCGATGCGCGCAGTCGTGCCACCCCCACAGATGCCGACGGCCGCAGGCGCGCTGCAGGCACGTCAAGCGACCGTGCGACTCGCTGGTCCGCCCCTCGGCGGAGCGCTGTTCGGCATAGCCCGTGCGCTCCCGTTCATCGCCGACCTGGTCTCGTACGTCTTCTCGATCGGCACGCTGCTCGCGATGCGCACGCCCTTCCAGGAGGAGCGCGAACCTCATGTTGCGCGCATCCGCACACAGATCGCGGAGGGCTTCCGGTTCCTCTGGCGGCACCCATTCCTGCGGACTGTCGCGCTGATCTTCTCGTTCTCGAACTTCGTCTTCACCGGCGTCGCGCTCGCCGTCGTCGTGATCGGCGAGCATCAAGGCCTTGCGAGCGGCAGGATCGGCGTGCTCGTCGCGGCCTTCGGCGGCTTCAGCGTCTTGGGAGCCTTGCTCTCGGGCGTGTTCAGGCGACTTCTCTCGATGCGCGCGATCCTGCTCAGCGAGCTCTGGACAGGCGTCGGCCTCGCTGCATTTGTCGCCTGGCCGAACGTCTACGTGCTCGTCGTGAGCCTGCTGCCCCAGATGCTCGTGATACCTGTCACCGACACCGTTCTCGCGTCGTACCGCTTTGCCGTGACGCCTGACCGGTTGATCGGCCGGGTCGCGAGCGTGACGCGCAACATCGGGATCATCCTCACGCCCTTCGGCGCGCTCGTCGCAGGGTTCCTCCTCGGCTCCTTCTCCGCCCGCGGTGCAATTGCGTTCTTCGCGGCGCTCAACCTGGTGCTCGCTGTCTGGGGAACGGTGAGCCCGTCGATCCGAACGGCGCCGAGCCTCGACTCGCTCATCGGGGCCGAGCCTGCAGAAGCAGGCTAGACCGTCACGCGGGCGAGCTCTTCGATCGATGTGAGACCGGCCGCAACCTTCGCGATGCCGTCGTCCCACAGGGTGCGCGTGCCGCCGTCGAACGCAGCGCGCTCGATCTCCTCGCGCGACGCGTGCTTCGCAGCGATCGCCGCCAGTTCCTCGGTCATCTCGAGAAGCTGGAAGATGCCGACTCGCCCCTTGTACCCGGTCTGGTTGCAGCGAGGGCACCCACGCTTGCGATAGAACGACATGCCGTCGCTGGCGGCCGCGATGTCCGGCGAGACGCGCGCCGCGATCAGCTCGTCCACGGAAGGCTGGTACATCTCGCAGCAGCTCGGGCAGAGCTTACGAGCGAGGCGCTGTGCGAGCACACCGGTGACTGCT
This sequence comes from uncultured Actinomycetes bacterium, assembly GCA_963805575.1. Lineage (GTDB taxonomy): Bacteria > Actinomycetota > Thermoleophilia > Gaiellales > Gaiellaceae > Palsa-739. Next base: position 1,161,880 of record CAWDUL010000008.1, on the reverse strand, counting down.
GCGCCCGTGAGGAACGGCTCGACGCCCATCTCGTTGAGGCGCGTCAGCGCGCTCGGGGCGTCGTTCGTGTGCAGCGTCGACAGCACGAGGTGACCGGTGAGGGCGGCCTCGATCGAGATCTTGGCCGTCTCGCCGTCGCGAACCTCTCCGACCATCACCACGTCCGGGTCGGAACGCAGGATCGAGCGGAGGGCTGCCGCGAACGTAAGGCCGGCGCGCTGGTTGATCTGCACCTGGTTGATGCCGGAGAGCCGATATTCGACCGGGTCCTCGACGGTGATGATGTTGATCTCGGGGCGGTTGATCTGCGCGAGGCACGCGAAGAGCGTCGTCGACTTACCTGAACCGGTGGGGCCTGTGACGAGCAGCGCGCCGGTCGGACGGCTGACGATGTCGGCGATGCGCTCGCGCATCGGCGCGGACAGGCCGAGCTCCTCGAGGGTCGGCGGCTTCTTCGACTTGTCGAGCAGACGCATGACGACCGACTCGCCTTCGACGGTCGGCAGCGTCGCGACACGAACGTCGAGCGTACGGCCGGCAGCCGCGGCGTTCAGCGAGATCCGGCCGTCCTGCGGCTTCCGGCGCTCGGCGATGTCGAGCTTCGCGAGCACTTTCAAACGAGTCGTCACACCCGGCGCCATCCGCTTCGGGATGCGCTGCATCTCCTGCAGAACGCCGTCGATGCGGAACCGCACGACGAGCGCGTCCTCCTGCGGCACGAAGTGGATGTCAGAGGCGCCGTCTTCGGCGCCCTGGAAGAGCACGGAGTTGACGAGGCGGACGAGCGGTGCGTCCGAGACGCCGTCGTCGGCCTCGAGGTCGGTTTCGTCCTCGTCCTTCTGCTCGGCTACGAAATCATCGATGTCGTCCTGGACGGTGGTGCGCTGCCCCTCGGTCGCGCGGACGAGCTTCTTGATCTCGATGAGGATCTCGTCGCGCGAGCCGACGCCGAGCTCGATCGGATAGCGCGTCGCCAGCCGGAGCTCGTCGATGCCGTGCAGGTTCGCCGGGTCTGCGACGGCGATGCGCAGCACCTCGTTCTCGAACGAGTACGGAATCGCGACGACGCGCTCGAGCACGTGCATCTGGATGTTCTGCGCCGCCTCGCGGTCGACGCCGGTCATCCCGAGATCGACGAGCGGCATGCGATGGCGGGCCGCGAGGATGCGCGCGATGCCCTCGCTCGAGGCGACGCCTTCTTCGACGAGGGCGGCGGCGAGCGACCCGGTCTGCTGCGCCCGGCCGCGCGCGAGCGCGAGCTTGTCGGCCGGGACGAGCTTCGTCGCCGCGAGCAGGTCGACGACGAGCTCGACCGCGTCACTCGCGCCGAATCCGCCGGCCGAGAGCGGCGCCGCAGCCGAACGGACGGGCTGGGAGCCCGTCGTTCTCAGCGACGGAGTATCGGGTTCGTTCTCGCTCACGACTTGGGATAGTGGGAACCGTCACGTACGGATCCCTCGAACGAGTTATCGGCAGCGACAGGTCAAAGGCTTAGGACCCGGACCATTCGCCGGACCGGCGTGGGTGCCTCTTGCAATCCCTCGAACGAGGCGGCCTTTGGGGGCCACCTAACCGCCTAAGGAGGGCTTGGCGGAACAGAGGCTGTGCCGCCACGCCTCGCTGGACGCCGCGATGCGGCGTCCTCGGTCGCCCCGATAGAAACACCGCTATCGAGGCTCCCTGCGTCCTTGCCTCGCGACGCCCATCGAACCGTGTCGACGAGCACCGTCCCGCCAAACCCTCCTCAGTTCCCGATGCTCCAGTACGCCGAGAGGATCGCATGGCCCCAGAACAGGGCGACGACGGAGCCGAGGGCCAGGAACGGCCCGAACGGGATCCGCATCTTCCTGGCGGCGCTGCCGTGGCGCGCGAGGAGGTAGAGACCCGGCCCCAGAGCGCCGAGCATGCCGAGCATCAACGCGACGGGCACTGTCCGCCCGAGCGCGGCTCCCATGAGGAGCGCGAGCTTCACGTCGCCCATGCCCATGCCTTTCGGATATGCGAGGGCCGCGGCGAAGAGGAACCCGGACGCGCCGAGCGCGCCAAGCGCCCATTCCGCGCTCGGATGAAGCGCCGTGTTCGCAGCCAGGACGATCGCGGCTGCGGGCAGCACGATCCGGTTCGGAATGACCTGGTGCTCGACGTCAGTGCCGGAGACGGCCACGAGCGTGATGCAGAAGAACGCGGCGACGAACGCGGAGCCGCTGAGACCGAACTTCCAGAAGCAGCCGGCGACGAGCAGCGCGGTAAGCAGCTCGACCGCGGGGTAGCGCGCCGGAATCGACGCACCACATGAGCGACAACGGCCGCGCAGCACGAGCCACGAGACGAGCGGGATGTTGTCGTACCAGTCGAGCTCGTGTGTACACGTCATGCACGCCGAGCCGGGGCTGACGATCGAACGCCGCAATGGGACGCGGGCGACGACGACATTGAGGAAACTGCCGATCGCGAGACCGGGAGCGAGCGCGAACGCCGCGATCGCGAGGCTCATGGTCATCGACGCGCGAGGACGGGCGCGCCGTTGCGCAAGGAGCGCATCAGGACTTCGCCTTTGTCCTGACCGCGTCGAGAGCCTGCTGTGCAAGCAACGCGCTCTTCGCACCGACGCCCCAGAGAGACTGTGTTCGGCGGTCGACCGCGATCAAAGCCTGCAGCGCCTGTGCGCCGTGCCACCATCCGAGCTTCGCTCCGGTGACGATCCACGCGTTCTGGTAGAGCCAATACTTCTCTGCGACGGCGGAATGGGTCTTGTGCGCGTCGAGCCACGTCGAGAGCTCCTTCGCGCGATCCGGAAGCGGCATCTCGTCGAGCGGCTCCTTCTTCGCGCCCGGCACGGTGAACGCGGGCGGACGGGTCGCGGGCCACGCTGCCTTCGAGCTGGGCTTGGCGGTCGCCTTCGGCGCCGGCGTGGCCGGAGCCGCCGCGGTCGTCTTGGTCGGGGTCGCCACATTGGGAGTCGTCGCTGCAGGCGTCGCCACCGCGGGTGTCGTCGCGGCCGGAGTCGCCGGAGCCGGGGTCGCCGCTGCCTTCGTCTTCTTGGGCTTCGCAGGAGCCGCCGGGCCGATCGGATTGCCGGCGAGATCCGACACCTGAATCGCGGTGCCCGCATACGGCGAGACGTCGGACGGGGCGCCCGCCTGCGTGTACGACGAGTTCCGCTTCAAGGTCAAGGTGATGAGGGGCGCGCCTGTGTCGATGACATGGGTTCCGGCGGCAGGCGACTGCGAGACGACGACGTTCGCCGCATAGCCGCGAACCGAGCCCGCGACGCGCCAGGCGAAGCCGTCATCCGCGAGCGTGCCCTTCGCGAAGACGAACGCCTGATTGCGGACGTCCGGCACGAGCAGCGGAGGCGGCGGCGCAGTGCTGACGGTCGGGACCGCAGGCGCAGACGGAACCGCGCTCCCCGCAGCGAGCGTCAGCCCGGCGGTGGCGCCGAGAGCGACGAGGACGAGCACCGCGATGCGCGGCAAATAGGTGGGCAGAGTACGGGCCATCAAGGGTCTTGTCGGCAAAACGTGCCGTGAACCTGAGACCCGCCGCCTACGAGCCCGGGCGGCTGAAGTAGACGACCCCGCCGGCGGTGGTCTGGGCCTGCGGGGACGGAACGACCTGGAAGACCGCCCCTCCGCCTGCGATGAGATCCGGAGCCGGCTGCGAGGCCTGAGGAGCTCCCGCGATCGCCAGCGTCCGACCCACCGGGGTCGTCTGACCGAGGACGGCCAGCGTCGGAGCGTCGTTCGCGCCGGTGTCCGACCAGGTGAAGGCCGTGCCGGCGAACGACTGGAACCACGCCTCTTGCTGCGGCCACGCGGACGCGGGCTGGAGTTGGAGATGAAGGTGCGGCCCGGTGGCGTGTCCGGTCGCACCGACGAGACCCACCGGCTCGCCCGCCTTGAGCGCGGCACCCGGCACGATGTTCGAGTTCAGCACCGAGAGATGGCAATACGTCCAGGCCTGGCCGTCGAAGGCCTGCAGCGTCAGGCCGATGCCGCAGCGGCCGTCGGGTGTGCTCCACGAGCGGAGCACGACAGAGTCGGCGAGGGCGTAGAGCGGCGAGCCCATCGGCGCCGCGATGTCGGCGGCCGGGTAGTCGTGGTGGGTGTGCGAGACGGAAACGAGTCCGGGACCACCGCCGACCGGGAAGACGTAGCCGGAGCTGTACGACGGCGAGCCGAAGAGCTGGGAGGCGGCCGGATTGAAGGACGAGGCCGCGGACTGCTGCTCCGCGCGGGCGAGCGCGTCCTGCGCACGGGTCAGAGCCTGCGAGCGCTCGCTCACGACCGCGGAGGCGGCATCGCGACGCATGGCGACCCGCCCTGCGACGGCCTCGAGATCGAGGCGGTCGGACAGGAGTGGTGCACGAGCGGCGCGCGCCTCTCGACGCGAGACATTCCTGCTGAGCGTGCGCACAGTCTTCTGCGCGGCGACGAGGCGTGTGCTCGCGTCGACGACATCCTTCCGCGCCGCGTCGAGCGACATCTGCAGCCGGTCGAGCGAGAGCACCATGCCGGTGCTCGAGCCGTAAACGTTCGCGAGATCGAGGACTTCCTTCACATACCAATCGGCGTGGTTGTAGGCATAGACACCGCGGTAGAGATCGGTCGCGCCACCGGCAGCCGCGAGGTACCGGGCGGCGGAGAAGATCGCGTCGTCGGGGTTCCACGGATCGGCGAGCCCGTCGCCGTTCGCGTCCATGCCCCAGCGCAGCCACGTATCGGGCATGAACTGCATCCAGCCGATCGCGCCGGCCGAGCTCGGGCCCATGTTGCGACCGAAGTTCGATTCGACCTTGTTGATCGATGCGAGCACCTGCCAGGGGATGCCGTATGCGGCACCCGCCCGCTGCCAGATGGAGAGCAGTTGGGAATAGGTCAGCTGAATCGGAGCCACGGGTGGAATGGAGAGATCGAACGGCAGTGCCACCGAGCCGGGTGAGTTCGGGGTCAGCGCCGACACGAGGGGCGCCGATGCCGCCGCCGACGTCGGAACGACGGAGAAGGTGTTCGCCGCGGTGGTGGAGGTCGGGACGACAGCGAAGGTATCCGCGCCTGCCGTTCCTGCCAGGAGGGCGACGCCGAGCAGGACGGCGAGCAGCGCGATGCGGCGCATCTGGGCGCTACCCCGTTGGGGCGACGCGGAGGCTGAAGCTTCCCTCGTCGGGCTCGGCGGCCGGCTGAAGGTGGAGCGGCTCGACGTGTTGCTCGGGGACGCTGACGGGAGCCGGAACGTTCTGCGCAGCCGCGGCGGCAGCCTGTTCTGCACGCTGGCGCTTGCTTGCCTGCTCGAGCGAGACGAGGAAGTCGTGGCGGTTCGTCGCTGCGTTCGCTGCGACATCCGGATCGACCTTGCCGGAGAGCACGTGCTCGATCAGCGCCTGCGTGAACGTCTGCATCTCGAAGAACTCGCCCTCGGCCACGGCATCGGTGATCTCGTCGGCCTTTCCCTCGCGGATCAGGTCGCCGATGCGGGCGTTCATGACCATCACCTCGACCGCGGCCACACGTCCGCCGCCGATCTTCGGCAGGAGGCGCTGGCTGACGACGCCGCGGAGCACGCCGGCGAGGATCGCGCGAATGACTTCCTGCTTCTCGGGCGGGAAGAACTCCACCATGCGTGCGACGGTCTCCGCCGCGTCGATCGTGTGCAGCGTCGACATCACGAGGTGGCCCGATTCCGCCGCCTGGAGGGCGGTCTGGGCGGTCTCTGCGTCGCGAAGCTCGCCGATCAGAATCGTGTCGGGGTCCTGCCGAAGCGCACGGCGCAGCGCCTGGCCGAACGACTCGGTATCGAGCCCGACCTCGCGCTGATTGACGATCGAGCTGTGATCGGGATGGAGGATCTCGATCGGGTCCTCGATCGTGATGATGTGCTGCTTCCGGTTGCGGTTCATGTAGTCGATCATCGCCGCGAGGGTCGTCGTCTTTCCCGAGCCGGTCGCGCCGGTGACGAGTACGAGGCCCCGGTGCTCCTCGGCGAGCTTCCGGACGCCGGGCGGCAGGTTGAGCTGCTCGAAGTTCGGCACCGTCTTCGGGATGACGCGGAAGGCGAATGAGATGGCGCCGCGCTGGCGGTAGGCGTTCACGCGGAAGCGCGGCAGGTCCTCGTCCTGGTAGGCGATGTCGAGGTCGCCGGCATCGTCGAAGTGCGCGAGCTTCTCGGGCGCGCGCCCACCGACGATCTGGAGGATCTCCATCAGAGAGTTCTCCTCGAGCGCGGGGAAGCCCACCATCGGGTCGAGATCGCCGTCGCGACGGAGGATCGGCGGTTGGCCGACCTTCAGATGAATGTCGCTGGCACCGAGCTCGACGGCGCTCCTGAGCAGGTTGTTCAGATCCATGAGGATTCCAAACATGGATCGGCCGGGAGGGCGTCGGCCTTTAGCGATTACCGCTCCGCAAGCGGCCCCGCGCCCACGCGAGGCTACAATCCCGGCTCCCCGGGGGTGTGCCCGAGCGGCCAAAGGGAACGGGCTGTAAACCCGTCGGCTCAGCCTACGGAGGTTCGAATCCTCCCGCCCCCACTTTTTGCCCGGTCTGTGGCGCGAACACCGCATGGTTGCGTGAGCAGGCCGTGCGATTCCGTCGATTGCTGCACCACGGTGCTGTCCCTGGTGCTGTCCTGGAATCGCGCCGCTCGATCCGCAGCGTCGTAGACTCGGCGCAGGCCCACGACGAGCGCGTCGCGTCGTACACTCCAAACCTAGGCGTCCCGAAGCGGTGGCAATGCGGGAGAAACCACTGCACAGATCGCGTGGAGACCGAACCTATCTGCGGATTGTTGCGCTGTTCGGTTTTGTCGTGCTCGCACTCTCCGCTCCGAGTCCCGGTTTCGCGGCGCCTCGTCAGTCGGCCGCCGTCTACGTCGCCTGCATAGAACTGAACGGCGACTCGGCGACGATCCGCGACCTCAAGCTGCGTCAGGGGCCCTGCCACAAGAACGAGCGCAGGATCGCGTGGCCGCCCACTGCGGGCGGCGCGTTCCTGCCTCCTACGCTCTCGCCCGGCCCGATCGGCCCCACCGGGCCAAGGGGTGCGACCGGCGCAACTGGGCCCCCGGGGGCCACCGGCGCTCCTGGTGCGCCGGGGGCAATCGGACAGACTGGTGCGGCAGGTCCACCAGGGGGGAGTGGGGCTGCCGGCGCTGCCGGCGCGACCGGTCCCGCAGGCGCGACCGGCAACACGGGCGCCACCGGTCCCACCGGGCCTGCGACGGGTTCGAGTGGTGCGACGGGTGCCACTGGTGCGACTGGGCCGACCGGAGCCGTAGGGCCTAGCGGCCCGATCGGCCCGATCGGCGCGACCGGCCCGACCGGTGCGACGGGTACAGCCGGAGCGGTTGGAGCGACGGGTGCCACGGGTACGGCGGGTGCCACGGGTGCGGCGGGAACCACGGGTGCCGCCGGTGCGGCAGGCGCCACTGGTGCAACGGGAGCCACAGGTGCTACCGGGCCCACGGGACTTCAGGGCCCGATCGGCGCGACCGGCCCGACCGGTGCGACGGGTACAGCCGGAGCGGTTGGAGCGACGGGTGCCACGGGTGCCACGGGAACCACGGGTGCCGCCGGTGCGGCAGGCGCCACTGGTGCAACGGGAGCCACAGGTGCTACCGGGCCCACGGGACTTCAGGGCCCGATCGGCGCGACCGGCCCGACCGGTGCGACGGGTACAGCCGGAGCGACGGGTGCCACGGGTGCCGGGAACCACGGGTGCCACGGGTGCGGCGGGAACCACGGGTGCCACGGGTGCGGCGGGTGCCACGGGTACGGCGGGAACCACGGGTGCCACGGGTGCGGCAGGCGCCACTGGTGCAACGGGAGCCACAGGTACCGCCGGTGCCACTGGTGCAACGGGAGCCACAGGTGCTACCGGGCCCACGGGACTTCAGGGCCCGATCGGCGCGACCGGCCCGACCGGTGCGACGGGTACAGCCGGAGCGGTTGGAGCGACGGGTGCCACGGGTGCGGCGGGAACCACAGGTGCCACGGGTACGGCAGGTGCCACGGGTGCGGCGGGAACCACAGGTACCGCCGGTGCCACTGGTGCAACGGGAGCCACAGGTGCTACCGGGCCCACGGGACTTCAGGGCCCGATCGGCGCGACCGGCCCGACCGGTGCAGCCGGCGCAACCGGTACGGCCGGAGCGACGGGGCCGACAGGTGCCACCGGCGCCACAGGTGCGACGGGTACCGCCGGCGCTACCGGTACGGCCGGCGCAGCCGGAGCGACTGGTGCGACCGGTACAGCCGGAGCGACTGGTGCGACCGGTACAGCCGGAGCGACCGGTGCGACCGGTACAGCCGGAGCGACCGGTGCGACCGGCGCGACCGGAGCGACCGGTACAGCCGGAGCGACGGGGGCGACCGGTGCCACCGGCGCGAAGGGTGCGACCGGCGCGACCGGGCCGACGGGGCTTCAAGGCCCGATCGGCGCGACCGGCCAAACCGGCGCAGCCGGCGCCACCGGTACGCCGGCGAGCCGGAGCGACCGGTGCGACCGGTACAGCCGGAGCGACGGGGGCGACCGGTGCCACCGGCGCGAAGGGTGCGACCGGCGCGACCGGGCCGACGGGGCTTCAAGGCCCGATCGGCGCGACCGGCCAAACCGGCGCAGCCGGCGCCACCGGTACAGCCGGAGCGACCGGTGCGACCGGTGCGACCGGTACAGCCGGAGCGACGGGGGCGACCGGTGCCACCGGCGCGAAGGGTGCGACCGGCGCGACCGGGCCGACGGGGCTTCAAGGCCCGATCGGCGCGACCGGCCAAACCGGCGCAGCCGGCGCCACCGGTACGGCCGGCGTAGCCGGAGCGACCGGTGCGACCGGTACAGCCGGAGCGACGGGGGCGACCGGTGCCACCGGCGCGAAGGGTGCGACCGGCGCGACCGGGCCGACGGGGCTTCAAGGCCCGATCGGCGCGACCGGCCAAACCGGCGCAGCCGGCGCCACCGGTACAGCCGGAGCGACCGGTGCGGCCGGCGCGACCGGAGCGACCGGTGCGACCGGCCCGCCAGGAATCCAAGGACCCATCGGGCCCACCGGACCAACTGGTCCGGCAGGAGTCGTAACGCCTGTGCGCGTGACGGCTACCGCGACTCTGGCAGGAGGAAATCCGGGCGCATCTGTGACAGCGACAGCGACGTGCCCGGCCGGGAAGACCCTCCTGGGCGGGGGCGGCTCGGTGACCAACAGCGATACAACCGGGGACAATCCAGCGCGTGTGCAGATGAGCGCCAGCCGTCCCGCGAGTGGGAACTCCACGACCGCGTGGGAAGTCACGCTCGTCGAGGCATCCGTTGCTCCAAACGTCAATGCGACCCTAACCGCCAATGCCTACGCGATCTGCGGCTAGGAACCCACGATAGGCATGAGCAACTCGGACAGCTCGCCGCCCATCGCCTCGACGCCGGACGCCTCGGTAGCTCCCGCCGAGCGCGACTGATACGGCCAGCCCCGGGCGCTTCTACGTCGTCGCGCCGGTCAAAGCAGCCGGCGTGCCCGAACGCGCTCGGGCACACGCCTGGGCGCGACTCGAAGATTCGTCCGACTCGGAGGTGCGGGTGGGGAGGCATGGATCGATCGATCAATCGACGGGAGGACGTCACCCGGGACCCGGACCTGAAACTCGGCGGACGGTCCGGGGCACCCCGCCGATTGCTCGAGTGAACTGTGCGAGGCGGTGCTGTCCCTGGTGCTGTCCTTAGCGAGCAGAAATATCGTTTTGCAGGGAGGTTTGAGTACTCCCGCCGCCCCCATCGCATTTGCAACGCGGCCTGAGGCCGCGTTGCTCGCTTTGGGGGGAAACCATGTTTCCCCCAAGGCCCCCTTTCTTCTCTGCTCACGGCCGGGCGCGTCACTGCTCTCGCCGAACAAGTTCGGCTCCGCGACGGAGCGGCGTTCTCCTTTTCATCGGCTTTTCACCTATGTAGTTCCTATGCTCATGATCTCACGGCACGCCAGAGTCGAGGTGATACGGTTGGGGCTCTTGCGGGTGTCTGCATAGGAGTTGCAGCGGCATCCTCCATCGAAACAGGAGCTCAAGCCACGGTGTCTGCCCCCATCACTCGAGGACAACTGCTCTCCCGGAGCGCGAAGGGCGGCGCTGCGCTCCTCGTCACCGGATCGGCGCTCGGGAACTTCGCCGCTTCGGCCGCCGCGGCTCCGCTGCTGCCGGCCGATCTCGCGTACGCCCGCCTGCTGGTCGGCGCCGAACTGCTGGCATCCGATTTCTACACCCAGGCGATCGCAGCGGCGAACACTGGCCCGACGATCACGAAGTACCTCAAGCTCGCCTACGCCAACGAGCAAGAGCACTACCAGTCCGTCGCCGGGATCGTCAGCGGCGCGGGCCAGACGCCCGCGGTCTCGGGCGACATCGACTTCAGCTATCCGGACGGGACGTTCGACAGCTCAGAAGTCGGTCGTCGCGTTTGCGCAACAGCTCGAGCAGACGGTCCTCGGTGCGTACCTCGGAGCCGTCGACGGGATCCAGGCGAACGAGCTCAAGCTGGGTATCGCGCGGATCGCAGCCTGCGAGGCGCAGCACGTCTCCTATTTCACGACCGCGATGGGCGGCAAGGCATTCAGCCTGTCGTTCCCGGTCGCACTGACGATCGACCAGGCCTCCAACGCAATCGACGCGTACACCGCGTAGGCGGCCGAAATGCCAGACGTTGAAAACAGCACGACGAAAGGGGCAACCTTGCGGTTCTCTCGCATCATCCGGCGCGCGGGGTCGCTGCTCGCAGCTGCCGTCATCTGCGGCTCTCTTGCCGCCGGCGGCGCTTCGGCCAAGTCGAGTCGCGCGACGGCAGGGCTCACGATCTACGCAGGCTCGTCCATGACGACCGTCCTGCCGCAGCTCGACTCGGGGAACAAGTACTCGTTCGGGAGCTCGGGCACGCTCGCGACGCAGATCACGAACGGTGCGCCGGCCGACGTCTTCATGTCGGCGAACACGACGACGCCTGCAGCACTCTTCGCGGCCGGGATCGTCGAGAAGCCCGTCAACTTCACGCGCAACACGCTCGCCGTCGTGGTGCCGAAGTCGAACCCGGCCGGCATCAAGTCGATCTACGACCTGACGAAAGCCGGGACGAAGATCGCCGAGGCGGCTCCGTCCGTTCCGGTCGGGAGCTACACGGTGCAGGTCTTGAATCAGATGGGCATCAACGCGGCGATCCAGGCGCGGGTCGTCAGCCAGGAGACCTCCGACGCCAACGTCGTCGCGAAGGTCGCGCTCGGCCAGGTCGACGCCGGGTTCGTCTATCTGTCCGACTACGTGATCGACCCCGACCACCTGACGCTGATCAAGGTGCCCGCCTGGGCGCAGCCGAAGATCACGTACTCGATGGCCATCGTGACGAAGAGCCCGAACCAGGCAGCTGCGCAGCAGTGGATGGACAAGGTGCTCAGCGCCGACGGTCAGGCGATCTTCGTCAAGAACGGCTTCCTGCCGCTCACCGCGCCGGTTCCGTCGATCACCAGGCTCGCACCGACCAAGGCGAAAGTAGGCGCGAAGGTGACGCTCACCGGCACGAACTTCACGCACACGACCTCGGTGACCATCCAGGGCGTGGCGGCGAAGTTCAGGGTCGTGTCACCGACGACGATCACGATCACGGTCCCGGCGAAGGCGAAATCGGGCTCGATCACGGTCACGAATCCCTCCGGAACCGCCACCTCGAAGCGGTTCACGGTCGGCTGATGCCTAGCCCGGGTGAGGGAGAGGACGCTGCTGCTCCCTCACCCGGCGTCGTTGCGCCCTACGACTTGCATAGGTAGCGTGCCCAGGAATGCCGCGGGAGTACTACAGCATCGGTGACGCAGCGAAGACGCTCGGCATCAGCGTCGACACGCTCCGCCGCTGGGATCGCCGCGGCCGGATCAAGACCGAGCGCGACGCGAGCAACCGGCGCATCGTCGCGGCGAGCGAGATCGACCGCCTGCGCGGCGAGCCGGGCCACGCCCACCTCAGTGCGCGCAACCGCTTCAACGGCATCATCACCGACGTCAAGGTGGACGGCCTCGTCGCACAGGTCGAGATGGTCGTCAGCGATCCCGTACGACTCGTCGCGCTCGTCACGCGCGACGCCGTCGAAGAGCTCGACCTGCGCGCGGGCATGTCGGCGACCGCGATCGTGAAGTCGACCTCGGTGATGGTCCAGCACTAGTCACATGCACGCGAAGCAGCGGCTCATCCGCGGCCTGCTCGCCGTGCTGTTCTTCCTCGCGATCGCCGTAGCGATGACCTTCCTGGTGCTGCCGGTGGTCGCGATCTTCACCCACGTGCCGGTCAGGGAGTTGCTGCACGAGCTCTCCAACCCGATCGTCAAGGACGCGCTCGTCGTGAGCCTGAAGACGATCGCGGTCGCGCAGGTCGCGATCCTCCTCTTCGGCACGCCGACTGCGTACTTCCTCGCGTCGCGCCGCTTTCCCGGTCGGCCGTTCGTCGTGACGCTCGTCGAGCTGCCGATCGTGCTGCCGCCCGCCGTGGCGGGCATCGGGCTGATCGTCGCCTTCGGGCGCGTCGGGCTCCTCGGCTCGACGTTCGACGCACTCGGGGTCAACGTGTCGTTCAACCAGGCCGCCGTCGTGCTCGCGATCTGCCTTGTCGCAGGCCCGTTCTATGTGCGCCAGGCGATCGCGTCGTTCGAGGCGGTGGACACCAACTTGATCGCGGCCTCGCGCACGCTCGGTGCGGGATCCCTCCGCACGTTCTTCAAGGTGACGTTGCCGCTCGCGCGCGGCGGGCTCGCAGCCGGCGAGGCGATCTGCCTGGCCCGCGGGCCTGGGCGAGTTCGGTGCCACGATCATGTTCGCGGGCAGCCTCCAGGGCGTCACCCAGACGCTGCCGCTCGCCGTGTACACGACGTTCGAGACGCAAAACGGGCTCGACGTTGCGCTCGCGATCAGCGCGCTGCTCGTGATCATGAGTCTCGCAATCCTGCTCGCCCTCAAGGGGACCGGGCTCTGGGAACGCTCGCGTGCGACCGTCGCGGCCTCCCCGGAAGCCGGCTGAGCTCGTGGCGCTGCTCTCGACGAGCTTCGAGCTCCCACTGCGCTCGTTCGTGCTCGGGCTCGACCTCGAAATCGAGGGAACGGTCGCGCTCATCGGGCCGTCGGGTGCGGGAAAGACCTCCGTGCTGCGGTCGGTAGCCGGCCTCGTGAAGCCCGCCGCCGGACGGATCGCCCTCGACGCGGATACGTGGTTCGACTCGGTGAAACGAGTGTTTCGCAAGCCCGACGAGCGGCGGGTCGGTCTCCTCTTTCAGGAATACGCGCTCTTCCCGCACATGAGCGTGCGCGAGAACATCGCCTATGCGGGCAAGAACCGCGCCGACGAGTATCTCGAGCGATTCCGGATCTCACACCTCGCGAAGGCACGGACGAACGAGCTCTCGGGCGGCGAGCGTCAGCGCGTCGCGCTTGCCCGCGCTCTGGCGCGCAACCCGGGCGTGCTGCTCCTCGACGAGCCGCTCTCCGCGCTCGATGCACACACGAAGATCGAGGTGCGCGGCGAGTTGCAGGAGCTGTTGCGGGAGTTCGGCCTGCCGACGCTGCTCGTCACTCACGACTACGAGGATGCGGCGTCGCTCGCCGACAAGGTCGGAGTCCTCGTCGACGGCAAGCTGCGCCAATTCGCCTCACCACAGGAGCTCGTGTCGCGGCCCGCCGACGGCTTCGTCGCGTCGTTCACCGGCGCGAACCTCCTGCGGGGAATCGCCCGCAAGCGCGACGACGAGCTGACGCTGGTCGAGCTCGACGGCGGCGAGGTCGTCTACTCGACCGACCCGGCTGAGGGACCGGTCGGGGTCGTCGTGTACCCGTGGGACGTATCGGTCGCGCACGAACGGCACGAGGACTCTGCGCTGAACGTCATCGAGGCGGAAATCCGATCTGTCGTGCACATCGGGAATCGGGCTCGGGTGAAGATCGGGCCGGTCACCGCTGAGGTGACGGAAGCGTCGGTCGAGAAGCTCGGTCTCGTCGCCGGCAGGCGCGTTGTCGCCTCGTTCAAGGCAACCGGCACGCGACTCGTACCGTGACGCTCGGGCGACGCTAGTCGCGGGCGAGCATGACCTCGGTCGCCTTGACGACCACCGTCACGGCAGCGCCCACCTCGAGCTCGAGCGACTCGGCGCCCGATTTCGTGATCGCGGAGACCATCTCGTTGCCGCCGCCGATATCGACGACGACTTCGCACATGACGTTCCCGTACGACAGGCTCGTGACCGTTCCCGAGATCTGATTCCGGGCGCTGAGCTTCATCTGGTCTCCCTCTTTCGTGGTGTCGCCGCGAGCGTACCGCGTCAGATCTGCGTGTCTGTCCCGGGCCACGTGTCGGAGAGGAGATAGCCCTCCGGGAACGGGTCGGTCGGGTCCAGCATCACCTCGGTGATCCCCGTGATCCAGGCGCTGCCGCGGATCGCCGGCACGATCGCCGGCCGGCCTCCGACGGTCGCGCCGGCGACGATCCTGCCGTCGAAGGTCGTGCCGATCACGGAGGCGTGCGTCATCGCGTCGCCGACATGCATAGCGCCGCGCGCGTGCAGCGTCGCCATACGCGCAGAGAGGCCGGTGCCCGTCGCGGAGCGGTCGAGCCGGCCCGGGGCGATGACGACGGCGTTCTTCGACGTCTCCCCCACTCCCTGCCACGGCTCCGCAATCTGCACGATGCTCACCCCGGCGATGTCGGGATTCTCCGGGTGCGTGCACGGCAGCTGCTCGCGCGCCGCGACGCGAATGCGCTCGCCGACCGCGCAGAGCTCGCGTGCCTCAGACGGCTCGAGACTGAACCCGAGTGCCGCCGCGTCCGCAATCGCGTACCACATGCCCCCGAATGCGACATCGACGATCAGCGTCCCGAGCCCGTCGACCTCGAGCGGCGCGTCGAGGCGGTCGACGAAGCAGGGAACGTTCGTGATCTCGACGCTCTCGCACCGGCCGTCGCGACATGCAGCTCGTATCTCGACGACGCCTGCAGGCGCCTCGAGGCGAAGCGTCGTCTCCGGCTCGTGCATCTCGACCATGCCGGTCTCGAGCAGCACGGTCGCGACGCACATCGTGTTCGAGCCCGACATCGCCGGGTACTCGGTCGGCTCCATGATGATGTAGCCCGCGGCGCATTCCGGACGCTGCGACGAGACGATCAGGTTGGCATGGACGGCGACGCTGCCGCGGGGCTCGCGCAAGAGCAACCGCCGCAGCGAGTCGTCGGCGCGCAATGCCTGCATCTGCTCGAAGACCGTGTCGCCCGGCGGCGGTAACACGCCGCCGACGACGACGTTGCCGACCTCGCCGCCGGCATGACACCCGACGACCGTGATGGCGCGCCTCGACCGCATCGCCATACCTTATGACTCGTGCACGACCTGCTCATCCGCGGCGGCCGCGTGATCGACGGCTCCGGCAAGCCCGCGTTCGCGGCCGACGTGGCGATCGACCGCGACCGCATCGCCGCCGTCGGAAAGGTGGACGAGCCGGCGCGCCGCGTCGTCGACGCCGACGGACTGTTCGTCTGCCCCGGCTTCGTCGACATGCACACGCACTCCGATGTGAAGCTCCTCTCCGAGCCGTCGCACGAGGCAAAGGTCTGTCAGGGCGTCACGCTCGAGCTCCTCGGCCAGGACGGGCTCAGCTATGCACCGGTCACCGACGCGGTGCTCGAGCAATTGCGCGCACAGCTCGCGGGCTGGAACGGCGACCCGCAGGGCTTCGACTGGAGCTGGCGCACCGTCGGCGAGTACCTCGACCGCCTCGACCGGAGCGGCATCGCCGTCAACGCCGCATATCTCGTGCCGCACGGGACGTTGCGCCTGTGCGCGATGGGCTATGACGACCGGGCGCCAACTGCCGCCGAGCTCGAGCACATGCAGCGCTTGCTCGTCGAGGGGCTCGAGCAGGGCGCGGTCGGGCTTTCCACCGGACTGACGTACGCGCCCGCGCTCTACGCCGACGACGACGAGCTCGTGGCGTTGTGCTCGGCGATGCGGGATCTCGGCGGGTTCTACTGTCCGCACCACCGGAACTACGGGCTCCACGCGCTCGAGGCGTACGCGGACTCGATCGAGATCGCACGGCGCGCGGGCGTGCCGCTCCATCTCGCGCACGCGCATCTCGGCTTTCCGGTCAACAGGGGACGCGCGCCTGAGCTGCTCGCGCTGATCGACGCCGCCCGCGCCGACGGGGTCGACGTCTCGCTCGACACGTATCCGTACCTCGCAGGCTCCACGTATCTGCATGCGTTCCTTCCGAGCTGGATGCACGTAGGAGGAGCGGACGCGACCATCGCACGCCTGCGGGACGCCGGCCTGCGCGAGCGGCTGCGTGTCGAGCTCGAGGACGAGGGGTCCGACGGCTTCTACGGCATTCCGATGGACTGGTCGATCGTCGTGGTGCACGGTCGCAGCGTTGCGGAGAATGCGGCGTCGAAGGGCATGCGCCCCATCGACTACGTCTGCGATCTGCTCGCCGACGAAGCGCTCTCGGTCTCGTGCATCGCACATACGGGCAACGAGGAGAACGTGCGCGCGACGATGCTGGACGAGGGGCACATGGTCGGCAGCGACGGCATCCTCGTCGGTGACCCGCCGCACCCGCGCGGCTGGGGCACGTTCCCGCGCTACTTCGCGGTCTACGTGCGCGAGCTCGGGATTCTCACGTGGGAGCAGGCGGTCCGGAAGATGACCTCGCTGCCGGCGGCGCGGCTCGGCTTTGCCGACCGCGGCCTGCTGCGACCGGGGATGCGTGCCGACGTGACCTGCATCGACCCGCTGACGGTTCGCGACACCGCGACGTACGAGCGGCCGCGCAGCCTGCCCGAGGGCATCCCGTACGTCATCGTCAACGGCCGCGTCGCCGTCGACGAAGGGCGGCGCACCGACGAGCTCGCGGGTCGAGCGCTGCGCTCGCGCGGCGGATCACGGTGAGCGTCGTCGGCGACTCGGAGGCCGTGGCGCGCGATCTCTCCGCAGTCTTGTCGCGGCATGGGCTCGTGGTGGACTTCCTCGTGGAGTGCGACACGGGGAACGAGCGGACGGGCGTGCAGGTAGGCGTCACCGGCGGACACGTCTTCTGCCAGGCACGGGACGTGGCCCTTTGAGCCGCTGTCCACTGACGAGACTCGAGACGACGAACGGAGCGACGGTGGTGTTGCCCGAACAGGACACTGCCGACAGCAGCCACGTCCGGTGCCAGGCACCGGACGTGGCCTTTTGAGCCGCTGTCCGCCGGTGAGGATCGCGATGGCGAGCGGGACGGCGGTCGCGCTGTCCGGACGGGCCAGCGCCGAGTGCAGCCACGTCCGGTGCCAGGTACCGGACGTGGCCTTTTGAGCCGCCGGGGGTCTTGACATGAGGCGTCGAGGGGCGTTAGATAGCCGACAGTTGACCGCAAGAAACTCGCACTTAGACGCAAATCTCTAATAAAAGCCTGCAAATCCATCGTGAAAGGATCCCCGATGGCCCATTCGGCATCCGTCAGGCGCACCGTTTTCCTCGCAGCTGTCCTCGTTGCGGCGCTCGCGAGCACGACGTCGAGCGGTGCAAGCACCGCCAAGACGCAAGCGACCGGCCGTGAGACCGTCGCCGCGATCGATCCCTCCCTCGTCGCGGGCCGCGGCGCCGATCTCGGCATCGTCGAGCAGGAGGCCGAGAACGCGGAAACGAACGGCACGATCCTCCCGTTCGGCACCTCGGCCTACACGCTCTCGGGTGAGGCGTCTGGCCGGCAGGCCGTGAAGCTCACGCCGGGTCAGTCCGTGGCGTTCACGCTGACGCGGCCGGCGGACGCCGTCACGATTCGCTACGCGATTCCCGATGCGCCGACCGGCGGCGGCATCGATGCGCCGCTGACGGTTGGTGTCGACAACCACGGCAACGGACACGGCAACACCCATCCCCAGACGATCACGCTGACATCGAAGTACTCCTACCTCTACAACCTCTATCCGTTCACGAACGACCCGAACGCGGGCGTCCTCCACCCTGACTGGTGGATCACCGAATGCTCCTGCGTTCCCGCCGCGACGACTCCACCTCCGACCGTGCCGATTCCGTTCAGGCCGATGCACTTCTACGACGAGCAGCGCGTGCTCCTCGACCGGACGTACCGGCCGGGCGACGTCGTTCGCCTCACGGTCCCTGCCGACTCGAACGCTGCGTGGACAGTGATCGATCTCGCCGACTTCCAGAATGTCGACGGACCGTCGCCGCAGCCGCGCAACTCACTGTCGGTCACCAGCTTCGGCGCCGACCCACGAGGCATCCGGGACTCCTCGAACGCCTTCGACCTCGCGATCGCTCGCAGCCCGGCTCCTGCACCGGTCGGTGTTCATCCCCGCCGGAACATTCCAGGTGAACCGTCACATCGTCGTCGACGACGTGACGATCGAGGGTGCCGGCAGCTGGTGGTCGATCGTGAAGGGCCACGAGGTCACGCTCAACTCTCCGGCGCCCGACGGCTCCGTGCACACGGGTGTCGGCTTCTACGGCAAGTACGCGTCCGAAGGCGGGAGTCGCAACGTCCATCTCTCGAACTTCGCGATCGAAGGCGACGTGCGTGAGCGCATCGACACCGATCAGGTGAACGGCATCGGCGGCGCGCTGAGCGACTCGACCATCGACGGCCTCTATATCCACCACACGAAGGTGGGCATCTGGCTCGACGGACCGATGAACAACGTGTCGATCGCAAACACGGTGATCGCCGACCAGATCGCGGACGGCGTCAACTTCCACCAGGGCGTGACGAACTCGAGAGTCGTCAACTCACTCGTCCGCAACACCGGCGACGACGCGATGGCCATGTGGTCGCAGGCCGTCGCCGGGGATCCCGGGATTCAGGACGCAAACGATGTGTTCGACCACGACACCGTTCAGAACCCGGTGCTCGCAAACGGCATCGCGGTCTACGGCGGCCGCGACAACACGGTGTCGAACAACGTCGTAGCCGACCCGGTACGCGAGGGCAGCGGCCTGCACGCCGGGCAGCGCTTCGGCGCTACACCGTTCGCAGGTTCTCTCCGATTCACGAACAACACCACGGTTCGTGCCGGCACCTACGAGCTCAACTGGAACATCGGGCTCGGCGCAATCTGGCTGTACGCGCTCGAAGGCTCGCTCACAGCGAACATCGAGGTGACCGGCGACAACTTCCTGCAGAGCACGTACAACGCGATCCTGATCGTCTCCGACTTCCCGGTAAAGGATCTGTACTCGATCTCGAACGTGCACTTCAAGGACATCCATGTCGACGGGACGGGCACGTCGGTGCTGAGCGCTCGCTCGTCAGGGAACGCGACGTTCCAGAACGTGGACGCACGTAACGTCGGCGCAGTCGGCATCAACAACTGCGGCTCGTTCCACTTCACACCGGCGGGATCGGAGTTCACGGTGACCGATCTCGGCGGCAACGACGGCGGGGGAACGACCGGCCCGTGGCTCGCCCCGTGGGAGCTCCCGAACACCATCACGTGCGACGATCGGCCGCCGGTCGTCCCACCACCGCCGCCCTCGGCCTGGTAACCCGCACTGGATCCGGGGGAGGGCTTCGGCTCTCCCCCGGCTACGCGGTGGCGCGCCGGTTCGCGAAGACGTTGTCCGCCGCCGAGCGAAGGCCGACCGCGAGCGCACCGCTGAGGACCGCCGCCTCGCCGAGCGTCGACACCTCGACGCGCGGCGGGAACGGAAGCCACGTGCCGAGCAGGTTGCGAATCGGGTCGAGAACGAGGTCGCCGTTCGCGCCGATGCCGCCGCCGATCACGACGAGCGCGACGTCCGTGACGGCGGCGATCGGAACGATGTGCAAGGCGATGCGCCGCGCCTCCTCCTCGACGACGCGCCGGGCGACCGCATCCCCGCTCCGCGCGGCAGTGAAGACAGCGCGCGCGTCGTACGGCGGGACGAGCGACGTCGGCTCGCGTGACTCGGCGACGAGCCGCGAGGCGAGCGCCGACACCGCGGCGGCGCAGGGGTCGAGATCCTCGGGCAGGCCGGCCCACACGAGGTCGACCTCACCCGCCGCACCGTTGCGACCGCGGTGAAGCTCGCCGCGCAAGACGAGCCCTGCGCCGAGACCGGTGCCGATCGAGAGGAACGCGAAGTCGGCGACGCCGCGTGCGATGCCGAGCCATTGCTCGCCGACGGCGGCGAGGTTGATGTCGTTGTCCAGCGTCACGCGCAGGCCGAGCGCATCCTCGAGCTGATCGCGGAGAACCGCTCCCTCGAGCTGTACGAAGTGGGTCAAACGCACTCGCCCGATGTCGGCATCCACGACTCCGGGCACCCCGATCACCGCACCGTCGAGCAGATCCGGAGCGAGCCCCGTCGCGTCCATCAGCGATCCGCGCAGGTCGGCGATCGCCTCGACGAGAGCCGATGGATCCGCCGCAGCCACCTCGACGTCCTGGCGCGCGCGCACGTCGCCGCGCAGGTCGCAGATCGCCCCCCGGAGGAACCGCGCACCGAGGTCGAGGCCGAGGACGAGCGCCGCGTCGGGCACGACGTCGAAGAACACCGCCCCGTACGTCGGCCGGCCCGGGTCCGGTATGGCCTCACGGACGAGGCCTGCGTCGAGCAACGCCTGCAACGCGAGCGACACGGTCGGCTTCGAGATCCCGGCGCGCCGGGAGATCTCCGCCCGCGAGATCGGCGCGCCGGCGCGGATCGCCTCCAGCACCGTGCGCTGGTTGATGTCCTTCAGAAGCGGAGGAAGCGCAGCTTTGGCCATCTCGTAAGCAACCTTACCGGATTCCGCGATAATTATGGCTTGACTTTCTGAATCTACGCGTCGTACAGTCGAATCCGTAAGGATCGTTAACCGTTCTGCCATCGACCTCTCACCCTAGGAGGGCCGTGATGAAACGCGTGGCAGCGTTGATCGGGCTGTTCGCGGCGCTGGCGATCAGCGCGGGATTCGCGTCGGCGAGCCCGACGCAGACCGGCAAGCAAGGCGTGACGAAGCTCACCATCTGGGTCGGCTGGAGCGCCGGCACCGAGCTCATCTCGTTCAAGAAGCTGATCGCCGAGTACGAGAAGAAGCACCCGTCCGTGAACGTCGACGTCGTCGGCGGCATCAACGACGACAAGATCATCGCCGCGCTGCGCGCCGGCAACGCGCCGGACATCGTCAGCTCGTTCCAGTCGAACAACGTCGGCGTCTACTGCCCATCCGGCGGCTGGATCGACCTCGGGCCGTATCTCAAGCGCGACCACGTGGACGTGAATCAGTTCCCGGCCGGCCCGCGCTACTACACGGCGTACAAGGGCATCCGCTGCGCGCTGCCGCTACTCGCCGACACGTACGGCCTCTACTACAACAAGACCCTGTTCAAGCAGGCGGGCATCAAGGCGCCGCCGAAGACCTTCTCGGAGCTCGTCGCCGACGCGAAGAAGCTCACGAAGAAGAACTCCGACGGCACGTTCAAGGTGCTCGGCTATGACCCGAACGCGCTCTTCTACCACGGAGGCGCCGGCATCGGGACCTACGGCCCCCTCATCGGCGCGACGTACTTCGACAAGTCCGGCAAGTCGAACCTCGCCCGCGATCCGGGCTGGACGACACTGCTGACCTGGCAGAAGCAGCTCATCGACTACTACGGCTACAACAACCTCGTGAAATGGCAGACGGGGGCCGGCGACGAGTTCGCCGCATCGCACCCGTTCGAGAACGGCAAGCTCGCGATGATGCTCGACGGCGAGTGGCGCGTGTCGTTCATCAAGCACGAGCACCCGGACCTGAACTACGCGCACGGCGCCGATGCCGGTCGAGGACGGGCATCCCGACCTCTACGGCTCCGGCTACGTGAACGGGACGATCATCGGCATGCCGAAGACCGGCAAGAACCGCGACCAGGCATGGGAGCTCGTCAAGTGGCTGACGACGGACGACCACGCACTCGCGCAGTTCTCGAACGACATCCGCAACGTGCCGTCGACGGCGAGCTCGTCGAAGTCGCCCGAGCTCATCCCTGACGCACGCTTCAAGACGTTCCTCACGATCTTCAACAACCCGCATTCGACGACGGTGCCGATCACGCCGATCGGGCTCGACCATCTCCAGACGTTCTCGAACTTCGTCGCGAAGTGGTATGCCGGGAACGTGAAGAACCTGAAGTCGGGACTGCAGGACGTCGACAAGACGATCGACGCGAAGATGAAGCAGGCCGGAAAGGGCGGAGGCAACGTGCCGTGAGCCTCACGCCGGTTGCACGGGCCGGGGCTGCAGCCCCGGCCCGCCCGGCGGCTGATCGCCGGCAGGCCCGCAGGAGCGCCGCCTGGCGCAGGCGGCGCCTTGTCCTCCTTCTGATGAGCCCCTGGATCGTGGGCTTCCTCGTGTTCATCGCGTACCCGCTCGTGATGAGCGTCTACCTCTCGTTCACGCACTACGACCTGCTCAACCCGCCGCGCTGGATCGGCACGGCGAACTACCGCTACATGTTCGGCTCCGACAATCAGATCTGGCCCGCGATCCGCAACACGCTATGGATCATCGTCGTCGGAGTTCCGCTTCAGGTGCTGTTCGCGTTCGGCATCTCGGTGATGCTCACGCGCGCTCGCCGTGGGGTCGGCTTCTTCCGCACGGTCTTCTATTTGCCGGCGCTCGCTCCGCCTGTCGCGGCTGCGCTCGGCTTCGTCTTCCTCTTGAATCCGGCGACCGGCCCTGTCAACACGCTTCTCGGCAAGATCGGCATCGACGGGCCGCTCTGGTTCAACGATCCGTCGTGGGCGAAGCCGTCGCTCGTGATGCTCTCGCTGTGGGGGATCGGCAACACGATGGTGATCTTCCTCGCTGCAGTGCTCGACGTCCCGCGCCATCTGTACGAGTCGGCGGAGCTCGACGGCGCGGGACCGTTCCAGCGGCTGCGCTGGGTGACGCTGCCGTCGATCAGCCCCGTGCTCCTCTTCGCCGTCGTGCTCGGGGTGATCCAGGGGCTGCAGTACTTCACGCAGGCGTATGTCGCGGCGACGGTCGCGGCCGGACAAGCGTCGCAGGCGGGCGGCACGAGTAACCTCGAGCTCGGCTACCCGCAGGGGTCGACGCTCTTCTACCCCATCCTCCTCTACTACCACGGCTTCAAGTACTTCGACATGGGCTATGCCGCCGCGATGGCGATCGTGCTGCTCGGCGTGTCGTTCGCGGTGACGCTCGTGATCCTCATCAACTCGCGCCGGTGGGTGCACTACGGCGGAGCTGTGCGATGAGCGCCGTCGTGGCGCCGTTGCAGCGGCGACGGCCGTCGCCCCAGGTGCGGCGGCGGCGCTTTCTCATCTCGGTGGCGGATCACTCGCTGCTGATTGCGGCAGCAGCCGCGTTTCTCGCCCCGGTGGTCTTCATCGCCCTGACCGCGCTGATGACGAACGACCAGGCGCTGTCCGCACATCTCTGGCCGCATCCATTCCGCTGGAGCAACTTCAAGGAAGCGATCACGACGGCGCCGCTTCTGCGCTGGACCCTGAACACGCTCATCTACGCAGTGCTTGCGACGATCGGGATCTTGGTCTCGAGCATCCCCGTCGCGTACGCGCTCGCGAAGCTGCGCTGGCGCGGCCGCGACGCGGTCATGCTCGTCGTCCTCGTCGCTCTCATGCTGCCGCCGCAGGTCTCGGTGGTACCGCTCTACGTGATGTGGGCGAAGCTCGGAAATGCGATCGGGTTCCACTTCATCGGGTCGCTCTGGCCTCTGATCATCCCTGCGTGGCTCGGCGATGCCTTCTCGATCTTCCTGCTGCGCCAGTTCTTCATGACGATCCCGGAGGAGTACCTCGATGCGGCGCGCGTCGACGGGTGCGGCGAGCTGCGCATCCTCACCACGGTCGTGCTGCGCCTCGCCAAGCCCGCAATCGCCGCCGTTGCGCTGTTCTCCGTGCTCTACACGTTCAACGACTTCTTCCTGCCGCTCCTCTATCTCAGCGACAACCCGCACAACTGGGTCGTGTCGCTCGGCCTGTCGCAGTACCGCTCGCTGCACCAGGTGCAATGGAATCTCACGATGGCCGCGACGCTTCTCGTGATGGCGCCGGTGATCGTCGTGTTCTTCCTCGCACAGCGCGCGTTCGTCGAAGGCGTGACCTTGACGGGCGTGAAGGGATGAAGATCGCGGTCATCGGCGCGGGCTCGACCTACACGCCGGAGCTCGTGTCCGGTCTCTCGGCGCTCGAGGTCGGCGAGCTGGTGCTGCACGACATCGACGCCGAGCGACTGTCGGTGGTCGGCGCGTTGGCGGGCCGCATGCTCGAGCGTGTCGGATTCGCGGGAGCGCTCGAGCTGACGGGCGAGCTCGACCGCGCGGTCGACGGCGCCGACTTCGTGCTCGTCCAGATCCGGGTCGGCGGCCAGACGGCGAGGCTCTCGGACGAGACGCTCCCGCTCGCTTGCGGCTGCATCGGCCAGGAAACGACGGGCGCGGGCGGCTTTGCAAAGGCGCTCCGCACCGTTCCGGTCGTGCTCGACATCGCAGAGCACGTGGGGACACACGCCGCCGATGGCGCCTGGATCGTCGACTTCACGAACCCGGTGGGAATCGTCACGCGCGCGCTGCTCGACGGCGGCCATCGCGCCGTCGGCCTCTGCAACGTCGCGATCGGCTTTCAGCGGAAGTTCGCGAAGCTGCTCGGCATCGACGCCGATCAGATCATCGTCGACCAGATCGGTCTCAATCACCTCACCTGGGTGCGATCGGTGTGGGTGGGCGACGAGGACGTCCTCCCTGCTCTCCTCGCCGACCACGGCGACGAGCTGGCCGCCGACGTCGGCGAGCCGCGGCGGCTCCTCGACGAGCTGGGCGTCGTTCCGTCGTACTACCTCAAGTACTTCTACGCGCACGACGAGGTGCTCGCGGAGCAACTCGACGGGGCAACACCGCGCGCGGCCGTCGTCGCCGAGATCGAGCGCGAGCTCCTCGAGCTGTACCGCGATCCGACGCTGAACGAGAAGCCTGCGCTGCTCGAACAGCGCGGCGGTGCGTTCTACAGCGAAGCAGCAGTCGGGCTTGTCGCGGCGCTCTCCGGCGCGAAGCCCGGTGTTCACGTCGTCGACATCCGGAACGGCGGCACGCTCGACGGATTGCAGGACGACGACGTGATCGAAGTGCCGGCGCGCGTCGACGCGGCTGGACCGGTGGCGCTGCCTCAGCGACCGCTGGCGCCGGAGTTGCTCGGGCTGACGCAGCATGTCACTGCGTACGAGCGGCTCGCGGCGGAGGCCGCAGTGACGCGCGACGTCGTCACCGCACGCAAGGCATTGCTCGCGCACCCGCTGATCGGGCAGCACGAGCGCGTCGATGCCCTGGCAGAGACCATGCTCGCCGAGGCGGCGGTGTGAGCGGCGCGATCGTGTTCGCCGTCGACGGCGGCAACTCGAAGACCGACCTCGCGCTCGTCCGGGACGACGGAACCGTGCTGTCGCTCGTGCGCGGCCCGCTCAGCTCACCGCATCACATCGGGCTCGACGGCAGCCTCGCGGTGCTCGGCGAGCTGTGGGAGCGGGCAACGGCGGAAGCGCTGCTGACCCGCACGAACGGCCCGATCGCAGCAGTCGGCAGGCTCTGCATGGCCGGCGTCGACTTCCCTGCCGAGGAGCAGGTGCTGCAGGAGCGGATCGCCGCGCTCGGTTGGGCCGAGCACACCTCGGTCGCGAACGACACGTATGCGGTGCTCCGCGCCGGTACCGACGACGGCTGGGGCGTCGGGCTCGTCTGCGGCGCCGGGATCAACTGCGTCGCGGTCGCTCCCGACGGCCGCGAGGTGCGTTTCCCGGCTCTGGGCGAGATCACCGGCGACTGGGGAGGCGGCCGCGACGTCGGCATGTCGGCCCTCGCAGCCGCGGCGCGAAGCGCGGACGGCCGCGGCCCGCGCACGACCCTCGAGCACAAGGTGCCGGAGTTCTTCGGGCTCGAGACCCCGGACGACGTCGCCGAGGCGATTCACGTCGGCCGCCTCGACGGCCGCCGCGTGACGGAGCTGCCGCCGCTCGTGCTCATGGAAGCGGCGCACGACACCGTCGCGGCCGAGATCGTCGAGCGGCTCACCTTCGAGATCGTCGCGTTCGTGCGCGCATCGCTGCAACGGCTCGACCTGACGCGGGAGCACGTGCAGGTTGCGCTCGGGGGCGGACTCGCCCGGGCGCTCGACGATCGGGTGATCGAGCTGATCGAAGCAGAGCTGCACGAGGTCGGCCCGCACATCGAGCTTCGGCTCACGTCTTCGCCGCCGGTGCTCGGCGCAGCGCTCGCCGCGCTCGACGAGCTAGGAGTCGGCCCCGACGCCCATGCGCGTGTGCGCATCGAGCTTGCAACTGCAGGGAGGACCAATGTCTGACGTTCGCTTCGACCAGGCGACGCGCATCTATCCGGGTAACGACGCTCCGGCGGTCGACGCGCTCGACCTCATGATCGACGCAGGCGAGTTCATGGTGCTCGTCGGACCGTCGGGCTCGGGAAAGACGACCGCCCTCCGCATGCTCGCCGGCCTGGAGGAGGTCGACGCGGGGTCGATCTTCGTCGGCGACCGCGACATCACGTTCGTCGCGCCGAAAGACCGCGACATCGCGATGGTGTTCCAGAACTACGCGCTCTATCCATATCTCACCGTCGAGGCGAACATCGGCTTTCCGCTCAAGATCGCGGGCATGAAGAAGAGTGAGCGCGAGCGGAAGGTCAAGGAGGTCGCGGAGCTCCTCGAGCTCACCGACCAGCTACACAAGAAGCCGGGCCACCTGTCGGGCGGCCAGCGGCAGCGCGTGGCGATGGGCCGTGCGATCGTGCGCGAGCCGAGCGTCTTCCTGATGGACGAGCCCCTGTCGAATCTCGATGCGCAGCTGCGCGTGCAGATGCGCGCCGATATCGCCGCTCTCCAGTCTCGACTCGGCGTGACGACGGTGTACGTGACCCACGACCAGTCGGAGGCGATGACCCTCGGCCACCGCGTCGCCGTTCTGAAGGATGCGCGGCTCCAGCAGTGCGACACGCCGCACGAGCTGTATGCACGTCCGGTGAACACGTTCGTCGCCGGCTTCATCGGCTCGCCGTCGATGAACCTCTGCGAGGTGCCGCTGACGAACGGCTCCGTGTCGTTCGGCGGTGTGAGCGTTCCGGTGCCCGCCGGCTCGGTGGGCGAGAGCATCGTGCTCGGCTTTCGTCCCGAGGCGCTCGAGCTCGCCACGGACGGCGTCGATGCCAAGGTGGAGGTCATCGAAGAGCTCGGCGCGGACGCATACGTGTTCTGCGTCGCGGAGATCAACGGAACCCCCACGAAGCTCGTGGCTCGCGGCCAGGCTCGGAGCGCACCCCACCGCGGCGCGCGTGTCAAGCTGCGTCCGGCAGCAGAGGAGGCGCACCTCTTCCATCCCGACACCGGCGAGAGGATCAGCACGTGAGCAAGAACGAGTTCATCCAGCCCGACGACGTGGCTCGCCCAGACTTCCCGTACTCACCGGTCGTTGTGAGCGGCGACCTCGTGTACACCGCGGGGCAGGTGGCGAACGACGCCTCGGGCAAGGTCGTCTCCGACGACGTCGAGGCGCAGACGCGTCAGGCGCTCGACAACGTTCGCGCGTGCCTTGCAGCCGCCGGCTGCGGCCTCGAGGACGTCATCAAGGTGAACGCGTTCCTCACCGATCTCGCGAACTTCGACGTCTACAACGCCGTCTACCGCGAGTACTTCAGCGAGCCGTTTCCTGCGCGGACAACCGTCGGCGCCGCGCTCGCCCCCGGCCTCCACGTGGAGATCGAGGTCGTCGCGCGGCGCCCTGCTTGAAGCCGGCCGGGGCTACAGCTCGCGTTGCACGAGGATCGTGAACGCGTTGCCAAGTGACGGCCACCACGGGGGCGGCTGGTAGATCAGGTTGTTGTCGTAGTTGTAGTTACGGACGTTGAACATGCCCGCCATGCTGATTGCGCTACTCGACTGGCCGTAGACGGCGGACGACCCGTAGAAGGTCATGATGCACTTCGTGAGGTCCGGGCTGCCGCTCGTGTTGCAGAAGCTGTGGCAGCCGGAGGGCGAGCCGCAGTTCGGATTGGCCGTCCAGGGACCGCCGAGCGCAAGCTGGGCGCCGTAGATCGTGAGGTTGAAGTTGGTGTCGGGCGCCCACTGCGCGATGTAGATCGTGTCGCCCGCCTCGAGGCCGATGACGTCGGTGCCGCCGGTGACGTACGTCACGCTGCCGCCGTAGATGATGTTGCCGGGCGTTGCGACTGTGACCTTGCCCTTCACCACGCCGGAGACGATCACGTCGGTTGCGGAGTAGATCGCGCCGACCGCCGGCACGTTGTACGTCTGGGGCGACGTGACGGGGCCGCAGAGCGGCTGGTTCGATCCGTCGTAGAGCTCCCAGATCTTCGCGCCGGTACCGGTGGTGTAGTACTTCCTGCAGGGTTGGGCTGTCACCTTGCCCGTGCTCAGAAAGGTGAGCTTCCAGGCGTCGACCTGACCGGAGGCGAGCCCCGACCATGAGTCCGTGCTGCCCAGCGAGATGCCCCCGCTGCCGGCCGCCGCGCCCTGCACGACCGACAGGGTCGACGCGAACGTGCTGAAGGGCACCGGCGTGCAGTTGTTGAGCTTGCAGAGCGCAGTCGGTGTGGTGTTCTGGTCGTATTTCCTCGCACCGTTCTGGTACGTCGTCGGGCCGTGATCGTTGACGTTCCCCTCCGCGTAGAGGTTCGCCTTTGCGATCCCTTGGTGGGTGATGCTCGCCTTGTTGCCGCTCGCGTCCTCACCGGCGAAGATCGGCCCGGTCGTCGTCGCGGCCGAGCCGTAGGTGATACTCGAGCCGAGGAACGCCTGGAAGTCCGAGAGGCTCGACGGCCGGATCATCGTCTCGATCGTGTGCCACTTCGTGACGTCCGAGCTTCCGTGGGGACGACCGGTGACGTCGATGCGCGTGATCACGCCGGCGAGCCCGGTGAGCGCAGTGTTCGCGGGGTACACCTTGATGAGGTAGTCGTAGCCGCTGCCCATGCTGAACCAGCCCATGTCGCTCGCTGCAGCGGTCTTGTACGTCCACGTCGCGCCCGAGGTCCACGCCAGGTTGCTGCACGTGGAGGTGGGCGGCGGGTTGGTGGGGTTCGTCGTCCCGGTGACGCAGTCGTTCGCATGCGCGACGTTTCCGCTGTCGGTGCGCGTCGCCTCGCCCTTGGCCACATACCCGTTGAAGAAGGAGGGGTTCTCGGTCAGGTTCGAGAGGTAGGCGTTCGTCCCCGCCTCGGCTGCCTGATAGGCGCCGTCCTTCGCCTGGTCGCGCCGGCTGTTCGTGTCCTCCCCTTGCGTGAGGGTCATGATCGACACTGCCGTCATCGTGACGAGGGTGATGAGGGAGATCGCGAGCACGAGCGCGAACCCGCGCTCATCGTTGAGAAGCTGGATGCGTGTGCGGATCTTCACTGGTCCCCCCGAATCGAGACGATGTCCTTGACCGTGAACTTCTCGGGCTGAGGGCCCCCGGTCGAGAGCGAGAGCTTGATACCCACGGCACTGACGCCGGTCGGATCGCTGATCGGAAACGCGAGAGGCGTCGGGGGCACGGCCTGCGCACCCGCCTGCGTGTAGTACGAGAACACGTCCGTATTCGTGATCGAGTTGGCCTGCCCGAGGACGGTGCTCCAGGCGCTCATCGAGCCGGGGAACGTCCATGGAGGACCGGTCGGATACGTGTTCGTGCTCGTCATGGACTGGCGCTGGAGCGTGCCGCCGGTCACCTGGTACGAGACCTTCTGCAGGTGAAACGACGACTGGACGCTGCCGGCGACCGTCGTCGGATAGCCGTCGGGGGTATAGAACGTGATCGAGGTCGCGGTCGCGGAAAGGATCGGGGTCGTCCCGTCGCCGATGAAGGCGCCGCGAACGCTGTACTCGAGCGTGTTGAGCGCCGCACGCGCCTCTGTCTGCAGCGATGCTGTGTCGCGCGTCTGGCTGCTCCAGTGGTTCAGCTGCGTCAACAGGATGGTGAGGCCGCCCATCACGAGCAGCATCAGCGGCATCGCGACCATCAGCTCGACGAGCGTGAAGCCGTCTTCGCGGCCGAATCGGCGGTCGTGGAGCATGCCGTTCAACTGACTGTCACGGTCGGCGCGTAGGAGGTCGGGGATGACAAGTTGTTGGCCGTGAACGTCGTGCTGCCCTTGAGGTTGCCGCCGGGTCCGTCCATCGCGTTCACGGTGTACGTCAACGTCGACGCGGTGACGGGGACGTTGAACGTCACTTGTCCGCTGCCGTTGACCGTGCCGAAGAGGTAGATCGACGCCGCGCCTCCGGTCAGTTCGACGCGGGCGTTCGTGTCGTTCGAGGCGCCCTTCTTGACCGTCACCGTGACTGGTTTCGTCGCATACGGCGTCGCGTTGTTGAACAGCACGTTGACCGACTGCGTCAATACGGTCGGATAGTTGGAAGGAACGAGGACGCCGGCGCTCGGCGTTGCGCCCCAGATCGTGTTCGGCGTCGAGCCGGCCCAGACGGTCACGTAATACGCCCCGAAAGCCGGCGTCTGGCCGAGAACGTTCGGAATGAGGTTGACGAGCTTGCCCGGCGCGTAGAGGCAGTCGGTGAAGACCACCGAGCCCGAGGTGGGAACGGACTGTGTCTGCACGCCGCAGCGCGAGGAGTCGATCGAGACCGTCGCGTTCCCCGCTGTGTAGGTCGTCCCGTTCGAGTTCTGCACGTTGACCGTCAGCGTGATGCCTGGCTTGTACATCCGGATCGTGTCGCTCGATGCGAGACCAGGCGTTGCCGGAATCTGCGCCGAGAGGTCCGGTGCCATGTCGTCCGGGTACATGAGATACGGAGCGGCAGTCGTCGCGAGCGTGTAGTTCGCAGGCGGAATCGCTGTGTCGCTCCCGAGGGCCGGGAACGTCACGCTGCCGGCCGCGTCGGTCTTGTCGGTGCGATCCTCCGTTGCACCGCTCTTGCCGCCGGTGAGGTGCACGGTCGCACCGACGATCGGTGTGTTCGCCTTTGCGTCGACGACGGTGCGAGTGATCTGCACCCACGCCGTTCCCCTGAGAGGAGGCGCCGATGCGGACGCCATGTACGTCGTCTTCTGCGCGAGCTGCGTGCCGTCGCTGACGCGATTCACCGTCAGCACGACCTTCTTGTAGTCGGCCTTCGTGACGTAGGCGCCGGGAACCGGATCGTTGACGTAGCTGACCGCGGTGTTCACGGTCACCTTCTCGCCGCTCGGGAGGTTCGTGTTGGTGACGGCCGTGAGGTCGCCGTCCGGGTTGCCGCCGTTGATGCCGATCTGGGAATAGGCGAGCGAGTGCATCGTCTCGATCGAGGTCTGCGCCAGCTGGTCGGCGGTCGTTCGCTCGCGCGCGCTGCCTGCGAGTGCGGCGCTCGACGTGAGGATCAACGAGAGGGGGGCGCCGATGATCACGAGCATCAAGCCCGCGATCAGGACCTCGATCAGCGTGAAGCCGGCCTCGTTGCGCAGCTTCCGCAACCGACCGGACCAGTTCTTTGAGATTCGCGCGAGCCTTGCGCCCGATTGGTGGCCGACCATGCACCAACTCCTGCCGCGGCTTCGCCCACGGCTGTTGAAGAGACCTATCCCTCACGTCGGTATCGGCGGCAGCCGTGCCCGCTTGAGCCCTCAACCCCTCATCTCAGGGAGGGAAATCACTCAACGTGGAGGAGCAAACGCTGACGCGCGCGACGCGGCCTGCGGCGGAGACCGCGAAGAGCCGAGAGAGCGCCTAGAATGGCCGAGCTTGCCCTCTTAGCTCAGTTGGTAGAGCACCTCCATGGTAAGGAGGGGGTCAACGGTTCGAGTCCGTTAGAGGGCTTGAAGAAAGGCCCGCAAATGCGGGCCTTTCGCTTTCTCGGACTCCTGGATTTCTGCGATCAGTCGGGGCTGGTCAACCTCTGGTCAACCTCCGGGCGGACGCCGAGCCCGAAGGCGGTCAGCTTGGCGATGTTTTCTCGTCTCGCTTGTCCGTCTCGTCGCGGCTGCACGTAGCTGCGCCACCACGTCTGCTCGTCATGACCGGTCAGGGCCGCCCTCGTTGGGTGGGATGCCTGACTCCGCGACGAACAGCGCTCTCGGGCGCACCGACGTTGCTCGCGCTCCCGAGCGATCGGCCCCGTCCGCCGGCGCAGCGATTCGCGGGCGCAACGCGCACGCGCGCGCGATATTTCTACCGAGATGCCGGTTCCCCGATCGAGACGGCTGTGCCGATCGTCGGCAACGGTGACGACAGCGGCGAGCAGGCAGGCCTCCGCCGCGAACGAGCGGTCGAGCGGGGGCTGCTCGCGAGGCGGCGCTACTACTGGGGCTGCAGAGTCGAGAAGTGTGCAGTGACCGTGCTGCCACGCGGAACCTGCGTTCCCGCGACCGGGGATTGGTCGTGCACCCAGGCCCCGTGCTGCTCGTAGGGTCCTGTGAAGTCGGGGACAAGTCCGACCGCTGCGAGGGCTTCGGTCGCCAACGTGGCGCTCTTCTGGTGGAGATCAGGCACGGAGACCGTGCCATAAGGGTTCGTGACTGCTATCCGGTAGCCGCCGTCGAGCTGAGCCGTGACGCTGACGCTGATGCCGGTGTCGGAGGTCACGGACTGGCCAGGTGCGAGCGCGGTCGGCGTGAGCAGGGCGATCAGCGGGTCGATCTCGCCGGGCGAGGGGTACGGGTTCTCGACCCCGACCTGCTCGTACACGATCACCCCTTCGCCGGGGATGCCGACCGCATTCCACTGGTTGCCACCGTCGTATTGGTCAACCCGCAGCCTCGCCTCGGCGAAGACCGTCCTGCCGCCAGCTTCTGCTCTGATCGCGGTCACGCGGCCGGGTGCTGGCGGCTGGACGAGCCCGAGCGCGTACAGGTCGTAGCTCGCGCTGCTGCCCGTGACCTCGACGATCGCCGAGGGGTCAAGCCAGCCGAGCAGCGTCTTCGAGTAGGCGGTGCAGTGGACGCCGTTTGCACCGGCCATGTTGTCGTACGGCTTCAGGTCTCGCGGGACGACTATGTCCGAGTAGAGGTCGACGAAATTGACGAGCACGTGCGTGAGTTCCATCGCCCACACCCCGACGCCTTCTGCCATCACGAAACGCGCCCAGAACCCGCCCGGGTCGCCCTGGCCTGCGCAAGCGCCGCCGAGCATGACGAGCGCCGCCGCGTCGAAGCCCTGGTCTCTAAGCGACTGCTCGAGCTTGCCGGCAAGGAAGCTCGGAGGGACGTCCTGTATGTTCACCGTCTCCATCGGCTGGACTTCGCCTTCGATGTCCGCCCGCCCGTACGAGGTCGTGACGATGTAGTTGCGTAGGGAGACGTCCAGCCCGTTGCGATCGGCCCAATAGAAGACCCGCTGCCAGATCAGATCCGCCCAGTTGGCTGGCGGCGGCGCGTTCGGCTCGTTGTAGCCCGGACGGTCAACCGGAACGAACGCCACCCGGCGCAGGCCGAGCCACGGCCCTGATCCCATAGACGGACGCTACTAGCCAGACACACAGCGGGCAACTGCGAGATCACGTTGGTCGGCTCACTCCTGCCTCAGCTCGGTGAGGCGGTAGACATAGTCATTGAAGCGGTGAGCGATCCCAGCGAGTTCGACGGCGAATCTACGTGGTTGCGTCAAGCTGCGGGCGGACGCTTCACGGCCGTCGCCTAGTCAGGCAACAGTTTGGTCAACTTCTAGTCAACCTCCGCTTTGGCGCGGTCTGTTCGACGCTGGCGTCGATCCGCATGTTCAAGCCGCAGTTGGCGCTCGTTGGCGCGCCCGGCCAACACGGCAAGGAGGGGGTCAACGGTTCGAGTCCGTTCGAGGGCTCTGCAAAATCCCCACTCACCGGGATTTTGCGTTCAGCGCGACTTGCAGACGTGAGAGCGGGTATCTGCGGCGTGACACACGAACGCGCAATGCGCTTGTCGGTGCTGGGGCTGCGTAAGTCCACGCTGCTCCTCGCGAAAATCCGAAGCGGTGGGTTCTGTCCGCCGCGCCCGACACACACAAGTGTGAATAGTCGATTGCGATACCGGATTGCCATAACCGCGTGTCTGGAAGCTCGACCGCGTCACGTCCGGTCGCACTACTTCGGGGAGAGAACCGCCACCGTCAGATTCGCGCCTCTCATCCTTCTCGAGGGCACGCTTCGCCGCCGTCGTCAATCTCGACCGTGCCCGTCGCGGCCGACAGCGCACCCGCACCCGCAGGAGTTCATCGTCGCTGCCTTCAACCTCTACTACGGCTGTCTGAAGAGTGCGAGGGCGGGCGGTCAAGTGTAAGGGGCGGACCCGCCAGCTGCAGGTCCGCCCCTGCTATCGCTGCGCTACGGGCCTTGCAGGTACGGCACGATGACGTCGCAGAAGAGGCTGAAGCCGCTCAGGAGATCGGGATGTGGCCCATGTAGTCCAGACAACGTCTCGGAGATGAAGTCACCCACCGGGTTGTTTGGATCCCCGGTGTACGCGTAGACATCGACCAAGGTGACAATCCCAGCGTCGCGACTCAACGTCGGACCACCGGTGATCGACAACCTCTCATACAGACCCCCGTCGGTAGTCATGATCGTGACCGTCTTGGCCTGCGCGTCGATCACGGGCGGCGACGTCTGCCTGACCGGCCCGGCATAGGAGAGCGTGGTTGACTTTCCAGTGTCGGCAGCCGTGAAGACGCCGAACCAGGTGCCGCTCATGAAGGACGTGCCGTTGCCCGTGTCGCGGAAGACGTTCGTGCCGTGAATGACCGCCGATCCCAAGATCCCGCAGGTGGTGTGGGGCGGGGTCGTGTACGAGAAGTGCGTGACCTGCGTCGATTCCGCCGCGAGAGCCGTCGCCGCGGTGACGCACGCCAGCACCGTCGCGATAGCTAGAGGTAGAAGCTTCCTTCGCATGACCTTGCCCACTTCCTGTCGGATTTGTTGATGCCGCAACCGAGGCTAGGAATCCGCGCCTAAGATCCGGCAAGATCACGCCTAGACCGTGGCTAAGTCATTGCAGCTGAAGGTGTTTCTCACGGGTCGGGTCGCAGCCGAGGCGAACGGACGCGTGGTGAACGAGGCGCGCTTCCCGGGGCGTCAAGGTCGGCTTCTCTTTGCCTACCTGGTCGTAGCCCGGAGCAGGCCGGTGCCCCGGGACGAGCTCGCGGACGCGATTTGGGGGGAATCGCCGCCCGCGAGCTGGGAGAAAGCGTTGACCGTAGTCGCGAGCAAGCTCCGCGGCCTGGTCGTAGAAGACGGGATCACGCTCACGAACGCGTTCGGGTGCTACCGCCTCGACTTGCCCGAGGGGACTTGGGTCGACCTGTTCGCAGCCGCGAGCGGCGCACAGGACGCGGAAGAAGCGCTCGCCGCAGGCGAGCTCGACCAGGCACGGGCGGCGGCTGAGTCGGCGGAGTCACTGGCGTGCCGGCCGTTCCTGGCCGGTGAAGACGGAGCGTGGGTCGAGCACGACGCGACGCGACCTCGCCGACATCCGTGAGCGCGCGTTGAGCGTCCTTGCCGATGCGTGCCTGCGTTCGGGCGCCGCGCGGGAGGCGGCAAAGTGGGCCGAGGAACTGATCGCGCTCTCACCGTTTCGCGAGGCTGGATACCGCCGTCTGATGGACGCACACGTCGCCGCGGGAAACGGCGCCGAGGCGCTTCGCGTGTACGAGCAGTGCCGGCAGCTTCTCGCGGAGGAGCTCGGCGCGTATCCGTCGCCGGAGACCGACTCGATCTACCGTGCACTCCTGGAGGCACCGCAGACATCGGTTCGAACGACGCCGGTCGCCGAGCCGACCGTCGAACCCGGCAAGTCCGAGCTCTCGCGAGTCCAGACGGAGGCTCTACCGCTCCGGGCGGAGCAGGGAGTCGAGCGACGGTCGCGAAAGCGCCGCGCAGTCCTTCTCTCTGCGCTCACCGGCGTGATCGCTGCCGCCGTGGTGGTTCCGCTCTTGGTGTTCGGTCACGGTGGAAGCGAAAGCCGCGCGGCCGTCTCCGCGGCCGACGACTCGCTGGGCGTCTTCGACGCGCGCTCGGGTCGCCTGGTCGCGGACACCGCCGTCGGCGCAACACCCACGGCCGTCGCAGTCGGCGAAGGGGCGTACTGGGTCACGAACGCCGAAGGTCACACGCTGTCGCGGATCGACCCTGGAACGAACGCCGTCGTCGAGACGATTCCGGTTGGCAACGGCCCGAGCGGGATTGCGATCGGCGCCGGGGCGGTCTGGGTGGTCAACAGCCTCGACGGCACGGTCTCGCGGATCGACCCGGGCACGAACACGGTCGTCCAGAAGATCGGCGTCGGGACCGAGCCCGTCGGGATCGTCTACGCGGCCGGCTCGGTCTGGGTCGCGAACACCGGCGACCAAACGATTACGAGGATCGACCCGAAGAGCGGCAGGCCGGCCAAGCCGCTTCCGGTCGCCGCGACCGAGCTCGCCTTCGGCGCAGGCACCTTGTGGGCGAGCGAGCGTGCCGCGGACCAGGTGGTTCGCATCGATCCGACGACCGGGAAGCAGGTCTTCGCCCCGATCCACGTCGGGAACGGCCCGACCGGGATCGCGTACGGCGACGGCGCGGCGTGGGTGGCGAACAGCCTGGACGGGACGGTTTACCGGATCGATCCCGACACGAACTCCGTCACCGGAGCCGTGACCACCGGGGACGGGCCAGATGCGGTGGCCGTCGACGCACGCGGCGTCTGGGTGAGCAACCAGTTCGGCGGCGACGTCGTGCGGATCGATCCCAGGACGAACCAGGTGGCGCAGCGAGTGAGCGTGGGAAGCCGCCCACTGGGACTGGCGACGTCGGGCGGACGCCGTGCTCGTCGCCGTACGTCACCTGGGTGCCGACCATCGCGGCGGGACGCTCGTGCTGCGCTCGCAGCGGCTCAAGCAGGGCAGCGCCATCGACTCCATCGATACCGCCCTTTCCGGCTACACGTACACGTTTCCGTTCCTGCGGATGACCGGCGACGGCCTCACGGCGTTCAACCAGGTGAGTGGCCTCGCCGGAGCGCAGCTCGTGCCCGACCTCGCGACTTCGCTGCCGACGCCGACCGACGCCGGCACGCACGTACACCTTCCGGCTCCGCTCCGGCATCCGCTACTCGAACGGGAAGCCGGTGCAGGCGACGGACTTCCGCCCCACCTTCGAACGCAACTACGCGCTGGGAACGTTCAACATGGACTACGACGAGATCGTCGGCGGCGCGCAATGCCGGAAGCACCCGAAGCGGTGCGACCTCTCGCGCGGGATCGTCGCCGACGACGCTGCTCACACCGTCACCTTCCACCTGGTCCAGCCCGATCCGAACTTCCTCTACAAGCTCGCGCTCCCGTTCGCGTACGTGCTGCCGGCGGGCACGCCGCACCGGCCGGCCCGAACGCACGGGCTGCCCGCGACCGGCCCCTACATGATCTTGACTTACACGCCGGGGAGGCTGCTCAGGCTCGTCCGCAATCCGTTCTTCCACGAGTGGTCGCGGGCCGCGCAGCCGGCCGGGTACCCCGACCGCATCGACCTCCGCATCGCCGGCACGGCGAACGATGCGATTCGCGACGTCGTCGACGGCAGGGCCGATGGCCTGTGGCTGGGCCAGCCGCTCACGGCCTCGCAGGCGTCGAGGCTCGAGCTCCGGTACGCGGGCCAGATGCACTCCGACCCGAGGCCGAACATCCAGGCGCTCTTCCTCAACACCCGCGTCCCACCGTTCAACCGGCTCGACGTCCGCAGGGCCGTGAACTTCGCCGTCGACCGCGCCGCAGCGACGAACGCCTGGGGCGGGCCGAGCCTCGCCGAGCCGACGTGCCAGACCCTGCCGCCGAACTTCCCCGGCTATCGGCCGTACTGCCCCTACACGGCCGGCTCGACGAAGCACGGCAAGTGGTCGGCGCCCGACCTGGCGACGGCTAGGGCGCTCGTCGCACGTTCGGGAACTCGCGGCATGAAGGTCACCGTCTGGGCGTGGAACCAGGCGACGGGCTTCACCCGGGTGGCCGTGAAGGTGCTGCACTCGCTCGGCTACCGCGTGACCCTGAAACCGGTTCGCGGCGACACATGGTGGGGTAGGGTCGGGGACTCGCGGAACCGGGCGCAGATCGGCTTCTACGGCGCGGCGGCGTCCTACCCGTCCCCGGCGACGTTCCTGGACGGGCTCTTCAGCTGCGCAGCGTTCGTCCCCGGCAGCTTCGACAACAACAACGTAAGCGAGTTCTGTGACCCGAGCATCGACCGGCAGATGCAGAAGGCGGAGGCGGAGCAGCAGAGCGATCCCGCCGGAGCCCGCGCGCTCTGGCAACGGGTCGACCGCGAGGTCACCGACGCCGCTCTGTGGGTGCCGCTCATTGCGACGAAGGACGTGAACTTTCTCTCGAAGCGGGTCGGCAACTACCAGTTCAGCCCGGACGGGATGGGCTTGCTGATCGACCAGCTCTGGGTACGGTAGGACAGCGCTGACGGCAAGGTCGTGACGGCGTCGGAGAGGGTCGTAGGCGGGGCGTAGACCGCGCCTGCTTCGCGCGGAAACCGCTGCATCTACTCGAAGCGGCCAGTAGAACGCCGGCAACTGCACGAGCCTCCGCAACACGAGGAAGACCTTCAGCTGTAACCCACATTGCCGTGGGGTTGCCACCGTCTTGCCCTGACGTTGACGGCCCCTCGTACGTTCGGTGCGAGGAGTCGTGGAACAGGTGCTTCATTGCGAATGCGGGTTCGAGGCCCGCGCAGAGGACGAGGACGGTCTTGTCGCCGAAGTCCGTCGTCACGCGCGGGACGCACACGGCATGGCGCTCTCCCACCTCGAGGCGCTGCTACTCGCCTTCCGCGCCGGACTGGACCAGGAAGCCCCGATCACGATCGCTCGCAGGAGAACAACCCAAACGGACGAGGAGGAGAAATGAAGATTCTCGCTGTTCTGCTCGCAATTGTCATCTGCGCCGCCACTGCAGCCACCGCCTCCGCGACGGTCAGCACTCAGTCCGGCTCGGCGCCGGTCTCGTCGCAGGTGGCGCTCGACTGGAATTCGTACGCGGTGGCCGCGGTTCGGGCCGCGCAGACGCTGGACGGTGTCCCCGTCGGAGGGGCGCCACGTGCGCTGTATCAGCCCGAAGGGCTGATCTACATGGCGTACGTTGAGGCGGCGGTCTACGACGCGGTCACGAAGATCGATCACCGGTATCGCCCGTACCATCACTTCGAATTCGGGGCCGGCGACGCGTCCGTCGAGGCGGCCGTTGCATCGGCTGCGTACGCGACGCTGGTCTACTACCTCGGCGACCCGTCAGGCGCACTCGCAGTGCACTACGCGGACTCGATCGGGGCGCTGCCCGCCGACAAGAGGACGGCGCGCGGGATCGCGGTCGGCCGGGCCGCAGCGGCCGACATCGTGCAGCTGCGCGCTGGAGACGGGCTCGATGCACCGACGGAGGTGTTCGGCGCACCGTTCGTCTACACCGCGACGAACGCCGGACAGTGGCAGGTCGTGCCGCCGTTCGTCGCCGTTGGAGCACAGACGCCGTGGGTCGCGTTCATGCGGCCGTTCACGATCGAGACCGCGTCACAGTTCCGTGCGCCGTCACAGGCCGCATTGGGGAGCGCACAATACGCGGCGGACTTCAACGAGACGAAGGACTACGGCTCCGCGACGAGCATCGTGCGCACGCCCGGCGAGACGGCAATCGCGCGCTTCTGGAACGCCAACGTGCCGAGTCAGCAGAACCAGCTCTACCGTGACGTCGCGGTCCAGCGCGGCCTGGATCTCGTCGACGCGGTGCACCTGATGGCAATGGGGTCACTGACCACCGCCGATGCCGGAATCGCGTGCTTCGACTCGAAGTACAACCACCTGGCGTGGCGGCCCTATTCGGCGATCCGGAACGCGGACCTCGACGGCAACGCAGCAACGACTGCGGACCCGGCCTGGACGCCGCTTCTCTCGACGCCGAACCACCCCGAGTATCCGGCAGCGCACGGCTGCGTCACATCAGCTCTGGCAGACGTGCTCGCAACCGCTCTCGGGACGCAGACGATCAACGCGACCGTTTGGGGTGCGACCGGCGGCGCCACGACCCTGACGACGACCGAGCACTTCGACACCGCGCAGCAGCTCAAGGACGAGGTCGTCAACGCCCGAGTCTGGGCCGGACTGCACTGGCGCAGCTCAGTCGTCGCGGGTGAGACCCTCGGCGACTCGGTTGCGAGCTGGTCGCTCAGTCACTACTTCGGTTTGTTGGGCCAGGGAGCCAACAGCGGCGACTGATGTCGTCATGCGGTGGGGCCTGCACTAGGTGGGCCCCACCGGACGACCTCCCCTCGAGGCCATTCCGCCAGCCTACCCACGCTAACGATCACGGAGGTACGGAGACTGCGGTGGACCGACGCGTCCAAGCCGTCGTCCTCGCCTACGAAACCGGCTTCGTCCAACC
This sequence comes from uncultured Actinomycetes bacterium, assembly GCA_963805575.1. GTDB lineage: Bacteria > Actinomycetota > Thermoleophilia > Gaiellales > Gaiellaceae > Palsa-739. The sequence continues at coordinate 1,121,550 of CAWDUL010000008.1, read as the reverse complement.
ACACGACTAGGGCATCACAGTTGTCCCCCGCCAACCCCGGACCTGCCCAGAGCCGGTGCCCACCGCCAAGGCCGATGTCAGCGGCGCTGTGTTGCGCTTAAGTGGGTGAGTACCGCAAGGACGCGGCGGTGTCCGTCCTCACTTTCGGGCATCTCGAGTTTCATCAGAATGTGGCGCACGTGGGCCTCGACTGTGCGCTCGCTGAGGTGGAGGCGCTTGGCGATGCCTGCGTTGGTGAGGCCTTCGGCCATCAGTTCGAGCACGTCGCGTTCGCGGTCGGTGAGCTGACCGAGTGAGTCGTGGTCGCCTCGGGTTGCAACGAGGCTTGCGACGACCTTGGGGTCGAGCGCGGATCCTCCTTGGGCGACCCGTTCTGCGGCGGCGAGGAACTCGCCGACTTCGAGTACGCGGTCTTTGAGTAGATAGCCGAAGCCGCCAAGCGTGACGAGTGCAACCGCGTGACTCGTTTCGATGTGTTGGGAGAGGAGGAGCACGCCGAGGCCAGGGTGGGACTCCTTGATCTCCTTCGCCGCTTGCGCGCCCTCGTCGGTGAAGGTCGGCGGCATCCGGATGTCGAGGACGACGAGGTCGGGCTCGTGCTCGGTGATCGCCGACAGCAGCCCGTGTGCGTCGCCGAGCGAAGCGACGACCTGGTGTCCGCCGTCCTCGAACAGACGCCCGAGGCCTTCGCGCAGCAGCACCTGGTCTTCGGCGATCACGACGCGCACGGCAGCTCCGCGGTCAGAATCGTGCCGGCGCCAGGGGCGCTCTCGATCAGCAGTGTGCCTCCGAGGGCGGCGATGCGGTCGGAGAGCCCTCGCAGGCCTGATCCCTGCCCAACGATCGCGCCTCCGATGCCGTCGTCGGCGATGGAGACGACGAGCTGCCGGTCTCGCCGCCCCGCGCTGAGGAGGACCTTGGTGGCGTGGGCGTGCTTGACGGCGTTGGTGAGGCCCTCGCAGCCGATGAAGTAGGCCGCCGCCTCGACGTCTCGGCCGAAACGCTCGCCCGGCGCATCCACCTCGACAGGTAGCGGCGCTCGGCGGGCTAGCTCGTGGAAGGCCGGCGCAAGCCCGCCATCGAGCTGCGACGGCGGCAGCCCGCGCGCCAGCTCGCGCAGCTCCTCGATCGCAACGGCGACCTCGGCGACCGCGCCACCGAGGGTCTGGCCGGCGCGCTCCGGCGACGCCGACCCGAGCTCGTGCTGGGCATGGCGTAGCGTCAGCCCGATCGAGACGAGCCGCTGCTGGGCGCCGTCGTGGAGATCGCGCTCGATCCGCCGACGCTCGTCGTTTGCGGCCGCGACGATCCGCGCGCGCGAGGCTTCGACCTCGGCCAGTTGGCAGCGTAGCTCGACTCGCAGCCGCGCGATCTCGATCGCAAGCCCCCCGGCCTCGACGACCCTGCGCAGCAGGGTGGGGTCTTCCTCGCTCGCGAGCTCGTGGAGCACGATGCCGAGCGGCTCGCCGCCGCGCTCGACCGGGACCCGCCGCCGCCCGTCGTTGGGAAAGTCGGAGACGGGTAATCCGCGCCCGTCGACGTAGAGCTCGCTCTCAGGCAGAAAGAAGAGGAGCTCCAGCCGCGGGTCGGACAACACCCCCCGAAGGACGTCCTCCACCTCCTCGGGGGCCGCCCGACCGGCGCGCAGGTCCTCGTGAAAGTCGGCCATCCGCCGCAACGCCTCGTAGCGCGCACGGTTGAAGCGACGATCGACCGCGTCCTGCACCCGCGCACGCAGCGAGCGAAACGCGACCGCGACGACGAGCGTCGCGCCGGCGGTCGCCCACCCTGACCCCCGCCCGAGCGCCGTCCCCAGCAGCACGACCGTCGCCGCGAACGCCGCCGCCAGGATGACAGTGACCGCGGCGTAGACCAGGGTGCGGTTGACGACGACGTCGATCTCGTACAGGCGGTAGCGAAGGATCGCGACTCCGGCGACGAGCGGCACGCTCGCGAAGCAAACGCCGAGCACCGCGATCCGCACCTGCAGATGTCCCGTCGGCCAGATGAACCAGGTCGTCATGACAAGAGCGGCCGCGGCCGCGGCGACCGAGCCGACCGCGAGCACGAGCTTGAGCTGCTGACGCTCAAGGCCGCGCGCTCGCCGCAGGCGGACGACCATCGCCACCGCCCCGAGCCCGATCCCGGCCATCACGAACAGCCAGCCGGCGAGGTCGACCGCGTCCATCACCCCGCGCGCACCCCCGAGGCCGAACGGGTTCGACACCTGTGCGAACGGCTCGGCGTAGCGCCCGGGGCGCAGCGTCCCCGCCAGCACGAGCAGAGTCATTCCGAGCAGTAGGCCCCCGAGCGCTGGTCGCCACCGCCGCGAGGGAAGCCGCCCATCCGGAAACAGAAGCAGCGAGAGGCCGAGCAGCCCCGCGGTCGCCTCGCCGATCACGGTGTTGAAGACAGCCGCCGCGGTTGCGCCAGCGAAGCGGTGGGTCGCGCGCAGGCCGACATCGGCGTACTGCCAGCTGAGCAGCTGAACGCTGTTCGCGAAGCCGGTGAGTAAGAAGATCCAGCCGATCGTGTTCTCCGGCACGCGCCGAGCGACGATCGCCCCCACCGAGGCGAACGTCAGCGCAAGGATCAGGAACGAGAGGCCGCCAACCCCGGCGAAGATGTCGCTCGGCAGGACACGGCCCGGGCCGATCACGAGCAAGATGAGCGCCGCAACGGCGATCAGCACGCAAAGACCCCAAACGAGCGCCGCGACTCGTCGCGCGGTCGCGTAGCTACCTCGCTGGGCAAGGACGTCCTCGGCCATTGCTTCGTTGTCTCCGGGGTCGCGGCGCGCAGCAGGAGCGGCCGCCGACGCAAGCTCGTCCATCGCGTCCATTGTCACCCCCGCGGCGCAGCGTGGCCAGCGCGCTGGTACTGCCACCTGATCAGTACTAGCGCTGAGGCAAGTCGAGAACTGCCGCCGATGACGGACCGGCTCTGCGCTCGTAGCGTCGCTGCAGAAGATCGACCACCACTCTGGAAGCGAGGCTGACATGGCGCAAGCGAACATCCACTCTCTCCGCCGGGCCGCCGTCGCCGGCATCGTCGGCGCAACGGCGACCGCGATCAGCGGCCTCGTCATCCAGGCGGTCGTGCAGCCAGAGAGCAGTGTCTCGGACAAGCTATGGAGCTACCCCTGGTCGAGCAGCGCGCTCGTTCCCTTCTCGATCTTTGCGGCCTCACTGCACGTGCTCATCTTCATCGGCGTGCTCGGGTTCGCGTGCAGCGGTCTCTCCGGCCGAAGCCGTGCCGCTCGCGTGGGCGTGATCCTGGCGCTGGCCGGCACCGCCCTGCTCTTCGTCGGCGAGCTGGCATCGATCCCGATCCGCGCGCAGCAAGTCGACGACACCGGCGCCACGATCGTGGGCGCGATCTTCGGCATCGGCACCCTACTCACGGCGGTCGGGTTCCTCGCGGCCGGCGTCGCCACACTGCAGGCCCGACTCTGGAGCGACTGGCGCCGCTTCACGCCGCTCGCCGTCGGACTCTGGAGCACCGCGCTCGTCGGGTTGAGCTTCACCAAGGCCCTCCCGACCAGCGTCGCCGGCTACGGCCTCTGCCTGCTCGCGCTCGCCGTGGCCCTCTACACACAGCCGGTCCCATCCTCAGCAACCGCGCCGCAGCTGCGGCCCCAGGAGCAGGGCACATGAGCGACACCTCCCCACGAAGCGTGGCGACGGCCGAGCGGCCCGGGGCGACGGCCACGATCGACATCGCGCCGCAGCGCCGGCCCGGTCGGAACCACGTCCGCCGGTTCGTCCGAAGCGGCGCCGATTGGCTGCACCTCACGTTCGCCTCGGCAATCGTCCTCGGCGTCTTCCTGCAGGTCTACCTGATCGGCTCCTACATCTTTGGCGCCGGCCAGGGAGCACTCGACGCGCACCGAACCGTGGGCTTCGCCCTGCAAGGCCCCGAGCTGTTCGTCCTCCTCACCGCGCTCATCGCCTGGCTTCCCCGACTCGATCTGCTGCTCTCATTCCTGGTCGCAATCGTCGGCTTCATCCAAGCCGGCCTCGCAAACGCCCACGACTGGGTTGGCGGCCTCCACCCACTGCTCGCCCTCGTCGTTCTCAGCCTTGCCGCGACGCTCGCACTCCGCGGGTTACACCGCCACCGCCGACCTGCCCCGTGAACGCCCACTCTCCGACTCCGGCGAATCCACGCAACAACAGGAGTAGCCCGTCAGCCCGGAACAACGCTCACGTGAACTGTCCGTCGAGTCGATATTCAACATATGTGGACACGCGAGACCGAAAGCCATTCCGGGTTGCGGAGGCGTTGCCCGACCCTTGGCGTGCTCTACGGCTGGCAGGTTTACGGGGGAGACCTGGATGTCTATCTCGGGTCGCTCGTCACGTGCCTGACTGCAGCTGCTCGGCGGGAGGGGGTAAACCTGCTGACGACGGTTGCCGTAGGCTCGAGTGCGCGAAATGCAGCGCCTGCGTGGCCTTCGCTCGGTACGAACAGGATCTTTTCTCCGGTAGGCCCGTGGAACACGGACGGGTTGATCGTCATCAACCCATTGCCAGCGGAGGAGACGCTCGAAGATGTGCAGCGTCTACAGGAGAGTGGGCATCCCGTCGTGTACCTCAGCAGCGGCCCCTACGGACCGCTCCAAGCACGCGGCGGCCGCCCAATCGGATCGCTTGCCGGCCAACTCGCAGCACAAGACGGCGACGCCCGCGATGCAATCGACCGCGAGCCCGACCGCCGACTCGCGGCCTAACGCTCAAACTTCTGGAGAGCTCTTCTAGTCACCCCACCAGTCGCGCTGGCCAGCAACATCTTCGCGCGGATCCTCGCCGAGATTCGGCGCGCCGATGACGAGGATCTCGAGACCCTCCTGCCCGGCCTCGTAGCCTCGCCACGCACCGGGCGGGACGCGCACCGCGTCCCATTCCTTGAGCTCGACGATCTCGTCGTCGACCTTCATCCGCCCGCTCCCGCGCAGGACCACGTACACCTCCTCTTGCTTCTTGTGCGTGTGGCCGTACGGAAAGCGATAGCCGGGCGGGATGCGCTGGTAGCTCAGGCCGGATCTCTCGAGGTCGAGCGCCTTGGTCGCCGCGCGGAACTCCAGGTCTGGCGCGCCGTCGAACCGAGAGCCGATGTCCTCCAGATCCTCCTTGATGTTCCTGAGCGTGAACGGCACGGCGCGATCCTATGGCACCGCGCAGGACGTGCCACCGACGACGGGGCACGGCGCGGCTCGTCCGGCGTGACGCTATCCACGACCAGAGCAGGACCGCTCGCCGTCCCGAGTCCTCACGGACGAACGCGGATGATCGTCTTCCCCTTGATCCGCTCGGTCGGGTTGAAAGCGGCAACGGCGTCGTCGAGGGCCGCGACGGTGCCGATGTTCGTCCGCAGCCGACCGTCCCGGACCCGCTGGGCGATCTCACTCAGTTGGGCGCGATCGGACATGACAACGAAGTCGATCGCCAGGCCGTCCGCGGGCCACGCCTCCGGCGGGCCGGTGACGGTCACCAGCGTTCCTCCAGCTCGAACCACACCCGCGGACCGCTTCTGGATGTCGCCGCCGAGGACGTCGAACACCAGGTCGACTCCGCCGACGTCTTCCAGGGTGTCGTTGTCGAGGTCGACGAACTCGTGCGCGCCGAAGTCGAGTGCCGTCTGCCGGCCGGCGGCGCGCCCGGTGCCGATGACGTGTGCGCCGGCCTCTCGTGCGAGCTGGGTTGCCATCGAGCCGACTGCGCCGGCCGCGCCGTGCACGAGGACGCTCTGGCCGGCCTGAAGGCGGCCGTGCTCGAACAGACCTTGCCACGCGGTCAGGCCCGTCATCGCGACGCCTGCGCCCACCGTGAAGTCGACGTCGCCCGGCAGCGGCGCGAGGTTGCGTGCCTCGACGACCGTGTATTCCGCGAGGGTGCCGTCGCGAGTCCAGTCCGTAAGGCCGAACACCCGCTGTCCCACCGACAGCCCCGTAGCTCCATAGCTGAGGGAGGTGACCACTCCGGCCACCTCGTGCCCGGGAATCGAAGGCGTCCGGTCACGGCCGAGGCGATCGATCCAGGTCGAGGGCCACTCCAGCTCATTCCCGGTGAATCCCGACGCATGAACTTCAACGACGACATCGCCGTAGTTCGCGCCTTCAAGGCTGGCGAGCCTCGCCGCATCCGGATCGGGTCGCTCCACGAGCTTCATCCCGGCCGTTCCCGCGGCCCGATCCGTCACCACGATCGCTTTCATCTGAACACCCCTCTGTAATCAATCCCGCCTACGCGACATCTTCGGTTCACAACAGCATCACCGACGCCACACGTCGGCGTCCTACTCCGCGTCCCTATGGACGAACGCGGATGATCGTCTTCCCCTTGATCCGCTCGGTCGGGTTGAAAGCGGCAACGGCGTCGTCGAGGGCCGCGACGGTGCCGATGTTCGTCCGCAGCCGACCATCCCGGACCCGCTGGACGACCTCACCCAACTGCGCACGATCGGCCTCGACGACGAAGTCGACCGCCAGGCCGTCGGCCGGCCGCGCCTCGGGCGGCCCGGCGATGGTCACCAGCGTCCCGCCGGCTCGAACCAGAGCCGCAGACCGCTTCCCGATGTCTCCGCCGATCACGTCGAAAACCAGATCGACGCCGCCGACGTCTTCCAGCGAGTCGTTCTGAAGATCGACGAACTCCTGCGCGCCGAAGTCGAGCGCCGTCTGACGGTCGGCGGAACGTCCGGTGCCGATGACGTAGGCGCCCACCTCGCGTGCGAGCTGCGTGACCATCGATCCGACTCCACCGGCCGCGCCGTGCACGAGGACGCTCTGCCCCACCTGGACGCGGCCGTGCACGAACAATCCTTGCCACGCGGTCAGGCCCGAGATCGGCAGGCTCGCGCCCACCGTGAAGTCGACGTCGCCCGGCAGCGCCGCGAGGTTACGCGCCTCGACGGCCACGTACTCCGCCAGGGTGCCGTCGCGGGTCCAGTCCGTGAGGCCGAACACCCGCCGTCCCACCGACAGCCCCGTCGTGCCATAGCCGAGGGCGCTGACCACTCCGGCCACCTCGTGCCCAGGGATCGACGGTGTTCGGTCCCGGCCGAGGCGATCGGTCCACGTCCCGGTCCACGTCAGCTCACCCGGGGTGAATCCCGACGCATGAACCTGAACGACGACGTCGTTCTCCGCCGCGTTCGGCTCGGGCCGCTCCACGAGCGTCATCCCGGCCGTCCCCGCGGCCTCGTCTGTCACCACAATCGCCTTCATCCGGCACCTCCCTGTATCCAGTCCTCGCCTGCACGGGAACTCGACCACGCGCCATCCGCGGGCCTGTCCTTGTCGTCACGACAGGCGACAAATCATGGAGCATCTAGGAGCAGAGCGGCGCAAACGCGCGCGAACTGGGGCAACGAGCGCAGCGTCGAGAGCTGCGTAACGACGTGCAAAACCGCCGCGCCTAGAGCCACATCTCCGCGGTCATGATCTGGGCGCCTCGAGAACGGCACGCAGGGCGGCGAGCTCCCGGGGCAGCGCGAGTTCCGGCTCCGCCAGCTCCGGATGCCAGCGCTTCTCCCACTCGACGCTCAGCCAGCCCTCGTAGCCGAGCGCACCCAGGGCGGCAATGCTTTCGCGCACCGGCAGCTCGCCCTCGCCGAGCGGCACCAGCTCCCAGTCGTCGCCACGCCGCCGCGCGTCTTTCACGTGCACGAGCCTGACGGCCGCGCCGAGCTGGCCCACCACATCCGCCGGCGACTCGCCGACGCGCGCCGGATGGTGCATGTCCCAGATCGCACCGAATGACGGGCTCCCGACGATTCGGACGAGCTCGGCGACGCGCGTTGCGCTCGCAAAGTGGTCGTGCGTCTCGAGCGCGACGACGACATCCTCCTCGAGAAGCGGCTCGAGTCGATGCGCGACGTCGTCGAGGTCGCGAACGTCGCCCCCGAAGACGCGAAGCATGTCCGTCCCCCACTCGCGCGCGAGGTCGATCGCGGCCGGAACCGCACGCTCGAACGCGCCGGCCAGCTCTATCGACGTATCGAGACAGACGAGCGGAGTCGCGGCAAGCGCAGCTGCGACCGCGCGGCGGGTCGAGGGGGCGACTTCGAGGACGTCGATCGGCTCGCCGTCGAGCAATCGCAGCTCGAGCCCGTCGTAGCCGAACGCCTGCACGGCCTCGACCGTGCGCTCGAGCGTCCACCCGGGCGCGGCGAGGTTCGAGAACGCGATACGCATCATTGGCCTCGCAGCGTCGCGAGCAGCGCGGCGTACGCGTCCCGGTCGACCGGCAGCGGCACTGCACGTCCTTCGTGCGTCGAGAGGACGATCGCGTTCGCGACCTCCAACGACCAGAGCGCCTCGCGCGCGGGCACGCGCGGCTCGCGTCCTTCTCGGACCGCTGCAACGAAGTCTGCATGCACGTCACGGTGGTCGCCACGGCCCGGCGACAGCTCAACTGCCTCGGCGACACCCGCGGGCGCCGCGAACATGTGGGTCGCAGTCACGAGGTGTTCCGAGATCGGCGGCTCGAAGCGCTCGAACGCGATCGAATCGCCGACGATCTCGATCCGTCCGCGGTCGCCGACGAGCTCGATGCGCTGAACGCCCGGCTCGAGCGTCGAGGTCGCGAACGTCCCGACGGCCCCGCCGGCATACAAGAGCAATGCTGTCGCCGTGTCCTCAGCCTCCATCGGCTGCGCGCGCCGCTGCGCGATGCCAGAGACGATCTCGGGCGGCCCGGCGAGGTGGCAGAGCAGATCGAGGGTGTGCGACGCCTGGTTCAGCAATACGCCGCCGCCCTCCCCCCTCCACGTGCCGCGCCAGTCTGCTGTTCGGTAGTACACGTTCGGCCGGTAGAGCGGGTCGACGATCGACGCGCGGACGAGCGACCCCAACCTGCCGTCGTCGAGCAGCCTTCGCGCGGCGGCGATCACCGGTCGGAACCGCTGCTGGAAGGCGACGCCGAGCAACTTCCCCGCCCGCTCGGCGGAGGCGACCATAGCGTCGGCTTCGCGCGCTTCGACGGCGAGCGGCTTCTCGCACAGCACGTGCGCGCCGCCCTCCAACGCCGCAATCGTCAGCTCGGCGTGCGAGGAATGCGGCGTTGCGACGACGACGACGTCGAGTCCCTCCGCGAGCAGCTCGTCACTCGCGCCGAACGCACGGCAGCCGTGCTCGCGCGCGCGTGCCTCCGTCGCCTCCCTGTTGAGTGACGCGATCCCGACGAGCTCGACGTCATCGCGCAGCGCGATCGCGTCGAGGTGCATGTCCGCCGCGACACCGGCGCCGATCAGCCCGTACCGCAGCATCACGTGAGCGCCCTCAACGCGGCGACGCAGTCGCGCGTCGCGAGCTCGCCACTGCCGTCGCGCACATAGTGCGTCTCGAACGAGAGATACCCGTCGTAGCCGGCGTCGTACAAACAGGAAAGCTGCGCACGAAAGTCGACGATGCCATCGCCGATCCGCGTCCATGCTGCCGCCGGGCTGACGTCCTTGAGGTGAACGTGGACGACGCGGTCGACGATCGACTCGAGTCCGCCGAGCCCGGTCCACGCGGCGGGATCGAGCATCGCAGCGTTGCCCGGGTCCCAGATGACGCGGAGTTGCGACGCGTCTGCGGCGGCAAGCGCAGCTCGCGCCTCGGCGGCGGTCGCGACGTTGCACTCGTGCTCGTTCTCGAGCGCGAGCGTCAGCCCGGCCGTGTGGGCACGCGTCGTCGCGGCGCGGAGCGTACGGCCGAGGTCGAGCAGGGACTCGGCAGGATCGGGCTCGCGCCAGTAGCCAAACGCGCGGACGACCGGTGCCTCGAGCGCGGCCGCAACACGGAGCGTCCGTTCGAGGACTGCGTCCTGATCCTCGCCGCGATCGCACTTGAGGAACGGAGAGGCGATTGCGCAGACGGCGAGCCCTCGCCGGTCGAGCTCTGCTTTCACCGCTTCGAGCTCGGCTTCGGAGTGGTCGACGATCTGTTTGCCGTCGAGCGTGCGCAGCTCGACGGCGTCGAGATCGAGCTCCTCGCAGACGTCTAGGGCGTGGTCGAGGCTCGGGTCGATCTCGTCGGTGATGACGCTTAGCCGCACAGACCGTGCTTGTATCAGCTTGATGGCAAGCGGCTCGGCACTGCTCGAGATCGGCGGTTCGAGCGCGGACCTGGCCGCGGACGAGGTCGAGGCGTTCGTACGCGCGCTCGTGGGCGACGAGGAGCGCGCTCGGCGCCGCCCTCTCATGACCGCAGCCCCCGTCCTCCGGCTGTTCGGCCGCCAGGAGGCCACACCGGCGAGCGCGCGACATTCCTCAGTGACGACGCTCAGCGAGCGCGGTCAGGATCGGGGCAGTTTCGGTGCCCACTCGAAGAAGGGGATGTTGTGTGGGCGCCGCATGCAGGCACCGGAGTACAGGAGCTTGTCTCCTGAAGCGGCAGTCGAAAACGACGTGCAGTTGAAGCCGGCCGGGCCTTTGATCGGACTCGTTCCCTGCTGATGCGTGAACCTCGTCGCCCACGTGTGTGCTGAGGAACAGGGCATGCCTTCCCCGGTGAGCGTATAGCGGTTACCCGCGATGTTTCCGCCCGCAGTGCGAATGCTCCAGGGGGCGGCGGTGATCACGATCTTGCACGAAGACACGGTCGTGGTCGTGGTCGTTGCCGCTGCCGGGCGCGCCTGAACGGTCGTCACGGCGAAGACGAGCGCTGTCGAGCATGCGAGTGCGAGCGCGGCGGTTGTCTTGAGGTAGGTGCTGTGCATGCGTCTCATGCGGCGTCCCTTCGGTTGTCGCGCTCGAGGATCTCCCTGAGGCGCTCGTGGCTCTTCGGGATCTCCTTGCGAGCACTGGCGCGGGCGAGCAGCGCAAAGAAAACGCCGACACCGTGGCCCTTGATCTCGAGCTCAAGTGTCAGCTTCGACCGCGCGCCGCCGGCGAGTGGCTCGACGCTGATGATTCCGGTGGGACGGACGGGTCCGGAGACGGTTCGGAACGAGCTTGTGCGCGGCGGATCGTGCCTCGTGATCTCGTAGGTGATCTCGCGTGTCCCGCCCGGCATGCGGCGCGTGTCGGTCGCGCGGGCGCCCACCCGCATCGGGCCGTCGGTATCGAGATGCACGCTGACAATGCCTTTCTGCCACTCGGCGCGCTTGCCAAGATCGTCGACGTACGCGAAGACATCTTCGGGCTTGCGGTTGATCTCGATGCTCTCGACGATTGGCGCCATCTGTGGCTCTCCTCACGGCTGACCGGCGGCACTGTGATGACCACCAGATTGGTTAGACTTATAGTATGGCGAATAAGAGTCGGCGAGTCAAGCGCTCCTACGATTCCTCGCTCCGGCGCGAGCGGGCGGAAGCGACGAGACTCGCCATCGTCGATGCCGCCGGGCGCCTCTTTGCGGAACGCGGCTACGCGGCAACCTCCATCGAAGACGTCGCCGGGGCCGCAGCCGTTGGGCGCGCCACTGTCTTCAACTCCGTCGGCGGCAAGCCCGAGCTGCTGAAAGAGGCCTACCGGCTCGCCGTCCGCGGTCCGGCCAACGCGAACACACCCCTCGGCCAGCAAGCACGCAGCCGCAAAATCAGTGCCGAAGCAGACGCACACAAGCTTCTCGCCGGCTACGCAGGCGTGATGGTCGAGGTCGGCCGCCGGCTCGCGCCGCTCTATGAGGCTGTGAGGGCGGCCGCGCACGCGGACCCTGAGGCGCGCGAGCTCTGGCACGTCATCACCGAGGAACGACGCACCGCGGCGACCGGCCTCGTCCGCAGGCTTGCCGAACGCAACGCCCTGCTCGACGGCCTCGACCGCCAGAGCGCGAGCGACATCCTCTGGGTTCTCAACGACCCGGGCCTCTACCGGCTACTCGTCATGGAACGCGGCTGGACGGAACGCAGGTTTCGCACTTGGCTCACCAACGCGATGCAAACTCAGCTCCTCGAACCAGCCCCGGAGTGGTGAGATTCAGCGCGTGACATTCCGTCTAGTGGATCGCTGCCTCTGGTTCCGGGACGACAGTCGGCGGATCGCCGTCGGGAGAGATCATCGTCGGTTTGGTCGCCGTGGCGCGGCCGCCCAACACGGCTACGGCGAGCGCTGCGACCACGAGCAGCGCGAGCGTCATTGGCAGCCCGACCCAATCGGCGAGAAGACCGATGAGCGGCGGACCAACGATGAAGCCCGTGTAGCCGATCGTGAAGGTGGCGGCCAGTGACGGACCCGGCGGATCGAGCCGACCCGCCGCGCTGAAGAGCAGCGGCACGGCGTTCGCGATGCCGAGACCGCAGACGGCGAAGCCGATCACCGCAGGCACCGTCTGGCCGATCAGCAGCACGCCGCCGAGCGCGACCGCCACCAGCGCCATGCCGCCGCGCATCAGCGTCGCGGCGCCGAGCCGCTCATTCAGCAGATCGCCGCCGAGGCGCGCGACGGCCATCCCGAGTGAGAAGCCGGTGAATGCCGTCGCTGCCGCCGCGGCGCTCGCGCCGGCGTCGTGACGGAGGTAGATCCCGCTCCAGTCGCCGATCGCTCCCTCCGTCATCATCGCCAGGAAGCACAGTCCGCCGATCAGGAGCACGGCGCGCGAGGGCCGCGCGAACCCGCTCCTCGCCTCGGAATGGGTCGATACGCTCCCGAGCCGCTTGGTGATCCACAGCGCGGTCACCCAGAGCGCAACCCCGACGAGCAGGCTCTCCAGCCTTGGGTCGACTCCCACTGCGGCGGCGATCGCGACCAGACCCGCCGAGAGGAACCCGCCCACGCTCCAGCCACCGTGCAGCGACGACATGATCGGCCTTCCCAGTTCGCGTTCGACAGCGACGCCGTGCGCGTTCATCGCGACGTCCATCGCCCCGCCACTGGCCCCGAAGGCGAACAGGATCGCGGCAAGGGTGATCGGGCTCGTCGCCAGCAGCGGCAGCGGCAGCATCAGGCAAAAGATCAGCGTGGCGGCGCGCGTGACCGAGGCGCTCGAGCGGCCGTCGAGGATGTGGCCGGTCAGCGGCATCGAGACGAGCGCGCCCGCGGCAATGCACAGCAGGCACAACCCGAGCGTCGCCTTCGAGATCCCGAGGTGGTCCTGCAGCCACGGGATGTGCGCGACCCAGGTTCCCATCATCGCACCGTTGATCGCGAAGACCGTGAACGTCGCCATGCGCGGCGTCATACGGTCACCACGTCGATGCCGGCGCTCGTATACGGGCGTGTCAGCTCGCCGCCACCGTCAGTGACCAGGTGGTCGATGTCCGCGAGTTGCGCCACGACCCACGGGCTCGCGGTGCGGAGCTTGTCCGCCGTCGCCAGCGCGATCACCTCACCCGCCGAGGCCACCATCGCGCGCTTCACGTACGCCTCTTCGTTGTCGAGCGTCGTGACGCCGACGTCGGGATGCAGCGAGCAGATGCCGAGTACGCATATGTCCGCCCGCACCGTCTGGAACCCCTCGACGGCGCCCGGCCCGACCGCGACCTGCGCGTCCTTCAGGAGCCGGCCGCCGACAAGCATGACCTCGGCCCTCGGGTGGTCCGAGAGCGCCGTCGCAACCGGTGGCGAGTTGGTGACGACGATGCCGTCGTAGAGCAGGGGGAGACGGCGGGCCAACTCCAGCGTCGTCGTGCCGCCGTCGAGAACGATCACGCGTGCGCCAACGAGCAGCGGCAGCGCCGCCTCGGCGAGTGCAGCCTTCTCCTCGTGTGAGACCTCGAGCCGATGCGTGAACGAGCCGGCCGCCGGCGCAGAGGCCAGCGCGCCTCCATGAACCCGATGCAGCAGGCCTTGCTCCGAGAGGTCCCGCAGGTCGCGGCGGACGGTGTCCTCCGACACGCCGAGGCTGGCAACCAGCTCGGAGGCGACGACCCTGCCGTCACGCTCGACCCGCGCGAGGATCGCCTGTCTCCGTTCAGCCGTCAGCACCCTGCGTGTTATAGCATGAACATGCACGTTTTTGCGGGTTGGCGGGCAGGGAATGACAGGCGAGTTCGGCTCGTTAGTTGCGGTGTCAAATAAAGGGAGGAAGTCGCGATGACAACCGCAATCATCGGAACCGGCAACATCGGTGGAACGCTGGCGCGACATCTGGTCCGCGGCGGCGAGCCCGTCGTCCTCGCCGCTAAGGACGAAGCGAATGCAGCGGCGCTCGCACAAGAGCTAGGTGAGCTCGCGCGCGCCGCCTCCGTCGAAGAGGCGATCGCGGAGGCCGACGCCGTCGTCTTCGCTGTGTGGCTCGACACGACGAAGGAACTGATCGGAACGGACGCGCGCCTGCTCGAGAACAAGATCGTCGTCGACCCCTCGAACCCACTCGGGTTCGACGAGAGCGGGCAGATGATCCGAACTCTTCCCGAAGGACAGTCGGCCGGCTCGATGGTCGCCGCTCTGCTTCCCGCGGGCGCGCACTACGCAAAGGCATTCGGCACGCTCGCCGCAGACGCTCTCGCGGGCGCGGCAAATCGCGAGCCGCGGCGGACCGTGCTCTTCTACGCCACCGACGACGACACGGCTGCGACAACCGTCGAGCGTCTAATCCGTGCCGCCGGCTTCGACCCGTTGAAGGCGGGCGGTGTCGCCGACGCCGGACGGATCGAGATGCCCGGCGGCGACCTCCACCAGGCCGGTCTGAACGGCGCACTCCTCGATCTCGACGAAGCACGCGCCGCCGTCGCGACAGCGGCACCCGCGTGAGCGCCACCCCGCTCTGGCGGACGGTTCGAATGCGTCAGAGGGCTTGCTCCATTGACGCCCGAGGCGCGCAAAACAATTCCGTTCGCAGCGCCCCTACGGAGTCTTTCGGCGTTGCGGGTAGTTCGCGCTTTGGTTTGGTGGTCGGTCGCCGATCCAGTAGCGGGGGCCGGGGCCGAGGGCGGCGGCGCGGTCGTCGCGGTTGGCGAGTTGACAGCGGTCGAGCGAGAGGCAGCCGCAGCCGATGCATTCGGTGAGGCCGTGCTTGAGGCGCTCGAGTTCGGCGATGCGCTCGTCGATTCTTGACGTCCAGCTGGCTGAGAGGTGGGACCAGTCGCGTCGTGTCGGCGCCTGGTGAGGCGGAAGTTTGGCGAGTTCGGCGCCGATCTCCTCGAGCGTCAGCCCGATGCGTTGGGCGAAGACGATGAAGGCGATCCGGCGGAGCACCGGCCGCGGGTAACGGCGGTGGCCTGAGCCGGCCCGCTCGGAGCTGATCAGGCCCCGCTGTTCGTAGAAGCGAAGGGCCGAGGAGGCCACGCCGCTGCGGCGTGCAACCTCGCCGATGGGGAGCAGGTTAGACATGTTCGAGAAGGAAACGCGTTGGCGGATTTGACTTCAAGTTTACTTTAACTACTAGTCTGGCCGCAGTGGCAATCGGAGGTATCTGAGGAGGTCGTCATGTCGAGCGAGCAGAGGGCGAGCAAGCGGATCACCGAGGAGGTCAGCTCCTGGCCGGGGGTTGCGGCAGGGCTCGGCAGACGGGGCGAGTTCGCATTCACGGTGGGCGGGCGGGAGATCGGCCACCTGCACGGCGACCACTCCGCCCACTTCGGCTTTCCCAAGGAGGTCTGGGCCGCCTTGTTCGAGCAGAAGCGGATCGACTACCACCCGATCTTTCCCGGCCGGCCGGGCTTCGGCTCGCACCGGATCGAGAGCGAAGCCGACGTCGAGCAGGTGATCGGGCTGCTACGGCTCAACTACGAGCGCGTGATCGCCCGCCACGGGCTGCCGGCGGAGGCAGCCGCCTAGCCGTATGCCGGTCGGCATCCTCACCGGCGCATCACGCGGGCTCGGCCTCGCCCTCACCCGCGCCCTGGTCGAGCGTGAATGGCGGCTGGTGGTCGATGCACGGGGAGCGGATGCGCTCGAGCAAGCGGTCGCCGGTCTCGAGGGCGTCGTGGCGATCGCGGGCGACGTCGCCGACTCCGCGCACCGCCGCGCGCTCGTCGAGGCGGCCGGCGAGCGGATCGACCTACTCGTCAACAACGCGAGCCTGCTCGGACCGAGCCCACAGCCGGCGCTCGCCGCCTACTCCCTCCCAGAGCTCGTGCGCGTCTACCAGGTGAACGTATTCGCGCCGCTGGCGCTGCTACAGGAAGCGCTCCCACGGCTCGCGGCCGGCGCGGCCATCCTCCACATCTCCTCGGACGCGGCCGTCGAGCCGTACGCGGGCTGGGGCGGCTACGGCTCCTCGAAGGCCGCCCTCGAGCAGCTGACGGCGATCCTCGCGGCAGAGCATCCCGAATTGCGCGTCTATGCGGCCGACCCGGGCGACATGCGAACGCAGATGCAGCAAGACGCCTTCCCGTGCGAGGACATCTCCGACCGACCCCTGCCCGAGTCGAGCCTGCCGGGGCTGCTGGCGCTGATCGAGGGGGCGCTGCCGAGCGGCCGCTACCGCGTGCGCGAGTTGGCGGGAGCAGCAACGTGAGCGCGCTCGAGCTGACAGAGCATCGGGAAGCGCAGGAGCCGCCGGAGGAGCGGGGACGTAGCCGTGACGATGTTGCGCTGCTGGTGGCCACCCGTCACAACGGCGGCCTGCACGATGCACGGTTCCGCGAGTTACCGCAGTTCCTCTCGCCCGGGGACCTGCTCGTCGTGAACACCTCGGGCACACTGCCGGCGGCACTCGACGGGCACCTCGCCAAGCGACCTGTCGAGCTGCGCCTCTCCACTCCGGTCGTCGGCCAGATCTGGGCCGTCGAGCTGCGCAGCGAGGCGGACAGCCCACTCCGGCGTCCCGCGGCCGGTATGCGCCTCACTCTCCCCGGCGGCGCGTCGGCCGAACTGCTCGCGCCTTACGCCGGCAGCGACCGCCTCGTCCTGGCACGACTGTCGGGCACCGGCAACCTCGAGGATTACCTGCACCGGCACGGCCGCCCGATCCGCTACGGCTACGTCCCATCGCAGTGGCCGATCGAGGCCTACCAGACCGTGTTCGCGGCCGAGGCCGGCAGCGCCGAGATGCCCAGCGCAGGCCGGCCCTTCACCACGCGGCTGGTCACAACGCTCATGACACACGGGGTCCTGATCGCGCCGCTGACACTGCACACCGGCGTCTCCTCACCAGAACTCGGCGAGCCGCCCTACCCGGAGCGCTACCGGGTACCCGAGACGACGGCGCGGCTCGTAAACGCCGTGCACGGCTGGGGCGGCCGCGTGATCGCGGTCGGCACCACCGTCGTCCGCGCCCTCGAGACCGTCGCCGATCAATCCGGCCGCGTCACCGCCGGCGCAGGCCGAACCAACCTCGTCATCAGCCCCAAGCGCGGGCTGCGCACCATCGACGGCCTGCTCACCGGCTGGCACGACCCACAGGCATCACACCTCCACCTGATCGAGGCCGCCGCAGGCCCAAAACTGCTCCAGCGCTCCTACCGCGCAGCGGCCGCACGAGGCTACCGCTGGCACGAGTTCGGAGACCTCCACCTGATCCTTCCGTGAGAGGAGCCAGCGCCATCGCAAGTCATTCGCACGCGACGTCGCCTGTTCCGACAACCACTATTGCTTTAGGCGGGTCACTTGCCGCGGGCGTGGCGCGGGAAGCCGGGCCCCGGTACGAGTTCCTCAGCCGATAACCGACCCCGGACCGACTGCGATCGTGCCGGTCACATGCGAGCGTCGGGCCTGCTTCTGGGGAGCCGCTGGTTACTCAGGCAGCGGATCGCTCACGGCGCACGGCCTCGTCCGGCTGCACGAGCCGAAGCGCCGGCGCACGAAGTCGCCTCTCCGTGTCGCGCGCGAGCACGAGGCACAGCACCGCGAGCGGGAGTTCCACAAGCACAGCCAACACGATCGCGACGACGAGCTCGGCACGTGTCGAGGAGGTCAACACGTCAAACCAGGCGTCCACGAAGAGCAGAGTCGCCGTTGCCGTCGCAGCGCCCTCGAGCCAAGGCGAGCGCCGCCACGCCGCGAGTGCGACCGCTAGCAGCAGCAACGCCATCGCGACGTCGAATCCGCCCCAGGCGATGTCCCAGTGCGCAGCCTCGTCCCTCGAAGGCAGCACACGAACGAGCAGCACGATCCACGGCACGAGCGCCATCGCCCCCACCGCGAAGAGCGGTACGACCCACCGGGGCGGTCTCCAGTCGTGATCTGCCATTCGTTGACCACGCAAACGACGTTGCGGGCGGGGCTATTCCACCTCCGCGGCCGCGTCGCTCGGATGCTGTTGATCGCTGAGAGATCTACTTCGCCGGCAGCGACGCGGCATAAGCCGTGCCACGCGTCACCCACGAGGCGAGCGACCGCTTCGTCCGCACATCCTCGGCGGCGACGCGGAGCCACCCCTCCATCGGACGGCCGCGCATGACCATCACCTCGGCCGCCGTCTTCGCAACCAACGCCGACGACTCCTCAGGGTGGACCCGCACGAGAATCCTGCCCTGCCCGCTCGCGGCGATCGCCATGTTGCTGCCAACGAGAAACGCGAGCCCACCGAACATCTTCTTCTCCGTCAGCTTCGGCGCGCCTGCGCCCGCAGCGAGGTCGCGGATGCGCTGCGCGAGAACCTCGTCATACGCCATCCAGAAATCGTGGAGACGCGGGACCACGTGGCGGCTGACCTCGGCGCCGACGCGCGGCCGCGTTCGACCGGCCGCTAGGCCGTGATCGCGACGTCGCAGCCGCGCTCGCGCAGCGCGTCTACGACGGCGCCGTCGGCCGACGGGCCGGTGATCAGAAGGTCGATGTCCTCGACGGCGCAGAGGCGCGCCAGCTCGACGCGGCCGAGCTTGCTGCCGTCGGCCATCACGATCCGTCGGCTGGCGATCTCGAGCATCCGCTTCTTGATCTCCGCCTCCGGCAGGTTGATGTTCGTCACGCCCGCCTCGGGCTCGACCCCGTTGCAGCCGAGCAGGACGGTGGTGACGTTCACCTGGTTGAGCATCACCGTCGCGAGCGGATTGACGAGCGAGTGCTGGAGCGGCCGAAGCGTCCCGCCGAGGACGACAACGGTGATGCGCGGGAAGGCGGGCTCGAGCTCGAGCGCGGTCTTCAGGCCGTTCGTGAAGACGACCACATCGAGCAGGTCGGTGCGCGCCACGAGGGCGCGCGCGGCGGCGGCGGCCGTCGTGCCGACGTCGAGCAGCACGCTCTCGCCGTCGCGGACGAGCGCCGCCGCGGCCTGGCCGATCGCCACCTTCTCGGCCGCGTTGCGGCTCTCCGTCTCCTCGAAGGGCTGCTCCTGCCCGGGGATCCACCGAGGCACGGCGCCGCCGCGGACACGGTGGAGATACCCGCGCGCGGCGAGTGCGTCAAGGTCGGTGCGCACGGTGACGTCCGAGATCGCGAAGCGGTCGCTCAGCTCGCCGACGCGGACGTACTCGCGCTCCTTGATCACCGCGAGCATCCGCTCCCGCCGCAGGTACGCGGGGATCGGCGCCGCCTCGTTCGACGTTCCGGGCGCCCCGTTCGCCTTCTTCTCCGACCGGTCGGGCGCTTTGCTCACCGTGCAACCACCCTAACGCCGCGAGTCGCCGGGACGACCTCGTATGGGTCGAGCCGCGCTGCCACGATCAGGCCTCCCGGACGACGGCCACGCCGCGCGGCTCGAGCCGGATGCGCGTTCCCTCGGCGCTGCCGAGCAGCAGCCGGCCGCCGTCGGGCAAAGCGAGCTCGGCGGGCATCTCGCCATGGTTCAGGAGGAAGAGGTACGAGCGGCCGCCGCCCGCACGCCGGCACACCTCGACGCCTTCAGGCACCTGCTCGACCGGCCGCCACGCCCGCGTCCACGCATGCCGCACGCACGACCTCGGCCATGCCGTCTGCGTCGAGCCCGGCCGAGCAGTAGTGGACGACACCGCCGCCGAGCGGGTTGCGGAGGACCGCCGGCAGCCCGGCGAGCGGCCCGTCGTCGTACGTGGCGAGCGTCTCGGCGCCGTCGGGCTCGAGCCACTCCGTCCACTCGCGCGCGATCGACTCCGTCCCCGAGCGGAACGCAACGCGCTGCTCCGCGCCGGCGACGAGCGGCCAGACTTCGTCGACGCGCGCGCCGAGCAGCCGCGTGACCACGTCGGCGTCGGAGCCGCAGCGGACGTGGTCGTTCTCGTCGACGACGCCGCTGAAGTACCCGATCGCCAGGGCGCCGCCGGCCTCGACGTAGGTCGTGAGCGGCGCCGAGCGTCTCGGTCGTCGCGAGATGTAACCCAGGCGCCACGACGAGGCGATAGCCGCTGAGGTCCTGCGCCGGGTGCGCGAAGTCGACGGCCACGTTCGCCGCGAAGAGCGGCCGGTACCAGTCGAGGACGATCCGCTGCAGGTCGAGCAGCTGCGACGGATGATCCGCGCCGTCGAAGGCCCACCAGTTGTCCCAGTCGAAGAGGATGGCGACGTCTGCCTCGACCGTCGTCCCGGCGACCTCTGCGAGCGCGCGGAGCTCGTCGCCGAGCGCGACCGTCTCACGCCAGCCGCGGGCGCGCCGGCCGGCGTGCGGGACCATCCCACTGTGGAACTTCTCCGCTCCGGCGCGCGCCGCGCGCCACTGAAAGAACATCGCGCCGTCCGAGCCGCGCGCGACTGCCTGTTTCGCCCAGAGCCGCATCTGGCCGGGCCGCTTCGGCACGTTCACCGGCCGCCAGTTGACGGCACCCGTGGCGTGCTCGAGCAGGAGCCACGGCCGGCCGGCGGCGAGCGAGCGCGTGAGGTCGTAGTCGAGCGCGGCCTGGATGTGCGCCTCGGGGTCGGACGGGTCGGGGTAGGAGTCGAGCGTGACGACGTCCTCGCGCCCCGCCCACTTCCAGTAGTCGACCGGCTGGAAGCGGCACATGAAGTTGGTCGTCACCGGCACGTCGGGCGTCGCCGCGGCGAGCACGTCGCGCTCGGCCTCGAAGCACTCGAGGAACGCGTCGGAGCAGAACCTCCGCCAGTCGAGCGCCTGCGTCGGGTTGACCGACGCGGGTGTCCGCCGCGGCGGGGCGATCTGGTCGAACGAGCCGTAGCGCTGGCCCCAGAACGCCGTTCCCCAGACGCGGTTCAGCTCGGCCAATGAGCCGTAGCGCGTCTCGAGCCAGCGCCGGAAGTGCGCGGCCGAGACCTCGCAGTAGCAGGCGGGCAGATGGCAGCCGTACTCGTTCGAGACGTGCCACATCGCGAGCGCCGGATGGGATCCGTAACGACGCGCGAGCTGCTCGGCGATCCGCACCGAGGCCGCGCGCAGGATCGGCGAGCTCGGGCACGCGTGGCGTCGGCTGCCGAGCTCGAGCCGCACGCCGTCATCGGTGACCGGCAGCACCTCGGGATACCGGCGGGCGAGCCAGGCCGGCGGCGACGCCGTCGGCGTCGCGAGGTCGATCGCGATCCCGTTCGACCAGAGCAGGTCGATCACGCGGTCGAGCCAGGCAAAGTCGTAGACCTCCTCCTCCGGCTCGAGCAACGCCCAGGAGAAGATCCCGACGGACACGAGGTTGACCCCCGCCTCGCGCATCAGCTCGACGTCCTCCAGCCAGGTCTCCTCCGGCCACTGCTCCGGGTTGTAGTCCCCGCCGTAGAGCATCCCCGTGACGCGCGGGACAGCGCGGGCGAGCTCGATTACCTCGGCCGGCACGGTCATGCCAGTGCAGCTCCCGTGTCCAGGTCGAAGAGGTGGAGGCGCGACAGGTCGACGGCGACGTCGACGCGGTCGCCGGGGCGTACTCTCGTCTCCGGCGGAAAGCGCCCGACGAGGGTCGTGGCGCCATGCAGGTTGAGCCCTGCAACAGCCTCGTCCGGGTCGACGGCCGCGCCCTCGCGCACGAGGTCGCTGTCGACCGCAGTCGCCTGCACCTCGATGTGCGCGAAGATCTCCGGCCCGAGCAGCTCCACGACGGTGACGGCGCCTGGGATCGTCGCGCGGCCGTTGCCGTTCCCGCCCGCTATGTGCAGGTGCTCGGGGCGCAGGCCGATGCCGATCGTCCGGCCCGCGTAGTCCGCGAGCGACGGCCGTCGCCCCAGCAGCTCGTCCGGAAGCGCCATGTCCTGTGCCCCGAGTCGGGCGACGAGCCCGGAGCCTTCCCGGTCGAGTCGCGCTTCGAGCAGGTTCATGGCCGGGCTGCCCAGGAACGTCGCGACGAAGAGGTTCTCGGGGTGTTCGTACAGTTCCTGCGGCGCACCGTACTGCTGGAGCTCGCCGCCGCGCATGACGGCGATCCGGGAGCCCATCGTCATCGCCTCGACTTGGTCGTGCGTGACGTACAGCGTCGTCACGCCGACCTCGAGCTGCAACCGCGAGATCTCCGCCCGCATCTGCACGCGCAGCTTCGCGTCGAGATTCGACAGCGGCTCGTCCATCAGGAAGAGGCGCGGCTCCCGCGCGATCGCGC
The DNA here is from genome assembly GCA_963805575.1 of uncultured Actinomycetes bacterium. Lineage (GTDB taxonomy): Bacteria > Actinomycetota > Thermoleophilia > Gaiellales > Gaiellaceae > Palsa-739. The sequence goes on along the minus strand of CAWDUL010000008.1, from coordinate 1,099,351 downwards.
GCCCCATCGCCACCCGCTGGCGCTGCCCGCCCGACAGGTTCGCCGGCTTGCGGTGGAGTAGCGGCTCGAGGTCGAGCATGCGGGCGATCTCGATGACTCGCTCACGGATCCGTTCCTTGGGGACGCCGCGCATCTTCAACCCGAAGCCGATGTTGTCCGCGACCCGCATCTGCGGGTAGAGCGCGTAGTTCTGGAACACCATCGCGACGTCGCGCTCGCGCGGGGCGAGGAAATTGATGACGTCGTCGCCGATCAGGATCTCGCCGTCGGTGATCTCCTCCAACCCGGCGACCATGCGCAGCGCCGTTGTCTTCCCGCAGCCCGAGGGGCCGACGAGGACGACGAACTCGCTGTCTGCGACCGAGAAGCTCAGCTCGTTCACGGCCCGCGTGCCGTCGGGGAAGGTCTTGCCGACGCTGCCGAACGTCAGGCTCGCCACTCGCTGATCACCCCCGTGGGGCCCGCCGCGAACAGGCGGGCCTCGGTCGTCGTTGTGTTGTCCGGCCGTGTCACTGCCTGAAGTCGTTCATCGCCGGTACCGGCTTGCCGGAGAAATCGAAGAGGGCCTGGTTCTCCCACGCGTTGCCGGAGGCAGGGTTGTTCGGCGCCCAGCCGTTGCCCGGAACGGCGGTCCAGGTCGCGTCCCAGTAGAACGCGCCGAGCCCGTGTCCGTCCGGAATCGCCCGCACGAGCGAGAGGACGTCGCGGAACATCGCCGCCTGACCGGCCGGCGTCGCGTCGTAGCCGCTGACGAGCGGCGTGTACTGGTCGGGCACGCTGTTGGGCGTGCCGTCCGCGTCGGCGGTCGTGAACGGGTAGGCGGTCTCCGCGACGACGATGTCCTTGCCGTAGCGCGTCGCGACGTCGTCGGCGTTGGACTGGAACGCGGCGAAGCTGCCGTGCCAGTACGCGTAGTAGGACAGCCCGATCACGTCGCACGGCAGCGCCGAGCCGAGCCCCTCCGACTGGAGCGTCGAGCTCAGCGTGTCGAAGAACCAGCGCGTGCCGCCGTTGTCCCCGCCGTTCGCGAGGTGGAGCATCACCTTGGTCGACGGCGACGCGGCCTTCACCGTGTCATAGCCCGCCTTCAGGAGCTGGGCGAGCTGCGGCCAGTTCGCCGTGTGCGGGAAGTTCACATAGGTGCCGAAGCCGTTGTCGGCCCACGAGTCGCCCGTCCACGTCGCCGCGTAGTCCCACAGGATCCCCGAGTTGATCTCGTTGCCGATCTGGACCATGTCCGGCGGCGTCCCCTGCGCGACGAGGCTTCGAACGACGTTCCGCGTGTAGTCGACGAACGTCTGCTTCAGCTGCGGGAAGGTCTCGCCCTGCCAGGCCGCGGGCGTCCACTGCTTGCCCGGGTCGGCCCAGAAGTCCGAGTAGTGCAGGTCGACGAGCACCTTGATTCCGAGGGCGTGGGCGCGCCTGGCCATCGCCAGCAGGTGAGACTGGTCGCTGAAGCCGTCCGCCGGATTCACCCAGACCCGAAGGCGGATCCAGTTCAGCCCGTGGTCGCGGAGGACGCGGAGCGCGTCGGCCGGACGGCCGAGGCTGTCGCGGTAGACGCCGCCGAGCGACTCCGACTTGGCGAGGCTCGAGACGTCGGCGCCGAGGATCGAGAGCCGGGCGTCGCCCGGCGTCAGCGTCACGGCGTCGAAGTTCGACCACGCGCCGCCGTCCGCGACGGAGCTCAGGGCGATCGTGCACCTGCCCGCGAGTGCCGGCGCCGAGACGACGAGGTGGAGCCAATTGTTCGACACCGGGACGACGGTCGACTGCGGCAGGCCGCCGCACGTGAGCGAGACGGCGCTCAGGTTCTTGCCGCCGCCCGAGCGCGCCCAGATGCCGAGCGTGTACGAGCCTCCACGCCGCACGTCCACGGTCTGGACGGTCGTGACCGCGTACGGCGACGGGCTCCAGTGCGAGAGGCGGTAGCTGCCGTCATAGCCGCCGAGCTCGGTGTAGCTCGCACCGTCGACGCCGATGTCGCGCCAGCCGGTCGGCGTGGCAACCCCGGTCCCGTCCGCCTCGAAGCCCGGGTTCTGCACCGTCCCGGCCGGCGGCGGCGTCGCCTGCGCCTGCACGCCGAAGGTGAGGACCGCGACGACCCCCAGGAGCGCCGCGAGCGTGACCTTTCTCATCTCCCCCTCCTATCTCTGACTGAACTCAACCCTTGACCGCCCCGCGCGCGAGCCCCGAGACGAGGTAGCGCTGCGTCAGCAGGAAGACGACCATCAGCGGCAGCGACCCCAGCACCGCCGCCGCCGCGAACTCGCTCCAGTTCTCGGTGAACCGGTTGAAGATGAAGCCGCGCAGCCCGAGCGGCAGCGTGTACTTGTCCTGCGCGGCCGTGATCACGATGCTCGAGATCAGGTACTCGCTGTAGGTCGCGATGAAGACGAGCAGGAAGACGACTGCGACCATCGGCGTCACGATCGGCAGCACGACGTAACGGATCACCTTCAGCCGCGTGGCGCCGTCGACGAACGCTGCTTCCTCGAGCTCGATCGGCGTGCTGTCGAGGTAGCCCTTGAAGAGCCAGGCGTAGAACGCCATCCCGCTGCCGGTGAGAAGCAGGATCAATCCGCTGTACGTCTCGAGCCCGACATGGCCGCTCGTCCAGTGCGACAGCTTGAGCAGGAAGAAGTAGTAGGCCGAGACAGCGACGCTGATCGGGAACATCTGCACGATCAGCAGCGCGAAGAGCCCGTAGCGCCGGCCCCAGAAGCGCAGCCGCGAGAAGGCGTACGCCATCAGCCCGACGCAGACGGTCGAGATCGTCGCCACGGAGGTGCAGACGATCATGCTGCTCTTGACCCAGCTCGGGAACGAGGTCTCCGTGAGCAGGTTGCGGTAGTTGTCGAGCGTGAGGTTGTGCGGCAGCAGCGTCCCCGTGAAGAACGACGAGCCCGGCTGAAGCGACGCAAGCACGATGAAATAGCCCGGCGCGAGGACGGTGATGATGATCAGCCAGATGACAATGCGCTTGACGGTGAGGCCGCGTCGCCGCCGATTGCGCGCGCGGCGCCGGAGACGCTCGAACTCGTGGGCGTTGGCGCTCACACGACCTCCGAGAACGCCTTCGAGCTCCGCATCTGGATCGCACTCAGAACGGCGACGATCAGAAAGATGATCACCGTGTACGCCGAGGCGACCGCGAAGCGCTGCTGCGTCAGCGTCAACTTGTAGCTGTAGGAGACGAGGATGTCCGTCCCGCCCGCGTCAGTGTTCGGAAGCGCCGGGTTCCCGCTCGTCAGCAGGTAGATGACGTTGAAGTTGTTGAACTGGAACGCAAACGTGCCGATCAGCAGCGGGGTGATGATCGCGCGCAGCTGTGGCAGCGTCACGTAGCGAAAGCGCGTGACCCGGCCGGCGCCGTCGACGACGGCCGCCTCGTCCAGCTCGTGCGGGATCGACTGCAGCGCCCCGAGGCAGGCGGCCATCATGTACGGGTACGCGAGCCAGGTGTTGAGGATCAGCACCGAGACCTTGGCCCACGTCGGGTCGCTGAGCCAGGGGACGGGGTCGAGGCCGATGCTCTTGAGCAGCTGGTTCAGGTAGCCGAAGTCGTCGTTGAAGATCCCGCTCCAGGCGAGGATCGAAATCGTCGCCGGCAGCGCCCACGGGACGATCAGGAGCGTCCGGTACAGGGTCCGCTCACGCAGTTTCGTGTCGTTCAAAAGGAGTGCCAGCGCGAACCCGACACCGAAGCTGAGCAGGGTGCTGAGCACCGCGAAGCCGAGTGTCCACTCGAAGAGGAGCGCGAACGTGTGAAAGTCCGCGCCGAAGAGGATCTCGCGGTAGTTGCGGAGCCCGACCCAATCGAAGTGCTGGAAGTGGTTCAGGCCGTCGTAGTTCGTGAACGAGATCCAGAGGCTGTAGACGACGCCGATGATCGTCGCGAAACCGATGAAGAACAGGCCCGGCGCCAGGTAGGCGTACGCCGTGTTCGTGCGCACGCCGAGCGTGCGTGGGCGGCGCTTGCGCGAGACAGAAACGGCCTGGGTACGGGTTGCCATGGTCGCTTCGCAGCGGGTCCAGATCGACCGGGCGGGCGCGGCGTCGCCGCCGCGCCCGCCGTTTGGTCGTCTAGCCCTGGTGCAGTTTCGAGATCGCCTGTGCGACCTGGTTGGTCATCTGCACCCCCGCCTGCTTCGGCGTCAGGTCGCCCTTGACGAGCAACTGGAGCGCGTTCGACACCGGCGTCCAGACGACGGACATCTCGGGGATGTTCGGCATCGGCTCGCCTTTCGCCGCCGCCGCCAGCACCGCCTTCGTGACCGCGCTCGACTGCACGGCCTTCGACTTGGCGGCCGAGTTCAGCGCCGGCACCCGACCCGACGCAAGGTAGAGCGGCATCGCCAGATGAGTGCTCAGGTAGTTGACGAGGTCCCACGCCTCCTTGACGTGCTGGGAGTGGCTGTTGACCCCTAGCATCTGAACGCCCACGAACGGCGTCGGGGACTTGTTGTTCGACAGCGTCGGCAGCGGCGCCATGCCGAAGTTGATCCCCTTCGCCGTGTAGTTCTGGACAGCCCATGGGCCGTTGATGATCATCGCCGCCTTACCGCTGGAGAACTCGCCGTCCGCGATGTCGTACGTCGTCGTGGCCGGCACGAGCTTGTTCGTGATCACCGAGTCCTGGATCAGCTGAAGGCCCTGGATCGCGCCCGGCGTCGCGAGACCGACGCGTGCCCAGTTGAAGCCCTTCGCCGTCGGCTGGAAGACGTAGCCGCCGAAGCCCCCGATGAACGCGTAGTTGTAGTAGAGATCGGTCGGGTTCCAGAGGAGACCGTACGTGTCGCCGGACGTGAGCCTCTTCGCCGTCGCGATCAGCGCGTTCCACGTCTTCGGCGGCGTTTGCACCATCGCCTTGTTGTAGAAGAGGAACGTCGTCTCGAGAGCGATCGGCAGGCCGTAGATCTTCCCCTTGTAGGTGACCGCCTGCATGCCAACTCGCGCGTAGAGGGACGGGTCGATGGTTGTCGACGCCGGAGGTGGCGCAAGCAGCCCCGGCTGGGCGTAGCTGCCGAGCCGGTCGTGCGGGAACTGGAACACATCCGGACCCTGGCCGCCCTTCGCGGCAAGCGGGTACTTCGTCAACGAGTCGGCCACGTCGCCGGGGTTGACAATCGAGTTGCCGGTCTTCTTGGCCCACTGATTCGCCACCGTCATGAGAGCGGTGCGCTCTTTCGGGCTGTTGACGAAGTAGTCCCAGATCGTGATCGTCACGCCCTTCTTGTGCGTGCCCGGCCGCGCGGTCGCGGCCGACGCCACGAGCGCGCTGAACACGAGGGTCAGCGCGGTGGCAAGCGCCAGCACGCGGAGCTTCCTGGTCATGCGGGTCTTCTCCTTCGCTTCGCGGGGACCACCTGACGGGGCCGAGGCGCCGCCTGGAGGTGACTTTCTCCGATTTGCGAAACCTTGTCAATTAGAAATTCCCACCTCTGAGAGTGACGAAGATCGAAGGTGATCCCCACTCATCGCCAGACCACGCTGAACGATGAAGTGACCGCCTCGGCAGCCGACGGTGATACGGCCCTCGTCAACCGCGAAAACGGCGTTGCGGGTTGAAACGAAGCGCGGCCAGGTCGCGCGCCGGAGTTGTGCCTGAGCAGGGCGAAGCCTCAGCGTCGGGTCGCTCGCTACCTCCGCACGACTCGCGAGCGGCGCCAGATACGTGACATCAGGAACGTCGGCACAAGCCAGACGACGAGGAAGGCGAGCAGCACGGCGGACGTCGCGCCCTGGACGATCAACGCGATAGCGAATGCGAGGAGGAGCGTGAAGGTGAACAGGAGGTACGCAGCCGTGAGGAGCGCAAGCACGACACCGCGCTTGGCCCTGAGCATCGCGGCGCGTCCCCGAGCAGCAAACTCGTCCAAGTCGGGGAGGAGCGACAACCCCCAGAACGCGTGGCGGATGTCGCGCCGCGAGCGCGCAGCCAGCACATGGCCGACTCGCTCCGTCAACTCCTCCAGCGAGAGGCGCCCCCGCACGTAATGCTCCTGAAGCGCGGCGGCGGCCCGTTCGCGGTCTCGGTCGCCGGCGAACACAGTCCTCATCGTAGCTCTACCCCTAAACGCGCGCTCGCCGGATCGCGTCCGGTACGAACCAACGGCGATGTGGCGTCACATAGGCGCGCCGTGGCTTACGTGATTGTGAACACTCCCTTCATTCCTGCCGCGGCATGGCCGGGGACCGTGCACTGGTAGGCGTAGTGGCCTTTGCGCAGGAACGTGACGCGGAGCGTGGCGGTCTGACCGTGAGAGAGCAGCCTCGTCTTCCGGCCCGAGATCTTGAAGTCGTGCTGAATGGCGCCGGCGTTCGTCACGCGGAAGACGACGATGCCTCGTTTCGCCGTCTTCTTGCTCAGCACGAACTTGAATTCGCTCGCGGTGACGTTGACACGCGCCAGCAACGCAGCGCCGTGCGTGACGTGGGCCGTCGCGGGTAGCCGTCCCGCCTGAGCGGTGGCGCACATGGACGCAATCATCACGGCTGCCAGTGCGCCGATCATCATCTTTTTCATTTGATTTCTCCTCGATAGAAGACCGGAACGAGGGTAGGCGGCGACGCGAAACATCCTCGTCCGTCCAGGGTGATCGGAGTGTTCACGGGGCTCTTGCGCCGTCGCTTTGCGCGACTCAGCTCTCCTTGCTTCTGCGATCGGCAAACCGGCGACTGTATCACGGTACGGCCGTCGGCCCCTGTCGAGCGGCGCCAGGGAGATCGTCAAGCTGTACGGCCCGCCGGTCCGGCCCGATAATCCGCAAGTAGTGATGCTCTGGGCCGGCCTGGTGTTGGCGCTGCTGTCGGCGGTCGCGATCAACTGGGCCTACACGATCGAGCACGACGCGGCGGTCGAACTGCCGCCGCTCTCGGTGAAACATCCGATCGCGACCGCACGTGTGCTCGTGTCGAGCCGTCCCTGGCTTGTCGGGCTCTCACTCGAGACCGGCGGCTGGATCGTCTATCTTCTCGCGCTTCGGCTTGCTCCGCTCTCGCTCGTGCAGGCGATCGGGGCGTCGGGGATCGCGGTGCTGGCGCTGATCCAGACGCGCGGCCATCCGGGCCGTCTGAGCCGAGAGCGGCAGTGGGCAGTCGTGTTGGCGGTCCTCGGGCTGCTCTTGCTCGCGCTCTCGCTGATCGGCCCGCACCCGGTCGACCACGCCCCAGCCGGAGCGGCCGCAGCACTCTGGTTGGGCGCATGCTTTGGCGCGGCAGCGGCGGTCAGCTTCGTGCGGATCCGAGGAAAGGGCGCAGCCACGCTCGGGCTCGCAGCCGGACTGCTCTTCGCAGGCGGCGACATATCGGCCAGACTCGTCGTGTTCGGCGGCCCGTGGCTGCTGGCGGTGGTCCCCTTGATCGCCGCCTACGCGCTCGGCTCGATCGAGCTGCAGTCCGCCTTTCAGCGAGGCGACGCGCTCACAGCCGCCGGAATCGCGACGCTTGCGACCAACGCCGTTCCGATCGCCGCCGGCGTCGTGCTCTTCGACGAGACGCTCCCGGGCGGCGTCTACCGCATCTTGCAGCTCGCCGCCTTCACAGCAGTCGTCGCGAGCGCCGTCATGCTCACCGGCTCGCGTGCACGCTCCCAGCAGCAGTCGAGCCAAGCCGGATCTCCCTGATCGCGTCCCCGTTTTGGCGCAACCGACGTGATGCCGCTCACGCTCCGCGCCAAATACACGATGGTTCTTCAGTCGACCGTTTCGCTCGCGCTCTTCGGCCTGATCGTCGCCCGAGCAGTCAACGCATTCCCGTGAGAACGAAGAGAGGCCCCCTGTGGGGAGCCTCTCTTCAGGTGACGGGCGATCAGAGCGACGCCTTGCCCTTCACGGAGACGTAGCCGGGCTTGCCGGCCGTCAGCGCGAAGGTGCCCTTCTTGCCGGCCGCTGCGGTGACCACGACGGAGCCGCTCGAGTCGGTCGTCTTGGCTCCTCCGGGCAGGCCGCTGACGGTGACGCCTGCAATCGGATCGCCGGCGTCGAGCGCGCGCACCGTCACGCGTACTCCGGTGACCTGGCCTTGCTTGTTCTTCAACTGCTTCTTCGCGACAGCGAGTGAGAGCTTGGGCAGCACGTGTGTCTGGTACGAGCCGTCCTTCGCGCCGCCGTCGATCGTGACATCGGCGAACAGGTCGAGCGGGCCGGCCGAGCCCTCGCCCTCGAGGCGGAAGTACTGCAGCGTCCCGGCCGGTGTGCTCAGGGTCTGCACCGGCTCGAAGCCGGAGACGGCCATGCTCGTCCTCGTGACGAACGTCTGCTGCTCGTTGCCATAGAAGACCCACAGGCGGCCGTCCGGCCCGGGCGCGAGCCCGGCGGTGAGCACGCGGACGCCCTTCGGCACCGGCACCGGCTTTGGCTGCCCACCGAAGGGGAGCAGCCAGACCTTCGACCCATCCGGCGTGTAGGCCGTGTACACGCCTCCGCGGCTGCGCGCGACGAGCGCCGGGCTCAGGATCTTCGCCTGCGGCCACGCCTGCGGCGCGTCGAGGCTCGGCAGTACGCGACGGAAGAAGTCGCCGCCGCTCTTGACGCTGTGGAACGCGACGACCACGTCGCCGCCCGACCGGTCGGCTGCGATCGCCGGGAGCTCGACGAGATCGTTCGCCGGCGTGACGACCTGCGGCTGGGTCGCGGGGTCGATGCCGCGCTGGAAGAGGAGCAGCACTGCCGAGCGCCACGCGGTCACGAGCTCTCCGCTTCCGAGCATCGCCGCGCTGACGTCCGCGGCGGAGCTGACGGTGAGCTGGTAGCTGCCGAAGGCGTGCTGGCCCAGGCTCCAGCTTCCCGGCCCCACCGCCTCGCTGAGTCCGGCATAGGGGTCGCTGGTCGAGAGCACCTTCTGCCCACTGATCAGTACGTGGATCGAGCCGTCGGCTCCCGCGACCGCGGCGGGTGACTGGATGCTGTTCCAGCCGGAGACGACCGTCTGCGGCTGCCCGACCTTCCCCGCCGGCGAGATCGGCGTGTCGAAGAGCGCCGTGTACGGCGGCCGCGCCGGGCCTCCCCACAACACGTGCAGGGTGCCGTCCTTGCCACGGGCGAGACCGAGGTTTGCCTTTGCGCCGCTGTGCGCGTGCGTGATCTGCGTCCAGGGAACCGCCGCCTGCTTGGCGCCGGCAGACGTGACGCCCATGGCAAGCGCCGTCACAGCGCACAGAAGCGCAGTCGTCACTACGAACGTGTGCTTGATCCTCATTGGTGGTTCGCCTCCTCTGGCGGCCGCTCGAGGAAGAGCAGGCCGAAGTGGTGATCGTTGAGGTCGCCGGCGTCGGAGAGCAGGAAGTTGGAGGTGACGAGACCGCGGGCGCCGGCGAGTCGCCCCCGGCCTCCTGTCACCTCGAGCACCGCAGTCCCGTGCCTCAGCCGAGCCTGCGGGCTCGCGCCGAGCTCTCCCTGCGCACGGAACGTGATCGAATCGTCCGGGCCGAAGCTGATCTCCCCTGTCTCGACGAATGAGCCGTCGTCGCTCAACACGAGCTCGCGCCGGCAGAGCGCGTCGACCGCGTCGAGCCACTCGAGCCGATCAAGGCCGCCCGCCGCGCGCGTCTCGGCCCAGAAACGCCCACGGTCGAGCTCGACGGCCTCGCCCTGAAAGCGGAGAGCGAACACGGTTGGCTCCATGCCGCCACGCTAGGAGCGTCGACGGAACGGCTCTTCGGCAGAATTACCGAGGTTGCGGTGCCGACTCGGCCGCGCTCGTCAGCGGCCGGATGCCGTCCGCGGCCAGCATCCCGGCGAGCTGCGTGCGGTTGGCGACATCGAGCTTGCGATATGCGTGCTGCAGGTGCGAGTGCACCGTGCGCGGACTCAGGTAGAGCGCCGCCGCGATCTCGCGGTCACGCATCCCGCCCGCCGCGTGGCGTGCAATCCGCAGCTCCTGTGTCGTGAGCGCATCCGTTCGGCGCGGCAGCGCCGGGTGGACAGAGCCTGTGGCCAACTCCAGCTCGCGCCGTGTGCGCTCCGCCCAGCCAACCGCGGCGAGCGCTTCGAAGCGGGCCAGCGCGTGTTCGAGATGCAAGACGCCGTCTGCGGTGCGGCCGGCACGGCGCAGTGACTCGCCCCAGGAGAGCTCGACACGGGCGCGCTCGAGGTGCTGCGAAACGCTCTCCAGCAGGACGAGCACCGCGGCGAACGCTGAGTCCAGCTTGCTCTCCGGAGCGACCAGCCCGCGCACACGCGCAAGCTTCACCTTCGGTCGGATGAGCGCACAGGCCTCGATTCCCGGAGCGGCCTGGCGGATCAGCGTCTCTGCCTCCCGCTTCCGGCCGACGCCGACATAGGCTTCCGCGAGCTCGAGCGGGATCAGGAGGTACCACGCTCGCGACGGGCCGGCGTCGAGAAACGGCACCGCTGTCTCGAGGTACGAGATCGCCTCCTCGGGCCGGCCGCACGCAAGACACGCAAAGCCGGGAGCAACGACGCGGTAGAACTCCCTCGAGGGGTCGTCATGCCAGTACTCGAACTTCGCGTCGAGCGCCTGCCGACACCCCTCGAGGTTTCCGCGGCCGGCCTCGACCTCCGCAAGCAGTCCGTACGCCTCGTAGATGCGCCATGTCTCGCCGATCTGGTCGGCCAGTGCGACGCCCTCGCTCGCGTAGGTGCGGGCGACGTCGATCCTTCCGGCCGTCTGCTCGATTGCAGCGCGGGCATACAACGCGTAGCAGAGGTTCCAGATATCGCCGCCGGCGCGCGTTTCCGCGAGCGCGCTGTCGCTCAGGCTCCGCGCCTGACCGTCGCGCTCGTGCAAGGCACAGCAGTAGGCGATCCAGTGCACCTCCTCCGAGCCCGCCCGCAGCTCCGGCTGCTCGAGCAGCGCCGCCGCACGGGCGACGAGCGCCAGGTCCTGCTCGTCGGCGGGAACGCCGGCAGCCGTCTTCACCTCGACGAGCGCATTGACGGCCTCGAGCTCGGGCCGGTCACCGTCTCGCCCGGCGAGCGCGCAGGCGCGTTCGGCAAGCTCGATCGCAGTGGGAGGATCGGCGCGGATGTGCGCTGCGATTGCCGCCTTGACGAGCAGTTGCGCGGCGAGCTTCGGCTCGGTCGGCGCTGCACGATCGGCTTCGGCAAGCAGCAGACCGAGAGACGCGTCTGACTTGTAATCGCGGACGAGTGCGCCGCCGCGCTCCAGCTGGATCTCGGCGCGGGTACGGACCGTTGCGGCAAACGGGAGCGCCTGCTCGACGATTGCGTCAGCGTGCTCCACGCGGCCGGCGCGGCGCCACGCGCGTGCTGCACCGAGCAACCGTTTCGCCCGGGGCTCGTCGTCGGGGGTCAGCTCGGCGGCCCGCTCGAGCGCCTGCGCCTCCGCGGCAAGCCCTCCTGCAAGGCGAGCGTCTGCGGCGGCGGCCTCGAGTGCTTCCGCAACCGACTCGTCCGGGCCGTCCGCAGCCTCCGCAAGGTGCCAGGCGCGACGTCCCCCGTCGACGACCGCGGCGATCGCGCGGTGCGCGTCGCGGCGGTCGCCCGGGGACGCCGCGCCGTATACCGCGGACTGCATGAGCGGATGTTCGAACTCGATCGCGCCGCGCCGCCGGGCCACGAGCCCGGTCTGCTCGATCTCGTCGAGCGCGAGCGGCGTCACGCCGGCGCGCGTGAGCACGGCCGGTACCGCCTCGCCCGCAGCCGCGAGCAACAGCAGCGAATGTCGTGCGTCCGGGCTCAGGTGCGAAGCCCGCGCCGCAAACGCGCGCTGCACGAGCGGTCCTGCCTCGAGCGCCGTGGGGAGCGGCTCCTCGCCGCGTCGCTGCGCCTCCGTCAACACGAGCGGCAGCTCTTTGAGCCCGAGCGCGTTCCCGGCGCAGACCTCGGTGAGGCGCTCCGCCACCTGCGGCGCCAGCTCCATCGATGATGCGCGCTCGAGGAGTACGCGCGCAGCGCTGTCGTCGAGGCCGCGGAGCTCGAGCCTCGCGAACGAGCGCTCGTCCGCGAGGAGGCACGGCTCCCCGTCACGCACGGCGGCGAGCATGGCGACATGCTCGTGGTCGAGCCGTCGGCCGACGAACGAGAGCACCTCTTGCGAGGCGAGATCGGCCCAGTGGGCATCGTCGACGACCACCATCAAGGGCCGGTCGCGCGACGCGATCGAGAGCAGGGCGAGCGTTGCCGCGCCTACCGCAAAGGTCGTGGCTCCTGTCCCGGGGCCCAGGTCGAGAACGCCGCGCAGGAACCCGGCCTGGGCCGACTCGAGCTCGTCGAGGTCGTCGCGGAGCGGCCAGAGCAGGCCCTGCAGCGTCGCGAAGGGCACGGTCCGTTCCGCCTCGACCCCGGTCGCTCGCAGGAACCGAGAGCCGTCATCAGCCGCGCCCGCCGCCGTCAGCAGCGCGGTCTTGCCGATGCCCGGCTCGCCGTTGACGACGACCGTTGAGCCGTGCCCGGCCGCCGCGGCCCGGCATGCCTCGGCCAGCGTCGCCAGCTCCTGCTCGCGCCCGACCAGCATGAGCGGATCATCGCAATCGTCCGGCCCGGTGACGGGGCTCCGGCGCAAAAGTAAGGTGCCCCAAGTCGGCTAACCATCAACGCCGGAGCGGGAGCGTTCCACGCGGGCGTCCGCTCGTTTACCTTTACGTAGTGCCACACTTGTCGTCGAGCCGGCTTCCTAGCCTCCCAGCCGAGACGCTCGCTCTTCACGTGGCAATGCTTCGCGATCAGAGGCGAACGAAGAGCTTCCTTGAGGCGGTTCGCAATGTCGTCTCGCCTGGCGATGTCGTCATCGATATTGGTACGGGAACCGGCATTCTTGCCGCGGCCGCGGCGCAGGCTGGCGCACGGCATGTGTACGCAGTCGAGATCGGCGGCCGCGTCGCGCGCGTGGCCGAGCGGCTCTTCGAGGCGAACGGGCTCACCGATCGAATCACCATCGTCCGCGGCTTCTCGACAAACGTGACTCTGCCTGAGCGAGGCGATGTCCTGGTTTCAGAGCTGATCGGTGATGAGCCGTTCAGCGAGGGCATCCTCAGGGTGACGCGGGATTCCCTGTGGCGCTTGCTCAAACCCGGGGCGCGGCTCCTTCCGAGCGCGGTCAGGCTCCTCGGGGTTCCGGTCACGATTCCTGAATCGGATCTGGAGAAGTTGGTCTTCGCCCCGCAGGAGCTCGGGCGGTGGGAGGACCTGTATCGATTGGATTTCAGTGCGCTCGCTGCTCTCCCCGAACCTCCGCTCCTTCGACACTTCGTCAACTCCTACGAGACGCGCGACTGGCCGGCACTCACACAGGTGGCGGTCCTGGCCAACATCAACCTGCGCTCTTGGCGGCTGCCGCGCATCGTGACGCGCAACATCGTTACGGCGTCAGCCGGCGGCGTGATCAACGGCTTCGTGCTCTACTTCGAGTTGGAGACCGGCCGGAAAGTCTTCTTCACGACGCGCCCCGATAACGTCGCCAAGGAAAACCACTGGCACAGTCCCGTCCAGATTCTCGCTCGTCCACTCCGGGTGCGAGCCGGCGACCAACTCGAGGTCGTCTACTGGAACAACTTGAGACGCTCGCTCTCAGGGTGTCGGCTTCGCGTGATCCACTGACCTCCCGCAGAGGTCCCGCGACCTCAGGGGGCTCAACCGCCGGCGGACGGCCGGAGCGCCGCCGCGAGTAGCGGCCGGAGTTGGTCGGGCACGTCCGACTCATGCAGCGTCACGTCGCGACTCTCGCCGTCGTCCGTCGTGATCGTCAAGTCGTACTGGAATAGGTCAGGCCCCGACGGGCCGCGGCTCGATCGCAGATGCGCGACCAGCTGCTCGAGGCGCCCGCGCTCATCCGGGGCGAGCGTCGACGTGTCGACGTCGCCCTCGAGCCTGAGGCCGGCGAAGCCGCCGCTCCGTCCGACGTGCACGTGCACGCTCACCTCTCCTTCTCCGCCCGACGCACCGGGCGGCTACAAGCGTCGCGCGAATCGTGTCAAGCGACGCGCCTTGGTAACGTCGGGCCATGGTAGGTATGCGCGCGCAGCGTCCGCCGCACCTGAATCGCTTCCGTTCCGACGTCTTCTGGTGGGAGCCCGACGGCCGTGTCGTCCGTGTGTCGCCGGGCGACGGGATCTACTTCATGGCGTGCATCCATCCGGACGGCGGCCATGTCGTCTTCTGGGGCGGTACCGAGGGCCGTCCACGGATCTGGATCGCGGACGGCGCAGGAGGCTTCGATGCGCTCACCGACGGCACGAGGTCGTCCCGGTACCCCGCGTACAGCGTCGACGGCCGATCGCTTGCCTACACGGGATCGTCGCACCCCTCCGAGACCGTGGAGGGGCTGCGGGACCGCTCGAGCGCCGCCCGCCCCGATCCGGCAGCGGGGCTCTCGATCATCGTGCAGCGCATCGCGAGCGGCCGTGCGCATGACGTGACCGACGGCAGCTACCGGGACGAGCGGCCCGCGCTCAGCCCCGACGGAAAGCTCGTTGCGTTCATCTCGAACCGCCTCGGCGCGAACGGCCTCTGGGTGGCGAGCACGAACGGCCTCACGCCGCCGCGGCCGCTCGTCGTCGACCGGGGGGTCTACCGTCCGTGGTGGTCGGTGGACGGTGAGCGGATCTTCTTCTTCACGTTCGCTCAACGCCACCAGATCCACTACGTCGCCGCGACGGGCGGCACGCCGGTACCACTCGCCAACGACGACCGCGGGTTCACGCATGGGCCGTACGCCGATCCTCGCGGCCGCAGCCTGATCGTCCATTCGACACGCGACGGCCGGGCGGGCGGGAGCTTCTGGTCCCTCTTCGAGCTACCGCTCGACGGTCGGCGACCTCGCCGGCTGATACCGCCCGGCGTCGACCGCGCCTCGCACGGAACGCGCGCGCGAAACGGCGTCGTGACGTTCGACGTGAGCCACGGCCGCAGCTAGACTCGCCTCGCTGCGCAGCTGCAGCCGATGTGGAGGTCGCAGATGCAGGTGCGAGTGACAGTTGAACTGCAAGGCGAGGCTGATGAAGTCGGACTTCTCCTGACGCAGCTCGGTGAGACGCTGCTCGTCGGCTCGATCGAGGAGGAGGACGACGACGACGAGGAACTGGAGACCGACGCGGAGTCGAGGGTGTGGTGGACACCCGAGCGTGCGGCGGCATTCGTCGGTGAGCTCACCCCGCCCGCGTTGCAGGCGCTCAGCGTGATCGCGTCGCATCCACCTCGGATCGCGTTTCGCGAGTTCCAGCGCCGCATGGGGATGTCGGGCGCGCAGCTCGCCGGACGGCTTTCGTCGATCGGGTTCACGGTCGCGCGCCAGGGAACGCCGTTTCCGTTCGTGCGAGATTACTACCAGAAGGTTTATCTCATCGATGAGACCGTCGCCGCTGTCATGCGCGACGCGACGGCGGCCGAGATGGCGCGACGGAGGAGCGAGCCCCCTAAGACGCAGGGGCCCGCCTCCTAACCGCCGGCCGGACTACAGAACCCCGACCGCCTGCCAGGCGTCGCGCACCGCGCGGACCTCGTTGCTCTGCACGCCAAACAGTCTGCGTGCGACTCTGACGGAGACGCTCGCAAACCCGGCGAACCGCGTCCGCGGAGTGATCGAGGCGCTCCGGAGCGTGGTGTACCAAATGAGGCCCGCGCGTTCCCATGCGTGACCGCCGATCGCGGTCGCGGCAAGGTAGAACGCGTGGTTCGGGATGCCGGAGTTGACGTGCACCCCGCCGTTGTCCGCCGTGCCGCGGACGTAGTGCGTCATATCGGCGGGTTGCGGGTCCTTGCCGACCACAGGGTCGTCGTATGCCGAGCCCGGCTCCTTCAGCGACCGGAGCGCCTTCCCGTTGACGAGCGCGGTGAAGAGATGCTCACCGATGAGCCAGTCCGCCTGGTCGGCTGTCTGGTTCGCCTGGAACTGCTTGACGAGCGATCCGAACACGTCCGAGATGCTCTCGTTCAGCGCGCCCGGCTGGTTGACGTAGACGAGCCCGGCTTCACGCTCGGTGACGCCGTGCGTGAGCTCATGACCGATGATGTCGATGTCGATCGTGAACCGGTTGAACAGGTGGCCGTCGCCGTCGCCGTAGACCATCTGCTTGCCGTTCCAGAACGCGTTGTCGTACGCGTGTCCGAAGTGCACCGACGAGTTGACGGCCATTCCGCGGTTGTCGATCGAGTTACGCGAATACGCCCGATAGTAGAAGTCGAGCGTCGCGCCGGCGCCGTCGAACGCCTCGTTCACCTCATCATCGCCCTGTACTGGGCCGTCCTGCTCGCCTCGGACGCGCTTGCCCGGAAGGCGCTGGAGATGGTCGGCGTCATAGACGGTCCGTCGGAACGGCGGCGGAGCACCACCGACTGCCCGCTCGGCGACTGCCGGCTGGAGCTCCCGCGCCATCTCGAACATCACCCGCTTCGTCTCCAGGCGGAGTACGCGCCGAGCTTGGAGGCCGACATCGGCGGTGATCGTCTCGATTGCGGCACGCGCCGCCGCCGTCTCTTTCTTCATCGTCGCCGCGGCGGCCGCCCCCTGGTGGCGCCGGCCGATGAGGTTGTGCGCTATTCGCTCGAGGAGGAAGTCAGGGACGATGCAGCAGAGAGCGCCCTCCGGGGAATTGGCGTGGCAATGCCGCGACCGCATGAGGCTTCACCGCAACCGCTGCGCGCGACGCCGACGCGCGATCGCGGCCCGACGGGTGGTCACGGCGCGACGCCGACGGGCGATCACCGCGCGACGGCGGCGTGCCTGCGCGGCACGCATGTGCGGCGCCGCCATCAGCCCACTGTGCCGGCGAACCATCAGCGCGCGACGCCGGCGGGCCATGATCGCGCGTCGCCGCCGCACGATGAGCGCACGACGACGCGCCCGCAACGCCTGCTGCCTGCGCGGTGCCCCAGCGCCCGCCACGATGCCCTGCCGCCGCTGTGCCATCGCACGGCGCCGCCGCATAATGAGCGCACGACGACGCGCCCGCAGCGCCCGGTGCCTGCGCGGTGCGCCCGCCACGATGCCCTGCCGCCGCGCTGCCATCGCGCGACGGCGACGGCGAACGGCGAGCGCCGCAGCCCGGCGGCGCACAGGCCGCCTGCGGGCGGCTACCGCGACGAGACCTGCACGACGGCGGCGCTGCTCGAAAAGGCGTGCGCGGCGCCCGAGAAGCTGGCGCTGGTGACGCAGAAGACGGCGCTGGTGACGCAACCGCCGGCGCTGTCGCCGGAGCCGTGCTTTGGGAGTTGCCCCTCCGCCTGCCTGGCGCGGGGCTGGACTGGACTGGGCCATGACGGCTCCTCCTGTTCCGTGACTCTTCCGGATAAGTCTACCGGGTGAGTCGGACTGAGGTCAAGAGAAACGCGTTAGGATCTCATTAGTTCTGGATCACCCATAGCCGAACCGCTGCGCAAGCGCGACCACCTCGGGCGCGAAGCGGGCCGCGCTGCGCCACTCCAACGGGTCCTCCAGGTTCTCCGCGCCGGCCGCCCGCTCGGGACGGAGCCGCGCGTCGCAGAGGAAGAAGAGGTCGTTGCCGTATACGGCCCCGGGGGGGCCGAAGCCGGCGAAGGGCGAGCGCTCGGGGTGCAACATTGCGTCGACGGCTACCGAGTCTGTCTCGATGCCGAGCCATGAGGCGATCTCGGCGAGTCGCGACCACGGATCGCGCAGGACGTCCTCGCCGCGGACACGCATCCACCGATCGGACGGAAGCTTCGAGACGAACCCATCGATATTCGCATTGAGCGTGTACCAGCTGCGCTGCGGGTCGAACTCGGGAAACAGCTGCCCTCTACCGTCCGACCAACCGAGGTTGCGAAGCCAGAGCGGCATCGGCCGCCCCAACTCGAGCGACTTGCGGATGTGCTTTCGCACGGACAGCGCCTGGCTCCGCGGATGGCGCGTCAGCTGGATGAAGCGCGCGTTCGGGAACGTCTCAGCGGCGCGGAGCATCCATTCCTCTCGGAAGCAGAGCACCGGGCTCTTCTCGACCAGCGTGCGCGGGTGTACGCGATCGGCGAGCAGTGCGAGCATGTCCGCACTCGACCAGCTCGACCGTGCGCGAAGCAGAGCGGCGGCACTCCGGACCGAGACCTCGCTTTGCTGCCCGAACACGAGCTCGGCGACGCTGCGGAGCAGCCCATGCGTCATCGGGAACGAAGCGACTCCCGCGCTGCTCCACCACTCGTCGAGAGTCGAGACCGACAGCAAGTGGGTCTCGGCGAGCCCATACAGCTGCGGGTGCTGCCCGAGCATCGCGGCGATGACGGTCGAGAACGAGCGCGGGGGCGACAACACGCACACGAGTGGCAGGTCACTCGATCGGCCGTTCGTCGTCGTCGCCGAGCTCACGTCCCCCTCGCTTCTTCGGCGAGGACGGCGCGCCGCGCGGCCCGTGGGATCGCGACCGGCTCCGGTGGCGCCTCGCCGCCTGCAGTCTCTTCGGAACGAACCCTAATGGTGTCGGCAAGCCGTCCGGGCGTCGGCGCCTCGAAGATCGCACGCAGCGGCAGCTCCACGTTGAACCGAGAGCGGATGCGCGTGGCGAGCTGAGTCGCGAGAAGAGAGTCGCCGCCGAGGGTGGCAAAGAAGTCGTCGTCGCGGCCCACCCGCTCGACGCCGAGCACCTCCCTGAACAGCGCGGCGATCGCCGCCGCGACGTCTCCGTCGGGCGGCGCGGCGCCGTTCACCGCCGCGGGCGAGGTCTCCACCCTCGGCGATTGCGGGGTGACCCAGCGGCGGATCCGCTGGTCGAGATCGGTGGCCGAGACGGCGACCATCGGCCGGGACTGCGCGAGCACGCGGGCGAGTGCGTCAGTGATGTCGTTCGGACCGAGCGCCTCGCGCGGCTCGTGTTCCCCGTCGAAGGCGCATGCGTCCCAGGCGATCGTGAGCCAGTGCGCAGCCGAGCGGCGCCGCTGCGCCTGCGCGAACGCCTCGAGGTACGCGTTGGCGGCCGCATAGCCCGCGAACCCGAGCCCGCCGAGGATCGTCGAGATCGACGACACGAGCAGCCAAAGGTCGACAGGGTCGTCGCGGAGGAGCCGTTGCAGCACCATCAACCCGCGCGCCTTCGGCCCGAGATTGCGCGCGATCCGTTCGTCGCTCACCTGGTCGATCTCGAAGAAGCACTCTGCGCTCATGTCACCGGCCGCGTGCACGACGCCGTGAATCGGGCCGAGCTCCTCGTGCGTCGCGTCGATGACGCGCCGCATGTCGTCCGCGTCGGCGACGTCGCCCGACGCGACGAGGACTGACGCTCCCTGCGCTTCGAGGGCGCGCACGGCGCGGATGCGCTGAGCGGTCAGATCGTCGTGGTCGTCGAGCCAGTCGTCCCAGTGCGCGCGATCCGGGAACGGGGAGCGGCCGACGAGCACGAGCTGTGCATCGGCCCGCTCGGCGAGGAAGCCGGCGAGGACGAGGCCGAGCTTCCCGAGGCCGCCGGTGACAAGGTACGTCCCGCCGTACGCCAGCGGCGAGGAAGCCGGCGCGAGACGGACGGCCTTCTGCGCGCGCCTGAGCCGCCGGCCCGTGCGATAGGCGACGTCGACGCCGGGGCCGGGGTGCGCAAGGTCGACGGCCAAGGCGCGAGCAAGCCCGTCGTACGCGGGCGCATCGGCGCTCGGCAGCACGATGTCTATCGCTCGCGTCCGGATGCTGCCGAACTCCTGCCCGATCGTGCGGCACGCGGCGGGGGACATGCTCCGCTCGGGTGTCAGCGGCTCTCGCCCGGACACATCGTGGACACCGTTCGTGAGCAAGGTGAGCTCGATCGCATGCGCGAGCCGGTTGCGCGACAGCGCCGCCGCCAGCTCCAGCACGCTGCGCAGCCCCACGCGCTCCGCTTTCGCAAACCGCATCTGCCGCGACCCCGAATGATCGACCGGCTCGAGCGCCAGGGCATGCAGGATCCGATCGGGTGTCAGCCCGCCGGCGACGAGCGTCTGGAGCAACCGGTCGAGGTCGGCCGGCGACACCGGATCGAGGACGAACCCAGACTCGGGGTCGCCCGAGAACCCATGCCCTGCCCTGGCCGTCACGACCGTGTGCCCCGCCTCTGCCAGCCGCTCCGCCACGGCCTGGGCGAATGGATCGGCGCTCACGAAGGCGAGCCACCGCTGCCGTGCGCCGTTCGTCGTGACGTCACCGCGCGGAGCGGGCTCCCACTCGGGCACCCAGAACCTGCGCCCAGCCGGCTGGCGGCCGTTCCGGTTTGCGCCGTCCTCCTCCTGCTTCGCAGGCGGACGGTCGTCGTCGACCCAGTAGCGCTTCCGCTCGAACGAGTACGTCGGCAGCGGGATGCGACGGCCACCGTGCGGGCGCAGCGCGTGCCAGTCGACCGGCGCGCCGGCCTCCCAGAGCCGGCCGATGCCGGCGAGGGTGGACTCGACGGCGTCCTCGTCCCCGTCGGGACGAGGCAGGAGGGAGACGACGACGTGCTCGGGACGACGGCCCGGGTGCCGCTCGGCGAGGCCGCCCAGCGCGCAGCCCGGCCCGACCTCGACGAGGGCGAGCGGGCCGTCCGCGAGGATCGTCGCGAGACCGTCGCCGAAGCGCACCCTGCGCCGGAGGTGGAGCGCCCAGCTGTGCGGATCGGTCGCCTCGCCGTCGGTGACCCAGGTCCCGGTCAGGTTGGCGACGTACGGCCGGAGCGGGAAACCGGGTCCAGCAGCTCGCACAAGCGCCTCGAACTCGTCGAGGATCGGGTCCATCATCGCGGAGTGGAACGCGTGCGAGGTGTGCAGCCGCTGGCACGCGACGTCCTCCAGGGCGAGGCGCTGCTCGAACCGCGCGACTGCTTCCTCCGGGCCGGAGACGACGCACAGCGACTCGCCGTTGACGGCCGCAAGCGCGAGCTCGCCGTCCAGCCGCGCGGACACCGCGTCCTCGCCGTCGCGAATCGCAAGCATCGCGCCGGGTTGAAGCGTCTGCATGAGCCGGCCGCGTGCGGCGACGAGGCGTAATGCCTCCTGCCACGAGAAGACATCGGCAAGGGTTGCAGCGACGTACTCGCCGACGCTGTGGCCAAGCATCGCAGCCGGCTGAAGTCCCCACTCTTCGAGCACGCGTGAGAGCGCGAGCTCGACGACGAAGAGCGCCGGCTGCGCGAGCGCGGTCTGCTCGAGCGCCTCTGCGGCCGCGCGGTCGGGCTTCCTCGAGAGGAGGAGCGGGCGGAGGTCGTCGACGCCGTCCGCGACGAGCAGATCGCACGCCTCGTCGACGTGACGCCGGAACGTCGGCAGCGAGCCGTAGAGCGCGGCCGCCATGCCGGGATGCTGGGCACCCTGGCCCGGGAAGAGGAATACGACCGGGAGGTCGTCCACGGCCGGCTTGTCCGAAGGCGCGACGGCACGCAAACGCTCCGCCGCCCCGGCGGCGTCGCGGGCGATCGTCGCGTGGCGGTGGGCGAACGGCCGGCGCCCGACCTGCAGCGTCCACGCGACGTCGGCGAGGTCGACGTCCGGGCGGCGGTCGAGCTCGTCGGCCAGGCCGGCCGCCGCGCGGGCGAGCGCCGCCGGGGACCGTGCCGACAGCACCACGACCTCGGGGCCTCCGGGCCGCTCCGCCGGCTCCGACACGGGCGCCTCTTCCAGCACGAGGTGCGCGTTCGTGCCGCCGATGCCGAACGAGCTCATTCCTGCGCGCCGCGGCACGCCGTTCGATTGCCACTCGCGGCGCTTCTCGTTCACGTAGAAGGGTGTCGCGGCGAAGTCGATCTCCGGGTTCGCGTGCTCGAAGTTGACGCTCGGCGGCAGAGTTCGGTTCTCGAGCGCCAGGACCGTCTTGATCAGTCCCGCGATGCCGGCCGCCGGGTCGAGATGCCCGATGCTCGCTTTGACAGCACCGAGCGCGCAGAAGCCGGTGTCGCTCGTCGACCGGCGGAACGCGCGCGTCAGCGCCTCAACCTCGATCGGGTCGCCGAGAGGCGTCCCCGTGCCGTGCGCTTCGACGTACGTGATGGTTCGCGGATCGATCCCCGCGTCGTCATGCGCCGCAGCGATCACGTCGGTCTGCCCGCGCAGACCGGGCGCCGTAAAGCCGACCTTCAACGCGCCGTCGTTGTTCACGGCGGCGCCCTTCAGGACGGCGTGGACGTGGTCGTCGTCGGCCAGCGCCTCGTCGAGCCGTCGCATGACGACGACGCCGACGCCGTTCCCGAACACGGTGCCGGCGGCGTCGCGGTCGAAGACGCGGCAGTGGCCGTCCGGCGCGTAGATCCCGCCTGGGTCGAAGCGGTATCCGGTGTGCTGCGGAACGCGGATGTTGGCGGCGCCCGCGAGTGCCAGCTCGCACTGGCCGTCGAGCAGTGCCTGGCGCGCGAGCGCCACCGCGACGAGCCCCGTGGAGCAGGCGGTCTGCACGGTCAGGCACGGCCCGACCAGCCCGAGCTTGTACGCGGTTCGCGTCGCCAGGTAGTCCTTGTCGTTTCCGAGGAGAAGCTGCAGCGGCGAGGTGCAGCTCGACGATGCGCGGGCTGCGATAGAGCTGCGCGAGGTACGTGCTGATCGCGCAGCCGGCGAACAGCCCAATCCGACCTGCGAAGGACTGCGGGTCGTGGCCCGCGCGCTCGAGCGCTTCCCATGCGCACTCGAGGAACAGGCGCTGCTGGGGGTCAATCGTCTCCGCCTCACGGGGGCTGTAGCCGAAGAACTCGGCGTCGAAAAGCTCGATCCCGTCGAGCGGCGCGCCTGCGTTCACGAACGCAGGATCGTCCTGTGCCGCCGGGTCGACGCCGTCGGCCCGGAGCTCGTTCTCGTCGAACGGCCGCACGGCCTCGACGCCGTCGCAGAGGTTCCGCCAGAACGTCTCGATGTCCGGCGCGGCCGGGAAGCGGCCGCTCATGCCGATGATGGCGACGTCGCGCCCGCCGCTCACGGCGCCTCCAACCCAGGAGCCGGCTCCGCCGGGATCGACGCGGCCGTGCGCTGAGCGCAGCAGGCGGCGAGCGCCTCGATCGTCGGGTGGTAGAAGAGCTCAGTCATCGCGAGGCGGATACCGAACGTCTCCGCGATCCGGCCCTGCATGCGGAACATGAGGAGCGAGTGGCCGCCGATGTCGAAGAAGTTGTCGCGGCGGCCAACGGTCTCGAGGTTGAGCAGCTCCTCCCAGATCGACGACAACGCCGCCTCGATCGGGCCCGTCGGACGCTCATATCGCGGCGCTCTCACCGGCTGAGGTTCGACCCGAGGCAGCCGGCGCCTGTCGTACTTACCGCTCGGTGTGCGCGGGAGCTTGTCGAGCACGACGAACGCCGCCGGAACCATGTGCTCGGGCAGCCGCGCGCGCAAGTCGGAGCGCACGCGGTCGGCGTCGACCACGCACTCGGCCGACGGAACGAGGTACGCGACGAGCGAGCGCGCCTCATCGTCGTGCGCCTGCTCCTGCGCGGCAACCACTGCTTCTCCGATCTCCGGGCGCTCGAGGAGCACTGCCTCGATCTCGGCCGGTTCGACACGGTGACCACGGAGCTTGATCTGGTCGTCGCCACGGCCCGAGAGCTCGATGTTGCCGTCCCACAGATGTCGGGCGCTGTCGCCGGTCGCGTAGAGCCTGGCGTCGGGGCGTGACGAGAAGGGATCCGCCACGAACTGCCCGTTGTCGGCGGCTCCCAGGTAGCCCCGCGCGAGGCCGATGCCGCCGACGTGCAGCTCGCCGTAGGCGCCGATCGGACACGGCTCGCCGTGGCGGTCGAGCGCGTACGTGCGCACGTTCGCGATCGGCCGCCCAATCGGAGGGCGGGCGTACGGGCCGCGCTCGAGCGTAGGGTCGAACCAGGTTGCGTCCCAGATCTCCGACGTGCCGTAGACGTTGTGCAGCGTCGCCCCGGGGTGCGCGCTCCGGAAGCGCTGCGCCAGCTCGGCCGAGAGCGGCTCACCGCTCGTGGCCCAGAACCGCAGCACGGGCAGCGCGCCACCGAGGTCCGCGCGGACGTCGAGCAGCGCACGCAGGTAGGAGGGCACGACCCAGATGCGCGTTAGCGCGGTGGTGCGCGAGCTCGTCGACGACCGCCGCCGCGTCGCGCACCACCTCGTCGCGCAGGATCACAGTCGGCACGCCCTGCAGCAGTCCGCCGAACAGCTCCCAGATCGAGTCGACGAACGAAAGGGCGGTCTTCAGACATGCGACCTCGCCGGAGGCGAACGGATACTCCTCCCACATCCACGCCAGGCGGTTGAGGATCTGTGCCTGCTCGACGGCGACACCCTTCGGCCGCCCGGTCGATCCCGAGGTGTAGATCACGTACGCGAGCGCGTCCGGCCCCGATTGCGGCGGCAGCGGTGACTCCGGGGCGTCGGCGATGGCCGCGGCGTCCGCGTCGAGACGGACGACGCGGACAGGGCCTGCATCGACGCCGGCGCCGATGTCGCTTCGCGTCACGAGAACGGGCGGCGCGGCGTCGCGCAGCATAAAAGACAGCCGCTCCGGGGGGTAGCTCGGGTCGAGCGGCAGATAGGCGGCGCCTGCCTTGACCGAGGCAAGTACAGCCACGCACGCCTCGAGTGAGCGCTCGAGGCAGACCCCGACGAGCGTCTCCGGCCCGGCGCCGAGCGTGATTAGGTGACGGGCGAGCTGGGTCGACTTCGCGTCGAGATCGGCGTACGACAATGTGTCGGCCTGGCACACGAGCGCGGTCGCGTCCGGCGTGCGGGCGACCGCGTTGGCGAACAGCTCGGCGAGCGAGGCGACGGGGTAGTCGCGCGCGGTGTCGTTCCAGGTATCGAGCAGCAGGCGGCGTTCGGCACGGGGAAGCAGCTCGAGACGCGAGATCGGGACGTCCGCGTCGCGGCCGACCGCTTCGAGGAGCGTCAGGTACCGCGCTGCGAGCCGCTCGATCGTCACCCGCTCGAACAGCTCCGTCGAGTACTCGATGTCGCCCCGCCAGCCGTCGCCGCTGTCCCAGAGCGAGTACGTGAGGTCGAAGCCCGAGGTCGACCGCCCGAGGTCGACGAGCGCCTCCCGCTGCTCGTCGCTCTCGTCGATCGTCGGGACGTTGATCATTTGGAACACGAGCTGGCACAGCGGGCTCCGGCTGAGATCGCGGTCCGGGCGTAGCTCCTCGACGAGGCGCGCGAACGGGACGTCCTGGTGCTCGTATGCCTCGAGTAGCGTGCTGCGGACGCGCGCGAGGAGATCCGCGAACGTGGGGTCGCCCGACAGGTCGATGCGGATCGGCAGCGTGTTGAGGAAGAATCCGATCAGCCGCTCCAGCTCGCCGCGGCTCCGGCCTGCAACGTACGACCCGACCACCAGATCGTCGTCTCCCGTCATGCGGTGGAGCAGCACGACGAAGGCTGCGAACAGCGTCATGAACGGCGTGGCGCCGTGTCGGCGGCCCAGCTCCTCCACACTGGCCCGGAGCGGCGACGGCACCTCGACCGGCAGCGTCGCGCCGGCAAACGTCTGCTCGGCGGGCCGCGGATGGTCCGAGGGCAGCTCGACGGTTGGCGCAGCGTCGAGCGTCCGCCTCCAAAAGGAGACCTGATCGTCGAGCGCGCCCGACGCGAACCGCTCTCGCTCCCACACGGCGAAGTCGCCGTACTGGATCGGCAGCTCCAGGAGCGGGGGCGGTCGTCCCGCCGCGAACGCCGACCACAGCGCCGAAAGCTCCGAGAAGAAGATCCCGATCGACCAGCCGTCCGAGACGATGTGGTGCATCGTCACCGAAAGCAGCGCGGCGTCGGCAGCGGTGCGGACGAGTGTCGTGCGGACGAGTTCATCGTGCGCGAGGTCGAACGGACGGGCGGCATCCTCATGGAGCGCGGCGCGCGCGGCGGCATCGACGTCGTCGTCGCGTCCGGTCAGGTCGACCAGATGCAACGAGAGCGTCGCGCGCGGCAGCACGACCTGCGCAGGCCGGTCGTCGGCGATGCGAAAGCGTGTTCGCAGCGACTCGTGGCGGCGGGCGATCTCCGCCAACGCACGTCGAAGGGCAGCGACGTCGACGGACGAGCGGATCCGGATCGTCGTGTTCAGGTTGAAGAGCGAGGATTCGGGCGCGAGCTCATTCAGAAACCAGATGCGCTCCTGGCCCAGCGACAACGGGAAGAGAAATATCTCCTCCTCAGTGCCTACGCCCCTGTCTCCGTCGTCGCCGCCGAACGCGGTCGGGCGCGTCGCTCGCATTTCCACGTGAGCACCCCCTCGACGTTGCCCGGAGTCTCGCGCGGGGGACGAAGAACGTCAAGTATTTCGAGTGGCGCGCGGGCGCATGTCCGTCCATACCTCTTCGATGTACCGAAGACACTCGCTCGATGTGCCCGACATCGCTGCGCGACTCCACCCCAGAGGAGGCTCTCGATCGGCGCGCCAGATCGAGTACTGCTCGTCGTCGTTCACGACGACCTCGTAGAGCAGATCCTCCATGTCTTCGCGCGATCCAGCAGCCATCTTTCGTCCTCGTGCGATCCTGCAGCCAGCTTTCGCGTAGCATCGGCAACCTACACCAGCGAAGGAGGGAGCGATGCCTAACCTCGTCTTCTTCGAGATCTGCGTCGACGATCTCGACGCTGCGGCCAGCTTCTACTCACGTGTCTTCGGCTGGGACATCGAGCAAGGGGATCCCGAGAACGGCTGTTTGATCACCACCGGCGACGAGGACGATCCCGGTGTCCCCGGAGCGCTGTCCAGCCGGTACGACGAGCTGAGCTCGACCGTCTGCACGTTCGAAGTGCCCTCCGTCGCGGAGTATGCGAGGAAGATCACGGAGGCGGGAGGCAGAGTCGCCGCGCCGCAGATCGAGATTCCCGGCGAGGGTTTCCTGCAGTACTGCGAGGACCATGAGGGCAACGCCTTCGCGATCGTCGAGTACGTCGAAGAGGCGGAATAGCACACCATCCCGTTACCTCGAGCCGTGGCACACCGACGTTTCGCGTCCCCGCCGCGACGTGTCTCAGGCAGAACCCGCAGGCGCGCCTGCAGCTTCTCTGCTTCCCGTTCGCAGGCGGCGGGGCGCGGACGTTCGTTGCCTGGCTTGACGATCTCCCGCCGGAGTTGGAGCGGACCGTCGAACTCTGGGCGGTGAACTTGCCCGGCCGGGAAACGACGCTCGCCGACGCGAGATTCACAGACCTGGACACGCTCGTCGAAGCGCTGCGTCCGCAGGTCGTCCCGATCCTGCGCGCGCCGTTCGTCTTCCTCGGTTACAGCATGGGCGCGCTCATCGGCTTCGAGCTGGCCCGCAGCCTCAGGACGGAGGGCTTCGACACGCCCGTCCACTTGGTCGTGTCCGCCTTTCGCGCACCCCATCTGCCGGATCCGCACGAGCCGGTACACGATCTGCCCGACGCCGACCTCGTCGTGCGACTGCGGGAGCTTGGCGGGACGCCGCCAGAGGTTCTGGGCGAGCCCGAGCTGATGGAGCTGTTGCTGCCGCTCCTCCGGGCGGACTGGAGCATCTGCGAGACATACGTGCACCGACATGAGGAGCCTCTCGACTGCTCGCTCACTGCCCTCGGCGGCGCCGACGACACGGAGGTCAGCCGGGAGGAGCTCGAAGGCTGGCAGACGCACATTCGCGGTCCGTTCGAGCTGCGCATCTTCCCAGGCGGACACTTCTTCATGCAGACCGCGCAGGCGCTCGTGTTGCGGCTTCTGGCACGCGATATACGGGCGGTCTTGCGCCGGCTGGACACGTGATCTCTGCGTCGTTTCCGCGCTCTTGACAGAGGGCAGGGGCCGCTCTAGGGTCCGAAATCCGCCTGCGGCTACGTTCACGAGGTTTGAGACCGTGTGGGATAGACGCCGCCCATTAGCCCCTCGAACGATCTAGCCGCCTATCGAATTCGGCTGCGATGACGGAGGCGACGGCGATGGCGAAGCAGGAGGTCTACGTCTTCGCGACGTCGTATGCCCAACGCAGCCTCTGGTTCCTCGACCAACTCGCGCCGGGAAGCTCGTTCTACAACCTGCACCTCGGCCTTCGCCTCGATTCGCCGCTCGACGCACCCACGCTCGAACGGAGCATCAACGAGGTCGTGCGCCGCCACGAGGTACTGCGCACCGCGTTCAAGGCCGTCGGCGGTGAGCCGATGCAGGTCGTCGTGCCGGAGCTCGAAGTGCCGCTCGAGATTACCGACCTCCGCGAGCTTGCCGAGGACGCGCGCGAGGACGAGGCGCTGCGCCTGGCGGACGAAGAGGCGGCGCGACCGTTCGACCTCACGCGCTGGCCGCTGTTACGGGCGCGCCTGCTGATACTCGACGAGCAGGACCACATCCTGCTCCTCACGATGCACCACATCGTTGGCGACTACTGGTCGCTCGACGTATTCAGGCAGGAGCTGTCCTTCCTGTACGACGCATTCCGGAACGGCGATGTCCCGCCTCTCGACGATCTTCCGATCCAGTACGCCGATTTTGCAGAGTGGGAGCGTACGTGGCTTGACGGGCCCGACGGCGAGGCGTGCCTCGCCTACTGGAAGACACAGCTCGCGGACGCGTCGCTGCTGCAGCTCCCGACGGAACGGCCGCGGCCGACCGAGCCCAGCTTCGCAGGGGCCGACCACGATTTTGAGATCCCGCCGTCTCTTCACCGGGCGCTCGCCGAGCTCGGCCGGCGGGAGGGAGCGACGTTGTTCATGACGGCACTCACTGCGTTCCAGGCGCTGCTCCATCGCTACACCGGCGAGCGCGACGTCGTCGTCGGCACCCCCGTGGCGAATCGCACACGACCCGAGGTCCAGAGCCTGATCGGCTTCTTCGCGAATTCGCTCGTCCTCAGAACGTCGTTCGCGGGCGACCCGACGTTCAGGGAGGTGCTCGGGTGTGTGCGCACGACGACGGTCGACGCCCTGGCACGGCAGCAGCTCCCCTTCGAGCGTCTCGTGAGCGAGTTGCGGCCCAACCGGAGCCTGAGCGACAACCCGCTCTTCGAGGTGCACTTCCAGCTGTTCAGTGACTTCGGTGAAGAGGAGCCAGAGGGATCGCTCGGCGGGGAGCTGCTGTTCGCGGAGGCGACGACCGCGAAGTTCGACCTGGCGCTCGACCTCTGGGAGTCTCCGGACGGTCTCTGGGGGCACCTGGAATATCGCAGCGAGCTCTTCACCCACGACTTCGTCGTTCGCCTCGCCGAGCATTACCTACGGATCCTCGAAGCTGTCGTCGCGAACCCCGACGGACGCATGTCCGAGCTGGCGATGCTCGGCGAAACGGAGCGCCGGCAGATCGTCGACGAGTGGAACGACACAGCCGTCGAGCGTCCACGCGACTTCTGCCTGCATCAGCTGTTCGAGGCGCAGGTCGAGCGCACGCCCGACAAGGCAGCGCTCGTTTTCGGGACGGAATCGCTCACGTACCGGGAGCTCGACGGTCACGCAAACCGACTCGCACACCACCTGCAGTCGCTCGGCGTCGGCCCGGAGGTGACGGCGGCGATTTGCTGTACGCGCTCGCTGGACAGCATCGTTGCGGTGCTCGGGATCCTCAAGGCCGGCGGCGCGTACCTGCCGCTGAGCCCGAGCGACCCACCACGGCGCCTGGCGGCGATTCTCGCCGACGCGCACCCGCACCTCGTGATCACGGAGCGGCACGCGGCGGCGAACGTGCCCCGCATCGGACCGCGGGTCGTGGAAATAGATTCCGACCGAGACCTGATCAACGAGTGCAGCGCCACGCGCCCGGACGTGGCGACGAGCCCGAGAAACCTCGCATACGTCATCTACACGTCGGGGTCGAGCGGGAGCCCGAAGGGCGTAGCGGTCGAGCACGCGGCGGTCTGCAACCACCTCCTCTGGATGCAGTCAGCGCTCCCGATGACTGAGAGCGACAGGATCCTCCAGAAGTACCCGCTGAGCTTCGACGCGTCCGTCTACGAGGTCTTCGGACCGCTACTCGCGGGCGCGACCTTGATCGTGGCGGAGCCTTCGGACCACTGGGATTCGTCCGCGTTCATCCGGCACGTGGCAGAGCACGAGATCACGATCGTCGACCTCGTTCCATCGCTCATCGAGGCGTTGCTCGAGAACGACGAATTCGTCGAGTGCGCATCCATCCGGCGCGTCGTCCTCGGTGGAGAAGAAGTGAAGCCTGCGCTGGTGAGGCGATTCCACGACCGGATGCGGGCCGAGCTCCACAACGTCTACGGCCCAACGGAGGCAACGATCGGCGTCACGACGGCGCGGTTGTCGCCGGCCGCCGCGCGTGATCGCGTCCCTATCGGGCACGCGGGCGACAACATGCAGGTCTACGTTCTCGATCGGGACTTGAACCCACTGCCGATCGGCGTTCCCGGCGAGCTCTATGCCGGGGGAGACTGCGTCGCTCGCGGGTACGTCGGCGAGCCGGCGCTGACCGCCGAGCGATTCGTTCCGG
The DNA here is from genome assembly GCA_963805575.1 of uncultured Actinomycetes bacterium. GTDB lineage: Bacteria > Actinomycetota > Thermoleophilia > Gaiellales > Gaiellaceae > Palsa-739. Next base: position 1,069,156 of record CAWDUL010000008.1, on the reverse strand, counting down.
ACCCGTTCTCGCCGCATCCCGGCGCCAGGCTCTACCGCACCGGCGATCTCGCGCGCTACACCGTCGACGGCGCGATCGAATACGTCGGCCGGATCGACGACCAGATCGAGCTGCGAGGGTTCCGCATCGAGCCGGGCGAGGTGGAGGGTGCGCTTCGCGCGCACCAGTCGGTGCGTGAGTGCGCGGTCGTCGCGACAGACGACGACCGCGGCCGGCCGCGCCTGGTGGCGCACGTGGTGCCGCCACCGGATCCGCCGGAGCTCTGGCCGTCGCTTGGCGAGTACGACGTCTATGACGAGCTCCTGTACTACGCGATGACCCACGATGAGCGCCGGAATGCCGCGTATCGCGAGGCGATTGGGCGCGCGGTCGCGGGCAAGATCGTGCTCGATCTCGGCACAGGCGCCGACGCGGTGCTCGCGAGGGCGTCCATCGACGCCGGCGCGCAGCGGGTGTACGCGATCGAGACGAACGAGAGCGCCTATCGCCGGGCGACGGCGCTCGTCGAGACGCTCGGCCTGAACGACAGGATCATCGTCATCCAAGGCGACTCCACATGTACCGAGTTGCCCGAGCCCGTCGATGTCTGCGTCTCGGAGATCATCGGCAGCGTCGCGTCGTCCGAAGGTGTGATCGCGACGCTGAACGACGCACGGCAACGCTTCCTCGGGCCTGGAGGGACGATGATCCCGCGACGCGCCGCGACGATGATCGCGCCGGTGATGCTCCCCGAGAACCTCACTGCTTCGTTGGGCTTCGCCGAGCTGCCGCGCACGTATGTGCAGCGGGTCTTCGAGTCGATCGGTCGCCCCTTCGACCTGCGCATGTGCATCAAGAACCTCGGGCGCGAGAACCTGCTGGCCGACGCTGGTGTCTTCGAAGAGCTTGACTTCGCGACCGTCGTGCCCGAGCACGACGAGCGCCGATTGACGTTCACGATCGACCGAGACGCCCGGTGCGACGGCTTCCTCCTCTGGTTGGGCCTCCGGCCGGCCGACGACCTGCTGCTCGACTCGCTCGAGGAGCGGCTGAGCTGGCTGCCGGTGTTCTTCCCCGCGCTCTATCCCGGCATCCCGGTGCAAGCCGGCGACATCATGGAGGTGACCTGCACACGAAGCGTGCAGGACGGCTCGGTCCTGCCCGACTTCGTGATCACGGGAACGATCACGACCGGCGACGGCAAACGGCATGCGTTCTCCCACGATTCTCCCGCGCGTCCGGCGGTGTTCAGGTCGGACGCGTTCCACGACGCGCTGTTCGGGGCGATGGAGGGCGAGGTGCGTCAGTCGATCGAAGCTGCAGCAGCGCCGGACGGGCCGATGCCGCTTCCGGACGAGCTCCGCCGCCATCTCGAGGCGCGGCTGCCGTCGTACATGGTGCCGTCGTCGTTCGTCATCCGCGAGACCCTCCCGCGGACGTCGAACGGGAAGGTCGACCGGCGCGCGCTCGTTCGCGATGCGAACACCGGGCGGGGAGCCGGCCGCCCGTACGTCCCTCCTGCGGGGAAGACCGAGGAGTCATGCGCTGCGGTCTGGCGCGAGGTCTTGCAGATCGAGCGCGTCGGCGCGCATGACAACTTCTTCGATCTCGGCGGCGACTCGCTGCTCACGACGCAGGTGCGCAGCCGGCTGTACCGCGACCTCGGGCGGCAGCTGTCGATCGTCGAGCTGTTCCGCTATCCGACGGTGCGGTCCCTTGCGCGGTACCTCGACGAGCAGGAGGCGAAGGACGCAGCTGTCCTCGACCTCCTAGAGAGCCTTTCCGACGAGGAGGCCGCGGTGCTTCTGGCGGAGGGCGAGCGATGAGCGCCGACCGCTCGCTCGCAAACCGCATCGAGGAGCTCTCGCCCGCGAAGCGCGCGGTCTTCGAGAAGCTCGCTGTCGCTTCGCCACAGGCCACGCCCATCGTCTCGCGCCGCCACCGCTCGCCGCATGTACCGGTGTCATTCGCGCAGCAGCGGCTCTGGTTCCTCGACCAGCTGATGCCCGGCACCGCACTCTTCAACATGAGCTCGGCGTACACGATCGAGGACGAGATCGACGAGGCGATCCTCGCGCGCGCCGTGAACGAAGTCGTCCGGCGGCACGAGTCGCTGCGTACGACCTTCAAGGCGGTGGACGGCGAGCCGGTACAAGACATCCGCCCGGATCTCCCGATCGAGCTGGAGTCGCGCGACATCCGAGCGTTGCCGCCCACGGAGTGTGAGGCCGAGGCACAGCGCCTGGTCGGAGCCGTCGGCGACGAGCCGTTCGACCTGCAGACGGGGCCCCTGCTCCGCACGATGCTGATCCGCACCGGCGATTCCCGATACGTCCTGGTCGTGGCGATGCACCACATCATCTCGGACGCGTGGTCGCTGGACGTCTTCTGGGATGAGCTGCTGACGATCTGGGACGCGTTTGCCGCCGGCGCCCCGTCGACGCTGCCCGAGGCGTCGCTGCAGTACGCCGACTTCGCCGAATGGGAACGGGAGCGCCTGACTGGGTCCGTCCTGACGGAGCTCGTGTCCTACTGGAAAGGGCAACTCGAAGCTCTCCCTGTGCTCGACCTCCCGACCGACTGGCCCCGCCCGGCAGCCCCGTCAGGCGGCGGCGCGACGCATTCGGTGACGGTTCCGCGCCCCGTCGCCGACGCCCTGTCCACGCTCGGCCAGCAAGAAGGCGCCACCCTCTTCATGGTGCTCCTCGCGGCATTCCAGGCACTCCTGTCGCGGTACAGCGGGCAGGAGGACGTGGTCGTCGGGACGTTCGCGACGAACCGCGACGACGGTGAGTTGGAGAAGATCATCGGTTTCTTCGTCAACGCTCTCGTACTTCGAGCCGACCTGTCGGGGAGGCCGACCTTCCGCGCTCTCCTGCGGCAGGTGCGCCGGACCGCGTTGGACGCGTACGCGCACCAGGCGATGCCCTTCGCCCGGCTCATCCAGGAGCTTGCGCCGGAGCGCGACCTGAGTCGGAACCCGCTGTTCCAGGTCGCCTTCCAGCTCGTCAACACTCCGGGCGCGCAGAGCGAGGAGCCCGATCCAGGCGACCCGCTCTTCGACGTGCAGCGGACGACGGCGATCCTCGACCTGACGTGCACGGCGTCGAAGTCGGCGAACGGGATCGAGGTCGAGCTCGAATACAGCACCGATCTCTTCGACCCGGACACGATCGAGCGCCTCGGCGCGCACTACACGTCGTTGCTTGCCGGAATCGCGCGCGAGCCCGACCGCCCGGTGGAGGAGATTCCGCTCCTCGACGACGCGGAGAGGCAACGGATCGTCGACGAGTGGAACCGAACGTCCGTCGAGTACGACATGTCGACGAGCATCGTCTCGATGTTCGAGCAGCAGGTCGGGACGACACCGGACGTCGTGGCGCTGCGTTGCAAAGGCGACGCGGTGACCTACACCGAGCTCAACCGTCGCGTCAACCGGCTCGCTCGTCACCTGGTTGCGCTCGGCGTGCGACCGCAGACGCCTGTCGGGATCTGCATGGAACGCTCGATCGACCTCGTCGTGTCGGTCGTCGCCGTCCTCAAGGCCGGGGGCGCGTACGTGCCGCTCGACGCTGCGTATCCGCAAGACCGTCTCGCACAGATCATCGATGACGCCCGGACGGACGTCGTGCTCTGTGACGGCCGAGCGATCTCGCGGCTGCCGCGGAACGGGCCACGGCTCGTCGATGTCGAAGCGGACCCTTCCGCCGGCGAGAGCAGCGACGACGTACGCATTCCCGTCGGCCCCGACTCGCTCGCGTACATCATCTACACATCGGGCTCGACCGGACGCCCGAAGGGCGTAGCCGTCGAGCATCGCCAGATCCTGAACCGGCTCCATTGGATGTGGGACGCGTATCCCTTCGCTGACGGCGAGGTCGCATGCCAGAAGACCGCCCTCGGATTCGTGGACTCCGTGTGGGAGCTCTTTGGCCCGTTGCTCAAAGGCATCCCGAGCGTGATCGTCCCTGCGGAGGACGTGCGCGATCCGAACGCGTTCGTCGACGCACTCGCCACGAACCACGTGACCCGGATCTGGCTCGTGCCGTCCCTCCTGCATGCGCTGCTCGAGACCTGGCCCGACCTCGGTCGCCGGCTCCCGGCGCTTCGTTTCTGGGTCGTGAGCGGCGAGCCGCTGACGAGCGAGCTCGCCGGGCTTTTCGAGGCCGGCGCCCCGGATGCCGTGCTCTACAACCTCTACGGGACGTCGGAGGTGTGGGATGCGACGTGGTACGACCCACAACGCGAGGCGCCGCGCAATGGTCGCGTGCCGATCGGACGGCCGATCGCGAATGTACAGGCCTACATCCTCGACGGCCGCCTCGAGCCTGTCCCCGCCGGCATCCCCGGCGAGCTTCACATCGGCGGCGTCGGCCTCGCACGCGGTTACGTCCGGGATCCCGGGCTGACGGCGGCCAAGTTCGTCCCGAACCCGTTCGCGGCCGACGTCGGCGCGCGGCTCTACAAGACCGGTGACCTCGGCCGCTATCGCCCAGACGGCAACATCGAGTTCCTCGGCCGCATCGACCAGCAGGTGAAGCTGCGCGGATTCCGCGTCGAGCTCGGCGAGATCGAAACGGTGCTCGGGGAGCTCCCGAGTGTGCAGGCGGCTGCCGTCGTGCTTCGCGAGGATGCGCCGGGTGAGCCGAGGCTCGTCGCGTACGTCGTTCGCGACGCGAACGCCGCCGAGGACGACGGCCTCGCCGTTGCCGCGCGGCGGTTCCTCCGACAGAGGCTTCCCGAGTACCTGGTTCCGACGGCGTTCGTCAGCCTGCCGGAATTGCCGCGGACGCCGACCGGGAAGCTCGACCGCCGCGCGCTTCCGCCGCCCGACCGCGCGCTGTCGCTCCTGGCCCGGACATACGTCGCGCCGCGCTCGCCCGTGGAAGCGGAGGTAGCCGACATCTGGGCCGAGCTGCTCGGTGTCGAGCGGGTCGGCATGTACGACAGCTTCTTCGATCTCGGCGGACACTCTTTGCTCGGCATCCGCGCGCTGTCGCGCGTGACGGACACCTTCCAGGTCGAGATCCCGTTTCGCGCCATCTTCGAGACGCCGACCGTTGCCGATTTGGCGGCGCTGATCGCGGAGATCAAGGCTCGGGGCGGGAGCGAGCTCTCGCCCATCGTGCCGCTCTCGCGGGCGGAGCACGCAGCGGTCTTCGCGCTCGACGGCGATGCGGACGCCGAACTGTCGCGGCCGGCGGTCGGCGCGGACAAGCCCTCCGAAGCGCCGACGTAGCGGGAGGCATCGGATGGCAGCACTGAGCAAGCCGAAAGCCGACAACGCAATCGCGATCATCGGGATGAGCGGACGGTTCCCCGGAGCTCCGTCGGTCGACCGCTTCTGGGACAACCTGCGGAACGGCGTCGAGTCGATCTCGCGATTTTCGAGCATCGAGCTGGAGGCGGCGGGCGTCGACCCGTCGGCGTTCGACAACCCGGCGTACGTCCCAGCGGGCAGCATCCTCGAGGACGTCGACCTGTTCGACGCCGCCTTCTTCGGGTTCAGCCCGCGCGAGGCCGAGAGCCTCGACCCCCAGCATCGTCTCTTCCTGGAGACGGCCTGGCACGCGCTCGAGGACGCCGGCTACGACCCCGAGAGCTTCCCGGGCTCCGTCGGTGTCTACGGCGGTTGCGCCATGAGCACATACCTCGACTACCTGCAGTCGAATCCCGAGTTCATGGCGTTGCTCGGGTACCTGCAAGTCCACTTGGGGAACGACAAGGACTACCTCACGACGCACGTCTCGTACAAGCTGAACCTGAAAGGGCCGAGCTTCAGCGTCCAGACTGCGTGCTCTACCTCGCTGCTCGCGGTCGCTGTCGCCGGCGACCACCTCTTGAGCCGTCAGTGCGACATGGCGATCGCCGGCGGGGCGTGCGTTCGCGTGCCGCAGAAAGCGGGCTACTACTTCGAGCCCGGCGGCATCTTCTCGCCCGACGGCCATTGCCGCGTGTTCGACGAGAACGGAGCGGGTGTCGTCTTTGGGAACGGAGTCGGCGTCGTCGTCCTCCGCCGCCTGGCGGACGCCCTCGCGGACGGCGACGCCATCCGCGCTGTCGTAAGGGGCTGGGCCGTCAACAACGACGGGGCGACGAAGGGCAGTTTCGCCGCGCCGAGCCTCGAGGGCCAAACCGACGTGATCACCCGTGCGCATGAGCATGCCGGTGTGCACGCCGGCAGCATCACGTACGTCGAGGCACACGGCACCGGCACGTCGGTCGGCGACCCGGTCGAGATCGCTGCGCTCACGCAGGCATTCCGTGCCGCGACCGCGAGAAGGCAGTTCTGCGCCGTCGGGTCCGTCAAGACGAACGTAGGGCACCTGGATCCGGCGGCGGGCGTGGCGAGTTTGATCAAGACCGTGCTCGCGCTCGAGCATGGGGAGGTGCCGCCGAGCCTCAACTGCGAGACGCTGAACCCGGCGATCGATTTCGACGACAGCCCGTTTTTCGTCAACCGCGAGCTCTCCGCATGGGAGACGAGCGACGGCCCACGGAGGGCCGGTGTGAGCGGCTTCGGGATCGGTGGAACGAACGTGCATCTCGTGCTCGAAGAAGCTCCAACGGTGGACAGGTTCGCCATGCCGAGGCGCTTTCACCTCGCCGTCCTGTCGGCGCGGACGGCGTCCGCGCTGGATACGGCGGCGACGAACCTCGCGGAGCACCTCACGGTCACACCCGGGCTCGATGCGGCCCAGGTTGCCTACACGCTCCAGACCGGTCGCCGCGCGTTCGGCCACCGCCGCGCCGTCGTCTTCTCCGACGTCGGCGATCTCGTAGAGGCGATCGCCGACTCCGACAGCGCCCGCGTGATCGGGAGCGCCGATCCAGCGTCGGAACGAACGGTGGCATTCATGTTCTCGGGCCAGGGCGCTCAGTACGTGAACATGGGACGGGACCTCTACGAGCACGAACCGACGTTCCGCGCAGAGGTCGACCGCTGCGCCGAGCTGCTCGGGCCGCGCCTCGACCTCGACCTGCGCACGCTGCTTTATCCCGCTGACGAGGATTTGGCGACTGCACAGGCCTCGCTGACACAGACGGCGATCACGCAGCCGGCACTCTTCGCAGTCGAGTACGCCCTTGCGCAGATGTGGATCGGGTGGGGCATCCGTCCTTGCGCGATGATCGGTCACAGCATCGGGGAGCTCGTCGCGGCGTGCCTCGCGGGTGTCTTCTCTCTGGAGGACGGACTCGCGCTGGTCGCCGAACGCGGTCGGCTCATGCAGGCGGTTCCGCACGGGTCGATGCTCGCTGTGTATCTATCCGAAGGGGAACTGCAGGCAGTACTTCCACCGGAGCTCGATCTCGCGGCGGCGAATGAGGCGGGCCTCACCGTCGTCTCCGGTCCGACAGCAGAGGTCGAGGCGTTCGAGGCCCGACTCACCGAGGACCAGGTCTCCTCGCAACGGCTTCATACATCGCACGCCTTCCACTCGCGGATGATGGACGGCGTCGTCGAGGCGTTCGCCGACGCCGTCGCGCGGCTGTCGCCGATGCCGCCCCAGATCCCCTACCTGTCGAACGTGAGCGGCCGGTGGATCACAGACGACGAGGCGACGAGCCCCGAGTACTGGGCGCGACAGCTTCGGGAGCCTGTGCGGTTCTCCGAGGCGCTCGGGGCGGTCCTCGTGGAGCCAGGCCGCATACTGCTCGAAGTCGGACCCGGCCAGACGCTCGCGACGTTCGCGCGTCGCCATCCCGATCGGGACTCCACGCACCTCGTGCTCCCGTCTCTGCGCCGGCCGCAGGAGTCTGTCGCCGACGATGCGCTCGTACTCGAGACGCTCGGGCGCATGTGGCTCGCCGGAGCGCCGGTCGACTGGGAGGGCGTGCACGCCGGCGGCCGGCCTCGGCGCACGCACCTCCCCGGATACCCGTTCGAACGCCGCCGCTACTGGGCCGAGGAGGAGCCGGAGGAGGTGGGAACCACGATCGTGCTGAAGGAGCCCGAGATCGACGCCTGGTTCTACGCCCCTGCGTGGGAGTACGCGCTCGATCCGATCCCGACCCAGACGACGGAGCCCACGCGGTGGCTCGTGTTCGACGACGGCGGCGGACTCGGAGCCGCCGTCAGGCACCGCCTGCAGGCCCGCGGCCATGACGTGACCGTCGTGCGTCCGGGTGTCGACTTCAGGGGCTCGGACGACGGGATGTTCGCACTCGACCCGGGCCGCCGCGCCGACTACGACGCGCTCTTCGACCGCCTCGCCGCGGAGGATCGGCTGCCGCAGAACATCCTGCACCTTTGGTGCGTCCACGACACCGTCGGGAAGCACTCGGACGGCGAGGTCGTCGAGCACTGGCAGCAGCGCGGCTTCTACAGCCTCCTCTACATCACGCAGGCATTGCTTACGAAGAACGTCGCGACTCCTGTGCAGGTCGTCGCCGCGTCGACGGGGCTCCACGTCGTTACCGGAGACGAGCAGATCGCTCCGGCGAAGGCGCTGCTCCTCGGCGTGTGCCGCGCGGTCCCGCAGGAGTATCCGCACATCGCGTGCCGGAGCATCGACGTCGACGTGCGCCATAGCGACCGCGCGAGCGAGGAGCTCGCTGCGGCGCAGCTCATCGGCGAGTTCGCCGACGAAGAGCTGCGTCCAACCGTTGCATACCGCAACGGCCAACGGTGGCTCCAGGTCTTCGAGCCCTTGCAGCTCGACGAGACGCCGACGGCGTTCTCCCCGCTCCGGTGGCGCGGCGTCTATCTGATCACCGGTGGCCTCGGGAAAATCGGGCTGGAGCTTGCACTCGAGCTCGCCGTCCTCGCGCATGCTCGGCTCGTGCTCGTCGGCCGGACCGCGACCCCCGATCCCGACGAGTGGGACGACTGGCTCGCGACGCATGAAGCGGACGACCGCGTCTGTGTCGTCATCCGCCGCCTGCGCGAGCTCGAGGCGGCCGGAGCCGAGGTGCTCCCGTTCCAGGCGGACGTCATTGAGCCCGATCAGATGCGGGCGGCGGTCGCCGCCGCCCATGCCCGGTTCGGCCGGCTCGACGGGGTCATTCACGGCGCTGGAAACGTCACCGCCGATGGGTTCTTCTCGATCGACCAGGCCGATCCAGAGTGCTGCGAGCGTCAGTTCGAGGCCAAGGTCCGGGGCCTCATCGCGCTGGGCGCCGCCTTGGAGCACGAGCCTCTCGACATGGTCGTGCTCCTCTCGTCGATCTCGTCGGTGCTCGCCGGCCTCGGCTACGTCGCCTACAGCGCCGGCAACGCGTTCATGGATGCGTTCGCCCAGCAGCGCGACGGGGCCGGCGGCGTCCCCTGGATCAGCATCGACTGGGACACGTGGGCGTTTACGTCCGAGGACGGCGCCCAGGCCGATCTCGGCCGACTCTCGCTCAGCCCCGAGGAGGGCGTCGAGGCGTTCCGCCGGATCGTTTCGTCTGTCGACGTCCCGCAGGTGATCGTCTCGACGGGGTACCTGCCGGACCGGATCAACCAGTGGATCGACGTGCGCTCTTTGCGTGAAGGGCTGGTCATCCGCGAACGCCAGGCGGAGCGGTTCCACTCGCGGCCGGCCGTCGGCACCGTCCATGTCGCCCCGCGCACGCCGCTCGAGGGGTCGATCGTCGAGGTGTGGGAGGAGATCCTCGGCATTCGGCCTGTCGGAGTCGTCGACGACTTCTTCGCCGACCTCGGCGGCGACTCGCTGCTCGCGGCGCAACTTGTCTCGCGGCTGCGCGCGAGGTTCGAGATGGAGATCCCGCTGCGTCGCTTCTTCGATGCGCCTACCGTGGTCGAGCTCGCCGAGTTGATCGCCGCCGCATCCGAGAGTGAGCTGGCCCACAGGTGACCGCCGCGCCCGTCCACGATCGTTTCGCTCTCGACGACGTCGCCGACCCGGTGTTCGTCCTCGCGGCACCGCGCTCGTTCTCGTCCGTTGTCTGCGCGATGCTCGGGCAGCATCCGGAGCTGCATGGACTGCCCGAGACGCACCTCTTCGTCGACGACACGATGCACGGGTGGTGGTGTCACGTCGATGGCGAGTCGTACCAGATGGCGCACGGCCTCATCCGCGCGGTGGCGCAGATCTGCTTCGGCGAGCAGACAGAACGAAGCGTTGCGTCGGCGCAGGCGTGGCTGCGCCGACGTCACACCGAGACGTCCGGGTTCGTGTTCGAGGAACTGGCGCGCGTCGTGTTTCCGGCGACGCTCGTCGACAAGAGCCCGAGCATGGTCTACGACATCGAGTCGATGCACCGCGTCCTTCGATTCTTCCCCGAGGCACGGTTCATCCACCTCGTGCGGCACCCGCGCTCCTACTCCGACTCGGTCGTCAAGTACATGCGCCTGCTCGCGAGCCCCGCGTACCGGTCGCGCGAGCGCGAAGCCGAGGACGACGTGGCGCCGGAGTGGATTCGCGACCTCGCGCACTGGCCGATCCGTGGACGAGACGAGTCGATCGTCGACCCGCAGGGCGGCTGGCTCGCCTTGAACGGGAACGTCGTCGCGTTCCTCCAGTCGGTTCCCGCCGACCGGTGGACGACCGTCCGCGGTGAGGACGTGCTCGAGCGGCCGGAGCGGTCTCTCCGCAAGCTCCTCGCCTGGCTCGGGATGCGGACCGACCCGAACGCGATCGAGCCGATGTTGCATCCCGAGCGGTCGCCGTACGCGCACTTCGGTCCGCGCGGCGCCCGGAACGGGAACGACATTCTCTTCCTCGAGCGGCCCACGCTGCGCCCGCCGTCCGAGCGGCGAACGGTCGACGGGCTCGCGCCCGAGGTCGTCGAGCTCGCGCGGAGGCTCGGCTATGCGTGAGCCGGCGCCGCTCAGCCGGCGCGTGGTCATCCTGCACGACGAGCAAGAGCTGCCCGCACCGGTCTTCGTGCTTGCCCCCGCGCGGTCATTCACGTCGGTTGTGTGCGCGATGCTGGGACAGCACCCGCAGCTCTACGCGCTGCCGGAGACGAACCTCCTCTGTGCCGACACCGTCGGAACGCGGCTCGCGCGCGCCGACCGGTCGACGCACCGCACGATCCTGCACGGGCTCCTCCGTGCCGTGGCGCAGCTGGAATTCGGCGCGCAGACGGCGACCACCGTCGGGCTTGCGCGCGAGTGGCTCGAGGCGCGCGCGGAGTTCCCGACCGAGCTGCTCTTCCAGTGCCTGATGGAGCGGGTCGCCCCACGCGCCGTGATCGACAAGAGCCCGAGCATGGTGACGGAGGCGTGCCTTCGCCGTCTCGGCGAGATGTTCCCCGCGGCCCGGTTCCTGCACCTCGTGCGCCACCCGCGCGGGCACGGCGACTCGGTGCTGAGGGCGATCGCCGACCACGAGCGGCGCGGCCCACTCGCGCCGACGAACTGGCTCCTGCAAGTCGCCGCCTACCGGCCGGATGGACGCGACGGCGACGACTCGGCGTACGACCCGCAGCACTGGTGGTACGCGCGTAACGTCACGATTCAGGACTTCCTGCGCGCGATTCCTGCCGACCGACGGCTTCGCGTCCGCGGAGAGGACGTGCTGCAAGACCCAGACATGCACCTGCGGGCGATCGCCTCGTGGCTCGGTGTGCGGACCGACGACACGGCGGTCGACGCGATGAAGCACCCCGAGAACTCACCGTACGCCTTCCTCGGACCGCGGGGGGCGCGCTTCGGCAACGACCGGTTCTTCCTCGATCAGCCGGCACTGCGCGCGCGCAGGGCGAGCGTCCAGAACCTCGACGCCCCGCTCGACTGGGGCAACGGCGCCCGCGCGCTCACGCCGGAGGTGAAGGCGCTGGCAACGGAGTTCGGGTACGGCTAGCGATGGCTGAGCGCTCGACGGCAGCGGCGGTTCACGTTCCGGACGTGGCAGCGGTACCCCGGCTCTCCGGCCCGCCCGACCCGGTGTTCATCCTCGCCCCGGCGTGCACGTTCTCGTGGGTGGTGTGCGCGATGGTGGGCCAGCACCCCCAGATGTACGCGCTTCCGGAGCTCCACCTGTTTACCGCTGACACGGTTGCCGAGTGGTGGGACCTGTGCACGCGCGAGACGTTCGAGATGGATCACGGGCTCGTGCGGACAGTCGCCGAGCTCTACTTCGGCGGGCAGACCGAGTCGGCGGTCAGCCGCGCCCGCGGCTGGCTGCGACGACGGTCTCACTACACGACGGGATTGCTGCTCGAGACGATCGCCGAGCGCCTGGAGCCGCGGATCGCCATCGAGAAGAGCCCGAGCACCGCGTACAACCTCGCAACGCTCGAGCGGGCCTTCGGCATGTTCCCGAATGCGCGCTACGTCCACCTCGTCAGCCACCCGAGGCTGTACTGCGAGGCGGTGCTCGACGCGCTCGGAGACGCGAGGCGAGCGAGCGAGCTGCCGCCGACTCACTGGCTCGCGCGGCTCGCCCCCGGCCCCGAGCTCGATCCCCAGCTGGGCTGGCTTGACGCCAACCGTACGATCGCGGACTTCCTCGAGCGCGTCCCGGCCGATCGGAAGCGCGTCGTCCGCGGCGAGGACCTGCTCGGCGAGGGCTCGGCCGGGCTCGTCGCGCTCGCGGCGTGGCTGGACGTCCGCACCACCCCGGAGGCGATCGAGGAGATGCGGCATCCGGAGCGATCCGCCTATGCGGCGGTCGGACCGCCGTCGGCCGCCTTCGGAAGCGACCGCTTCCTTCGCCCGGGCCCGCTCGTGCGCAGCGAGTGGACGCGGCCGCGCAGCATCGACGGACCGCTCGCCTGGCGCTCGGATGCACGAGGGTTCCTGCTCGAGGTCAAGAGGACGGCGCGGGACCTTGGGTACACCTAAACGAGAGGAGAACGTCGTGAGCACGCTCGAAGTCGTTCCACTGACCGGCCGGATCGGGGCCGAGATCCGAGGCGTTCGGCTCGAGCCGGACCTCGACGCCGCTACCGCAGCGGAGATCCACACAGCGTGGCTGAAGCACAAAGTGGTCGTCTTCCGCGGTCAAGACCATCTCGACGACGAATCGCAGGAGGGCCTTGCCTGGATCTTCGGCGGGGAAGCGGTGCCGCATCCGACAGTCCCGGTCGCCGAGGGCACCGCGTTCATCTACGAGCTCGACTCGCAGCTCGGCGCTGCAAGCTACTGGCACACCGATCTCACGTGGTCGGAGAAGCTGCCGCGCGGCGCGATCCTGCGCGCGGCCGTGATCCCGGACTCCGGCGGAGACACGCTATGGGCGAACACGGTCACGGCGTACCACGACCTACCGCCTCGGCTGCGCGCGATCGCCGACCGCTTCTGGGGCCTCCACACGAACGGATCGGGCACGCGAAAGTCTCAGCGAGCGACGAGCTTCGACGACCGGCAGCGTGCATTCTGGGAGGCGTTCCAGTCGACTCTGTACGAGACGCGGCAACCGCTCGTGCACATCCATCCGGAGACGGGAGAGCCCTGCCTCCTGCTCGGCGCGTTTCTGAAGCAGATCATCGGCATGCCCGCCCGCCGGTCGGCGCGGCTCAAGGCGATCTTCCAGTCGTACATCACGCGCCCCGAGAACACGATGCGGTGGCGCTGGGCGGTCGGCGACGTCGTCGTGTGGGACAACAGGGCAACTCAGCACTACGCCGTCAACGACTACGGAGACGCGCAACGCGTCATGCGGCGGGTCAGCATCGACGGCGAGCCGGCGATCGCCCTCGACGGGCAGCGTGCGTGGACGACGAGCCGCGACGCGTCGGAGGTGCGCCGGAACGCGCGGCGGCCGCGCGCGCGCCTGGCGCGTGTGCGCCGATGATCGAGCGGCCGATCATCATCATCTCGCCGCCGCGGTCGGGAAGCACGCTGCTGTTCGAGACACTGGCGCTCTCGCCCGACCTGTGGACCGTGGGCGGCGAGAGCCACCGCGTGATCGAGGGACTCGAAAGGCTCCACCCGCGGGCGCGCGGCTGGGAGTCCAACCGGCTCGGAGCCGCTGCTGCGGATGCCGCCACGGCGCGCATCGTCCGGCGACGATTCCGCGCCGCTCTGCGCAATCGCGACGGCGCCCGCCCCCGGTCGTCGCCGACCCGGCGTCTGCGACTGCTGGAGAAGACACCGCGCAACGCGCTGCGGATCCCATTCCTCCGCCAGGTCTTCCCCCGCGCCACCTTCGTCTATCTCCACCGTGAGCCTGCCGAGACGATGAGCAGCATGCTCGACGGCTGGCGATCCGGGCGCTACGTCAGCTACGCACGGCTCCCCGGCTGGCGAGGCCCGCCGTGGTCGTTCCTGCTCGTTCCGCAGTGGCGGGCGCTCGCGACCGACGACCTCGCGGCAATCGTCGCGCACCAGTGGGCGACGACGACGAACATCCTGCTCGACGATCTCAGCCTGGTGCCGGCCGAGCAGCGTTGCGTCGTTCGGTACGCGGATCTCGTCGCTGACCCGCGCGAGGTGATCGGCACGCTGTGCCGGCGGCTCGGCGTTCGCTGGGACACGAAAATCGCCGCCTCGCTGCCGTTGTCGAGCACCACGTTGGACCCGCCCCATCCCGACAAGTGGCGCCGGAACGCAGCTGAACTCGAGCCGATGTTGGAGGCAACAGCGGCTGTCGCAACGCGGGCCGCCTTCGTCGCGCGGGAGGGACACGAGATACCCAGGGGGTCGCGAGCCACCCCTCGCACAGCCCGACGCGAGCTCGTGGCTCGACCGCAGCACGGTTTGCGGACCGACCGCTGGCGTGATCCAGGGAATGCGCAACCAAGGAGCGTCGCATAGTCGTGGAGGGAAGCACGCAGAACACGAACGACCCCGATGCTCTGCGAGCCCGTACGGCACGAGCGGTCAACCGCTGGTACGACGGGCGAATGTATTCGACCCGGCCGCTGCGGCGGTTCGCAGGTAGCGGCTTTCACAACTACGGCTACTGGACCCCCGACATCCGCACGCAGGTCGAGGCCTGCGAGAAACTCATGGAGATGCTGCTTGCACTCATTCCCGACAAGGTCGGAACAATCCTCGATGTTGCGTGCGGCAAGGGCGGCACGACTCGCTTCCTACTCAAGTACTACGACGCGGAGGCCGTGACCGGCATCAACATCTCGGCGAAGCAACTCGCGACATGCCGATCGCTCGCTCCGGAGTGCACGTTCCTCGAGATGAATGCGACCGATCTGAAGTTCCACGAAGGCTCGTTCGACAACATCATCTGCGTGGAAGCCGCCCACCATTTTGTTACACGAGAGACCTTCCTCGCGGAGGCCCACCGTGTTCTCGTGCCGGGCGGGAGGCTCGTGCTCTCGGACATCGTTCCGACAAGACCAAAACCATCGGTGCGTAACGTTTCGCCGACGCACGGGCCGATGACCCATGATGCATATCGCAGTCTGTATCTCGCTGCCGGGTTCGAGCGCGTTGACGTGATCGACGCGACCTACGAGTGCATCGCCGGGTTCCGCCGGCATACGCTGCGGCTCCTTCGTAGGCGACTTCGCCGCGGCGCGATCGACTTGTCAACCTTTCGACGCCGCAAAGCTCGCCAGCTGAAGCGAGCCCGACAGGCAGGAAACTCATACGTGCTCGTCTGCGCACAGAAGAAATCCGCAGGCGGATAACTCTGCGTACACATCAGCCCACGCTGACCGTTCCACGCAACAGCGATCGCAGCGAAACGAGTGCGACGGCGCCGCCCGTACAGGCGGCGCCGTCGCAGGTTGCTCAGACAGTCGAACTCAGGGGTTGCAGCCGCTCGGCTGCGATGAGTCCGGGTTGAGGCAGAGCGGGCCGAGCCCGGTCTGGCGGTTGGGGACGCTGATCATCGCCAGGGGGCCTGCCTTGTGCTCGCCGTTGAACGGCGTCGGGTGCGTGGGGTCGAAGCCGCAGTCCTTCGCGGCGCCGGGGTCGTTGAACCAGAAGCCGACGTGGAAGGTGTTGATCGGGTTCGGGGGCGTCTGGTCGAGGTTCACGCCGAAGATCTGGTCGGCCAGAATCGTCTGGATCGACACGTCTCCGGTGCCGGTCGAGTTGGCCTGGACATCCGACTGGTACCAGGCGAGCCCGAAGCTCGGTGCCGGGATGATCGGCTTGCCGTCGGCGTCGAGCGAGCTGCGCTGGACCGTGAAGAGGTCGAACGCGAGGTTTGGCTTGATGTTGTGCAGGTGCAGCGTGAGGCGGTCGTTCAGGTTGCCCTTGACGACGTCGACATGTGCGGACGGCGGCCGGGACGGATCGTTCGGGTACTGCGCGAGACACTTGATGAACTTCGGATTCGGGGCGAGGTTGAAGCTCGCGACCGTGGTGCTGCTCGCGCCGCTCGCGGCGACGGCTGAGATCGCAGCGACCGCAAACGCGGCAGCGGCGACGACGATGAGCGAGCGCCTCTTGGGGGTCGTCCTGCGGAACATTGGTGCTCCTTTCGATAGTCGAACCTGTCCCCGCTGAAGACTCCGAGAACGCGGCGTTATTCCCACCGAGGAATAGAAGTCGCAAATCGGCGTCTTTCTAGAGGCAACCCCACCGACAAGGAACATCAGATGAAGAGGCACGCGCCTTCAGGATCACGGCGCCGACGCAAACGCCTTCGCGGCGCTACCGTTGACGGTGCGATGTCGACGAATGGTCGAGGCAACGGGGCCGCGAGGCCCGAGCTCAGCGAGTTGGCCGCTCTCGCGGACGGCTCGCTGTCGCCCGACCGCCGCTCGGCGCTCGAGGCGCAGGTCGCCGCATCTCCCGAGCTCGCCGCCCTGGCCGCCGAGCAGGAGCGGGCGGTCATGCTCGCGCGGAGCGCCGCGGAGACGGTCGAAGCGCCCGCGTCGCTGCGCGCGGAGATCGAGCGCCGCCGGGGCGCACCCCGCGCGCGCAGCCCGCGCCGCCTCGCCCTGGCCGGTGCCGTCGCCGTCGCCGCGGTCGCCGTCGTCCTGGTGGTCGCCGTCGTCCATTCGGGCAGCTCGGCCCAGCGCTTCCACGCCGCCCTCGCGCCCACCGGCCTCGTCCCGGGCGCCACGGGCAATGCGACGCTCACCAAGACGACCTCAGGCTGGCGGATCAACCTCCATGCCACCGGTCTCCCCCGTCTCGATACGGGTCGCTTCTACGAGGCGTGGCTGCGCAACGCCGCCGGCGTGCTCGTGCCGATCGGGACGTTCAACGAGGGGCTCAAGGTGACGCTCTGGGCAGGGGTTTCACCGCAGGAGTTCACGACGCTGACCGTGACGCGTGAACGTGCGGACGGCAATCAGGACTCTTCCGGCGAGAAGGTGCTCGTCGGGACGGTCGACACCGGACGCTGAGCGCCTCAGGCCGATTCTCCCTCGAGCCGGCGCACGACCTGCTGGCGCGCGCGGTAGAGGCGGCTCATGACCGTGCCCTCGCGGATGCGCAGCGAACGCGCCGCCTCCTGGTAGGAGAGTCCGGCAACGTCGACGGCGACGAGCACGTCGCGGAAGTCGTCGGAGAGCGCGGCCACCGCGGCATACAGCTCGCCCGCCTCGATTGCGGCCTGCGGCTCGACCGCCCGCGGGTCGGCGACGAGATCGAGTTGCTCGGGCAGCGGGCCGGTTCGAAGGCGCCGGCTCTCGGTCCGCTTCTGACTCAGGAACGTGTTCCGCAGCGCGCGCAACAGATAGCCGAGGTCGTCGTCGTGGCGAAGCAAGCGCGGGCGGGCGAGCACGCGCGAGAACGTCTCCTGGACGAGATCCTCGGCGTCGGCCCGCGAGCCGCACAGCGCCCACGCGGCTCGGTAGAGCCGGTCGAGATGATCGCCGAGCCGGGCTGGGTCGAGCGTGCGCTCCATCGTGAAGACCTGCGTCCACGAGAATATGGGCGCGGACCGCCGCTGCGGGCGGAAAACCGTTCGACGTTGGGCCGCCGAGGGTGACCCAAGCACGAGAGTGCGCGGACGGCGTCATCGGCCTGAAGAAGTCGGTTGGCGTCGCGAGGAGCAGCTCAGGCTGAAGTCGTCGCGCACCTTCCCGTCGACCGTCTGGTAGCGGAAGCGCGCCGTGCGGCCGGCGACGTCCACTCGCAGAGCGCCGTAGTGGCCCTGGACGACCCGTGCGGAGGGGATCGTGAGGTCGCCCGCGTCGTCGCTCAGCTCGGCTCCCCCCGTGCCCACGGTCACGTACAGCACGCCGTGGTGCGGGCGGCTTCGGGCGTAGGCGTGCAGGTGGCCGTCGAACACCACCTGTACGCCGTCCTTCTCCACCAGCGGCACGACGTGCAGGCGGAGGCCGGGCGCGATGCCGTTGCCCGGAGGCTCCCAGGGCGGGTGATGCCAGGCGGCGAAGCGGAAGCAGGAGACCGGCGCCATGGCACTGCGTGCGAAGCGCAGCTGCGACGAGCCGGAGCCGACGGAGACGTCGGAGTCCAGGACCACGACCGCGGCGTTCCCCCAGGTGATGCGGTACCAGCGCTCGTTGCCGAGCGAGTGGAACGCCTCGAGCTCGGGCTTCCCGCCGTTTGCCTTGACGTCGTGGTTGCCGAGCGCCGGGAACCAAGCCGACTCGCGCATGACCGCTGCGTACGGGCCGAAGATGTCGCGATCGAGCAGCCCCGCCGAGCCGAGCGGGTAGGCGTTGTCGCCTACCGTGAGCACGAAGTCCGGGTGCCAGGACTCGATCATCGAGGCGACGGCCGTCTCGTTGCCGGACCCGCTGCCGAAGTCGCCCACGACCGCGAAGGTGAACCGGGCGTTGCCGACCGGCGCGGCCCGGAACGTGCCCTCGGCGAGCAGGCCGGAGTCCGCCCTGACGGTGTAGGTGTAACGCATGCCCGGCGTCAGACCGGTCAGTCTGGCGACGTGGTCGACGCCGACGCCGGCCTCGATTCGGGCGCCGTTCCGCAGGATCACGAACGCGTGGTCCGGGGCCGCCGTACGGAACGAGATGACAGCGCTGCGCGGCGTCACGCTCTCGGCCACGGGGCCACGGGTCAGCGCGATGGCGGCGACGGCTGAGGCGATCACCGCCGCTCCGCCACGAGCGCGATCTTGCGAACGCGTCCCGTCGTAAGCCATTGACTCCACAGCCGGTGGGCAGCCAGCAGCTCGTCCAGCGCCGGGCGCCCGATGCACGACGCGATGTCCGTCGCATCGGCGGCGAACGCGTCGATCAGGGAGTCCGCCACGGCGCGGTGCGACCGGCTCCAGTCGTCCTGCCACCGGACAACCAGACCGTTCCGCGCAAGCACCCCGTGCATCTCGTCCAGCGGGGTGAGCCAAACGGTGTCGGCGTCGGGCATGCGCGCCCGCTCGGACTCGGTGAGGGGTAGGCCCTCCTCCAGCGTGAAGGCGAACCGACCGCCGACAGGGAGTGCGCGTGCGACCCCCTCGACCAGGCTTTCCTTGTCGGAAAAAGCGAGCATCGTCTCGAGCAGCAGCACGACGTCGAACGTGCCGGGCGGGAGCGGCGGGACGTGAGCGACCTCGAAGCGGCAGGGGAGGCCGCGGGCGCGCTCGCGGGCGATGCCGACCGCACTTGCACTCGAGTCGACTCCGACGTAGCTGCAGCTGAACTCCTGCGTGAGGAACCGACCCGGTCCCGCGACACCGCAGCACAGGTCGAGCACAGAGACACCGGAGGCTATGCCCGCCCGCTCCGCGAGCACCCGGATCTCTCCCGCCCGCATGAAGCTCTCCTGCTCGACGTACTCGCCGGCGTCGTAGGCCGCCTCCCGGGCTCGCCGCAGCGCCTGGTCGAACGGACCGCGCTCGTCCTGCTTCACGGCCTCGCCACAAACCGATGCACGACACCCAGAGTAGTTCGCTAGGGATGGTCGAGCGCCGAGCAACGCTGCGGGCGGCTGCAGGCCCGCTGACCGGGCTGGGCGCCCAGCTACTGCTCCTGGTCGTGCTTGCGCAGACGGTCGGCTTGGGGCACACCGGCTGGGTCGTCGGAGCCACGTCGGCGCTGGTCCTCGACGCACTGCTCGCACGCGCTCTCTGGCGCAACCCCGCCGCGACGCTCGGCCCGGCAGGCTGGGTAACGCTCGTCAGGGCGACACTCGCCATAGGCGTCGCCGCGCTGGCCGCGGACTCCGTCGAGCGAGACGCGGCGACTCGCGGCGCTCGTGGCGCTCGCGTCGGTTGCGCTCGCGCTCGACTTCGTCGACGGACGGGTCGCACGGCGCACCAAGACAGCGTCGGCGTTGGGCGCGCGCCTGGACGGCGAGGTCGATGCCTTCCTGATTCTCGCCCTCAGCGTGGAGGTCGCCCACTCGGCCGGCGCCTGGGTGCTCGCGATCGGCGCCGCGCGCTACGCGTTTCTCGCCGCCGGATGGCTGTTCGGCTGGATGCGTGCGCCGCTGCCGCGGCGCGACTGGCGCAAGGTCGTCGCGGCGACGCAGGGAATCATGTTGACGATCGCGGCCGCGCAGGTTCTGCCGCCGACTCTTGCCCGCGCCGGCCTCGCCGTCGCGCTCGCCCTGCTCGCCGAGTCGTTCGGTCGTGACGTCTGGTGGCTGTGGCGGCACCGGCGCGAAGCCCCCGCACGCGCTGCGATTCCCGAGCGCAGCTCCGCCGGATCCATCGCGCTCACGCTGCTCGCGTTCGTCGTCGTGTGGGCCGCGTTGGTCGCACCGATCCAACCGTGGCGGTTCACACCCGATGCCTTCGTCAAGCTTCCGCTCGAAGGAATCCTCATCGTGCTCTTGGCCGTCGTCCTGCCCGCCCCCGCCAGGCGCGTCCTGCCGTGGGTGATCGGGCCGGCGCTCGGGCTGCTGGTGCTCGTGAAGCTCCTCGACATCGGCTTCTTCATCGCCTTCGACCGTCCGTTCAACCCGGTCGACGACTGGAGTTTTCTCTCATTCGGCGTCGAGACGGTGCGCGACACGTTCGGTCGTACCGTTGCCGACCTGACGATCGTCGGCGCCGTGCTGGTAGTCGTCCTCGCGCTGCTCCTCCCCACGCTCGCGATGCTCCGCCTGACCCGGGTCGCGGCCCGCCACCGCCGCCAGTCGCTCCGAGTGGCTGGGGCGCTCACCGTCGCCTGGATGGCCGTCTGGGCGTCGGGCGCCGAGCTCGTATCCGGCGCGAGCCTCGCCTCCGCGAGCGGTGCCGTCTTGGCCGTCGACGAGGTGCACGCCGTTCAATCCGATCTCCGAGACCACGCACGCTTCATCGCCGAGCTTCAGGACGACCACTTTCGCACCACATCCGGCAACCGGCTTCTCACCGGTCTGCGCGGCAAGGACGTGCTGCTCGTCTTCGTCGAGAGCTACGGGAAGCTCGCGGTCGAGGGCTCCCCCTTCTCGCCCTCGGTCGACGCCGTCCTCGACTCCGGAACGAAGCAGCTCGCCGAAGCCGGCTTCTCGGCCCGCAGCGGGTGGCTCACCTCGTCGACCTTCGGCGGCGGCAGCTGGTGGGCGCACGCGACGCTGCAGTCGGGCACCTGGATCGACACGCAAGGTCGCTACAACGAGCTCGTCGAGAGCAACCGCCTCACGCTGGCGAGCGCCTTCGGACTCGCGGGATGGAGGACCGTGGCCGACGATCCCTCGAATAACCGGACGTGGCCGGAAGGAACGACCTTCTACCACTACAACCAGATCTACGACCGCCGGGACGTCGGGTATCACGGCCCGACGTACGGGTTCGCCTCGATGCCAGACCAGTACGTGCTGCTCGCCCTGCAGCGGCTCGAGCTCGCGACGCCTCACCGCCGCCCCATCTTCTCCGAGATCGACCTGGTGTCGAGCCACACGCCCTGGACGCGCGTTCCGAACATGATCCCCTGGAGCCGTGTCGGGGACGGCTCGATCTTCAATCGGTTGCCCGTCAACCGGAGCGGGCTGACCGACACCCAGCAGGGATATTCGACATCGATCAAGTACACGCTGCGCACGCTGTTCTCGTTCATCCAGCACTACGGCAACAAGAACCTCGTGCTCATCGTGCTGGGCGACCACCAGCCTTCGAGAGTCGTCTCCGGCAGCCCGGGCCACGACGTGCCGATCTCGATCATCGCCCACGACCCGTCGGTGCTGAAGCCGATCGCCGGCTGGGGATGGGCGAGCGGAATGCGCCCCATTCCGACCGACGCCGACCTGGCCGATGAGCGCCTTCCGGAACCGCTTCCTCACCGCGTTCGCGTCGTGAACCCGTCGTGAAGCGGGGACGTCTCGCTGGGCTGGACGGGGTGCGAGGCCTGGCGGCGTCCTACGTGGTCGTGAACCACGTCTTCGAGCGCGCGTTTCCCGGCTACCCCCACGACCACGCCCCGTGGTGGGCCGGGTGGTTCATCTTCGGGCGGTTTGCGGTCGTGGTGTTCATCGTGCTGTCCGGCTTCTCGCTGGCCCTCTCACCGGCCCGCCACGGATGGCGCCTCGACAGCGTCTTCCGCTTCGCCGGCCGGCGGGCACGACGGATCCTCCCCGCGTACTACGCCGCGCTCGCGTTCAGCCTCGCGACGGCGTGGCTCATCCTCCCTCAGCCCGGACAGGGGAAGCCCGACACGAAGTCGGTGCTCGTCAACGGCCTGCTCGTGCAGAACGTCATCCACGCGTCGAGCCCCAACCGGTCGTTCTGGTCGATGGCGGTCGAGGCCCAGCTGTACGTCGCGTTCCCTCTGCTGCTGTTGATGGTCCGCCGCCGCGGAACCGTCGTCATGGTCACGGCCGTCGCGCTCCTCGTGGCGACGGTGGGGGTCGTCGGCGCGCACGACCACGCGCTGCACACCTTCGTGATCCAGTCTCCGCCCGATCTCGCCGCGCTGTTCGCGATCGGGATCATGGCCGCCGGAATCGTTGGCGCAGCGAGCACGGATCGGAGAGCGTGGCCGTGGGCCTGGCTCGCGCTCGCCGCCGCAGCGCCTGTGTTCGCGACGATCTGGTGGCAAGGCTCGGTGTGGACGCTCACCCATCTGCTGTGGGTCGATCTGGCCTGGGGGCCGGCGATCGCGTGCCTGCTCGTCGCCCTCGCCTCCGGTCATCCATCGCCGCTCGTGCGCTTGCTCGACTCACGGCCGATACGCAGCCTCGGCCTCTCGTCCTACAGCCTCTACCTGCTCCACGGACCGATCGTGATCGTCGTCTACCAACGGATCGTGCTTCCGCGGTACCACCACGGCGCTACGGCCTTCCTCGTCGCGGTCGCCATCGTGTTGCCGCGTGACGATCGCGTTCGCGCGAATCTTCGCGGCGGTCTTCGAGCAGCCCTTCCTCCAGCACGCCGGCCGCGTCGGGGTCCACCACGCGAGCCCGGGCTGAGCGCGACCTCGTTACGCCGGCAGCGGGAGGTCGAGCAGATGCGCGCCCCGGCGCGCCTTCGTCTCGAGGTAGCGCGACATTCGCTGCGGATAGGTGCACGCCCGTTCGTACCTGCGTGACAACGGTCACGCCACACTTGCGGAGCTGTCGGGCCTTGTCCGGGTTGTTGCTGAGGAGGGCGACCCGCGATACCCGAAGCGCGTGCAGCATCTGCGCGGCGGCCACGTAGCTGCGCTCGTCCTCCCCGTGGCCCAGCGCGAGGTTCGCCTCGTAGGTGTCGATCCCGGTGTCCTGTAGCGCGTACGCCTCGAGCTTGGAGTAGAGCCCGATGCCGCGGCCTTCCTGCCGCAGGTAGAGGAGGTAGCCGCCGGCGTCTGCGATGCGCTCGACCGCCTCGCGCAGCTGCGGCCCGCAGTCGCAGCGCTGGCTCCCGAACACGTCGCCGGTCAGGCACTCGCTGTGGGGGCGGATCAGCGGCACGGCGCGGCCGCCACCTGGTGGAAGAGCGGCGATGTGATCGCCCAGCGCGAAGGCGAGGTGCTCACGCCCGTCGACGAGCCCGTCGAAGCTGAAGACCCGGGCGTTCGTCGCGTACCCGTCGGCGAACCGCAGGGGCAGCGCGACCTGCGTGCGGATCGTCGCGGTGGGCGGTCGCAGCGTCATCCGTTGCCTCGCTCAGCCGTCCTCGAACCGCGACGAGAGGGCGTACCGCAGGAGCACCACGTCGCCGATCTTGCGAACGTCGACGAGCGCCGCCCGACGGCCTGAGTTCCAGGGGAAGACGCCGTCGCGCACGAACCTGGGAGCCTCGGAGTCGCCGACGAACACCGGCGCGACGGTCAGCTGCAGCTCGTCGACGAGGTCCTCGGTGAGGAACTGCGTGTGAACGGTACCGCCGCCCTCGACCATCAGCCGGTCGACTCCCCGCGCCGCAAGGTCGACGCTGAGCTTGCGCATCTCCACGGTGTCGCCGCCGTCGACGACTGTCGCGACCGGCCCGAGACGCTCGCGTGCGTCGGCCACCCGCGGACTCGCGCAGTAGACGAGCCTCTCGGCGTCACCGACCGTGAAGAAGTCGGCGCGCGAGTCGAGCTCCGCCCGCCGCGGTCACCGTCACCTTCATCGGCGACGTCGCGAGGCCCCGGGCGGCCCGCTCCTCGCGACGAGCCTGCGAGCGCACGAGGAGCCGGGGATTGTCGATCCGGACGGTCTCCGCCCCGACGAGGATCGCGTCGCAGGAGGCGCGGACAGCGTCGACGCGGTCGAAGTCCGCCTCGTTGGACAGAAGCAGTCGCGAGGCGGCATTGCCGATGTAGCCGTCGATCGACACGCTGCAGGAGAGGAGGGTGTACGGCCGGTCACGCATCTGCGGCTCGTTTCGGCTGCACGACGACACGGCCCGCGCTCGGTGAGCGAGCGCCAGTCCTGGTCGTGCGAGCCACGCCTGCGACGAGCACGAGCGCTCCCGGGAGGCTGGCGGCGAGCACCATGACGCCGTAGGCGACCGCGGTCGCGGCGCCACGATCCGCACCGAGCCCGGCCGCGGCGAACACCCACGCGGTCGCGCCCTCGCGCGGCCCCCAGCCGGCGACGCTCGGCAGCACCATTGCCAGCATCGCCAGCATTGCCAGCGGCAGCATCCGGGACGGCGGCGCGCTGACGCCCGCCGTCCGCGCGGCGACCAGGAACGTGACCGCATGGCCGAGGACGACCACCGTCGACGCGAGCACGACGGCAGGCAACGCCTTCCGGTGGAGCAGCCCGGCGCGCACGTCGGCCACCACCGCGTTCCGCACGCGCGCCCACCGGGAACGCCCGCCTCCCGCTCGCGCCCGGTCGACGAGGACGACGCCGATTGTCGTCGCGGCCACTGCGCCGATCACGATCGGCATGGACGAGCGCACGGGCGACGGCAGCACGAGGAGGACGGCGACCGTCAGCAGTGCCTGCACGAGCTGTCCGGCAGCGCGCTCCCAGGCGACGGCCCGCAGGGCGCGGCCGACGTCGTCCACGTCGCGGCCGTGGCTGACGCCGCGATGGACGTCCCCGGCGACGCCGCCCGGCAGCGTGAGGTTGAGGAACACCGACCGGTAGTAGGCCGCGACGGCAGCGGGCAGCGACAAGCGGATACCGAGGCCGCGAGCAACGATCGTCCACCGCCATGCACAGCAAAGGGTGGTGACGAGGCCGATGGTCGTCGCCGCGAGGAGAGCACGGCCGTCAATTGCACGCACGCCGTCGACGAACGGACCGGCGCCGAGGCGCCAGATAACGGCGGCGATTGTGACCGCCGCGGCCGCGAGACGCACCCACGAGGGGATGGTCCTCACGGCAGCACCAGCAGGTCGGCGTGTTCGACGGTGACGGCGAGCCGACCGGCCTCCGCCTCTCTCCGGCGCCGGCGTCGATAGAGATCCGCGTCGGCGGCCAGCCCGGCCTCCTGCTCGCACGCAGCCCCGACCCAGCCGGTGAGCCACTCCACGGCCAGGCCGGCCTCGGCGGTGCCGAGCCGCCAAGGGCTCGGCCCGACGATGACCTCGGCGCCCAGCCGGCGAAACTCCTCGACAGCCGCGTCGAAGGCATCCGGGCCGAGCAGGCGGCCGCGCGGCGTCATCCGGCGCTGGTGCGCATCGAACGCGGCCGCGACGCGAGAGTCGAGTTGCTCCGCGGGGACGAAGTTGACGCGACCGGTGACGGAGAGCGTGAACAGGACCGGGCACCCCGCTCCGGCGCACGCGCGGACCAGTGCCGACAGCTCGTCGCCCGTCAGCAGATCGAGCAGCGCCGACGCGGTGATGAGACTCGCGCCGGCGAGATCGTCCGGGCCGAGCCGCGTGATGTCGCCCAGCCGGGTCTCGAGTGCGACGGGCGCCCCGTCGACCGCGGGACCCGGTGGGTCGGCCGCGGCGAGCGCCAGTAGGTCCGCGTCCCGGTCGTGGAGGACCCAGCGCTGCGGCCCGCGCAGGAGCGGCGCGAGCCACCGGCCCATTGCCCCACTGCCGCAGGCGAGATCGTGGATCAGCAAAGGGCCGTCGGCCGGAGGGCGGCGACGGAGATGCCCGACGAGCTCTCGGGCCCGGGCGGCGGCGTCGGCCCGCTCGCGCAGGTCGAGCCAGTGCGGGCTGACCCGGATCGCCTCGACGGTCATCGCGCCGCCCCCACGAGGACGTCGGCCACGACGGATGCGGTCGTCGACCAGTGGGAGAGCGACGCACGCCGTTCGCGCGCCGCCCGGCGCAACCGCCGGCGCAGGTCGGCGTCCTCGAGCCACGCTCGGAGCGCGTCGCGGAGCGCAGCCGGGTCGTCGGGTGGAACCAGCAGCCCCGGACGAATGTCGTCGGCGCCGTGCCCCAAGGCCTCCGGCACTCCACCGACCTCGGAGGCGACAACCGGCAGGCCGCGTGCGAGGGCCTCGGTGACGACCATCCCGTACGTCTCCGCGCGCGACGGGAGCACGAGCACATCCGCCCCGCCGTAACTGCGGGCGAGATCGGCTCCGGTCTGCGGACCGGAGAAGCCCACTCGGCCGTCCATCCCGCTGTCGACGACCCGGCGACGCAGACCCTCGGCGAATGCCGGGTCACGCTCCAGGCTGCCGACGCACAAGCACTGCCAACGAAGGCCGGCCAGCATCGCAAGCGCGTCGAGCAGCACGTCGTGCCCCTTGCCGGGGATCACTGCCGCCACCGAGAGCAGCGCCCCGGCGGTCGCCGTTCCAGGCGCGAGGTCGGCGGCATCCGCACCGGGCTCCGCCACGTGTACGCGGTCGCCCGGCAACGAGTAGAGCTCCAAGAGGACTTGCCGGGCCCACGCACTCGTCGTGACGACCGACGCCGCGGCCGATAGCACCGCCCCCTCCCGCTCCCTGGTGCCGTCATCCGTCGTGCCCAGCCCCAGCGGCATGTGCACGAGCGCGACCAGCCGTAGGCGGCCCGCCTCCGGGACCAGCACCTCGGGGGCAGGCGAGGCGACGAGCCCGTCGAGCAGGACGACCGCGCCGTCGGGGATCCGACGGACGGCATCGGCGAGCGCGCCGCACGACGCGCCATCGGGCCGTGGCCACGACCCGGGCACGGCGTGTACGTGCACCGCCCAGCCGGCCGCGACGAGGCCGCGCCATACCCGGAGGTCGAAGGTGTTGCCCCCGCTCGGCTGTGCCGCGTCGTCGATACCTTCGGGAACGACCATGTGCACCGTGGTCACAGCGCGCGCTCGTAGCTGGCAGAGGCGATGTGGGACTCGCGCAGCGTGACGACGAGTCCGTCGAGCTCTCGAGCGGCGTCACCGAGAGCACCGGAGTGCACACGCTCGGCGAGCCGATCGGCGATCAGCCGAGCCAGCGCCTCCGTCGTGGTGTTCATGCCTGCGAGAGCCGGCTCGTCGTCGAGGTTGCGAAGATTGAGCTCCGACACCACCGTGCGCAACTCGTCCGCGGCTCGACCGATGTCGACGACGACGCCGTCGGCGTCGAGGTCCGCGCGCCGGAACGTGGCGTCGATGACGTACGTCGCTCCGTGAAGCCGCTGTGCCGGCCCGAACGCCTCGCCCCGCAGACTGTGGGCGATCATCATGTGGTCGCGGACGGTCACGCTGAACACGCTCTATCCCTCGCCGTACGTGATCGTGTGGCACAGCGCCGGCAGGCTTCCCGCGGTCAGCCGAGCCATCACCTCGGGCAGCTCGTCGAAGCGCGACTCGCCGGTGAGAAGCGCGTCAAAGGTGGGGTCGCGCAGCAACTCGAGGGCGAGCGCCAGACGGTCGGCCGCCGTGCGACGCGCGGCGCGTGCCGGAGAGACGGTGCCGACCTGGCTCGAGCGGATGCCGAGGCGGCCGGTGTGGAACGCCCCTCCCAGCGACAGCCGAACCTCCGTGTCGCCGTACCAGCTGAGGTCGATGACGGTGCCCTCGGGAGCGAGCAGATCGAGCGAGAGCTGGAGCCCGGCAGAGGTCGCACTCGTGTGCACGACCAGGTCGCGCCCGCCGGCGGCGGTGTCCGGGAGGGCGAAGTCGACACCGAGGGCGGCCGCAACGTCCGCGCGGCCGGGATCGACGTCCACGAGCGTCACCCGCACGGCCGGAAACCGATGAAGCAGTCGTGCGACGCAGCAGCCGACCATCCCGGCGCCGACGACCGCGACCCGGTCGCCAACGAGCGGAGCGGCGTCCCACAGCGCGTTGACGGCGGTCTCGACGGTACCCGCGAGCACGGCGCGGGCGGGCGGGATTCCATCCGGCACGACCGATACGGCATGGGCCGGCACGACGTAGGCGGTCTGGTGCGGATAGAGACAGAACACCGTGCGGCCGCAGAGCTCGGCCGGCCCCTGCTCCACGACGCCGACGTTCAGGTAGCCGTACTTGACCGGCCCCGGAAAGTCACCTTCCTGGAACGGCGCCCGCATCCTCGCGCGCTGGTCCGGCGCCACGCCGCCCCGGAACACCAGCGTCTCGGTGCCGCGGCTGACGCCCGAACGGACGGTCCGCACGACCACGTCGTCCGGCCCCGGCTCGGCGAGCCGGACCGGGCGGATCTCGCCGCATCCGGGCACCCGCAACCAGAACGCATGTGCGATTCGGTGATCGAGGGCCAGGTCACGGCCGTTTTCGCGCGCTTCTCTCATGAGAGTGTCCTGCCAACTACTCAAGTACGCGCGACCTCCGCCGTCGGATTGACGGCGGGTTCGTCAGCGCTCAGGACCGGCGGCGGACAGCCGCCGCCGCACGGTGACGGCGGGTGGGCGCGCCAACATGTCCGGAAGCTCGGGCAGAGGCCCGGCCCGCACCAGCACGTCGTGGACGTGTGCGAACCGGTCGCGTTTCGGGCCGAGCACATGTTCTTCGTCGATCAGACCGTCGAGGTCAGGCGTGTGTTCGCTCATTCGAGCCCCTCGAGCCGCACCACGAGACGCGCGAGGGCGCTGCGGGTGCGGGTCTCGACGGTCCCGACCGGTAGATCCAGCAACTCCGCGATCTCGCTTCGGCTGCGACCGCCCCAGTAGGCGAGCTCGAGCGGCACCCGCTCCGGCTCGGGGAGCTCGCCCACGGCCGCGTGGACGCGGAAGGCCAGCCAGCCGTCTTCGGCCACTGACTCTGCCCCCAGCTCAGGCGACGCGACCTCAGGCGCCTCGGCGGCGGCGAGTTGTGCCGCACGTGCTCTGCCTTCGTGGTCGCCGATCGAATTCCGCGCGACCGTGAACAACCAGCGCGCACCGCCGTCGCGCTCGGGAGCGTAGGTCGCCGCAGAGCGCCAGATCGCCGCGAACGCCCGCTGGGTAGCGTCCGTGGCTCGGTCGCGATCACGCAGCCGGCGCAGAGCCAGGCCGTAGACCGGACGGACATACTGCCGGTAAAGGATCGCGAACGCTTCGTGATCCCGCTCCGCAATCCGGCAGAGCAACTCACCGTCTGAGTCGGTGACAAGGTGAACGTCGGGTCGCACACCGTCCTCGGGCTCGTCGGCCACCGGCGCCATCCACCCCACCTACGCCCGTCGCGGTCAACTGGATTGGCGACGAATGGCGGGCGGGAGGTCGCTACGTCAGAAGGCCTCCCGAGTGGACCGGATCTGTTTGATGAGCTTGAGCTTGGCCGCGTGACCCTCGCGCTCGATCGAGCCAACGACTTCGACGCGCATTGGTGTCGTGACGCCCGCCTCGTCCAACGCGGCGTGAACAGTCCTCCGCACATGCTCGGCGATGTCGGCGCTCGCGTCGGGGCGCGGGACGATCCGCACGCGTAGCTCGCGGCCGTCGTACACGAGCTGGTAGAGCGCGACCTCGCGTAGCCGGGCGAAGGGCGCGCGCAAGCGCAGAGGATGCACCGACACCTCCCCGCCGCCCGTACCGGGAAGGAGCAGGATGTCGTCGCTGCGCCCGTCGATCGAGGCGATCGACTCAGGTGCCGCGAGCGTCACCGAGTCGGTGAGCTCGTAGCGGATCAGCGGTTGCGCGTGATTGACGAGGTTCGTCAGAAGCAGCTTGTACCCGGGTGTGCCGACCGGGACGGGCCGGTTCTCCTCGTCGACGACCTCGATCCAGACAAGGTCACTGAGGACTCGAAGCTCGCGGTGCCCGGGCGCGCTCGAAGCGATGATCGGCACCTCGGTCGTCGCGTAGATCTGGACCGGACGAACGCCCCAAGCAGCCAGGATGCGCTGCTCCATCTCGCTGGTGAGCAGCTCGCCGCCCGTCGCGAGAACGCGCGGTTCGATGTGGAGGCGACCGTCGAGTTGCTCGTTGGCAAGCGCGGCGATGACGCTCGCGTAGCCGATCACCGCTTCAGGCTCGAACGACTCGAGCGCCTCGACCGTCTCGCACATCGGCGTGAGTGCCGACACGCGCGGCGGCGCGCTCCGACCCTGCCCGAATGCAGCGAACAGCTGCTTGGTGAGATGGATCGGGCTGGGCGCGCCGATTGCCGCGAGCCGCGTCGATGCGTCGATGCCGATGTCGGCGAACACCGGCAAGTGGGCAGCGACCCAGGTGGCGAACTCGTCGTCGCTGTGTACGAAGAGGCCGCGGAGGCCGCTCGACCCGGAGCTCGCAAAGACGCGGTAGCAACCGCGGAAGGACGCCCCTGCCTCGGGCCCGGCGAGGTGCTGCTCGAGATCGGCGAGCCGCAGCACCGGGTCGGTCACGATCCGATCGAACTCGCGCATCAGCGTCGCCTTGGGGAGCGTTGGCAGTCGCTCGAGGTCGAGGTCACCACGCAGCGCCCCGGCACCGAGCGTCTCGCGGTAGTACGGCGACCTCTCGACCGCATGCGAAACCAACTCGCGCAGGCGCGCGCGGCGATGCGTTGCGAGCTGCTCCGGCGACCAGTCGGTCCGCGCGGCAAGCTCGGCCGCGCGGGCGCGGATCAGCTCGAGCGGCACAGGCGCGGGTGAGGCCAGCGTCGTCATCGCCTCGTCAGTCCGTTCATGTAGGCGGTGTGCATCTCCTCGAGCTGGGCGGGTGACGAGGCCGACGGGTCGAGTGCTCGTTCGATCACGAGCCCGCGCAGCAGCGCGGCCGACCCGCGCGCGACCTCGCGCACGGGGATCGCGTAGGTCACGCCGTGGCGAACGGCCAATTCCCCGATCAACCCGGCGATCAGGTCGAGAAAACGCTCGCGCCGCTCCGAGAGTGCGTCGCGCAGATCGTCACGACGAGCGGCGTAGGTCCAGAACTCGAGCAGAAGCGGCTCCCACTCCGGTTCGCGCGTTTCTGCTTCGAAGCGGAAGCGCGCGACCGCCCGGTAACTGTCGTCGAGGTCGCGCCCGTCGAGAACGAGCTCGGTATAGGCGCGTGCCCGGTCGGCGTAATGCGCGTCGAGAACCGCGAGAAAGAGCTCCGCCTTGTTCGTGAAGTTCGAGTAGACGGCTCCCTTGGAGTAGCCGGCGGCATCTGCGATCTCCTCGAGGCTCGCGCCGTGGAAGCCACGCTCACCGAAGACGTGACGCGCAGTCTCGACGAGGCTGAGCCGAGTCCGTTCCCTTCGCTGCGACTGCGTGAGCCCGGTTCTCATACCCGCAGTATTTAATACCGTCGGTATGAATGTCAAGAAGACCCTGGGATTTCATCCCAGCGGTATGACCAAAACAGGCGAGCACGTCCTTAGGCTCGCTCGCAATGTCACGCCTTCTCCTCCCTGCGGCCTCGGGAAGTAGGTCGACGAGCGAAGTCACTGCATCGAGCAGCCGGGAGGATCGCCGCCGATGAAGCTTCCGGTCTACAACTGGCTGCAGGGGTACGACCGACGCTGGATCCGCGGCGACGTGATCGCGGGACTGACGGTCTGGGCGGTGCTCGTGCCCGAGGCACTCGCCTACGCAACAATCGCGGGCGTCTCGCCGGTGGTCGGGCTCTACGCGGCGCCGGGCGCGTTGCTCCTCTATGCGGCCTTCGGCAGCTCGCGCCACCTCATCGTCGGGCCGATGGCGGCGACCGCCGCGCTCTCCGCCGCTGCCGTCGGCGATCTCGCCGCCCAGAACACGGCGCTGTTCGTCCAGCTCACGATCACGATGGCGCTCACCGTCGGGATCGCAGCGCTGGTCGCGGGGCTGCTTCGCCTGGGCTTCCTCGCCAACTTCATCTCCGAGCCGGTGATGAAGGGATTCATCATCGGCCTCGCGCTGACGATCATGGTCGGGCAGCTGCCGAAGCTCTTCGGCGTCGAGAAGGGCGAGGGTGACTTCTTCGAGCAGCTTCGGCACCTGCTGGGCGAGCTCGGCTCGACGAGCGGGCTCACGCTCGTCGTCGGCGTCGCCGCTCTCGTCGTCGTCCTTGGGCTCAAGCGGGTCGCACCCGTCGTACCCGGCTCGCTTGTCGCCGTGCTGGGCGGCATCCTCGCCGTTCACCTGTTCGACCTCGACCAGCACGGCGTCGCAATCGTCGGCAACATCGAGAGCGGGCTCCCGTCATTCGGGCTACCGGATGTCGGTCTCTCGGACTACCTCGACCTCGCGCCTGCGGCTCTGGGGGCGATGCTGGTCGGTTTCGCGGAAGGGCTCGGCGCGGCCAAGACGTACGCGGCACGGAACAACTACGAGATCGACGCGAACCGCGAGCTGCTCGGCGTGGGCGCCGCCAACATCGCCGCGGGCCTTTCGAGCGGCATGCTGGTCAACGGCAGCCTCTCGAAGACCGCGGTGAACGGCGGCGCCGGCGCGAAGAGCCAGCTCTCGTCGCTCGTGGTCGCAGTGCTCACGGTGGTCACGCTCCTCTTCTTGACCGGCTTGTTCGAGGAGCTTCCCGAGGCGGTCCTGGCCGCTGTCGTCATCGCGGCCGTCATCGAGCTCGTGGACATCCCCGCGCTCGTGCAGCTCTATCGCGTCTACACGCGGGGGCTGGGCCGCATCTACGGCTTCGCTGCACGACCCGACTTCATCTCGGCGATGGCCGCGCTCGTCGGCGTGCTCGTGTTCGACACGCTCCCGGGGCTGTTCATCGGCATCGGCGTCTCTGTCCTCTTGCTGCTCTACCGCGCATCGCGGCCGAATATCGCCGTTCTTGGTCAGGCCGGAGCCAACGGCCCATTCGTGGACGTCAAGCGGAACAACGACGCAGCCGCCGTTCCGGGAGTCGTGATCCTTCGGATCGAGAGCGGGCTCTTCTTCGCGAACGCGGACGCGGTGCGCGAGGGCATCCGCGCGAAAGCCGCTGACCCGAACGTCAAGACCATCCTGCTCGACGCACAGACGATCCCCAGCATCGACGTGACTGCCGGGAGCATGCTGATGGAGCTGGGGCACGACCTGAAACGCCAAGGGAAGCGCCTCGTGCTCGCCCGCGAGGTCGGCCAGATCCGGGACGTCCTCAAAAAGGAAGGGGGTCCGACGGCCGAGATCGAGGTCTACCCGTCGGTGCGAGCGGCGGTCGAGGCACTCCGTGCTGACACCGCCGGGCAGGAGCCGGAACCGTCGTCGCAAGGAGTGCTCGCATGAGTTCGCAGGTCGCAACCGAGAAACCCTCGGCCGTCCTCCCTTTCAGGGATCCGTCCCGTAAGCGGAGGCTCATCAAGGTCGTCGCGTGGCTGGTGGGTATCGCCCTCGTCGTGGTCGTGCTCCACCTGGCGGGAATCGACGTCGTTGGGTGGCTGCAGGATCTCTGGGACCAGATAAAGGCCGTCCCGCCCGCGTACATCGTCTCCGCGCTGCTCTTCCAGACCGGGCAGACGGTCTTCGCCGGAGCTTCGTACTACGGCATCCTCAGCGCTGCCTATCCGGGCGAAGTCTCGCTGTGGCCGATCGTGACCGCGTACGCAGCCGGCGTGGCCATGAACAATTTCCTGCCTGCGAACATCGGCACGTTCGCCACGCTGCTGATGTTCGTCGCGATCATCCCGTCCTGCAAGTTCGCCGGCGCGATCGCCGCCTACCTCGTCCAGAAGATCTTCTTCACGATCGTCGGGGCATTCGTCTACCTCTATCTCTTCCTCTCGGTGCCCGGCTCGTTCCACGAGAGTCTGGGCAACCTGTCCGACAACGTCGCGATCGTCGTCGGAGTGGCCTTCTTGCTCGTGGTCCTCGGCCGCATCTTCTGGCGCCAACTGAAGAAGCTCTGGGTGCAGGCAAAAAAGGGCGGCGTGATCCTCGCGCAGCCGCGGAGATACTTCTCGCGCGTTTTTCTGCCCGAACTCGTGTCGTGGCTCTGCAAGCTCGCCGTGATCGGGATCTTCCTGGCGGCATTTGCCATCCCGGTGACGTTCGAGTCGATCATGTGGATCACGGGCTCCGGCTCGCTCGCGAATGTCGTCTCGGTGACGCCGGGGGCGGTCGGCATCACCCAAGCCACGAATGCGCTCGCGCTCGACAAGTGCTGCGACGTGCCGCAGAGCGTGACCGTCAACTACTCCACGGCGCAGCAGCTGATAACGACCGCCTGGAACGTTCTCTTCGCCACCGTGCTCGTCATCTGGGTGTTCGGCTGGACCGGTGGGAAGCAGCTCGTGACGCAGTCGTACACCGACGCCAAGGCGAAGGTTGCGGAGGAGAAGGAGCAGCGGGCTGCCCGGAAGAAGGCGAAACGAGCTGCGCACAACGAGGATGAGTAGAGGCTCGAAGCTCGATCACTGTCGCCCCAACCCCTGATCGGTGAGCAACTTCTCGAGCCGGTCAAGCCGCTCGTCGATACCTACCAGGCGGGCTTCGATTCGCACCTCAGTATCGTCCTCTTCCGCATCCCGTTCCTTGGCTGCTCGCGCCACGAAGGTCGAGGTGATCGCGGCCGTGATGATCGCCAGGAAGGCAATGCCCTGAAGCATCGCGAAGGTGGCAACGATTCTCCCGGACGGGTTCTTCGGTGTGACGTCGCCATAGCCGACCGTCGTCACCGTCTGCAGGGCCCACCACATGCCGACCCAGATGTCCGAGTACTCGCCGTGGTCGAGCAGCCGCATGAGCACTCCGCCGCCGACGACCACGATGGTCGTCGCGGTGACGATGACGCCGGCCGCGGTGCGAACGGACGGCGGTTCCCTCATGAACCGCGTCATGCGGCGCTCGATGACGTTCACACGAGCTAGTTGCGGCACGCTATGTCTTCCGTTCTCGCTCGCCCTGGCGCCATTCGGCCCAGACCGGCCCGAAGACGGCGCAGACCATCGAGATGGTCACGACGATGAGGATGTAGGCGAAGAGAGCGATGACGACACCGAACGCGCCGAACGCCTTTCCGTTCTGGTTCAGCGTCGGGCCGATCCAGAGCGGCGAGGTGGCGATCGTCCCGCCGACGGCGAACGTCGCAAGCAGCGTCCCGGGTAAGAGCGAGCGAAGCGAGATCTCGCGATGAAGGAGGAAGCGCGGGGTCCAGAGCCAGAAGACCATCGAGCCGGCGAGCCACACCGGAATCAGCACGAGCCACCCGGCCGTCCGGAGCCCCGACGCCGAGACGGTCATGAGCGCGATGACTCCAGCGAACGCGAAGAACCAGATCGCGAACCGCAACTGGTCGGCCACCGTGCCTACGTGGATACGCCATGCCCGCGCGTAGACGTCCTGGTACTGCTGCCCGATCGACAGTCCCCAGAGCAGGAACCCGATCACGATCGTGACCGACGCCGCGAGGAGATTGTTCGCAGTCGTGCCGAAGAGGTCGTGGACGAGGCTCGCGGTCGGCCCGTCGAGGTTCATGTGCGAGATCAGGCGGTCCGCGAACGCGTTCTCGTCCCCTTTGGCCAGGTCGAAGATCGCGATGATGACGAGCGCAGTGGGGAGCACGGACAGCGTGATGTAGGTCGTCGCAGCCGCGCCGGAGTTACGGCTCGACTCGAAGTAGCGGCGAAACCAGAGGAGCCCGAGCCGCCCGAGGCTCGAATCCGCCCGTTCATGCAGCCAACCTTGCGCCGCCGCCAGGCGGCTGCCGCCTGTGCCGGGAGACGCCGTCACCGGCCCCGAGTCCTGCCTCGGGACATCGCCGTGCGCCGGCCGCTCCTCGGACGCGACGGAGGCGGGGGTCTCTGGTGTCGTCAACGAGCCTCCCTTCTGCGGAGCTCCTGATGGAGCGAGCTATTGAGCATCGGCGTCCAGGAGGTCGAAAGGAGCTTCGGCGAGCGTCACAACGAGATGCTACGACCGTTCTGGAGGGCTTCTCTTCATGCCAACCGGATGAGGAGCGCGAGTTGGCCTACGACGACATCGTGAGTCCGACGACGCCAGGCGCGCCGCTGACGCCCGCCGCCGTCAACGGCTCGAGTCCGTCAGAGGGTCCCTGTGCTCGACCTAGGGTGAGCGGCGGAGGCTGACGACGCCTTCGTCCGTCGTCCCGGCGTAGAGGTTCCGACCGGTCGGGTCGAGAGCGAGCGTCTTGATGTTGGGGTCGTTGAGACCGGCGTTGAACGGATGCCAGGTTGCGCCCGCGTCAGTGCTTCTGAAGACACCGCGTGGGCCGGTGACTGCGTACATGGTCGCCGGGTGGGCGGGGTCGATCGCGAGCGCGTTGATGGCCATCGTCGGCGTGATCACTTTCCCGCGTATCTTCACGCGGGTTCGCAGACCCGAGTTCTCCTTTTCCCAGGTCGTTCCGCCATCCGTGCTCTTGTAGACACCGCCCTCGCCACCGGCCGTTCCGACGTAGATCGTCGATGGATTTACGGGATCGAGCGCGACGGCCATGGCGTCGATGTTGAGCCCGTTGGTGACGAGCTGCCAGGTGCTGCCTGCGTCGGTGGTCTTGTAGAGGCCGCGGCCCGCTCTCCCGTAGACGCCGGCGTAGACGACGGCGCTGTCTGTCGGGTCGATGGTGAGCGATTGCACGTAGCGGACACCGGAAGGACCGACCGAGCGCCAGTTGTGACCCCCGTCCTTGCTGCCGAAGACGCCGAAGCCGCCAGCACTCCCGGCGTAGGCCATCCGCCCGCTCACCGCGACGACGCTCACGTATCGCCCACCGAACTTCGCCGTCGTCCACGTGCTGCCGCCGTCGGAGCTGACGGCGAGCTGAGGCCCGCTCGAGGGCGCCCCCGTATTCGGCGTCCCAGCTGCAAGAAGGTGCGCGGGGTCGGCCGGGTCCACTGCGATCGAGTAGACGGCCTGGAGGCCGGTCGGGAGCAGCCGCCAGTGTGCGCCGTTGTCGCCGCTCTTGAAGAGGCCGAGCGAACCGGTGCCGGCGTAGACGGCCCGCGGCTCCACGGCGAGCGCCCACACCGGCGCCAGGCTCAGCCCGTCGTTTGTCGCTTGCCAGTGCGAAGCGCCGTCGATGCTCTTGAGCACGCCGCGCGTCGGATCGGCTGCATAGATCGCGCGCGGCACCCGCGGATCCACTGCGAGCGAATACGCCCAGGGGCAGCCTGGCTTGAGGCCGGCGTTGGCCGGCCGCCACGCGCGGCCGCCATCGGTGCTCTTGAAGACGCCGGCGCAGCGGGTCGTCGCATACAGCGTGCCCGAGTGGCGAGGATCGACAAGAAGCTCGGAGACCTGCATGTAGTACCGGTCGCGACCGTGGTTGCCGACCGTCGTGCTCCGCATGCGCCAGCTGTGACCGCTGTCGTTGCTGGCGACGATGCCTGCGTCGGCTGCGGCGTAGACCGTTTGTGGGTGCGCCGAGTCGACGGCGATCGCCGTCACCTCCCCGTACGCCGGCGAGAGGCCGGCCGAGCGCCAGCGGGCGCCGCTGTCGTTGCTCGTGAAGACCCCACGCTTGCCCATCGCGGCGTAGAGCGTCGCCTGCGTTGAGGGGTCGAAGGCGAGCCCCCACACGAACGTCGAGGGGAGACCATTGTCCGCGGGCTGCCAGCTGCGACCGGCGTCGGTGCTTCTGACCAGATGACTCGCGTTGCCGCGGGGGCTACCGGTCGCGGCGTAAACGGCGGCCGACGTGATCGCGATCGGCTGGCCGTGGAGAGGAAGCGCGCGCCAGCTCCGTCCACCGTTCGTGCTCTTGGTCACGGCCTGGCCATACGACATCCCGCCGGCCCACCGCCAGTTGCGGCCGGCGAAGAGCGTGGTCGGTGAGCGCGGATCGACCACGAGCGAGGTGGCCCCGCGGAACCACGACTGCGACGGCGGAAACGGCGCAGCGCTCGTCCAGCTACGGCCGCCGTTCGCGCTCCTGAAGACACCGCGCCCGGTGCCGAGGTACACGTCCTGGGGTGCGGAAGGCGCGACCGCGAGGGCGTATGCGGGGCCGCCGTCAGGGCCGCCCGACGGCCCCCACCGCCCCGGCGTACGCGCTGCGGTTGCGGCGCCGTTCGAATCGGCCCGGGCCGAAAGCGCGCCCGCGGGGCTGCCGCCGCCACGATGGAGACCGAAATACAGACCACCCCCGGCAAGAACGGCCAGCACGACGCAGGCGCCGCGGCGCCGCCGGCGGCGGCGCGCACGTTGCCGCGCTTCCTCGATCAACGCCTCGACCAGGGCCTCGAGCTCGTCCGGATCGAGCTCCACCTTCCGCCGAGGTGGCCGGGGTGGCGAGGTGACGCTCATTGCGCAGCCGACACAGTGACGCTACTATGAATAGCATCATGCTGGATGTCAAGATCGACCGGCGCGACCCCGCCGACCTCTACGAACAGGTCGCCGGCGAGATCAGGCGCGCGATCGCAGACGGCGAAGCGAAACCCGGAGAGCGCCTACCGCCTGCCAAAGACCTCGCCGCTGTCCTCGGCGTCAACTCAAACACCGTCCTTCGAGCCCTACGCGTGCTCCGCGACGAGGGTTTACTCGAGTTTCGTCGCGGCCGCGGCATCTCCGTCGCAGGCACGCCGGAGCGCGGTGCCGTCATCGCACGCGCGAAGGACCTCGTCGACTTCGCCCGCCTGCATGGCTACAGGCGCGACGAACTCGTCAAGATCATCGAGGAGCTCGGCTAGCCGCCCGTGCCGGTCACCGCGGTCTCGACGAGATCGGCGACCGCGTTTGGCTGACCACGCGGAGGAACGCCGTCGTGGGAGACACGTACGGCCGCGGCGTTCTGGTCGGCGCGGTCACGCCCGGTGGGGCGGCCGCGAAGGGGGGAATCCAGGACGGCGACACGATCGAGTCCGTGCACCACAGCCCGTGCGTCTTGTCTGCGCTAAAAGGAGACTGGGCATGAGGAACGTACTGTCGACACCGTTGGCCCCCTATGTCGATGCACTGCCGGCGCCGCGACGTCTGCGCGCGGCCGACCACAGCGGCCGGCTTTCCGTGCACATACGCGCTGCGACGCACCGTTTCCATCGAGACCTCCCCGACTCGACGGTGTGGGGCTATGACGGGAGCGTGCCCGGTCCGACGATCGAGGCCGAACGTGGGCGGCCGGTGACCGTCGAATGGTCGAACGAGCTCGAAGGGCTGTTCCCGGTCGTGGTGACGGTCGCTCCCGCTGCTGCCGACGACGACGGCGTCCCGGTGCAGTGTGTTCCCGGCCGGAGCGGCGGCGTCCCCGACGCGCGCGTGGCGGCGCTGCCCGGCCATACCGTCGTGCACCTGCACGGCGGCCTGACCCCCGCCTCCTACGACGGCTGGGCCGAGAACCTCTTCGCTCCCGGACAGCAGGCCGTCTTCCACTACCCGATGAACCAACGCGCCGCGCTGCTCTGGTACCACGATCACGTCATGGGCACCACGAAGTTCGACGTGTACGCCGGATTGGCCGGGCTGTGGATCGTCCGCGACGAGCGCGAGCGCGAGCTCGACCTGCCGGAAGGACCGCCGTTCGAGGTGCCGCTGCTGATTCAGGACCGCAACTTCGACCTCGACGAGCACGGCCGGCTGAGCGGCCGGCTTCTCCACAAGACCGACCCCGACGTGATGGAGGCCTTCGCGCCGTTCACGCTCGTGAACGGCAAGGTCTGGCCCGCTCTCGAAGTGCAGCCGACCACCTACCGGTTCCGCATCCTGAACGGCTCCAACGCCCGCACCTACCGGCTCGTCCTGCTCCGCGAGGGCGAGCCCGATCTCGACCGGATCGTCCAGATCGGCACCGACCACGGACTGCTGCGGGCCCCCGTGCCCGTACCGGCGAACGGCCTCGTGCTCGCCTCGGCAGAACGCGCCGATCTGCTCGTCGACTTCTCCGACCTCGAGCCCGGCACCGAGCTCACGCTGCTCAATACCGCTCGCGCGCCCTTCGACGGCACCTCGTTCCCGGCGGCTGACGCCGAGAACGCCGCCGATCTCGCCGGCCTGCTCCCGTATCCACACGTGATGCAGTTCCGCGTCGCGGCAGGCGCGGCAGCGCCGCGGCGGGTCCCGCGCGAGCTCGCGACGGACTACGAGCCGCCCGCGACGGACGAACTCGCGGGAGCGACGCGTCGGACGATCGCGCTCGTCGAGCGAGAGCTCGACGGCGAAACCAACATGCTCACCATGCGCGAGCTCGCGCCCGCCGAGGACGACTACGCCGGTCCCGTCGTCACCGTCACCGAAAGCGACCGGACCGCCCGCTACCGCGTCGTTGCGGCCCACTTCGAGGACACGACGACATTCTTCCCGATGCTCGGTGAGTACGAGGTCTGGCGGCTCATCAACCTCACGGGCGACACCCACCCGATCCACCTGCACCTCGACCCGTTCCAGATTCTCGCGCGATACCCGACGCGCTGGGAGATCCCGGAAGACGGCATCGGGGACCGCGATCTCGCTGCGACTATCACGCTCGAGCGCGATCCCGATGACGAGCTCGACCACGCAATCGACGACAACGAGCGCGGCCTGAAGGACACTGTGCGTGTCAACCCGAGCGAGACCGTCGAGATCGCCGTCCGCTTCACCACGTACAGCGGCCGGTACATGTACCACTGCCACATCCTCGAGCACGAAGACCGCGACATGATGCGCCCCTTCGTGACAATGCCGATGGAGCTCATGCCGTTCATGGCCTGACGCTCAGCCACGAGCACGCCCGGAGCGGAAGGTACGGATCAGCCGCCGATCTCAGTAGCTGCCGGGCTAGGGCTCGCCGCTCGCGTCGGCTGTCCGAGCGTTCGTGGACGTCTCTCGCTCGGGATCAGCGAACAGACCTGCCGCTCGAGTCGCGACCGGAAGTCCACCTTCAGCGTCCTATATCTTCTCGATCTTTCCTGCCATGCCAGACCAGCCTAGGACCGGGCCGAAGTAATGCCTGCGCGCGTCAACATGCGCCGCAGATCGACGAGCATCTGTGTGTCGACGTCCTTCCCGCGCAGCAGCTTCAACACTTCCGTTGCCCCGTCGAGCGTGCCCCGAAGCTTTCCGTTGTGCTCCTCGGTCACGGCCGCGACGTCGTCGAGTAGCGACCGGACACGGCGCTACTCGACATTGCCGCTCGAGGGTCGACACGCACCGCGCGCACATCATGCGCAAGCTCCAGCTCAGACGAAGGGCCGAGCTCGTGCTCTTTGCCTTGGCGAACGGACTGATCGGTACTACGTGACGTGAGCAAGGTCGTGTGCACCCACCTTGACCAGATAGCCGTGCGCGAGCTGCCGCCCTCCGTTGAGGGCTGCGAGGATTGCCTTCGCATGGGAGGCAAGTGGCTCCACCTGCGGATCTGCCTGACCTGTGGCCACGTCGGTTGCTGCGACGACTCGCCGAACCGGCACGCGACGGCGCACGCGCACGCGACGGCGCACCCGATCATTCGTTCGCTCGAGCCCGGCGAGGACTGGAGCTGGTGCTACGTCGACGAGGTTGCATTCGTCGTCGACGGGATCCGCGGCACGACCCACATCCCGCCGTCGCCGCTCTTGCAGTAACGACCGCCGCTATGAGCTCGCCGCGGAGACGCTCGCGATGCCGCGCAGGTCGACGCACGTGATGCCGCGGATCGTCACGAGAACCGCGAGCAGCTCGCCACAGGCACGGCAGCGCGCGACGCGGCCCGGTCCGCGCGTGTAGACGACCGCCTCGGCGAAGAACCCCGAGGTGCCGCAGGACGCGCACACGCACGTCGCGGCGGCGAGGTCGATGCCCAGGGCCTCGATCAGATCGCCGGCGATCGCGTTGCCGTCGAGAGCGATCATGTCGGGCCGAACCTCTCCGTCCTGATGCGGGCCGGGGAGTGCCCGAGCGTCACGAGCGCGTCGGCGACCGCCTCGACGAAGCCTGTCGGGCCACAGACGTAGACGAGCGGATGCTCCGCCGGCGACCACGCGACCTCGGCGAGAAGGTCGGGGTCGACTCGGCCCGTGCGACCGCTCCACGCCGGCGGCTGCTCGCGCGTCAACGTGATCGTCGTCTCGTAGTCCGCAAGCTCGTCGCGGTAGATCAGGTCGCCCTGCGTGCGGGCCGAGTAGAGGAGCCGAACCGGAATCTCGCTGGCGGTCGCGCGGTGGTGGCGAAGCATCGCCCGCAGCGGCACGACCCCGGAGCCGCCCGCGACGAGGAGGAGTGGGCCGCCGAGCGCGTCCCGCCAGACGAAGTAGCCGCCGATCGGGCCGCGCAGCTCGAGATCGTCCCCGGGCTCGAGGACGTCCGTCAGGTACGGAGACACCTCACCGTCGTCGAGGCGCTCGACGGTGAGAACGAGCTGCGCGTCCTCCGGCGCGGACGCGATCGAGTAGCTGCGCTGTGCCTGGTAGCCGTCCTCGGCCGTGAGCCGCACGTCCACGTGCTGGCCGGCCAGGTGGCCCGGCCAGTCGTGGGCGTCGAGCACGACGCTCTTCGTCCTGGCGTTCTCCGGGACGACCTCGACCACGCGCGCGAGCTGCCAGGTCAGTCGCCGGCGTACCGCTGTTCTTTCCACGGGTCTCCGTAGTTGTGGTAGCCGTAGCCCTCCCAGAATCCGGGCGTGTCGTCCTGCCGCAGC
This sequence comes from uncultured Actinomycetes bacterium, assembly GCA_963805575.1. GTDB lineage: Bacteria > Actinomycetota > Thermoleophilia > Gaiellales > Gaiellaceae > Palsa-739. The sequence goes on along the minus strand of CAWDUL010000008.1, from coordinate 1,026,421 downwards.
TCGATGCCGCGCACCCACTTCGCGCTCTTCCAGAAGTAGAGGTGGGGGACGAGCAGCCGAGCCGGCCCGCCGTGCTCCGGGTCGAGCGCCTCGTCGTCGTACTCGTAGGCGACCCACGCCTTGCCGTCGCGGACGTCCTCGAGCGGCAGGTTCGTCGTGTAGCCGCCGTCGCAGAACGCGAGAACGTACTCGGCGCTCGTGTCGACGCCGTCGAGCAGCGTGTCGAGCGAGACGCCTCGCCACGACGTGTCCAGCTTCGACCACTTCGTGACGCAGTGGATGTCGACGGTGATCCGCTCGCTCGGCAACGCCGTGAACTGCTCCCAGGTCCAGGACCTCGGCTCGTCGACCTCGCCGCGGATCTCGAAGCTCCACGAGTCGAGCGGACGGTGGGGCGTCGGCCCGGCCGAGAGCACCGGGAAGTCGTGCGTGACGTACTGTCCCGGCGGCACCCGCCCGGCGGCCGCCGCATCGCTGCGGCGGCCGCGGAACCCGCGCGAGATCGGCGGCGTCATGCGACCAAGTTTGCCGCAGATGACGTGACGGCGTCGCGGATGACGCCGGCGACGATCTCCGGATTCGAGACCATCGAGAAGTGCGACGCGCCCTCGATCTCGGTCACCGTCGAGCCGGCCCGGTCGTACGTGAAGCGCTGCAGCTCCACGGCGATCGGGTGGTCTCCGGTTCCGAGCACGGCCCAGGACGGCTTCGCGCGCCACGCGGCTGCCACGGCCCGCTCGTCGAACACGGTGACCGCAAGCGGACGCTGTGCGTGCGCCATGAACGCGGCGACGTCGTCGGGCACGTCGGCGCAGAAGATGTTCTGGAAGCGGTCGGGGTCGACCGACAGCTCGACGCTCCCGTCCGGCAGCGGCCGCGGCTGGAGAAAGTCCCCCATGATGAGCGACGGGAAGCGGGTCTGCAGGTCGGTGATCGACTCGCCCGCGTCGGGCATGAATGCGTTGACATACACGAGCGCGGCGACCTTGTCCGAGACGCCGGCATCCGTGATCACGCAGCCGGCGTACGAGTGGCCGACGAGCACGACGGGGCCGTCGAGCTGGTCGATGACGGCTCCGAGATAGGCCACGTCGCTGGCGACCCCGCGCAGGGGAAGCGCCGCCGCGAGCAGCGTGTACTCGTCGCCGTCGAGGAGGTCGAACACGCCGCGCCAGCTCGACGCGTCTCCGAACGCGCCGTGGACGAGAACGATGGTTGGCTTGGACATGAGATTCCTTTCGTCTGAGGGTTTGTGCTTGTGCTTCAGTGGCCGGCGGCCTGGCCGCCGTCGATGTGCAGGGTCTCGCCGGTGACGAACGTCGCCCGTTCGAGATAGAGAATTCCGTCGACGACGTCGCTGATCTCGCCCATTCGGCCGAGCGGGTGAACCGCGGCCTCGCCGTCATAGGACGCCGGATCGTGCATCCCCGTCTTGATCACCCCGAGAGAGACCGCGTTGACCCGGACATTCCGCGCGGCGTACTCGATGGCGAGTGAGCGCGTGACGGCGTCCAGTCCTCCCTTGGTCAGCGACGCCAGAGCGGCAGGCGCCGCGCTCCTGGCGTGGTCGACGAGGCTCGTGCTGACGTTGACGACGTGGCCACCGCCCTGAGCGAGCATCTGGCGGATCGCGCGCTGGGTGATGTGGAAGAACCCGGTGAGGTTCACCGCTGTGATCGCGGCGTACTCATCGAGCGTGTAGTCGGTGAACGGCTTGCCGATGAAGAGCCCAGCGTTGTTGATCAGCGTGTCGATCCGTCCGAACCGGTCGAGCGCCTGCTCGACCACGCGCTCGGCGGTCTCCGCCTCGGCGATGTCACCCGACACCGCGAGAACGTCGGGCTCGGCGGAGGGATGGATCGAGCGAGAGGTGGCGACGACCGCATAACCCGCCCGAAGAAACGCCCCTGCGATACCTTCGCCGATTCCGTGCGAGGCGCCGGTGACGATCGCGACCTTCTGAGGGTCGGTAGGCGGCGCCATCACGCGACCAGGTAGGTCTCGTAGATCACGCCGCCCGGCCGGCGGCCGGCGACGCCGATGAAGACACCTCTGTTCAACCAGTCGAGACGCGTGGACGCAGTCTCGATCTGAGTGGAGGCGCGAAAGATGTACTCGCTCGCGTCGACGTCCTCGCCGTGGGCGAGACGTGCGAGAACCTCGGCGCTGCCATGGCGCACGCCACGCGATTGCACGTAGAGGATCGCGCCGTCGTCGGTCTCGAGCGTGTAACGGATGTCGCCCAGGGCGGTCCCGTCCGGCAGGACGATCTGCCAGTCGGCGCTTGCGCCCGGCAGGAGCTTCCCGTTGAGCTCGGACCCGGCGAAGGTGCCCCCGGTCAGGGGGATGATGCGCCGGTGTCCCTGGCTCACGCTGCCCGCGTCGAGCGGCTCGCCGACGACAGCTTCGAGACGGTAGACCAGAGTCAGCCGAGGCTCGGGAAGCCCGCTCATCGAGCAACCAATGCCGGGTCGTTCGGATGCGGGGCGAGGGGGATGACCGTCATCTGCATCCAGTCGGCCAGCGGCAGCGCGCCGAGCAGACCGTCGAGCTCCGCCTCGCTGTCGGCGGCGTACAGGCCGATCACGATCGGGCCGTCCGCGACCGCGTTTCGTCGCCAGACGCGAAGGAGGTGGCCGTCTTCCGCGAGCCTCGCCGTCGCCTCCGCCTCGGCGAGCTCTCGCTGCTCGACTTCGTGCTCGGCCGTCCCTTCGGGAACCTCGACCTCGAACTCAACCAGGAACTCCATTGATCCTTCTCCTTTTGAGCGGTTGGTTGGAACGGCCACGTCAGGTGATGACGTGCCGCGTACGCCTGCCTCCTACGACGGCGAGCGCAATTGCCAGTCCGTACGCGCAGGCCGTCAGCACGAAAGCCGGACGCAACGAGACTGCTGAACCGGCGGTGAGCGCCGTGCCGAGAACCGCCACGCCCAACGCTCCACCGGCCTGTCGAGATGTGTTGAAGACGCCTGCCGAGAGTCCCAGACCGAGCTTCGGCGCGCTTGTCATTGCAAGGCCCGTCATCGCGGGCATCGCGAGTGCCGTGAAGCCGATCGGAACTGTGGAGACGAGCAGCAGTCCAAGGTTGCCGGTTCTCCCGTTCAGGGCGACGAGCGTCGCGCCGGCCGCTCCCGATGTGAGGCCTGCGAGGAGGACCGGCCACTCGCCCAGACGGGGGACGAGGCGCCCGGCGAGAAGCGCCATCCCCGCGGTGGCGGCTGTCATGGGGAGCAGGGCAAAGCCCGTCTCGAGCGCGTCAAACCGGCGCAGCCGCTCCAAACCGACGGCCAGGCAGAAGATGGCTCCGTAGAGACAGAAGTTGAATAGGAACCCGATCACGACCGCCGTCGTGAAGGTCGTGTTCCGGAAGATGGCCGGATCGATCAGCGGTCGGCGTACCGTTCTTTCGAGAAGCACGAATGCGGCCGAGGCAGCGCCTCCGGCGCTGATGAGCGCGAGCGTGACGCCGGCCGCCCAGCCGTCCACGCCGGCATTGATGAAGCCGGCGGTGAGGGCGGCGAGGCCGGACATTGCGAGGAGCTGGCCGGGCAGATCGAGCGACCGACGCCGGCATGGCGTCTCGTCCGCGTGCAGCATCAGCAGCCATGCGGCCGCGAGCCCGACGGGCACGTTGGCGAAGAAGATGGCGCGCCAGCCGACGGACGCGACGAGGATGCCCCCGACGACCGGGCCGCTTGCGAGACCGACGCCGGACACTGCGCCCCAGACGGCAAGTGCACGGCGGCGCGCGTGCGGCTCGGGGAAGGTGTGGGCGATCAAGGCGAGCGAGCAGGCCATCAACCAGGCGGCACCAACGCCCTGCGCGACTCGAGCTGCGATGAGGAACGCGACGGAGTTTGCAACAGCACAGGCTGCACTTGCCGAGACGAACACGGCCAGCCCGACGACGAAGCCTCTGCGAACGCCGATCCTGTCGGCCAACGAACCGGCGAGAAGAAGCAGCGACGCGAATGCGACGGTGTATCCATCGACGACCCACTGCGCGATCGAGGGCGAGCCACCGAGATCGGCGCCGATCGCGCCCAGCGCGACATTCACGATCGTCGCGTCGAGCGTGATCATCAGGAAGCCGGCAGAGATTGCAGCCAACGCGAGTCGTCGCTCCTTCGGCAGCCCGATCTGTCGCGACCTTGGAAGACAGCGGGTGGCGAATACCTCCATGCCGTACAGCGTGCAGGCGGCCAGGCGCGCTCCGCCACGACCGGTTGGCTCACGCTGGTAGGCGCCGGCTAACACCGGGCGTATGGTTCAGCCCGTGGAGTTGAGGCTGCTTCGCTACTTCGTCGCCGTCGCCGAGGAGCTCCATTTCGCCCGAGCTGCCGAGCGGCTGCACATCGCGGCGCCGTCGCTCTCCCAACAGATCAAGTCGCTCGAGGTAAGCCTGGGCACGCCGTTGTTTGTCCGTGACCGACGACATGTCGAGTTGACCCCCGCCGGGAGGATGTTGCTGCCCGACGCACGCGAGATTCTCGAGCTCGCCGCGCGCGCGCAACGTCGGCTCGCGGGAGCAACAGGACCTCTCCGTGTCGGCTACGTCAGCTGGCTTCCCGAGCAACTCGCCGCTTCGGCGGCGCTTGATATCCGCGTCGACGAATGGATCATGCCAAGTCACGTTCAGATCGCGCGCGTCCTCGACGGCGGCCTCGACGCAGCTGTTGCGTGGGCGGGATCGCGCGATGAGCGGCTGGACTTCCGGCTGCTGTGGCCCGAACCGCTACTCGCCGTCACCCCGGCCGGGCGCGCTGAAACAACCGTTCCTGCACGTGAACTGCGCGTGCTCGTCGACGCCGACCTCACCTCTTGGCAGGCATGGAACGACTTCGCGACCGAGTTCGCCGACGCCACAGGTGCACGGATCGTGCACATCGACGACGGCGGCATTGCCGGTACCGCCTTCCACGACCGCGCTGTCCGTCTGAACGCACCGGTGCTCATGTCGCCGAAGCGCTACTTCGACAGGCTGCCTGCACGCCTGAGCACGCGCCCGGTCGTCGACCCGTGCCCACTCTGGTGCTGGTCGCTCGTCACGCGTGCGGACGATGACCGCGATAGCACCGCCGCTCTACGCGAGCACGCCATCAACGCGATTCAGCCAGCGGCTTCGCGCACCCCTCCGGCCGGGCCGATCTGGCTTCCTGCGGCGGACCCGCACCGAGACCACATCCGCTCGCCCGGATGACCTCGCGAACGCGTCCGGCTAGCGCAGCTTCGCGATCACCTCGCGCATCAACGCCTCCTGCGCCTCGTCACCGTGGACCGACAGGTCGTCGACGTAGTACTTCGCCGTCGCGAAGACGAGACCAGAGCTCCCGAACTCGAACGACGCCGGTCCGAAGGGATGCAGGACAACGCAATCGCTCGGGGTGATCGGTGGCGCGCCCTCCGGAACGGTGTAGCCCGGCTGGCATTGAGGCGCGAGGGCCGCGCTCCTCGCGCGCGCGGCGGCGCTCACGAGCCCTTTCATGAAGGCGGTCCGCTTGGCGGCCGTCATCGGATAGATGACAAGACTGATCGCCGGCGAGCTGCCGTCGTCGGTCGCAGCGTGATAGCGGCAACTCGAGACCCAGCCGTCCTTGACCTTCTTCGTGCTCGCAGTGACGGCCGTGATGCCGAGCCTGGTAAGACTCTCCGCGAGCGAGGCAGATATCAGCTTGCCGCAGTTCACCGGCGCGGCCAGGGGCGGCTTCTTCGGCGTGGCGGCCGTCGACATGCCGGCGCCGACCAGCACGGCTGCGCAGACGACCGCGAGCAACAATCCCTTTGCCTGCGTCCGACTCACACTCATGCCTTCACCCTCCCCCTCGTGATCGTTTCACGATGCGGCCCTCCGCAAGCTACCCTCGCAAGCGGTTCGCAAGCTGCGTGCGGGATTTCACTCCCAGCTTGCGGAATACCTTGTGCAGGTGGTACTCGACGGTGCTCGCGCTGATGAACAGTTGGGCGGCGATCTCTCGGTTCGTGTTTCCCTCTGCCACCAGACGCGAGATCTGTGTCTCCTGCGGCGTCAGTTGACCGAGGCTGTCGACGTTTCGTTTCCGCGCATGCTCGCCGGTCGCTTCCAACTCGACGCGTGCGCGCTCGCCGAACGCCTCCATGCCGAAGTCGGAGAAGAGGTCATGCGCTGTCCTCAGTTGCTTTCGTGCATCGATGCGTCGCCGTTGGCGTCTTAGCCATTCGCCGTAGAGCGAGGTGTGCGCGCGCGAGATCGACGGCCATCCGCGTGCGAGCGAGTCGTTCGATTGCCTCGACATAGAGCTGCTCGGCCTGCGGGTCTTCCGCCAACAGCGCGTCCGAGCGCGCCGCGATGCCGAAGACCCACTCCGTCCTGCTCACCCGCGCCATCTCCGCAAGACGCGAACGAGCATCGGCGGCGACTTCGGGCTTCCCGGCGCGGACCGCAGCCTCGATCAACTCGACCGTGCCCCAGTTGGTTGTGCTGAGGTCGTGTGGGTACCCGACGACCCGAAGCGCGGCTGCGCAAGCCTCCTCGTAGCGACCGAGGCCGTTGTACAGCACGGCCTCAGCCCAATCGAGCACCGCGAGCCCTCGTCCCTCACCTCGGAGCGTCACGTCGCTCCGGGTTTCGTCGATCAGAGACATCGCCTCGGCCTCGCGGCCGCGCAGAGCAGCGAGCCCGATGGCACCGTACGGAGCGAGGGTGCTCCCCGTAGCCTCGATCGCGCCTCGGATTTCGTCGACGAGCGTCGCAGCCGTCGTCAGCTCACCGGCAAAGAGATGCGCGTAAATACTCTGGCTCAACGCGAGCTGAAGCTCGCCGAGCGCGCCGGTCTCCCTGGCGATCTGCACGTGGCGTTCGGAGATCGCCGCCCAACGTGCGTCATCCCACAGGTGAACGGACGAGATGGTCGCGAACGATTTCCAACGCAACTGGTCGTTCAGGGGCAGGCTGCCGGCGTCGAACGCGTCCTGCGCCCGGCGGAGGATCGGGACGGCAGCTTCGTAGCTCTCACTGAAAAAGGTCGCGAGCCCATCGAGCAGCAACTCGGGGCCGCGGAGGATGGGCGGTTGCGGTGCAGCCTTCGCGGACAGCGCCACGTCGAGTGCGCTTGTGCCCGGGGCGGCCAGTCGTCCAGCGATCATCGCGGCCGAGAGTGCCTCGAGATACGTCTCGGCCGCGAGCGTCGGAGAGAGCGGCGTGAGGTGGCGGGCGGCTTCGAGCAGCATCGCGGCGGCTTCGCTTCCGTGGGTGGAGACGAATGCGACCTGTGCTCGGAGCAATTCGACTCGAGCGCGATCGAGCTCGTCGAGCGCACCGACCTCCGTCACAGAGAGGAGACCGAGCGCGTCGTCGAGTGCGCCCGCCCGGACCTTCGTCTGCGCCGCGCGCAGCGCGCGCTGCGCACGGCGCACCGGATCGGGCGTCAGCGTGACCGCGCGTTCGAGGAACGCCGCCGCAGCGGCGAAGCCACCACGCGCCTGCGCACGCGCCGCGGAGCGCTCGAGCTCGCCGGCCACCTCTTCGTCGGGCACGGAGGCAGCCCGCGCGCGGTGCCACGCGCGTCGGTCCGGCTCGATTTGCGGATCGGTCGCGTCCGCCAGCGCGCGGTGAGCCTCGCGCCGCTCGCTCGGCTCGGCCGCGGTGTACACCGCCGAACGAACGAGCGGATGCCGGAACGCCACTGCGCCGTCGATCGCCAGCAGGCCTTCCGCCTCCACGGCGTGCGCAGCCGTCTCCGGGATCCCAAGCTGCCGCGCTGCGCGCCACAGAAGCGCAGGGTCGCCGACGGGTTCTGCTGCGGCCAGGAGCAGCAACCGCCGCGGGTCGCGCGGGAGCCGCGCCAGCCGCCGCGCGAAGCTCTGCTCGATCCCCGCAGACAGGGGCAGTGCAGAAGGCAGGCCAAAGCCACCGGCGAGCTGGCGCGGGAGTCAACCCACGCGGGAGCTCCAGGATCGCAAGCGGATTCCCGCCGGTCTCGGCGACGATCTGCTCGAGCACGGACTCGTCGAGACGCGCCGCGAGGACGGACTCCAACAGCGCCCGTGAATCGCGGCGCCCCAACGGCTCGACGCGGAGCTGTGGGAAGCGGGCCAATCCGTTGCTCAACTCACGCGCCGCGAACGCGAGCGCGATCCTTTCCGCGAACAGGCGACGAGCCACGAACGCGAGCGCTCGAGCCGACGCGCGGTCGAGCCATTGCGCGTCGTCGACCACGCACAGCAACGGCTGCTGCTCGGCAGCATCGGAGAGGAGGCCGAGCGCCGCGAGCCCAACGAGAAACGGGCTCGGCGCGCGTCCGGCGCTCAGTCCGAAGGCGACACGAAGCGCGTCACGCTGAGGATCAGCGAGACGCTCGCTGAACTCGAGAAGCGGCGCACAGAGCTGTTGCAGCGCCGCGTAGTCGAGCTCCATCTCCCCCTCGACGCCCGCAGCGCGAACGACGCGGAAGTCCTCGCCCGCCTCGACAGCGGATTCGAGAAGCGCGGTCTTACCGACGCCGGGGTCTCCGTGGATCACCAGGACACCGCCGTGACCGTCCCGCACGGTAGTCAGCAGCCGGTCGAGCACCGCGCGCTCGCGCTGCCTGCCCAGCAACCGCCCCGACTGCGACCTGACGACCATCCCGGGCAGCATGCCACCGGGGTCATGGACTGCGGAGTTCCGCGAAGCGGACTACGGATTTCCCGGATTCGACGAGCCTGCCGCCGCAGCGACGATGGACGTTCCGAGCTGTGACCTCGAGACAAAGGAAGGCTCATGAGCGCAACCGACACATCCACCCTCCCCGACTACGCGCCGGTCCCCCGCTCGGCCCTCGGCCCCGCGCTCAACGAGCAGGGCTACTACGTCGGCCGCGTCGAGCGGAACCTCTACTGGATCACCGACGGCACCTACCAATCGGCATTCCTGACGACCTCTGACGGTGTCGTGGTGCTCGACGCGCCGCCGACCATCGGCCACAACATCCAGCGGGCCATCGACGAGATCGCGGCCGCCAGCGGTGTAAGCAACAAGGTCACGCACCTCATCTACTCGCACCACCACGCCGACCATGCCGGCGCGTCGTTCCTCTTCGACAAGAACGTCATCCGCATCGGCCACGAGGAGACGCGACGCCTCCTGCTGCGCGACGACGACCCGGCGAGGCCACCCAACGAGGAGACATTCGCAGACCGCCGCACGCTCGAGATCGGCGGCGAGCGAATCGACCTGGCCTGGCACGGCGCCAACCACTCTCCGGACAACATCATCATCCACCTGCCCGACCACGACACGCTGATGCTGATCGACATCGTCAATCCCGGCTGGGCGCCGGTCTACGTCGCCAACCTGACCGAGGACATCCCCGGGTACATCGAGGCTCCGGCGAACGCGCTCGCCTACTCATGGAAGCACTTCATCGGCGGACACCTCGGCCGGCTCGGCACCCGCGACGACGTCACGCTCCATCAGCGGTACATGGCGGACATCTCCGAGAGCTCGAGGAACGCCGTCGATACGGTCGACCCGACGCCGTACTTCATGAAGTACGGAGAGAACACCTGGGCCGCCTTGAAGGGCTACCTCGACGAGGTCACGCGGGTCGCAGCCGCGCCGGTGATCGAGAAGTACACAGGCCTGCTCGCGGCAGCGGACGTCTACACCGAGAGCACCACGTTCTGGGTGATGGAATCGATCCGGCTCGACCTCGGCTACGGCTCCCAGGTCCACCCCTGATGGCCAGCCTTCCCGCCCGCGACCCGGTCGCCGACCACCTGCTCACTCCGCAGAACGCGGCGCTCGTGCTGATCGACTATCAGCCTTCGCAGTTCGACGCGGTCCGCTCGATGGATCCCGATCTGCTGCTCGAGAACATCGTGTCGACCGTGAAGACGGCGAAGGCGTTCGGCGTGCCGATCGTCCATTCGACCGTGAACGTCACATCGGGACGGCAGCAGCCGACTGTGCCGGAGCTCGCCGAGCTGCTCGAGGACGACCCGCCGATCGACCGGACGAGTCTCAACTCGTGGGAGGACGCCGACTTTCTCGCCGCGGTGCGCGCCACCGGCCGCCGGAAGCTCATCCTGTGCGCGCTCTGGACCGAGATCTGCATGGCGTTTCCCGCCCTCGACGCGATGCGGGAGGGCTACGACGTCTATCCCGTCGTCGATGCGATCGGGGGCACTTCCGAGGAGGCCCACCGCGCGGGCCTCGAGCGGGTGATCCGAGCCGGAGGCCAACCGATCAGCTGGGTCGCGCTCGCCTGCGAGCTCCAGCGCGACTGGGCACGCGAGGAAACGGTGGCCGACGTCGTGGAGATCGTGCTCACCGAGCGTCTGCTCCGCGCATGACGGTGGCCGCGGCCGATCCCACTGCACGGGAGTTCCTTCGGGACGCCGACCCTGTCCTCGCGCGGCTGATCGATGCGCATCCCGACTTCCACCCGCGCGCATGGATCGACGAGCTTCCCGGGCTCGACGCCTTTGGGACGCTCATCTTCCAGGTCACCGGCCAGCAGCTCTCCGTCCGCGCAACGCGAACGATCCTGGCTCGCGTCGAGCAGCAATTCGGTGGGCATCTCCCGTCGCCGGACGAGCTGCTCGCCGCCGATCCGCAGGTGCTGCGGCAAGCCGGTCTCTCCGCCCGCAAGGGCGCGACGTTGCGGGCACTCGCGGAGCGGTTCGTCGACGGACGCCTGAGCGACGAGGCGCTGGCGCAGATGACGGATGACGAGGTCGAGGCGGCACTGACCGAGGTATCGGGCATCGGACCGTGGACGGCGCACGGCTTCCTCATCTTCGCGCTCGACCGGCCGGACGTGCTCCTCAGCGGCGACCTCGCACTCCGGCACGGCGTTCAACGGCTCTACGGATTCGACCATCTCCCCACCGAAGCCGAGATGATCCAGGTGGCGGAGCGCTGGCGACCGTACCGGAGCCTCGCTGTCAGCTACCTCTTCGCATCCGAGTTCGAGGAGCGCGGGTAGATGGACGTGGGAATCATCGGCGCCGGCCGACTCGGACAGGCGATGGCGCGCACCGCATTGCGCGCGGGCCGGTCGGTCGCGATCGCCAACAGCCGCGACCCGGAATCGCTCGCATCCGTGGTCTCGGCGCTCGGCGAGGGAGTCTCGGCAGCGACGGTGGACGAGGCCGCTTCGACCGGCATCGTCGTCATCGCCGTGCCCTGGAACCGCGTGCCCGAGGCCGTGCAAGGCATCACCTGGAACAGCAAGGTCGTCATCGACGCCACCAACGACTGGGCCGCCGACGATCTCCAAGGAAGAACATCGAGCGAGATCGTCGCCGGCCTTGTCGCGGGTGCGCGGGTCGTCAAAGCCGCCAACACGCTGAGCGCCGAAGTGCTCGAGTCGGATCCACAGGAAGCCGGCGGCCGGCGCGTGATCTTCATCTCCGGCGACGACGCCGACGCGAAGGCGGACATCGTCGCGCTGTTCGAGGACGCGGGCTTCGCCGCCATCGACCTCGGCGAGCTGGCAACAGGCGGCGCGATGCAGCAGATCCACCACCCGCTCGCCGGCGTCAACCTCATCCGAGTCTGAGGAACGTCCGCGATGGCAGTCCACAGAGAGCTCACGCCGGCTGAAGCGGCCGACCGCCTCGCGTTGCGTGAGCTGTTCGACGCCTACGCCCACTGCGCCGATAGGCGCGACGCCGAAGGTCAGAAAGCGCTCTTCACCGCCGACACCCGGTTCGCGGTCTACATGGACGGCGAAGGCGGCGAGCCGACGTACGTGCTCGAAGGACGAGAGGCCCTCACACCGGTGTTCGCCGATCTGAATCGGTACGAGGCGACGACGCACTTCAACGGACAGAGCACGGTCACGATCGACGGCGACAGCGCCACAGGTGAGAGCTACACGATCGCCCACCACCTGTTTTCCGAAGAAGGCGCCCGCAAGATCATGATCGCTTCTCTCCGATACCGCGACACGTTCGCGAAGATCGACGGTAGTTGGTACTTCGCCGAGCGGGACCTCATCCTCGACTGGAGCGAGACGCGACCATCGGTGACGCCTCCTCCCCTTCCAACCCAGCCGAAGGGAGACTCTCCGTGAGCATCGAGCAGCGCGAGACACTCGACGCAATCCTGCGACAGTCGGCCTTCCCCGTCGACAGCGACGTCGATGAGCAACGGCGCCTGCTCCGAGAGTTGCTGTCGGCGCAGCCGCTGCCCTCCGACGTGACGGTGACCGCAGCCGCACTGAACGGCGTCCCAACCGCCGAGATCACAGTCGACGGGATCGAACCGCGCCACGTCGTTCTGTACTTCCACGGCGGCGTGTACGTGCTGGGAGACGCCGCCCTCGCCGCCGACCTCGCCTCGCAGGTCGGCCGGCGCACGCGGGCCAAGGTCATCTCCGTCGACTACCGACTCGCCCCCGAGCACCCGTATCCGGCAGCGGTTGACGACGCTCTTGCGGCCTATGAAGCCCTCCTGCACAACGGCGTCGCCCCGTCGGACATCGCCTTCGCGGGAGAGTCCGCCGGCGGCGGCCTCGCAATCGCCACTCTGGTCAACGCCCGCGATCACGGGCTGCCCCTGCCTGCCGCGGCCCTCGTCATGTCACCGTATGTCGATCTCACCCTGGCCGGGACGACCATGGAAACCAGGCGCGAGGTCGACCCGCTGCTCAGCCGGGAAGCCCTCCAAGCCCGAATCGCCGACTATGCATCGGGACAAGACGCCGCTCTTTCACTCATCAGCCCCGTATTCGCCGACCTGTCCGGTCTGCCGCCCCTGATCATCCAGGCCGGAACGCACGAGGTTCTCCTCGACGACGCCCTCCGACTCGCGCGACGAGCCGCCGACGCCGACGTCGAAGTCACGCTAGACATCACCCCTGGGGTGCCGCATGTCTTCCAGGCCTATCACCCGATCCTCGACGAAGCGACCGCGGCGCTCGACAGAGCCGGACAGTTCCTGTCGGCGCATCTCGCCGGTGCGGAACGCGTCACCGGAGAGCGAAAGGCAGAACGCACGCCGGCCTGATGACCGAGAGCTCGAGGGCTACAGGCGTCATGCCCCTGACCAAATCTCCGCTGTTGCAGTCTCGATCTCTGCGATCTCGCCTGCATCGAGCTCGACCGAATCCGCTTCGAGAATTGTGTCGGTCTGGACGCGTTGGCGGAAGCCGACGATCGCCCCATCGACACCGGGGCGTTGAAGGACCCAAGCCACCGCGACTGCGCCGGCCGAGACGCCGTGGCGTTGTCCGATTCGACCGAGGCGTTTGGCCAACTCGAGGCTTCGTGACAGCTGCGGCTCCCGGAAACGTTCGTCTCGGCTACGCCAGTCGTCGGGTGGCAACGCCGCCACCCGCTCAGGCGTCATTGCCCCGCTCAGGAGCCCTGACGCCATCGGGGAATAGACGATGACGCCGATTCCGTGCTGCCGGCAGAACGGGAGGATGTCGTCTTCGACCTGCCGGGCAAGGAGCGAGTAGGGCGGCTGGAGCGTCTCCACCGGCGCGATCGACTGGATGCGCCGCAGCTGGTCGACGTTGAAGTTGGACACGCCCACGTGCCGAACGAGCCCTTCGTCCCGAAGCTCGACGAGGGTCTGCCAACCCTCCTCGATGTCGTCCTCCGGAATCGGCCAATGGAGCTGGTAGAGATCGATTGCGTCCACCCCGAGCCGCTCGAGGCTCGCTTCCACCTCGCGGCGGATGGACGCACGGCTCAGGCTGCCGACGATCGTGCCGCCGGCATCGACGACCCGCCCCGCCTTGGTGAACACGTACGGTCGCTGCTCGATGGTGCGGAGCGCCTCGCCGACGACACGTTCGGAGCGACCGAGCCCGTAGACGGCTGCGGTGTCGATCCAGTTGACCCCGAGCTCGAGCCCGCGGTGGATTGCCGCGATCGAGTCTCGGTCGGACTGGTCGCCCCAGCCGAACCGGTAGCCGCCGCCCCCGACAGCCCAGGCGCCGAAGCCGATCCGGCTGATGGTCATGCCCGTCGACCCAAGCTCTGTCGTATGCAAGGTCACTCCGTCTTGGTCGCTAGACGTGTTGCCGCTCGCGCCCGTACAGGAGCAGGATGGCGAGGATGACGACGCCGTAGACGACATCGCGTCCCCAGTCCGGCATGTTCTTGGCCAGTAGCACGCTGACGAGCGCGACGAGCGTTATCGAGCCCGCGAACGAACCGAGGTAGTGGCCGCGGCCGCCGAGGATCCAGACGCCGCCGATCACGGCCGCGGCGATCGACTGGAAGAGATATGGATCGCCCATCCCGAGTGTCGCCTGCCCGCCGTACGCGACGAGCACGATGCCGGCGAGTGCTGCGAAGAGACCGCTCAACATGTAGAGCGCGACCGTCACCACGCGGACGTTGATACCGGCGAGGAACGCGGCGGTCGGGTTGTTGCCGATCGCGTAGACCCGTCTGCCGAAGGTCGTCGCGCTCAGGAGGAACGTGATGAGCAGCGCGACCCCGATCCAGAGCAGAACCGCGCCCGGAACGCCGGCCACGTTGCTGTTCACCACGTTCTGGAGGGTCTTCGGCGCGTACGACGCGCACGCGTTGCACGTGAGGCCGCTCGAGGCGCCGAGCGTCAGCCCCTCCATGATCCCGTTCATCCCAAGTGTCATCACCACGGCCGGCACGGCGAGGTAGGCGATTCCGATCCCGTTCACGAGCCCCGTGGTCAAGCCGAGGCCGAGCGAGAGGAGCACGGCCGGAACCACGCGTCCGTCGCGGCCGAGCGAAGACGTGACGAGCACGATCGCCGTGGCGTTCAGAACCCACGGCACCGAGAGGTCGATGCCGCCGATCAAGATGACGAACGTCTGGCCCGCTGTGACGAACCCGACGAACGACGCGATCACGAGAATCGCCTTCACGCTCGCCGGGCTCGCGAACCCTTTGTGGACGAGCTCACCCACGGCAAAGACGAGAACCGCTGCGGCGAAGGCGTACAGGACGCGCCGGCGATCGGGCGTCAGGCCGGCGGCGACCTGCCGCCGGCGCGACTCTTGCTCCGGCAACTCGGCCTGCGAGCTCATCCGCGCATCCCCACGGCGCGGCGGACGAGCGTCCCGAGCAGTACCGCCACGATGAGAAAGAGGCCCTGGAAGAACGACTGGTAGAGCGGGTCGATGCTTGCGAAGAAGAGGACGTTCGTCAAGAGCGTGAGGATGAAGGCGCCCGCGACGGTGCCGATCGCGCTGCCCCGGCCGCCGAAGAAGCTGATCCCGCCGAGCACGACGGCGGCGATCGAGGTGAGGATGAAGACGTCGCCCGACGTCGCGTCGCCGGCCGTCGTCGTGGCGGCGAAGAAGAGACCGCCGCAGGCCGCGAAAACCCCGCTGACGATGTACGCACCGACCTTGATGCGCCGCACAGGCGTCCCGTGCGCGCGCGCCGCCTCTTCGTCGTTGCCGATCGCGAAGACACCGACGCCGAAGCGCGTGCGCCGGAACACGAGCCAGAAGAGGATGACCGCTCCGACGAATGCAAGGCCGGTCGGCCCCATCGGGTTCGCGAGGATCTTCGTGTACTCGATCGGCATAGCGCCGCCCGGCTCCGGTAGGACCTTGATCGCGAGACCCTGATAGATCGAGAGGGTCGCCAGCGTCACGAGGATCGGCTGCAGCCGCGCGTACGCGACGAGAATTCCGTTGAGCGCGCCGCCGGCGGCGCCTACGAGGAGCACGACAAGCGACCAGCCCAGCATGCTGCCCGTCCCCGAGTGCATGTGAGTCGCGGCGAGGCTGTTCGTCAGATCCATCATCCCGCCGACGGAGAGGTCGAGCCCGCGCGTCAGTACGACGACGCTCTGCCCGACGGCGGCGAAGACGAGCGGCATCGACGTGTTCACCACCGACGTCCACTCGAACACCCCGGGGAAGCGCGAGAGATGGTGGAAGAAGAGGCCGATGTAGAGCGCGGTCATCCCGGCGAGGATGATCAGCGCGAGCAGCAGCGGCGCGGACTGGATCGTCAAGTGCTCCAGCCGGCTGCGGCTCCGATACGGCGTCGCAGGCGTCGCGAGCGTCGTCACGCCGCGTTCTCCCGCACCGCGGCGGCGACGATCGCCTCCGCGTCCGTGCTGTCGCCCTCGAGCTCGGCCGCCACGCACCCTTCGCGCATGACGAGCACGCGATGGCAGAGCCGCGCCATCTCCTCCGTCTCGCTCGAGTAGAAGACGAGCGACTTCCCCTCGCGTACGAGCTCGGTCATCAACTCGTAGATGTCGTGCTTCGTGCCGACGTCGACGCCGCGCGTGATGTCGTACAGCAGCAGGACCTCCGACTCGGCGAGGAGCCAGCGGCCGAGTAGCACCTTCTGCTGGTTGCCGCCGGAGAGAGTTCCAACCTCCTGCGTGTTCGGACGGCTAGTCCGGATCTGAAGGCGCTCCACCGCACGCCGCACGCTCGCGTGCTCGGCGGACGGATTGAGAACGCCGTAGAACGCAACGCGCCCGAGCACGGCGAGCGTCAGGTTGTCTCGCACCGACATCGGCAGCATCAGACCTTCGGTCTTCCGGTCCTCCGGAACGAGCGCGATCCCGAGGCCGTGCTTGATCGCGTCAGCCGGCTTGCGGATGCGGCGGGCAGTGCCGTCGATTCGGATCTCGCCGCGCGACGCCTTGCGCGCGCCGAACAGCGTCATGAAGAGATCGTGTTGGCCCTGCCCCGCGAGGCCGCCGATGCCCAGTATCTCGCCCTTGCGAAGGACGAACGACACACCGGCTACCTGCGCACCGTGCAAGTCGCTCACCTCGAGCACGGCGTCCGCGTCGGGGTCGAGTGGCGGCCGGTCGGGATACATGCGGTCGATCGTCCGGCCGGTCATCAGCGTCACCGCCTCGCTCTCGGTGAGGCGGACGCGCGTATCGACGTGCTCACCGTTGCGGAAGACGGTGATGCGGTCGGCCAGGTTCGCTACCTCGCTCCACCTGTGCGATGTGAAGATCACGGCCTTGCCGCGCTCGCGCAGGTCGCGAATGAGCCGGAAGAGCCACTCCACCTCGGCCTGCGCGAGCGCGGAGGTCGGCTCGTCGAGGAAGAGGATGTCGGGGTCGCGGAGCAGTGCGCGTGCGACCTCGATGATCTGCCGCTGCGCGAGAGAGAGCGATGACGGCAGGTCGCGCGGGTCGATGCCGCTGATGCCGAGACGCGCGAAGTGGTCGTCGGTGCGCGCCACGAGCTCACGCCGCCGGATGAGCCGCGTCGGGCCTTGTGGCTCCTCGCGCAGAAAGAGGTTCTCGGCCACCGTCATCCATGGCATGAGCGTCAGCTCCTGGAAGACGGTGCCGACGCCGAGCGCGCGGGCCGAGTGCGGATTGCGAAAGTCGACATCGACGCCCTTGATCCGGACCGACCCTCCGTCGGGTCGAAGGACGCCGCTCAAGATCTTGATCATCGTGCTCTTGCCCGCGCCGTTCTCGCCGACGAGCGCGTGCACCTCCCCGAAGTCGGCGCCGAACGACGCCTCGTGGAGCGCGCGTACGCCACCGAATGACCGCGAGATGCGGGTTCCCTCGATCGCCGGGCTTTCAGTGCTCAGCTCTCTCTCCTGTCCGGCGCAAGGGACGGGACGGCGGCCGCTCGCACGGCCGCCGTCCTTGGGCGCGTCCTACTTCGGCAGTCTCACGAGCAGCGTGCCGGGACAGGCTGCGCCGGTCAATGCCGCCTGGACGCAGATTTCCACCGTGGCCTTCGGGCCGGAGTCGGTGAAGTCGGCGAAGAAGCTGTCGGCAAGCTTCGGGAAGACGGTCACGCCGTTCTTCACCGTCTTCTGCGTGACGGCCGGGTACGGCAGTGTGACGCTCTTCTTCGCGTGCGCGCCGGAGAGCACCTGGCGGGCGAGCTCGAGCGACGCGAGCACGAGGAACGGCGGCTGGCCGAGCGAGATGCCGTTCACGTGCTGACCGAGGTACCCCTGCGGAAGCATGAACTTCCGGAAGCCGTTCTCGGCCTCGCCGGCGGTGAACGGCAGAGGCGTCCGCTTCGCGGAGATGAACGCCTTCAGCACGCCGTCGGTCCCGCCCTGGCACCAGATGGCGTCGACGTTCGCGAGAGAAGGCAACTGGGCCGCGGTGTTTCGCTGAGCCGTCGAGGAGTCCCACATCCCGGTGTAGCGGGCGATGACGTGGATGCCCGGGTACTTCTTCCAGACCGAGTCGGCGCCCTTGTTGCGCTGGTCGTCGGCGTACGTGCCGGCGACCCCTGTCACCATGATCACGTTGCCCTTGCCGTGCAGGGAAGTTGCGATCGCCTGCGCGAGCTGCGCACCGAAGGCGAACTGGTCGGTGTTGACCTGGAGCCCACAGGGTGCCGTCACCGTGTTGTCGTACGAGATGACGAGGATGCCACGGGCGCAGGCCTGACCGATGATCCCGTTGAGGCCGGTCGGGGACGCGGCGTTGATCACGATCGAGTCGACGCCCTCCGAGATCAGGTTCGAGATCTGCTGCGTTTGCTTGCTGACGTCGTTGCCCGAGTTGAAGACCGAGCAGGACACCTGCGTCTTGTAAGGCTCCATCTTGCACGCGCCCTTGAAGAGGTTCTCCATCTCGATGCGCCACTTGTTGCCGATGAACGAGTTGGACAGCGCGATCTTGTACACCTTCTTCGCGGAGGCCGCATTGGTCGGATGAATGCCGCCGTCAGGCCGAGCCGCGGCGCCGGTGATCGCCGCACCGGCGACGATGAACACGGCCAGCGCCGACAGGATCAACGGAATACGCTTGCCCATTCCTGGTGCCTCCTTTTCGGGTCTATCCCGAGGTGGAAACCGGGTTGCCAGCAAGCGCTGAGTAAACTAATAGTGTGATGATATGTCAATAGGTTGGAAGTAAATTGATCCGATGACCCAGTTCGTCCGCCTCTCCCACGAGATTCGCGAGAGCAGCCCCGGCTGGCCCGGAAACCCGCGCTACTCGTGGGAGAAGGTGCTGTCGATCGAGGGCGGAGACGTCGCGAACCTCGGGATCCTTCACCTGTGCGACCATTTCGGCTCGCACCTCGACGCACCGAACCACTTCAATGACGACGGGCGGAAGATCGCCGACGTGCCGCTCGAGCGCTTCATCTACGAGCGCCCGCGGCTGATCGACGTTCCGAAAGGCGCGCGCGAGCTCGTCACGCGCGCCGAGCTCGAGGCCCACGACGGAGCCGTCCGCGAGGCCGACGTGCTCCTGATCCGCACCGGCTGGAGCGCGAAGATGCGCGCCGCCGACCCGGAGCAGTACGCGAGCGAGGGGCCCGGCGTCTCGCCGGAAGCGTGCGAGTACCTGATCGAGCAGCCGCAGCTGCGGGCGATTGCGCTCGACGTGGTGTCGCTCGCCTCGTATCACCTTCTCGACCCGCAGGGGATTCTCGCGCACCAGATCCTCTGCGGCGTCGGGCGTGGCGACCGCTACGTGATCATCATCGAGGACGTCGACCTGTCGCGCTATCCGAACGAGGCCCGCCGGCTCTACGCGATCCCGTTGTTCGCCGAGGGCGCCGACTCGAGTCCGTGCACCATCTTCGCCGAGGTGAGCTGAGTCGCAGCCTCTCGGCTACGCAGACCCCGCGCCGTTCGTGCGCGGGAGACGCTTTGCCGTGTCCTCGATCAGCTCGCGCATGCACCGCTCGGCGGCGTCGCCGTTGCGCGCGGCGACGGCGGCGAGGATATCGCCGTGCAGCGCGGTCGCACGCCTGCTCGTGTCCACGGTGCGCGGGGTCGTCGCGACGAACAGTGCGCGAAAGACGGCGCGCATCGTCCCGGCCATGTGCGCGAGCAACTCGTTGTGGCATGCCTCGAGGATCAGCTCGTGAAAGCGGAGATCCGGCTCGAGATACGCATCCATATCGTCGACCGCCGCCTCCATTTCGTGGAACACGGACTCGATGGCGGCGATCTCCGCCTCGGTCGCCCGCTCGGCCGCTAGGCGTGTCGCCTCCGGCTCGACGATCCTCCGCAACTCGACGATGTTGCGGAAGAACTCCCCGTCCGGCGTGGCCTCCGAGCGCCAGCCGAGGACGTCAGGGTCGAGGAGGTTCCACGCGCGACGCGGCCGCACGCGCGTGCCCGTCTTCGGCCGCGCCTCCACGAGCCCTTTCGCCGCCAGCACTTTGACCGCCTCGCGCAGCACCGTGCGGCTGACGCCGAGCTCGCCGACCAGATCGTCGATCGGAATGATGTCGCCCGGCTCGAGATCACCGCGCATGATCTGCACGCCGATGCGGTGCACGATCTCGCCGTGCAGCCCACGCCGCGGATACATCTGCGCGCTCGCCATCCGATCGATCACTTTACGGGCGCCGACTCGCCGACCGGCGGCTAGAGATAGGTCACCACGTCGGTGACGACTGCGGAGCTCCCGCGCAGGAAGTCGAAGTCGCAGCCCTCATTCGCCTGCAGGACATGCTCCTCGTAGAGGCTTCGGTAGCCGCGCTCGTCCTTTCGCCTCGGCGGCGTCCATGCCAACCGCCTGCGGGCGAGCTCGGCAGACGGGACGAGCATGTCGAGGGTGCGCGCCGCGACGTCGAGCTTGATCCGGTCACCCGTCTGCACGAGCGCGAGCGGGCCTCCGACCGCGGACTCCGGCGCAACGTGAAGCACGACCGCGCCGTACGACGTGCCGCTCATCCGCGCGTCCGAGATTCGGAGAAGGTCGGTGACGCCCTGCTTCAAGAGCTTCGCGGGGATTGGCAAGTGGCCCCACTCCGGCATGCCCGGCCCGCCGACGGGTCCCGCGTTTCGCAGCACGAGCACCGAGTCGGCATCGACCTCGAGGTCGGGATCGTCGATGCGATCGGCGAGATCGTGGATGTCCTCGAAGACGATTGCGGTGCCCTCATGGCTCAGGAGGCGCGGATCGGCAGCCGAGATCTTGATCACGGCGCCGTCGGGACACAGATTGCCGCGCAGCACGGCGAGCGAGCCGCCCTCGTCGAGCGGATTCGACCGAATGCGAATGACGCGGTCGTCGACGATCTGCGTCGAGATGCGGTCGAGGTTCTCTCCGAGCGTCAGGCCGGTGACCGTCAGCGTGTCGAGGTCGAGCAGATCGCGTATCTGATGCAGCACCGCCGGCAGTCCCCCCGCGTAGTAGAAGTCTTCCATGAGGTGCGCGCCGGCGGGCTTCAGGTCCACGAGCCACGGCGTCGACGCGCACAGCTCGTCGAACAGCGAGAGCGGCAGGTCGATTCCGAGCCGTCCCGCATAGGCGATCAGATGCAGGATCGCGTTCGTCGAGCCGGAGATCGCGTGCAGCGCGCGAATCGCGTTCTCGAACGCCCCACGGGTCAGGATGTCGGAGGGCTTGATCTGTCGCTCCGCGAGCTCGACGATCTGCCGACCGGCCGCCTCCGCGAGCTGCGAGCGGCGCGCGTCGACCGCGGGGATCGCGGCGCCGCCGGGAAGCGTCAACCCGAGCGCCTCGGTGACGCATGCCATCGTCGAGGCGGTTCCCATCGTCATGCAGTGGCCGTTCGAGCGGGACATTGCGTTCTCGATCTCGACGAACTCCTCTTCGGTGATTCGTCCCGCGCGCAGCTCCTCGTGGTAGTGCCAGCAGTCCGAGCAAGAGCCGATGTCCTCGCCCCGCCAATGGCCGTTGAGCATCGGCCCGCCTGTGACGACGATCGCCGGGACGTCAGCGGAGCAGGCACCGAGGATCGCCGCCGGGTTCGTCTTGTCGCAACCGGTGAGCAAGACGACGCCGTCGAGCGGATACGCGCGGATCGACTCCTCGACGTCCATGGCCATCAAGTTGCGGTAGAGCATGGTCGTCGGCTTCATCAGCGACTCGCCGAGCGACATGACGGGAAACTCCCGCGGGAAGCCGCCCGCCTGCAAGACGCCGCGCTTCACGGCCTCGGCGAGCCCGCGCAGGTGGACGTTGCAGTTGACGAGCTCGGACCACGAGTTGCAGATGCCGATCAGCGGACGGCCGCGAAAGCTCTCGTCGTCGACGCCTGACGACTTCAGCCACGAGCGGTGGAGGAAGCCGTCGAGCCCGTCGCGGTCGAACCACATCGAGCTCCGGCGCCCGTTGACGTGGTCGTAGCCGCCGTCACGCATCGTGGGCATCTGTCGTCCTCTCGTCCGGTGAACAGGATGCTCCGCTGTATAGCAGTATTATATGATTTTAGACAACAGCCCCCGACTCTCGGAAGGAGACATCCGCTGGCAGGCGTGACGCACGAGGCGATCGAGCGGATCCGCGACCGGATCGCCTCGGGCGACTGGGGGCCCGGAATGCGCCTCCCCCGCGAGGCGGAGCTCGCCAAGCAGCTCGGGTTGTCGCGCAGCTCACTCCGTGAGGCGGTGCGGGCCCTCTCGCTCGCGCGCGTGCTCGAGGTGCGGCAGGGAGACGGGACGTACGTCAGCAGCCTCGAAGCGGCGGATCTGCTCGAGCCGACCGTCTCCGCGACGCGCCTCCTTCGCGGCCGAACCGTGTTCGAGCTCTTCGAGGTGCGGCGGATGCTCGAGCCTGAGGCGGCGGCGATGGCCGCGACGCACTCCGATGCGACGGTGCTTGCCGCGCTCAAATGGGAGCTCGAGAGGATGCACGCGGCCCGCGATCGCGCCGAGGAGCTCCTCGAAGCCGACATGGCCTTTCACGACGTGATCGCGGGCGCTTCCGGCAACGGCGTCCTGCAGGCCCTGCTGCGCAGCCTCTCGACGAGCACGGCCCGGGCGCGCCTGTGGCAGGGCATCGCCGACCACAGTGCGCTCGACCGCGCGCGCGAGGAGCATGGATACATCTACGAGGCGATCGCCTGCGGCGACGCCGAGCTCGCGCACGCAGCCGCGCTCGTGCACATCGCGCACAACGAGACGTGGCTTCGCGAGCATCTCGGCCCCACCGACGACGTCCCGCTCGTCGGCGCCTGAGCACGCCGCTACTCACGCAGCGGCGGTTCGTGTCGCCTTCATCCGACGTCGCGAAACGAGGACGGCACCGGCGAACGCGGTGCCGGCAACCGCGAGCGTGAAGTCAGCGACCTTCGTCACCGTCATCGCGTTCAGCGTCGGTGCGACTGCGCCCTCGAACGCGAACAGGACAGCGAGCGCCGCGGTTGCACGGATGCTGTCGCGGCGCCAGAACCAAAGGGTGCAGCTGGCGAAGAGGGCTGCGAAGACGGCCGCGGCGGCTGGAACGGTGATCCAGAAGACGTCGACCGACTCCCAGATCGCGAACGAGAGGCCTGCGAGGATCAGAGCGGTTCTTGCGTTGAGCATTGCGTGCTCCTTTCGGAACATGGTGGGAAGGCGCAGCGTCAAACCGCCGGCTGAGCAACCGGTGCGGCCGCAGGATGGGGACGCTTGAGCAACAGGAGTGACGTAGCGACGATCCAGAGCCACCAGACGAAGAACGGGAAGAAGAAGAAGCCGAACAGCTGGACGGCGCCGGCGAGAATCCCGATCTGTCCGTACCAGCGCGGGAAGATGGCTGTGCGCAGCGCAATCGCTGAGGTTGCCCACACCACGACCGAGCTGACGACGACGGCTGCCACCCAGGCGAAATAGGCGGTATCGGCGAGCAGCCGGAACGTGTTGGGGTCGAGCCGGAACGCCGACGATTCGTTTGCAGCAAAACTGGCCGCGTTCGCAAGCAGCATCGAGACCGCCCACAGCGGGAGGCTGGCGATGCCGGCACCGAACGCGAGCGCGCTCAGCCGACCCGGCTGGCCCTCGGCCAAGAGCAGCCGTTCTCGCAGAGCTGCCAGGAACACGAGTAGAAACAGGAGACCGGCGAGAAAGACGAAGAAACCGATCACGCCGTGCACTCGGTTTGAGTGGTTGGCGAAGTAGGCGACGATCTTTGAGTTCGAGTCCTTGTCTTGCGGCTGGTTGAGGGCGAACATCACGCCGACGAACGAGCAGGCAACGGCAACCAGGCCGGCCAGCGGTGCCCACCGATCCAAGAGCTGCTTCATGGGAGTTCCTCCTCTCGTTGGTGATCGCGTCGAAGGTATGTCGCTGCCGCGCCGCGGTCGTCAGCGGCGTGGGCGATCTTTGCGTCAGCCGAGCGGCTGATCTTTGGGCGCACGGGATCGGCCGAATGGCTGATGACACGGCGGGGCGCGAGGTCTAGTTTGATGTCGTGCCTTCGCGCCTCCTGCGTCTCGGCAGCTTCCGGATCGACCCGGTCAGGCTCGACGTCATCGTCGCGGCGGCCCTTGCCATTGCATCTGAGCTCGAGGCGTGGTTCGGCAGCACCAGTGGACGGGAACGGCTCGTGATCGCGGTCGCCGGGCCACTCATGGCGAGCACGGTCGCCGTGCGCCGCCGGTATCCCGCCGCTGCGGGTATCGCAGCCGCTCTGATCGCCAACATCGTCGCGATCGCGTGGAAGCCGCCCAACACCATCAGCTTCGGCATTGCTTGGCTGTGCTCGATCTACGCGCTCACTGTGTGGACGACGCCGCGGCTGTTCGCGATCGGAACGGCTGCGGTCGCTCTGCCGCCACTCGTGGCCATAGCCGCCCGGGGGGAACCGAAAGGAGGCGCGTTCTTCACAGTGGTCACGTTGGTCGTGATGATGCTTGTGCGTCGCGTCGTCGGCGATCGGGAGCGACGCGCGCAGATCGCCGAGCGGGAACGGGATCTGGTCGCGCGCGAGGCGGTCGTCGAAGAACGGGCTCGGATCGCACGCGAGCTCCACGACGTGATCGCGCACCACGTTTCGATGATCGTCTTGCAGGCGGGCGCCGAGCGGCGGGTACTCGACGATGGAAACGAATCGACCCGCGAGGTGCTCGAGACAGTCGAACGAACCGGCCGCAGCGCGCTCACCGAAATGCGTCGGCTGCTCGGCATGCTTCGTGGCGACGCACACGATCCGCTCACGCCCCAGCCGGGGCTCAGAGACGTCCCGATCCTCGTCACGCAACTTCGTGAATCCGGCCTCCCGGTCGAGCTCAACGTCGAAGGCGACCCACGCGACCTGCCGGTCGGCATCGAGTTGTCCGCTTACCGGATCGTGCAGGAGGCATTGACGAATGCGCTCAAACACGCGGGCAAGGCGAGGGCGAGCGTCGACATTCGCTACGGCTCGGACTCGCTCGAGCTCGAAATTGCCGACGACGGCGCCGGAGACTCGGAGCCGATCCCAAGCGGTGGGCATGGGCTCGTAGGCATGCGGGAGCGCGTAGCACTCTACGGCGGCCGCCTCGACGCCGGCAGGCGTCCGAACGGCGGCTTCATCGTCCGCGTACTGCTCCCAATTCGATGACGACCGTTCTGATCGCAGACGACCAGGCACTCGTCCGGGTCGGCCTGCGCAAGATCCTCGAGACCGAAGCCGACACGGAGACGATCGGCGAGGCGGGCGACGGAGAGGAGGCGGTCTCCGAGGCGCGGCGACTGAAGCCGGACGTCGTGCTGATGGACATCCGCATGCCCGTGCTCGACGGAATCGAGGCGACGCGCCGCATCGTCAGCGCACAGCCGAGCACACGCGTGTTGATCCTGACGACGTTCGGGCTCGACACCTATGTGTACGACACGCTGCGCGCCGGCGCCAGCGGATTCATGCTCAAAGACGCGCCGCCCGAGGAGATCGCCGCCGCCATCCAGATCGTCGCCCGAGGCGACGCGCTCCTCGCACCGGCGGTCACACGCCAGGTGATCGAAGAGTTCGCGCGACACACGCCCGCCCCAACTCCCGAACCCCCACGGGCGGTCGAAGAACTGACACCGCGCGAGCACGAGGTCCTCGACCTGCTCGCCCGCGGCCTCTCCAATGCCGAGATCTGCGAGCGGCTTGTGATCAGCGAGGCAACCGCCAAGACGCACGTCGCGCGGGTCCTGCAAAAACTCGATCTCCGCGACCGCGTCCAGGCCGTGATCTACGCCTACGAATCCGGCCTCGTCACGCCGGGCTCCCTCCACTGACCCGCGCTCGCCGGCGCGGAGCGCAACCCTCGCGTACCCGAACCGGTGAACCGGCCGCTAGGCCCGGCTCCCCTGTCGAGGCTCTTCCTCACGATCTGCAGTCGCTGTCTCTGAATCAGGTGTGGCGGCCCAGCTGGCCAGCAGGTTCAGGGCCTGCTCGGATCTCGAGCCGGGCTCGACCGTGTAGACGAACATCGTCAGGCCGGGGTCGGCGACGAGCTCCATCGCCTCGAAGCTCAGGTCGAGCTCCCCGACGAGCGGATGCCGGACGCGCTTCATGCCGGTGTCGTGGGTGCGGACGTTGTGTGCCGCCCAGAGCGTTCGGAAGAGCTCGCTGCGGGTCGAGAGCTCCCCGACGAGGTCCGAGAGCTCGCGGTCGTAGGGGTCGCGCCCCGCTTCCGCGCGCAGGATCGCCACGACATCGGCGGCGACGCGATCCCATTCCCTGTAGAAGCTCGAGGAACGGCTGTCGAGGAAGACGTAGCGGGCCGTGTTCGGCGGCTGCGCATGACCGTCGAAGTGCTCCGAGTAGAGAGCGCGACCGAGCCCGTTCGCGCCGAGGATGTCGAGCCGGCCGTTACGGACGAACGCGGGCACGCCGGTCATCGCGTCGATCATCTGCCGCACGGCCGGCCTTACGTCGTGCCCGCCGCGGCGACGGCGCCTCGGCGCGGTTGCTTGCGTCGCGCGTGCCAGGTCGAACAGGTGCTCGCGCTCGGTGCCGTCGAGTTGCAGCGCACGCGCGAGCGCCTCCAGCACCGTGTCCGAGACGCCTGCTGCGTTGCCGCGCTCGAGGCGGGTGTAGTAGTCGACGCTGACACCGGCAAGTAGCGCCACCTCTTCGCGGCGCAGACCCGGCACGCGACGCGGACCCGTGCCGTAGGTGCGGAGCCGTGCCTGCTCGGGCGTGATCCTCGCGCGCCGGCTCGTCAAGAACTCGCGGAGCTCGTTCTTGGTGTCCATGCGGGCACCGTAGCGCTGCCCCGCGCGGGCTGAGGGGGTCTGCCGGTACCCGGATCAGCAGGGTCGGGCAGAAAGAGCGTCGTACTGGTTCACTGGCCGCACGAAGGGAATCGATCCGGCCGCCCGAGGGCTACCGCGCGATGAACGAGCGCGAGTCGATCAAGTTCCTGATCGAGTTCTACGCTCACACCCCGCTAGGAGGACACCATGAACACGCGCACGCTCGGACAGAACTTCGAGGTATCGGCACTCGGGCTCGGCTGCATGGGCATGAGCCAGAGCTTCCCGCCGATCCCGCCGAAGGAGCAGGGGATCGCGCTGATTCGCGAGGCGGTCGAACGCGGCGTCACGTTCTTCGATACCGCCCAGGTCTACGGTCCGTTCACGAACGAGGAGCTCGTTGGCGAGGCCCTCGAGCCTGTACGTGACCGGGTCGTGATCGCGACCAAGTTCGGGTTCGAGCTCTCGACAGGCCAGGCAACGGGCACCGACAGCCGGCCGGAGACGATCAAGCGAAGCGTCGAGGACTCGCTGAAGCGGCTGCGCACCGACACGATCGACCTGCTCTACCAGCACCGCGTCGATCCGAACGTCCCGATCGAAGACGTCGCAGGCACCGTCAAGGAGCTGATCGAGCAGGGCAAGGTCAGGCACTTCGGCCTCTCCGAGGCCGGTGTGCAGACAATCCGCCGCGCCCACGCCGTCCAGCCGGTCACCGCGCTTCAGAGCGAGTACTCGCTCTGGTGGCGGGAACCGGAGGAAGCGATCCTCCCGACCCTCGAGGAGCTCGGGATCGGCTTCGTCCCCTTCAGCCCACTCGGCAAAGGCTTCCTGACCGGGAAGATCGACGAGACGACGACATTCGAGACCGGCGACTTCCGCAACACGGTCCCGCGCTTCACCGACACGCAGGCGCGCAAAGCGAACCGTGCATTCGTCGACCTCCTGACACAGATAGCGGAGCGGAAGAACGCCACACCCGCACAGATCGCGCTCGCCTGGCTGCTTGCCCAGAGGCCGTGGATCGTGCCGATCCCCGGCACCACGAAGCTGCACCGACTCGACGAGAACATCGCCGCAGCCGACATCGAGCTCACAACAGACGACCTGCACGAGATCGAATCCGCGCAGATCGAGGGGCAAGGCGCCAGGTACTCGGAAGCCAACGAGCGGATGATCGACCGGTAGGAGCTGAGGACGACATGAGCGAGAAGCAGACGTGGTTCATCACCGGCACAGGCCGCGGCATGGGCGTCGACATCGCGCGGGCGGCGCTCGACGCGGGCCACGCGGTCGTCGCAACCGGGCGGACGAGCGAGACCGTGCGTGACGCGCTCGGCGAGTCCGACGACCTGCTGGTCGTCGAGCTCGACATCACGAACGTCGCGTCGGCAGAAGGCGCGGTTCGAACGGCGCTCGACCGCTTCGACCGGATCGACGTGCTCGTGAACAACGCCGGCAACTTCTTCGCCGGCTTCTTCGAGGAACTCGCACCCGATCAGGTGCGGGCGCAGATCGAGACGAACCTGCTCGGCCCGATGAACGTCACGCGCGCGGTGCTGCCGGTGATGCGCGCGCAGCGGTCGGGGAAGGTCGTCTCGATCTCCTCGACAGCGGGAATCGCGGGGCAGGCCTTCTGCTCCGCCTACGCCGCATCCAAGTTCGGAGTCGAGGGATGGATGGAGTCGCTGCGGTTCGAAGTCGAGCCGTTCGGCATCCACACGACGATCGTCGAGCCGGGCTTCTTCCGCACCGAGCTGCTCACGAAGGAATCCACGGCGTATGCGGACTTGTCAATCGACGACTACGCCGAGCGCACCGCGGAGACGCGACCGGCCTGGGAAGCGATGAGCGGCAAACAGCCGAACGATCCCGCGAAGCTCGCGAAGGCTCTGATCACAGTCATCGACCAGGAGGAGCCGCCGCTGCGGTTCGTTGCCGGCGCCGACGCTGTCGAAACGGTCGAGCAGAAGGCCAACGAACTGCTCGCACAAGTTGACGCCTACCGTGAGCTGTCGTCGGCGCTCGCGTTCGAGCCCGAGTATCGCCGCACCGGTTAATCGTCCGTCGTGAGCTGCGGCAGCGTGCGCGGGAGGCCGAAGCGCGGAAACACGTTGCTGTCGGCGAACCACGTAATCGCAGAGATCTCGCGGGCCTCGAGGGTCAGCACGAGCATCGAGAAGGCACGCACGACGCCGGTGTCGGGGACCGGGAGGTAGCAGCCGAACGCCGGCTGCGTGTTTGCGCGCGTCGGCACGAGCCGCATCGGCGCGCCGCGCCGCTCCTCGGCGCCGCGCAAGAACGCGCCGATCGCATCTCGCCCCTGGTAGGCATGCGGGAGGGGCGGCATTGTCAGCCACGCGTCGTCGGTCAGGAGCGCCACCATGCCCTCGATGTCGCCGTTCTCGACCGTCTCGACGAAGCTGTCGACGAGCTCGCGCTCGAGCATGGAGCTCGGAAGCGGCGCGCGGTCGCGCCCCGTCGCCGGAAGGCGCGACTCGAACGCAGCTCGCGCGCGGCGCAGGAGACTGTTGACCGCCGTCTCCGTTGTCTCGATCATCTCGGCGACCTCACCGGCGCGGTAGCCCAGGACGTCGCGCAGCACCAACACCGCGCGCTGCTGCGGCGGCAGATGCTGGAGGCCGGCGACAAAGGCCAGCGCGATCCCCTCACGCGCCTCGTAGCGCGCCTCGGGGCCGGGAGCCTCGTCCGGGATTCCGTCGAGGAGGACGTCAGGGTACGGCTCGAGCCACAGCGGCTCGCTCCAGCGAGTCGGCTCCGGGAACTGCGTCATGCGCTCCTCCACCGGGCGTCGGCGGTTCACCCGCAAGGCATCGAGCGAGCGATTGGTGGCGATCCGGTACAGCCAAGCCCGGAGCGAGGCGCGCTCCTCGAACCGTGAAAGGCCCCGCCAGGCGGCGAGCAGCGTCTCCTGGAGCATGTCCTCCGCCTCTTGGACCGAGCCGACGATCCGGTAGATGTGCAGCTGCAGCTCGCGCCGGTAGGGATCGGTCAGCTCGCGGAACGCGTCCTCGTCCCCACTGCGGGCACGGGCGAGCATCGCCTCGGTCACCGTCGCATCCTTGCACCAACTCCTCCAGTCGCACCCATCACCAAGTCATGACGTCGGGGCGGCTCGAAACTCGCCGCCCAATTTCCGTTGCGGGCGACGCCTCAATTCACGTACCGACAATCGAGTGAAGGGAGAGCCGCGATGGGAAGAATCGTGATCAGCGAGAACATCTCGCTCGACGGGGTCATGGGGGACCCGACAGGTGAGGAAGGCTCCAGGCACGGTGGCTGGTTCCAGGAGTTCCTCCACGGAGACACCGACGCGTGGGCCGAGCTCGGGCTCGAGGGGGCGCTCGGCGCCACTGCGATCCTCCTGGGCCGGCGGAGCGACGAGTACTTCGGCTCGCGCTGGAACTCGCGCGAAGGCGAGTGGGCGGACAGGCTCAACAGCCTCCCAAAGTACGTCGTCTCTTCGACGCTCGAGGAGCCCGTCTGGATCAACTCGACGGTGCTGAAGGGCGACGTCGTGAGCGAGGTCTCGAAGCTGAAGCAGCAACTCGACGGCGAGATCGTCTGCTTCGCAAGCCGTCAGTTGGCGCGGACGCTGCTCGAGCACGACCTCGTCGACGAGGTACGGCTGGTCGTGTACCCGGCGGTGCTCGGCGCGGGGGATCGCCTCTTCGACGAGACGAGCGACAAGACGGCGCTACGTCGCCTCGAGAGCCGGACGGTCGGCGACGGCCTGGCATATCTCAGGTACGAGGTCGCCCGAGCAGCCTGACCCTCGACGGCGGGACAACGCAGGCGGGCCTGGACCGCTGTCCGGGCCCGCCTGCCTCGCGTCACTCGTCACGCGACTCGTCGATGACGACCTTGAGATCGACGATGGGTGTTCCGTCGATCGCCTCGAGCGCGTCCACGCGAAGCGTTGTCGCGTCTTCGAGCGCGACGACGGTGACGCGATGCAGGCCGATCGGGTTCGGCCGGCCCGGCGAGCGCGTACGGAACACGCCCGTCAGCGGGATGCTCTCGTCTCCTGTCGGATGCACCTGACGAACGTCCCGGTCGGCGAGGTGCAGCCACGTCAGCAGGATCAGCTCGTCGCCGGGCTCGACGCGGTGAAGCGCGGCGGCGAGCGCGGGATCGAGCTCCAGCACCGCCTCCGGCGCGCCCTCCACGGCCTGGTTGGGCGCGTCGGTGACCGCGCGCAGCGTCGAGCGGACGACGCCGATCGGGCGGACCAGGTATCCCTCCGGCTCGGTCATCGCAGCCCAAGTCTCGCACGAGCCACGCATAACGCGGACGTGCCGCGCTCGTCGTCGGTAAGCGATGAGTTTCGCCCGCCCTTCGGGTCTATACGTGCATGAAGAGCGAGGAGGCACTCGCCGAGCTGCTGCTGAACGAGCCGGAAGTCCGGGCGTGGCTCGGCCTCGACGGCACGCATGCAGCGACGAGAGCGGCACCGCGACACGAGTCGCCGCCCGACAGCCGCTCACGCCGCAGTGCGCCGGGGGGCCGCACCGCGGAAGTACGGCTGGCCCCACTGACAGCTCGCAACCTCCGCGTCACGATGGTCGCATGAAGACACGGATGCTCATCGCAGGAATCGTCCTCGCCGCGCTGCTCCTCGCGCTGTACGGCCTGGTCTTCGGCACCGGGGCGCGGACCGCCGAGGCATAGCGCGGCCCGTCGCCCTCTGGCTACCGTGAGGCCGGCCGCGAAGTCTCCTCCACGATGTTGCGCTGCACGAGCGTGAACAACAGCGCGAGCGACGGGAGGACGACGACGACAGCGACGCCGAAGACGATCAGCAGGGTGTTGAGAGTCGCACTCGGAGCAGCTGCGTCGGCGATTGTGAGCGTCTGCGGCAGGAGATAGGGATGTTGCGCGACGCCCCACCCCCAGATCACCGCGACGACCGCGCCCACGGCCAAGGGCCGCGTCCCGCGCCGACCGCCGCGGCGAAGCAGTACGAGCACGGCGATCCCGCAGACGAGGGAGAGGATCACGAGCGGCAAGCCGTCGCCCGTGAGACCGTCGAAGACGAACCTCGCATCACGACGGAGGAGGACGAGGCTGGCCGCCGCGAGGCCGCCGGTGACAACGGCGGAGGCGAGCGCGCGATCGACGAAGTACCGCTCGAGGTCGGCAGCCTCCGCGCGCCGGGCGTCGCTTACGAGGAACACGGCCGAAACGTAGGCGCACGTCGCCACGAAGAGCGCTCCGATGATCAGCGAGAGGGGGTTGAGCCAACTCGTCACTGCGTCGCCGGCCGAGTTGCCCACCGGCACTCGGCCACCTGCGACCGCGCCCACGACGGTTCCCATGAAGAACGGTGTGAGCACCGACGCGAACCCAAAGAACGCCTCGGCCATCCATCTGCCTCTGGCACGGCGCGCCGTGTGATGAAACGCAAAGCCGGACCCACGCAGGACGATGCCGAGTGCGGCGAGACTCAGCGGTATGAACAACGTGGAGAAAATCGCTTCGAACGCCGACGGGAAACCAGTCCAGAGCACCACGATCGAGAAGATCAGCCAGACATGGTTCGCCTCCCACACCGGCCCGATCGCCCAATCGATCAACTCGCGCGGCCGACGGCCGCGCGCGCCGCCGCCGGCGAGCAGGCTCCAGAGACCTGCGCCGAAGTCCGCGCCGCCGAAGACGGCATACATGGTGGCGCCGATCCAGAGAACGACGGCTACGGCATTCGCGCTCGTCATCCCGAGACCCCCGTCGCGATGTCCGCGGGCGGGTCGGAGGGGCCGTACGGCACGTCGACGTCCTGCTCGTCGGCGTTGCGCCAACGTCGCGACATCGCCCGCAGCGTGACGATCAGCGTCGCGCCCAGTGCGACATAGAGCGCGAGCACTGCGACGAAGGTGACCCAGACGCCACTGGCCTGTGTGACCGCATCTGAGGTACGCATGACGTTGTAGACGATCCACGGCTGGCGTCCGACCTCCGTCACGATCCAACCGCACTCGAGCGCGACCACCGAGGCCACTCCCGACAGAGCCGTCGCGCGAAGGAACCAGCGCGATTGCGGGAAGTCCCTCTTCCGCCACCAGCCGATACCGAGCCAGAGGGCGAGGACGATCAGCAACGAGCAGATCCCGACCATCGCGTCGAAGGCCCAATGGAGCATGGTGTTGTCCGGCGGTCGGTCGTCGGAGGGAACGGAGTCGAGTCCGGTGACTTGCGTGCTGGTGCTCCAGCCGACGAGGAACGAGTCGAGGCCCGGGATCCCGATCCCGCCCTTCACACCGGTCGACGTGCAACGGCCGCCGAGATACTCGGTGACGTCGGTGGAGGTCTTCTCTACACATTCCATCGCCGCGAACTTGATCGGCTGGTCCTTCGCAATCGCGCGCGCGGCACTGTCGCCGACCGCGAACTGGATCGGCGTCGCGATGCAGGCGACGGTCAACGGAATGAGCAGCCCGAGACGATGAATCCGATCACGTCGGCCGCGTAGCATTCCGACCGCATAGATGGAGGCCACGATGAACCCGGTGACGAGGTACGCCGCAAGGATCATGTGGGGAACCTCGTACGGGACTGCTGGGTTGAAGATGACCTTCAGCGGCTCGACCGACGTGACCTTGCCCGTCGTCGGCGAGTAGCCCTGGGGCTGATTCATCCAAGAGTTCACGGCGACGACCGAGAACGCACCGCCGAGACCTGTGAGCACGACCGGCACTCCTGTCCAGAAGTGCGTCCACGGCGACAGGCGCTTCCAGCCGAAGATGTAGACGGCGATGAAGATCGCCTCGAGGAAGAAACAGATGCCCTCGATCGCGAACAGCACACCGAAGACCTCGCCGAACCTGCCGGTGAATGCGGGCCAGAGGAGCCCGAACTCGAACGAGAGCACGGTCCCGGTCACGGCTCCAACCGCGAAGGTCACTGCGACCGCCTTCGACCAGCGCTGCGCAAGCTTCAGCGCGTCCGGATCGTCCCTGCGCAGGCCGCGGTAGTTCGCGATCAGCATCATCGCCGGAAGCGCCACCCCGAGCGACGCCAAGATGATGTGAAAGCCCAGCGTGAATGCCATCTGGCTCCGCGCTGCCTGGAGGGTCGACGCGAACGTCAGCATCGTGTGATCGGGTTAGGTGTCACCCGCTGATCTTCTCGACCATCAGGCCGGGTTCGACTCGGGACTACTTCAGCTTCTCGAGCAGGTGGTCGCCGACGCGGAGCGAGTTCGCCATCGCAGTCAGTGCCGGATTGACCGCGCCGATGCTGGGGAAGACGCTCGTGTCGACGACGTAGAGGTTGTCGAGCTCGTGCGCCTTGCAGTCGACGTTCAGCACCGAGCTGTCCGGGTCGGCGCCGAACCGGCACGTTCCCGCCTGGTGCGCGACGCCGGCGACCGGGATCTCGTTCTTCATATACGCGAACCGCTTCAGCAGGTGGCCGTGGTTCATGTCGAGCTTGCCGAGGATCGACTCGAGCTTGCCGAGCAGTTTGTCCTTCGGGACGTCGTTCGTCGACGTGTAGCGCAACGTCAGCTTGCCGTCCTTGTCCACGGTGACCCGGTTCTCAGCCAGCGGCAGGTCCTCGGTCGAGAGCCAGAAGTCGATCGCGTGCTTCGCGACGCGCTCGAGCGTCCACTGCGGCGCGAGCTTTGTCTCGCCCGGCTTCTCGCCCCGATACATGTCCGGTTGCGACTTACCGACCATCTGGATGCTCCCGAGCGGGTACTCGAACTCGTCGTTGGCGAAGTAGAAGTCGTTCAGCCCGAGCGTCTTCTGGAAAATCGTCGGGTTCTCCTCCCGGGACAGGGCGAGCACGGCCTGGCTGTTGTGGAACATGTAGTTGCGCCCGACCTGATCCGAGCCGTTGGCGAGTCCGTTCGGATGCTTGTCCGTCGCCGACTGAAGCAGCAGCTTCGCGGTGTTCGCCGCGCCGCAGGCGAGGACGACGAGATCGGCGGTGTACCGCTCGGTCGCGCCGTCGCGCTCGACCACGACCTCCGTCACAGCGGTCCCGCCCGAGTTCGTCTCGAGCTTCACCGCCTGCGAATTCGTCAGCAGCGTGACGTTTGCGTGTTCGAGCGCCGGACGCACGCCGAGCACTTCCGCGTCCGCCTTCCCGTGCACCGCGCAGGGGAACCCGTCGCAGTTCGTGCAGCGGACGCAGGCGCTGTGGGGCATGTCCGGTTCGTTCAGCCGGACACCGCACGGCGCGTGGAACGGGTGATAGCCCGCTGCGGCGAGATCGTCCGCGAGCTGCTGGATCCGCGGCTCGTGCGACACCGCCGGGAACGGGTACGGCGCACTCGCCGGCGGATCGGTCGGGTCCTCCCCGTGCGTCCCGTGCACCTCGTAGAGGCGTTCGGCCTGCGTGTAGTACGGCTCCAGCTCGTCGTATGAGATCGGCCACGCCGGCGAGACCCCGTCGTAGTGCTTCAGCTCGCCGAAGTCCTCCTTGCGCAGCCGGTACAGCGCAGCGCCGTAGAGCTTCGTCGCGCCTCCGACGAAGTAGTGGATCTGCGGCTGGAACGGCTTGCCGTGCTCGTCGTACCACGTGTCCGGCGAGACGTAGCGGTTCTCGACGAACACGTTGCGCGCGACCCAGTTCTCCGGCTCGCGCGGCAGCCAGTCGCCCCGTTCGAGCAGGAGTATCCGCAGGCCCGATGGTGCAAGGTGCCTTGCCAGTGTGCCTCCGCCCGCTCCCGTGCCGACGATGATCACGTCGTACGCGTCCACGTGTTCCTCCTCATGCTGCCTCGACGGTGTTCAGGAGAGCGACTCAACTCCTCTCGATGGCTTGGTCAGTACTGCCCGAGTAGCTCGGGGACCATGATTCGCGCCGCCGCTTCGATCAGCGCGAGATGCGAGAACGCCTGCGGGAAGTTGCCGAGATGCCGGCCGGTGCCGGCGTCGAACTCCTCGGCATAGAGCCCGAGTGGCGAAGCGATCCGCAGCAGGCGCTCCATCAGGTCGCGCGCCCGCTGCATCTCACCCACGACCGCGAGCGCGGACACGAGCCAGAACGAGCAGATCAAGAACGTACCCTCCTTCCCGGAGAGGCCGTCATCGGTCTCGTTCGTGCGGTAACGGAGCACAAATCCGTCCTCGGTCAGGTTCTCCTGGATCGCGAGGACGGTGTTGCGCATGCGTTCGTCGTCTCCCGGCAAGAAGCCGAAGATCGCGGTGAGCAACGTCGATGCGTCGAGCGAGTCGGTGTCGTAGTGCTGACGCAGGACCCCCTCCTTCGTGACCCCGTGCGCGAGGATGTCGTCCCGGATCTCGTCTGCGGTTGCCTGCCATGTCGCCTGCAGCTCCGGATCGCCACCGATCTCCGCGAGTTGCGCAGCCCGGTCGAGCGCGACCCAGCACATCAGCTTCGAGGAGACGTAGTGCTGCGGCTTGCCGCGCGCCTCCCAGATGCCCTGGTCCGGGTTACGCCAGACGCTTGTCGCGCACGCGGCCTGCGCCTGAACGATCGGCCAGAGGCGCTGCGGTAGCCGCTGGCTCTTCCGCGTGTGCAGCAGGAACGAGTCGAGCACCGCCCCGAAGACGTCATTCTGGCGTTGGTCGAACGCACCGTTGCCGAGGCGCACGGGACGCGCGCCGGCGTAGCCCGAGAGATCGTCGCGCGTCGACTCCGTCAGGTCGCGGCGCCCGTCGATCCCGTACATGATCTGCAACGATCCGTCGTCGTTCGCCTCGAGATCGGCAACGAACTGCATGAACTCGTCGGCCTCCCAGTCGAGGCGGAGCCAATGGAGCGCCTGCAGCGTGAATGTCGAGTCTCGCATCCACGTATAGCGGTAGTCCCAGTTGCGTTCGCCGCCTGGCGTCTCCGGTAGCGACGTGGTCGCCGCAGCCAGCGTCGCGCCCGTCGGCATGTAGGTGAGGCCCTTGATCGCGAGCGCAGAGCGCTGGATCGGTTCACGCCAGCGGTGGTCGGGGATGCGGGACTCGTCGAGCCACCGCCGCCAGAAGCGGATCGTCGCGGCGATCCTCGCCTCCGCGTCGGCACCATCGGCCGGCGTGGCAAGCTCCTCGGCCCACGAGAGCGCGCAATAGGCCTTGTCGCCCGCTTCGAGGACGTGCCGGCCGCGGATGCGGTTGCCCTCGATCCCGAGCCGGAGGTCGGAGACCAATCGCATCGTTTGCCCGGCGCCAGTCGCATCGGCGGCGTGGCGGTCGCCGTCGACAAGGGCCCACTCCGCGGGCGCGCGCCCGTAGTCGAACGCCGGCTCGCAGACGAGCTCGACTTCGACCCTTCCGTCGAGGCACTCGATCGTGCGCACGAGCATGTGCTCGGCGTCGTCGTCTGCCGGGGGGCGCGTGTGCGGCGTGATCAAGTCCTCATGATCGGTCGGACCCATCGTCAACGCATCGCGGACGACGATCCAGCCCGACGGCGTCCGCCACGTCGTCACGAGCACGTTCGTCCCAGGCTCGTAATTGCGCGCGGTGGGGTGTGTGATCCCGAACGGGCCGAGCCGGAACGACCCCGCCTGGCGGTCGAGCAGGCTCCCGAACACACTCGGAGCGTCGAAGGCCGGGAGGCAGAGCCAGTCAACGGCTCCGTCCGGGGCGATCAACGCACTCGTATGGCAGTTGGAGAGGAACGCGTAGTCCGCGATCGGCGGGAACGGCGACGGTGCGGCCGCGCTCTGCACTTGTTGCTTGTCGGCAGTGGCGCTCATGAGACGATCCAGGGTCCGTACCACTTGCCGTGACCTTCGGTGAGAGCGTCCGCTTCCTTTGGCCCCCAGGAGCCGGGCGGATACGGATGGACGGGCGGCGGCGCGTCGAGCAACGGCTGCATGATCCGCCACGTCTCCTCGACACCGTCCTGGCGCGTGAAGCGTGTGGAGTCGCCGACAAGCGCCGCGTGGAGCAGCACCTCGTACGGCGTCGGGCCCTCTCCGCCCTCCTCTGAGAACTCCATGTCCAGCTCGATCGTGTGCGAACCGGACTCGTCGGCACGATGCGCCTCGACGAGCAGCTGGATCCCTGTCGACGGGTCGAGCTTGACCACGAGTTGGTTCGGCTCGACCGCGCCGTCGAACGCGGCGAAGCCGAGGCGGGGTGGGTGCCGGAACACGAGCCGGAGCTCGGTCTGCGTCACCGGCAGCCGCTTCCCGGTGCGAATGAAGAACGGCACGCCGGCCCAGCGCCAGTTCTCGATCTCGAGCCGGAGTGCCGCGTACGTCTCCGTCGTCGAGTCGCCGGCAACGCCGTCGATCGAGAGGTAGCCGTCGTACTGGCCGCGCACGTAGTCAGCGGGATCGGCCTCCTTCACGGAACGAAAAAGCGCGACCTGCGAGTCCTTGATGGTGAGCGGATCGCCACGCGACGGCGCCTCCATCGCTGCAGCGGCGACCACCTGCATCAGATGGTTGACGACGACGTCGCGCAACGCGCCGACGGGATCGTAGAAGTGGCCGCGATCCTCGACACCGAAATCCTCCGCCATCGTGATCTGCACGCTGGAGAGGTAGTTGCGACTCCAGACCGGCTCGAGCATCGCGTTCGCGAAGCGCAGGTGGAGGATCTCCTCGAGCCCCATCTTGCCGAGGTAGTGGTCGATCCGATAGAGCTGCGACTCGTCGATCGACTGGTGCAGCTCCTCCGCGAGGGCATGCGCCGTGGTGCGGTCGTGCCCGAACGGCTTCTCGACGACGACCCGCGCGTTCGCGGTGAGGCCTGCGTCGTGGAGGCCCTTCACGACTCGCCCGAACAGGAAGGGCGGGATCTCGAGGTAGAAGACCGGCAGCTGCCTCCCCTCGATCGCCTTCCCGACGCGCGCGTAGGTCGCGTCGTCGCCGAAATCTCCCGAGACGTACGAGAGGCGCGCCACGAAGCGCTTGAAGACGTCTTCGTCCAACTGCTCGCCGGTGCCCACGATCGACTCGCGAGCGCGTTGCTGCAGTTGCTCGACCGTCCAGTCGTCAACGGCCACGCCGACGATCGGACAGTCGAGTAGTCCGCGCTTCTCCAGCCGGTAGAGCGAGTGGAACGTCATCACCTTCGCGAGATCGCCGGTGATCCCGAAAATCACCAGGACATCGGCCTTTGCATCGGTCATTTACCTCTCCTTCCGGCCCACGAGGTTCCGATCCCACCTTGGCATCGGAACCTCGATTCACGGTAAGAACCCGACCGGCCAAGGGCGTCACCCAAAGGGGATGATGTTCAGCCCTCGCGCTGCGCTCCGATGCCCTGTGCGGGTTCGCGCCGCACGGACATCGCCCTCGCGCATCCCTCGACCGCCGTGCGAACGGAGGGGTAGAAGTTCTCCGGGCCAATCGTCTCGGTGAGGCCGATCGTCTCGAAGCTTTCCAGCATGTAGGTGCGGAGGCGCGCGACGGCAAGCTGGACGTTCTCCCGCTCGAGCTCGCCGGCGAGCCGCTCGAACGCCTCCAGGCCGGTGGCGTCGGCATGCGTGACGGCCTCGGCGTCGAAGACGAGCCAGTGGACGGGCTGCGACGCGCCGCGGACCGCCTCGTGCACCCGCCCTGTGAAGTAGCGGGCGTTGGCGAAGAAGATCCTGTCGTCGAGGCGGTAGACGACGATGCCGGGCGTGGTGCGTGCCGATGGATGGAGTGAAACGTCGCCGTAGCGCTTGAGTCGCGGGACCCAGCCGAGCACCGCGTCGCTCGGCCGCGCACTGCGCCGCACCGTGTCGACGATCGAGAGCCCAACGGCGATCACGAGTGCGTTCAGGACTCCGAGAATGATCACGCCGCCCATGGTCACCGCTCCGAGTGTGAGTTCGACGGGATCGACCCTGGCGAGCTCACGCCATGCGGCAACATCGATGAGACCGATCGCAGCAGACACGATCACCGCCGCGAGCACGGGCTTCGGCAGATACTGGATCGGCTCCGTGAGGAAGAGCAGGATCAGGACGACGACCGCGGCGGCGACACCTCCCGAGATCTGCGTTCGCGCGCCCATCGAGTCGTTCACGGCGGTCCTCGAACCACTTGCGCCGACCGGAAAGCCCTGCGTCAGGCCGGCGGCGATGTCGGCCGCGCCCATCGCGACGAGCTCCTGTGACGCGCGGACATGCTGGTTGTGTCGTCCGGCGAACGAGCGCGCGGTCAGGATCTCGTCGGCGAACGAGACGAGGAAGATCGCGACCGCGGCCGGAAGCAGCCGGCCGATCTGGGTGAACGATGCGCTCGGCACGGCGAAACTGGGCAACCCGGCAGGCACGGGACCGACGATCGCCACACCGTGGCCGGCGAGATCGAGCGCCCAGGAGAGACCGATCGACGCGACCACGACGATGAGGGCCGCAGGCAGGCGCGGCAGCCAGATGCGAAACAGCATCAGAACAGCCAGAGCGACAGCGCTGACCGCCACCGTGGTCCCGCTGATTTCGCCGAGGTCGCGGAAGAGCTCCACCAACTGCGGAATCGGCTCGCGCGCCGCGATCGGGACACCGAACAGCTTGCCCAGCTGAGCGACCAGGAGAACCACCGCAACGCCGTGGATGTACCCGATCAGCACCGGCCGCGAGAAGTAGTCGCCTACCCAGCCAAGCCGGGCAACGCGGGCGATCGCGAAGCAGCCGCCCACGAGCAGGGCGAGCATCGCTGCGAGTTGCGCAGCATTGTCCGACCCGAGGACGGCGAGCGGAAGAACCGCGGCCGCAACCATCGTCGCGACCGAGCCTTCGGGGCCGACGATCAGTTGCCGGGACGAGCCGAGCAGCAGATAGGCGACCGTCGGCAGCAGAAGTGCGTAGAGCCCGTTGACCGGCGAAAGGCCGGCGAGCTCTGCGTAGGCCATCGCCGCAGGAAGCGCGAGCGCGGCGACCGTCACGCCGGCGAGGACGTCCCGTTGGGCCGTCGGAGGCCGGTACCGCGGGAGCTCCGCAGTGACCGGCAACGCGCGCGTCAGAAACGGCTGGCGCTTCGCAGGCCGAAACGGCGACTGACCGGGAATCGAGCCGGCTTGGGGATCGTCGTCAGCCATCGCCCGGCGATGCGCACATGGAAGCGACTATCGGTCGGCGGACCTGCGGCAAGCATCGTCCCGACCGGATGATGTTCGCAACCCGGACTCGGTGGGATTGGGACTCAGACCGACACGGAGACCGGGGAGGTCGCGATCCACAGGAGAGTGCAGAGGAAGACGACGCAGCCGATGACGAGCATCGCCACGCGCAGCCTCGGTGACGTCAGCTTGGTGCTCATGCCTGCGAAGAACAGCGCCGAGGCGAACAGGACGACGCAGAGGACGTAGTTCGACGCGCGCTGGATGTTCCGGCCGCGCCTGAGCGGCGAAGAACCCTGCTTGCGCCTCGAGCCGCGCAGTGTCCGCGCGCGCCTGCGAGCTTGTACTGCGGCATCGCGAACGGTGTCAGAGGCGCGTTCGGGTTCTTGAGCGGCCTGGTCGCAACCCACGCATCGACGGCAGGCCTGAACTCCTTGCGGAAGCGCTTGAAGTAGAAGTCCGTCAGTGCTGTCTGCTTCTGTGCGTAGGCATTGACCCATTGTGTGAATGTCGCCACGTCGATCTCGGTCTCGGTGTTCGCGAGCCCGGCCGCCTTGGTCGACTCGATCCGCAGCGCGTTCGCACGCGCCGCCTGCCTTCGCCTGCTCTCCGTTCCACCTGGTCGACTGGTAGCCGCTCCACGCCGTCGCGACGGTTGCGAGGGCGAGGAGCACTGTCGCGACAAGCTCCACCCTGTTGTGATCCGCGTGCGGGGTCGTCACGCCGGCACCGGCTTCCCGCGTGCGTCGCACGGAGGCTGCACGCGGGCGCCAACCGAGCTCAGAGCCTGGTCGATCATGCGTCAGCGACCGTTTCATGGCGACCGGTTGCAGCCCGCCTACACCCTTGTGGAATGGTCCGTTGAGCGCGTAGAGCAGAAGCATCAGCGCAGCTATCACCGAGACGACCGAGCCGATCAACATGCCCTGCGCGACCGCACGCTCGCCGCTGTCGGCGAAGAAGAGCGTGAAGATGAAGATCACGGCCGCGATGAAGAACAGCGCGATCCAGAGGGTGGTCGGGATCACGCCGACCGCGCCGTGGATCCGATCGCGGCGCGCTTCCTCCCGCGTGGACGTCTGGTCGAGCCACTTGTCGTAGGCAGACTGCTGGGTCGCAGTCTGCGGCCGCACCGTTTGCAACGTGCGAAACAGCTTCACACTCCACGGGTTGATCGAGTCTCCCTGCGTCCCGGCGCGCATCCTGTCCCACTCGTCGT
Organism: uncultured Actinomycetes bacterium; assembly: GCA_963805575.1. GTDB lineage: Bacteria > Actinomycetota > Thermoleophilia > Gaiellales > Gaiellaceae > Palsa-739. Next base: position 984,425 of record CAWDUL010000008.1, on the reverse strand, counting down.
AGACGACCGATCGCCCGTAGCAGACGAGCTCCCCGGTCAGCTCGCCGCCGGCCGGCTGCGGGAAGAACTGCGCGTTCTCGACCTGCTGCACCACGATCAGTGCCTCCTGCTCGGCGCCGCTGCGCGACTGGTCGTAACTCGTGAAAGCGAGGAAGACGATGAATCCGAGCAGCACCGAGAATCCTGTCGCCAGCACGCCGAAAACCCCGGCAGCGCGGTCGCCGTCCGCGAAGTAGCCGCCTTCGGGCGCCCGGCTGCGCACCAGCAGCATCGCCGTCACCGCCAACGGCGGTCACGGCGGCTGTGATGAGGAACGCCCAGACGATGTTCATCGACGCACGTTGACAGTTCGCGGCCGCGACAGGCAACCCGGATTTCGGTTTACCTCGCTGTGGAGCTAGCCGAGCTGCCAGACGTCGTCGCGGAGGATCGCCACGACCGCACCGTCTGCCGTGATCCCGTCGACGTCCACCTCGGGTCCTCCGATCATCAGGTCGGTGTGGATATTGGACATGTTCACTCCACGCTCGCGCAGCTCGTCCGGTGTCAGTCCTTCGAGCCCGTCGACGCCGAACGTGACGCCGGCGCCGTAGGCGATGTGGCAGGTGGCGTTTTCGTCGAAGAGCGTGTCGAAGAAGGTGATCCCTGTCTTGCCGACGGCGGATTCCCGGTCGACAAGGGCGACCTCGCCAAGACGCTTCGCGAACTCATCGACCTCGAGCTGGCCACGCACCACGTCGCCGGCGGTCGAAGCGGAGACCTCGACGATCTCGCCGGACGCGAAACGCAACTCCAGGTCGCGCACGATCGCGCCGCCGACGGCCAGCGGACGCGTCGAACGGACGGTGCCTTCCGTGCGACGCCAATCGGGACAGGCGAAGACCTCCTCGGTGGGCATGTTCGCGACATGCCGGATTCCGTCCTGCGTCTCGCCCACGCCAGACATCCACCGGCGCTCCCGGCAGCAGTCCCACGGTGAGGTCGGTGCCGGGGCCGCTGAACCGAACGGCGTCGAAAGCGAAATCGTTCAGGTGCTCGCAGCGGCGGCCGAGCTTCTCGAGGTGCTCTTGCCACGCCGCAACCGGGTCGGGGGCATCGAGCCTGACTGCGCGCGCGACGGCATCCCACAGCCGGTCGACGTCCGGTTCCCCGAAGACCTGACGCGCCTGTCCCTCCGTGGGATAGGCCGCGATCGTCCAGTTGATCAGGCGCTCGGTCACCGCCTGGATATAGAGCTTCGTGCCCTCGAGCGGCCGGGCGCGACCGAGGCGAGCCCCGTCGAGATCGGCGAGCAGCTCCGGCTCGGGATCGCCGGCGATCATGATCACTGCTGCACCATCGACGAACGCCTGATAGCGCGCGAGCTCCCACGGCCAGGTCAACGAAAGATCATCGTCGGCGCTGTGGGTGATGAAGGCTTTGCGCACGTGCTGGTCGCCGTACCGGACGTCGACGTGCCGGGCTCCCACCGTGTACGCGCTCTCGGTGACGGCACGAACCAACGGTGCGTGCTCGACGAGCCCGTTGACGAACACGATCTGGCCCGGCTGCACGTTGGCCCCTACGCGCACGATCAGCTCGGCGTAGCGGGCGAGCTTCGAGCCCACTGCGTCCGCGCTTTTCGGGTCGATGTCTCCAACTGCGTTCATGGTTCCTCCAGAGGAAGGGGATAGCCGAATGCAAGAAGCCGCACGGGCCTCGCGTCTGAGGGCGGGTCTTCAACCTCGGCGCGGCGGAACCGGCCGAGCAGCTCCTCCACGCCCTCGCGGAGCTCGACGAGCTCGGCGGCGGTCAGCCGCAGCGCAAGCGACGTGAAGAACGAGCCGGCATCCCATTCGGGAAGGACGTCGCGCTGCGCGAGAAAGCGATCGAGTGCATATGCCTCGCGGCTGAGCAGCTCCGGGAGCAGCTGGCGTCCGCTTGCCCCGCCACCCTTCAGCGTCAGGCGGCGGTGCCGGTAGCGCCACCAGCGCTCGCGCCCTCCGCGTCCCGGCGCCTCCTCGATGAAGCCGTACCGTGCCAGCTGGCGCAGGTGGTAGCTCGTCGAACCACTCGACTCCCCCACCTGGCGACCGAGCAGCGTCGCCGTCGAGGGCCCCTCGAAGCGAAGCAGGTCGAGCAGCCGCAGGCGCAGGGGATGCGCGAGCGCCCTCACCGCCGCTGCGTCTGTCGTTCCGTCCGCCATCAATGCAAAGGTATCTTTGCAAAGATTTCTTGTCAAGCCGTGGCGAGCAGTCGCACCAGCCGGCCGGCGGCGCAGCGCCGCGCTCCGCACCAACAAGCGATAGACATCCGGAGGCTCGCCGGTCAGCCGCACGCGCACATATCGACCACCCGGCAGTCCTCCGGCTCGATGAGCACGTGTTCCTCTGACACGCCGACCTATGCGTCGAGAACGTCGTGGACGAAGCGCACCGCGAGCGCGCCATCGGCGACCGCGCTCGCGACGCGGTTCAGCGCGCCGGCGCGGACGTCGCCGGCGGCGAAGACTCCCGGCCGCACCGTCTCGAGCAGGTGCGGCTGACGGTCTTCGAGTGGCCAGGAGAAGCCGTCGTCGGAGTCTGCCGCGGCAGCGCCGCACACGAGGTAGCCGGCGGGGTCGAGCGCGAGCATGCCCACCGCGGCCTCGCTGCAGGGGACCGCGCCGATCATGACGAACACCGCGGTCGCGCGTACCGGCGTCACGGTGCCCGCGCTATCGCGGAGGCTCACCGACTCGACCGTCCCCGTCCCGTGCACCGCTGCGACCTCGGTCTCGGTGATCACTTCGATCCGCTTGGACGCTTCGATCCGGTCGATCAGGTACTGCGACATCGACGAGCTCAGCCCCGTCCTGCGCACGATCACGCGAACGCTTCGCGCCCTCGTCGCGAGGTGAACCGCGGCCTGGCCGGCGGAGTTACCGCCGCCGACGACGATCACGTCCTCGTCCCGCCATCGTTCAGCGTCATTTGGCATCGCCGCGTGATAGACGCCGGCGCCGCGGAACCGCTCGATTCCTTCGGCCTCGAGCTCTCGCCAGCGCGCTCCCGTCGCCATCACCACCGAGCGGGCGAGAACGTGCTGCCCGTCGTCGAGGTCGACGCGCACGAGGTCATCCGGGCCGTCGGCGAGCTCGACGACCCGATGGAAGCTCGACAGGACCGCGCCGAAGCGACGCGCCTGAAGCGTGGCGTTCCGCGTCAGATCGGCACCGGAGACGCCGCTCGGGAAGCCGAGATAGTTCTCGATCCGTGTGCTTGTCCCGGCCTGCCCACCCGGAGCCCAGGCCTCGGCGACGAATGTCCTCAGGCCTTCCGAGCCGCCGTACACCGCGGACGCCAAACCGGCAGGGCCGCCTCCGAGCACGACGAGATCGAACCGCTCGCCCTCGACCTCGGCACGGAGGCCGAGCGACCGCGCAACCTGCGCTGCCGAAGGGTTGCGCATCACGTTGGCCGCGTGCACGAGAACGGGCGTCTCGGAGCGAGGGATATCGAGCCACCTGAGCAGCGCCGCGCTCTCTTCGTCGGTGTCGACGTCGTAGAACCGCACCGGCAGCAAGTTCCGCTCGAGGAGATCGCGCACCTCGAATGCCCGACGGGAGCCGCGCGGAGCGATGATCCGTATCACTCCGTGCCCGCTGGCCTCGTGCCAGGCGCGCCTCGCCAGCAACGTCGCGAAGATGTGCTCGCCGAATTCGGGCCAGCGCGCCATGATCGCTCGCAACGAGCCGCGGTCGAACTCGATCACGTCGGTCGTCTCGACGGCCACGCACGCGCTGAGCGTCGGCTCGCCCGTGAATGCGGCGATATCGCCAACGAACGTCCCACTGTCCACCTGCGCGATGTGGACCTCCTTACCCGGCTTGCGATCCACCAGCTCGACGAGGCCGCGCTCGATCACGAAGAACGGCGCATCGCGGACTGCGTGCTCATACAGCACCTCACCGGGCTGGACGGTGCGCCGCCTGCCCCGCTTCCCCAACCACTCGAGCTTCGCGTCGGAGAGACGCGGGAATAGCTCCTCGTCGCCCAGATCGGGAAAGTCCGCGGACCGAATAACCTCGGTCGTCGCCATTCGAACGATGCTACCTCTCCACTCCAGCGGTAAGCGACGGACGCCGGGAGCTCGTCGGTTGTTCCCTGCGCTGCTCGTACTCGGGCCTGTCGTCGTCGCGCTGGACTGGTTCGGCGCCGCGGGAGAGCTGACGATCTTCCTCCTTGCAGCGGCGGCGTTGATACCGCTCGCGTGGTTGATCGGCGAGGCGACCGACAGCGCCGCCTACTACACGGGCCCCGGCGTCGGCGGCTTCCTCAACGCCACCTTCGGCAACGCTCCCGAGTTGATCATCGCCCTCGTTGCGGTCTCCGACGGTCTGACGGAGGTCGTGAGGGCGTCGCTCGTGGGGTCGGTCGTGGGGAACCTCCTTCTCGTCCTCGGGTTCACGTTGCTCCTCGGGCAGAGGGGGACGATCGACCGAACCTCGGCGGCGATCTCGCTCGGAATGGTGGCGTTCGCGACGCTCCTTCTGTTCGTCACTTCCGTGCCCGGCTTTCACGGCGACCCCGAACGCCGGTCGCTCGCCGAGCTCGCGGTACCGATCGCCGCGCTGCTTCTGGTCGTGCGCATCGTCGTCAACCGCTACGCGCTCCGTCGACAACGCGTGCTCAACGCAGCAGCTGAGGCCGTCGGCGAGGCCGGCTGGCCGTTTCGCGTGGCGCTGGCCGTGCTCGGCCTCGCCACCCTACTCACCGCCTTCGTCACCAACTCGCTCGTCGGCTCGTTGCAGGCATTCGCGAACGAGGCTCACCTGTCGGAGTTCTTCGTCGCGATCGTGATCGTCGCGATCGTCGGCAACGCCACGGAACACGGGAGCGCCGTACTACTGGCGCGGCGGGGCAAGATCCAACTCGCAACAGAGATCTCCCTCGCCTCGAGCGCTCAGGTGGCAGGAATGCTCATTCCCCTCGTCGCCCTCGTTTCCTGGACGATCGAGCCGCTCGCACTCAGCTTCCGGCCGATCGAGCTCGGCGCGCTTGCCATTTCGACCGCGCTCGCGGGACTCGTCTTGGCCCCTCGGAGGCCGACTCGGTTGGGCGGGGCGATCCTCCTCCTCGCCTACGCGGTTCTCGTAGTGGCCTTCTACTACGCCGGCAACTCCTGACCTCAGCTGATCACGAAGAATCCCCTCATGCCCGCCTTGCTCCGATCGGCCGGCAGACCGTCCAAGTGGGAAATCCGGGCACGGACACTCGCTGACCAGGCAGCCCCGCATCGAGCGGGCGGCGGCACGGAATCCGTAGTCGATACGGATGGCGCGCGGACGCCGCTGGGTGAGACTGCATGTGCAACGGCCGCAGAGCAAGCTCACCCCCTTCACTGCGAAGACTTGACAGAGGCCGTTCGGGAAGGCTCGGCAACGGGCCTTCTGCTTTTCGCTGTCCGAGCGCGCCGCACTCGAGAGCCAATAGCATGCGGAGCTGCCGATGCCGGGCTGGCTCTTCGCGGGAATCGTTGTCGTCTTCGTCGTCGTCGGCGTCGTGTTCGTTCGCTCCACCCAGAAGGGAGCCTTCGTCGAGCGTCTTCCGGTGGAGCAGGACGAGGACGTCCTTCTGGAAGAGGAGGGCTTGAAGCTCTTCCACCGCTTCCGCCGGATGGCAGTTCGCGGCGGCGGAACGGTCACGCATCGCGTGCGGGCCGTCCTCACGAATCGGCGCATCCTGCTGGCGACGGGCGGGCCTGAGGGCAAGCACAAGTTCGTGATCTTGATGATTCTCGACTACACGACTCCGGCGGCGGCCGTCCCGGAGACCGGGTACGCGGCCTACAAGACGAAGTTCGAGCTACAGAACGGCTATCCGACGTACGCGTTCACGACCTCGGACGTCAGCCTCGACGAAGAGCACGGCGAGGTGGCGGCTCTCCGGATCACTGTGCCGTTTCCGGAGGCCGGCGCGAGCTGGGGCGATCCACCCGAAGTGAGGCTCTCGACGAAGCAAGCGGAGCGATATCGAGACGCGATCGCCCTCGCACACCGGTAGACCGCGGCAAGCTCCGAGTGGCGCTCGGTCCGTAACCCGACGGTCGTCTTTCCGAGCGCCACTCGAGCTGATGCATCAGGCAGGAAGCGTCGATCTCATCGGCGAGGTCGACGGAGTGTCGAGCTGTCCATGTGCGAGAGCTTCGTCGCCTGGGCGAAGGAACATGGCAATGCTCGCGGCGAACGTCCACGGGAGAATGGCGAGGCCCGCGAAGAAACCGACGAGGCCCGGCGTCGGTGCGAGCTGCAAGACACCCAGCACGAGCGCGGACCAGGCGAGCCAGCGCGGAAATGCCGAGGCCAGGATTCCGGCCAATGCGAACGCCATCAGCAGGATGCCAACGCCGGCGCCGGCCGTCAGGTCGGAGGCCGAGACCGAGATATGCAGCGTCTGGAGCGCTCCTGGCGAGATGGTGCGCTTGTAGCCGATGTCGCCGAGCAGGTACCACGCACTCGCGTTGGCGAGGTCTGCGGCAGTGGCGATTGCCGTAGCCACGAGCGCCGCGCCTGCGACGACAGGGTGTAGAGCTGTCCGGCGGATCCTCGCCCAGACCGCCACACCGAACAAGGCGAAGAGAATGCTTGCGTAGGTGAGAAGGATCCCGGCCGCGAAGACGTGTGCGTGATGCGCGGAGTAGTAGGCGGTGATCGTCGACGTGGAGGCGCTGCTGTCGGGATTCCGGTCGATCACGAGGTATCCGGCGATCGTGAGCACGGCGGTGCCGACGCCTGCGAGCGGGACGATTCGGCCGAGCCGGGCTGCGAGGGAGGTCCTTTCGTGCCCGTTCATCTTGGTGCTCCTCTCGAGTTGCTGACCCATTCGACGATAGGTCGCGACCGCGGGCGCGCCATCGGCGGGCCGGGCGATCTTTCTGTCCGCCGACCGGCTGATCTCCGTGTACCGGGGTATCGGCCGATCGGCTGATGACACGACGCCTGCAGCGGTTTACCGTCAGGTCGTGCACACGCGGCTTACTCGCCTGCGGCACTTCCGGCTTGACCCCGAACAGGTCGACTGGGCGCTTGCAGCGCTGCTGACTGTCGGCGCCCAGCTGGCGATCTGGCTCGGCACCGATGCCGCTCATAATCAGCTCGGGGCCGCGCTGGTCGCGCTGACGATCACGGCTCCGATCGCCGTTCGGCGCCGCTACCCGACCCTTGTCGGCACCGGCGTGCCGCTGGTGGCGGCACTCGACCATCGCCTCTGGAACCCCCAGTTCGTCGGTTACCCCATCGCGACGTTCTGCGCGCTGTACGCGCTGACCGCCTGGACATCGCCACGCCGGTTCGCAATCGGCTTCTCATCGGTCGTGGCTGTCTATCTCGCCGCAAGCGTCGGCGGCAAGGTCCCGAACAACGGGGTGCTGTTCGCCGTTGTCGCAGCCGTGGTGATGCTGCTCGTCCGCCGCGTGCTTGGTGACCGGGAGCGCCGTGCGAGGATTGCCGAGCGGGAGCGTGACGTCGCCGCGCGCGAGGCGGTCATCGAGGAGCGGGCGCGCATCGCACGCGAGCTACACGATGTGATCGCTCACCACGTCTCGATGATCGTGATGCAGGCCGGCGCTGAGCGGCGAGTGCTCGACGGCGCGAACACCTCCACGCGCGAGGTGCTCGAAATGGTCGAACAGACCGGACGTAGCGCACTCACGGAGATGCGCCGCCTGCTCGGCATGCTCCGCGGCGATGCGAACGAGCCGCTAACCCCGCAGCCCGGCCTCACAGACGTTCCGATGCTCGTTGGGCAGCTCCGCGAGGCCGGCCTTCGCGTCGAGCTCCAGGTCGACGGCGACCGACGTGAGCTTCCGGTCGGTATCGAGCTATCCGCATACCGAATCGTTCAGGAGGCGTTGACGAACGCACTCAAATACGCGGGCGACGCGCGCACGACCGTCCGCGTCCTCTACGGCTCAGACTCGCTGGAGCTCGAAATCGCCGACGATGGCACAGCGGGTAACTCAGGAGTGCCTGGTGGCGGTCACGGCCTGGTCGGCATGCGCGAACGGGTCGCTCTCTACGGCGGCCGCCTCCAGGCAAGCCCCAAACCGGGCGGCGGCTTCGTCGTCCGTGCGCTGCTACCGATCCGATGACATCATCGCGCCCGCTCAGCGCTTGCTCAGCGCCGCTTCGATCCGCTCGAGGCGAGCGTCGATGCTCTGTAGACGCTCCACGGTGCTCGCGGAGTCAGGACCACCCACCAGTTGCTGCTGGCGATACCGCTGCACGAACGAGCTCGTGATCGACGCGGTGATCACCGTGATGAAGCCGATTCCAAGCAGCATGACGATCGTTGCCACGATCTGCCCTGCCGGAGTTTTGGGAACGTGGTCGCCGTAGCCCACGGTCGTAACGGTCTGGACGGCCCACCAGAGACCGCCGCCGAGAGACGGGAAGTCGGCGCGGTCGATGACCGTCATCAACAGGCCTGCGGCGACCGTGATCGAGGTCGTAACGATCGCGATGACGACCGCAGCGCCTCGCGGAGTCGCAGCGCGCGCCAGCGCACGATCGAGTCGACGCTCGAACTTCGACTCTTCTGACATCAAAGACGGGTTCGCGGCCTCGAGGCGCGCTCCTGCCAGAAAGCACCGCGCACGACCTCGAGGGCGCCAGCTGCGCCTCATCATCCAAAATGGGCGATTCCGCGCACGTCCCGGAGGCGAAGGCTCTCGACCATGAGCGGCGCGGACACCGAACTCGCGCTCGTCTCGCTCGCAGCGATGCTCTCGCCGACGACGGTCTCGTTCTCGGTGCTTGCGTTGGTGCTCGGCGAGCGGCCGTTGCGCTCAGGGCTCTGCTTCTACCTTGGCGCGTTCAGCGCGAACATGTTCATCGGTGTGCTCGCTGCCTTCGTTCTCGGCGACGCGGCCTCGCGCTCGGGCGGTCCGAAGACATGGGTGGCAATCTTCGATGTCGTCGCCGGTGTGTTCTTCGTCCTTTTCGCGGGCAGGCTCGCCCGCCGTCCGGGGGACCCGGCGCGCGAGGAGCGGATGATCGCGAAGATGCGCACCGTCGCCTCGTCGAACCCCGGCACGATCGTCGTCGCCGGCGCGACGCTTGCGAACGCCGGCGCCTTCATCCCGGTCGCGCTCAAGAACATCTCGCAGCTCGACCCCACGGCAGCCGAGTACGTCGCGGACTGGACTGCCTTCACGATCGTCTCGTTGCTCCCGCTCGCCGTGGCGATCCTCCTGCTCCTCGTCGCGCGACGTTCGACGGAACGTCGGCTCGACGGCGTGCGCCGATGGCTCGAGCGGCACGCACACACGGTGGGCGCGGTGCTCGTCCTCGCTCTGGGCGTCGCGCTCATGCGGAACGGGATTGCCGGCCTCGTGAGCTAGGGGTCGAGCGGCGAATCGAGCGCACAATCACCTCCTGAAGGCGCTCAGAAGCCCGGATCTGCTGTTTTACCCGCCGAAAACCGTCCTCCGTCGCGATATCACCCGGTCCGGAGGATGAAGAGCGCTGATCCAAGCGAGACGCTGACCCTGTGCCCGACGCGCGCAAGGGAGCCTTCATGACGAACATCGACGGCACGATCGACGCGAAAGAGGAGCTGTAGCAACCTCCGCCCCTCGGCGCCGCATCGTCATACCCGCCCCGCGGGCGGTGCGACTGCGCTCGCTGCACGCCGACCGCTACCTGAACCGCGAGCTCTCGTGGCTCGAGTTCGAGCGCCGCGTTCTCCAGCTCGCAGCCGATCCCGGCGTCCCGCTGCTGGAGCGCGCGAAGCTCTGCGCGATCGTAGCGTCGAACCTCGACGAGTTCTTCGCGGTGCGGATCGCCGGCCTCCTCGGCCGCGTGCAGGCCGGCGTCCCCGTCCGTACCCCGGACGGCCGCGTCCCCGTCGAGACGCTCGCTGATTGCCGCGATCGCATCCGCGAGATCGAGGCGGTCCAGGCGTCGCTCTGGCTGGACGAGCTCCGCCCCGCGCTCGCCGCCGAGAAGATCCGCGTGCTGTCGGTCGACGAGTGCCGGCCGCGCGAACGTGCGTCCCTCGCGCGGCGCTTCCGCCTCGAGATCGAGCCGCTGCTGACGCCGATCGCAGTGGGTGCGGCCGCGCCCTTCCCGTATGCCCCCTCGCTCGCGCTGAACGTCGGCGTGCTCGTGCGAGACCCGCTCACGCATGAGGAGCGGTTCGTCCGCGTGAACGTCCCCTCCGGCCTCTCGCGGTTCGTGCCCGTCGGCCGTGGCGGCTATGTGCTGCTCGAGGACGCGATCGTCGAGTTCCTCCCGGCGGTGATCGGCACCGCCGAGGTGGCGGGCCGGGCGATCTTCCGGGTCACCCGCGATGCCGACTTCTCGATCTCCCCCGACGCGGACGACCTCCTCGAGGAGGTCGAGTTGCAGCTTCTGCGGCGCAGGTTCGCGGACATCGTCCGGCTCGAGGTGAACACAGGCGCGCCACCCGAGCTCGTCGACCTCCTCGCGCGGGAGCTCGGCGTGACCGAGGACCAGGTCTACGAGAGCCGGGCTCCGCTCGGTCTGCGCGCGTTGTGGGAGCTGTACGAGCTCGACCGGCCGGAGCTGAAGGATCCGCGCTGGAAGCCGGTGACGCGCCGCCCGTTCGCGACCCGCACGTCGACCGCCTTGCTCGCGCAGATCCGCCGCCGGGACATCCTCGTCCATCACCCGTACGACTCCTTCGACGCGAGCGTCGGGGAGTTCGTCGCGGCGGCGCGCGATCCGAAGGTCGTCGCGCTGAAGGCGACCGTGTACCGGACCGACAGCTCATCGCCGACGCTCACGTCGCTCGTGCAGGCTGCGGAGGAGGACAAGCAGGCGCTGTGCCTCGTCGAGCTCAAGGCGCGCTTCGACGAGCGGCGCAACATCGAATGGTCGCGCGCGCTCGAGCGCGCCGGCGTCGACGTCGTCTTCGGCGAGCACGACCTGAAGGTTCATGCAAAGCTCGCGCTCCTCGTGCGTCGCGAGGGCGGCGCGATGCGCCGCTACGTGCACATCGGCACCGGCAACTACCACGCGTCGAACGCCTCGAATTACGAAGACCTCGGCCTGTTCACGGCCGACGAGGCGATCGCAGCCGACGTCGCGGACGTGTTCAACGCCGTTTCCGGCCGGACGCCGCCGACGTCGTTCCGCAAGCTGCTCGTCGGGCCGTGGTTCCTCCGCGACGGCGTCATGGGCGAGATCGAGCGCGTCACCGCCGCCGCGCGGGCGGGCCAAGTGGCGCGCATCCGCATCAAGGTGAACTCCCTCGTCGATCCGACGATCGTCGAGGCGCTCTACGACGCGTCGGCCGCGGGCGCCTCGGTCGAGATCGTCGCGCGTGGGATCTGCGTCCTCCGCCCGGGCGTGCCCGGCCTGAGCGAGCGGATAATCGTCCGCAGCGTCCTCGGCCGGTTCCTCGAGCACAGCCGGATCCTCTGGTTCCAGGCGGGCGACGAGGTGTCGGCGTGGATCGGCAGCGCGGACCTGATGCCACGCAACCTCGACCGCCGCGTCGAGGTGCTCGCGCCGGTCGAGGACATGCGGCTGCGGGCCGAGATCGGCCTCGTCCTCGACGCGCTGCTCGCCGACACGCGCTTCTCCTGGGAGCTCGACGCGGATGGGGCATGGAGCCGCACGAGCCCAGGGCCGGGCGAACGCCGTCTCTCGGCACAGGAAGCGTTGATGCAGCGAGCGACGAAACGCGCGAAGAAGGCTTGACGGCTTGCGCGGACTCTGACGAAACGGCCCTGACGAGGGAGGTCTTCTCGGCGCTCTCGGCGGCGCCGGGGCGCCGATTCACCCTCTCCGGATGATGCCGTTCCGCGTCGCCACGGGCAAGATCGGCTCATGAGGCTCTCGGCGCCGACATCTTCGGGCCGCCTGAGGTATGGGGCGACGGCCGTGCGCGGGTTTGAGCGCGCGCTCGACTATCGCGAAGCGCGGCGGCGCGAGGCGCGCAAGAAGCGCATTCGCCGCTCGCTGTTCGTCGGCGCACTGCTCGGAACGGCGGTTCTCGGCGCGAGCCGCATCGTCGGCGGCGAGCGGCCGTGAACGGCTTCGGGCCGAACGTGATGCTTGCCGCGGCCGTGACGACGGCCTTCGGCTTCGTGATGGTCCGCGCCGGCGTTGCGATGGGCATGCTCCGCGCCAGGGTGCCGCGCAAGCGCTGCTCCTCGTGCGGCCGTGTTCAGACGCCGCACGGCTGCGAGCACTGCGGCTACTGACGCGGAAGCGACCGGTACGTGACGCTCCGATGAAGCGCGTACTTCTCGCCGCCCCACGCGGATTCTGCGCGGGTGTCGACCGTGCCGTGGCGACAGTCGTTCACGCGCTCGACACATTCGGCCCGCCCGTCTACGTGCGCAAGCACATCGTCCACAACGCGCACGTCGTCACCGAGCTGGAGTCGCGGGGCGCTGTCTTCGTCGAGTCGGAGCTCGACGTTCCGGAAGGCGCTCACCTCGTGCTCGCCGCACACGGCGTCGAGCCCGGCGTCCATAGCAGGTCGGCCGAGCGAGGGCTGGCGACGATCGACGCGACGTGCCCGCTCGTCAGCAAGGTGCACGCCGAGGTCCGCCGCTTCGCGGCGGACGGCTACCTCATCCTCCTGATCGGGCACGCGGGGCACGACGAGGTCGTCGGCACGACGGGCCAGGCGCCTGATGCGATCGTCCTCGTCGAGACGGTCGAGCAGGCTCGCGTGCTCGAGCTTGCGCCGACCCGGAAGCTCGCCTACGCAACGCAGACGACGCTCTCCGTCGACGAGACCGCGGGGATCGTCGCGACGTTGCGCGACCGCTTCCCGCACATCGTCGGGCCTCGCACCGAAGACATCTGCTACGCGACGACGAACCGGCAGGAGGCGGTCAAGCGGCTCGTGCGCGAAGCCGACGTCGTGCTCGTCGTCGGCTCTCGGGAGAGCTCCAACTCGAACCGGCTCGTCGAGACGGCGCGTGCCGCAGGGGTCCCGGCGTGGCTCGTCGACGATGCGTGCGAGCTCGACGAGCGCCTCCTCGCGCCGTACGAGACGGTCGGGGTCACCGCCGGCGCATCGACCCCAGAACGGATCGTCCTCGACGTCTGCGACTGGTTCCGCGAGCGCGGCGTGACCGAGATCGAGACGCTTGCCGGCGGCTCACCCGAGGACGTCTTCTTCCGGCTCCCGAAGACGATCGCAGAGAACGGCGCCGGGCCGAAGCCCGCGGGCGTCGCCTCTCCCTCGTAGTCGACGTCGACACCGGCGGTCAGCTCTCTAAATCTGGAGCAAGCTCTCGTCCCTCCTTCGTGGCCGCGCCTCGGTCTCTCACCCGTTTCCAGACGATGTCCAGCACGACCGCGAGGAGCGTCATCGCGACGATCGCGACAAAGGTCTCGGGCGCGTTGCGGAGCGTATCGACCGCGAAGAACCCGAGCACGATCGCAGTCCCTGCTATTCCCACCAGGACGATTGCGCCGGAGGCGCCTGTGTTCGATCGCAGCCGATAGCCGGCGACCCCGACGAGCAGAAACACGACGAGCGAGCATGCACTTCCAACGGAGGCGATCGCGGAGAGGTCGACGAAGTTCGCGAGAACGAGCGCGAGGATTGCGGTGACGAGCAGGCCCCCGTGCTTTCCGAGCCGCGACCGGGGGCCGAGAAGAGGGGGGAACTGCCCGATCTCCGCCAGCGAGGCCGTGAGACTCGCCGAGCCGAAGAGCGTCCCGTTCGTCGCGCCGGCCGTGGCGATGAGTGCCGCGACCGCCATCAGCGTGAAGCCGGCGTCGCCGAGCGCCGGCCGCGCGGCCTCGGCGATCGCCGTCTCGCCGTATCCGATCGCCTGGTTCACAGTGAGCGTCCCGAAGACGCCGATCGCGATGAGCACGTAGGTGGCCGTCGTCAATCCGAGTGCGAGGGCCACCGCTCTCGGCAACTCGCGCGCGGGATCGCGAAGTTTGGCGACCGTGAACGTCATCACGCCAAACCCGAGGAACGCGAAGAACGTCAATGCGACACTCGCGATGATCTTCGAGAACGGGGGGTAGCCGCTGAATGCGAGGAGATCGAAGTTGACGTCCTTGATCGTGACGACGATGAAGACGGAGAACACGCCCAGCAGGACGACGACCATCAGGGACGCGACCCGCGAGACGAACGTCGCCCCGATCATGTTGATCAGGGTCATTCCCACGATCACCACAGATGCGAACACATTGTCCCAGCCGCTCCACGCGTTGTCGCTGAGGAACAACGACGTTGCGTAGCTACCGAAGGAGACGGCGAGCATGGCGACCACGACGACGAAGGCGGCCGCGTACCCGAGCCACGAGGCGACCCCGAGCAGCCGTCCGTTCCCGAAGCCCTGGCGCAAGTACTCGATCAGCCCGCCCTCGGACGGATACCGAATCCCGAGCTTGACCACGTTGTACGCGAGCAGCGTCGTGATCACTCCGGCGAGGAGAAACGAAAGCCAGACGGCCGACCCGGCGATGACCGCCGCCTGGCCGAGCAACGCGAAGATGCCGGCTCCGACCATCGAGCCGATGCCGATGAAGGCGGCGCCGCGGACACTCACACGCGCATTGGATTGATCTGCCGTCGAGTCCACTCGGCTCCGGCTCACCTGCACATGATCGCGTCTCCGCTACCACCCGCGAATCATCCTCGCGGGGTGATGCCGCCTCGCGACTCGCGGGCGAATACTCAGCCCATGGCCGACTCCGGCGCAGGCCCGGCTTCGCGGCGAGGCGGGACGACCGTGGCTCTCGGCACGGCGTGGATCACCTAAGGAGGCGACGATGGCGACGGCTACACCAACACCTGGCGCAGTTACAGAGGACAAGAAGTGGTTCGCACTGCCGGGCGAGGACGTCGCCAGTAACTTCGACGTCGACATCCATACCGGCCTTTCGCCCGACGAGGCGGCGCGGCGGCTCGAGCAGTACGGCCCGAACGCGTTCGTCGCCGCGTCGGGCGAGCCGCGCTGGCGCGCGTTCGTCCGTCAGTACCGCGACCCGATGCAGATCGTCCTGCTCGTTGCCGGGATCGGGAGCATCTGGCCGCTGCACGAGCTCGGCACAGGCCTCGTCCTGCTCTTCCTGACGCTGTTCAACGCCGTTCTCGGCCTGAACCAGGAGGGCAAGGCGGCGGCGGCGGTCGCCGCGCTCCAGAAGATGATGATCATCAAGGCGAAGGTCCACCGCGGCGGGGAGCTGATCCAGATCCCCGCAGAGCAGCTCGTCCCGGGCGACGTCGTCTCCATCGAGGCGGGAGACGTGGTGCCGGCGGACGGCCGCTTGCTGCAGGCGGCAACGCTCGAGGTCGCCGAGTCGGCGCTGACCGGCGAGAGCATGCCGGTTCCCAAGGGGATCGAGACCGTCACGGAACCGGAGGCACCGCTCGGCGACCGGATCGACATGGTCTACATGAACACGAACGTCACGCGTGGCACCGGCGAGTTCGTCGTCACCACCACCGGCATGGCGACCGAGGTCGGTCACATCTCGGGCATGCTCGCGCAGGAGAGCGACAAGGACTCGCCCCTCACGAGGCAGCTCAGCAAGCTCACGAGCCAGATCCTCGTCATCTCGGGCAGCGCACTGGTGATCTCGATCATCCTGAACATGTCGCGCGGCGAGTCGTTCAAGACGGTCTTTCTGGCCGCGATCGCGTTCGCGATCGCCGCAATCCCCACCGGGCTCCCCGCTGTCGTGACTGCGATTCTCTCGATGGGGACGCAGAAGCTCGCCCAGGCGAACGCGATCATGAAGCAGCTTCGCTCGACGGAGACGCTCGGCTCGACCTCGGCGATCAACTCCGACAAGACTGGGACGCTCACGCTCAACCAGATGACCGCGGTCGAGCTGACGATCCCGGGGCGCCGCTACTCGATCGACGGCAACGGCTACTCCACGGAGGGACGGATCAAGCGCGTCGCCGGACAGAACGATGTCGATCTCGAGCAATTCATGCTGCCGATGATCCTCGCGTGCGACGCCGTCGTCCACGACGGCGAGATGATCGGCGATCCCACCGAGGGTGCGCTCGTCGTGCTCGGCGAGAAGGGCGGGCTCGACTCGTCGGCGACGAGGGAGAAGTACCCGCGAGTCGCCGAGCTGCCGTTCGACACGGCGTACAAGCTCATGGCGACCTTCCACCGGATGAAGGATGAGTCCGGTCGCGACGTTGTCCGCTCCTTCGTCAAAGGCGCACCCGACAAGGTGCTCGCCCGCGGCTCCATGACGCTCAGCGCCGACGACCTGCATCCGGTCGCAGTCGACGATGCGATGCGCGGCCGCTACGAGGCTGAGAACGAGCGCCTGGGAGAGCAAGGCCTGCGTGTGCTCGCGACGGCTCGCAAGGACTTCGACCCCGCGACGTTCGATCCGAATGCCGACCTGCTCCCGCTCGTCGACGACCTCACGCTACTCGGGCTCATCGGAATCGTCGACCCGCCGCGACCGACGGCCAGGGATGCAATCGCGACCGCACATTCGGCCGGAATCCAGGTGCGGATGATCACCGGCGACCACGCTGTCACGGCGGCGGCAATCGCAAACAAGCTCGGCATCAAGGGCCGGGCGATCACGGGCGCGGAGTTCGGAGCGATGAGCGACGATGAGCTGCTTGCACAGATCGACGAGATCGGCGTCATCGCGCGGGTGACGCCGGAGCACAAGGTGCGCCTCGTCGACATGCTGAAGCGCAAGGGGCACATCGTTGCGATGACCGGCGACGGCGTAAACGACGCGCCTGCGCTGAAGCGTGCCGACATCGGCATCGCGATGGGCATCACCGGCACCGAGGTCTCGAAAGAAGCCGCGGCGATGATCCTCACAGACGACAACTTCGCCACGATCGTGAAGGCCGTCGAGCTCGGCCGCGGCCTCTACGACAACCTGACGAAGTACGTCCGCTTCCAGATGGGCGTGCTGTTCGGCCTGGTCGTCACCTTCCTCGGAGCGGCGATCTTCAACGTCGTCGGGGGTGTCGCCTTCGTGCCGCTGCAGACATTGTGGATCAACTTCACGACGCAGGTCTTCCAGGCGATCGGGCTCGGTTACGGAGAGCCCGCCGGCGGGCTGATGAAGCGCAAGCCACGCGATCCGGAACAGGCGATCCTGCCGACCGGGTTGATGCTCTGGCTCGGGTGCATCGGTCTCGTCATGGGTGCGACAACGATCGGCGTGATCGCGTGGGCAGACCATCACTACGACACGGCCATTGCCCGCACGATGGGCATGACGTCGTTCGCATCGGCGAACCTGCTCTACTCGTTCTGTGAGCGTGACCAGCTGCAATCGGTGTTCAGCCTCGACGTCCTGCGCGACCGGAAGTTCCTGTACTTCTCAGGCGCCTCGCTGTTGGCGATCATCATCGCGCCGCAGCTCGACCTGATGAACAGGATCCTCGGGACGGTGCCGCTGACGCTGCACCAGTGGCTGATCTGCATCGTCGCGGCCTTCGCAGCCGTCGTGGCATCCGAGATCCGTAAGGCGATCCTGCGACGCAGTGAACATGCCCCCGAAGGAGGGGCAAGCGAGACCGTGGACGCTGCGCCAGTCGCGTCAGCGAGCTGAGTGCCGAAGGTCGACGACCCGAGCACCGAGGCTGCGCATCGATGGAGGGCACGGCGAGCGATGATCAGCCGGCTCGGCGCCTGACTCGTCTGCTGCCGGTGGTCGAGTGGCTGCCCCGCTACCAGCGGCGGTGGCTGCGTGGCGACCTGGCGGCAGGGATCGCGGTCACCGCCCTGATCGTGCCGAAGAATCTCGGCTACGCGGGGATAGCCGGGGTTCCACTCGAGAACGGCCTCTACGCAGCCGCGGCCGGCGCAATCATCTACGCGCTCTTCTGCACGTCGCGGCAGATCTCGACGGGGCCGAGCTCGTCCCTGGCCGCGGTCGCCGGCGGCGCAGTACTCGCGAGCGGGCTCGGCGGCAAGGAGGCGGCGCAGCTCGTCGCGGCGATCACGCTCGTCACCGGGGTGCTGTTTCTGCTGCTGGCCGTGTTCCGGATGGGGTGGATCGCACGCTTCCTGTCGAAGGCCGTGATCACCGGATTCCTCGCGGGCGCTGCGATCGACGTGACGATCGGCGAGCTGCCGAAGCTCACGGGAACGTCAACCGACGGCACGAGCGCGTGGCGCGAGCTCGCATCGTGGCTCAGAGGGCTCGGCTCGATCCACTGGACGACGCTGCTCGTCGGGCTCGTCGCGCTCGCCGTGATCCTCACGCTGCGGTTCACCGCGCCGGCGATCCCTGGAGCGCTCGTGCTCGTGGTCGGCGGACTGATCGCATCCGCCGTCTTCGACCTCGGCGCCCACGGAGTAGCGCTCGTCGGCCACGTGCCGCGCGGCCTGCCGCATCCGGAGCTCCCGGGCTTCGATCTCTTCAGGCACAACCTGCCCACGATCGGCATCGCCTCGTGCGCGCTGCTGCTGATCGGGTTCTCCCAGACTGCCGGCGACGCGCGTGCGTTCGCAACCCGGCACCGCTACCGCATCGACGTGAACCAGGAGTCGGTCGCACAGGGCATGGCGAACGTCGGCGCCGGCGTGTTCCAGGGGATGCCGGTCTCGACCAGCCTCTCCGCAAGCTCGCTCAACGAGTCGTCGGGAGCCTCGACACCGGTCGCCTCGCTGATCACCGGTGCGCTCGTGCTGCTGACGCTGATCGTGCTCGCGCCGCTGTTCTCCGGCCTCCCGAAACCCGTGCTGGCGGCCGTGATCATCGATGCTGTCGTGTTCGGGATGATCGACCTCGGCGAACTGGCCCGCCTGCACCGGGTGGCGAGGTTCGACTTCTGGATCGCGGTTGCCGCGATCGTCGGCGTGCTCTCATCGGGCGTCCTTGCCGGCGTCGTGATCGGCGTCGTCCTCTCACTCGGCTGGCTGGTCTATGTGACCACGGCACCGCGGCTGCCGGTGCTCGGGCGCGAGGCGGGCACGCAGGTGTTCCGCGAGCTCGAGGAGTATCCCGGTGACGAGACGTTCCCCGGAATCGCCGTCGTGCGCCTCGACAGCGGTCTCTTCTTCGCGACTGCAGAAGCGCTGGACGACCGGATCCGCGAGGTGATCCGAGACGGCGAGCCACGAGTCCACGCGCTCGTGCTCGACCTCGAAGGCGTCGACTTCATCGACTCGCAGGGAGCGGCGAAGCTGGCCGAGATCCACGAGGTAACGGAGGCGGCCGACGTCACGCTCCGTCTCGCCCGGCTGAAGCCGCAAGTCGCCGCGGTGCTCGACGCCGACGGAACGATCGCGGCGCTCGGCGCCGACCACGTACACGGCAACGTGCACCGGGCCGTCGAGGCGCAACTCGCCGAAGGGGTTCGCGAGGTCAGTCCTCGGCCGGTGGAGGCCTGACGGGCGGCTAGAGGAAGCTCGATCCGGCGGCCAGCCGCGCTCTACATGCCCATCGCGTGATAGCCGCTGTCGACGTACAACGTCGTGGCGGTCACGTTCTTCGCGCCGTCGCCGAGCAGGTAGCCGGCTGCGGCGGCGACATCCTCTGCGCCGACGTGACGATGTAATGGCGCACGCTCCTCGACGATCGCCTCCATCGTCGGGAACCCCGCGATCGACCGTGCCGCGAGCGTCCGCACCGGTCCGGCGGAGATCGCGTTGACGCGGATGTTCTTCTCGCCGAGATCCGAGGCGAGATAGCGCATGGATGCGTCGAGGGTCGCCTTCGCCACACCCATAACGTTGTAGTGCGGCACGACTCGCTCGCCGCCGAGATAGGTCATCGTCACGATCGATCCTCCGCCCGCCTTCTCCATCAGAGGCTCGGCGGCTCTCGCACACGCGACGAGCGAATAGGCGCTGATGTCGAGTGCCATCCAGAACCGGTCGCGCGGCGTGTCGGTGAACCGTCCCTCGAGATCCTCTGCGGCGGCGAACGCAACCGAGTGCACGAGGATGTCGAGCTCGCCGTCGAATGCCGTGCCGACCTCGCCGAAGACGCGCGCCAGATCGTCGTCCGAGCGGACGTCGCACTCGGTCACGAGCGCTGCGTCGACCGTCCCCGCAAGGTCTCTGACGCTCTTCTCGATCCGCTCGCCCTGATAGGTGAACGCCAGCGTCGCGCCGCCGTCCGCCAGCGTCTGCGCGATCGCCCACGCGATCGAGCGCTTGTTCGCGACGCCCATGACGAGAGCGCGCTTGCCTGCAAAGGAGCCTGCCATCCGGGCGATCCTAACGCCATCCGCGCGATCCTCGGCTACCCTCCGCTCCCTTGCGCCGAACGGTCACGCTTCTCGCCTGTTGCGCGGCGCTCGTCGCCGCGTCGCCTGTCGCAGCGCAACTCGTACCCGTGAAGCGAACGTTCGGCGACCGCACGTTGCCGCGGGTCCGCGCCGGAGTGCTCCCCGCCCTCGCGTCGTCGGGCCGGGTTCGCGTCGTCGTGCGGCTCTCGCTCCCGCCGCTCGCGCAGTACGCGGGTCGGGGGCTCTCCGCAGCCGGAGCGCGCCGTCGCCTGAACGTCGAAAGTTCCAGCTCCCGCGCGTACGTGCAGCGCCTCGTGCAGGCGCAGCAACAGGAGGTCGCACTGCTGCGACGCGCGATCCCCGACGCGCGCGTCGGACGCCGCTTCCAGGTCGTGCTCGATGGCCTCACCGTGTCGCTGCCTGCGAAGAAGCTGCCTGCCCTCGTTCGGCTCCGCTCGATCGCGGCGGTGTATCCCAGCGTGGCGTACACGCTCGCGCTCGACCACTCGCCGTCGGTGATCGGCGCCGACGTGCTCCAGCAGCAGCGCGGAGCAGACGGCACGGGGATGAAGATCGCGGTCGTGGACGATGGGATCGACCAGACGAATCCGTTCTTCGATCCGAGCGGCTTCACCTATCCGCAGGGCTTCCCGAAGGGCGACAGGAAGTGGACGACGCCCAAGGTGATCGTCGCCCGCGTGTTCCCCGGCCCGAACGCGGGCGCACCGGGACGGCTCGCGGTCGATCCGCGCTCGTCGTTCCACGGCACGCATGTCGCCGGCATCGCTGCCGGTGACTCCGGCACGACGGCGCCGGCCGGGGCTGATCATCCGAAGGTGACCGGGCTGAGCGGCGTCGCACCGCGCGCCTGGCTCGGCAACTACCGCGTGTTCACGGTGCCGACGCCGATCGGGCACGTCGCCAACACGCCGGAGATCATCGCCGCCTTCGAAGCGGCGGTGAAGGACGGCATGGACGTGATCAACTTCTCCGGTGGCGGCCCTCAGATCGACCCGGCAAACGACGCGCTCGTCGAGGCGATCCACAACGTCGCCGCGGCCGGCGTCGTTCCGGTCATCGCGGCCGGAAACGACCGCGACGACTTCGGCCTCGGGTCGGCCGGGTCGCCCGGCACAGCGCCCGATGCGATCTCCGTCGCTGCGGTGTCGAACACGCATGTGTTCGCGCCCGCGCTCGACGTCACGGCGCCCGCGGCGCCCGACATCGTGAAGGGCATCCCGTTCATGGGCGCGAACGGCAGCCCCGCGCCGGCGCGTTGGGGCTCGACCGACCAACCGCTGGTCGACGTCGGCTCGATCGCCGGCCGCGACTCGACTCCCGTCGAACGTCATCTGTGCGGCCCCGCCGGCGATCTCGCGTCGCCGAAGGGTCAGCTTCCCGCCGGATCGCTCACCGGCGCGATCGCGCTCGTCGAGCGCGGCCTCTGCCCGTTCGACACGAAGGCGCAGCAGGCCAAGGAGGCGGGCGCCGTCGGCATCGTCTTCTCCGACAACCGTCAAGGGGAGGCGAACGGGATCCCGACACGACTCCCTCTCGCCGGCGGGATGATCGCCAACCTCGACGGCGACCACCTGCGCGCGTACCTCGCGGCTCACGGCGGCAGGACCACCGTGCGGATCGGACACGATCCACTCGAGCTCGAGACGGGGCGCAGCGGCGTGATCACGAGCTTCTCCTCCGGTGGGCCGACGGCGTTCGGACACGACCTCAAACCTGACCTCGCGGCACCCGGCGGACAGATCCTCTCGTCCACCCTGCCGAACACGAGCGCGTCGCGCTTCGCGGTCTTCGACGGAACGTCCATGGCCACGCCGCACGTGGCGGCCGCCGCGGCACTGCTGCTCGAGCTTCATCGCGGCTGGACGCCGTCGCAGGTGAAGTCCGCGCTCGTCTCGACCGCCGTGGCGGCCTGGGGCGACACCGCTCGCACGCAGGAAGCTCCCGTGACGCTCGAGGGCGGCGGCCTCGTCTCGCTGCCGCGCGCCGCCGACCCGGAGCTCTTCACCGACCCGGTGTCCCTCTCGTTCGAAGACCTGGTCGTTACGCGCGGTGCGGCGAGCCGCGCGCTGCTCGTCCGCCTCACCGACGCGGGCAACGGCGCCGGCACCTGGCAGGTCGAGCTCCAGCCGCAGGCATCGACGTCGGGAACGTCGATCGACGTTCCCGGAATGATCATTGTCCCTCCCGGTGGCGAGGCCGACGTTGCCGTCGTCGCGCGCGCCGCAGCCGATGCAGTCGAGGGCGAGAACTACGGCTTCGTCGTCCTCCGAAACGGAAACGCCACGCGCCGCGTGCCGTACTTCTTCCTCGTCGACCGGCCCGCGCTCGCAGGCGCTCCGGTGCTCACCCTGAAGCGCCGCCAGTCGGGTGACACGCGCACCGGCACAAATCGCGTGAACGCATACCGCTATCCGGTCGCGCCGTTCGGAAACCAGCCCGACACGCCGCCGATGCGGGAGGACGGAGGCGAGACGCTCTACGAGACGCTTGTCGATCGTCCGGCGGTGAACGCCGGCGTATCCGTGATCTCGGAGTCGCCCGGAGCGCAGATCGACCCCTTCTACCTCGGCGCCGCCGACGAGAACACGGTGCAGGGGTTCGCCGGGACGCCCGTCAACGTGAACGCGCTCATGTCGGGGTACCTGGAGCCGATCGGCGCGGCCGGCGCCGCGTTCCCCCGCCAGCAGCGGTTCTTCGTCGCCGTCGACTCGGGCCGCGATCCGTTCAGCGGCCGCACGATGGCCGGCCGGTTCGTGCTGCGTTCCTGGGTCGACGACGTGACACCTCCGTCGATCCAGCTCCTGACGGCGCGCGTCGCCGCCGGGCGGCCGACCCTGGCGCTTCGCGTGCGCGACGCGCAAGCCGGTGTCGATCCGAGCTCGCTCACGATCGGATACCGCGGCGAGCTCATCGGCGCGTCGGCATACGACCCGAGCACCGGGCTCGCGGTCTTCCCGCTCCCGAGCGCGGCGCCGAAGCTCGCCGGCGGAACGGTCGAGCTACGCCTCGTCGCGTCTGACTTCCAGGAGTCGAAGAACATCGACACGGTCGGGCCGTCGATCATGCCGAACACCCGCTCGACACGCGTCCATGTCCGCGTCGTGGCGGGAACCGTCGTCGACTGGCTCGTCCCTCCGTCGGGCGCATGCCTCGCGAAGGAGCAGGAGCTGACCGTCGCCGTTAGCTCCACCCGTCCGGTGAGCGGCGTGCGCTTCCTGCTCGACGGCCGGACGATCGCCGTCGGTCACCGTACGGATGGGATCTGGAGCGCGCGCGTGTCGTCGACGAAGACGAAGCTCGGCAAGCACACACTCGTCGCCGTCGCCGGCGGCGCTGCATCGACGCGGCGGATCGTGCGGACGTGTCAGCGGTAGCGAACCGGGTCGCGGTCGTCACCGGCGCCTCTTCCGGCATCGGTGCAGAGCTTGCGCGCGCGCTCGCGAGGCGGGGATGGCACTGCGTGCTGCTCGCACGGCGCGAGGATCGACTGCGGGCGCTCGCCGAGGAGATCGGCGCCGAGTTCGAGTTGTGCGACGTCTCGGATCGACACGCCGTCGAGGACGTTGCGGCACGCGTCCTCGAGCGGCATCCCGCCGTCCACCTGCTCGTCAACAACGCGGGTTTCACGCGGAGGGACGACTTCCTCAACGGAGACCCACAGGGGATCGAGGATGTGATGCGGACGAACTATCTCGGCAGCGTCTGGTGCCTGCGCGCGTTCCTGCGAGGCCTCGAAGCGGCTGCACCCGCCGATGTCGTCAACATCGTCTCCGTCGCGGGGACGATCGCCGTTCCCCAGTCAGGCGCCTACGCAGCCTCGAAGCACGCCCAGCTCGCGTTCTCCAGAGCGACGGCGGCGCAGCTCCGCGCTCGCCGAATCCGCGTCCACACGGTCAAGCCGGGCTATGTGGAGACCGAGGGGTTTCCGCAGGCCTGGCTGCCCGCGCCGATGAAGCGCCTCGTCGTCGGCCCCGAGCGCATCGTCGCGCACGTGCTCGCGTCGCTCGAGCACGGTCGCGGCGAGACGAGCGTGCCGCGGTACTACGGCCTGGCAAGCGTCGTGCAGGCCGTTGCCCCCAACCTACTCGCCCGCGTGCTGGCCCGTCCCGGCCGCCCCCGCTAGAATCGCTCCCGATGAGTCAGACGGCCTTCAAGGTCGAAGACGTCGTCGCAGTCGCCGAGTTTCGCACCGCGCTTCGCCGATTCGCGAGACGCAGCGAACGCGTCGCACGTCAGTACGGCCTCACGCCACAGCGCTATCTGCTGCTGCTGATGATCAAGGGCGCGGCGAACGGGAAGGAACAGTCCACCGTGACCGAGCTGGCCGATCGGCTTCAGCTCGCGCAGAGCACCGTGACAGAGCTCGTGCGCCGCGCAGAGGAGACCGGGCTCATCGCGCGCGAGCAGTCACCGGACGATGCACGCGTCGCTCTGCTCCGCCTCACACCGGAGGGCGACCGCCGTCTGATGCAGTCGTTCACCGAGCTCTCCGCCGAGCGCGCGCAGATCCGCGACGCGTTCGCGCACCTCGACGAGCTGCTGTAGACGCTCCTAAGGATTCGTGCCGGGCGGCGGGGCGACCGGGCCGGGGTTCGTCCCGGTCCCCGAGCCAGACCCGACCCAGAGCCAGAGCCCGACCCGGAACCAGAGCCCGAGCCCGAGCCCGAGCTCGGACGTGTCGACTATCTGGACGACCTCGCAGTTCTTCACGACGTCGACCTCGTCGACGACGGCACGGTCTTGCCCGTCACCGCAGTCGATGACGTCACGCTCGCCGTCGGCCGCATAGATCGTGTCGGAGCCCGCCCCTCCGAAGATCTTGTCCGCGCCCGCTCCGCCTGTGATGACGTCGTTACCCGCTCCGCCGTCGAGGGAGTCGTCGCCGGCGCCGCCGAGGATCGTGTCGTTGCCGCCCATGCCGAGGATCGTGTCGTCGTAGCCGCCGCCGGCGAGGTACTCGCCCTTCGACGTGCCGACGATGTGCCGACCCTTCTTGTGCGGCGGGGCGCCCGGCACCGGCTCGGTGGGATCGGAGCTCGCGACGAACGTCCCGTACGCATTCTTCGCGGTCACCGCGAGCCGCAGCGTCGAGCCGAGATCGGCCGCGGTCGGATGATAGGTCATCTTGGTCGCGCCTACGATCGTGTGGCATGAGGCTCCGGTCGCGTTGCAGCGCTGCCAGACGAACGTCGTGGCGATCGGAGTGTCACCGTCGTAGGTGCCGATCGATCCAGTGACCTGGCGTCCGATCCCGAGCGTCCCGACGATCGCCGGCGCTTCGATCGTCGACGGCGCGAAATGCTGCTTGTCGACGACGGGGAACGTGTGGTTCGTGATGCCGACGTCCGTCCCCGCCGGATTGGTGCCCGTGATCCAGACGCGGAGCGTGAAGCCGATGTCCGCGGTCGTCACCGTGTACGAGCTGGTGGTCGCACCGTCGATCGGCACGCACGACGAGAGGTCACCCGGCGGGTTGCAGCGGCGCCACGAGTACGTAAACACCAGCGGGGTCGAGCCGTCCCAGGTCCCCGAATCGACCGAGAGCGTTTGGTCGACGACGTTCTGCCCGAAGATCTGCGGCGTCACGCGCAGGTGCGGCGCGTCGGCGGTGACCGGGGCCGTGGACTCGGAGTTCTGCGAGGCGGTTCCCTGTGAGTTCGTCGCCGTGACCTGAACGCGGAGGCGCTGGCCGTAGTCGGCCGCGACGGGCGTGTAGAAGCTCGACTTGGCGCCCGCGATGTCGATGCACTGTCCGTTGAGCGGATCGGCGGGGTCGCACCGCTTCCACTGGTACGCGTACGTGAACGGAATTGCACCGTTCCACGTCCCGACGCTCGCCGTGAGGAAATCGCCGAGCGTCGGCGCGGTGTCGCCGAAGCCGAGATTGACCGTCGGATAACTCACGTTGACGGGCGGCCCCGTGAATGAGGTCGGCGGCGGGCCGGTCGGCACCGAGATGGCCTCCCAGTCGGGCTGGGCGGCGGTGACGCTCGAGTCGAGCACGGTGACCGTCGGCGTCGTCGTATTCGTCATCACCGCGAGATGGCCCCCGGTATTGACGAAGGCGATCAGCGTTCCGTCCGGCGAGAACGCGGGATCGGTGCCCCTCGTGTTCAGGTCAGTCGGCGTGGGGATCCCGCTTGTCGATGACGCAGCGCCGAAGAGCTCGTGCGTCGATCCCGCCGAATAGACGATCGAGAGGCCGCTCGGCGACCAGGTCGGGGTCCGCTCGTCGCCGACAGCATTCGTGACCTGGTGCAGCACGCCGGTCGAGACGTTGATCGTCCAGATGTCGAAACCCGACGCGCCTCCGCTGTTCCGCGCAAATGCGATCTTCGTCCCGTCGGGCGAGTACGCCGGGTCTACGTCGGCCCCGCCGGTCGTCAGCGGCAACTCGCCGCCGCCGAACGACTGCGACGTATAGATGATCCCGCCGCGCACGTACGCCACGCGGCTGCCGTCGAACGAGAGCGAGGGCTGTGCGGAGCCAGCCGCGGATCCGATCGGCCCGGGAAAGCTGCCGTCGTCGTTGGCGACGCTGATGCCCGCGGCGGGGTCGACGTACGCGATCAGGCTCTGGTCGGACGACCACGACGGATCCGACGCGGAGGTCAGGAAGGTCGGGTTCTTGCCCGTGCCGTCCGGGTTGATCGAGCAGATGTTCGGACCGCACGTGTACGCGATCCGGCCGTTGCTGCCGGGGAAGACCCCGCCCTGGGCGGGCGACAGCGTCACGAGCCCGGCGGCGGCGACCAGGAGGATGAGGCCCGTTGGGAGGAGACGGCGCATCGGGACGTTGTATCCGTTGTAAGACATGACCGCTAGACCCGTTTTGGTCATCGCCGTGCCAGGAGATACCAGCCTAGCCGGGCAGCGTACGCCTCACGGCCCTGAGGGGCCAGACCGAGGGCGGCCTCCCGTGCCGGCCCCTCGCAGCCGGCGAGGTCGAGGTACGCGCCGAGCTCGCGGCGCTCGTCGTCGTAGCGCTCCCGGAGCAGCACGAGCCCGTTCGCCTCGAAGAACCCGCGCAGGTCGATCTCGGGCAGAAGCCGCGTGTGCGTCGGATCCCTCGCCCGCTCGAAGCGATCGACGACGAGGGCCGCGAGCGGATCGATGTCGCCGAGTTGATCGACGACGAGGATCCGCCCGCCGAGCCGCGTCACCCGGGTGAGCTCGGCGAGCACGAGCTCTGGCCGCGCGACGTGATGCAAGGTCCGCAGCGTCGCCGCGAGATCGAACGATCCGTCGGGAAACGGAAGCGCAGTCCCGTCTCCCTCGACGAACTCGACATTGCCGAACACGGCCGCGCGCTCTCTCGCGAGCGTGAGCAATTCGGGCACAGGGTCGACGCCGATCACCTCGCGCACGAGCGGCGCAAGTGCAAGCGCAAGCGCGCCCGCGCCGGTGCCGACATCGAGGGCGCGTTCATCACCCTGAGGAAACACAAATGCGCGAACCCGCTCCGCGAGCTCGGCCGCGCCCGCGTCCTGCTTCGCAGCGACACGGTCCGCGGTACGGGCGAAGCGGTCAGCCATCGACGACCATCCGGCGGGCGCGCTGCGGCGAGCTCGAGATTCCGCAGACGATCTCGTAGTTGATCGTGCCGGCAACGCGTGCGTGCTCCTCGGCGAGGACGCCGTGCCCGAGCAGCACGACGGGTGTACCGATGGGAAGGTCGCGGTCGAGCTCGACCGCGAACGCATCCATCGACACGGTTCCGACGACGCGCCTCGGCTCGCCTGCGACGCGAATCGTCGTGCCGGTCAGATCGCGCCGGAACCCGTCGGCATAGCCCACCGGCACGATCCCGATCCACGTGTCCTGCTCGGCGATGAATCGTCTGCCGTAGCCCGTGCTCTGACCGGCGCGGAGCAGGCGTGTCTGTGCGAGATGACTCGTCCAGCTGAGGACAGGCTCGAGGCCGTCCTCCGCGGGATCGGTCCCGAACGGCGAGAGGCCGTAGAGCGCGACACCGCATCGCGCGGCATCGAAGCGGGCACTCGGATAACGAAGCGCGCCCGCGCTGTTCGCGATGTGGCGGGTGAGATGCGAGTACGGGAGCGTCGCCGAGCGGAAGCGCTCGATCTGCCACTCGGTATACGCGGCGTCGGTGTCCGCCGTCGCCAAGTGGCTCATCAGGCCGACGACGTCGCCCGGCGGCTCCGGTAGCTCCGAGAGGCCCCAGCGTCCCATTCCGGTGTCGAGCTTGAGGTGCACGCGAACGCCGCCGGGCATGTCCTCCGGCGAGACGACGAGCTCGAGGCGCGCATCTCGGGCGTGGCCGACCTCGAGATTTCCTGCGGGGCCCATCACGAGGATGCGGGTCGTCGTGAACTCGCGCCGCAGTGCAAGAGCCTCCGGCACGGTTGCCACGCAGAGCCCGGTCGCTCCCGCACCGAGTGCTGCACCGGCGACGTCGGCGGCGCCGTGGCCATAGGCGTCCGCCTTCACGACCGCCCACAGCTCCGCACCCTCGAGGGCGTGCAGGAGGGTGCGCGCGTTGCGTCGGAGCGCCGCGAGGTCGATGGTCAGCTCGGAGCGATGCATCAGGCGAGGACGCGCGGGAGCACGTCGATGAGGTCGCTCGCGATGAGGCCGGCGCGCTGGGGCGCCTCCACCGAAGCGAGTTGTTGTGCCGCTGCCGCGGCCGCTGCGGCGAGCTGCGGCTCCATCTTCTTCGCGAGAAATGCGCCGACGATGCCGGTGAGAACGTCGCCGGTACCGGCCGTGGCGAGAGACGGGAGGCCGAGCGCGACGACGAGCACCCCTCGGCCTGGAGCGGCCACGAGCGTGTCGGCTCCCTTGAGCAACACCACGCACCGGAACCGCTCGCATGCCTCGAGAACGCAGGCGAGACGATGCGCAGCGACCTCCTTCGACTCCTTGCCGAGCAGCCCTGCGAGCTCGCCTTCGTGGGGTGTCAGGACACGCGGCGCGGGCCACTCCCCGGGCTCGAGCTCGAAGAGCGCGTCTGCATCGACGACGGCGGGGAGCATGGCCTCGGCGAGCACACGTCGAACGACCTCCGTCGGCCCGGCGCCGCGGCCGAGCCCCGGCCCGATCGCGATCGCGCCCGCTTTCTCAGCAAGCTCGAGCGCGACGTCCGCGGCGGCCGCAGCGACGAGGCCGTCGGTTTCGGGTAGCGGACGCTTCACCGCCTCGAGGAGCCGCTGCTCGAGCACCGGCAGGGCCGACGCCGGCGCGGCCACCGTCACGTAACCGGCATCGGCGCGCATCGCCGCGAGTGCGGAGAGCTGCGGCGCACCGGTCAGGCCGCGCGAGCCGCCGACGACGAGCACGTGGCCCGAGGTGTACTTGTTGTCCTCCTCGTGCCGGCGCGGGACGACGTCGAGCACATCCGGACCGACCAGGCGATGCTGTGTGTCCGCGTGCGCAAGCCCGATGTCGGCGACGAGAACGGCGCCGGCGTGGAATCGTCCCGGCGCGACGACCACGCCGACCTTGCGCCCGTGAAACGTCACGGTGGCGTCCGCGCGAACCGCTGCGCCGGCGACCTCACCGGTCGACGCATCGACACCCGAGGGAAGGTCGACTGCAAGAACGTGTGCGCCCGAGTCGTTCATTCGCCCGATCAGCTCCGTCGCCTCGGGGCGCGGCACGCCGGAGAACCCGGTCCCGAACAAGGCGTCGAGGATCACGTCCGGCTCCCCGAGGTCGGTGTCGCCAGACGTCGCGTCCACGATCCTCACCTTCCGGCCCGCCGCCTCGAGCTCGCGCGCGGCGATCCGCCCGTCGCCGCCGTTCGAGCCACCGCCGCAGACGACCGTCCAGCGCTGCTCCGTCGGAAAGAGCTCGAGCGCGGCACGCGCCGTCTGCGTGCCCGCACGCTCCATCAGCTCGGGTGCCGTCTCCGGGAAGCCCGGGTATCGCGCCTCTGCTGCGCGCATCTCGTCGGCGGTGTAGAGCGGCTCGAAGTCAGGCATCGGTGACGACGGCAACCGCTTGCGCGAGCTCCCGTGAGTGCGTCATCGAGAGGTCGATCTCCCCCGCGCCGGCGCGCTCCGCCCAGGCGGCGACGCGCCCGGAGAGCCGCACCGACGGCTTCGGCCTGCCGACGATCTCGATGTCCGTCCATGCGAACGCCCGAGCGACGCCGAACCCGAGCGCCTTGCCGACGGCCTCCTTCCCCGCGAAGCGGCCCGCATAGCTCTGGGCCGGGTTGCGACGCGAGTCGCAGTACGCCTGCTCGTCGGGCGTGAAGCAGCGGTCGCGGAAGCTCTCGTAGCGTTCGAGGGAGCGCCGGATGCGCGCGATCTCGATCAGGTCCGTGCCGACGTGGATCACAGGTGCTCCTCGATCCAGTCCGGGAGATGCGCGATCGACGAGACGATGCCGTCCGGCGGCGTGCGTGCATGCTCGACGGCGTCGGGGCGGAACTTGCCCGTGCGTACGAGAATCGTCTTCATGCCGATGCCCTGTGCGCCGACGACGTCGCTCTCCAGATCGTCGCCGACCATCCAGGTCATGTGTGGATCGGCGTCGAGGGCCTCGCACGCCGTCGCGAAGTACGACGGGCTGGGTTTCCCGAGCACGATCGCCTCGACACCGGCGGCGTACTCGAGACCGGCGACGTAGGCGCCGGAGTCGAACTGGGGCCCGTGCTTCGTCTGCCACCAGCGGTTGCGGTGAAGGCAGTAGAGGTCGGCGCCGAGCTCGAGCTCGGCGAATGCGTTTGCGAGATTCATGTACGAGAAGACGAGGTTGGTCTCCGGCGTCTCGTCCGCCCCGCCGATCAGCACGGCGTCCGCGCCGTCGCCGACGAGCTCGATGCCTTCGAGGTCGCCGACGATCGCATGCATCGTCAGGGCGAGGACGCGCTTACCCTTCAGGACGCTCACCGCGGCCGCCGCGACCGTCTGAACCTCCTCGGGGTCGACCTCGATGCCCTGCCCGACGAGCTCTGCGACGAGCTGCGCGCGGGATCTGATGGTGTTGTTCGTGACGAACCGGAGCCGGTGTCCGTTGTCACGAAGACGCTGCACCGCGGCGGCGGCACCGGGAATTGGATCGCCGGAGACGTGCAGGACCCCGTCGACGTCGAGGAGAATCGCCGCCATGGACAGATCCGAGTCTATTCGCGTAACCCGTACGGTCGTCGTCCCGCCCGGCGAGATCCAGCTCCGCACCTCCCGTTCGAGCGGGCCCGGCGGCCAGCACGCGCAGAAGTCGGAGACGCGCGTCGAGGCGATCTTCGACGTCGAAGCGTCCTCCGCGCTCTCGCCGGCCCAGAAGAAGCGAGTCGTCGCGAAGGCCGGCCCGGTGTTGCGCGCGATCGCGCAGGACGAGCGGAGCCAGCTGCGCAACAAGGACCTCGCCGTCGAGCGGGTCGTCGAGGCGCTGCGCGAGGCACTCCGCGTGCCACGGCACCGCGTGCCGACGAAACCGTCGAAGGCGGCGAAGGAGCGGCGTCTCGAGGGCAAGAAGCGGCGCAGCGAGACGAAGAAGCTGCGGCGCGCCCCGGGCGACTAACCGGTGAAGGCGCTGCGCAGGAACTCAACCTGCGCGAGGTTCGCCGCGTCCGCGACGCCGATCGGGAACGCATTGAACGCGTGGATGCAGTCGGCGTAGACGCGCAGGTCGGCCTCGTTGCCGGCGGCCTCCCAGCGGGCGGCCATGAAGAGCGTGTCGTCGAGGAGCGGATCGGCTGTGCCGATCGTGAAGAGCGCGGGCGGCAGGCCCGAGAGGTCGGCGTACAGCGGTGAGATCGCGGGATCGCGGCGCTGGGCGTCGTCGAGCCCGGGCAGGAAGTTCTCCGTGAACCAGTTCATGTTCGAGTCGGTGAGGATCAGGGTGTCGGCAATCAGCCGCCGGCTCGGCGTGCCGCTCAGGTCGAACGCGCCGTAGACGAGGTTCGCGGCGCGGACGACGTCACGGACACCGTGCAGGTCGCGCAGGCGGAGCAGGGTCAGGGCGGAGAGGTGTGCGCCGGCCGACTCCCCGCCGATCGCGAGCGTCGCGGGCGCACCGAGCTCCTGCGCGCCGCCTTGCAGGAGCCAGAGGACCGCGTCCTCGCAGTCGTCGGGCCCGGCGGGATACGGATGCTCCGGCGCGAGGCGGTACTCGAGGCTCGCGACGACGAGCTGGGTCTCGCGAGCGAGCATCTGGAGCGGGATGTCCTGTCCATCCGCGCTGCCGATCGTCCAGCCCCCGCCGTGGATGTGCACGTAGACGCCGACGGCCTCGCCCTCGGGCTCGAGCACGCGCGCGCGGAGGTCGCCGCCACGCGACGGGATGTCGACCCAGCGGGCCTCGTCGAGGAACACCGGCGGCGGGAAGATCCCGCCCTCCTCGAGCCGCGCAAGCCGCGTCTGCTCGACCGGCACGGTCTCGATCTCCGGGAGCGTCGCGATCCGGGCGCGCAGCTCCTCGTTGAAGGCGCGCGTCTCCTGGCGCAGGTCGACTCCGATGGCCACGGAGGAGGTTCTACTGGACGGAGGGCGCGTTTACCAGGGCCGGCTCAGAGGAGCGCCGGTGCGAGCCGCGTGAGCTGGCCGACCGGATCGTCCCCAAGCGCCTGCAGCGCCACGTGGTCGGCCCCCGCGGCATGGTGCTGCGCAACTCGCTCGAGCACAGCCGCCTCGTCGCCCCACGCGATGAGCGCGTCGATGAGCCGGTCGCTGCCACCGTCCGCGAGATCGCTCTCCTCGAAGCCGCTGCGGAGCCAATTGTCGCGGTAGTTCGGGAGCGCGAGGTAGAACTCGAGGTGGTCGCGCGCAATCGCGCGCGCCCGCTCGGGATCGCGCTCGAGGACGAACGACTGCTCCGGCGCGAGCACGGGGCCGTCGCCGAGGGTCGCCCGTGCCAGCTCCGTGTGCTCCGGCGTGACGAGATACGGATGCGCACCCTGCGTGCGGTCTCGTGCGAGTGCGAGCATCTTGGGCGCAAGCGCGGCGAGAACGCGCGGCGCCGGCTCGGACGGCGGTGCCGCCCTGAAGCGAACGCCATCCATCGCATCGAGGTATTCGCGCATCCGCGTCAGCGGTTTGGCATAGCGCCGGCCGATCGCGTCGACGGTAGGTGCGTGGCTGACACCGAGCCCGAGCACGAATCGCCCGGGATGCGCTTCGGCCAGCGTTGCGGCGCCGTTCGCAGCCGACTCGGGGCTGCGGAGCCAGATACTCGCGATGCCCGTCGCGACCGTCACGCGCTCCGTTGCATCGAGCAGGAGCGCCGCATGCGAGAGCGCCTCCTTGTTGAACGGGTTCTCGCCGAACCAGATCGTCCCGTAGCCAGCGGCCTCGAGCGCCCGCGCGGCTGCGCGCTCCTCGGCGGCGGGCAACATGCCGATGTTCCCGAGCCAGGCGCCGACGCGGCCGAGATTCACTCGACGGTGACGGTCTTCGCGAGGTTGCGGGGTTGATCGACGTTCAACCCGCGCAGGCGCGCGATGCGATAGGCGAGCAGCTGCAGCGGCATGACGGCGAGCGCAGCCTGTAGGAACGCCGGGGTGCGCGGCACGTAGATCACGTCGTCGGCATGGTGCTGGATGTCTTCGTTGCCGTCTGTCGCGATCGCGATCACGTGCGCGCCGCGCGCGCGCGTCTCCTGGATGTTCGAGACGATCTTCTCGTACGTATGGATGTTCGTCGCGACGACGACGACCGGCGTTCCCTCGTCGAGCATCGCGATAGGCCCGTGCTTCATCTCCCCCGCCGAGTAGGCGTCAGTCGGGATGTACGAGATCTCCTTCAGTTTCAGCGCGCCTTCGAGCGCGACCGGCAGTCCGATATGCCGACCGAGGTAGAGGAAGAACGGCTGGTCGTAGAAGCGCTGGGCGATCGAGTCGATCGGATGATCGCCGGCGAGGAACTCCGACATCTTCTCCGGAAGCTCGTGCAGCCGGTCGAGGATGAAATCGATCTCCTCCTGCGGCAGCGTGCGCCGGATCTCCGCAAGTCGCAAGGCCAGCAGGCTCAGCAGCGCCACCTGCGCGGTGAACGTCTTCGAGGCAGCGACGCCGATCTCGATCCCGCAGCGCGTGTAGAGCGTCGCGTCGACCTCGCGGGTGATCTGCGTGCCCATCATGTTCGTGATCGCAAGCGTGCGAGCGCCGCGCTCGCGCGCGAGCCGCACGGCATTGACGGTGTCGCGCGACTCGCCGGACTGCGAGATGCCGATCACGAGTGTGTCCTTCGAGAGCACCGGGTTGCGGTAGATCCACTCGCTGGCGATGTCGGGCTCGACCGGTACGCGAGCCCATTCCTCGATGATGTACCGGCCGACGACGCCGGCGTGGTACGAGGTGCCGGCGGCGACGATCACGATGCGGCGCAGGTTGCGCACTTCCATCTCGGTGAGGCCGAGCGCCTCGAGCATCAACTGGTGGCCGCGCACGCGGTCGCCGATCGTCTCGCGCACAGCTTCGGGCTGCTCGTAGATCTCCTTCAGCATGAACGTCTCGTAACCGCCCTTCTCGGCTTCCTCGTCGTCCCAGTCGAGCTCCTTCACCTCGGGATGCTCGATCTCGACTCCGTCCCTGAGGAAGCGCACGGTTGACGGCGTGATCTCGACGACGACGCCGTCATCGGGAAACACGGCGCGGCGCGTCTCGCTGAGGAAGGCGGCGACGTTCGATGCGAGGAAGTTCTCGCCGTTGCCGAGGCCGACGACGAGCGGCGTCTCGCAGCGGACGCCGACGAGCAGATCGGGCTCGTCGTGGTGGATGGCGACGATCGTGAAGTGACCTTCGAGAAGTGGATAGACGCGTGTGAGAGCGGCAACGAGGTTGCCCTCGTACTCGCGCTCGAGCAGGTGCACGACGACTTCGGCATCGGTCTCGGAGACGAACGTGTGCCCTTCCTCGAGCAGCTGCGCCTTCAGCTCGCGGTAGTTCTCGACGATTCCGTTGAGAACGATCGCGATCTTCGCGGCGTCGCAACCGGTGAGCGGATGCGCGTTCTCTTCTGTGACGCCGCCGTGTGTTGCCCAGCGCGTGTGACCGAGCCCGTGGCGCGAGACGGAGCCGTTCGGGCCTGCGACATTGACGAGATTCTCGAGGTTTCCGACGGCTCGGATGTACTCGAGCCGGTCATCCTCGCGAAGGGCGATTCCGGCCGAGTCGTAGCCCCGGTACTCGAGGCGGCGCAATCCCTGCAACAGGAGCGGCTTCGCCTGTCTCGGCCCCACGTATCCGATGATCCCGCACATCTTGGCACCACCTTTTCCGCTGCAAGACCGCCAAAACGGTTCCCGAAAACACGACGAGCCCGGCTACCCTTCCTCCCCGCGCCGTCGCGGTTCGGTCAGCCGAGCTCCTGCTTTACAAGTTGGGCGATCCTAGCACAGAGGGCTTCAGCCTCAGCCTCCGTCTCGGCCTCCGCGAGCACCCGCACGACCGGTTCGGTGCCCGATGGACGGACGAGCACGCGGCCCTCTCCCTCCAGCTCGGCATTGACCTCATCGAGGCGTTCGAGCAGCAACTGAGGGAGATCGCCACGTCCCGATCGCGGCACATTGACCTTCACCTGGGGATAGCGCTCCATCACGCCGGCGACCTCCGACAGCGTGCTGCCGCGAACGGCAGCACAGAGGAGCAGAGCCGATGCGAGGCCGTCGCCGGTGACGTGATCGCGGAGGCAAATGATGTGCCCCGACTGCTCGCCGCCGAGAATGCCGCGCTCGCGATACAGCGCCTCGAGCACATAGCGGTCGCCCACGTCGGTCGTGACTACGCGCACACCTCGTTCGTCCATCAACCGGTGGAATCCGAGGTTCGTCATCGTCGTGACCGCAACGACGTCGACACCGAGATGCAACGCGAGGACCGCGACGATCTGATCACCATCGAGCGTCTGCCCCTTCTCGTCGACCGCGAGCATACGGTCGCCGTCGCCGTCGAACGCGACGCCTAGGTCGAACGATCCGCTGACGACGAGATCCTGCAAGGCCGCGAGATCGGTTGCACCGCAACCGACGTTGATGTTGGACCCGTTCGGGTCGTTGCCGATCGCCTCTACCTCGGCACCAAGCCGCTCGAATGCGCCGGGCGCGAGGCCGGCGTACGCACCGTTGGCGCAGTCGACCGCAATGCGAAGTCCGGTGAGATCCGTGCCGAAGCGCTCGAGCACGTGGTGCAGGTAGCTGTCGGCCGCGATGCCGACTCGGTCGATCTCGCCGCCGCCGCGTGCAGGCGCGTCGAGCAGCGCCTCGATCTCCTCCTCGGCGGTGTCGGTCAGCTTGCGGCCCGCGCGGTCGAAGAACTTGACGCCGTTGTACTCGGGCGGGTTGTGCGACGCGGAGATGACAACGCCGAGGTCGAGGCGGAGCAGCGCGACGGCCGGAGTCGGCACGACGCCTGCGAGCACCGCTGCGCCACCGGCGGAAACGACGCCCCGCGCGAACGCCTCCTCGAGCTCTTCGCCCGAGCCGCGCGTGTCGCGGCCGACGAACACACGACCCCCTCCCGACCAGAGGGCCGACGCCTTGCCGAGCTTCTCGACGAGATCGACGGTGAGGAACTCGCCCACGATGCCCCTGACCCCGTCGGTGCCGAAGTACTGCCTGGCCACGGGGCGGGACCCTATCGGGGAGTCAGTGGACCGGTGCATCATGTGGATCCCCCATCGGTCGGCGGCGAGCAAGACTGGACCATCGAGTCGAGGAGCCGTGTCCGGCCCCAATTGTGTCCGGCTGGTGCCCGGGAAACTAGCGCTTGGAGAACTGCGGGGCCTTGCGGGCCTTGTGCAGTCCGGCCTTCTTGCGCTCGACCTGGCGGGCGTCCCGTGTGAGGTAGCCCTCCCGCTTGAGCGGCACCCGCAGCTCCGGATTGGCCTCGACGAGCGCCCGGGCGATCCCGTGGCGCACCGCCCCGGCCTGGCCGGTGAGGCCGCCCCCGTGAACGCGGACGCGGAGGTCGTACTGGCCCTCGAGACCGGCGGTTTTCAGGGGCGAGACGGCGATCGCCTGCCACACGGTGCGAGGAAAGTACTCCTCGATCGTGCGGCCGTTGACCCACGTCGTGCCGTCGCCGGGCCGGAGGATGACGCGGGCCACCGAGGTCTTGCGCTTCCCGGTGCCGCGGTACTGGGCGATCTGACTCAAATCACTGCTCCAGGTTCAAAGGTTGCGGGTTCTGCGGGCCGTGCGGATGCTCTGGCCCAGCGTAGACCTTCAGCTTGGTCAACTGCTGCCGCGCGAGCCGATTCCGAGGAAGCATCCCCTTCACGGCGGTGCGGATGACCTCGGTGGGGCGACGGTCGAGCTGCTCGCGCAGCGTGCGGCTCTTCAGCCCGCCCGGGTAGCCGGAATGCCGGTAATAACGCTTCTGGTCGAGCTTGTTGCCCGTGACGACGATCTTCTCGGCGTTCACGACGACCACGAAATCGCCCGTATCCACGTGCGGCGTGTACTGCGGCTTGCGCTTGCCGCGCAACGTGTCGGCGATCTGGGTCGCCAGCCGTCCGAGGGTCAGACCCTCCGCGTCGACGACGTACCAGTCGCGCGTGATTTCTCCGGGCTTGGCGGTATATGTCTTCATAGACAGGAAAGCGGCGGACCATGCGTCCGCCGGGGCGGCATTGTAGCGAAAGACCGGCCTGGCTAGTCCGTTGCGGGCACGACGAGCGGCGGAACCCGCCGGACCGCAAGCCAGAGCGCGGGCGCCGCTGCGAGCGCGGCCGCGGCCAGGGAGAGCGCCAGCGCGCCCGAGCTGCTGTAGACGAGCCCGCCGAGAAGGGCCAGCCCGGCCGCGGTGAAGCTCGCGAGAACGTCGGTGAAGCCGACGAGCCGACCCCGCTCGGACGGGGCGGTGAGCGCCACGAGCTCCGTCGTGGCGGCGATGTACGAGAGGTTCCACCCCAATCCGAGCCCGAGCAGGGCGAGGCTCATGCCTGCCACGCCGCCCAGCCAGCCGAGCGCGACATTCGAGAGCGCCATCAGCGTCAGGCCGGCCACGAGGCATCGACGCCGTCCGAACCGGTCGACGACGTCGCCGACGATCAGGATCAGGCCGTACATCCCGAGGATGTGCACGCTGATCATCGTGAACACATCGCCCTGCTGGTGGCCGCGCCCGACGGCGACGTAGCCCGCGAGGTTCATGACGCTCGCCATGACCGCGAAGCTCGCCACGACCGCGAGCACTGCAGCCGGAACGCCCGGCCGGCGCAGCATCTCGCGGAGCGGGACGGCGGTCGAGGGCTCGACCCGCTCTTCCGGGTACGACGCCGCGATCTCCTTCGGGTCCGGCCGGACGAACGAGACGATCCCGAGACCGACGATCATGAACGGGATGCCGACGAGCCACGGGCCGACGAGACCCTGGGCGTCGATCGCCCGATGGGCGAAGAGCGGCCCGAACACGACCGGGCCCCACAGCGCACCCGACACGGCGCCGAAGAGAACGAGCGACATGCCGCGCGCGCGACGATCCGGCGGAAACATCTCCGCGGCCGCAGCGCGCGTGAGCTGGATCGTCGCGCCGGCGCCGCCGAGCACGCTGAGCCCAGCGGCGACGAGCGCGGCCGAGCTCAGGGCGCATCCTCCCGCGACGATGCCGCAGCCGACGGCACCGAACGCGTAACCGACGCGGATCACAGGCATCCGGCCGACACGGTCCATGAACCGTCCGGCCGGCCCCACGACGATCGCCCCCGACGCGAGGAAGATCGCCGGCCCCAGTCCAAGAATCCCCGTGACGCCGGTAACCGCGACGAGCGTCAGCGAGCTGAGCGCCGCCGCAAGCTGGAACATGCCCGAGTTGCAGATGAGTCCTCCAGCAAGCAGGAATGCATTCCGCTTGACCGGTGCGGCGATCGGGACGCTCACGCGACGAGCATACGCTCGAGACCGTCGGCGAACGCGACCGCACCGCCGTGCGACGGGTGGCGTACGTATGGCGCATCGAGAACGGTCGCCGCGATACGTCCGACCGCGACGACGCGACGTCCGCGAACGAGCTCATCGAGGAACGGCCGGGCCGCACGTATCTCTCCAGCGGTCGGACGCCGGTTCGACGCTCGCGTGCCTGGATGCGTCGGGACGACGTTCCACAGCAGCACGTCGTCCTCGACTCCGAGCTCGCGGAGCGCCCGATGCACGATCGTCGCACTTGCCTCCGCGGTGCCCGTGCCGGTCAGCTGCCGCTCCGAGGTGAAGGGGACGCCGCTGATGCGCGCGCCGCGATACCCGGCCGCTTCGCCGACGAGGATGACCGGCGCAGTCGCGTGCTGCTCGAGATACGCGCGGAGCCGTTCGCGTCGCAGCGGGGAACGGGCGTACTGGTTGTGCGTCGAGCCAATGCGCGTACGGGCGAGCCGGTCGACGAGATCCACGCCGCGAGCCTAGCGCGACCCGCTCGTTGCGAAGCTGCGCGCATTACGCGACAGAGCTCGCGGCACAGTCGAGGAATGTGGTTTCTGCGCCGCCTTGTACAGATCTTCCGGCCTGATCAGATCAGACCGGTCGGACGGGTCAGACCGGTCGGAAACGACAGGCTTGCCGCCTACAACACGTACGACGCGAGAAGCTTCCTATCCCAGTTGATCGCCCGAACGGCCCGCGGCGAAGAGATCGTGATCGCCCGGTCGGGCGTGCCGATCGCGAAGCTCGTTCCATATGCAGGAGAGCCGCTGCGGCCCGGGCTCGTTCGGACGCATGTGATCGTCGTGCCGGACGAAAACCGCAACGAGAAGCAGAACGGATCAGGGTGATGCGGAACGCGCGCGCCAGAGCTTGTTCAGCTCGTCCTGTGCGTAGAGCAACTCGACAGGCAGGAAGTAGAGGGCGACCACGTAGAGAATGAAGCCGAGGATCGGATTCGCCTCGCTCGTGAGCTGGGCCGCCTGCTGCGCCTCCTGAATGCGCTTGAACGTGCGATACCAGGAGATGAACGGCGGCACGATGATGATCCAGCCGATCGTGATCGCAAGCACCGCCATCACGGGACTGGTGTTGATGTTGGCAGCGTCTCGCAGCTCCCGGTTCACCTTGTAGTACCAGACGAAGTAGTAGATCCCGAGCGTCACGAGCGCGAGCACGAACACGCCGAACGGATTCCGCGTCTTCACGTCCGTACCGCCGACCCGAAGCGTCTCAGCCACGATCTATCTCCCCTCGCGCGACCCTGGTCCGAGGGCCAAGCCTACTCCTCAGACGAATACGAGATCAGCTCGAGCAGCGAGCCGTCGGGATCACGGAAATACAGGCTTGTCCCCGCCCCCTGCCCGCCCGTACGCGGGACCGGGCCGAGCTCCACGACAACGCCGCATGCGCCAAGATGGGCGACGGCTTCGTCCGGTGTTCCTTCCCAGACGAAGCACAGGTCGCTGTTGCCGGGTCGTACGGGGTCCGCTGCGCGCGGGTGTGGTATCGCACCGGGGCCGTGGACGTTCAGCTGGCGCTGATCGGGAAGCCGGTACGCGTAGCGGCCGTGATCGAGCTCCACGATCTCGGCCCCGAGCACCGTGCTGTAGAACGCGTTCGACCGCTCCCAGTCGGAGACGGCGATGACAACGTGGTCGAGACGGGCTACTCCCACTCGATGGTTGCGGGCGGCTTCGACGTCACGTCGAGCACCACGCGGTTCACGCCGGGGATCTCGTTGACGATCCGCCCGGAGATCGTCTCGATCAGGTCGTACGGAAGACGCGCCCAGTCGGCCGTCATCGCGTCGTCACTCGTCACCGCGCGAATGACGATCGGATAGCCGTACGTTCGTTCGTCGCCCTGTACCCCGACCGAGCGAATCGCAGGCAAGACGACGAACGACTGCCAGAGACTCCGGTAGAGGCCGGCGCGTCGCACCTCTTCCTGGAGGATCGAGTCCGCCTCGCGCAGAATCTCGAGCCGCTCGGCCGTGACGTCGCCGATGATGCGGATCGCAAGCCCCGGCCCGGGAAACGGCTGGCGCCACACCATGCGCTCCGCCATCCCAAGCTCCTCGCCGACCCGGCGAACCTCATCCTTGAAGAGGAGGCGCAACGGCTCGACGAGCTTCATCTTCATGTCGTCGGGAAGCCCGCCGACGTTGTGGTGCGACTTGATCGTCGCCGCCACGCCCTCGGTGCCGCCCGACTCGATCACGTCGCTGTACAGCGTCCCCTGGACGAGCCACTTCACGTCGCCGAGCCTGCGTGCCTCTTCCTCGAAGACGCGGATGAACTCACGTCCGATGATCTTCCGCTTCTGCTCCGGGTCCTCGACGCCTGCGAGCAGATCGAGGAAGCGCTGTTGCGCCTGCACGTGCACGAGCGGCACGTGGTACTGGTCGCCGAACGCCTCGACGACCTGTTCTGCCTCGTCCTTTCGCATCATCCCGTGGTCGACGAACACACATGTGAGCTGGTCTCCGACGGCTTTGTGGACGAGGAGCGCCGCGACCGCGGAGTCGACGCCGCCGGACAACGCACACAGGACGCGCTCCGAGCCGACCTGCGCACGGATGCGCTCGACTTGCTCTTCGATCACCGCCGCCGGCGTCCACGCGGGCGGTGCGTCGGCGATGTCGTAGAGGAAGTTCTTCAGCACCTGCATCCCGTGCGGGGTGTGCACGACCTCGGGATGGAACTGGACGCCGTAGAGCTTGCGCTCCGCGGCTTCGAAGGCGCCGATCGGCGTCGAGGCCGAGCCTGCGACGACGCGTGAGCCTTCGGGCGGCGCGACCACGGAGTCGCGATGAGACATCCAGACTGTCT
Organism: uncultured Actinomycetes bacterium; assembly: GCA_963805575.1. Classification (GTDB taxonomy): domain Bacteria; phylum Actinomycetota; class Thermoleophilia; order Gaiellales; family Gaiellaceae; genus Palsa-739. The sequence goes on along the minus strand of CAWDUL010000008.1, from coordinate 942,598 downwards.
GCTCGGTGGGCGTGTCCTTCAGCAGCCTCGATTCCTCCACGCGCAGCTCGGTCTTGCCGAACTCCGAGACACCCGTACGATCGACGCGGCCGCCGAGATCGAGCGCCATCAACTGCATGCCGTAACAGATGCCGAGCGTCGGGATGCCGAGCTCGAAGATCTTTGGATCGATGTGCGGTGCGTCCTCGGCGTAAACCGATGCGGGACCTCCGCTCAAGATCAGCGCATACGGATTGCGCGCCCGGACTGCCTCGGGAGAGATCGTGTGGCCGACGAGCTCGGAGTAGACGCGGCACTCGCGCACGCGGCGCGCGATCAACTGCGAGTACTGCCCCCCGAGATCGATCACCAGCACCGGCCTGTCCTCCGGGCCGGGGAATTGGATCACCTGCGACGGCTCAGCGGCGATAGTTCGGCGCCTCTTTCGTGATCGTCACGTCGTGAGGATGGGACTCGCGGAGCCCGGCACCGGTGATCCGCACGAAGCGCGCGGCCTTCATCTCGCCGATCGTCGCGGCGCCGCAGTAGCCCATCGCCTGACGCAGGCCGCCGATCAGCTGATACACGATCGGCCGCAGCGGGCCTTTGTACGCGATGCGGCCCTCGATCCCCTCGGGAACGAGCTTGTCGACATCCTCGACGTCGCCCTGGAAATAGCGGTCCTTCGAGAAAGAGCGTCCGCGCATCGCACCGAGCGAGCCCATGCCGCGGTATTCCTTGAACCGCTCGCCCTGTACGAGGATGACCTCGCCCGGAGCCTCCTCGGTGCCGGCGAGCAGGGAGCCGAGCATCACGGTGTCCGCGCCGGCGGCGATCGCCTTCGCGATGTCGCCCGATGTCGTCATGCCGCCGTCGCCGATCAGCGGAACGCCTTCGGCGGCTGCAATCTCTGCGCAGTCGTAGATGGCTGTCACCTGCGGCACGCCCACGCCGGCCACGACACGCGTCGTGCAGATCGATCCCGGGCCGATACCGCACTTGACCGCGTCGGCGCCAGCGTCGAGCAGTGCGCGCGTCGCCTCGCCGGTCGCGACGTTGCCGGCGATCACGTCGACGGCAACGGAGCCCTTGATCTTGCGCACCATCTCGAGCACGCCGGAGGAGTGTCCGTGCGCGGTGTCGACGACGAGCACGTCGGCGCCGGCCGCCACGAGCGCCTGCGCACGCTCCGCTGCCTCGGGGCCGACTCCGACCGCCGCTCCGACGCACAGCCGGCCCCGGTCGTCCTTCGTCGCCTGCGGGTACTCGATCTTCTTCTGGATGTCCTTGACGGTGATGAGCCCGCACAGCCGACCGTCGGCGTCGACGACCGGGAGCTTCTCGATCTTGTTGCGGTGAAGGATCTCCTCCGCCTGCTGGAGTGTCGTACCGATGGGCGCAGTGATGAGATTGCGCGACGTCATCAACGCCGACACCGGCTGCTCGACGTCCGTCTCGAACCGCAGATCACGGTTCGTGAGGATGCCGACGAGGATGCCGCCCGCATCCGTGATCGGAACGCCGGAGACCTTGTAGCGAGCCATCAACTCGAGTGCGTCGCGCACGAGAGCGCCGGGGGGAAGCGTCACCGGCTCGACGATCATCCCCGACTCGGAGCGTTTGACCCTGTCGACTTCGGCAGCCTGCTCCTCGATCGAGAGGTTGCGGTGGATGATGCCGATCCCACCCTCCCGCGCGAGCGCAATCGCGAGTCGCGCCTCGCTGACGGTGTCCATCGCCGCCGAGACGACCGGAATGCTCAGCTCGATCGAGCGCGACAGTCGTGTCCGTGTCGACACGTCGTTCGGGAGGACGCGCGACTCGGCCGGCACGAGCAGGACGTCATCGAACGTCAGCCCTTCCTTGGCGAACTTCCGGTCCAGATCGAGCAAGCGCTGCAGCTCGTCTGGACGGAAATCAACGCTCAAGGGAAATCGATGGTACCACCCTCTCCGGATGGGCCCGGGCCGCGGCGCGGCGCTTGCCGGGCCGATCGAACAGGGCCCTCAAACGATCTCCTAACAGGAGCGGGTTACCGTGACGGCGATGCGCATGCTGATCACCGCGATGGCTGTCGTCGCGTCGCTCGTCCAATTCCAGGCGGGCGCGGCCGCTCGCTCGGCAGCCCATGGACAGAACCCGCAGACGCTCTACGCGAGCCCCAACGGCACGATTCAGGCGTTCGCGCAGGACGGCCCACTGCTCGCCTGGTTCTCACCCGGAGTAAAGAAGGGCTGCAACGCGGTGTGGGTGCGCTCGCTCGACAACAGCGGGCAGGTCCGGTTGCCGGACGAGTCCCCTTCTGCGCCCAATGTGACCTGCCGCTTCGGCATCGTGCCGCCGGTCAACCTCGCGCTCGCGGGCACCAGCGTCCTCTGGACGCTGCGGGAGAAACAGTCGACGATCCCGTTCGACTACGTCCTCGGTGCGGGTGTCGGAAGCGACACGACGGAGCGGCGCTTCAAGGAGGTCGCCCACACGAATCGCGGGCCTGGATTCTGGCTCGGCGGGATCGCCGGTAACACCGTCCGGACGGGCGGACAAGCCGTCAGCACCCTCGTGTACGGAATTGCCGCGGTCGAGTACGTCGACGAGATCGCCTGCCTTTCGGGCGGCTCCTGCCAGATGAAGCTCGCCGCCGGAGGCGGCGTCTACCAGGTCGTCGGGCGCCCACCCGCGACCCTGATCCCGAACACGCGCGCCGCGGTCGAGGTTTCCGTCTCCGGCTCGACGGTTGCGTACGTGCCCGCTGCCGCAGTCGGTCCGCAAGGCACGCCGATCGCCGCCGCGGACCAGCCGACCGAGATCATCGACGTCGGCACAGGCATGTCGATCGCGCACGTCACGACCTTGGGCATACCGCTCGCGATCTCCTTGACGCCCCACGTGCTCGCCACCCTCGAGCGTACGCCCACCGGACTGAAGCTCGCCTGGTACTCGGCGACGAAGACCGGAACCGCGATCGGTTCGGTCGACGTCCCGCCGACGACGGCGCAAGAGGTCAGCGCAAACGACCAGATCGCGGTCTTCCGCGTCGGTCGATTCCTCCACGTCCTGACGTTCGCCACGGGCCACAGCCGCACGGTCGCAGAGACGGTGGGCCGGCCGATCGGCGTCTCGCTTGCAGGCAGCCGGCTCGCGTGGGCGGAGAACGTCAACGGTCACGGCCGCATCCGCGCGCTGTACGTGAACGGTCGCGGCTAGCCGCGGCCTACGCCGAGACCGGCTGGAGCTCTTCGAGCTCGACGCTTGCAGCAAGACGGATCGCCTCGCGCGGGTCGAAGCGACCTGCACCGAGCTCGAGCACGGAAGCGGCGGCCGCTCCGACACCGATCCGCAGCGCCTCGTCGAGCGAGCCCCCGTTGAAGCGCGTGGCGAGGAATCCGGCGAGCAGCACGTCGCCGGCGCCGACCGATGCGATCGGATCCATGCGCGCCACCGATGCGCGGAAACGGCGCACCTGCCGGTCTTCGCGGAACAGTGCGAAGCACGACGTCTCTTCCGTGATCAGCACGTTGCGCGCACCGATGTCGGCGATCACGTCGAGCGCCATCACGAAGTCCTCCTCCTCCGAGAACTCCTGGCCGACGAGGCTCTCCGCCTCCCGCTGGTTCGGCGAGACGACGAACGGCTCGGCCTCGACTCCGATGCGAAGCGGCTCGCCTTCGCAGTCGAGCACGCAGTGCACGCCGCGCCGGTTGAGGTCGCGAATCGCCTCCGCATAGAAGTCGTCCGCCACGTCGCGGGGCAACGAGCCGGAGAAGACGACGAAAGATGCGACTCGCGACAGGTAGCGCAGCTTGTCGAGCAGTACGTCGAGCTCCTCCGCTCGGATCCTCGGTCCCCACTCGTAGATCTCGCTCAGCCGGCCGGCCGTCGGATCGACGACTGCGGTAGATGTGCGCGACTCGTCGGCGATGCGCACGAAGTCGTTGAGGATCGCTTCGGCTGCGAGCTCCTCGATGATCCTGTCTCCCGCGCGGCCGCCTGCGAATCCCGTCGCGATCACGGGCGCCTCGAGGTTCTTCAACGCGCGTGCGACGTTGACGCCCTTGCCTCCGGCAGAGGTCAGGCTCCCGCTGGCTCGATGACGATGCCCGGGCTGGAAGTTCGGCACGGTGAGCGTGCGGTCGACTGCGGCGTTGAGCGTGACTGTGACGATCATGGGAACAGCCCGAGGAGGTGATGCCCGGTCCTCGTGGCGTACCACCGTAGCCGTCCGCCGAATCCTGGGCGAGCCACGGAGCGCCCGGCCAGCAACGGCCTCGTTCCGAGGAGCTTGCCGCCGTCCCAGATCTCCACCCTCCCGAGCCGCTGCCCCTGCTTCACGGGCAGAGAGACGGCCGTCGGCGAGATCACGCGCTCGACGAGTGGCCGCCCGGCCCGCACCACACGGACGAGCGATTTCGGTACGACGAGGGAGACCGAGCCGCGCCCCCAGCCGACCGCGGCCTTCGCGTACACCGCGCGCCGCACGAGCGTCGAGGTGCGGTACTGCGCGACGCCCCAGGCGAGCAACTGCTCGAGATCGGCGTTCCGCTGGGCGCGAGTCGGACTGCCGAGGATCACCGCATAGATCGTGTACCCGGGACGACGCACTGCAGCGACCTGGCACCAGCCCGCGTCGCCGGTGTGACCCGTCTTGACGCCGATGATGCCCGGCACGACGCCGAGGAGATCGTTCCAGGTGTGCACCGTGAATCGTCCGTTCTCGATCGTGTCGCTTCGCTCGCGGACGAGCGACCGCACGACGGGCGAATGCATCGCCACTTGCGCGAGCACGGCGACGTCGCGGGCGCTCGACAGGTGACCGGGTGCATCGAGACCGTCAGGTCGCACGAAGTGCGTGTGGTGCAAGCCGATGGCGCGTGCACGCTCGTTCATCCACGACACGAATCGTGCGACGTTGCCGTCGGCAGCGGCAGACGCGAGCGCATCCGCGGCGTTGTTCGCGCTCTGGATGAGCGCGCCTTTCAAAAGGTCGCGCACCGAGATTTGTTCTCCGGCAGTGAGCGGTATGCGCTCTTCGCCCACCCGGGCGGCCGCCCGAGAGACAGTCACCACGTCGTCGATCTTCAGGTGCTGAAGCGCGACGATCACCGTCATCAGCTTCGTGATGCTTGCGATCGGCAGCGCAACCTGGGCGTCATGTGACGCGAGCACCTCGCCGTTGGACGCGTTGACGACGTAGTACGCCTGCGCAGTCGGTACGGGCGCGGCGGCAGCGTGAGCCGGCGCTGTCCACGCGAGCGCGGCGACCACAGCACACAGCAGCCGGCGCATGGGCCGAACGTTACTTGACCCGGATCCGCTGGCCCACCTGAAGCGAGTTCGAGCTCACGCCCGGGTTCAGGCCCTCGAGCTCGGACACGCTCGTGCCGTTCCGTGCGGCAATCGACCCGAACGTGTCGCCGCTCGCCACGGTCGTGTACACCGCCCCGGCGACCGTGCCAGACGTCGTGCCGGTCGCAGAGGTGTGCGTGCTCGTGATCGTCCGTGTCGTCTGGGCGGGGACGCGAGCCGTCGAGGGACGCGTCACCGGGCCGAGCTGCGTCCCCCCGGGCGAGATGCCTTTCCCGCCGAGCGCGGAGTGGATGAGCAGCGCGAGCACCGTGGCCGCGAGCAGGAATGCCACGGGCGCGAGGTAGTGGGCAGCCGAGCGGCGAGGCGAACGGGCCATCAGGAGCCGGAGACGGCCCAGACCTCACGTGCGAGGCGCTCGGCCTCGGCGGCGGCAGCCGTGCGGTAATCGCCGCCCCGATCGCGGAACGCGTAGATCACCGAACGCGAGGCAGAGACGAGCGCGCTCGCAGGGCCGGCCGCGAACGCCGCTGCGACATCGACCGGAGCGCCGCCCTGCGCACCGATACCTGGGAGCAGCAGCACCGACCGTGGCAGGAGGTCGCGGGCCTCGGCCACCTCGCGCGGGAACGTCGCGCCGACGACCGCCCCGACCGCCGACAAGCCGCAGTCGCCGACGAGGTCGCCACCCCATGCGTGCACGAGCCCGGCGACGTGCTCCCATACCGTGCCGCCCCCGGCCAGCCTCACGTCCTGCACGTCCGCGCTCCCCGGATTCGACGTCTTGACCAGGCAGAAGAGCCCGACTCCGTTGCGCCGGCACGCGTCGAGGAACGGCTCGACCGAATCGCCGCCGAGGTACGGGTTCACCGTCAGCGCGTCCGCGAGCGGCGGCGCGTCGCCCCGAGGCTCGAGGAACGCTGCCGCATATGCCTGCGCCGTCGAGCCGATGTCACCGCGTTTTGCGTCGGCGATGACGAGCAGCCCCGCGCGACGTGCGTGCTCGCACACCTCTTCGAACGCACGAACGCCGTCCGCGCCGAGCGCCTCGAAGAACGCCGACTGCGGCTTCACCGCGACCGCATGCGGCGCGACTGCGTCGGCGATCTCGCAGCAGAAGCGCGCCAGGACGGTCGCAGCCTGCGGCCGTCCTGCCCCGGCCTCGTGCCGCAGGCCGTCGGGGAGCTGCTCGACGACCGGGTCCAGACCGACCACCAGCTGGCTCTGCTTCCGCGCGACCGCAGTGGAGAGCCGGTCGGCGAAATGCGTCACCGACACCGCTGGGCCCACCTGGAGATCCTGCGCCACGCCGCGAAATCTACGGCAAGGGTCGGGCAGACCCGGGACGCGCGAGAGGCCGCTTTCGCGGCCTCTCGACGATCCTCGGAGGAGACGTGCCCGTCGTCTCTCTGGCTCAGCCGCCCTTGACCGCAGCCTTGAGCTGGCTGCCGGCCGAGAACTTCGGCACGCGCGCCGCAGGGATGTGGACCTTCTCCGTCGGGTTGCGCGGATTCACGCCCGTACGGGCTGCCCGGTTCTGCGCCGTGAACTTGCCGAATCCGGTGAACGCGACCTCGCCGCCGCTCTTGAGCGTGTCGGTGATCGTCTCCAGGACCGCGTCGACGGCCTTGCCTGCGTCGCGGGCGGTCAACTGACTCCGGTTGGCGACTTCCGCCACAAATTCCTGCTTCGTCACGTGCCTCTCCTCCTGTCGTTGATCTGTTCCTCGGGCCGAATTGACCCTACCAGGGCCACCTGTTCGGCTCAACCATGCGGTTTTGCTGGACTTTTTGTGCCTGCCAAGAGCTCTCCTGCCCGAAACAGCGGGCGGAGCCTGACGGCGTGCCGGGCGAGCGCATCCGCGCCGCCCTCCTCACGATCGACCACACAGACTGCCGTGTGCACGACCAGGCCCGCAGCGCGCAGCGCCTCGACCGAGTCGAGCAGCGCCCCGCCGGAGGTCACGACATCCTCGATCAGGCAAATGCACTCGCCCTCCTCGTACGGGCCTTCGATCCGTTTCGCGGTGCCGTATTCCTTCGCCGCCTTCCGAACGATGATGAAGGGCAGGCCGGACTGCAGAGACGCCGAAGCGGCCAGGGCAACCGCCCCGAGCTCCGGGCCGGCAAGCCTCGTGGCGTCCGGGGCGTGCTCCGCGACGGCCGCCGCGATGCGTTCGCCGAGCGGCTGCAAGAGGTCGGGCCGGGTCTCGAAGCGGTACTTGTCGAGGTAGTAGCGGGAGCGTCGCCCGGAGCGCAAGAGGAAGTCTCCCTCGAGGTAGGCGTGCTCGACGAGCGCCTGCGCGAGCCGATCGGTCACGGGCGGGCGGCCGCGACGACATCCCGCGCGACGGGCAGCAGCTTCTCCGCCTCCGGCGATCCTTCGACGAACGACACCATGGAGCCGTCGTCGAAATACACGTCGATCCGGTCGCGGCGACGGCCGGTCGAGCGCCGGTACAGCACGCTCCCGGCGAAGACGCCCGTACCGAACCCGAGGAGCCCGAGGAGCCTACGCTTCGCCATCGACCGGCTCCTTCTTGCGCCGCGGCGCCCTCGGCTTTGGCTTCGGCTTTGCGGGCGCCGCCTCGGCTGCCGCGCCGCGCAGGCAGCTCTTCAGGTCATAGAAGACGAGACCGACGGTGGGCGACGGAACCGTCGTCGCAGCGATCAAACGCGACCCGTCGCGCACGACGAACACGCTGCCGTCCTGCGTCGACGCCTCGAGCTGCGTCACACCGGAATCGCCCGACCGGAATGCCGCAGCGTCCTCGAGCAGCTTCGCGGCCGAGGTCGCAAACGCCCGGGCCGCCTCGGCGTCGGAGAGCGTGGAGCCGGCGACCGTCCCTTGGTCGTCGAAGAGCACGGCTGCTTCGATCTGCGAAGAGATCTCTGTGAGATCGGCGAGTGCCTGCACAGCATCCATGCGCCTGAGGCTAATCGAACTCGGCCGCGGCCGGAGTCCAGAATCGTGCGGAAAACCACCGTCGTGGTCGCGAGCGGGCAGACTCTCGCTCGTGCGCGTCCGGAAGCGAACCCTGCTGTCGAAGTTCTTTCGTGACCGGGGGACGCATCTTGCGGCGATGGTCGCGTACTTCGCGCTGCTCTCGTTCGTGCCGCTCGTGTTCCTCGCGCTCGCGCTCCTGGGCCTCGCGCACCGCGCGGACGCATCGGACTTCCTCGTCAAGGAGCTGAGACGCGCTTTCCCGGGCAGCTCGGTCGAGAGCATCCTCTCGCTCGTCCACCGCGTGCAGGACAACGCAGCGACCCTCGGGATCGTCGGCGGCGTCTTTCTCCTCTGGTCGTCGCTGTCGCTCTTCAGCGCGCTCGAATCCGCACTGAACATCGTCTACGGCCGGCCGAACCGCTCGTTCATCAAAGGAAAGGCCGTCGCCGCCGCCGTGATGATCGGCTCGATCGTGACCCTCTTCCTCAGCCTCGTGGTCGGCGCGTTCGGAGTCGAGGTGCTGAGGCGATACGCGCCGGGAATCGTCGGCAACGGCATCGTCGCCTACATCGTGTCGATCGCCGTCTCGCTGTTCGGTGTATTCATCTTCCTGCTCACGATCTATCGCGTGATGCCCAACGCACCCGTGCGCCTGTGGGACGCGCTCCCCGGCGCGATCCTCGCGGCGATCCTCCTCGAGGCCTCGTTTCAGGTGCTGCCGGTGTTCGTCCGTCTCGCCGGCGTGAACGTGACGCTTCGTGTGCTGGGCGGCCCCGTGATCCTGCTGCTCTGGCTCTACGTCATGGCGAACGTGATCGTGTTCGGCGCCGAGCTCAACTGGTGGATCGGCGAGCGCCGGTCACCGGTGCGGGCCGATCCGCTCGACAGCATCGCGTAGCGCCCGCGCGGCGCGCGCGCGATGCGAGTGCTCGTTCTTCCATCCGTCGCCGAGCTCGGCGACAGTGCGCTCCTCGCCGTCGGGGACGAACACCGGGTCATAGCCGAAGCCTTCCGCGCCGCTCGGCGCGTCGGCGATCCGACCCTCGAGCACGCCCGACCCGCGCACTTCGCGGCCGTCGGGTGCGAGCGCGACGAGCTCAGAGACGTAGCGCGCGCGCCGGTCGCTGACACCCTCGAGCTCGCCGAGGAGCTTGGCGATCGCGGGTGCGCCCTCGGGGGCGTAGCGCGCCGAGTGCAGACCGGGGCGTCCGTCGAGGGCATACACCTCGATGCCCGAGTCCTCGCCGAGCGTCCAGCGCTCTGCGTCGGCGAACGCGCGGGCGAACTGTGCTTTCGCGCGAGCGTTCTCGACGTACGTCTCCCCGGTCTCGTCGGGCCAGCCGTCGGCGCTGAGTGGCTCGATCGTCCATCCGCGAAGCAAGAGCTCGAGCTCGCGCGCCTTGTGGGCATTGCGCGACGCAAGGACGGCTCTCAGTCCTCCCACCGAACCTCGCGTACGCCGTCGATGTCCGCGACGCCCGCGACGACGGACGGTGCCGCGGCCTCGGTCAGCTGCACCTCGATGTCGACGCTGCGCCGATCGCCGTCCTGCGCGACCTCCATCGAGACCACGCGGCCGGAGTGTTGCTCGATGACGTCGATCACCTGTGCAGGGCTTCCTCCCGCGGGTATCTCGACGAGCAGGCGCGCGGTGCGCGGCCTGAAGCGTCGCAGCCCGCGGTACGACATGGCGCGCAGTGGCCCGAGCGTGATGAGCGCAATAGCCGTGCCGATCAGCGCCGGACCGTAGTAGCCGGCACCGCACGCCATGCCGATCCCGGCGACGAGCCATAGCGTCGCGGCAGTCGTGAGCCCGCGCACCGACAGTCCCTGCCGGATGATCGCGCCGGCGCCGAGGAAGCCGATGCCGGTCACGATCTGTGCGGCGATACGCGTCGGGTCGGTGCGCACGAGGTTTCCGCCGTTCACCATGAAGTCGTTGAAGCCGTAGGCCGAGACGAGCGTGAAGAGCGCGGAGCCCATGCACACGAGCAGGTGCGTGCGTAGGCCGGCCTCCCGCTCGCGCAGCTCGCGCTCGAGGCCGACTGCGCCACCGAGTAGGGCTGCGATCAGGAGACGGATGAGCTCCTGGTGCCAGCTCAGAGTGGGAACGGCGGCGCTAAGGAAGTGCAATCGCCACGGCCTCCGCCTGCAGCTCGGCGATCTCGGCGATGCCGGCCTCGGCGAGCGCGAGCAGCTCGTCGAGCGTCTCGCGCGAGAAGGGATCGCGCTCGGCCGTCGCCTGGACCTCGATCAATCTGCCGTCGCCGGTCATCACGACATTCATGTCGGTGTCGGCATTCGAGTCCTCGGAGTAGTCGAGGTCGAGCAGCGGAACACCGTCGACGACGCCGACGGAGACTGCCGCGACCGAGTCGGCAAACGCCTTCGAGAGACCGAACCGATCGAGCGCACGGCGCGCCGCCACGTATGCGCCGGAGATCGCCGCACAGCGCGTGCCTCCGTCGGCCTGGAGGACGTCGCAGTCGAGCCACATCGTCCGCTCGCCGAGCGCGCGGAAGTCGACGACGCCGCGCATCGCACGGCCGATCAGCCGCTGGATCTCGATCGTACGGCCCTGTTGCTTCCCACGCGCCGCTTCTCGCGGGACGCGATCGCCGGTCGACGCGGGCAGCAGCGAATACTCAGCGGTCATCCAACCGCGCCCCTGGTTGCGAAGCCAGCGAGGCACCTCTTCCTCGATCATCGCCGTGCAGAGGACCTTCGTCTTCCCCTGCGATACGAGCACCGAGCCGTGCGGCTGCTCGAGATAGTCGACCTCGAACGTGATCGGCCGAAGCTTCTCGGGCTGCCTGCCGTCGTTGCGCGTCGCGCTCATGCTGCCGACGCCTCGAGCTGCTCCAAGGTCACGTGCTCCACCTCTCCGATCGGAAATTGCAAGAACCGGCGGCCGAGCTCCCGGAACGTCTCGGGGTCTCCCGTCGAGAGGAACCTATAGGCGCCAACGCGTGCCGGATCGTTCTCGATGCCCTTTCGTGCCAGCGTCTCCGATACCTCGCGGGCCGTCTCCTCGGCCGAGAAGACGAGCGTGACGTCGCGGCCGAACACACGCTGGAAGACGGGGCGGATAAGCGGATAGTGCGTGCACCCGAGGATCACCGTGTCGACGCCGGCCCGCTTCAGCGGCTCGGCGTACTCGCGGACGGCACGTTCCGTCTCCTCGGCGTACGCGTCCTCGCTCTCGATCAACGGCACGAGACCCGGACACGCGACCGCGTGAAACGATGCACCGGCATCGAGTGCGTGCACGAGCTCGGCGTAGCGCCCCGAGTCGACGGTTCCCTGTGTTGCGAGGAGCCCGATGCGCCGGTTGCGCGTCGCCTGGACCGCGGCGTGCGCCTCCGGTGTGAGCACGCCGATCACCGGCACCTTCAGCTCCTCTTGCAACCGCGGCAGAGCGGCTGAGGTCGCGGTGTTGCACGCGACGACGATCAGCTTGACGCTCTGCGATTCGAGATACGACGCGATCTCGCGCGCGAACTCGCGCACCTCGGAAAGCGGCCGCGGCCCGTAGGGCAGCCGTGCATGGTCGCCGAGGTAGACGAAGTCCTCGTGCGGCATCGTGACGAGACACTCGTGCAACACGGTCAGGCCGCCGACGCCCGAGTCGAAGACGCCGAGAGGGCGAGTGTCCATTGGGCGATTCTAGAACCGGCTACCCTGGGCGACGCCGTGGGTCGCCGCATGTCCGTTCTCGCCGTCGTCGTTGTCGCGCTCATGTGGAGCGGCTCGGCGCTCGCGGCGACGCCGTTGCAGCTGCCGATAACGGCTACCGACGGCGTCACGCTCGCCTGCTCGCTCACCGAGCCCGACGGAACGCCGCCGACGGGCGGCTGGCCGGCCGTGATGCTCTTCCACGGCCTCGGCGGCCGACACCAGGACATGGAGCCTCTTGCGACGCAGTTCCTCGCGCCGGCCGGATATGCAGCGCTCGCATGCGACGCACGTGGGCACGGTGCGTCTGGTGGTTTGTTCGGGCTCGATGGGCCGCGCGACGTGCTGGACACGAAGGAGCTGTTCGCCTGGCTCACGGCGCGCCCCGAGATCTCCGACACGCAGATCGGCGCGCTCGGAGTCTCGCTCGGCGGCGGGGCGGTCTGGAATGCGACCGTCGCCGGTGTTCCGTTCAAGGCGATCGTTCCGGTGATCACCTGGACGAACCTCTCGAGCGCGCTCGCGCCGCAGGGACTGTCGAAGTCGGGCCTCGTTCAGCTGCTTGCCTCGCTCGTCCCACAGAGTCGCTGGGACCCCGATCTCCTCGCGGCGTCGAGCTCACTCTTGACGAGCACCAACATGAGCGCGGTGACGGCACTCGCATCGACGCGCTCGCCGTTGTCGCAGCTCTCGTCGATCGCCACACCGACGCTGCTCATCCAGGGCAGACGCGACTTCCTCTTCGACATCGACCAGGCGCTCGCCGCCTACAAGCTCCTCAAGGGCCCGAAGCGGCTCTACCTCGGCGACCTCGGCCACGCGCCGGGAATCTCACCCGCCACGGCGCCCGACGCGGCGATCTACTGGGGCGAAGCGGTGAAGTGGTTCGACAAGTACATCAAGGGCGCAGCGGCCTCGCTTCCGCCCTCGGTCATCGAGCTCGGTCACGATCCGTATAACGGCAAGACCACGACGTACAAGGCAATTCCCGCGACAAAGACGATCTCGGTCGCGCTGCCCGGCAGTACGGCGATGGACGGCGCCACCGGCAAGGTCGTCCGCAGCGTCCGAGTGACCGGCGGACCGCACGAGACATTCGGGAACACGACCGTGACCGTCGGCTACTCGGGCGCCAAGAACTGGGACAAGCTCGTCGCAGTGCTCGCGATCAGCGGCAACCCGAGCCCCATCAGCGCGGGTGGCGTCAAGCTGAGCGCCGCCAGCGGCACGGCGACGATCAAGCTGATGGACCAGGCGGTGCGCATCCCGGCCGGGAAGAAGCTCGTCGTGTATTTCAGCTCGACTTCCCTCGCCCAGGATCAGGGAGACGCGCTCTATCTTGCAGCCGTGCAGCCCGGCGCGCAGATCACCATCGGACGTGCGACCCTCCATCTCTCTGTGCTGACGAAGGCCGTTTCGCGATGACGCGCGTTCTCCTCGCGGTTGCAGCAGTTGCGCTTCTTGCCGTGCCCGCAGCCGGCGCTCGGCCGGCGGACGCTCCCGGTGTCACTCCGACGCAGATCGTGCTCGGCGCGACGGGTCCGCTCACCGGCTCCGAGTCCCAGTACGAGCCGGTGCTGAGCGGCGCGCAGGCGTACTTCAGCTACGTCAACGACCACGGCGGCGTGCTCGGCCGAAAGATCGAATACAAGGTGGAGGACGACCAGTACGACCCCGCTCAAACCGTCGCGTTGACGCAGAAGCTCGTCGAACAGGAGAACGTCTTCGCGATCTTCAACTCCATCGGCACCGAGCACGCACTCGCGGTCCGGCAATACCTCAACCAGCAGAAGGTCCCGCAGCTCTTCGTCGGTACCGGCGCCACAACGATTGCGTCGGAGCACAAGCAGTACCCGTGGACGATGGGGCTGCTGCCGAGCAACCTCGGCGAGGGCGCCATCTACGGACGCCAGATCGTCGCGACGAAGCCGAAGGCGAAGATCGGCGTGCTCTACGAGAACGACGAGTACGGCCAGGAGCTGCTGACAGGGCTCAAGCGCGGTCTCGGCTCGCACGCGGGACAGATCGTGTCGGCGCAGTCGTACGCACTGCTCGACGCGAGCGTCGACTCCCAGGTGCAGGCGCTGAAGGCATCGGGCGCCGACACCTTCGTGATCTTCGCGCTGCCGAAGCAGGCGATCCAGGCGTTCGTGATCGCCGCGAAGCTCGGCTGGAAGCCGACGGAGTACGTGACGTCGGTGTCGATCGATCCCGCGGTGATGAAGATCGTGCACCTGAATGCCGGCGCGCAGGTCGGCGTCGGCGCGACGTCGACCGCGTTCCTGCGCGACCCGACGAACCCGACGCTCGCGAAGACCCCGGGCGCGAAGCTCTACCGCCAGATCATGAAGAAGTACCTGCCGAACGAGGACTGGCAAGCCGTGGCGCACATCTACGGGATGATGGCCGCGTACGCAATGGTCGACGCGCTCAAGCACGCGGGGAAGAACCTCACCCGCGCCGGCCTGCTCAACGCGGCGACGCATCTGAACGAGCTGAACAACCCATTCCTGCTGCCGGGCCTCACGCTCTCGACCTCGCCGTCGAACTACCTTCCGCTCGGCAAGACGTTCCTCGTTCGCTACCAACACGGCTTCTGGAACGTCCTGGGCAAGCCGCTCAAGACCTCCTAGGTTTGCGAGCCGCACCGAAGCGGGGACCGGGAGATCAGACAATCAGCCTGCTGGAAACGAAAGGAACGTTGCACATGAAGAGATCTACACGCGCGGCGCTCGCCGCCGTAGCGGTCGGGGCGATGCTGGCCTTCGCCGGCGGAGCGTTCGCCGCGAATACTGGAACGGTCGCCGTCTGGCACACGCCGATGGTTCTCGGCGGATCGAGCTCGACGACGATCCACATCAACCTCCCGCAGGCGACCGATCCGATCGCTGCGATCAACATCTATGTGCCGACCGGCTACACGCTGAACACGAGCCAGGCGACGGGGACCAGCATCGGCAATGTCGACGCGACGGCCTTCTCGCACGACAACAACCTCACACTGCCGCTGACCGGAACCGTCACGACCGACGCGCCGGCGAATCACGTAGCAGACTCGACAGCCTGCGCGAGGACTGCGACGAGCGCAGCAGTCTGGATCCTCAATCTGAGCGTCGCGGGCCAGACGATCGCACTGCCGCTCTACGTCAACCCGACGGCGGGCGCCGAGCAGGCGCTCGGTGCGTACAAGCTGAGCATCTGCCTACCGCCGCCGGACGTACCGATCGGAACGCCCGGCCGCTCCGCGAACGGCGCCCAGGTGCTCGATGCGAAGTTCACGGTCAACGGCATCTTCTCGACTCCGTCGACGGCCGGCATCCTGCGCTGGGAGTCGCTCTTCACGCCGTACAACCCCGGCAAGGGCACCGTCAATCTCGCAGGCACGTTCGAGACACGGTCACTCGTCGCGCTGCCGGTCGGGTTGTCGCTGACCGGGACACACAAGGGGACGGCGTACACGGTTAGGGGGAAGGCGTCCGAGGGCGGCATTCCCGCACCGGGGACGGCTGTGCTCATCCTCCGTGGCACGTTGCCGTCGAAGCTCGTCAAGGTCGCAGCCGCGAGGACGAGCCCTGTCGGCACCTTCAGCTCCTCCGGGAAGGTGAGGCCGAAGAAGACGACGTACTTCAAAGCGACGGCAACGGTGAAGGAGCGCGATTTCACGGCGCAGGGCTGCGTCAACCCGCTGCCGGCGACCGTCGCACCCGCCGGTTGCGTCAGCGCGACGCTGCCGCCGTGGACGGCGACGAGCCCGGTCGTGAAGGTCAAGCCCTAGAGAGACGAGACACGCTCGTCGGCGAACGGAGGAAGGCCCCGGAAACGGGGCCTTCCTCTTATTGTTGAAGACATGGCAACGCCCGTCCGCATCGGCACGTGCTCCTGGGCCGACGATGCGCTCTCGAAGCACTTCTATCCGCCGAAGCTGCCCGCGAAGGAGAGGCTCGCGTGGTATTCGCAGTTCTTCGACACCGTCGAGGTCGACTCGACGTACTACCGGCTTCCGGGCGAGTCGATGGTCCAGGGCTGGGCAGACCGCACGCCGGACGGCTTCACGATGCACGTCAAGGCGTTCGGCTTGATGACGCGGCATCCCGTGAAGCTCGAGGTCTTGCCGGAAGACCTGCGCGACGCGATGCCCGTCAACGCGCGCGGCCAGGTCGAGCGGCCGCCGCGCGAGCTCCGGGGCGAGGTGTTCCGCCGCTTCCTCGAGAGCCTCGAGCCGCTGCGGAGCGCCGGCAAGCTCGGCGGCATCCTCTTCCAGTTCCCGTCATACGTCGTCTTCAAGGACGCGTCGTTCGACTATCTCGAATGGGCGCGCGAGCAGCTCGGATCCGACGCGATGCTCGTCGAGTTCCGTCACCGGTCCTGGCTCGATGAGGACAACCGCGCGGAGACGCTGTCGCTTCTCGAGCGCATCGGGGCCGCCTACGTGACCGTGGACGCCCCGCAGTCGGACACGGCGAAGAACCTCGTCCCGACCGTGCCGGCGGTGACCGCCGGCACGGCGTACGTCCGCTTTCACGGGCGCAACCTCGGCACGTGGAACAAGCGCGGCGGCTCCGCGGCAGAGCGCTTCGACTATCTCTACTCCGACGAGGAGCTCGGCGAGTGGACCGGGACGTTGAAGGAGCTCGCGGGGGCGGCGAACGAGGCGTACGCCTTCTTCAACAACAACGCGACAGCGCAGGATCCGGAGAACCCGCTCGGCCGCATCTCGCAGGCGGCCACGAATGCTCGCCAGCTGCGAATGCTGCTCGACCGCAGCGGAGTCCCGGCGACCGGTGGGACGGCGGCGTAGAGTCCGCGCCATGAACGTGCTCTCGGTCATCCACGGCGACGATGCGCGCACCGAGCTCTTCGCGCCGGCGATCGCCGAGAGCGGGCACTCACTCGACGAGTGGAGCTTCTCCTGGGGGACGCCGCCGCCGCGGCCACTCGAGTCCTACGACGCCGTCCTCGTCTTCGGCGGCGCGATGCACGCCGACCACGACGACGCGCATCCGTGGCTCGCGCCGGAGACACGCTGGCTCGAGAACCTCCTCGCGAGCGGAACGCCCATGCTCGGGATCTGCCTCGGTGTGCAGCTCCTCGCACGCGCCGCGGGCGCGTGGGTCGGGCCGCTACCCGTACCCGAGATCGGCTGGGTCGACGTCGACCTGACAGCCGCCGGCATCGACGATCCCGTTCTCGGGGCGCTGCCGCAAACGTTCTCGGCGCTGCAGTGGCACCACTACACCTACGGCGTGCCCGAGGGCGCGGTCGAGCTGGCGCGAAGCGAAGCGTGCACGCAAGCGTTCCGGCTCGGCGAGGCGTGCTGGGGCGTGCAGTTCCATCCCGAGGTCACGCAGTCCCAGCTCGACGGCTGGATCGTCGACACGACCGACCTGCCGCCCGATCCCGACCGGCTGCGCGCGGAGACAGTCGAGCACATCGCGCAGTGGAATGCGCTCGGCCGCACCCTCTGCGCCGCGTTCCTCGACGCCGCCGCGCGCGTCCTCGATCGCGCAGCCTGACCCGCAGGCTCACCGGCGCTCCGGTGCCTGCGACCTGAGCTACCCTCGACGCGGGTCATGCTGCGCCGCGTCATCGCAACCGGGGCCGTGCTCGCAACGCTCACGGCCGGAGCCGCCGGAGCCGCGCCCGCACCGCCTTCCCCAAGTCTCGGGATTCTCTTCTCGGAGGGCATGACCGCGCGGCAGATGACCGACCGCGTCTCGAAGGTTCACCAGATCGCCATCGCGAAGCGTCACGTCAGGCCTGTCCTGACCGCTAAGACGTACGCCGCGGCGCTGACGCACGTTGCGGCTCCCCGCGGCTTTGCCGACGCGAAGCACGGCAATCTCGAAGGCTTCCTCTTCCCCTCGCTGTACAAATTCGGTCCATCGACGACGGCCAAGGAGCTCGTCGGCCAGCAACTCGCGGCGTTCGGCAGCGCGTGGAGCAAGGTCGATCTCTCCGCGGCACACGGCCGCGGGACGACTCCATACCAGGTGCTGATCGTCGCATCGATGGTCGAGCGTGAGACCGTTGCGCCCGAGGAGCGCGCGCTCGTCGCCGCAGTGATCTACAACCGGCTCGCGAAAGGCATGCCGCTCGGCATAGACGCGACCATTCGTTACGGACTCGGCATCCCCGGCACGCGTCCGCTGACGAAAGCCGAGCTCGCGACCGACACGCCGTACAACACCGACCTCAACAAGGGGCTCCCGCCGACGCCGATCGGCAATCCGGGCCTCGCGTCGATGAGGGCCGCGGCGCACCCCGCGAATGTCGACTACCTCTATTACGTCCGCATGCCCGACAAGGTGCACCACTTCTTCACGGCCGACGAGGCCGAGTTCTGCCAGAAGGCGTCCGAGTACGGGTACAGCTGTTAGGAGCTAGCTAGCGCTCGAGCGGCAGCTCGTCGTGGCGCGACCACTCGTGCCACGAGCCCGGGTAGTTGCGTGCGTCGTAGCCGGCACTCCGCAGCGCAAGCGTCGCGAGCGCGGAGCGCGAGCCGGAGTGGCAATACGCAACGATCTCCGCGCCTTCGGGCAGTCCGACAAGGGAGCGGATCTGCTCGGGCGACGCAGGCTGTCCCGGGCCGGCGAACAACGTGTCGACCTCGACGTGCTTCGCGCCCGGGATGTGCCCTTGGCGCGGGTCGCAAGCACTCCCCGCTTTGCCGGTGTACTCCTCCGGACGACGAACGTCGAGGATCGTCAGCGTGTCGTCATCGAGCCGCGAGGCGAGCTCCTGCCGCGTCGGGAAGGCGCGGACGTCAGCCTGCAGGGACGACTCGCGAACAGGCTCTAGCTCGACAGGCCCGGTTGCGAGCTCGCCGGGCCACCCGGCGAGACCGCCGAGGAGCGTCGCCACCCGGGTATGCCCCGCGAGCTCGGCGAGCTGCGCTGCGGGCATGGCCCCCATGCCGTCGCCGCGGTCGACGAGCACGAGCCGCTCGTCCCCGGTGATGCCGTGCCTGCGTAAGCGCAGCCCGACCTCCTTCGCGAGCTCACGCACCGTCGCCTCGTCGGCTCCGGGCGGCGGCGAGCCCAGCACGAGCGGGCGCGAGCCTGGGATGTGCCCGCGTATGTGCGCGTTCGGGCCGCGGACGTCGCCCACCACGAGATCCGGCTCGCCCAGATGCTCGGCGAGCCACGCGGCGTCGACGACGCGGGGAAATGGAGTTTCGGACATCGCGCCTGAACCTACAGCGCGGCGACGACCGACGCCTCGGCTGCGATCGCCGGACGCTCGACCAGCCGCTCGAGCCACGCGGCAAGAGCGGGATGTGCGTCGAAGGTCACGCCGAGCGATTCGCGCGCGCGCAGCAACCAGGGCACATAGGCGATTTCTGCGAGGCCGTACTGCACGCCGTCGAGCCACTCGCTCCGCGCGAGCGCGCCGTCGAGGCGCACGAGTTGCTCGTCGAAGCGCTGGGCCGCACCGTCCTCGCCGCGGCGCAGCGCGTAATAGGGCGAGGTGAACTCGTCGTGCCGGAAGATCCAGAGACGCGCGAGCGCACGAGCGGCGGCATCGGCGGCGAGCAGCGCCGGATCGGGATACCGCTCTTCGAGGTACTCCATGATCACGGCCGACTCCGGGAGCACCCAGTCTCGTTCCTCGAGCACGGGCACACGACCGGTCGAGTTCTTCTCGTAGATCCATCGAGGACGGTCGCTCAGGTCGATCTCGACCGTCTCGTACTCGACGCCCTTCTCCGCGAGGACGATGCGTGCGCGGGCGCAGTAGGGGCAGCGAGGGGCGTCGTACAGCGTGAGCACTAGTCGGACGGTACCCAGCCGTGCCCTGTCTCTGCGACGCCGAGCACTTCGCCGATCGCCTCGACGAGCTCGGTCGCGGGCGGCAGGTCGACGGGCGAGCCGGCCGTGCGGACGACCTGACGGACGCGCGCGGGATCGGCGCCGGTCAGCCGGGCAAGCACAGTCGGGTTCGCACCGAGCGCAACGACGTCGCCCGGCGGGAGCGGCCCGAAGTATTCCGGCACCGACACGTACTCGTCCACGGCGCCGCCGCGATCGAAGAGCGCATACCGCACGACCGCGCCTTCCTCGACGCCGATCGAGAGCACCACGCCGCCGACGACGTAGGACAGCTCCTTGCCAAGGCGCGGGATCTGCGTCGGATCGCGGTCGAGGAGCTCGTCGTGAACCGCGACCCAGCCGTTGCGCGGGCCGGTGACCGACGTTCCCGCCGACCGGCCGAACCGCGGCATGGCCTTCGTGACGGCGCGCTCGACGGCGTCCACGTCATCCGTCTGCGCGTGCACGGAGCCGAACGTCGGGCCGGACAGCCGCGCGAGGCGAGGTCCGAGGTCGGCGATCCGTGCGCCGAGATTGATCTGCACGGGCGTGAAGCCCCAGCGCTCGTAGATGTCCCGTGCCCCCGAGTTCGACGCGAGCACGTCGAGCTCGAGCACGTCGAGGCCCTGCGCCGCGAATCGCGATGCGATCTCACGCATGAGCTCCTTCGCGATCCCGTTGCCACGAGCCGCCGGACGAACATAGAGCGACGAGAGATACCCGACGTGCGCCCCCGCCTTCTCCGCTGCGGCGAGGCCGGCGGGCACGTCGTCGTGCTCGGCGATCAGCACGTGCCAGCCCTTGCTCATGCCACTCTCGAGCTTCGCGAGATCCTGCTCGGTGTCGTCGTCGCGATGCGGCGCGTCCTCGAGCTCCAACATGAACTCGCGAAAGAGCTCGCGAACGAGCGGGAGGTCGGCTTGGGTGGCGTCGCGGATCATGGGATGCGTTGTGAGAGCAAGAGGTAGTGGGCAGTGAGGTTCTCGAACGGGTGGAAGCGTGCGCCGGCTTCGCGCACGTCTAGATCACGATAGAGCGACGACACCACCTTACGCAGGGCGAGGTCGCCCCAAGGCCAGGCGTGGGGGCGTGCGAGGTGGCGGGCGAGGAACCAATCGGCCGTCCATTCGCCGATCCCGCGAAGGGCGACGAGCTGGGCCTTCACCTCGTCGTCCGGCAGCGCAGCGAGCGCCGCGAGGTCGATGTCGGACCGAGCGAGGCCGATCACGTATTCGGACTTGCGCCGCGTCAGGCCGACCGCGAACAGCTCGTCTTCGTCCGCGCGCGCGATCCGCTCACGCGAAGGAAACGACCACGCGGAGCCGACCTGTGCGCCGAAGCGCTCGATGAGACGGTTCCTGATCGCGGTCGCGGAGAAGAGCGAGACCTGCTGCGCGGTGATCGCCCCCACGAGCATCTCGAACGGGTCGGGGACGAGCGGAGGGCGGAATCCCGTCAGCGGCGGCACGAGATCCCGCAGAACGTCCTCCCCAGCCGCCCAGGCGTAGAACGGCTCGAGGTCGAAGGCCAGTCCGACGAGAGCCTGTACGACGGGCGCGGTCTCCGCGTCGAGCGGCTCGGCGTCGACGCCGCCCGGAGCCGACTCGATTCGCAACTCGCGCCCGCCGACGACCCGGTGCAGGCCGCCCTCGTGCCAGAGGCTTGCACGGTCGACGCCGAACGCGCGAAAGCGCTCGGTGCTGAGTGAAAAGTCGAAAGGGCCGGGCACGGCGAGGAGCGTCATCCCCGGACCGTAGACGCAACCTCGGCAGGTGTCCTAGAGATGCGAGGTGAGCCCCGCGCCGCTCGCGTCGCCGTCGTCTGCGGCGTCGCCGGCCGAGTTCTCGTACCAGGAACGCCAGTAGACGCCGTCGTCGAGGCCCTTCGCGAACGTCGAGAGCTTCAGCGGGTTGAACGTGTCGCACATCACGGCGAGCTCGTGCGTCTCGTGCAGGCCGATGCTCTTCTCCGCGAGGCCCGGCTGTGGCCCGTGCGGCAGCCCGGACGGATGCAGGGTGATCGACCCGACCTCGACGCCCTTGCGCGAGCCGAAGTTGCCGGAGACGTAATAGATCATCTCCTCCGACTGCAGGTTCGAGTGGTGATACGGGATCGGCACCGCCTCCGGATCGAAGTCGAGCTTGCGCGGACAGAAGGAGCAGATGACGAAGTTCTGGCCGGCGAACGTCTGATGTGACGGCGGCGGCTGGTGGATGCGGCCGGTGATCGGCTCGAAGTCGTGCACCGAGAACGTCCACGGATAGAGGTAGCCGTCCCAGCCGACGACGTCGAACGGGTGGTAGTCGACGACATACGTCTGGTAGCCGCCGCGTACACGCACCTTCACCGCGAACTCGCCCTGTTCGCGCACGGTGCGCAGCTCCGTCGGGGGATGGATGTCGCGGTTGTAGTACGGCGCACCTTCGACGAGCTGCCCGTACTCGTTGCGATAACGCCGCGGAATCTCGATCAGGCCCGGCGTCTCGAACACGAGGTAGCGCTGGGCACCGACGGGCTCGAAGCGATATGTCGTCCCGCGCGGCACGACGATGTAGTCGCCTTCCTTGTACGGCACGTCGCCGAACGTCGTCTGCAGCGTTCCCGTCCCCTCGTGGACGAAGATCACCTCGTCGCCTTCGCCGTTACGGAAGAAGTAGTCCATCTGCTTCGCCGGCCGGCAGAGCGAGATCTCGACGTCGTTGTTCCACATCAGCACACGGCGACCCGTGATCTCGTCGCCTTCGGGCGTCACCTCGGCGGTCTTGAAGTGCCGGTGCGCGTGCTGGTCGGGCAACCATTCGTCACGCTCGATCGCCTGGAAGCCGTCGAGCGCCATCACGCGGCAGGGCGAGGTCAAGTGGTACAGGATCGACTCGTTGCCGATGAAGCCCTCGAGGCCCATCACCTCTTCGGTGAGCAGTGTCCCGTTGTCGCGGAACTGGATGTGGCGCTTCCGCGGGACCTCGCCGAGTCGCTGGTAGAACGGCACGATCGAACCTTAGTCGAGCGCCAGCGAGGCGAGCCGCCTGCCGACGACAGGCGCAAACTTGAACCCGTGCCCCGAGCACGGCGAGCCGACAACGACGCGGCCTCGCCGCTCGAGCACGAACGAGCCGTCGACGGTCGAGGTGTAGAGGCACGTCTCTGCACCGACCGGCTCCGGATCCAGGTCGGGGAACCGCTCGCGGATCCACGCCTGGACGCGAACGATCGATTCCGGGTCCGGCGCGCCTGCGTCGTTCGGGTCGACCTCCGGGCCGCCGTGGTGCACGCCGGCCTTGAGGCCGTGGACGGGGTCGGGGAGCGAATACATCCCGTGCCCGCGGGTGATCTCGTCGAGTTCGACGATCGCGGGCCCAGCCGCGCCGTCGCGACGGAAGTACGCGAACGTCTCGCGCGTCACCTGAACCGGCACGTCGGGCACGAGGTCGCGCACCCAGGCACCGGCCGTCACGACGACGACGTCTGCGTCGAGGTCGTCCACGGACTCGACCTTCTGCCCCACCTCGACGCGCGCGCCGCGCACGATCGCGAGGTCGAGGAACGCGCGCTGCGCGAGGTCGGCGCGCACGGTGCCGGCCTCCGGCTGCAACAGCGCTGACCAGCCTTCCGGCAGCCGTGCGCCGAGAGCGTGGGTCTCCTCGAGGTCCAGCCATCGGTAGTCGACGCCGCAGGCGTCCAGCCCGGAGGCCGACGAGATTCCCGGCTCCGAGACGAGCTCGACGATGCCCTGCAGGTCGAGCAGCTCCTGCCCCGATTCCTGCTCGAGCTCCCGCCAGGCGTCCATCGACTCCTGGGCGAGCCGCACCCAATACGGATCGGGATACGAGAGCCGGACGATTCGCGTGCGACCGTGGCTCGAGCCGCGGTCGTGATCGAGCTCGAACTGCTCGTGCACCGTGACGTCCACATCACGCGCGGTGAGCGCCCATGCCGCTGCGCAGCCCATCACCCCGGCACCGATGATCGCGACGCGCGTCACGCGGGTATCTGTACCGGAGACCGCGCACGACCCGCTCCGGGGTCGTCAGCCTGCGCCTACGCTTCCGGGCATGCCGACACCGGATGACATGCGGGGAGCGATCATCCGCAACCTGCTGGACAAGACGGGCCGCTCGATCGGGCAATGGGCCGAGCTCGTGCGCTCGAAAGCACCCGCGGGCTCGCGCAAGGAGCGGATCGCGTGGCTGCAGCGCGAGCACGCGCTCGGTCACGGCCAGGCGTCGATCATCGTCGACTGGGTCGACCGTCCCGAGGTTTTCGAAGCTGCCGATCCGGCCACCGTCCTCGCAGGGATGCTCAAAGGCAAAGACCCGATCCATCCGATCTTCACGCGGCTGACCTCCGTCATCGAAGAGCTCGGCGGGGACGTGAAGGCCGAGCCGCGCCAGACGTACCTCGCCTTCTCACGCGTTCGGCAGTTCGCCGTGCTCCAGCCGTCGACGGCGACGCGACTCGATGTCGGGCTCGTTTTGCCCGACGCGGAGGAGACACCGCGCCTGCGCCCCGCAGGCTCGTTCGGGTCGGGTCGGATCTCGCATCGCGTCTCGCTCGCGCACGAGGACGAGATCGACGCCGAGCTCATGAGCTGGCTGCGCGACGCCTACGATGTCGCGGCGCCGCCGGGCTGAGGAGCGGCAGTCGCAACGGGATTGCGCAATGTCCCGAACGGCGGCAGCGTCACCTCTCCGATCCCGCCGGGGCCGACCAGCTCCTTGCGACTGCCTCCCGGCGCGACGATCAGATCGCCGGGCACGAGCTTCGTGTTCTCGGCAGCACGATCCGCAAGCGCCTGGAAGTCGACAGCGTCCGCCCTGAATTCGTCTGGTGTGATGACGATCGGCCCGAGGGATGTCGCGAAGTCGGTCGCCTTCGTTCCAGTCAACTCTGGCGCTTCCCAGTCGTTCATCAGCGTGTAACCGCCGATCGTGCCTGCTGCTCCGACGATCGCTGCAAGACGGGCAACCGGGACGATCCCCGAGGCGCCGACCGGCACGTGCACGACGTCGTCGGGCCCGTGGATCGCGGCGGGGTTGGCGAAGTGGAAATCACCGTCGCGACCGAAGATCCGAATGGACGGCGGCTGCAGAACGGGAGCCCGAAGCACGACATCCTCGAAGGCGTACTCGGCGTGCTCGCGCGCGACGCCGCCGCCGGTGAAGTACGCCTGCAGGGTCTGTGCCGCGAGCTGGATCACGCGGTCGCCCTCGATGCGGCCGGGCCAGCCGCGAACGAGCCCGCCCTCCCTGGGGCTGAACATGCAGAGCTTCAAGCGCGCGGTTCCGTATGGACGAGCACGTCGGCGATCTCAGGCCGTTCGGTGCGGATCAGCTCCTCCACGCGGCTCGCTTCCGCATGTGCGTCGGCGAGAGTCCAGCCGGCCGGGAGCCGCAGGGTGAGGTGAACGACCAGCCCGTCGTCGGTGTGCACGAAGCGCAGATCTCCCGCCTCCGCGCCGGTCGCGTCGCGGACGATCCGCGCGACGAGATCGTGCTCGGCCGCGACATCGCCGACGGACATGCGCTTGCCCTCCGCCTCCTCCGCGAGCGGCTCCAGATGCGTCTCGACGGCGGCGACCTCGGGCAGTGCCGCCACGATCGCCCGCTCGACTTCCTCCGCGATCTCGTGCGCCTCGTCGAGCGAGAGGCCGCCGGGAAGCTTGAGGTGCAGTGAGATCTCGGTGCCTGCATCGGTCGAGATCACGCTGACGTTGTGCACCTCACGCACGCGACGCACGCCGAGCGCGGCTGCGTGCGCGCGCTCCCGCACCTCCGCGCGATCGCCGAGCGGCTCGACGTGCACGACGACGTCCGCCTCGGGCAGCGCCGACTGCACTGCGCGTTCCACGGCGTCGGCAGCTGCGTGCCCCTGTCCGACAGCGGCATCGACGGAGACGCCGATCACGACGTCGGCGAAGTAGCGGCCGGCGGCCTGGCGCATGCGCAGGCGCCGGAGCTCGACCGTCGGGCGGATGTCCTCGATGGCGAGACGTGCCGCCTCCTCCGCGTCGGCGGGCACGCGGTCCATCAAGACGTCGACGTTGCGACGCATCAGCCTGACGGCCGCGAAGAGCACGAGGAGTGCGACGAAGAGCGCCGCGATCGAGTCGGCTTTCACCTCACCCGCGCGAACGAGGAGAAGGCCGACGAGCACCGCGACCGAGCCGGCGAAATCGCTCGCGAAATGAAGCGCGTTCGCCGACAACGCCGCGCTTCCGTACCTGCGGGCCGCACGGGCAGAGGCGATCGTCCGGCCAACGTCGATGACGAGCACGACGCCCATCACAGCGAGCGCCCACCACGGCGCCTCGACGCTCGGATGCGACGAGCCGGTGAGCCGCCCGATCGCGCGCCAGATGATCACGAGGCTCGCGAACACGAGGATCGCGCTCTCGGCGAGCGCGGAGAGGTGCTCGGCCTTGCCGTGGCCGTACTGATGCCCGGTGTCCGCCGGGCGCACCGCGACTCCGACCGCGAAGAACGTCAGGAGCGCCGCGATCAGATCGGTGCCCGAGTGCACCGCCTCGGAGAGAACACCGAGGCTGCCGGTCGCGACGCCCGTGCCGAGCTTCAACCCGATCAGGGCCAGCGCGGCGAAGACGGAAAAGAGCGCAGTACGGCGCTGAGCGGTCATGAGCGCCGTAGCGTACGCGGCGCGTCAGCGAACAGGTGCGAGCGGCCAGAGCACGACGTCCTGGCGACGCGAGAAATGGCAGAGCGGGGAACCGTCGAGCCCGACCGGTGAGATCGTCGTCAGGTCGATCTCGGCCATTGCACGCTGAAGTGTCCACGGCTCGTGGTGGATCTCCGCCCGCTGCAGCACTCCGCGCTCGTTCGTCGCGTAGAGACAGAAGCGGTCCGCGAGAAACGACTCCAGCGAGCCAGGCTCCGGCGCGAAGCTCTCTCCCTCGGCGCGGTAGCGCCCGCTGAAGACCCGGCCGCGCTCGTCGAAGCGCGAGCACTCGACCTCGATCCAGTCGTCGCTGCGCTCCGTCGACATGCGCGCGTGGAAGACGGGCAGCTTGTACACCCGCCGCGCGGCCTCGGCGGCGAGCCGGCTCGAGACGTCGAGGCTGAAGAACCAGACTCCCGGCTTCCCGTCGGCCGCGCGCACATAGGTCCGTACGTTCAGCTCCAGGAACGACGAGACAACCGGCACCGGCAGCATCCCACGGAGACGCAAGCCGGCGGCGCGGAACGGCAGGATGCTCATCCAGGCGCTGCCGTCGTACAGCTCGACCTTCAGCTCCGCCGGCACGTGCGCGCGCACGCTGTCGATCGGGACGGGCCAGTGCGCGAACAGCACGTCCTCCAGCGTCTGCGCCATCGACCAGCCGCGCTCGGGCAGCGGCCAGGGGCGGTGCCCGACGTCCTCGAGGGAGCGCGCCTGCCGCTGGGCGGCTTCGAGGTAGAACACCGCGGCCTAGAGGTTGCCGCGCAACGCCTGCTCGCGCTCGATCGCCTCGAAGAGCGCCTTGAAGTTCCCGTCGCCGAACCCGCGCGCGCCGTGACGCTCGATCACCTCGAAGAACATCGTCGGCCGGTCCTGAACCGTCTTCGTGAAGATCTGCAGGAGATAGCCGTCGTCGTCGCGGTCGGCGAGGATCTTGTGCCGGCGCAGGTCGGCCCAGTCCTCACCGATCTCGCCGACGCGGTCACCGACGTCTTCGTAATACGCGTCAGGCGTGTCGAGGAAGATCATCCCGCGCTCCTTCAGCGCCTCGACCGTCAGGACGATGTTCTCCGAGGCGAGCGCGATGTGCTGCGCGCCCGCGCCGCCGTAGAACTCGATGTACTCCTCGATCTGGCTCTTCCGCTTGCCCTCGGCCGGCTCGTTGATCGGGAACTTGATCTTGCCT
This sequence comes from uncultured Actinomycetes bacterium, assembly GCA_963805575.1. Classification (GTDB taxonomy): domain Bacteria; phylum Actinomycetota; class Thermoleophilia; order Gaiellales; family Gaiellaceae; genus Palsa-739. The sequence goes on along the minus strand of CAWDUL010000008.1, from coordinate 915,031 downwards.
TCGCCGTCCGCCATCACCTTCGACATCAACGCCGAGTACTCCGTGGAGATGTCGTCGTCGGTGAAGCTGATCATCTCCGTCATCCCGAAGACTCGCTCGTAGTACTCGACCCAGTCGTTCATTCTGCCGAGCTCGACGTTTCCGACGACGTGGTCGACGTTCAGAAGCCCGACGCCGCTGCGATGGACCGCCGTTCGACGACACCGAGACGTAGCCCGGCTTGAAGGGGCCCGTGTAGTCCTTGCGGTCGACGAAGGTGTGGATCGTGTCGCCGTACGTCGCGATCGCCGCAGTCTCGATCGTCCCGAACTCGTCTTCGTGGCGCTTCGGCTCCGCGACGCCGCGTGCGCCGCGCTGAACCGCCTGCCGATACGCCTCGGTCGCATCGGGCACCGTCAGCGCAATGTCCTTCACACCGTCGCCGTGACGCGCGTGATGCTTGGTGATGTCGCTCTCCTCGCGAACGGCAGACGTCACGACGAGCCGGATGTCTCCCTGCTCGAGGACATAGGAGGCTCGATCGCGGACGCCGGTCTCTGGCCCGGAGTACGCCATGCGCGAGAAACCCATCGCGTGCTCGTAGAAATAGGCGGACTGCTTGGCGTTGCCGACCCAGAGCTCGATCGAGTCCCAGCCGAGAAGCGGCATGAAGTCTTCGGCCATCTCCGGAGATTATGCCCCCTGCGACGGTGACCGAATCTTTACGGCAATCGACGGTTTGCCTTACACACCGGACGTACGGTTCGTCCCACGTGACCAGGCGCCTTTGCTTCCTGATCGCCGTCGCCGCGGCGGCCGGCTGCGCGTCCGCTGCCGCCGCGGCGACACCCGTCGTCCCGGTCTTCACGCAGCACCGGATCGCCGCCACGGCGCCAAGGCTCGCCTACGTGCCGGCCCGGCTCGCGATCGGCTGGCGCTACATGCGGTGGACACACGAGGGGCCGTTGCGGATCTTCTTCGCCGACAAGGCCGGCCGCGAGATCGTGTTCATCGCAGCGCCGTTCAAGGGCTCGTGCCGGGCGGGAATGGAGAAGAGCTTCCAACTCGCCGGTGTGAAGGTTTGGTGGGGGCATACATCGAACGAGCAGGAGGCGTGGCGCTGCGTCAACGGCATGAAGCTCGTCGCGGCGACGTCGCTATTGCCGAACCGCTTCGCGGACGTCGGCCTCGGGCGCATCGCCGCCTCCGGCCATCGCATCCGCTAGCGGCCTGCGCCAGTACCGCTCCCAGGCGATCCCCGCGAAGATGAGAAGGCCTCCGACGATCTCCAGTGCCCCCAGCGACTCGTGGAGGAGGAGCAGCGCGAACACGACCGCGAAGAAGGGCTGCATGTTGGCGAACAGCGATGCGCGGGACGCGCCTACGCGGTCGATCGCGGTGAACCAGAGGATGTTCGTGAGGAACAGCGGCCCGACGACCGCGTAGCCGAAGCCGAGCCACACCTTCCATCCGAAGGAGAACTGCTGCTCCGCGACCTGGTGGGCTCCCGCGAGCGCGAGCGGCACCCATCCGGCCGCGAGAACGAGCGCACTGATCCGGTACGGCGAGTAGCGCCGCATGAGCGGCGCGATCGACACCGTGTAGCAGGCCCACGTCAACGCGGTTGCGATCGCGATCAGCGTCCCCCAGAGGCTGGAGCCGACGCTTCCGTTCGCGAGCGCGATCAACGCGACACCGCCGAAGGTGATTCCGGCGCCGATCCAGAACGGGTGCGGCATGCGCTCGAGCCCGAGCGCGAGCGAGATCAGCCCGATGAAGATGGGCGTGGTGCCGAGGAGCAGGGCCACGGTCGACGCGTGAGCCAGCTTCACGCCGTAGACGAAGCACAGCTGGTTGAGGAAGATCATCAACGCCGCGAGGAGCACGAGCTTCACGTCTCCCCGGCCGATGCGGAACGAGCGCTCGCGCCAGTAGGTGAAGGCCCAGAAGAGCGCGATCGCTGCGAAATACCGGATCGTCCCGTAGGCGAGCGGGCGCCAGCCGTGCTCGAACATGTACTTCGTGACGGTGATGTTGAGCGCCCAGAGCAGGACGGTCCCGAACAACATCAGGTCGACAGGAGAGGCTCGCCGCACGTGGCCGAGGCTACAGTCGGTTAGGCTTCACCCGATGGCCGAGCCGACCTTCTCCGACATCGACGCTCTCGTCGGGCCCGCGACGCCGCACTTCGCGTACCAGCTCCGCGCCCGCGTGAAGGAGCTCGTGCAGGGCCTGCCCGAGAGCCATCCCGTGCATCGGTACGCCGAGGAGAAGATGGAGCTGCTCGCACGGCTCGGCTACGCATCCTCGAAGGCGCACGACGGTGGCCGCGAGCCGCGCTCGCGTCCAGGCTGGGACGAGCTGCCCAGCTCCGCGCCGGCCGACGAGCCGCTCCCGCACGCGCGATGAGCCTCGCCGGCTCGTCGGTGCTGGTCACCGGCGGCACACGCGGCATCGGGCTGGCGATCGCGCTCCGGCTCGTCCGTGACGGCGCCCGGCGCGTCGTGCTCGGCTACATGCGCAACGACACCGCCGCCGAGCAGGCGGCTGAGACCGTGCGCGCCTCCGGAGCGGAGCCGGTCCTCGTGCGCGGGGAGGTCTCGAAGGCGAGCGTCGTCGCGGAGCTGGCGTCGCACGGCCCATACCGCGTCGTCGTGCACAACGCCGCCACCGGCGTGATCCGTCCGGCGCTCGAGACGGAGGACAAGCACTGGGACTGGACGATGAACGCGAACGCCCGGGCGCTCCTCGCAATCGCGCGCGAGACGGCGCCCGCGATGGACGACGGCTCGTCGTTCGTTGCCATCTCGAGCCTCGGTTCGCAGCGCGTCCTCGACAACTACGTGCTCGTCGGCACGTCGAAGGCCGCGCTGGAGTCGGTCGTCCGCTATCTCGCCGTCGAGCTCGCGCCGCGCGGCATCCGCGCGAACGCCGTTTCCGGCGGCGTGGTCGACACCGGCGCGCTCGATCACTTTCCGAACAAGGACGAGATGCTCCGCTCTGTCGAGCGCACACCGGCAGGCAGGCTCGTCGTACCGGACGACATCGCATCCGCGGTCTCCTTTCTCTGCTCGCCGGATGCCGCGATGATGCGCGGGCAGACCCTGATCGTCGACGGCGGTTTCTCGCTCCTCGCCTGATGGAGCCGACCGAGCGCAACCGCAGGGCGTTCGACGACCGCCATCTCGGTCGGTCCGGCGCCCGGCCCGGGCTTCCCGCGATCGTCCGCCAAACGCTCGGCGATCTCACGAAGAAGCGCGTGCTGCACCTCAGTGCCGGAACCGGCGAAGGCGCCGCCGAGCTTGCCGAGATGGGCGCGGTCGTCACGGCGATCGACGAGTCGGCCGAGCTTCTCGACGCTGCGCGCGAGCGCTGGCCGTCGATCCTCTGGGTGCGCGGCAACGTGGAGGAGCTGCCGTCCGAGCTGCGGCGGCGGCGCTTCGATCTCGTCTACAGCCCGGAGGGCGTGCTTGCACGCCTCGAGGATCTCGAGGGCTGGGCGCGGGGGATCTCCGCCGCGATGCCGTCGCGCGGCGAGCTGTTGATGTACGAGGAGCATCCGGTTGCGGAGTGCGTCGACCGCCTGCTGCGCTGGCACCACGACTACTTCGACGAGTCGCTGCCGGGTGCCCGCCTGTGGCGCCTGGGCCAGGTGGTCACGGCGATCGGTCGCGGGGGCATGAAGGTCGAGGCGCTCGAGGAGTATCCGGGCGACGCGGCGTGGCGACGCCACGACCGTCGCGTGCCGGGCAGCTTCCTGCTCTACGCGCGCCGAGAGACGTGACGCCGTCGGCCTGGGGGTAGGCACCAACCCGGCCAAGATGGGTAGTTCGACCGATTTGCCGGAAGCTGCCGAGTCGTACCGTCGATGACGACACTCGACGAGAGGAGCACCCGTGCAGACATACGTGATTCTCCGCCGCTCAGGATGGGCGACGGGCAACGACCTCGCCGCGGCGGCGGCGCGATCGACCAGCGAAGGCGACGCGATGCCAGACGACATCCGGTGGATCCGCAGCTACGTCCTCGAAGAGACGGACGGCTCGGTCGGCACGGTCTGCATCTACCAGGCGAGCAGCCCCGAAGCGATTCGCTTGCATGCGACGCGCGCCGCGCTGCCGGCCGACGAGATCATCACCGTGGCCGACACGGTCATCGTGCGTCCCGACCCCGAGCCGGTCGCGGCGTAACGCCGGAGCCTCTCGCTGCCACGGAGGAGCGCGATTGCGCTCTTCCGTGGGCCGGCGTCGAGGCGTAGCATCGTCCTCACCACTTTCGGGAGGTGACGATGATCGGCGTGTTCGTGAACTTCGACTTCGAGGGAGAGCTCGACCGCGAGCGCATCATCGGCGTCGCCGAGAAGGCGCGGTCGGCCTTCGAGGGGATGCCGGAGCTGCGATTGAAGCTCTTTACCGTCGACGAGGACCACAACCGGGCGACGAACGTCTACGTCTGGGAATCCGAAGCGGCCGCAACCGGCTTTTTCACGGACGAGCTGACGGAGCGCGTGACCGGCCTGTACGGCGTCCGCCCCCGGATCGAGTTCGTCGAGATCGCGGCCATCGTCGACAACGCGGCCGCCTCGGTCGCCTGAGCCCGCACGTCGGCTTCTCGCCGAAGTGCGGGACGTGTTCGGACCGATGAGTTTCACTCCTCCGGACGGTCGTATGTCGGTCCGACCTATCCCGCAGGCCATGCGAGCGAAAGAGGTGCGCGAGTGAGTGCGTCGCTGAAGAACGTTGGAGTCATCACCCTGTTCGTCGAGGACCCTCAGCGGTCGAAGGCGTTCTATGAGCGCGTCTTCGAGCTGTCGGCGATCTTCGAGGACGCGAACTCGGCGGTATTCAGGTTCGAGAACATGCTCATCAATCTGCTCGTGCATTCCGAGGCGTCGGAACTGATCGCTCCGGGCACGGTCGCGCCGCTCGGGGCCGGATCGAGTTTCCAGTTCACCATCTGGGTGGACGACGCGGATGCGGTCTGCGAGGAACTGGCGACACGCGGCGTCACGCTGCTCAACGGGCCCATGGACCGGGTCTGGGGAGTGCGAACGGCTGCCTTCGCCGATCCCGACGGTCATGTCTGGGAGATCGCGCAGCAGCTCGCCTCGAACTAGAGCGCGCAGTCTGGGAATACGCGGGCCGCTCCCGGCGTCGTAGGCGTCAGGAGCGGAAGATGGTGAACGAACGCACCCATATGAATGCACTCGAGCGGCCGGGCAGCCGCGGCCTGCACGTGAGGCCGCTTCGGCGTGGCGACGTTCGCACGGTCATGGCCGTCTTCAACCGTCTCGGCGAACGGTCGCGCCGCGCTCGCTTCAACGGGGCGAAGCCGTGCCTCAGGGCCGCCGAGCTCCGAGCGCTCGCCTCCGTCGACGCAACCCACCATGCGCTCGTCGCGTACGTCGAGGGGGACCCGCAGCCCGTCGGGATCGCACGACTCGTGCGCGACGGCGAGACCGCGGAGATCGCCTTCGCAGTTGCCGACGAGTATCAACATCGCGGGATCGGATCGACGCTCGCGGCAGAGTTGATCGCAGACGCCCGCGCAGGTGGGGTCACCGAGATCACCGCGCTCGTCTCGAGCGACAACTCCGCCGCAGTTGCGTTGCTGCGTCGTACGTTGAAGGCGCTCGATGTCCGGCTCGAGGGCGCGGAGCTCTCGATCCGGGCCGCGATCGTGTAGCCGTTGACATACTCCCGCCCGATGGGACGGCTCGAGGGCAAGGTTGCGATCGTCACGGGTGCCGGGAGCGGCATCGGCGCGGCAACTGCGCGGCTGATGTCGCGCGAAGGCGCGTCGATTGTGGTCGCCGACATCGACGGATCTGCGGCCGAACGGGTGGCGGGCGAGCTCGGCAACGCCGTTGTCGCCGAGGTCGACGTCTCCGACGAGGCGAGCGTCATCCGCATGGTCGCGACGGCCGTCGAGTCATTTGGTCGGCTTGACGTGTTGCACAACAACGCATCCGACGCCTCGACCGCTGCAGCTGACACGGACATCGTGACGCTCGACATGGCGGTCTTCGACCGGCTCGTCGCCGTCAACCTCAAGGGCGTGGTCATGGGCTGCAAGCACGCGATCCCGCACATGCTGGTCGGCGGAGGCGGCTCCATCGTCAACACTGCGTCCGTCGAGGGCGTCGTCGGGCGCCGCGTGCGTGCCGCATACGGAGCGTCCAAGGCCGGCGTCGTCCTCTTGACGAAGTCCGTGGCGTCGCAGTACGGGCCGCGCGGGATCCGTTGCAATGCCGTCGCGCCGGGCCTCGTGCTCACGCCCGCGCTCGAGCACCACTACACACCGGAGCAGATCGAAGCGTCACTCGCGATCTATCCGATGCCGAGACTCTGTGCGCCGGAGGATGTGGCGCATGCCGTGCTCTTCCTTGCGTCGGACGAAGCCGCGTTCGTCAACGGGACGACGCTCATGGTCGACGGCGGCGCAACGAGCTATCTGCCGACCGCACAGTCCACCTGAGAGAGCTGACGGCGACGTCGCGGCGGTCGTCGGCCTCCTGTACCAGGTGAGCGACGTGGCCTCCGCAGACCCGTCCGGTATCAGGCGACGGACGTGACGTTTCGTGCCACGTCCGGTATCAGGTGACGGACGGGACGGTTAATGCCACGTCCGGGATCAGGTGAAGGACGGGGCCTCGGTCGTGAAAGGAGGCCCGGGGTCGAAAAGGGCTAGCGTCCGCTGCCGAACAGCCCGCCCCCGAAGGTGAGAATCACCTTCGAACGAGGAGGCTGCTCGCAAGCGACCGGCGCGATTCGTTTTTCGACGCGGTTCGCCACGCGGTCCGACCCCCGCTCGCTGCAGGTGCTGCGCGGGGGATTGTCCTGCCCCGACGGCGCGATCCGGAACACGCGGACGTGCGAGCTCTGGGCGTGGTGCGACGCAAGGACGACCGGCTGCTTGGCTGGAGTCGACGACCCAAGGGCCGCAAGGAGCGCTGCGACGAGCCCACTCAGCGTCGACATGTCCATAGAGTACGCCTCAGAGGGCCAGACGGTTCAACGCCTCGTCGAGCTCCGCGTCCGTGATCGTCAGCGGCGGCGTCGCCTGGATCAGCGACCCGTCGAGCCCCGCGGGGACGACGAGGACGCCGCGTTCGAGCGCGGCGTCCGCATCGCCGGCCCGCGCGCGCAGAAGGCCTTGCCCGTGCCAGCCAGCCTGTTCGAAGCGCTCGCCTGCCGCGAGGACCCGCTCGAGGAGCCCGGGCAGCTCGGCCAGGAGCACGAGGGCGGCGGCGCAGGCGAGTGGGCTGCCGACGTGCGTGTGGGTGTAGACGTCCTCCGGGCCCAGATTCCAGAGCTCGTCGAGCCCGTCGCGGTAGAAGAGCGCGGCAGAGAGCGGCAAGCCTCCGCCGAGGGCCTTCCCGATGCAGAGCACGTCCGCGACGTCGTCGCCCGGATAGAGCTCACCGATCCGGCCGAGGCCCGCGTAGATCGAGTCGACGACGAGCAGCGCTCCCGCGTCGTCGCACCGCGCGCGCAGCGTCGGCAGGAACTCCGGTAGCGGGACGCGCGAGCCGGCGCGCCCCTGCACGGGCTCGACGATCACGCAGGCCGTATCGGCCGGCAGCTCACCGGGATCCTCGCCCCACACGCGGCGATGCACCGGTCCCGGTAGCCATGGCTCGAAGGGAGCCCTGAACTGCTCGAACCCCGTCGCGGCCAGCGCGAGGAGACCGGTGCCGTGATACGCACCGTCGAACGCGACGATGCCGGGCCGACCTGTTGCGAGGAGCGCCGTGCGCAGCGCGATCTCGACCGCGTCCTCGCCCGTCACGCCGAGCTTCGACGGACGCGGTAGCGCGTCGCGCAGCCGCACGGTGACCTCCGCGTCCGCGAGATCCCCGAGCGCGTGCACCACCTCCTGCTCGCGCCACGCTTCGAGGATGCGAGGGTTGCGGTGACCGAGCGCCGCGACCCCGAAGCCGCCGGTCAAGTCGAGCAGCTCGCGCCCGTCGGCGAGCGTGACGCGGCAGCCTTCGGCCTTCGCCCAGATCATGCGGCGCGGCCGAGCACGCGCCCGACCGTCGCACGTGCGATCGTCCCCGCCATCGCCGGGTTCTCCTGAAGCCGGCGCAACGAGTACGCGTACCACTCCTCGCCGAACGGGACGTACACACGTAGGCGGTGACCCTCGGCGACGAGCTCGGTTCCACGTTGTTCGCGCACGCCGAGCAGCATCTGGAGCTCGTACGCGTCACGGTGGAGACCCCGCTCGGCGACGGTGCGCAACGCCCGGCCGATCAGCCACTCGTCGTGCGTAGCGATCCCGACGTACGCACCGATGTCGAACAACGCGTCGAGGCAGCGCACGAAGTTCGCACGAATCGCGTCCGCGTCGTTGAATGCGATCGACGACGGCTCGACGTAGATGCCCTTGCAGATGCGGATGTTGGGCCGCAGATCGGCGAGCGCCTGGATGTCGTCGTACGTGCGACGCAGATGCGCCTGCACCACGACGCCGACGTTCTCGTGGCCGGCCTCGCGCAGCTCGCGATAGAGACGCAGCGTGTCGTCGGTCGTCGACGAGTCCTCCATGTCGATCCGCACGAAGCTGTGATCCTCCGCAGCCTGTCGCACGACGTCCTCGAGGTTCGCGCGGCACCGGTCGTAGGACAGCCCGAGACCGAGCCCGGTGAGCTTGACGCTGACGTTGGCGTCGAGTTGCTCGTGCTCGATCTCGTCCAACGCGTCGCGATACGCCTGCGCGATGGCGCGCGCCTCGTCGTCGTGCGTGATCTCCTCGCCGAGCACGTCGATCGTCGCCAGCTTTCCGTCGGCGTTCAGTTGCTTCACGACGCGCACGGCATCGGCGAGCGTGCTCCCGGCGATGTAGCGCGCGGAGAAGAGCTGGACGACCGGCTTCGGCACGGCGGGCAGCAGGCGAACGAGGGCTCGGTCGAACAGGGTCACGGGCGGCGCGATTGTATGCGTCCGGCCAGGCGACGCCGCCCGGTCGGGCGCAACGACTACGACTCGCGCATGAAGCCCTGGCGTGCGGCGCTGACGAGCGCCACCGCCTCGGGGAAGAGCAGACGCATGGCATCGCGGAGCGCGATCGCCTGCTCGTCGACGCCGCCCGTCGGCTCCATCTGAGCGAGTGCGGCAGCCGTGAGCTCGACGGCCGTGTTCAGCGTCAGCGTGGCGAACTGCTCGCGCTGTGCCTCCTGCACCGTCTCCGCCTGCTGCTCCGCGAACTCCCGCAGCCCGCGCATGAGGTCCTCGGGGTCGCCGCCGAAGGGGAATCCGAATCCGCCGCTGCCTTCCATGCTCCGAATTCTAGGTGAGGGGACCCTTGTACCGTCGCTCGACCTCGGCCGCGAGCTCCTCGACCGCCGGAAGCGCCTGCTGGAGCGCCGCAGCGAACGGAGAGCCCGACTCCTCGCCGAGCGCCTGCTCGAGGCGGCGGGACGCCACCCCGAGCGCATCCAGGTAGGCGGTCGTGGCGAGGCGAGGCTCGGGCTGGAGCGTCTGCTCGAGCTCGAGCGCAGCCGTCTCCGCCTCCTCGATCCCTTCCGGGGCCTCCCGCCGGCGCAGGTCGGCGAGGGTGGCCCGCAGCGCCGTGAGATCGCCCCCGCCGGCCGTCTCCTCTGCGACCTCGCAGAGCGCGGCGAGCGACGCGGCGTCGTGGACGACGCGGCGGCTCTCGACCGGCGCGCCGAGCACGTCGAGGGCAAGCCACGTATGGGCGCCCTCCTCCGACTCGTATGCACAGAGGTAGACGATCCCCGCGCCGAGCGGCTCGGCGGCGAGAATGCCCGTGACGTGCTCACCGGGCGACGCAAGGGAGGCCGCGACGGAGGCGATGCGGTCGAGGTCGTCGCTCAGCGTCATCGAGTCAGCATATGACCACCGATCCTGATCTCACTCGTCGGGGCACGTGATGCGCAACGACAAGCGCGTCGACGCCGGACCCTGGCACGATGGGCTCCTGATGGATCTCCTCGCCAACGAGCTCGTCACGTGAGCGTCTCGACGAAGACGCAGCACGCGCGCACGCTCTTCGCGCCGCTCGGCCCGACCTACGACCGCTACGCGCGGCTCCTCTCGTTCGGGCAGGACCCGCGCTGGCGCGCGTTCCTCGTCTCGCGAGTCCCCGCGCACGCGAAGCGGACGGTCGACGTCGCGAGCGGAACGGCCGCCGTCTCGATCGCACTCGCACGCGCCGAGCCCGAACGGACGATCGTCGGCATCGACCAGAGCAAGGAGATGCTCGCAGCGGGACGTGCGCGCGTCGAGCAGGCCGGTCTCGGCTCGAGGATCGAGCTTCGCGAAGGGCGCGCGGAGGCGCTCCCATTCGCGGACGGGGAGTTCGACGCACTGACGTTCACGTACCTGCTGCGCTACGTCGACGACCCTGCCGCGACCATGCGCGAGCTCGCGCGCGTCGTGAAGCCCGGCGGCGTGATCGCGATGCAGGAGTTCGGCCTGCCCCGCGGCATCTGGCGCCCGCTCTGGGAGCTCTACGTGCGAGTTGGGTTGCCAATCGCAGGCGCCGTCGTCTCGCCCGGCTGGCACGAGGTCGGGAGCTTCCTCGGCCCGAGCATCCGCGGCTTCTACGCGCGGCTGCCACTCGAAGCGCAGCTCGCTCTCTGGCGCGATGCGGGGATCGCAGACGTTCGATGCCGCCGGCTCAGCGTCGGGGGTGGCGTCGTCATCTGGGGCACGCGCACGTGAGCAGCGCAGCCCGGCCGGCGTTCTACGCGCTGCGACCGGGCGGCTGGCGCGACTACGTCACGCTGCTGCACCCGCCGTACACGCTGTGGCATCTCTCGTATGTCGCCATCGGCGCCGCACTCGCACCGCGAATGCAATGGGGCCTACTCGGCTGGACGACGCTCGCCTTCCTGCTCGCGATGGGGATCGGCGCGCACGCGCTGGACGAGCTTCAGGGCCGCCCGCTGCAGACGCAGATCCCGGGCGGCGTGCTGATCGCGCTCGCCGCCGTCTCGATCGGCGCCGCATGTGCCATCGGCATCGTCGTCGCGACGCAGTCGACCCTGTGGCTCCTGGCCTTCGTTGCATTCGGCGGTGTCGTCGTCGTCGCGTACAACCTCGAGCTGTTCGGCGGCGCGTTGCACTCGGACTTTTGGTTTGCGGGAGCCTGGGGGGCGTTCCCCGTGCTGACGGCGTACGCCGCCTCCGCCGAGCGCATCCGGGGCGAGGCGGTAGCGGCGGCCGCGTTCGCGTTCCTCGTCAGCCTCGCCCAGCGGCGGCTCTCGACCGAGGTGCGGCGCATCCGGCGTTCCCCGACCGAGCGGCCGCCGGACGCCGAGCTCCTGCTTCGAGGGCCGGAGACCGCGCTGCGGCTCCTTTCGGCGGCCCTCCCGCTGCTCGCCGGTGCACTCCTGCTCGCGCGCGTCGGCTGAGCAGACCCGTACCATGCCAGCGGTGTCACTGACGACCGCGTTCGAGATCGCCGGCGCCCTGAGCGTCGTGCTCGCGGCGCTCACGCTCGTCGCCGCTGCGGCGCGCGTCGTGGGCAGGCTGGTGCTGATCGTTGCCGCGGGTCTCATCTCAGCCGCAGCCGTGATCGCGTGGATCTACGTCGCGCTGCGGCAGGAACGAGAGCTCGCCGTCGCAGCCGCGATGCTCACCGCGAGCGCGGTCGCCGCCTGGGCGTCGTTCCTCCTGCGCGCAGCACTTCGCCGGGCCGAGACGATCGATGCCCACCTGGCCGGCGCGCAGGCGACGCTGTTCGCACTCGTCGACAAGGAAACGGCCGACCGCGCCGAAGAGCTCGAACGGACGCTCGCACGCGCACGCGCGGACTCCATCTCACTGCTCGTCGAGGAAGAACGCAGGATCGCGGAACAGCGCCGGAGCGAGTTCGCCGACCGTGAACGCGACGCCGTCGCATCGCTCACCGAAGCGCTCACGGCGACGCAGGCGCAGGTCGAGCAGCGGCACGCTTCTTGGGCACAGGATCTCGACCGTGCAGCCGAGGCGACCAAGTCCCGTATCGCCGAGCTTGCGCAGCGTCAGAAACGCCTCCTTTCCGACGTCGAGGCTCGGATCGAGACCGAAGCGGAACGGCTCGTAACGGAGAGCGATGAGCAGCGAGCGGCGGTTGCACGCATGCGCGCAGAGATCGAGAAGGCGCTTGAAGAAGCACTGACGGCCGCGCGCGCAGAGCTCGATAGCCATGCGGCGGAACGGCGACGCGCGCTGCACGAGCTCGACGAACGGCTGCGGCGACGCGAGAAGGAGATGCTCGAGCGAATCGAGCGCGAGGAGGTCGAAGCGGGTCAGCGCATTAGGGCCGGATTCGAAGATGTACAGCGACGCCAGATCGAGCAGATGGAGCGGATCGTGCAGCGCGCCACGACGACGTACTCCGACGAGGCGGCGGCGCAGATGGCCGCACTCGTGAAGTCGGGCCGAGAGCATGCGGCGCAGCGGCTCTCGCGCGAGCTCGACCGTTCTGTCGAGGTTTTTGCACGCGAAGCCGAGGCGGTTCTCGCCGAACGGCTCGCACATGTCGGCGACGCGGGCGCGCAGAGGCTCGAACGTCGGCTCACCGACGCGACCAACGCGCTCGAGCGTCAACGCGACGAATGGATGATCGCGCTCGACGGACGCATTGCCGAGCTCGAGGCCGACGTCCGCAGGCGACTCGAAGACCTCGGCGCCGACGCCGAGGCTGAGCGCGCCGTGCTCGAGGCGCGCCTTCGCGAACTCGTACGCCGCTTCGACGCGACCGGTGCGCTCCGCAGCTCTTCATAGAAGCTTTACGGGCCGCGGATAGAAGCTTTACGGGCTCCGGCGCATCGTCGCCAACAAAACCGGGAAGGGTTCGTCCTAGCAACCACGAACCACGGGAGCCATGAACGAGATGACAGAGATCGCACTCACAGAGACCAGCGAAAGCTCGAAAGTCGAGAGCTGGCGGCTGCACGTGCTGATCGAAGCCGGTTATCCGCTCGCCCTCGCCGAACGGCTCGCAGCGAGCGATGCCGACCTGCATCTCGCCGTCGAGCTCGTCGCGAACCGCGGCTGCGCGCACGAGACAGCGGCCGAGATCCTGCTTTAGCCTGACCGTCCGGCCACTCGTTAGGGTGGCGGCGTGAGCAAGGTCGAACCGCTCCCCTACGACGACCGCACCGTCTACTCGGTCTCCGCGTTCAACCGAGGGGTAGCGCAGTACCTTCGGAATCTGCCGACGGTCTGGGTGGAGGGCGAGGTGACCGAGCTCCGGCGCCACGAGCGCTGGGCGAGCGTGTTCTTCTCGCTCAAAGATCCCACCGACGGTTCGTCGCTCGGCGTGACGATGCCGCGCGGCCAGTTCGACGGCCTCCGCCTCGAGCTCTCCGACGGCGAGCGCGTGCACGTCTTCGGCCGCCCGGAGCTCTACGAGCAGCGAGGCGACCTGCGCCTGCGCGCACTCTCGATCGAGCGCTTTGGCGTCGGCGCCCATCTCGCCGCGCTCGAGCGTCTGAAGACGTCGCTCGCCGCCGAAGGACTGTTCGCCGCCGCACGAAAGCGCGCGCTGCCGCTCCTGCCGCGTCGCATCGGGCTCGTAACAGGAAACGACGCCGCCGCGAAGCGCGACGTGATCACGACGATCCAGGCGCGCTTCCCCGCCGCCGACGTGCTCGTCGCGGAGACATACGTGCAGGGGCCGCGCGCTGCGCTCGGCATCGTCGCAGCACTCGATGCGCTCTGCGAGCAACCTGACGTGGACGTGATCGTGCTCACGCGAGGCGGCGGCAGCTTCGAGGACCTCCTCCCCTTCAGCGACGAGCGCCTCGTGCGCGCTGTCGCCGGCTGCCGCGTGCCGATCGTGTCTGCCGTCGGCCACGAGCAGGACACGCCGCTCTGCGACCTGGCCGCCGACGTGCGGGCATCGACACCGACCATGGCAGGCAAGCTCGTCGTCCCGGAGCTGGCTGAATTGTCGGGAACGCTCGACCGGGCACGCGAGTCGCTCGCACGCTGCGCGCGACGAACGCTCGAGCGCGACGCTCAGCGGCTCGAACGCTCGGCGGAGCGGCTCCGCACCGCGCCCCGACGTACGCTCGAGACGGAGAGCGAGCGCGTCGAGCGGGCGCACGAGCGGCTGCGGCGCGCACCAGCACTGATGGTCGAGCGCAAGCGGGCAGTCCTCGCGGGAACCGCCGAGCGGTTCGCACGTGCACCGGCGCTCATGGTCGAGCGGAAGCGGGCGGCGCTCGAGGGAACCGCGGGAAGGCTCGTTGCGTTGTCACCGAAGGCAACACTCAAGCGAGGGTACGCGATCGTCCGGACGGACTCGCACGTCCTCGCGAACGCGGCCGACGTCGCAGCAGGAGCGCGCGTCGAGGTGGAGCTCGCCGAGGGCGCGTTCGGCGCGCGGGTCGAGGACGTCAGATCGTGAGCACCGAGGAGCCCACCTTCGAGCAGGCGCAGGCCGAGCTCGAGCAGATCGTCCAGCGGCTCGAGCAGGGTGAGGCCTCGCTCGACGAAGCGCTCGCGCTCTGGGAGCGCGGTGAGCAGCTCTATGCGTTCTGCCGCCGGCGGCTCGACAGCGCGCAGGGCAAGGTCGAAGAGCTAGCCCGCCGCGTCGAGCAGGCGCGTCCCGAGCCGCAGGCCTAGCTCGAAGAGATCGCGGACGGCACGCGCCGGATCGCCGGAGAGAGAGATCGTCTCGGCGCCGGGGACGAGCTCCTCGACGATCCCCCCGAAGACGACGCATGGAACACCGGCGACCGTGCAGCGGTGCACGACCTCCGCCGGAGCCTTGCCCTCGGCCGTCGTCAGGTCGACGCGACCCTCACCGGTGACGACGAGGCCGTACGGCCGCGGGTCGAAGCCGGCAAGCTCGACGACCGCTGCGGCGCCCGGCACGAGCTCGGCGCCGAGCGAAGCGAGCGCCGCACCGAGACCGCCCGCCGCCCCCGCTCCCGGCAGCTCGGCGTACCGCGCCAGATCTGCGCGCGCCCGCAGTCGCCGCTCGAGCTCGACGACCTGCTCCGGCGTCGCGCCCTTTTGCGGTCCGAAGAGACGCGGCGCGTCGTAGAGCGTCGTCTGCACGTCGCAGAGCACCGTCGTCGGCGCGGGCAGCTGGCCGAGCACGGCGAGCAGGCCCTCCCCACCGTCCATCGTCGCGGTGCCGCCGATCCCGATTACGAGCGGCCCCTCCGGTTGGAGTAGCGCGAGCAGCTCGCCGAGACCGCGGCTCGACGCGTGCATCACGTCATGACCGCTCGGGTCGAACGGAATCACCTGCGCCGCCTCGACGACGACGCCGTGGTCGCGCCTCCCCACGCGGGCCGTGCGCAAGCGGCCGAACGCGTCGTGCACCGGGCACTCGTCCCACTCGTCGCAGAGTGCGTCGATCGTGCCTTCGCCTCCGTCGGCGAGGGGCAGCTGGTCGCACTCGATGCCGACGTGCACGAACCCGTCCTCGAGCGCTGCCGCCGCATCGCGCGCGGCGAGCACGCCCTTGAGGCTAGCCGGTGACGCGAGCGCTCTCGGCGCCGGCATCCGCCTCGCTCTCCTCGATGTCTTCGACGCTACCGCCCTCCGCTTGCGCTGCGTTCGGCATCACCCTGAGCATCGCCATCGAGAGGCCCTCGCGCGCGAGGAACAGCAGCCCGACGCCGATGCCGACCGACGCCTCGATCGCCTGGAGCCCGAACCCGTACGCGATGCCGCGGCCGTATGGGACGCCGTAGCCCGCCAGCGCGGACGCGATCGCAACTTGCACGAGACCGACGTTACCCGGCCAGAACGGAAAGATCGTCACGACGTTCATCAACAGCAGGACGACCCCGGCGGCCGGAAGCGGCGCGTGGATGTCGAATGCACGCATCGCCGTCCACACGGCGAACAGTTGGAGGACCCAGCCGATGATCTGGAAGAACACGGCGCCGGCGGCGCCGAGCGGCGAGCGCATGACACCGAGCCCCTGCCGCGCCATTGCGATAAGCCGTCTCGCCCGGCTCGCCACCTCCACCCTCACCTCGTGCGGGCGGCGCGCGCTGATGAACGCGAATGCGAACAGCGCGATCCCGACGCAGATCGCGGCGACGAGGCTGCTTCGCGCGTAGGTCGGGATGTTCGCCGTTGCGACGACGTAGAGCACGAGCAGCACGACCGGCACGACGTCGAAGACGCGGTGTGCGAAGACCGTGCCGACGAGGGTCGCCCACGCGCCCTTGCGCTCGGGCAGCTTGCGCGTGAGCACGGCGACGCGCGCGAGCTCCCCGATGCGCCCGGGCAGCACGGCGTTCGCGAAGAGCCCAACGGAGAATGCCGAGAACACGAGCGGCGCCGCCGGGTGTGGCGGCTTCATCGCCGAGCGGATCACGATCGTCCACGCGAGTGCCCGTGCGACGACCGACAGCAGATTGAGCACGATCGACACAGCGACCCACTGCCACTCGACCGACGCGAACGCATCGCCGATCGCCGTGAAGCTCGGCCCGCGCCAGAGGAAGAGCGTGATGACGATGGCGAGGAGCGGCAGCCCGAGTGCGGCCTTCCCCAGCGTGCTCCTGGGCAGGCGAATGTGCTGCAGCTTCACGATGCGACCGCCGACGGCGCGCCCTGCTCGGCGATCGCGGACTCGTAGATCGCGATCAGGCGCCGCGCGATCGCATCCCAGGAATAGAGATCCTGCGCGAGCTTTCGTCCTGCAATCCCCATTGCCTGTCGCCTCGGCTCATCGGCGAGCATTCTCTCCACGGCCTCGACGAGCGCCGCGCCGTCGCCGGCAGGGAATGCGACGCAGGCCTCGGGCGTCATCACGTCGCGGTAGCCCGGGATGTCGGAGGCGACGACGGGCGTCGCGCAAGCGAGTGCGCGCGTCAGCACCATGCCGAAGCTCTCGCCGCCGAGCGAAGGAGCGACGAGTAGCTTCGCGCTCAGCAGCTCCTGCGTAAAGATCTCCTGGTCGAGGAAGCCGAGCACCTCGATCCCATCGTCGGGCACGCGCATCCGCGTCATCAGCAGTCGAACGCGAAGCGGGTCGGCGCCGATGATGTGCAGCGTCGCGCCGGTGCGGCGGCGGATCTCCGGCCAGACCTCGAGCAGCACCTGCAACCCCTTGCGCGACTCGTGCCGCCCGGCGAACACGATGCGGTGCTCGCGGGCGGCGGGATCGGCGCCGTCGGGAATGAGCACGCCGTTCGGGATGATCTCGTAGTCGCCGGGCAGCCAGCTGTTGGCGGTCTCGCGCGCCATCTCGGAGACCGCGATGCGGCGGTCGATCCGGTCGGCCAGGAAGCCCCAGACAGGAGTCGCGATCTTCATCCAGCCGAGGTCACCGCTCGCGTGGAACGTGCCGACCATCGGCCCGCGGTACGAAGCGAGCGCGCAGATGCACGGGATCGGCGTCATCGGCTCGTGCAGGTGAAGGATGTCGAACCGCTCACGCTCGAGCGTGCGGCGGATGCGCGGAATGGCGCGCGGGCTGAGGATGATGTTCGGCAGCGATCCGTTCGCCGGCACGATCACGGAGCGCCCGATCGGGATCACATCGGGCGGCGGGTTGCCGTGCCGCCCGTGGCGCGGATGCAGCACCCGCGTGAACTGACCGGGTGGATCGTTGCCCATGATCGTCTTCACCTCGACGCCCCGCGCGCGCAGGGCTTCCGACTGGAGCTCCGCGTGCTCGACGACGGCGCCCCAGAAGGACCACGAATACGGCACGACGATCCCGACCTTCATCGCGGCCATTATCGTCGGCAGGGCGGTGCACGTCCGTTCACCCCACGACCGGGAGATCCTCCGGCTGGCTCTTCCGGCCCTCGGCGCGCTCGCTGCGGAGCCGCTGTACGTGCTCGTCGACACGGCGATCGTCGGACACCTGGGCCGCCCGCAGCTCGCCGCGCTCGGCCTGGCAGCAGCCGTTCTCGGCGGCGCGTTCTCGATCTTCAACTTCCTCGCCTACGGGACGACTGCAGTCGTCGCCCGTGCCGCAGGAGCCGGCCAGGAGGAGCGAGCCGCGCGCCTCGCAGCCCAGGCGCTCTGGCTTGCTCTCGCGATCGGCCTCGGCCTCGTCGTCGGGCTCGAGGCGACGGCAGGCCCACTCCTGCGGGGCCTCGGAGGGCATGGCCGGTCGGGTGACTTCGCGCTCACCTACTTCCGGATCGCAGCCGTGGGCCTGCTGCCGGCGATGATCGCCGTCGCGGGGCAGGGCTACCTCCGCGGCGTCTCGAACCTGCGGCGACCGTTCGAGATCGTCGTCGTCGCGAACCTCGCGAACATCGTGCTGGAGCTGCTGTTCGTCTACGGCTTCCACTGGGGCATCGCAGGCTCCGCCGCGGGTACGGCGATCGCCCAGGCCGGCATGGGCGTCGCGTTCGTCCTCGAGCTCCTCCGTCCTCACGCCGACTCGAGGCGTCCGAGCCTGAGGGAGATTCGGCCGATGATGCGAATCGGCGGCCAGATCTTCGTACGGACGACGGCGCTGATCGCCGCGTTCCTCGCCGCGTCGTCGGTGGCGGCGAGGATGGGCGACGCCGTGATCGGCGCGCATCAGATCGCGATCCAGCTCTTCTTCTTTCTCGCGCTCGTCCTCGACGCCGTGGCGATCGCCGGCCAGGTGATCGTCGGCCGGACGCTCGGCGCGGGTGACGCGGACGGCGCGTACGCGGCGGCCGTTCGGATGATCGGGTGGTCGGTCGCGCTCGGCGGCGTGTTCGCGGTGGTCCTTCTCCCGCTCGGAGACGTCGTTCCGCGGGCGTTCTCGAGCGACGCCGACGTCCTGAAGCAGGCGGCGCTGCTCTGGCCGTTCTTCGCGCTGATGCAGCCGCTCGGCGGCGCGGTGTTCGCGCTCGACGGCATCCTGATCGGCGCGGGCGACACGGCGTATCTCATGTGGTCGATGCTCGCGGCCGCCGCGGTGTTCATCCCGATTGCCCTGCTGTCGCTGCATTACTCGTGGGGGATCGTGGGTCTCTGGATCGGCCTCGACGCGTTGATCGCCGCGCGACTCGCACTCCTCGGGG
The DNA here is from genome assembly GCA_963805575.1 of uncultured Actinomycetes bacterium. GTDB lineage: Bacteria > Actinomycetota > Thermoleophilia > Gaiellales > Gaiellaceae > Palsa-739. Next base: position 896,103 of record CAWDUL010000008.1, on the reverse strand, counting down.
TGCGATTCCTGGGGAAGCGCTGGGCGGTCGTGGGCTGGGCCGCCTGACACCGTCCGCGGTTAGACTCGAACGATGGACGGTCTGGCCGAGCTGCACACCCATCTCGGTGGCTCGGTCTCGTCCGACATCCTCTGGACGCTTGCCCACGAGCAGGGCATCGCGCTCCCCGTGAAGGACTACTGGGACTTCGACCGGCTGGTGACGGTGAGCGATCCGCGCGGCGTCCCGAACCTCGACGCGCTCGACCAGATCTATCACTGGACGGAGCTGATCCAGTCGAGCCCGCTCGCGGTCGAGGTATCGGTGCACGCGGCGATCGGCGGCGCGTACCGCTCGCAGCAGATCACGACGCTCGAGCTGCGGTTCAACCCGATGAAGCGAAACCGCGGCGGCGAGCGCGATCTGGACCACATCATCCTCGCCGCAATCCGCGGCCTCGACCGCGCGCGACTCGAGTACCCGCAGGTGGAGGCCGGGCTGATCTTGATGATGGACCGCACGTTCACCGCGCGGCAGAACGAGGTCATCGTCGAGAAAGCGATCGCTTGGGCGTCGCGCGGCGTCGTCGGCGTCGACATCGCCGGCCCGCGGCCGGGCGGCAAGCGCTACGACTACCGTGCGGTGCAGCCGATGGTCGAGGAGGCCCGCGCGGCGGGGCTCGGCGTCACGATCCACGTCGGCGAGGAGGGCGGCGAGATGGGTCGCCAGGAGCTCGGCGAGGTGCTCGAGGTACTGCGCCCCGACCGGATCGGCCACGGCATCCTCGCGGCCGGCGACGAGGAGCTGATGCGCGAGCTGAAGGCAGCCGAGGTCGTGCTCGAGATCTGCCCGACGTCAAATCTGCTGACGAAGGCGCTGCCCGACGAAGACGCGGTGCGCGATGTCTTCCGCACGTTCGTCGAGCACGGCGTGCGCTTCACGATCGCAACGGACGGCCCGGAGATGATGCACACGCACCTGCGGGACGAGCTCGAGCTGCTGCTTCGCATCGGTGCGTTGACGCAAGAGGAGCTGGAAGAGGCGAATCTCCGCGGGCACGAGGCGAGCTTCGTGCGCGGCGGGTTCCGCGCGGCGCGGGTCTGAGCCGCGCTCGGTTGTGAATCTGAACGTGACCTGAACGAATACTCCTTTCGGCCGATTGTTGGCCGTTCGGTCCGCGCGTAGCTTCGGCGTATGAGCAGCAAATCCGAAGACGCGCCCTTCGCCCTGACCGAGCGGCAGCTCCAGGTGGTCGAGCTGATCGCCCGCGGCTGCTCGAACGACGAGATCGGCCTCCGGCTTGGCATCTCGCCGCGAACGGCGAAGGCGCACTGCGACGTGCTGCGTCAAAAGCTCGGCGTGCCGCGACGACGGCAGATCCCCGCCGCGTTCAGGACACGCACGGGAGAAGACCCCCTCTCCCGCGAGCTCGCTCCGGCCTTGGCCGGCGCGGGGGGCTGACGGCAACCCGCGCCCGGTGCATTCGCCCCGGGCGCGGGAGTCCCCTATCTACCTGCGGAAACACGGTCCACAATGGTCAAAGGGAATGCGGACTGCGGACGTCGAGGGCCAGGCGTGGGCCCGGAGGCAGGATGGAACCAGAGGGCACGGCCAGAACGAGGCCGCTCGCGCAGAGCTTCATCATCAAGCGCCCGCGGCTGACGAAGCTTCTGGACGAATCGGGAGCTCGCATCATCCTGCTCGTCGCGCCCGCGGGATACGGGAAGACGACGCTGGCTCGGGAGTGGCTCAAGGAGTGGCGAGGCCCGGTCGCCTGGTTCTCGAGCTCCACAGCGTCGGCCGACGTTGCTGCGCTCGCGCTCGGCTTAGCGGAGGAACTGGACGCCGTCGGAGGGGATGACACGCGCTCGAGCACCACTCGTGTCGGTGCCGTCACAGCCGTTCAGCAACGGCCGGATGCGCTGGCGCGTGTCCTCGTAAGGAGCCGCACGGACTGGCAACCAAAGCTCGTGCTCGCAATCGATGACTATCACCATCTTTCGAGCAACCCGGCGGCAGAAGACTTCATCGGTGCGCTCGTGCAGCTCCTGCCCGTCACATTTGTGATCACCTCTCGGAGCCGGCCGAGCTGGCTGGCATCGCGCTTCTCGATCTATGGCGAAGCGTTCGAGCTCGGGACCGCAGAACTCGCGATGACCGACGACGAAGCGGAGGCGGTCCTGTCACATTCGAGGCGCGTCCACACCGAGAAGTCCATTGGCCTTGCCCGCGGGTGGCCGGCGATCATCGGCCTTGCCGCTCACACCGAAACAGAGAAGTTGCCGGATGTGATCCCCGCGCGACTGTACGAGTTCCTCGCAGAAGACCTCGTAGGCACTGCTCCGGCAGGCGCACAGAAAGCGTTGGCAGCCTTGGCCCTCACCGGCGTTGGCGAGCTTCCCGTCGCTCAAGACCTTCTTGGTGATGCAGCCGTAGCGGACATTCACGAAGCCGAGAGACGCGGCCTCTTGACGTTCAACGACAGCCAGCACTTCACCCTCCACCCTCTTCTCGCCGAATTCTTGATCGCGCGCCTCCGGCGCGAGACGCATCACCTTTCGGTATTGGTCGACGAGCTCGTACCGGTTCTCCTCGCAGGACGTCGATGGAACGAATGCCTTGCGGTCGCCGAAGCTGTCCCCGAACGGCTCTTCCCGCTTGAAACCGTCTTGCAGAGCGCACTCGAGCAACTCTTGAGCGAAGGACGCGTAGCCACGGTCGACCGATGGGTGCAACTGGCTCGTCGTTCGCGCCTGGATTCACCGATCGTCGATCTGGCCGAGAGCGAGATTGCGCTTCTTGGCGGCGAATATGAGAAGGCTCTCGCCTTCGGATCACGAGCGGCTCGCGCTCTGGTCGAACCGGAGTTCCGGACGCGTGCCCAACTGGTCGCGGCGCGGGCGGCTCACATAACCGATGACAGGGCGACCGCTAAGAAATGGTTCCGCCGCGCAGAGGCGAGCGCCGTGTCGAATCGCATGCGCGCGGCAGCGATCTGGGGTCACTTTCTCGTCACCTATGAGGACGAACTGGAGAACATCCACGATGCCTTGTCCCGCTACGTTGCGACATCAGACGGAAGCGTCGAACATCAGTTGCGCTGTGCGCAAGGCCGACTACTCGTGGCAGTGTCCGAAGGGGCCGCTTCCGATGCTCTGAACGCTTCAGCGACAGGAGTCGCGCTCCTGCCGCTACCCGCGGAGCCGATGACTCGCCTCGCGACCTTAAACCAACACGCGTGGATCCTTGGCTGGACCGGACGTTACGGCGAGTCTCTTAAGGCGAGCGATCGCGCACAAGTCGAAGCAGAGATGATTGGCTTCGATTTCGCCCTCATGCACATCCAACTGACTAGGGCAACGGCCCTGATTGGACTGCGGAGGTTCTCGTCGGCTCAGCAAATCCTCACGGCACTGAGCCGCCGGCTCAAAGATGAGCCGCACAAATGGGCGCTCTCGAACCTCCACATCGCTGAGGCCAAACTGCAGATTGGCGTTGGGGACTTGAGGCGAGCCAATGAATGCCTGGCTGTCCCTCCAGCAGAAAGCCTGCACCCAGCCCAAGTCGCTGAACACGACGGACATCGCGGACTGATCTCTGCGGCGCGCGGACTCGCCTCGGAGGCGGAGGGGACGGCCCGACAGTTGACCACGATGACGAGCCATGCAGAACGCATAGCGTTTCCCGCACTGATCCGAGCAATGGTCGCTGCGCACGAAGACGCATCGGCGCAGGTTTCGGTGCAGTTTGAACTCGCCCTTTCGAGCGGACTAAACGACGTGATCGTCACCGCATGTCGCGCCTGTCCCAAGCTTGTTGCACAGGTCTCAAAAACAGCCCACCGAGACAGGCTTGCAGCTCTTCTCTCCGAGTCGAGCGACTATGCACTCGCCTCAAGTGCAGGCATTCATCTCGCGCGGCTGGTTCGCAAGGAAGAGGCGCTCTCACCGAGAGAACTTGAGGTGTACGAGTTAATCGTTCAAGGAAGAACTAACCGCGAGATCTCACAGACTCTCTTCATCGCCGAGTCGACGACGAAGGTGCATGTCAGCCACATCTTGGAAAAACTCGGCGTGAGATCGAGGGTGGATGCCGTCCGCGCATGGCACCTGGACATTGACTCCTCTGCGTCGACGCGACGACTGCCGCCGACGACCTCGGAGAGTGCGGACTGAGGGATGCCCGGCCCGCAAGAGATCGCGCTTGGCGAGCTAGCCGAGAGTGGCGAAGGCGGCAACGTCAGCAAGCCGCAAGCTCGGTGTACTTTCAAGTGGTTCCGTGACCTCAGTCCCTGTCCAAGAGTGGAGTACGAAAGCGGGCCCTCGACCGGCTCGGTAGTCCTCGGAGGCTCCAGCAAGGATCGCCTCGAAGGCAGCCACAACTGACGTGTCGAACTGTGCCTCAACCGCTTGCGCGAGACGGAGGCGTGCGACCCGGCTCGGCATGGCGTCGCGATATGGGCGAGCGGACGTCATAGCGTTGTAGGCATCAGCAACGGCGATGATCCGAGCAAGGAGCGGGATTCCATCTCGCTCGAGCTGATCGGGGTAGCCGAGCCCGTCTACTCGCTCGTGATGATGACGGACGATGGAAGCGACCTCCACGTAATCGTCGACATTCGACAGAATCCGCTCGCCAATCACAGAGTGTTGCTCCATCTGACGCCGCTCTTCTAGGGTCAGAGCCCCCGGCTTCTCAAGAAGTCCAGCTGGGAGTCCAATCTTGCCGACGTCATGCACGAGGCCACACAGGTGGGCAAGCTCCTGGTCGTGGTCTGAAAGTCCCATACGTTTCGCGATATCACTCGCGTAGATGGCGACAGCGGCCGAGTGGCCCGCCGTATACCTATCTCGGGCGTCAAGTGTTGCAACCAGAGCAGTCGCGAATGACAAGTTCGCCTTTGCAAGGCGCGCATTTGCCGACCCAAGCGCCTCGGTCTGTCTCGCGCTGCTGCCGGTACAGCAGAAGCAAGCGTTGGGCAGCAACCGCCGGAATCGTGAAGAGGGCGACGCTCCACGGCGAGATTGTCGCGTACGAGTAGGCGAGGACAGCGACCACCGGAGCCTGCAAGGGAACGGACTCGCCAGGAGCGGCGGAACAACGGACAGGAATGGTCGCCAGCCATGATTCCGTACCGCGAATTGCCGGCGCGACGAGGCTCGAGCGCCAAGTCCGCAACGCGATCTCACAACGAAGGCGCAGCCACACCGGCGAAGAGCCCCCAGAAATCGCGATGCGTCGCATTCAGTAGAACGAGGCACCGCTGTCATCGCCGCAATCCCACGGCAATGACTCGAATCGCGGTCCATGTCAGCCAACGAAACGTTCGTTGAGTTCGCATCTCGCCTCGGAAGAACGGCAAGCATGCCGACGCCACCGATGACGATGGCGGGCGGGGCCCGAAGCAACCGCGGCAAAGATGTAGAGGATCGACGCCACGGAGACTTCGACACCCGGACCGATCTGATTCCCTCCCGCTCAGCGGCATCGGCGAGGGAGCGACGGCTGCAAGCACCTAGGGGATGCGACAAGCCGATAGCCGGAAGCACGATCCCGACCACCAGAACGCAGCCCGCACCAAGCAGGCACAACCCAGAGGAAAGCAGGCCTCTCGTCCGATTGTTGGTAATTGTCCGTAAGTTGTCAAAACTGACATTGTCCTTGAAATCTCACCCAAAAGGGGTATAATTCTTATGCCGTCAGTCCCCAAGCAAAGGGAGTCTCCCGTGACAGCTAATTGTCTCGATCGTCGCAACGCCGCGATGGTTGGAAGCATCCGCGGCCTGGTAGAGCCGTCACACTCTGCGTTGTCCACAAGCGCGTGGACATCCCTCAACGGGGGGATATCCACAGCCGGTGGAAACGGCTCTAAAGCCTTTAGCCATACGGCACCGGGTGGGTAAGCACCCGGTGTGCAATGGTCACCGGCACCAGAGTTTTCGACAGACGCTTGAACAACGCCGGGGGCTTCCCCGGCGTTTTGCATAGGTACCGGCGCTAGCCGATGATGCCGCGGCGGAAGCCGACGGCCACGGCATGGGCGCGCGATCGCGCCTGGAGCTTCGCCAGGATGTGCCGGACGTGCGACTTGACCGTCTCTTCCGAGAGGAAGAGCTTCTGACCGATCTCGCGGTTGACGAGACCGTCGCAGATGAGCTGGAGCACCTCGACCTCGCGCATCGTCGGCTCCTGCTCGAGCTCCCGAAGCGGGCCCTGGAAGGGAATCACCTCTGCGCCGGCGCCATTTCGGCGCCGTTGGGCGACCTCCTCGAACCGGGCCGAGTGGTTCGCGTACCGGCTCATGATCTCTTTCCGCTCCGCGGCGTCCATGCCCCGAGTATCGGCTGCGTCTTATCCCCCCTTTAGGGCGTCCTACCTCTTTCCAGGGATTCTGACGGCTCGGTTAAGCCGGATCGGGCGTCCGGCTGGGATCCGAGGTCTCTCCCGACACGGGGTGCGATGTGCCGGAGGTGTCCCTCGGAACGGCGCCGTCGTCCGTCGTGAGCGGCGTGGTCGACGCCACGTGGGCGCGCTGCAGGGCGGCCGCGTCGACGTTCAGCGGATGGTGACAGGCTGCCAGGTGGCCGTTTCCATACTCCACGAGCGGCGGCTCGACCTCGGAGCAGACCTGCGTCGCGTAGCGGCAGCGGGGATGGAACCGGCAGCCGGTTGGCGGGTTGATCGGGCTCGGGACGTCGCCCTCGAGCACGATCCGCTCGCGCGCCGCCGCCAGGTCGGGATCGGGGATCGGCACCGCCGAGAGGAGCGCCTCGGTGTACGGCATGATCGGCCGGGTGTAGAGCTCCTCGGCCGGCGAGAGCTCCACGAGCTTCCCGAGGTACATCACGGCGATCCGGTCGCTCACGTGCCGCACGACGCCCAGGTCGTGAGCGATGAAGATGTACGTCAGGTTGAACTCGTTTTGGAGATCTTCCAGCAGGTTCAGCATCTGCGACTGAATCGAGACGTCGAGCGCCGACACCGGCTCGTCGGCGACGATCAGCTTCGGCTGTAGGGCGAGCGCCCGAGCGATGCCGATCCGCTGGCGCTGACCGCCCGAGAACTCGTGCGGGAAGCGGTTGAAGTGCTCCGGCGAGAGCCCCACGACCTCGAGCAGCTCCTCCACCCTCGCCTTCCGCTCCTTCGCGTCGCCGAGCTTGTGGATCTTCAGCGGGTCGCCGATGATCGTCCCCACCCGCTTGCGCGGATTCAGGCTCGCGTAGGGATCCTGGAACACCATCTGCATCTGCCGGCGAAGCGGCCGCAATTGCCGAGCGCCGTGCTCGTCGATCCGCTGGCCCTCGAAGATGATCTCGCCCGCCGTCGGCTCGAGCAGCCTGACGATCGTGCGACCGAGCGTCGACTTGCCGCAGCCGGACTCGCCGACCAGGCCGAGAGTCTCTCCCGCCTGCACCGCGAAGCTCACGTCGTCGACGGCATGCACGCGCGCGACCTCGCGCTGGAGCAAGCCCTGCCGGATCGGGAAGTATTTCTTGACGTGCTTGATCTCGACGAGCGCCCCCTTCGAGACGTCGCCGTTCGAGCTCACGCCGCCTCCTGCGTGTCGCCGTTGATCGTCGCGTCACGCAGGGAGCGCTTGACCTCGACGTCGAGCCAGCAGCGGTCGAGATGCCCCGCCTTCTCGACGCGGTTCTCGAGCGGTGGCTCCTCGACGCATTTCTCGAATGCGTGCGGGCACCGCGGACGGAACTTGCAACCCGGGGGTGCGTTGATCACCGACGGCGGCGACCCCTTGATCGAATGCAGCCGATCGGGCTTCGGCCTGTCGAGCCGCGGAATCGAGCCGAGCAGCCCCCAGGTGTACGGGTGCTGCGGGTCGTAGAAGAGATCGCGCTTCTCGGCCCGCTCGACCACGCGGCCGGCGTACATCACGAGGATCTCGTCGGCGACGTCGGCGACGACACCGAGGTCGTGCGTGATCATGATCACCGCCGAGTTGAAGTCGTCCTTCAGGCGGCCGATCAGCTCGATGATCTGCGCCTGGATCGTTACGTCGAGCGCCGTCGTCGGCTCGTCGGCGATGAGCACGTCCGGGTTGCACGAGAGCGCAATCGCAATCATCGCGCGTTGCCGCATGCCGCCGGAGAACTGGTGCGGGAAGTCATCGACGCGCGACTCCGGATTCGGAATCCCAACCTGCTTCAGAAGCTCGACCGCCCGCCGCTTGGCGCGCCGCTTGTCGATGTCCTCGTGCGCTCGGATCGCCTCGACGATCTGCTCGCCGATCCGGTACACCGGGTTCAGCGACGTCATCGGGTCCTGGAAGATCATCCCGAGCTCGTTGCCACGGTAGTCCTGCATCTCCGCGTCGGAGAGCTCGAGGAGGTCTCTGTCCTTGAAGATCACCTTGCCGCCGAAGTGCGCGTTCACGTCGCGCGTCAACCCCATCAGCGTCATCGCGGTCACGCTCTTGCCGGAACCGGACTCGCCGACGATGCCCAGCACCTTGCCGCGCTCGAGCTCGAACGAGACGCCGTCGACGGCCTTGACCGTGCCGTCGACCGTGGAGAAGTGCACGCTGAGGTCTTCGACCTCGAGGAGGCGCTCCGCCATCGTGCGCCGCCCGGCTCCATGTTTGGATGCCCGGGTCGTCAGCACCAAGCGATGCAAGGACGCAGGGAGACCCCAGAATGGGGTTTCTGGGTCGACCGAGGACGCGGCAGCGCGCAGTGTGCTGGCGAGCCGGGCGCCGAATGATGGGGCCGGGTGGCGCACTAGGTCGGGCGGATTCTGGGGTCGAGGTACGCGTAGAACAGGTCGACGAGCATGCTGAACACGACGATGAAGAACGCCGCGTACATCGTCACGCCCATGATCGGAGGCAGGTCGAAGTTGTTGATCGACTGGTACGCATACTGGCCGACGCCGTGCAGGTCGAACACCGTCTCCGTGAGGATCGCGCCGCCGCCGAGCACCGCAGCGAAATCGAGGCCGAAGAGCGTGATGATGGGGATGAGCGACGTGCGCAGCACGTGCTTCCCGAGGATGCGGCGCGGCGGGAGGCCCTTCGACTTGGCTGTGCGCACGTAGTCCTCGTTGATCGTGTCGAGGATGTTCCCGCGCAGCACGCGGCCGTAGAAGCCGATGAAGAGCACGGCCAGGACCAGCCAGGGCAGGATCATGTGGGTGAACCACTGGACGGGGCTCGTCGTGAAGGCGACGTACTCGCCATCCGGGAACCAGGTGACAAGCCCTCCCTCGGCGAGGTAATACCGCGTGATGATGCCGAGCCAGAACACCGGCATCGAGATGCCGATGAGCGCGAGCACCGTTATGACGCGATCCGACAGCCTCCCCGCTCGTATCGCTGACACCACCCCCACGACGATCCCGAAGAACAGCCAGATGATGCTGGCCCCGATGGTAAGCGAGAACGTCGCAGGAATCCCCTGAATGATCTGATCGAGGACGTTCTGCTGGCTCGTATACGACACCAGCTCGCCGCTGAACATCTTCTGCATCATATTCCAGTACTGCACGTAGAACGGCTGGTCGAAGCCCCAGGACTCTCGAATGTTGATGATGTTCTGTGGTGTTGCATTCTTGCCCGCGATGCGCTGCGCCGGGTCGCCGCCCGGCACGACGATGAAGATCAGAAAGACGACGAACGTCACCGCAATGCACACGAGGATCGCGCCGATCGTCCGCCTGATGAGGAACGTGGCCACGCTCAGTGCTCGATCTTGATCTTGGCGCGCGGGTCCAGTGCGTCACGCAAACCGTCGCCGAACACGTTCAGCGACAGCACGGTCAGCACGATCGCGATACCGGGAGCGAGCGCGAGCCACGGACGCGTGACAATGAGGTTCTGGCCGTCGGCGATCAGCGTGCCCCAGGAAGGGGTCGGAGGCTGCACGCCGGCGCCGAGGAACGAGAGCGCAGCCTCGAGGACGATGTTGTTCGCGATGATGAGCGTGAAGAAGACGAGCAGTGAGCTCGCGATGTTCGGCAGCAGCTCGGTGAACATCACCCGTAGCGGGCTCGCGCCCTGCGAGATCGCCGCCTCGATGAACTCCTTCTCGCGCAGCGACAGGATCTGTCCGCGCAGCGGACGCCCCACGTAGGGGATGAGCACGTACGAGATGACGAGTGTCGGAATCCAGACGCTGCCGCTCTCGATGTTGATCCCGAAGTGATGGAAACCGTTGATCGCGAGCGCGGAGCCGAGCGCGATCCCGAGCAACACCACCGGGAACGCGTACATGAGGTCGAAGAAGCGCGTGATCACGAAGTCGCCCCAGCCGCCGAAATAACCCGCCAGCAAGGCGAGGATCACCGCGAAGAAGACGCAGATGGCCGCCGAACCGATACCGACGACGAGCGACGTGCGCCCGCCGTACAGCAGCCGGACGGCGACATCGCGGCCGTTCGCGTCGGCGCCGAGGACGAACCGCCCGCCGGCACCGAACCAGGTCGGGCCGATCGGGATAGCCGAGAAGAGCACACAACCCGTTCCCGAGACCGTGCAGGGCTTCCCGGTCTTCTTGTCGATGTAGCCACCCTGCGAGACGACCGAGACTTCCTTCCCGTGGACCTTGATCGTCTCGAGCACGTGGTTCGTGTTCGGGCCGGTATGGGCGACATGGCTCGCATACACCGGTGCGAGGGCACAGGCTGCGACGATGAGCACGAAGAGGAGGAGGAAGGCGAACGCAACGTAGTTGCGGCGCAACCGGTTCCAGGCGAGATACCACGGGCTCCGGCCGCGGATCGTGGCGGCGCGTTCCTCAGAGGCCAGCGCCGCTGCCGTGTCGAGCGTGAACTCGGTCTCGGTTGCCTGATGTGCCACTACCGCCTCCCACCTTCACCGGGGAAAAGTCGTCGGGGGTGCCGTTCCCGGCACCCCCGATTGTTCAACCTCCGACTTCTACTTGTGGCAAATCAGTCGCGTAGTCGAACTGGTAGAGCACGTGGTTGACGTAGCAGCTCAGATCCATGTCTTCGTTGAAGAAGTCGGTGAACTGCCGGTTCATGAACGCGGCCCACGGAGCCTGCTCGTCGACCATCTTGTCGACGTTGGCCCACTGGGTGTTCACGGCGTCAGTCAGTGTCGGCTCCTTCTTCAAGGACTCGATCTTGGCGTTGACCGCCTTGTCGTCGAAGTTCGCGTAGTTGTTGTTGTGCGTCTCCGTGATCCGGTTGCCGTTCAGCAACACGTCGAACCAGTCGAGCGGATGCGGATAGTCCTGGAACCAGTCGGCGAAGCCGATCTGCGCCTTCGTGGCCTGGTTGCCGACGGTCGTCCAGTAGACGGCCGAGTTGATGATCTTCTCGTGGGCCTTCAGGCCGATCGAGTTGAGCACGTCGACCAGGTACGCAGTCGCCTTCGGGTCGGTGCCGCGATCGTGGTTCCACACGGTCACGTCCGCGCCCGCCTGTCCCGAATCCTTGATCAGCTGCTTCGCCTTCGCAAGGTCGTACGGGTACATGTTGAGCTTCTTGTACTGCGGATAGGTCGGCGGAAGCACGTTCTCCGTCGGCTGTCCCAAACCGCCGTAGATGCGGATGAGCGCCTCGCGGTTGATCGCGTAGTTCACGGCCTGGCGCACCTTGAGGTTGTCGAACGGCGCCACCCGGTTGTTCATGAAGAAGTAGTACGTGTTCGCCGGCGTGTAGACCTTGATCTGGTCGCCGTACTTCTGCTGCGTCGATGCCAGCCGGTCCGGCGGGATCTGGTGGAAGTCGTAATCGTCCTGGCCGGAGATCACGCGCTGGAGTGCCACCGTGTCGTCGCCGATGATGTCGATCGTCATCATGTCCGGGTTGCCCGACGGAACGTTGCCGCCGAAGACCGACGCGTCGAAGTTCGGGTTGCGAACGACGATCGCCCTCTTGTTCGGGGCGTAGCTCTTGATCATGTACGGGCCCGAGGAGGGCAGCGGCGTCGTCGACTGATCCTTGGCCGGAGCGCTCGCGGGCACGAGCGCCGCGAACTCGGTGGCGAGGATGTTCGAGAAGTCGCCCTGGGGCGAGTTCAGCTTGATCGTGATGTCACCGGTCGAGTCGTCGGTCGTGATGCCGCTGATGTGACCGGTCTTCGTCTTGGCGTACGTGTCCGCGCCGACGATGTTGCCGAAGAACCCGACGCCCGGCGAGTCGACCTTGAAGTCACGCTCGATGGTCGCCGCGAAGTCACTGGCCTTGATCGGCGTGCCGTCCGAGTACTTCAAGCCCTTCTTCAGAACGAGGCTGTAGGTCTTGCCGTCGGCCGAGACTTTCGGCAGATCCTTCGCGAGGTACGGCACGATCGTCGCGCCGGCCGGACCGTTCGCGTGGGTGTACCCGATGAGGGGCAGGTACACGTTCCACATGATCGCCCAGCCCTCGACGGTGTACGAGAGACCCGGGTCGAGGTAGTCGATCCCTGTGTCGAAAGCGATGCGGAAGTTGGGGAATGTCTTCCCGCCGCTGGTGGTCGTGCTGGTCGCGGTCGTCCCGCCAGAGCCAGCGCTCTTGTTGCTGCTGCTCCCGCATGCCGACGCGATCAGCGCCAGGCCTACGGCGAGAGAAGCGGCGGTAGCCAGCCACTTCCACGAGTGCCTACGGTTCAACTTCGTTACCTCCCGGGTTTCCGATTCTTGTCGCGGCCAAGGCGCCGAAATGGCGAAACCTTCCGCGTCTGCCGCATTCTTACTGACGTTCGAAAGGCGCAGCTAGTTAGAAGCGAGGGTGATCATAAGCTCATAGTCGAAAGATGAGTCGCCTTATACCGGCGAGCTCGTCGGGCTCCGTCTCCTCCACCACGCCGTCTGTGTCCTCCCGCTGGGTGGAGTGGAGGATCCGGCCCGCGCCGAGCCAGAACGCGATGTGGCCGGCGGATCCCCCGTCGCCGTACGTCACGAGGTCGCCGGGGCGCGCCTCGCTCTCGTCCACCGGGGTTCCGGCGTCCTCCTGCTGGTCAGCGTCGCGCGGCACGAGCCGCCCCGTGGCCCGGAAGCTCATGTGGACAAGGCCTGAGCAGTCGATGCCGGCCTCGGTCATCCCGCCCCAGAGATACGGCGTGCCGAGGAGCGTTCTCGCGTACGTGACCGGGTCGGGGAACCGGCTCTCGAGCCACTCGTCGTCAGGCTCGCCGCCGACGGCGCCAGCCTTGATCCAGCCGGGGTAGTCGTAGGCAGTGCGGATCTCGGCCCAGCCGTCGCGGGTCTCGATCACGCGGAACGGCTCGCCGGGCAGGACCTCGGTGACGCGCTCGGCCGCCTCCTCGGGCTCGGCGAGCACGGGCGTCAGCTCGCGGACCGTCTCCACGCGGCGAGGATAACGCCCTCCTGGCAATCGAACACGTGTTCGCCTAGCATCGTGGCATGCAACTCCGGCTCGATGCGGCGGACCGGCTCGTGGAGCTCGTCGAGGAGCGCCGCGGCCCGGTTGTCGCCGAGGAGGCGGCGCGACGGCTCTTCGCCCTGCGGCAGGCGCCCGTCGGGCTTGCCCGCTCGCTGCTCGCGGAAGTCGTCGACACCGATGCACGGCTCGCCTGGAACGGCGATGCGGTCTCACTGGCCCGGCCGCTCGGCCACGACCTGCTGCTCGAGGACGCGACATACGTCGTCGTCGACCTCGAGACGACCGGCCTCCGGCCGGGAACGTCCCAGATCTGCGAGATCGGCGCCGTGCGCGTCCGAGGCTTCGAGCTCGAGGACGAGTTCGAGACGCTCGTGAACCCGGGCATGCCGATGGGACCGGGCGTTGAGGCGCTCACCGGGCTGAGCAACCGCCAACTGCGCGGGGCGCCGCCGCCCTCGGTCGCGGTGAGCCGCTTCCTCGCCTGGGCAGGCGACTCGGTGCTCGTCGCGCACAACGCGCGCTTCGATCTCTCGTTCCTCGACCGGGAGACCGAGCGCCTCACCGGGTCGCGGATCGCCTCTCCCGTCGTCGACACCGTGCCGCTTGCGCGACGGTTGCTCGGAGGGCGGGTGCCGCGCGCGAGCCTCGCGCAACTCGCGTATTTCCTCGACACGTCGGTGCAGCCCTGCCACCGCGCGCTGCCCGATGCCCAGGCGACCGCCGAGGTGCTTCTCGCGTTGATCGGGCTCGCGCAGGAGCGGGGCGCGCGCACCGTGTCCGATCTCGTCGGGCTCGCGGCCACGCAGAGGCGTCGCGTGTGGGACAAGCGGCAGCTTGCGTTCGGCGCCCCGGCGCGTCCGGGCGTCTATCTCTTCTACGACCGCAACGGGCAACTGCTGTACGTCGGACGGGCGCGCGACCTGCGGGCTCGCCTGCGGTCGTACTTCCGCAGCGAGCGTCAAAGGCCGGCGGTCGAGGCGGCGCTCGCCGCGGTCGAGCGGATCGAGTGGCGGGTGCTCGGCTCCGAGCTCGAGGCGGCGCTCGAGGAGTTGCGGCTCATTCGCGAGCTGCGGCCCCCGGCAAACTCGCGCATCGCGCGACCGGACCGATACGTCTGGCTCAAGAAGCGCGGCGAGGGCGTCGTTGCGTCTGCGTCGCCGACGGCGCTCGGTCCCATCCGATCGAGGCGCCGAGCGCAGCTTGCCGCGCGGACGCTCGTCGCCGCTGATCTCGAGCGGCCGTCGCTCGCGCTCCCGAGGCTGCGCCGCCGCCTCGCTCAGCTCGCGGACGCGCGTCGCTACGAGGATGCGGCGCGGCTGCGAGATCGCATCGACGCACTCGAGCGCGTGTGCCGCGAGCTCGAGCGACTGAACGGATTGCGCGCGGTGCAGCGCTGCGTCGTCGTCCCCTCGGCAGAGCCTGGCCACGCGCGAGCGTTCTTCGTCGCGGGAGGAAGGGTCGCGGCGGAGCGCACGCTCCCGCCCGGCGGCGGCGCCCATCTCGAGATCGAAGCCGGCCTCGCGGCGGCGCGACGGGCGCTCACGACGGAAGAGCCGGGCGACCTCGACGAGCTCTTCCTCGTCGGCACGTTCCTGCGCCGCCCGCCGGCCGAGATGTTCGTCGTCCCGCTCGAGAAGCAGGCGATCCTCGCCGCCGCTATGCGGGCCACGGCGCCACGAGCGGGCGTCCCAACGGGACGGGTCCCGGGGTCTGACCCCAAGCCGACGCCGGGCGAGCCGAGCCTGTTCTAGCCACGCCCCGGGGTCTGACCCCGAGCCGGCTCCCCGCGGGGCCGAGGCTCTTCCAGACATGCCCCGGGGTCTGACCCCGAGCCGGCTCCCCGCGAGCCGAGCCTCTTCCAGACACGCCCCGGGGTCTGACCCCAAGCCGGCTCCCCGCGAGCCGAGCCACTTCCAGACACGCCCCGGGGTCTGACCCCAAGCCGGCGCCCCGCGAGCCGAGCCACTTCCAGACACGCCCCGGGGTCTGACCCCGAGCCGGCGCTCCGCGAGCCGGGCCTCTTCGAGTCAGATGACGATGAAATACGAGCGAGACCCGGCGAGACGCTCCCCTAGGCGACGCTCGGGCGGCGCGGGTGGTGCATGGTTCACCGCGGGATGTCGAGAGTGTGGGGAATACCGCATCGCCGCGGGAGCCACGTGGAGTCGGTGAGCGGCTGGATCTCCGCTTCGGGCGGTCGGCGTCGTCTTGCTGGGCGAGCGGTCATCGTTGCCGTCGCAGTCCTGGTGGGGTTGCTCGCCGTCAGGTGGCACGACTCGCAGCCGTACTCGGGCGATGAGCCTCATTACCTGATCGTGAGCGAGAGTCTCATTCACGACGGTGATGTCGACGTGAAGAACGACTATCTCGCGCGCCGGTACCTCTCGTATTACTCAGGGCACCTCGACCCGCACGTCAACACGAGCATTTTCACGCCCGCCAGCCCGCACTGGTATTCGATGCACGGCGTGGGTCTCTCGGCCGTGCTCGCCCCGGCGGTGTGGGCCGACGGTGCTCACGGCGCGACCGTGGCGATGGTCGTCATCGCGGTCATCGTGCTCGTGCTGACGTTCCTGTGGGTGCGGCGGTTCACGAGCGAGATCTGGCTCGCCGCGATCGCCACCGGGGCGCTGGGCCTCTCGCCGTTCTTCCTCGGCCTCGAAGGACGCATCTTCCCGGACCTCCCCACGGCCGCGCTGCTCCTCGGCTGCCTCCTGCTTCTCGAACTGCCGAGGCGACGGTCTCGACACCTGGTGCTCCTCGGCGTCCTCGTCGGCGCCTCGCCCTGGTTTCACTTCAAGAACGCCATCGCGTTCGGAACCATCGTTGCCCTTGCATTCGTCCAGGTCGCGCGCGGCCCGGAGTCGGGCCGCGAGCGCGTCCGTCAACTGCTGGCGCTCACGGTCCCAGTCCTGGTCTTGGGGATCGGGTACGAGCTCACGATTCGAGCGTGGTATGCGTCCTGGCTTCCGACCCGCATGGTTCAGCCCGGCAATGCGCTCTTTGCGCTGAGCGAGGCCCGAGGCCTCGCGGCGGTGTCATTCGATTCGGCGCACGGACTCCTCACGAACAACCCGGCACTTCTACTTGTCCTGGCCGGGTTCCCGGTCTGGCTGAGGCGTTTCCCCGGGCCGGTTCTGCGGCTCGCGTTGGTGCTCCTCCCCACGATCCTCCTTCAGGCGACCTTCAGCGACTGGGCGGGTGCCTACGCTCCGGCGGGCCGCTACGCACTGGAGTTCGTGCCGGCATGTATCCCGGCAGTCGCGCTTCTCTTGCAAGAGGTGCGTCTATCCGCTCGGGCGCTCGCGGTCGCGCTGCTCGGCTTTCAATGGATGCTCGCTCTCGCGTTTGTTCGGCTACGTCCGGCGTGGGACGTCGGGGGTAAGAGGAGCCCGTTCTTCGACGCGATCGATCACCACCACGGTCCCCCACTCGATCACGCGATGCCCACCTTCGACGGCTACACCGCGCTCGTGCACGGACGATGGCAGCTCACGGCCTGGGTCTTTGTCTCGGCCCTGCTCGTTTGTTACGGCGCGACCCTCGCCTCGAAGCCCACCACAGCCCCCGTACCTGCCTCGACTGTCTAGCCGGCGACGCTGTGCCTATTCGACCACGGCCGCGAGCTCGTCGAGCCCTCTCCGCAGCGTGGGTTCCGGCGACGCGGCGAACCCGAGGACGAGGCCCGGGGGCTGCGGCCGGATGCAGTGCTCGCCGATGCCGTCGAGCGCCAGACCGCGACTGCGTGCAGCCGTGAGGATCGCAGCTTCGTCGAGGCGGTCCGGCAGCGCCAGCGAGACGTAGAGGCCCACGGGCGCACCCGACACTCGGCCGCCCGGGATGACGGCCGCCGCCTCGGCGACGAGAAGCTCGCGCCTGCGGCGATAGGCAGTCCGCGCCCTCCGGAGATGCCGGTCGAGCGAACCGCGACGGATCAGCTCGGCAAGCGCGAGCTGCGACAACCGGGGCTGCGCGACCACGGTCGCGAACATGCGGTTGGCCACCGGCTCCACGAGCCGCGCCGGCAACACCGTCCAGCCCAGGCGCAGCGTCGGCGCGAGGAGCGCGCTCGCGCTGCCGACGTACACGACGTGCTCCGGTGCAAGCGCCTGCAGCGCCCCCGCCGGCGGCCGGTCGTAGCGGAAGTGGCCGTCGTAGTCGTGCTCGACGATCGTTCGACCGCCGCGAACCGCCCAATCGACGAGCGCGCGGCGACGCCCGGGCACAAGAGCGACGCCTGAGGGGAAGTGGTGGTCGGGACTGACGACGACCGCATCGACATGGTCGAGAGCGTCGACCTGCAGCCCTTCTTCGTCGACCGGAATCGGAACGATCTCGAGGCCCGACGTCCTGAGCGCCCGTGTTCGCCAGCGGTGTCCCGGGTCCTCGACCCCGATCCGCCGGACGCCGTCGAGGCGCAATGCCTCCGCGACCACGAGGAGCGCCTGCGTCGATCCGCCGTGAACGCCCGTCCGTTCGGCGACCGCGACAACCCCGCGCGTCCGCGCAAGAAACGGTGCGAGCTCGTGCCGCAAGTCGGCTGCTCCGAACGGCTCGCCGTAGGCGAGGTCCGTGTTCGCAGCGCGGGCCAGAACTGCGCGCTCCGCCGCCGACCAGGCGCTGCGCGGAAAGAGCGAGAGATCGGGCAGGTCGGGCCGAAGGTTGTAGCGCGCGAGCGCGACGGGCACGTCGACACCCCTTGGCGCCATCGACTCGGCTACGCCGGCGAGCGCGAGCACCGTCGGCGCGGCGCCACGCCGAAGCGCGATATACCCCTCGGCGCCGAGCTGCGCGTAAGCCCCGACCGCGACGCCTCGCGAGAGGCCGAGATCGGCAGCGAGCGCCCGTGTCGAGGGCAACGACGCGCCCGGGCGAAGGCCGCCGGAGCGGATCAGCTCGCGGATGCGGGCCTCGACCTGGAGCCCCAGAGGCCGCCGGCGGTCGAGCTCGATCGGAAGAAGTGGTCCGCTAGACATGAGTCGAACTGGCTCTTTAAATCGGACCAGGAGGATCATACGCTCGCTCGCGTGTGGGGGGTCGCCAGGGTCGTCGCGGTGTTCGTGCTCGCGGGCGCCTTCGCCTCGAACGCGCGCACGGCTTCGTTCGTCCCGGTCGCGACCGGGCTCGTCCAGCCCGTCTACGTCACGTCGGCGCCGGGGGACGCATCAACGCTCTATGTCGTCGAACAGGCGGGGCGCATTCAGCTCGTGCGCAACGGCAGCGTCGCCGGGACGTTCCTCGACATCCGCGACAAGGTCGAGAGCGACGGAGAGCACGGACTGCTGTCGATGGCGTTCAGCCCGCGCTATGCGCAGAACCACCTCTACTACGTCGACTACACGGATCTCCAGGGCAACACGCACGTGGACGAGTTGAGCTCGACCGATGCCTCGTACACGCGTGAGCTCCTTCTCGTGCAGCAGCCCTACCCGAACCACAAGGGCGGCCAGCTCGAGTTCGACCGGCACGGATTCCTCTACGTCGGCATGGGCGACGGCGGCACGAACCCGGCGCTGGGCGACACGTCGGTCGGCGACCCGGAGAACCGGGCGCAGAACCCTGCGAGCCGTCTCGGCAAGCTGCTCCGCATCGACCCGAGCAAGCCCGGCGCGTCCTGGCAGACGGTCGGGATGGGCCTGCGGAACCCGTGGCGCTTCTCGTTCGACCGGACGACTGGAAGCCTCTGGATCGGCGACGTCGGAGCAGCGCGCTACGAAGAGATCGACTTCCGGACGCTCGGCAAGCTCGGCGCCCTCGCGAACTACGGCTGGAGCCGCTTCGAGGGGAACGCGCTCTACAACCCGAAGATCGCGCTCGCACGCGGAGCAGCACTCGTCGCTCCCACGTGGGTGTACTCGCACAGCGACGGCGGCTGCGGCGTGATCGGCGGTTACGTCTACCGCGGCGCGCGTGTCCCGTCATTTCGGAGCCGCTACGTCTTCGGCGACCTGTGCACCGGCATCGTCTCGAGCTTCAGGGTCGGCCCGAGGGGCCGCGCCTCGATCGCCACCCGCATGACCGGACTGGTTTCAGGGCTGTCGTCATTCGGCGAAGACGCCGGCGGCGAGCTCTACGCCGTCAGCCTCGACGGCACGCTGTATCAACTGCACTGAGTCGTCGCGGAGCCGAACTTGTTCGGCGAGAGCAGTGATACCGCCCAGCCGCGACCACAGCAACCCAGAAGGGGGCCCACGGGGGAAACTGGTTTCCCCCGTGAAGCGAGCGGAGCGAAGCGTTAGGCGGCGACTGAGATCAGATCGCGCAGCGCACCGAGGCGCGCCAGCGCCTGGCCCTCGAGCTGCCGCACCCGCTCGCGGGTGAGGTCGAGCTCGTGCCCGATCGCCTCGAGCGTCCACGGCTCGCCGGCGAACCCGAACCGCAGCTCGAGGATGCGCCGCTCGCGCTCGGGGAGCGCGTCGAGTGCCCGCCGCACGCCCTGTCGGCGCAGCGACTCCTCGGCCTCCTCGAACGGATCGGCGGCCTCGCGGTCGGCGAAGAGATCTCCGAGCTCGCCCTCGTCGTCCGCGCCGACCGTCTGGTTCAGCGAGACGGAGGCGTGCGCGGCGCCGAGCGCCTCGTCGATGTGCTGCATCGGGAGACCGGTTGCCTCCGCGAGCTCTTCCTTCGTCGGCTCGCGGCCGAGCTCGACCTCGAGGCGCCGCGACGCGCGCGACAGCTTCTGCTGACGCTCGACGACATGGACCGGGACGCGAATCGTGCGCGCATGGTTCGCGACCGCGCGCTGCACCGACTGGCGGATCCACCAGGTCGCGTAGGTCGAGAACTTGTAGCCACGGCGCCAGTCGAACTTCTCGACGGCACGGTTCAGGCCGAGCGTCCCCTCCTGGATGAGGTCGAGGAACGGCACGCCCAGACCCCGGTAGCCCTTGGCGATCGAGACGACGAGACGGAGGTTCGACTCGATCATCCGGCGCTTCGCAGTCGGGTCGCCCCGCTCGATGCGCTTTGCGAGCATGACCTCTTCAGCCGCGGTCAGCAGCTTGTGCCGGCCGACGTCCGCGAGGAAGAGCTGCAGGCTGTCGGCAGCGCCGGACGCAGCTGCGACGGGTGCCGGCGCCGGGGCGTCGTCATCGTCGTCGGCGTCCTTTTTCCTGGCCGGTGCGGCCGCCTTGGCTCCGGCCACGGGCGCGCCCACGTCCAGGCCGATTCGCTCGAGCTCGCGCGTGAGCTCCTCAACGTCCTGGTCGTTCAGGTCCAGCTCGAGCGCGAACGCCTCGAGCTCGGTCGGCTCGACATAGCCGCGCTCCTCGGCACCCTCGACGAGCGCCTTCGCCTGTTCAGTCTCGAGCAACTCGGAAAGCTGGTTCTGCGTCAGGGTCTGCTCAGTCCTTTCAGTTCCTGCGTCGAGGTGCATCAAGCGGCCTTCTTCACTCTAGGAGCCAAATCCTCCGGTTGCCAGGGGAACCGTCGGCATCTGTCCAAGTTTCGAACGTGACGGGCGCTCGGATATTCCGCGGTCAGCGGCCAACCGGTTTGCGCACGTACGCGAAACGCTGTCCAACCTGAATTCTACGACGTATTTCGGACGAGGAAAGTTGGCCGTTCAGGACGCCTTGGGCGCCTTCGCCTTGCGGGCGCGCGCCGGCGCCTTCGCCCGTTTCTTCGCCGGGCCTTTGGCACGGCGCTCGGCCAGCAGCTCGACCGCGCGATCGAGTGTGATCTGCTCCGGGTCGTCGCCTGTGCGAAGGCTCGCATTCGTCTCGCCGTCGGTGACGTACGGCCCGAATCGGCCGGCCTTCACGACGATCGACTTGCCGCTCGCCGGGTCGTCGCCGACCTCCTTGAGCGGCGCGGCCGCCTGGCGGCCCCGGCGTTCCTTGGGCTTCGCGAGAATCGCCTTGGCCTCCTCGAGGCCGACGGTCAGCAGCTGCTCCTCGCTCTCGAGCGAGCGCGACTCCTTGCCCTGCTGCACGTACGGCCCGTAGCGGCCGTTCCGCGCGACGATCTCCTCGCCGTCGTCGCCGACGCCGATCACACGCGGCAGCTGCAGAAGCTGAAGCGCGTCCTGCAGGGTGATGGTGTCGAGCGACATCGCCTTGAACAGTGACGCCGTCGCCGGCTTCTCCTTCGAGCCATCGGGCAGCGCTTCCGTGACATACGGCCCGTAACGGCCGTTGCGGGCGATCACGTCGCGGCCCGTCTCCGGATCGACGCCGAGGACGCGGTCCTGCGACGGTTGCGCGAGCAGCTCCTCCGCCCGCTCGACGGTGAGCTCGTCGGGAACGACGTCGTCGGGGACGTTCGCACGCTCGCCGTCACGCTCGAGATACGGGCCGTAGCGCCCGACGCGGAGCACGATGCCGTCGCCGATGTCGATCGAGTTGATCTCGCGCGCATCGATGCCGCCGAGGTCGGAGACGAGCTCCTTCAGGCCGTTTCCGTCGTTCTTCCCGTCAGCATCGTCGACGCCGTAGTAGAAGCGGCTCAGCCATTCGTTCCGGTGCTCGTCGCCGGAGGCAATGCGGTCGAGGTCGTCCTCCATGCGCGCCGTGAAGTCGTAGTCGACGAGGCGCCCGAAGTGCTGCTCGAGCAATTGGACGACCGAGAACGCGAGGAACGACGGCACGAGCGCGGTGCCCTTCTTGAAGACGTACCCGCGGTCGAGGATCGTGCCGAGGATCGATGCGTACGTCGACGGCCGGCCGATGCCGAGCTCCTCCAGCGTGCGCACGAGCGTCGCCTCCGTGTAGCGGGGCGGCGGGTTCGTCTCGTGGCCCTGCGGCTCGAGTCGCTTGAGCTGCACGGCATCGCCTTCGGCGAGGTTCGGCAGACGGCGCTCGTCGTCGTCCTTCGACTCTGTCTCGTCGCGACCCTCCTCGTACGCGGCGAGGAAGCCTCGGAACGTGATCACCGTGCCCGACGCGCCGAACTCGACGTTCTCGCTCGTCGACGATTCGCCGGCGATGCGCAGCGACACGGTCTGGCCCTTCGCGTCCTCCATCTGCGACGCGAGCGTGCGAATCCAGATCAGCTCGTACAGCGCGTGCTCGTCGCGTGACACCTCGCGCTGCACCTGCTGTGGCGTGCGGAAAGAGTCGCCGGAAGGACGGATCGCCTCGTGCGCCTCCTGTGCGTTCTTCACCTTGCGTTCGTATTGCCGCGGCTTCGCGGGAACGTACTCGGCGCCAAAGAGCTCGGCGGCCTGCGCTCGCGCTGCCTTGAGTGCCGACGCCGACAGCGTCGTCGAGTCGGTGCGCATGTACGTGATGTATCCGTTCTCGTAGAGGCGCTGTGCGACGCGCATCGTCGTCTGTGCGGTGAACCGCAGCTTGCGGCTCGCCTCCTGCTGCAGCGTCGAGGTCATGAACGGCGGGCTCGGCCGCCGGACGTACGGCTTGCGCTCGACACGCCCGACGCTGAACGACGAGTCCTTCAACCTGTCGGCGAGTCCGCGCGCGTCCGACTCGTCGAGCTGCACGATGTCGTCGCTGCGCGCCTTTCCGTCCGGCCCGAAGTCACGGCCCTGCGCGACGCGCTTGCCTTCGACGGTGACGAGTCGCGCGGCGAACGACTCGGGGTCGAACGTCCCCTCGATGTCCCACCACTGTGCCGGCACGAACCTGCGCCGCTCGCGCTCGCGCTCGACGACGAGCCGCGTTGCGACCGACTGCACGCGGCCCGCGGAGAGGCGCGGCATGATCTTCTTCCAGAGGACCGGCGAGATCTCGTAGCCGTAGAGACGGTCGAGGATCCGCCGGGTCTCCTGCGCGTCGACGAGCCGCTGGTCGACCTCGCGCGTCTCGCCGAGCGCACGGTCGATCGCATCGCGGGTGATCTCGTGGAACACCATCCGGCGGACGGGCACCTTCGGGTCGAGCACCTGCAGGAGATGCCACGCGATCGCCTCGCCTTCGCGGTCTTCGTCCGTCGCGAGCAAGAGCTCGGCGGACGACGCCAGAAGCTTCTTCAGCTCGCTGACCTTCTTCCGCTTGTCGGGGTCGACGATGTAGAGCGGCTCGAAGTCGTGCTCGACGTCGACGCCGAGGCGCGCCCATGCCTGCTTCTTGTACTCCTCCGGAATGTCGGCGGCGCGCTCAGGCAGATCGCGGATGTGGCCGACGCTCGACTCGACGACGAAGTCGTCGCCGAGGTAGCCGGCGATCGTCTTCGCCTTGGCCGGGGACTCGACGATGACGAGGCGCTTCTGTTTTTTGTCCTTTGTGGTGGATGCCACGGGCGGTCACGATAGCGGGAGGCCCACTCGGCTCCTACCACGGGGCCTGGAGCGGCCATACTGCTGCCCGTGCGGCCGACCCTCGCCTACAACCTCATCGCGGCTGCGACCTGGCCGCTGCTCTACGGCCTATTTCGGCTCCGCTCGACCGGCAAGGAGCACATCCCGGCGGGCGGTTGCGTGCTCGCGTGCAACCACCTCTCGAGCTTCGACCCGTGGCCGCTCGGCATGCCGCTCTGGCCGACGACGTTCCTCCGATTCATGGCGAAGTCGGAGCTCTACTGGTTTCCGCTCAACAAGCTGATCGACGCCGCCGGTGCGTTTCCGGTGCGGCGGGGCCAGCACGACACCGTCGCCATCGAGACCGCAGTCCGCCTCGCGCGCGAGGGAAACGTCGTCGTGATGTTCCCGGAGGGCACGCGCCGCATCAAGGGACTCATGAAGACGCGCCAGCCACGGCCGCGGAGCGGCGCTGCGCGCATCGCCCTCGAAGCAGGCGTGCCGCTCGTGCCCGCCGCGCTGCGCGGCACCGACCGGTTGCTGCGGCTCGAGAAGCTTCGCGTTGCGTACGGCGAGCCCGTCGACATCGACGACCTGCGCGGGCAGGAGATCACCGAGGCTGCGCAGGAGGCGACGGCCCGTTTGATGGCGCGGATCGAAGAGCTGGAGGCGTCGCTGTGAGCGTGCTGCTCGCGCTCGACGGCGACTCGCTCGCCCATCGCGCGTACCACGGCGGCCCGAAGAACATCCGCAACAACGCGATCTCGGGCTTCGCCAACTGGCTCGCGCAGCTCTGGCAGGCAGAAGCTCCTGACGCGATCCTCGTCGGTTGGGACACACTCACCGTCCCGACATATCGGCACGAGGCGTTCACGGCCTACCAGTCGGGTCGCGAGTTCGACCGTGCGCTCCTCGACCAGCTCGACCTGCTTCCAGGCGTGGTGCGCTCTGCCGGCTTCGTCGCCGCCAAGAGCGACGGCTACGAGGCGGACGACTTCCTCGCGGCGGCAGCGGCGACATGGCCCGGAGAGGTTCGCGTGGTCACCTCCGATCGCGATGCGTACCAGCTCGTGAGCGACCGGGTCACGATCCTCCAGCCGACGAAGGGCGTGACGGATCTCAATCGGATCGATCCCGACGGCGTGCGCGAGCGCTACGGCGTCGACCCAGGGCAGGTCGTCGATCTCATCGCGTTGCGCGGAGACCCGTCGGACAAGCTTCCCGGTGCGCGAGGCATCGGGCCGAAGAAGGCGGCTGACCTGCTGAAGCAGTACGGCACGCTCGACGCGGTTCTCGCCGACGGCCGGTTTGCATCCGAGGCGGAGGACTTACGCCTGTACCGGCGAATCGCGACGATGGACGCCTCTGCGCCTCTTCCTCCACTCTCCTCACAAACACCAACCTGGGCGGAGGCGTCCTCTCACCTCAGGGAGCTCGGGCTCGAATCGGCCGCCAACCGGCTAGCCTCACTCGCGTGAACGAGTGGCTTTCGCAGCGCGCCGACGCACTCGCTCGAGCGACAGGCGTGCCGCGCGCCGAGCTCGAACTCTCGGCCGCGGACACGGAGCGCTTGCTCGACCTCGCGGGCTTCGCCGCGCACGAGAGCGGCGCCCGGACGAACGCGCCCCTCCTCTGTTACCTCGTCGGCCTCGCGCACGGCGAGAAGAGCCTCGAAGAGCTCGACCGGATCGCCCGATCGACGTCCTGAGCCACCCCGCCCTTGCGCGCCTCCATCCGACCGGGCAGCACCCGGAGCGGCGCGAACGGCTCGCAGCGCTCCTCCAGCGCTTCCCCGACTACCGCGAGGGCCGCGCCGCGACCGACGACGAGCTCGAGCTGTGCCACCGGCCGGAGCTCGTCGCGCACCTGCGCTCGGTCGTCGAGCCGACGTGGCTCGACTACGACACGCTCGCAACGGAGACGACATACGAAGCGGCCACGCTCGCTGCCGGAACCGCGATCGAAGCGGCACTGACCGGCGGCTTCGCGCTCGTCCGGCCGCCGGGCCACCACGCGCTGCCGGAGCGCGCGATGGGCTTCTGCATCTTCAACAACATTGCGATCGCAGCCCGCACGGCACAACGTCAGCTCGGCCTGGAGCGCGTGGCAATCGTCGACTACGACGTCCATCACGGGAACGGCACCGAGGCGGTGTTCGCAGACGACGACAGCGTGCTCTTCATCTCCCTCCACCAATGGCCGTTCTATCCCGGCACGGGCGGCCCGGACGACCAGCGCGAGACGACTCTGAACATTCCGCTGCCGGCGGATTCGGGGGACGCGGAGTATCTGCGCGCGTTCACCGAGCAGGTGGAGCCCGCGGTCGCGCAGTTCGCGCCGGAGCTCGTCCTCGTCTCGGCGGGGTTCGACGCCCACGATGGCGACCCGCTGGCCCACATGCGCGTCAGCGAGAACGGCTTCCGCGAGCTCTCACGGCGGTGCGCCGCAATGGCGCCACGCGTCGCGGCGGTGCTGGAGGGCGGCTACGAAGTCGAGACGCTGCCGGGCCTCGTCACAGCGGCGCTCGACGGCTTCGAGTCGTAGAGCCGGAAAACCGACGGCCCCCTTCCGGGGGCCGTCCGCTGCCGCTCAATGTTCGCCATCCGCCGTCTTGCCAAAGCAATTCCAGTGCCTGGTTCCATCATCGGTAGGTGGCCGCCGCACTGGTGCCCCTACCTTGGGGAATGGCATCCCCCACCGTGGGGGATACGCGGCGTATCGGCTACGCCGCGCGGGCGAGGGCGAGCTGCTCGAGCGCGTCGCGGCGCGACGAGACGTTCAGCTTCCTGAGCAGGCTCTTCACGTGCGACCGCACCGTGTGCTCCGAGATGTAGAGCCGCAGCGCGATCTCGTCCGTGCCGAGATGGTCGTCGAGCAGGAGCAGCACCTCGAGCTCGCGCGCCGACAGCGCCGAGGCGATCGAGTCCGGCACGCCGGTGGGACGCTCGGTACCGGTACGGACCTCTTCCAGGAGACGCCGGGCGATCGACCCGGAAAGGGCTGCTTCGCCGTTCGCGACGCCTTCGAGGAAGCGGGCGATGCGCTCGGGAGGCTCGGTCTTCAGGAGGTAGCCGGCCGCTCCGCCGCGGATCGCGGAAAGGAGATTGGCCTCGGTCCCGGACGCCGTGAGGACGACGACCTCGCACTCGGGCGCCGCGGCGCGAAGCTGAGGAAGCGCGGTCAGGCCGTCCATCCCGGGCATCGAGAGATCGAGGAGCACCAGGTCGGGCCGCAGGCGGGCCGCCTCGACGACCGCGCTCGCGCCGTCGGATGCCTCGCCGGCCACGTCGAAGCCGTGGGCGCGAAGGAGCGACGAGAGGGCCTCTCGGGTCAGCGGGTGGTCGTCGACGATAAGGATCCGGGTCGCCAAGCTACGACCCTTATCGGCAGCAGCCGTTCTGCCGACAAGAGGGAAGTGAAGGAACGGCGAAACGAGTATCAAGCCTGGCTCCTGGGCGAAATCCTCCTCGCGGGCCTCCTCGGCGCCAGCCTGGCGCTCTTTCTCGCCTATCCCGCCCTCCAGACGAGCTGGGACCTGCCGCAGCTGCGGCTCGTCCTCCAGACGACGATGGCGCTCGCTGGGCTGCTCGTGGCAGTGCTTGCCGCCGTGCGCTTCTCCGTCGAGGGCCGCCGGCTCGACCTCCTGCTCGCCAGCGGCTTCTTCGTCACTGCGCTCTCCGCGATCGCGTTTGCGATCGCGCCCGAGCTCGGCGGAGACGCGATCCAACCTGCCGAGGGCTGGTCATCCCTCCTCGGCGGGATGCTCGGCCTCGCATTGATCGCCGCCGCGCCGTTCGTCCGCGGCCGCGTGAAATACCGCGACTGGGCGATCGCCAACGCCGTCGCCGCAGCGGGCATTGCCCTCCTCGTCGCCTGGTCGCTGTTGCGCGCGGCCGGGAAGGGCTTGCCGGCGCTCGATCTGTCGAGCGGCGACGAGCAGCCCTTCTATCTCACTGGCACGCTCGCGCTCCAGGCCTTGATCGCGCTCGTCGCAGTCGTCGGCTGGGGCGAGCGGTTCCGCAAGCGGGAGGACGACCTTGCGCGCTGGCTCGCGCTCGGCTTCACCCTGATGCTCTTCGCGGCGCTGCACCTCGTGCTCCAGCCGCTGCTCGCGAGCACCTCCGTCTCGCAGGGGGACTTCCTGCGCATGCTCGCGTATGCCTTGATCCTCATCGGCGCGTGGCGCGCGATCCGATTCGCGGAGTTCGGCCGCGCGGTCGCCGAGGAGCGAGCGCGCGTGGCACGCGAGATCCACGACGGCCTCGCGCAGTATCTCTTCGCCGTCTCGACCCATGCCTCGATGCTCGAAGCCGGTGCGCCTGTCGAGGAAGTGGCGCCGCGCTTGAAAGAGGCGGCGCTGCTCGCACAGCAGGAGGCACGCTTCGCGATCCTCGCTCTCTCGTCGGCGAGCGGAACCGCGCCGTTCGACGCGGCCCTTCGGCGCTATGTCGAGTTCCTCACCGCGGACGGAATGCTCGAGGTCGAGCTCGAGATCGACACCTCCATCCGCCTCGCGCCCGACGAGCAGATCGAGGTCTTCCGCATCGTGCAGGAGGGCCTCGCCAACGTCCGCAAGCACGCAAAGGCGACGCAGGCCGAGGTGACGATCGGCGAGCGTCCGTTCGGCGAGCGCTACGTGACGATCACGGACAACGGCGAGGGCTTCAACGGAGACGAGACCGCCGCGGGACAGGGTCTCAAGAACATGCGAGCACGCGCCGAGTCGATCGAAGGCGGCTTCTCGCTCCAGTCGATGCCCGGACGCGGCACAGCACTCGAAGTCGTCCTTCGTACGTAGAGGGCTTGCTCAGCTCCCGCGGAGCTTCTTGCAGGAGCTCGCCTTGTCGAAGCCGTCCTTGAGGTCGCTCGCGACCGCGTCCAGCGAGTCGACCGCGCCCTGCGTTTGCGCAACCGCTCCCGAGATCTGAGCGGCGATCTCGCCGAGGCTCGTGATCGCTTGGCTGATGCTGGCGCTGCTCTGCAGCGCGTCAACCTGGGTCTTCACGATCGCAGACGACTGTTGCAGGCTCTTTGTCAGCCCGTCGACGACGTCCTTTGCGGCGGCGCTGTGCTCGCCGGGCGGAGGCCCGACGGCTTTCAGATCCGCGACGAGCGTCGTCGTGGCCTGCTGTCCCTTCGTGACGCTCGCCGTGAGGTTCGCGCGGGTCTCGGCCGACGGCGACTTGAGCTCCGAGTTGACGTCGTCGCCGATCGCGGAGATCTGGTCCTTCCACTGGACGAGCGGTTCGCAGACGCTGTTCGCCCAGGTCTCCTGCGGCGACGACGACCCTCCGCAGCCCGCGACGAGGAGCGCGACGAGCGCGGCCGATGCGACGACGAGTGAAATCCTTTGCAGCACGAGGTAGAGGTCACCTGATGCCGGGGGGATCCGGCGTCACCCAAACCGGATGAGTCCGCTAGAGCTGGCGGTACGCGACCGTCTCGCGCTGCCCGGTCTGGCCCGAACGCACGATCGCGTCGCCGACCTCGGAGGCGCGGTATCCGTCCTCGAACGTCGCTCCGTACGGTGCGATGTCGCCGTCCGAGGCAATCGCCTGCAGCACGTGGTGCAACTCGTGCACGAACGTGTCGCCCCAGCCGATGATGTGTCCCGGCGGCCACCAGTGCTCCCAGAACGGATGGTCGGCCTCGCTGACGAGCACGGTCTTGAAGCCGCGTGCGCGGTCGCCGTCGCCGCGGAACACCTGCAGCTCGTTCAGGCGCTCCATGTCGAACGCAAGCGACCCCTTCGAACCGTTGATCTCCCACTGGAGCGCGTTGCGGCGGCCGAGTGCGAAGCGCGTCGATTCGATGGTGCCGACGGAGCCGTTCTCGAACGCGACGGCGGCCTCGATGGCGTCGTCCACCTGCCGGCCGGGCAGGAAGGTCTTCACGAGCCCGGAGACCGTCGCGATCTCCCCGTTCAGGAAGCGGGCGAGGTCGATCACGTGGGTGCCGAGGTCGCCGAGCGCGCCGGAGCCTGCTTCGTCGGCGTCGAACCGCCACGTGTCGAGTGACGGGTCGTCGGCCCAGTCCTGGAGGTAGCGGCCGCGGAAGTGCCTGATCTCCCCCAGCTCGCCCGCCTCGATCATCTCGCGGGCCAGACGGATCGCGGGGACGAAGCGGTAGTTGAACGCGCACAGGTGCTTGACGCCGGTCGCCGCCACCCGTCGCCAGATGTCGTACGCCTCGTCGGCGTCGCGCCCGAGCGGCTTCTCGCAGATCACGTGCTTGCCGGCCTCGGCCGCGGCGATCGTCGGCTCCGCGTGCAGCGAGTTCGGTGCGCCGTTGTCGAACAGCCCGATGCTGTCGTCGGCGACGAGGTCGCGCCAGTCGGATGTCGCGTACGCGTAGCCGTAGCGCTTTGCCGCTTCGCCGACGGCTTCGGCGTTGCGCCCCGCGATGCCGACGAGTCGCGGCTCGAGCGGCGGCGGCCATGTGATGTACGGGATCTTCTTGAACGCGTTCGAATGGGCCTTTCCCATGAACGCGTAACCCAGCATGCCGACGCCGATCTCAGCCATGGGGCGATACTACGCACTCGGTTCAACTCGCAAAGGGAGAGCACGTGGCGAACGCAGTCAAGTGGGGGATCATGTCGACGGCGAACATCAACCGGAAGGTGATTCCGGGAGCGCACGCGTCGCCGAAGGTCGACCTGATCGCCGTCGCCAGCCGCGACCAGGCGCGCGCCGAGGCCTACGCGAAGACGTGGGAGATCGAGCGCGCGTACGGCTCGTACGAGGCGCTGCTCGTGGATCCCGACGTCGAGGCCGTCTACATCTCGCTGCCGAACACGATGCACATCGAGTGGTCGATCAAGGCGCTCGAGGCGGGCAAGCACGTGCTGTGCGAGAAGCCGCTCTCCCGCCACGCCGACGCAGTCGAGGCTGCGTTCGACACCGCCGACCGGGTGGGCAGATTGCTGAGCGAAGCGTTCATGTACCGCCACAACCCACAGGCGAAGCGTGCGAAGGAGTTCGTCGACAACGGTGCGATAGGCGAGCTGCGGCTCGTCCGCTCCACCTTCAGCTACTCGCTCTACGACGAGGAGAACATCCGGTTGCGCGAGGAGGTCGAGGGCGGCGCGTTGATGGACGTCGGCTGTTACACCGTCAGCGGGTCGCGACTGTTCGGCGGCGAGCCCGAGCGTGTGTTCGGCGAAGCGTGGTTCGGGCCGACGGGCACCGATTGGGTCTTCGGCGGCGTGCTCCGGTTCCCCGACAACGTCGTCGCGCTCATCGACTCCGGAACCGCGATGCCGGAGCGCGACGAGCTCGAGGCGATCGGCAGCGAGGGCTCGCTCTTCCTCGACGACCCGTGGCACTGCAGGGTGCCCGTGATCGAGCTACGCCGTGAAGGCAGCGTCGAGCTGATCGAGCTCGAGCCCGCCGACTCGTACCGCCTCGAGCTCGAGAACGTCAGCGACGCGATCCGCGGCGAAGGCGAGCTCCTCCTCGGACGCGAGGATGCGGTCGGGCAGGCGCTGGCGCTCGAGGCGCTCTTCGAGTCGGCGACGACCGGTACGTCCGTCGAGTTGTGACCGACGCGGAGGCGCGGGAACGGGCTGCGACGATGCTCGCGGCTGCGGGAATCGTGCTGACGCCCGTGGAGCGGGAGCAGATCGAGGTCGCCGACTTCGGGCTCGGCCGCCTCGCGGAGACAGGGCTGCAGCTCGTCGTCTACGTGAACACGGAGCGGGTGTGCGCGAAGGAGCTCGTGCTCTTCCCGGAGCAGACCTGCCCCGAGCATCGCCATCCCCCGGTCGACGGCAGCCCGGGCAAGGAGGAGACGTTCCGCTGCCGCACCGGCAGCGTGCACCTGCACATCGAGGGCCGCGAGGAGCTCGTGCTGCACCCGGGCGACCAGGCGACGATCCCGCCGGACACGCTCCACTGGTTCCAGGCGGGCATGGACGGCGCGATCGTCTCCGAGTTCTCGACGCAGAGCCGCGACGAGCACGACGTCTTCACCGACCCGCGGATCGTTCGCTAGGCCGCCGGCGCGGACCCGTCCCGGGCGGCCACGACCCGTGCCTGGCACCGGACGTGGCTCCGGCGGCCGGTGTCTCATTGGGACGGACACCGTGAGGGCCCGCTGGGCATCCCGAATCCGCTCGGCGGGCCGTGTCCCCTTGGGCCACGACCGGTGCCTGGCACCGGACGTGGCTGGAAAGGACGCTAGGCGCTGGCGGCGATCGCCCGCAGCGCGAGGTCTTCGTCGACCTCGCCCGGGAGCCCGCTGACGCCGACCGCGCCGATGCGCTCGTCGCCCTCGAAGACGGCGACGCCGCCGAGGAAGAACGTGAAGAACGGATCGAAGCTCGCCCGCTCGACGGCGTCGTTCTCGACCTTCTCTGCCAGCTGGCGCGTCGTCCGCGCGTCGCTCCTGGCGGCCGTGTAGGCCTTGCGCTGGGCGTTCAGGCGCGTGTCGGGTGCTGCGCCGTCCATCGTCGCGGCGGCAACGAGCTCGCCGTGCGTGTCGGCGACGAACACCGAAACCGGCCCCGGAGCCTCCGAGACGACGAAATCGACGATGGCACGTGCGCGCTCGAGCTTCACTGGGGCATTCTCGCTGACTCGAAACTCTTACACACCGCGTCTACCATCAGCCGATGAGCGCGCATGCCGCACCGGCCCCCGGCGGGCGGACGCTCTCGATCCGCGGCAAGGCGTATCCGGTGGTGCTTCCCAAGCTGAGCGATCCTCGGCTGCACCTCGCCGTCGTGATCACGACGCTGCAGGTGCTCGGCCAGGTGGAGTTCCACTTCCGGGTCTCGATCGCGCAGATCCTCCTCTCGCTCGGGACGTGCGCCGTGCTCGAGGTCGCGATCACGATGCGGAAGCAGCACGTGCTCATGTGGCCCGCGAGCGCGATGCTCACCGGAAACGGCGTGGCGTTCATCCTCCGCATACCGGGCACGCAGCACGGCGACTGGTGGAGCCTCCGAGGCTGGTGGATCTACGTTGGCACCGCGGCGGTGTCGCTGCTCTCGAAATACGTGATCCGGTGGCGCGGCGGCCACATCTTCAATCCGTCGAACTTCGGCCTCGTGCTCTGCTTCCTCCTGCTCGGACGCGCGCGCGCAGAGCCGCTCGACTTCTGGTGGGGAGGCATGTCGCCGTGGCTCGGGCTCGCGTTCGTCGTGATCGTCGCCGGCGGCCTCGCGATCCTCTCCCGGCTCCGGCTGCTGTGGATCGCCGTCGCCTTCTGGCTCTCATTCGCCGCCGGCATCGCCGTGCTCGCCCTGGACGGCCACGCGATGACCGCGCGCTGGCATCTCGGTCCGATCTCCGGCTGGAACTTCTGGTGGGTGCTCGTCAGCTCGCCCGAAGTGCTCGTCTTCCTCTTCTTCATGCTCACCGACCCGAAGACGTCGCCGAAGGGACAGCGAGAGCGGATCGTCTACGCCGTGAGCGTCGGGTTGCTCGCAGCCCTGCTCATCGCGCCAATGCGGACGGAGTGGGCGACGAAGGTCGCGCTGCTCGCGGCGCTCACGATCGTCTGCGGGGCACGGCCGCTCGTGGGAATACGCGGGCTCCCGCGTCTGCGGATCTCGGGACGGCGCCTCGCCCTCGCGGCCGGCGGCGCCGCTACCGCGTATGCACTGGTTCTTCTCGCCCTGAGCAGCGGGATCCCGGCGTCATCCGACGCCAGGGTCACCGGGGTGCTCCCGCCGATCACGATCCTGCCGTCGCGCGGTGTGCAGACCCAGCTGAACCTGCTCACGGCGCGCGCGATCACCCGCGACCTCCTGGCCGACCTGAACCTGAACGGCGACCCACGCGACCACGTGAAGCTCTGGCTCGAGCCGGGGGTGAAACAGGATCCCCCGTTCGCCGTCGCGCGCCTCTCGAGGGAGGGGCAGCTCGCAGCAGTCACGTATCGCCTGCACATGGCCGAGAATGGGCAATGGACGCTCGGGTCGAAGCCCCAGACGGGCAGCCAGAGCGTCGAAGCGGCCCCGCCGAGCTCCGCGCTGCGGGGCACCCGCCTGACGAACGTCGCAGCGGCGGTTGGCCTCGACTTCAAGCAGGGCTCGTTTCGGTACGGCGTGACGAACGACTACGGCGCGATGATGGGCGGCGGAGTCTGCTGGCTCGACTACAACAACGACGGCTGGCAAGACCTCTTCGTCGTCAACTCGTACTCGGATAGCGACGTTCCGCAATGGGAGGCGCACGGCGGCCTTCCGAGAACCGCCCTGTTCGAGAACGTGCATGGGCAGTTCCACAACGTCAGCGGCCCATCGCACGCGAACCTGGCCGTCCAAGGCGACGGGTGCGCCGTCGCCGACCTGAACGGCGACGGGTACCCGGACATCGTCGTCTCGACGACGCACGGCGCCGACATCCTCTGGAACGACCGCAACGGCACGTTCACGAAGGCGCGCCTCACCACCGGGCCGGCCGACTCCGACTGGTACGCGGGCGTCGCAGTCGCGGACGTCAACGGAGACGCGCGTCCGGACATCGTGCTGGCCGGGTACACCGACCTCAACGACCCTGTCCCGAACGCGATCGCCGGCTTCCCCACCTCGTTCGCCGGCATTCGCGACCTCCTGTTCCTGAACGTCGGGCAGCGGAAGGACAGACAGTCGCGGTTCCGCGAGGTCGGCGTCCAGGCCGGGCTCGAGGCCGCTCGGTTCTCCCACGGCCTCGGTGCCGTTTTCCTGGACTACAACGGCGACGGGCGGCCCGACCTGTACATCGCCAACGACGAGGATCCGAACGAGCTCTACGAGAACGTGCCGTGGCCCGGCGGAGTGAAGGCCGACCCGGCCGGTCTCGGGTTCCGCTTCGAGGAACGGGCGGTGCCGGAAGGCGTGGCCGATGCATACGCCGGCATGGGCGTGGCGGCCGCAGGCTACGACGGCAGCGGCCGTATGGGCTTGTTCGTGACCAACTCGCGACGTGAGCCGTCGGCAGCCTTCCTGCAGCATGCAGGCTCGGGGTCGCCCGCGTTCGCAAATGCACGCTCCGACATCGTTCCTGCGCTCGGTACCGACTTCGCGGGGTGGGGCGCTTCATGGGTCGACCTCGCGAACTCGGGGTCCCCGGATCTCGTCGTTGCCGCGGGTGCGATCCCGGTGACGAACCTGGCAGCCGACGCGGAACCGGTACGCGTGGTCGCTCCCCTGTCCGGCAAGGCACCGCCGGTGAAGTTCGGCAACGCCGTGGGAGTCCTTCCTGCGGCAGGCATGCGCTTGAACGGTCGCGGTCTCGCCGCAGCCGACGTCGGCAACGACGGCCGGATGGACATCGCCGTGAACACGATCGGCGGCCGACTCGTGCTGCTCCGCTCGACCGGCCCGATCGGTCACTGGCTCGAGGTGGCGACGTCCCCGCTCACGCCGGGCACCACCGTCACCGCGATTCTTCCCGACGGAAACCGCCTCGTTCGCGAGGTGCAGTCCGGCAGCAGCTACCTGTCCTCCGAGGACTCCCGACTGCACTTCGGCCTCGGCCGTGCCACCGCATTGAAGGAGCTGATCGTCCGCTTCCCCTTCGGAGGGGTGCGCGTGCTCCGGAACGTCCGTGCCAACCGGGTCCTCGTCGTTCAGCGACCCGCCCCGGCGGTGCAGCGGCAGCCGGCAGCGGTGTCGGACGCGATCCGGAGCTGCTCACGCCCGAACCTTCGCGGGCACTCGATCGCGGAGATCTGGGACACCACGGCACGGGCGGTCCTCACAGCAGGGAACGCCGCCCCGCCCGTCGCCGCGCGCGACCTGTTCCACCTCTCGGCTGCAATGTGGGATGCCTGGGCCGCGTACGACCCGACAGCGGCCGGCTACTTCGTCACTGCAAAAGCGCAGGCCGCTGACCCGCTGAGTGCACGCGACACCGCGATCAGCTATGCCGCCTACCGTCTCCTGGTCTGGCGAGCGTCCGTGGGCGGGAATCTCGACAAGTCGTTCGGCCTCCTCACGAACCGAATGCGGTCGCTGTGCTTGTCGCCCGACTTCACGAGCACGGTGGGAACCTCACCGGCTGCGCTCGGCAACCGGATCGCCGCAGCCGCGATCGCCTACGGAAAGCACGACGGCTCGCTCGAAGCGCAGCATTACGCCGATCCGACATACGTCCCACAGAACGCGCCGCTCATGGTGGGCCAGTCCGGGTCGACCGTTCACGACGCGACTTTCTGGCAGCCACTCGCTCTCGGCCAAAAGGCTGCGCAGGGGTTCGCGCCGGTTCCCGCCGCCGTCCAGACCTTCGTCGGCGCCCAGTGGGGCCATGTGCGCGGGTTCGCGCTGCCGGCATCCGCGAACGGCCGTCCGCTCGACCCCGGCCCGCCTCCCATCGGCGTTCCGTCGAGCGCCTCGACCCAACGGGCGGCAATCGAGGTGATCCGCGCGACGGCCGGGCGGACAGCCCTCGTGACCGCCTCCACACCCCAGAGATGGAACGCCGCCGTCGGATCCCTCCCGAGCGGAGCGAACGCCGCCGGCCGGCTCGAGCGCGACGTGAAGGCCTACTTCGCGCTCAACGGCGCACTGAACGACGCGGCGATCGTCGCCTGGGGCGCCAAGCGCGCCTACCAGTCACCGCGCCCGATCTCGATGATCCGCTACATGGCCTTCCAGGGCCAATCGAGCGACCCGAAAGCCCCGTCGTACAACGCGGAGGGACTCCGGCTCGTGCCGGGGCTCGTCGAGCTGATCACGAAGGATTCGAGCTCACACGGTCAGCCGCTCGCAGCCCTCGCGAAGGACGTCGGCCAGGTCGCGGTGCTACGTCGCGGCCGGTGGGTCCTCGGCGCACGCTGGACTCCGACCGCTCCGACGCCGCCCTCGCCGGGATGGGTCTCGTCGCAGAGCGCGTTCGCGTTCGCCGCGGCCGAGGTGCTCGAGCGTGCGACCGGCCGCTCCTACGACGGCGCCGCCGCGCAGGCCGGCCGCTCCAGCGTCGTCACAGGCATCGACATCCCGGCCGACGACCTCGCCGGACGGAGGCTGGGTGCGGACGTCGGCGCCAAAGCATGGTCGCTTGCGCAGCGGTACTTCAGCGGCACGGCGGGACGCTAGGAACGAAGCGCTCTAGCGGCCGGAGCGGGCCTGGAGCCGAACGGCGACCGTGTCGAGCGTGACGGCGGCCAGGAGCACGAGCCCGGTGATGATGTAGATCCAGCCGTTCGAAACGCTGAGCGTGTTCAGGCCGTTCTGCAGCGTCCCGATGAGGATTGCGCCGAGCAGAGCGCCGCGCACCTCGCCTCGGCCGCCGAACAGGCTCACGCCGCCGATGACCGCCGCGGCGATCGCATTCAGCAGCAGGTTGCCAGGCGGGAACGTCAGCGCCACCGAGTTCACCTGCGACGCGAAGATGATCCCACCAATCGCGGCCGTGGCGCCGGAGAGCATGAAGACGAGCACGCGGATGCGCGGCACGTTGATGCCGGCGCGGCGCGCGGCCTCGGCGTTTCCGCCGACGGCGTAGACGTGACGCCCGAAGGTCGTCCACTTCGCCAGGAACGTCAGCAGGATGGCGAAGAAGACGATGATCACGCCGGAGAGCGGCAAGCCGAGCGACGTCTTGATCACCTTGCCGTGATTCGCGACCGCAACCGTGCCGAACGCGGCCACGGCAAGCCCCACCGTCTTCGCCACGAATGCCGGCCAGTTCACTTTGGCGATCTGCGTGCCTCGCGCGGCGACCCTCTTGTACAGGACGCTGAGCGGGTACAACGCCGTGATGATGGCCGCGATCAGGAAGCCGGCGAAGTGCGAGAAGGCGTAGCTGTCGGTGTAGTTGATCCAGCGGTCCTGGATGATGATCGTGCCGCGCTGCTCGAGTTGGTTCAGGATCACCCCCTGCCAAATCAGGAAGCCGGCGAGCGTCACGACGAACGAGGGGACGCCGACGAACGCGACAATCGACCCCTGCACGCCGCCGATCGCCGCGCACGCGGCGACCGCGATAATCATTGCGAGGATGCCGTTCAGCTGGTGCCCGCTACCGGGCAGCTGCAGCTCGGCGACGATCAGCGCGCCGATGCCGGCGAGGTAGCCGATCGAGAGGTCGATCTCGCCGAGCAAGAGCACGAAGACGACGCCGAAGGCGAGCATCGCGGTGCCGGCCATCTCGTTGATCAGGTTCGTGAAGTTGACAGCCGTGAAGAAGTTCGTCGCCGTCAACCCGAAGAGGATGATGACGAGGATCTCGCCGACGATGATCGGAGCCGGGCCGAGGTTGCCCGTCTTGATGTTGAACAACGCGCGGTGGTAGAGGCCGGCGATGCCGCCGGGCGGCTGCTCCCCCTCGGTCGGCTGCGCGCCGTCGGGGCCGAGGACGTCGACGGAGGTCATGCCTGGCCCTCATCCGGCTGGGCCGTCGAGGGAATGCCAGAGACCCTCGTCGGCTTGCCGAACGTGATCGCCTCGACGATGGCCTGCTGCGACGTCGTCCTGCGTTCGTAGACGCCGACTGTCCGTCCAAGGCGGAGCACGGTGATGCGGTCAGCCGTCTCGAAGATGTCGTGGAGGTTGTGCGAGATGATCACGACTGCCAGCCCCTGCTCGCCGAGGCGGCGAACGAGAGCCAGCACCTGCTCGGTCTGCGCCACGCCGAGGGCCGCGGTCGGCTCGTCGAGGATGACGAGCTTGGAATTCCACTGGACGGCTTTCGCCACCGCGACGGACTGGCGCTGGCCTCCGGAGAGGGTCGCCACCGGCTGGCGGATCGACGAGATCGTCGTCACCGCGAGACTCTTGAGCGTCGCTGCGGTGGTGTGCTCCATGGCTGCCTCGTTGAGGATCTGGAAGCGGTTCACCTCGCGGCCGAGATACATGTTCTGCACGACGTCGAGGTTGTCGCACAGGGCGAGATCCTGGTAGACGACCTCGATCCCGAGGCGGGCAGCGTCCTTCGGCCCGTGGATGGTCACTTCCCTGCCCTCGAAGAGAATCTGCCCACTGTCGAAGGCGTGGGTGCCGGCGACACACTTGATCAGCGTCGACTTCCCCGCGCCGTTGTCGCCGACCAGCGCCATCACCTCGCCGGACCGAACCTCGAAGTCGACATCCGTCAGCGCCTCGACCGAACCGAAGGTCTTGGTGATGCCGCGGAGTTGGAGGAGTGGGGTGTCGCTCATCGTCATGTAGTCGCGGCGGAGGCGCCCCTAGAGGCGCCTCCACCGCGCATTGCGCGTGATCCTATTTGCAGTATTGCCTGTAGGTACCGACGCACACGTCGCTCCTCTTCAGGAACTTGTCCGTGAAGAGGCGCTTGTAGTTCGCCTTCGTGATCCAGACGACGGGAAGGGCCAGGGTCGGCTCCTTCTTCTTGCCGTTCAGGCGGAACCCGTTCGACTTCGGCTTCTGGCCCTTGATCAGCGCGACCGCAGCAGCAGCTGCCGCGTTCGCCTCGTCAGGCACGTACTTGTAGACCGTGCCGGACTGCCAGCCCGAGATGATGTTCTGGACACCCTGGACGGACGCATCCTGCCCGGAGAGCGGAAGCGGCTTCAGGTGCTTCGCCTTCAGGTCAGCGACGACAGCGCCGGCGATGTTGTCGTTCGCCGCCAGCACGCCCTGGATGTTGTTGCTCGTCTTGACGAGCATCTGGTTGAAGATGGTCGCCGCGTTGTTCGCATCCCAGTCGGGAACGAACTGCGCCGGGCCCTTCTTGATCTTGCCGTTCTTGAAGAGCGGGTTGAAGACGGCGTCGTTGCCGCTCTTGAACCAGAACGCGTTCTGGTCGGTCTGGCCGCCCCATAGCTGTGCGACCGTGCCGCCGCTCGTGCCGTTCGCCTGCATGCCGGCGAGGACGCCCTTGGCCTGGGCTGCGCCGACGGCTTTGCCGTCGAACGTCACGTAGATCGAAGCGGAGCCGCCGGTGACCTGGCGGTCATAGTCGATCGCACTGCCGCCCTTCGACGTGAAGAGCGCCTCGATCGATGCGGCGGAGCCGTTGTCGAGTGCGGTCTCGATGACGACCGTCGCACCAGCGGCGATGCAGGCCTGTGCCTGCGCCTTCTGCTTGAGGGGATCGTTGAGTGCGTTGTTGATCGAAGCGGTGACGCCGGCCTTGGCGAAAGCCGCCTTCATGGCCGGAGCGTCGAACTGCACCCAGCGGACGGACGACTTCGTGTCCGGCAGCAGGACGCAGACCTGGACGTCTGCCGCCTTCTTGCCGGCGTTCGCACCGGCTCCGGTGGCAACGATGGCTGCGACCGAAGCGACGATCAGGAGCAGGATGACCGACCTGCTGGAAACCTTCTTCACTGCGAATCTCCTTCTGTTGCGTGAGTGACGGGGGGCATCGAGCGCACAGGACGTGGACCGCATTCGCGATACACCCGACGGATCTTCGGGTCAACGCTCTCCCATTCAGACGCGTTCGTCAAGGGCTTGTTGGTAATTAATGCGACTGAGCCAACAATTAGCGCTGCCCGGCTAGAACCGGTTAGGCTCGCCCGATGAAAACAAGCCTCGGAATCTGGGCGTTCGGGAACATGGCGACGCGCTTCAACGCGTCGGGGTACAAGCCGGAGCTCTCCGGTGTGTCAACAGTGGAGAAGGTGCGGACCGCCGTCACGGGCCTCGGCGATCTGATCGACGACTACGAGTTCCACTATCCCTACGAGCTGTCGCCGGAGAACCTGGAAGACGTGCAGGAAGCGCTCGAGGGTCACGGCATCTACTGCGTCTGCAGCGGGCTGCATCTGGACTACCGGTTCGGCAAGGGAGGCTTCAGCTCTCCCGACGACGCGATCCGTGCTGAGGCGCTTCGGCTGACCCGCGAGGGGATCGACCTGGCGGCCGAGGTCGGGGCGCACTTCATCATCTGGCCGGGAATCGAGGGGTACAACTACCCGTTCCAGACCCCGTACGCGTCGTCGTGGCAGCGGTTCATCGACGGAGTCGGCGAGTCGGCTCAGCACGCCAAGGACAAGGGCGTCACGGTGTTCCTCGAGCACAAGAACTCGGAGCCGGCGATGAAGATCCTCATGCGGAATATCGGCATGACGCTCCACGTCATCCACACGCTCCGCAAGCAAGGCATCGACAACATCTCGGTGAACATGGACTGGCAGCACCTGATCATGAACGGCGAGAACCTCGCCGAGTACGCCGCCCTCCTCGCCGGAGAGGGGCTGCTCGGACATCAGCACGCGAACTCGGGCTGGGGCACCTTCGACGACGACAACATGGTCGGGGCGACCGCGTTCATGGAGACGGTCGAGCTCGCGATCGAGCTTCACCGCGCCGGCTACGGCGACAGCGGCGAGCGCCTCGGTTTCGACCTGTACCCCTACACCGAAGACGCCGTCGGCGCCGT
The DNA here is from genome assembly GCA_963805575.1 of uncultured Actinomycetes bacterium. Classification (GTDB taxonomy): domain Bacteria; phylum Actinomycetota; class Thermoleophilia; order Gaiellales; family Gaiellaceae; genus Palsa-739. The sequence continues at coordinate 855,345 of CAWDUL010000008.1, read as the reverse complement.
CAAGCGTTCCGTCGTGCACTGGAACTTCATCGAGCAGGTCGCCCGAAAGATCGACGGGCCCGCCCTTCGGGAAGCCCAACAGGCGAAGGACGCCGTCCGCGCCTACGAGCTCGTCTACGCCGCACTCGGCGCCTAGAGGTTCGGTGAGCCAGGACATCCTGGTCGGCCTTGACGTCGGTACGACCGGCGTCAAGGCCATCGCGATCTCTCCGGACGGACGCGTGCTCGGCTCGGCGTCCGAGGGCTACGAGCTCTCGACGCCGCAGCCGGGGTGGGCGGAACAGAACCCGGAGGACTGGTGGCGTGCGGCGCAGGCCTGTCTGGCGCGGCTCCCGAAAGGGCACATCGGGCTCTCGGGTCAGATGCACGGGCTCGTCGTCCTCGACGCTGACGACCGCGTGCTGCGCCCGGCGATCCTCTGGAACGACCAGCGGACGGCGGCGGAGTGCGCGGAGATCGAAGCCCGGGTCGGGCTCGAGCGCCTGATCGAGCTCACCGGAAACCGTGCGCTGACCGGGTTCACCGCGCCGAAGCTCCTGTGGCTTCGCCGTCACGAGCCCGCGATCCATGCACGTATCCGCCACATCCTCCTGCCGAAGGACTATGTGCGGCTTCGGCTGACCGGCGAGCACGCGATCGACGTCGCCGACGCCTCCGGGACGCTGCTCTTCGACGTCGCCCGACGGCGATGGTCGGACGAGGTCTGCGCTGCACTCGACGTGCCGCTCGACTGGCTGCCGCCGGCCTACGAGTCGACGGAGATCGCCGGCGCAGGCGATCAGGCGGCCGCGGCGCTCGGAGTCGGGATCGTCAGCCCGGGGCCGGTGTCGGTCGTACTCGGCACGTCGGGCGTCGTCTTCGCCGCACTGCCCGCATACGCGCCCGACCCGCAGGCGCGCCTGCACGTCTTCTGCCATGCCGTGCCTGATACGTGGCACGCAATGGGCGTCATGTTGAGCGCTGCGGGATCGTTCGCCTGGTTGCGCCACGTCCTGGGCGTGGGCTACGGCGAGCTCGACGACGAAGCAGCCCGCTGGGGGCCGGGAGCCGAAGGCCTTCTGTTCGCGCCATACCTCGCAGGCGAGCGCACTCCGCACGCCGACCCGGATGCACGCGGCGCGTTCACAGGGCTCTCGCTGCGGCACGACCGAGGCGCGCTCGCCCGCGCAACGCTCGAGGGCGTGGCATACGGGCTACGCGACTCGCTCGAGCTGCTGCACGAGCTCGGCGCGCGGCCCGCCGTCGGCCGCGCATCGGGCGGAGGCGCCCGGAGCGACCTCTGGCTGCGGATCGTCGCCTCGGTGCTCGGCCTTCCGCTCGAGCGAACCGAGTCGGAAGAAGGATCGGCGTTCGGCGCCGCGCTTCTCGCGGGCGTACGCGCCGGCGTCTTCGCAGACGCCGCCGACGCTGTCGTGCGCTGCGTCCGCGTCAGGGACCGCATCGAGCCCGACCCCGACTGGTCCGCCGCCTACGAGCACGGGTACGAGCGGTTCCGGCTGCTCTATCCCGCCCTCACACCATTGAGATAGGCGAGGCGTCCCGGGGCCAAACGGTCCCCCTAGACTGGCCGTGGCATGTCGTTCTTCGAGCCGCCGCCACCACTTCCGGAGCCGTCTCCCCAGCCGCCGTATCGCCCGTGGCACGGGCCGCCCGCGGCCGTCGTCGGCCGCACGGTCGCGCTCGACCTGATGATCGGGCGCTCGGAGAAGGCCGCCGTGTGGATTCCGGCGCTGACCGTCTACGACGACGGATTCGAGTTCGGGGTCGAGATCCGGCACCGGCTCGACGACGACGCGTTCCTCCACCCGTTCTTCATGCACCACCATCTCCGGAGGCCCAGTTCCTCGGCCGAAGGCACACATGAGCTTCCTCCGGAGCTCCTGCTGCTCGGCATGGAGTTTGCGGACGGCCGCAAGGCCACGAATCTCGGATCCCCGGTGCCGTGGCCGGCGCAGGAGGACCCGGAGGCGATGCCGGAAGGCCCCTCGCTTCAGCCGTCAGGCGGAGGAGGAGGCGGCGGCGGACGCTGGCGACACGGGTACTACGGCTGGCCCCTCCCTCCCGACGGCCCGCTCGCGTTCGTCTGCGAATGGCCGGCCGCCGACATCGCGCAAACGCGCACGGAGATCGACGGCGGGCTGCTTCGCTCCGCCGCACCGGGCGCCGTCGTGCTGTGGGAGGACGACAAGGCCGGCGGTAGTCGCGGGAGCGCCTACGGCACGTTTCAGCAGGTACACGCAGTGGCGCACCCGGCGCCGGCGCCTGCGGAAGGCACCCCGGAGTCGTCGTGACGCAGCGCTACATCGCTCCCGACTGGTTCACGCGCACCATCTTCAATCCGATCGTTGCCGCCCTGACGCGACTCGGGATCAGCGTCTGGGGCTCTCGCGTCCTCGAGGTGCGCGGGCGGACGAGCGGCGTGCCGCGCCGCGTGCCGGTGAACCTGTTGAGCTTCGAGGGAAAGAAGTACCTCGTTGCCCCGCGCGGCCACACGCAATGGGTGCGCAACCTGCGGGTCGCCGGAGAAGGCGACCTGCTGCTGGGACGCCGGCGTGAGCACTTCGTCGCGACCGAGGTCGCCGACGCCGACAAGGAGCCGATCCTTCGCTCCTATCTCCGACGGTGGAAATGGGAGGTCGGCCAGTTCTTCGGCGGCGTCGACGCAGACTCTTCGACCGAGGAGCTCGCGCGAATCGCCCCGGACCACCCGATCTTCGAGATCGCGGCGGAAGACCCATCGTCGTAGAACCCTCGGCGGGAATCGGCGGTACGCTTCCCATGAAGGAGGTGGTGCCGCGTGGCGAACCACTTGCACCTCCCGCACGCGCACGTTCCGCACCCGCACGTCGATCTCGATGTCGACGAGCACCCGTGGCGGGCGCTGCCGCTCGCGTTGATCATGATCGTGATCCTCGCGGTGATCCTGATCGGCGTGAGCTTCGCGCTCTCGAAGGCCCTTACGGGCCACGCCTACTGACGCACTTCTGCGAACCGAACGCCCTCTGCGAACCGAGGCTCTGCAGCGGGTCGTTCGGTCGCGCGACCGTTCAGGGACGCTGCACAGGATGAGACGAGGGATCATGCAGTTCGTCTTCGGCTCCCGAGCGACCATCGCTGGAACCGTCTATGGCACCGTCATCGTTCTCGCCGTGCTGGTGGCCGGCGGGAAGGCAGCCGAGCACAGCCTCTGGCGACTCGTCGGGATCGTCACGACGAGCGTGCTCGTTCTCTGGATGGCCCACGTCTATGCGCATGCGCTCGGGGCCAGCGTCCAGGTCGACCGGCGGCTGGACGCCGCGGAGCTGCGCGAGATCGCCGGGCGCGAGCTCGCCATGCCGTTGGCGGCGGTGGCGCCCGCAGCGGCACTCGTACTCGGCGCGACCGGGCTACTCGCCGGCCGAACGTCCTTCTGGCTGGCATTCGGTGTCGGCATCGCGACACTCGGCGTGCAGGGCTTGCGGTATGCCCGCGTCGAGCGCCTCGGCGCCGCGGGCACGGTCGTCGCCGTCGCGATCAACCTTGGTCTCGGTGTCGTCCTGGTCATCTTTGAAGTGCTCGTATCGCACTGACGTGTCACGGCTCAGGCGAGCCTGGTTGCCGAGTTGGAATGCTCTGTGCGAGGAAGAGCGCGACGATCGCGAGCAGCGCAAGGATCGAGAGCGCGGAGCGGAGACCGGCGATGCGCGCCTCCTGGTACGCATCGATCGCCGGCTCGGCCACCCTCGAGCTCACCCCGGCTTCGTCGAGCGCGGCTTCGAGGTCCGCGTCGGAGATGAAGGGCACACCGCCCGCAAGTTGCACCTGCGCCTGCGACGTGACGCGTGAAGGGATCTCCGGGCTGTGCGCGATGTTCGTCAAGAAGCTCGACGTGAGCGTTGCGATCAGCAGCGAGCCGGCGAGGGCGGTTCCCAGCGAAGCACCGAGGTTGGTCATGGTGTTCTGGACGCCGCCGACCTCGGGGCTCTCCTCGTCGGGAACGGCGGAGACTGTGACGGCGCCGAGCTGAGAGGCGAGAGCGCCGATCCCGAGCCCGATCAGGAGCATCGGGACGAAGACGATCTCCGGACCGGCGTCCTTGTCGAGAGCACCGAGCAAGACCACGGTGCCTGCAAGCAACGCAAGGAGACCGCCGCGCACGACGAGGCGCGGCGAGACGCGCGGGAAGAGACGGGGAATGCCGATTGCGGCGGCGAGAAGCGTGATCGAGAGCGGGAGGAGCCGTGCACCCGTCGCGAGGGCCGACAGGCCGAGACAGACCGACAGGTAGAGCGGGACCACGAAGAAGAAGCCCGCCTGCACGAGGTACTGGAAGAAGAACATCGTCAGCCCGCCGGTCAGCTGCCTGTTTCGGAGCATCGCCGGACGGACGAGCGGCTCCTCGCCCTTCGCGTCGACCCGGGCTTCCCAGCGGAAGAACATCCAGACCACGAACATGCCCGCCAGGATCAGCCAGATCGTCGGCGACAGGCCCGCCCACGAGGACCCGCCCGGCTTCGGCTGAATCCAGCCCCATTCACCCGCGCGAAGCACACCGAACACGGCGAGCCCGAGACCGAGCGCCGAGAGCACGGCGCCGACCACGTCGAGGCGCGGACGCTGCTCCACGGGTGCATCGGCGATCTTCCGCGCGAAGAGCAGGATCACCCCGACGATCACGACCTCGCCCGCGAACACCCAACGCCAGGAGAAGTACGTCGTGCAGAAACCACCGATCAGCGGGCCGAGTGCGACCGCGATCGCTCCAGCCGCTGCCACCAGCCCGTACGCGGCAGCCCGTCGCTCGGTCACGAAGTTCCCGGCGACGAGCGCCACGATCGCGGGCATGATCAGCGCCGCGCCGACGCCCTCGAGGAACGACCAGCCGAACAACAGCACCGGGAGGTTGGGCGCGACAGCGGTCGTCAGCGAGCCGCAGCCGTAGATCACGCAGCCGATCGCGAACGCCCGCTTGCGACCGATCATCGCCCCGACCTTGGCGCCCGTGATCATCAGCGTCGCCATCACGAGCGTGTACGCCGTGATCGCCCCCTGAATGCCGGTCACGGTCGTCCCCAGGTCATCCGCGACCGTCGCGATCGAGACGTTCATGACCGAGCTGTCGAGCGTCATCAGGAACTGACCCGCAGCCAACGTCAGCAGCACGAGCTGGCCGCCCGAACGCGCCGCCTGCGCCTTCGTGCCCTCAGCCATGGTCTGCGCTTCTTCGCCCGACCTGGTCGCGCCCTACCATCTGAAGGCGTGAGCAATCAACGGTCGGCAGAGCTCGAAGACGCATCAGGCCGGCCCACCGACGAGACGGTCTTCGAAGCCCCCGCTGTTCTGCGCATCGTGTGGGCCGATCCGCAGAACATGCCGGAGCACCTTGCACTCTGGTCGCTCAAGCGCTTCGGTCCGCGGGCTTCGGCCGCCGTCGAGAAACTCCGCGCTGCGAATACCCACGCCGAGTCGGGCGCGCTCGAACGGGCGGTGATCGAGCGGCAGACACGAGTCTCGATGGCCGAGGGCGCATTCTCCGGCGGGCCGTTCCTCGCGCTGATCCCGGTGGCGTTCTGTGGGGCGCTCCTCGCACAGGCGCAGATGGCGTTCGAACTGGCGACGCTCGCCGGCCATGCACCCGACGACGAGATGCGCGCGGCTGAGCTCCTCGTCCTGCAGGGCGCTTACGCCTCGACCGCCGACGCGAGCGCGGCACTCGAGAAGGTGGCGCGCGATCCGAAGGGTCGTGAGGGCAAGCGACTCCCCCGCGGGACCCGCTGGAGCATGATCAAGCGCATGGCCTACCTGCTCGGGGTCATGGGCCCGAGCGACGCGAAGCCGAGCCGGCTGCGCTCCGCGTTGGGGACGATCTTCGTCGGGCTGGTGCTCCTGGTCGGGCTCGTGCTCCCGTTCGTCTGGGTTCCCTACATGGCACTCGCGTTTCGCAAGAGCGGGCTCCTGATGGGCAAGCGCGCGACGACGTTCTACGCCGAGGGTCACGGTGCGGAAGCCGGGGTCGTCGTCAGGAGCGCCGACACGGTGCACATCGGAATATCGACCGGCCTGGCGCGACTGGTGGCGCTGTACGTCCTGCCGATTGCGGTCGCCGTGATCGCGCTGCTGACGGGAACCGACCTCGGTGCGGGCCGCTGGCTCAGCGCCTGGATCCTGCTCATCGCGGTCTGGGGGTTGGTGACGCTCGGCTGGCTTGCGTACCGTTGGTGGCGCTCTCAGCGACGAGCGGCCGACTAGAGGCTGCGACGCGTTCGCCCTGGAGCTGTCGGCGCCAGCCGACCAGCACGTCGTGAAGTTGCTCTGCGCCGACGATCGGGTCGTCCGGAACCGAGAGGTCGACGGGATGGAGGATGAACGGTCGCGTCTGCGGTCCTCCGAGGCCGCCGTGGAACGAGATCAGCTCCTCGAAGGCGCAGCCCTCTTCGAGAGCCGGGTCGTAGAAGCTGCCGACCATGATGTCGGCCACGTGTGCGAAGCCGTCGGTGCGGAGGAGATGGCGAGGCGCGGTCGCGGCGAACGGCGCCAGCGGATCCTCTCCCTCGATCGTCCCTTCGCGGAGATAGTGGGCACCGCCTGAGCCGAGTGCAACGGGACCGCGCTCCGACGAGCGAACGAGCAGCCAGCCGATGTGTGGGTGTGCGCGCAGGGTCGAGATCAGGCGTGGGTGGCGCTCGTCGATCTCCTCGAGCGTGAGCCTGTGCTGCTCCTCCATGAGCGAGACGAGCCCGAGGTTTCCCGAGCCGAGCACGACGACCTTCCGGCCGGAGACGTCGTTCTTCGAGCGGCTCTCCTTGCTCTCCTTCCGTCCCGTCGCCTCGCCGACCGCGAGCTCGACCATAGAGCCCTGTTCGTCGCCGTCGGCGACGTGGTGGACTTTCCCATGCTCGAGCGAGCGCTCGACGAGGTCGTTGAGCCCGTAGCCGTTCCGCTGCTTGAACGTCGCGCCCTGCGTCTGTCCGTGGTCGGAGAGCACCACGATCTGGTACGGGCGTGGTGCATAGCGGCGCGCGCGGTCGATGCGGCCGAACTGCTCGTCGAGCTTGCGCAGCGCCTCGAGCGTGTCCGCCCGCTCGAGTCCCGAATGATGTGCGACCTCGTCGTAGCTCGAGAACGTTGCGTAGACGGCGGGCCGGCCGCGCATCATGTCCGTGAGGACGCCGTAGCTGATCAAGTCCCGGACGACCACGCACATCGCCCCGCGGAGGAACGGGTAGCTGCCGCCGCGGTGACCTCGCGGGCGCACGTCGCGGCGGATCGCACGGAGCGAGGCCGTCCACTCGAGAATGACCTCCCATCCGAACAACACGAGCGAGCGCGTGACGTTGAACCCGTTGGCGAAGAACGCGCGATAGCCGGGGTTCGCCCGCTTCTCGGCCTCCATGCGGCTCACGGTGAGAATGACTTCCTCGGCCTCGCCGGAGAGGAGGTTGCCGCGGCTCGCGCCGCCGTCGATGAGCAGGCCGATCCCGGTGGCGTGAGCGGCCTCGATGCGCGCACAGTCGGCAGGTGCGGAACACGCCGTGAGCGTGCCGCTCTCCTTGTCCACCCAGCGAAACGCAGGAATGTCGTCATTCGAGCCGAGCAGGATCCCCGCCTGGCTCGCTCCGGTCTGCGAGGAGAGATCGGTCTCCCACTCCGTCAGGGCGTGTGTGCCGTCCGCGATCCAGCGGGCCATGTTGGGTGCGTTTCCGTCCCGCATCGCCCGCCGGAGCACCGGCAGCGCAAGCCCATCGATCTCGAGGAAGAGGATGCCTGGAGCCTCGGTTCGAGTCGCACCTCCTTGCCGGCGGGCGATTCGCTGAACCACGCGGAGTGCGTACGTGTCGTCGTCGTTCGTTCCGAAGATCACCTCGAGGACGAGGCTGACGGCCGCGACGATGAGCGCGGCAAGCAGCGCCCAGCCGAAGCTGTCCACCACGAAGGTGTTGTCCAGCACACGCGACGCGAGCTCGAGCACGAGGCCGTTGAGCAACAGCACGAGCACGAAGCCGAGCGCAAGCATGAACGGCAGACGCAGCGCGGCGAGTATTGGCGGAAGCACCGCGTTCAGCACAGCGACCACGGCGGCCACCGCGAACGCGCCGGCGGTCCCGGCGATGTCGACGCCGGGCAGGATCGCCGCGGCCACTCCGATCGACGCGGCCGTCAGCGCCCACGACAACAGCACGCGGAGCGGCTTGAACCGGGGCCGCGCAGGCTCCCACGAGACGGCCTCCCCGTACGTCGTGCTCACGCGGAGCAATGATTCTGCCTCGGGGTTGGAACTGGCATCACCCCGTGCGGATGATTGAGCCGCCCGGCGCGGATCATCCGCTCCGGGTGATGACGGCATCGCGCCGGCTGACGCAGGCTCGCCACGAGGAATGTTCTTCACCCTGAACAGCTGGGAGCTCGCGCTGATCATCCTGGCGATCGTTGGGGTGGCGACCATCGCAGGACACGTCGCCGGCAAGTACCTGCGCGCTCATTCGGGCACGTTGCGCGAGCCGTTCGGCGTTCTCCAGGCCGCTCTTCTCGGAGTCGTCGGACTGATCCTCGCCTTTGGGCTCTCGCTCGCCGTTGCGCGCTACGAAGATCGCCGCGCCGCAATCGTCGCCGAGGCAAACGCCATCGGGACGACCTATCTCCGCGCGCAGCTCATTGCCGAGCCGGCCCGGAGCCAGTCGCTTGCTCTACTCCGCCGCTACACGACCCTCGCCTTGAACGTCTCGAGCGAGATTCCGAACAGCACGGGGATGCGGCGCACCACCGCCGCCGAAGATGTTCTCCAGCGGCGCCTGTGGCGACTCGCCGGACAGGCGCTCGCCGCCGCGCCTGTGGCCAGCGCTCCGCGCATCTACACGGAAAGCCTCAACGAGACGATCGACCAACAGTCCGTGCGCCTCTCGTCCCTCAACAATCGGGTCCCGGGCGCCGTGCTCGTGCTCGAGGTGATCGGCGGAGCAGTCGCGCTCGGGCTGCTCGCTCTCCACATCTCGATTCTCGGCCGCGGCACCGTGCTGATGATCGGGGCCGCCGGGCTCGTGACCTTTCTGCTGCTCGTGACATTCGACCTCGACAGGCCGACCCGCGGCCTCATCACCGTGCCGGCGACGCCGCTCCAGGCAGTACGAGCATCGATGGTCTTGCCTCCCGCCGCATCCGCGCCGTAGTGCGGGCGAGCAGCTTGGCTTCATCCCGACGGGAGGATGTCGGGCGGCCCCGCGGCCCGTAGTGTCGCGCGCTGTGAGAGTGCGAGCCGAGCTCCTCGCGATCCCGATGGTCGCCGCAGCGGTCGGGTACGGCGCGCTGGTCTACTGGGTCGCCACCTCCGATTCGGCTTGGGCGTGGTTCGCCTTCTCGCTTGCGACCGTGGCTGTCGTGGCGATCGTGGTGCTCCTCTACCTGCGGCGACACCGCCACCCGACAGCCTCCGAGGCTCCGCTCCAAGCGACCGCGACGCCTGATGACGGGCTCTACCGCGTGCTCGTGGTCGTCGACGACGGCAGCACGTCGGCGTCGTTCCGCGAGCAGCTCGTCCGCTCGGCCGGCGGCCGCCCGACGAAGGCGCTCGTGGTCGCTCCCGCGCTCTCGTCGCGGCTCGGGCGGTGGACCGGCGACCAAGCCGCCTACGACGAGGCAACGACGCATCTGGACGAGACGCTGGGGGCGCTCGCAGCGCTGGGCGTGGAGGCCGACGGCCGCATCGGCGCCCACGACCCGCTCCAGGCGATCGACGACGGGCTGCGCGCGTTCCCGGCCGACGCGGTCGTCTTCGCGACCCATGCCGACGCCCGCGCCAATTGGCTCGAGGAGGGGGTTGTCGAGGCGGTCCGCAGCCGCTGCAGCGTCCCCGTCGAGCACGTGGTCCTCGACGAGCCATAGAGAAAGCCCCGTTGCCGGGGCTTTCTCCGTAGCAGGCCTGTAAGCCGGATTCTGTCGAGGGTGACCATCCATCTTTGCGGCTACCCGGCTCCTCGACGGGCCGTCTCGGCGGAGCCTGTTCGCCTTGCACCGGACGGGGTTTAGCGAGCCGGCCATGTCGCCACGGCCGCTGGTGGGCTCTTACCCCACCGTTTCACCCTTACCGACGGCGTCTCCGGAGAACACGTCGTCGGCGGTCTGTTTTCTGTGCCACTTTCCGTCGGCTTTCGCCGCCTCCCTCACGGGAGCGTCCTGCCCTGCGGTGTCCGGACTTTCCTCGAGCGCTGCTTGCGCAGCGACCGCGGTCACCCGGCCTGCGAGCCGAATGGTACTCAGAGTCGCCGAAGGCGCAACATCCGGATTTGACTTCGTGCGCGCTCGAAGGTCTAGCGTCGCCTGGGAATGCACGAACTCGGTATCGACAGCACCACCACGGACGCCCTCGCCGGCACCGACCTCCGCGGCAGGGTGGCGCTTGTCACGGGCGGCTACTCGGGCCTGGGACTGGCGACGACCCGCGCGCTCGCCGGTGCGGGAGCCCACGTGGTCGTCCCGGCCCGACGCCCCGCCGCCGCGCGGCAGGCGCTCGAGGGGATCGAGAGCGTCGAGGTCGACGAGATCGACCTGGCCGACCTCGACAGCGTTCGCCGGTTCGTCGCGCGGTTCCTGGCGACGGGGAGGACGATCGACATGCTGATCGCCAACGCGGGGGTCATGGCTTGCCGGGAGACACGGGTCGGCCCCGGTTGGGAGGCGCAGTTCGCGACCAACCACCTTGGCCATTACGCGCTCGTCAATGGTCTGTGGCCGGCGCTCGCCGGTGGCGAAGGCGCCCGCGTCGTCGTCGTCTCCTCGGGCATCGACTGGTCGGCGAGCATCCGCTGGGAGGACGTGCAGTTCCGGCAGGGCTACGACAAGTGGGCGGCCTACGGGCAGTCGAAGCTGGCCAATGTCCTCTTCGCAGCCCAGCTCGACGTGTTGGCGCGATCGGCCGGGGTGCGAGCCTTCTCGGTCAACCCCGGCTACATCCTCACCCCGCTGCAACGGCACCTGACACGAGACGAGATGGTTGGCGCGGGTTGGATCGACGAGAGCGGCAGCCCGTTGCTTCCCGATTTCAGGGCGCCTGAGCAGGGCGCCGCGACGCATGTGTGGGCCGCAACCTCACCGGAGCTGAAGGACATGGGCACGGCCTACTGCAAGGCGTGCGCGGTCGTCAGGCTCGTCGACGACGACGATCACCTCGAAGAGGCAGCACGGCTCTGGACGCTCTCGGCCGAGCTGACTGGGCTCGACGCGTTCTCGACAGTCGGCGGAACGGGCACGCGTCTGTAGAGCGCGATTTTCGCTTCGAGCTCGGCGAGTGTCCCCTGTAGCGACGTCAGCTGCGCGCGGACGTTCGCGCGATGCTCGTCGAGCAACGCGAGCCGCTCGAGCTCGTTGCCCTCCCCTTCGCCGACGAGCTGCGCGTACTCCCTCATCCGTCGAATCGACATCCCCGTGGCGCGCAGCTTCGTCAGGAAGTTGATCCATGCGACCGCGCCGGCGCTGTAGCGACGGTGCGTCGAGTCCGACCGCTCCACCCAATCGAGCATTAGTCCCTGTTGCTCGTAGTAGCGGAGCGTGTGCGTCGTCAACCCCGTTCGACGAGCGGTCTCGGCGATGGTGAACGTCTCGGCCGACGGCATGCGCCCACGCTAGCGAGACGCGCGCTGCACCGGCGATGCATGCCGGTCGGTCACCCGGCTTGCGACCCGAAGTTCACCTCGAACACATTCGAGGCGATCCGGCCGCGAAGGAGCATCTCGCACTCGGGACAGCGCACGGCCGCGCCGTCGTGCAGCACGAACTCGCCGCACACCAGACACTCGAGCGACGCCCCCCGCAGGAGGGCAAAGAGCTCGTGCTCGAGCGTCCGGTGCACGGAGGAGACAGACATCAGCGGTGCCTCGCCGACAAGATCGCGGTCGCGGCCCGCGAAACGCCCGCGTCGCGAGGCCGCAGGGAGCGTTCGTAGCGGGACGCTACGGGCGCGACCGAGGACGCGGCGAGGCGGAGCGTTGCAGCGCCGCAGCGGCCCCGAGCTTGGCGGGGAGGTGCCGCGTTCATAGGGTCCGGAAGACCCCCACGACCTTGCCGAGGATCTGCACGTGCTCGGCGTAGATCGGCTCGAGTGACGCGTTCTCCGGCTGCAGGCGCACCCGGCCCTTCTCGCGGTAGAACGTCTTGACCGTCGCCTGGTCGGCCGACTCGTCGTCGCCGGCCAGCGCCACGACGATGTCGCCGTTCTTCGCGTCGGGTGTGCGCTGGACGATCACGAGATCGCCGTCGAGGATGCCGGCGTCGATCATCGACTCCCCCGTGACACGCAGCACGAAGTCGCCGCGCAGGGTCTCGGGCACCGCGATCTGGTCCTCGACGTTCTGCTCGGCGAGCAGCGGCCCGCCTGCGGCGATCTGGCCGAGGAGCGGCAGCTTCGCCAGCTCGGCGGCCGCGGGCTCGGCCGGTTTCTCGCGACCGGTGAGCTCGAGGGCGCGTGGCTTCGTCGGGTCGCGCTTGAGGAGGCCTGCCCGCTCGAGGTTCGCAAGGTGGGCGTGCACGGTGGAGGGCGAAGCCAGCCCGACCGCCTCGCCGATCTCGCGGACGGTCGGCGGATAGCCGTGCCGGTCCACGTACTCGACGAGGAAGCTCCAGATCTCCTGCTGCCGTCCGGTCAGTTCCACTTGTCGTGTCCTCCTGCGGGAAAAGGGTGTTGGTCGAACGTGTGTTCGCTAGCAGGGTAGAGACTCCTGCGGACGGCGTCAAACACACAACACGTCTCCTGAACCGCAAAGGGCCGCCGGAAGGCGACCCTTTGATCTATGCGCTGGAGAGGACTTGAACCTCCACGGCCTTGCGGCCACTAGCCCCTCAAGCTAGCGCGTCTACCAATTCCGCCACCAGCGCCGGAGGCGGCGCATTGTAGCGCCGGAGAGCGAGCCGGTTACTTGAGGAAGTGGAAGAGCGCGATGCTGTTCACGAAGAACAGGACGCCCATCACGATCGTGAAGCGCGTCAGGTTGCGCTCGACGATGTGGGTCCCGCCTTGCGAGGCCGGAGTGAAGCCCATACCCCCCATGCCTGCATCGCGGCCCGAGTGCATCAGGATCAGCGCCACGAGGACGAAGACGATGAGAACCTGGAAGACGGCGAGGACGCTGGTCACGGAGGCAGGGTAGCGAACCGCTGCGCCCCGTTACCGGGCCGCGACCTCGACGATCGCGGAGATCAGCTCCGCCGCGACGCGGTCCTTCGTCAGATAGCCGGCGGCGCCCGCCTCGCGCGCGCGGTCGACGTCGGCGCGGGCGTTCGAGCCCGTCAGCATGAGAATGCAGGCCCGCGGCCGGCCGGCCCGGATCGCGCACACAGCCTCGATTCCGTCGAGCAGTGGCATGTCGAGATCCATGAGCACGACGTCGGGTTGCAGCTCCGCCGCGAGCCGAACCGCCTCACGGCCGTCGCTTGCACGGCCGACGACAGCGATCCGCGGATCCATGACGAGGATCGCGTCGAGTGCCTCGGCGAACAGCCGGTGGTCGTCGGCGATGAGAACACGGATCGGCATGGATGGCGCGGCTGCCATGGACCTACAACGCCAATCCACCTTGTTAGGCTCCGAACGTGCCGGGCGACGCAGATGCCCACGAGCGGATCCAGAAGCTCCTCGTCACGGGCGACAACCGGCTGAAGCAGGGCGTCGACCCGCAGAAGGCGCGCGAGAGCTGGGAGCAGGCGCTCGAGGCGGCGCGGGAGGCGGGACTCGAGGAGACGATCCGCCCGCTCGTCGAGATCAGGATCGCCGACCTGCCGAAGACTCCACCGCCCGCGTGAGTATCGCCTCGATCCGCTCGGCCTGACGGCGCACGTCGTGCCCGGCTGCGGCCGCGCGCGCAGCCTCGTTCGGCCGCGGAAACCCTGCCACGTGCCGCATGGCCGCGGCGATGCCCTCCACATCGAGCGGGTCGACGAGCAGGCCGGCCTCGGGCGGGACGAACTCCGGCGGGCCGCCGATGCGCGTTGCAACGACGGAGCGGCCGCACGCCATCGCCTCGAGCAACGCCTGGCCGAGCGGCTCGATCAGGCTCGGCTGACAGAGCACGTGGCTCTCGGCGAGCAGGCGCGCGATCTCGTCGTGCGGGACGCGGCCGACGATCCGCACGCCGGGCCGGGCCTCCAATCTCGGGCGCAGAGGGCCGTCTCCCGCGTAGGTCAGCGTCCCTTCATCGAGCAGCGCAAACGCGTCGGCGAGGCGAACGACGTTCTTCCGCTCCTGGAGCGCCCCGACGCAGAGATACCGAGGCGGACCGTCGGGCGGCGGAGCGACGGTGAACTGGTCCAGGTCGACGCCGCTCGACACGACCTCGGTCTTGCCGCGCGCCTCGGGCAGCTTGAGCTCGAGCTCACGGCGGAGATAGTCGGAGACGCAGACGACGGTCGCAGCCCGCCGGACGACGAATCGGGTCGCAGCCGCGACGCCGCGGATCGCGCCGATGTTCCGTACGTCGCGTCCGTGCGCGGTGACGACGAGCGGCGCGCGTCCTGCGACTCCTGCGATCAGCCCGCTCGGCACGAGAAAGTGCGCGTAGACGACGTCCGGCTTTGCGGCGCGGAGCGTCTCGCGTGCGAGCGTCAGATAGCGCGCCTTCCCACCCGCACGCGTGTCGAGCACCGCCCGCTGCACGTCGTTCCCGCGCGCGACGAGCTCGCGCTCGACCTGCGCAACGAACGTCCCGAGGTCGGGCGCGTCCGGGCCCGGGTACATCTGCGAGACGAGGAGGATCCGCACGGTCGCAGCGTATGCGGGAGCATCCGGCTCCCGCGTGCTCCGGCGTGCCGGCACGAGCCGGCACGCCGGAGACGCTTCGTTGCCTACCTGCCCGGGGCCGCTGCGTCGTAGACCGTCGAGAGGTCCCTCACGGCTGCGTCGCGGGTTGAGAGCGCCGGGACGTGGAAGCGATGCTCGAGCGTCGCCAGGATCGACGTCGTGTCGTGCTGTTCGTGATCGACCGAGAACGGCCGGGTGAGATCCGGCGCGATCACGAACGCTGCGATCCGCGTGCCGGGACCGAACTGATCGTGCGGGCCCGACGTCGTTCCCTGACCGGGCGGCGAGACGTGATCCCACTGGCCGCCGAACTCGTCGTACGCGACGATCACCATCGTGTCCTTCGCGCACGCGCTTTCTTCGATCGACTTGAGCAGCGTCACGAGATGATCGCTGCCGTTCGGCTCGCTCGCGTAGCCGGGATGCTCGTTCTCCTCGCCGAGCGGCTTGACGAAGCTGACCTGCTTCAGTCGGCACGTCGACGACGAGCCGGCCGCGAGCTGCTCGAACGCGACCTCGTCCTGCAGGTGCTCACGCCCGGGCGTTCCGGGCGCGTAGTTCGCGAAGTAGTTGAACGGTTGATGGTGGAACTGGAAGAGGAAGTCCGGACAGAGCGGATACGGCGAGCCGGTAATCGCGTTCGGATCGGAACACGTCGGCCCCGAGCCGTTCGTCCAGCCTGGACCGTTGACCACGCCTGCGGCGTTCGACCAGCCGCCGGAGTACCAGGCCCAGTCGACGCGTTTCGCCGTCAACCGGTCGCCGATCGTCGGAGCCGTTTGCAGCGGCAGCTTCGCGCCGAACGATCCTGACGGCTGACTCGTCGGCTGCATGGTGTTGACCGCGAAGTCGCCGCACGCGCGCCCGGCGACAGGCGACGGGCAGACGACCGTGAGCGGCCCACGCAGCACCGGGCCGGTCGGGGTGTAGAGCGGGTACTTCACCGGCATCCCGTTCGAGTCGATGATCGAGTGCAGATTGGCCGGCGCATTCGGATACGTGGGCGGCGCCGCGGCGATCAGATACTGGTGGTTGAGGAACGAGCCGCCGAACGCAGCCTGGAAGA
Source organism: uncultured Actinomycetes bacterium (assembly GCA_963805575.1). GTDB lineage: Bacteria > Actinomycetota > Thermoleophilia > Gaiellales > Gaiellaceae > Palsa-739. Next base: position 839,521 of record CAWDUL010000008.1, on the reverse strand, counting down.
AGTTGTCCTCGATCACGTAGCTCGGATGCGACTTCTCGTGCAGATACGCGTAGATCGGCAGCGCCCTCGTGTTGTAGTGGCCCATCGTCATGCCCACTGAATCGCTGCCGGTCACGTAGCGGTTCTGCGCGCCTCCGTTCAACTGGTACTGCTCCTGGTAGAACTCGTGCACGAGGTCGCGCGTGCAGCCACCGGGTAGCCCTGCGCCCTTCATGACCCCGTTCGGGAACGAGAACGCTTGTGACGGCGGCGGGCACGTGGTATCGCTCGGCGCGATGTAGTCGTCGATCGTGAACGGCGCGTTCACGAAGTGACTCATGAACGACGTGCCTGTCGTCGTGTCGCTGCACTCCGAGCCGAGGGGCGGAGAGGCGAGGTTCACGTCGACCTGCAGGAGGCAGGTGAACGGCGTACCGGCCTGATTGACCTGCGTCTGCTGGGCCGCGGTCGCGCTTGCAAGACCGTTAACGCCCTCCCAGCCGCCGTAGAGGTTGTCGAAGCTGTGGTTCTCCTCGTAGATGACGACGACGTGCTTGACCTTCTCGAGCTTCTGGCCCGCGGTCGGAGGCTTCGCCTCGGCGGACGAGCCTGCCTGCGCCACGAAGAGCGCGAGTGCGCCCGCGACGAGCGCGAGCATTGCCAATGAACGGCGACGTGACATGAACCCTCCCCTGTGAGACCTGCAGAATCGTCCTCCGCCGTACCCCCGACTGCGAGAACGAACCTCTACAACCGAGATCGAACGGCGTCGTACATGCCCCATTCGGTACGAAGTGTCTCGCAAAGCTCACCGATCGTGCAATGGCAGCGCAGCCCTTCACGCAAGAAGGGCAGGAGGTTGGCCTCGCCGGCCGCCGCCTCGCGCACCGCCTGGAGCGCCGCGGATGCCTGCTCCGCGTTCCGCTCGGCGCGCACGCGGGCGGTGCGCTCGATCTGGCGGCGCTCCGCGTCGGGGTCGATCTTGTGCAGCTCGACCCTCGGCTCGGATTCCTCCTGGAAGCGGTTCACGCCGACGATCACGCGCTCGCCTTGCTCGACCGCGCGCTGCCAGGCGAACGCTGCCTGCTCGATCTCGTCCTGAACGAAGCCCCGCTCGATCGCCTCGACTGCTCCGCCAAGCTCGTCGATGCGCTCGATCAGCTCCAGCGCTTTCGCCTCGAGCTCGTCCGTCAGCGCCTCGATGAAGTACGAGCCGCCCAGTGGATCCGCGGTGTCGAGCGCACCCGCCTCGGCGGCGAGCAGCTGCTGCGTACGCAGCGCGAGCTTCGCCGACTGCTCGGTCGGCAACGCGAGCGCCTCGTCGAACGCGTTCGTGTGCAGCGACTGGGCACCGCCGCACACCGCCGAGAACGCCTGGATCGCAACCCGCACGACGTTGTTGTCCGGCTGCTGCGCCGTCAGCGTCGAGCCACCTGTCTGCGCATGGAAGCGCAACGCCATCGCTTTCTCGTTCGTCGCGCCGAAGCGCTCCTTCATGATCCGCGCCCAGATCCGCCGCGCCGCCCGGAACTTCGCCACCTCCTGGAAGAAGTCGTTGTGCGCGTTGAAGAAGAACGAGAGCCGCTCGCCGAACTCGTCCGGCGACAATCCGGCGTCGACCGCGGCCCGGCAGTACGCGATCCCGTTCGCGAGCGTGAACGCCAGCTCCTGCACCGCCGTCGAGCCCGCCTCACGGATGTGGTAGCCCGAGATCGAGATCGTGTTCCAGCGCGGAATCCGCTCCGCGCAGTATGCGAACAGATCCGTCGTCAGCCGCATCGACGGCTTCGGCGGGAAGATGTAGTTCCCACGCGCGACGTACTCCTTCAGGATGTCGTTCTGCACCGTCCCCCGCAGCGCGGCCGGCGCGACGCCCTGCTTCTCGGCCACCAGCTCGTACAACAACAGCAACATCGACGCCGGCGCATTGATCGTCATCGAGCTCGACACCTCGTCCAGCGGGATCCCGTCGAGCAGGATCTCCATGTCCGCCAGCGAGTCGATCGCCACACCCGTACGACCAACCTCGCCGAGCGCCCGCGGGTCGTCGGAGTCGTAGCCGAGCTGCGTCGGCAGATCGAACGCCACCGACAACCCCGTCTGCCCGTGCGCGAGGAGATACCGGTACCGCTCGTTCGACTCCTCCGCCGACGCGAACCCCGCGTACTGCCGAATCGTCCACGGCCGCCCCCGGTACATGTCCCGATACGGGCCGCGCGTATAGGGAAACACCCCGGGCGGCTCCAGCTCCTGCGGCGCATCCCCGGCCGCATAGACCGGCTTCAGCACGATCCCGGACTCCGTCCGGGGCTCATCGGTCGCGGCCACGCGACAGATCGTACGGCCACGACGACCATTCCGGCAGATGCGCGCCGCCGTCGCAGCGGCCGCTGCTATCAGGCGCTGAGCTCGGGCTCGCGGGAGCGCCGGGCGACTCCGTCGGCCTCTGCGGCCTCCGCAACGGCGGCGGCGACGGACGGCACGACGTCACGGTTGAAGACGCTCGGGACGATGTAGTCGGCCGCGAGCTCCTCCGGGCCGATCGCGGCGGCGATCGCATGCCCCGCCGCAACCTCCATCCGCTTGGTGATCGAGGAGGCGCGCACGTCGAGCGCGCCGCGGAAGATGCCGGGGAAGGCGAGCACGTTGTTGATCTGATTCGGGTAGTCCGACCTGCCCGTCGCGATCACGGCGGCGAGGCCGGCGATCTCCTCCGGCAGGATCTCCGGAGTCGGATTCGCCATCGCGAACACGATCGCGTCCGACGCCATGCTCCGGACACCGTCGACGGTGACCGCACCCGGCTGCGAGAGGCCGATGTAGACGTCGGCGCCGGCGAGCGCGTCGTCGGCGCTGCCCTTGATTCCCTCCGGATTCGTCTCCTCGGCGTAGCGTGCCTTCACGTCCGTCAACCCGGGACGCCCCCGGTACACGGCGCCCTGGCTGTCGCAGCCGATCACGTTGCGCACGCCCGCGGCCTGCAGCGTGTGCGTCACCGCGACGCCCGCGGCGCCGACACCGGTGAGCACGACCGTCACGTCCTCGATCCGCTTGCCGACGACACGCAGCGCGTTGAGGAACGCCGCAAGCGTGACGACCGCCGTTCCATGCTGGTCGTCGTGGAAGACCGGGATGTCGAGCGACGCGCGCAAGCGTTCCTCGACCTCGAAGCAGCGGGGAGCTGCGATGTCCTCGAGGTTGATGCCGCCGAAGCCCGGAGCGATCGCCTCGACCGCCGCGACGATGGCATCGGGATCCTTCGTGTTGAGGCAGATCGGCCATGCGTCGATGCCGCCGAACTCCTTGAAGAGCAGCGCCTTGCCCTCCATCACGGGCATCGCCGCCTCCGGGCCGATGTCGCCGAGCCCGAGCACCGCGCTGCCGTCAGTGACGACGGCGACCGTGTTGCGCTTGATCGTGAGGTTCCAGACGCTCTCCGGGTCGTCGGCGATCGCGCGGCAGACGCGCGCGACGCCCGGCGTGTACGCCATCGAGAGGTCGTCGCGAGTCTTGACGGGCGAGTTCGAATCCATGTGGATCTTGCCGCCGAGGTGCAGCAGGAACGTGCGGTCGGAGACGTGCTCGACCTCGATGCCGGAGACCGCCCGGCAGGCTTCGACGATCCGGTCGGCGTGGGCAGCGTCCGTCGCGAGCACGCTGACGTCGCGGATCTTCGCGTCGGGGTCGACGCGCACGAGATCGATCGCGTCGAGCAGTCCGCCGGCGTCCGCGATCGCCCGGGCGAGATCGGCGAAGCTGCCGGGGCGGTCGTCGAGACGCACCCGCATCGTGAGGCTGAACGACGCGGAGAAGTGGCTGCTCATCCTTCCATCCTGCCTGTCCGCCGCCGGCCGTGCGGCCGCTTCCTCCGGTACGGCGTCACTTCGTCGAGAGCGCGAGATCGGCGTCGCGCGACGCGAGTGTCGTATAGCGGCCTCCCGAGAGGATCAGCTCTTGGTGCCTGCCGATCTCGACGACACGGCCGCGGTCGAGCACGACGATCTGATCCGCCTCGCGGATCGTCGAGAGCCGGTGCGCGATCGCAATCGTCGTCCGCCCCTCCGCGAGCCGGTCGAGCGCGTCCTGCACGAGCCGCTCGGTCTCGGTGTCGAGCGAGCTCGTGGCCTCGTCGAGCACGAGGATCGGCGGGTTGCGGAGGATGGTGCGGGCGATCGCGATGCGCTGCTTCTCCCCACCCGAGAAGCGATAGCCGCGCTCGCCGACGATCGAGTCGTACCCATCGGGGAGCGCGGCGATCACGTGGTGGATGCGCGCGGCCTCCGCGGCTGCCTCGACCTCTTCGTCCGTCGCGTCCGGCTTCGCGAAGCGCAGGTTCTCGCGCACGCTCGCGTGGAAGAGATACGTCTCCTGCGAGACGACGCCGACGAGGTCGGACAGCGCCCCGAAGGTCATGTCGCGCACGTCGACGCCGCCGATCGACACGCTCCCCTCTTTGACGTCGTAGAGGCGCGCCGTGAGATACCCGAGCGTTGTCTTGCCCGAGCCCGTCTCACCGACGATGGCGGTGGTCGTGCCGGTTGGCACGGTGAAGCTGACATCGTCGAGCGTGAGCTCGTCGCCGTAGCCGAACGACACGTGGTCGAAGACCACGTCACCCGAGACGACGTGCGTGGCGGCCTCGGGCTTCTCCTCGATGTCGACCGGCTGGTCGAGGTACTCGAAGATCCGGTCGAAGAGCGCGAGCGAGGTCTGCACGTCGAGGCTGACGCCGAGCAGCGAGCCGACCGGGAAGAACAGGCGTGTCTGCAGCGCGGTGAAGGAGACGAGCAGAGAGATCGACGGATTCGTGAAGAAGGCGCCACCGAACCAGTACACGGCGGCGGGCATGATCGCGAAGCTCGTCTGGATCGAGGCCATCACCCAGCGTCCCGCCATGCGCTGCCGCACCTCGAGCTCGGCGAGTCGCAGCGAGTCGGCGTCGAACCGATCGGCCAGCTCCGTCGTACGACCCATCGTCTTGCCGAGCAGGATCCCCGACACGGAGAGCGACTCCTGCACGAGGCTCGAGATGTCGGCGAGCGTCTCCTGTGTCGTCTTTGCGATCTTGCGCCGCTCGTTGCCGACACGCCGCGTCAACAGGACGAAGATCGGGATGAGCGCGAACGCGAACAGTGCGAGCTGCCAGTTCAGGAGCATCATGCCGACCATGGTCGCGACGACCGTCGTGACGTTCGAGGCGATCGACGTCGCCGTATTCGTGACGACGCTCTGCACTCCGCCGATGTCGTTCGAGATGCGCGACTGCACCTCGCCGGTGCGCGTACGTGTGAAGAACGCGAGCGAGAGCCGCTGGAGGTGACGGAACACCGCCGCGCGCAGGTCGTGCATCACGCTCTGCCCGACCTGGTTCGAGAGCAGGGTCTGGATCACGCCCAGGACGCCGGTGACGATCGCGACCACGATCATCCCGCCGGCGTTGATCGCGAGCGCGCGGTGGTCGTCCTCCTGGATCGCCTCGACGACGCGCTTGAGCAGGAACGCAGGAACCACGCCAACGCCTGCCGCGACGACGATCAGGGTGAGCAGAGCCGTGAGGCGGAGCTTGTACGCCGCGAAAAGCGGCCAGATCCGCTTCAGATTGGCGCGGCGCACGGCCGGATCGGCCGGCCGCTCGGGCGCCTCGCCCGCCGAATGGAAGAACATGCCCATCGAGGGTCAGAGTACGTCGTAAGGCAAGATCGAGAGATGCACGTCACCGTTCGACTCTTCGCCGGCCTGCGCGAGCGCGCCGGGACCGGGAAGCTCGAGCTCGACGACGTCACGACCGTCGCAGACGTATGGCCGGCGCTCGGGCTCGGCGACGAGCCCGGCGGTGTCCTCTACGCCGTGAACCGCGCGTACGTCGAACAGACGCACGAGCTGCACGACGGCGACGAGGTCGCGCTGATCCCGCCCGTCTCGGGTGGCAGCTTCCGGATCAGCGCGGAGCCGCTCGACGTCGCCGCGGTGATCGCAGAGGCTTCCGACGACGAGGCCGGCGCCGTCGCCTCGTTCGTCGGAACGGTGCGCAGGCACTCGCGCGGGCGCACGGTGCTCTACCTCGAGTACGAGGCGTTCGAGGAGATGGCGGAGCCGATGCTGCGCGCCCTCGCCGACGAGCTGACCGCCAAGCACAGCCTTTCGAAGGTGGCGATCCACCATCGCGTCGGCCGGGTCGAGATCGGCGAGCCGAGCGTCGCGATCTCGATCTCCGCGCCGCACCGTGCGGCGGCCCTCGCCGCCTGCGCGGAGGCGATCGACACGCTCAAGGAGACGATCCCCCTCTGGAAGAAGGAGTTCTACGAGGGCGGCGAGGAGTGGTTGGGACGCGGATCGTGAATAGGGCGCTGTGATGGAAGAGATGCGCGACTACAAGCCGATCCAGCCGCAAGGCGGCGGACCGAGCCCGAAGAAGCTGCTCGAGCGCCTTGGCGGGCTCGTGCTGCTGATCGGCGGAGCCGCCCTCAAGTTCGGCTTCATCTTCGTCAAGTTCTTCAGCTTCTTCATCTCGGTCGCGGCGTACTCCCTCCTGTTCCACAGCTGGACGTTCGCGCTCGGCTTCGTGCTGATGATCCTCGTGCACGAGCTCGGCCATGTCGTCGAGGCGCGTCGTCAGGGACTCGACGTGTCGGCGCCGATGTTCATTCCGTTCATCGGGGCGTACGTGAAGATCCGGCACGCGGGGCTGACGCCTTGGCGGAATGCGCTCATCTCGTTGGCGGGGCCGGCGGCGGGTGGTGCAGCTGCCGCGGTCGTGTGGGCGATCGGATCGGCGCGCGACTCGCAGCAGCTCATCGCGCTCGCGTACATCGCATTTCTCCTGAACGCATTCAACATGATCCCCATCGGCTTCCTCGACGGAGGGCAGATCTTCCGCTCGATGCTGGAGGCGTGGCGGATGCCGGTGATCCAGTTCGAGGGGAGTGTTCCCTTGCAGGCGTTTGCCCCCGATCGCACCCGCGCAGTGCTCATCGGCTTCCTCTATTTCGGCCTCGCGGCAGCTCTCGTTGCGGGGATGGTCGCGACGAAGCACGCCCACGGGCTCTGATGGAAGACAGACGCCTTCTCGAGGCGCACGAAGAGACTCCGGAAGAGCTCCGTGCAACCACGACGCGGATCGCGGAGGAGTTCTACGAAGGCTTCATGGCGGTCAACCGGATCGACCGGCCCGCGGTCTCGATCTTCGGCTCGGCGCGCGTGCACGAAGGGTCACCGCCGTACGAGCAGGCCCGCGCCACTGCACACCGCTTCGCCGATGTCGGCTGGGCCGTCGTCACGGGCGGCGGCCCCGGCGTGATGGAGGCGGCGAACCGCGGCTGCCGGGAGGGCGGCGGCCTCTCGGTCGGCTTCAACATCGAGCTGCCGCACGAGCAGGGATCGAATCCGTACGTCGACATCCTGCTGACCTTCCGGCATTTCTACGCGCGCAAGACGATGTTCGTGAAGGCGGCGGAAGGCTTCGTCGTGTTCCCCGGCGGCTTCGGCACCGCCGACGAGCTGTTCGAGTCGCTGACGCTCATCCAGACGGGCAAGGTGCTGCACTTCCCGGTCGTCCTCTTCGACACGGCGTTCTGGTCGCCGATGCTCGACTGGGTGCGCGAACGAGTGCTGCCGCTCGGCATGGTCTCGCCCGAGGATCTCGAGCTGCTGACGGTGACGGACGATCCCGAGCAGGCAGTCCAGGTCGTGCTCGACTCCTACAGCCGTCTCCATCCGGACAGCGGCAGCCCGCACGAGCCGGCGAAGGCGGATGCACAATGACTTCAGTCCGTCCGATCCGTTGCCGATTGTTGCCTCGATGCTCGGGGGCCGCCGCACCTCTTCTCATGTCGACCTGCTGCTCGCCCAGCTTCCGTCGTCGTTCGTCTGGACGACCTCGCCCGATCTCCGTCTGACGTCGGCGTCCGGTGCCGCGCTCCGGCTGATCGGCGTCGGGCAGCCCGAAGACGTCGTCGGAAAGAGCCTCGAGGTCATCCTCGCGGGCGGACGCGACCGGGGAGCGGAAGTCGTCCAGGCGCACCGGCGGGCGCTCGAGGGCGAAGCGACGCACATGACGCAGTCGACGAAACGCTGGACACTCGACATCTACATCGAGCCGCTGCGCGACGGCGACGAGATCGTGGGTACCGGCGGGATCGCACTGGACGCCTCGAAGCGCCGCGCCGCCGAGCATGCGCTGCTCGAGTCGGAAGCCCGTTACAGGACGCTCGTCGAGAACCTGCCGATCTGCACGTACATCAACCCGATCGGCTTCCCGATCCGCACGACCTACATCAGCCCGTACGTCGAGCATCTACTCGGCTATCCCGCGACGCGCTGGCTCGAGGAGGATGACTTCTGGGTGACGCTGCTGCACCCGGACGACCGCGAGGCGACGCTGGAAGAAGTCACGCGGACCCACGCGAAGGGAGAGCGCTTCCGCGCGACCTACCGCATGCGGCACCAGGACGGGCACTTCGTCACGCTGCTCGACGAGACGCTGCCGGTCGGCGACGAGCACGGGCAGGCGCTGTTCCTGCAGGGCTTTCTCCTGGACTTCGCCGCAACGACGTAGCCTTACGTGTCGTGGAGCTGCGCGACCTTCCGTCGGTGGACGAGCTCGTGCGCGGGCTGGAGGATCCGCTCGCCGTCGACGCCGCGCGGACCGTGCTCGACCGTGCGCGGGAGGAGATCCGCGCCGGCGCCGACCCGGGCGACCTCCGTGAGCGGCTGGCGGCAGAGCTCCTGGCCGCTCGGGCGCCGAGCCTCCGCCGAGTGCTCAATGCGACAGGCGTGATCGTGCACACGAACCTGGGACGCGCGCCGCTCGCCGAGGAGGCAATCGCGCAGATCGTGGAGACCGCGCGCGGCTACTCCAACCTCGAGCTCGACCTGCGCGAGGGGAAGCGCGGCTCGCGGCAAGACCACGTCGCCGCGCTGCTGCGTCGGCTGACGGATGCGGAGGCGGCGCTCGTCGTAAACAACAACGCGGCGGCAGTGCTGCTCGCGCTGGCGGCGCTCGGCGAGGGTCGGGAGGTGATCGTGTCGCGCGGCGAGCTGATCGAGATCGGCGACGGCTTCCGCATACCCGACGTGCTGATGCGGTCCGGCGCGACGCTGGTGGAGGTCGGGACGACGAATCGCACGCGGGCAAAGGACTACGAAAAGGCGATCAGGCCGGAGACGGCGCTGCTGCTGCGCGTGCACCAGTCCAACTTCCGCGTCGTCGGCTTCACCGAGCAGCCGAAGCTCGCAGAGCTCGCCGCGATCGCGCGCCGGCATGGGCTGCCGCTCGTCGACGATCAGGGCTCGGGCGCGCTGTCCGAGCTTCCCGGCGAGCCGACGGCGAAGGAATCGCTCGCCGCGGGTGCGGATCTCGTCTGCTTCTCGGGCGACAAGCTGCTCGGCGGGCCGCAGGCCGGCATCGTCGTCGGACGCGGCGACCTCGTCGAGAAGCTGCGGCGCCACCCGCTGCAGCGGGCGATGCGCGCGGACAAGCTGACGCTTGCGGCGCTCGAGGGAACGCTGCGCCTCTATCTCGACGCGCCCGAGCGCATCCCCGTCCTGCGCATGTTGCGGCAGGACGCGGAAACCGTGCGTGCGCGTGCACATCGGCTCGCGTCGCTCGTCGGCGGCACGGTCGAGGAGACTGTCGGCCGCGTCGGCGGTGGCGCCCTGCCGCTGGCCGAGCTGCCGAGCTTCGCCTGCGCGGTCGAAGAGTCGCTCGCCGCGCCGCTCCGGCAGGGTGAGCCGCCCGTCGTCGGCGTCGTCCGCGACGGGAAGCTGCTGCTGGATTGCCTGACGCTGGCTGACATGGAGGTCGAGGAGGTCGCGGCCGCCGTGATGGCATGCCGCTGACGGTCGGGACCGCCGGTCACATCGACCACGGCAAGACGACCCTCGTCGAGGCGCTCACGGGCAAGAACACCGACCGGCTGCCCCAGGAGCGCGAGCGCGGCATCTCGATCGACCTCGGCTATGCGCCGCTCGAATTGCCCGACGGCACGCAGCTCTCCGTCGTCGATGTCCCCGGGCACGAGCGGTTCGTCCGCGCGATGGTCGCAGGTGCGTCGGGGATCGACCTCTTCCTGCTCGTCATCGACGCGGCCGAAGGCGCGCGTCCCCAGACGCTCGAGCATCTCGCGATCCTGCGCCTGCTCGGCGTCGAGCGCGGCGTCGTCGCACTCACGAAGTCCGACCTCGTCGACGAGGAGACGCTCGAGCTCGCACGCGCAGAAGCAGAAGAGCTCGTACCCGGCGCCCCGGTCGTCGCGGTGAGTGCGCGCTCGGGCGCGGGGCTCGACGAGCTACGTGCCGCGTTGGCGGCGACCGCACAGGTGCAGGAGCACGTCGACCGCGGCAGCGCAACGCGGCTCTATGTCGACCGCGTGTTCTCGCTGCGCGGGATCGGCACCGTGGCAACCGGGACACTCTGGTCGGGCTCGCTCGGCGAGGGGGACGAGCTCGTCGCCGAGCCGGGCGCGCGGCCGGTGCGCGTGCGCAGCGTGCAGGTGCACGACGAAGCTGTCGCCCGGGCTGAGCCGGGACAGCGCGTCGCCGTCGCGCTGCCGGGAATCGAGCGGACCGAGCTCAGGCGCGGCGACGCCCTCGTCACGCCGGGCACGTATCCGGCGAGCTACCGCCTCGACGTCGTGCTCGAGCCGCTCGCGGAGATACCGCCACGGGTAATCGTCCACCACGGAACCGGCGCGGTGCTCGCGCGTGTCGTGCGAGTCGGCGAACGCTGGGCGCAGCTCCGGCTCGCGCAGCCGGTCGTAGCAGCGCGCGGCGACCACGTGGTGCTGCGCGCCACGACGACTGTGGGCGGCGGGCACATCATCGATCCGGCGCCGCCGCGGCACGCAAGCGCCGGGCGGATGGAGCTCGTCGAGCATGGGTCGATCGCGGCGATCGTGCACGAGCCGGTGCGCGCCGATACGGTCCGGCATCTCGCGGACGGGGAGATCGACGGCGTCGAGTCCGCCGGCGGCTGGGTGTTCTCCGTGTCGTGGCTCGCCGAGCTGCGCGATGAGATCGAGCGGCGGATCACAGCCTCAGACCCGCTCGATCCCGGCGTTCCACCTCCCTCCGAGCCCTGGGCGCCGGCGATCGTGCCGTTGCTCGGGCTCGAGCGCCGCGGCTCGAAGCTCTATCTCCCCGGCGCCACGGCGGAGCTCGGCGCGCGCGCCGAGGCGGCTGCGGCGCTCGAGGCGCAGCTCGGGCTCGAGCCGGTGAAGATCGAGGACGCCGTGCTTGCCCGGTTCCTCGAGGAGCAGGGGCGACTCGTCCGCGTCGGCGACGGCCAGGCGATCTCGGCGGAGGCGTACGAGCGTGCACGCGATGCGCTCGTCGCCGAATGCGAGTCGGCGGGCCGAATCTCGCTCGCGCGCTTCCGCGATCTGTTGGGGACCGGCCGCAAGACGTCGCAGCTCCTGCTCGAGCGCTTCGATGCCGACGGGCTGACCCGCCGCGTCGGCGACGAGCGCGTGCTGCGCCGACGTGGGACAATGCGGCAATGAATCCCACCGATGTGACCGAGCTGATCGGCCGCTACAACGACGCGTGGAACACGCAGGATCTCGACACGATCCACGCGCTCCACCATCCGGAGATCGTGTTCGACAACCACACCGCAGCCGAGCGGGCGGAGGGGGCCGACGCAGTGCGCGAGCACATCGCCACGATCTTCGGCAACAACCCGGACATGCGCTTTACGACGCGCAGCCTGCAGGCCGGCGAGGACTTCGCCGTCTGCGAGTGGACCCTGAACCTGACGAAGGACGGCAGGTCACTCGAGTGGGACGGCGTCGACGTGTTCCCGATCAGGGACGGCTTGATCGCGCGGAAGGACGTCTACTCGGCGTCGCATCGTCCGCGCGAGCTGTAGCGGCGGCTCTTCGAGCTCGAGCTCGACGGTCAGGGCGCGGCGGCCGGGAGGACGGTCTGCACCACGTCGTGCCGGCGGGCGAGCTCGCTCACGCCGAGCTGCAGGAGATCGGGCCGGTGATAGTGGCCTGCCGGGTCGAAGCGCTGCCGCGCCGCGAGCACCAGCGACGGATCGAGCTCGGCATAGAGGATCTGCTCCACGTCGTAGACCGGCCCCGCGAGATACGAGCCGTCCGGTGCGAGAATCGCACTGCCGCCGCGGCCGAGGATGCCGGCGCCGTCGATCTCGTCGCGGAGCGCGAAGTCGTCGGGGTAGGACGAGGCGCGCTGGAAGTGGGCCGCCGCGATGACGTACGCACGGCTCTCGCGCGCGATGTGCACGAGCGTCGACTGCCATGCATCGCCGTCATCGGCCGTCGAGGCGATGTAGATCTCGACGCCGGCCTCGTAGAGCGCGAAGCGTGCGAGCGGCATGTAGTTCTCCCAGCAGATCAACCCGCCGATCCGGCCGAAGCCGGTCTCGACGGCGGTGAGGCCGCGGCCGTCGCCCTGGCCCCAGATCAGGCGCTCGTGGTTCGTCGGCACGAGCTTGCGATGGTGGAGCGCGAGGCTGCCGTCGGGCGCGTGGTAGAGCAGAGCGTTGTAGATCGTGCCCGGCCGCTCGGGCTCGACCTCGTTGACGCCGGTGACGAGCCAGATGCCGAGCTCTTCTGCGGCCGCACCGAGGCGGCGCTCGGCCTTCGAGCCGACAGCGACGGAGTTCTCCGCGAGGCGCGCGAACGTCTGCATCGCGCGGTCGTCCTGCCAGCCCGCGAAGGCCTTCGCCCAGGTCGACGTCGGGTACACCGGGACGAATGTCTCCGGGAAGACGACGAGCCCGGCGCCGTTGCCCGCTGCTTCGGCGGCGAGCGACTCGAGTTTGTCGAGCGTGCGCTCGAGGTCGAGCACGACGGGCTCGGCCTGCACGCAGGCGGCGATGACCGGACTGTTCATGCGCTGCAGCTTAGACCGCTCAACCTTCCGGATAGACCCCCGGCGGTGGCTGCCAGAGCTCGAGCAGGCGGCCTTCGGGATCCCAGGCCCAGCCGAAGCGACCGTGCTCCGACTCGCTGACCTCGTCCTTCACCCTCACGCCGCCGGCGCGGAGCTGCGCGAGCATCGCGTCGAGGTCGCGCACGCGGTAGTTGAGCATCGCGGACTGGTCGTGCGGGAAGTAGTCGGTGTCGCCGGGGAAGGCGTGCCAGACGGTGACGTCGCCCGCCGCGGCGCGGAAGGTCGCGCCGCCGTACGACTCCAACTCGACGCCGAGCTGCGCGGCGTACCACGCACGGAGCTCGTCGGGCCGCTCCGAGCGGAAGAAGATGCCGCCGATGCCGAGGACGCGCTCCATGGTGCACAGGCTACGCTCGTCGCATGGGGAAGATCTACGCCGAGATCGACGAGAAGCTCGGAGCGTGGTTCGAGCAGCAGCATCTGTTCTTCGTCGGCACGGCGCCGCTCGCCGGCGACGGCCACGTGAACATCTCGCCGAAAGGCGACCTGCGATGGTTCCGCGTCCTCGGGCCGACCGAGGTCGGGTATCTCGACTTCATCGGCAGTGGCGCCGAGACGATCGCGCACGCGAAGGAGAATGGGCGCATCGTCGTGATGTTCTGTGCGTTCGACGGTCCGCCGCGGATCGTGCGGCTCCACGGCCGGGCTTCGGTGGTGCTGCCGGACGACGCCGGCTTCGAGGAGCTCGCTGCCCGATTCGATCCGCCGGAGCACGCGGTGCGCTCGGTGATCCGCGTCGACGTTGAGCGGATCGCCGACTCGTGCGGCTACGGCGTCCCGCTGATGCGCTTCGAGGGCAAGCGCACGCAGTACGACCGGTGGGTCGACAAGCAGGTGCGCGACGGCGGCCTCGGCGACTACGTGGCGGAGAAGAACGCCGCCAGCATCGACGGCCTGCCCGCCATCTAGGACACGTCCTTTGCAGCCCCGTCCCGGTGCCAGGCACCGAGACGTGTCCGTTCGAGGCTCGAGCGGCCGACCGAAGCCTCCGCCAGCGAGCATCGACGCATGCCCGTCATCTGAGACGTGTCCTTTGCAGCCCCGCCCCGGTGCCAGGCACCGGGACCTGTCCGTTCGAGGCTAGAGCGGCCGACCGAAGCCTCCGCCACCGAGCATCGACGCATGCCCGTCATCGGTGACGCGTCCTTTGCAGCCCCGTCCTGCACCAGGTCAGCGACACGGCCCCCGCAGACCCGTCCGGTATCAGGTGACGGACGTGGGGGTTACTGCCACGTCAGGTATCAGGTGAAGGACGTGCCGTCCGTTCGAGGCTAGGGCCGCTCGCCGAAGCCTCCGCCGCCCGGGGTCTCGATCCGGATGACGTCGTCGGCTTGGAGCTGCAGGGTCACCTTCGCCGGCTGCTCCTCGCCGTTGACGAGCGTTCGGCCGGGCAGGCCGTCACTTCCGCCCCGCGCGCCGCGCGGCGGATGGGCGCGACGTTCCGCGAGCACCGACAGGCGGCAGTCCTCGAGCACGCGCAGCTCGCGCACGATGCCGTCGCCGCCGCGGTGCGCGCCTTCGCCGCCCGACCTTGCCCGCAGCTCCCAGCGCTCGACGCGGAGCGGATACGAAAGCTCGAGCGCCTCGACCGGCGTCATCAACGTGTTCGACAACGCGACGTGGACCCCGGAAGGCCCATCTGCGTCGGCACACGCACCTTGGCCGCCGCCGATCGTCTCGTAGTACGTGAAACGATCGTTGCCGAGCGCGACGTTGTTCATCGTTCCCTGCCCCTGCGCCGGCACGGGTAGCGCCTCGCCGAACGCACGAAACACGACGTCGACGATGCGCGACGACGTCTCCGTGTTCCCCGCGACCACCGCCGCCGGCGAACATGCGTTGACGAGGGAGCCTTCGGGCGCGGTGACGCGGACGGGCGCGAAGGCGCCGCCCGAGGCCGGCAGATCAGGCTCGGTGAGACAGCGAACGACGAAATAGCAGGCGGAGCGCGTGACCGCCAGCGGGCAGTTGAGATTGCCCGGGTGCTGCGGCGCGGTGCCGTCGAAGTCGATCTCGATCTCCTCCCCGCGCACCTCGACGGTGCACCGCACCGGCAGATCTCCCTCAACCGCCTCGACGACATCCTCGGCGCTCCACCGCCCATCCGGCAGACGCCCGATCGCCGCGCGAACCATCCGCTCTGAGTACGCGTAGAGCTCGTCCATGGCCGCGACGATCCGCGCGCGGCCGCGGCGCGCACAGAGCTCGTCGATGCGCCGCTCCGCGAGGCGGTGCGCGGCCATCTGCGCCCGGAGGTCGCCGCGGCGCTCCTCCGGGTTGCGCGCGTTCGCGACGAACAGCGTCAGCACCTCATCGGTCAGCCGCACCGGCGGAATGATCAGACCCTCCTGGTACAGCTCGCGCGAGAAGGCGGGCAGGCTCGCGGGCTCCATGCCCCCGACGTCGGCGTGATGCGCACGCGACACCGCATACCCGAGCACGGTGCGCGAGACGAGCGTCACATCCGGCAGGTGCGTTCCGCCGGTGAACGGATCGTTGAGGATGCACGTCTCGCCGGGCTCGAGCCCGACGCGCATTGCCGCGGCGACCGCGTCCGGCATCGCGCCGAGATGTACCGGGATGTGCTCCGCCTGCGCGATCATCCTGCCGGCGTCGTCGAACACGGCGGTCGAGCAGTCGCGGCGCTCCTTGATGTTGGCGGAGAACGCCGAGCGGATCAGCACCGCGCCCATCTCCTCGGCGACTGCACGCAGCGAGCTCCCGATCACCTGCAGATCGACGTTCATCGACGCAGCACCAGCGTTCCGTCCTCGTTCGTCTCGCCGTGCCAGGCGTCCGGCACCCAGCATGTCGCGCCGTCCAGCTCGACCACCGAGGGCCCGGCGACGTCTCTGCGTACTCCGCCGCCGACGGTGACGTCGGGGCCGGCGACGACCTCGGCTGTCCGCACCGCCACGAGCTCGATCTCGCGCGCCTCGTCGGCGTAGCCGTACCGCTCCTCGTGCGCACGGTGGAACGCTTGCGCGAGCTCCGGCTGGAGCGGAACGGATAGCTCAAACGACTGGCCGCGATACCGAAGGTCGGCCGTCCCCTCCGCCGGCAGCTCGCCCGCGTCGGCGAGCGAACAGAGATACGACGAGACGCGATCCCGGCGCTCGTCGCTCGCGACGAGGCCGAATGCAGAGAGCACGCCGGCTGCTGAGGGGACGAGCACCGCCTCGATCCCGAGCTCTTCGGCGAGCGCACATGCGTGCAGTGGTCCGGCGCCGCCGAACGCGACGAGCGCGAAGTCGCGCGGATCGTGACCGCGCTCGACCGAGACGACGCGGAGGGCGCGCAGCATCTCCGCGTCGACGACGTCGACGGCGGCCTGCGGGTCGATGCCGGCGAGCGCGAGCTCCGCCGCGTCGCGATCGAGCACGAGGCCGCCCGGAAGCTCGGCCGGCAAGCGGCCGAGCAGGAGATTCGCATCGGTGATCGTCGGACCGCCGCCGCGCCCGTAGCACGCCGGCCCTGGGTGGGCGCCCGCGCTTTCGGGGCCGACGCGCAACGCGCCGCCCGCGTCGACACGCACGAGCGACCCGCCGCCCGCACCCACCGTGTGCAGGTCGACCGTCGGCAGCCGGATCGGCAGGCCGGCGACCGTCCGCTCCGCGACGCGGGCCGCGCGGCCGCCCGGCAGGAGGCATACGTCGGTCGACGTGCCGCCCATGTCGAACGCGATCGCATGCTCGAACCCGGCACGCCGAGCGACGAGACCGGCGCCGACGACGCCGGCGGCAGGGCCGGACACGAGGATCGCCGCCGGATGCGCCGCAGCCTCGCTAATCGTCGCCACGCCGCCCGATGAGAGCATCACGAGCGGCTCGGGAAGTCCCCCCTCGCGCGCCGCGCCGGCAAGCGCCCGCAAGTAGCGCGCCGCGACGGGTGCGAGATACGCGTCGGCCGACGTCGTCGATGCCCGTTCGTACTCCCTGAACTCTGGTGCCACCTCGTGCGACGCGACGACGTGTACGCCCGGGTGCCGGACACGCAACTCGGTCGCCACCGCAACCTCGTGCCGAGGGTCGCGGAACGCGAAGAGGAGGCAGACCGCGACGGCCTCCGCGTCGCCGATGTCCGCCAACGTCGAGAGATCGAGAGGAACGAGCTCGCCGTGCGGGCCGAGGCGGCCCTCGACGCCGTGGCATCGCTCGAGCGGGACGAGCGGCTCCGGCTGCGGCTCGCACAGGCGATACAAGTGCGCACGAGTCTGCCGCCGCAGGTGCAGCAGATGCTCGAAGCCCGCATTTCCGACGAATGCAGTCCGTGCGCCGCGCCGTTCGAGCAGTGCATTCGTCGCGATCGTCGTGCCGTGCGCGAACCGCTCGACGTCCGTCGCGCCGACGGCTCGAGCCGCCGCGAGCACCGATTCCTCCTGCTTCGAGGCAGTCGGCACCTTCGCGGTGCGAACCGTCCCGCCGTCGAAGAGAACGGCGTCGGTGAAGGTTCCACCTACGTCGACGCCCAGGATCGCCACGCGCGTACTCTGCACCGCCGTGCCCATCCGCGCCTTCCTCTTCGATTTCGACGGCCTCATCCTCGACACCGAGACCGCCTCTCGGGCCGGCTGGCAATGGCTCTATCGCGAGCACGGCCACGAACTGCCGCCCGAGAAGTGGCAGCTGATGATCGGCACCGTCGGCGGCTGGGATCCCTGGGCGCACCTCGAGGAGCTCACCGGCGCGCCACTCGACCGCGACCTGCTGAACGAGCGCCGTTTCGCCCACGAGCTGACGCTGATCGAGGCGGAGGAGCTTCGGCCCGGGATCTCGGAGTATCTCGCCGCTGCCGAGCGGCACGGGCTGAAGCGCGCGATCGTCTCGAGCGCATCACGGAAGTGGATCGACAGGCACCTCGACCGGCTCGAGCGGGCGATCGGCTGGGACGCCATCGTCACGGCCGATCACGACGAGGAACGCGCGAAGCCGCGGCCGACGCTCTATCTCGAAGCGCTCGCGCGGCTCGAGGTGTCGGCCGACGAGGCGGTCGCATTCGAGGACTCGCCGAACGGGGCACTCGGTGCAAAACGCGCGGGGATCTACGTCG
Organism: uncultured Actinomycetes bacterium; assembly: GCA_963805575.1. Lineage (GTDB taxonomy): Bacteria > Actinomycetota > Thermoleophilia > Gaiellales > Gaiellaceae > Palsa-739. The sequence continues at coordinate 821,575 of CAWDUL010000008.1, read as the reverse complement.
TCGGGATCCCGAATGCGGTGACGCGGGATCTCGACCTCGCAGGGACCGCCGACCTCGTCGTGGACTCGCTCGCCGACCTGCCGCCGGACGAGCTGCTCGCACGCTTCCGCTAGGAGATCAGGCGCACGGCCGCAGTAGCGAGCGCACCGACCACGACGACGGCCCAGAGCGGTGCCTTCAGGAATACGGCGACCGCGCCGGCAGCGACGCCCGCGATGCGCGCATCGACGACGAGGTGGCGGCCCTGCGCGAACGTCTCGGTGACCACGAGCGCGGCGAGGATCGCCGGGGCGACCGTCGACAAGAGCTCCGTCACGCGCGGCGGCAACTGCCTGTTCGCCACGCCAACGGGGCCGACGGCCTTCAATGCCACCGTGCCCACGCCGACCACGAGCACCGTGATCCACGCAACGCTCATGCGCGTTTCCAGCCGACGAGCGCTGCGGCAGTGGCGGCGATGATCGGCACACCCGGCGGGGTAAACGGCGTGAGAGCGGCAGCGATCGCAGCACCGAGGACTGCCGCGGTCACCGCGCGGCTGTTGCTGAGCTGGGCGACCAGCAAGGCAAAGAACAGGGCGGCGAAGGCTCCGTCGAGGCCGAACGCCGAGGGATCGCTCACGACGCCCCCGAGTAGTGCGCCGATCGCAGTGCCTCCCACCCACGCGACCCACAGCCCGCCGCCGATGCCGAGCATCACGCGACGATCGAATCGCGGCGTCCCTCCGCCCGCGAGCGCCCACGATTCGTCGACCACGAGCTGCGCCTCGACGAGCCGCCGCCAGACCGGCCCGCGGAACGACTTCGCCACGGTGATGCCGATCGGGGCGTACCGCACGTTCAGGAGCAGCGCGGCGACAACGGCGGCCGCGACTCCACCACCTGCGCCGAGAACGGAGATCGCAGCGACCTGTGCGGAGCCGGCAAATGTCGTCGCCGACATCAGGATTACTGCGGAAGCTGGAAAGTTCGAGGCACGCGCGAGCACGCCCAAGGACGCTGCGAGCGCAAGCACCGCCGGCACGAGGGGTGCCATGATGCGCAGTCCCTTACGCATGCCTGGCCCGGAAGGCGCGGGCCTTTTGTCTGTTCCCACAGACGCGCATGTCGCACCATTGGCGCGAGTGGTTACGTGCGTGATCGACGAACGCCCAGCGGCAGTCGTCGGCACGACATGCTTTGAGGCGCTGCCACGAGCCGTCGGCCATCGCCTCGGCGGCGGCGGCGAGGACAGCGCCGAGAGCTTGCTGCACACCGCCTCCGGCAGGAACGAGCCTGATCGCGCCCTTTTCGAAGCGTACGGTGAGACCGGTCCGGCGGGCAGCTGCGTCCAGCGTCGCCGCCGCCGCTGCCTCGTCGACGTCGATGCCGTTGTTCGCGCGCAACAGCTCCCGAAGTGCCTCGCGCACGGCGCGTGCATCGGATGCGTCCGCCTCCCTTGCGTTGAGACGGGGTCCCGCGAGACGATGTGCGGCGAGCCAGCCTACGAGCCCCCGCGCGTCGCGAAAGTCGTCGCGCTGCTGCTCGAGGTCGGCGGTGTTTACGAAGTCCTGAATGAGCTCGAGATCCGCCATTTTGAATAACCTTCTTCTCCGCTTGACTGGTTAGCTAACCAGTGACTAGGGTATCAGGGGTTACTCAACGCGAGGAGGCAGAACCGTGAGCGCGTACGCCGCAGCGCACCTGGACGACATCGTCGCCGAGAAGTGGCCGTACTGGGCGCCGATCCGGCATCACTTCGACATTCGCTCGTTCGGCGTCAACGCATGGCGTGGCGGCGACGGCGACGAGGTGATCAAGCAGCACGCGGAAGGCGAGGGTGGCCACGAGGAGCTCTACATGGTGTTCAGCGGGCAAGCGCTGTTCACAATCGGGGGAGAAGAGCTCGACGCGCCCGCAGGCACGTTCGTCTACGTGAGCGACCCGTTGGCGGAGCGCAGCGCCGTCGCGAAGTCGGCGGGCACCGTGATCGTGTCGCTCGGCGGCTGGGCCGGGAAGGCGTTCGAGCCGTCCGAATGGGAGCTCGAGTCCTTCGCCGTCGATCCCGAGTCATGATCGCGAGGGTCTGGCGCGGCGCGACTCGCGCAGAGGACGAGGCCGAGTACGCGGCGTACATCGAGGAGAGCGCAATGAGGGGAGCACGGGCTCTGGCGGGCAACCGCGGCACCCTCGTGCTTCATCGGGTGCACGACGGCCGCGCGGAGTTCGAGACGATTCTGCTGTTCGACTCGCTCGACGACATCCGCGCGTTCGCCGGCGAGGACATCGACGTCGCTCGGTTCTTCCCCGAGGACGACCGGTATCTCGTCGACCGCGAGCCGACGGTGCGGCACTTCGAGGTGGACGTGCAGGTCTCCGGCTAGGCTCGGCGGCGGAGCGGCGGGGCCCGGTGGCCCAGCCGGTCTTCAAAACCGGTCAGCCGTCGTAACCCGGCGGTGGGTGGGTTCGACTCCCACGCCGCTCCGTACGACGATTCCGAGTGCTCATGCCGTGTTCCGGCCAACGCGCGATCCGGCATGCGACTGCCTGTCAGGTGAGTCCGGTCTCTCGAGGGTGTGGGGATACGCGAAAGGGGTACCGTCGCTACGGATCCGCCACCGTCAGAGGCGTTCTCAATCGATCGGAGGGAGAATGACTAGACGCACCGCGCAGCTTTCCGCCGTGATCCTCGCCGTTCTCGCCGCTGTGCTCGTGGTCAGCGTCGCAGCGTTCGCAGACGACGAGCCGCAGCCTGTGGACTTCACGCACAACCCGTTCAACGCTCCGGCTCCGGTGCCGAGCGCAACGTTCGGCTCAGGTCCCGCTGTGAAGACGGGAACAGCCATCTGCACGACCGCCATGCAGACCGCTGCACAGGCGAACACCGACTGCGAGACGACGTCGACCGGCCCGCACAACGAGACGTCGATCGCCGTCAACCCGACGAACGTGAACAACATGGTCGGCGGGGCGAACGACTACCAGCTCGGCCTCAACCCGGGCGGCCACGTGAGCGAGACAGTCGCCTCGCGCGCGCACGTCACGTTCGACGGCGGCAAGACGTGGTCGATGTATCCGATCTTCTCGAACTCGTCCTATCAGGGAACCGGTGACCCGGCGCTCGCGTTCGATGCGAGCGGACACGCGTACTACGGGACGCTCGGCTTCCGGTTCGTCGGGCCGGCCAACGCGACGAACCCCGACGTGCTCGTTTCGAACTCGGGTGACGGCGGCAAGACGTGGAACACGGTCCGCGTCGCAGCCGGCAGCGGGACGGAAACGAGCGTCGGTGACCTGCTCGACAAGGAATACGTCGCAGCGTGGGGCAACGGCAATGCGATCGTGACCTACGGCGACTTCCGCCTTGGGCAGAAGGGCAGCTTCATCTCGGCGAAGATCTACGACTCGGTCACGCACGACTTCGGCAAGACGTGGAGCACGCCGCAGGTGATCTCCGGGAGCCTAGACGAGGCGTTCGTCTCGACACCGGTGGTCGCGGCCGACGGTCGCATCTACGTCTCGTTCCTCAACACGACCGACCTCACCACGGGTCGTGACGACTACGAAGTGGTCGAGGTGAGCCCGAGCTCCGGCACGCCTGTCAATGCCCCGGTCAAGGTCGCAACGGTGATCGACGGGGCAACGGACTACCCGATCGCGCTCGGCCGACAGACCTATCAGGACAGCATCTTCCGCTCCTGGGCCGCGGGCAACATCGCCGCCGACCCGACGAACGCGAAGCATCTTGCGGTCGTCTGGTCGGACATGCGGAATAGCACGACGCCCGCTCCGAGCAACCCGTACGTGGCGAAGACGAACTCCGACCTCGTCGTGAGCCAGTCCTTCGACAACGGCCGTACCTGGTCCGCTCCGGTTGCGATCGCGCTGCCAGGCGATCAGTTCCAGTCCTGGTCGGCGTACGACACGCACGGATTGCTCCGCGTCGGAGCGTTCGATCGATCAGGCGACGCGAACAATCACCTCTACAACTACTCGCTGTCGACGGAGACGAGTCCCGGCTCGCTGACGTTCACGACGACGCCGGTCTCAACGACCCAGTCGGATCCCACGATGGGCGACCGCTGGTTCGCGACAACGCTGAACGCGAACTTCCCGTTCGCCACGTCGTTCCTCGGCGACTACAGCGGAATCGCGATCATCCCGGACGGCAGCGGGGTGGTCTCGTACTGGACGGACATGCGCAACGACGTCACCTTCGCCGGCCGCACGGGCCACGGCGAGGATGCGTACTTCGCGAAAACTCCGTAAACGCGACTCACGGGGCGGCGGCGTTTCCAGCCTCCGCCCCGCGTTCGCTCTACCTCTCAGCGTGGAGCATCTGCCCAGCGCTACTTGGGTACCGCGCATGACGCCAAGTAGTAGTCGCGGCCCTGTGTGATGTGGGTGTGCCAATCGAGTGCGAGTGGGTAGAGGTGGTCGGCGAGTTGCTGCGAGCCTCCGAGCACGCGGACACCCACGCGGAAGTGCCTGATCGCTTGGCACTCGACATAGGCCTCGTTGAGTCTCCAGCGCCAGTGCCGAACGTGATAGCTCTCGTGAACGAGCGCGAGAACGGCCAGCGCCTTCGTGCTGTCGTCGGCACTCGAAAAGGCAAGGTTGTCGAGGATCGGGCAGAGATCGGAGCGGAACTCCACGACTGCCGTCCCCGTGAAGGTTCTTCCGTAGATCTCCTCGGGGTAGAGCGGGTCGCCGAGATCGAAGCTCCATTCGGCGGGGGAGTCGGGGCAGCGAACCTGCGCGGGAGTCCCGCTCGAGAAGACCTCGACGAAGGCCGCGATGTGCGGATTGGTTGACGTCGCCTCCATTGCGCTCGCGTTCGCGGCCGTGCCGCCGACAAGCGCGGCCACCACCACGAATGCCGCTGACGGCCCGACGAGGCGTACGCGAACGTGCATCGTTCGCCCCGTCCTCGGATGACCTGAGAACGCGCCTGTCCGAGAGCCCCCGCCGATCACCTTTCTTCGGGTGGTCGGTGCATGGTCGGTGATCGCAGGGCCGCCATCCATGCTTCCTCCCGCATGCGATTCCCCCGCCCCATTCGGAGCAGGGCTACTGCCGCAGCGAGGAAAGAAGGCTCGGCGTCGCAAAGGCAATACACCTGCACCTGCCCAAGAGGCGATTTGCGAACTCGACCCGCCGAGGAGCGACAGTAGGCCTTCGTATCGGATGAGTCAAGCGCACCGACCGGCCGGTCACGGCGCGAGCGCTCGGCGAGCGGGAACTTCTCCGGGCGCTCCGTCGTACGCGGGAGATTTCAATCGCGAGTGCTATCGGCGTCCTTGGTCACCCCACAACTAGGCGTAGGCTGAGCATGTGCTCCCGGTTCTGATCTTCGCGCTCGTCGCGCTGCCGCTGCTCGTGCTCGCGTTCCTCGCGCGACGACGGTCGACGCGGGCAGGCGAACACGCGGCCGGCGAGACCGACGAGGAACGCATGCACGAGGAGGAGGAGTTCGCCGAGGCCGAGCGATATCAGGCCGAGTGGCGCGAGGAGCAGCACAGGCACGAGCACGAGAGAGACCACACGCGCGACCCACCGCTGCCGTAACCCAGATCGCCGAGCGCGGCGGTGGGTTCGACTCCCACGGCGCTCCGTCGAAGCTCGCACGCTCAGGCTGTTCCGTCTCTAGGTCTTCCGCTCCTGTATCCGCTTGATCGCGGCCCGCGCAACGGTGGGCATCGCGTGCTCCGGGAAGGCGAAGGTGGAGCTTGCGTTGATCTCGCACAACACATAGGTGTCGTCGCCGGAGCTCGTCTTCGGCCCGTAGAGGAAATCGGCGTCCCAGATCACGGGTAGTGCGTGCGTGTCGAGGTCGAGGATCTCTTGCATCTGCGGGATCCACTCCGACTCCATCCGGCCGCGTAGATCACTGTACGAAGGGGCTGACGGCAGTTCGAAGACCTTCGCTGCCGAAGCCCGTGACGCCTCGTCCGGTGGCATCAGCCCTCGCGGGTACTGATGCGCAAACCCGACCACCTGATCGTGCGTCATGTAGACGCGGATCAGTCCTTCGCCGAGGCGTGCCTGATACGGCTGCTCCACCATGAACCCATCTCCGGCGAAGTACGGCTCGCAGCGGGCTACGAACTCGTCCATTGACAATCGCTCAGGGACGCTCCCTCGCGCGGCGTGTTGCACGCGCAGCATCGCGTCGCCGTCACCGGTCGGATCGTCCAACTCCACCTTCCAGACGCCGGTGCCTCCCATGCCGCGATGCTGCTTCAGCACGAGGGGGCCTTGTTCCGCAAGCCGCGGAGGGAGGTCACGTCGCAGGTCCCGAGTTGTCCGATGGAGCTTCGTGTCGGTGCCCCAGCTCATCTGCTTGGTGTCCACGAGCACCTGCTTCGTCGCCATCTTGAGGATCACATCGGGATGCGCACTCAGCCAGACGCCAGCATCGGCGACCTCGCAGAGCAGATGATCGAGCTTCGCGCGATCGAGGCCTTGCTCGATCGGATTCACCCAGACGAGCACACCCTCGAGGCCGAGCAGTTGAGCCTTCACGTCATCGACCTTGTCGTCGGAATAGACGACGGGTCGAGCGGCGACGCCGAGTGCCTGGAAGGCGCGGAACACCTCGCGCAATTTGCAGGACTCGATGATCGAGCGGTCCGCCTCTGGCGGATCCCACTCAGCGCGCCATAGGAGCCCGACTCGCGGCATCGTCCCCTAATACGAGAACTCGGCGGCTGCTGTCTTGGCGGCGGGGCCCGGCGCCCGTGCGTAGACCGAGAGATAACAGCGTGTCGCGCCCGAGAGGACGTGGGGATACGCGACCACCGTCTTCACGCCCGCGAGCGTGCCCTGCAACTGCTCGACCGGGCCGTCGTCGTCGGCGATCTCGCACCAGCTGGACCAGGAACCGTGGATCGGCCGGCTCGACGATGACGTGACGACGATCCCGAGCGCTTGCGGGCTCAGAGCGGTCCGGAAGAAGTGCAAGCCTTTCCCCGGACGCGACGTCACGGCTGCCCCGAGCTGGTGCCACGCTCCCGGGGCGGGTGGTGGCGCCACGGTCGACGCGGAACCAAGAGCGAGGACGGCCGATCCGGTCACCGCTGCCAGCCACTGCATCGCGGCGCCATGCTAACCCCGATTCTCGAGAACGCCCAGGCGCCGCGCCGTACCCGTCAGGCGGTTCGCCTCGTCCACGCGTCGAGCGCGACGGCGGCGAGGAGGATCAGGCCCATCGTGATCTGCTCGTAGAGCGGATCGAGCCCGAGCAGGATGTATCCGTTGCCGATCAGCGCGATGAAGAGGACGCCGACGACGCTGCGCCAGACAGCCCCCTCGCCGCCGAGGATGCTCGTCCCGCCGACGACGATCCCGGCGAGAACCGTGAAGGCGAGCGTCGTGCTCTCGGCGGAAGCAGACGCACTCAGCACGCGCGATGCGTCGATCACACCGGCCAGGCCCGCCGCGAGGCCGCTCAGGACGAAGGTGAGAATCCGAACGCCGTCGACCCGGACGCCGGCGAGGCGCGCAGCCTCCGCGTTCCCACCGGCGGCGTACATGTAGCGACCTGCAGTCGTCCGCGCGAGCACAATCGCAAGCACGATCACCGCCCCGACCATCCACCAGATCGATGTCTTCACGGTGATGAACTGCGTTCGCGCGAGCTCGCCGAAGGAGTGATTGTCGAACAGCACGAGCAGGTTCCCCTTCGTGATGCGACTTGCCACGCCGGCGATGACGAACGACATGGCGAGCGTCGCGATCAGCGAGTTGATGCGCAGCAAGGTCGTAACGAGGCCGTTCAGCAGGCCGACGAGCCCCGCAGCGCCCACGCCGAGGAAGATCGCAAGCCAGGCGTTGTGATGTTGCGCGACCTCCGCTGCGGTGACGGCGGCCAGCGAGTACACCGCTCCGACGGAGAGGTCGATACCGCCCGCGACGAGTACGAGCGTCCCGGCGGCCGCGATGATCAGTGTCGCCGACTGCTGGTCGAGGATGTTGAGCAGGTTGACCTTCGTGAGGAAGGGGCCGCTCGCCACCGACAGGGTGATGAAGAGCGCGACGAACGGCAGCACAATGCCGAGTGCGCGTGTGCGCGCAGGGTCGAATCGCCCGGACGCGCCGAACCGTTCGCCGATCGCGCTCACGCTGCCTCGACTCCTCCCGGCTCCGAGAACGCCGCGCCGATGATCGCCGCCTCGGTCATCTCGTCGCCGGACAACTCGGCCACGATTTTGCCGCGTCGCATCACCACGACGCGGTGAGCGAGGCCGAGGATCTCCTCCAGCTCGGACGAGATCAGGAGGATCCCCATCCCCGACTCCGCGAGCGACACGAGGATGTCGTAGATGGCGCGCTTCGCGCCGACGTCGACGCCGCGGGTGGGCTCGTCGGCGATCAACAGGTTGGGCTCGCACAGCAGCATGCGCGCGAAGAGCACCTTCTGCTGGTTCCCGCCCGAAAGTGCGCCGACGCGCGCCGACGGGCGCGCCCCACGGACGTCGCAGCGGTCGAGGACGGTCGTCGCCGCCTGCCGCTCCGCGCCGCGCCGCACGATCGACATGCGGCTGAAGCTACGGAGCCGCGCGAGCGTCACGTTCTCGCGCACGGAGCGCGTGAAGATGAGCCCGGCGTCCTTCCGCGATTCGGGAATCATCGCCAGACCCGAACGGAGGCTCTGGCGCGGACCGCCGCGCACGCTCCTCTCGTCTCCCAAGAGGACCTCCCCGGCCCGCAACGCGTCCGCGCCGAAGATCGCGCGGGCGAGCTCGGTCCGCCCCGCGCCCACGAGCCCGGCGAGCCCGACGATCTCGCCGCGGCGGACCTCGAGCGAGACGCCGGCCACGCCGCGCGCGACGATGCCGCGGGCGGAGAGCGCAACTGGGGCGTCCGCAGCCGGGAGGCTCTTGGGCGGAAACGCCGCCGTCAGCGGTCGTCCCAGCATCGCCTCGACGAGCGACTCCTCCGTCGCGCTCGCCGTAGGGGTCGTCTCGACGACACGGCCGTCGCGGAGGACCGTGACCGTGTCCGAGAGCTCGAGCACCTCGCGGAGAAAGTGGGAGATGAGGACGATCGTCTTCCCCGCAGCAGCCAACGCGCGAACGATCTCGTGCAGCCTCGCCGTGTCGGGACCGCTCAACGCCGCGGACGGCTCGTCCATCACGACCACGCGGGCATCGCGTGCGAGCGCGCGGAGAATCTCGACTTGCTGCTGCTCGGCCGTGCGAAGCCGGCCGGCCGGGGTCGAGCCGCGGAGGTGGAACCCGGCCCGCTCTGCCAACTGCTCGTACCGGCGGTTGAGCGCGCGCCGCCGCACGAACCCGCCTCCTCTCGGCTCCGAGCCGAGCAGAACATTCTCGGCGACCGTCAGCATCGGCACGACGGACGGCTCCTGCGCGATCACGGCAACGCCGTGGTCGAGCGCATCCTTCGGCGACCGGAACGAGACCGGAACGCCGTCGAGGAACATGAGCCCGGCGTCGGCGGCGTGGACGCCTGCGACGATCTTGCCGAGCGTCGACTTGCCGGCGCCGTTCTCGCCGATCAGTGCGTGCACGGTGCCCCGCTCGACAGCGAGCGAGACTCCGTCGAGCGCCAGGACGCCTCCGAAGTGCTTGGAGACGCCCTGGAGCTCGACAACGATCGGTCTTTCAGGTGCAGCGTCGGGCATGTTCTAGCCCGGCCACTCTCCCTTGAACTTCGCGACGTTGGCCTTTGTCACGACGCCCGCGTTCGGCACGGCGTCCACGGGATCGATGCCGCCGCAGCCCTTGCCGGTCTTCACGGCCTTGATTGCGCACTGGACTGCGAGGCGGCCCTCGCTCGCCGGAAGCTGCATCACCGTGCCGTACCAGCTTCCGTCGGCCACGCCCTTGAGGCCCGCGGCGCTACCGCCGTAGCCGACCAGCGTGACCTTCGACTTGTCGACGACCTGAACGGCGCCTTCGATGCCCTGGTCCGAGCCGGCGACGAGGTTGATGTCGGCGTTCGCCGTCAGCATCGTCTGCACGGCCTTGAGCCCGGTGGCGGGAGTGAAGAAGCTCTCGCCCTCGGCGACGACCTTGATGTTGCTGTGACCGGCGATGGCCTTGTCGAAGCCGCCGCGGATGGCGACGTCGAGCGCCGACGCCTTGATGTCGAACAGGTAGCCGACGTTGCACGGGTTCTTGGCTGCGCAGGCCTTCACGACGAGCTGGCCGAGATGCGTGCCGATCAGTGTCGGCACGAAGACGACGTTGCCGGAAAGGCCGGGGACCTGCGGCTTGGCCGTTCCGAGGTTCGCTCCGAGCTCCTGGTCCATGTTGACGACCTTGATCTTGTTCTTGATCGCCTGCTTCACGACGCTGACCAATCCGGTCCCGAAGATCGGCTGGACGATGATCGCGTCGAACTGCTTCGACGTCGCCGCAGTCTGGAGCTGCGAGAACTGCGCCTTCGGATCGTTGTTCGCATCGAACACCGTGATCTTTGCGCCGCCCTTCTTCGCGGCTGCCCTTGCGGCGGCGAGCATCGGCGCGTCGTAGCTGTTGGCCACGGCAAATGACAGATACGCGATCCGTACCGGCTTCGCCGTCGAGCGAACTGGAGCGCCGGCGGCCGCACCGGACCAGACGGCCACGCATGCGAGCGCGCCCACCATGACCGCCACCACCGCAATCCGCCTGCGCAAAGCAGCAGAGTTGCCGTTCACTACGCGTCACTCTCCTTTGAAGATCGGGGGACCGCGAACATCGCTCCGTCACAGCCGAGCCGACGGTCGCTGTGCTCTCGGCGGTCGCGACAACGGGAGAACGCCCGGAATCGCCATTCCTCAGCTTGTCTTGGAATGCTCACCGGTTACCCACGGTGCGCGCGAGTGTAGGCAGACTTAACGTCAGAGTCAAGACTTGGTTATTGAGACTGCACGCCCGCACGCAGGTCGACGCGACGAGCGTGCAGTCCGTCGAGACCTCAGTGCGCGTGGGCGCTCGCATTCGGGGCACTCTGGACCCAATTCGGCTGGACGTCGGTGTGCTGGAGGAGATGGTCGAGCGACGCCTCGGCGAGGTCACGGGCACGCCTGAGATCTGCGCCGACAAGCGCGCCGTCACGCTTCACCAGACGCCCGCCGACGAAGACCGTGTCGATGTTCCGCGTGTCGGCCTGGAGGACCACGGTCGACACGGGGTCGATGACGGGGTACGTGTTCGTGTGATCGCACCGGATGACCACGACGTCTGCCTGTTTCCCCGGCGTGAGCGAACCGGTCCGGTCTTCGAGTCCGCAAACGCGCGCACCCTCGACCGTCGCGAACTCGAGCACGTCACGACTCGAGAGCAGTCCGGTCACATCCGTTTCGGCTGCGAACGCGGCCTCGTGTGCGAGCAGCCGATCTTGCGCCCACAGGAATCGCATCTGCGTGAACATGTCGCCCGGCACCGTCGTGACGACGTCGATGCTGAGACTCGGCCGTAGTCCGTGCTGGAGAGCTTTGGCCGTGGGCGGCGTTCCGTGCCCCATCGCCATCTCGACCATCGGCGAGATGGACACCTTCCCGCCTGTGTCCGCAATCAGCTGGAACTCCTCGTCGGACAGATAGTTGCAGTGGATATAGGTGGTGTCCGAGCCGAGCAGGTTCAGCTCGCTGAGCTGCTTGACCATTGAGAAACGACCTGCATACGGCCCCATCCCGACATGCACGCTGATCGGCGCGCCGACGTCACGTGCGAGCTCCCAATCGTGCTTGACCACCTCGGGCGTGCAGAATCCGGGCCCTCGTGTGCCCATCGCGAGCGTGATCAGACCGTCGTCGCTCGAGAAGTACTGCTCCCTAACGCGCCGAATGTCCTCCGGTGCCTCGAGCGTGCTCGTGTACCACCAATCGGCGAGCGAGGTGTTCGGGTTGCCGTAGCAGTAGACGGAGCGAAGGTTCGCGTCCCGGAGCCCGCGGATCGCTTCGTCCGCGTGCTCGGGCGTGTTGTTGATGTGCGACCAGTCGAGCACAGTCGTGATGCCGGCGTCCAGGGCTTCCAACGAACCCAGATAGTTGCCGGCGTACACATCCTCAGGTCGATACGCAGGTGCGAGTTGGTCGAGAACGATGTCGAAGTAGCCCGCGAGACTCACATCGGGGGCGATGCCTCTGATCACCGTCTCCCACGTGTGGCGGTGCGAATCGATGAAGCCCGGCATGACGACGCAATTCGTGGCATCGATGACCTCCGCATCGCCGGCGTCGATCGAGGGTGCGACGGCTGCGATCCGGTCGTCCTCGAGCAAGACGTCGCCGCCGTAGATGTCGCCGATCTGCGGATCCATGCTCAGGACATGACCGCCTCGGAGCAGCACGCGCTTGGGCACATCTCTCCCTTCTGCGTTCAATTAGTCCAGCACAGCTGAACTGACCGGGGTAACTCTTACCACCTCGGCCGACGATAGGCAACGGCTCTGTCGGCCCAAAGCCCTTTGAATACGAGGATCGAGCGGCCCCGGTCGAACCGGCGGCATAGTTGACTCACACTGCACACGACCTCTATCGTGGCAGCGATGGAAGAGGGTGCTGTTGTCATCATCGGCGGCACCTCGGGCATCTGCCGCAGGCTCGCCGAGGTGTACGCGTCGAACGGCCGCCGGGTTGTCATCTCGGGCCGCGACCTGGAACGAACGTCCGCAGTCGCGGCGTCGGTCGCCGGTCGGGGCACGGTGACGGCGTGCGCGGTCGACCTCTCGTCGCCCGAGAACATCTCCGTCTGCCTGGGCGACATCGGCGCAGTCGACCGCCTCGTGATCGGCGCAGTCGACCGCGACGAGAACTCCGTCAAGGACTACGACGTCGGACGCGCGATCAAGCTCGTGACCCTGAAGCTCGTCGGCTACACCGAGGTGGTCCATTCCTTGCTGGAGCGACTCGCGCCGGACGCGTCGGTCCTGCTCTACGGCGGGCTCGCACTACGGCGACCGTATCCAGGGTCGACGACGGTCACAACGGTGAACGGCGGCGTCACCGGGCTCGTGCACACGCTTGCGGTCGAGCTCGCGCCGATCCGCGTCAACGGGATCCATCCCGGAATCGTCGGCGACAGTCCCTACTGGGCGGACAAACAGCCGGCCCTCGAGGCAACGATCGCCCGGACACCGATCGGCAGGACCGTGACGATGGACGAGGTCGTGAACGCATCGGTCTTCCTGCTCGAGAACGGCGGCATGAACGGTGTCAATCTCGACGTCGACGGCGGATGGCTCCTCCGGTGATGGAAAAGCTGGACGCTGTGACCGAAAACACGAACGTCGCCTCGCGCGGAGCGTCGATGGCGGTCGACTGGGAGCAGCGGGTCGACTTCGCGCGATTGCGCGCGCACCGGCTCGCGCGTGCGAAAGCAGAGCTCGCTCGTTCGGAGCTCGGCGCGCTGCTGCTCTTCGACCCGAACAATCTGCGCTATGTGACGAGCACGGCGATCGGAACCTGGGAGCGCGACAAGAACATCCGCTTCGCGCTCGTGTTTCGAGAGGACGACCCGATCCTCTGGGACTTCGGCTCCGCAGCCCGACACCACCAGCTGTACTGCCCGTGGCTGCCGGAGTCGAGTTGGCGTGCGTGGGTTCCGCCGATGCGCGGCGCGATGCCCGATGAGACGGGGATTCCCGACGCGCTGGCAGAGCTGATCTGGACGGAGCTCCACGAGCGTGGCCTCGACACCGAGCCGCTCGGGATCGACGTGCCGGACATGACGACCCTGCTCGCGTTGCAGCGCAAGGGGCTCGAGATCGCCGACTCGCAGCCGGTCATGCTCGCAGCGCGGAAGATCAAGAGCAGCGACGAGTTGGCGCTGCTCGATCAGGCCGCGGGGATCGTCGACGCCGCGTACGAGGAGATCTACCGGATGCTCCGCCCCGGGATCCGTGAGAACGAGGTCGTGGCCGCGGCCATGCGAATACTGTTCGAGCTGGGCTCCGAGCACGTCGAGGCGATCAATGCGATCTCCGGCGATCGCTGCAACCCGCATCCGCACACGTTCTCCGATCGGCTGCTGCGCCCAGGCGACCAGGCCTTCTTCGACATCATTCACTCGTTCATGGGTTACCGGACCTGCTACTACCGCACGTTCAACGTCGGCTACGCAACGCCGGCCCAGCTGGACGCGTACAAGCAGTGCCGCGAGTGGCTCGACGACGCGATCGACCAGGTGCGTCCCGGGGTGACGACCGACAAGATCGCCGCGGTCTGGCCGACGGCGAAGGAGATCGGCATGAAGGACGAGCGCGCCGCGTTCGGCCTCCAGTTCGGGCACGGGCTCGGCGTCGGACTCTACGAAGCACCGATGATCAGCCGTCTCCACTCCTTCGAGGACCCGGTCGAGATCGAGGTCGGCATGGTCTTCGCGCTCGAGACGTACTGTGCTGCGGGCGACGGTCGCTCCGCCGCACGCATCGAGGAAGAAGTGATCGTGACCCCGCAGGGACCTGAGGTGATCACGCGTTTCCCGGCCGACGAGCTGCTCGTCGCGGGCCGCAGCTACGTCCGTGGCGCCGACTTCATCGACGGCCGCCTCGTCCGCGACGAGCTGGCAGAGGTCTGACAACCGTGCACATCCTCATTCGACGCGAGGAGATCGAGCTCGTACCGGCCCTGCCAGATCACAGCGCCGGGCTCACGCGATCGGTTCTCATCGGCGGCCACAACGGCTCGACCCACACCGGCCTCACGCTCGTCGCGCTCGCCGACGGACACGTCGACCGGCACCTCCACTCATTCGAGACGAGCTTCTACGTCTTCGAGGGTGAGCCGACGCTCTATCTCGACGAGAACGCGGTGCGGCTGAAGCCGGGTGCGTGCGGCGTCATCCCGGTCGGAGCGCCGCACGCCTGGCGCAGCGAGGGCGCGTCCCGCTGGCTCGAGATGACGTCCCCACGTCCGCGCGGGGTGGGAGAGCCGCCGGACACCTTCTTCGTCGGGCCGACCCCCGACGCCGACCCGCTGCCGCTCGACATCCGCGACCCGCGTAACCGCAACCTGTTCCTGCTCAGCCCGGCCGACATGGACATCGACAGGCTGAAGCAGGGCGCGCCCGTCGACCAGCCCACGGTTTCCGCGAGCATGGCAACCGCGGCACTCGCCTACAGCGGCATCACCGTGAAGATGCTCGTCGACAAGCGCCTCGAAGCCCAGCTGCAGACGATGTTCATGGTCGCCTACCAGCCCGGAGCCGTCGCCCATCCCCACGACCATCCGTTCGAGGAGTCGTACGTCATGCTCGAAGGAGACGTCGAGGTCGTCGCCGACAACCAGCGCTACACGCTTCACCCCGGCGACGTCTTCTGGACGGGCGTCGGGTGCATCCACGCCTTCTACGAGACCGCCGGCAACAACGTCCTCTGGCTCGAGACCTCCGCGCCCGGGCCGCCCGACCGCCACTCCTATCGTTTCGCGCGCGACTGGGAGTACCTCGCCGCGCGGCTCAGCAACGCGGCTGCCGTCGCGGCCGCCGACTAGGCTCCAACGACGATGGAAGCTTCGCGCATCAAGGACTCTCCCGTTCTCGTCGAGCCCACCGGCCTCGGAGAGCGGCTGAGGGCCGAGCGCAAGAGCAGGCACATGACGGTGCGCGAGATCGCGAGCCGCGTGGGTGTGTCGCCGAGCCTCATCTCCCAGATCGAGCGCGACAAGGTAAATCCCTCGGTCAGCACCCTCTGGTCGCTCGTCAGCGTGCTCGGCCTTCAAATGGGCGAGTTGTTCTCCGATGTACGACCGCCGCGCGGCATTGCGCCGATCGCGGTCACGCCGAACAGCGGACCGATCACGGCCCCGGGAACGCGGAGCGTGATCGACCTCGAGACCGGCGTACGCTGGGAGCGCCTCACCGCCTCGAGCGATGCGGTCGTCGAGTTCCTCACGGTCGTCTACCCGCCCGGTGCAGCGTCGTGCGACGAGGATTCGCTCGTCCGTCACGGCGGAAAGGAGTACGGCTACGTGACGAGCGGCCGGCTCGGAGTGCGCATCGGCTTCGACGAGTACGACCTCGGCCCAGGCATGGCCGTCTCGTTCGACGCCTCTGCTCCACACCGGCTGTGGGCGATCGGCGACCAGCCGGCCGAAGCAATCTGGGTCGTCGTCGGCCGGCAGAGCGACACGCGCGGACCGCTCACCTGACGCTCGCCGGTTCGCCCACACGCCACTCGTTACCTTCACGAATCCAGCTCGATGCGCCTCGACCGATGAGTCCTGGTCGGCGGAGCGGTCTACGCATTCGAGCGACGAGCCCGAGCCCCCGGGCTGCGCGGAGAGGAGCAGACGATGGCGACGGTCGTGCAGTACCGCGTGAAGCCCGAGAAGGGCTGAGGAGCATCTACGGTTGATCGAGGCCGTATTCGCCGACTTGGACCGGCGCGAGCCGGAGGGGTTCACCTACAAGGTCTTCCGGCTCGAGGACGGTGTGAGCTTCGTGCACGTTCACGTCGAACACGATGACGTCGATCACCCCGACTCGCTGCAGGCTGTGCCTGCGTTCAAAGCCTTTGTCGCCGACATCGCCGATCGGTGCGACGTCCCGCCGGCCGCGAAGGGAGCAACCGTCGTCGGCGGCTACCGCTGAGCGAGTCTTCGTCAGGCGTCTTCGTGCTGACGCCGCTTCCACTCTTCCAGCGCGCCCGGCGGCTGACTTCGCTTCCACTCCTCGAGTGCACGGTTCTTGTGATGCAGGCCGAAGTAGCGGGCCGGGAACCACCATTTGACCGCACGCCCGAGAGCCGTGCGACGACACCAGCAGTCGGGGTCGCACGCGCACGCGTACCCGTGCGGATTGTGGATGCGGGCGACGAGGCTGCGACTCATCAGCGGTGAAACGGATTCGTGATCGGGAAGCTGGTGCTGTTCTTGCCGATGGCGATCGTCCCGATCCCCCCGGGAGGCACGACTGCACTAACGCGGTACGTCCCATCCGCGCGAGGCGATGCAAACGTCGTCGTGGACGCATCACCGGTTGGACAGGTGATCTTGACGAAGACGCGCTTGGCCGAGACAGGGTGACCGGAGCTATCGCGGAGCCTCCACGCAACGACGACGTGTTCGCCGCTCGACTTGTCCGCAGGAACCGCCTGGGTGAGTGTCGCGCGAACGCGGCCTCCGGCACTCGCATCCACAACCGCAACTCCGGCAACGGCGAACGCCAGGATGAGCACCAGGGCTCTCATTCCGCGCAAAATCGTAGCGCACCTCTTCCCGGCGCTCATCCCTGGTTCACGGGTAGAGAGGGAGGCCGCGACCGGAGCCGCGACCTCCCCTTTTTGGTAGCTCAGCGCGTCAGCAGACGACGCCGACGATGGTGCCCGTGCCGGCATGACCGGGATTGCCCTGGTAGCCGGGATCGGTCTTGACGATCACGATGTGCGGCGTGTCGCCTCCGATCGACGAGCCGGACTTGTCGACGTGCGACGACACGATGATCGCCATGTAGGCGGGGATCGAGTCAGGTGGCGGCGTCGAGTTGCCCGGACGTGATGTCCAGTCGATTCCGCAGACCGGCGTCGACAACGAGTCCTCGAACCCCTTGAACGCGGCTGGGCCGGTGCCGCCCGAGAGCGCGTTCTTCTTCCACCACTGCGCACCCCAGAAGGTCACCGATTCGCCGGTGCTCGCCGACAGAGGCCCGACCGTGAGGTCACCGACGACGAACATGCCACCCGCCGGCCTGACCGCAACCGGAATCGTGAGACTCGCGGTCGCGTCCGGCGCTTCGTTGGAGACGGCAGTCGACGTGTTCGAGACCGAGCCGCTGTCGATCTCCGTCTGAGTGACGGTGTGCGAGGCGGTGCAGGTCATCGACGCTCCTACGGCGAGCGAAGAAGCCGGGCAACTCGGCGCGGCGTCGGTGTTGTCGTCGGACAGCGACACGCCCGTGAGCACGCTCGTCCCGGTATTCGTCACGACGTAGCTATAGGGCACGACCTGCCCCGGCCCGGTCACGAGTGTCGTGGACGAGGACTTCTGAAGCGTCATCGCCGGGAAGTTCACCGTAGACGTGTTGCTCTTCGTGTCCCCGCCTCCGCTATCCCATGTAGTCGAAGCCGTGTTCACGAGCGGCAACGATCCGGCGTTCTGCACGACGATGTCGTAAAAGCACGTGAGCTGCGAGTTGGCCGCCATGAACATCGGCAGCGTGAACGAGCTGCAGCTCGGCGACGCGCTCGATGAGCTCAGGTTGGTCGTGAGCGAGTCGGTGATCGACTGGATCGTGTGATTGAACGTTCCGGTGTTGATCGTGAGCCGGTAGGTGACAGTCCACGGATAGCTCACGTTCTTCGGGACGTTCTCGGTGTCGCTGTAGATCCCGTCGTGGTTCGCGTCGTTGTCTTTCGTAATCGACGGCGGAGTCCCCGCTGCACTCGCCGCCGTTCCTCCGACGCTCGAGATCAGCGCCGCCCCGATGATCAGTGCGCCGAAGAGCAGCACCGACCGCATGTGCCTTGACATTCAGATCCCCTTTCCGCAGTTGCCCCCGGAGAGGATCGTGTCAGCCACACGAATCGACGTGAACTAGGCGTTCATCCAGTTTTTCGGTGCTCGCCGACCTCAGCGATGCGCCGCCGCCGCGCCGTCGACGAGCGTCCGGATCTTCTGCGTCAGCTCGACAACTCCGAACGGCTTCTGCAGGAAGTGCGTCCGCGCTCCGAGATCGGCCGCATCGAGGATGGCGGTGTCCGTGTATCCCGAGGTGTAGAGCACGAGCGTGTCAGGGCTGACGACCCTCAACCGTTCGGACAGCTCGCGGCCATTCATCGACGGCATCACGACGTCGGTGACGAGCACGTCGATCTGCAGCCCGGCGCTCTCGACGAGTGCGAGCGCCGTTGGGCCGTCTTGCGCATCGAGGACGTCGTAGCCGTTGCGGACGAGCATCTCGCGAACGAGCGCGCGTACGACCGTCTCGTCTTCGACCAGCAGGACGCGCTCGCTCCCGCGAATCGGCTCCACCGGCTCCGCAGCCGAGCTTGCGACTCCGAGCTCCGTGATCACGCGCGGGAGATAGATCTCGAATGTTGCGCCCGCTCCTGGTGAGCTCATGACGGTGACAAAACCGCCACTCTGGCGGACGATCCCGTACACGGTTGCAAGACCGAGGCCCGTCCCTTCGCCGACCTCTTTGGTGGTGAAGAACGGCTCGAACAGCTGCGCGAGATCCTGCGGCGCGATCCCCGGTCCGGTGTCACGCACCGCAAGCACGGCATAGTCGCCCGGAATCGCACCGTCATGCGCGAGCAGCGGCGAGTCCGCCTCGATCGCCACGCTCGAGGTATCGATGGTGATCCGGCCGCCGCTCGGCATCGCATCGCGCGCATTGACCACGAGGTTCAGCACCACCTGTTCGAGTTGTCCGGGATCGGCTCGCACCTCGAGCGAGCCCGGGCCGAAGAACGAGGTGCTCAGTTCGATGTCCTCGCCGATGAGACGTCGCAGCATGTTGTGCATGTCCGCCACGAGATGATTGAAGTTGAGATCCTTCGGTTGGAGCATCTGCTTGCGACTGAACGCGAGCAATTGCGCCGTGAGCGATCCGGCGCGTTTCCCGCCTTGAGGATCTCTTCGACGTCGGTTCGCGTATCGCCGGGCTCGAGACGCTGGAGCGCAAAGTCGGCGTAGCCGTTGATTGCGACCAGCAGGTTGTTGAAGTCGTGGGCAATGCCGCCGGCAAGCCGCCCGACGGCCTCCAGGCGATGGGACTGTCGAAGCTGATCCTCGAGCTCCGCACGTCGCGTGACGTCTTCGACGAACGCAAGCCGGTACTTCGGCCGCCCGTCGGCGTCCGGCACCAGTGCGACGGCAACCTTTCCGAGCATCTCGCGGCCGTCCGCTGTCGTGAAGCGGCGGTCCACGTCGTACGCCGTCCGATCGCCCGCCATCACCTCGCGGAGTAGTTCGCGGTCCCGAGAATCGTCGTCCGGGTCGGACCATCGCTCGCGCGGGAGCGTCGTGAGCTCGCGCGCGGAGAAGCCCAGCATCCGCTCGAGCGCGGCGTTCACCTCGAGCACGTTCCCGTCGAGATCGGTTAGCTCAGCGCCGAACGGGGCAGCGGCGAACATCGCTCGAATCGCGCTGCTCTCCCGAGCCTTGCCGATCATCCCGAACCGACCTTGCGCCGCGAAGAGCGGTGCGACCCCCCCCCAACAGACGGCGACCGTGATCCCGAGCATGCCGAGCACGAGATCCAGGCCGAGCGTCTTGGCTGCGAAGAGCTCGCTGTTGCGAAGGCTGTGACCGCGGGCAAGTTGCAGCATCGAACCGAGGACGACGTGGTTCAGCAGGATGATCGTTGTTGCGGCGGCGACGCCCGAGACCGCCCAGCGGAACTCCGGCGGCCGGGAAGCGCGCCACGCAGCGCATGAGCAACTACCCAACCGGCGAGCCCGTCGAGTGCGAAGTTGGCGACGTTGAACGTCTGGATGTATGCCGGATAGCGCTCCTTGACCCATTCCGGGACGTGCTGGACGACGGCCATCAGCGCCACGAGCTCCGGCGGCAGGATCAGTGCTCCGGCCGTCACGAAGACAAGGGCCGTGTGGAATGCCTGGTTCAGCCCCGTGCGGACGACAAAGACCTGGGCAGCTGCCGCCCCGCCGGCGAGAACAGCGAACGCGACCCAGTCGTCACGGACGCGCTGCACGTGAGGCGTCGCGACGACCGGCGGCGACGCGGACTCGTGAGTCGGCGCTCGCCCAGCTTGCGCTCGGCACCGATCCGGATGCCCACGAGGCCGACGCCCACGAGGCGGACGCCCACGAGGCGGAGGCCCAGCTCGCGTCGGCGTACGCGCTGCTGGCCCATGAGGCCGACGCCCACGACGCGCTGGCCCAGGAGGCCGAAGCCCACGAAGCCGAAGCCCACGAAGCCGAGGCCCAGGAAGCGGAAGCCCACGAAGCGCTCGTCCACGCGCCGCCGTTGACGGCAGCGCGCCAGCTGATTCCGTCGAACGACGGCTTACCGGCGGCGTCGGACACGACGAACCTGTCGAGAGACCTGTTCGCGCTGGGCGGATTCACAATCGATGCGGCGGCGGCGGCGTTGACTTCGCCGACTCCGGTCTGCGGCCCGCCGGCCAGCCCGGTCGCCGTGGCCATCAGGGCGCCCTTGACCTGATCGGGTGTCCAGTTCGGGTGGAGGCTCAGGAGACGAGCTGCGATACCGCTGACCACCGGAGCCGCAAACGACGTGCCCGACATCCACATCCAGCCGGGTGCGACGACGCGATCCGGGAAGCCGAGCGCGAGCGTCGAGTCCGTCGGGACAGGTCCCGACCATCATCCGGCCGGGAGCGACGAGCTCGGGCTTGGCGAAGCCGTCTGCGGTGTAGCCAAAGCTCGACCACGGAGCTGCGACATCGTCGACGGGGCTCGGCGTAACGCCGGTGCCGACGGCACCCACCGTTATCACGAAGGGGTCGCTCGCCGGTGCGTAGAGCATTCCTCCGGCGCCGCTGTTCCCTGCAGCGGCGACCACGACCGTGCCGGTCAGCCACAGCCGACGGACCGCGCGATCCAGCGGATCCTCAACAGCGGAGGCCGGCGCGCTCGAGTGGAGCGAGAAGTTCGCCGACACGAATTCCGTATTGCGCACCGTTCGTGTAGATCCAGTCGGCCGCCGCGATGACGTCACTCGTCAGCGCGGACCCATCGCTGCGGACGACGCGAATCGAGACGAGGCGCGCCGATGGAGCGGCGCCCGGGTACGCCGTGGACGAGCTTGCTGCGATCCCGGCGACGAGCGTGCCGTGGCCGTATGGGTCGCCCTGGCCTCCGTTGTTTCCCGGCGAGGTGAGGTCGATGTTCGTCACGAGCCTGCCGGCGAAGGCCTGGCCCCTTGCCACGCCCGAATCGACGATCGCGATCGCCGGCGCCGAGGCCGCTGCCGGGAGACCGGAGATGCCCACCGATACCGGCCAGACCTGAGGCGGAATCTGCACCGCGTCCTGAACGACAGGCGCGTCGACGGTCACGGAGACGACGCCGGGCTGGGCGGCAAGCGAAAGGAGTTGGGTACCCGTGACGTCGGCCGCCGCGCCGTGGATCACCGAGAACGTGCGCGAGACGCTGCCGAGCTTCTTGCCGTGGCTGTCCTGCAGCTCGCCACCAGTGTTCGCAACCGACGAGTTGTCGGCGGTCACGACGATCACGCGGAATGACTGGCCGGGCTGCGCCGCAGCCGCTGCCAGGAGCGCGCTCGAAGCAACGGGCTTCGCCCCGGCTTGAACGGGCGCTGCGCCAAGCGCGAGCATGACGACGAGGACCGCCGCCAACCCCCACACTCGTCTCGCCGGTCCGCCGGTCGATCGCCTCATGCCGCAGCTCCTGCTCAGACCGACCACACGGGCGATCTCTCTGACCCAAGCATGGAGCCGTTCGCGCGATGCCGCCATCCCCTCTTCCGTGCATCGGAAGACGGGAAACGGGTGACGTGATACCCCGAATCGTGTTGGCGGGAGGGGCCTCAGTCGTCGCTCAGCGGCCGACGAAATACCCAGAGCAGCCTCGAGGTCGCATCCGCAGGAAGCTCCTCGACCTGGTCGGATGCGCCGAGCTTCGTCAACTTGTCCGCAGCCTCCTCGAGCCGGCCGAATGCGCGCGGCATCGGAATATTGGTTCCACTCCGCTCCGGGCTCGCCGGCGTGACCGGCTCCGAGGTGACGCCGACGAGCTCCCAGCCCTCGCGGCCGAACTCGTTGAGCGCCGCGGTGTACTGCTGATCGCGCAGCACCACGACTCTGTATTCCCACCGCTGCATGGAGGAAGCCTACGACAGAGCACAGACCGCGCACCGACGTTGCCGGCCCGGTCAGCACGTCGCATGCGACCATCACGCCGTGAAGATCGAGATCGTGACGCCGGTCGGCACCGCACATGCGTACCTGAACCGCGCCGACGAACCGAGAGGCGCGCTCGTCCTCGGTCACGGTGCAGGCGGCGGCGTGCAGGCGCGAGACCTCGTCGCGGTGGCGCGCGTCGCACACGAAGCGGAACTGGACGTCGTTCTCGTCGAGCAGCCCTACCGCGTTGCGGGAAGACGGGCTCCCGCACCAGCGCATCAGCTCGACCAAGCCTGGACAGCGGTGATCGGCCATTTGCGCGCAGCCGAGCTGCACGATGTGCCCCTCGTCGTCGGCGGGCGGTCCTCGGGCGCACGGGTTGCCTGCCGCACTGCCGAGGCCACCGGCGCCGTCGGCGTGCTCTGCCTCGCATTCCCGCTTCGGCCGCCGCGCCGTTCCGGCGGCACGCCGGCCGCCAGCCGTCTCTCCGAGCTCGATGCGGTGACGGTCCCGACGCTCGTCGTGCAGGGGACGCGGGATCCGTTCGGCATGCCGCCGCCCGCCGAGCGTCGCACCGTGGTGGAAGTCGAGAGCGATCACAGCTTGCGCACCGATCTCACGGCCGTGACCGACGCGGTGCGAGCGTGGCTTACGCATGTCGTGGGCGAGCCCGCGACGAAGTCCTGATCCGCCCGACGAAGTGCGCGGCGGCGTCGCCCGATGCTCGTCGTTGCAGCACTTTCGTCAACACCTGACAGATGTGCAGTTCTCTAGATTGGAGTCGGTTTGGCGGGCCTGGACACCGAGACGGATGTCACCGAGAGCCTGGCGAAGCTCGGTCCGCATTTCGATCTTCCC
Organism: uncultured Actinomycetes bacterium; assembly: GCA_963805575.1. Taxonomy (GTDB): domain Bacteria; phylum Actinomycetota; class Thermoleophilia; order Gaiellales; family Gaiellaceae; genus Palsa-739. Next base: position 797,994 of record CAWDUL010000008.1, on the reverse strand, counting down.
AGGCTGCTTGCGGAGCGGCGCGGTCTCGACGCGCTCGTCCCGTACTTCACGCAGAGCGCGCCCGCTTATTTCTTCGGGCACTCGATGCGCGGCGCGATGCACATGGCACTCAATCCCGACGGGAGCTTCCATCGTCGCGGCTACCACGCACAGTCGCTGATCGTCGAGGAACACATTCGCCGGCTGGACGCGCAACGCGTGCTCGAGATCGGCTGCGGCAGGGGGTTCAACCTGCTCAGCCTCGCCCGGCGGAACTCGGACGTGGCCTTCGTCGGGATCGATCTCACACCATGGCACGTCCGGGCGGCTCGCCTTGTCGCATGGCCCCGCCGCAACCTCGACGTTCACGAAGGAGACTTTCACGGCCTGCCGTATGCAGACGAATCGTTCGACGTGGTCTTCTCGGTCGAAGCCATCTGCCACGCGGTCGACGTCTACCGCGTTGTCGAAGAGGTGCGTCGCGTGCTGCGTCCCGGCGGTCGCTTCGTCTCCATCGAGCCTTGGCGGTGTCCGGAGTTCGAGAGCTTCGAAAAGGCGACGAGAGACGCCGTGCAACTCGTCGAGACAGTATTCATCCTGCCGAACCTGCAGGAGTTCGACCGGTGGCTCGGGCGAACGACGGCACTGGGGTTCGACCCGATCCTCATCGAAGACGTGACCGCCGCTGCACTCCCGAATCTCGAAAAGCTTCGCAGCCAGGCGCTCCGCTGGCGCCGTATCTCGTGGGGCCGGCGGGGGATGCACCGCATCGCGCCGCGCCTCATGGAGAACGCACTCGCCGCGATCCTGATGGGCGAGTTCTTCCGCGACGGACTGTCGACCGCCGCGGCCTGCTATCGGCTGACGGTGATGGAGCGCACGTCGGAGCACGCACGGAGTGACGCGTGACGCGTCTGACGGCCGATGTCTTGGCCGAGCGGCGCCAACTCACGGTGCTCTTCTGCGATCTCGTAGGCTCGACCGAGCTCTCGGCAAAACTCGATCCGGAGGACTACTTCGAGTTGCTGCGCGCGTATCACGAGCGCGCAGCGGATCTGGTCGTGCGCTACGGAGGGCACGTCGCCCAGTACCTCGGCGATGGAGTGCTCGCTTACTTCGGGTACCCCATGGCACACGAGGACGCAGCCGAACGCGCCGTCCGAGCGGGTCTGGCGATCGTCGCCGCACCCGGCGAGGTCTCCGTGCCGGGACGCGACGCGCGGCTCGCTGTCCGCATTGGCGTACACACCGGCAACGTCGTGGTCGGACAGACCGGCAGCGAACAGGACCGCGCGGTTCTCGCCATGGGCGAGACGCTGAATCTCGCGGCTCGCCTGCAGGGCATTGCCGACCGCGACACCGTCGTCATCAGCGGCGACTCCGAACGGCTGGTACGGGGTCTCTTCGTGACTCAGGATCTCGGACCGCAACAGCTGAAGGGAATCGAGCGGCAGGTTGACGCGTACCGGGTGGCGGGCGCAACCGGGGTTCGCGGCAGGCTGGAACTCCTCGGGGCGGCCAACCTCATGCCGTTCGTCGGCCGCGACGACGAGCTCGGGAGGCTGCTCGACGAATGGTCGTCTGCATGTGCTGGTCAAGGCCGCGTGGTCGCGGTCACCGGCGAGCCGGGAATCGGCAAGTCCCGCCTGACACGCGCACTGCGTGAGAGCTTCGCCGACGCCTCCACCACCTGGGTCGAGGCGCAGTGCTCCCCCTGGACCGAGGACACAGCGTTCTATCCCGTGATCGAGTTGCACCGGCGCCTGCTCGGCGTGCGAGATCAGGATGCACCCGGGGAGACGCTGTCGCGGTTCGAGCGAGCGCTGCACGACGCCGGGCTCGAGACCGCCGATGCGCTTCCCCTGCTCGCGGCGCTGCACGGTATCCCCATGCCGGAGGAGACGTCTCCTCCACCCATGAGCCGCGAGGCTCAGCGGCGGAGGACGCTGGAAACACTGTGCGACTGGCTGCTCGGCATGAGTGACGACCGGCCGTCGGTCATTCTGGTCGAGGACGTGCAGTGGATCGACCCGTCGACTGCGGAGCTGGTCGAGCGGGTGATCCAGCAGATTGCAGAGCGGCCCGTGCTGCTGCTGTTGACGCACCGTCCGGACTACTCGCCTCCGTGGCCACTAAGTGCGCCGGCGATACGTCTCGATCGCCTCGTCAGGAACGAGGCGATGCGCATCGTCGAGGAGGTCGCATTTGCGCAAGGCCTGCCGCCTGAGCGAATGATCGAGATCGTCGTCAGGGCCGAGGGTGTCCCGCTCTACCTGGAAGAGCTGACCAAGGCCGTGCTGGAGTCCAGCGCAGCGTCCGAGTCCGGCAGCACGGACGCAGAAGCGCCGGCGTCCGCTCCGGTCATCCCGGCGACGCTGCGCGACTCGCTCATGGCCCGCCTCGACCGGCTCGGTCCCGCCAAGGAGGTCGCCCAGCTCGCCGCAGTGATCGGTCGCGAGTTCTCATACGAGCTGATCGCCGCGGCGTTCCCGGGCGACGACTTCGCGCTGCGCACCCGGCTCGCCAAACTCGTCGAGAGCGAGCTCGTCCTCGAGATCAGCGAGCCTCCCGACGCCGCCTACCGGTTCAAGCACGCCCTGATCCGCGACGAGGCCTACGAATCGCTCGTCAGGTCCGCGCGGCGGCAGTACCACACGCAGATCGGCGAGACGCTCGAGAGTCGCTTCCCACACGAGACGTCAACGCGGCCGGAGCTGGTCGCTCACCACTTCCTGGAGGCGGGCGACAACGACAAGGGCGTGCTCTACCTCACCACCGCCGCGCGCCGCGCCGTGCTGACCTCGGCGAACGTCGAGGCCATCCACCACGCCGACCACGCGCTCGACGTGCTGGAGCACTGGCCTGCATCGGGACGGCGAAGCCAGCTCGAGATGGCGCTCTGCACGCTCCGTGGCGCAGCCCTCATCGCGACGCGCGGCTACGCGTCGGAGGAGGTGCAGCGCACGTTCGGGCGCGCGCGCGAGCTGGCGAGCTCGGCCGGTGACAGTCCGCAACTCGCGCCGGCGCTTCACGGTCTCTGGCTCTTTCACATGGTGCGCGGCGACCGAAGACCCGCGCACGAGCTGGCAGATCAACTTCTCGCGATCGGCGAAGGCTCGGACGACACGACTGCCCGTCTCTTTGGCTTGACCGTGGCGGGAATCCAGAGCTTTTTCGAGGGCCGCTTCCAGCCGGCTGTCGATTACATCGAGCGCGCCAACGCGCTGTACGAACCGCAAGTCCACGGCCACCTCGGCGTCACGTACTCACTCGGCACGACTGGCGTCGCCCGCGCGAACGCGGCGAGCTGTCTCTGGTTCCTCGGCTACCCGGACCGTGCACGCGACCTCGTCGAAGAGGTCCTCGAGTCAGCGCGGCACGACCGCCACCCGTTCACCCTCGCCGGCGTCGACGTGATGGGCGCGATGGTGTTCAACCTCGCCCGCGACCCTGCGTCTGCCCGTCCACTCGAGGAAGAAGCTCTTCGCATCGCGACCGAACAGGGCTTTCAGCTCTGGATCGGTGGTGCGCTCTGCGGACTCGGCCACGCGGTCGCGGAGCTCGGCAGCTTCGACGAGGGCATGGCGCGCATCCGCGAGGGTCTTTCCCTCTTCCGCGCCACCGGAGCCCGGACCAACACGGCGTTTGTTCTTGGCGGCATCGCAGCGCTCTATCACGCTCGGGGGCGGTTCGACGAGGCGGACAGCGCAGTCGACGAGGCGCTGGGGCTGATCGAACGAAATCTGGAGACCTTTTACGCGGCGGAGCTCTGGCGTCTGAAGGGTGAGGTGACGCTCGCGCGCGTGGCCGACGAGCGCGCCGCCGAGGATCTCTTCCAGCGCGCGATCGCGCTGGCCCGTGTCGAGCAGGCGAGATCGCTCGAGTTGCGGGCTGCCATGAGCCTTGCTCGCCTGGCCGAGCGTCGCGGCAACGGACGAGAGGGCTTCGACGTGCTGGCGCCGGTCTACGAGTGGTTCAACGAGGGCTTCGGCACCCCCGATCTCCGCGATGCGCGCGAGCTTCTCGGACGCCTCGGTTAGCCCACATGTCGTCGGGCCCGCGGGTCACCGTGAATCCGACGGCGAATTGATCGAGTAAGGACCATCGTGGCGATTCGCGTGACACTCGGCATCGTCGGCGTCCTCGTCTTCTTGACAGGCGTCGTCTTCTTCGGTCAAGGGATCGACGTGATCCACGGGTCGTCGATGAGCGGACACGGCGGCTATGCGGTCCTTGGTGCCGTGCTCCTCGTGATCGGCCTCGGGTTGATGGCCTGGGCGATGCGGGGCCGCCCGAATCGCACGACCTGAGCTCTCGGCGGCCGGGAGTGCTCCGGGGTTGTGTTTGCGGCACGTGGCGTTTGCTCCTACGCTCGACGCGTGCCTACCGTCGTTCTCGGTCGAGAGGAAGAACTGCGGTCCTTGGACCGTTTCCTCGACGCACTGGCGGAGGGCCCAACGGCATGCGTGTTCGAGGGAGACGCCGGAATCGGCAAGACGGCTCTGTGGAGCGAGGGAGTGGCTCGCGCACGGTCGCATGGCCTGCGCGTCCTGTCGTGCGCGCCGGCAGCCGTCGAGGCTGCTTTTTCCTACTCGTCTCTGGCGGATTTGCTGGATGGGACCGAGCCGGCGGTCCTGGCTGCGCTGCCCCCGCCTCAGCGGGAGGCGCTTGATGTTGCGCTCCTGCGAGTCGGCAACGAAGGCGCTGGTGCGAGTCAGCGCGCAGTGGGGACAGCCGCATTGTCGGTGCTCGAGGAGCTCTCCTCCTCGGCGCCGGTCGTGATCGCGATCGACGACGTCCAGTGGCTCGACCGTCCTTCGGCGCACGCACTCGAGTTCGTGGCTCGAAGGCTTGCCGATCGTCCCGTCGGCTTTCTCCTCTCGCTTCGGACGGGCAACTCGGTGCCTCTCGGTCTCGACCGCGCACTGGCCGATGACCGCCTCGAACGCGTGCACGTCGGTCCGTTGAGCGCCGGGGCCCTGCATCAGTTGATCAAGGCGAGACTGGGAGCGACGTTCAGCCGCGCTGAGCTCGTTCGCATCCATCGTGCGACCGACGGCAACCCGCTGTTCGCGCTCGAGCTCGCGTCATCGCTCTTGAAAGTCGGTGCGCCTGCAGCGGGTGAAGCTCTTCCCGTCCCCGAGGACGTTCGCGAGCTGATCGCCGGGAGGCTCCGCATGCTTCCGGGGACGACACGGGAGATGCTGCTCTTCGCCTCAGCGATGCCGAGCCCGACGGTCGGAGCGTTGCGTCGCTCCGTGCGCGCAACATCTCAACAGATACAGGCACGACTCGCACGCGCAGAGACGGCCGCGGTCATCGATGTCGACGGCGAGTCGGTCCGGTTCAAGCATCCGTTGTTTGCATCGGCGATCTATGCGGCGGTCTCGGACGAGGAGCGACGTCGCGTGCACCGCCAGCTGGCAGCCCAGGCAGAGAGCACGGAGCAGCGCGCGCGTCATCTCGCGCTCTGCACCGAGAACCCGGACACCGCGGTCGCACATACCGTCGCCGATGCCGCGGCCGAGGTTCGCGGGCGCGGTGCCCCGGAGGCCGCCGTCGAGCTCGCCGAGCTTGCGATCCGGCTCACTCCGACCGACGTCCCAGAGGAGCGCGACCGGCGCGCGCTCGAGCTCGGCTACTACCTGATCGAGGCGGGCGACCCGGAACGTGCGCGGCGGGTCCTGCTCGAAGTCGCCGACCGCCCGGGCCCGCTTCGCGCCAGGGCGCTCCTCGACCTCGCCGGGATCGACTACTGGGGCCACGGCAGCCGGCCCGCGGTCGCACGGTGCGAAGAAGCACTGACCGCGGCCGCGGGCGACAGCGGACTCGAAGCTGCGTGCCACGCGGAGCTCGCCGTCTACTGCGACTTCGATGCCCTGCGCTGCGAGCGTCATGCGCGCGCGGCACTCGACCTGCTCGAGGCGCTGGGCGATGACGCAGATCCGGACACCCTCATCGACGCGCTCCTGGCGACGACGCGCGCAGGTCTCGTGCTCGGTCGCGGCCTGTCAAACGATCTGATCGAGCGGGCATTCGAGTCCGAGGCCCGAGCCGCGACGAGCATCCATCGCTCACGCGTAGGGGCGCAGGTGGGACAGTGGCTGAAATACGTCGACGACTTCGCCGGAGCTCGCACCCTCCTCGAGGCCGCGTTGTCGCAAGCCGTGCAGGAGGGCGACGAGAGCTCGATGCCGAACGAGCTCATGCACCTCGCCCAGCTCGAGTGCTGGAGCGGCAACTGGGCGTTGGCATCGCGCTACGCAGACGAGAGCTTCGAGCTCGCCGAGCAAGGCGGACAGAGCTTCGGGGGACCGCCGGCGATGCGCGCACTGATCGACGCCCACCTCGGGAACGTCGAGCGCGCGCGTGCCACGGTTGCGGCGCGGCTCGAGGTGGTGGAGGAAGAGGCGATGGCCGTTCCCCTCTATCTCCGCGCGCTCGGGTTCCTCGAGTTGTCGCTCGGAGATGCGGCGTCCGCCGAGATCCATCTGTCGCGCACGGTCGAGATCGCCGACGGCTTCGGCATCCGCGAGCCAGGGGTCTTCAGAGTTCACGCCGACCTGATCGAGGCTCTGATCGGCCTCGGCCGGCTCGACCGGGCCGAAGCGCTGCTCGGAGAGCTCGACGCGCGGGCAGAGGCCAGCCCGGTCCCGTGGTCGCTCGCCACCGGGGCGCGCAGCCGTGGGCTCCTGCTCTCGGCCCAGGGAGATCTCGACGGGGCCGAGCGATCCTTCGAGGACGCGCTTGCCGCGCATGAGCGGTTGCCGATGCCGTTCGAGCTCGGGCGGACGCTGCTCGTATTCGGGCTCCTCGAGCGGCGACGAAACGAGCGGCGCCGCGGGAACGAGCACCTCGAGCAGGCATACGCGATCTTCGAGCATCTCGGTGCACCGCTCTGGGCTGCGCGGGCGCAGCGCGAGCTGCGGCCGCTCGGTGGACGGCCGACAAGCCATCTGACGCTCACCCCCGCCGAGCAGCGCGTCGCCGAATTGGTGGCGAGCGGACTGACCAACCGCCAGGTTGCCGCAGCGCTCTTCATCAGCCCGAAGACCGTCGAGTCGAGCCTCGCGCGCGCCTACCGCAAGCTGCACATCCGCTCCCGCGCCGAGCTCGGAGCGCATATCGCCGCCAACCCACCGGTTGGCTCGGTGCAGGCCGGCCAACTGCCGCCCCAGAGCTAAAGAGCCGCGCGAACCAGGGTCGCGGCAGGGAGTTATCGAGGGGAACGCCCCCTGCGCCCACGGCGGAGCGCGCCTACCGTCGGCGGCGATGGTGTCGCAGGAACAACACGGTGTGCAATGACGGCGTTCATGGCCGAGTGCTTCTGGCCGGGCGTGACCGCGAAGAACGTCGCGGACGCCGGAGAGCGCCTTCGGAACGCGTCCGACGCGATCCGACTCGAAGGCGGCTTCGCCCGCTATCTCGGTTCCATCCTCGTCCCCTCCGAGGAGATCGCACTCTGCCTCTTCGAGGCAGCCTCCATCGACGCGGCGGCAGAGGTCGACCGACGCGCCGCGATCCCGTCCGAACGGCTTCTCGAAATCGTGCACCTCGGTGCATTTCTTCCGGAGAGGCCGCCACTCGACAACTCGTCAAAGGAGTCTCGATGAACCGTCTCAGATCGACGCGCCGCGCGCGCACGCTCGCCGGCCCGGCAGCATGCGTCGCGGCCCTCGTGTTCAGTGCCGCTGCCACAGCCGCCGCACTGCCGCAGGCGTCCGACACACCACGCCCGTGCGGGGGCGTCGCGAAGGGCGCCCCCTGGAGCTACAAGGGCCAGAAAGGCACCGCCTACACCGTCGTGGGCGTGAATGGCGCGCTCTGCGCCACCGGGATCAAGTTCATGCCGAAGTGGACACACGATCGATCGTCGTTCGATCTGAAGCCGGTCCCGGCCGGCTGGCACTGCTCGGCCGTAACCGCCACCGCCCTCGCAGCAGTCGGTCAGTGCACGACCAAGACAGGCGGCATCTTCGAGTGGCTTCCCCAACTGAAGAAGTAACCGCGGCTCAGTCTGTTCATGCAAAAGCCCAACGGAGGTGGAAGTGGTCGCAAGGACATCAACATGGTCGGGATCTCCCGAGGCACTGGACAAGTGGGAAGAGCACGTCAGGCACCACGTGAGCGGCTTCGTTGCCGGGCTCCCCGGCAACGCAGGCGGCGCTTTCCTCATCGATCGCGCCGCCGGCACGGCCCTGACGCTGACCCTGTGGGAGAGCGAAGAGGCGGCGGCCGAGACAGACAAGTTCGCGGATCGAAGCCGCGCGAGCACAGTCGAAGCGACCGGCGTCGAACTCGTCGAGCGAGGCGCCTACACCGTCGTCCTGCGGTTGTAAGACGGACGAGCCGAGCAAAGAAAAGACACCAGGGCCGAGAGAAATCCTGACCTCTCCGATGACGGTAGTGGCCCGAGGAAGACTCTGCCCTGGTGTCGAACTTCCGTGCGCGCAGAGTTGTTATCGGCACCTGCGCGGGTCGCCCAACTGGACATTGGTCTAGTTCCGTCTCAGGCGTCGAGCTCTCCCCGCGCAAAAAGAAGAAGAGCCAATGTGCGGGGCTGCGGCTCCCACGTCCATCGGCTCTTCAATGAGGTGACGGACTGCGGCCGACCGTCCCCTGCGATGGAAGACATCGGCGGCCGACTCCGGAGGACCAACCCCTCGTCCGAGTGAACCGGTCGAGTGAACCACCTATCGAGCGATGCCGTGAACCGACCGCTCCAAACGATGATCTGAATCACCGAGGGCCCCGTTGCGGCGGGGGCCACGGAGAACGAGCTAGACGCTTTGGCTCTCCATGCGGCGAGAGCTCGGGCACGTGAAATCGAGGCGAGCCCGGCGGCGGGCTCGCCTCTTTCATTGTCGGCGGCGCGCATCGCACCGCCCGATCGGGAGCAAGAGGAAGAGCCGATGTCGAGGCTGCGGCTCCCTCGTCCATCGGCTCTTCAATGAGGTGACAGGGTGCGGCCCACCGTCGCCTGCGAGTGAAAGCATCGGCGGTCGATCCCCGCGCACACACACCCATCCGAGTGAACCGGTCGAGTGAACCACCGATCGAGCGATGCCGTGAACCGACCGCTCCAAACGATGATCTGAATCACCGAGGGCCCCGATGCGGCGGGGGCCACGGAGAACGAGCTAGACGCTTTGGCTCTCCATGCGGCGAGAGCTCGGGCACGTGAAATCGAGGCGGACCCGGCGGCGGGTTCGCCTCTTTCACGTTCACGCGCAGCGGAGAGAACCGGAACAGGTGGTACCGTGAAGAGCGCGGCACCTGACAATCGGATGCCGCGCAAGGTCGGACCACAAGAACTGGCCCGACTCACGCCTTCTCCGTAGAGGAACGGTCAAGGGGACGCCGCGGAGCACCACGACTCGCGCGGCGTACGTTGGCAGTCGAGGAGAGAGCGTGCACAAAGGCAGCGGGAACGGCACGACACCGGTCGCGAACCTCGAGCCGCCACGCCGGCTCCGCGTGCTGATCGCCAACGAGAAACGCGACCGGCTCGCCTTGCTTGCGCAGGTCGTTGCCGGGCTCGGTCACGACGTCGTCGCTCAGGAGATCTACGTCAGAGAGGTCGCCGAATCCACTGCGCGTGAGCAGCCGGACGTCGCGCTCGTGGGGCTCGGTCAATCACATGTCCACGCGCTCGAGTTGATCGAAGAGATCGTGCGCGAGGCAGCGTGCCCTGTGATCGCGATTCTGTCCTCCAAAGACCCCGACTACGTGCGGGAAGCGGCAAGGAGGGGCGTGTTCGCATACATCGTCCACGATGACGCCGATGAGCTCGCCAGCGCGATCGACATCACCCTCCAGCGTTTCGCCGAATACCACAACCTGCAGGGCGCCTTTGGACGCCGCGCGATCATCGAGCAGGCGAAAGGGATCTTGATGGCGCGAAGCGGGATCACTGCGGAAGACGCATTCGAGAAGCTTCGCGACCATTCGCAACGAACGGGCAAGAAGCTCAGCGATGTCGCCGGCGCCGTGGTGGAGAGCCATCTTCTGCTCCTTCCCACTGCGATCCAGTCCGTCGACGGCGTCTAGGAACGTCTCAGAAGTCGACGACGACCTTCCCCCGGGCGTGCCCCTCGCCGAGGTACTCGAACGCATCGGCGATCTCGCTCAACGCATAGCTCTTGTCGACGACCGGCTTCACGGTTCCAGTCGTGAGCATCTCCGCCAGGACCTCGAGATCGGCGCGGGTCAGCCTCGCGACGAAGAACACGGCCTTCGCGCTGCTGCGCGACGACGCAAGCCTGAGCTTGGCGACGTGGCTCAACGGCCCGAGTAGACGGCCGCCCTTCGGCGCTCCCACGATCACGAGCGTCGCTTGCGGCCCGAGCACGCGCGCGCACTCCGACCACGACCTGGTCCCGGCGATGTCGAGCATCACGTCGTATCGCGCGTTGCTCTGCGTGAAGTCCTCCTGCGTATAGTCGACGACGTGATCGGCGCCGATCGCGCGCACGAGGTCGACGTTTCTCGTGCTGCACACACCGGTCACCTCCGCTCCGAGTGCCTTCGCGATCTGCACGGCGAACGTGCCGACACCCCCCGAGGCACCGTTGATCAGAACTTTTTGCCCGGCCCGCAGACGTCCCTTGTCGCGAAGACCCTGCAGCGCGGTCACCGCCGCAACCGGTACGGCAGCCGCCTGTTCCGGCGTCACGTTCGCCGGCTTCAGCGCGACGGCATCGCGAACGCAGATGTACTCGGCCAGGGCGCCGCTCTTCCCGCCGAATACCTCGTCGCCGGGGCGGAACTGCGTGACGTCCTTGCCGACTGCTTCCACCGTGCCGGCGAAATCCACTCCCAGCCTGTCGGTCTTCGGCCCTCTGAGCCCAAGCTCGGCGCGCGCAACCCACGGCCTGCCCGTCAGGCCGTACCAGTCCGCCGGGTTGATCGACGCCGCGCGCACGCGCACGAGCACCCCCTCGTCCACGAGATCCGGCATTTCGACCTCTCGAAGCTCGACGACGTCGGGTGTGCCGTAGCGAGTTCGGACGGCCGCCATCATCGGCGATCAACCGCCGCTGACGACGAGGACGACGTTGCCCGTCTTCTGCCCGGTCTCGACGTATCGCGTCGCCTCGACCACCTGCTCGAGCGGGTACGACCGATCGATGACTGCGCGGTACTTCCCGGCGTCGATGAGCTCCTTCAGGAACAAGACGTCCCGCTTCGAGTACTTGGGCGTCGGAAGCGTGACCTTCTTCTCTCCGACCATCCGGGTGAGTAGCGCCAGTAGGGGCACATGCCACATGAAGCCGAGGTCGGTCTCGTAATACGTTCCGCCCGGCTTCAACGAACGCCTGCACCGCCGGAACGAGTGCTTGCCCACCGCGTCGAAGATGACGTCGTAGGTCTTGCCGTTCTTCGTGAAGTCCTCCTGGAGGTAGTCGACGACTTCGTCGGCTCCGAGCGACGCGACGAGCTCGACGTGCTTCGTGTCGCACACCGCGGTGACGTCGGCGCCGAACGACTTGGCCAGCTGCACGGCTGCAGTGCCGATCGATCCGGACGCGCCGTAGACGAGGATGCTCCGTCCCTCGCGAAGATCCGCCCGGACGATGCAAGCCATCGCGATACTCGCCCCGTCGCAGACGGCCGCAGCCTCCTCGAACGTCATGGCGGCCGGCTTGTGCGCGAGCCCCGCGCTTTCCCGGATGCAGGCGAACTCCGCATGTGCGCCCGCCCCCTTCACGCCGAAGACCTGGTCGCCGACCTCGAACTCAGTGACGGCGGAGCCGACTGCCTCGACCTCGCCTGCAAGCTCCATGCCGAGGATCCGGCGCCTCGGCCGGCGGAGGCCCGTGAATGCGCGGCAGAAGAACGGATCCGCGCGGCGGAACCCACAGTCGGTTCGGTTGACCGTCGTCGCGTGGATCCTGACGAGGACCTGGTCGTCCTCGGGGACGGGCCGCTCGACCTCCTCGATGCGGAGGACATCCGGCGGGCCGTACCTGTCGTGCACAACTGCTCGCATCGTGCTCACTTCCTCTCGTCGCCTCGCTGGAAGCGGTGGATCGGGCCGCCGTGGTCCCACGCCCGGCCGGCGCGATAGAGCTCAGCGGGCCTGCCGCCGGACGATCCAGGCCTCGCACGCCGTCCGGTCGGAATCACCCACCCGTCGTCTGCGACGACGCTCCGCCGGAAGTTTGCCGCGTCGAGCTGCACACCCCACACCGCTTCGTACACGGCACGCAGCTCGGCCAGCGTGAACGTCGCTCCGACGAACGCCGTTGCGATGCCGCTCACCTCGAGCTCGGTGCGAACGCGCTCGACTGCGTCGCGCACGATCTGCAGGTGGTCGAACGCAAGGTCGATCTTTCCGTTGAGAACCTCGGACACGGGGATCAGCGCAGCCGCCGCTGCATCCGATCCCCCGACGACCGCTCCCACGTCGCGGAGGACTGCGAGGTACCCGACGGTCACGACGTTCATCCGGGGATCGCGCTCGGGATCGCCGTACGCGCCGAACTGCGCCAGCAGGCTCGCAGCATCGACGCCCGTCTCTTCCGCCAGTTCACGTTTCGCCGCGTCGTCGAGCGTCTCGGTCGGACGCTTGAAGCCGCCCGGGATCGCCCACATCCCTTCGTACGGCGCCTCGCCTCGGCACACGAGCAGGACGTGCAGCATTCCTTCGGACATCGTCAGGATCACCACGTCCACGGTCACCGCGAACGGCGGGAACTGCGACGGGTCGTAGTTCGGAGGGGCGCTCCCGTCTCTGGTTTTAGTCGCCACGACTCTTACTCTTGCACAGAGTTCTGGTCATGTCAACCAAAACCTCGTCGCATACCCTGGGTGGGTATACACTACTGTCGTGCCCCACGGCTACGCGGACAGCAAGCCCGCGCTCGTCAAGCGCCTGCACCGCATCGAAGGTCAGGTGCGCGGCATCGAGCGCATGGTGGACGAGGATCGCTACTGCATCGACATCCTCACGCAGATCGGCGCGGTGTCGACTGCGCTCGAAAGCCTCGCCGCGACGATCCTCGACGAGCACGTCAACCATTGCGTCGCCGATGCACTCGCATCGGGAGACGAAGCGGCGGCGCGTGAGAAGACCGACGAGCTTCTGGCCGCGGTCCGTCGGTTCGCACGCACGCAGTGATAGTCGCGAGCCTTCTCTCCCAGCTCGGGCAAGGCTTTGTCAACGCGTTCGAGATGGCATACGAGGTCTGGTGGGCGCTCGTCTTCGGCTTCGCGATCTCGGCCATCGTGCAGGCCTGGGTTCCGCGCGAGCGCATTCAGAGGACGCTTGCCGGCAGCGGCCTCGTGCCCGTCGCCAAAGCGAGTGTGCTCGGCGCGGCCTCGTCGTCTTGCTCGTACGCCGCAATCGCGATCGCGAAGTCGCTCTTTCAAAAGGGAGCGTCGGCGGCCACCGCGCTCGCGTTCCAGTTCGCGTCGACGAATCTCGTATGGGAGCTCGGCCTCGTGATCTGGATCCTCATGGGCTGGCAATTCACCCTCGCCGAGTTCATCGGCGGAATCGTGTTGATCGGGTTGATGTGCACGCTCTTGCGCATCTTCGTATCGCCCCGCATCGAGGCGCAGGCGCGCGAGCACGCCCAACACGCGGACAGCGGGCACGAGCACCACTCGACCGCGTCGACGCTGCCGTGGCGCAAGCGACTGACGTCCGCCGAGGCGTGGTCGGACGTCGCGCACAACTTCCGCGGCGACTGGCAGATGCTCTGGAAGGAGATCACGCTCGGCTTCCTGCTGGCCGGCTTCGCGTCGCTCATTCCGAACCGGTGGTTCGAGACGCTGTTCTACGAGTCCGGCCCCGCGCCGCTGCGACTGCTCGAGAACGTCGTCATCGGCCCGGTGATCGCGATGCTCACCTTCGTCTGCTCGGTCGGCAACGTGCCGCTCGCTGCGGTGCTGTGGTCGGGCGGCATTTCGTTCGCCGGCGTGATCGCCTTCATCTTCGCCGACCTGATCGTCGTGCCGATCATCTTGATCTACCGCAAGTACTACGGACGCCGCTACACCGTGCGGATCGTCGGCCTGATGTTCGTGACGATGGTCGGCGCCGCACTGATCGTCGACGGTCTCTTCACCGCGGCCGGCCTCATTCCGCACGAGCGGCCCACCCGCACCGACGTGATGGGCGGCAGCATCGGCCTCGACTACAAGGCGGCATTGAACATCCTCGGGCTGATCGGGTTCGCTGCGCTGTTCGCGCTGACGGTGCGCCGGGGTGCGACTGATCCCGTCTGCGGCATGACCATCGACCGCGCGAAAGCACTGAGCGTCGCGCATGGAGGCAAGACCTACTACTTCTGCGGGCCGGGCTGCCGCACGCGTTTCGAGCACGATCCCGGCGAATTCGCCGGCGCCAGCCCGTCCGCGCCGGCGCACGCCCACCATCACTGAGACTTTCTAGTCGCCCGCGACGTCGCGCCGGAGAAAGACGAGATACGCGGCGAAGAGCGGCACGACGATGTAGATCGCCGAGACCCACGCCGCCCGTACGATCGGCGTCCAGTCCGCCGGCGTGCGCAAGAACCCGTGCCACGCGTCGAACTGCGTGCCCAGGAGATACGGCCTGATGCTCTCTGTCCCGGGCAGCACCCCGATCAATTGCATGAAGAGCGCAAACATGAGCGTGCTGACCACCGAGGCCGCCGAGTTACGCGTGATCGTCGAGAGGAGAAGCCCGAACGCGGCGATACCGGCGAGCGGCAGGACGTACACGCCGAGGCTCGCGAACATCAATGCAAGCCCGTGGCCTGCGGACACCGGCGTCCCGGAGAGGGACGTGAACGAGTGGAATCCCCACGCGACCGTCCCGGCGGCGACACCGACGACGCCCATCGCGACGACGACGGCGAGCGTATACGTGAACGTGGCGAGCGCCTTGCCCGCAAACACCTGGCCTCGCTCGCGCGAACGGGTCAGGATCGTCTTGAGCGTGCCGTTGTGCGTCTCCGACGCGACGATGTCTCCTGCAACGAGCGCCGTGATCAGCGGGAAGCCCCAGATCGACATGAAGAGGAGCACGACGAGCGGTGTGACGATGCCGGAGTCGCGGATGTAGCGGCCGAGCGGCACGTCGTTCGGGCCGCCCGACTGGAGCTGCAGCACGACGACGAAGATGACCGGGACGATCATCGCCGTGAACAGTCCGAGATATGTTCGCTTCTGCGCGAGCAGCTTGGCGATCTCCCAGCGATAGACGCGCGCGACCGCGATCACGATGCGACCGCTTCCCGGTCGTGGTCGCTCGACTCGCCGCCGGTCATCCCCAGGAAGAGCTCTTCGAGGTTCTGCGTCTCTGCAACGAGCTGCGTGATCGCGACGCGAGCCTGCCCGAGGGCTAGAGACAGCGCGGCGACAGCATCCTCGTCTGCGGTGAAACGGAGCTCCTCGCCGTCGAGCGCGACATTGTCGAGCCCCACCTGATTCAGGCACATGGTGCGCGCGCGTTCCGGGTCACGCGTTTTCAGGCTGTACGACGTCGTCGCTGTCGCGAGCAGATCGCCGAGCCGGCCCTCGTACACGATCGAGCCTTTGCGGATGATCGCGACGCGGTTGCAGAGCTCCTCGACCTCGTAGAGCAGGTGGCTCGAGAGCATGATCGTGATGCCGTCACCCGCAAGGCGTTTGATGAGGTCGCGCATGTCACGCATGCCTGCCGGGTCGAGACCGGTCGCAGGCTCGTCGAGCAGGAGAAGACGCGGCTCGCGCAAGAGGGACGCCGCGATTCCGAGACGCTGCCGCATGCCGTGCGAGTAGCCACCGACGCGATCCTTGGCGCGGTCGCGCAGCTCCACCGTCTCGAGCACCCCTTCGATCCGCGAGCGTGAGCTCGGCTCGTCGTAGTCGGCGAGCAGCCGGAGATTCTTCCTGCCCGAGAGATACGGATAGAAGCGCGGCCCTTCGACGAAGCCGGCAACGCCCTCGAGCGCCCTCACGCCGACGACGAGCGGGTCACGCCCAAAGAGCTTCGCGCTTCCTGCCGTCGGACGGATGAGCCCGAGCATCATCCGAAGCGACGTCGTCTTCCCCGCGCCGTTCGGACCGAGATAGCCGAAGACGTCGCCGGGCTCGACCGTGAGGTCGACCCCGGCGACGGCAACGATGTCGCCGTAGCGCTTGACGAGCCCGCGTGCGACGACGGGCTGCGCGTCGGTCACTTCAGCTCGCGCGCAGCGGACTCGGCGGCTGCGGGCGGAAGCGAACCGGCGAGCACGATCGAGCGGCCGCCCTGCTGCCATGCGAGCACGGTGCCGAGCTGGGTCGCGAGCTCGTGTGCTGTCAGCCCGTTGAGCGCGACGGTCGGCAGGGCCGTGAGCATGCTGTTGCTCGCGGCGGGATCGGCCTTTCGCTCGACGATGAGCATCGCACCGAGGCCTTGCCCGTAGACGACGAGTGCGGCGTCCTTGCCGAGAAGCCGGACGTCCTGACGCGGCAGCCCGACGAGCGTGTCCGGCGCGGCGACGGGGAAGTCGACGGCGGCCTGAACTGCGGGAAGACCGGCGACCTGCGGCGTCGTATCCGACGGGCTGCCCGAATCGTGACTCGATGCTGCCGAGCTCAGATCGACGACCTTCGCGCCGGCGGGCGGGCTGATGTCGACGTCCGACGCCGGGATCGCGCCGTACGAGATGTTCGTCGCCGCGAGTGCGAGCGCCGGCGTCGAGCTGCCCTGCGCGTAGATCGCGAGACGGAGCGGCACGCCGCGTGCCGCGTCGAAGGCGAGCTGTGCTGAGCCGAGGAGCCCGCCGTCGTGCTTCGGCGAGACCGTCACGGTGTATGCGGGCTGATTCGCGACGTTGTCCGGCTGCGCGCCGGAGACCGTGGCCTGCTTCGAGAGGTCGGCCAGCAGCGTCGTGATCTCGGAGAGCTGCGGCGGCACTCCCTTGTCGACTGTGCCCGTATCGGTCGACGACTTCTTCGGGAGCGTGAACGAGTAGACGGTGTTCGACGTCGCGTCGTAGGCGGTGACCTTGTCGGCGTTCCAGACGATCTGGACGTCGCCGGCGCTCGATTGCAGCTCGAGCCGTCCGCGACCGTCGTTCGTCGCCCAGAGGCGGCCGGTCGCGCCTGTCAGGAGAGCAGAGCCGGTTGCGCCGGTCAGCGCGCCGGATGGAAAGAGCTTGTTCGTGAAGGTGATGTCCGCGGAGATCCCGTCAGGCGCGGGACCGGAGAGTGCGTCATGGATCGCGTTCGCGAGCGGCTCCGCCGGCGGCGTCGGTCCGCCGCCCCCCGACGCAGCCACGGCCAGGGCGGCGCTCCCGGCGACGAGAGCGGCGAAGACGGCGATGAGTGCGACGAGTCGTGTGGTCGACAGCGCGCGGAACAGCTTCATGACGATCCTTTCTCTGGGTCTTCCCCTGTTCTAGCGCCGGAGCCTGAAAAGTCTCTGAGAGCGGGCAGTTCGATGGCGAATCGCGCGCCTTCCGCGTAAGCGCGGCCACCGTGCCGCTCGGCGGTCGCCCGCACGATCGCGAGGCCGAGTCCGGAGCCCGGACGCTCGGAGCTTCGGCGCCAGAAGCGCTGGAAGGCGAGTCGCGCTTCCTCGGGCCGGAGTCCGCTGCCCTCGTCGGTGACGCTGAGCTCGACCAGGTCTCCGGCCCGTTCGGCTCGGATCACGATCCTCCCGTCAGCCGGCCCGTGCACGCGGGCGTTCTGCACGAGATTGGCGAGCGCGCGCTCGAGTGCGCGTGCATCGCCCTGCACTGCGATCGGCTCGGCGGCGACAACGTCGACGCGCTCGTCGAGTTGCGCCGCCTCCTGTGCGAGAAGGTCGAGCCGCACGACGGTCTTCGGCCGGCTCGCTGCTTCCTCCCGCGAGAGAGCGAGCAGGGCATCTGCAAGCTGTGCGAGTCGTTCTGCATCGCGGTCGAGATCCGCGAGCACCTCCTCGTTCAGTCCATGACGCGTGAGGTACGCGACGTTGCCGAGCAGGGCGGTGAGCGGCGTGCGCAGCTCGTGCGAGGCATCGGCGAGGAAACGCCGCTCGACTTCGCGCGATCGCTCGAGGCTCGCGAGCATCGCGTTCAACGTATCGGCGAGACGCCCGACCTCATCGTTGGTTCCGGGCACCGGCAGCCGCCGGCGCGGATCGCCCGTGCGTTCGACGTCCGTGGCGGCGTCGGCGAGGCGCGTGAGAGGCCGTAGCGCCCGGCGGAGCAGAACGAAGACGCCGAGCGCGGCAAGCGCCGCCGCGACCACACCCGCAAGAACGAGCAGCAGACGAAGGTCTCCGAGCGTGCTCTCGACGTCTTTCTGCGATGCAGCCACGACGACTGCGCCTCCGGCGGCCGGGCCTCCGAAGTCGGCGAGCGGAGCCGCGTACAACCGCAATCGCTCGCCGTTGGATACCTCGGTCGCGTAAGCACCCTGTCCCCTCACGATCGCGCGAGTGGCGAGCTGCCGTGCGGGAAGCAGCCGACCTCCGAGTGACAGGGACCGGGCCACGATCCGACCGTGCCGGTCGAGCACCTCGACGCGCAACTGCGCGCCGCCCAACGTCGTGTCGAGCGCGCCCGCCCGCGTCAGCAGGGCCGGCGCCGAAGCGCTGAGCTGCGAGACCTCGATCGCGCGTTGGCGCAGCGACCGGTCGAGAGACCGATGCAGATCCCGGGATTCGAGCACGCCGACCCCGGCACCGACGACAACGACGGCCAGCACGATCCCGCCGACCGAGGCGAGTACCGAGCGGCCGAGCAGGGAGAGCACCGTCAGCGCCCCAGCACGAAGCCCGAGCCCCGCACCGTCTCGATCAACGACGGCTCGCCCAGCTTCCGGCGCAGGTATGAGACGTAGCGATCGACACTGTTCGCGCTCGCCGCGTAGGGGCTCCCCCACACGCGCGCGAGCGCAATCTCACGCGTCACGACCTGGCGCTGGTTGCGGAGTAGCAGTTCGAGCAGGTCGGCTTCACGCGAGCTCAACGCGATCTCGCGACCGCCTCGGCGGGCCGTGCGCCCTGCAACGTCGAACGCCAGGTCGCCGCACGCGAGGACCTCGACCGGCTCGCGGCCGCGGCGCAGCAGCGCGCGCACCCTTGCGAGGAGCTCTTCGGTTGCGAACGGCTTCACGAGATAGTCGTCCGCGCCCGCGTCCAGGCCGTCGACCCGGTCCGAGACTGCGTCGCGAGCGGTCAGGAGCAGGATCGGCGTCGCAAGCCCGCGTGCGCGCGCTCGCCGGCAGACCGCGAGCCCGTCGACACCGGGCATCGCGACGTCGAGCACCAGCAGGTCCGGCACCGAGCGCTCGATGGCCGCCAACGCGTCGCCCCCGTCGACCGCCACCGTGACTTCGTAACCCTCGGCCACGAGCGTGCGCTCGAGCATTCGTCGGATCGGCGCATCATCGTCCACGACGAGGATCGCCTCCGTCATGGCGGTCACGATAGCCCGGCACCGCTGCGCGTCGTTCAGATCTCGGACTGCCCGCCGGCTCCGCCCCGCGGGCGCGCGCTCACGCGTTCACGCGTTCGTGCGGGCCATCGAGTCGCTCCGCGAGCGATCGGCGTGAGCGGGGTCCCGATCGGCTGCTGTGGCGTCGGCTACGCGCGCAGCCGTCTCCGCGGTGGCGCCGAAGCGGAGGATCCTGCCGCCGAAGGCGATCGCGCACACCGCGAACCAGCCCCAGCCGAGTGCGAGCCCGCCGATCACGTCGCTCAGCCAGTGCACGTCGAGCAGCACGCGGCTCGCGGCGACCGCGACGGCAATTCCAACTGCGAGACCCGTGAGAACTGCTCGCGCCGCACGGCCGGCGTGCCGACCGAGCACGAGCGCGGCGCAGGCATAGAACGCAGCCGCGGCCGCCGAGTGGCCGCTCGGGAACGAGGGGCCGAGCGTCGCCGCAGCCGGATTGAAGGTCGGACGCAGCCGGTCGACAAGCGCCTTGACCGTGAGCGTGATGACCTCCTGGCCGCCGACGACAGCGACGATGAACGCGACCACCCAGATCGTTCGTTCCCTGCGCGTCACCACAACGGCGAGGACGACGCTGAGCACAACGATCGTGTAGATGCTCCCGAGCTGCGTGACGACGTTGAGCGCGTGCGTCGAGAAAGCCGACGCGTGACGGTTCGCCCACTTCGCAACGCTGTTGTCGATGTCGATCAACGAGTCGTTCGTGCGCACGAGGTATGCGAGCACGCCGAGCACGACACCGCCGACGATCGCGGTCGCGAGCGCAATCGTCATTGCAAGACCCGTCGCCGTCGTCGCATCCAGCCGCGCGTGGAGGACGGAGCGCAAGCGTGGATGTCTTCCCACCGCCTTCCCGACCTCTCGTGCGGCGGCACGTGTCGGATCGGTGACTGCGCCGGGAGCGCGCGGGTAACGCCAGACCATGAGGCCGGCCATGAGACCGACCGTCAGGGCGAGTGCGAAGAGGAAAAGTAACGGCATTGTCGTCGCCCGTGCCCCACCGATCACAGATTCGGCGTTGACGGTACCGAACGGTTAGATGCTGGGAGGCTGGGCATATGCCCCCATCATCGAAGTGGAAACGCATCGGGGAGCACGGAGCGATCGGAGGGCGGGCGCGAACCGCAATCGTTCGCACGACCGCCTGCGCGCACCCGTTCTCGTTGCCCGCCGACGAGGGCCGGCAGTCTGGTTGGCCGACTCGCTGGACGGGCTTCACCCAGCCGCGCTCTTCGTCGTCGTAATGCTGGCCGGCCTGGTCACCATCGCCGCGCTCTCGATCGGCCTCGGTTTCCTCACCACGAGGGTGGTGGAGCACGCGTGGGGTATCGGCGCCGCCGACGAACGGGTCAACGTGTGGCTGGCCGCGCACCGGACATCGTCTCGAACGGATGCCTCGCTCATCGGCTCGATCCTCGCGGGAGGCGTCGTGCTGCCGATCGTCGCCGGGGTGATCGCGTGCATCTGTGTCGTGATGCGCAGGTGGCGGATCGCGGCCTTCGTCGTGTTCGCGCTTGCGGTCGAGTCGGCCACCTACCGCGCAACGACGCTCGTGATCCACGCGCACCGTCCACGGGTCGTCAGGCTCGAAAGCCTGCCGGTCGACGCGAGCTACCCGTCGGGTCACACCGCGGCGTCTGTGGCTGTCTACTGCGGCCTCGTGCTGCTCCTGACGTCCCGGTTCACGAACACGATCTTCCGGGCTGCCGCATGGACGACAGCCGTCGCGTTGGTGACGTTCGTCGCCACATCGCGCATGTATCGAGGGATGCACCACCCCTTGGACGTTGCGGGAGGCGTTGCCGTCGGGGTGGCTGCCGTGATCGTCGTCGTCTTCGCGTGCCGAACGGCCGGTGCGGCGGCAGAGTCGCGCGCCGGTGCACGAGACGACGGCGCCCGAGCGTGAAGGTCGCGGTCGTCGCGCACTCTGCGAAGACGCTGGGCGGTGGGCTGCCCGAGCTTCGGCGCGTTCTCGAAGCCGAAGGAATCGACGACCCCTTCTGGTGCGAGGTTGCGAAGAGTCGCAAAGCGCCGCCGCAGGTTCGGCGCGCAGTGAAGGAAGGCGCGGAGCTCATCTTCGTATGGGGCGGGGACGGCATGGTCCAGCGGTGTGTCGACGTGCTCGCCGGCACGACCGTGAAGCTCGCGATCCTTCCGGCGGGAACGGCGAACCTCTTCGCCACGAACCTCGGCATCCCCAAGGACGTCGAACAGGCCGTCGCGGTCGGGCTTCGGGGCGGACGCAGCAGCCTCGACGTCGGTCGTTTCAACGGCGAGCGCTTTGCGGTCATGGCAGGCGCGGGCTTCGACGCCGCAATGATTCGAGATGCGGGAGAAGGCGGTCTGAAGGAGCGCCTCGGCCGCGTCGCCTACGTGTGGACGGGGTCGAAGAACCTGCGCTCCAAGCCGTTTCGCGCGACGATCGAAGTCGACGGCGCCGACTGGTACAAGGGCAAGGCGAGCTGCATCCTTCTCGGCAACGTCGGGAAGCTGTTCGGCGGAGTCGAGGTCTTCGAGGACGCTCGTCCCGACGACGGAAAGCTCGAGCTAGGCGTCGTGACGGCGGAGGGTCTCCTCGAGTGGGGTCGGATGCTCGCACGCACCGCGGTGGGAACGCCAAGCAAGTCTCCGTTCGCACAGACGACAAAGGGCTCGTCGGTGAAGGTCAAGCTGAACCGCAAGATCCTGTACGAGCTCGACGGCGGCGATCGGACGAAGGTGAAGGCCTTCAAGGTCAAAGTGGAGCCTGGCGCCGTCACCGTCTGCGTTCCTGGTGCCGTGCTGTGACTCGACGTTTTGCTTTTCAGGTTCCGGAGATCACGTCCCCGCATGGATGAGTCGGGGCCAATCATCGGGGTGCGGGGCTCTGCGAGAGTCGCCGGTGGGGACTTCGTCCACTCACGCGCATTCGAGTGGCTCTCACGGGCGGGATTCGTCGCCCGTGCGCTCATCTACGCGATCATCGGCATCCTCGCGCTGAAGCTCGCGCTCGGCGCAGGGGGCAAGCTCACGAATCAGCAAGGCGCGCTGAAGACCGTCGCGCATCAGCCGTTCGGGAAGGTTCTGCTCACGCTCGTCGCGATCGGGCTCGGCGGCTACGCCCTCTGGCGGTTCGTCCGCGCTGCGATCGGTCATGGGCCTGAGGGGTCGGACTCGGGCTTCGAGCGCCTCGCGGCATTCGGGAGCGGCGTCGCGTATGCAGCGATGTGTGCCGTCGCGGTCGAGATCCTTGCCGGCTCCGGCGGCGCAGGCAGCTCCCACACACCCGGCAAGGCGGCGGCAGGGATCCTGGGCTGGCCAGGCGGGACGTGGATCGTCGGCATCGCCGGCGCCGCGGTGATCGGCATCGCCGGATACCAGGGGTACCGCGGTATCACGAGAAAGTTCCTCGACGATTCGAAGGTCGAGGAGATGAGCCCTCCGGTGGAGAAGTGGATCGCCCGGCTCGGGACGACCGGTCACCTCGCGCGGGCTGTCGTATTCGGGCTCATCGGGGTCTTCCTCGTCAAGGCCGCCGTCGACTACCGGCCGAGTGCTGCGGTCGGCCTCGACGGCGCACTCGCGAAGATCGGGCACCGCTCGTACGGCCCGCTGCTGCTCGGCATCGTCGCCGCCGGTCTCGTCGCGTTCGCGCTCTATTCGCTCAGCGACGCGCGCTACCGCAAGATCTGAACCCGATAGCGTTCCTCGCATGAGCATCGTCCTCATCGAGGCACCGACTCTCGGCGAAGGCTGGCTTGGCACGTCGAGGGCGATTCTCGAAGGCGGCGCAATCGAGCGCTATGACGGCCGGGTGACGCGAGAGGTCGCCCACCTCTCACTGACCGTCGCGCATCCGGCGTCCGACGATTCGCTGATCGCGAAGCTCGGTGACCCGCAATGGCTCGCCTGGATGCATGAGAACTTCTTTGTGCAGAAGGACGTACCGGAGCTCGGTGAAGCCAAGAGCTATGCCGTGCGGCTCTTCAACTACGCGGGTGCCGGGCGGGATCAGATCGCGTGGGTCGTCGACCGGTTGACGGCGGATCCATCCTGCCGCTCTGCGACCGTGACGACGTTCCAGCCTCTGACGGATACCGCGTACATCCCGTGCGTGAGCCTGCTCGACTTCTGGATCCCTGATGGTGCAGTCGAGCTCGTCGTCTTCGCACACAGCCTCGACTTCGGCAAGAAGGCCTACGGAAACCTCGTCGAGCTGACCCGCCTGCAGGAACACGTTGCCGCAGCGCTCGGCCGGCCGGTTGGGCGTCTGATCGTGCACGCGAAGTCCGCGCACGTGTACGAGCCCGAATGGCAGCTGATGGCCACGCTCGTCGAGGCTGCGGCGGGCAGCACCGTCTGAGTGTCGAGGCCGCTCAGCGGCGCCGAACGAATGCGAGGCGCTGCAGCAGGATGAAGGCGAGCAGCAGAAGCCCGATCACGATCCGCGTCCACCAGGAGCTCAACGTCCCCTGGAAGTTGATCAGCGTCTGGATGAGCCCGAGCACGCAGCACGCCGAGCACCGAGCCCGCTAGGTAACCAGTCCCGCCGGTGAGCAGCGTTCCGCCGATCACGACCGCGGCGATCGCGTCGAGCTCCATGCCGATCGCGAGGCTCCCGGAGCCGGACAGCATGTAGAAGGAGAACAGCACGCCGCCGAGCGCCGAGCAGAAGCCGCTGATCGTGTAGACCGCGATGCTGCGTCCTCGCGACGGGAAGTCCCATCAGGAGCGCGGACTGCGGCATTGCCGCCGATCGCGTAGACGTTGCGACCGAGCCGCGTGTAGTGGAGGACGTAGATACCGATCGCGACGGCGACGAACGCGACGATGACCCCGGTCGTGACGTAGTAGCCGCCCGGCAGGTTGAACGAGTGCTCCGCAGATGGAGACATACGTGGGCTGCGTGATCGACACGGCCTGGTCGGTGATCGCGAAGCAGATACCGCGCGCCAGGAACATGCCGGCGAGCGTCACGATGAACGGCTGGATCTCGAAGTAGTGGATGACGCAGCCCATCGCACACCCGAGCACCGAGCCGATGACGAGCACGGCGAGGATCGACGCGCCGATCGGCCAGCCGTGCTTCTCGAGCAGCGCAGCCGTGAGCGTGGAAAGCGCGACGACGGAGCCGACGGACAGGTCGATCCCACCGGTGAGGATCACGAACGTCATGCCGATCACCACCACGAGCAGGAACGAGTTGTCGATGAAGACGTTGAGGACGACCTGTGCGGATCCGAACGCCGGGTAGAGGATCGAGCCCGACCGTGAACATCGCGACGAGCAGCGACAGCGTCGCGAGCATCGGCGCGTACTTGGACGGGACCCGCAGGCGCGGCCGACTCCGCCGAACGGTCGCCGACGCGGCACTCACGCAGGGACCTCGACGTGCGGCTCGTCGGCAGCGACGGCCGCGCCTGGGAACGGCCGGCGACGGTGCCGGCGGTGGAATACCCGCTCACGGAACGCGGGAGACTGGATCAGGCAGACCGCCGTGACGACGAGCGCCTTGAACAGGAGGATCGTCCCGGGCGGGATCCCGATCGAGTAGATCGTCGTGACGAGCGTCTGGATCAGCACCGCGCCGACGAGCGTGCCGGCGATGAAGAAGCGCCCGCCCGCCAGCGCCGTGCCGCCGATCACGACCGCGAGGATCGCGTCGAGCTCGATCCAGAGCCCGGCGTTGTTGCCGTCTGCGCTCGCGAGGTTGGAGCTGATCATCAGGCCTGCGATCCCGGCGCAGAGCCCGGAGAAGACGTACGCGATGATGATCGAGACCCCGCGACCTGATCCCGGCGAGCCGGCTCGCCTCGCGGTTGCCGCCGACCGACTCGATGAGCATGCCGAGCGCAGTGCGCCGGCTGACGAGCGCCGTCGACGATGTAGACCGCCGCGACGATGAAGATGGAGAAGGGGAGCGTGAGCAGGTAACCGGCTCCGATCCGCTCGTACGGCGTGCTGTTGATCGTGATGATCTGGCCCCTGCGTGATCAGCTGGGCGATGCCGCGCCCGGCGACCATGAGGATGAGCGTCGCGACGATCGGCTGGATCCCGATCACCGCCACGAGGATGCCGTTCCAGAGGCCGAGGAGCATCGACAGCCCGAGCGCGGCGGCGATCGCCACGAGCACGCCGCCGAGGCTGTTCTGGTCGTGCTGGTGGCTGATCAGCAGGCACGCGAGCGCCGCGGAGATCGCGACGACGGCGCCGACCGACAGGTCGATGCCGCCGGTGGCGATCACGAGCGTCATGCCGAGCGCGACGAGCATCAGCGGCGCGCCGAAGCTGATGATGTCGATGAGGCTCCCGTACAGATGGCCGCCGCGCATGCGGAGGGAGAAGAATCCGGACGAGAACACGACGTCGACGAGGAGCAGCGCGACGATCGAGAGCAGCGGCCAGACGAGGCGGTGTCGTCGTGCTCATGCGGCCGCTCCGCCCGCGATCGTGTGCACGAGCGAGTCGATCGTCACGGACGTCCTCGTTCGCGAACTCCGCGACGAGCTCGCGGTCGCGCAGCACCGCGACCTTGTGACTGAGCCGCAGGACCTCCTCGATCTCGGCCGAGATGAACAGCACGGACATTCCGTCGTCGCACAGCGAGACGACGAGACGCTGGATCTCGGTCTTCGCGCCGACGTCGATGCCGCGCGTCGGCTCGTCGAGGATGAGCAGCTTCGGCTGCGTGATCAGCCAGCGCGCCAGCAGCACCTTCTGCTGGTTGCCGCCGCTGAGATTGCGCACCTGCTGTTCCGCGCTCGGCGGTCCGGATGTCCAGCGCTTGAATCCAGTGCTCGACGAGCTCGTCCTGCCGCTTGCGCGGGATCGGACGCGTCCAGCCGCGCGCGGCCTGCAGCGCGAGCACGATGTTCTCCCGCACCGTGAGGTCCTCGACGAGGCCCTCCGTCCTGCGATTCTCGGGGCAGAAGGCGACGCCGTGCGCCGTCGCGACGCGAGGGTTGCGAATCGCGACGGTGCTTGCCGTCGACGGTGAAGGCGCCGGTGTCGGACCGGTCGGCCCCGAAGAGCAGGCGGGCGATCTCCGTCCGGCCGGACCCGAGCAGCCCGGCGAGGCCGACGACCTCGCCCGGGTGGAGCGCGAGGTCGAACGGCGCGATGGCGCCCTTCCTGCCCGACCGCCTTGGCCTCGAGCACGGGCGATCGTCGCCTCGAGCGCGTCCACCGCCGCGCGCGGCTTCTTCTCGAGCGCCTCCAGCGTCTGAGCTCGTGGCCGAGCATCTTCGCCGACGAGCTCGACGCGGCTCGAGCTCGCGGCGTCGTCCACTCGCCGACGAGGCGCCCGTTGCGCAGCACCGTCATGCGGTCGGCGATCTCGTAGACCTGGTCGAGGAAGTGCGAGACGAACACGATCGCGATTCCCTGCGACGTGAGCTGACGGATCACCGTGAAGAGCTGGTCGACCTCGCCCTTGTCGAGGCTCGACGTCGGCTCGTCGAGGATCAGCACCTCGGCCGAGATGTCGATCGCGCGCGCGATGGCCACCATCTGCTGCACGGCGAGCGAGTAGCCGGACGAGCTAGCGCCGATACGTCGACGTGGACGTCGACGCGCTCGAGCGCCTCGGCCGCCCTGCGCCGCATCGCCCGCCACTGGATGCTGCCCGAGGCGGCGCGGCTCGCGGCCGATGTAGATGTTCTCGGCGACCGAGAGGTTGGGGCAGAGGTTGACCTCCTGGTAGACGGTGCTGACGCCGGCATGCTGCGCCTCGAGCGGGCTGGCGAAGAGCACCGGGCGGCCCTTGAGCTCGATCGTGCCCGCGTCGATGTCGTAGCACGCCGGTGAGCACCTTGATCAGCGTCGACTTGCCGGCGCCGTTCTCGCCGAGGAGCGCGTGGACCTCGCCGGGGAAGAGGCGGAAGTCGACATCGTCGAGCGCCTTGCACGCCGCGAAGCGCTTGTGGATCCCGCGTCATCTTCGAGGATCGGCGCGGTTGTCGTCATCTCGTCCTCGCGGTCGTTCGACGGCGCGCCGTGGGCCGCTGCAGGTGCAGCGGCCCACGGCACCACCCGGGCTATGCGTCTACTGGACTCTTAGTACTTGCGGGTCGGGCAGCGCGGCCTTGGCCTGCGCCCGGGTGAACGTCGTCTCCTTCGTGACGATGCGCTGCGGGACCGGCTTGCCGGCGACGACCTTCTTGACGAGCGTCCATCAGCTGCGGCCCGAGCAGCGGGCTGCACTCGGCGATGAAGTTGATCTTGCCGTCGGCCAGCGCCTGCATGCCGTCGTGAACGGCGTCGATCGTGACGATCTTGATGTCGACGCCGGGCTTGAGCCCGGCAGCCTCGATCGCCTCGATCGCGCCGAGCCCCATGTCGTCGTTGTGCGCGAACAGCAGGTCGATCTTCGGGTGCGCCTTGAGGAAGGCGGTCATGACCTCCTTGCCGCCTCGCGCGGGTGAAGTCACCGGTCTGCGAGGCGATGACCTTGAGGTTCGGGTTCGCCTTGATCACGCTCGTGAAGCCCGGTCTTCCGGTCGATCGCCGGCGCCGAGCCCGTGGTGCCCTCGAGCTCGACGATGTTGACCGTGCTCTGTCGCGTCCTTGTAGTTGTTGAGCACCCACTGCCCGACCTCGCGGCCTTCCTTCACGAAGTCCGAGCCGAGGAACGTCTTGTAGAGGGTCGTGTCCTTCGAGTCGACGGCGCGGTCGGTGAGGATGACCGGGATGTTCGCGCGCTTCGCCTCGTTGAGCACGGCGTCCCAGCCGGACTCGACGACGGGCGAGAACGCGATCACGTCCACCCGCTGCTGGATGTACGAGCGGATCGCCTTGATCTGGTTCTCCTGCTTCTGCTGCGCGTCGGAGAACTTCAGGTTGATGCCCGCGGCCTTCGCGGACGACTGGATCGACTTCGTGTTCGCGGTGCGCCAGCCGCTCTCCGAGCCGACCTGCGAGAATCCGAGCGTGATCGAACCGGCCGGCTTGCTGGAGGCGCTGCCGGCGAGGCTCGCCAGCGTGACCAGCATGACAGCCGCCAGAGCGACGAAACTCTTCTTGAACACGTGAACCCTCCCTGTGGACTCTTGCCGTTTGGACGGAGCGTGGGCCGGGCCGACCGGCTCAGGTTGACTGCGCGATGTTATCGCTCACAAAACCATTGTCAAGCACCCCGTGTCAAGACCTCGTGACTGGTTGGCGCACTTGTCTGTGAGCGCTCACGGCGTAGGATTGGCGGCATGAGCGTCGCGAGAGACGTCGAGAACGGCCGCGACCGGCGGCGGAAGCCGGCCGTCATGGCCGACGTGGCCAAGCTCGCCGGAGTCTCGCACCAGACCGTCTCCCGCGTGATCAACGAGAGCAGCCAGGTGCGTCCGGAGACCCGGGATCGCGTCCTGGACGCCATGCGCATGCTCGACTACCGGCCGAACACCATGGCGCGGGCGCTCGCGACCGGCCGGTCGAGGACGCTCGGCGTCGTCAGCTTCGACACGACGCTCTACGGCCCGGCCTCGACGCTCTTCGGCATCCACCGTGCGGCGCACGAGGAGGGGTACTTCATCAGTACAGCGAGCCTTCGGACCCTCGACCGGGAGTCGTTTCTGGGTGCCGTCGAGCGGCTGCGCGGCCAGGGCGTCGAGGGGATCCTGGTGATCGCACCGCAGACCGACGCGGCGCACTCCATGCTGCACCTACCCGATGATCTGGCCGTTGTGGCGGTCGAGGCCGGGCCCGACCGGGGCATCCCGGTGGTCGCCGTCGACCAGATCGCGGGGGCCGTCGAGGCGACCCGCCACCTGCTCGAGCTCGGTCACCGGACGGTCTGGCACGTCGCCGGCCCGGAAGACTGGCTCGAGGCACAGCAGCGAATCACCGGCTGGCGGCAGGTGCTGCAGGCGGCGGCGGCGGAGCTGCCGCCGATCCAGATCGGCGACTGGAGCCCCCGCTCCGGCTACGAGATCGGGCAGCGCCTCGCCCTCGATCGTGACGTCACCGCGGTCTTCGTCGCCAACGACCAGATGGCGCTCGGGCTCCTGAGGGCGATGCACGAAGCGGGTCGGGCCGTCCCCGGCGAGGTCAGCGTCGTGGGCTTCGACGACGTCCCCGAAGCCGCGTACTTCACGCCGCCGCTCACGACCGTCCGCCAGGACTTCATGGAGGTCGGCAGGCAGAGCTTCCACCTGCTCGTCCAGCAGATCAACGACGGCGCGCGCTCGTCGCGCCGCCTCAGCGTCGCCCCGGATCTCGTGATCCGCGAGAGCACCGCACGCGTCTGACCGGCCCGGCTGTTTGCGCTCACATGCACGCTGAGCGCGTTCTCGGCCGCCCGTGTTGACGATCAACTGATGTTGGCGCTAACATCGCGCGTCTATGACCTCGGCCTCCGCCCACCGGTACGTCGTCGGAGTCGACTTCGGAACGCTCTCCGGCCGCGCCGTCGTCGTCAGCGCGGCCGACGGGACGACCGTGGGCACGGCAGCGCACGAATATGCGAGCGGCGTCATCGAATCGGCGCTGCCGGCCTCCGGCGAGCAGCTGCCTCCGTCGTGGGCGCTTCAGGATCCGGCCGATTGGCTTGCTGTGCTCGACAACGCGGTTCCCGCCGCGGTCCGCGCGGCGGGCATCGACCCGGCGAGCATCATCGGGATCGGCACGGCGTTCACCGCGTCGACGCCGCTCCCGGTCCGCCGGGACGGTACGCCGCTCTGCCGGGTCGAGGGGTTCGAGCGCCGGCCGCACGCTTACCCGAAGCTGTGGAAGCACCATGCCGCGCAACGCCAGGCGGAGCGGATCACGGAGGTTGCAGAGCAGCGCCGCGAGCCGTGGCTCGCGCGCTACGGCGGTCGCATCTCATCCGAGTGGGAGCTCGCGAAGGCGCTCCAGGTCCTCGACGAGGATCCCGCCGTGTATGCCGCAGCCGAGCGCTGGATCGAGGCTGCCGATTGGATCGTCTGGCAGCTCTGCGGCATCGAGACGCGGAACGCCTGCACCGCCGGATACAAGGGGCAATTCCAGGACGGGCGCTACCCGGCACCGGACTACTTCGCCGCGCTCGACCCGGCATTCGCGCGTTTCGCCGTCGACAAGCTCGAGCATCCGCTGTCGCCGCTCGGCGGCCGCGCAGGCAGCCTCACCACGGCTGCCGCGCTGCGCTGCTCGCTTCCCGAGGGCATCGCCGTCGCGGTGGGGAACGTCGACGCACACGTCACCGCTCCGGCGGCGCGCGCGATCGAGCCCGGGCACATGCTCGCCGTCATGGGGACGTCGACGTGCCACGTGATGAACGACGCCGTGCTCGCAGATGTCCCCGGCATGTGCGGTGTCGTCGACGGCGGCATCACTCCCGGGCTCCTCGGCTACGAAGCCGGCCAGAGTGGAGTCGGCGACATCTTCGGCTGGTTCGTCGAGTGTCAGGTTCCACCGGATTACCACGACGAATCCGCGCGGCGCGGGCTCGACCTCCACGAGCTGCTGTCTGAGCTCGCGGCGCAACAGCCCGTCGGCGCGCACTCGCTCGTGGCGCTCGACTGGCACAGCGGCAACCGCTCGGTGCTCGTCGACCACGAGCTGAGTGGAGCCGTGATCGGATTGACCCTCGCCACGCGGCCCGAGGACATCTATCGCGCACTCGTCGAGGCGACGGCCTTTGGCACCCGCAAGATCGTCGAGACGTTCGACGACGCAGGCGTTCCCGTGCGTGAGTTCACCGTGGCAGGAGGCCTGACAAAGAACCGCGTTCGTGATGCAGGTGTACGCAGACGTGCTGCGCCGCCCGCTCCATCTGATCGATACGCCGGAAGGACCCGCCCTGGGCGCGGCGATGCACGCCGCCGTCGCGGCGGGCGCCCACGCCGACATCCGCACCGCGTCGGAATCGATGGGCAAGGTTCGCCGCAACGCGTACCTACCGAACGACGACGCGGCGGACGCGTACGACAACCTCTACGAGCACTACTGCGCCATCCACGACTACTTCGGCCGCCGACCGCAGCTCATGCATGACCTGCGCCGAGGTACGAAGCCGCGACGTGCACCCTCGGGCGTCGCCCGGCTCCGGCGCGTGGTCTGCGATCTCCATGCGGAGCTGACCCGCTACGGCCTCGTCAGCTGGACGAGCGGCAACCTCTCGGCGCGTGTCCCGGGCGAAGAGCTGATGGTGATCAAGGCAAGCGGCGTCCCGTTCGAGTCGATGACGCCCGAGAGCATCGTCGTGTGCGACTTCTCGGGCCGGCTCGTCGACGGCGACCTAGCACCCTCGAGCGACGCGGCGACGCACGGGTACGTCTACCGGCATCTCGAGCACGTCGGCGCCGTGGCGCACACTCACAGCGGGTACGCGACCGCCTTTGCCGCGCGTTCGGAAGCCATTCCCTGTGTGCTCACGGCGATGGCCGACGAGTTCGGCGGCGAGATCCCAATCGGACCGTTCGCGCTGATCGGCGACGCGGAGATAGGACGCGGAATCGTCGAGACGCTCGCGGACCACCGCTCCCCCGCCGTCCTCATGCGCAACCACGGAGTCTTCACGGTCGGCGCGACGCCGCGCGACGCCATCAAGGCAGCCGTCATGTGCGAAGACGTCGCTCGCACTGTGCACCTCGCCCGGGCTCTCGGCGATCCCCTTCCGCTCGACAGAAAGGACATCGATGCACTCTTCGACCGCTACCAGACCGTTTACGGCCAGCGCTGAGACCGGATCCGCGCGGCCGCGGATCGGGGTGCTCGGCGTCATGCAAAGTTTGTACGACGCGATGCTGCCGGGCATCACGGAGCGTCAGGAGGCGTACGCACACGCCGTCGCTGCATCGCTCAGCGAGGTCGTGGACGTCGTCGTCTCACCCGCCGTCAAGGACCGCGCAGGGATCGAGCATGCCGTACGCGGCTTCGAACGCGACGACCTCGACGGCCTGCTGGTGATCATGCTCACCTACGGCCCCGCAATGCACGTCGCGCGAGCTCTCGCCGATACACGGTTGCCGGTGTGCATCGCGAACGTGCAGCCGATGCCCGAGGTGACGGGTACGTGGGACATGAGCGACCTCACCTACAACCAGGGGATCCACGGCGCACAGGACACCGCGAACGCGATGGTGCGTGCGGCTCGCCCGTTCGAGGTGATCACGGACGACTGGCAGGCCGCGTCGTTCTCCGACGCCGTCGGCCGTTGGGCGCGGGCGGCGGCAGCCGTCGCGCGCTGGCGCGACCTCAAAGTTGCGGTCTTCGGCTACGCCATGAACGCCATGGGGGACATCCGCGTCGACGTTCACACACTCCTGCGCAAGCTGGGACCGCAGGTCGACTCACTGGGGCTCGGCGATCTCCACGCTGCAACCGTGGCGGTCGACGCCGACGCGGTCGCCCGGCTTCTCCAACAAGAGGATCTCCGCTTCGAGATCGATCCGCGCCTGACCACGCGGGAGCGAGAGGACCACGCCCGAATGCAACTCGGATTGGAGCGAATCCTCTCGGAGCGCGGCTACGGCGCATATTCGACGCATTTCGGTGCGATCGCCGAAGACGGTAGGTTCGACCGGCTCCCGCTCGCGGCTGCGTCCAGCCTGATGGCGAAGGGATACGGCTATGCCGCGGAGGGCGACGCGATGACCGCGTCGCTGATGTCGGCAGCACGCACGCTCTTCGGCGACGTCCAGTTCACGGAGATGTACGCGATGGATTTCGCGCGCGACGCGTTCCTGATGAGCCACATGGGCGAGGGCAACTGGGCGCTCGCGCGTTCGGACCGACCTGTGCGGCTGATCAAGCGCAGCCTCGGTATCGGCGGCCTCGGAGATCCGCCGACCTTCCTCTTCCAGTACGACCCCGGCCCGGCGACGCTCGCGGCGATCCTCAGCCTTCCCGGCGACGCCTTCCGGATCGTCGTCTCGGAGGGAGAGATCCTCGACAGCGAAGAGCTTCCCGCGCTCGAGATGCCGTACGGCTTCTTCCGGCCGGACGCCGGAGTGCGCGAGTGTGCGAATCGGTGGCTGAAGCTCGGGGGGCCGCACCACCAGGTACTCGTGCCCGGCCGGGTCACGGAGGATTGGCGGCTCTTCTGCGACGCGGCGGAGATCGAGCTCACGCGCGCCTGAGTCACTCGTTCACGAGGAGCGTCGCGCCGAGCAGGCGCGCGAGCCCTTCACCGCCCTGCCGCATCACGACGTCGTGGTTCCACGCGAACACCGGACGCGCCACTGGCTCGAGCACGTTCATCCACGGACGCGTCGTGCGGACGCTCCACTCGTAGACGACCGCCGTACCCGCGCCGCCCTCGTAGAGCCTCCAGCGTCCGAGCCCGGCGAGCTCGCCCGCCACCGTCGCCTCGAGCAGGAACGGAGGCTCGCGGCGCGTGACCCGTGAGTCGAAGGCGAGCTCGTACGGCAGGCGGCTCCGCCACACGAACCGCCACAGCCGTCCGACGCCGTCGTCGTCGCCGTCCTCGA
Organism: uncultured Actinomycetes bacterium; assembly: GCA_963805575.1. Taxonomy (GTDB): domain Bacteria; phylum Actinomycetota; class Thermoleophilia; order Gaiellales; family Gaiellaceae; genus Palsa-739. Next base: position 764,227 of record CAWDUL010000008.1, on the reverse strand, counting down.
GCAGTTCCGCCCGGCGTACGCCCTTCCACCATTCCGGCCAGCGAGCCGACTCGTCGATCGCCGCGAAGACGGGGCCGATCGGTGCGTCGAGGCACCAGGTGGTGACGAAGCGATAGTCGTTCATCGGGCCGGTCGACACATCCTCTCGCTCCCGGCCCGCGCGGCGCAAGCAATCCGGCGCGCGGCTCTCTCCGTACCCCATGCGGACTGCGGATATTGCGCAAACAAGCAAAAGGAGAGCACGTTGCGTACGACCCTTCTCATCACTGCCGCCGCGGCGCTGGTCGTCGCGGCGCTCGTCGTCGGGACTGCCTCCAGCGGGATCGCCGACGACGTCTTCACCGTCCACAACCTCGTGGCCGACACGGCAGGCCCGGCGCCCGCCACCGATGCTTCGCTCGTCAACGGCTGGGGTCTCTCGGCCGGGCCGACGACGCCATGGTGGACGTCGAACAACGCGACGAACACCTCGACGCTCTACAACGGCAGCGGCGCAAAGCAGGCGCTCACGGTCTCGGTGCCCGGCGGGCCTACGGGCACCGTCTTCAACGGGTCCGCGACGGACTTCGTCGTCTCGCAGGGCGGCAAGTCGGCTGCAGCCCGGTTCCTCTTCGCGACCGAGGCAGGGACGATCCTCGGCTGGTCGCCGATCGTGAACGCCGCGGTCGCGATTCCCGGCGTCGACAACTCGTCGAAGGGCGCGATCTACAAGGGCCTGACGACGATGTCCGACCGTCTCTATGCGACCGACTTCCACAACGGCCGCGTCGACGTCTTCGATGCGTCGTTCAATCCGATCACGGCGGCATCGTTCACCGACCCGAAGCTGCCGGCGGGCTACGCGCCGTTCGGCATCCAGGCACTGAACGGCAGCATCTTCGTGACCTACGCCAAGCAGGACGGCGCAAAGGAAGACGACGTCCCAGGTGACGGAAACGGCTACGTCGACCAGTACACGCCCGCTGGGCAATTCGTCGCCCGCGTCGCACCCGGTGGCCGGAAGAACGCGCCGTCGAACGCGCCGTGGGGCCTCGCGCTTGCCCCCTCGAGCTTCGGCGTCTTCTCCGGCGACGTGCTCGTCGGGAACTTCGGGAACGGCCGCGTCAGCGCATACAAGGATCTCGGCGGCGGCAAGTGGGTGTACAAGGGCCAGCTCCGCAAGGGCGACCAGACGATCATCACGATCGACGGTCTCTGGGCGATCGCGTTCGGAAACGGCGCGGCGGGAGGGCCTACAACGTCCCTCTACTTCGCGGCCGGTCCGAACGACGAGAAGAACGGCCTCTTCGGCTCGATCACGGCGGGCTGACCCGCCGGCAGATTCGTCGGCGCCTTTCCCGCATCCCCCGCCGGCGAACGCGTCCCCGCCCCAGCTCACAGCCGGGGCGGGGACGTCCTCCATCGCAGCCGTTCGTGCAGCGGCGTTTACACGGCCCTGCCCGATTTCTTATCCGCAGCTGAAAGACGGTTGATTCACTGATCGAGAGCAGTGACGGGTCTCGATCCAACCACACCCACCCTGATCGGAGTCGACGACGAGCTCGATCGGCTGCGGCCCCGGCTGCAGCAGGCGCTCGGGCCGTCATACCGGGTCGTCGCCGGCTCGAACGCGGAGAACGCGGCCGCGGCGGTGGTGCCCGCCCGCGTCGACCGCATCGAGATACTGAGGGCACGGCACCCGCACGCGTTCATCGTGGTCTACGACGCCGGGGGCAACGAGCCGGCGCAATACCTCGAGGCACGGGCAGACGACTACGTCGCTGCGGCCTCGATGGCCGAGCTCGCGGCCCGGATCAGGGCCGGCCTCCGCCGGATCGGCTGGCAGCGCGCGCGCAGCTGAGGCGGGCCGCCGGGCCGCGGCCCCGGTGGGGTCTCAGGACGCGTTCCTACGAACTCCGCCGCTGGGGCGTAGTCTGGATCCCGACAATGAGCGACAAGGCGACCGCCATCACGGATGACACCGTGATCATCCGCGTGCAGGGCAGCGCGGAGATCACCTGGCGCACCCAGCGGATGGTCAGCCTCGGCGCCGATGCCGAGCTCGCCGCGAAGATCGCCGACAGCGACGCAGACGTGCACGACATCGAGCGCCTGCTGAAGGCGGGTTGCCCGCTCGAGCTCGCGTGGACGATCATGCGGCCGGTCGACAAGCCGCCGCCGGCACCCGCAGGCGCCGCAGCCGCCGACGTCGAAGCCGACGACTAGAGCCGCTCTCTAGTCGACCACTGCAACCGGCTGCGCGGACGCCAGGACGGCTGCGCAGCGATCGGCGAGGAACTCGATGAGTCTGCGCTCCGCTTCGCCGAACTCGTGCGGATCCTCGAACCCGAGGTTCAAGGCACCGACCAATGCTCCCTGCTCGTCGAACAACGGCATCGTCGCGCACGCATGATCTTCGCTCTTCACGCGCACGAGACCCGGGTGATCGCATGCGAGTTGCTCGTTGCTCGCGACGAACAACGTGCGGCGCACACGGATCGCTTCGGCGAGTGGATACGGCGAGCTGAGCGGGAAGGCGAGACGCACGAGGTGCTCGGAAGCGGGCGTGACGCGAACGACCTCGAGCGTCTGGCCGTCGCCGGCAACGGTGGCGACGAACCCGGTGTCGGCACCGAGCACGTCGAGGTCCCGCGCGACGAGCAGCGCAGCCGCATCGAGCGGCTGGAGGCCCGAGATCGGAGCGTAGATCGCACCGAGCCGGTCGAGCACGGCGCGTTCGTCGAGCCGGTTCTGCGTCTGGTCGTCCATTTCCCGGCGGCATCGTATGCGGCGAGTCGCCCGCACCCGAAGAGTCGTGGGAGCCGGGGCAGGCAGGGCTGCGGCTCCACTGCCACATCCCCGGCTCCCGCGTCGCAGGAGGACCAGGGTATCGGCCTCGTCAGCCGCCGGGCGCCATACCGATGTAAAGCACGATTCCCACGCCACGGGGCCGGGTCGTGCCGCCGGCGGGCGTCTGGTAGACGACCGTGTCGTTCGCCGACGGGTCGCTGACCGGCCACTGCACGGTGAGGACGGTGAAGCCTGCGGCCTGCAGGTCGCTTTGCGCCTGCGCCGTGTCCTCGCCCGTGACGTCCGGCAGGTCGGTTGGGGCGCCCGGATGCGGCCCTGCCGAGACGGCGAGGCGCATCTTCGAGCCGACGGTGCCGTTCGAGACGACGATCCCGGCGGGCCTCGTAGAGGCAACGGTCAGAACGACCGCCTGCTGGCGACCGTCGGCGATCTGCTGCACCGCGCGCGCGAGCTGCATGCCGCGATAGTCGTTGCCGGCGCCCTGCGGCGGTGCCGATGGCAACGTCGACGACGTACTGCCCTGGGTAGTCGTCTGTTGCGTCGTGGTCGTCTGTTGTGTGGTGGTCACGGGCCTCGTGGCGCTTCCTTTCGAGACGTCGAGGTGCACGCCGCTTCCCTGTGCGACCTTCTGGCCGGCGGCAGGATTCTGTGCGACGACCGTGCCGTTCGGCTGCTTCGACGGAACCTGAGCCACGGTCGCGGAGAGGCCGGCCTGCGTGAGCGCCGCAGTCGCCGCCTGGAGCGTCTGGCCGGTGAGGCTCGCCACGACGATCGTCTTGTTCGCCTTGGCGACGTCGAGCGCTACGACAGACCCCGGCTTCAGGCGTGTCCCGGCGGTGGGCGCCTGCGCGAGCACCGTTCCCGCCCGCTTCTTCGATGCGACCGGCTTGAGGGTCGTCTGCAGCTTCAGCGCCTGGAGGCGCGCGACGGCGTCGGCGGAGGTGAGCCCGACGACGATCGGCACCGTGACGCCCGCGGGGCCGGTCGATACGACGACAGTGACGGCCGAGCCCTGCTCGACGTTCGCGCCGCTCGCCGGATTCTGGGCGACGACGATTCCCTGCGGCTTCGAAGCCGCGCGCTCCACGACGGTCGACTTCAGCTTCCGCTGTCGGAGCTCGTTCTGCGCGGCCTGATTCCGCAGCCCGACGATGCTCGGCACGGTCGTCGTCGCCGCTCCGTTGTCGCGCACGGCGAAGAGGTAGACGATCGCAGCGATCCCGATCAGAAGCGCGAGCGCGAGGAACCAGAGCCACGGCGACTCGCGCGGGGGTAACGGCGCCGGACCGCCGCCGTTCGTCTCGACGATCGCCGCAGCCGCGGGGCGGCCGTTGAGACGACTGACCGTCTCTGCGATGCGCCGCCGGCGCGTGCGCGGCATGCGCGCGCTCTCGACCCAGCCGACCCATTCGTCGACCCGCTCCTGAGGGAGCGTCCAGAAGCGGTCCCTCGCCGTGGGCGCGGCCGCGAGCGCGTCTTCGAGGTCTGAGGGAATCGGGCGAGCCATGTGCTCTTCCCCCAACGCGGAGCCCGGGTGCGGGGATACGCACCCGGGCTCGATCGATGCATCGACTAGTGCGCGGGAGAGGCGACCGAGGATGCCGGCGCGTCGTCGTCGCCCTCCGACGCGGCGAGGATCGACCCGAAGGCCGCAACCCGCTCGGGCTGCCGCGCCATCAGCACGAGATCGATGACGACACCGACCGCGAGCCAGATCAGCGCCACCCACGGTGCCCACTTGACGATCCCCGTGTACGCCGGCGTCGGATGAATCGACTTGTAGAGCGTGTAGCCGCAGATCAGGATCGCCCCCGCGGGTATCGCGAGATCCAACACTGGGTTCCAGCCCTCGCGGCCGCGCGCGAAGAACACGATCCCGGACACCGCGATCAGGATGTACGTGATCAGGATCCCGATCGTCGCGCAGGTCGCCATCCAGATGAAGTACGTGATCGGGTCGTAGTGGTGTGCGAACAGCACGACGAGCAGCAGCGTCACGACGAGCGAGAACGCAATCCCGACCCACGGCGTCTTGAACCGCGGATGCGTCCAGGCGAACACGCGCGGCAGCCCGCCCTCGCGACCCATCGCGAACAGCGTGCGGGACGTCAGATGTAGCCCGCCGAGCGCCGCGATGAAGCCAGATGCCGCAACCGAGAAGTCGATGATCACCGCGAGCCAGCTGCCGACGTACCGGGTGGCGAGCGTGTCGAGCGCCGCCGGGTCCTTCGCCCACTGGGCCGCGTTCCCAACGCCGTAACCGACGGCCATCATCCACGTGACGAAGACGTAGAAGACGAGCGCGACGAGCACAGCGCTGAGGATCGCCTTGGGGATCGCCCGCAGCGGATCGACCGTCTCCTCGCCGAGGGACGCCGCCGCCTCGAAGCCGATGAAGCCGGTGAACGTGAGCACGACGGCGAGGAACAGATCGCTCGTCGACGTTGCATTGGCGGGGTTGAGCGGCGCGAGCGTGACGCCTGAGTCGCCGCCCTTGAACAGGATGACGATCGCCATCAGGGTGATCGCGCCGACGCCGACCGCCGCAGCGACGAGCTGGAGGCGCGTCGAGATGCGGATGTCGAGGAAAGCAACCAGCGCGAGCGCGCCCAGGAAGATGAAGAACCACGGGTACCAGCCCCAATGGATGCCGGTGTGCGCGGTCATCGCGATCGACATGAAGAACGAGCCGATCACGAGCACGAACGAGATCCCGACGGCGAACGCGCCGCCGTACAACCAGCCGCCGAGGAACCCCGCGCTCGGGCTCAAGCCGCGCGAGATGTACGTATAGAGACCGCCGGCGCTCGCCATGCGCCGGGTGAAGCGGATGATCACGGAGGCAAGGCAGAGACTCCCGACTCCGGCGATCAGATACGCAAATGGTGCCGCGATGCCGGCCTCTCCCGCCGCGGCCGACGATGCGAATGCGACGCCGAGTGCGAGCGAGAGCAGCGCCACCGATTGCGCAAGTGCGTCGAGCACGCCGAGGATCCCGTGGCGCAGGTCACCGACGAGCCCTTTGCCGTGTTCCATTCTCTCCTCCTAATCGGGAAGTAGGGCGAAAATACGGGCAGGAGCCCCGTTCGCCGCAGCGACCTTCATCGGCGCGACGACGATCGGCGCCCGCGCCGGCAACTGGTCGAGGTTGTTCACGTTCTCGAGGATCATCCGGCCCGCTCCGAGCCAGATGCGGTGGAGATCCATGGTGGTCGAGTCGACCGGATCGGCGCTCGGGCCGTCGAAGCCGACGGCTGAGACCCCACGGTCGATCAGGGCGCGTGCAGCATCGGCATCGGGAAACGACCAGCCGGTCCAGTACGCGTCGGTGCCGTAGTTGCGCGCATTGTCGGAGTAGAAGAGGACGATGTCGCCCGCCTGGACACGGTCGAGGTGCGGCTCGAGCTCGGCCAGGGGCACCGGACCGTGGGGGTCGCGATGCGACACGTCTATCGTCACTGCGTCGGTGACGAGACGCTCGAGCCCGATCTCATCGAGCGTGTCGCCGCCGGCGATCTGGTGCGCCGGCGCATCGACGTGCGTCCCGATGTGGTTGAGCATGCGGTACGACGTCATCGCATAGCCGTCGTCCTCGACGTTCGCGATCGGCTCGAACGCCGGATCCGGCAGCCCGGGAAAGACGGGCATGCCGTTGACGAACGCGTGGGTCAGATCGACCGCTCGCACGCTGCGGAGTGTCGGCCTCGTGCCGGACGGTGCGAGCCGTCAGGCGCTCCCGTCGCCGCGCATCTCGTCGAGCGCAGCACGTCCCTGCTCGTGCACCTGCGCACGCCGGGCCTGCAGGTCCTGCGGCTCCGCCGGCCCTTCAGCGACCTCGCCCGAATCGAAGGCGTCGCCGTCGTCGCCGACCGCCCGGGCCTCCTGGAGCTTCGCCTTGAGCTTCGCCGCGCGGGCGTCGGCGCCGCCCGTGTCGGCGACGGGTCGCCTGCTCCGCATCGCGCGGTACGCGGCGAGTCCTCCCGCCAGGCCGACGACCCACGCGAAAAGGCGCTTCACCGCGCCGATGCTACACTTGCCGCCGCTTCCTGCCTCGTCACCGCGCCGTCCATTCCCGAGCGGCGCAAGCAGTCGGGGCCGACTCAGACCATGGGAAGCCGTCGAGAGGAGGTATCGGGACTTGTGACGACGTACGAGATTCTTCTGATGCTGGACCCGGAGCTCGCCGAGGAGCGCCAGGACGACCTGATCGCCCGCGTCCGGCAGCTCGTCGAGACGTCCGGCGGCACGTGGCGCAGCCACGACGCCTGGGGCCGACGCCGGCTCGCCTACGAGATCCACAAGAAGCAGGAGGGCGTCTACCACCTGCTCGTGTTCGAGTCGAGCGGCGAGACGCTCGACGAGATCACACGCGTGCTCAAGATCGACGACTCCGTGATGCGCCATCTCGCGACCAAGCACCTCGAGGGCTCCTCGACGCGCGCACCGCGCGACGAGACCCCGGTGCCCGCACCGGCGCCGCGCGAGGAGGCTCCGCCGCCCACGGCAGAGCCCGAGGCCGCGGCTGAGGACGTCGAAGCAGAGCCCGAGCTCGAAGACGAGCTCGAATCGGAGCCGGCTGCCGTGTCGGCGACACCGTCGGACGAGGACTAGGAGGAGCCATGGCAGCCAACATCAACCGTGTCGTGCTCGTCGGGAACCTGACGAAGGACCCGGAGCTGCGGCACACGGGCGGCGGCACACCGGTCTGCAGCCTGCGGATCGCAGTGAACACGCGCCGCAAGGACGAGACCGGCCAGTGGGCCGACAAGCCGAACTACTTCACCATCTCGGTGTTCGGCAACCAGGCCGAGAGCTGCACGCAGTACCTCTCGAAGGGCCGCCCGGTCGCGATCGACGGACGCCTCGAGTGGCGCGAGTGGGAAGCGAAGGACGGCAGCGGCAAGCGCGAGTCCGTCGAGATCGTTGCCGACAGCGTCCAGTTCCTCGGAAGCCGCGATGGTGGCGGCGACTTCGGCGGCGGCGGCGGAAACCAGTTCGTGCCCAGCGGGGCGGCCTCAGAGAGCGCCGACTTCCCGGCTGCAGCCGACGACGACATCCCCTTCTAGGAGCTGAGACGTGGCACCGAAAGAGAGAACACAGACGAGGAAGCGCCCCGGCGGGCCTGCAGGCGCGATCAAGCGCCGGAACTGCTTCTTCTGCAAGGACAAGATCACGGAGATCGACTACAAGAACGTCAACCAGCTGCGGCGGTACATCTCCGAGAAGGGCAAGATCCGCAGCCGCCGCATCAGCGGCGCGTGCAGGCGCCATCAGGTGCAGGTCGCGCAGGCCGTGAAGCGGGCGCGTGAGATGGCGCTTCTGCCGTACGTCGCCGAGGGCGTCGAGGGCAGCGAGCGCGAAAGCCGCGGCCGCGGCCGGAGCCGCGAGGACCGCTGATGGACGTCATCCTGACGAAAGACGTCGACAAGATCGGACTCCGCGGCGAGGTCGTCTCCGTGGCGCGCGGCTTCGCGCGCAACTTCCTCTTCCCGCGCAAGCTCGCCGAAGAGGCGACGCCGGCGCGGGTCGCGGAGCTCCAGAAGCGCGAGTCGAACCGTGCGCGGCAGGAGGCGAAGACGACCGAGCAGGCGCAGTCGATCGCCGAGACGCTGACGAAGACCGTGCTGCGTTTCGAGGTGAAGGCAGGGCCGACCGGCTCGCTCTTCGGATCCGTGACCCCCACCGACATCGCGGACGAGATCTGGCGGACGCGCAAGGTGCGGGTCGACCGCCGGAAGATCGGTATCGACAACATCAAGCGGATCGGCAACTACACCATCCCGATCGACCTCTTCGACGGCGTGCGCGTCGACGTGAAGACGCTCGTTGCTCCGGAAGGCGGCGAGATGCCGTCGGACGAGGAGCTCGAGGCGATGGAGGCAGCCGAGCGCGCCGAGCAGGAGGCCGCCGCACCCACCCCGGCGGCACAGGTCGAGTACGAGTACGTCGACGACACCGAGCGGCAGAGCCCCGCCGATGCCGCGATGCAGAGCGACGAGGGCTCCGCACAGCAGAACGAGGCCGAAACGCCGGACGAGCCCGAGTGGCGCGCCGACGCAGAGGCCGCACTGAACGACCGCGACGCTTAGCGCGTTCGCGAAAGGCCCGACGAGAACGGCCCGACGAGGAGGCGCTGCGCGCCTCCTCGTTGCCGTGGGTGCCGGCACGCACGACGCATCGTCCACAGAGCAGTCCACGACCTGTGGACGCCCGCATGAAGTTCCCGCAAGCACCGGGGTATCTCTCCACAGATGCTCCGTCCGACACCCGTGCGATACTGGTCGATTCCCCTGCAAATGGCGCAAAAAGACGTGTTCACAACCAACCTGTCACCAGGTAGCGGGCGGGCTCCGCGACTGGTTGACTCGGAGCCGATGGCCCAGCTTGCCCCCGTCGCGTCGACCGCGACCGTCCCCCCACAAAATCTCGAGGCAGAAGAGTCCGTACTCGGCGCGATGATGATCTCGCCCGGGGCGATCGGCGCCGTCAGCGAGATCCTCGACGCGAGCGACTTCTATCGCGAGTCGCACGCGAAGGTCTACCGCGCGGCTCTCGCGCTCTATGCGAAGGGCGAGCCGGTCGATGCGATCACGCTCACCGACATGCTCGAGGAGCGCAGCGAGCTCGAGGACGTCGGAGGGCGGGTGCGCCTGCACGAGCTCGCCGCTCTCGTCCCCGCGAGCGCGAACGCGTCGCACTACGCCCGCATCGTCCGCGAGACCGCGACGCTGCGCGGACTGATCAGGGCCGGCGGCGAGATCTCGCGACTCGGCTGGGACCGACCGGGAGAGGCGGGCGATCTCGTCGACCAGGCCGAGGGAATCATCTTCGACCTGTCGCAGCAGCGGGTCACGGGCGAGTTCACGCACATCGACCAGCTGCTCAAGGAAAGCTTCGAGCGGATCACGCAGCTCTACGAGGCGGGCGTCGACGTCACCGGCACACCGTCCGGGTATCGCGACATCGACCGGCTCACGTCCGGCTTCCAGCCGGGCAACCTGATCATCATCGCCGCGCGCCCGTCGATGGGAAAGTCGGCCCTGGCGCTCTGCATGGCCGCAAACCTCGCCGTGCGGCAGGGCGTCCCGGTCGGGTTGTTCACGCTCGAGATGTCGAAGTCGGAAGTCACGCAGCGGTTGATGTGCAGTGAGGCCAAGGTCGAGTCGCAGCGGCTGCGGACAGGCAAGCTCGCGCCCGACGACTGGCCGCGCCTCACCGCCGCGTGCGACAAGCTCGCGAAGGCGCCGATCTACGTCGACGACACGGGCTCGATCAACATGATGGAGATCCGGTCGAAGGCGCGGCGGCTGAAGTCCCGCCATCCGGATCTCGGGCTGCTTGTCGTCGATTACCTGCAGCTGATGAGCTCGGCCGGGACGAGCGAGAACCGCGTGCAGGAGGTGTCGCAGATCTCGCGCTCGCTCAAGATCCTCGCGCGCGACCTCGAGGTGCCGATCATCGCGCTCTCACAGCTCTCCCGCGCCGTCGAGCAGCGCACGGACAAACGGCCGATCCTCTCCGACCTCCGCGAGTCGGGATCGATCGAGCAGGATGCGGACCTCGTCGCCTTCATCTATCGCGACGAGTACTACAACGACGAGTCCGACCAACAGGGGCTGGCCGAGGTGATCCTCGCGAAGCACCGCAACGGGCCGACCGACTCGGTGAAGCTCTCGTTCCTCAAGCGCTACGCGAAGTTCGCGGACCTCGCTGCATGAGAGACGGCGAGCAGGTGGTGGTGATCGCCGCGCTCGCCGCTTCATTCACGATTGCCTGCGCCGAGTGCGCGGGGCTCGACGCCGCCGAAGGTTCGAGCGGCTCGACGTTCGCCGGCCGACTCGACCTCGACCTGCACCACGGGATCTTCCTCTGCCGCCGGGGCCACAGCGTGCGCGTCGAGCGGGCCGAGCCGCGCGTAGAGCAGCCTGGCACCGCCGCATCAGCCGCGTAAAACCGTTTCCGCCGACGGCCCGTAAGGCTGGGCGTGGTGAACCGGATCGGCATCGCCCTGGGCTCCTCGGCCGCCCCCGCACTCGCGGGGGCGGCCGCCGGGGCGATGGCCGGCGACGGCTACGGCCCGTAGAGCAGCGAAGCTCGCAGCCCGGCCCCTGCCCTACACTTCCGCAGGTGCCAGCGACAGTCATCGTCGGCGCGCAGTGGGGAGACGAAGGCAAGGGCAAGATCGTCGACCTGCTCGCGCAACACTCGGATCTCGTGTGCCGCTATCAGGGCGGCCCGAACGCAGGGCACACGATCGTGGTCGGCAGCGAGACGTACAAGATCCGCCAGATCCCGAGCGGCGTCGTCACCGGCAAGACCTGCATCATCGGTGCCGGCTGCGTCATCGACCCGACCGTGTTCCTGACGGAGGTCGACGAGCTCGAGGCGCGCGGGTTCACCACCGCGGGACGCGTGCACGTCTCGGGCAACGCGCACGTGATCATGCCGTGGCACCTGGCGATCGACCAGGCGAGCGAGCGCCGGCTCGGCAAGCTCCAGATCGGAACGACTCGCCGCGGCATCGGGCCGGCCTACGCCGACAAAGCGCTGCGCATCGGCATCCGCGTGCAGGATCTACTCGATCCCAAGATCCTCCGCCAGAAGATCGAGGTCGCGCTCGCCGAGAAGAACCTGTGGCTGGAGAAGGTGTACGGCGAGCCCGCACTCGAGCTCGGTGAGGTCGCGGGGCGGCTCGAGGAGCACGCGCAGCGGATCCGGCCCTACGTTGCGGACACATCTCTGCTCGTCGACCTGGCGCTGAAGGAAGGACAATCCGTGCTCCTCGAGGGCGGCCAGGGCACGCTCCTCGACGTCGACCACGGCACGTATCCATTCGTCACCTCGTCGAGCACTGTCGCCGCAAACGCTGCAGCAGGCGTCGGCATCGGTCCGAACAAAATCGATCGCGTGATGGGCGTCGCGAAGGCGTACGTCACCCGCGTCGGCGAAGGCCCCTTCCCGACGGAGATCGAGGGACCCGACCACGACAAGGTCCGCGAGATCGGGCACGAGTACGGCGTCGTCACCGGACGCAACCGGCGGTGCGGCTGGCTCGACCTCGTCGCGCTGCGCTATGCAGTCCGCGTGAACGGCATCGACAGGCTCGCGCTGACGAAGCTCGACGTGCTCTCGCACTTCGCGGAGTTGCCCGTGTGCACGCGGTACCGGCTCCGCGACGGCGCGGAGACCGAGGACTTTCCCGCGCACCAGAGCGACTTCCACGCTGCGCAGCCGGTCTACGAGACGCTCCGCGGCTGGGAGGAGCCTCTCGACGGCTGCGCGACCGTCGACGACCTGCCCGACGCTGCCCGGCGCTACGTCGAGCTGGTCGAACGCGAGCTCGACGTCGAGGTCGAGCTGATCGGTACCGGCGCCGAGCGCACGAGCGTCCTCACGCGCGTGTAGCGCGCGTCGCCCAGGCGCGACCGTGCAGCGTGAACGCGCCGCTCGGTTCACCGACCTGGCGACGGAACTCTGTACGGGCCTCTGCGCGCTGCTCGTCGTCGAGCGACTTGGCCCAGGCGCCGGCCGGCCCGGCGCCGTCGACGATTGTGGCCCAGAGGTCGTCGAAGGCGGCGTACTCGTTCTCGACCTCGAGCAGCTCCGTTCGCACGTCGCCGAACTCTGCGCCGATGAAGAGGCCCTCGATCTCGTCACGAGACCGGTACTTCGTCAGCGCTTCGGTCGGGTTGCTGGCGTTGAGAGCGTGCTGGGTGCGTTGCACGGCGGCGAGCATGTCCATCCCCTGGCGGTCCCACATGCATGCTGCGACGACGCCGCCCGGCCGAACGACCCGCCGCATCTCGGCGACGCCGGCCGGTGCATCGCTCATAAAGGTGAGGACGAGCTGGGCGAGCGCGGCGTCGAACGACTCGTCCGGCCAGGGAAGCTCCTCTGCCGGAGCCGCGCGGACGTCGGCGCCCGGCAGCCTGCGCCCGAGCGCAGCAACGAACGACGGCGAAGGATCGGCGGCGGCGACCTCTGCACCGCGCCGCTCGAGCTCCGTCGAGAGCGCACCCGTGCCCGCACCGACGTCGAGCACCTTCAGGCCTGCTCGCATGCCGGCGAACTCCGCGAACAGCGGTGCCAGCCGCATGGAGTACCGGCCCATGAAGTTGTCGTATGCGGTGTCAGAGACGTCGAACATCGGCCTGCGTGTTCACGTTGACGAGCAAGGACTCGTCGAGCTCGACCGTTGCCACGTCGAGACCGGCGATCGCTTCCCGGAGAGCGAGCCTACCCTCTGCGAGGGCTCGCATGAGCGGGCGTAGCGCAGTCTGCCGGTACGCACCCGGCAGCGGGCCGCTCGGCGGGATCGCAACATCGCGGCAGGCGCCTGCGAGCGCGAGGAGCGCTTCGTGCGTCAGTAACGGCACGTCGACGGGAATGACGACGGCGACGTCTGTCTTCGCGGCTCGCAACCCGGCGATGACGCCGGCGATCGGGGCCCGAATCTCGGTACCGTCGTCGATCAGCTCGAAGGGGAGATCCAGCCCGTCTGCGTGCTTGCCGACGGCGATGCGTTCGTCGCAGGTCTCGCCGAGCAAGCGCCAGGCGCGTGCCGCGAGCGTCTCGCCGTCGACGATGGCGAGCGCCTTCGGCGATCCGAATCGGGTGCTCGCCCCGCCGACGAGCAGGACGCCCGTCAGCCCGTGATCCGCCACGGCTCCGTGTAGATGTTCGCCGTGCCGCCGCGAACGAAGCCGCAGAGGGTCACGCCGCGGTCGGCGGCGAGCTCGACGGCGAGGCTCGACGGCGCGCCGACGGCGACCATGATCGGGCAGCCGGCGACCGCGGCTTTCTGTACGAGCTCGAACGAGAGGCGGCCGCTGACGCAGAGCACGGCGTCGACGAGGGGAAGCCGCCCGGCGGCGAATGCCCAGCCGACGACCTTGTCGAGAGCGTTGTGGCGCCCTACGTCCTCGCGCACGCAGAGGAGCTCGCCGTCCGCGGTGAACAGCCCCGTCGCGTGCAGGCCGCCGGTGACGGCAAACGCCGCCTGCGCCTCGCGTAACCGGCCCGGCAAGGACGAGACGTATGCCAGCGGCACTTCCAGGGCTGAGGTGACCTGTGGGGCTTCGACGGCGACCGCGTCGAGCGCACCCTTGCCGCAGACGCCGCACGACGAGCTCGTGTAGAAGCTCCGCTGGAGGCGCACGGGATCGAATCCCGGCGCGTCGACCTCGACGGTGTTCGCGGCAAGGTCGTCCGGAAGCCGCGCGCCCAGGGGGCGCAGGCCCTCCGAGAGGCAGAAGCCGAGCGCGAGCTCCTCGTCGTGCCCAGGTGTCCTCATCGTCACCGCGACGGGCGTGCCGCCGATTCGGATCTCGAGCGGCTCCTCGACGGCGACGTGGTCGCGCTCCGTGCGGCGGTCCGGCAGCCGGACGACATCCACGGCGGCAGCCGAGTACGGCGGCGCGTCCATGGGGCGAAGACTAGAGGCTCGGTGTCGAACGGACGGACCGCGAGTCGCAGCAGGCGTCTGGGGAGCCGACGCTCTAGTCTTCGGCCGCGCTGAAGTCGGCGTCGGTCGAGCCGCGGTTCTCGACGAGGAAGTCGAAGAGCTCGCGGTAGTCGTTGATCGCCTCGGCGACGTCACCCGGAGAGATGTCGTCCGCCCCGCGGTCGAGCAGCATCCGGATCTCGTGCGCGGCGAGGTATTCCGCAACGACCTCGCGCTCGTCGCCCTCGCGCGTCACCGACTCCGTCAGGTCGTACCCGCTGTCCTCGAGCATGCGACGGAGCAGATCGTCGAGCGCCGACACCGCCTCCTGAGGACTCTCGCGGATGTCGTCCTCGAGCGAGGCCATCTCGCTCTGCCAGTCGTAGAGCTCTTCGCCGGGGTTGTCCACGCCTGCCTCCTGCGCCGTTTTGGCGAGCGTCAAACCCGGTGTCCGACACCTGCGAGCCCTCAGGTGTCAGACACCTCCCCTCCAGGCCGCTGTCCCGGCCGAAGAGTCGCGTACGATCGCCCGCGTGAAGGTGCTCGTCGTGGGATCCGGTGGGCGCGAGCACGCGCTCGCGTGGGCGATCTCGCGCAGCCCGCAGCTGAGCGAGCTGCATGCCGCGCCCGGCAATCCGGGCATCGCAGCGCTTGCAAGCTGCCATCCGGTGCACGCCGACGACCAGGCCTCGCTCGTGCCGCTCGCGGGCGAGCTCGGCGTCGACCTCGTGGTCGTCGGCCCGGAGGCGCCGCTCGTCGCGGGTCTCGCGGACGAGCTACGACACCGCGGCGTGGCCGTGTTCGGCCCGAACGCCGCTGCCGCCCGGATCGAGGGCTCGAAGGCGTTCTCGAAAGAGCTGATGGCTGCCTCCGGTGTGCCGACCGCGCGCCTTCTCGCCGTCGCGCGCCCGCCGTGCGTCGTGAAGGCCGATGGCCTCGCCGCCGGCAAGGGCGTCTGGGTCTGCCACACCCAGGCGGAGCTCGACGCCGGGCTGCGCGCGGCCGAGGCGCTCGGCCAGCCGTTCCACGTCGAGGAGCTGCTGGAAGGCGAGGAGGTCTCGATCTTCGCGCTGTGCGACGGCGCGAGGGCGGTGGCGCTGCCCGCTGCACAGGACTACAAGCGGATCGGCGACGGCGACGAGGGCCCGAACACGGGCGGCATGGGCTCCTACTCCCCCGTCCCCCGGCTGTCGGAGGCCGAGGTCGCCGACCTCGCGGACACGGTCTGCGCCCCGATCGTCGCGGAGCTCGCGCGGCGCGGATCGCCCTTCCTCGGCGTGCTCTTCGCCGGCGTGATGCTCACGGACGACGGGCCCCGGGTGCTCGAGTACAACTGCCGGTTTGGCGACCCGGAGACGCAGTCGCTCGTCCCGCGCCTCGAAAGCGACCTGCTCGACCTGCTCGCCACGGCGGCTGCGGGACGACTGGGCCAGGCTCCGCTCGCCGCGATGGAGAGTGCGGCGGTGACGCTCGTGCTCGCTGCCGCCGACTACCCGGCACGCGGCGACTCCGGCAGCCCGATCACGGGGATCGAGGACGCCGAGGCCACAGGCGCGCACGTGTTCCATGCCGGGACGGCGTTGCACGACGGTCGGCTCGTCACGAACGGCGGCCGGATCCTCAATGTCACCGCCCTCGGCGAGTCGATCTCCGCGGCACGTGATGCCGCGTACACCGCGGCTGCGCACATAGATTTCCCCGGCATGCGCTTCCGCACCGACATCGCCGCCTTCAGCCGTGCCTGACACCCTGATCGGGATCCTCGTCGGCTCGGAGTCCGACCGTGAGCGGATGCAGGGCGCCTTCGACGTGCTCGACGAGGCGGGGGTCGCGTACGAGTTCGACGTCCGCTCGGCCCACCGGGCTCCCGATGCGGTCGCGGAGTACGCGCGCAGCGCCCGCGACCGCGGGCTCAAGGTGCTGATCTGCGGTGCGGGACTCTCGGCAGCGTTGCCGGGCGTCGTCGCCGCGCATACGGACCTGCCGGTGATCGGCGTGCCGCTCCGTTCCAGCCTCAGCGTGCTCGACGGGCTCGACGCGCTGCTCGCGATCGCCCAGATGCCACCCGGCGTGCCGGTGGCCACCGTCGGCGTCGACAACCCGCGCAACGCCGCGGCGCTCGCGCTGCGGATCCTGCGGATCTAGATCGGCGGAGCGGACACCGAGACCCGCTGACCTGGCCCGGCTCTAGACTGTCCTCAGTGATCGCCCGTTACTCCCGTCCCGCCATGGCCAGAATCTGGTCGGACGAGGGTAGGCTCGGGGCCTGGCTGGACGTCGAGCTCGCCGCCACGGCCGCCTGGGCCGAGCTCGGAGTGGTGCCTGTCGATGCGGCCAAGGTGCTCCAGGAGCATGCAAAGGCGCCCTCGCCGGAGCGCGTCGCCGAGATCGAAGCCACGCTGCACCACGACACCGCTGCGTTCGTCGACGCCGTCGCGGAGCAACTCGGCGAGGAAGGCCGCTGGTTCCACTTCGGGCTCACCTCGTCCGACGTTGTCGACACGGCGCTCGCGCTGCAGATCCGGGAGGCCGGCGCGCTGATCCTCACGGGCCTCGACCACGCGCTCGCCGTGGTGACGGCCAGAGCCGAAGAGCATCGCTCGACTCTGCAGATGGGACGCACGCACGGCGTGCACGCGGAGCCAACGACCTTCGGCGTGAAGCTCGCAGGCTGGGCGTTCGAGCTCGACCGCGCGCGCACCCGCGTGTCGCGCGCACTCGACGGGATGCGCGTCGGCAAGCTCTCGGGAGCGGTCGGCACCTACGCGGCGACGGATCCGGAGCTCGAGCGCATCGCCTGCGAACGACTCGGGCTCGAGCCGGCTCCGACCTCGACGCAGATCCTCCAGCGCGACCGGCATGCCGAGCTGCTCACGGCGCTCGCGATCACGGCGTCGTCGCTCGACAAGTTCGCGCTCGAGATTCGCCATCTCGCGCGCACCGAGGTCGCGGAGGTACAAGAGCCGTTCGGCAAGGGACAGAAAGGCTCGTCTGCGATGCCTCACAAGCGCAACCCGGTGGTCGCCGAGCGGATCTGCGGGCTTGCACGCATCGTTCGGGGCTACGCCCTCGTCGGTCTCGAGAACGTCGCCCTCTGGCACGAGCGCGACATCTCGCACTCGTCTGCGGAGCGCGTCGTCATTCCCGACGCGTTTCTCGCGCTCGACTACATGCTCGATCGGTTCACGTGGCTGATCGATGGACTCGTCGTTCGCACCGAACGCATGCGCCGCAATCTCGAGGCGAGCCACTATCTCTTCTTCAGCCAGCGCGTCCTGCTGGCGCTCGTCGAGTCGGGGCTCTCACGCGACGACGCTTACCGGCTCGTGCAGCGCAACGCGATGCGCGCGTGGGACGAAGAGCTCGACTTCCGAGAGTTGGCACGAGCCGACGACGAGATCGCCGGCCGGGTCGACCTCGACACCGTCTTCGATCTCGATGCGTATACGCGCCACGTCGACACGATCTTCACTCGTTTGCACACACTGAACGCCAAGGAGGAGCCAGTTCATGCCTGAGGCCGCTACGCACCTCGCTTCCGGAAAGGTGCGCGAGCTCTATGCGCTCGACGAAGAGCGTCTGCTGCTCGTCGCCAGCGATCGGATCTCGACGTTCGACGTCGTCCTGCCCACCGAGATCCCCGACAAGGGACGCGTGCTGACCGGCCTCTCCGGCTTCTGGTTCACGCTGCTGCGGGGGATCGTCCCGAACCACATGCTCGCGATCCGCGACGACGGCCGGTCGATGGAGTGCCGGCGCCTCGAGATGCTTCCGATCGAGTGCGTGGTACGCGGCTACCTCGCCGGGTCCGGGTGGAAGGACTACCAGGCGACCGGCTCGACGTCCGGCCACGCGCTGCCGGAGGGCCTGCGCGAGTCCGACCGCCTGCCGGAGCCGATCTTCACGCCTGCAACGAAGGCGCAGATCGGCGACCACGACGAGAACATCACCCGCGACCAGGCTGCTGAGCTCGTCGGTGCCGGACGTTTCGCGGAGGTGGAGCGCGCCGCGATCGAGCTGTACCGGTTCGCCGCGGAGCATGCACTTGCGAACGGGATCATCATCGCCGACACGAAGTTCGAGCTCGGCGTCGACGCGAAGGGCAACCTCGTGCTCGGCGACGAGGCGCTGACGCCGGACTCGTCGCGCTTCTGGCCCGCCGACACCTACGAGCCGGGCCGCGGCCAGGACAGCTTCGACAAGCAGTTCGTGCGCGACTACTGCGAGACGGTGAACTGGAACAAGACGGCCCCTGGTCCCGAGATCCCGGCCGAGGTCGTGGCGGACACGCGCTCGAAGTACATCGAGGCCTTCGAGCGGTTGACGACGATTCCGTTCCCCGCGTACCTCGAGAACCCCTCGGTCGTCCTCGGATGAGGGCCACGATCCTCGTCCGTCCGAAGTCGGGCATCCTCGACCCGCAAGGGGCTGCCGTCGAGACCGCGCTCGAGCATCTCGGCTTCGCCGTCTCGGGCGCGCGGGTCGGGAAGGTCGTCGACCTCGAGGTCGACTCCGCGGACGAGACCGAGGCCCGGGTACAGGTCGAGAAGATGTGCCAGCAGCTCCTCGCGAACCCGTTGATGGAGTCCTACGAGATCGAGCTGCATGGCTAGCCCGCAACCACGGATCGGCGTCGTGATGTATCCAGGGTCGAACGACGACCACGATGCGCTCTGGGCGCTGTCGGCCCTCGACGCGGAGACGATTCCCGTCTGGCACGAGGAGCGCGCGCTCCCGGATCTCGACGCAGTCGTGCTGCCCGGCGGCTTCTCGTACGGCGACTACCTCCGCTGCGGTGCAATCGCGCGCTTCTCCCCGGCCACCGCGGCCGTCACGGAGTTCGCGAACGCCGGCGGTCTCGTGCTCGGGATCTGCAACGGCTTTCAGGTCCTCTGCGAGGCCGGCCTCCTTCCCGGAGTGCTGCTGCAGAACGAGTCGCTCCGATTCATCTGCCGCGACGCAGCCACTCGTCGTCGAGCGCGACGATCTTCCGTTCACGACGCGCTGCACGCAGGGGCAGCAACTCGTCATCCCCGTGAAGCACGGCGACGGCCGCTGGTTCGCGCCGCCGGAGCTCGTCGCCGAGCTCGAGGCGAACCGCCAGGTCGTGCTGCGCTACGGCGAGCCATGCAACGGATCGACGGACGACGTCGCGGGCGTCTGCAACGAGCGCGGCAACGTCATGGGCCTGATGCCCCATCCCGAGCACGCGGTGGACCCGCTGCTCGGCTCCGCCGACGGCGCACTCATCCTCGCGTCGCTCGTCGAGGCCGCACGGGATCACGCGCTCACATTGGTCTAGACACCCCCTCGAGCGCGGCCGCGAGCGCGGGATGCTGCGCGAGCGACGCGTGCAATTTCTCGATGTCGCGTTCGCGGAGCGTCACCGGCCCGCGCCGCGCGACGCCGCCGGTCGTGTACGCGAACCGTACGAGTCGTTCGCCGCGAGCGTTCTCGAGCAGCTGTACGACGGATGCGAACCGCCGCTCGCCCGCCTGTTGCCGTACGGTGAGCTCCTCGACGAGCTCAGCCGGTCCCCAGGGTGTCGCCGTCTTCGTGGTCGCCATGCACAGCAGCTAACAGGACGAATCGTCAGAGGTGTGTGTCGACTTCGTGCCAAGACGATGGCCGCGGACGGCGGCAATGTCGGAGAGGCGTCTGCGGCGTACAACGCCTCCCCGACATTTCCGCCGCGCCCTGCTCTGGGTCGCGACCTGCGCTTGCGAACGAGCTGGCCGGCTAGCCGCGCATCCCGGTGGGATCGATGTAGAGATCGTCCACGAGCCAGCGGCTGCCTGACCCGATCGGAGTGAGCTGGACCCGCGCGGAGGTCGAGCCGACGATCGGCAGGAGCGGGATCGCGATCGACCCGCCGCCGGAGCTGAGCTTGTCCGTCGGCGCCCAGTCGCTGCCCGGTGAGTACGTGTTGACGTCGGTGACGCCGAGCACCTTGTTCAGAAGGCCGTACCAGACCACGCGAACGTGCAGGCCTGCGTCGGAGCCACCCCGATCGGCGCCAAACATTCGTACGTAGATGTCGCCGGCTCCGATGCACGTCGTCGCGCTCGTCGCGGTGCTGCCGCTCGGCAGCGACAGCGAGTGCGTGCCGTTGGCGTAGAAGGGCTCGTTGCCCGCGACGACCGAGGCACCGCCGCCGAGCGACCAGCCGGTCGAGCCGTTCTCGAGGTTGCCGTTCGGGGCGAGGAAGTAGCTCGCGAAGTCCGACCACTGCGCGAACACCTGCGAGCCGGTCGAGTTGCAATTCGCGTTGAGCAGGCCGCCCAGAAGGTCGCCGAGGCCGGAGCTCTTGGCGCTTGCCGCCGGAACCGCGAGAGCCGTTGCAGCCAGTGCCGCGCTGAGCCCGATGCCGAGCCGTCGAAGAATTGACGTTGCCACAGTGTTCACCTCGAATGTCGCCGCAGGAAACTGCGCTCACCTTGCTCAGCGCGGCGGCCAGCGACAATCACCCTTCGGAGTTACGTGAATCCCTCGACCGAGGGGTTGGCGCACTTGGGGGTCAATACCCCACAGGGGATTGCCGATCACCGAGGAGCGTGGCAAGCGTCGAGACCCCTGCGGCAGTACCGGTCCTCCCCGACGAGCTCGTCGCGCGTGCACGCATGCGTGCGCGGGGCAGACTCTCGATCTCCGACCGCCTGATCGCGATCATCCTCGCCACAGCGTTCCTCGGGGCGGCGATCTCCGGCGCGCTGTTCCTGCCTCCCGTCCGGCACTTTTCGCCGGCGGCCGCCGTTCTGGCCGTCGTCGTCTACGCCGTCGTGTCACGGGTGCGCTTCGAGGTCAGCAACCTCTGGGTCTTCCCGACACAGCTCGTGCTCGTGCCAATGCTGTTCACGCTTCCACCGAGGAGCGTCCCGCTCGTCGTGGCGGCGGGCCTTCTTCTCGGGAAGCTGCCCGATTTCGCACGAGGGACGCTCGCGCCGAGCAAGGCTCACTTCTCGCTCGTCGATGCATGGCATTCGGTCGGGCCGGTCCTCGTGCTCAGCCTTGCCGCCGCGGGAACGCCCTCCTGGACTCATGTCCCGCTCTACCTCGCGGCGCTCGCCGCCCAGTTCGGAACCGATTTCGTCCAGAGCGCAATCTGGGCGCGGACTGCATTCGGCGTCTCGCTCGTCGAGCATGCGCGGACCGTTCGGGTCGCGTTTCTCGTCGACGCGGCGCTGGCACCCGTGGGGCTCGTCGTGGCGATCGCGGCGGGCGGGCGGATCTGGGCCGTGCTCGTCGTCCTTCCGCTCGTTGCCTTGCTTCAGTTCTTCGCCCGTGAGCGCCAGGTGCGCATCGACCATGCGCTCGAGCTCAGCCATGCGTATCGCGGCACCGCGATGCTGCTGGGCGACGTCATCGAGGCCGACGACGAGTACACGGGCGCGCACAGCCGCGACGTCGTCGCACTCGTGCTCAGCGTCGCCGACCGACTCGGGCTCGACGCACAAGAACGTCAACGCGCGGAGTTCGCCGCGCTCCTGCACGACGTAGGCAAGGTCAAGATCCCGCTCGAGATCATCAACAAGCCTGGCCCGCTCGACAAGACGGAGCGGGCGCTCATGAACACGCACACGATCGTCGGCCAGACGATGCTCGAGCGCATCGGCGGGCTGCTCGGCGAGGTAGGTGGGATCGTCCGGTCGTGTCACGAGCGGTGGGACGGCGGCGGGTATCCAGACGGTCTCGCAGGTGAGGAGATCCCGTTCGAAGCGCGAATCGTCTGCGCGTGCGATGCGTGGAGCGCGATGACGACCGATCGCGCGTATCGCAAAGCGATGCCGGACGAGCTCGCCAAAGCCGAGCTGCGGGCCTGCGCCGGCACGCACTTCGATCCGCACGTCGTCGACGCGCTGCTCGCGACTCTCGACCGATAGCGCCCGACGAGTAGGGTGGCGCCGTGGAGGGATTCGGCGCGGACAGGTATCTCGTCGACCAGCTCGACCGGTCGACCGCCAACCTGTATCGGATCACGCCGCTCGGGGAAGGCGATACGCCCGCCGGTCCGCCCGTCGCGTACGTCAGCCAAGAGAAGCTGGAGATCACGGAAGAGATTCGCTTCTACGCCGACGAAGCGGAAACCGAGGAGGTCTTCCAGATCAAGGCCTGCAACATTCTCGACCTCGGCGGCTCGCGCTACGACGTCTATGCAGGCGAGAAGCAGATCGGGGCGCTCGAGCACCAGTCCCGAGCGTCGCGCGTACGCACGACATGGCGGGTTCGCGACGCGTCGAACCAGGAAATCGCGGTCGCACGCGAACGCAGCTTCGCGATGGCCGTCGCTCGGCGGCTGGTCGATTTCGTGCCCGACGTAGGCCTTCCGATTCCGTACAACTTCGATCTGCACATCAACGGCACGACGATCGGCACGGTGAGCCGGAAGCACAAGCTGCGTGACGGCTACGTGATCGACGTGTCGGGCGACGATGAGCGGCAACTCGACCGGCGCCTCGTGATCGCATTCGCGATCGGGCTCGACGCGCTTCAGAACAGTTAGCGCGCGCCTCGTCACCCGGGCACAGGCGCGTCGCATCGCTGTTCGTGCGCAACTTCTGGACGGATCGGCGCGCGGCGTCCTCGACACGATCCGCCGCCTGGGTTTCCTGCAGATCGACCCGATCGCGACGGTGGCGACGCCGCAGCAGCTCGTCTTGTGGAGCCGCCTCGGGCCGTTCGACGCGGGTGAGCTCGACCGGCTGCTCTGGGACGAGCGGAAGCTGTTCGAGTGGAACGCCTACATCTGGCCGATCGAGACGCTGCCGATCCTCCAGGCCCGCATGCGCAGCCCGAAACGGCATCTCCGGAGTCGTGAGTGGCTGAAACAGAACGCGAGCTTTCGCCGGTATGTCCTGCGCGAGCTCACCGAACGCGGCCCGCTGCTCTCACGCGAGATCGCCGACCACCGACGCTCTACCCGCGAGCCGAGCCGCTGGTTCGGCAACCGCCAGGTCGCGCTGCTGCTCGAAGTCCTGCACCACGTCGGCACGGTTGCGATCGTCGGCCGGCGGAATGGGCAGCGCGTCTGGGATCTCGCCGAGCGCGGGTATCCAACGACCGAGAGAATGTCGCTGCGTGAAGCGGACGCGCTCTACGACGACCAGCGCTTTCGCGCGCTCGGCGTGCGGCTCGTGAAAGGTGAATGGCACGCATACCCGGATGCGGACGATCGTCCCGTTGCGGACCGCGTCACGTTCCTTTCGCCGTTCGACCAGCTGATCCACGATCGCGTACGGCTCGAGGCGCTCTTCGACTTCCACTACCGGCTCGAGATGTACGTCCCGAAGGCGAAGCGGGAGTACGGGTACTACGTCCTGCCCGTCCTTGTCGGCGACCGGATCGTCGGGAGGGTCGAGCCGCGCTTCGACCGCAAGACTCGGGCGCTCGAAGTGCTCGGCGCCTGGGGGGACACGACTCGCGTCGACGAAGGCCTCGTGGGCCTTGCGGAGCAGCTCGGCGCCGAGCGGATCGTGCGGCGAGGACGAACGTCGTGAAAGGAGAGCACGTGTTCCAGGACATGCAGTGGCTGAACGAGCCGCCCACGTGGGGACTCGACGGAGACCGGCTCGTCGCCGCGCCCGGGGCCGAGACGGACTTCTGGCGGGAGACTTTCTACGGTTTCGTCCACGACAATGGGCACTTCTACTACCGGGAAGTGACCGGCGACTTCACGGCCGAAGTCACGCTTGTCGGGCAGTACGAGAACACCTACGACCAGTCCGGCCTGATGCTCAGGGTCGACGAACGGCACTGGGTGAAGGCCGGTTTGGAGCTTGCCGACGGCGTCGTGCACATGAGCACCGTCCTCACCCGCGAGCACTCCGACTGGTCGGTGCTCGCCCTCGCGGACTTCGACGGCACGCTGGACGTCCGCCTGACACGACATGGAGATGCCATTCGCGTCGAGTTCCGCGTGCCAGGCGGGAGCTGGCAGCTGCAGAGGCTCGGCTATCTCCCGCTGCCCGAGACCTGCCTCGTCGGGCTGATGTGCTGCTCGCCCGTGCGGGCGGGATTCGAGGCGCGCTTCGAGGACTTCGCCGTCTCCGAGCCCATCTCGCGGGACCTGCACGCCTGAGCACCACGCACTCCGCCCCCAATACCCTGCTCGCGGTGTCGCTCGCGATCACGCACTTCACCGACCCAGCGTGCCCGTTCGCGTTCTCGGCCGAGCCGGTACGCCTGCGGCTGCGCTGGCACTACGACACACAGCTCGTCTGGCATACACGGATGATCGTGCTGACGCTCGAACCAGGCGAGGCGGAGAGGCTCGCCGAAGGCGCGCCCAATCTGCAGCGCCGGTACGGCATGCCGATCGATCCGGCTCCGTATCCCCGGCCGGCGTCGTCGGAGCCGGCGTGCCGCGCCGTGGTGGCCGCGCGCCTGTACGCGCCCGACAGCGAAGAGCGGCTCTTGCGGCGTCTTCGCGTCCGGGTCATGCTCGGCGGGTTGCTCGACGACCCAGATCTGATCGCCGCCGCGGCGCGAGACGTCGGCCTCGACCCCGCCGTTCTCGAGGACTGGTGTGCTCGTGACGACGTGAAGGCGGCGCTGCAGGGCGACATCGACGCCGCGCGAACTCCGGCCGCCGCTGCGCGATCGCTCGACCACAAGCTCGGCGGCCCGGCCGGGCAGCGGCGATATACGTCCCCCAGCTACGAGCTCACGCGTGGGGACGGAGCGGGCTCGCTCGTCGTCGTGCCGGGCTTCAATCCCGTTGAGGCATACGAGGTCGCGATCGCGAACCTCGCACCCGAGCTCACCCGGCGACAGCGGCCCGAACGTGTCGAGGAGCTGCTGCTCTGGGCCGGCGAGCCGCTCGCGACGGCCGAGGTCGCGCTCGTCATGCATCTGACCCATGCGGAGGCGCACGCGTCGCTCACCCGCGCGGGCGCGCAGCCGGTGGCCGCGGGCGCCGACTTCTACTGGACGATGTAGCGATGGAGTTCGACACGAAGATCGCGATCGTCCTGCTCGACGACCTCCCCGTCTGGCAGAAGGCGAACGCGACTGCCTTCCTCGTCAGCGGTTTCGCCGCCGCCGACCCGTCGCTCGTCGGAGAGCCGTACGTCGACGGCTCCGCGAACGAGTATCTCCCGATGTTCCGCCAGCCCGTCCTCGTCTACGCGGCCGACGCGGCGGGCATCCGTCGCGCGTACGAGCGCGCGATGGCGCGTGAGTTGCAACAGCTCTCGATCTTCACGCGCGACCTGTTCTCGACGCAGCACGACGAGGCGAACCGCGCAGCCGTCGCGGCGGTGACCGCCGATGAGCTGGAGATCGTCGGCCTTGCGCTGCGCGGTGAGCGGAAGACCGTGGACAAGGTGCTCGACAAGCTCCGCCCACACACGTAGAGCCGGTCCGCGTCAGCCGGTGACTTCGCGAAGCAGGCCGGTGTCGACGTCGTAGACGAAGCCGCGGACGCGGTCGCGGTGGAGCAGGAACGGCGAGGTGCGCACACGTGCGATCGACTGCCGGACGTTGTCGTCGACGTCCGTATACGACTCGATCGCAAACGACGGCGCCATCCCGGTCGCCTCCTGGAGCTCCGCGCGAAAGCCGTCGTCGGTGATCGACTCGAGCCCGCAGTCGGTGTGGTGGATCAACATGACCTCCTCGGTACCGAGACGGCGCTGCGAGATCGCGAGCGAGCGGATCATGTCGTCGGTGATGACGCCTCCCGCATTGCGGAGCACGTGTGCCTCACCCTGCCGGAGGCCGAGCGCCGCGAACACGTCGAAGCGAGAGTCCATGCATGTCACCACGGCGAGCTTCCGCGCCGGATGGATGTCGACATGGCGTCGTTCGCGCCCTTCCGCGAATTCACGGTTGTGTTCGAGAAGGTCGTCGACGATGTCCATGCGCAGGGCTCCGATTCGGAGTCGCCTTCTTATCAGCTTGCCTCTCGGAGCCGGAGCAGGAACCGGCCGTCCACTTCGCCGCGTGCCTCTCGACCGGACGAGGGCGAGGCATGGACATGGGCGTGTGATCACACGCCCATGTCACATGGGCACACATGTGCCGCTTCGACGCTACGCGAGCGGGTGCTCGATCCCGAATCGCTCGCAAAGACCAGGAACGGATGCCGGATCCATCTCGAGGCCGTAGTGCGCACACAGATCCGCGAAGCGGGCCATGTCCGGCTCGCCGGTTGCGTAGACATCCGCGAGCTCACGGAAGAAGTCCTCGAAGCCGGCGGGAGAGATGACCTCGATGATCTCGCAGGGCGTGTCGCCCGCGTTCCAGAACGTGTGCCACTGGTTGCGCGGCTTGAACACCCAGGTTCCCGGCGTCGCCGTCACGACTTCGTCGCCGAGGAGCGCTCCAAGCGTCCCCTCGAGGACGTAGGAGTACTCGTCCTCGCGCGTGTGGCGGTGCAGCGGTGCGGCCAGGGCGCGCGGGGCAAGCGGATGGTGGACGACCGAGAAACGCCCGTCGCTCTCCGCGCCCTCGAGCTTCCAGACGATTCCGAGCCCGGCGAGGTCGACGCGATCGCCCGCGCCGGCTTCGATCGGGGCTGTCCCGAGTGCCGTGGTCATCAGCTCTCCTTTGTCCGTTCGCTATATTTGAGTGAACGCATCTGTTCACTGTAAGATGCCAACCTACCAGGCCGGCACGAGAAGTCAATGAGGCAGGAGAGACCGGACGAATGGCGCGGAAGTACGAGCTGAAGCAAAGGGCGGAGCACGTGGCCGACACGCGGCGGCGAATCGTCGAGGCGACAGTCGCACTTCACGAGCAGATCGGCCCGGTGCGCACGACGGTCAGCGCGATCGCAGACCGCGCGGGCGTGCAACGGCTGACGGTCTACCGTCATTTCCCCGACGAGCGCGCGCTCTTCGAAGCCTGCTCAGGGCACTGGTCGATGCAGAATCCGCTGCCCGATCCCCGGGATTGGGCCGAGATCGACGATCCCGAACAACGGCTCCGTGTTGCGCTCGGCGACATCTACCGGTTCTTCCGCACAACCGAGGGAATGACGGGAAACCTGCTCCGTGATCTGCCCTCCTCGCCGGTCATCCAACAGGTGGCCGAGCCGTTCCTCGACTACTGGATCTCGGTGCGAGACGTGCTCGAGGTCGGCTGGGAAGTCCGCGGGCGCAGACGGACGCTCCTCCGCGCGGCAATCGGCCACGCGATCGACTTCGAGACCTGGCGTTCGCTCACGGGCCGGGAAGGGCTCACCGACCGCGACGCGGCAGAGGTCATGGTCGACCTGGCGCGCGCCCTTCGGGCCTGAGGAGCCGGGCGTGGCGCCCAGGTCGTACCGCTTCAGACAGATCCGTAGAAGTGACGGTACTGCCACGCAGCGGCTTGCTCGAGCCGATCAGCCGAGTACGCGCTCGCAGAGAATCGCGTGATCGAGAGCTGCTCGAGGTCGAGCGGCGGCGCGCCGTCCACGATCCAAGCGGCGAGCACCTCACCGACAGCCGGTGAGATGGAGAGTCCGGCAACGTTGCAGCCGCCGGCGATGAAGAAGCCGCGGGCGCCCGGCAAGGGGCCGACGATGTGCTGTCCATCGGCAGTCATCGTCGGAATGCCGCCGCGATGCTCGCGAATCTGGGCGGCGAGCAAGATCGGAAGCTGGTGCTTCACTTCTTCGCCCAGCCGCCGGAGCACGTCGGCATCGAGTTCCATGTCCTGAATCTGAAAGCTCGCACCCATGGCGCTCATGTCGAAGCTGCGCGGATCTTCCTCGTAACCACCCCATAGGAACCCGCCGTCACACGGGCGAACGTAGACGGCCGCGTCCATGACGCGCACCATCGGCAGCTCTGCACGTACGCCTTCGAGCGGTTCGGTAACGAAGAGCTGGTGACGCACAGCAACCATTGGAATGCGAATCCCACTCGCCTCCGCGAGCTGCCGAGCCCACGCACCGGCAGCGTCGACGACGACGCGCGTGCGAATCGTTCCCTTGTCCGTTTCGACAGCGGCAACCTGGCCGTCCTCGATGTGAACGCGCGTGACAGCGGTGTGAGGCAAGAGCGTCGCCCCCTGCTTCTCGGCGCCACGAGCGAATCCGATCGCGACCTGCGACGGATCGAAATAGAGATCATCGCCGACCCGCATCACCGCGCGCACACCCTCGGGTCGAAGAAACGGATGCAGGCGATGCGCCTCGTCCGGTGAGATGGCCTCGACGTCAAGCCCCAGCCGCTCGCCGCGAGCGATGTCGCGTTCGATCACGTCCGCGTCCTGCGGCCGGCGCGCCACTTTGAGGCTGCCCGATTGCGTCCACTCCAACGGTTCTCCGGTGTCCTGGGTGAATCGCTTGAGATTCCTGCTCGCGTGCATCACCAACTCGACCATCAGGTCGCTCGAGCGCACGTGACTCACCATTCCCGCGGCTCGTGGCGAGGTTTGCGAGGCGAGGTCATGCTTCTCGACGACGGCCACGTGCCGGCCGCCACGCTGTGCGAGATAGAACGCGGTCGCCGCGCCAAGGCCACCGGAGCCGATCACAACCACGTCAGCTCTGTCGATCATCTCTCGTCCGTCGTCCGGCTACGCCCCCGAGCGGTCGATCAGCTCGATTCGGTAGTCGTCGGGATCGCGGACGAAGCAGATGAGCGATCCGCCCTCGCTCACACGGTACGGCTCGCGCTCCGCCTCGATGCCCTGCTCCTTCAGCTTCGCGAGCGTGTCGGCGAGGTCGTCGACCGAGTACGCGACATGGCCGTAGCCCGTGCCGATGTCGTACGTGCGGCCGTCGTGGTTGTAGGTCAGCTCGAGCTCCTCGTCCTGGCCCGGGACGCCGAGGAAGTAGTTCGTCGCTTCGGTCTCGCCGTTGCGGACGATGTCCATGTCGCGACGGAACTCGAGCCCGAGCGCCTCGTAGAACGCGCGGCTCTTCGCCGGATCGGTGATCCGAATCATGGTGTGGAGATATCTCGTCATGCCGTGATTCTGGCAGCCACAGGCGCGCCGCGCAGCGGGAAGACGACGCAGCGCCGGCCGGTCACGCGTCCGGCAGCTCGTCACGAAGGAGCCCGAAGAGCACCGCGTCCTCCCACTCGCCGTTCTTCAGGTACGCCTTGCGCTTCACGCCCTCGCGGACGTAGCCGGTGCGTTCCGCCTGCGCGATCGCACGCTCGTTGAAGCCGTAGATCTGGAGCTCGATGCGGTGCATCTCGAGCTCGACCAGCAGATAGCGCTGGAAGAGGCGTGCGGCCGCGTCGCCGATGCCGCGGCCGCGGAAGCGCGGGTGCACGGCGAACCTCCCGGCCTCGACGATGCGGCTGCGCTCGTTCAGGAGCCGAAAGCCGAGGGAGCCCGCACGCTCGCCGCCGGCCTCGATCACGAACCTCCCGAATGCCCTCGGCTCCCGCTCCGAGCGCTCGATCTCCTCGAGGACGAGCTCGCGTGTCGGCTCTGCCGGCAGTCCGAGGAAGGGCCGCGTCTCCTCGTCCTGCAGCAGCTCGAGCAGGAAGTCGGCGTCGTCCGGCCCCGCACGACGGATCGAGACTGCTTCGCTCACGGCACCTGCACCGCCGGGGTGCGCCGCGCCATCCGCCAGACGCCGGAGCCGAGACCGACCCCGCCGGAGATGAGCAGGAGGCCCGCGAGCTTCTGCAGGCTCACCGGCTCCGAGAGGAACACGGCGCCGTAGAAGAGCGCGAACGCCGGCAGCGTGTACGCCACGAGGACGGATCTCGACGAACCGAACATTCCGATCATCCGGTAGGAGAGGATCTGCGCGAGCGCCGTTCCGGCGAGGCCGAGCACGACACCCGAGCCCACGGACTTCCATCCCGGCGTGTGCGACGGCAGCGACACGAGTGCGAACGGGATCAACACGACGAACGCAACCGCCATCGACGACGCGGCGAGCACCGGGCCGCCCACCGACATCCGCCGGCCGGCGTAGAGATTCGCGGCGGCGTACGAGACCGAGGCGACGATGATCGCGCCCGTCCCGGCCGCGCCCTTCCAGCCGCCGGCCGGATGCACGCCTGCGAGGATCGCCACCCCGGCGAGACCGAGCAGGATCCCGACGAGGCGCAGCCCTCGCGAGCGCTCGGCGGGCACGAACCACACGGCGAGGAGCGCGAGGAAGATCGGCACCGACGAGTTCGCGACGGCCGCGACGCCGGAGTCGACGTACTTCTCTCCCCAGGCGATGAGCGTGAACGGAATGGCGGCATTCAGGACGCCGAGCACGAGCCCCGGCCGCCACGCCGAGCCGATCGCGCGCCACCCGTACCGCGAGGCCGCGAAGACGAGCAGCACAGGCGCGGCGCACGCGAGCCGGATCTCGATCAGCACCGCGGGCGACAGATCGCGGACACCGACCTTGATGAAGAGATACGACGAGCCCCAGATCGCTCCCAGCACGAGGAGCAGGAAGAGATACCGGCGGCTCACACCTCCGAGGCTAGCGCCCGTCGCCGGAGGCGCAGACGGCCGGTGCCGAGCGCCACTCCGGCGAGGATCAGCGCAAGACCCGCGAGCGCGGCGCCGCCGACGCGCTCATCGAGGAAGATCGCCCCGTAGAGCAGCGCGATCGGCGGCACGAGGTACGTCACGAGCGAGGCGTATGCGGCGCCGGCGCCGGCGATGATCGCGTAGAAGAGCAGGAAGGCGAACGCGGTCAGCGGGATGGCGAGGACGAGCACCGACGCGATCGTCTCCCATTTCGGGACGTGGCCCGGCGCCTCCGCGATCCCGAACGGCAGCATCGCGATCGCTGCGACGGCAGTCGTGGCGAGTGCGACGACGGGCGGGTGCACAGAGGCGAGATGGCGCCCGGCGAGCAACTGGCCGACCGCATAGCAGAGCGCCATCCCGACAACCGCGAGCGCGCCGAGCACCTTGCCGTGCGGCTGCGCGCCGACGAGCAGCGCAACGCCGACGAAGCCGATCGCGACACCGACGAGCCGGAGGCCGGTCACCCGGACCTCGCGAAAGAAGCCGAATGCGATCACCGCGTTGAAGATCGGCACCGACCCCTGGATGATCGACGCGAGGCCGGAGTCGATCCGGGTCTCGCCCCAGGAGAGCAGCCAGAACGGCAAGGCCATGTTGACGAGACCGACCGCGACGAGCCAGCCGAGGTTCTCGCGGATCGCCGTGACGACCGCGCGGCCGCCGGTGACGAACGGGACGATGAGGGCGAGCGTGAGCGCCCCGATCCCGATCCGGCCCGCGACGAGGGTGGCCGGAGCGAGCTCGCGGACCGCGATCTTGATGAACATGAACGACGCGCCCCAGAGGAGCGCGACGGCGGCCAGCATGACGGGATAGCGGCGGCTCATCGGCCTCACACTCGCATCCAACGCGGCTGCGCGGCGGATTGTTTCGTCGGTCCAGCGCCGACTACCGCACCGGTTACACTGAGTCACCTGACGCAGGTCGCCGAACAGCCGCTCCACCGCGCTCTCGGTCTCACCGACTGGGAGGCGGACCGAATCCGGGAGCTCCTGGGCCGCGACCCGAACCACTTCGAGCTGGCGGTCTTCTCGCTGCTGTGGTCGGAGCACTGCGGCTACAAGCACTCGGCGCCTCTCCTACGGCGGCTGCCCTCCGCGGGCGATCGCGTCCTCCAGGGCCCGGGCGAGAACGCGGGCGTGCTCGACCTCGGCGAGGGGCTCGCAGTCGCGTTCAAGGTGGAGTCGCACAACCACCCGTCGGCGGTCGAGCCGTTCCAGGGGGCAGCCACCGGGGTCGGCGGCATCCTGCGCGACATCATCGCGATGGGCGCACGGCCGGTCGCGCTGCTCGACGGCCTCTGGTTCGGGAAGCCCGACTACCACTTCTCGCGCGCCGTGCGCGGGATCGGCCACTACGGCAATTGCGTCGGGGTGCCGAACGTCGGCGGAGCGACCGTGTTCCACGACGCGTACGCCGGCAACTGCCTCGTCAACGCGATGTGCGTGGGCCTGATCGACGCGGACCGGCTCCAGTCGGCGAAGGCGCACGGGCCGGGCAACCTCGTCGTGCTCTACGGCGCGACGACCGGCCGCGACGGCATCGGCGGCGCCTCAGTCCTGGCGAGCCAGGAGCTCGGCGAGGACGACGCGGACAAGCGGCCGACCGTGCAGGTCGGCGACCCGTTCGTCGGCAAGAAGCTGATCGAGGTCTCGGTCGAGCTCGTGGAATCGGGGCTCGTCGAGTCGCTGCAGGACTGCGGCGCAGCCGGGCTCGCCTCCTCGCTGTCCGAGATGGCAGGCGACGGGATCGGCATCGACGTGCACCTCGACCGCGTGCCGTTGCGCGAAGAGGGCATGGAGCCCTGGGAGATCATGATCTCGGAGTCGCAAGAGCGGATGGTCGCGGTCGTCCGTCCGCAAATGCTCGATGCCGTCGCGCGCGTGTGCGCGCGCTGGGAGCTCGCGTGCACGCCGATCGGCGAGGTCACGGAGACCGGCGAGCTGCGAGCCATGCACGGCGGCGAGACCGTCGGCTCGATTCCCGCGCGGCTTCTGACGGACGAGTGTCCGCGATACGAGATCGAGCAGCGCAAGCCCGACACCTGGGAGACCGAAGCGCAGAGAGCGACGCCGCTCGGCGCCGAGAACCTCGCCGACAAGACGTGGATCTTCGAGCAATATGACCAGCTCGTCGGCTCGCGCACGGTTCGCCGTCCCGGCTTCGACGCCGCCGTGCTTCGGCTGCGGCCGGAGCTGCGCGGAATCGCGGTCGCATTGCAGGGACCGAGACCCGGCGAGCTCGACCCCTTCGCCGCGGGCGTGCAGGCGGTGCTCGGCGCGGCGCGCAACGTCGCCTGCGCCGGCGGCGAGCCGATCGGGCTCACCGACTGCCTCAACTTCGGCAACCCCGAGAAGCCGGAGATCGCGTACGAGCTCGCGCAGGCGATCGAAGGGATCGCGCAGGCGGCGGAAGCGCTCGGCATCCCGGTCGTCTCCGGCAACGTGTCGCTCTACAACGAGACCGACGGCCGGCCGATCCCGCCGACACCCGTCGTGGGCTGCGTCGGTGTCGTGCCCGACGTCCGCCTCGTGCCGGGCCGCTGGGAGGCCGGCGATGTCGTCCTCCTCGCGAGCGCACCGGAGGCGAGCCTCGCCGCCGAGTGTGCGCTGATCCGCTTCCTCTGGAAAGCCGCGCCTCTCCTCAACCTCTGCCACGACGTCGGCTACGGCGGGCTCGAGCACGCGCTCGCCGAAGCTGCGCGCTGGAGCGGCCGCGAGGCGGCCGTCGAGCTGCCCGACGAGCCGCGGCACGGCGCCGCTGTGCTCGCGATCGCTCGCCGACGATCTCAGCCTGCTCGGCACGCGCGGCTTCGTCGAGATCGGCCGGGTGACGTAGGCATGTGCGGCGTCTTCGGTGTGTACGCGGCGGAACGCGACGTGTCGCGCCTCACGTACTTCGGCCTCTTCGCGCTGCAGCACCGCGGCCAGGAGTCGGCCGGCATCGCCGTCTCGGAGCAGGGCCGTCTCACGGCGCTCCGCGACCTCGGCCTCGTCACGCAGGTGTTCGACGAGCAGAAGCTGCACGGTCTGCGGGGGCAGGTTGCGATCGGGCACACGCGCTACTCGACGACGGGCTCGTCGGGATGGTCGAATGCGCAACCGCTCGTCCAGCACGGCGGCGTGCGCACGATCGCGCTGGGCCACAACGGCAACCTCGTCAATGCGACCGCGTTGCGGGACGAGCTCAGCGAGTCCGGCGTCACGCTGCGCGCGACGTCGGACAGCGAGGTGATCGCAGCGTTGATCGCGAACGACGACGCGCCGCTCCTCGAGGCGGTCGCGAGCGCAATGCAGAAGCTCGACGGCGCATACTCGATCGTCGCGCTCTCCGAGGGCAAGCTCGTGGCATTCCGCGACCCGCACGGCTTCCGCCCGCTCGTGCTCGGCCGCATCCACGACGACTGGGTCGTTGCCTCCGAGACGTGTGCGCTCGATCTCGTCGGCGCCGAATTCGTCCGCGAGATCGAGCGCGGCGAGGCGATCGTGGTCGACGAGAACGGGCTGCAATCGGTGCAGGCCGTCGAGCCCTCGTCCGCCGGGGCGCTCTGCATCTTCGAGTTCTTCTATCTCGCGCGGCCCGACACAAAGCTCGACGGGATCGAGGTGCACGGCGCGCGCCTGCGGATGGGCGAGCGGCTCGCACGCGAGGCGCCGGTCGACGCCGACCTCGTCATGCCGATCCCGGACTCGGGGACGCCGGCCGCGATCGGCTTCTCGCGCGCGACGGGAATCCCGTTCAGCGAAGGGCTGATCAAGAACCGCTATGTCGGCCGCACGTTCATCGAGCCCGACCAGGAGCTGCGCCGTCAGGGCATCAAGCTGAAGTTCAATCCGCTGGCCGAGGTCGCGGGTAAGCGAGTCGTCGTCGTCGACGACTCGATCGTGCGCGGGAACACGACGCAGCAGATCGTGCAGATGCTGAACGACGCCGGCGCCACCGAGGTGCACGTGCGGATCTCGTCACCGCCGGTGATCGGCCAGTGCTTCTACGGCATCGACCTCGCAGACCCGGACGAGCTGATCGCGAACAACAAGACGGTCGAAGAGGTGCGGGAG
Organism: uncultured Actinomycetes bacterium; assembly: GCA_963805575.1. Taxonomy (GTDB): domain Bacteria; phylum Actinomycetota; class Thermoleophilia; order Gaiellales; family Gaiellaceae; genus Palsa-739. The sequence continues at coordinate 729,508 of CAWDUL010000008.1, read as the reverse complement.
TACATCGGCGCGACGTCGCTCGCCTTCATCTCGCACGACGGCCTCGTCGAGTCGACGCGCCGTCCCGAGTCGGAGCTCTGCCGCGCGTGCCTGACGCGCGACTATCCGACGGAGGTTCCCGTGGAGCACGCGAAGCTCCGCTACGAACCTGCCGTGCGCGGCTGAGCACGCCGCGTCGCGCTGTCGGGCGGCGCCGAGGCGCTCGCCCGGAAGCGAGGCCTCGACGCTGCGTCGATAGCGGCTGGACTACTGCTCGAGCACGCGGCTCGCCTTGGCGATTCCGCGACTGATGATGTACGCGGCTGTGAGCCCGAAGAAGTACGTCGAGAACGCTGCGATGTCGACGCGATCGCTGGCCGCACAGATGATCGCGAGCAGGATCGTCGCGAGAATGTAGATCGCGAGCTCGGCGTTGCCGGGAACCGGGAGGATCGCGCCCGTCGTCGGAACGCGGCCGAGGCCCGTATATGGGGACGGCGGCGGAGGCGGAGGCGGCGTCATCGGCTCGTCGGGAGGAACGTTCGACATGTGGCTCCTTGATTGTCAGGCCGCGAGGGCCGGGACGTGGACGATCTCGAGCTTCATTCCATCCGGGTCGTAGAAGAACACTGCGTAATACCCCGGCGAGTAGGTGTAGTCCTGCGGCTCGCTCTCGATCTCGGCACCGTTCATCCGCAGCCAGTCCGCCCGTTCGTCGACGACGCTCCGCGAGAACGCCTCGAAGGCGAGATGATGAAGACCGATCGCGTAGCGGTCGTGCGTGGAGGGCGTCTGCGACTCGCGCAGGCCGATCTGCGTCTCGTGTCCGAGCAGGTACCAGATCGTCTCGCCGCGCTCGCCTTCCACCTCGCTGATGCCGTGCCAGCCGAGCGGGCCGAGGAGATCTCGATAGAAGGGCAGGCTGCGCTCGATCGAGGAGACGACGAGGTCGACATGATGGACTCCGCCGGAGCGCATGAGATCCAACGGAACTTCGGCGTGCGGTCGGCGACTCCTCGTACCATTCGGCGTCGGTGCACCTCTTCCACTACCACCTGGTGACGAGCCGTGTCCGGGAGGTCGAGGCGCGCTATCTCGGGAAGCTCGGGTTCGACCTGATCGCGCGCCACGGGCGGATCGGCGACGAGTTGACCTCCTACGAGCCGGGTGTCTCGTGGTCCGACCTCGACGACATCGGCTTCAAGCTGCGCCTGTCGGAGATCGAGTGCGGGTCGGTCAACGTCGTCGTGCAGCCGGGTCAGTGGCCGCTCCCACGGGTCGATCATCTGGGTCTCGCGCTCGACGAGGACGAGTTCGAACGCACCATCGAGCGGGCGGAGCAGGCCGACCTTCGCGTGCAGGAGCACAACGGCCGGCGCACGTTCGTCTCGACGAACGCGGGCTATCGGCTCGAGCTGCATCCACCGCGGGACTGGATCGACGAGCTGCTCGCGCAGGGCGACCGCCTCCGACTCTCGGAGCTGCACCTCCGCGCCGACGACCCGCAGCTCAAGGCGAGGGCGCTCGCCGACCTCCTCGACTGCACGCAGGACGGCGGCGACGTCGAGGTCGGCGACACCCTCGTGCGCTTCGTGCCCGGCGGCCCGCAGGGCAGGCCCGAGCTGTACGGCGAGGCCTTCGCGTGACGGAGACGCGGGCGGCGGTGCTCGCGGCCGTCGCAGCGCGAGTCGACGTGCTGCCCCGTCCGGCGGTCGTCGCGATCGACGGTGTCTCGGCTGCCGGGAAGACAACATTCGCCGACGAGCTGGCTCAGCGCGTGCGCCCGCCAACGATTCGCATCTCTGTCGACGACTTCCACCGCCCGGCGTCGGAGCGGTACGCGCACGGGCAGGGACCCGACACGTACTACAACGACACGTTCGATCTGCCGGCTCTGCGCCGCGCCCTCGACGGCGTCGACGCCGGGGTGGCCGCCGTCGTCGACGGCATCTTCCTGCTGCGCCCGGAGCTTGCCGGCATCTGGGCCTTCTCGGTCTTTCTCGACGTCGACCGGGCGGTCGCGCTCGAGCGTGCCATCGCGCGAGACGCCGCGCTGTTCGGCGGCGAGGACGCCGCCCGCCGTCGCTATGCCGCCCGCTACACGCCCGGCGAGACGCTGTATCTCGATCAAACCGGCCCCTCCGCCCGCGCCGACGTCGTGATCGAGAACACCGATCCCGATCGGCCACGACTCCTCCGAGCAGTTGTAAAGGTGTCTGACACCTAACACCTGGGCGACGGCCGTTCGGGGCACGCCTGGGTGCCAGGCACCGAGACGCGGCCGTTGGGGACAACTGCCGAGCAATGATGCGGCATCGCGCGGCGCACACCGGTCCGGACGTGTCCTCTACCCCCACGTCTTGGTGCCAGGCACCGAGACGTGGCCGTTGAGGGCATGAGGGCTGCAGAGAAGGCTCTAGCCCCAGGCCTCGACCTTCGCGCCGCCCGGCGGGCGGCGGAGCGTCACGTCGACGCCGGGCAGCTCGCGCTGCACGATCGCCTGCGTCTCGAGGACGAGCGCGCCGAGCTCGGCGATCGCGTCCGCGGGCGGAAGGATGAAGAGCGACTCGAGCCGGTCTGCGAGCTGCGGTGGTGCGACCGTCATCTTCTCGATGAACGCTCGCTGCCGTTTGAACTCGAAGCGGGCGAAGTAGAGGCGGTTCACTCCGGCGAGCGTGCCGAGGAGCGCGTACGCGGCGTTCACGAGCTCCTCCTGCCGCCAGAGCCCCGAATCCCGTGCCGCCAGCGACGGCTCGTGGTACCAGAGCGGGAAGAACCGCCACCAGTGCCTCACCATCGCCTCCCGGAGCCCCTGTGGGTAGTCGGCGACCCGATCCTTCCATTGCGCGATCACGGAGTCGCCGTGCAGCGAGATGCCCTCGAGCAGCCCGGTCGCGATCTTCCCGGCCGGCGTCTCGAGGCCCTCGTGGTCGACGAGCAGTCCGTCGAGCTCATCGTCGACGTCGGCGACGGGGATCACGCCGACCTGGCATTGCACGCCGCCGAGAGGGAACTGGTCGAGGAATCCGTGCGGGCCGTGCGGAAGAAGGACGACCGCCGGCCCGGCGCCGAGCTCGAGCTGCGCCGCCGCGGCGGCCTCCGCGGGCGGGACTTCCTCGGCGTACATGAGCAGGTCGAGATCCGAGTAGCGGTCGGCGTCGCCGCGGGCCGCCGAGCCCGCCACGATCGCGGCACTCAGGCTCATGTGGCGCAGGTAGACATCGGTGATCCGCCGCGCCAGGTCGCGCAGATGCTGTGTCGGCTCGGCCATCTGGCAGCGATCGTAGACTGACCCTGTGGCCGAGAATGCCCCTACGTACGAAGCTGCCGGGGTATCGCTCGCCACGGCGAACGCGGTCGTCGAGCGCCTGCGGGCGGCGGTCGAGTCGACGGGCGCCATCGGCTTCGGCCACTTCGCAGGCCTGTACCCCCTCGACGAGCGCCGGCTCCTCGCCGCCTCGACCGACAGCGTCGGCTCGAAGCTCCTGCTCCAGCGCCGAGCCGGCAAGCTCCGCTGGGGCGGGATGGATCTCGCCGCGCACTGCATCAACGACGTTCTCTGCAGCGGCGCGGAGCCGCTCTTCCTTCTCGACTACGTCGCGGCCGAGCACATCGAGCTCGAGCAGGTTGCCGACCTCGTCGAAGGGGCCGCCGAGGTCTGCCGCCGTGCAGGCTGCATGCTGATCGGAGGCGAGACCGCCGAGCTTCCCGGCGTGTATCGCGAGGACGAGCTCGACTTCGCAGGAACGTGCGTCGGCCTCGTGATGCGGGACGACCTGATCGACGGCTCGCGGTGCGCGCCCGGCGACGTCGTCGTAGGCCTCCCGTCCGACGGCATCCACACCAACGGCTTCTCGCTCGTCCGCGCACTCGTCGGCGACGGCGACTTCGATGCCGACCTGCTGCTCACGCCTCATCGCCTCTATCTCGACGAGATCCGCGCGCTGCGCGCACAGTCCGACGTGAAGGCGCTCGCCCACGTCACGGGCGGAGGCATCCTCGGCAACCTCACGCGCGTCCTGCCGGACGGCGTCCACGCACGCATCGACTGGGACTCCTGGGAACGGCCGCCGGTGTTCCACTGGCTCGCAGAGCAAGGCGTCGAGGAGGACGAGGCGCGCCGCGTGTTCAATCTCGGCATCGGCATGTGCGCCGTTGTCCCCGAGGCGCCGGCGGGCGCGATCGTGATCGGAGCGCTCGAATGATCGGCGTGCTCGTGAGCGGCACGGGAACGAACCTGCAGGCGCTGCTCGATGCGGGTCTGCCCGTCGTCGCCGTCGCGAGCAATCGCGCAGAGGCACCCGCGTTGGCACGCGCCGGCGAGATCCCGACTGCCGCCTTCGAGCTCGGTGATTATGCGAGCCGCAGCGAACGCGATGCGACGATGGCCGAGTGGCTGCGCGACCACGACGTGCGACTCGTCGTCCTCGCCGGCTACATGCATCTCTTGACCCCGGCATTCCTCGACCGCTTCCCGAACGCGGTCGTCAACGTCCACCCCTCGCTGCTCCCGCAGTTCCCCGGTGCGCACGCCGTCGAGGAGCAGCTCGCCGCGGGTGTCGACGAATCGGGCGCAACGGTCCACTTCGTCGACGAGGGAGTCGATTCCGGCCCGGTGCTCGCGCAGGAGCGCGTTCCCGTGCTGCCCGGCGACACACCCGAATCGCTGCACGAGCGCATCCAGGCGATCGAGCATCGACTGCTGCCCCGCGTCGTGGAGGAATTGTGCGCGCGCTGATCTCGACCTACGACAAGACGGGGCTCGACGTGCTGGCGCGCGGCCTCGACGAGCTCGGCTGGGAGCTCGTTGCGAGCGGTGGCACCGCGGCGTACCTCGAGGAAGAGCTCGGGCTCTCCGTCGAGCGGGTCGAGTCGCTGACGGATTCGCCGGAGATGCTCGGCGGCCGCGTGAAGACGCTGCACCCGCGCATTCACGCGGCGATCCTCGCGCGACGCGACCGCGACGACGACGTCGCAACGCTCGAGGAGCAGCACATCGAGCCGTTCGACCTCGTCTGCGTCAACCTGTATCCGTTCGAGGAGGTCTCGGGCAAGAAGGGCGTGACCGAGTCCGAGGCGGTGGAGATGATCGACGTCGGCGGCCCGTCGATGCTGCGCGGCGCGGCGAAGAACTTCGCCCACTGCGCACCGCTCTGCCGGCCGGAGCGCTACGGCTTCGTGCTCGACGAGCTCCGTCGCGAGGGCGAGCTGTCGATCGAGACCCGCCGTGAGCTCGCATCGGAGGCGTTCGCGACGACCGCTGCCTACGAAGCGGCGATCGCGACCTGGTTTGCCGACCGCGAGGCGTTCCCCGACACGCTCGTGCTCCCGCTCGAGAAGGTGCTCGACCTCTCGTACGGCGAGAATCCGCACCAGCGCGCCGCGTACTACGCGGAGCGCGGCAGCCGCTCGCATCTCCTCTCGCGTGTGGAGCAGATCCACGGCAAGGCGCTGTCGTTCAACAACCTCAACGATCTCTCCGCCGCCCGGTTGCTCGCGCGCGAGTTTGCGTTGCCCGCGTGCGTGATCGTGAAGCACGCGAACCCGTGCGGCATCGCAATCGGCGCAACGGTCGCCGAGGCGTACGACAAGGCGCTCGCCTCGGACCCGACCTCGGCGTACGGCGGGATCGTCGTGCTCAACCGCGAAGTGGACGGACCGCTCGGCGAGCGGCTCGCCGACCAGTTCGTCGAAGTGCTCTTCGCGCCGGCCTACGACGACGACGCGCTCACCGCGCTGACGCGCAAGCAGGGCACGCGCATCCTGGTCGACCGTGAGCGCCGCCGCGTCGAAGCCGATCTGCGTCACTACAAGCGCGTCCTCGGCGGCCTTCTCGTCCAGGATCCCGACACCGACATCGAGGACCGTGAGGGATGGCAGGTCAAGTGCGGTACACCGGACGAGCGTCAGTGGGGAGACCTCGTGTTCGCGTGGCGCGTGTGCAAGCACGTCTCCTCGAACGCCATCGTGCTCGTCCGCGATCTCGCGACGATCGGCATCGGCGCAGGACAGATGAGCCGCGTCGACGCAGTCCGTATCGCCGTCGAGAAGGCAGCTGCGTTCGGCCACGACGCGAACGGCTCGTCGCTCGCATCCGACGCGTTCTTCCCGTTTCCCGACGGTCCGCGCATCGCGCTCGACGCCGGCACGACGGCGATCGTCCAGCCCGGCGGCTCGAAGCGCGACCAGGACGTGATCGACGCCGTCGAGAAGGCCGGAGCCACGATGGTCTTCACGGGTCGCAGGCACTTCCGGCACTAGGGCTCGCGGCGTTGGCGAGCGCGCACACGCACTTTCGGCTCCTCGCCCGCGCCGACCAGCAGGCGTTTCTCGATCTGCCCTGGGGCGTGCCGCTCGAGGAGTGGCCGAAGGAGCTGCAGGTCGAGGCGCGGCGCGGGATCGGGCGGCATGTCGTCCGCTTCGTGCACCTGAACGGCTCGTTCTACGCCCTCAAGGAGCTGCCGCCGCCGCTCGCCGATCGCGAATACCGGCTGCTCGGCGAGCTCGCGCAGCGCGCCGTGCCCGCCGTCGAGGCGATCGGGGTGGCGTCCGAACGCGTGAGCCTCGACGGTGAGGAGCTGTCGGACATCCTGATCACCCGCTACCTCGAGTACTCGCTCCCCTACCGCCTGATCCTCGGCGCGGCGGTGTTGCCGGCGCCCGAAGCGACGATCCGCGCGGCACTGAGCGAGCTCTTCGTGCGCCTGCACCTCGCAGGATTCTTCTGGGGCGACTGCTCGCTCTCGAACGCGCTCTTCCGGCGAGACGCAGGCGCGCTCTCCGCCTATCTCGTCGACGCGGAGACCGGCCAGCTCGAAGAGCGGCTCTCCGACGGACAGCGCAATCACGACCTGCAGATCGCCGAGGAGAACCTCGTCGGCGAGTTGTACGACCTCGCCGCCGAGCTCGAACGCGAGGTGATCGACGATCCGGTCGCCTTCGCCGAGGACGTCCGCATGAGCTATGAGCAACTGTGGGCCGAGCTCACGGAAGACGAGGTCTTTGCTCCCGAGGACAGCAGCAAGCTCGACGAACGGCTCAAGCGCCTGAACGCGCTCGGCTTCGACGTCGAAGAGGTGGAGCTCGTCAGCGACGGATCAGAGGTGCGGTTGCGCCTGCAGTCGAAGGTCGTCGAGCCCGGCCATCATCGCAGGCGGCTCTTGCGGCTCACGGGACTCGACGCGCAGGAGAACCAGGCGCGAAGACTGTTGAACGATCTCACCGCATACAGGGCGAAGCTCAACCGCACGACAACGACACCGATCTCCGACACGGCAGCCGCCGGACGCTGGCTGAGCGAGGTCTTCGAGCCGACGGTTGCTGCGGTGCCGGCCGAGCTGCGGCCGAAACGCGCAGCCGCCGAGCTCTTCCACGAAATCCTCGAGCACCGCTGGTTCCTGTCGGAGCGCGCGGGGAAGGACGTCGGAGTGGAGGCGGCGACAGCGTCGTATATCGACAACGTCCTTCGTCCCGCGGCCGACGAAAAGACCCCGCTCCTGGCATCGGGCGACCACGGCACCTGAGGCGGAATACTCCCCCGTACAGACCCGTTCAATCGAAGAAGTCAACCGGCAAAACGCATCCGTAAGGGGAACACAGATGGAGGCTTCCGCCCACACACCCGATCCGCACCGCTGGCAGGCGCTCACGGTCGTCTGCGTCGCGTTCTTCATGACGGTGCTCGACGTCTCGATCGTCAACGTCGCATTACCGTCGATCAAGAATTCGCTGCACGTCGGTGAGAGCAGCCTGCAGTGGGTGCTCATCGCGTACACGATCACGTTCGGCGGACTCCTGCTGCTCGGCGGCCGCGCCGCGGATCTGCTCGGACGCCGGCGCATGTTCATGATCGGCACCGGGCTGTTCGCCGCTGCGTCACTCGCTTGCGGGCTCGCGGGATCGATGGGTGTGCTCGTCGCCGCACGCGCGGTTCAGGGAATCGGCGCTGCGATCATCTCGCCGGCGACGCTGTCGATCATCACCACGACGTTCGACGAAGGGGCCGAGCGGAACAAGGCACTCGGGATCTGGGGTGCGATGGGCGGCAGCGGCGCCGCAGCCGGTGTGTTGTTCGGCGGGATTCTCACGAAGTACGCAGGCTGGGAATGGGTGTTCTTCGTGAACGTGCCGGTCGCCGTGCTCGTGCTCCTGGTGACGCGCTCGGTCGTCCGCGAGAGCCGCATCACCGGCATCAAGGGCTTCGACGTCGCGGGTGCGACGACGATCACCACGAGCCTCGCGCTGCTCGTCTATGCGATCTCGAAGGCTCCCGACGTCGGCTGGGGGAGCGCCCGCACGATCGGCCTCCTCGCCGCGGCGGCCGTCCTGCTCGTGGCGTTCGTCCTGATCGAGACGCGGCAGTCGGACCCGATGGTGCCGTTCAGCATCTTCCGGACGAAGACCGTGACCGGCGCGAACGTCGCGGGCTTCCTACTCGGAGCGGTCGTGTTCTCGAACTTCTTCCTGCTGACGCTGTACGTGCAGCAGGTGCTCGGTTACTCCGCGCTGAAGACCGGCCTCACCTTCCTCGCGACGGCGGGCACGGTCGTGGTGGTTGCAGGACCCTCGCAGGCGCTCGTCACGAAGGTCGGACCGCGTCCGGTCATGGCAGCCGGCCTGACGCTGATCACGGGCGGAATGATCTTCTACGCGCAGATCCCGGTGCACGCGAGCTTCGTGACCGACCTGCTGCCCGGCTATCTGATGGTCGGCGTCGGCATGGCGTTCTCATTCATCCCCATGTCGATCGCCGCTCTCGCGGGCGTGCAGCCACAAGAGGCCGGTCTCGCATCCGGGTTGATCAACACGTCACAGCAGATCGGCGGGGCGCTCGGCGTCGCGATCGCAGCCACCGTCGCCTTCACCCACACGAACACGCTCATCAAGGCGGGCGAGAGCGTGGCGAGCGCACAGACGAGCGGTTTCGCGCTCGGGTTCTACGTGATCGCCGGATTCGGGGCTGCGGCGGTCGTCGCGACGCTCGCGCTCGTCCGGTCGGACGAGGTCGTGGTCGAATCGTCGGCCGAGCCTGTCCAGGCGTTGTAGATCCGACGGTGGCCGGGCGGACGATCCCGCCCGGCCGCCGTTAGGCTTCGGCCCGTGCCGCCGCAGTTCCCCACCGTCCTCGAGCTCGTCGGCGCGACCCCCATCGTCCGGCTCGAGAAGCTCTCGCCGCCGGGCGGCGCGCAGATCCTCGCCAAGCTCGAGTACCTGAATCCCGGCGGGTCCGTGAAGGACCGCATCGGCCTGCCGATGATCGAAGCGGCGGAGCGCGCGGGGAAGCTGAAGCCCGGCGGGACGATCGTCGAGCCCACGTCCGGCAACACCGGCGTCGGCCTCGCGATCGCGGCGGCGATCAAGGGCTACCGGTGCATCTTCGTGATGCCCGACAAGATGAGCCAGGAGAAGATCGCCCTGCTCCGCGCGTACGGCGCCGAGGTCGTGATCACGCCGACCGCCGTCGACCACGACTCGCCCGAGAGCTACTACTCCGTCTCCGACCGGCTCGCCGAGGAGATTCCGGGCGGGTTCAAGCCCGACCAGTACTCGAACATGAACAACCCGGAGGCGCACTACGAGCACACCGGCCCGGAGATCTGGGAGCAGACCGGTGGCGGCGAGATCGATGCCATCGTGGTCTCGGTCGGCACGGGCGGCACGATCAGCGGTGTCGGGCGGTACTTCAAGGAACGCAAGCCGGAGGTGCTCATCGTCGGAGCCGATCCGGAAGGATCCGTGTACACGGCGAGGAGCGACGCCGACCTCCACCCGTATCTCGTCGAGGGCATCGGCAAGGACACGTGGCCGGAGACGATGGACCCGAAGGTCGTCGATGAATGGGTGCGCGTGAGCGACCGAGACTCCTTCCGCTGGGCGCGACGCCTCGCCCGCGAGGAGGGCCTGCTCGCCGGCGGCTCGGGCGGCACCTCTGTGTACGCAGCCGTGCAGATCGCGATGCGGCTCGGCGCAGGCAAGCGCGTGCTGATGATGATCCCGGACTCAGGCCGGAACTACCTCTCGAAGTTCTACGACGACAACTGGATGCTCGAGCACGGCTTCCTCGAGCGGCAGGCGCCTGTCCCGACGGTCGACGAGGTGCTGATCGCGAAGCACGGCGGCGAGCTTCCCGATCTCGTGACGATCTCCGCGCACCAGAAGGTCGGCGAGGGCATCGACACGATGCAGCGCTACGGCATTTCCCAGCTCCCGGTCACACGCGACGGCTCATGCGACTCGCTCGCTGACGTGATCGGCTCGCTCCAGGACCGCGCACTGCTCGAGCGTGTCTTCTCGAACCCCGACGTGCTGCACGAGGACGTCGCATCCGCGATGCAACCGCCGCTCGGTGCGGTCGAGACGTCGGCGACGCTCGAAGACGTGTTCGCGACGCTGAGCGGCGGGGCGAACGCAATCGTCGTCTGCCGGGACGGCCGGCCGATCGGCGTCCTGACGCGCAGCGACCTGCTCGAGTTCCTCGCCCACCGCCGTTAGAGGCTTGCGTCGCGGCTAGCCGAGCGGGCGGCGCGAGCCGTTCGTCTTGGCGTGCTCGCCGAGTGCATGCGCAGCGAGGAGCGCCTCGCGCACGGAGTCGAGCAGCCCGATCACGAGCTCGAGACGATGCTGCTCCTCGTCGAGCTCGAGCAGATGCTGCTTCGCGTCCGACGGGAGCTCCACCTGCGCGGCGAGATCGAACGAGAGCTGCGACGCCGTCTCGTCGATCTCGTCCAGCTCTGCGCCGGCGACCGCCGCGAGCGCACGGAACGCCTCCGCCGCACGAGTCGCCATGTCGGGATCGACGCGCTGGAAGCCGTCGGGTGCCGGCGTGACGACCGCAGTGAGAAACGCGCGGCCGCGTGTGAGGCGCTCCACGCGGAAGCGTGCACCCCCCTCGACCACGACGTTCATGCGGCCGTCCTCGAACTCCTCGAGCACGTCGATCACGCGGGCACGCGTGCCGACCTCGCGCACGCCCTCGCCGTCGGCGTAGATCAGGCCGAACTCCCGCTCGTGCTCGAGGCACTCTGCGATGAGCTCTCGATATCGCGGCTCGAAGATGTGCAGCGGGACGTGCTCGCTCGGCAGCAGCACGATCCCGAGTGGGAACAGGCCGATCTCCTCCACGCTCCCAGGGTACGCGCGACCCGGCCCACGACGGTGCGGAACGTCAGCCGGCGGAGATCGAGCCGAAGAGCCCGTGCACCGCCATCTCGGAGGCGCCGCGCCAGCGGTGCGGCCCCGCGGCGAAGAAGAGGGTGTCCTTCGGCCCAGCCATGCCGCCGTTGCCGAAGGCGATGCCCCAGACGCCGACGACCTTCAGCGGCTTGCCGCCGCGACCGGGAAGCTGACCTTCGAGCGACCACGTACGCCCGCGGCGCTCGTACGCATTGATCGTGCCGCTGCCGAAGTTGGCCACCAGGAGATCGCCGCCGAAGCGACCGAACCCTTCCGGCGCGAGCGCCAGGCCCCAGGGCTCGTTGAGCGGTCCCAGGGCGTCGACGCGCGAGACGAGCCTTCCGTCGAGGTCGAACTCGTCGACGTAGCCGCCCTTCGGAGAGTCGTTCCCGTTGACCGGCGCCGGCGACGCGTACGTCACGAAGACCCGCGCGCCCACGACTTGGATCCCGAACGGCGAGTACCACGACGGGATAGCGGGGTCGACGAATGCGCCGCGACGGATGACGCGGTGCCAACGGCCGTCGAAGACGACGACGCGGTCGTTGTGGAAGTCCGTTGCGTAGAGGCGCTGCGACCCGTTCGGGAGCGTCGCGATCGCGAGGCCGCGGAAGATCGCGCCTTTGGCGCCTTCGTCGACGGCGACGACGGCGACGTCCGACCAGCCGTGCGGAACGACGGGCGACCAGCCGCGGATCGTTCCGTCCTCGCACGCATAGAGGAACCGTGCGGGCGCCGACACGCCGCCGTCGCGAACGACAAAGCTTCGGCCGCTGTTGAACGCGATGCCGGTGGGGCCGCCTTCGACGGTGACCGACAGCGTCTGCTTGTTCCCATCTCCGGCGAACAGCGTGCTTGCACCGCGTGCCTCGTTGGCCGTCCACCACGGGCCGGTCGGGCTCGCCGCCAGGCCCCACGCGTTGACGAGCGCCGCATCGCGGACGCGGGCAGCGGAGCCCTGGTCGGACACGAGCCGGTGGACGACGTAGGCGTCGGCGCCGCGCGGCAGGAGGAGCAGCGCGGCGCCTACCGCGGCGGCGATGGCCGCCGCGGCGAGCGCAACAGTCCTACGTCGACGTGAATCGCGAAACGACATCGATCGTGCGACCTTCTTCCGCCGAGCGGAGCACCGCCGTCGCCGTCTCGAGCACGTGCAGGCCGAGCTCGCCCGACGCACGGTGCGGCCGCTTCTCTCGAACTGCTTCGAGCATCTCGTGCAGGCCGTAGCCGCGCGTCTCCTGCGCCCCGCGCGACGCGTACGGAACGGCCTCCCATTCGCCGGCTCCGTTGAACACGGCCAGGTCGCCGTCGAACTGGTTCGCGTCGGGGAGCGACAGGGCACCCTCGGTTCCGTGCACCGTCATCCGGCTGTCGTACCGGCCTCGCGACTCGAAGCTCACGGTCAGTGTCGCGAGCGCGCCGGACTCGAGCCGGAGCGCCGCAGCGACATGCGTCGGCACGTCCACGGTGAACTTCTCTCCCTTGCGCGGCCCGACGCCGAGCGTCCGCTCCGGCGTGGGAGTCGTCGCGAAGCCTGCTGCCGACGCGAACGGCCCGAGCAGCGACGCGATCGCCGTGAGGTAGTACGGCGCGAGGTCGAGCATCGGCCCACCCCCTGCGCGGTAGAAGAAGTCCGCGTTGGGATGCCAGTTGTCCGGCCCGCCGACGAGCATCGTCGCGGTGGCGCCGAGCGGCTCGCCGATGTCGCCCCGCTGGATCAGGGCGCGGGCCGCCTCGTACGCACTCGACAGGAACGTGTCCGGTGCGCAGCCGATCCGCAGGCCGAGCCGATTGGCCGAGGCGACGAGCTCCTGCGCGATCGGCAGTGAGGTCGTGAGCGGCTTCTCGGTGTAGACGTGCTTCCCGGCCTCGAGCGCCCCACCGACGACGGCCGCGTGAACGGTCGGCGGCGTGAGATTGAGGATGACGTCGATCTCGGGTGAGGAGATCAGGCCCTCGACCGACATCACCTCGAGACCATGCCCCGCAGCCAGCGCCTCGGCGCGCTCGGCGTCGCTGTCTGCGCACGCCTCGACGGAGAACGAGTCGAACGCGACCGCGCCCTCTGCATAGGCCTTGGCAATGATTCCGCAGCCGATGACGCCGACGCGTGCGCGCTCGGCCGGCGCGGCGCTCATGCCGCCACCGGCAGGAAGCCCCGCACGGCGTCGAGCGACCGCTGAACGGCCTCGAACGGCGGCCCGTCGACCTCGTCCTGCTCGACGATCAGCCACTCGACCCCGGCGTCGAGCGCCGCCGGCAGGATGCGGTCGTATCCCACGGCACCGTCGCCGACGGGACAGTATTCGCGGCTGCCGCGCGAGCGCAGGTCCTTCACGTGGACGAGCGGACAGCGGCCCGCAAGCCGCTCGAGCAGCTCGACGGGGTCCGCCCCCGCCTCCCAGACCCAGCCGAGATCGAGCTCGAGCTCGAGCTGCTCGGGCGGAAGCGCGCACAGCAGGTCGAGCGTCGTCTTGCCGTTGTCGAGCGGCTTCAGCTCGCCCCAGTGGTTGTGGAACCCGAAGCGCAGGTCGAGGTCGTGCGCCCGCTGCGCAATCGCAGCGATCCGCTCCACGGCCGCCCGCGCGTCCGCAGCGCTTTCCGGCGGATCGATCCAGGCGAGCGCGACGCGATCGGTCCCGAGGATGCCGAGCTCAACGCCGAGCGCGGGAAGGTCGTTCTCGAGCTCGTCGAAACCGGCGTGACGGCCGACGGCGACAAGACCGAGCTCGTCGAGCCAGCTCCGCACGACCGCCGGGTGATGGCCGTGCAGGGAGTGGAGCTCGACCCCGGCGTAGCCGATCCCTGCGACGGTGCGCAGCACGCTCTCGAGATCGCGTGCGCATTGGTCGCGAACGGTGTAGAGCATCAGGGCGACGTTCGGGTAGCTGTTCGGTTGATTGCTCATTGGGACCTCTCGACGTGATTCGTTGATGTGGTGTAACCGGCAAGCGTCGGATCGGGAGCCGTGACGTGACATCGCGCCTCCTGTCCTCGCCGCGCTGCGACGAGCGCAGGCGTGATGTTCGAACAGACGTCGATCGCGAGCGGGCAGCGCGAGACGAAGCGGCAGCCCGCGGGTGGATCGACCGCCGCGGAGGCAAGTCCCTTGTGTACCTCGATCCGGTTCGCCTCGAGACCTGCCTCGGGGTCGGCCGCCGCGGAGAGCAGCAGCCGCGTGTACGGATGGAGCGGGTCGGCCAGGACATCCTCGATCGGCCCCTGCTCGACGATCTGGCCCGCGTACATCACGAGAATGTCGTCGGCGACGTAGCGCGCACTCGCAAGATCGTGCGTGACGTAGAGGAACGCGATCTGCCGCTCCTCCTTGAGCTTGAGCATCAGGTTCAGGATCCCGATGCGAATCGAGACGTCGAGCATGCTCGTCGGCTCGTCCGCCAGGAGCACCACCGGCTCGACAGCCAGCGTTCGCGCGATTGCAACTCGCTGGCGCTGTCCACCGGAGAGCTCGTGGGGGTACTTGTCCGCCACATGCGCGGGGGGCACGAGACCGACGGTGCGCAGCAGCTCGTGCACACGAGTCTCGATCTCGTCGCGATCGACGATGCCGTGGACTCGAAGCGGACGCTCGAGGTGGTGCCGGATGGTCTTCACCGGATTGAGCGAGCCGAATGGATCCTGGAAGATCATCTGCACCTGCGATCGGTAGCCGAGCGCCGACCGCCGGCTCCGGTCGCGAGAGATGTCGCGACCGCGGTAGATGACGCTTCCGGAAGTCGGGGGATACAAGCGCGCGATCAGTCGTGCCACCGTGCTCTTGCCGCTGCCGCTCTCACCGACGAGTGCGGTGATCTTTCCGGGACGGAGCGTGAAGCTGACATCGTCGACCGCGTGCACGTAGCTTCGCCTGCTCACCAACCCGCCGTCGGCGGGGAAGCGCTTCTCGAGATTGCGAACCTCTAGCGCCGCTTCGCTCATCGTGTTTCTCCGGCGAGATGACATGCGACGAGGTGGTCGGGACCGACCCGGCGGAGTGACGGATGCTCCGCCGTCTGGCGCATGTACATGGCGTGCTGTTCCGGGACGCAGAGTGGGCAGCGGGGGTGGAACCTGCACCCCGCCGGGGGATCGGAGAGGTCGGGGGGCGAGCCGGGAATGCCGAGCAGCCGGGGCATCGGCCCCGTCAGCGGAGGGAACGACGCCATGAGCCCCCGCGTGTAGGGATGCTGCGGACTCGTTCGCAGCTGGTCGGACGGCGCGGACTCGACGATCTCGCCCGCGTACATGATCGCGATCCGGTCCGCAAACTCGAGCAGCAGCGAGAGATCGTGCGTGATGAAGAGGATTGCGCAGCCGAAGTCACGCTGCAGGTCCTGGATCTGCTGAAGGATCTCGCGTTGCACGACGACGTCGAGCGCCGTCGTCGGCTCGTCCATGATCAACAGCTCAGGGCTGAGTGCGAGGGCCATCGCAATGATCACGCGCTGCCGCATCCCACCGGAGAGCTCATGGGGAAAGGCGCGGATACGGCGGGGATCGATGCCGACGACGTCGAGCAACTCCTCCGCACGTTTGAGCGCGACACGCCTCGACACGTGCTGGTGGGCGCGCATCATGTCGACGAACTGGTCGCCGACGCGCATGACGGGATTGAGCGAGTTCATGGCGCTCTGGAACACCATCGACACGTCCTGCCACCGGTAGCGGCGAAGCGCTTCTCGCTTCTTGCCCACGAGGTCGTCACCACGGAAGAGGATGCTGCCGCCGGTGACCTTGGCCGGCGGTCGGAGGATCTGCATCATCGCGTTCGCCACGGTGCTCTTGCCGCAGCCCGATTCGCCCGCGAGCCCGACGACCTCACCGGCGTGGATCGTGAGGTCGACTCCGTCCACGGCACGCACGCTGCGATCGCCGGCGCCGTACTCGACGACGAGCTGCCGCAGCTCGATGACCGGCTCGCCCGGCGACGCCGGCGAGGAAGACATCGCCATCGGCTCGACGACCTCGGTCACTGCGAGCTCCGTGCGGTGCGTCGACGCCCGAGCTTGCGGCTCTTTCGAATCGTGCGAAGCCGCGGATTGCTGATCTCGTCGATGCCGGCGAGGATGAGCGTCAGCGACAGCACGGTGATGCCGATCGCGAGACCGGGGAACACGAACGACCACCATTCGCCCTGCAGCACGCTGGAGTTGACCGTCGCCCAGTAGAGCGCGACACCCCAGCTCGGCTTGTCCATCTCGCCGAGCCCGAGGAACTCGAGACCCGCATCGACGAGGATCGCGACGTAGAACACGAGCACGAAGGCGGCTGCGATGCGGCTGATCATGTTCGGCATCAGCTCACCGAAGACGATCCGGCGTGTCGACTCACCCGCGACCTTCGACGCGGCGATGAAGTCGCGATTTCTCAGCGTCAGCGCCTGACCCCGCAGGATCCGCGCCTCGAAGGCCCAGAGCGTCGCGGCGATGACGACGATCATCACGAGCATGCTCCGTGTGTGGAGATATGCAGTGATGTCGACGAGCAGCGGGATCGTCGGGATGACGAAGAAGACATTGGTGATGAGGTTGATGAAATCGTCGGCGAGACCACCGGCGTACGCGGCGAAGACGCCGAGGGTCGTTGCGACGATGGTCGCGAGCGCGCCGGCCGCGGCTCCAAGTGCGAGCGAGCGCCTCGCGCCCCACGCAACCTGCGCGAAGACATCGCTTCCCTGGTCGGTCGTGCCGAAGAAGTGATGCCACGACGGGCCCTGCCGGGCGTCGAGCAGGGAGAAGTCGACCGCCGAGCTGGCGCTGACGAAGAGCGGCGCGAGGACGCCGAGCAACACCATCCCCGTGAAGACGAATACACCGACGCGCCCCTTCGGGTTCGACATCAGCATGCGGAGCCAGCCCGGGACGATGGGCCGGCGACGGCGGCCGATCGTGACCGTGAGCGGAGCGACCTCTGCGCCGAACGGCGCCTCGGGATCGGGCAGGTCGATCAGCGTCGGCTGCAGCCGCGACATCTAGGACGTCCTCACGCGTGGATCGAGGATGAGGTTCAGGATGTCCATGATGAAGTTGGCGACGATCGGGCACAGCGCGAAGAACAGCAGCAGCGCCTGCGTCAACGGGTAGTCATTTCCGAGCGCGGCCTGCTGCAGCGTGTAACCGGCGCCGGGATAGCTGAAGACGAGCTCGATGAAGATCACGCCGCCGACTGCGGTCGCAAACTGGGGGGCGAATCCGTTGAGCGGCGGCAGGATCGCGTTGCGGGCCGCGTAGCGCGTCATCACGCGCCTGTCGCGAAGACCCTTCGCCTGCGCCATCGCGACGTAGTCCTCGCTGATCGTGTTGATCATCACCGTGCGCATGTTCAGCACCCAGCCGCCGGCGAACGCAAGGACGATCACGAGCGCGGGGAGCAGGCCGTGGCGCGTCGCGCTCCAGACGAACGGCCAGTTGGCCCCCGGCGTGACGCCGTTGTCGTACGCGTGCGAGATCGGGAACCAGCCGAGCTTGAGCCCGAGGAAGTAGACGACGATGAGTCCTGTGAAGTACGCAGGGAACGCGCCGAGCGCCATGAACATCGGCACGGCGATGGAGTCGAAGAAACCGCCCCGCCGCCACGCGGCGATCGTGCCGATCGCGATGCCCAGGATGAACGCGAAGGCGAACGCGATCCCGACGAGCACGATCGAGTAGGGGAGCGTGTGTGCGACGACGTCGGAGACCTTCGTCGGATAGTTGGACGTCGAGACGCCGAAGTTCAGCGTCGCGACGCGATTCAAGTACTGCCAGTACGCCTCGAAGATCGACTGGTGACCACCGCCGAGCAGTGCGCGGTACGTATCGACGATCCCCGGGTTCGACTGCAGCTGGGCGGGCGAGAGGTGCTGGAGGATGCCGCCGATCGGGTCGCCGGGCATGAGCCGCGGCAGCAGGAACGTGATCGTCAGCGCCACCCAGGTGGCGAAGATGTAGAAGCCGAGACGTCTCAGGAACCAGCGCATAAGGGTGAAGACCTGACGATAGACCGAAGCGGGCGGGACGTCCTGGTGTCCCGCCCGCGACGGTGTCGGAGGGCCTTGTTACCTCAGGTTCACGCGCCGGCCTTGCCGCCCGGGCAAATCCGCGTGAAGGAGAGGATGTTGTCGGGCGCTGTCGTGAAGATCGGATCGCCGTAGAAGTCCTTCGGCGACGAGAAGCAGTGGAAGTACTTCGTGCTGTACGTCGACCAACGCGGCCCGACGAACAGCGGGATGATCGGCTGGGTCTGCAGGAAGATGTTCGAGACCTTCGCGAACAACAACTGCTGCTTCGCCGGGCTGAGAGTCGCCTTCCACTGGTTGAGCAGATCCGTCGCCTGCGCGTCAGCGATGTGCGCCCAGTTGCCGGTGTTCGTTGCATCCTGGCCGCTCGGCGTGAACTTCAGCTGCGACAGGTTGGACAGGAAGTAGGCATACGGCGAAGCCTGCGAAGCCGTCTGCCAGAGCAGCGTCGGGTTCTTCGTCGACGATGCGTTCGGATACCACGAGTTCCAGTCCGGCTCCAGTGCGACGTTCGAGTCGATGCCGATCGCCTGGAGGTTCTTCGAGATGATCTGGTCGGACGCGACCCAGTCAGACCAGCCCGAGATCACGTGGATGTCGAGCTTGACCGGGTTGCCCTTCGGATCGAGCAGGGTCGAGCCCTTGTAGGTGAACCCGGCGTCCGTGAGCATCTTCTTCGCCGCGGCGGGGTTGTACGCGGCCGCCGCCTGGGCGGTGGCATGAACGGCGCCCTTGTCCCACTTCGGGAAGATGTAGTTGATGCCGAGCGCGTCGGTGGGCGGCGCATAGCCGTACTCACCGAGCTTCGACACGTCGCTCCGGTTGATCGCGAGGCTGAGCGCCTTCCGGAACGCAACGATGCTGTACGGATACTGCGTGGTGTCGAACACGAGCGACTGCGCGTAGGCGGTCGTCGCGTAGAACGCGTGGTAGTGCGCCGGATCCTTGGCGGAGTAGGCCTTGGCGACGTTCGGCACGAAGTTGTGCGTCCAGTCGACCTGGCCGCTCTGGATCGCCAGGAGCGCCGAGTCGTTCGACGCGGCCTGGGTGTACTCGAGGCACGGGATCTTCGGCGCGCCGGCCATCCAGTAGTTCGGGTTCTTGTTGAACACGAAGTCCTGGGAGGTGAAGCGGCCGACCTTCGCGAACGGGCCCGACCCGACCGGGTTCGGGTTCGTGAACGTCGCCGGATCCGCGACCTTCGACCAGATGTGCTTCGGCACGACAAACTGCTGGTTCAGGTTGGCGGCGATGAACTGCGAGTCGATCGTCTTGAGGTTGATGAGGACCTTGTAGGGGCCGGACGCCTTGATCGACGCGACACTCGTGTCAGGCGAGGCGTAGCCGATCATGTCCATCGACTTGTCCTGCTTGCCGGCCGTCAGGCTGTACACGACGTCCGCCGAGGTGAGCGGCACGCCGTCGGTCCACTTGACGTTCTTCCGGAGGTTGAGGGTGAGCGTCTTGCTGCCGTTGCTCCAGTTCCAGGACGCTGCGAGCCACGGGTAGGTGTGCCCGCCGCCTGCGACGCTGCTGATGATCAGCGGCTCGTAGAAGGCTCCGCGCACGAAGCCACCGCTCGGCAGGCCCTGCGCCGTGTACGGGTTGAAGTTCTTCGTGAACGCGGGATCGCCCGAGCCCGTCATGACGAGACAGGTGTGGGACGCGCTGGCGGAGCTCGAGGCCCGCGTCGCCGCGGGTACCGCGGCCGTGACGATCAGTGCCGCAATCGTCGCTGTGAGTCCCGCGGCCGCGGCGATTGCCGGAAGCCGTGCGGATGGAGCGGACGTGACGTCGCATCTGCAGATCCTTTCTTTGCCCGTGGGCAGAATCGAGGCGTTCGGTCGCATTCGCCGAAAGTTTCCGGTAACGGTTACCACGATCGAACCGGTAAAGTCAAGCCCTGCTTCACGCTTTTGACGATTTTTTGTGTCAGGAGTTAGCAACGTCCGGGGGAAACAGACCGGTACATCGCCGAAAACACTTCCGAAACGTTCCGGAACGTGCTTCAATGACCGCATGGCTCAGCCGACCAACGGCCACGATGGACGGCACCGCGTCACGATCAGGCAGATCGCCGACCTCGCCGGCGTCTCGATCGCGACGGTCTCGCGCGTCGTGAACGGCCGCGGCGACGTCTCGGCCGAGACCCGGGAGCTCGTCCAGAAGATCGTCCGGGAGCACGGCTATTCCGTCAACCGGACGGCCCGTGGGCTCTCGGCCGGCAGGACCGGCTTCGTCGGCGTCACGGTTCCGAGGGTCGCTCCGGTCTTCTTCTCGTCCATCCTCTCCGGCGCGGCGGAGGCCCTCTACGAGCAGGACATGCGCATCGTCCTGTGCCCGACGGAGCACGAGCACGACCGCGAGGTCTCCCTCCTCGACCGCCTCATGCACGGAACCACCGACGGCGCTCTGCTCATCCTCCCGGAGGAGACGAACGAGGAGCTCGAGAACCTCCTCAACCACGGATATCGCTTCGTCGTCGTCGACCCGCTGACGCCGCTCAACGAGCGCATCCCGGCAGTCTCCGCAGCCAACAGCTCGGGAGCAAACCAGGCCGTGCGGCATCTCCTCGATCTCGGGCATCGCCGCATCGGCGTCCTCACAGGCCCGACAGGATGGCTCGCGCCCCAGGAACGCCTCGACGGGTACCACGCGGCGCTCGCGTCGGCGGGGATCATGCCCGATCCCGCGCTCGAGGTGGCATCGAACTTCCAGATCGAAGGAGGCATCGAAGCGGCCGGGCGCCTGCTCGACGCGGCCGACCGCCCGACGGCGATCTTCGCGTTCAACGACAACCTGGCGATCGGAACGATGCGGGCCGCGCGTGCCCGAGGTCTCCGGATCCCGGACGATCTGTCCGTCGTCGGCTTCGACGACCTCGAGTGGGCCGAGCTGATGACGCCCGCGCTCACGACCGTTCGCCAGCCGCTCGAGGAGATGGGGCGCATGGCGGTGAGCCTCCTGACGCGGCTCGTCGACAACCAGAGCATCCAGGCGCTCCACGTCGAGCTTGCCACGCGGTTCATCGTCCGCGACTCGACGCAGCGCCTGCGGTAGGGCCGCGGCTCAACCCAAAGGCGCGCGGCTAGAGTGAGGGCGTGGCCGCCGAGCGACTCGAGAACCTGCTGCGCGACGCCTTTCCCGATGCGGGCGAGGTCGTCGTCGAGGATCGCACCGGCGGCGGCGACCACTTCCAGGTGATCGTCGCGAGCGACCGTTTTGCGGGTCTCTCGCTGCTCGAGCAGCATCGCCTCGTGAACGAGGCGCTCGCCGAGCCGTTGCGCGACGGCACCATCCACGAGCTTCGAATCAAGACGAGAGGAACAACATGAGCGAGCTGTCCGAACGCATCCAGGACGTCATCTCGAACGAGCCCGTCGCCGTGTTCATCAAGGGCACCGCGCAGGTCCCGATGTGCGGCAACTCGCATCGCGCGTTGCAGGCGCTGCGCGAGGCCGGCGCGCCGGTGACCGCCGTCGACATCCTGCCCGACCCGGCGATCCGGCAGGAGCTCCAGGCAATCTCCGGCTGGCCCACGATTCCGCAGGTCTTCGTCAAGGGCGAGCTGATCGGCGGCGCCGACATCACGCAGGAGCTCGGCGAGAGCGGCGAGCTCGCGAAGCTGCTCGCGGACAAGCTCGGCCCGGAGTACCGCGACAACGCAGCCGAGGAGCGCACGGTCGACGTGCTCAGCGGCGCCGCGCAGGCTTAGCGACCCCCGCCCAGCGGTAGCCGATCGCGGGGATCGCGCCCGCACCGACGAGGGTGCTCTCGAGCGCTTCGCTGCTCGGGCCGCCGAGCCAGCGGTGCAGGTACGGAAGCCATTCGAGCGCACGCTCGTCGTAGTGCGTACGGAGTGCTGCGAGCAACGTGTCGGGCGAGTGAAGATCTGGATGGCGAGCCGCCCACGCGCCGAGGTCGGGCGGTCCGGGTGGGCTCGCCCCCGCGGCGACGAGCATGCGGCGCTGTCCTTCGTACCAGTCCCGAGCGCCCGGATCGATGCGGTCGGGCGCAAATTCGTCGACGACGAGCAGCGGTGCGAGGCTCGCGAGCTTCGCGATCCCGGCGTCGAGCGGATTGACGTGATGGAGCACGCGGCCCGCGACGACCGCGTCGTACATGCCGTCGACGTCCTGGAAGCGCGAGCGCAGGAAGCCGTTTCCCTCGGGCGCCTCCGGATCGACGCCCAGCACGTCGTAGCCCCCCGCCGTGAGCACCTCGACGAGACCGCCCTCCTTGCCGCAACCGACCTCGAGCACACGACCTGGAGGAGGCGGCAACTGGTGTAGTACGAAGGTGCCGAAGTCGCTCACGACCGTCAGCGTCGCAGAGATCCGCCGCCGCGTGGTGGAAGCGCAGGGATATGCGTCACGTCCACGCGCGGGTACGCCTGCCGAGGTGCTCGCGACGATCCGACGCGTCGCGTGCATCCAGCTCGACTCGGTGTCGACGGTGGAACGCAGCCATCGCGTCGCACTCGGTGCGCGCGTCGGCGCGTATCCGGAGCCCTCAGTGTCGCGGCTGCTGCGCACGGGCGAGCTGTTCGAATACTGGGCGCACGAGGCGTGCCTGCTGCCCATCGACGACTACCCGATGCACCGCTGGCGCATGGCGAAGTTCGCCGACTCTCACCCGTGGCGCGGCAACGTGTTCGAGCGCGAGCCCGAGCTGACCGAGCAGGTGCTGAAGGAGATCGCCGAGCGCGGGCCGCTCGGCTCCCGGCACTTCGAGGGGTCGGGGCCCGGCGGCATGTGGAACTGGAAGCCGGCCAAGATCGTGCTCGAGGCCCTGCACTCGGCAGGGAGGGTCGTGATCGCCGGGCGGGACGGCTTCCAGCGTCTGTACGACCTGCCGGAGCGCGTTCTCCCGGCCTCCGTGAACGTCAACGGAAAGATCCCGAGCGACGACGAGTTCGTGCGCTGGGCGACGGTGCGCGGCGTCGAGGCGCGCGGAGCGCTCACCGAGTCGGCGGTCGCCGAGATGTGGCGGCTGCCCGGGGGCGCTGCACGCATCCGACCGCATGCCGATGCGCTGGTCGCCGAAGGCACGCTGCGCCGACTCGCAGTCGACGACGGCAAGGCGCCTGTGCTCGTTCCCGCCGGCGTCGAGCCGGGCGGGGCGGTTCCCCCCGCCCTCCTCCTCTCGCCGTTCGACAACCTGCTCTGGGATCGCGCCTTCCTGAAGCGCACGTTCGGGTTCGAGCACGTGATCGAGATCTACAAGCGCGAGCACGAGCGCGTCTACGGCTACTACGTGCTGCCTCTGCTCCGACGAGACCGCCTCGTCGGCCGAGTCGACCTGAAGCACGAGCGCGCCGAGGGTGTGCTGCGCGTCAAGGCGTTTCATCCGGAGCCCGGCGTCCGCGGCGACCTCGACGCGACGCTCGATCTCGCCCTGATCCGCCTGGCCAGGGTCATCGGCGCCCCGACCGTGGCGCGCTGACGACCGTACAATCGACGGATGGACTTCGAGACACGAGCGATCCACGACGGGCAGGAGCCCGACCCCGCGACAGGCGCGGTGACTGTCCCGATCTACCAGACGTCGACGTTCGTGCAGGATGCCGTGGGAGTCCACAAGGGCTACGACTACGCGCGTGTCGCGAATCCGACGCGCACCGCGTTGCAGGAATGCCTCGCCTCGCTCGAGTCCGCCGACCATGGGATCGCGTTCTCGTCCGGGCTCGGCGCGACGACGACGCTCATGCACCTCGTCGACCCCGGACAGCGCGTCGTCCTGATCGCGGATGTGTACGGCGGCGTGTACCGGATGACCTCCCAGGTCTACGAGCCGAAGGGCTACCAGTTCGAGTACGTGCCGGCGAACGAGTTTCCGAACCTTCGCGAGCATCTCGACGAGAACACGCGGATGGTGTGGGTCGAATCGCCGTCCAACCCGTTGCTGAACGTCGTGGACATCCGGGCGGCAGCCGACGCTGCACACGAGGTCGGCGCGATCCTCGTCGTCGACAACACGTTCGCGACGCCGTACCTGCAGCGTCCGCTCGAGCTCGGCGCGGACGTCGTCGTCCACTCGACGACGAAGTATCTCGGCGGCCACTCCGACACGGTCGGCGGCTTCGCCGCGACGAACGACCCGACGATCGCGGAGCGCCTGTACTTCTTGCAGAAGTCGCTCGGCGCGGTGCCGGGCCCGTTCGACAGCTGGCTCGTCCTGCGCGGCATCAAGACGCTCGCCGTGCGGATGCGCAAGCACTGCGAGAACGCAACGGCGATCGCGGTGTGGCTCGAGCACCATCCCAATGTCGAGCGCGTCTTCTACCCGGGCCTGCCGACGCATCCCGGCCACGCGATCGCGGCGCGCCAGATGCACGACTTCGGCGGCATGGTCTCGTTCCTCGCCGAGTCGGACGAGGAGGCCGTCGCGCTCGTCGGGCGCACGAAGCTCTTCCAGCTCGCGGAGTCGCTCGGCGGCGTCGAGAGCCTGATCGAGGTCCCGGCGCGCATGACGCACGCCTCCACGGCGAACGCGCCGTTCGCCGCACCGGGCAATCTCGTCCGGCTGTCTGTCGGCATCGAGGCCGTCGAGGATCTCGTCAACGACCTCGCCGCTGCTCTCGTCCCGGTTGCCGCCGCACACGCGTGACGGACAAGCAGCCCGGCGCCGTGGTCTTCGTCGAGATCCCGTCAGGGTCGCGGAACAAGTACGAGTGGGACGAGGAGCTCGGCGGCATCGTGCTCGACCGCCGGCTCTTCACCGCGATGGCGTATCCCGCCGACTACGGCTTCGTCGAGGGGACGCTCGCCGAAGACGGTGACCCGCTCGACGCGCTCGTTCTCGTGGCAGACCCGACATTCCCGGGCTGCAGGATCCGTGTGCGGCCGATCGGCGTGTTTCACATGAACGACGAGAAGGGCCCGGACGAGAAGGTGCTGTGCGTGCCGCTCGGCGACCCGTCGTTCGAGCGCATCAGCGACATCCACGACGTCACTGCCGAGCTGCGCGACGAGATCGAGCACTTCTTCCAGCGGTACAAGGATCTCGAGCCGAGCAAGCGCACGGAGACGCAGGGCTGGGGCAACCGCTCCGAGGCGATGGCGATCGTCGCGGCAGCCCGCGCGCGAGCTTCGTAGGATCGAGCCCGTGACCGATCTCGAGCCGATCGATCTCCTTCACGTTGGTGTAGAGCGCTCAGTCGGCTGCTACGTGCTCGACAGCGCGGACGGCCCGGCCCTCTTCGACTGCGGCCCGGCGGCGACCATCGATGCGCTGAAGGCGGGCCTCGCCTCGCGCGGCCTGCAGCTCACCGACATCCGGCATCTGCTGCTGAGCCACATCCACCTCGACCATGCGGGCGCGGCCGGCGTGCTCGTCCGTGAGCACCCGGCGCTCCAGGTGCACGTGTCGGAGATCGGCGCGCCGCACCTGATCGAGCCGGAGCGGCTCGAGCGAAGTGCGCGGCGCCTGTACGGCGACACGTTCGACGACCTCTGGGGCGAGCTCGTGCCGGTGCCGGCGCAGAACGTGCGGATCGCCGCGCCGATGGTGGTGGGCCTCGCGTGCTTCCCGACGCCGGGGCATGCGTCGCATCACGTTTCCTATCTCGACCCCGACGGCACGCTCTACGCGGGTGACGCGGCGGGCGTGCGCATCCATCCGGGCCGATACGTGATGCCGCCCACGCCGCCTCCCGATGTCGACGTCGACGGCTGGCAGCAGACCATCGACGAGATGGAGCGCCGCGCGCCCGAGCGCCTCGCCCTCATCCATTTCGGCGTCGTCGACGATCCGGTGTCGCACCTCGCGCGGCTGCGACTCGAGTTGCTGGACTGGGCGGAGTTCGTGCTGGGCGGCGCGACGGAGGACGAGTTCGTCGCGTATTGCCAGACCGAGCTCGCCGACTCCGGCGAGGACCTCGGGGCGTGGAGCAATGCGATGCCCTTCTGGCAGTCATATCACGGCCTGAAGCGGTGGGCCGACAAGCAGGCCGACTTGTCTCCGGCGTCGTAGAGCATCACCATCCCGTTCGTGGAGGCGCTCCGCGAACGGAACTTCCGCCTGCTCTTCGCCGGGCGCGCGGTCTCGTACGTCGGAACGTATCTCGCTCCGATCGCCGTGGCGTTCGCGGTGCTCGACCTGGGCGGAAGCGCAACCGCCGTCGGCCTTTCGTTCGCGGCCTGGACGGTCGCGCAAGTCTCGATGCTCGCGTTCGGCGGCGTGATCGGCGATCGGCTGCCCCGCCGCGCGGTGATGATCGCAGGCGACAGCGCGAGCTTCGTGGTGCGGCTCGTCATGGGCCTCCTGCTCGTCAGCGGTCACGCGCAAGTCTGGGAGCTGATCGTGCTCCAGGCGCTAGGCGGTGCGTCCGTCGCGTTGTACAACCCCGCGTTCTACGGGCTCGTGCGCGAGATCGTGCGCCCGGAGCTGTTGCAGCAGGCGAACGGCTACCTCGCGATCGCGCGGTACGCCGCGTTTCCGGTCGGTGCCGCGTTGGGCGGCACGATCGTCGCGACAGTCGGCTCGGGCGCCGCCCTCATCTTCGACGCGGCAACGTACGGCGTGAGTGCGCTACTCCTCTCGCAGGTCCACGTCGAGTCGCTCGCACGCGCAGGAGACAGCTTCCTGCGCGAGTTGCGCGAAGGCTGGAGCGCATTCGTCGAGTACACCTGGCTCTGGGTGCTCGTGCTCTGGATCGCGCTCTACTTCCTGTTCACGTACGCGCCGTTCTTCGTGCTCGGCCCCTACATCGCCAAGCATTCGATGGGCGGTGCGAGCACTTGGGGCATCGTCGTCACCGGCGAGGGGCTCGGGGCCCTGCTCGGGAGCCTCGCCGGCGTGCGCGTCCGCCCACGCCGGCCCCTCGTCGCGGTCTCCGCGCTCTTCCTGCTGACAGCCATCCAGAGCGTGCTGCTCGCCTTCCACGCCCGAGTCGAGTTGCTCGCACCCGCGGCGGCGCTCGCCGGGTTCGCGTTCGCCTGCGGCTCCGTCGTCTGGGACACCGCCGTCCAGCGGACGATCGCCCCCGACAAGCTCGCACGCGTCGCCGCGTATGGCTGGATGGGCGCCATGGTGTTTCTCCCCGCGGGGTATGCGCTCGCAGGCCCGATCTCCGAAATCGTCGGCATGCGCGCGTATCTGCTCTTCGGCGCAGCGTGGCTGATCGCGAGTACGCTCGTGGTCGTGCGACTCCGCAGCGTTCGAGAGTTCACTTGGGACGACGCGCCCGGCGACACGACGGCCGTGGAGGCGCCCGCGTAATGCCGCGCCCTCCCGTCCCGCCCGAGATCGATGCCTTCCTCTCGAAGCCGAATCCCGCGGTCATCGCGTCGGTGCGTCCCGACGGCACGCCGCACACGGCGGCCACCTGGTACGACTGGGAGGACGGACGTGTGCTCTTGAACATGGAGGACACGCGTGTGCGGCTCGGGTACCTGCGCGCCAACCCGCACGTGTCGATCACCGTGCTCGACGACGAGAACTGGCACCACGCCGTCACGGTCATGGGGACGGTCGCATCGATCGAGGAGGATCCCGACCTCCGCGACATCGACCGCCTCGCCGTCCGGTACACGGGCAAGCCATACCGCAAGCGCGACCGCGCTCGGTTCAGTGCGTGGGTGCAGGTGGAGCACTGGTACGCCTGGCCTCCGCCGGCGTGACCTACCGCGCGGCTGCGATCGCCGACTCGAACGCACGCAGATAGTCGTCGACCATCCGCTCGCGTGAGAATCGCTCCTCGGCCGCGCGCCGGAGCTCGAGCGGCTCGAGCGCGTCCGCGGCGGCCAGAGCGCCGGCCATCTCGCGATAGTCGTCGACGATGATTCCGCTGCGACCGTGCTCGATCACCTCGGGAACAGCGCCCCAGCGCGTACCGATCACCGGTGTCCCGCACGCCATCGACTCGATCATCACGAGGCCGAACGGCTCTTCCCACTCGACCGGGAACAGCGTCGCGCGTGCGTCCTGCAGGAGCTCCACCTTCTCCCCGTGCGTCACCTCGCCGAGGTACTCGATCCGACCCGGGTGCAGGTGCGGCTCGACGAACTCCTTGAAGTACTCCACCTCCGCGGGCTCACGGCACTTCCCGGCGAGCTTCAGCGGTACGTCCGCCGCGAGCGCAACCGCCACCGCGCGATGCGCGCCCTTGTCGGCGTTCATCCGCCCGAGGAAGAGCAGGTAGTCGCCGCGGCGCGGCTGCACGGGATAGAACGAGAAGTCGAGCGCATTCGGGATGTTCGCGAGCCACGGCAGATCGGGATGGGGCTTGCGCTGGTTCATCGAGATCGAGATGAGGCCGGTGCGCGGCGCAACCCGCGCGATCTGCTCGTAGAACTCACCCGGCTCGCCGCCGAGCGGACCGTGCACCGTGTGCACCGTGGGTGTCTGCACCGCGCCGGCGATTACCGCAGCGGGCGGGCCCGAGTGGTCGCTGATCACGTCGTACTCGCCGGCGCGCTCGAAGCATCCGAGCGCGTGGCGAACTTCCACCTCTGCACGTCCGATCTGGGCGCTCGGTGCGATCTCGTAGACCCACGCGAGCTCGGCCTTCGTGCGCGAGTCACCGGACGCGAACAGCGTCACGTCGTGCCCGGCTCCGACGAGACCGTCGGCGAGCAGCGACACGACCCATTCGATGCCGCCATAACCCGTTGGCGGCACTGGGAACCACACGGGGCTGAGCACGGCGACCTTCACGCTTCGGTCACCGTAACGTCGCCGTTCTCGAGCCGCACGTCCCAGACGCGGCCGAACGCGCGCAGGCCGCTGAGCCGCACGTCACCCGTCCATGCCGGAAGATCGAGCGGCGCGACGCTCTCGATCGCATGCCGCCGCCGATCGGGCTGGATGCCGAGCAGGAGCTGGAGCAGCAGCACCGGTGTGCCGGCAGCCCACGCCTGGGGGCGCGCGGCAGTCGGATACGCGATGGGGAACGGAGACTCGGTGCGCGACAGGCCGGCGAACACCTCGGGCAGCTGGTAGCTGAACGTGCTCGCGGCGTCGAGCATCGAGCGCGCGATGCGGTGCGCCTCTGGCCAACGCGCATTTCTGGCGAGCCCCCACGCGATCAGCGAATTGTCGTGTGGCCATACCGTGCCGTTGTGGTAGCTGAGCGGGCTGTACGCCGTCTCGGCGCGCGCCATTGTTCGCACACCCCAGCCGGACCACAGGTTGTCGCCCATCAGCGCGTCGACGACGGCGTCGACGCGCGCCGGCGGAACGATGCCGCTCCAGAGCAGATGGCCGATGTTCGAGCAGAGCGAGTCGACGCGGTTCTTCTCCGCGTCGAGCGCGAGCGCATAGAAGCCTCCCCGCTCCTCGACCCAAAAGGCCTCGTCGAATCGGTCTTGCAAGCGCGCGGCATCGCGCTCGAGGCGGTCGGCGAGCTCCGGCTCGCGCCAGACTTCGCGGGCGAGCTCTGCCATCCGGCGCTTCGCGTCGTAGACGTACCCCTGGACCTCGCAGGGGGCGATCGGCGCCTGCGCGAACCTGCCGTCGTGGAAGCGCTGCGAGTCGCCGGAGTCCTTCCACGACTGGTTCTCGAGCCCGCGCTCCGTGCGGCGCGCATATTCGACGAACCCATCGCCGTCGTGATCGCCGTATTCGTCGATCCACCGCAGCGCCGCGAGCGCCGGCTCCTTCAGCTCGAGAACGAGATCGCTGTCGTCCGTCCAGCGCCAGGCCTCGGACAGGAGAACGAGGAAGAGCGGTGTCGCGTCGGCGGTGCCGTAGTAGCGGTCGAACCACTTCGTTGCGCACTTGCCGCGGCGAATCTCGTGCACGATCTTCCCCGGCTCAGCGTCGCGCGTCGGGTCGTCCTCGGTCGATTGGAGCAACGCGAGCTCACGCAGGGCGGAGCGGGCGAGCTCGGGGCCGAAGAGCATCGTCTGCAGGCACGTGATCAGCGTGTCTCGGCCGAACACCGTCATGAACCACGGCATCCCGGCGGCAGGAAGCTTTCCGCCGCCGGCGTCGTCGGCCGTGCGCATGCGCAGGGCGGCCAGGTCGTTCACCGATTGGCCGAACGTCTGCTGCAGACCGTTCCACGTCCCGCGGATCTGCGGGACGCGCAACTGCCAGGCGTCGACCGACTCGGCCACCCGGGCGCGCTCCTCGCCGAAATGCCGCTCGACCACGTCGGGCTCGCGCCCCAGCGCTCCGTCGGTGCCGAGCCCGACGTCGATGCGCACCGACCACGTCTCGCGTGGCGCGAGTGTGAGGTCGTAGGCGATTCCCTCATCGGTCACATCACCTCGCACGGAGAAGATCACTTGCGTACGGCCGTACCCGTCCGGATCGACCAGATGGAGTTGACTGGTCCGTTCGTCGTACTCGACCGAGACCGCGCTCGGAAGCGGCTTCGCATGCACTGGATCGCCAAGCGAGAAGTCCCACTCCTTCACCGAGATGATGTCCGCGAAGTCCGCGGCGACATGGAGCTCGAGTCTCAACTCGAGCGGCTCCGCTGTCTCGTTCGTGAGATCGATGTGATCCTGCATGCCGTTGCCGACGAACCGCTCGCGCTTGATCAGCACGGAGTCGAGCGGCAGCCGGTTGGTCAGCGGATTGCGCAGGAAGTACGCCGCCGAGAAGTACTCGACGTTGCCCGACGAAAGCAGCAGCGGCGGCTTGCCGTCGATCGTGAGCTCGAGGCGCGAGAGGAAACGCGTGTCGTCCGCAAAGAGCCCGTGCGTCTTCTCGCGCACGTCGCCGCGCTCGTCGCAGATGCAGAACGTCGAGCCTTCGAGGATTGTCTGCTGCGTCATGGGACCTGCGCTACGGCACGCGCAGAATCCGTCCGCCCGACGCTTGGTTGCGCGCTTTGACCACGATCTCGTCGACGTTCATGTGCCACGGACGCGTCAATGCAAACATCACCGAGTCGGAGATGTCCTCCGCCGTCATCGGATCGATGCCGTCGTATACCGATGCGGCTTTCTCGGCGTCGCCCTTGAAGCGCACGAGCGAGAACTCCGTATTCACCATGCCGGCATCGACCGTCGTGATGCGGATCGGCCGGCCCAGCAGGTCTTCACGCAGCGCATAGGTGAAGCCGCGCTCGGCGAACTTCGCTGCGATGTACGTGGCACCGCCTTCGTACGCCTGGCGGCCCGCGACCGAGCCCATGTTGACGATGTGGCCCCAGTCGCCGAAGTGCGGGAGGCAGAGCCGCGTCATGCGTACGAGGCCGTTCACGTTCGTGCCGAACACGCGCGCCTCGTCGTCCTCGCTCGACTCGTCGAACGGCGCGCGGCCGAGCGCAAGCCCGGCGTTGTTGAACAGGATGTTGATGACGCCGAGTTGCTCGACCGCAGCGTCGACGAACGCCGCGGAGCTCTCCGGGTCGGTCACGTCGAGCTCGAGCGCGATCTCGGTCTCGAGCCGTTCGACCCTGCGTGCACCGCCTGCGACCCGCACACCTGCAGCTGCGAGGGCGCGAGCAGTCGCCTGGCCGATTCCGGACGACGCACCGGTGACGATCGCCGTCTTGCCACTGAGATCGAGGTCTGCCACGAAGTCGCTGATGCTAACTGCGCTCGCGCAACTCGAGCGTCACGCCCTGTGCGCGCCGCGCGAGATGATCGACCTGAAGGGTCGTGTGGTGAAGATCGAAGCGCTCCTCGAGCAGGTGCTGAAGCCTGCGCCGCGCATCGTGGCAGTCGACACCCGGCTCGACGAGGACGTGGGCCGCAAGCGCCGGAAAGCCGCTCGTGACCGTCCAGACGTGCAGGTCGTGCACCTCCACGACATCGGGATCGTCCACGAGTGCACGCGCGACTGCGTCGGGGTCGATGCCGGGGGGTGCGGCCTCGAGGAAGATGCGGCCCGACTCACGGATCAGCGTCCAGCTCGAGCGCACCATCAGTGCGGCGACGAGCAGTCCGGCGATCGGATCGAGCCGGTTCCAGCCGGTGAGGAGGATGAGTGCCCCTGCGATCGCCGTGCCGACGAAGGCGACGAGGTCGGTCGCGATGTGCAGGAACGCGCCCTCCACGTTGAGGCTCGAGCGATCGGCACGGGCGAGCACGAGCGTCGCGGCGAGGTTCACGACCACGCCGACAAGCGCGACGACCAGCATGACGCCGCCGTGGACGTCCGGCGGGTCGATGAGGCGCCGGACGGCGGAGTAGACGATCCAGGCGCCGAGAACGAGCAGCGTGATGCCGTTGCCCTGGGCGGCGAGGATCTCGGCGCGTCCGAAGCCGAACGTCCACGCCCCGCGCGCCGGACGCGACGCGAGACGCGAGGCGACGAGCGCTCCCGCGAGAGCTGCCGCATCGGTGAGCATGTGACCCGCGTCCGCGAGCAAGGCGAGCGAGCCGGCGAGGATCCCCGCGGCGACCTCGGCCACCATGAAGGCGAGGATCAGCGAGAGCGCGATCGTGATCGCCTTGCGGTCCTTCACCCGGCTGTGGCCGTGCGATTCCCCCGGCGCGTGCGAATGAGCGTGCATTCCTCAAGCCTACGAGGCCGAGGCCCATGAGCGCCCGAGCGCGAGCCGCTCCGGCGGCGTCGGATGGCTGAAGAGCAGGAGGTAGACGAGGCGCGGCGGCGCGAGGTCGGAGAGGTTCTTACGCGCGAGGTCGACATGGGCGCGCTCGAACGAGTCGAGGTCTCCGGTCAGCTCGAGCGAGCAGCGGTCGGCCCGGCGCTCCCAGCGACGCGAGAGCGCGGCCGCGGGAGCGAGGCCGGCGAGCTCGAGCGCGGTGATGACGAGAAGCGCCTGCGGCAGCACGCGCGGGGAGGCCACACGGGCGCCGAGAACCGCCCACAGGACGAGCACTGCGACGACGGCGCCGAGCATCGCGAGCAGCGTCCCCTTCAGGACGTCGCGCGAGCGCCGGTGTCCAAGCTCGTGCGCCACGATCAGCTTCACCTCGGGGCCGTCTGCCGAGGCGAGCAGCGTGTCGTAGAGGACGACTCGTCGCGTGCCGCCGAGTCCGGAGACATAGGCGTTCACCTTCGTCGTGCGCCGGCTCGCGTCGGCTACCAGCACGTCGCGCACCGGCACTCCGGCCTGCTCGCCCAGAGCGCGTAGCTCGGATACGAGCTGCTCGTCCGCGAGCGGTTGAAACCGGTTGAAGAGCGGCTCGAGGACGACGGGCGCGAGGAACGAGGCGACGAGCACCCCGGTGGAGAGCGCGCCTGCGGCGGCGAGCGGCCACCAGCCTCGAAAGGCGCGTGCGAGCCCGACCGCTGCGGTCCACGCGCCGGCGGTGAGAACGACGCTCACGGCCAGGCCCTTCACACGGTCGCCGAGCCAGCCGGCCGTGCTCTCACGCGAGAAGCCCCAGGCACGCTCGCGGAAGAGACCGCGCCAGATCGCCAGCGGCAGCAGGGCAAGATCCACCACCACGCAGACGAGCGCGGCGAAGGCGGCGGCCGACCCGGCCCAGCCCAGGTCGTTCACGAGACTCCAGAGCCAGCGGCCGAACGGCCCCCACGCCAGCAGCGCGAGGACGGCCACCGACAACCCCGTCCCGGCTCCGAACGCGACATATCGCGCCCGGTGATAACGCCGCGCCCGCTCGATGTCTTCGTAAGAGAAATCTAAGGAAGCCGTTTTCGGGTACATATGAGACGAAAACTCCGGGATACACTGCGAGGCCCAATGGCGACTGCGGAATTGACGGGAACACTACGGTCGAGCGAGGAGTCGTTCGCCCTCGCCGCTCAGCTGCGCAGGCTGAGCCGGATCGCCACGATCGTCGCGCTGCTGACGAGTCCGGGGACGTACTTCTGGTTCCACCACCAGGTCGGGTACAGCGCCCTCAAGTCGCTGCTCCTGACGTTCGGCTTGGTGATCGCGTTCCGCGGGGTCGTCGATCTCGTCATCCGGCGGATGATCCCGTGGCCGAGTCTGTTCGGCACCGAGGACGCGCGCCTCCGCGAGGAGGACATCGTCAACCGCCGCCGCTCGTGGACGTGGCGCTCGTTCTTCCGCTTCGCGATCTTCCTCGCGAGCATCATCACCGTCGCGTTTCTGTACCAGGTCCTGACCTCGGCGCCCGGCGAGACGGTGACCTGGTGGGGCAGCGCGACCACCTTCCTGACGAAGATCGGCCACCTCTTCCAGAGCGGCGCGTTCTGGATCCAGATGGTGTTCGTCGTGTTCCTCTTCCTGGCGAACTTCCTCATCTTCATGGGCCCGATGATGCTGATGGGCATCTCGCAGATCCGCGGCTACGAGCCCGGTGACGCCGAGTGGGGCGTCAAGCTCGACCACGTGCGCGGTCAGGCCGAGGCCAAGGAAGAGGTGCGGCGCATCGTCACCCTGTGGCAGTCGGGCGAGGCCTTCGAGCGCGCCGGAGGCAAACGCGAGCGAGGCCTGCATGTTCCTCGGCGCGCCGGGTACCGGCAAGACGATGCTCGCGAAGGCGATCGCGACCGGATTCAACTCGCCGTTCGTCTCGATCCCGGGATCCGGCTTCGCACAGACGTTCATCGGCATCGACGCGCTGATCGTCCGCTTCCTCGCGCGCAAGGCGAAGAAGCTGGCACGCAAATGGGGCGGCCAGTGCATCGTCTTCATCGACGAGATCGACGCCGTCGGCATGCGCCGGCAGGCGCTGCAGGGGTCGAACATGGTCGTCGAGAACGACCTGCCGATCTACGGGGCCTTCGGCGCGCTGAACCCGAGCGGCGACCTGATCGTCGAGACGCGGGCCTGGCGCGAGCGGATGTTCGAGCAGCGCGCGCCGGAGCGGCTGTCGCCGTATCCCGCCTGGGCGACGAAGGTCGGCAACATCGTCAACCAGGGGATCTTCCCGGGGATGATGGGCGGCGGGGGAGGCCTCGCGCTCAACCAGTTGCTCGTCGTGATGGACGGCATCGACAACCCGCCGTTCATGCGCCGCTTCGTCACGAACAAGGTCAACACGTTCCTCGACGCGATCTACATCGTGCCGAGGCGTCTCGGCCGCGTGAGCTTCCGGCTCCCACCGCCACGCCCGCTGGGCGCGCAGATCTATTTCATCGGCGCAACGAACGTCCCGATGGAGCGGCTCGATCCCGCGCTCACGCGCCCGGGCCGAATGGGCCGCCACGTCTGGTTCCGCACGCCGACGAAGGAAGACCGCAAGGACATCTTCGACCTCTACCTCGACCGCGTGTCGCATGCGACCGACCTCGACACGCCCGAACGCCGCGACGAGATCGCGCGTATCACCAACGGCTACTCACCGGCGATGATCGAGCAGATCTGCTCGATGGCGCTGACGAACGCGCACCACGAGGGACAGCTTGCGTTCAACTGGCAGCATCTCGTCGACGCGATGACCGCGATCGAGTCCGGCACCGCGATCGGCGTCCGCTATGTCGAGCACGAGACGCGTGCGGTCGCGATCCACGAGGCCGGGCACGCAACGACCGCACATATCTACCGTCCCGACCTCGAGTCGAGCCGGCTCTCGATTCGGATGCGCGGCGGCTCGCTCGGCCATCACCAGTCGTTCCAGAAGGAGGAGCGCTTCAGCCAGTGGCACGGCGAGGCGATGGGCGACCTCGTCCACGTGCTCGGCGCGATGGCTGCAGAGCACGTCTTCTACGGCGAGACGTCGAGCGGCGTCGGCGGCGATCTCCAGTATGCGACTGCACGGGCGGCGACCATGGTCGGTGCGGCCGGAATGGGCCCGCAGCGGATCGAGCTCAACGGCGCCAAGTTCGCAGACGAGACCGAGGAGGAGACGCGCAAACGGCTCATGCGGCGCTTCGAGGACATTGGCCTCCAGCTGATGAACCGGACCCGGGGCAGCGCTGACTTCGGCGGCGACCCGATCGCCTCGGTTCTCCAGGACCGCGACAAGCGCGCACTCGCGGCGCAGATCCTCGGGCAGGCATACGTGACCGCGGAGAACTTCATCGCTGCCAACAAGACCGCGGTCGAGCGGATCGCCGACGCCGTGATCGAAAAGCAGGAGCTGTACGGCGACGACCTCATGCGGCTGCTCGACGCACAACATCTCCAGCGTCCCGAGATCGACTGGACGAAGGACGAGACGTGGCCGCAGATCTAACGAGCCCGGGTGGCGGGGCGACGGCCGAGCCCGCACCGGCGCTGCCCGTCACCGCCGAGGTCCGCCCGCACAAGCTGCGCTTCGCGCTCATCTACGGCGCGCTCGGCGCGGTTCTCGTCGCCGCGATCGTGCTGCTCGTCGTGTTCGCGACCCGCTCGATCAACCCGACGCCGCAGTGGTCTGCCTGGAAGCCGAGCGGCGGCGGCCAGGGCGCGGCGCAACAGATCGCCGATCACGTCGCGCAGTCCTACCATCTGCCGAACGGCGACCAGATCGTCGACGTCATCTCCAGGGCGCCGTCGATCGCGCCGGACAAGACGACGCTCCCGGTCAACTACGTCGCGGTCCGCGGGACGAAGACCGTGAAGGGGCAGGTCCATCACATCTCGCCGACGAACACCGTCATGTACTCGCTCTGCGGGCTCGGGGTCTCGTGCTCGATCGCCACGGGAACGCCGTCGAAGGAGCGCGGCGAGCTCGTCCGCAGGGAGATACTCGAGCTCGCTCTGTACACCTTCAAGTACGTCGGCGGCATCGAGAACGTCATCGCTTTCATCCCGCCGAGAGACGCCAAGGCCCCGAAGTTCGTCGTGTACCTCAACCGCGGCGACCTGGCAGCACAGCTGAAGCAGCCGCTGGACGACACACTCGCGAACAAGGTGCCTCTTCCGGCCACCATCCCCGCCCGTGAGGTCAAGGTCATCGAGACGACGACGACGCCGCGGCTGTACCAGTTCAGCGGCGTCGCGCAGTCAGCGCAGGGTGACCTGATCTTCGTGCTCGCACCGATTCCGCCCGGCCCGTAACCACTCGGCGGCCTCGCCCGTTCTTCTCCTGAACCGACCCACCCCCGTGGGCGGAGAAGGAGGCGAAACTATGCTGCTTGTTGCTCTTCTCATTCTCGCGCTGGCCCTTTTTGCCGGCGGATTCGTGATCCATTGGCTGTTCATCGCCGCAGTGATCGTGGCGCTTCTCTGGGTGATCAGCCTGTTCACCGGCGGCATCGGTCGTCGCGGCAGCGCGCTCTAGCGCGGCCGCATGACCGGGGCGGGGCGGCTTCTCCGAGGGCCGCCCCGCCCCTTTTCTTTGCGCTCGGATAGGACCGCTGCGGGCGAAAGCTGGGCCGCCCGGCCTATTGCCCGGCCCCGTGATCCGCCGATACGTTCGTCACGTGTCGGAAACACAAATCCTTCTCTGGATCGGCGCCCTCTTCGTCCTCGAGGTGAACCACCTCAAGTGGATCTGGTGGGAGCACTGGGACTGCCGCGCGTGCAGCACCAAGCACAAGGACTGCACGTGCGGATCGACCGCGCGCTGGCTCATGTACCTCTAGCAACTCGAAGGTCGCGCACAACCCCGTGGGTATCCTGAGCTCTCCCGCCTCGCGGG
This sequence comes from uncultured Actinomycetes bacterium, assembly GCA_963805575.1. Taxonomy (GTDB): domain Bacteria; phylum Actinomycetota; class Thermoleophilia; order Gaiellales; family Gaiellaceae; genus Palsa-739. The sequence goes on along the minus strand of CAWDUL010000008.1, from coordinate 691,993 downwards.
AGCTCGCCCCCATCGACTAGCGGTCCAGGTCGCGGCCCTTTCAAGGCCGTCGCACGGGTTCGAATCCCGTTGGGGGCATATCGCGTTACCGCGCCGCGCTGAAACCGCATGGTTGAGCCATGCAGCATGCGCGAGGGCTGCGGATCTTGCGAATCGGTGCGGTCCCCGGTGCGGTCCGCCGAGCCGTCTGCGCCTGCTCTCCGGAACAGGCCCCAGCCGATCCAAGTCTTTCGCGGGGGAGGGCCGCCCAGCATCGCGCGCGCGTGCGCGCGAGGGGCGAGCTCGAATACGCGCGGGGGTTGGTGGTCTTGGTCGTGGCCGCCACGTCGTCCAGCAGCGGAGGCGAGGGCTGGCGCCGGGCCTTCGCCGCCGCGCACTTCGGTGGCAGCACTGTGGTTGTCGGCGCCCGTGCGGGAGAGAATGGCCGCGTGCAGATGGCGTCGCGCCTGATCGCGTGCGGCCTTGCCCTGACGGCCTTCGTCCTGACCGCCGCGGGGCTTGTGCTCGATCGCTTCGCCGCCGCGGAGGGGGTGTCCGGGTCCGGCGCGTGGTGGCTGTACCCGTTCCTACTCGCGGCGATCTGTACGCCGGCCGCGGTCGGCGCGCTGATCGTTGCGCGGCGGCCCCGCAACCCGATCGGCTGGATCCTCGTCGTCGGCGCGCTGTCGCTTGTGGCGGTGCTGGCCGCGGAGCCGTACGCGTGGGTGGCGCTGGAGGCGCATCCGGGCTCGCTCCCCGGCGGCTCGTGGGCGGCGCTCGTCTCCTCGCTGTGGCCGGTGTTCTTCGCGTGGCCGCTGGCGATTACGTTCGTGTTCCCCGACGGTCGGCTGCCGTCGCGGCGGTGGCGGCCGTACGCGATCTTCGCCGTCGGCTCGATGACGCTCCTCGTCGTGTTGCTCGTGATGTCGGAGAAGCTCGAGAGCCCGTTCGAGGACGTGGCGAATCCGTTTCCCGCCCGCTGGCCCGACGCGCTCGGCTTCCTGAGAGGCCCGGCCTGGCTCGCGGTCTTCGCGAGCCTTTTCGTCGGCGCGGCCGCGGTGCGAACGCGGTACCGGCGCTCGACCGGGATCGAGCGGCTGCAGATGCTCTGGCTCGCGTACGCGGCGCTGCTCGTGCCGCTCGGCGTCGTGTGCTTCCTCGTCTGGGGTTTCGTGCTCGGCGAGCCGGGCGACGCGGTGCTCGCCGTGCTGCTCGCGACGCAGGCTGCCGTCGCGCTCGCGGTCGGGGTCGCGGTGACCCGCTACCGGCTCTACGAGATCGACCGGCTGATCAACCGGACGCTCGTCTACTCGGCCGTGACCGCGTCGCTCGGGCTCCTGTATGCCGCCGTCTCGCTGCTCGGGGGTGTCGCTGTCGGCCGCGGCTCGACCTGGGTCGCGGCGCTCGCCGCGGTCCTCGTCGCGTGCGCATTCGGGCCGCTGCGCCGTCGGGCGCAGGCCGCGGTCGACTGGCGCTTCGACCGGCCGCGCTATGACGGGCTGCAGCGCGTGAACGCGTTCGTCGACGACGTCCGCGAGGGGCGGCGAGAGCCGGAGGATGTCGGCGCCGTGCTCGCCGCGGCGCTGCGTGATCCCGGCGCCGAGCTGCTCTACCGGCTCCCGGCGAGCGAGGCCTATGCCGGCGGCGCCTCGAGCGTCGTCGGCGATCCTCCCGCCGACGGGCGCGCCGTGACGAAGGTCGAGCATCGCGGCCAGGAGATCGCCGTCCTCCTGCATGCGCCCTCGCTGCTCGAGCGCCCCGACCTGCTCCGCAGCGTTCTCGCCGCCGCGAGCCTCGCGATCGAGATCGCGCGCCTGCGAGTCGAGGTGCGTGTCCAGCTCGCCGAGGTCGAGGAGTCGCGATCGCGCGTCGTCCAGGCCGGGTACGAGGAGCGCCGGCGGCTCGAGCGCGACCTGCACGACGGGGCGCAGCAACGGCTGGTGACGCTCGGGATCGTCCTGCGGCGGCTGCAGCTCTCGCTCCCGCGCGAGGCCCGGATCCTCGGGCCGGCGCTCGACTCGGCGGTCGACGAGGTCGGGAGCGCGATCGAGGACCTGCGCACGATCGCCGCGGGCGTCCGGCCGCCGCGGCTCGACGAGGGGCTCGCCGCTGCTCTCGCCGACCTCGCGCGTGGGGCGCCCGTTCCCGTCGAGCTGGAGGCGACCCACGAGCGGCTCGCTCCGCAGGTCGAGGCGGCTGCCTACTTCGTTGCGTGCGAGGCGGTCACGAACGCCGTCAAGCACGCGGCGGCGTCGCACGTGCGGATCGAGGCGACGGTCGTCGAAGGAGCCCTACGGCTGGTGGTCGCCGACGACGGCATCGGCGGCGCGGCCGCTGCCGGCGGCACCGGGCTGACCGGGCTCGCCGACCGCGTCGAGGCGCAGGGCGGGACGCTGCTGATCGACAGCCCGCCGGGGGCGGGCACGCGGCTCGAGGCGGAGATTCCATGCGGATCGTGATCGCCGAGGACACGGTCCTCCTGCGCGAGGGCCTCGCGGGCCTGCTCGAGGACGCCGGCCACGAGGTCGTCGCGCGGGTCGGCGACGCCGACGCGCTCCTCGTCGTCGTCGCCGAGCACGAGCCCGACCTCGCCGTCGTCGACGTGCGCATGCCGCCCGACTACGACCACGAAGGGATGCGCGCCGCCGCCGACGATCCGCCGCGACTACCCGCAGACCGGCGTGCTCGTCCTCTCGCAGCACGTCGAGACCCGCTACGCGATCGAGCTGGTCGCGACCGGAGGCGGCTTCGGGTACCTGCTCAAGGAGCGCGTGCTCGACGTGGACGACTTCCTCGATGCGGCGCGGCGGGTCTGCGACGGCGGCTCGGCGCTCGATCCGGAGGTCGTCGCGACGCTCCTCTCGCCGCAGAGCCGCGACGACCCGCTCGGCGAGCTGACCCCGCGCGAGCACGAGGTGCTCGCGCTCATGGCCGAGGGACGCACGAACGCGGCGATCGCGAAGCGGCTCTGGCTGACCGAGCGCACCGTCGAGACGCACGTCCGCTCGATCCTCGGCAAGCTCGGCCTGCCGGCGGGCGGCGACGACCACCGCCGCGTGCTCGCTGTGCTGACGTACCTGCGCGCCTCCGCACGCTGAACTCCGGTGCTGGCACCGAGGCGCATCTCAGTGCCCGTCACGACGACTTCGGGCAGGCCCGGTCGTAGCTTCTGAGCCAGCGCAAACCCGCGCTCGACAAGGAGGATGAGGTGTCAGCAACAGCGGCGGTCGGAGCTCAGGCCACAACCACGACGAGGACGGCCGGCAGGCGGCTCGGTGCGCTCGCAGGCCTCGCGTTCGCGTTCCTCTTCTTCATGGGGACAGCGACGCTGAACATCCCCCACGGCGCGAGCGACGCGAAGCTCGTCGCGTGGTGGGCCGACAGCGGGAATCAGACGACGGCGATCGTCTCGATGTACCTCTTCATCGTCGCCGGGCTCTGCTTTCTCCTCTTCCTGGCGAAGCTCCGGTCGCGCCTGCTCGCGGCGGAGGGCGGCACCGGCGAGCTGACCTCGCTCGTCGTCGCGAGTGGAGCGGTCTTCGTCGCGATGCTGTTCGTCGCCGCCGCGTCGCGTGGAGTGATCGGCTTCGCCGTCAAGTCGCCGGGCGACAACGAGTCGCTTCCGGGAGCCGACACGCTCCGTTACCTGCCGCAGACCGGCTATGCCGCGCTCGGCATCGGCGGCCTGCTCGCTGCCGCCGTCGCGATGGCGACGACGTCGTGGCTGATCGTGCGGACGGCGGTGTTCGGCCGCTGGCTGGCGTGGCTCGGCTCGGCGACCGCGCTCGTGATCGTCGTCGCGGCGGCGGCGCTCGTCGGGATGGTGGCGATCCCGGCGATGCTGATCTGGGTCCTGGCCGTCAGCGTCGCGATGTGGCGCGGACAACGGTAGCTCGATGCGTGCGTCCAGCCAGCACTCGACTCCGGGCGCTGAAACAACGGCTTCTCTCGTGTATACGTATGCCGCGCTGACAACGCGATGTGCGGCATGGAACCGTGTTGGAACTAGCGGAGCCAGCCCCTACGCAAGCTCGATAGCTGTCACTGGTTCGAGCCCAGTACAGGGGGATGGACGTACATCCGGCGTTCGCGGGGGAGGCCGCTACCGGCCGCGAGGCTCAACGTCTGAGCATGCTCTGGGATACGCGGGCTGCGCTAGGCGGCTTGGGCGTTCGGTATCGCGCGATCGATCTAGGGGGCATCTCGGTCTCTAGGTCTTGAGGCGTAGCGGCGGATCGTCGGAGCGTGGGTCGGTCTTCGCGGCCGACCTGCCAGCATCGCCCTTCTTCTCTACGACCCAGTACCGGTCGTTGCGCTCTACGACGTTTTCCACGTCGGGTTGGACGTGTTCGTCGGCGGGGGCAACGAGGAAGCGTCGACCGCTCGCGCGAATCGTCTCGTACTCCTCGAACGACATCGGGACACGTTCGATGCACGTTCCGTCCGCGCACTCGCAGATCCACTCACTGATCCCGCCCATCTCGGGAACCGCGTTTTCATTGATGTCGCCGAGTCGTTCGTTGAGCTCACGGAACAATTCTTCATTCCGGGCTGCCCGTGCCGCATCGTCTTGCGCCCCGATCCTTGCCTTGTGCGCCGCCTTACGCTCCTCGTCCCCGGAGAGAGACATGGCGAAATGTTAACGCCCCTACGACCCAACCAAAAAGGGGAAAGCGCCCCGTCAGGAAACCTTCGGAAGCAACCGGGGGCGGACCTCTTCGCAGGAGCCGACGAAATACGTCGAAAGCTGCGAACTTTGACGCGGTGCGTCATGCGTTCTGCGTCGGCGGTACGCATGATTGATGTTGCTGGCCCGGGAGCTCTCTTGCGCTGTTGCTCCGGCCGGCACCAGATCCACACACCCGCTGCGTCGTGCCGCCCACCTCCCCTGTGGCGGCACCCGGCGGACTATTCCTTCGGGCAATAGACCCATACGCGCGGCGGCGATACCGTCGCGTCGTGGAGAAGCGGCCCGACGAATCCGAGGTCTCGGTCTGGTCGCTCCGGTGCGTCGAGTGTGACCGCCCTTGGCTTGACCCCTCGGAGCGGTGGCATCTCTTCGTGACAGACGATCACCCACCCGAGCGAGCTACCTTCTGCCCCGGCTGCGCGAGGCGAGAGTTCGGGACTAGCAGCCTCGCGTTCGGATCGCGCGGCCCGGCAAGTGCCGGTAGGACCGAACGTTCCGACGATTCCCGGTTCGGGTGACATCGGCATCCCCCGACACGCGACCTTCCGTTTTCACCCGATCCGAGTGAGATACTCCGCAGGCGTTTGGGGTCGACGACACGCGAAGGGCTCCACCATCACGGACGCGAACGCACCGGCCGACGATCTCTCGAGTGTTCTTCCCGTGCTCGCTCGCGTGCGCGCGCCGACGGACGGATCGGCCAGGTGATCGGCATCTACCACTGGCCGGAACCGACGGTGCTCGTCCGATTCGATCCAGGCGAGATCAGCGAGTTTCGACACGGCGGACGTCACACAAATTTGAAAGTGCGACTGTCGATGCGGCTTCCGCGAAAGGGGTAGCTTCCGAAGTCCGCGCGGCCCGAGAGCTGAAGCGGACGCGGCTCGCCGGCGCGTCGACCGCCCGCCCGAGAGCCAAGCTACCGACACGTCGGATGGTTGCGTCCCTGAAAAAGGGAACGGCCCCCGTCGGGGCCGTTCAAAACAGGTGGGTGGATGCTGGCGAGTCCGACCGGAGCCTCTGCGGCGAGGACCACCCGGCTTTCCCCGAACCCTGTTGACTGCAGCGTCGGTCCAGAGGGACCGGTCGGCCTACCCCACTTAGGGGAACATCAGCGTGAGCCGATGACCTCACCCTATTGAGGGATCCCTACTGGCCCCTCTCCACGGCAATACTCAAGTCAACGAACGACTACTTAAGTCAAACACGATTCTAACGCTCTGAACAGCCGCCAAAGGAGCCGATCATTACGCCGCTTGCCGTCTACCCGCTCAGTGACGTCGCACGTCCTCAACCGACACGAAACGTGTCAAAAAGTGAAATGCCAGCCAATCTGCCGATGGCGATCTTCGACGCTGACACCGAGGGCAGGCTTCGCTATCACCTGCCGCTCGTGACCTACACGAACCGCTTTCAGACCGAGCCGGAAACGGTCTGGATAAGCCCGCAGGTCGAAACGATCACCGGCTACGCGCCGGAAGCCTGGACGAGCAGGCCTGGGTTTTTCGAGTCGATCCTCCATCCAGATGACCGCAACACTGTGCTCACCGAACTCGCGGCCAGCCGAGAGGAGCTGCGCCCCTTCAGCCTCGACTACCGGCTGATCTCACGATCAGGCGAAACCGTCTGGGTGCAAGACGAATCCGTACCCGTGCTCGACCGAGACGGCGAGCCTGAGTTCATCCAAGGCTACTTCGTCGATCTGACCGAACGAAAGCTCCTCGAAGAACACCTCCTCCATGCACAAAAGACTGAGGCGCTCGGACTCATGGCCGCCCAGGTGGCACACGATTTCAACAACCAGCTAACGGTGATCAGCGGCTACGGCGGAATCATCCAGCAACAACTGCCAGCCAACGAAAACCTTAGCTCGTCCGTTAGAGAGCTCCTGCTCGCCACCGAACGCTCCACGACACTCGTCCAACAACTCCTCGCGTTCAGCCGGCACGAACACATCGAACCTTGCCCCACGGCCCTCCACGAAGTAGTCACCGGACTCCGCGCGAAGCCGCCCCCGCCGAGTCGCCGGCCACGAAGTGACCCTGACGCTCGAGACCCAGGTAACGCAACTCATCTGCGTCGACCGCGGGCAGCTCGAGCAACTCATCGTCAACCTCGTCTCTAACGCGCGTGACGCGATGCCCGACGGCGGAACGCTCGCGATCCGCGCCGAACCCGCAACCATCAAACCTAGTCGCGGAAGCGCACGACTTGCCATCGGCCCGGGACTTACACACAACTCTCGTCTCCGACACCGGCTGCGGCATCGACCCAAACAACCTCCGAAACATCTTCGACCCCTTCTTCACCACCAAGACACGGCAAGCCGGCACAGGACTCGGACTCGCAACCGCCCGCTCGCTCGTCCAACACAGCGGCGGAGCAATCGAGGTTTTCACCAGCCCAACCGGCACTACCTTCCGGCTGCTCTTCCCAGTTAGCGAAGAACACTCGTGAGGCGACTTTCCACTACGCACGCCGACCCACCGGCCGACAATCTCTTGAAAGTTCTTCCGATGCTCGCTTACGTGCGCGTGCCTGATGGACGAATTGGCCAGGTGCGCGGCTTCTACCACTGGCCCGAGCCGGCGGTCTCGTGCGCTTCGCTCCAGGAGAACTCAGCGAGTTTCAAGCGATGGATGTCGCACAGGCTTGAATGCCGCGAGTGGGACGGCTTACACCGTCCCGCGCGTAATTCTCGCTTCGGGCCCCATGACCCTCACGGCGTTCGCGGGGGTGGGCGAACGTTCGAGACTGTCACCCGAGCACTCGATGCGAGACTCCCCTGAACAATCGAGGGAGATTCGATGTACGCACTCGTTGGCCGCGTCGAGATCAAGCCGGGCCATGAAGACGAAACCGCGACCATGGCGCGCGAAGACGGGCGCCCTGGTCACGTAGGTCCGGTAGCAAGGTCGCCTTCGGGCTCCCTCTCGCGACGCTCGTGGCAAACTGATGCACGAGCATTCGTTCTGGCTCTTTCGAGAACGAGAACGACGCTCGAGCGGCTGAGACCACCTTCAAATCGCTGCGACATGCCACAGGCGCCCGCCGTCTTTGTCAGCGCAGACGTTTGCGACGTGATCGCCCAGATGTAGCTCAACAATCAACGTCGCCTGCGACAGCGTTCGGGTCTGTCCCCTGAGCGCGGGTGTTACCGATCTGGCCGCAGCTCGAACGAACGATGCGCTCCCCTAATCAGAGAGCCCGGTGAGCCCCAACTCACATAGTCGGGGCTCAGCGCGGAAGGGCTATCTTCATGCGGGTTCGCGCGTGCTGGTCAACCGATGGTCAACCTGCCAGGCGCTGGATGTCAGGCCGCGACGGCGTCGAGTGCGGCCTGCAGTAGCTGCCGTCCGTCCTCACTGAGCGCCACGACACGTTCCCGTACGAGTGCCTCGCCGCCGTCACAACTGACGGCGTGATCTCCTCAGCCAAGAGCAAATCCGCGAGCCGCTGCGCTCGGACCATACATCCGCTCGACCGTGCGGGTTCTCCGGCATGTTCGGCGGGCCGATCTCCGGGGCTTCACGAGCCCTGCCGAGACCCTGCTCGAGGAGCTTTTCGACCCGTCGAGACGATCGGGTTGCCGGCGACCTCGATCCGTAGCGGGTCTCGCTCCGCAGTGCTTGCAGCCGATCGTCGCCCAGACCTGCCGGTCGCGCCGGTCGCGGTCTCGACGAGGACGCGTTCATCCGCGGCGACCTGCGCCGCGCAGCCTCCGCGAGCCGGGGAAACCAGTTTCCCCGGAGGCCCCCTTCTCGTTCGTTCTCTCGGCCGGACGCGTCACTGCTCTCGCCGAACACGTTCGCCTCCGCGACGGCTCAGTCCGCCAACCTCGTTGAGCTTTGCGGACCTACGGCCAGGGGGTCTGACCCCGGGCACACCCCAAGAGTCTCGAGCTCTAGGGACACCGCGACGACTGAACGCCGAGGCGGAGCCCAAGTCGCCGAACCGACCGGCTCTGGAAGAGGGGCCGGGTGAGGGTGCGCGCGAGCGCCTCGGCGAGACGGTGGGGAGGCATTGCGACAAGGCCGCCGCGTGGCTGCGAATCGTCGCGCGGGCGCAGCGCTCGCGCGAGCACCGGGTTGCGCTGGGCTGCCCGGGCGAGGTCGTAGTCGTACCGGGCGACAGTGGATGAGTGATTCGCGCTCTGCATTCGGCTCCTCCTGCGGCTGACAACTACAAGACGCCAGAACGGCCGGCTTTCTTCCCTGCCGCCGGTTGCCGGGAATGCAGTCGGGCGCCCCGATACATTCCGCGAATGGACTACGACGTGACAGTGGTGACGGCACCTGCGGCGCCGACGGCAGTCGTCAGGCAGTCGACGACCTGGGACGAGTTCCCGAAGCTGTGGGGCGATCTGCTCGCGGAGGTGTGGGCTGTGCTACGCGCCGTACCAGGCGTTGCGCCCGGTCGGAACGTGATGCTCTACGAGGACGACGTGCCGAACGTCGAGGTCGGTGTCGAGGTGGGCGGGCCGTTCCATGCGAGCGGCCGAGTCGTTCCGTCCAACCTGCCCGAGGGCCGGGCCGCGATGACCATCAGCCGAGGCGCGCCGTCCGCAGGAGGACTGGCCGCCGCCCACGCTGCAGTCATCGACTGGTGCCGCGCCAATGGCCACGAGCTCGCCGGAAGCCGCTGGGAGATCTACGGCCACTGGCGCGACGACCAGGATCCCTCCGAGTTCGAGACGGAGGTCTATTGGCTCTTGACGGGCTGACGTCTCAGTCCGTGAGGCTCGGTGAGGCTCGGCACCTCGGTCGCGGGCTTTGCGGACACGTTCCGGGGTCAGACCCCGGGCCAATGGACATCGCAGACACGTCCCGGGGTCTGACCCCGGGCCAATGGACGTCGCGGACTTGTCCGGGTCCGCGGTCGAGCCGGGCAAGCCAGGACGAACGTCAGTCCGTGAAGCTCGGGTCGGCGCCGCGCACGACAGCCGCACGACCCTTGGGCTCCTCCCAGTTTTCTTGCCGGCCGAGGGCGGTGAGGTCGAGCAGGAAATAGCTGTCGGAGAGGCCTTCGTCGCCGCGCCCGTAGGTCGAGTACGTGTGGAACACGTCGTCGCCCTCCCGGAGAAAGCAACTGACGCCCGCGACCTCGGACGGCTTGCTCAACACCCATCCCTGGCCCGCTTGCTCCAACGCGGAGGCGTCGCGGTAGTTGTACTCGACGGGTTGCACCGCCGGGTCGAGCGAGACGTGGAAGTCGTAGTTGAACTCGCTGCCGAACGACGAGTACCAGGGCACGGTCCAGCCCTTGCGGGCGGCGTACGCCTCGAGCTTCTCGAGCGGGGCTCGAGAGACCAGAACGTAGGCGGTGTCGCGCGAGCGCAGATGATCGAGCAGACCGTCCGACAGCTCGTCGACGCACGCCGTGCAGCCCGGACAGGCGTCGTCCCACTCGGGATCGAACATGACGTGCCGGAGGATCAGCTGCCTGCTCTCTCCGAACAGATCCGCAAGCGTTGCCGACCCGTCCGGGCCTTCGAAGACGTAGTCCTTCTCGATCTTCACCATGGGCAATCGCCTCCGGTCGGCGTTCAGCGCGTCGCGCGTCCGGGTCAGCTCCTTCTCCCGAGCGAGCAGCTGGACCCTCGCCTCGAGCCACTCCTCGCGTGTCGCAACCTCGGGCAGACTCATCGCAACCTCCTGGCGGTGGACGTCAAAACCGGTACCTGGGCCATATGACCAGGCAAGCCGCGGAAACTCATCGGTCGCAGACGAGCTACATCGGGAGCGTGAGCTCCGGCACGGATGCCGGGGCGAGCGCGATCCAGAAACCGAGCCCGAGCAGCAGCACAGCCACCGGTGCGACGATGCGCGTCCCGCCCGCAGGAACCTTCTGGACGAACACGAGCACGGCGACGATCGCCATCCAGAAGAGGCTCATCACGCCGACCGCGAAGAGCACGAGCATCAGGCCGGCACTGCAGCCGACGCAGTCGATGCCGTAGCGGATGCCGTCACCGAACGCCCCGTCGTGCGCCTGCACGAGCACGGCACCGGTGGAGACACGCTCGCTTCACCGGCGTCAGCTCGTAGATGCCTGCCGCAACGACGGCAGCTCCTGCAACGTACGCGCCACCCCGATCCCACTCGAGAAAGCCGAGCTGCGCCGCGCGAGCTCCCCGATACGCGAAGAACACCACAACACCGACGACCACCCAGACCGCGAGATAGCTGACGACGAAGAGAGCCGGCGGCGCACGGCGCGCCCCACGGTCGTTCGCGAGCACCGCCGGGAGCGCCGACGGCAGCATCATCGCGGCCATCATCGTCGCCCAGGTCGCGGCGAAGAAGGAGAACGTGCCGAGGTCGGTGCCCGGGCCCATGTCCATGCCGCTCATCCGTCGCGCTGCGAGCACCCAGCAGACTGCGGCGACACCGGCGACCGACGCACCGAGGATCACCGCACGCGTGCGGGCCTCTTCAGCGAGCGTATTCGTCATGACGCCGAACCCAGTGCTGCGGCGGACCGTCGTCCTCACCTCGCCCCTTCGGAACGATGTCGAGGTAGTGGTACGCCGTGTTGAGCATGTCGATGCCGCGGGCGTACGTCGAATATGTGTGGAAGATCTCGTCGCCGACCTTCGCGAAGACGCTGACTCCCTCGCGATCACCGAAGCCAGGCGCCATCGTCCCGTAGTTGAAGACCGGGCTCTCGTATTCGTCCGGTGCGAACGAGACTCGGTAGTCGAAGTTGAAGTCGCTGCCGGACGACGACAGCCACTTGAAGCTCCACCCCATCCTCTTCCGGTAGCGCTCGATGTTGTCGAGCTTCGCGCGCGAGACGGCGACCATCGATACGTCGTTTGCATTCAGATGAACGACGATCGGATCGAAGTTGTCCGCCCAGAACGAGCAGTGCTTGCACGCCTCGTCCCACGCGTCGTCGGGAGCGAACATGAAGTGGTACACGACGAGCTGGCTGCGGCCGTCGAACAGATCGGCGAGGCTCTGCTCCCCGTCGGGGCCGCCGAAGACGTACTGCTTGTCGACACGCTCCCACGGCAACTCGCGCCGCTCCTCGCTCAAGAGGTCGCGCTGGCGCGTGAACTCCTTCTCACGCGCCAGCAACGACTTCCGCGCTTCCACCCACTCGTCGTGTTGCACGACCTGGTGCTGCTGCGTCATCGAGCTCTCCTCCTATCTACCGCATCGGGCCGTCGAGCCAGGGATCTCGGCCGGCGTCGCCTCCCGCGGCGGCGACGGCGAGCCGCGCGAGATAGTGCTCCCAGCCGTGCGCGTGCGACTCGACCGACTTCGTGGTCGGCAGATCGCGGTGTGTAAAGCGCAGCATCGTTCCGCTCCCGTCCGCGACGAGCTCGATCTCGACCGTCGACGAGCCGGGGGGCACCGGGTTCGCCTCGCCGTCCCTCGGCTCCCAGCCCCAGGTGTAGACAAGACGGTGCGGCGGATCGACCTCGAGGAACTCGCCGCTCGCCGTGTTTCCGGGGATCACGTCGATCGACCACGCACCGCCCGGGCGCGAGTCGAAGGTCGCGCGCTCACCCATCCAGCGGACCGCCTTCTCCGGATCGACGAGGAACTCCCAGACTGTCTCGGGGCTTGCTGCGATCGCGATCTCGCGCTCGAGCGCGGTCGTCTCAGTCGTTGCGTCCATGTTTCTTCCGCTCCTCCTTTTCGGCCTCGCGCTTCAAGGCGTCGAGGCGTTCGTCCCAGAAACCTTCGAGAAAGATCTTCAGCTCGGCGAGCCCTTCCGGGCGCGCGCGGTACAGCCGCCGGGTGCCGTTGCGTCGCTCGCTCACGAGACCGGCCTCCTTCAACACGTTGAGGTGCTGCGACACCGCCGGACGACTCACGTCGAAGTGCGCCGCGATCTCCCCCGCGGCGAGCTCCTCGTCGCGGACGAGGGCCAGGATCCGGCGGCGGCGGGGCTCGGCGATCGCCTTCAGTGCGGCTTCCATGGACAGTATTTAAGCATCTACTTACGTAAGTGTCAACTTACTCTGTGATCGAGCGAGACGCCCTTTAGACTCGGCGCGTGGCGGAGCACCTCGCGAATGCGGATCTCGTCACCGATCCGCGTCGCGCGGGCGCACGGGCGCACCTCCGCGCGATGGGGCTCACGGAGCGCGACTGGGCCAAACCGCTCGTCGGCATCGCGACGACGTGGACGGGGACGATGCCGTGCAACCTCGGCCAGCGGGAGCTCGCGCGCCACGTCGCGGCCGGCGTCAGAGAAGCCGGCGGCACGCCTGTCGAGTTCAACACGATCGCGATCTCCGACAACCTCACGCAGGGCATGCCGGGCATGCGCGCATCGCTCGTCAGCCGCGAGGTCATCGCAGACTCGATCGAGCTCGTCGGCCGCAGTCAGCCCTTCGACGGGCTGATCTGCCTCGCAGGCTGTGACAAGACGGTGCCTGCAGCGGTGATGGCACTCGTCCGGCTCGACATCCCTTCGCTCATCCTCTACTCGGGCGCAATGGCGATCGGTTCCCACAAGAACGAGCCTGTGACGATCCAGGACGTCTGGGAGGCGGTCGGCGCGCACGAAGCCGGACAGATCTCCGATGACGAGCTCGACGCACTCGAGCGCGATGCCTGTCCCGGTATCGGCGCCTGCACCGGGCACTTCACGGCGAACACGATGGCGGTCGCAGTCGATTTCCTCGGCCTCGGCCCAGCCGGTCTCGGCGGCGTGACCGCAACGGATCCGGCGAAGCCGGCGGCCGCCGAGGCAGCCGGCCGGCTGATCATGGACGTGATCGCACGCGACGCCCGGCCGTCGTCATTCGTCACGCGCACTGGGCTCGAGAACGCGATCGTCGGCGTGACCGGCACGGGCGGATCGACGAACGCGGTGCTGCACCTGCTCGCGATCGCCGACGAGGCGGGCGTCGAGCTCGGGCTCGACGACTTCGACCGGCTTTCGGCCTCCACACCGGTCGTCACGAGTCTCACGCCCGGCGGGCGGTACGTCGCCGGCGACCTGCATCGCGTGGGTGGCACCCCAACCGTGATGCAACGCCTCCGCGAGCACCTGCACGTCGACGCGCCGACGGTGGACGGACGCACGCTCGGCGAGATCGGATCTGCGGCCGCCGAGCCCGACGGCGAGGTCGTCGCGCTCGCAGCGAGGCCGTTCAAGCAAGGCGGCGCGCTGCGCGTCCTGCGCGGAAACCTCGCACCCGACGGCGCCGTCGTGAAGCTCGCCGGACACGAGCGGCCGGTGCACAGCGGCCCGGCTCGAGTCTTCGAGTCGGAGGCGACCTGCAAGGCGGCCGTCTACGACGGTCTGGTCAAGCCCGGCGACGTCGTCGTCGTGCGCGGCGAAGGGCCGGCCGGGGCGCCGGGAATGCCGGAGATGCTGTCGATCACCTCGGCGATCGTGGGCCGCGGGCTCGGGGACTCCGTCGCGCTCGTCACCGACGGGCGCTTCAGCGGCGCGACCCGCGGGCTGATGGTCGGGCATGTGTCGCCCGAGGCCGCGCATCGCGGTCCGATCGGGCTGCTCCGCGACGGCGACGTCGTGACCATCGACGTCGACGCACGGCGCCTCGACGTCGACCTCTCCGACGCGGAGCTCGCCGAGCGCGACCTCACGCGCACGGTCGCAGAGCCCCGGGTGCAGCGCGGCGTGCTGGCGAAGTACGCGCGCACCGTCTCCTCGGCGTCGCGGGGAGCGGTGACCCACTGAGCGGACTGCTCGAGGGCAAGGTGGCGCTCGTCACGGGCGCCGGGCGCGGCATCGGGCGGGCGCTGGCGCTGGGCCTCGCCGCAGAAGGCGCGGTCGTGCACGTCAACGACATCGCTGCGCCCGAGGAAACGCTGGCCGCGCTGCCGGAGACCGCGCGCGGGCTCGCGCTCGCGTACGACGTGTCCGACACCTCGGCGATCCGGGCGATGTTCGCTCGGCTCGACCGCCTGGACGTGCTCGTCAACTGCGCAGGCGTCACCGGCTGGATCGACCTCGCCGAGCCGAACGAGGCGGTCTGGGACCAGGTCGTCGACACGAACCTGAAGGGCACGTTCTTCTGCTCGACGGAGGCCGCGCGCCTCATGCGGGCCGCGGGTGGAGGCTCGATCGTCAACGTCTCGACCGTCGTCGCCGCGCGGGCGCTGCGCAACCTCTCCGCGTATGCGGCGAGCAAGGGCGGCATCAACGCGCTGACGATCCAGCTCGCAGGCGAGTTGGGCGGCGACGGCATTCGCGTCAACGCGCTCGCGCCGGGCGCGACGAACGTCGAGCGCAACCTCGCCGACGACCCGCAGTACGTCGAGCACTGGGCGCCGCTGATCCCACTCGGCCGCGTCGCGGAACCGGGGGACATGGTCGGCCCCGCGGTCTTTCTCGCATCGGACCAGTCGGCGTACGTGACGGGGCAAGTGCTCTACGTCGACGGCGGCTGGACCGTCGCGGGCAAGTTCCCCGAGCCGTACGTCGACAGCGCGAAGACCCGCTAGACGTTCAGCGGCCGTTCCTCCCTTCCCGCATCGCCTTCGGCCAGATGCCCTGCTTGCCGGGCGAGAGGATGCCGTTCGGATCGAGCGCATCCTTGATCGTCTCGTTGAAGCGCCGGTACGCGTGATCGTTGAAGCTGTACTGGTCCGCGGCGAGATCCATGAAGTCGAGATGCGCGCGGTACTCGCCGTAGCCCTGCTTCGCCGCTTCACGCACGAGGAGCTTGCACGTGTCGTACGCGCCACGCGCCTGCGCCTCGTTCTGCGTATCGAAGATGATCAACGTGACGTGCACGAAGCTGCGTCCGTTCGTCGGGATGAGCGCGGCCATGTAGTCGAGCTGCGCCTGCTGCTCGATCATGCCGCGCAGCAAGTCTCGCAACGCGAGCGCTTCACGACCGACGAGCGGCGCCACCGGCGAGAAGCCGATGTGCCCGCCCTGCTCGCCGCCGTACCAGCCGGTCTGCTGGTTCAGATCGATGCTCGGCACACCTGCTTGGACGCGCTCGATCGGGTTCTCGATGCCCGGGAATTGCTCCGGTGCGTACTTCGTCCCCCACACCTCGGCGCCGGGGATCCGCTCGAACGCTTCCTTCACCTTCTTGAAGCGGTAGTCGACAACAGCCTCATCGCCGTACAGGCCGGAGCGCATCATCCAACGGCCGATGTCGAGCTCTCGGCCGATCGTGTCGATCACCGCATCCGGGATCGGCCCCTCGCCCTGGTGCCAGAGCTCGCGCTTCGTCATCACCGATCCCATGAGGAGCGTGTTCAGGAACTGCGGCACGTGGTCGATCGTCCCGTCGAGCATCAAGCGCCTCAGGGTGTCGATCGCCGGGCCGATGTCGTCGTCGCGCAGCAGTCGCAGCCACGTCGGCATGTAGCACTCGGGGTTCGGCATCAGCCAGATGCCCATCTTCGTGACGATGCCGAAGTTCGACTGCATGAACATCTGGTCGGGAGTCGGGCCGAGGCCGCGCTTGTAGAGATGCCACGACTTGTTGCCGGGCATGGCGCCCATGCCGGTGCGCATCACCTCGCCGTTCGCGAGCACGACCTCCATGCCGCACTGCGCCGCCATGTTCTGTCCCACAGGCAGATACGTGATGCCGTGGTCGAGCGTGTTGCCGACGACGCTGCCCCAGCCGAGGTCGGGGACGGAGAGCATCAGCTTGTGCCCGCCGGCCTGGATCGCCTCGTAGAGGTCGAACCAGCGCACTCCGGGCTCGACGACGGCGTACCCGAGCTCCTCGTTGATCTCGAGGACGCGGTTCATGCGGCGCAGGCTGAGGATCACCGAGCCGGTGACGCGCGGGGCGGGGCCGCCGTAGCCGTTGTTGCGGCCGGTGCCGTGTGTCCAGAGCGGGACCTTGTGCTCGTTCGCCACCCGCACGATCTCCTGGATCTCCTCGACCGTGTCCGGCATGACGACCGCCGAGGCGGTGTAGTCCTCCCATGTCGGATAGGCGAACGGATCGCGGAACTCGCGCAGGTCCGCGGCGCTCGTGAGAACGTGGCCGGCGCCCACGGCAGCGACGAATCCGTCGAGCGCGCCCGAGAGATCGCCTGTGAATGCTCCGGCTGAGACAACACTCGTCATGTCGCACCCCTTGATGGTCGGGACGGGTCGTCGGTGCACGCACGCCAACACTCGGCGTGCCTCGCGACGAACCTACGTTGCACGCCGAGCCGCGTCAACGGTGCCGGAGATGTTGCCAACAAGCCATATTCCAGGGCTTTCGTCGTCGGTCTACGTTTGGGGGTGCCTCGGGGAGGGGTACACGTGCTGGTCCGGTTCGTTGACGTTCGTTGACAGAAAGGTTGTCCACACGTGTCCGTGCTCAACGACCGGTCCCGGAGCGGGCTCGCTGCCGCAATGGGCATCAGCGACGAAGAGGTCGCGCGCAGAAAGCTCTTCCTCGAGTTCGGCGTCGAGGACGCCGACCGCCTGACGAGCGTGAACGAGCTCGCCCATGCCTACGCCGATCCGGTGATCGAGGACTTCTACCGCTACATGCTGTCGTTCGAGGCGACCGCGAGCTTCTTCGAAGACCCCGACCCGGACGTGCTCGAGCACGTCAAGCGCATGCAGAAGGAGTATTTCCTGCTCCTGACCGGGGGCGACTACGGCTCGGAGTATGTCGAGAATCGCCTGGCGATCGGCTCCGTCAACGAGGCCGTCGCCTTCCCGGTCGAGGCCTACCTCGGGATGTACAACTTCTACCTCCGTACCGTCGGCAAGCGCCTCGAAGAAGCATTCGCCGACGAGCCCGAACGCGCAACCGATGTGTTCCGCTCGCTCGTGAAGCTGGTGTTCCTCGACATCGGCTTCGCGATCGACACGTACATCTTCCAGCGCGAACGGACGATCGGCCAGCAGCAGGAGGCGATTCGGGAGCTCTCGACACCAGCCTTGCAGGTCCGCGACCGGCTGCTCGTCCTCCCCATCATCGGCGTGCTCGACGGCGACCGCGCGCGGCAGCTCACGGAGGGACTGCTCACGAGCATCCGGCAGGCCAGGGCAAAAGTCGTGATCCTCGATGTCACGGGCGTCCCGACCGTCGACTCGAACGTCGCCAACCATCTGATCCTGACCGTCGAGGCGTCTCGCCTGATGGGTGCGACCGTGATCGTCACCGGTCTCTCGGCCGACGTCGCGCAGGCGCTCGTCACGATCGGCGTCGACCTGACGAAGTTCAACGCCGTCGGCGACCTGCAGGGTGGCATCGAAGTGGCAGAGCGCATGCTCGGCTACAAGGTCGTGCCGCTCGAGGAAGGTGACGGTGGCGGTTCCGATCCTGAAGCAAGGTGACGTGCTCATCGCATCCGTCCAGGATGCGCTCGCCGATGCCGACCTGATCGCCCTCCGCGACGACCTGCTCCAGAGTGTCGGCCGGTTCCGCTCGCGAGGCGTCATCGTCGACGTCACGGTGCTCGACGTGCTCGATTCCTTCTCGTGCCTCACCCTGCGCGAGCTCGTCGAGATGGTGCGCCTGAAGGGCGCAGTGACCGTCGTCGCGGGAATCCAGCCGGAAGTCGCGTTCGCCATGGTCCAGCTCGGACTCACGCTCGGCGACACGGCGACGGTCCTCGATCTCGAAGAAGCGCTCGTCTACCTCGAAGACACCGCCGAGAAGCCGCGGCGCGCCTATGCCCGATGAACCGATCGTCGTCGCGATCCGGTCCGACGCCGACATCGTCACCGCACGCCAGCAAGGCCGGGCGCTCGCCGAGGGACACGGGTTCTCCGGCACCGACCTGACGTTCATCGCGACGGCGATCTCCGAGATCGCCCGCAACATCGTGACCTACGCCGGCGTCGGCGTCATGACGCTCCGCGCCTCTGCGAACGGGTCGAAGCCCGGGATCACCGTGATCGCCGAGGACGACGGCCCGGGAGTCGCCGACATCGCGCTCGCGATGCAGGACGGATTCTCGACGAAGAACAGTCTCGGCCTCGGCCTGCCCGGCTGCCGGCGGCTGATGGACCTGTTCGAGATCACGTCCGCACCCGGGGCCGGCACGACGGTGACGATGGAGAAATGGCTGAAGAAGCGTTAGCCGATCCGCAGGCGGCGTTCGTCGATTGGGCGTCGGCAGCACGCGCCTTCGGAGACGAGCTCGTGTCCGGAGACGAACACGTCGTCGTGGATCTGCCGGGCGGGACGCTTCTGGCCGTCATCGACGGGCTCGGCCACGGCGCCGAGGCTGCCGCCGCCGCGCGCGCGGCCGCACGCGCAGTCGAGGAACATGCCCACGCCTCACCCGACGAGATCTTGCGCCACTGCCATGCGGCGTCCCTCGATACGCGCGGAAGCGCGATCACGCTCGCTGCGATCGATCACGCCGCCGGAACGATGGTGTGGGCCGGAGTCGGCAACGTCGCAGGCGTCGTCCTGCACACCGGCCACTCACCGAGCACCAAGTTGATCCGTGGACGAGCGGGGATCGTCGGCGGCCGTCTGCCAAAGCTGCATACGGAGACGCTGACGCTCGGAGACGGAGACGTCATCCTGCTCGCGAGCGACGGGATCAGCCCGAACTTCGCCTGCCTCGAGATGGCCCACCTGCCGTTGCAGCGACTCGTCGACGAGATCCTGGCCGCTCACCGTCTGCCGACCGACGACGCGCTCGTGATCGGCGCGCGCTATCGCCGAGCCGGGGCATGAGCACCGCGCCCGAACCGGCGCTCGGCCTTGCCTCGCGCTACGACGCCGGGATTGCGCATTACGTCGCCTCGGGGGACAGGGACGGCGCGCTCGCCGAGGCGTTCGGGCTCGGCCGCGAGGCGATCGATGCGGGCCTCGGCATCCTCGACGTTTGCGCGATCCACCGTGACGCGCTCTTCCCGATTCTCGTCGGGAGCGCACCGGAGCTCCTCGCACGTACGAGCGAGCGCACGTCCGAGTTCTTCACCGAGGCGCTTGCGCCGTTCGACATGGTCAACCGGGGCTTCCGTGAGACGAACGCCGAGATCGTCAACCTCAACCAGGAGATGCAGCGCCAGGTCGAAGAGCTGCGACAGCTCGCCGCGATCGTCGAAGCCGCGGATGACGCGATCCACACCATCGGCCCTGAAAACACGATCCTGAGCTGGAACGCTGCCGCCGAGCGGCTGTACGGCTACTCCGCTGCAGAGGCGGTCGGACAGAGCGACGACATGCTCGTTCCGCAGACACACGCGGACGAGCGTGGCGCCCTCGTCGTTCTCCTCCGACAGCAGGAGCACCTCGCGCAGTTCGAGACGATCAGGACTCGCAAGGACGGAAGCTTCGTCGAGGTATCCCTGACGGTGTCGCCGATCGCCGACGGCGGCGGCGGCATCGTCGCCGCAGCGGTGATCGCGCGAGACATCAGCGCACGCATGCGTGCGGAAGAGGAGCGTGCGGAGCTCGAGCTCCAGCTCCGGCAGGCGCACAAGATGGAGGCTGTGGGCAATCTCGCCGGCGGGATCGCGCACGACTTCAACAATCTCTTGACCGTGATCAAGGGGTACAGCTCACTCCTCATCGAGCGCCTGAAGGACGACGATCTCTCACGCGACGCGACGGCGATCTCCGAGGCGGCAAATCGCGCGAGCGAGTTGACGAAGCAGCTGCTCGCGTTCAGCAGGCGCCAGGTTCTTCAGCCCGAGCAGGCCATCCTCAACGACGTCGTGGGCGAGACGCTGAAGCTGCTCGAACGCATCATCGGCGAGGACATCCAGGTCGACCTGGATCTGGCGCCCAGCGTCGACCCGATCCTCATCGATCGCGGCCAGCTCGCGCAGGTGATCCTCAACCTCGCGATCAACGCGCGCGAGGCGATGACCGGCGGAGGATCGATCAGCGTGAAGACCGCGAACGTCGAGCTCGACGCGGCCTACGCCGCGCAACATGTCGACGTGATCGCCGGACCGTACGTCCTGCTGGAGATGTCGGACTCCGGCCGAGGCATGGATGCAGAGACTCGGGATCGCGTCTTCGACCCGTTCTTCACGACGAAGCAAGAAGGCACCGGCCTCGGGCTCGCGACCGTGTACGGGATCGTCAAGCAGAGCGGCGGCCACATCGTCCTCGAGAGCGAGCCGGGCGTCGGCACGACATTCACCATCCACTTTCCGTCGTCCGGCGAGCCCACACCGGCGACGCTGCGCGCTCCTCGAGAGACGGAGTCCCTCGACGGGACGGAGACGATCCTCCTCGTGGAGGACGACGACGCCGTTCGCCGCCTCGTCGCGCGCACGTTGCAGTCGCACGGCTACCACGTCATCGAAGCGAGCAGCCCCGCCCAGGCGTTGCAGACGGTCGAAGAGCGGACGGAGTTCGATCTCCTGCTCACCGATGTCGTCATGCCGGGAATGAACGGCCGCCAACTCGCGGAGACGCTCCTTGCCGCGCGCCCGACGCTCAGAGTCCTCTTCACGTCGGGGTATCCGGCCGACACGATGATCCGTCACGGCATCGCAGACGGAAGTGCCGCCTACATCGGCAAGCCGTACTTGCCGATCGAGCTCGCGCGCAAGGTTCGCGAGGTGCTCGACACGCGGTGACGTAACGCTTGCGACTACAGCTACCATGATCGCACGGACGTTGTCGAAGGTGTCCGTTGCTTGGCTTCGAGGCCTCAGGCGTTGTTTCTGCCGGGGGCCTTTTTTGTGCGCTTGAACGAGAGGGGTACGAATTGAGCACTGCAACAGCACGCGTGATGACAGTCGAGGACGATCCGATCGTGCGAGCCGATCTACGGCTCGTGCTCGAGGACGCGGGCTTCGGCGTGTGCGCCGGCGCGCGCGACGGAGTCGAGGCGGTGGATCTCGCCCGGCTGCACGAGCCGGACGTGATCGTGCTCGACCTCGGGCTGCCGCGACTCGACGGCGTCGAGGCGACCCGTCGGATTCTCAGTGAACGCGACGTTCCGATCATCGCGTTGACCGGCCGCTCGGCGAGCCGTGCAATGGAGGCGATGGATGCGGGCGCGGTTTCGTTCCTGCACAAGCCGTTCGTCGAGCGCGAGCTCGTCGATTCCGTGACGACGGCGCTCGCCTCGCATCTCGAGAAGAGACGCGACGAATCGCGCGCTGCAATCGCCAGCGTGCTCGAGCTCGTCGGGTATCCGGCGACGTTGGCGGACGATCTCGAGCGGCGCGCGTTCGACGGCGGAGGGCTCTGGAGGCAGATCGGCTAGGGCGCGTCTTCTGCAGGCGCCACCAAGTCGACGAGACGCTTCGGCGCAACGGTGCAGTAGGCGTCCTCGACGATGCCCGCGAGCTCGTCCCAGTCGAGACCGCGGTCGAGCCGGACGCCGAGCCAGCCACGATGGCCGACGTAGGGCGGAACGAAGAACCGTTCGGCGTCGGCATCGACGAGCAACTGCTGGTCACCCGCAGGCGCAGCGCACCAGATCGCGAAGCGGCCGTCGCCGTGGTGGTCGTCGAGCACCATGAGAAAGCACTTCTTGTCGCGCACGAAGAACGACGGCGCACCATGGCTCGGACGTTCCGTCGTCTCCGGAAGCGCAAGGCAGACCGAGCGCAGCCGGTCGAGGACTGCCTTCCGCTCGGCCTGGCCGGGATAGCCCACAGGCGGATCGTGCCACGCGGCGGTACCGTTCTCCGCCGAGGGCGGTTAGCTCAGTTGGTAGAGCACCTGCTTTACACGCAGGGGGTCGGCGGTTCGAGCCCGTCACCGCCCATATGACGGTCGACGCGGCCCAGGTGAGCCTGCTTCGCTGGCTGCGACGGCAGCTTGCGCAGCCGATGGCGATTCGCGAGCACCTCGAAGCCGCGGTCGAGAACGACGACCCCGCCGAGGCGCGCCGTCTGGTCGCGACCTTCCCGTTCTCGGACGAGCAGCGGCGGAACATCGAGCAGCTGCTGCAGGCCTGGGAACGCGGAAGCTCGAAGCCGTAGCTTTTACACTGGCCGCGGGGCCGGTAGCTCAGCTGGTAGAGCAGGGGACTTTTAATCCCAAGGTCACAGGTTCGAGCCCTGTCCGGCCCATTTGAACAGCCGCGCCTTGCCGCGACTGTCGATCACCGCTCGGTGATCGCGACTCGCCGCTCGGCCCACGGGGCCGCGACCAGGGCACGGGCTTCTGCGAGGTCACGCTCAGCCTTTGTGCGCTCGGCACCGCTGACCTTCTCGCCGTCGAGGCTCGCCGTTCCAACGCCACCAACTCCTCGGCCAGCCGCCCGACTGCCTGCTGGGCCTCGCGCTGCCCACGGTCGAGTGCGATCAGCTTCTGCTCCAGGTCTTGATTCGCGGCGACGAGCTTGCCGAGTTCGACCGCAGCGTCGGAGCGTGGTGCCGAGAAGATGAGCGTGTCGAAGGCGATCCATGGAGTGTGCATGAACGCGATGCGGTCGGTTGTGACCCAGACGTGTCTCGCCACTGGATCGATGGCCAGCCACGATGGCAGTGCGTCGAAGAACTACTCGGCGCGACCTAGCGCCGCTCTGCTCGGTCACTCAGCACTCAGGGAGAAGCATGCAAGACGCCAAGCTAATCATCGCAGCGGGTCTACTCTCGCTCGCGAGCTTCACCGCCGGATTTCTGATCGCCTACCACCCGCACCCGTTCGGATGGGGCAAGGCACAGGTGTCTGGCGGCGGCGGGTACCGCGGCGGCGGCTACGACCTCAGTACGCCCTGATGATGGTCTGGCTTCCGATTCGCCTCATCCCGTATTTGGCTGGATTCCTCGCCTTCGGTGCCGGAGTGCACGCGCTCTGGCACAGCGATTACGCCTATTTGGTCGGATTCATCCTGGCCCTCAACGTCGTCGTCCCGTTCGTCATGCACGCGGTAGCAAGATCAACGCCGAGCCGTAACGAGTTGTTCGATGCGCAGCTTGACGGGGGGTACTGGCGCGAGCAGTACATCGGCGGGCGCCGCTGACCAGGGGCGACCCTGTTACGGCCTTACGCCATGACAGGCCATCGGGGGCAGGCCGACCAGAGCTAGAGGCTTGATGCATCCGGTCGCTCAGGGCATCTGCATCTGCCCTCGCTGAACGCCGAGTGAGCGCGAAGGCGGGTGCATCGTGAGCATGGCGAACGGGCAGTGATGCGTCATCAGCCAGCCGTGAACGGGCTCCACTCGGAATGTGCAGAGCGCCATGCAGGTGAGGGGTAGCGCGAGCAGGCCGAGCACAGCCTTTTGCACGACCGCAGAGTCCATCGTAGTTCGATCATCTCAGACTGAACCGGCGAAGGGGAGGGACGGGACCCGATGGGGCTCGATCTGCGGGTCGGCATCACGTCTTGGCGGACAACAGCCCGCCAACACGACTATCGAGTCCGTGTCTTCCCCGATGCTGAAGCACACAGCGTGGGTGATTAAGGACAGACGCCAAAAGGGGGTGACTCGAAATGGCAGCGATTCCCGCCGAGAACGGCATGAGTGAACGCGCTGAACATCACGCACGGGAAGCTGAGCGACTGCTCCAGGGCAAGCTCGGGATCGTCACGAACTACGTGAAGGCCCAAGCTCATGCAACCCTCGCCGTGTACTACGCGACGAAGCAGAGCGCCGACACGTAACACCGGATTTCACATCCGGCCTCTAGCCTGCATAGCCTTCACCGCATGAGCACGACCACCGAGCGCCGTTGTGAGCACTGCGGTGGTGGGCTGCCGCCACGGTCACGGTCGGACAAGCGGTACTGCGACGACACCTGCCGCATGGACGCCTACCAGGAGCGCCAACGTGCGGCCCGCACCAACCTCCTCATCGAGGACGACAACGTGACCGACGACGACCTGCTGCCGCCCGCACACGACCAACTCCGCGAAGCCGTCAAAGAGATGTTGCAGGAGGAGCGGTTGGTGGCCGTGGTCGCCGGCGAAGCGCAGCGCAGCGGCGTCATGGCTCCTGGCACGGGTCTATCCGCAGCACTGGACAACGACAAAAGACCAACAGCGGAGGAGGCCACTCATCCGTGAGAGCACGTGACTATCCGACCAGAGCGGTCCGATTGATCGACCCCTTCGGGCTCGGCGGTGGCCCCGATCTGATTGCACGAGCCCTCGGCGAACCACTTTCTGAGCTGTGGGGTCAGCCCGTCACGGTCGAGAACCACCCCGGTGCGGGAAGCACCGCGGGACCCGCTCTGGTCGCGACGTCGCCGGCCGACGGCTACACGCTGCTGGTGAGCACGAGCGCACATGCGTATGGCGCCTCGTTCAAGACCAGCCTCCCGTACGACCCGTTAGCTGATTTCGTCCCGATCGCACCGCTCACCAGCCAGCCTTACGTGCTCGTAGCATCGATGCACCTTGGCGTCACAACGCTTGCCGAGCTGATCTCGGTGGCGAAAACCCGGCCCGAACCGATCAGGTTCAGTTCTTCCGGCATGGGCACCGCAACGCATGTGGCCGTCGAGAAGCTCAATCTCGACGTTCTCATCGAAGCAGTGCACGTCCCGGCGCACGGGACGGACGCAATTACCGACACGATCAGCGAGACCGTGGCTGGACGGACCGACTACGCGCTGTCGCCGATCTCCGTCGCTCTGCCTCACATCCGAGAGCACCGGCTGGCTCCGCTTGGCGTCAGCACGTCGCGTCGCTCCCGGCTCCTTCCGGCGGTGCCGACGCTGGCCGAGGCAGGAGCTGCCGACTTCGACTTTCCGATCTGGTACGGGCTGTGGGCGCCGGTCGGCACTCCGGCCAGAACGGTGCGTGAACTCTCGAAATCCATCGCGCGCGTGCTCACCGACCCGGCTCTGCGAAGTCGGCTCCGGGAACACGATGCGGACGTGATACGCATGTCGCAGACGGACTTCGCGCAATTTGTACTGAGCGAGAGCCAAAGTGCCGCACGCATCATCGAAGCTCGTGGCTCACTCTCGACCGATCTCGTCTAGAGACCGTCGACACCGATCAAGCACCGAAGTCGCGGACCACGCTCACACGCTTATGATCGCGCGATGGACGACGCACAGCTCGCGAAGCGGCTCGGCGCCATCGAGCGTCAGCTGACGCTCGTGTCCGAGCGGCTTGGCATCGACTGCCCACCCTTCGTGGGGGACAGCCTCCCGAGCGACGCTGACCGGGCAGACGACGGACAGTCGGCGATCGGGAACGCGGACACGTCCTCCCTCCCCGCCGAGATCGTCGATCTGGCGCGGTCTGGGCACACGACCGAAGCGATCAGCCGGCTTCGCCATCTCACCGGCGCCTCGCTGCTCGAGGCCAAGCGCGCCGTCGACGCACTCGACGGTAACGCGCGCTGACGCGGCTCAGGGATGGCGGCGAGGGCAGACGTCCTGTGTAGTGCGAACGATCAGAACCTCCGCGATCGGCTTGCCCTCGCTGCTCCCACGGGGGATGAGGTATGTGGCGACTCCCGCCTGAACGCGGCGATACGCCTTCCGGCACTCGACGTTCCACTTGAAGCCGGCGGCGGCGGCGTCCGCCGCACCCGAGCCCACGCCCAGCTTTGAAAGCGTCGTGTAGTAGGGGCTGGTCGTCCTGATGCCGACGACCACGCCTCGGACGTAGCGGAGCCAGACGTCACGGCCGTCGATCCGGTAGTGAACCTCGCGCGGCTTGTCGGTGCTCGCAGCAGGGGATTTCAGGCCGTAGGCCTTCGCGACATCGGTGTTGCGCATTCCGAGGGCGACCCCTCCCACAGATCGTCCGACGTCGAGCTCCGCCGTCTCGTTCTGCGCGGCGCCCGCGGCGGGGGGACTCGAAGGGGTCGCAGGAGTCCCTGGATGTCCCGGGCGGGATGTGACGCCGGATCGCCGGCATGTAACGCAGGCGAACCGGGCCGGAGGCGCAGGTCATACGCCGGTGGCCCCGGCGACACGTACCCGGAAGCCACGGCGAACTTCGAGGTCGAGTCGCCGACGCAGATGCCGCGTGCGGACCCGGCTTCGATGTTGTGAGAGCTCTTCCAGCCGCTGCCGGAGGCCCCATTGACGCCGAAGCCGATGGGGGGACAGCCGTCGCCGACGTTGGCATAGACGACGTTGTTGTCGATGACAGCGCCGGCGCAGGTGCCGCCTGCGTTGCAGGCGTTCTGGAGGATGAGGCCGGTCCCGGCGAAGCTGTTGTAGCGGATGGTGATCCCGGAGTTGACGCAGCCGGGGTTCGTGGTGCAGTCGAACTTGAGCGGCCCGCCGCCGATGAAGTAGTTGTTCTCGACGAGGATGTTGGTCTGGGAGGTGCCCTGGGCAAAGAACGACTGCACCGGGCAGGAGATGAAGCGACTGGAGGCGACGACGATGTGGTCGGAGCCCGGCGTGTCGTGGACGCACTCCATGTGGTGGTGGATCGCATCGGTGTTCGCGAAGCTGCCGCCCTGGAAGGTGATGCCGACGATGCCGTTGTGGTTGGCGTAGCCGGTGGCGCCGTTGGCGCCCTGGCCGCCCATCTGCCAGGGGAGGTCGCTCGTGCCGGTGGCGGTGCCGCCCACGAACCACACATTCGAGGCGCCGCCGATTGCCGACGCCTGGCCGCCGTAGCTGATGTTGGCCAAATAGATGTCGTGCGGCGGAGCGCCACCCGGCATGCAGCTCTTGTCTCCCGACCCGACCGAAACGGACGCGTTCGAGAGGGCGTCTCCAAACTGGTCCGTGAAGGTCGTCTGGTTGATCGTCACTCCCTGGATTGAGACGAAATTGGCACAGATCCGGATCGCGTTCGTATTCGTCCCCGCCACCTGGAAGACCACCGACTGCCCCGGCGCCGGCGCAAAGCTGACGCACCCAGACAGGCTCGCCGTCCCGCCGTAGTTGTAGTTACAGCTCCCCGCCGACCCCGCCTTCGACAACGCCGGCGCGAAATTCCATGACGACGTGTACGTGCCGCCCGCTATCAGCACCACGTCTCCTTGCCGGGCGCGCGCATACGCCGTCGGTCCCGAATCGCAGACGTTTCCCGCAGTAGCAGCCGCCGCATAGCTCACCGGCTCGCCCGACCGCACGCACGCAGCGCTCCCACCGGTGGACGCAACCCACAACACCGCGACCGGATCGCCCTTCACGGCCTGCAGTGCGCCAGTCACTTGTGGTTCGGCTCCGCCCGCAGCAATCGGCCCGAGGAGGACGAGCGCGCTGAAGCCGGCCACCACGAGGCATCGCAACAGCGTCCCAATCATCCTCGGGTTCGACGCCGCCAACCAGGTCCTTGCAAGGCGCCTCAACTCGAGCCGATCCGCATGTTCCATTCCGACCCATAGTACGACCATGCCGTGCCTGGACGAACCGGCGAGGGTAAGCCGCGAGCGTCACATTTTCCCCGCACCGTCGTTCTGGTATCGACAGAGTCTTTTCTCTCACGCAAGAAGGGGTCTCGAAATGCATCGCTTCCACAACAGGCGCCTCGCCCGGGCGGGTCTCGCCGTTCTGCTCGTCGCCGTGACGGCCCTCGCCGGACAGTCCACCGCCCGGGCCGCACGGGCGGTGGACTGTCCGGTGGGGACGCTCCCCCTGACCGCTGACGCAGCGGCACGGGCGTCGACGGAGGCGCTCGCCGAAGCCGCAGCGAAGTATCCAGGGTTGAAGACGAAAGGGCGCGACGGTGGTGTCGGCGAAGCCGGCGGCGACAGCCGGCCCGCGCGGCAAACAGGTCGGCCTCGAGTGCGGCGCGAAGATCCGCGTCCGCACGGTCGTCGTCGAGTTGCGCTTCCCGCGCATGGCGCCGAGCGCGAGCCTCTCCGAGGGCGTCGTCGACGTCGCGCGCTTCGCGAACGGATACCGAGTCTGGGCTGTCGTCCACTGACGATCGTCTTCGAGGCGGCGGCATGACGGGGCTCGGCCTGCTGGAACGGGCGCAGCACGGAGACCGCGCGGCGCTCGAGCAGCTCTGCCGCGAGGAGTGGCCGTTCGTCTACCGGGTCGTTGCAGCGCGGGTCACCGGCCGACAGGAGGCGGAGGACCTGACTCAGGAGGTGTTCCTGCGGGCACTCCGCCGCCTCGACGGCTTCCAGCCGAGCAGCGGCTCGTTCCGGCCGTATCTCCTCGTCGTGGCGCAGAACCTGCTTCGCGACCGGTGGCGCAGCAGGCTGCGCGTGGCGTGGTCGGATGCAGATGTCGACTCGCTCGAAACGGGCGAGCGCGGCCCCGAAGATGCCGCGGTCGCCGCGGAGGAGCGTGCGGAGCTCATCGGGGCGCTCGCGCGCCTGCCGGCGACGTACCAGTCCGTCCTCCGCCTGCGCCTCATCGAAGGCCGGTCGGCCGGCGAGGTCGCACGCGCGATGAAGCGAAGCCC
Organism: uncultured Actinomycetes bacterium; assembly: GCA_963805575.1. Taxonomy (GTDB): domain Bacteria; phylum Actinomycetota; class Thermoleophilia; order Gaiellales; family Gaiellaceae; genus Palsa-739. The sequence goes on along the minus strand of CAWDUL010000008.1, from coordinate 663,194 downwards.
GGAGGCGGTGCGGCAGCTCCAACACCGAGCGCTCGGAGTGCTCCGTGCGGAGCTCGACGACGACGAGGAACGGAGAGTCGACCATGGCTGAGCTCGAACTGCTTCTCGACCAGGCGATCGACCGGCTGAACGCAGGTGCCGAGGCGGGGCACGACGCGCCCGCCGAGCTGGTCGACCTGGCCCGTGAGCTACGCACCCTGTCCACCGACGACTGGCCCGACCACACCTTCCCGGACAGGCTCGTCGACGGCCTCGTCGCCGAGCTCTCTCCGGCCGAGATGCCCCGCGCGCGTCCGCAGCTGCGCCGCCGGCGCTTCCGCGTCGGCCTCGGGCTGGCGGCGACCGCCGCGGTCGCACTCGCGATCGCAGTCCTCGTCGCGCTCAACGACACGCCGTCCGTCACCGCAGCGACACTCGCCCGCCGGGCGCTTGCAGCAAGCTCCGGAGACCACCTCGGCGCCCTGCGCTTACACCCAGGTGATCACGAACACGACACCGTCCGGCGTCTTCAAGCCTGTTCCCCCGCCGACACGTGTCGTCGAGCACGTCGTCTTCGGGTCGCCCCACGAGTGGCGCGTCGAGGCGACGCTCACGGAGCCGCACGCCGAGGGAACGACAACCGTGCTCACCGTGCGGAACGGCGACGAAATCGTCTCCGTCGTGCACTCGCCCACCGGGACGACCGAGACGCGCCGCCACGCCGCCGCTCCTGCGGGCTTGCCGAGCGGCTCGGCGTACGGCGCGCAAATCGACCCGGTGCAGCTACTCGACGACGCGACCGGCCGCTGCGCACGGGACTTCGCCCCGGTCGAGAGCGGACCGATCGTCGCAGGCCGGGAGACGTGGCGACTCAGCATGGGCCCGAGCCCATGCCCGAGCGCCGATATCTCCGAGCTCAACGGTCCTGCGACGCTCCTGATCGACCGCAAGACGAACGTCGTGCTGAGCGCCGAGCTGCACGCCGCGTCCGGCGAGGTGAGCCAGCGCGTCGAGACCCGCGCCTTCGCGACGGACGCACCGGCCCCGCCCGACGCGTTCCGCCTGCCGGCACCGCTGCCGAAGCCCGCGACTCCCTCGCCGTCGACCGCGTTCACTCGTGTCGTCCCACACACGCTCCCGGCCGGGCTCCAGGCCGGCCCTGTCGTTCCGGTGGCGACCGCGCCGTCGAGCGGAAAGCTCCTCGCGTTCACCGTGACGTACCGCCGTGCCGACGGGCAGGCCGCATTGGAGCTATACGAGGCGGCCGCGAGCACGCCGAGCGTTCGGTTCCCGGGACGGACGGTCAGGATTCGCCCCGGCCTCACAGGCACCTACAGCGACATGAACGACATGCAAATCCTCTGGTGGATCGAGAACGGGACGTACGTGTCGCTGCAGCAGGGCGGCAGCGCAGCGGGTGTTCCACTCGTCGGCACGTACTCGCTCGCAGAGCTCGTGCGTCTCGCCGGCTCGATGTCGTGAGATCGCAGACGGCCGCAGCACCAAACGCAGCCGCGACGGACCGTACCCCACGGAAGACCAGTCTCCGCCTCCGAGGCCGCACTCCGTCTGCACGAGCGAGGATACTGCGCGGAACGTGTTGCGCATTGCGGCCATCTCGGCACTCCTCGCTTCGCTTGCCCTTTCGGCGTTCCTTTGGCGTGGGGCCGTGACGTCATCGACAGTCGTCGAGCTCCCCGCGCCGGCGGTTCCCTCGCTGCACTCGGTGACCATCCCTCCGGTCGTCGTCAAGGCCCGGTCGCGGTCGCTCCGCAAACATGCGCCAAGCGTCGCGGCTCGAAGTCGGAGGACGGTCGCCGTCGGCAACAGCCAACTCGTCGTTCGGCAGATTCCCGCCCGCACGCAGGTGTCGCCGCAGGCTGGGCGCGGTCAGGGACCGTCGGCGAAAGCCGGCGCGAAGGCCGCGAAGCGCAGGTCGAATCCGTCGAAGCCCGTCGTCACGCCGAAGCCGCGCCCGAAGCCGGTGACCCCGACACCAATACCGGCTCCGGCGACGCCGGTGCCCGCGCCGGCTTCACCGCCGGCGCAAGCCCCGACCTCGCCCGCGCCGACCGACACGCAGCCCGGCGACCGGGTTACAGCGTCCGTCACGCCGCCCCCCGTCACGCCGCCGCCCGTCACGCCGCCGCCCGTCACCTCCTCCGTGACGGCGGCTCGGGTGGGAGTGGAGGCTCGGACGGCCATGGGGGCTCAGATCAGGGCGGCTCGGGAGGCTCGGGCGGAGGCGGCTCGGGCGGAGGCGACTCGGGAGGCTCAGGCGACCACGGCGGCCCCGGAGACTCCGGAGGCGGCGGCTCGGGCGGAGACGGCGATGGCGGCTCGTGCTCGGGTGGCGACCATGGTGGAACCGACGGCGACCATGAGCACGATCACGGGGATCCGTTCGCGCACACCTCGGACGAGCACGACGACGGGCACCCCGCTCAGGGCCACCACGACCACTAGCGCGGAGACCTCGGCCACCGCGACGGCAGCCCGGACAGGAGGGCTCACCAGCGTCTCAGCGAGCGGCGGTGCGGACCGACCGGGCCGGGCGGCGAGGTATCGCGGTCGATCCCTCGAGCGCCGCGACGCACGCGGGGTCGAACTGGCGCCCGGCCTCGGCGCGAATCGTGTCGAACGCGGCGGTCCGGGTGACCGCGTTCCGATACGGACGCGCTTCCGTCATCGCCTGGAACGCATCGGCCACCGCCACGATCCTCGCGCCGAGCGGGATGGCGGGTCCCGCAAGCCCATCCGGGTATCCCAATCCGTCCCAGCGCTCGTGATGGCTGCGGACGATCGCCACGATTCCCGCGTCGTCGAGGAGCGGCGCGAGCAGCTGGGCGCCGACAACCGAATGGCTCCGCATCACCGTCCATTCCTCCGCGTCGAGGGGGCCGGGCTTCCCGAGGATCGCATCCGGCACGACAACCTTGCCGACATCGTGCAGAAGGGCGGCCACGGCGAGGGCCGCACGCTCCAGCCGGTCGAGCTGAAGCTGCGCTGCGATGACCATGGCGATCGCGCTCACGGCCACCGCGTGCTCGTTCGAATATCCGCTCTTCGCCTCCAGCGCCTCGAGCATCGGCGCGAGCGCGCGGGTGGCCGCGCTCGTGCGCGGACCGGTTGTGGTAGCGAGGGCTGCCGAGAGATCGTCCATCGGTCGGATCCCCCTTTCGGGGGACAGGGACACGCTCCTCCATCGCGGAATCCCTCCCCGACGTGGTCGGTGCGATCGAGCAAGCAGCCGTTCCACGCCCGTTCCGCAGCGACATGATGCGCGGACGCGCGACGCCGACCAAGGGCCAGGTGGCAGCCACGCTCGGAGCAGTCGTCCTCGTCGCGCTTGCGCCGCTGCTCGTCGCGACGTGGGCGTTCGGCCGCAGCTTTCAGAAAGCAGAGCTCGAGCGAACCGACCTCAGACTCGCGGCGACCGTCCGATCCGCACGTGACGACCTCGCCTCACTGTCGACGCAGGCAGCAGTTTGGGCCTCGCGCCGAGCCGCATCCCCAGGCATGGCGCAGGACCTCGAACATGGCGACCCAGGGACCACGACGACGCGGCGCGGGCCGTTGCGACTGAGGATCACGGCCGGCGTCGCCGGCGTTCCGCACGGTGCAATCGCGAGCACCGTCAGAGTGCGACGAGCAACCCGGCTCCTCGGCACGATCGTCGGTGACGTCCCCCTCGACGCGGGGCTCGTCGAGCTCCTCGCGCGTGACGCCGTGCCGGGCACGCAGCTCGCCTTCGTCCGCGGCGGCCGCGTCGTCGCAGGCGCAGGCCGAGGAACGGCGCTCGCGATCGCCGCCGGCGCGGGCGACGCCCGAATCGCAGGCGCGCGCTACAGGCTCGACGGATTCTCGGTCGATCCCGAAGGCGGTCTGTTCCTCGCGGCGCTCACTCCGCGCGCCCCACTCGACGCGGCGGTTCGAAGGCGGCAGGAGTGGGTACTCGCTGCAGGTCTCGCGACGATTGCGAGCGCGCTCCTGCTCCTCGTGCTCGGCCGGGGAGCTCGTCGGATCCCGTGGTTCACGAGCGCGCGCCGACAGCTGCACTCCCTCGCACTCGTGGGGGACGCGTTCGCCGCAACGCGCGACGCCGACGCACTCTTCCCGGTGATCCTCGATTCGGCGGTCGCGGCGACGGGCGCCGCCGGCGCGTCGCTCACGTGGAACGGCGTCCAGGTCGAGCAGGTGGGTGAACCGCCCGGCCGCAACGCCGTGACGTTCCCGCTCCGCAACGCGAGCGGCAGCGGCGAGCTCGTCCTCGCTGCGCCGGCGGGACGCCTACGCTCGTCCGACCGCGAGCTCGTGCACTCACTCGTCCGACAGGCGGAGGTGGCGCTCGAGTCGGCGCGTCTGCACGAGCTCGTTCAGCAGCAGGCGCTGACGGACGAGCTGACCGACCTCGCCAACAGGCGGCGCTTCCGCGGGGCGCTTCAAGCCGAGATAACTCGCGCCCGCCGCTTCGGCGGATCGGTGGGCCTCGTGCTGCTCGACCTCGACGACTTCAAGCAGATCAACGACCGCCACGGGCATCAGGCCGGCGACCGCGTTCTCGTCGGCGTCGGCGCAGCGCTTCGCCAGCGTGTCCGCGACACCGACCTCGCAGCACGAATCGGCGGTGACGAGTTCGCAGTGCTTCTCCCGCACACCGATCTCGCCGGCTGCGTCGAGCTCGCCGAGGACGTGCGCGCGACGATCGAACGTGCCACAGGTTGGGAGACGGCGGGCCGCACGTCGGTAACGGCGAGCGTCGGCGTCGCCGTGTATCCGGAGGCGGCCTCCGAGGAAGCGCTCATGGCCGCGGCCGACAGCGCGCTCTATGCGGCGAAGGCGCGCGGCAGGAATCGCATCGCGACTGCGCGGCCCGAGGCCGCGGCGGCGCGCGGCGAACGCCGCGTGCCGTAACGCAGCCGCCTCACACCTGCGGTCGATAGGCGAGATAGACCACACCGTTGTCGTACTGCTCACAGGCCGCAAGCGACAGGCCGAGTGGTGCAGCGTCCTCGGGAAAGAGCCGCGGACCAGACCCTCGCGTGAGCGGGTAGACGAAGAGGTTCAACTCGTCGACGAGCCCGTCCGCGAGCAGCGCTCGGACGAGCGTTCCGCTTCCGCTGACGTAGAGGTCGCCCTCGACCTCGTCTTTCAGCCGGCGGATCGTGTCGGGGTCGTATGGCCCGACGATCTTCGAGTTCCTCCACGTCGCGGTCGTGAGCGTTCCGGAGACGACGAACTTCGTGGTGTCGTTGAAGAACGGCGCACCGGGATCGTCGTCCGCGGTTCGCGTCGACCATGCCGGCTCGAACATCTCGTAGGTCGTCCGCCCGAGCAGGATGCCGCCGGAGCGCTCGGTGACCGCGGCGATGCTCGCTCCCATCTTGGGGTCGAAGCCGTATTCGAACGTCCATGTGGGCGCGTCGATCACGCCGTCGAGGCTCATGAACTCGTGTACCCGTAGTGCTCCCACGTTCCACCTCCGTGTCGATGTTGCCGTATAGACGTCGCCACCGCTGCGAAGTCATCGAACGGCCGGGCGAGTCTCGAGGGAACTCGAACGTGCAGTAGGTCGTTGGTGGCTCCTCGGTCAAGGTGTCACAATCGCTTCCGAGTGTCAGGCCCGCTCGCAGATGTTCGCGTCCTCGCCGTCGAGCAGTACGGCGCAGGCCCGTGGGGGACGATGCAGCTTGCCGACCTCGGCGCCGAGGTGATCAAAGTCGAGGACCCCTCCGTCGGCGGCGACGTCGGCCGCTACGTGCCTCCGTATCAGGAGGACGAGAGCTCACTCTTCTTCGAGACGTTCAACCGGGGCAAGCGGAGCATCTCGCTCGACCTGCGCAACGAGGCGTCTCGCGGCGTGTTCGAGGACCTCGTGCGGTCGGTGGACGTCGTGTTCTCGAACCTTCGCGGCGACCAGCCGGACAAGCTCCGCCTCCGCTTCGACGACCTGAAGGAGGTCAACCCGCGAATCGTCTGTTGCTCCCTCTCCGGCTTCGGCACGACGGGTCCGCGGGCGGCAGAGGGCGCGTACGACTACACGCTCCAGGGGCTCGCAGGCTGGCAGAGCGTGACCGGCGACCCGGCCGGACCGCCCACGAAGAGCGGGCTCTCACTCGTCGATTTCTGCGGCGGCTACGTCGCCGCGCTCGCCATGGTCGCGGGCGTGTGGCGTGCGCGCCGTGACGGCCGCGGTGCCGACATCGACCTCTCGCTCTTCGAGGTGGCGCTCGCACAGCTCACGTACCTCGGCACCTGGGTCGCCTCGCACGGATATCAGCCGACGCGGCGCGAGAACTCTGCCCACCAGTCGATGGTTCCCTTCCAGAACTTCGAGACCGCCGACGGCTGGCTGGTGGTCGCCTGCCCGAAACAGGCGCTGTGGGTGAAGCTGTGCTCGGCGCTCGGCCGCGACGACCTGGCCGACGCCGACGGCCCGTACGCGTCGTTCGGCGACCGGGATCGAAACCGCGCCGACCTCGTGCCGGAGCTCGCGGCGGCCTTCGCGTCGCGCTCGACGAACGAGTGGCTCGAGGTGCTGCAGGACGCGGGCGTCCCGTGCGCGCCGATCAACGACATCGAGGGAGCGCTCGAAGACGCGCAGACGGCGGCGCGAGAGGTGGTCGTGGAGATCGACCACCCGGTTCTAGGTCGGGTGCTCGAGATCGGAAGCCCCTTCCGGTTCGACGGTGCGCGCCCTCGCGCGACGCCCGGGCCTGCACGTGGCGCGGACACCGCCTCGCTGCTGCGCGACCTCTGCGGCTACTCCGGCGAACGGATCGAGGAGCTCGCACGGCAAGGCGCCTTCGGCGGCGTCGCAGTGGCAGGAGAGCCGGCGGCATGACCGTGGAGTGGCGCGGGCGCTTCCTCGAAGACTTCTCCGTCGGCGACGTCTACCGCAGCCGGCTCGGACGGACCGTCTCCGAGGCGGACAACACGTGGTTCACGCTGCTCACCATGAACACGAACCAGATTCACTTCAACGCGCCGTACGCAGAGCGCACCGAGTTCAAGGCGCCGCTCGTCGTGTCGACGCTGACCCTCGCGATCGTCCTCGGCCTGTCCGTCGCCGACACGAGCGAGAACGCCGCCGCGAACCTCGGCTGGGGCGACATCAAGCTCCCGAGCCCTGTCTACGCAGGCGACACGCTTTGGGCCGAGTCGGAGGTGCTGAACGTCCGCGAGTCGGGGTCGCGGCCGAGTTGCGGCATCGTCGGCATCCGGACGCGCGGGCTGAACCAGCGAGGTGACGTCGTGATCGAGTTCACGCGCAGCTTCCTGGTCTTCAAGCGCGATGCGCCCGAGATCGCCGACACGTTCCCGTCGTCGCAAGCGGAATGGACCGTCCCGTGAGGCCGAAGCGACGCTAGCCGACGGTCTTGACGCTCAGGAACACCGGCCCCGAGCGCGAGCACGCGTCGAACGGGAACGGAACGAGCTTGGAGGCGGTCTGGTTCGGTGGGTAGACGCGCAGGGCCGCAGCCGGAGCACGGTGACACGCGGACTGCGGAAAGTTGCCCGCCACGACGATTTGCAGCACTGCGGCCGCCGTCGCACCGTTCGCCAGTCTCACCACATTCGTCGACGATGGGTTCTTCCTTGCCGGGCTCCCGAGCTGGTGGCCGTGCAGGTCGACGGCGGACACCCCCGGGAAGCCCGTGAGCGTGCACGCGTGGCCCGACTGGTTCGTGAACTCGAGCTTGTAGTAGGAGCTCCCCGCCGCCGCACCGCCGCCCTGCGTGTTGAGCCAGATGACGAGGCCCGCCGTGGGGCACTTCGGCGAAGCCGCCGGAGCCGCTGACGCACCGGAGACCGCGACCGCCGTGGCGACCGCCATGACGCAAACGGAAGAGCCGATGACACGAAACATCATGCGATCACGGCCTCCAACGTGGCCGCGTAGTGCTCGAGCGGCGGCGACACGGCATCGGGGTCCTTGGCGATGTCGTCATAGCGGCGGAGACGGCATGCCGCCGCAAAGTGTGGCAGCGCCTCGAATGCCGACACCTCGGCGGCATTCATCGGTCCGCCCTGGAGCTCGAGGCTGAGCTTGGACGACGCCGACAGCTCGTCGACGTAGCTCGGCTCGACCGCACAGAGATATCGCTTCGCGGCGACGTGCAGCCGCACCGGTGCGACGACTTCCGGTGGAAAATGCTGCTCGAGGAACCGGAAGCCGACCTCCTCGTGCTCGGTGTCGAGCCCGTGCTCGGCAGCGTCTTCGGGGCCGTCGTGGATGAGGTGCCCGTAGTCGTGCAGCAGCGCAGCGGCGACGAGCTCGGGCGGTGCGCCGTCGCGTTCCGCGGCCTGGGCGGTCTGGAGCATGTGGTCGCGCAAGGTGACCGGTTCGCCGAGATATGCAGCCGCCCCGTGCGAGCGGAAGGTCGAGAAGATGAGATCGATCGGGTCGCCGTCCGTCACGCGCTCGAGCATCGCAGATCGGCCACGGTGAGGCGGTCGGGGCCGCCGTCAGCGCAGGAAGACGATCGCGAGCGTCCCGATGCCGACCACGCCGGCGGCGGCCGCGAGCCCCACGGCCGCCTTCACTTGGAGTGGAGCGAACTGCCCCGCGTCGAGCGCCTGCTCGACCCGGAGAAAGCGCAGCGCGCCGTACGCGAGCACCGCGACTCCGAGCAGTGCGAATCCCGCGCCCACCACCTCGAACGGCCAGCCCGTCACGCTCGTCACGCCGGGAACGATCCTGCCGACGCCGATCGCGACGGCCATCGCCGTCAGCGCCGTCCTCAGCCACGCCAGATACGTGCGCTCGTTCGCGAGCCGCGTGCGCCGTGTCGCGTCCACGAGGTCGCTCTCGGGCACCTGCGTCACCGTGTGCGGAACGCGGCCGAGATCGCGTCGCGCGGCAGTCCGCCCTCGGCATACGTCGACGCTCCATCGTCGCGGAGAGCTGTCGCTGAAGCGTGGAGAGCGCCGAACGCGCGCGATGCGAGTGCGCTCCCGGTCGAGACCCGCCGGACGCCCACGGCAGTGAGCTCCGCAATGGATGGGACGCCGGGAATCGACAGGATGTTCACCGGGCACCGAACCGCCTCGACCACTGCGGCGATCTGCTCGATCGTCGTCAGCCCCGGGGCGTAGACGGCGTCGGCACCGGCATCGCGATAGGCGATCAGGCGCGCGATCGTGTCGTCGAGATCCTGCACGCCGCGGATGTGGTTCTCAGCGCGTCCGGTAAGCACCATCGGCGTGTCCAGGCCGCGGTTCGCCTCCGCCGCCTCGGCCACCCGCTCGGCCGCGAGGCCGACCTCGTCGATCCGGTCCCCCTCGGGGTCGTAGTCCTCGATCGAGAAGCCGGCGCCTCCAGCATCCGCCAGCAATGCGACGGTCTCGGCGATACCGCCAGGATCGTCGGGATAGCAGCGCTCGCTGTCGACGTTCAGCGGCAGATCGGTCGCGGCAGAGAGCTCACGCACGTGCGCGACCAACTCGTCGCGCGACACTTCCTGGTCGAGCAAGCCGAGAGACCAGGCGAACCCCTGGCTCGTGGTCGCGAGCGCCTCGAACCCGAGTGACGCGAGCAGGCGCGCAGAGCCGACGTCCCAGGGGTTCGGCATGACGAAGAGCCCTTGGCGAGCGTGGAGGTCTGCGAAACGCGCGCGGCGTGCGTCGGAGTCCATCGACGGGGACGCTATCGCGACGCGAGCACGTCCGGAGCAGCGAGCAGGCGCTGCACGACCCACGCGGCGGCGCCGCGGACTGCGGCATCGGGGCCGAGCTCCGAGACGCGGATCTCGATCGGGCGCCACTCCGACGCGATCACCTGCCGGACGAGCGACTCCCTCAACGACGCGGTGAGCCACGGTGCGAGCGGTGCGTACGTCCCGCCGAGGATGATCGTGTCCGGGTCGATGACGTTCACGACGCCGGCAAGACCTATGCCGAGCGCCTCGGCGGCGACACGGACGGCAGCGGATGCGGCCTCGTCGCCCTGCTCGAGGCGCTCGATGAGCCCGCAGAGGGGATTGCCGGGATGGCCGAGTGTCGTCGCCGTCGTGCTCGGCAGTCCGGCGGCGCGGAGAATCGCGTCCTGGCCCGCGAAGCGCTCGAGGCAGCCGCGCCCACCGCACGAGCATGCGGGGCCGTTGCGATCGACGACGACGTGGCCGATCTCCCCGGCGAAGCCTCGTGCACCGCGGAAGAGCGCGCCGTCGACGACGATGCCTGCGCCGACGCCGATGTCACCGGAGACATGCACATAGCTGCCGCTCTCCCCGCCGATGCCGAGCCAGAGCTCTGCGAGTGCCGCGAGATTCGCCTCGTTGTCGGCAATGACCGACACGTCGACGGGCGCCAGTCGCTCGACGAGCTCGTCGACCACCGGCACGCCGGTCCAACCAAGGTTGGGAGCGACGAGCACCGCCCCTGTCTCGAGCTCCACGGTCCCCGCCACGGCGGCAGCGACGCCGGCCGGAGCGAGCCCCTCTCTCTCCGCGGCGGCGATCGCCGTGCGCACGAGCCCTGCAGCGCGGTCGAGGACGTGCCTCGGATCGAGGCCGCGGTTGTCGGCGACCTCGACGCGATGAAACCGAACCTCGTCGAGAAGATCGGAGACGCACACGGCGATGTAGTCGACATTGATCTCCACGCCAATCCCGCAGTGACCGCTTCGGTTGAGCGCGAGGTCGCTGTGGGGTCGACCGACCCGCCCGTCCGGCTGCGACCCGAGCTCGACGAGCAATTCGAGCTTCAGCAGCTCCTGCACGTGCGTCGACACGGTTCCCTTCGTCAGCCGAGTGGCGCGGGCGATCTCCGAGCGGCTGGCCGTGCCGCGCGAGGCGACGTGCCGTACGACGAGTGCGAGGTTGTGACGACCGACGTCATCGGGCCGCGCGGCCGGCTCGCGCCGCGCACGCTCTCGCCAGCCTGGAACCGAAGCAGTCTCGCTCATCTGCGCGATCCTACTGGGGTGGCGGAGCGGCCTCGAAGAGAGCCGTCTAGAGAATCGCGCGGGGATATGCGCGGGCGGCGATGGCCGCGGCGACCGCGAAGAAGACGATGCCGAAGGTGAAGTCGGCCCAGAGCGCGCCTCCGGCCGTGATGCCGAGCAACAGTTGGCGCATGCCGTGCACTTCGTAAGTGAGCGGATTGCCACGCGCGAGAATCCGCAGCCACCGCGGCATGATCGACAACGGATAGAGCGCGCTCGATGCGAAGAAGAGGGGCATCATCACGAGCTGGCCGATGCCCATGAACCGCTCGCGCGTGCGGACGAGCGACGCGAGGATCATCGAGAGGCACGCGAAGCCGCCGGTCGCGAGCAAGAGCAGCGCCAGGGCGCCGACGATGCGGAGCGCATTCCAGTGGATGCCGATCCCTGCGACCGCTAGCACGGCGAGCAGCACGAGGGCCTGTGTGAGCGCTCGGATGCATGCCCCCGAAGCTTTCCCGAGCACGATCGCCAAGCGTGGGATCGGCGTTGCGAGGAGCCGTTGTAACTGGCCGACGTCACGTTCCCAGATCACCGCGAGCCCGAAGAAGATCGCGATGAAGAGCGACGCCTGCGCCATCACGCCCGGGGCGAGGTACGCGCGGTAATCGTGAAAGCCGCCGGCGAGCGCGCGATTCCGACGCAGCGCAGTACCGAAGATGAACAGCCACAGCAGCGGCTGCACCGATCGGGTGACGATGTCGAGATGGTCGTGACGGAGCTTGCGAAGCTCCGCCCAGGTCATCGCCATCGAGCCGTTGCGGAGACGAGCGACGTGCGCGAACGCCCGCGCGGCCGCCGGATCACCCGAGGCGACGGGAAAGTCTGCGGCTGGCGCGGACATCCTTGAAGCTCCCCCCTTCGCCGATTTCGTGCCCCGTCGCGGCGGTGAACACCTCGTCGAGGGACGGCACGTCGAACTCGGCGCAGAGCTCGTCCGGTGTGCCCTGCGCGACGAGCGAACCGAGATCCATGATGGCGATCCGCCGGCACTGGCGCTCCGCCTCGTCCATCTGGTGCGTCGTGACGACGAGCGTCGTCCCCGCCTCTTCGCGGAGCGCATCGAGCCGATCCCAGACGAGGCGGCGGGCGGTCGGATCGAGGCCGACGGTCGGCTCGTCGAGGAACAGCACCTCGGGTTGGTTGAGCAGCGCCGTCGCGATCTCGAGACGCCGGAGCATGCCTCCCGACAGCATCCGTCCGAGCCGGTCGACGAACGAACCGAGATCCATCGCATCGACCGCCTGCGCGATCCGGTCGCGTCGCTCGCTCTTCGACACACCCGTCACGCGGCCGTAGAACTCGAGATTCTCGGCCGCGGTGAGTGCGCCGTCGATCGAGATCGCCTGCGGGACGTAACCGATCGCCTTCCGAACGGCGAGACCTTGGCGTCCAACGTCGTGTCCCGCGACGAGTGCGCGACCGTGCGTCGGGGGAAGCAACGTCGTCAACACGCGAATCGTCGTCGTCTTTCCGGCGCCGTTCGGTCCGAGTAGCCCGAACACCTCTCCCGCCGCGACGGCGAACGAGACGCCGCGCACCGCCTCGATCTCGCCGAACCGAACGACGAGATCGTCGACGAGGACGGCGACGTCGGCGGGGCAACCGCCGAGCCCCGCTACAGCCGGTTCGGAGGCGCTCAACGCGCCATCAGCTCTTCCCCTCTCGTGCGCAGCGCGTCGGCGGCCTTCGCGGTCAGGCGCACGAGCTCGATCCGCTCCTCCGGCTCGAGCGCGGTCAGCACTTCGGAGAAGAACCGCTGCCTCCGCGTTGCGACTTGTCCGGCGAGCTCCACGCCGTCTGCGGTTAGACCGACAACCGTGACACGGCGGTCGCCCGCGAGCGGTCCGCGCTCGACGAGGCCCGCCGCCTCGAGGCGGTCGACGAGCCGGGTCGCGGTCGTGTCGTCGATCCCGACGCGAGCGGCGAGCTCGCCGACGCGCAGGCTCTCCTCCGCGAGCACGTTGATCGCGCGCAGCTTCGTCGGGGTCAGCGCCGCTCCCGGGCCGCCGTGCAGCGACGCCTGCATCCGCCGGCTCGTGAGGATGCCGCCGAGCTCGTGCCAGCTCCGCGACAGGTCGCGGGCGAGGGATCGAAGCTCTGCAGTGGCCATAGATGCAACATACATCAATTGCATATTGCATGCTCCTGGAGTCGGTTTCCATCCGCCCGCCGCTGCGCTACGGTTGCGTCATCGGCCCGTCTCCGACGAAAGGAGGGCCTCTCATGTCCGACATCGTCTTCGCAGCAGCCCTCCCGTTCCCCACGGCCGAGACCGCTCGCCCGCGCTAGCCGCGCGGCCTTCCTGATCGGCTCGACCCTTCCGAACGCGGGGGCTTCTGCCATCCGTCATTTCGCGAAAGGAACCGATCAGTTGGAGAACACGATGGCAACGGCGGCGGCTCGATGAGAAAGAGCCGCCGTCCACCGACGAACATGCGGCCACCACGGGTGTCCGCCCGGATCAACGACCAGATCGGCGTGCGCGAGGTACGCCTGATCGGCGATGAAGGAGAGCAACTCGGTGTCATGCCGACCGACGAGGCGCGGGCGTATGCGGCCGCCCGGGATCTCGACCTCGTCGAGGTAGCCGCGAGTGCAGAGCCGCCGGTCTGCCGCGTCATGGACTACGGCAAGTGGCGCTTCGAAGAGGAGCGGAGCACAAGGGCGAGCCGACGCAACCAGGTGCACGTGTCGTTCAAGGAGGTGCGGTTGCGACCGAAGATCGGCGACCACGACTACTCGTGGAAGCGCGACCGCGCAGTCGAATTCCTCGGAGACGGCTCCAAGGTCAAGCTCGTCGTGCAGTTCCGCGGCCGGGAGCGCGAGCATCCCGAACGCGGACGCGCTTTGCTCGACCGCATGGTCGGCGACGTGCAGGAGCTCGGTCACGCCGAGGGCGCGGCGACGTTCGAGGGGCGCAACATGATGCTGGTCCTCGCGCCGAACGGGGCGAAGTCGTGATCGCCCGTCGCTGAAAGAAGCGCGTTCGGGCCGGGAGCCACGCCTAGCTCCCGGCCCGACGGCCTCAGGAGGCCTCGGCGAGTGCGCCGTCCATCGCACGTCGCGCAGAGCGCGCTGCGCCGAGCGCGGCGCAGAGCTCCTCACGCTCGGCTGTCTTCATGAGAACCACGTCGGCGCCCGCGACCAGTGCAGCCGCCTCGATCTCCTCGAGCGCGCTCACGATGACGATCGGAAGACGGCTGCTGCGGGCGCGCAGCGAACGGCAAACGGCGAGCCCGTCGACACGGGGCATGTTGACGTCGAGTACCGCGGCGTCCGGCAACCCGTGCTCGACGACGGCGTTCAGCGCGCCCGCCCCGTCGGCCGCCACGTCCACGTCGTATCCGCTCGCCGACAGCCAGATCGCGTAGAGCAGCCTGATCGCCGGATCGTCGTCGGCGAGAAGGACACGGGGGCGAGAAGGTGCCTGACTCGGTCGGTTCGTGCTCATCGGCGTCCTTCCATTTGGCGGGGTCCTCCCTGCAGAAAGAGAACCAGGCGAGCGTGAGCAGAACCTGAGAACCACGTAAAGAAGATCCGTGTCGGGTTGGGTGCGCCCGCGCCGCCGCGCGATGATATGACCGAGGCCGTGACGAGCGAACCGGCCCAAGCCGAGCGGGGTGTACGGCGCGCTCGGCCAAATGCGTGGCGCGTGCTCGCCGTCGCCGTCGTCGCCCAGCTCGGAGTGTCGGTGATCGACCAGGGGCTCCCCACGCTCACGGGCTTCATCAAGGCGGACCTCGGCCTCACCGCCGCGGTCGCAGGTCTCACGGTGTCGAGCTTCGCGATCGGAAAGATCTTCGGCGCATACGCCGCCGGCGTCGCAGCCGACCGCTTCGGCGAGCGGCGTGTCCTGATTCTCGGGTCGTTCGTCGCCGCAGCACTCGTAGCTGTCGCCGCCGCCACGCCGTTCCCCGCTTTCACCATCTTCCTGCTCATCGCCGGGATGGCGGGGTCGGCTTCGACGCCGGCGGGCGGGCGCCTCGTGCTCCTGGCCTTCCCGCGCAATCGGCACGGTCTCGCGCTCGGCATCCGGCAGACGGGCATCCCGATCGGGGGCTTGATCGCCGCAGCCGTGCTCCCGTGGTTCGCCGGGATGTCGAGCTGGCGCTGGAGCCTGGTAGTCGCCGCCGGGATCGCGATGGTCGCTGCCGTGCCGCTCATCTTTCTCCCGAGCGATCGGAGCTCCGCCGAGGAGTTGCGAAGTCATGACGCGCCGCTGCGAAGGCTGCACGACCGGAACCTCGCCCTCCTGACGGTCTGGGGGTGCCTCGTCGTCACGGGCCAGTACGCGCTGCTCGCCTTCCTCGCGCTCTACCTTCACGAACGGTTCGGGCTGTCGCTCGAGAAGGGCTCGCTTCTCGTCGCGGCCGCCAACGCGAGCGGAATCGTCGGTCGCGTGGCGTGGGGCGCCGTGAGCGACCGAGCCTTGTCGCGCGGGCGCAAGCCGCTGCTCCTCGTGCTGACCGCAGCGTGCCTCGTCGGTGCGCTTGGGCTGTTCCTCGTGCCTCAAAGCGCGTCGACCGGCGAGGTGGCCGCACTCGCCGTGCTCGCGGGGCTCACGCTCATCGGCTACCAGGGCCTGTGGGTGACGATGGTCGCCGAGTCCGCGGGCCCCGCGCGCGTCGGTGCCGCAACCGGTCTTGCCGTGACGTTCGTGACGATCTCGATCGCGCTCAGTCCGCCGTTCTACGGCTTGATCTCCGACATCGCGGGCACCTACCGCGCGATCTGGGGAGCCCTCTCCGTGATCCTCGCAATCGCGTTCATCCCGGCGTTGCTCATCCGGGAGTGAGCGCGCCTATGCCTCGCTCGAGGCAGCCCAGAGGTTGATGTCGCTGTCGAGTGCGTACCGCTCGATCTCGGCGAGCTCGTCGTGTCCGAAGTCGAGCCGGTCGAGCGACGCGACGTTGGCCTCGAGCTGCTCGACGCTGCTCGCGCCGATCAACGCTGACGTGACGCGAGGGTCGCGCAGCACCCAGGCGAGCGCGAGTTGTGCGAGCGACTGGCCCCGCCGCGCGGCGATGTCGTTGAGCCCGCGGATGCGCGCAAGCGTCTCGTCGTTGAGCAGATCCGGCGAGAGCGAGCCGCCTTGCGCAGCGCGCGAGTCGGGCGGAATCCCATTCAGGTACCTGTCCGTCAACATGCCTTGTGCGAGGGGCGAGAAGACGATGCAGCCGACGCCGAGATCGCCGAGCGTGTCGAGCAGATTGTCGTCCTCGATCCAGCGGTTGAGCAGCGAATAGGACGGCTGATGGATGAGCAGTGGCGTGCCGAGGTCGCGCAGGATCGCGGCGGCCTCCTGCGTCTTCGCCGACGCGTACGACGAGATGCCGACGTAGAGCGCTTTGCCCTGACGCACCGCGGTATCGAGCGCACCCATCGTCTCCTCGAGCGGCGTGTCGGGATCGAAGCGATGCGAGTAGAAGATGTCGACGTAGTCGAGCCCCATGCGCTTCAGGCTCTGATCGAGGCTTGCGAGCAGGTACTTGCGCGACCCGCGGTCGCCGTACGGGCCCGGCCACATGTCGTAGCCCGCTTTCGTCGAGATCACGAGCTCGTCGCGATACGGCTTCAGGTCCTGCTCCATGAGCCGGCCGAAGTTGGCCTCGGCAGACCCGTACGGCGGCCCGTAGTTGTTCGCAAGGTCGAAGTGCGTGACACCGAGATCGAGGGCCCGCCGCAGGATCGCACGGCCGGTCTCGAGCGGCCGCTCGTGGCCGAAGTTCTGCCACAGGCCGAGGGAGACTGCGGGTAGGTCGAGCCCGCTCCGGCCGCTTCGCCTGTAGGTCATGCGGTCGTAACGGTCGTCGGCGGCGACGTAGGTCATCGGCGCCGATCTTACGTCGGCCCCGTCGCACGCCGCGCCATCACCTGTCGATTGACAGCCGACGAGAGGCTCGGCAATCATCGGCAGGCCCCCGACCGAAAGACGAGGTCAACGTGCGCTTCAGCCTGTACTCGGAACTTCAGCTCCATCCGGGCAAGTCGCCACAGCAGCTCTACGCGGAAGTGCTCGAGCAGATCGTCAACGCCGACCGGCTCGGTTACGACTGCTATGCCGCGATCGAGCACTACTTCTTTCCGAAATTCTCGATCTCGACGAACCCGACGGCGCTTTTCGCAGCGGCAGCGCAGCGCACGCGCGACATCCACTTCCGCACCATGCTGCACGTGCTTCCGTACCACAACCCCACCGTGCTGGCCGGCGTGATTCACGCCACCGACATCCTCACCGGGGGCCGCTACGAGTGGGGTGTCGGTCGTGGCCACGGGTGGATCCCCCTTCCTGCAGGCGAGCCGCTCGACGAGCACGCGCGTCCGAAGTACGAGGAGGCCGTCGACCTGCTGCTCACCGCCCTCGAGAACGAGCGGTTCTCATACGAGGGGACGTACTTCAATGTCGGCGACTCGCACGTCGTGCCGTTCGTCGATCGCAAGTACCGCGTGTATCTCGGTGGCACCTCCGATCGCACGTACACACTCGCAGCGGAGCGCGGCTGGGGCGTCGCTGTGCCGCCGCTGCTGCCGTACGTCGCGCTCGAGAAGCAGATGGATCTCTACCGCGAGTCCTGCGAGAAGGCCGGCACGGAGCCCGACATCGTCTGGATCCACGCCTGCCAGCTCGACGAGGATCGCGAGACCGCGATCCGTGAGGGCCGCGAGTGGATCACCGGCTTCATCCAGGGGAACAGCTCGCCCCTCACGGAATGGCCGAAGCCCCCGGCGGAGGATCTCGAGAAGGCCGGCTACGGCTTCTACGCCGCGGGAATCATGGAAGGTCTTGCAGAGGTGCCGTACGAGAAACTGATCGAGGACGACTACGTCTGGGTCGGAACGCCGCAGGACATCATCGAGCGCATCGAGGCGACACAGAAGCTCTGCGAGGGCGTCCAGGAGATCGGCATCACGGTGAACGCAGGCGGTGCGCCGCACTGGCTCGCGATCAAGAACCAGGAGCTCTTCGCGAGCGCCGTCATGCCCCACTTCAACCGGAAGGCCGTGACGGCCGGCGCGTGAGCCGACGCGCTTCGATCTAATAGCGGCCGTGAGCCGCAGCGACTACCGAGAGTTCGCGCTCGCGGCGTTGTTCGTCGCGGCGTCGGCGCTCACGCACTTTCTCGACGTGACGCCGGTCGTGACGTTCCTCGTCGCGGCGGCCGCGATCGCACTCCTCGCACGCCTCGTGGGCGGCGCAACCGAGCAGCTCGGCGGTCGGGTGGGCGCGTCGGCGGCGGGTGTCGTCCAGTCAGGGCTCGGGAATCTGCCGGAGCTGTTCATCTCGCTCTTCGCCCTGCGCGAAGGGCTCGTCGGCGTCGTGCAGGCCGCGCTCGTCGGGTCGATCGTCGCCAACGGCGTCCTCGTGCTCGGGCTCGCGTTCCTCGTCGGCGGCCTGCGCAACGGCACCCAAACGTTCGACTCGCCGCATGGGCGCATGATCGCGACCCTCGCAGCGTTGGCGGCGGCGATCCTCTCGATGCCAACACTCGCGCACACGTTCCACACGCCGGCCGCGCCGCACGGCCGCACACTGAGCCTGATCTGCGCCGGCGTGCTGATCGTTCTCTTCTTCGTGACACTGCCATCCTTCCTCGAGAGCCGCGGCGACTCTGGGGGCGAGCCGCCGCGCTGGTCGCTGAGCGTGACCGTGGTGGTGCTCGGCACGGCGGCTATCGCCGCCGCAGTCGTCAGTGACTGGTTCGTCACCGCGCTCACTCCGGCGACAGAGGCGATGCACATGAGCCAGGGCTTCGCCGGTCTCGTGATCGTCGCGATCGCGGGGAACGCCGTCGAGAACGTCGTCGGCGTGCAACTCGCCGCACGTAACCGTCCGGACTTCGCGATCTCGGTGATCGTCAACTCCGCGCTGCAGGTGGCGCTGCTGCTCACCCCTGTCCTCGTGTTCGTCAGCCTTGCGTTCGCGACGCCGCTGACGCTCGTGTTCACCCCGCTCCTCGCCATCGCGCTGCTGATGGGCGCCGCGATCACCGCGCTCATCGTCTACGACGGCGAGAGCACCTGGGAAGAAGGCGCGATCCTCGTCGGCCTCTACGTCGTGATCGCCTCGAGCTTCTGGTGGGGCGCGTAGCGCCTCGCTTCGCTCGCTTCACGGGGGAAACCAGTTTCCCCCGTGGGCCCCCTTCTGGGTCTGCTCTCGGCGGGCGGTATCACTGCTGCGCCGAACAAGTTCGGCTCCGCGACGGTTCCCTGCGAGACCGCCGCCGACTTCGTAAGCTGCTCACATGAGGATTCGCGCCGCTGTGCTCGAGGAATTTGGGCAGCCGCTCGTCGTCCAGGAGGTCGATCTCGCGGAGCCTGGGCCGCGTGAGGTGCTCGTCCGCCTCGTCGCCTGCGGGGTCTGTCACACCGACCTTTACACCGCATCGGGCGCCGATCCGTCGGGCTACTCGCCGACGGTGCTCGGACACGAGGGCGCGGGCGTCGTCGAGCGCGTTGGCGCCGACGTCAGATCCGTGAAGCCGGGCGACCACGTCGTCACGCTCTTCTCGCCGCAATGCCGCGAGTGCATCCACTGCCTCAGCCCGCGCACGAATCTCTGCCTCGCGATTCGCGAGCAGCAGAACCAGGGGTATCTGCCCGACGGGACGACGCGCCTGTCGCGCGACGGTGAGGCGATGCGCCACTTCATGGGCACCTCGACATTTGCGGAATACACCGTGATGCCGGAGATCGCGCTCGCGAACATCGATCGCGAGGCGCCGTTCGAGCACGCGGCGCTCTTCGCCTGCGGGCTCTCCACCGGTCTCGGCGCGGCGATGTTCACGGCGCGGGTCGAGGCAGGCTCGACCTGCGTCGTCTTCGGCGCCGGCATGGTCGGGCTCGGCGCGGTCGCAGGCTGCCGGCTGCAGGGCGCTGAGCGAATCATCTGCATCGACCTCTCCGACCAGCGGCTCGCGCTCGCGCGCGGCCAGGGCGCGACCGAGACGCTCACCGGCGGCTCCGAGGCCGTCGCGGAGGTCCTCGAGCGCACCGGCGGCTTCGGCGCCGACTACACGTTCGAGGCGACCGGCCGTGTCGACGTGATGCGACAGGCGGTCGAGTCGGCACGGATGGGCTGGGGCCTCTGCACGGTCGCGGGCGTCGCCGGCAAGGGCGAGACCCTCGACATCGTCCCGCGGTACCTCATCACCGGCCGCCGAGTCTGCGGCTCGTCGTTCGGCGGCGTGAAGGGCCGCGACCAGGTACCGGAGCTCGTGAAGCTCGCACTCGACGGACAACTCGATGTCGCGCCCTTCGTGTCGCACACGATCACGCTCGACGAGGTCAACCGCGGCTTCGAGCTGATGGAGGCGCAGGACGGCATCCGCAGCGTGATCCAGTTCACGTGAGCCGCAGGAAGCGGGCCGACGAGGACGAGGAGCGGGATGACCGGCCTCCGATCTGTCCGGCGTGCGGCGTCACGCAGGGCATGGTCGTCACCCAGGGCGACGAGACGAAGTTCGTCTGCCTCGAATGCGGCTTCTCCGACGACGGGGCAGATTTCAGCAATTCGTAATCTCGCCGGTGCCCGCCGTCGATACCGTGCGTAGATGGAAACGCCCCAGGAACGGCCGCCCGAGGCGCGCCCCTACGGCCGCCGCGCCTTCCTCGGCGTGACCGCCCTCGGCCTGACCTCGCTCGTCTGGGGCAAGACGGTCTTGAACGGCCTCGGCGGCGTGCTCCGGCCGATCGAGAATGCCCTGCCCGCCGGGATCTTCCCGGGCTGGCGGATCTACACGGTCGCGGCGACGATGCCGACGTTCGATCCTGCGACCTGGCGGCTCGGCATCGAGGGGATGGTCGACCGGCCGCAGACCCTCACGTACGAACAGCTGCGCAGCCTGCCGCGCGCGAATCAGATCTCTGACTTCCACTGCGTCACGGGCTGGTCGGTCGGCCACGTGCACTGGGGCGGAGTCCGGTTCAAGGATCTGCTCGCCGCTGCAAGCCCGCAGGCGACGGGGACGGTGCTCCAGTTCGTCTCCGCGGAATACCCGTATGTCGACACGCTGACCCTGCAACAGGCCGAGCTCCACGACGCGATGCTCGCCTACGAGATGAACGGCAAGCCGCTCTCGCGCGACCACGGCGCACCGGTTCGCGTCGTGATCCCGGAGATGTACGGCTACAAGAACGTCAAGTGGGTCGCGAAGATCGTCGTCACCGACCACGTCGACCCCGGCTACTGGGAGCAACGCGGCTACGACGTCGATGCATACGTCGGCAAGTCGAATGGCCTCTGACCCGGTCACCCGCGAACCGGCGCTCTTCACCAACGCGCCGCGGCTCATCCACCGGTTCTCGCGAACGGAACGGACTCTGCACTGGGTGCATGCGGCCGCGTTCTTCGTGCTGCTCGGCTCCGGGCTCGTGTTGTACCTCCCCAGCCTGAGCTCGCTCGTCGGCCGGCGCGGCTTCGTCAAGGACGTCCATTTCGACACCGGGCTCGCCTGGCTCGTCGCGATTGCGCTCATCGTCATCCTCGGCGACCGGCGCGGCCTGCGCCGGACGGTCCGCGAGATCGAGGATTTCGACCGCGACGACCGCCTGTGGCTCAAGCGCCTCCCACGCCCGCAGGGCCGCTTCAACGCCGGCCAGAAGCTGAACGCCGTGTTGACAGCGTCGTTCGCGGTGCTGTTCTTCGTGTCGGGAATCCTCCTCTGGTACGGCGAGCGCAACAACAGCTTCCGGTTCGCGAGCACGATCCTCCTGCACGACGGGCTGATGTACATCTCGATCGTGCTCGTGGCAGGGCATCTGTATCTCGCGTTGATCTATCCGGCCACGCGCGAGTCGCTCCGCGGAATGACGACGGGATCGGTCCGCACGACCTGGGCGCGTGAGCACCACAGCAAGTGGGTCGACGAGCAGTACCCACCGTCTGAGTGACAATGGCGGCGATGACCACCGTCCTCGTCGTCGACGACGAGCCGATCGTCCGCGACGTCGTCGTCCGCTACCTCCGGCGTGACGGGTTCGAGACGCTCGAGGCCGCAGACGGCGACACCGCCCGGAAGCTGATCGAGACCGGGTCGCCGCACCTCGTCGTGCTCGACGTGATGCTGCCGGGAATCGACGGGCTCGCGCTCTGCCGCTGGATCCGCGCACGCGGCGAGCTGCCCGTGATCATGCTCACCGCCCGCGGCGAGGAGGCAGACCGGATCGTCGGACTCGAGCTCGGCGCGGACGACTACGTGACGAAGCCGTTCTCGCCGCGGGAGCTCGCGGTCCGCGTGCGAACGGTATTGCGCCGTACGGCTCACGCATCGCTGCCCGACGAGCGGCTCGACTTCGGGAGGCTCGCGATCGACGCGCGCTCGCGCGAGGTCACGGTCGGAGGAGAACGTCTTCGCCTGACCGCCAAGGAGTTCGACCTCCTCTTCTTCCTCGCGACGCATCCTCGGCAGGTGTTCTCGCGCGACCAGCTGATGGACCGCGTCTGGGGCTATGCCGCCGCGCTCGATACCGGAACCGTCACCGTGCACGTGCAGAGGCTTCGCTCGAAGATCGAGCTCGACCCGAAGAGCCCGCAGCACCTCGAGACCGTCTGGGGCGTCGGCTACCGGTTCGTGCCGTGATCGGCTTCGCATTCGCGGTCGCAGGCATCACGCTCGCGGCCGGCCTCGCCGCGACCCTTGGGCTGCGCCTGCTCCCGACGGTGCGGCTGCAGCTCGGCGGCCTCGCCCTGCTCGCGGTGCTGCTGCCCCTGCTGGTCGTGATGCTCTCCGGCTGGGTGATGTTCCACATGGGCGACGACGTGAAGATCCTCGCGGTCGCCGCGGGAGCCGCATCGGCCGCGGTCGGCGCGGCGCTCGTCCTCGGCAGCTCGATCGCACGACGCATCGAACGGCTGGGTGCCGCCTCTGCGCAGCTCGCTGCGGGCGAGCTCCAGACGCGTGCGCCCGAGGACGGGCCGCGCGAGCTCGCGGAGCTCGGCCGCTCGTTCAACGAGATGGCCGCGAACCTCGAGAGCCTCTTCGATGCGCGCCGCGAGCTCGTGGCCGCCGCAAGCCACGACCTGCGCACGCCGATCGCGTCGATCACGGCGATGCTCGAGGCGATCGAGGACGGGCTCGCGGACGTTTCCGAATACCTCACGCCGCTGCAGGAGCAGGCGCGGCGGCTCGCAAGTCTCGTCGAGGACCTCTTCGAGCTCGCGCGCATCGACGCCGGCGCTCTCGCCTATGAGCTGCAAGTCGTCGAGCTCGCACCAATCGTCGAATCGTGCCTGCGCGGCTTCGAAGCCGAGGCCCGCGCGCAGGGTGTGCGACTCGAGCAGCGGATCGAGCCGACCCCGCCTGCACGCTGCGCACCCGAGCAGGTCGAACGCGTGCTCCTCAACCTGCTGACGAACGCCCTCCGGCACACGCCCTCCGACGGAACGGTTGCAGTCGTCGTCGCCGACGCAGACGACGCCGTGCGCGTGACGGTCGAGGACGACGGCGAAGGGATCTCACCCGACACGGCGCGCCGGATGTTCGACCGCTTCTGGCGCAGCGACTCCGCACGCGACGGCGTCGCGGGCGGGGCGGGTCTGGGCCTCGCGATTGCCCGCGGTCTCGTCGAGGCGCAGGGCGGACGCATGTGGGCCGAGCCGGGCGAGCCGCGCGGCGCGCGCGTCTCGTTCACGCTGCCTGCTGCGCGCTAGGCACGACGCGTCAGCTCAGGCGCACGTTTCAATACGAGCGCGGCATCTTTAGCACGTGCTCACCGATGTACGCGAGGACGAGGTTGTTCGATACCGGCGCGATCGAGTAGAGACGCGTCTCACGGAACTTCCGTTCGATGTCGTACTCCGCCGCGAAGCCATAGCCGCCGTATGTGTCGATGCACGCGTTCGCCGCCGCCCATGACGCCTCCGACGCGAGGAGCTTGGCCATGTTCGCCTCCGCACCGCAGGGTTTCCCGTCGTCGTACAGCCATGCCGCCTTGTGCCGCATCAGGTCTGCCGCTTCCGCGGCCGCGTGGGCACGTGCAATCGGGAACTGCACCCCCTGGTTCGACGCGATTGGCCGTCCGAACACGACGCGCGCCGAACCGTATTCGACCGCTTTCTCGATGAACCAGCGTGCGTCGCCGATGCACTCGGAGGCGATCAAGATTCGCTCGGCGTTCCAGCCGTCGAGGATGTATCGGAATCCCTTCCCTTCTTCGCCAATCAGCGCGCTCGCTGGTATTTCGACATCGTCGAAGAAGACCTCGGTGGTCGCGTGATTCATCATCGTCTTGATCGGGCGAATCTCGAGGCCCTCTCGTGCCGCACGCATGTCGACGAGGAACACCGAGAGGCCGTCGGTTTTCTTCTCGACGCGATCGGCAGGGGCCGTGCGCGCCAGCAGGACCATGAGATCCGAGTGCTCCGCTCGCGACGTCCAGATCTTCTGACCACGGATCACGTAGCCGCCGTCGGTCGACGTCGCCGTCGTCTGGATCTTGGCCGTATCCGATCCGGAGGACGGCTCGGTGACGCCAAACGCCTGGAGGCGAAGCTCGCCCGCCGCGATCTTCGGCAAGTACTCCGCCTTCTGCGCGGCGCTGCCGTACCGCAGAACGATCCCCATCGTGTACATCTGCGCGTGGCACGCGCCCGAGTTGCAGCCGCTCGCGTTGATCGTCTCCACGATCACGGCAGCCGCGGCGATGCCGAGACCCGCGCCGCCGAATTCCTCGGGGATCAGCGCGGCGAGCCAGCCACTCTCGGTGAGCGCAGCCACGAACTCGTCGGGGTATCGATCCGGTTCGAGCGCCTGCCAATACTCGGCCGGGTAGCCGGCGCACAGCTCACCGACGGCGGCTCGGATCTCGAGGAGCTCCTGCGGCAGATCGAACCTCATGGGACGGCCTCCCGTCGTAGCCGGAGCGGTGGCGCTGGAACAGGAGGATTATGGCCCCACGCACCGTTGTTACGACGTTGCACGCGTGTGGAAAGTGGGCATCGCGGACTCTTATCGTCCAACCCTCTGGAGGTGGAAGATGCGACGATCAGGTTGGTTGGCAATCGTCCTCGCGGCCGCCGCGGTGGCGGTCGCCCTGGCGCTCTCCGGAACGCCCGCAGCCGCCGATAACTCCCCTGTCGCCCCGGCGAGACTGCACGACGTCAACCTCGACACGGCCACCGTGCTCGACCTACAGGGCGACATGAACACGCACCGCTTCACGTCTGCGCAGCTGACGTCGTTCTACCTGAACCGCATTCGTCAGCTGAACCCGGCATTGCACGCGGTCATCGAGACCAACCCCGATGCGTTGCCCGAGGCCGCGGCGAGCGACGCGCGCCGGCGGGCGCACGGGGTGCTGGGCCCGCTCGACGGCATCCCGATTCTGCTCAAGGACAACGTCGGAACGGGCGACAGAGAGCACACGACGGCCGGATCGTTCGCTCTCATCGGCAGCAAGCCGGCCGACGCGTCCCTAGTGACCAAGCTCCGCGCGGCGGGAGCCGTGATCCTCGGCAAGGCAAACCTGTCGGAGTGGGCCAACTTCCGCTCGTTGACATCGTCAAGCGGCTGGAGCGGACGCGGCGGGCAAACCAACAACCCGTATGTGCTCGACCGCAACCCGTGCGGTTCGTCCAGCGGATCCGCCGTGGCCGCCGCCGCTGACCTCGCCACGGTCACCATCGGCACGGAGACCGACGGCTCGATCGTGTGCCCATCGGGGACGAACGACGACGTCGGGATCAAACCGACGCTGGGCCTCGTCAGTCGAACCGGGGTCATCCCGATCTCCGCCGAGCAGGACACCGCCGGCCCGATCACCCGCAACATGACAGACGCGGCCGCCGTGCTCTCCGTGATTCAGGGCGTTGACCCATCCGACCCGGCGACCACCGCGGCCGGACCGTTCGTGCACCGCAACTACCTGGAAGCCCTCAATCCGCACGCTCTGCAGGGCAAGCGGATCGGCATCTGGCGTGGCGGCGGCGACGTAACCGACGTGAACGCAGTCACCGACGCGACCATTGCCACGCTCCGCGCGCAAGGCGCAACCGTCATCGACAACATCGACCTGCCCGGCCTCAATGACGCGTTCAACAACGAGTTCCCCGCGCTGCTGGTCGAGTTCAAGCACGACATCAACGCCTATCTGGCAGGCACGCCGGGTCAGCACCCGGCCGACCTCGCGGGCCTGATCCACTTCGACATCGAGCACGCCAACATCGAGATGCCCTTTTTCAAGCAGGAGATCTTCGATCTGGCGCAGGCAACCAACGGCGATCTGACCGATCCGACGTACATCCTGGAGCGGACCACGGCCACCACCGCCGCCCGCAACGCAATCGACACGGCGCTGGCCACGAACCACCTCGACGCGATCGTCGCGCCGACCAACGGGCCGGCCTGGGTCACCAATCTGCAAACCGGTGACGACTTCACGAACTTCGTGAGCGCGTCGGGCCCGGCGGCCGTCGCCGGCTACCCCGACCTGACCGTGCCGGCCGGCTACGCCGTCAACGGCCAACTGCCGATCGGCATGTCGTTCTTCGGTACGGCGTTCAGCGAGCCGTCACTCATCGCAATGGGCTACGCGTTCGAACAGGCAACCCACGCCCGCCGAGCGCCGACATTCCTGCCCACCCTGCCGTAAGCAGCGACAAGGTGGTCGCGGCCGTTCGGTCGCGACCACCTTCCATTCGATCTCGTCGCCTAGAACGCGAGCCTGCTTCGGATGAACGCGGCGCCGTCGCGCGCCAGCTGCTCCTCGCTCTCGTACATGCGGCGCCAGATCTTCGTCGCTGCGGCGAGCTCGGGCAGCGAGCCGCTGAACGCCTCGATCGCAACCCACCTGTCGTAGCCGATCTCGTGGAGCGCGGCGAAGGTCTCCTCCCAGGCGACCTGTCCGGTGCCGGGCGTCGAGCGGTCGCTCTCGGAGAGGTGGACGTGCACGAGTACATCCCGGCACTCCAGCAGCGCCGCGCGGGGGCTCTTCTCCTCGATGTTCGCGTGGAACGTGTCGTACATCATGCGAACGTACGGGTGGTCGACCTCGCGCACGAGCGCCGCGAGATCGCCGGCGGTGTTCGTGAGGTACATCTCGAAGCGGCTGAGGTACTCGAGGGCGATCGTCACACCGCGCTCCTCGGCGTACGGCGCGACGTCCCGCAGGTACGCAACGGAGAGCGCCTTCTCCTCGGCGGTCGGCGGGGCACCGGAGAAGACGCCGAGCGGCGCACCGAGCGGCCCGCAGATGATCGTCGCGCCGAGCGCCGCCGCACTGTCGAGGTTTGCGCGCGTCGCCGCGGCGGCCTCGGCCCGGACCAGCGGATCGGCGGAGATCGGGTTGTCATCGGCACCGCGTGCACCGACGGCGATCCGATCGAGGCCGATGTCGTCGAGCCGCCGCCCGAGCTCCGCGTACTTGTCGACCTCGCGGTCGAAGATCGGGATCTCGACACCGTCGAAGCCGGCGCCCTTCAGCATCGCGAACGTCGCGTCGTACTCGGGTCCGCTGACGTCGGTCGACCAGAGCAGCATGTTCATGCCGAGCTTCACCGGGCGATCCTAAACCGGAATCACGTAGAGTCGCCTCATGATCGATCTCCCCCAGAAAATCGTCTGCGTCGGCCTCAACTACCGCGATCACGCCGAGGAACAGGGTGTCGAGCTTCCCGCGCGGCCGCTCCTGTTCGCCAAGTGGCCGAACACGCTGATCGGGTCCGGCGAGCCGATTCGCATCCCCTCCATCTGCACGCAACCCGACTACGAGGCCGAGCTCGGCGTCGTCATCGGCCGTCAAGCGAGCAGGGTCTCGGAGGACGACGCGCTCGATTTCGTCCGCGGCTACGTCGTCGCGAACGACGTCTCGGGTCGCGACCTGCAGTTCTCCGACGGCCAATGGGTGCGCGGCAAGTCACTCGACACGTTCTTGCCGGTCGGCGAGCTCGTTCCGACGAGCGAAGTGCCCGATCCGCAGTCGCTGCCGATCCGCGCGATCCTGAACGGCCAGACGATGCAGGACTCGAACACGTCGAATCAGATCTTCGGCGTCGCACAGGTGATCTCGTTCGTCTCGCAGGCGATCACGCTCGAGCCCGGCGACATCGTCATCACCGGCACGCCCGCCGGTGTAGGCGCGTTCCGCAAGCCGCCGGTCTGGCTCCAGCCCGGTGACGAGATCACGATCGAGATCGACGGGCTCGGCTCGATCAGCAATCCCGTCGTGGCGGGCGACTGAAGGAGATGGGCCTCGTACTCGTCGTGCGCATGAACGCACAGGAGGGCAAGGAGAACGACCTCGCTGAAGCGCTTCGCGAGCTCGCAGACGCGTCGCGTCAGGAGCGGGGCTGCGAGCTCTACATCCCGACGCAGCAAGCGGATGACTCGGGCTCGTTCCTGCTCTACGAGCAGTACGTCGACAAGGACGCAGTCGATGCACACGCCGCGAGCGAGCACTTCCAGCGAATCGCCGTCGGAATGTTTCCCTCGCTGCTCGCCCGGCCGCGCGAGCGTACGTTCTACGAGACCTTGTAGTAGCGCTTGAGGCGGACGCCGCTCCTCGTCGCGCTGTTCCTCGCGGCGCTGACCCTGCGGCCGCAGCTCGTCGGCATCGGCCCGCTGCTGCCCGCGATCAAGACCGACCTCGGCGTCTCGCACGCGGTCGCCGGGCTGCTCGGGACGATCCCCGTGCTCTGCATGGGGTTGTTCGCTCCTCCCGCACCGTTTCTGTCGGGCCGCATCGGCTGGCGGCGGGCGATCGGCACGGCGCTCGCCCTCATCGGCGTCTTCGGCATCGCGCGCGCGATCGTGCCGGGTGCGATCGGCGTCGTGCTGCTCACGATCCCGGTCGGCATCGGCATGGGGCTCGCAGGCGCGTTGCTCCCCGTCACGGTCAAGGACCGCTTCTCGGACCGGCCCGGCTTTGCGACGGGGACGTACACGGCGGGAATCGTGATCGGCGCAGCGGTCGCCGCCGCGATCGCCGTGCCGTTGGCGGAAGCCGCCGGTGGCTGGCGCACGCCGCTCCTCGTGATGAGCGCTGTCTCCGCGGCCCTCGCCGCGTTGTGGTTCTGGCTGACGCGCACCGAGACGACGTACGTGCGAAGCACTGTCCGCCCGTTGCGACTGCCGTTGCGCGACCCGCTCGCGTGGCGGCTCGTCGCCGCCTTCTTCTTCATGTCGTTCACCTTCTACGGCCTGAACGCCTGGCTTCCCGACGTCTACGTCGAGCGTGGCTGGAGCCAGACCTCGGCCGGCAACCTGCTCGCGGTGATCAACACCCTCTCGATCTTCGTGGGTTTCATGGTCGCGTGGGTGGCCGACCACATCGGAACGCGGCGCATGTGGCTCACCGCAGCCGCGGTGCTGCAACTCGCGTCGCTCCTCGGTCTCGTGCTCGTTCCAGGTCCCGGCTGGCTCTGGGCGGTGATGCTCGGAATATCGGTCGGTCCGCTCTTCCCGCTCACGATGACGCTGCCCCTCGACGCCGCTGACCGCCCGGCCGAGGTAGCGGCGCTCGCCGGGATGATGCTCGGCCTCGGCTACACGCTCTCGGCGGCCGGGCCGCTCGTGCTCGGCGCGATACGCGATGCGTCCGGCGGCTTCGACCCCGTTTTATGGGTACTCGTCGGCGCGGGCGCGCTGCTCGTCGTCGTCGACTCCTCGTTCAGCCCGGCGCGACTCTCGGCGCACCGATCCGTCCCTCAGGGATCGACGTAGACCGTGACCGTCTCGGTGTAGAACTCGATCGCAGCGCGACCCTGCTCGTGTGGCCCGAATCCGCTCGACTTGATGCCGCCGAAGGGAACGTGCACGTCGGCGCCCGCAGTCTGCGAGTTGACGTGCAGCAAGCCCGCCTGCGCCTCGTTCTGGAAGCGTGTCGCCGCCGCCAGGCCGGTCGTGAAGATCGCCGCGGAGAGGCCGAACTCGCTGTCGTTCGCGCGGGCCATCGCCTCGTCGAGCGTTGCAAAGCGGTAGAGCGACGTCACCGGCCCGAACACCTCCTCGCACGAGAGGAACGCCTTGTCACCGACCCCCTCGAAGACGGTCGGCGCGATCAACCAGCCCTCGTCGTCGGCACGCTCGCCGCCGGCGATCACCGATCCGCCCTCGCTCTTGCCGCGCTCGATCGCCGCGATGATGTCGTCGAACTGCTTCTCGCTCACGATCGGGCCGACCTCGACCTCGGGATCGGCAGGATCGCCGACCTTGCCGCGGTCGACGCGGGCGAGCAGCTTCTCCCGAAACGTGTCGTAGACCTCGTCCTGGACGTAGATGCGCCGTGTCGCGGTGCACTTCTGGCCGGCTGACCAGAACGCACCGGCATACGACGCCTCGACCGCCCGATCGAGGTCTGCGTCGGCCATCACGATCAGCGGGTTGTGGCCGCCGAGCTCGAGTTGTACGCGCTTGCCGAGCTTCGTCGCCTCGTCGCGCACCGAGTTGCCGGTCGCGACCGAGCCCGTGAAGGAGATCGCACGCACACGCGGATCGCGCACGAGCGCTGCGCCGACGGTAGAGCCGTGCCCGGTGAGCACGTTCAGGACGCCGGCTGGCAGCTCTGCCTCCGCGAACGCCTCCGCGATGTGGAGGCCGGTGAGCGGCGACTCGTAGGCGAGCTTCAGCACGACGCTGTTCCCGTAGATCAACGCGGGCGCAAGCTTCCAGATCGGGATCGCAAGCGGAAAGTTCCAGGGTGTGATCAGTGCGACAACGCCGACGGGGCGTCGGCGCGTCGAGACCTGCGCGCCCGTGGCGGCCTGCTCGAACTGCTCGCCGACCGAACGGAAGGCCTCGCTCGCGGCGAAGCGCAGGATCTGCGCAGCGCGGCCGGCTTCGCCGCGCGACTCGCGCAGCGGCTTGCCCATCTCGGTCGTCATGTCCTGCGCGACCTGCTCGACGCGGGCCTCGAGGACAGCGGCTGCGGCCGTGAGATAGCCCGCGCGCTTGGCCATCGGCAGCGCGGCCCAGCCGGCGAACGCATCGACCGCCGCGGCGACCGCCGCATCGGCGTCCGCCTCGCTCGACGACGAGAACTCGCCGACGGCCTCGCTCGGGCGCATGGGATTGATCTTGGTGTACGTCTCGCCGGAGGAAGCCGGAACCCAGGCTCCGCCGACGTAATTCCGGCCGGTCGGCCGCGTGGGCGCGTCGATGATCTCGGTCATGCGGCCACCGTAGCGATCACGCCGCAACCGTGTTCGCGAGCACGCCGATGCCCTCGATCTCGATCTCGACGGTGTGGCCCGGGAGCAGCGTGTAGTCGTCGGGCGGCACGAGCCCGGTGCCGGTGAGAAGCACGGAGCCTGGCGGGATCGGGTTGTCGCGCGTCGCCCAGCCCGCCAGCTCGTGGAGCGTGCGCTTCATGCGGCCTGTCGATGTCTCGCCCGTGAAGAGCTCCGCGCCCGATGAGTCGGTGATGCGCATCCGGATCGAGAACGAGGCTTGCCAGTCCTCGGGCACGGCGATGACGGGGCCGATCGCGCAGGCCCCGGCAAAGATCTTCGCCTGCGGGATGTAGAGCGGATTCGCGCCCTCGATGTCGCGGCTCGAGACGTCGTTGCCGATCGTGATCGCCACCGGCTCGCCGTTCGCACCGAGGATGAGGCCGAGCTCGGGCTCCGGCACCATCCAGCCCGAGTCGCTCCGCACACGGATCGAACCGCCGGGGCCGACGGTGCGGCGCATCGATGCGTCCTTCATGAAGAGCTCGGGCCGGTCGGCGTCGTAGACGAGGGCGTAGACGTCGCGTGCGTCGGTCTGCGCCTCCTCGAGCCGTGCATCGCGGCTGCGTTCGTATGTGACGCCCGCGCACCAGATCTCCGGGGCGTCCACCGGCGGCAGCAGTTCGAGACCAGCGAGCGGAACCGTCGACGTGACGGTTCCTTCGCCGCGGATGGCCGCGAGCGGGTCGTCGTGATCGAGCAGCTCGACTTCGTCGCCCGTGATGCGCCCGGTCCGCGGGGCGCCGTCGACGGTCGAACGGACGAAGCGGATCAATACGTCGCCCGTCCGCCGGAGATGTCGAAGACGGCTCCGGTCGAGAAGCTCATCTCCTCGCTCGCAAGCCAGCAGATGAGCGCGGCGACCTCGGACGGCTCGCCGACGCGTGACAGCGGGATGCGCGACGTCATGTACTCGAGGTGCTCGTCGGAGAGCTGCCCGAGCATCGGCGTCCTGATCACCGCCGGTGCGATGCAGTTGACGAGAATTCCGGTACCGGCGACATCCTTGCCGATCGCCTTCGTGACGCCGATCACCGCCGCCTTCGACGACGAGTAGGCGCCCGCCATCGGGTTGCCCTCCTTGCCGGCGATCGACGCGATGTTGACGATGCGGCCGTAGCCGTTCTCCTTCATCTTCGGGATCGCCGCGCGGTTCGCGTAGAAGACGCCGTTGAGATTGACGGCGTGGACGTTCGTCCATTCCTCGTCGGTCACGTCCTCGGTATGGAGCGACTCGCCCCCGATGCCGGCGGCGCAGACGAGGACGTCGAGGCGCGGCAGCACGGCGACGGCAGCGTCGAGCTGGGCGGAGTCTCGGACGTCGTCGCCCTTGGCGAGGTCGAACGTGTGCACCGTCGCGCCGCCTGCGCGCAGGCGTTCGGCGGTCGCGGCGCCGATGCCGCTCTCGCCGCCGGTGACGAGCGCGACGCGCCCTTCGAAGTCGTACTGGTTGCTCATAGGCGATTTCTATACGGTTTTGACGTGGCATTCGATCCGAGCCGCGACTACCCGCTCGGCGCAAAGCGGCCCGACCTCGTACGGACACCCGGCGGGATCGCGCTCGACGACCTGGAGCTCGACGGTCCCGGCGTCGAGTCGGCGGAGTTGCGTGCGACGCCCGAGACGCTGCGCATGCAGGCCGACGTGGCGCGGGCGGCAGGACGCCGGCAGCTTGCCGACAACCTCCTGCGCGCGGCAGAGCTGGCGCCGCTGCCGGACGAGACGATCCTCGAGATCTACACCGCGCTGCGGCCGCGCCGCTCCTCGGCGGCAGAGCTCGCCGCGTGGGCAGAGCGGCTGGAGGGCTGGCATGCGCCCGCGACGGCCGCCTTCGTACGCGAGGCGGCGCAGGTCTACGCCGAGCGAGGGCTCCTTGCAGCCTGACGAGCGGTCCGCGCGGTTTGTAGCGCGTGAGGCACGCGGCCTGCGGCGTGAGGTCTCGATCGAGCCGCTCGCGGAGCTCGGACTCGTCGCGATGGCGAGCCCGAACGATCCGCCGCCCTCCCTCATCATCGAGAACGGCCGCGTGGTGGAGCTCGACGGCAGGCGCGAGCCGGAATGGGACGCCCTCGACCATTTCGTCGCGCGGTACGGGCTCGATCTCGACATCGCTGCGGAGGCGGCGCAGCTGGACGACGTCGAGATCGCGCGGCGGCTCGTCGACGTCGACGTCCCGCGCCCGGAGCTCGTACGCCTCTCCCGCGGCCTGACGCCGGCGCGGCTCGCGTGCGTCATCGCGCTGCTCGATCCGGTCGAGCTGATGTTCGCACTGAAGAAGCTGCGTGCACGGCGGACGCCCGCAAACCAGGCGCATGTGACGAACCTCAAGGAGAACCCGGCGCTGCTTGCGGCCGATGCGGCAGAGGCCGCGGCGCGCGGCTTCGCGGAGGTCGAGACGACGGTGGGCGTGTCGCGCTATGCGGGGCTGAACGCGATCGCGATCCTCGTAGGCTCGCAGAGCGGTCGTCCGGGCGTGATGACGCAGTGCGCGGTCGAGGAGCGGCTGAACCTGCGGCTCGGCATGCAAGGCCTCGTGACGTACGCCGAGACGTTGTCCGTGTACGGGACCGAGCCGGTGTTCGTCGACGGCGACGACACGCCGTGGTCGAAAGCGTTCCTCGGCTCGGCGTACGCGTCGCGGGGGATCAAGGTGCGATTCACGTCGGGCGGCGGCTCCGAGGCGCTGATGGGCGAGTCGGAGGGCAAGTCGATGCTGTATCTCGAGGCGCGCTGCCTGTCGCTCGTGCGCGCTGCGGGCTCGCAGGGCGTGCAGAACGGCTCGATCTCGTGCATCGCGCTGGCACTCGCGGTGCCGGGCGGAACACGCGAGGTGCTGGCGGAGAACGTGCTCGCCGCGTGGCTCGATCTCGAGGTGGCGTCGGGCAACGACGCGATCGCATCCCATTCGGAGATCCGCAAGACGGGAAAGCTGATGGGGCAGTTCCTGCCGGGGACCGACTTCGTCACATCGGGTTACTCGTCGATGCCGCGGTACGACAACATGTTCGGCGGCGGCAACTACGACTCGGACGATCTCGACGAGTGGCTGACGCTCCAGCGAGACTGGCAGGTCGATGCGGGCATCGAGCCGCTCGGCGAGGAGAGCGCGATCGCCGTGCGCTCGCGTGCCGCGCGCGCGATCCAGGCGGTGTTCGACGTCCTCGGCTTCCCGGCGATCACGGACGAGGAGGTGCGGCTCGCAGCGACGTGCCTCGACTCGCGCGACCTACCCGACCGCGACCGAGCCGCAGACGTCGTCGCAGGCGACCGCGTGCTGACGGAGCGGATCAGCGGGCTCGACGTCGCGCGTGCACTCGCTGAGCGCGGCTTCACGGACGTCGCCGCGGCGGTCTTTGGAATGCAGCGCCAGAAAGTGGCGGCGGACTATCTGCAGACGTCGGCGATCATCGCCGCGGACGGGACCGTCGTCTCCGCGGTGAACGACGCCAACAGCTACACCGGCCCCGGCACCGGCTACCGGCTCGAGGGCGACCGCTGGCGGCGACTGCAGCAGCTCCCCTACACGATCGACGCACGTCTGCTCGGCTCCGCGCAGGGGATGGAGCGGTCCGTCCAGGAGACGGGCGAGGCGCTGCGCGGGATGCGCGCCGACGAGGTCGTGATTGCCGTCGGCCCTGCGGTCGGCGATGCGTTGTCGGAGACGATCAACGGCCTGCAGCATCGCGACGTGCTCACGGCCCTTGTCGAGGGCGTGCGCGACGAGGGCGCGGAGCCGAGGCTGGTGCGCGTCCGCCGCTCGTCCGATGTCGCCTTCATCGGTCACGACGGCGCGCGGCTGTCCGGCTCGGGCGTCGCGGTCGGCCTGCAGTCGAAGGGCACAGCGTTGATCCATCGCGCCGACCTGGAGCCGCTCGACAACCTCGAGCTCTTCGGGATGGCGCCGTCGTTGACGCTCGACTCATACCGCCAGATCGGCCGCAACGCGGCCGGTTATGCGCTCGGCCGGCCCGTCGCGCCGGTGCCGACGGTGATGGACAACTACGCGCGAGCGAAACTGATCGTGCGCACGACCTTGCTGCACGCGCGGGAGTCAGCGGCAATCGTCCGCGGCGGCGCACCGCTCGAGCTCGAGCTCGTCAAGGCGCCTGTCAGCGTCTAGAACCTCTAGCGCTTACGCTCACCATCACCCCGTCGAAGCGCCTCGATCCGCCGTCGCGCCTGCTTCGTCGGCCGCGCGCCGAGATCGGCGCCGAGCGGACGGGCAAGGCGCCGCTCGAGCCGCTGCCGCTCCCGAGCCTCGACCGACTCGGGCGTCTCCTCGTAGAGCGTCGCCGCAATCGTCGCAGAGCCGCGACGGTCGGCGATGCCGGTGACGACCACCGTCCAGCTGATCTCACCGCGACGGACGTCGATCCTGTCGCCGGCACGGATCTCCTTCGCCGGCTTCACGCGGTCGCCGCCTACCTGGACGTGCCCACCGAGCACGGCCTCCGTCGCGGCGGCGCGCGTCTTGAAGAACCGCGCCGCCCAGAGCCACTTGTCGATCCGAACGCGCTCCATCCGGTCATCTTCGCAGCGGTCGGGTGGACGAGGAGCCGGTGTCGTGGAACGATCCTGCAGCGTGGCGTATTCATGGCCCTTGAAGCCGTTCGACCGGGCGCATCCCGTGCGCGCGTACTTCAACGATCCGCGCATCTCCGGTACGTCGAAGGCCTTTCACTTCGGCATCGACATCTCCGCGCCGAACGGAACGCCTGTCTATGCCGTCGCAGCGGGCAAGGTGCACCTCGAGGACGCCGAAGCGATCTCGGTCGCGGCGGGCACCGTCGACTTCGGCTACTGGCATGTCGTGCCGGTGGTGAAGCACCTCCAGCAGGTCGCCAGGCACCAGCTGCTCGGGCACGTCGCCGCGCCGTGGCTCCACGTGCACTTCGCCGAGCGCCGCAACGGCGACTACCGCAATCCGCTTCGACCCGCCGGCCTGACGCCGTGGAAGGACACGACCCGGCCGCAGGTCACGGCGATTCGATTCATGCGCGGCAACACGGAGATTCCCCCGGCGAACGTGAATGGCGCCGTCGACGTCGTCGCCGAGGCGCACGACATGCCCCCGCTCAAGGTGCCGGCGCCCTGGAATGGGCTCCCCGTCACGCCGGCACGGCTGCGCTGGCGCGTGCTCCGCGCCGGCACGACCGTCCGCGCATGGCACACGCCGGTGGACTTCACGAAGGGATTGCTGCCGCAGGACAGGTACGCCGGGATCTACGCACCGGGAACGCGGCAGAACCATGCGGGCCAACCCGGCCTCTATCGCTTCTATCTCGCGCACACGTGGAGCACGCAGGTGCTGCGAAACGGCGCTTACGCACTCGAGGTCGAAGCGTCCGACCTCGCCGGCAACACTGGATCGCGCAAGCTCGCGTTCACGCTCGCGAACGGTCTATAGCGCAGCCGGTTGCCGACGGCTACCGCCGTCGCCGACGAGCGAGAGGAACGCGACGAAGGCAGCGATCAATAGGAGCAGCACGAACGACACGGAAGCGTCGCCCCAGTTCAGGCCGCCACCGTTGTGCCCCTTCCCCATCCAGTCGGCGAAGGAGGCTCCGAGCGGCCGGGTCATCACGTAGCTCGCCCAGAAAGCGACAACGGAGTTCAGGCCCAGGTACCGGTACGCAAGACCGGGGATCGCAAATGCGACTGCGAAGAGCAGGCCGGCCGAGAGGAAGCCGAGGTGCGCCGTGTAGGCAGCGAGATCGCCGAGGGCGGTTCCCATCGCGAACGTCGCGAGCACGGCAGCCCAGTAGAACGTCTCCCGGCGACGCGTGGTGATGCTGTGGATCGAGAGCGTTCCCTCGCTCCGATACCAGGCGCCGAAGACGACGGCGAGGGCGACCGCGAAGGCGAGGCTCGACACGAGGTATGGAACGCGGAACTCGACGTGGAGCACGTCGGCTGCCATCGTGCCGAAGACCGCGACCATCAAGACCGCGAGCCAGTACACCCACGGCACGTAGGTGTGCGCCCTGAATTGGAGCGCCATGGCCAGGACGAACGCGAGGAAGCCCAGCCCGACTGCGAGATACGGATTCAAGCGGTGCACCATGTCGTCGGACGTCGCCTCGCCCATCGCGGTCGTCAGGATCTTGATGATCCAGAAATAGACCGTGATCGTCGGGACCTTGCTCAGGACGGCGCGAGACGACATACGCCGCCACGCTATGCACCGTCCCCTGAAGCCCTCCTGACCCGTTGTGCCGGAGAGGGCCCGCCCGACGGGTCGGGCCCTCTCCGTCCGCTCGTTCCCGCGCTGTCAGCCGAGGTTCAGCGGGCTCGTGTGCTCGATCTGCACGGCGCGGAGGGCGTTCGGGTCGAGGCCGAGCAAGCGGAGGATCGTCGGCGCGATCTGCGTCGTCTCGACCGGCTTATCGACGACGCCGCCCGCGTTCTGGATCGCCGAGCCGCTGACGACGAGTGGCACGTCGCGGTCTTGCGGGTTGTCGCCGCCGTGCTCGGCGATCTTGCCCTGCTTGCCGGTGTAGACCGATCCGACCTGAGAGATGCCGATCAGATCGGGGACGCGTTCGTCACTTACCGACACGTGCATGAACGCCGCCGCGTCGGCCCCGGCCAGCACCCGCGTCAGCCCCGAGCTGGAATAGGGCTTCGGATTGCCGTTGATGTCGTTCCCGATTCCGGAGTGGGCGAGCAGGAAGCGTTTTGCGAAGCCCGTCGCGGCAGGCGAGCGGTCGGTCAGCCACATGAGCATTCCGTCGTCGTCGATCGCGAATGCGACAAGGTCGTCCGCACCGGGATGTGCGGAGCTCCACGCTGCGTCGAGCGCGCTGATGATCGGCCCGTCGGGGATTCGTGTGAGCGCCGACGGCGTTTGCGGCGATTGACCGTGCTTCGCCGAGAGGATGATCACGGTGCTGCGGCTCAGTCCGCTCCCGTTGATCTCGTCGACCATTGCACCGACCTGCGCGTTGACGTAGTCGAGCGCGCGTGCCAGAAGCGGCCCGGGCGTCATGCCGTCGGCGAGATAGCCCCCTGCGAGCCCGTCCGATGCCGGAAGCTTCTCCGCGGTCGAGACGCTCTGGAAGTTCATCCCGAAGATTGCAGGCGTTCCGACTCGCTTCGTCCCGCTGTGGTCGTAGCCCCTGATCTCGTTGAGAACGGCCTGAACCTTGTAGCTGTCGTACTGCATCGTGAGCTGGTTGTCGGTGGTCCAGTCGTTGCTCGACCCCGTGGTCGGCGCGGCGCTGTTGATCTCGGGCGTGAAGAGGTCCTGGACACCGCTGCCAGAGGGGCCGTTCAGGATCTCGTACGCCGGATGCTTGTCGGACCAGGCGGTGCGCAGACCCGCGCTGCGCGCGACTTCGAAGATCGTGTTCACCTTCAGGTACTGGTGTGGATAGACCGGCTTACAGGTCGCGGGGTCGACAGGCAGTTGAGCCGGATCGATCAGCGAGGTCGCGTTGCCCGTCAGTTGCAGGATGCTGTTCGGCAGGCCGCTCAGCCCTTGCCCAGCGTCGAGCGACAGCGGATCGCGATCGGCCTGCTCGAAGTAGGTGACCTCGGCTCCTGGCTTCGCATCGCGGCAATTCGTCGTTCCCGCCGGAAGGAGCGAGCGGTTGTAGGAGTCGTCGTAGTAGATCCCGGTCGACGACGGGTTGCCGCCGGTCACCTGCGCGATCATGCCGGGAAACGAGTCCGATGGAAAAGGCGTCTGCGCATTCGAGAACTCGACTCCGCGGCGAACGAGCTGCGCAAGTGCGGACTGCGGATGACGCGCGACGTACCAGCTGAGATCGCTCTGATGGATCCCGTCGACCGAGAGCAACAGGACGTGCTGTGCGGCCGCATGGTCGTCGCCGCCTCTGCCCTCGTCCGACAACGCTGCGGTCGCCGCGACGGCTGCCACCCCCGTGGCGAGAATCGCCACCAATGCAAGGCGCTTCACGATGAACAACCTCCCCGATTTCGACGTCGACGAGCCCGTTGCCCGCCGACGCCCAATCTTCTGCGGCTGTTCGCGTCACGTGGGTTGACAGCTGGTGACGCGTCGGTGTCGAGCGACGCGCTGTCAGATCGTGTTCAGGTCGTGTTCTCGAGTACCCACTCGGCGAGGAACGGCTCGACGATCGCGTAGGCGCCGTCGGACCGTCTCGCAACGAGCTCCTCGCGGGTGAGCGCTTCGATGCCTTTCTGCACCGTCGACGCTGCGGGAAGGCCGAACCGGTCGCGGTAGGCTGTCGATTGCACGCGTCCGGGCTCGATCGCGAGCGCCTGGAGGAGGAGTCGCTGAGCGCGGGAGCTCTTCTCCCACAACAGCGTGAAGTGCGCGTTCTCCGCGCGGATGACGGCGCCGAGCGCAGCTTCGAGGTCCGTCGTCGCGGCGATGAACCCCGCAGGGACTTCTTCCCAGAGCGCGTAGGCGAGCTCCTGGGTCGCATACGGATGCCCGCCGGTGATCGCGAGGAGCTCATCGACCACCGCGTCGGGGATCCCGCGGTCGGTCGCGTCGAAGCGCGCCCTGACGAAGGACTTGAAGAGGCCGACGGGGATGGTGCCAATCTCCATCACCTTCGCGCTCCTGAAGAACGGCTCGTTCTTGTCGGTGAAGAGACGCTTCATCATGTCGCGCTTGCTACCGGCGTAGACGTGCGCCACCTCGGGCTGCTCCTGGAACACGGCGCGCATGAGCGTCGGCAGCCTCGGATCGATGGTGGTGATTTCCTGGAACTCGTCGAAGTAGAGGACGACGCGCTTTTTCTGCTCGGCCGCGAGCTGCGCGGGCAGCTCAAGGAGCCGCTCGAGCGTCGCGTCGATGTCCTCCTCGGCGTGCGATGCGCTGAAGCTGAAGCGCAGTGACGCGTCCTCCGGGTTGACAGTGATGACCGGGGCGATCCGCAGGCCCGCGAACATGTGCAGGTGATCCTTTGTCTTCTCCTTCGCCTTCACGGTGCCCTTCGCGAGATCGCGGTAGATCGATCGCGCGAGCGCGGAGGCAAGCTTTTCCTTCGTCGGCGTCTTCATCAAATCGACCTCTGCGACGAGGACGCCTCGAGCCACGAGATGCTGCGTTGCCCGCCGCACGAGGGACGACTTGCCGTAGCGGCGCGGCGCGATCAGCGCGACGTTCTGCCCGTTCCGGAGATCCGCCTCGAGGGAGCGGAGCTCGCTCTGCCGGTCCGTGAAGGCCTCGTCGAGGGCCAGATCGCCGTAATAGAACGGGTTCGAGATGCGGGTAGCCATCCGTTCATCATACCGCGGCGCGTTCAATTTATCATGCCATATGGCGTCACGCCTATTGGCATGATTACTATCACGCTATGTTGCGTCACGCCACTCGGCGGCCGAGCATCAGGCCGGGATCGTGAGGCTCTCGAGGTCGCGCGGGTAGTTCGTGAGGACGTCGATGCCGCCGTCGGGCGTGACGACGACGGTGTCCGAGTGCCGAAAGCCGCCGACGTCGGCGGCGTAGAGGCCCGGCTCGATGGTGAAGACCATTCCCGGCTCGATCGGCGTGTTGTCGCCGAGGTCGAGGAAGGGCGCTTCGTGGTTGCGAAGGCCGATCGCGTGCCCGACGTGCTGGCGCCAGTATGGGAGCAGGTCGTTCTCCTCGAAGTAGCGCATCACGGCACCGTCGATGTCGGCGCACGTGACGCCAGGCCGGAACGCGTCGAAGGCAACCTGTTGCGCAGCGACGGTGTGATCGAAGAGCCGGCGCATCTCGTCCGTGGGCGTACCGATGATCATCGCGCGCTCGAGCTCGGCGTTGTACCCCCAGATCGGCGCGCTCGTCTCGGTGACGAGCACGTCGCCCGGCTGGAACTCGATGTTGTGCGCAACCGCATGCGCCCATGAGCTACGCGGGCCGATTTGCCCGCGATAGCCGGCAGACACGCCGTCGGACGAGGCCTGCTGCCCGCCGTATGCATCGCCGAGCTGCTGCAGCATCGCGAGCGTAGCCTCGTGTCCCGCGCGAAGGCTCGCCTCGGCCTCGGTGGAGCCCGGGGCCGAGTACTCCTGAAGCAGGCGATGCGCATGCTCGCACCAGCGCGCGCTCTCGCGGATGAGCGAGATCTCGGCAGCGCTCTTTCGAACCATCATCGACTCGATCACGGCAGCGAGCGGCGCGACAGTGCTCGACGAGGTGTCGCTGAGCGCAGGTCCGTGGTAGCCGAGGATGCCAGGGTAGCCGTCCTGGTCGGCACCGATCGATTCCTTGATCCCCATGCTCGCCAGCACGCGCGCGAGGATCAGCAGCGGATGCTCGAGCCCCGGGTATTCGGGATACGACTCGACGCGCTCGAACGACGTCTCGGCCTTCGTCCGCTCGACCTCGAACTCGGGCACGAACACGGCCATCTCGCCCGCCGCGCTCTGCGCGAAGGCGACCGGACGCTCCGTGGCCAGGAAGTTGAAGCTCGTGAGGTACTGGATGTAATCCGCGTCGAAGACGACGTAGCCGCTGAGCCCTTCGCGGCGAGCGTGCTCGAGCACCCCCTCGCGCCGCGCTTCGAGCTCGGCGCTCGGGATGCCTGTGCGCAGCTGCGTCTTCTGGTTCACGGCTCTCCTCGTCGGGTCGCTGGTAGCGCGAGCCTAGCGAGAGAGTCGACGCGGAAGCGCTACGAAGCGGTGGCGAGCTCGGCGAGCGTCGCCTCGAGCTTGGCGAGCAGCTCGTCGTTCGAGAACGGCTTCGCGAGGAGACGCGTTGGATCGACGCGATGCTCGCGGGGATAACCCGACATGAAGAGGATGCGGATGGACGGCTGCAGCCCCTTGATCACCTCGGCAAGCTCGACGCCGTTCATGCCGGGCAAGACGATGTCGGTCAAGAGCAGGTCGAACGGGGCTTCGCTTGCGAGGAGCTCGAGCGCCTTTGCAGGATCCTCCGCCGCAACGACGTCGTAGCCGCCGTCGCCGATGACCCGGACGAGCACACCACGCACGATCTCCGAGTCCTCGACCATGAGGATCCTCGTGCGCTCGACCACCGGCTCGGGAGGCGGCGCGGCATCGGTGCTCGGCAGGTAGATCCGGAATGTGCTGCCCTTGCCGACCTCGCTCGTCACCTCGATGTCCCCGTGGCTCTGTTTGACGATGCCGTAGACGCTCGACAGGCCGAGCCCCGTGCCTTCTCCGACGTCCTTCGTCGTGTAGAACGGCTCGAAGATGCGTTCCTTCACATCTGCCGGCATGCCGACCCCGGTGTCGCCGACGGTCAGGAGGAGATAGCTCGCCGGCTCGAGGTCGAGGGTCGTCACAAACGCATCCGCACCCACGGCGACGTGCTCGGTATGGATCGTGAGGCTGCCTCCGTCGGGCATCGCGTCGCGCGCGTTCAGCGCGAGGTTGAGCAGAACCTGCTGAACCTGCGTCGGGTCGGCGAGGAGCGGGGGAAGCGCCGGGTCGAGCAGGGTGACGATCGCGATCTGCTCGCCCAGCAGGCGCTCGAGCATCGCGACCGTATCGGCGATGAACGCGTTGAGGTCGATCTCCTGGAGCTGCAGGGTCTGACGGCCGCCGAACGCAAGCAACTGCTTCGTCAGCGACGCGGCGCGGCGCGCAGTCTGCTCGATCTCGGCCAGATGACCGTCCACGGACGACTCCGGTTCGACCTCGCTTCGGGCCAAACCGGCATAGCCGAGGACGCCCACCAGGAGGTTGTTGAAGTCGTGTGCGATGCCCGCCGAGAGCTGCCCGATTGCTTCGATTCTCTGCGACTGGTGTTCCTGTTCCTCGGCGGCCTTTCGCGTCGTCACGTCCTCGACCATCCCGAGCATGAACAGCGGCGTTCCATCGGCGTCGCGGATGAGCGATCTCGACGAGCTGACAGCGACCTCCCCGCGGGCGCAATGCAACCGGTATTCGAGCTCGACCGTGTCAGAGGCGTATTCGCCCGCGATCAGCCGGCCGATGTGCTCGTGTACGTGTGGAGCATCGTCGGGGTGCACGAGCTCGTCGATCACAATCGAGCGGAGCTCAGCCGCCGTATGTCCGTAGACCGCGGCCATCGCCGGGTTGGCTGCAGTGATGCGCCCGTCGAGATCGACGATCTGGATGCCGACCGGAGAGTGCTTCCAGACGACCTCGAATTGCACCAGCGCCTCGACCTCCTTGCGCTTCGCGTCGAGCTCGGCCGCGGCCGTCAGGGCGGACGAGAGCACGACACCCAGCAGGTCGAGCGTCTGGCGGTCCTCCTCGTCGAGCTGGTCGGTCTCGGTCGTGCTCATGACGCTCATCGAGCCGACGATCTCTCCCCCGCTGAAGAACGGAACGCAGATGTGCGAACGCTCCCCGAGATCCGCAACGAGTGCCTGGTTCAGCCGCGGGTCGCTGCGGGCGTCTTCGATCAGGATCGTCTCGCCCGACGCAGCTGCGAATCTCGTGATGCTCTCGGAAAGCGGCCGACCGAAGCCGGCAAGCTTGGCGACGACGCCGACGGCAGCTCGCATGACGACGACGTCGCCGTCCAACACGTTCACGGCGGCACCGTCGCCTCGGGTGAGCTCGACGGCCCGCTCGGCGATCAGCAGCATCACGGCTTCGAGGTCGAGCTGTTCGGCGGCGATCTGGCGTTGTGTCTCGACGATCTTGGCGAGCCGGCTGTTCGCGCGGCGAACGAGCTCATCCGCCTTGCGCGCGCTGATGTCCTCGATCATGAGGACCGTGAACACGGGCGCCCCGGCAGCATTGCGCTCGAGCACGGTCGCCCTCGCACGCGCCCAGAACATCTCGCCGTTCTTTCGGATGTAGCGCTTCTCGATGTCGTAGGAGTCGCGGATGTTCTCGGCGATCTCTCCGTAGAGCATGACGCAGCGATCGAGGTGCTCAGGGTCGGTGATATCCGCGATTCCGAGCTCACCGAGCTCGGCGACGGAGTAGCCGAGCATCTCGACGATCGCGGTGTTCGCCTCGACCACGCGTGCCATGTCGTCGAGACGCAGGAACCCGACCGGAGCTCCATCGAAGATCTTGCGGAAGCGGCCTAGCGTCTCGAGCTCGACGCGCTCCGACTCGAGCGCGGCGGCGTTGCTGAGTGCCGCCGAGAGCAGCACGGAGAGCAGTCCGAGGATGCGAGCATCCTCGTCGCCGAACGTATGGGAATCCGCCGCGACGGCCATGAGAACGCCGATCGACCGATCACCGCGGAGCAACGGCACACCGAGGCCTCGTCCGTCGGCGAGCTTGCCGACCATCGCGCTGTCCTGGAGGAGTGTCGCGCCGAAGGTGCTCCCGCGGATCGGAACCGTCTCGCCGACGTTCGACTCGAGCGAGCCGCTGCCGGCTGCGTAGGTGAGGAGCTCTTCGCCCTCACCGAGGAGGACGGCTGCGCCCTCGGCGCCCGTCAGCTCCTGCGTGCGGGCACAGATCAGCGTCATGATCGTGCCGAGATCGAGGTCCGCCGCGGCGAGTGCACGCTGCGTCTCGACGATCTGCTGGAGATCGACGACTTCGCGAATGTGCGCCGAGTCAGACGCTTCGTGCGTGGCCATGCCGGAAGGCGGATCGTGCCGCATGCTCATTCATCGATTTCGCGCCCGATTCGAGGGACCCCCGGGCGGGGTACGAGGGACCCGGTTTCGACTAATCGGCCGTCCCTCGGCGAGCGGTTGGTCGATCGACCGCGCGTACGATCACCGGCGGTGTCGGGTCCGGTGATCACGGTCAGCGGGTTGCGGAAGTCCTACGGCTCGCTCGAGGCCGTCCGCGGCATCGATCTGGAAG
Organism: uncultured Actinomycetes bacterium; assembly: GCA_963805575.1. Taxonomy (GTDB): domain Bacteria; phylum Actinomycetota; class Thermoleophilia; order Gaiellales; family Gaiellaceae; genus Palsa-739. Next base: position 618,408 of record CAWDUL010000008.1, on the reverse strand, counting down.
TCGAGGAGGGCGAGATCTTCGCCGTTCTCGGGCCGAACGGCGCAGGCAAGACGACGACCGTCGAGATCCTCGAGGGGTACCGCAGGCGTAGCTCGGGGGACGTACGCGTGCTCGGCGAGGATCCCGCCCGAGGCGACCGCGAGTGGACGTCGCGCATCGGCGTGATGCTCCAGAGCTGGGAGGTCGAGCCGGATCTCACGGTACGCGAGTCGCTCGAGCAGTTCGCCGGGTACTACGCACGACCGCGTCCGGTCGACGAGATCGTCGAGCTGGTCGGTTTGACGGAGCAGGCGGGCACCCGCGCGGGCCGTCTCTCGGGCGGGCAGCAGCGACGGCTCGACATGGGGATGGCGTTGGTCGGCGACCCGGAGCTGCTCTTCCTCGACGAGCCGACGACCGGCTTCGACCCGTCCGCGCGGCGTGCGGCGTGGGCGATCATCGACTCGCTGCGCGCGGCAGGGAAGACCGTGCTGCTGACGACCCACTACATGGACGAGGCGGAGGCGCTTGCCGACAGGGTCGCGATCATCGTCAAGGGCGAGCTCAAGGCCGAAGGAACCCCGGACGCCCTTGCCGGAGCGGGCGGAACGACGATCGCGTTTCGCCTGCCGAGGAACGTCGGAGTTGATGAGCTCCCGGCGGCGGCCGGGGTGCCGGTCGAAGTCGCGAACGGACGCGTCGAGCTGCAGGCGAGCGCCCCTGTCGCCGCGGTCAACATGCTGACGTCGTGGGCGCTCGAGCGCGGCATCGATCTTCCGGAGCTCGAGGTGCGGCGCCGGAGTCTCGAGGACGTCTACCTCTCGCTGACGGCTGAGCCATGAGCGGCGCGCGCCTTGCGGTGCACCAGTTCCGCTACGACCAGAAGACGTTCTGGCGCAACCCGGCCGCGACGTTCTTCGCGGTCGTGCTGCCGGTGATGTTCCTGTTCATCTTCGTGACGATCTTCGGCAACAAGAACTTCGAGCTACCCGATGGGAGGCTCATCAAGGGCTCGACGTACTACGTCCCGGGAATCGTGACGCTCGGGATCATCTCGACGACGTTCACGAACGTCGCGATCGGGATCACCGCCTCGCGGGAGCGCGGCCTCCTGAAGCGGGTGCGGAAGACACCGCTGCCCGCATGGGCGTTCCTCGCGAGCCGCATGGCGACGGCCACCGCGACGGCCGTCCTGCTCGTCGTCGTCCTCGTCGCGATCGGCCGCGTTGTGTACGGCGTCTCGATCCCGACGACGACGATCGGCGGCGCGCTGCTCGCGTTGTTCGTCGGCGCGCTCTCGTTCGCCGCGCTGGGCCTCGCACTCACGGGCGTGATCCGCTCCGAGAACTCGGCGACGCCGATCGTGAACGCCGTCATCTTGCCGCTCTACTTCATCTCGGGGGTGTTCATCCCGGTGGAGCAGATCCCGAGCGGCGTCCGAACCGTTGCGGGATTCTTTCCGGTGAAGCGGCTCTACGACGTGTGGCTCACGGCGTTCGACCCCACGACGACCGGCGCGGGCATCGACTGGACGAGCCTCACCATCGTCGCGGCCTGGGGCGTCGGTGGTGCGCTCGTCGCGGTGCGGACGTTTCGCTGGTCGCCGCGCTCTCAGTGACCTATCCCTGCACCTGCCCCGCGATCCCCCAGTGCTTCGGGCTGACGCCGTGCACGACAACCTGAATGTGCTCGACCGCGGCGCCCGATGACTCGTGGAGGGCGTTCGTCAGCGACTCGATGATCTTCGGCACGGTCTCTTCGGTGACGCGCTTGTCGTAGAGCTTGACCTCGATGATCGGCATGTCAGCTTCCTCCTTCGTCCCACGGTTTGGCGTTGCGGCCCCAGCGATGGGCGTCGTGGCCTTCGACGATCACCCATGTGTGCTCCCTCAGCTCGGGTGCCTCGAGGCACTCGAGCAACGTCTCTGTCATCCGCTCGATGAGCTTTGACTCGAGCTCCGGCGTCAGCCGGCGCTCGAACAGCTCGACGCGGACGAGCGGCACGGCGTACTCACTTCTCCACGTGCTGCGACCCGCCGTCTGGGCCGAGCACGAGATCGAGGCTTCGGTCCGGCACGTGGTCGAGCGGCACGGGCGCCAGCGCTTCGATGAACGACACGCCGCCCTCCGAATAGAGCTTGTGGTGCAGCCCGCGGTTGACGACGACGACGTCGCCGGCCGTCAGCGTCTTCGTCTCATCCTCGATCGTCATCTCGACCTCGCCGCCCGTGATGATCATCACCTGCTCGGTGTCCTCGTGGTTGTGCCACGGGACCTGTTTCCCCGGCCCGTACTCCACCTGGCAGAGCAACACCTGTTCGCCGCCGATCGCGTGCAAATGCACGCCGTCGGCGAACTCCCACGCGCCGCGCCCGTTCCAGCTGCGGAAGGGAGACGACTCAGCCATCGGTTGCGAAGAATCCCGCCCCGTCGTTCGACGAGAGCGCCTGCACCGAGATCTCCTCGTCGAAGATCACGCGCTTCCCGACGCGCCGCGGCTCGCGCTTCGCCTCGATCGCTGCAAGCACCCGCTCCGGCGTCGCCGGCATCTCCGTGATCCACACGCCGACCGCGTCGTGGATCGCATTCGCAATCGCCGGCGGCTGCGCATTGTTCGCCATCTCGCCGATCGCTTTCGCGCCGAACGGCCCGTCCACCGAAGGGTTCTCGAGGATCACGTTGTCGAGTTGCGGCAGATCCTGGAGTGCCGGGCCGAGATATGCGCCGAACTCGCCACCGCGGTTGTCGACAGACGGATAGTCCGGATAGCTGTTCTCCAGCAGACCGAGCCCGAGGCCCATGATCGCGCCGCCCTCGATCTGCCCCTCGACGAGCGTCGGATTGATCGCACGTCCGACGTCGTACACCTGCACCATCTTCAGCACGACGACCTCGCCCGTCTCGTCGTCGACCTCGACGTCGGCGACGCACGCGGCGTACGAGATTGCCGAGTGCGGCTCGATCTCGACCTGGCCCGTCGCGTCGTCGACGTCGGCGAACGGCTTCAGCGCTGTCGACGAGCCGCTGATCAACTCACCGTAGTTGTACGTCGCTGCGCCGGCGACGTCGGCGACGTTGATTTTCTTCTGCGGCGCGCCCTTGGCCGTCACCTCGCCGTCGTTGATCTCGAGGTCCGTCAGCGTCGATCTCGAGCTCCTTCGACGCGATGTCGAGGATCCGCTCGCGCACGCGCTCGGCTGCGAGACGGACGGCGTTGCCGCCGATGAACGTGCCGCGGGATGCGAACGTCCCGGTGCAGACCGCCGACGAGTCCGTGTTCGTGTTGTCCATCGTGACCCAGTCGTAGGGCACACCGAGCGCGTCGGCCACGATCTGCGTGTGCACTGTCTTCGAGCCTTGCCCGATGTCGACCGTGCCCGAGAACACGTCGACCCGTCCGTCCGGCTTGAGCTTGATCCAAGCCTGGCTCGGGTCGCCGTTCTGGTTCATACCCGTCGGGTACTCGATCGTCGCGAAGCCGCGACCGCGATGCTTCGCCATCAGTGCCCTTCCCCGCTCAGCCGCTGCTGGGCGACGAGATGCTCGGGCAGCATCCGTCCCTCACGCGGCTCGGATGTCATCTGCCGGTACTCGGCGCCGAGCTCGATGCCGACCCGGTCTGCCGCGGCGAGCGTCACCGCAACGGTGGATGGATCCTGCATCGCCACGCCGTTGCCGCTCGTGTCGCCGATGCGGTTCGCGTTCTTCAGGCGGAGCTCCCACGGATCCATCCCGAGCACGTCGGCGATGCGATTCAGGTGAGTCTCGGTCGCGAACGAGACCGACGTGACCCCGAACCCGCGCATCGCAGTCGACGGGACGCGGTTCGTGAACACGACGAAGCCGTCGAAATGCAGGTTGGGGATCGTGTACGCGCCCGAGTGGTGGAACGCGTGCTTCGTGACTCCGTACGGTGAGAAGCGCGCATACGCGCCTGAGTCGTGAAGCGTCAGCGTGCGCCGGCCGAGGATCCAGCCGTCTTTCGTCACCGCGTCCGCGAGCTCGATGTGCCAGGCAGCGCGCGTCGACGAGGCGAGAAACTCCTCCTCGCGCGTCCAGCGCCACTTCACCGGCTTGCGGGCCTTCAGCGCGAGCAGCGCGCAGATTGTGTCGGCGGCCGTGTCCACTTTGCCGCCGAATCCGCCGCCGACGGTGCCGCCGATGAACTTGAGCTTGTTGAGCGGCACCTCGAGGTGTGCCGCGACGACGCCCATGGAGAAGTACATCGCCTGCGTGCACGAATAGATCGTCAGCCGGCCGCTCGCTTCGGGCACAGCGAGCGCGACCTGCGTCTCCATCGGCATCTGCTCGATCGCCTGCGGGCGGTAGACGCCCTCCACGATCACGTCGGCCTTGTCGAACGCAGCCTCGACGTTCCCCTTGCGCACACGGCGGTGGTTGTAGGGCCCGTAGTGCGGATAGACGTTGCCCCACTGGTGGATCTGCGGCGCGTCGGGATCGAGCCCCATGCGGATGTCGAAGAGCGCGGGCCGCGGCTCGTACGAGATCTCGATCGCGTCGACGGCCGCCTGAGCAGCCTCTTCCGACTCCGCTGCGACCGCGGCGATCGGCTGGCCCTTGTAGCGGACCTCGCCGTCGGCGAGCAACGGCTCGTCGCCCGGAACGCCGAGGCCTTCGAGATGACCGTAAACGTTCTTCGGGACGTCAGCGCACGTGACGATCGCGTGCACGCCCTTCATCTTCTCGGCCTTCGCCGTGTCGAACTTCGTGATCGCCGCGTTGTCGTGCGGCGAGCGCAGCGCCTTCACCCAGAGCAGCCGCCCGACCCGCACGTCGTCGACGTACTGCGTGCGCCCAGTGACGTGGCCGACGCCGTCATAGCGCGGCAGTCGTGCGCCGACGGCTTTCACGCCGAGGTCACCCCGACCTCTCCGCGCGACGCCGTCATCACCGCGTCGACGATCTTCACGTAGCCAGTGCAGCGGCAGTAGTGGCCGCCGAGCGCATCGAGGACATCGTCGCGGTCGACCGGCCCGCCGACGCGCTCGATCAGCGCGGTCGAGGCGACGATCATGCCGGGCGTGCAGAACCCGCACTGCGCGGCGTATCCCTCGTGGAACGCCGCCTGGACGGCGGAGAGGCTCTCGGCCTCGCCCAGACCTTCGAGCGTCGTGATCGACGCGCCGTCGACCGTCGCGACGGCGGTGAGACAGGAGCGGCGCGGCTCACCGTCGACGAGCACGGTGCACGTGCCGCAACCGCCCTGCTGGCAGCCGGCCTTCGGGCTCGTGATCTCGAGCTCCTCGCGCAGCACGTGCAAGAGGGGCGTGAGCGGCGCGCTGGTGATCTCGTGCTCGCGCCCGTTGACCGTCAGGTTCATGCGCTCTCCACTTGATCGAGGGCCCGTTGCACGAGCAAGGGCAGCATCTTCCGGCGGTACGCGGCGGAGGCGAGCGCGTCGCCGACAGGTTCGACGTCGTTCAGAACGTCGGCGGCGTCGCGGCTCTGCTCGACGGAGCGGGCGCGCACGGCGAACGGGCCGACGCCGGAGATGCCGACACGGATCCCGCCGCCGGCCTCGGCGATCGCGACGTTCACGACGGCGTAGGAGTGCGCGTGACGGCGGCGCATCATCTCCGCCGCGGTCTTGCCGGCCGGGCGGTCGTACTCGATCGAGAGCACGAGCCGGCCCGCACGGTCGCCTGAGATGAAGTCTTCGACGGGCTCCGTGCGCTCGCCGCCTTTGCCGGTCGAGGTCACGCGCGCGCCGACCGCGATCAAGGGCGCTCCGAGATCGCCGCGCTGCGCGCCGATGCCGGGAGTCGCACAGAGGTTCCCGCCCACAGTCGCGGTGCGGCGCACCTCGCCGTCGCCGACGTGCTCCGCGAAGCGCGTGAGCAGATCGTCGGTGCCCTCGATCAGCGCCGCGATCGTTGTCGTCGCGCCAATCCGAACGACGTCGCCCGACGTCTCGAGAGTGTCGAGCCCGCTGCGGTGCAGCATCAGCGCACGCGTCGGCCTCAACCTGCCGGATGCGATCTCGGGAAGCAGGATCGTGCCGCCGGCGAAAACCGTCAGATCGCTGCTCCCATCGCCGAACAGCCCCGCGGCCTCTTCGGGGGTCGTCGGAATGAGCGCCTCGGTCGCCATGTCGCGATTCTGCGGGTGATCGCCCGTCGCGTCAAACTTCGACTTCGGGCAACGCGTCAACAACACGTGCAGCACACGGGTACGCTCCGCACATGCCATTCGCATCGATCGACGAGCTCGAGTCGGCACTGGCGCGCGCGTCGTACCTTCCGGATCGCGGCCTCTCGACGGCGCTCTACCTCTCGCTCACGCTCGAGAAACCGCTGCTCCTCGAGGGCGAGGCAGGCGTCGGAAAGACCGAGGCGGCGAAGTCGATCGCGACCGCGCTCGGAGCCCGGCTGATCCGCCTGCAGTGCTACGAAGGCCTCGACATCGCGCACGCGGTGTATGAGTGGAACTACGCGCGGCAGCTGCTGCACATCCGCGCTGCGCAGGAGGGAACGGTCGACGAGGCCGAGCTCTTCGGGCCGGAATTCCTGATCCGCCGGCCGCTGCTCGAGGCGGTCGAGGCTGACGAGCCCGTCGTGCTGCTGATCGACGAGATCGATCGCGCCGACGAGGAGTTCGAGGCCTTCCTGCTCGAGCTGCTCTCCGACTTCCAGATCACGGTGCCCGAGCTCGGCACGATCGTCGCGAAACAGCGGCCCTACGTGATCCTCACGTCGAACCGCACCCGCGAGCTGCACGACGCGCTCAAGCGACGCTGCCTCTTCCACTGGATCGACCATCCGTCGATCGAGAAGGAGATCGAAATCGTGACGCTGCGCGTGCCGGGCGTGCCCGAGCGCCTCGCCGCGGAGGCTGCGGCATTCGTCGCAGAGCTGCGGATGCTCGACCTCCAGAAGCCGCCCGGAGTCGCGGAGACGATCGACTGGGCGCGCGCACTCACCGCGCTCGGGACGCAGGAGCTCGACGTCGAGAACGTGCAGCTGACGCTCGGCTCGGTGCTGAAGTACCACGAAGACCTGCTCTCCCTCCGCGACGAAGCTCTGGCCGGGCTCGTCGCGAGCGCCCGTGCCCGCTAACGCCGTCGTCCGGCACGTCGTGACGTTCGGCCGCGTGCTGCGCGAGGTCGGCGTCGAGGTCGGGCCGGGCCGGGTCGCCGACGCACTGCGCGGGCTCGACAACGTCGAGCTCGAGCGGCAGGACGACGTCTACTGGACGCTGCGGCAGACGCTCGTGTCGCGACGTGAGGACCTCGAGTCGTTCGACATCGCCTTCGACTCCTGGTTCCTCGGCGCCGCCGCCGAACCGCAGAAGCGCCGCGTTTCCGGGCCTCCACAAGGACAGCGCCGCAAGGGCGGCGAGCCGGGGCCTGGGCCGGAGATCGACGGCGGCGTGGCTGAGTCCGGCGGCTGGAACGAGGACGAGCTGCTTCGTACGAAGGACTTCGGCGCGATGACGCCCGAGGAGCACGCACGCGCGCGGAAGCTGATCCAGGGGATCGCGCTTGCGCGGCCGCGGCGGCATACGCGCCGGCTGCGGCCCGACGCGAAGGGGCACGCGCTCGACGTGCGCGGCCTCGTGCGCGCGTCGCTCTCGACCGGAGGCGACCCCGTGCAGCGCGCGTTTCGGAGCCGCGGCGACACGCCGAGGAAGCTCGTGCTGATCCTCGACGTGTCGGGCTCGATGGATGCGTACGCCCGCGCGATGCTGCTGTACATGCACGCGGCGAGCGGGGCGGGACGGCGCGTCGAGACGTTCGCGTTCGGAACACGCCTCACGCGGCTGACTCCCGAGCTCGGCTCCCGCGACGCGGAGAAGGCGTTCGCCGCAGCCGCCGCGCGGGTCGTCGACTGGTCCGGCGGCACGCGGATCGGCGAGTCGCTCAAGGCCTACAACGACGAGTGGGGGCGCCGCTCGCTCACGCGCGGCGCCGTCGTCGTCATCCTCTCCGACGGGTGCGAGCGCGGCGACACGCAGCTCGTCTCGCGGGAGATGGAGCGCCTCGCCCGGCAGGCATTCGCGGTCGTCTGGGTCAATCCGCTGAAGGGCCACCCGCAGTACGAGCCGCAGGCCGGCGGCATGCGCGCGGCACTCCCCTTCGTCGACCGATTCCTCCCTGGGCACGACGTCGCAAGCCTCGAAGACCTGGGTAGAGTCCTCGGAGGCATCGAACGGAGGCACGCAGCGTGAAAGAGATCGTCGACGAGGTCGAGCGGTGGCGCGCGCGGGGCGAGCGATTCGCCGTCGCAACGGTCGTCGCAACGCGGCTCTCCGCCCCGCGTCCGATCGGCTCGAAGTTCGCGGTCTCGGAGACCGGCGAGTTCTGCGGCTCCGTCTCGGGCGGCTGCGTCGAGAACGACATCGCGGAGATCGCGAAGGACGTGCTCGCAACGGGTGAGCCGCGCCTGCTGAGCTACGGAATCTCCGACGACGACGCGCTCGGCGTCGGACTCCCGTGCGGCGGCGAGATCGACGTCTTCGTCGAGCGCTTCGATTGAGCGTCGGCGACCGGCTGCTCGAGCTCGCGCACACCGACGAGCGCGCTGTCCTGTTCACCGTCGTCGAAGGACCGCACCCGGGTGCGCGGCTTCTGGTGCTGCTCGACCGCGACGGCGAGACGATCGGTGACGCGCCAGCGACCCTCGCCGCACTCGCTCCTGAGATCCGCCGCAACGGAATGCAGGACGTCGAGGGCATGAAGGTCTTCGCCGAGGTCTACGGCCCGCCGCCGCGGTTCGTCGTGATCGGCGCGGTCGACACGGCGGAGGCGCTTTGCTCCGCGGCCGGGCTGCTCGGCTGGCGCACGATCGTCGTCGACGCGCGGCCGCTCTTTGCGACACGCGAGCGGATTCCGAGTGCGGACGAGCTGATCGTCGCCTGGCCGGAGGAGGCGCTCGCTCGAATCGAGCCGGATCACAACACCGCGGTGCTTACTCTGACGCACGACGAGAAGTTCGACATCCCGGCTCTGAAGGCCGCGCTCCGCACCGATGCGTTCTACGTGGGCGCGATCGGCTCGCGGCGGACGCAGGCGAAGCGGCGCGAGCGGTTGCTCGAAGAGGGCCTCACGGAGGACGAGCTCTCGCAGGTGTACGGGCCCGCAGGCCTCGACATCGGGGCGGACTCGCCCGCCGAGCAGGCGATCTCGATGCTCAGCGAAGCGCTCGCAGTCCGCGCGGGGCGCCTCGGCACCCCCCTGAAGACCGCACCTGGCCGAATCCACGTGGAGGAGTAGCCATGCCCAACCTCACCGCCGGCGGCGTCCGGCACACCGTCGTCTTCACGCTCGCCCACCCGGAGGGATCGCACGCGGAGGCAGACTTTCTCGCCGCCGCGGCGGCGTTGTCGGCGATCCCCGGCGTCGAGGCGTTCGAGTTGCTCCGCGAGACGAGCCCGAAGAACGACTACCGCTTCGGTATCTCGATGGAGTTCGCCGATCGGGGAGCGTACGAGGGCTATAACGCCCATCCCGACCATGTGCGTTTCGTCGAAGAGCGCTGGCGGGCCGAGGTTGCGTCCTTTCTCGAAGTCGACTACGAGCCGCTGGCCCGCTAGCCAGTCCGGCATCCGCCTGTTACGTTCGCTCGGTCCCGAGGTCACGCGAAAGGAGAGGCCGATGGCGGTCGCCGTGCATTCCGACAAGCTGCGCGAGCTCGTCGACGAGAACGCGGAGGTCGAGCGAATAGCGACGGGGTTCACGTTCACCGAGGGCCCGATCTGGATGGCCGACGGGTCGCTCCACTTCAGCGACATGCCCGGCGACAAGCGCCGCCGGTGGCATCCGGACGAGGGCGTCACCGTTCTGCGAGACCCGAGCAACAAGTGCAACGGAATGACGCTCGACAACGACGGCAACCTCATCGTCTGCGAGCACGTGACGAGCTCCGTCGTCCGCGAGTCGAGCGGCGGAACGCGCGAGACGCTCGCCACGCACTGGCAGGGCAAGGAGCTGAACAGCCCGAACGACGTGATCGTCTCGCGCGACGGCTCGATCATGTTCACCGACCCGACCTACGGCCGGATGCCTGGCTTCGGCCTCGAGCGCGAGCAGGAGCTCGACTTCCAGGGCGTCTACCGCCTGCCCGCGGGCGGCGGGGACCTCGAACTGCTCGTCGACGACTTCGCGCAGCCGAACGGCCTGTGCTTCTCGCCCGACGAGTCGCTGCTCTACATCAACGACACGACACGCGCGCACATCCGCGTGTTCGACGTCGGCCCGAATCACGCGCTCTCGAACGGCCGCGTGTTCGCCGAGAACATCGGCGACGGCGACCTCGCGAAGGGCGGCCTCGTCGACGGCATGAAGCTCGACGAGCAGGGCAACGTCTACGTCACGGGCCCCGACGGCGTCTGGGTCTTCGGCACCGACGGCGAGCACCTCGGCACGATCGAGGTGCCGGAGAGCGTCGGCAACGTCAACTGGGGCGACGACGACTGGCGCTCGCTCTACATCCCCGCCTCGACCTCCGTCTACCGGATCCGGCTGAAGGTCGCGGGCAACAAGCTCGGCTACATGCACTAATGGGAGGCTCAATGGACCAAATCGACCCGAAGTCAGCAGCCCTGGTCATCCAGGACCTGCAGAACGACGTGATGATCGAGGGCGGGGCGTTCGCCGATTCCGGTGCGCCGGCACATGCGACGGCGCAGAACGTCGTCGAGAACGTCAAGTCCCTTGCCGCCGCCTGCCGCAGCGCAGGTGTTCCGGTGATCCACGTCTGGTACATCGTCGAGCCCGGCGCGACCGGCCTGAAGCAGAACGCCCCGCTCTTCCAGGGCGTCAAGGAGGCAAACGCGCTCGTCCGCGGCACGTGGGGTGCGGCGCCGGCCGAAGGCCTCGAGCCCCACGAGGGCGATCACGTCGTCGAGAAGATGCGAATGAACGGCTTCTACGAGACGCGGCTCGACATCCTGCTGCGGGGCCTCGGCGTAGAGACGCTGATCGTCAGCGGCGCGTGGACGAACATGTCGATCGAGCACACCGCGCGCCACGCCGCAGATGCCGGCTATCGCGCCATCGTCCCCTCCGACGGGACGTCGACGACCAGCGACGAGTGGCAGAACGTCGCGCTGAACTACGCCATGCAGAACGTCGCGATGGTCGCGACCTGCAGCGAGATCGCCGAAGCGCTCGGCGTCACGGTCAACGCCTGACGGCTCAGTGCGAAGGCCGACCCGTCGTGTGGCGGGCGGCCTTCGCGCAAGAGCCTAAGATGCGGCAGATGTCCGCGACCGTCGACCTGCCGCTCCTCGAGCTCGCGTCCGACTCCGGCGAGACGTTCCCCGTCGAGAATCCCGCCACCGGCGAGACGATCGCCCAGGTACCGCGCATGGGAGCAGCCGAGACACGGCGCGCGCTCGCGCGTGCGGAGGCCGCGCTGCCCGCCTGGCGTTCGATGCTCGCGAAGGACCGCGCACGGATCCTCCGGCGCTGGGCCGACCTGATGCTGGAGAACGAAGACGGGCTCGCGCGCCTGCTCACGACGGAGCAGGGCAAGCCGCTCGCGGAGTCCCGCATCGAGATCGCATACGCCGCGTCGTTCTATGAGTGGTTCGGCGAGGAAGGCAAGCGCATCTACGGCGACACGATCCCGACCTACGCCGCCGACCGCCGCATCGTCGTGACGAAGAGCCCCATCGGCGTCACCGCAGGCATCACGCCGTGGAACTTCCCGGCGGCGATGCCGACGCGCAAGTCGGCGCCCGCCCTCGCCGCGGGCTGCACGATGGTCCTGAAGCCGGCCGAGCAGACGCCACTCTCCGCGCTCGCGATCGCGCAGCTCGGGCTCGAGGCCGGCCTCCCGGACGGCGTGTTCCAGATCGTCACGGGCGCCGCGGAGGATGCACCGCTGATCGGCGGTGAGATGACGTCGAATCCCGGCGTGCGCAAGCTCGGTTTCACCGGCTCGACAGAGGTCGGCAAGCTCCTGATGGCGCAGTGCGCGAAGCAGGTCAAGAAGGTCTCGCTCGAGCTCGGCGGCAACGCGCCATTCATCGTCTTCGACGATGCCGACCTCGACGAGGCGGTCGCCGGCGCGCTGATCTGCAAGTTCCGGAACAGCGGCCAGACGTGCATCTCCGCGAATCGCATCTTCGTGCAGGACGGGATCTACGACGCGTTCGTCGCGCGGCTCGTGGCGGAGGCAGCGCAGTTGAAGGTCGGGAGTGGGCTCGAGCCCGACACAAGAGTCGGGCCGCTCATCGAGCAGTCGGCGGTCGACAAGGTGCAGCGCCACGTCGGCGACGCGCTCGAGCGCGGCGGCGAGCTGCTGCTCGGCGGCGAGGGCCTCGGCGGGCTCTTCTGGCAGCCGACGGTGATCGTGAACGTCGGCGCTGATGCTGCGATGTCGTGCGAGGAGACGTTCGGGCCGGTCGCCGGCGTCGCGCGCTTCTCGACGGAAGAGCAGGCCGTGCGCGCCGCGAACGACACGCCGTACGGCCTCGCCGCGTACTACTACACACGCGAAATGGCGCGGATCTGGCGACTGTCGGAGTCGCTCGAGTACGGGATCCACGGCATCAACACGGGCCTCATCTCCTCCGAGGTCGTTCCGTTCGGCGGCGTGAAAGAGTCCGGCATCGGCCGCGAAGGCTCGAAATACGGCATCGAGGAGTGGCTCGAGATCAAGTACCTCTGCATGGGAGGGGTGTAGACAGTGATCGTCGAAGAGCGTGACTACCACGTCACCACCGGCAAGCTCGCAGAGCTCGTGAAGCTGTACGAGACCGAGGGCATCGAGCTCCAGAAGAGCATTCTCGGCAACCTGATCGCGGTGTTCACGACCGACGTCGGCGCGCTCTCGACGTACACGAGCCTCTGGGCATACGACGACTTCGCGCAGCGCGAGGAACGGCGCGCGACGCTGCAGGCGAACGACGACTGGAAGGTGTTCCTCGGGAAGATCCAGCCGCTGATCCACACGCAGCAGAACCGGATCCTCGTTCCTACGTCCTTCTCTCCACTGCGCTGACGATGGGATCGCTCGACGGAAAGGTCGCCGTCGTCACAGGCGCGGCGCAGGGAATCGGGCGCGCGATCGCCGAAGGTCTCGCCGACAACGGGGCGCGGATCGTCATCGCGGATCTGCAAGGAGCGGAAGCCGCGGCCGAGGCGTTCACCGACGGGGTCGGCATCACCGCCGATGTCGGGAACGAGCGGGACGTGCAGCGGCTCGCCGACGTGGCTGTCGAGCGCTGCGGCTCGATCGACATCCTCGTGAACAACGCGGGTCTCTACGCCTCGCTCGAGATGCGGCCCTTCGAGCAGATCCCGCTCGACGAATGGCGCCGCGTCATGGATGTCAACGTTGCATCGATGTTCCTCATGTGCCGCGCCGTCGTGCCGGTGATGCGCGAGAACGGCGGCGGCAAGATCGTGAACATCTCTTCCGGCACACCGTTTCGCGGCGTCCCGCTCCTGCTGCACTACGTGACGTCGAAGGGCGCGATCGTCGCGCTCACGCGCGCACTCGCGAAGGAGCTCGGCAAGGACAACGTGCTCGTCAACTGCGTCGCACCGGGCTTCACGATGTCGGCGGGCGTTGAAGCCCACCCCGAAGTCGTCGAGAAGCTGCGCGACGTGTCGATCGCCGCCCGGACGATCCAGCGCGACCAGACTCCGGACGACGTCGTCGGCGCGGTCGTGTACCTCAGCGGTCCCGGCTCGGAGTTCGTGACCGGGCAGACGATCGTCATCGACGGCGGTCAGACCTTCCATTGATCCTCGCGCTCGAGCAGCACGAGCACGGCGTCGAGTTGGAAGACGGCGATCACGTCGTCTACGACGTCGACCGCGACGAAGCGCACTTCGGCGCCGCGAGCGTCGCCGGGCGCGCGCTCGTCTGGAAGCTGACCGAGCGGCCGGCGGGCGAATGGCTCCTGCGCTGCGACCGCGTCGACTTCCCGCCCGGCGGGGTCGCATACCTGCACACGCATCCGGGCCCGGGCCTGCGCGTCCTGCTGCGCGGGCGCATCCGGATCGACACCCAGGGGACGTCCCACGAGTACGGCCCACTCGACTGGTGGTACGAGACCGGACCCGACCCGGTGTACGCAGCGGCGTCCGAGACGGAAGACACCGCCTTCGTCCGCGTGCTGGTGCTGCCTGCGGAATGGGAAGGCAAGCGCACGATCACGTACGTCGATCCCGCCGACGAGGAGAAGCCCAAGCTGCAGCGCGCGCGGATCTTCCTCGAAGAGCGCCTGTGAGCCGGCACGGCGGCAAGCTCCTCGTCGACCAGCTCGTCGTCCACGGCGCCGACACGGTCTTCAGCGTTCCGGGTGAGAGCTTCCTCGCCCTGCTCGACGGGCTCTACGACTCGCCGATCCGGCTGGTCACATGCCGCCACGAAGCGAGTGCGGCGAACATGGCCGACGCCTACGGAAAGCTCACCGGCCGACCCGGCATCGCCGTCGTGACGCGCGGCCCAGGCGCGACCCACGCATCGGTCGGCGTGCACACCGCCTTCCAGGACTCGACGCCGATGATCCTGCTCATCGGGCAGGTCGCCTCGGATCAGATCGAGCGCGAGGCCTTCCAGGAGGTGGACTTCCGGCACATGTTCGGCCCGATGACGAAGTGGGTCGCGCAGATCGACCGGGCCGATCGCATTCCCGAATACGTCTCGCGCGCATTCGCAACGGCGTGCGCGGGACGTCCGGGTCCCGTCGTGCTCGCGCTCCCGGAGGACATGCTCGCCGGCGAGACCGATGCATCCGACGCGAAGCCTTTCCACGTCGTGCAGCCCTACCCGGGTCTGGGCCAGATCGACGAGCTGCGGACCAGGCTCGAGCAAGCCGAACGACCACTCGCGATCATCGGAGGTGGAGGCTGGTCGCCCGCTGCGGCACGCGACATGCGCACGTTTCTCGAGGCAAATACGCTCCCGGCCGGCGCCGCGTTCCGCCGCCAGGACGCGATCGACAACGACTCGCCGAGCTATGTCGGCGACGTGGGGATCGGCATCAACCCGAAGCTCGCCGAGCGGGTGCGCGAGTCCGATCTCCTGCTCGTCGTCGGCCCGCGCCTCGGCGAGATGACGACGTCGGGCTACACGCTCGTCGAGTCACCGACGCCTGCGCAGACACTCGTCCACGTGCACCCCGGTGCGGAAGAGCTCGGCCGCGTCTACCGCGCCGACTTGCCGATCCTCTCCGGAATGGAGAACTTCGCGGCCGCGGTGTGCGACCTGCGCGTCGAGCCGGGCTGGCAGGACTGGGCGGCGGCGGCGCGCGCCGACCACGAGGAATGGCGGACACCCGGCCCGATGCCCGGAACGCTGGACCTCGCCGAGTGCATCGCCCAGCTCCGCGAGCGCGTGCCGGACGCGATCGTCACGAACGGCGCAGGCAACTTCTCGGCGTGGGTTCACCGCTTCTGGCGCTGGCACGAGTACCCGACGCAACTCGCGCCGACGAGCGGCGCGATGGGCTACGGCCTCTCGGCTGCAGTCGCAGCGAAGGTGGTGCACCCCGAGCGGACCGTGGTCTGCTTTGCCGGCGACGGCGACTTCCTGATGAGCGGCCAAGACCTCGCGACTGCGGCGCAGTACGACCTTCCGGTCGTCGTCCTGCTCGTGAACAACGGCATGTACGGAACGATCCGCATGCACCAGGAGCGGCACTATCCGGGCCGTGTCGTCGGCACTGACCTCACGAACCCCGACTTCGCTGCGTTCGCGCGTTCTTTCGGAGCGCGCGGGGAGACGGTGACGCAGACGCCGGAGTTCGCGGACGCGCTCGAACGTGCGCTCGCATCGGGCACGTCAGCGCTCATCGAGCTTCAGATCGACCCGGACGCGATCAACCCGCGGACGACGCTCACGAAGATCCGTGCGGACGCCCTGAAATGAGCGGCCGCGAGGAGATCCGCGTTCCCGGCCAGCCGGAGCCGATCAGCCACTACACCGACGCGGTGCGTGCCGGCGACCTGTTGTTTGTCTCTGGTTGCGTGCCGGTGGATCGCGACGGCAGGCTCGTGGGCGGCGACGTTGTCGCGCAGGCGCGTCAGGTGTTCGCGAACATCGGTGCCGTCCTCGAGGCGGGTGGCGCGACGTTCGCCGACGTCGTGAAGGTGACCGTCTACCTGATCGACATCGACGACCGCGCGCTGATCAACCCGGTGCGGGAAGAGGTGTTCGGCGAAGTGCGGCCGGCAAGCACCCTCATCGAGGTGAGCGCGCTCGCGATTCCGGGCGCGCGGCTCGAGGTCGAAGCGGTAGCGCTCATCCCGTGACCGACGCCTGGAACGCCGTGATCACGGAGGTCGCCCCGGCACCCGTGCTTCCGGGCCCGCTGCAGGGCAAGCGGCTGCTCGTGAAAGACCTCTTCGACACGGCGGGGATCCGGACGACATACGGCTCGAAGATCTACGCCGACCACGTGCCGACGCGCACCGCGCCCTCTGTCCAGCGGCTTGTCGACGCGGGGGCCGTGATCGTCGGCAAGGCGAACCTCCACGAGTTCGCTTGGGGCGTGACGAGTCAGAACCCGTGGTACGGCACGGTGCGCAATCCGGCACATCCGGGGCGTACGACGGGGGGCTCGTCGGGCGGCAACGCCGCCGGGCTCGCGGCGGGGCTTTGCGACATCGCCATCGGCACCGACACCGGCTGCTCGATACGCCTTCCGGCCGCATGCTGCGACATCGTCGGGCTCAAGTCCCAGTGGGGCCGCATCTCGACGGAAGGCGTCTTTCCGCTCTGCCCCAGCTACGACACGGTCGGCCCGATGGCGACGAGCGTCGCCGACGTCGCGCTGATGTGGTCGGCGCTCACCGGCGACGCCGTGCCCGAGCCGCGGCTCGACGGGGTCACGATCGGGCTGCTGACGCAGCCGCCGTCGGTCGGAGGAGCGGCGGTCGAGGACAATCGTTCCGCGGAGCAGTACGTCGCGCAACTCGAGGCGCTCGGCGCACGTGTCGCCGAGACGACGATTCCCGATGCGCCCGGCGACACGTGGCCGCTCTTCTTCCACGAGGCGGCCGAGTCGCACCGCGCAACGTTTCCCTCGCGGGCGGACGAGTACGGCGACAACGTCCGCGCGAAGCTCGAGCACGCACAGACAATCGATCCCGACGACGTCGAGAGAGCGCGCGAAGCTGTGCGGCGCTGGCGCGCATACCGGCCGGACGTCGACCTCTTCGTCACGCCGACGCTCGGCATCGAGATCCCGCCGGAGGACTGCAGCGAGATCGACGTGCGGATCGCCGTGTCGGCCTTCCTCCGTCCGTTCAACGTCCTCGGCTGGGCCGGTCTCGCGATCGGCGACCTGCAGTTCGTCGCACCCACCGACGAGGTCGTCCTCGCCGCCGGCCTCGCCTGGGAGCGTTCAGGGACGTAGCGGGATCGCCGACGCGGCGGTCACGGCAACCTGCCGAAATCTCCGCTCAGGTGTCCGACACCTGAGCGCCCAAAGGTGTCAGACACCTGCGCGCGGAAGCGCGACGGCTTGCCGGTCGACCCGCTTGATCAGGCGGATGTGCTGCCGAGAACGGGGAAGAGAGGTGTCTGACACCCTGGTCTCGGCAGGGTCACGGGTGCGTGACGGAAGGCTCGCTCCCGGGCTCGCGCGACCAGGGAAGGGCGTCCCACGCATCGGGCCGCCCGAGCCGCCAACTCGGGAGCGGACTGTACGCCTCGCGCGGCGAGGTCGTCTCGGTCTCCACGCTCGCGCCATGCGCGGCTGCCGCGTCGGAGCGCGGGTACACGAGCGTCCGGCCCTCGCGGCGTGCACCTGTCATGAAGATGATGCACGGCGCGTCGCCCGCGCCAACGAAGATGTGCTCCGTTCCGGCGGGGCAGTGGACGAAGTCCCACGCGCGCAGCCGGCGTTCCTCGCCCTCGATCACGAGCAGGCATTCGCCTGACAGCACGAGGAAGTCCTCCTGCAGCGACTCCGCGTGGTAGAGGCCGCTCGGCTTCCCGGGCTCGAGCACCCCGAGCGTGTAGCCGACCTCCTGGAACATGCGCGGCTCGACGTCGGGCCGCTCCGCGAGCACGCGTGGGCTGCTCTCGAACGTGCAGCGACCGCCGAACGCGTCGTTCCTCACCCACGCCGCCTCGCCCGCATTGACGACGAACCACCCCTCACTCACGGGCGCAATTCCCGATCCCACGTCTTCCAGCTTCGCCTGCTCGACCATGCGTTCCCCCTCTACGGCGTGATGTCCTGGACGTCCTCGGCGGGCGGCACCGTCAGATCGACCTTCGTCCCGAAGTTCGAGAACCGACCGTCGACGACGACGCGGCTGCCCCGCGCGGTGTGGTAGTCGACGCGTACGCGACGTACGCGCCCGGCGTCGTCGAGCCAGAAGTCGGCATTGAACGGCTTCGCGAGATAGTCGTTCCGCACGGCGCTGCGCAGAGCCGCGCGCTCACCGACAGGTGCGCTTGCAGCAACGCGGCCCGGATCGACGAGGCCCCTGTAGTGCGTCATGCGCTCGCCGCCGACCGTGCTCGCGCCCACACGCTTCGGATCGGCCACCCCGGCCGCGAGATACGCGACAGCGCGCACATGCTCGAGCTCGCTCGGGTGGCTCTTGGCATCCGACGCCGGGAGCTTCCTCGTGTCGAGCTTCGTCCACGGCTTGACGCTCGGGTCGTTGAGCGCGGCCTGGACGTTGGCGTTCGTGTACGTGAGCGGGCCGTCGAGCACGATCTCCTGCGGGAGGCCGCCGCCGGGGACGAGCTTGTAGAAGTGCGCCCGATTGTCCGTGAACGACAACGCGCCCGTCTCGCTCGAGTGCACCGACGAGCCGCCGACCTTGCCGTCGATCACGAGCGTGAAGCTTGCCGTGCCGCTCGACACCGTGCGCTGACTGGCGCCGGCGAGACCGACGGCCGCAGCCGTGTGCGTGTCGGAGCCGCCGCACGCGGCGAGCACCGACACGAGCAGGAGGATCGGAACGAGGCGCCGCACCTGGGCCATTGTGCCGTGTCGTCAGACGCGGATCGCGACAGCACCGCTCGGACGCGGCTTGCGCTCGGAGGCAAGCACGGCGATGAACGCCGCGGCGGTCGGCGACCATTCCGTCCGTGCGTATGCGGCGACGTCGCGGATCAACCTCGGCTTCAGGCGGAGCACCGATCCCTCGATCCCCGGGAGCACGATGTTGTCCGGGACGAGCGCGGGCCCGAGCCCGGCCGACGCGAGCCGCGCCGCACCCTCCGCCTGCGACGTCCGCACCGATCCGCGCGGGCTGAAGCCGGCCTGGCGGCAGGTCTCGTCGAGGATCCCGGCCAGCCCGTGATCCTGGTGGTAGAGCACCCACTCACGATCGGCCAGCTCTTCGAGCCGGATCGACTGCCGCCCGGCGAGCGGGTCCGACGGCGGCACGACGATCACGAACTCCTCCCACGAGATCACATCGAGCGCGCCCTCCCAGGCTCGAACCGGCAGCGGCCCGATCGCGAAGTCTGCAACGCCCTGCATCACGGCGTCTTCGAGCAGCGAACGGTGCCGGAACTCCTGCAGGCGAATGCCGACGTCGGGATACCGCTCGTGCCAGACCTTGATGTAGCGCGGCAGCAAGCCGACGGCCATCGAGAGGACGGTTGCGATCTCGAGCTCGCCGGCCTCGAGGGCGAGTGCCGCGCGTGCTCCCCGCCGGCCGCGTTCCACCGCGCGCACCGCCGCCCGCGCCTCCGGGAGGAGCGTGCGGCCAGCCGGCGTCAGGGCTATGCCGCGCGGCAGCCGTTCGATCAGGCGCCCGTTCAGCTCTTCCTCGAGTGCCCGGATGTGCTGGGAGAGCGACGGCTGGGCGATGCCGATCGCACGCGCCGCCCGCGTGAAGGATCCCTCGTCGACGACGGCGACGAAACAGGTCAGCTGGCGAAAGTTCATAGGCACAACCTATCGGTGCTATGGACAAATGCGCCACTTGAACTATGAGCACGAGTCGAGAAGACTCCACACAGGTGCGCGCCCTGCGAATCAACCACGTGAGCATCGCGGCAGCGGATCTCGAGACGTCGGCCCGCTTCTACGAGGAGATCTTCTCGATGGAACGCATCCCGTCGCCGACATTCGACTTACCGGTGCTGTGGCTCCGCGTCGGCGACATGCAGCTTCACCTCTTCCTCGACGACGGTCCCGCCCCCTCGCGCCATCACCTCGGGATCACGATCGACGACTTCGACGCCGCCTACGAGGCCGTGAAGGCCCGCGCCTCCGACACGTGGGGCTACAAGCTCGTCGAGCTCCCGTCGCACCAGCTGCAGCTCTACTTCCGCGACCCGAGCGACAACCTGATCGAGCTCAACGTTGCGGCCGACGGCATCGACCGGTCACGCTATCCCGAGTTGCGGCGGATCGCCGATCACATCCCGCAGAAGCCCGACGCGGAGGAAGCCGTCCTCTACCTCTCCCCCGGCGAGTGATGGACGCAGCACTGCGGCGGCCTGGCACCCGGAAGAGGCGGCGCACACTCACTGCCGCGCAACGGCACACGCTGCGCATCGTCGGCTGGGTGCTGTTCGGGGTGCTCGCGGTGCTCCCGGTCCTCTGGGTGCTCTTCTTCGCGCCGACAACCGGAAAGTTTGCGACGAGCTTCGGCTCGGCAGTCCACGACCCCAAGGACTTCATCATCACGGTCCTCAACGGCGTCACGGCCGCAGGCCTCTATTTCGTCGTCGCGAGCGGCTTCACGCTCATCTTCGGCCTGATGCGCGTCGTCAACATGGCGCACGGCGCGTTCTTCCTGCTCGGCGGCTACATCGCGCTGAAGCTGCAGCGCGACCTCGTCGGCCAGGGCGGCTCGTTCGGGCTCACGAGCTCCCAGGTCAACCTGACGCACTGGATCGTCCCGGCGATCGTCGGGACGCTTGCGGTCGGGGTGATCGGTCTCGCGATGCAGCAGCTCTTTCTGCGCTGGAACCAGGGACAGGACCTGCGCCAGGCGCTGATCACGATCGCGATCTCGATCATCCTCGCCGACCTGATGCTGCCGGGCTACAAGGGCATCGGCGGCGGCGTTGCCGAAGACATCGCGTGGCCGCGGAACTTCGACACGTTCACCAATCTGCACGTGTCCGGGATCTTCTACACCTCGACTCGACTCGTGATCCTTGGGATCGCCGTGGGCATCGGGCTCCTGCTGTGGGTCTGGCTGAAGCGCACGCGCACCGGCATGGTGATCCGCGCCGGTGTCGACGACCGCGCCATGGTCTCGGCGCTCGGGATCAACATCCAGCTCACATTCGCGCTCGCGTTCTTCGTGGGGTCGGCGCTCGCTGGGCTCGGCGGCGTCATCGGCGGTTCGTTTGCGAGCCTCGCCCCCGGCGTCGACGCTAACTGGCTGCTCTATTCGCTCGTCGTAGTGATCATCGGCGGGATGGGGTCACTGGGAGGAGCAGCGATCGGCGCGCTCTTGCTCGGCCTGACGACGAACTTCTCGGCGGCGTATCTGCCCGCGAACTACACGTACTACTCGATCATCTTCACGTTTGTGCTGATGGCGGTCGTGCTGGCCGTTCGTCCGCTTGGTCTCTTCGGGAGGCCCGCGTGACCCGAGGCCGTGCAGTGACGCCCGACCGCGTCATCGGCGTTGTCGCGCTCATCCTGGCGGTGGCCGCGCCGCTCTACGTGTCGACGTACTGGGTCGGGCAGCTGCTCACGCAGATGCTGTTCCTCGGGATCGCGGCGGCAAGCCTCATCTTTCTCTCTGCGTACGGCGGCATGGTGTCGCTCGCGCAGATCTCGATCTACGGGATCGCAGGCTTCGTCGTCGGCAATGCGACGACGAACGGCAACACAAAAGGCATGAACCTCGGGTGGAACCCGTGGTGGGGCGTGCTGCTCGGGATCGTCATCGCCGTCGGCATGGCGCTCCTCTTCGGCGGGCTCGCGAACAGGAGCGTCGGCATCTACTTCCTCATGATCACGCTGACGTACTCGGTGATCACGAACCTCTTCTTCGGCCAGGTCACCGACGTCTCGGGGTTCGGCGGCATCAGCGGCATCCCGGCTCCGGCTGCCATCGGCAATGTCGACGCCCACCCGAACCGCCTGTACTACACGGCGCTTGCGATTGCCTTGCTCGTCTACGCACTGCTCCGCTACATCGTGCGAACACCGTTCGGCCTGACGCTGCAGGGCGTGCGCGACGATCCGGTGCGCATGGCCTCGCTCGGCTACAACGTGCCGCTGCACCGGACGATCGCCTTCGCCTTCGCCGGCTTCATTGCGGCGATCGGTGGCGTGCTCTTCGTCTGGTGGAACGGCCACATCGACCCGGCGTCGATCGACCTCGGCGCGACTATCGACTTGCTGGTGATCGCCGTCGTCGGCGGCCTCTTCCGGCTCGAGGGCGCATGGGTCGGCGCCCTGTTCTTCGTCATCATCAACAACTACTCGCAGCGCATCAGCTTCATCGGCCCACGCTTTCACACCTTGATCGGCGCGATCTTCCTCGTGATCGTGCTGATCTCGCCCGGCGGCCTCGTCGGCCTCTGGGAGCGCGTCGTCAACGTCTTCTCCGGGCGCCGCCGTGGCCCGCTCGACCGCACGCCGGTCGGGCTCGGGCAGGCCGAGCCCACCGGCTGAAAGGAGGCTCGCACGCACGACGGCACGGATTCGCCCGCACGATCCGGTTCGACGAGGAACCACACCGCTCAAAGGAGGGCACAGGCAATGGGTAGGGGAATGCGATGGCGGAAGCTGCTTCCGTTCGTGGCGCTTGCGGTGGTCACCGCAGCGGTCGCCGCGTCCGCAGCGACCGCCAAGACCACGGCATCGGTGATCAAGGTCGCCGTGCTTTCGGACTGTCAAGGTGCGTTCGGCTCGTTCGACGGCCAGGACCTCGCGGGCGTCGTGTCCGCGATGTCGGAATACGCCGGTGCGAAGCCGGTCAATCCCAACGACCCGCGTAAGGGCTGGACCGGCGGTTCGATCGGCGGCCACCCCCTCAAGCTCGTCGGCATCGGCTGCTCGAACGACAAGGCCGACACGGCGATCAAGGAGACCAAGCGGCTCATGGAGCAGCTCGGCGCGGACGTGATGATCGGCCCGCTGTCCGGTGACGAGTCGATCGCAGTCGCCAACTACGCGAAGCAGCATCCAACGAAGACGTTCGTCGACGGCTCCGCCGGCGCGCAGGACACGACGCTGAAGGTGCAGGCGCCGAACTTCTTCCGCTTCAACGGTGACGGCGCGATGTGGAACGCCGGCCTCGGAGACCTCGCCTACAACAAGCTGGGCTGGAAGACCGCCGCAGTCGTGGCGGACGACTACAGCTTCGCGTGGACGTCGGCCGCAGGCTTCATCGCCGAGTTCTGTGCGGTTGGCGGCCAGGTGACCAAGCGGGTGTTCCCGCCGCTGAACACGACCGACTACTCCTCCTACGCGCAGCAGATGCCGACGAACGTCGACGGCACCTTCGTTGCGGTCGGCGGCGCCGGCCTCATCCCGTTCCTGAAGGCCTACGAGCAGGCTCACGGCCCGATCGACGGGAAGAAGTTCATCGGCAACCTGTTCTGGGGCACCCCGGGGCAGTTCGAGCAGCTCTCGTCCCGCGTCGCGGGCGCCTACGTCGGCGGTGCCGGCACGGCGGGCGACCTCGCCACCGCGGCTGCGAAGCACTACTCGAATCGCATCATCGGCAAGTGGTTCAAGACGATCCCGCCGTTCGGCGCAGCCGCACCTCAGGCGTCGTCGACGTTCACGTTCGGCTACTTCATCAACACGTGGGGCCTGATCAAGGGGCTCCAGGCGGTGAAGGGCAACCTCGGCGGGAACCAGAAGCCGCTGCAGGCAGCGATCCAGAAGGTCGTCCTGCCGACGGCATACGGCCCCATCCGCCTCGACAAGAACCGCCAGGGCATCATCCCCGTCTACTACCAGCAGCTCTATCTCAAGGGCGGCAAGCTGGCGGTCAAGACGGTCGGCTACATCCCGAACGTCGACCAGACGTTCGGCGGCACGTTCTCGTCGTCCACGCCGGCACCGGGCCGCACAAGCCCGGCCTGCGTGAAGCGGAGCCTGCCGTGGATCGGCAAGACCCAGCACCCGAAGGTCACCGGCTAAGCAGCAGGTGACCGAGGTTGCAGCACCCGAGCATGCCGAGCCGATCCTCCGTCTCCGGGGGATCGGCCGGCGGTTCGGCGGGCTCCATGCCGTGCGCGACGTCGATCTCGAGATCGCGCAGGGCGAGAGGCGCGCAATCCTCGGGCCGAACGGCGCCGGGAAGACGACGCTCTTCAACGTCATCTCGGGTGACTTCGCCCCGAGCACCGGCACGATCGAGTTCCAGGGCGAGGACATCACGCAAGAGTCGCCGAGCACGCGCGCGAAGCTCGGCATGGGCCGCACCTATCAGAAGTCGCGGCTTTTCCCCGGCCTCTCGGTCGAGGACAACCTCTATCTCGCGGTACTCGGCGTGAAGACCGGGCATCTTCGCCCCGTCGTGCTGCGGCGCGACCGGGAGTTGCGCGAGCGAGCGCGCGAGCTAGCCCGCACGGTCGGGCTCGAAGGCCGCGAGAAGATGCTCGTCGGCTCGCTCTCGCACGGTGAGCAGCGCCAGCTGGAGGTCGGCATGGCGCGTGCCCTCAATCCGACGCTGATGATGCTCGACGAGCCCGCGTCGGGACTCTCGCGCGGCGAACGTGTTGCGCTCACGGATTTGCTCCTGCAGCTCGACCCGTCGATCACGCTCATCTTGATCGAGCACGACATGGACGTCGCGCTCCGCGTCGCCGAGCGCGTGACGATGATGCACGACGGCCGCGTGATCGTCGAAGGCACGCCCGACGAGATTCGCGCCAACCAGACGGTTCACGATCTCTATCTCGGCCGGGGGAATCAGGCCGGTGGCTGAGCCGCTGCTCGCCATCGAGGGAGTCGACGCGTACTACGGACGCGCACGGGCGCTCGAGGAAGTCTCGTTTGAGTTTGCCGGCGGCGCAACGTCGATCATCGGCCGCAACGGCATGGGCAAGACGACGCTGTGCAACGCCATCGTCGGGGTACCGCCCGCGCGCGTCACCGGGTCGATTCGCTTCCAGGGCAAAGAGCTCGTCGGCCAGCCGTCGTACAAGATCGCGAAGCTCGGCATCGGCTACGTGCCGCAGGGACGACGCCTGTTCCCGTCGCTGTCCGTCGACGAGCACCTCCGGATGGTCAGCTCGCGGACCGGATCGAAGCGATGGACGGTCGAGCGCGCATATGACCTCTTTCCGCGACTCCAGGAGCGGAAGCGCAACGGCGGCGCGCAGCTCTCCGGTGGGGAGCAGCAGATGCTCGCGATAGCGCGTGCATTGTTGACGAACCCGACGCTGCTGATCATGGACGAGCCGTCAGAGGGGCTGGCGCCGGCGATCATCGAGCACCTCGTCGAGACCTTCAAGACGCTCGAGCAGGAAGGGCTCGCAATCCTGTTGATCGAGCAAAATCTCGGCGTCGCGACGGCACTCGCCGAACGACAGCTCGTGATGGTCGCGGGCTCGATCTTCGCGGAGACGACCGCGGCCGCTCTGACGTCGGATCCGGAGCTCCAACATCGCTTCCTCGGCGTCGAGCCGTTGGCGGAGCGGACGTAATGCCGACCGTCCTTCTGCTCGGCACGCTCGACACGAAGGGTGTCGAGTACGCGTTCCTCCGCGAACGGCTGCTCGAACACGGAGTCGAGGCTCTCATCGTCGACGCCGGGATTCACGAGCCGGTCGGTCTCGTGCCCGACGTCGCACGCGGCGAGGTAGCCCGTGCCGGCGGTGCGGACATCGGCTCACTCGCGTCCGCGGGCGATCGTGGAGCGGCAGTAACTGCGATGGGAGCAGGTGCCGAGATCGTCGTGCGACGTCTCCACGCGGAAGGCAAACTTGACGGGATCCTCGCGCTCGGCGGCTCGGGCGGCTCGTCGATTGCAGCGCAGGCGATGCGCGCGCTGCCCGTCGGCGTGCCGAAGCTCCTGGTCTCGACCGTGGCCTCCGGCGACACGCGGCCGTATGTCGGGGCGGTCGACGTGACGATGATGTACTCGGTTGTCGACATCTCAGGCGTCAACCGCGTGTCGGCGCGGATCATGGCGAACGCCGCCGGTGCCATCGCCGGCATGGTCGGTGCGACCGTTCCTGCGCTCGAGACGAAACCGCTCGTCGGCGCGACGATGTTCGGCGTCACGACGCCGTGCGTCACGCGTGCGCGCGAGCGACTGGAGGAGCTCGGCTACGAGGTGCTCGTCTTCCACGCGACCGGCGCCGGCGGCCAGTCGCTCGAAGCGCTCGTGCGCGACGGGTTCCTCGTCGGAGTGCTCGACACGACGACGACGGAGCTCGCCGACGAGCTCGTCGGCGGAGTTCTCTCTGCAGGGCCGGACCGGCTGGAGGCAGCGGGCGCAGCCGGTGTGCCGCAGGTGGTATCGCTCGGCGCGCTCGACATGGTCAACTTCGGGCCTCGTGACACCGTGCCGTCCCAGTTCGAAGGACGGAACCTCTATGTCCACAACCCGACGATCACGCTCATGCGAACGACACCCGAGGAGTGCGAGGAGCTCGGACGGACGATCGGCCGCAAGCTGTCGGAGGCGAACGGCCCGACGGTGCTCTTCGTGCCGCTGAAGGGCGTCTCGATGATCGCGGTCGAGGGGCAGGTGTTCCACGACGCGGACGCAGACGACGCGCTCATCTCAGGATTGCGCGAGACGCTTTCCGACTCGGTCGAGGTGCACGAGGTCGAGACCGACATCAACGATCCGGCCTTCGCAGTGGCGATGGCCGACCGCCTGCACGAGTTGATCCGGTGACGCGCGCGGCAGCGCTGGCGCGGCTGCGCGCACAGGTGGACGCGGGCAAGGCGATCATCGGCGCAGGCGCCGGAACCGGTCTGTCCGCGAAGCTGGCCGAAGCGGGCGGCGCCGACCTGATCATCATCTACAACTCCGGCCGGTATCGCATGGGCGGGCGCGGCTCGCTCGCCGGGTTGCTGCCGTACGGCGACGCGAACGCGATCGTCGTCGACATGGCGCGTGAGGTGCTGCCCGTCGTGCGCGAGACGCCGGTGCTGGCAGGCGTGTGCGGCACCGATCCCTTTCGGCTGATGCCGGTGTTCCTCGACGAGCTCCGGCGCATCGGGTTCAGCGGCGTGCAGAACTTTCCGACCGTCGGTCTGTTCGACGGCACGATCCGCGTCGGGCTCGAGGAGACCGGCATGGGCTACGGGCTCGAGGTCGACATGATCCGCCTTGCGCACGAGCGCGACTTCCTGACGGCTCCCTACGTCTTCAACGACGACGAGGCGACGGCGATGGCGGAGGCCGGCGCCGACGTGCTGGTACCGCACATGGGCCTCACGACCGGAGGCGCGATCGGCGCGGCATCGGCGAAGACGCTCGACGAGTCGGTGAAGCTCGTGCAGGGCATGCACGACGCCGCGAAGCGCGTCAACCCGGAGATCCTCGTGCTGTGCCACGGCGGGCCGATCGCCGAGCCCGAGGACGCCGCCTACGTGCTCGCGAACACCGAAGGCGTGGTCGGCTTCTTCGGCGCGTCGTCGATGGAGCGCCTGCCGACCGAGATCGCGATGACCGAGAACATGCGCCGCTTCAAGGCGATTCCCGTCGAGTGAGGAGCAGACCATGAGCAGCTTCGTCAAGCAGGGAGACGTGCGGCAGGAGCAGTTCGACTGGGGCGTGATCGGCTGGCGCCTCGTGCCCGACAGCGGGTCGAAGCATCTCGTGATCATGGACGTCACGCTCGAGCCCGGCGAGGGCCACGACTTCCACCGGCATCCCGGTCAGGAGGAGATGATCATCCTCAAGCAGGGCGAGATCGTTCAGTACATCGAGCAGGAGTCGAGCGTGCTCGGCGTCGGCGACTCGGTGTATCTCGACGAGGGCGTCGTCCATGCGTCGTTCAACGACGGCACGGAGACCGCGCACCTGCAGGTCGTGATCGGCCCCTCCCTCGGCGGCGAGACCGGCTACGGCCTGGAGGATGTGTCCGCCGAGGAGCCCTGGGCATCGGTGCGCGGCTGACGCATCGCTCCCCTCACGTCACGGGGCAACCATTTTCCCGTGGACCAGCTTCTGGCGACGGAAAGCGGAACAGCTATCGCCGGCCGAGGTCGAGCTCGATGCCGTCCAGCAGCCGCGTGAGGCCGCGCTCGAAGCGCTCCGGGTCGAACGCCTCGGCGGCGAGCGCGCTCCCAGTTCGCGCGCAGGTCGCCTTCGCCGAGGAGCGCGCGGGTGTGCGGGAAGCCTCCGCCGCCGATGCTGTTCCTTCGACGTAGTCGAGCAGCGACTCGAGCGCCTCGCTCTTGCTCGTGCCTTCCTCGTGCAGCATCGTGCGGACGGCGCCGTCGCGGATGCAGAAGCCGAGCACGTAGTCGTCGACCATGCCGATCACCTCGAGCTGTCCGACGGCATCGAGGCCGGTCGTCGGAGACGGCGGCGAGCGACTGCTCGACGTGCTTCATCCCGTTCGGGCCGAAGCGCGCGCCGCGCAGCGCCTCGAGCGCCCACGGGTGGCGGATCCACGCGTCGCGCGTGCGGTGTGCGATCGCCGTCAGCGCAGCGCGCCAGTCCGTCGGCAGCTCGGCGTCCGGGACGAGCAGCTCGCCCATCAGGGCGTCGTCCATCAGCGCGAGCAGGTCGTCCTTGGTACGGAGGTAGTGGTAGAGCGACATCGTCCCGGCGCCGAGCTCGCGTGCCAGGCGGCGCATCGAGACAGCGTCGAAGCCCTCCGAGTCGGCGATCGCCAGCGCCGCCGCCGCGATCTCGTCGCGGGTGTGCCGCGGTCGTGCGTGCGCCCGGCTCGGGCCGGGTCCAGATCGGGCCGGCCATCGGGCCTGCGCCCCGGGATCGTGCTCTCGGCGATCGCTCCCTTGACATCATCGTACAGTGTACTGCTAGTCTCGTCGTACGATGTACGAATACCACGTACCGGGTACGGAAATCGCGGCGGGTGTCGTCGCCGAAGGGCTCGGCAAGCGCTACGGCGACCTCTGGGCGCTGCGCGACGTCGACCTCTACGTCCCCGCCGGCTCGGTCCTCGGCCTGCTCGGCCACAACGGCGCCGGCAAGACGACGGCGATCCGCATCCTCACCACGCTCGCCGAGCCGACGACCGGCCGTGCGAGCGTCGCAGGCTTCGACGTCGATCGTCGGACGCCGCGCGTGTCCGTACCCGGATCGGCCTCACGAGCCAGAGCGCGACGGTCGACGGACTGATGTCCGCGCGCGCCAACCTCGAGATGTTCGGGCGCCTCTACCACCTCCCTCGCGCGCGTCGCGAAGCGGCGCGCCGACGAGCTGCTCGAGCAGCTCGACCTGGCCGACGCCGCCGACCGGCTCGTGCGCACCTTCTCCGGCGGCATGCGCCGCCGCCTCGACCTCGCCGCGAGCATCGTCGCCTCGCCGCCCGTGCTGTTCCTCGACGAGCCGACGACCGGCCTCGACCCGCGCGGGCGCAACGAGCTGTGGGAGCTGCTGCGCGGGCTCGTCAACGACGGGACCACGCTCGTGCTCACGACGCAGTACCTCGAGGAGGCCGACCGGCTCGCCGACGAGATCGTCGTGCTCGATCACGGGCGCGTCGCCGCAGCCGGATCGCCCGAGAAGCTCAAGGCGACGGTCGGCGGCGAGCGGATCGCCGTCACCGTCACCGCGCCCGACGAGCTCGCTGCCGCGGCCGCCGCACTGGCGCCGTTCGCCGAAGCCGCCCCGGTCGACGACGCAGACTCGCTGCGCGTGACGATTCCCGGTCCGCGCCGGCACGCGGCTGATCGAGGTCGTCCGCGCACTCGACGTCGCCGGCGTCGACGCTGCCGACGTCCAGCGGCGCGAGCCGACGCTCGACGACGTCTTCCTCACGCTGACCTCCGCCACACCGACCGAGGAGCTGGCCGCGTGACCACCTCGAGCTTCGTCGTCCCCACCGTCGTGCCCGTGAACCCGAGCGCGGCGACGCGTCTGCGCTGGCTCGTCTCCGACAGCCTCGTCCTCGCGCGGCGCAACCTCGCGCACGTGCGTCAGATCCCCGAGAAGCTGCTCGACGTAACGCTGCAGCCGCTGATGTTCGTACTGCTCTTTGCCTACGTCTTCGGCGGCGTCATCCACATCCCGGGCGGCAGCTACCGCGAGTACCTGATCGGCGGCATCCTCGTCCAGACGATCGCCTTCGGGATCATGGGCCCGGGGACGGCGATCGCGACCGATCTGACCGAAGGGATCGTCGACCGCTTCCGCTCGCTGCCGATGTCGCGTTCTGCGTTCCTGATCGGCCACCTGATCGCCGAGTTCGCGGCCGCCTCGCTCGGTGTCCTCGTGCTGGCGTTGAGCGGCCTGATCGTCGGCTGGCGGATCCACACCGACGTGACGCACGCAGTCGCCGGCTTCGCGCTGCTGCTGCTCTTCGCGACGGCGATCCTCTGGCTCGGAACGCTGTTCGGGCTGATCGTCCGCTCCGCCGACGCGGTTCAGGGGCTCGTCTTCGTCATCATCTTTCCGTTGACCTTCCTCTCGAGCGCGTTCGTGCCGCTTGCCGGCCTCTCGTCGGGACTGCGCACCGCCGCGGAGTATAACCCGATCAGCTCGGTGATCGCGGCGACCCGCACGCTCTTCGGGAATCCGACGGCGATCCCCGCCGATCCGGCGTGGCCGCTGCAACATCCGGTGGTCTCGCCGCTCATCTGGTGCATCGCACTCCTCGCGGTCGCCGTGCCGCTTGCCATCTGGCGCTACCGCGCCCGCACGGCCGGCTGAGCGCACTTTGTAAAGGTGTCTGACACCTGAGCGATCTCAGGTGTCAGACACCTTTACATCGTTGTGTGGGAGTCGTGACACATCCGTGACGAACTCATCCGCGCAGCTCGGCGTACGCCGGCAGCGTCAGGAACTCGACGAACTCGTCGCCGGTGGCGACCTGCTCGAAGAGGGCGCGCGCTTCGTCGTAGCCGTCGCCGAGCTTCGCGACCTCTTCGTCGGTGATCCGGGCGACGTCTTCCGGGGTGACCTTGCCGTGATGGAGCCACTGCCACACCTGCGAGCGTGAGATCTCCGACGTTGCGGCGTCCTCCATCAGGTTGAAGATCGCAACGGCGCCGGCGCCCTGCAGCCACGCGGCGAGGTACTGGATCCCGACCGAGATGTCGTTGCGCAAGCCGTCCTCGGTGATCTCGCCCGGCGTCGCGGCGACGTTCAGGAGGTCGGCCGCCTGCACGTCGACGTCGTCGCGGAGAACCTCGAGCTGGTTGGGCCGGTCGCCGAGGACGCGGTCGAAGATCTCCATCGCCACCGGCACGAGGTCGGGATGCGCTACCCAGGTGCCGTCGTAGCCCTGCCCCGCCTCACGTTCCTTGTCCTCGCGCACCTTCGCGAGCGCCACCGCGTTCACCTCGGCGTCCCGCCGCGAAGGGATGAAGGCCGCCATCCCGCCGATCGCATGCGCGCCGCGACGATGGCACGTCTTGACGAGCAGCTCTGCGTACGAGCGCATGAACGGCGTCCCCATCCCAACGGAGTTGCGGTCGGGCAGCACGAACTCCGGACGATGGCCGAGC
The DNA here is from genome assembly GCA_963805575.1 of uncultured Actinomycetes bacterium. Lineage (GTDB taxonomy): Bacteria > Actinomycetota > Thermoleophilia > Gaiellales > Gaiellaceae > Palsa-739. Next base: position 586,944 of record CAWDUL010000008.1, on the reverse strand, counting down.
TTCTTGATCACGCTGAAGAGGTAGTCCCAGCGGCCGGCGTTCAGACCGGTTGCGTGCGGCCCGAGCTCGTAGAGGATCTCGTCCATCTCGAACGCCGCGAGGATCGTCTCGATCAACACCGTCGCGCGGACCGTGCCGCGCGGAATCCCGAGCGTGTCCTGCGCCAGCTCGAACACACGGTTCCACAGCCGCGCCTCCCGATGCGACTCGAGCTTCGGGAGGTAGAAGTACGGCCCGCTGCCGATGCCTTCGAGCCGCTCGTGATTGCGGAAGAGATACAGCCCGAAATCAAAAAGCGACGCCGACATCGGCGCTCCGTCGACCTCGAAGTGCCGCTCGAGCATGTGCCAGCCACGCGGACGGACGAGCAGCGTCGCCACCTCGTCGTTCAGCTCGTACACCTTGCCGTTCTGCTCGAGCCGGATCGTGCGATCGATCGCGTCCGACAGGTTGCGCTGCCCGTCGACCATGTTCTCCCACGTCGGCGAGTTCGCATCCTCGAAATCGGTCATGAACACCTTCGCGCCGCAGTTCAACGCGTTGATCACCATCTTGCGATCCGTCGGCCCCGTGATCTCCACGCGCCGGTCCGCAAGGTCATGGGGCGCGGGCGGCACCGCCAGTCGGCCACACGCACGCTCATCGTCTCCTCGAGGAAGTCCGGCAGCTCGCCGTCGCGCAGCCGCTGCGCACGCGCGGCGCGCGCTGCGAGGATCTCCTCCCTGCCGGAGCCGAGCTCGCGCTGGAGCAGGTGGAGGAACTCGACGGCGGCGGGCGTGAGAACGTCGTCGGCGGCGGTCATCGGCGGGCCTCCTGGAGCAACTTCTCGGGGGACAGCCCGCGGATGGATGCATCCACGAGCTCGATCGGGTGGAACGCGGGCGTCGGCCTGCCCGCGCGGCGAAGTGCGGCCGTCACCTGAACGAGGCAGCCGGGATTGCCGCTCGCGTAGGCGTCCGGCTCGGTCGCGAGCACGTGCGCGGCCTTGCGGTCGCCGAGCTCCGCAGCGGTCGCCGATCGGACGATGTTGTAGATGCCGGCGCTTCCGCAGCAGATCTCCTGCTCCGCCGGCTCGAGCCGTTCGAGGCCGGGGATCGCGTCGAGCATCGACCGCGGCTCGGTCGCAACGCGCTGCGCGTGCCGGAGGTGGCACGAGTCCTGGAACGCAACGCGAAGCGGAAGCGGGTGCCGCTCGGCGCGCGGCGTGGTGAGCAGCTCCGACACGTCGACGACGTTCGCCACGCCGTGATCCTTCAGATGCGAGCCGCATCCCGCCGCGTTGGTGACGATGTGGTCGTAGCCGTCGAGTGCCTGCGCGAGCTCTCGCGCGCGTGCCACGCCCTCGTCGAGCCGTCCCGCGTGGGCGTGCAGGGCGCCGCAGCAGCCTTGCGCACGCGGAACGTGCACGTCGTAGCCCTCCGCCTGGAGCACGCGCGCGGTCGCGACGTTCACGTCGCCGAAGACGACGCTTGCGACGCACCCCGCGAGCAGAGCCACCTTCGGGCCGTCGCCGGGCGAGTGCACCGGCGGCCACTTCGGTGCGACCCACGGCGGCGCGATCTGCTTCAACGGAGCAAGAGCTCCCGGCGCAGGCAACCTGCGCAGCATGAGTGCTGCGCGCAGCCGTCGGCGGTGCGGAAAGACTCCGAAGATCCCAGCCCGAACGAGCCGCTCGAGCCGCCCGCGCGTGTGATTCGTCTCCACGTAGTCGCGCGTCTGCTCGATCAGGCGGTCGTACTGCACGCCGGAAGGACACGACGACACGCACGCCATGCAGCCGAGACAGCGATCGAAGTGCTCGACGACGGTGTCGCTCAACGAGATCGAGCCGTCGACGAGACCCGCCATCAGATAGATGCGTCCACGCGGCGAATCCATCTCCTCGTGCCACAGGGAATAGGTCGGGCACGTCGGCAGGCAGAAGCCGCAGTGCACGCAATCGGCGATCAGCTCGGGCTGCACAGCGCCTCCACCACGCGCTCGGCGAGCGGGCTCCATCGTGGCTCGCGCGCTACTCCGACGTACGCCACCCGAGGCCCGGGGCGCACGAGCGGCGCCGGCGCGCCGTCCCAGCGAACGCGACCGGGCAGCGACGCCTGGAGTACGCGCAACTCGTCCCATACGTCGGCCTCGTCGCCGCCGAGCGCGCGCATCTGCGCGTCGACTGCGCGTGAAGATCCCTCGAAGAGAACATGCATGCGCCCCTCGGCGATGTCGACGGCACTCGGCACGAGTTGTGAGCGGTGCAACGCTTGCCAGTCGGTGCGAGTGACGATCGTGCGGGCTGCAGCCGGTGTCGGATGCAGTCGCAGCGCGAGGCGTTCCACCGTTCCGAGCCGTCCGCGCGAGCCACAGAACAGCTTGCCGAGGTCATAGCCGGCAACGTTCTTCACGACCTTGCCGCCCGAGCTCGCGCGCATGCCGTCCGGCAGCACGACCGTGAGACCGATCACGAGGTCGCGCATGGTCCCGAAGCGATGTCGCAGCGGCCCCGAGAGGTCGTCGACGAGACATTCCGCGAGCGTCGGATCGCCGGGCGGGTCGAGCGACAGACGCTGACCGTGCTGGGCGAGCGCCGCGCGCAGCGTCGACAGGCGAATACCGCCCTCGACGACACAGGTGAGATCGCCCGGCTCGTGCTCGACGATCTCAGAACCGGTCGGCAAGCCCGGCCTTCTCGAGCGGGTGGGCGCGGTACGGACCCGGCACCTCGCCGCAAAGCCGCGGTGTCGGGAAGAGCTTTCCAGGATTCGCGAGCCCCAGCGGGTCGAAGGCGCGGCGCAGCCTCTGCATCGCCGCGATGTCGTCCTCGCCGAACATGAGCGGCATCGCGCACGCCTTGTCGTTGCCGACACCGTGCTCACCGGTGATCGAGCCGCCCACGTCGATGCACGCGACGAGGATCAGCTGCGAGAGCTCCTCCGCGCGCGCAGCCTCTCCCTCCACGCGGCCGTCGTAGAGGACAAGTGGATGAAGATTGCCGTCACCCGCGTGGAACACGTTGCCGACGCGGAGGCCGTGCTCACGCGAGAGCTCGTCGATGCGGCGCAGCACCGCAGGCAGCATCGTGCGCGGCACGACGCCGTCCTGCACGTAGTAATCGGGGCTGATCCGCCCCATCGCCGCGAACGCGGCCTTGCGCCCGCGCCACACGGCAGCGCGATCGGCTGCGTCCGATGCGATGCGAACCTCGCGCGCGTGATGCCGCGCGCAGATCGCCTCCACCCGCTCGAGATCCTCCTCGACCTGTGCGACCGGGCCGTCGAGCTCGACGATCAGCACCGCGCCGCAGCCCTCCGGATAGTTCGCGTTCACAGCGGCTTCTGCCGCCTCGATCGTGATCGCATCCATCATCTCGATCGCCGCCGGCAGGATCCCCGCGGCGATCACGGCGGAGACGGCGCCGCCGGCGTCGTCCGTGTGGGCGAAGCCGGCGAGCAGCGTACGCACGGCTTCGGGCGCACGCAGGATGCGCAGCGTCAGCTTCGTCGCGATGCCGAGCGTCCCCTCGGAGCCCACGAACGCGCCGAGCAGGTCGGGGCCGTCGTCCCAGACCGAGCACTCCACGAGCTCGCCGTCGGGCAGCACGATCTCGGCCGCCAGCACGTGGTTCGACGTGAAGCCGTACTTCAAGCAGTGCGCGCCACCGGAGTTCTCCGCGACGTTGCCGCCGATCGTGCAGACCTGCTGCGAAGACGGGTCGGGTGCGTAGTAGAACCCGTCGGCGGCGACGGCACGCGTAACGTCGAGGTTCGCGACCCCCGGCTCGACAACGACCTGACCGCGCTCGATGTCGATCTCGAGGATCCGCGTCAGTCGCGCGAGCGAGATGACAATCCCCTCCGCGACCGGCAGCGCACCTCCGGAGAGGCCGGTACCCGCGCCCCGCGCAACGAACGGCAGCCCCTCGTCGTTGCAGATGCGCACGACCGCCTGCACCTCGTCCACCGTGCCGGGCAGCGCGACGAGCGCAGGCACGACGCGGTGACCCGTCAGTCCGTCGCACTCGTATGTGCGCAGTTGCTCCGGCTCGCGAATCACCTCGGTAGCCGCGGCGAACCGGGCGAGCGCGTCGGGTGTCATCGAATCCGAGTCTAACGACGCCTCAGAGGCGATACACGCGCATCGCGTTGCCGCCGAGCACCGCGTCGCGCTCGTCGTTGTCGACCTCCCCGAGCGCCTCGAGCACGAGCCCGAGCACCTCGTCGTAACGAGCCGCAACGAGGCATAGCGGCCAGTCCGACCCGAACATCGCCCGCTCGGGGCCGAACCATTCGAGCACGCGGCGGTGGTAGGGAACGAGCACCTCGCTGCTCCATCCGTTCCAGTCGGCCTCGGTGACGAGACCGGAGAGCTTGCACGACACGTTCGGCAGTGCGCTCAGGACCTCGAGGCGCCGCGCCCACTCCGTCGTGTCGCCGTCGCGCACGGGCGGCTTCGCGGCGTGGTCGAGCACGAAGCGCATGTCCGGATGCCGGCGCGCGGTCTCGATCGCCGCCGGCAACTCGGCGGTGCGAACGAGGAGGTCGTACACGAGCCCCGCCTCCCCGACTGCTGCGATCCCACGCTGGACGTCGGCGCGCAACAACCATTCGGGGTCGTGCTCGTCCTGCACCTGATGCCGGATCCCCACGAGCGCCCCGCCGCCAAGACTCTCCAGGACTACTCCCGCGTTGGCGTCGGTGAGATCGATCCAGCCGACGACGCCGAGCACGAACGGCGTCGCCTTCGCGATTGCGAGCAAGCGTCGCGTCTCGTCGAGCGTGCCGACTGCCTGTACCAGCACCGTGCCTCCGACACCGTTCTCATGGAGAGCTGGAGCAAGATCATCCGGACTGAAGCGGCGCCGAACGACTGCGACGTCCTCCGTGAGAAAGGGATACTCGGCGACGTCCGGGTCCCAGAAATGCTGGTGCGCGTCGACGATCATGCGGGGACCGGCGCGTCGCCCGGGATCAGGCCCTCGGCACGCAGGTCGTCCCAAAGCCCGGGCGGAAGCTTCAGCTCGAAGAGCCGGACGTCCTCTGCCACCTCCGCCGGTGAGCGGCATCCAGCCAGGACGCACGCCACCGCCGGATGACCGAGTGGGAATTGCAGCGCAGCCGCGGGTAGCGGAACGTCCCATCGCGCACAGACATCCGCAAGCCGGAGCACGCGTGCGCCGAGCTCCGGCGGCGCGGGCCGATAGTCGAAGTGGCCGTCGCCGCCCGTGAGGATGCCGCTGTTGAACACGCCGCCCACAATCACCGCGATCCCGCGCTCGACGCAGAGCGGCAGCAACTCGCCGAGGGCGGCGTGATCGAGCAGTGTGTAGCGCCCCGCGATGAGGAAGCAGTCGACGTCCGCATCGCGCGCGAAGCGCACGAGGGCCTCGGCCTGGTTCATGCCGACGCCGATCGCGCCGACGACCCCTTCACTGCGCAACCGTGCGAGCGCGGCATACGCGCCTGCGAGCGCCTCGTCGTAGTGATCGTCTGGATCGTGGATGAGCGCGATGTCGACGCGGTCGAGCCCGAGACGCTCGAGGCTCGACTCGAGCGAGCGCAACGCACCGTCGTACGAGAAGTCGAAGACCGGCGCAGCCGCCGAAGCGCCCTCGAAGATCGGATCCGCCGAGCCGCCTGCCTCGAGCAGCCTGCCTACCTTCGTCGACAGCGTGAACTCGTCGGGGACCCTGCTGCTCAGTGCCGCGCCGACACGCTCCTCCGAGAGACCGGAGCCGTAGAGCGGCGCGGTGTCGAAGGTGCGAACGCCGAGCTGCCAGGCTTGCTCCACCGTCGCACGCGCCTGCTCGTCCGACACCGCCGCGTACAGGCCTCCGAGCGGAGCGCACCCGAGACCGAGGCGCGTTACCGACACGCCCGTCTTGCCGATGCGGACTGTCTCCGCCCCGTTCATCAACGAAAATCGAAGATGGCGGGCGAGCGTTCGTTCCCTGCGTCTGAATAGCGCGTGTGCAAGCTGACGAGCTCAGGCATCGGCTGTAAGCGGAACGTCATCCGCGGGACCGAGGTGCTCACGCAGCCAGGTCTCGTTGCTCGCGATGTGCATCGTGGTCGCCGCGCGGGCGAGATCGGGATCGGCCGCCACGATCGCCTCGTAGATGCGCGTGTGCTCCGCGCGCGCGGTGTCGAGGGCGACGCGATCTGCCATGCCGTGCCAGAGGCGCGCGCGCACGGTCCTCGTCGAGAGGCTCTGCAGCAGCGACCGCAGCACGGCATTGCCGGGCGCCTGCCCGATCACGTCGTGAAATGCGGCATCGGCTTCGACGAGATCCTCGACGCGGTCGCCGGCATCGAACATCCGGTCGAGCTCATGTCGGAGCGCGACCTTGATCTCGTCGTCTGCACGCAGCGCGGCCATTGCCGCAGCTTCGGGCTCGAGCATCCGCCGCACCTCGAACAGCTCGAGCACGGTCTGCCCGCGCAGGAGGTGCGTCGCGAACCGCGTCGGCTCGAGCAGGTCGTGCGGCTCGAGACTGCTGACGTACGTGCCGTCGCCCTGTCGTACCTCGAGGACCCGCGCAAGCGAGAGCGCGCGCACCGCCTCGCGGAGGGAGTTGCGGGACAGGCCGAGCTGGGCGGCGAGGTCGGCCTCGCGCGGCAGGCGGGTCCCGGGGCCCCACTGGCCGGACGCGATCAGCTCGCGAATTGACTCGATCGCGTCATGGGTGACCCCCGCGCCCCTGCGTAGGGTCTTTCCGCCGTCCGCCGCTCGCTCCGATTGCGCCATCTCGCCCAGCCATCCTACGTCTTTTGCCGGAAGGTCGGGTCAAAGCGTCACATCGCGACCGCTTTCGCCCACGTTATCGCCGCAGCCCTTGACATACATCCTACCTTTGCGGTAAGAACGTCCCCTCAGATGACCCGCATTGTCCGCGCAATCACCTCCGACGTCCGCTTCCCCACCTCGCGGACCGGTGACGGCTCCGATGCGATGAACACGGATCCGGACTACTCGGCCGCGTACGTCACCCTCGAGACCGACCGGCCCGACGGCCTGGCCGGTCACGGGCTCACGTTCACGATCGGACGCGGCACCGAGGTCTGCGTTGCGGCGATCGACGCACTCGCGCCGCACGTCGTCGGAGCGAGCGTCGAAGAGCTCACTGCCGACCTCGGAGGCTTCTGGCGGCGCCTGGTCACCGACAGCCAGTTGCGCTGGCTCGGCCCCGAAAAGGGCGTGATCCATCTGGCCACCGCAGCGCTCGTGAACGCGGTCTGGGATCTCTACGCGAAGCTCGAAGGCAAGCCGGTTTGGAAGCTCCTCGCCGATATGACGCCCGAGCAGATCGTCGCCTGCATCGACTTCCGCTACATCGACGATGCGCTGACACCGGCAGACGCGCTCGAGATCCTGCGCCGCAATGAGAGCACGAAGGCGGAGCGCGAGGCGATCCTGCTCGCCGAGGGCTTCCCCGCGTACACGACGTCGGCCGGCTGGCTCGGCTATTCGGAGGACACGCTGCCGCAGCGAGCCCGAGAGGCGATCGCCGCCGGCTTCACGCACCTCAAGCTGAAGGTGGGCGGCGATCAGGAGACCGACCTGCGCCGCGCACGCATCGTCCGCGAGGCTATCGGCCCTGACAACAAGCTCTCGCTCGACGCGAACCAGGCGTGGGGCGTCGAGCAGGCGATCGAGGCTGTGCGCCTGCTCGCCGAGGTCGATCCCTGGTGGATCGAGGAGCCGACGAGCCCGGACGACATCCTCGGTCACCGAAGGATCCGCGATGCGGTCACGCCGGTACGGGTGGCAACGGGCGAGCACGTACAGAATCGCGTCGTCTTCAAGCAGCTGCTCCAGTACGACGCGATCGATGTCTGCCAGGTCGACTCCTGCCGGCTCGGCGGCGTCAACGAAGTCCTTGCTGTCGTCCTGCTCGCCGCCAAGTTCGGCGTGCCCGTCTGTCCGCATGCGGGCGGCGTCGGGCTGTGCGAGTACGTGCAGCACGTATCGATGTTCGACTACATCGCGGTCGGCGCGACCTTCGAGAATCGCGTCTGCGAGTTCGTCGACCACCTGCACGAGCACTTCGTCGATCCGGTCCGCGTCGAGAACGGGCGCTATCTCGCCCCGACGGCGCCCGGTTACAGCATCGAGATCCGGCCCGAATCGCTGTCCGAGTTCGCCTTCCCGGACGGCGCGGGGTGGCTGCAAGAGGAGGTACCCGCATGACCAGGGTTACGGATCTGACACGGACGAATTCAACACAAGGAGGGATCACGATGAAGACTCGCCTCATCGGTGGGATCGCGGTCATCGCACTCGCCGGCGTCCTCGCCACCACGGCTCTGGCCGCAGGCAACGGGCACGCGAAAAAGACGGCGTCGCTGAAGATCGGCATCTCGCTCGCCGGCTACAGCACGGACTTCTGGAGCTCGTACGTCGCCTTCGAGAAGGCCGCCGGCACGAAGTACGGCGTCTCGCTCGTCGGCCCGATCTCGTCCAACGGCGATGCGGGCAAGCAGGCGACGCAGATTCGCACGCTCATCTCCCAGGGCGTCAACGCGCTGATCGTCAACCCTGTCGACAGCGCAGCGATCGCACCGACCCTCGCCTACGCCGCGAGCAAGCACATCCCGGTCGTCAGCGTGGACGTCGCGCCCACCAAGGGCAAGGTCTACATGATCGTCCGGGCCGACAACATCCTCTACGGCCAGGCGGCGTGCAACTACATCGGCTCGCACACGAAGGGCGCCGGTCATGTCGCAATGCTCGAGGGCGATCTCGCCTCGATCAACGGGCTCGACCGCAAGAACGGTTTCCTCAACTGCATGAAGGCGAAGTACCCGAACCTGAAGGTCGTCGAGTACGCGACGAAGTGGGACACGCCGACCGCGGTGAACGACGCGAAGACCGCACTCAGCACCTACTCCGACCTGAAGGGCATCTATGCCCACTGGAGCGGTCCCGTTCCGGGCATCATCGCCGCAGAGAAGTCGGCCGGGAAGTTCACGAAGGTCGGCTCGCCGAACCACATCGTGCTGTTCAGCAACGACGGCACGCCGCAGGAGCATGGATGGATCCGGCAGGGAGAGGAAGACGCAACCATCTCGCAACCGGCCAACCTGTACGCGAGCTTCGCCGTCTTCTACGCGAAGCAAGCGGTCAAGGGCGCCAAGTACCACGCGGGCATGTCGACCGACCACGGCAGCAAGATCGTCAACCTGCTCGGGAACCTCGAGGACGCCATCGTGGCTCCCGTCGTCGACAAGAAGAACGTGAACGATCCCGGGCTCTGGGGTAACTACAAGAAGTAGTGGGAGCAGCGCCGGACACAGGTGACGGGCGGCCGGACGACCTCCGGCCGCCCGCGGCGGAGGCGGAGGCGATCTGGAAGTCCTTCGGTCGCACGAAGGCCCTCCAGGACGTCTCCCTCTCCGTGTCGCCCGGCGAATGCCACGCCCTCGTCGGGCGCAACGGTGCCGGGAAGTCGACGCTCGTCGGAATCCTGACGGGCCTGCTGAAGCCGGACCGGGGGAGCGTGCGCCTCTATGGAGAACCCGCACCGAGCCTAGGCGACCGCGCCGTCTGGCAGGAGCGCGTGGCGTGCGTCTACCAGCGCTCGATGGTGATCCCGTCGTTGAGCGTCGGCGAGAACATCTTCCTCAACCGCAGCGAAGGGTCGCTCGTCCGCTGGAGCGAGCTACGACGGCGCTCGCGCGAGCTCTTGCTCGAGTGGGGCTTCGACCTCGACGTCGACCAGCTCGCCTCGGAGCTCTCGGTGGAGCAGAAGCAGATCGTCGAGATCGCCCGCGCACTCGCGATCGGGGCGCGCTTCCTGATCCTCGACGAGCCGACCTCGGCACTCGAGGCGAATGCCGTCGAGCGGCTGTTCGAGCGCGTCCGCCGCGTGAAGGAGAGTGGCGTCGCGATCCTGTACATCTCGCACCATCTCGAAGAGGTCTACGAGATCTGCGATCGCGCGACCGTGCTGCGCGACGGGAAGCGGATCGTCACCGCACCGGTGACCGAGCTCGACCAGGAGCAGCTCGTCACCGCGATGGTCGGAGGCGAGCTGGCGCGTGCGATGCGCACCGAAACCCCGCAGGCAGACGATGTCGAAGGCTCGCCACGGTTGCGCATTACCGGCATCTCGGTGCAGACACCGCTCGGCTCGGTCGAAGACGTGAGCCTCGACGTGCATGCGGGCGAGTGCGTCGGCTTGTTCGGCCTCCGCGGCTCCGGGAGCGTGGCGATCGCCGATGCAGTCGCCGGTCTCGTCGCGCCGTCGGCCGGTGCGATCGAACTGGACGGCAAGCGGCTCCGTGCGGGCCGTGCCGATGCCGCGCTGCGGCGTGGAGTCGGCTACGTGCCGGAGGACCGCCACGCGCGGGGCTTCGTCCCCACGCTCGGCGTCGCCGAGAACCTCACGCTGCCGATCCTCGAGCGCCTCTCACGGTGGGGATTCATCTCCGGCGGGCGCCAGCGTGCCGCAGCGGCGGCGCTCGCAGAGCGCCTGCAGATCGTCGCGAGCAGCGGCGACCAACCTGTCGCGGAGCTGAGCGGCGGCAATCAGCAGAAAGTCGTCGTCGGACGCGCACTGGCGGCGCAGCCGTCGCTTCTCGTCGTCGTGAGCCCGACTGTCGGCATCGACGTGGCATCGAAGGAAGCGCTGCTCGGCGTCATCGACAATGCGCGCGAAGAGGGTGCGGCGGTGCTGCTCGTCTCCGACGATCTCGACGAGCTCCGGATCTGCACGCGTGTGCTCATCGTGCGGCGCGGCTCGATCGTGAGAGAGTTCCACGAGGCGCCGTGGGACAGGCTCGAGCTGATCGCCGCGGCCGAGGGAATGGAGGTGGCGGCGTGAGCGACGCAGCGATCGAGCAGCCGGAGCGTGTCCACCGTCCGGCGAGGCGCGCGATGCTCGGCTGGGTGCGCGGGCTCGCGCTCGCGCCGGCGATCGCGGTTCTCTTCGTCGTCGGCATCTTCACGAGCCCGGCTTTTTTCACGACGGCGAACTTCTCGAACACGGCGCAGTTCTCGGCGGCGCTCGGAATGGTCGTCGTTGCGGAGTCGCTGATCCTGCTGACCGGCAGCTTCGATCTCTCGCTGCAGTCGGTCTACGGACTCGCGCCGATGATCGGCGCGTGGCTGATCGTGCCGAAGGACGGCCAGGGGCTCGGCACCCACTGGAATCCCGTATTCGGGATCCTGATCGTGCTCGGCATCGGCGCGGCGGTGGGGCTCTTCAACGGCTTCATGATCGTGAAGCTCCGCTTCAACGCCTTCATCTTCACGCTGGCGATGCTGATCCTGCTCGCCGGACTGCAGCAGGGGATCGTCAGCGGCCGGACGATCTACGAGATGCCGCCGTCGTTCATCTACCTCGGCTCCGCGTACTGGTTCGGATTCCCGGTCTCCGCCTGGGTCACCGCTGCCGTCTTCCTCGTCGCCGGCCTCCTCCTGCGCTACCACCGCACCGGGCGCGCGATCTACGCGATCGGCGGCAATCTCGAGGCAGCGCGGGCCGCCGGGATCAAGGTCGACAGGATCCGCATCGGGATCTTCTCCGTCGCCGGGATGCTCGCGGCGGTCGCGGGGCTGATGATCGCCGGGCAGGTCGTCGCCGTGACCGCGAACCAGGGCAACAACCTCATCTTCACCGTCTTCGCGGCGGCGGTGATCGGAGGAATCTCGCTCGAAGGCGGCCGCGGGCGGATGGTCGGCGCGTTCACCGGCGTCGTCCTGCTCGGATTGGTGAACAATGTGCTCGTGCTCAGGAACACCTCGACCTTCTGGATCGACGCGGCGAACGGGGCGATCATCCTCGTTGCCCTGGGCGTCGCCCGCGTGATCGGCTCGGAAAAGACCTGAGCGCGCGACTCGCCGGCAAGATTTGCATCGTCACCGGCGCCGGCTCCGGCATCGGGCGCGCCAGCGCGCTGCTGTTTGCGGCGGAAGGAGCACAGGTCGTCGTCGCCGACGTCGATGAGGTCGCAGCCGCAGCGACCGTCGCGGAGATCGGCGGCGAGTCGGTGGCCGAGCAGGTCGACGTCGCGGACGAGGATGCGACACGCGCGCTCGCCGCGTCGACGGTCGACCGCTTCGGTCGCATCGACGTGCTCTTCAACAACGCGGGCATCCCGGGCGTCGGCGATGTCGAGGAGACCTCGCTCGAGCTCTGGGAGCAGGTGATGCGCGTCAACGTTCGCGGTGTGTTCCTGATGAGCCGCGCCGTCGTCCCGCAGATGATCGCTCAGCGCTCGGGCTCGATCGTGAACATGTCGTCCGCGATCGCGCAGACGGGACTCGGGCGCCGGGTCTCGTACGCCGCGTCGAAGGGCGCCGTGCTCGCGCTCACCCGGTCGATGCAGGTCGACCTGGCGCCGCACGACATCCGCGTCAACGCGCTCATGCCCGGGACGGTGATGACGCCCTTCGTCGAGCGCTATCTCGGCGAGTCCTACGCGGACCCCGAGGAAGGCCGCCGGTCGATCCGCTCGCGGCAGCTGACAGGGGAGCTCGGCATGCCCGAGGACATCGCGTACGCCGCGCTCTACCTCGCATCCGACGAGTCGAAATACGTCGCGGGCTCCGGCCTCGTGATCGACGGTGGCCTGACCGCCGGTAAGTCCTAAGATCCGCACAGCGTGCGGATCGCCCTCTTCGTCACCTGTATCGGCGACACGCTGTTCCCTGCGGTCGGGCGCGCGACGGTGCAGATCCTCGAGCGGCTCGGTCACGAGGTGGTCTTCCCCGAAGAACAGACCTGCTGCGGGCAGATGCACCTGAACAGCGGCTACCGCGACGAGGCGCGCACGCTCGCGAGGCGCTTCGTCGAGGTCTTCCGCGACTGCGACGCGATCGTCTCGCCGTCGTCGTCTTGCGTCGGAACGGTGCGTGACCTCTATCCGCAGCTCGTCCCGGACACCGGGATCGGCGAGCGCGTCTTCGAGCTGTCCGAGCTACTCGTGAACGAGCTCGGCGTCGAGGACGTCGGCGCGTCGTTTCCCCACCGTGTCACGTACCACCCGACCTGCCACTCGCTGCGCGTCACGCGTGTCGGCGACGCGCCGTTGCGCCTGCTCCGCAATGTCCGCGGCCTCGAGCTCGTCGAGTTGCCGGCCGCCGACGAGTGCTGCGGCTTCGGCGGGACGTTCTCGATCAAGAATGCCGACACGTCGCTCGCGATGCTCGACGACAAGTGCGCATCGATCCACGCGACCGGGGCATCCGTGTGCAGCGCGGTCGACGGATCGTGCCTCCTGCACATCGGGGGCGGCCTCGAGCGTCGGGGCAGCAGCGTACGCACGATGCACCTCGCCGAGATCCTCGCGTCGACGGACGCGGCGTGACTGACTTCCCGGCCGCGGCGCGGGTCGAGCTCGCGAACGGGCAGCTTCGGGCGAATCTGCACCACGCGACGCAGACGATTCGCGCGAAGCGCGCCGGCGTCGTCGCTGAGCTAGCCGACTGGGAGGAACTACGCGAAGCCGGCCGCGGCATCAAGGCCGACGTCCTCGCCCACCTCGATGAGTACCTCGTGCAGTTCGAGCGCGCGGCACAGGCGGCGGGGGCGCACGTGCACTGGGCGCGCGACGCCGCCGAGGCAAATGCGATCGTCGTCGACATCGCGCGCAGGCACGACGTCGCCGAGGTCGTGAAGATGAAGTCGCTCACGACCGACGAGATCCACCTGAACGATGCACTCGCCGCGGCGGGCATCTCGGCGCTCGAGACCGACTTCGCCGAGCTGATCCTCCAGCTCGACGGCGACTGGCCGTCCCACATCCTCGTGCCTGCGATCCATCGCAACCGCACCGAGATCCGCGACCTGTTCGCGCGCACGATCGCCGACCGGCCGCTGACCGACGAGCCGCACGATCTCGCCGAGGCGGCGCGCACCTATCTGCGGGAGAAGTTCCTCGACGCGCGCATGGGGGTCAGCGGCGCCAACTTCGGCGTCGCCGAGACCGGCACGATCTGCATCGTCGAATCGGAGGGCAACGGCCGCATGTGCACGACCTTGCCGCCCGTGCTCGTCAGCATCCTCGGCATCGAGAAGCTCGTGCCGACGTTCGGCGATCTCGAGGTCTTCCTCCAGCTACTCCCACGCTCGTCGACCGGCGAGCGCATGAACCCGTACACGTCGCTGTGGACCGGCGTCACCGCGGGCGACGGGCCGCAGGAGCTGCACATCGTGCTGCTCGACGCGGGACGGACGCGCGTGCTCGCCGACGAGGTCGGCCGGGTCGCGCTGCACTGCATTCGCTGCAGTGCGTGCCTCAACGTGTGCCCGGTGTACACGCGGACCGGTGGACACGCGTACGGCTCTGTCTATCCGGGCCCGATCGGGGCGATCCTCACGCCGCAGCTGATCGGCGTCGAGAACGCGCCGTCACTGCCGTACGCGTCCACCCTGTGCGGTGCCTGCTACGAGGTCTGCCCGGTGAAGATCGACATCCCGAACGTGCTCCTCCACCTGCGCTCGCAGGTCGTCGAGCACAAGGGCCTGTCGGCTGAGCGGCTCGCGATGCGCGCAACTGCGTGGAGCTTCGGGAGCTCGCGCCGCCTGCGCCTCGCGCAGCGGCTCGGCCGGATCGCGCAGGCGCCATTCGTCCGCAGCGGCTCGATCCGCCGCCTGCCGGGCCCGCTCTCCGGCTGGACGAAGGGCCGAACGCTGAGGCCCGTCGCGCGGGAGAGCTTCCGCGAATGGTGGAGCCGGCGCCGATGACGAGCGCTCGCGACGAGATCCTCGAACGGGTGCGCTCAGCGCTCGCGGGATCGACGCCTGCAGAGCCGGTCGTGCGCAACTACCGTCGCGGCGGCGAGTCTGGCAGCGCGGTCGTTGACCTCTTCTGCGAGCGGCTCGAGGACTACCGGGCCGAGGTGCGGCGCGTCGGCGAGGGAGCGCTCCCGGCGGCGATCGCCGCTTCGTGCAAAGCCCGCGCGGCAGTCCGCATCGGCGTGCCGCCGGGCCTGTCGGCCGCCTGGCGGCCTGCGGACGCCGAGGTCGTCGAGGACCACGGCTTCACGCCGCACGAGCTCGACGGGCTCGACGGCGTCGTCACCGCCTGCACGCTCGCGATCGCCGAGACCGGCACGATCGTCCTCGCCGCCGGACCGGAGGAAGGACGCCGCGCGCTGACGCTCGTTCCGGATCTTCACCTCTGCGTCGTGCGCGAGAGCCAGATCGTCGACACCGTACCGGCCGCGTTCGCGCAGCTCGCCAACTTCGCGCGACACCCGCTGACACTCGTCTCGGGACCGTCGGCGACCTCCGACATCGAGCTCAGCCGCGTCGAGGGCGTCCACGGTCCGCGCCAGCTCGTCGTGCTCGTCGTCGGCTAGACCGCCCCCTCCGCGGCTAGGCGGCCTTTGCAGACACGTCTGGTATCAGGTGACGGACGTGAGGGTTCGAGCCACGTCTGGTATCAGGTGACGGACGTGAGGGTTCGTGCCAAACCGCGGCTACCCGGTCTTTGCAGGCACGTCTCGGTGCCAGGCACCGGGACGCGGCCGCCAAAGACATGGCCCACGCCAGTCTCGGGATGACTGCGCGGTTTGCCGCTCACGCGCGGACGGCGCCTCTTCTCAGACGTGTCCGCTCAAGGTACGTCTTGGTGCCAGGCACCGAGACGTGTCTGCAAAGGACGTCGCACCGTTCGGAACACGCGCGAGCCAGGCCTAGACCCGGTCGAACGCGTGCAGCACCGCCGCCTGTTCCGCGCGTAGTGCGGCGGCGCGGTTCACTGCGTTGACGACGGCTCGCAACGACGAGGTGACGATGCTCGGGTGCAGGCCGACGCCCCAGGCGGCAAGGCCGTCGACGTCGATCTCGACGTACGTGGCAGCAACGGCGTCCTCGCTCGTGCTCATCGCGTGCTCGTGGTAGTTGAGGAGGCTGATCGACATGTCCTGGCGCTGCCCGAGACCGTGCACGATCGCGGCGATCGGCCCGTTGCCCTCGCCGACGAACTCGACGGTCTCGTCGCCGGCGCGCACCACGGCGCTCAGCTTGTCACCCTTCTCGTCGGCCTCGTGCCGGTAGGAAACGAGCTCGTACGGATCTGTCACGGCGAGATATGTGGCGTTGAACAACGCATGGAGCTGCGCGGCCGAGAGCTCGCCGCCTTCCGCGTCGGTGATCGCCTGCACCTTCTGTGCGAAGTCGATCTGCAGCCCGCGTGGCAGGTCGAGCCCGTACTCGTTGGCGAGCAGGAACGCGACGCCGCCCTTCCCCGACTGCGAGTTGACGCGGATGATCGCCTCGTAATCGCGTCCGACGTCCTTCGGATCGATCGGCAGGTAGGGGACGTCCCACACCTCCGATGCGGCGCGTTGCTGCGCGTGCATTCCCTTCTTGATCGCATCTTGATGCGAGCCCGAGAATGCGGTGTAGACGAGCTCGCCCGCCCACGGGTGACGCGGATGGACCGGCAACTCGTTGCACTCGACGACGATGCGCTTCGTCTCGTCGAGCTGTGAGAGGTCGAGCCCCGGATCGACACCCTGCGTCAGCAGGTTGAGCGCGAGCGTCACGAGATCGACGTTGCCCGTCCGCTCGCCGTTGCCGAACAGCGTGCCCTCGACGCGGTCGCCCCCCGCCATCAAGCCGAGCTCCGCTGTCGCCACCGCGGTGCCCCGGTCGTTGTGCGGATGGATCGACAGCACGATCGCCTCGCGCTTCGAGAAGTTGCGCGCAAACCACTCGATGCGATCCGCATAGACGTTCGGCGGAAAGTGCTCGACGGTGGTCGGCAGGTTGACGATCATCTTCTCGGCAGGCGTCGGGCCCCACTCGTCCGCCACCGCCTCGCAGATCTCGAGTGCATAGTCGAGCTCCGTGTGGTGGAAGCTCTCGGGCGAGTACTCGAACATGATCTCCGCGTCACTCGCGGCTGCAAGCTCCTTGCACATCGCCGTTCCTCGTACGGCGAGCGCCGTGATGCCTGCCTGATCGAGCCCGAACACGACCCGCCGCTGCGTCGTCGAGGTCGAGTTGTAGAGGTGCACGATCGCGCGCTTTGCGCCGGCGACCGCCTCGAACGTCCGCTCGATCAGCTCGGGCCGCGCCTGCGTCAGCACGGCGATGGTCACGCCGTCGGGGATCAGGTCGTCCTCCACGAGCACCCGCACGAAGTCGAAGTCCGCCTTCGACGCCGCCGGGAAGCCGACCTCGATCTCCTTGAAGCCGAGACCGAGGAGCAGGTCGAAGAAGCGCCGCTTCCGAGCCGAGTCCATCGGGCTCACGAGCGCCTGGTTGCCATCGCGCAAATCGGTCGAGCACCAGATCGGCGCGCGCTCGAGCACGACGTTCGGCCACGTCCGATCGGGGAGATCGACGGTCTCGTACGGGCGATATCGGTGATGCGGCATCGACACGGGCGGCTCCTTCGGCTTCGGCTGAGATGTGGACGCACCTGTCCTGCGGACGGTGGACGGGTATGTGCACGCGCGCTTCCCCTACTGGGGAAGGCCGAGCAGGAGCGCGCCGAGACCGAGCGTCAGATCGAGCGTGCGGCGAGGCGTCGCGTCCACGCCGTGAACGGTAGGGCATCGTGCAGCCCCGCGGAAGCGGAAAACGCACAACACACCGCCCGTACGGAGGCGGGGAGACGCGCTGTCGGCGAAGCCGTCGGCTAGTACCCGCCGCCGCCGCCCCCGCCGCAGGCGCTCAGCACGCCGACGAGGACGAAGGCGAGCGTGAGCAGCAGCAGAAGGGTGCGATAGCGCATCACGTCAAGGTTTACGGACGTCTGTACCGATCGGATTTGCCCGATGCAGAGACCATCTTGGATCCCAGAATACCGCCTCCAGGCGATCCGGGCAGTGTTTTGGCCGACGTTGGACATGCGTGTTTGTAAAGGCCGAGTCGAACCCCCCGAAGGGGGGACTCGGGATTCCTAAACCACTGCTGAGATGGGCTGTACCAACGACGAGCGGTCGCCGATGCGCGCCCGCACCTCTGTCGAAGGCCCTCTCATGCGGCGTCTCCATCTCCTCATTCTTCTGTGCGCGGTCGCGCTCACTCTCGGAGTCGCGCTGCTCAAGCCCCTGCCGAGCAGGGCCGACGCGGGCGAGGTTCCGCCTACTCCCGACCCGACTCCCACGAACTCCGACCCGATCGTCCCGCAACTCCCCGTCGTCCACACCACACCGGTCCGAAAGCCCGCCGCCATCGTCCATCGCGTCCATCGCGCGATCCACATCCCTCTCGGCGAAAAGGTCGTGAAGTACGCGAAGCACCTGATCGGCGTCCGCTACGTCTACGGCGGAAGCTCCCCGGCAACGGGCTTCGACTGCTCCGGCTTCGTCCGCTACGTCTACGGGCACTTCGGCGTCCGGCTCGCCCATTCGAGCTTTGCGCAGTTCACGAGCGGCTTCCGCGTCCGCCGCGGCGGCCTCAAGCCGGGCGACCTCGTCTTCTTCGACGGGCTCGGGCACGTCGGCATCTACGTCGGCAACGGCCGCTTCATCCACGCCCCGCACACGGGCACCCGCGTCCAGATCCAGCCGCTGCGCGGCTGGTACAGCAGCCGGCTCGACGGCGCCCGGCGCCTCGCCGGTGCCCGTTAGCTAGCGCTGCCTGGCCCGGTACGCACGCGTCTTCGTGCGATTCCCGCAGACGGCCATCTGGCACCAGCGGGCCGAGCGATTGCGCGAGCGGTCGTAGAAGAGCCAGCCGCAGACGTCGCGCTGACACGCCTTGAGCCGCGTCCACGTGCCGTCCGCCATCGCGGTGTAGACGATCCCGACGAGCGTGCCCAGCGCGCCCGCGACGCCCTCGGCCGTGCTATCGAGTCGCGCCGAGCCACCGTCGAACGCGACGACGAGCCTGCCGGCGGCGCCAGCATCCTCGAGCAGCGCCAGCTCGTCCCGGGTCGCCCCACCACCGTTGTTCGCGAGCGCGAGGCTCCGCAGCGCAGCCCGCACCGCATGGGCCTGCTCGAGATCCGCGCCGGTGACGGTCGCCCCTCGCTCGAGCAGCCCGAGCTCGCCGAGCACCGCGCCGAGCCGCGCTGGATCGCTCAGCATCTCGCGCCCGTGCTCGTAGTCGACGGTGTTCACGAAGCGCTGGACGAGGCGCAGCCGCCCCGGCGCGGGGATGCGCTCTCCCGGATAGGGGATCTCGAGGACGGGCTTCATCCCGCCCGCGACACTACCAATGCGCGAACGTAGGTGTCGCTAGCGGAGCTTGTCGGCCATCGCCGTGAGCAGCTTCCACGCGATCGTGGAGTTGCTCTCGACGAGCGGCCGGAAGTCCCACGGCGTCATGCCGTAGCAGACCATGTCGGTCGTGGCCGTGATCGTGGCCGTCCGGTCCGAGCCCGTGAGCAGCGCGATCTCCCCGAAGTAGTCGCCCGGCCCGATCGTGCCCCGGGCCGTGCCTTCCACGCTGACGTCGGCGTCGCCGCTCTCGACAACGAAGAAGCCGGCACCGCCGGCGCCCTCCTGGGTGACCGTATCCCCCGCAGCGAACCGGCGCTCGCGCATCGACGCGGCGATCTGCTGGAGCTCGCGGTCGTCGAGATCCGCGAACAACGGCACCGTTTTCAGCATCTCAGGAGAGGCCTTGGCCACGGCGGAGTTATACACCGGAACCGGCTCTCGGTACGACACCGGAGCGATTTCCGACACGATACGGCCCGTGAAGCTCACGGTCATCGGCTGCTCCCCCGCGTGGCCCAACCCCGGCAGCGTCCAATCCGGATATCTGGTCGAGGGGCGCGGACGCCTCCTGCTGGACTGCGGCCCGGGCGTCCTGTCGCGGCTGCGCGAACGCGAGCCGTGGCCGCTCGTCGATGCCGTCGTGCTCACGCACTTTCACCTCGACCACTGGGGCGACATCGTGGCGTGGGTGTTCGGTGCGAGCTTCGGCGCGGGCAAGGATGCCGCGCCGCCGGAGCTGTGGGTTCCGCCCGGCGGCCGGGCGACGCTGGATGGATTCGGCGAGCAGCTCGGTTTCGGCGGAGACATCGACCGCGCATTCGTCGTGCGCGAGTACGCGGAGAGCGTGCCGTTCGAGGCCGCTGGCTTCGAGCTGACGCCTGCGCGCCTCATCCACTACGACGAGCTGACCTTCGGCATGCGCGTGACCGACGGCCGGACGACGCTCGCCTACTCCGGCGACACCGCACCGACGCCTGCCCTCGCCGAGCTCGCGCGCGACGCAGATCTCTTTCTCTGCGAGGCGACACTTGCCTCCGCCGAGCCTGCTGACGACCGCGGCCATCTCGACGCCGATGAAGCGATCGCGGCCTTCGACGCGTCGGGGGCAAGGCGTCTTGTCGTGATCCACCGGCCGGTCGAATTGCCGCTACCCGACGGCGTCGAGCGGGCGCACGACTGGCTCGAGCTCGAGATCTAGTCAGACCTCCTAGGGCAGGCGAAAGGCGCGCTCGCCGAGCAGGCGATGGCCGGCGACCGAGGGGTGATCGCCGTCGTCGGTCCACTCGTCGCGCATGCGGTGCGGACGGTCAGGGTCGACGAGCGTGTCGTGGAACGGAAGGAGCGGCACGCCGAGGCCGTCGGCGACCTCGCCGATGAGCGTGTTCAGGCGCGCGATCTCGTCGGCCGCTCGACTGTCGCCGTTGTTCCAGGGGAGCACATCGACGAGCGCGACGGAGAGCCCGAGCCGGCGGCCCCGCTCGACCATGTCTGCAAGGTTGCGCGCCGCCTCCTCGACGGCGCGCTTCTGCACGACATCGTTGATGCCGCCCTGCACGATGAGCACGTCCGCGCCGTCGACCGCCTCGTCGAGACGCGCCGCGATCTCGTCGGTGCGCTCGCCGTACACACCGTGATTGCGGAGGTCGAGCGTCGAGCCGCGGCGAGCCGCCCACCATTGCCACTGACTGCGCTCGTCGAGTGCTGCACCGATGCGCGCACGAACGCCGGGATCCGGATCCCAGAGCGGCGATCCCGCGGTGATCGAGTCGCCGAGGCACGCGACGACGATGCTCTCCATCGGGCGAGCTTAGGGAAGCCGGAGCGCGCCGGTGCGGTAGTACGCGCGAACCTGTGCGCGGAAGTAGCCGCCGTCGTCGTCGGCGGAGAGCGACGCACGTGTGTTGGCGCCGATCGGATCGGGGTTCGTGATCCCGTCCTTCTGCGCATCGCAGGCGCACGTCGTCCCGCCTGCGCCGCCACCGAAGAGGAAGCCCGCATACCCCGCTGCGGCATACGCCCGTAGGTGTGCGCGTCCCGAACCGCCGAGCAGCCATTCGACGCGGTTGTCCTGGAAGTGGCCCCAGGTGTTGTTCTCTGCGCGCATCAGCGTGTTTCCGAGCGGGATCTGCCACGCGGCCATCCGGATGCCTGCGAGCTTCACGAACGTCGCGCCGTAGAGCAGATGCCGGTGGAAGTCGGCGGGCGTGAACCACGTATTCGGATTGCCGTTGATCTTCGCGTAGAAGCCTGCGTCGCGATCGGAGAAGTCCTCGAACGAGATGTCGAACTTCGCGTGCAATGCTCGATAGAACGTCGCGGACTGCGCTGCATATGCGCGGACGGTCGCATCGCTCGGATCCTCGAAGACGATGTCGTGCTTCGTGCCCCAGCCGCTCATGTGGTACGCGAGGATCACGTTCGGCGCGAGCTGGTTGCGCAGGCTGACCCATTGCTGTGCGAACGCCGAGCCGAGTTCGATCGCATTCGCCTGCTCGATGTAGCCCCAGAGGTCGGGCTCGACGTGCACGACGACCGGCTTTGCTCCGTGCACGCGCTGGAACAGCAGGCGCACGTCTTGCCAGTACGCCTGCATCACCTGCGGATCGCGCAGGTGGGCGAGATCGGTCTGCGCCTCGTCGCCACCCTTCGGATTCGACTGCAGCAGCATGTAGTAGGTCAGCACCGGGATCGTTCCGTGCGACCACGAGTCCTGCACGTACATCGATGCGAACGTCCCGTCGGGATTCCAGGTCGACCAGCCCTGACCGGTGTTCACGCCGCCGGCGAGGTACTGGTAACGGAAGCCGAACGGCGCAGAGGCGTGGAGTGCAGCCGCACCGCCGGGCGCATCCGTCAGGCCGATCTGCATCGTCTTCGGCCAGCCGTGCGGAAGCGGCGGCAGCTTCGCGGCTGCAGGTGCGGCGACGACCAGCAGTGCGAGCAGTGTGACGACGAGGAAGCGCATCCTCACCGAGGATGCCCGAGCCGCGGGAAACCTACGCCGACGGACGTGGCTTGAGATCGACGATGAGATCGCACTCGAGCGCCTCGGCGATCTTCAGCAGCGTGTCGATTCTCGGCGGACGCCCGCCACGCTCGAGGCGGGCGATCGCAGACTGCGTCGTGCCGACGAGCTCGGCGAGCTCACGCTGCGACATCCCGATCGCGGTGCGCCGCTCGGAGACCTTCTCCGCAATCGCGGCAAAGAACCAGCCGCGGTCGCCGGTCGCGATGCGCTCGCGGAGACGCTCGAGGGTGCGGACTGCTTCCGGGCGGACGCGTGCTGCTGCCATGTTCCCGAGCATAGCACTCGTGCTATAGGCCGACGTTCAGCCGGCGACGAGCACCGACCGCTGCAGCGGCTGCACCGAATCGCCGACGCGCACGCGGCCGGGGACGACCACGGCCCCGTACACCCCGAAGGGCAGCGGCTCGTTGCGGCCCTCGCGCCGGTAGCGCGCGAGGACGTTGAGCGTGTCGAAGTCGGGCAAGCCGGTGTCGGGATCGAAGCGTGGTGGCGACGCACCGCCCGACGTCGCCGTTCAGCACGAGCACGGCATCGCCGACCTGCACCTGCCGGCCGAGCCACTCGTCCTCCTCGTGCGCCTCGACACCGTCGATCTCGAACAGCATCCGGAAGTGGCGACCGTCGGGAGGACCGTCGCTGCCGCCCTCCTCGCCGAGCCGCCCGAGCGATGCGGCGGAGACGAGCGAGATGTTGCCGCCGCGTGCACCGCGATCGGTCGCGTGCTCATCGGCCCAGAGCAGCGTCAGCGGCCGCCCGGCAACCTGGGAGATGGCGTCCTGCCAGGGACCGATGACGCGGTGCGAGGGAGCCGGATCGCCGTACATCTCGGCTGCTACCTCGTCTCCGAGCTCGACCACACCTTCGATGCGCTCGACCGTCGGGCAATGTCAGGGCGAGTGCGCGGCTCTCCTCGTCCCATTCCGGCCGGATAGCCATCAGCGGCCCGCAGCGCTTGTTGTTGAAGAGTCGGCCGTCCTCGTCGACGAGCCAGAAGCGCCTGTCGCCCGCCACGCCGCGTGGCCCAACCTCGACCTCATGCGGGTGAACGAGGCCGAGCGACTTCACCGGGGCGATCGAGATCCGCGTGACGTATCCGCTCATTCCGCAGAATCTACCGGCCGGTCAGGCGGGCGTGACAGCTACGGTGTTCGCACATGGCAGCCGTTCAACTGAAGTGCGACATCGACGACTGCGGCGAATCGTGGAGCGTCTCGTCGCCCGCGAAGATGAAGGCCTCGGTCGAAGAGCACCGCAAGAAGTTCCACCCGGGCTGGGTCCAGCCCGAGCGGAAGGCGATGTCGTCGTATCGCCTCGACTACAGCTCGCGCGCCCGGCAGTTCTAGCTCGAGCCCGGCGACTCGACCTCGACCGCAGTGCGTCCGCGCGTGCCCTCGAGGTCGAAGATCCAGAAGTCCTTGCCCGTGACGTGCACCGCGACGTTGTAGACGGGGATCTGGCCGATCGAGCCTTCGAACGATCCGGCATGCGCGTGACCGTGGAGGACGAGGTCGGCGCCGTACTCGGCGATCGGCGTCGCGAGACGATCGCTGCCGAGCATCACGTGAATGCCCTCCGGCTCGCCCTCGAGCGTCGCCTCGATCGGCGCGTAGTGCAGGAGCACGACGCGCACGTCGCAGTGGACGATCTCCTGCAGGCCCTTGCCGATTGCGTCCGCCTCGAGCGTCGTCTCCGCGTACGCAGCGCGTAGCGTCTCCTCGCCGAAGTCGGGCAGCGCCGAGCCGGGAAAGCCGCCGACGAATCCCTTCGCTCCGACGACGCCGAGCTCGAGCCCGGCGATCGTGCACGTCTGCCAGGAGCGGTCGAGTACCCGAACGTTCGCCTCCTCGAGAATCGAGCGCACGTCGTCGACGCGACCCGCATGGAAGTCGTGGTTTCCGAGCACGGCGAAGATCGGGAGCGAAAGTCCGCGGCAGGCGTCGGCGAGAACCTGTGCCTGCTCCGGCTCCCCCGTCGTCGTGAGATCGCCGGCGAGCAGGACGACGTCGGCATCGTTCTCGACCTGCGCGAACGCCGCGACGAGGCGCTCGCGCGTCGCCTCCGATGCATGGACGTCTCCCGCTGCTGCGATCCGCATCACACAAGCGATGTTGCACATCTGGACAAAGCGGAAACAGCGCTGCCGTGCCGGAGTCTTCCTTCGACGAGCTGATCGAGGCGATGAAAGCCGCGGCGGGGATCTTGCAGCAGAGCGAGATTCCGTTCGTGCTCGGCGGCGGCCTCTCGGCGTGGGCGCGCGGCGGACCGAAGAGCGAGCACGACGTCGACTTCCTGGTGAAGCCGGAGAATGCGGATGACGCCCTCGCAGCCTTCGAG
The DNA here is from genome assembly GCA_963805575.1 of uncultured Actinomycetes bacterium. GTDB lineage: Bacteria > Actinomycetota > Thermoleophilia > Gaiellales > Gaiellaceae > Palsa-739. The sequence continues at coordinate 562,466 of CAWDUL010000008.1, read as the reverse complement.
GCTGCGGGGTGGAAGACGGAGCGCCCGCCCGAGGGCTGGCTGTTCAAGATGTGGCACGAGAACGGCGCGCTCGTCGATCTGATCTTCAACCCGGCGAGCGGTCCGATCACCGACGAGATCATCGACAGGGCTCCGGTCTCCGAGGTGATGGCGTTGCGCATCAACGTGTCGATGCTCGAAGACGTGATGACCGCCAAGCTGATGGCGATGACCGAGCAGGAGCCGGACTACAGCGCTCTGCTCGAATGGGCGCGCGCCCTGCGGGAGCAGATCGACTGGGATGTCGTCCGCTCGCGCACGGAGGCGTCACCGTTCGCGAAGGCATTCTTCACGCTCGTCGAATCGCTCGGAGTGGTCGAGCCCGCGGCTGCAGATCCGACCAGCGGCGCCTAGAGCAGCGCGGCCCACGCCTCCCGGACGTCGGCGCACTTCGTCAGAGACTGGTACTGCCGCACCGTGTCGTCGTTCTCCTCGTGCACCGACCGGAGTATCTGGATGTACTCGGCAATGTCCTTGAGATCCCAGGTGACGCGGAAGAAGTCGAGCGCGGTGTCGTCGAGCGGCGTCCCCGTCGCACGGGCGTAGACAGCTGCTGCGTCGTCCCCTTCGTCGACGAGCATCCACAGGTCCCGCTCCGGCGGGCCGAGCGCCACGGTGTCCCAGTCCACCAGGTGCTGACCCTCACTCGACCGCATCACGTTGCCGGGGTGCGGCTCGCCGTGGGTCACGACCCACGCGCCCGAACGCAGCTGCGCATCGGCAGCGAGCCGGTCGCCGAGCGCGAGCAGCTCGGCCAGCTCGGATGCCGACGCCGTCACGGCCGTCCGCGCAGGCTCCGAGAGCGGACCGCCCGTCCAGTCCTGGTTCAGCTCCGCCAGCGCTCGCTCGATGTGGTGACGGCCCGGGAGATCGAACCCCGTCGCGCGCACTGCGGAGCCGACTGCGCGGGTTCCCTGGTGAAGCTCTGCGAGCATCCCGACGACGTCGAGGCGGTCGGCGTCGCTGCCGAACCTGCCCCACTCGCCCGACGTTCCGTCCACGGAGGGAAAGAGCGCGATCGCGTAGCGCGGGTCGAGCCGAAGCAGCGACGCGCCGATCAGCGTCCGGAACGGCGCGACGACGAAGCGCAACCCGCTCTCTCGCAGCGCGACAGCCGTGTCGAACGCAGCGCGCAGACCGTCGAACGACTCGTCGTGCGTATCGCCGAGCCAGGCCTTCTGGCCGAGGTCGTCGACGGTCACGAAACCGCGTCGCCCGGTCGTATCCGCGACGTGCCAGTGATAGCTTCCCGCGCCGACGGCGGCATACTCGGCGACGTCGACCTCGAACTCCCAGCCGTGGCGAAGGGCGTCGATGACCGAGCTGACGTCGAGACCGTCGGGCGGCGATCGCATCAGAAGTAGAACTGCGACCAGGCCGTCCACCAGTCGGCGGCCTTCGAGACGAGCGTCAGATCGTCGAGCTGCTCGACACCGCGGCGGTTGCGGTACTCGACGAGCCGGTCGACGAACGTGAACTCGATCTCGATCTCGCATGGCCGCCCCGGGTCGTACGGCTGAACGGCGCTCAGGTCCTTCAGCGCACGCGTTGCCGCGTCCTCGATGAGGGCGCATGCCTCCTTCGGTGTCTTCGAGCGCATGCTGTAGCGCCCGAAGCCGACCTTCACCTCCGCGGTCGTGAGGCCATTGCCGAGCAACGCCTGTGCCTCCATGCAGGTCGCGCGATCGCCGGTCACGAGAAGCACCGGGCAGTTCCAGTTCCCGCACAGCGCCGCGTTGATGCCGGTCTCGCCGACCGAGACCCCGTTGAAACGCAGGTCGTGCCAACCCTGGCTCGACACCGTGTGCGACAAGACGCCGTCGGGCGTGCCCGCCTTCGCGTGCATGCCGACGAGGAGCGCCGCGTCGCAACCCTCCTCGAGGAACGCGGTGTACTCCGTCCATTCGTTCTGCACGACGAACTCGCAGCCGTCCTCGAGCCGGTCGGGCAGCAGCGAGTTGAACGTGTAGTCGCCGCCGGCGCCGTGGCAGTCCATCACGACGATCTCCTTCGCGCCCGCCTTCTTGGCGCCGCGGACGGCGGCGTTGATCTCCTCGGTGTAGAGGCTGCGGCCCTCGTGGTACAGCGTCTGGTCGCCGCCCGTCTGCGCCCATTTGACGATGCCCGCGACACCCTCGATGTCGCCGATGATGTGAACGCGCACCGCGGCAGATTACTCTCCGCTCGTGGACACCGGACTCGCAGGCAAGCGCGTCGTCGTCACAGGGGCGTCCGGCGGCATCGGCTCCGCCTGCGCCCGCGCGTTCGCAGCCGAGGGCGCGCAGGTCGTCGTCCACTACCATCGCGGACGCGAACGCGCCGAGGCAGTGGCCGCGGAGCTCGGAGGCGCACCCGTGATCGGCGCGGACTTGACGGTCGAGGCGGAGGTGGACGCGCTCTTCGAGCAGGCGCGCGTGGAGCTCGGCGGTGTCGACGTCTGCGCGGCGGTCGCGGGTGTCTGGCCGTCAGCGGACGAGCCCGTCTGGGAGCTCTCGCTCGAGCGGTGGGAGGCGACGCTCCGCGCAAACCTCACGGCGACGTTCCTCACTTCGCGCGCATTCCTGCGCGAGGTGCAGCGCACGGGGCACGGCAACCTCGTCCTCGTCGGGTCGACCGCGGGCCGGTTCGGGGAGGCAGGTCACGCGGATTACGCTGCTGCGAAGTCGGCGATCCAGGGCGGGCTCCTGCTCAGCCTGAAGAACGAGATCGTCCGCATCGCACCGCTCGGCCGCGTGAACGCCGTTGCACCCGGCTGGACGTTCTCGCCGATGACGCGCGGGTCGCTCGACCCGGACGTCGTCGAGCGCGTCACACGGACGATGCCACTGCGGAAGGTCGCGGACGCCGACGACATCGCGCGCGCCGTCATCGTGCTGGCGTCCGACGAGCTCTCGGGCCACATCACCGGCGAGCTCGTCACGGTCGCGGGCGGTATGGAAGGCCGCACGCTGCACCAGGGTTAGCGCGGGCAACGAAAAGGCGACGCCTCTCGGCGCCGCCTCGAACCACCAGCCGCAGGAAGAGATTGCCGTCAGTCCCCGGGCAAAGGAGTTCAGCCCCCTGTATCGGCACGCTGCGCCCCGACCTTGAGTGGTGAACAAGCCGGGTCAACCATGGACGAGGGATACGTGAAGTCGCCCCCGCTTTCGATACTCACAGTGCGTCCGTGAGTGGCCCCGATGCGGCGGGGGCTACTCCGGAGGCATCCGAATACGGAGAGCACGGGCTGGCGGCGGCCCTGCTCTCCGTACTCGGGCATTTCTCCCCTCCCTAGACTGAAGCGCATGAGCAGGTTCCTCGAGCGCCTCGCTGCGGGCACGCCGATCGTCGCCGACGGAGGCACGGGAGCACTGCTCTCGAGCGCCGTCTCGCGGCTCCGCTGCCCCGAAGAGGCGAACCTTCGCGCGCCCGACAGCGTCATCGACGTGCACCTCGGCTATATCCGTGCGGGCGCCGATCTGATCGAGACGAACACGTTCGGCGCGAACCGCCCGAAGCTCGCGCAGCACTTCCTCGAGGACGAGTTCGCGGCGATCAACAGCGCGGCCGTCCGACTCGCGCGCGAGGCCCGCGAGGTGTCGGGCCGCGACGTCTTCATCGCCGGGTCGATCGGGCCGCTCGGCGATACCGAGCTGCGGGAGCTCGAGCCGGCGGCGCTCTATGCGGAACAGGCCGACGTCCTCGAAGGCAGGGGCGTCGACCTCTTCATGGTCGAGACCTTCTTCGACCTGCGCGATCTCGAGGCGGCGGTGGCCGCAATCCGCTCCGTGTCCAGCCTGCCGATCGTCGCGCTCATGACGTTCGACAGCGACGGCGAGACGCTCGCGGGCGTATCCGCACACACGGCGGGCGAGCGTCTGCGAAGCCTCGGGCTCGCCGCATTCGGTGCGAATCACGGCGCCGGCCCGGCTGCGGCGTTGCGCGCCCTCGCCGAGATGCGGAGCAACGGCGACGTGCTCGCCGTGCTGCCGAACGTCGGTCTCGCGAGCATGTCGGGACAGCGCATCGTCTTCCCGCACGCGACGCCGGCGTACTTCGGCGCATTCGCCGCGCAGGCTCGCTCGCTCGGCGCGGGAATCATCGGCGGTTGCTGTGGGACGACGCCCGCGCAGATCGCCGCGATCCGCGCTGCGATCGACGAGAACCTCGAGCCGTCAGGATCGGTGCTCGTCCGCGAACGAGAGCTCGCCGTGCACGCGGAGCCGTCGAGCGAGCCCACGCAACTCGCGCAGCTGTTGGACGAAGGCACCTTCGTCGTGTCGGTCCAGCTCGACCCGCCGCTCGGTGCCAACCCGGAAGCATTGATCGCGACGGCGAAGGCGGTGCGCGAATCGAATAAGGCGCAGTTCGTCGACGTCAACGACAACCCGCGTGCGCGCGCACGGATGAGCGGGATCATGGCGTCGGTCGCAATCGAGCGCTACACGGGCATCGAGACGATCCCGCATCTCACACCGCGGGACATGACCGTCGCCGGACTGGAGTCGATCCTGCTCGGGTCGCACGCGGAGGGCGTGCGCAACATCTTGGCGGTCACGGGAGATCCGCCCGAGTCCGGCGACTATCCCGGCACCCATACGGTGTACGACTTCGACTCGATCGGGCTCGTCGAGCTGATGGCACAGCTCAACCGCGGCGAGGACTTCCACGGTCGCGCAATCGACGCGCCGACGTCGTTCTTCCCCGGTGTCGCGGTCAACCCGACGGCGGACGACCTCGGCCTCGAGGCGGAGCGCTTCCATCGAAAGGTCGCCGCCGGCGCGCGCTACGCGATGACGCAGCTGCTCTTCGACCTCGAGCTGCTCGACGCGTTCCGGCAGCGCATCGGCGGCACCTGGCCGATCCCGGTGCTCGTCGGCGTGTGGCCGATCCGCACGTACGAGACGCTCGTGCGCATGCACAACGAGATGCCGGGGCTCGTCATCCCGGACCACGTCCTCGAGCGGTATCGCGTTGCCGGTTCGGCGGCGCGCGACGTCGGGCTCGCGCTCGGGCACGAGCTGATCGAGGGTGCGCGAACGGTCGCGCAGGGCGTCTACGTGATGGCGCCGTTCAAGCAGCCGATGAACGTCGTCGAGCTGCTGCCCGAGCTGCGGGACTAGCCGGCGGCGCAGTCGCCGCTCGACACGGGCGCCCTGGCGCCGTCGAGCGCGCGGCGGACGAGCGACGTGGGGACGCCGAAGCCGCCACGCGAGCCGACGCGCTTGGCGAAGATCGTCGACTCGACCGCTCCCGTTGCGTCGACGGCGGGACCGCCGGAGTTGCCGTGCTTCAGGTTTGCCGCCACAGCCGTGATGGCGCGCGGTACCGGACCGCGCCCGTATGCGTCTTGTGTGAGGACGATCGCGGTGCGGCCGATGCGGCCGGGGATCGCGGTCAGCGGGCCGTTCTCGGGGTAGCCGAGAATCGCGACCTGTGTGCCGGGCGTCGCGTCGGCGATCCGGAGAGGCGTCACATTGGCAGCGCCGCGGACGCGAAGCACGGCGACGTCATTCCGTGCATCGAACGTGAGCACGTCGGCGCGGAACGAGCCGCGGTGGCCGGGAATCTGCACCAACGTGTCGTGCTGTCCGGCGACCACGTGCGCGGCGGTGACGACGAGCTGCCGTGTCGCGAACCAGCCGCTTCCCTCGACGCCGAGGCCGCAGGCACTGCCGGTGATCCGGACGACGGACTCCTCGGCGCGGACGATGGCGGCGCGGCGCGCGATCGCAGGGCTCGACGGCACCGCGGGCGCCTCCGGCCCGATGATCGACGGGAACGGGTCGATGCGCGCGAGCAGCCCGAGAAGGCGGTGCGGCGCGACCCGCTCGTCGAGGCGGCTGACGATTTCCGAGCGCTGGACTTCGTGGCGGAAGCGGGTCTGGCCGGGAATGAGCAGCGCGGTCGCACCCACCACCCAGACGAGCGCGACACCGGTGGCCGCACCGAGCACGGCGCCGCCGATCGAATCGAGGAGGCGAAACGGCGTGAGCCGGAGCCCGCCACGCACGAACGAGCCGAGGATGCCCGCGATCGTCTGAAAAACGAGCGCGCCGACGAGCGCGCCGGCGAGCCCGGCGAGCGGCGTCCAGGCCGAGGACGTGCCGCCGTCGAGCACGTGCGGCGACGCCCGCGAGCCGAGATAGGCGCCGGCGACGAGGCCCACGAGGGAGAGGGCGCTTGCGATGAGGCCGCGGCGGAAGCCGCCGAAGGCGGTCAGCGCGATGAGGCCGAGGGCGATCCAGTCGACGGTGGTGAGCGACACGGGGCCAGTCTCGCGTACGGGTCGGAGTACCAGCCCTGTGGCACCCGGCTACAATGCGCGAGCCCTGGGGGGCGTAGTTCAGCTGGTTAGAACGCCGGCCTGTCACGCCGGAGGTCGCGGGTTCGAGTCCCGTCGCTCCCGTTCGAGGCCCTGCGATAGCGGGGCCCTTTTCACCTCTCTGGCTCCTCTGTCGAGCTGTCGAACGGGCTTGGCTAACCGGCGCGGAGCAACCCTCGCTGCACGACAAGCGGCAGGAGCAGGTCGCGGTACCCGTAGTCGTCGAAGAGCACCGTCAGCTGATCGCCGTCGTAGCGCTGGACCGTCCCCTCTCCCCATCGCTCACTGACGACTCGTGTTCCGACTGCGTACGGCTCCTCGTTCCCCGTGACAACGGCTGGAGTCGCGTCGTTGTCGCAGTTGCGGCACGGCCCCGGATAGTTCTGTCCGAAGTACGAGAGCAGGAACGATCGGCGGCACTCGGTGTGCTCCGCGTAGCGCCGCATCATCTCGAGCCGCGAACGTTCGACCTCGTTCTCGCGCTCCGTCTCGGCTTCCGACTCTCGAACAGCTGCGGCGACGGTGAGCGCTCCCGTCCAGCGGACCGTGCCGCCTGCGTCCCACGCTGCCGCTCCGAGATCGACCAGACGAACGAGAGCCGCAATCGTGGCACGGGTCCCCGGAACGTCGCTTCCCGACTCCAGCAGGGCGGCGACGCGTGCAACCGAAGCACGTGAGACACCGCGGGACGTGAAGTGGACGGCCGACCCGAAGTCCTCGGCGCGATACAGCAGTACGACGTGCGACGCCTCGTCGTCGCGGCCCGCACGACCGATCTCCTGGTAGTACGCATCGAGCGAAGGGGGCGGATCGACGTGCACGACCCACCGAATGTCCGGCTTGTCGATGCCCATGCCGAAGGCGACCGTCGCAGCGACGATCCGCGCGGAGCCGTCGAGGAACGACGCCATCGCGCTGCGCCGGGCACGAGGCGAGAGACCGGCGTGGTACAGCACCACGCGCTCGCCGACCGCCGCAAGTGCGTCGCGTGCAGCTTCGGCACCGGCGTGCGTGGCGGCGTACACGATGCCCGCGCCCTTGGTTTCTGCCGCAACCGACGTCAGTTCACGATGCTTCTCGTCCTCGGTGCGAACGCATCGCGCCGCAAGCGCGATGTGCGGTCGGTCGAAGTCTCCGATAACGACCTCGGGATCGCGCAAACCCAGGCGCCGCACGATCTCCTGTCTGACCGGCGGCGCAGCCGTTGCCGTCAATGCCATGCGCACAGGCACCCGCAACGTCTCAGCCTGTGCGCCGAGGCGCAGGTAGTCGGTCCGGAAGTCGTGCCCCCACTGGCTGATCAGATGCGCCTCGTCGATGACGAACAGTTCGGGCCGTGCACGCTGCAGCACCTCCCGCGTCCGCGCGTTGCTGAGCTGCTCGGGGGAGAGGAAGACGAAGGCATCCGGACCGCAGGCGCCTGTGAGCGCGGCCGCGTGTTCGCGCGCCGACTGCTGTGAGTTGAGCACGATCGCGTTGAGCCCTGCCGCGCGAAGATGTGCGAACTGGTCGTCCTGCAAGGCGATCAGCGGCGAGACGACAACTGTCGTCCCCTTGCGGAGCATCCCCGCGAGCTCGTAGATCGCCGACTTCCCTCCTCCCGTCGGCAGAACGGCAAGCACATCCCGCCCGGCGATCGCTGCAGCAACCGCCTGTAGCTGCCCGGGTCGCAGGTGCCGGAAGCCCAGCCTCTGCCGCGCAAGCTGCTCGATCGTCTCGGCCGATCTCACGTTCGAAGACGGTACCCCGGGCTCGACTGCGGGCGCGTCAGAACGATTGAGAGCTCGAGGGTCCGCGCGAGCCGCGACGCTCGCAGTGTGTGCTGCGGTGCCTCGGGTTTCGCGTGTGCGCCGGGCTAGCGCTTGATGATGTTGTGAACCTCGACTACCTCCGGTGGCCCGGCGAGCTCGATGCCGCCCTCAGCGAGGATCGGCATCAGGCGTTGACCGAACGCCTCGAACTGCTCTCTCGAATCCCAGATTTCGCTGACCCGGAAGCTGCCATCGGAATTGAAGGCGACGTGGTACTCGAGCCCGTCAGGCGGGAACTGACCCGATGCCTCAATGCGGGGCATGGTCTCGTCGTATTTCTCGGCCGTCATGCCTGGCGCTCCTGTAAAGCGGACAAGGATGCTCATGCTGTTCCTCCTGTGGTCGAGTGGCGCTCACCCTACTCCCGACCAGATTCTTTTCCAAACCGACGCTCTCGCGACGCCGATGATCCGAAACTCTGTGTAACGCTGCTGAGGGCGGACGGAACGCCGGCGTCATCGACCGACATGCGTACTCGCGCGCTTCGGTCGGTACCAACGTGCGATGCGATGACTCCGTAACCGATCGGCGATCTCGCGGATGCCGTCCGACGTTCCGCCGGGGACGATTACCCCGAGATGTCCGGTGCAAATCGCACCAAGAGCTTCATCGCCGTCGCCGAGCCGGAGGGGACTTTCGGCTCATGAGCGGCCCCGCGAAAGCCGTCGTCGCGTTCGTCGTCGGACGTCCACTCATCGCGATCGCCATCGCCGCGGCGGTCGTCGGAGTCATGCTGCTGCACACACACCACCAGAAGACACCGGTCACGCACCGCTCCCAGCACGTGGGCCTGACCGACGCCCAGCAGATGCAGCTTGGCAGTCAGGAGTTCGCCAAGACGCTGCGCGCGAACCGTACGCGGATCGTCTCGTCGGGGCCGCAGTACGCCGAGGTGCAACAGGTCGCGAGGCGCATCGAGTCCATTGCCAGCCGCGACAAGCCTGACTTCATCTGGAGGGTAACGCTGATCAAGAAGAACGAGGCGAACGCCTACTGCTTGCCCGGCGGGAAGATCGTCGTCTACACCGGGATTCTGCCGTTCACCGAAAACGACGCCGGGCTCGCGACGGTCCTCGGGCACGAGGTTGCGCATGCCACGGCCGAGCACGTTGCCGAACGGATCGAGCGCAACAAACTGACCGAGGTCGCAGCCACGATCATCGCCGGGGGCGTCGCCTTCACGCCGGCGCAGTTCGTGCGGATCACCGCGCTGCTCGGCGTCGGCGCGAGTCTGCCGTTCAGCCGCTCGCAGGAGTCCGAGGCGGACCACATCGGACTCGTCTACATGGCGAGAGCGGGCTACGACCCACATCAGGCGGTCGCGTTCTGGAAGCGCATGCGACGCGCGTCGCAGGGGCACGCGCCGCCGGAGTTCCTCAGCGACCACCCGAGCGACGCGCATCGCGTCGCTCGGGTGCGGGGCTGGTTGCCGGAGGCCGTCCGCGAGTACAGGCCGCGCACCTGAGCGCGACGCGGCAACGGCTCGCCAAGGCATTGGCGCACTGCTGACCACGCGGCCCCGAAGGGCGAGGCCTGCGGAGGACGCGTGGCATCCATCCGGATCGAGGTCGCAACGCGGCTTCCCGCGCTCAACCCGCACGAGTCCGCCGTAAGCTCCCGATCATCAGAAGCCTTTGGAGCAGGACCGAAACGGCGTAAGCTGGCCGGCATGAGACGCGCACTGCTGTCGGCATTCGCGCTGTTCGCCATCCTCGCTGCGCCCGCGCACGCTGTCGTCGGTCCGTCGCCCGGCTCCCCGGGGCTCGGCGACCGCCTGTTCCCCGAGCTCGGAAACGGCGGCTACGACGCCCTGCACTACGACGTCGACCTGCGCTACGCGACGTCGGCGCCGACGCAGCCAATCGACGGCACGGTGACGATGGTGGCGCGGGCGACGCAGGCGCTCTCCCGCTTCGATCTCGACTTCGCGGGCGCGAGCGTCGGGGCGGTCGCGGTGAACGGGCAGCAGGTGTCGTTCGGACGCGTCGGCGGGGAGCTCGTGATCACGCCGCGCGAGCCGATCCGCAACGGCGACACGTTCGTCGTCACGGTTTCGCACTACGTCGCGGTGCCGACCGAGCCGGACAACAACGACTTCTCGACGGAGGCGTTCTTCTACACGCCTGACGGCTCGGCGACGGCAGGGCAGCCGAACTTCGCCAACTACTTCCTGCCGTCCAACGACCATCCGAGCGACAAGGCGACGTTCGACTTCCGCTTCGACGTCCCGGCCGGGGAGACGGCCGTGGCCAACGGCGTGCTGACGGCGAAGTGGACCTCCCGCGGCCGCACGCACTGGGTCTACGTCCAGCGCCAGCCGATGGCCACCGAGCTCGTCCAGCTCGCTGTCGGCAACTACGACATCACGCCGGACGGGGTCCAGTCGGGCGTGCTCGTGCGCGACGTCACTGCCAAGCCGATCACCGCGCGCATCCTGCCCGACCTGCAGCCCTTCACCGGGCCGCAGCTCGCCTGGCTCCAGGCGCGCGTCGGCTCCTACCCGTTCGATCTGTACGGCTCGCTCGTCGTCCAGGCCGACCTCGGCTTCGCTCTGGAGACCCAGACGCTGGAGTTGATCGACACCTCGTGGTTCGACGACTTCGGCCAAGGCGTGTGGGAGCCGACTGAGCTGCACGAGATGACGCACATGTGGTTCGGCGACTCGGTGTCGCCGAAAACGTGGAGCGACCTGTGGCTGAACGAGGGCCACGCGAGCTGGTACGAGTTCCTCTACGCGGAGCAGAAGGGCGAGCTCGCGGACGACACCGAGGACTACCCCGACCCCACCGGCTACGCCACATTCGACGAGCTGATGAAGGCCGTCTACGCGCACGGCGACCAGTGGCGCCACGACAGCGGGCCGGTCGCGGCGCCGTCGAGCGCCGACACGCTGTTCGACCTCCAGCGCTACCACGGCGGCGCGCTCGTGCTCTTCGCGCTGCGCCAGGTCGTCGGCGCGGAGACGTTCCAGCGGATCGAGCGGGCCTGGGTCCAGCGCTACGAGGGCCAGTCGGCGTCCACCGACGACTTCATCGCGCTCGCCTCGCAGGTCTCCGGCCGCAACCTGACGGGGTTCCTGCGCGACTGGCTGTACGGGACCAAGACGCCGCCGATGCCGGGCCATCCGGACTGGAAGGTCGACCAAGTCGTCGGGAACCAGCCGCTGCTGGCGCGGACAGCCCGCGGCCGCCGCTAGAAGCGGCCCAGCGCCCTGAAACACGGGTGAGCCGCGTTGTAGACTGACCTCGCGATCGCTGATCTCATCGAGGCGTAGATGAACCCTTGGACGTTCGTGCGCTGCCGAGTTGTAGGGAAGCACCGGTGGGAACCGGTTGCCGGCGATGACCTTGACTCCGGCTGGCGCTGCCGCGACTGCGATGAGGTAGTCCTCGAGCGGGACTTCGTCGAGCGCGACTACGACCCTGAGGTGACGAGCCCGTACTGGGGGCGGAGGGAGGCTCCCAAGCCTTAGTCAAGAGGGCACCCCTGGAAAACGGGCGGCTCTCCGCCTTTCGTGGCGCGGTGCCGCGCCGTAGCCCGGCGCGGCACCGCGTCCATTTTCAGCGGCCGACGGCCGCTTCGACGGCTGCCATCGGCACGAGCGCCGCCGTCCCGCGGTTGGCGATGGTGTAGACGTAGCCGACGCCGATCGACTCGATCTGAGCGCGCGGCGGCGCAGGCGTCGACGCGAGCAATGCCGTGCGGCCGCTGGTGGTGTCGATCGCGTAGACGCCGTTCCGCGTCGAGACGACTGCGATCCCATACTGAAGGTCGACGTGCGGACGCGTGCCCGACGGAAGCCGCCAACTGTGCTGGAGCCGGCCCGTGCGGTACACGTTCAACCGCCCGGAGGCAGTCGTCGTGACGACGATCGACCCGCGGAGCGCAAGCGATCGCGCGCCGACGGTGCGCAACGTCAGCTGGCGTGCACGTTGGTGATGAATCGTGACGCGTTCCCGCTCGAGCACCGCGGTCTGGTTGCCGTCTGCCGCGAGCGCGTTCACGCGCGCCGCCGCGTACAACCCTGACGTTCGGTAGTTGCCGAGAACGCCCGTCACATGGCCCCGCAGCGTGAACGCGTGCGTGGTCCCGTCGGCGGCGAGGGAGACGTGCGACCTCGGCGCCAAACGACCGACGACCCACTCCGTGCAGCCGATGTCGTCGGCCGCGACGACAACCGGTTTCCCATGCTGCATCGTTACCCACTGAGCCCGGGATCCGCCGAGCGCGATCTGCGAGATGTGCCGCGATGCACCCAGGGCTGCGCACGTCACACCTGCCTGCTGTGAGACTTGCTCGACCGAGCGCCACGGGACACTCCAGAAGAAGACGCGGTCGCACCGGCCGGCGACGACGAGCGCGATGTTGTTGCCGTCCATCGAGAACGCGCGAATCGCACCGCTTGTGCGCACAGGGGCGCCGACCTGTGAAAGCTCGCCGTGGAGCGCGTTGGTGGAGACGAACTTCACGACCGGCCGATCGGGCGCAGCCATCTTGTAGACGTTGTCGACGTAGAACGCGCCTTCCGCGTCGAGAACGGGACGGCCGGACTTGACCGGCGCCACGAACGTCGTCGTCCCGTCGCTGAGCCGTGTCACCCACAAGCCGTGCCCACCGAGCGCTTCGTAGCCGGCGAGGTCGCCGACGACCTGGAGTGTGTGTGGCCGCACGCGCACGGGCAGCGGCCAGGAGCGGCCTGTCGCTGCCACGACGAGACGGTCGGGCCGGTCGATCCCGGCACGCGGCCGTGCCACGCGTGCACTGCGCGGCGGTGCGTACAACTGTTGCAGGTGTTTGCACGTAGAGCTGCGGGACGTCGCGGTCGGGCTCCACGTGACCGTGGTGCACGCGCCGCCGCTACTACGCACCGCGATCATGGCGGTGGAGCCCCGAATGCTGTAGCCGAGGACGTGACCGTGCAGATGTAGCACGCGCGTGCCTGCCGGATCCGGGTGGCAGACGTACATCGCGGCGACTGCTGGAGCGGCCAACGCCAGGACGAAGACAGCCGCGAACGTTGCGAAGCGACCCATCTGGCCTCCTTCCCGATAGTCGAGGCGCGACAATAAACGATGTTGGCGTTGCCGGCGACCCGTCCCTTTCCCGGATCAGGATGCGCCATCAGGGGACGTGCTGATCAGGATCAGCGAAGCTCTCGGACGCGGGTCGCCTCGCGGAGCTGCGGTGGAAGTTGCAAGACTCGGCGTCGTGGAGTTGCAGCGGCTGGAACTCGGGCCACTGCCGGCGCTTGCGGGCGGTGAGGGCGACGTGCCGCTGTTCTACCTCGGCGGGTTGCTCCCGACCGCCGGTGTAGACGCGCCGCTTGCCCGGCGGAGTGCCGAGTTTTCGGTGCGCCCGTTCTCGGCGATGCGGCGCGTCATCTACGTGAACCGACGAAGCGGTCTGCCGCAGGGAATGAGGATCGCCGAGCTCGCCGCAGAGCATGCGCAGGCGATCAGCGCGCTCGGCGTGGGACCGGTGGACGTTGTCGGGGTCTCGACGGGCGGCAGCATCGCGCAGCAACTGGCAGCGGACCACCCCGAGGCGGTGCGGCGACTCGTCTTGATCGCCACCGGGTGCCGCCTCGATGCGAAGACGCGGCATCTGCAGTCGCGAGTCGCCGCCGACATACGTGCCGGGAACCCGCGACGTGCGCTCGCGTCGGCGGCGCTCGGCGTGTTCTTGCCGCGAGGTGAGCCGCTGGCACGCCTGGTCGCGCCACTCATGGCGCCGGTCGCCAAGCGTGTCGGCGATCTCTCCGACCTCGCAACCACGATCGAGGCGGAGGACGACTTCGACCTCGCCCGCTGCGACAGCACGATCACCGCTCCGACGCTCATCGTCGCGGGCGCGCGCGACCGCTTCTACCCGCAGGAGCTCCTCGAAGACACGCGGCGGCTGATCGCCGGGAGCGTCCTGCATCGCATCCCACGCCGCGGCCACCTCACCGTGATGAACGACTCGCGCGCCGCTGGTGTCATGCGCGGGTTCCTGGCGCCATAGCGCCACCGTTCACAACATCACAGGCGCTCGTTCTAGACGGCGCTCTCGATCACGTCCGCGCCCGCGCGCTCGGCGGGGGCTCCGTAGACGAAGACGAGAACCTCGTCGTCGGTCTCGTTCACCATCTGCTGCGCCGTACCCGCTTCGACGTGGACGAGGCCGCCGACTGAGATCTCGTGTCGCGTGGGCGGCTCGCCGAGGTACATCGTCAACGTTCCGCGGACAGGGACGAAGGTCTCGTCCTGCACACGCTCGATGTGCCGCGGGCCTTTCTCGCCAGGCTCGTGCCGGATGAAGTTCGCACGCGTGTGGCGCAGAGCGGCCGCCTCGGTCAGCGCGGCACGATGGCGTCCGGGGTACCGGTCGTACGGCTCCCAATCGAGTTGCTCGGGCCTGACGACATGAAAGCCCACGGGTCGCACCTCCTCAGTCGCTTTCGAAGACCGTCGCCCCTCGAACGAGGCACACCCGGGTGACATTCCCGCGCGCCGCCCGAGTCACGACCCTGTCGAGCGACCGCGAATGGTGCGAACGACGAAGCCGACGGCCAGCGCCACGCCGCGAACTACCCAGAATCCTCGGCGCGTTCGAGTCGCGTCAGCGCACCTCCGAGCGCAAGCACGATGAAGCCGACACCGGCGAGGACCAGCGCGATCCCGACGACCAGGCTGAACAGCGAGAGCTGGGTCGCCATGTAACTCATGTTCAGAGCGGTCGAGAGCGCCGTTTCGGTCACCCAGACCTGGCGGCTCCCGTTCTGAACCGGCTGCCCGGTCTTCGGATCGGTCTCCGCGTACTGGGCGTTGTTCGTGCCGCCCCCCGGCTCGAGCTGCGACTTCGGGGCGTCGGGTTTCGCGGTGTAGATACCCATCTGCGAGTACGTGTAGCCGCCCGTTGCTTCGAGCGCGTGGACGTTCATGTACTGCGCGAAGCAGCGCGCACTCGCTCCGTCGTCGATCGGCTGACCGGCCACGTCGCAGGTCGGCAGCGTCACGTCCTTCAGCCCGGCCTTCGCCGCTTCCGCCTTGATCGCGGCGGGCGTCATGTCCGGCGTTCCGGTGATCTGCTGCTCCTTGAGCTCGTCCCGGACGGTGTTACGGCCGTTCACGGCCAGGACGACGACGACGACGCCGAAGGCGATGAGGATCGCGCCTGCCACGACGCCGCCGATTTGCAGGACCCGGCGTGTTCGCATCTGGATCAGCCCCTTCTCGGCTCTGGGATATCGCCTGGATTCTCGGGGCCGGCAGTGAAATATCGCGTCACCCAACGGAGGTGAATCCGCGTGGTCGATAGTGTCCTCCAGGTGATCGTCACCGCTGACGCGGCGCGTCGTTTTCTGGTCGCGAGGCACTTCCTTGCGCCTGCGCGGTCTCTTGCGGGAGGTCTCGACTCGGTACTCGAGGTCTTCCGGAGGCTCGGGTCGATCCAGTTCGACCCGATCGCGGTGGCCGGCCGGAACCACGACCTCGTGCTGCACGCGCGCGTTGCCGGCTATGAGCCCGACTGGTGCGACGTGCTCTACGAGCGCGGCGACATCTTCGAGACGACCAACAAGGCGCTGTCGTTCATCCCGACGAGCGAGTTCCCTTGGTTCCGTCTGAATTCCGGCCGCAAGGGGCGACGATTCCACGCCCAGGCACTCGACGACAACGCCGCGGTCGCCGAGCGCGTGCTCGAGCGTATCCGAGCGAACGGGCCGCTGTCCTCGGCCGACTTCGAGCGGGAGAGCAGCCCGACGAAGAACTGGTTCGGAATGCCGGAGAACGCCGTCCGCGCCGTGCTCGAGGCGTACACCGTCGCCGGCGTGGTCGGCCTTGCACGGCGCGAGGGCAACGTTCGGTACTACGACGTAATCGAACGGCTGCTACCGGACGAGGTGCTCGCGCACGAGGTGCCGGAGCGAGAGCAACTCCGGCACAAGCTCCTGTCCCGGTACCGCGCCCACGGCCTGCTCGGCCCCGGCGGCGCCGGTGGCACGTTCGCCCGCATCGCCGATCCGTCGGAGCGCAACGCGCTGCGAAAGGAGCTGGTCGAGCTCGGCGCGCTCGTGCCCATCGACGTCGAGGGCATGCGCGGCAAGCGGCTCGTCCTCGCCGAGGAGGTCGCGCTGCTACAGGCGCCGCCGGAGCCAACGCCAACCGTCGCGTTCATCGCCCCGTTCGACTCGCTGCTGTGGGACACCGCCGTCCTCGCGAGCCTGTTCGACTTCGAGTATGTCTGGGAAGGCTATTTCCCGCCGGCGAAGCGCCGTTGGGGCTGGTACGTCCTCCCCATCGTGTTCGGCGACCGCTTCGTCGGCCGGATCGAGCCGCGGATCGACCGGGACCGAGCCGTCGTGGAGGTGCTCGACGTCTGGTGGGAGGACGGCTTCGCGCCGGGGCGGCGACGGGTTCGTCGACGCGATGCGCGACGCTCTCCGCGCGTACCTGCGCTTCGCAGGCGCGGAGCGTCTTGAATGGGCAGCGCACCTCGTCCGCGAGAAACGGCTCTTCCTCGCCCGCCCGTGAGAACTTCACGCTAGGTCTACAACGCGTTCTCCGCCGCGTCGCCGCGCCGGAAGAACTCCCACGTCTTGCTATCCGTGATGATGCCGACCTTCCCGGTCTCGGGGTACTCAGCGACATCTGGGTCCGCATTCGACGACAGCATGAGTATGCGCACGACAGAGTTGCCGGGATTCGAGATCGCACGGCCGCCCTCCGGCCCGCGAGGCAGCGGCAGCACGTCCCCCTCGCGCAATATCCGCTCGCCGTCGTGTAGTCGCACCTTCGGCTCGCCGCGCAGTACGACAAGCAGCTCGTCGCTGCCATGGTGGAAGTGGTAGACGAACTCCGGTTCGCCCGGCTGAAACTCCCAGATCGAGCCGCCGAGTCCGCGCCCCACACGTATGAGCCGTCGGGCGCCCGCGCCACCCCAGTCGGGGACGTCGTCCCAGAGGTTCGTCGCGTCACCCACGGCGCGACGCTAGCACCAAGCTCGGAGAGATATGCACGCGAGCCTCGCTACGCTCGGCGCATCGACAACGCGCACTCGAGTTGAACATCTAGACGAGCTAGGAGCATCGGACACCTCGTCGAGAACAGAGCCGATGTGGATGCGCTGCTCGCCCGAGCCGAACGCGCCGGGGCCACCCTTGCCGACCAACCCCACGAACGACCCCAGGGGATCTCCTCCGGCTACTTCCGCGACCCTGACGGCCACCTCTGGGAGATCATCTGGAACCCCACCGACTAGGTCGGCGATCCAGAGCAGGAGCTATGTGTCGACGCCGAGGAGAACGGCGTTGCGTGGGTGCGGTGTCTCTCCCCGAGCGAGCCCGCCCTCGACTTGCGCGAGCACGTTCCCGCGAAACTCCCGCGTGGTCGACCACTTGTAGTTCGTTCGGAACGGAGTCCAGCTGATCGCCTCGATCGTCCATTCGTCGGACTTGAGCGAGCGCGCGGCAGCCATCGGCAGATCGACACAGAATCGCAGCAACATACGAGGGATCCAAGCAAGGAGATAGACGACTCCGTCGAGCAGACCGAAGACCGCTTCGGCCCGGTAGCCCGGGAGAGAGCCGACGTAGGGGTCGGGGGTACCGCGCGTCGGCATCTGGAGCCTGTACGCATAGATCTCCCATTCGCGTCCGTCAGGGGCCGACACTCGAGCAGCTGGCCGGAACATGCTCACGAATCCATTGTCGACGACAACCGAGGCGCCCGGCGGGAGGACGCGCGTAGACTCCTCGCTCGTCAGCTGACCAAGGGCCGGTGAACGGAGGCCGTGACGGGATTTGTCGACCACATCGGTATTGGCGTACCGGATCTCGTCGCGGCCAAGCAGTACTACGACGACCTCATGCCTGTCCTCGGGCTCCGAGAATGGTTCGAGACGAGCTCCGGCGGACCGTTCAACTACGGGCCGGACGGTGGTACAGGCACACAACTGTTCTTCTATCAAGCCGAGGAGCCCGGCACCTACTCACGCCGCCAAACGGGCCTTCATCACCTCGCATTCCTCGTCGCCACCCGCGCGGTCGTTCGAGAAGCACACGAGTGGGCTCGTGCACGCGGCGCCGTCGTCCTGGACGAACCCGGCGAGTTCCCCCAATACGGACCGCACTGTTTTGCGACCTACTGGCTCGATCCTCATGCGATCAAGCTCGAGGCGGTTTGCCACACCCCCGAAGAGAGCTGAGAATCCAACAACGAGAAGGAGCACAATGGCAGCGCGCAGGATTTCGGCAGTTCTTTGCTCGGGCGACCTGACCCGTAGTCAAGCGTTCTACGAGCAGGTGGTGGGCCTGACGCTGTCCGCTGAAACGATCCCGAATCACCTGCTCTTCGAGTGCGGAGACGGGACGCTTCTCGTATACGGACGTCCCGCGCCGAACAAGGCAGATCACACCCAGATGCGGTTGTGGACTGATGACGTGGAGCGTGATGTGCGCGAGCTCGAGCGTCGCGGGGCCGTCTTCGAGGACTACGACTTCCCGACGCTGAAGACGGTGAACCACGTTGCAACGACCGCCGGCGTCGGTAAGTCAGCCTGGTTCAAAGACCCGGACGGAAACACATTGGCGATCTTCCAGGCCGAATAGCAGGCGGCCGATGTCTACTCGTCGTCGCTGTTCGATCGAGGGGCGTAGAAGCCGATGAGGAACCAACAAAGCAGCAAGACGCCGGCACCGACGACGACGGCGAGAAGCACGGACCGGGACACCAGAAACAGGCCATAGCCCACAAACGCTGCAGGGGCGGTCATCCTCAACCGCCGCAACCACGTGGTGTTGCGGCCGGGCGTCATCTCTGAACACTCGCACACGCGAGGGAACTCTCGGAGCGCCGGTGACCGGCAGCGCGACGGTCAGCGGTTGTCGTCGCCGGGGCGGCGCCGCCGGCGGGTGGGCGTTCCGGGCTTCAACCAGTTCTCCGGCCAGAGGAAGACCTTCGCGTTCGCCAGCCAGACCCGGAACCTGCGAAGCCACGACCACACGGTCCGACGATATCCGAGCGAAACGACGGATCAGGGATGATTTACCGATGTTCTCGGCGCCGCAGCGGGTTGCACTCGTGACAGGAAGCTCGCGCGGGCTGGGTCGGGTCATCGCCGAACGGCTTGCGCGCGATGGCTTGGCCGTCGCGGTCAACGGACTCCACGATGACCGGCAGGCGTTGGAGGTCGTCGACGCAATCCAGCACGACGGCGGCGTCGCCGGCGCATTTGCGGCCGACGTCACCGACGAAGCGCAGGTCACCGACCTGGTCGCGGCGGTCGCCGATCGCTTCGGCCCGATCGATGTGCTCGTTCTCAACGCGACCGGCCCGCAGCCGGAGGCGCCCCTCGCCGACGTTGCGTGGGCGGACCACCTCGCGCAACTCGAGTTCTTCGTCAAGAGTCCCGTCCTGGTATTGCGCGCTGTGCTTCCCGCGATGAAGGCGAGAGCGTTCGGCCGCATCATTCAGATCGACTCCGAGGTGGTCGACCGGCCGCCTCCGGGACGGTCCGCCTATGCGACGGCCAAAAGCGCGCAGATCGGCCTTACACGAAGCTGGGCTCGTGAGCTCGCCGAACACGGCATCACCGTCAACACCATCGCGCCCGGCTTTGTCCCCGTCGAGCGGCATGCGGACGTTCCCGACGAGGTCAAGGACGCGTATCTCGCCACCGTCCCCGCAGGCCGGATGGGCACACCCGAAGACATCGCGCACGCGGTGAGCTTCTTCGCGACCGACGCAGCCGCCTTCATCACGGGCCAGCGGCTCCTCGTCGACGGCGGCAGAGCGCTCCAGAACTAGAGGCGCACGCTTTACGTCCGTCTGAGCCTGCTCTCACATCTCGTCGTCAGACTTCTCAGATGACCGGTCGCCTCCTCCGATCGACTGCTCGTCCGGCGGAGCGGCTGCTTCGTGCTGCGCCGGCGACCATCGTCTATCTGCTGCTGCTCAGCTCGACGACGCTACTCGTTCACTCGTTGAGCTCCAGTGCTGCCGATCGAGTTCTGGATTCGGAGAGCACCAACCTCGACCATCTCGCTCGCGACCCGTTGCACGTTCTCGTTGGGAGTGCGTTCTTGATGCCCGGCGGCCTCCGCGCCCTGTTGACCTTGCCTCTCTGGGGCGCACTCGTCGCTCTGGCCGAGTGGGATCTCGGAACCCGACTCGTCGCGTTGGTGTTCTCCGTGGGCCACGTCGGCGCAACGGTCTTGGTGGCCGCGGGACTCCGGGTCGGCGTGCAGGCAGATGTCATCGGTCGGTCTGTGATGAACGTCCAAGACGTTGGTCCGAGCTACGGGTTCTTCGCGATCGCGGGCGCGATGACTGCGCTCCTTGGACCCGGCCTGCGGCGAGTTTCTGTCTCGCTCCTCGTTCTGTGCGTCACGGTGCCGCTCGTGACGTCACACCGCTTCAGCGACGTTGGCCATCTGCTCGCACTGGGAATCGGCTTCGCATGTGTTCCCATCGTTGCGCGACGGTCGACGGTGCAACTGAGGAGGCTCACGTGGGCCTCGGCCGGGCGCCATTTGGTCGGCTATCTGGGATACCGTGCATGATCTGATGTCTGGTCGCGACAAGGTCCGCGGCCGAGATCCAGACGATTGGTTCTCCGATCTCGACCAAACGGCTTTCCGCGGTGAGCAAGCCGCTACGGCGGCACCTGACCCTGCGTCCGACGGGTTCGACGGCGACGACTGGCTTGGCGACCAGCCGGCGGTCGGGCCACGGAGCGGCGGCGTTCCTCCGTTCCTCCGGGATCGCAGGATCGCCGCGTTGGCCGCCATCGTTCTGGCGGGTTGCCTCGTGATCGCAGGCCTGGCCATCGCAGGGACGTTCGGTGGCTCGAAACCGCATCCGACAACCACGACCCAACCACCGGCGACTGCGCAAACGACCACCGGCACGACGACGACTGCTCCGCCCGCGACCCCGGCTGTCGCACCGGCGCCGACGACGACGCTGAAGCCGGGCGATCAGGGGGCGCAGGTCGTCGTGCTGCAGAAGGCGCTCAAGGCCCTCGGCCACTCCCCGGGGGCGATCGACGGAAAGTACGGCCCCATAACGAAGAGCGCCATCGCATCGTTCCAGACCGACGCACACCTCACCGCCGATGGAATCTTCGGTCCTTTGACGCTCGCCGCACTCCGGAGCGCGCTCCAAGGCGCATGATCCGCGCTCGGTAGGGCTCGGCGCTTCGTTATCCCTTGAGCGCGTCGAGACCGCCGCGCAAGAACGTCATCACCGGATCGATCGCAGCAGCAACGTCGGCCGGCCTTTGTGATTTCGCGCCGCCTCGCTCGGTCAAGACGATGAAGGCGGCGGTGAGGGACGCGGCGACGAGGTGCGGGCGCAGGTCGTCGTCCGCTGCGCCGATGTCCTTCGCGATCGCCGCAGCGATCAATTCCTCGAGCTCGGCGATCCTCGCTCGCAGGTGGCTCCGCAATGTCGCATCGCTCTCGATGCACCGCCCGAGTTGCTCGTCGAGCTCGCTCTTCTCCACACCGTGGGACGAGAGGATGAATGCGCGCACCGTCTCGAGCGCCTCCTCCCCTTCCGGCCGCTCGGCCAATGCCTTCGCGAGCGCGGCCTTCATCAGCGGGAAGTCGCTGAAGAGGATGTCCTCCTTGCTCGGGAAGTAGGCGAAGATCGTTCGCGTCGAGACGTCGGCCGCCTCCGCGATGTCCGGCAGAGTCGTCGCGTGGTACCCGCGCTCGGCGAAGAGCTCATGGGCCGCGCGGGCGATCGTCTCGCGTGTGCGCTGCTTCTTGCGCTCGCGTAGGCCCGGCCGTGTGCTCATCCGAGCCCAGTATACGGCAAATCCCTGCATGCGACGAATATTTGCGCTCTCTGCAGTCTTCGTCTAATCTCTGCACCTCGTGCAAGTTTGCGAAACATGAAGATTCCCGCCCGGACTGGAGCAGCCCAATGCTGACGTTGACTCGCTGGACGATCGCACATCGCCGGATCGTCGTCATTTCCTGGATCGTCCTCGCCGTCGGCGTCCTCGCACTCTCGCAGGCGGTCGGCAAGCGGAACGCGAACAACTTCTCGCTTCCGAACACCGACTCGCAGCGCGCGGTCGACCTGCTCCAGAACCGCTTCCCGGCACAGGCCGGCGACGCCGACCAGATCGTCTTCCGCACGCGGACCGGCACGCTCGACGACGCGTCGGTTCGCGCCGTCATCGCGCCGGCGCTCGCGCGCATCGCCGGGCTACCGCACGTCGCCGGCGTGGTGAGCCCCTATGAGAGCGGCGCCGACGCAGTCTCGAAGGCCGGCACGATCGGCTTTGCGACCGTCGAGTTCGACCAGCGCGCGAACGAGCTGCCGAAGGCGGCCATCGACCGTGTGATCGCCACGGCCGAGGCCGTGCGCTCGCCCTCTCTCCAGGTCGAGCTCGGCGGCCAGGCGATCGAGCAGGCTCAACAGGCGAGTCTCGGCTTCGCAACGGGCGTGGGCCTCCTCGCCGCCGTCGTCGTGCTGCTGCTCAGCTTCGGCTCGCTGCTCGCGATGGGCCTGCCGATCGTGACGGCGCTGTTCGGCCTCGGGGCCGGTCTCGGCGTCATCGGGCTCGGCAGCCACCTGGTCGACATGGTCGACTTCTCCTCCGAGCTCGCGCTGATGATCGGCCTCGGCGTCGGGATCGACTACGCCCTCTTCATCGTCACCCGCTACCGAGACGCCTATCGCGAGAACGGCGGTGACGTCCGCGCCGCGCTGGAGCTGGCGATGAACACCGCCGGCCGCGCAATCCTCTTCGCCGGAGCCACCGTCGTGATCGCGCTCCTCGGCATGTTCGCGCTCGGCGTCAGCTTCCTCTACGGCGTTGCGATCGCAGCATCGCTCGGGGTGCTGCTCGTGCTCGCCGCCTCGCTTACGTTGCTCCCCGCCTTGCTGATGTTCACCGGCAAGCGCGTCGGCCGCGGCGGCCTCCGGCGCTCCCGCCCGCGCACGACCGGCGCGGGCTTCTGGTTCCGCTGGGTCGGGCTCATCCAGCGGCGGCCCGCTTGGGCCGCGGTCGGCTCGACCGTGCTGCTGCTCGCACTCGCCGCACCCGCGCTCGGCCTGCGGCTCGGCGCAAGCGACGCCGGCAACGACCCGGCAAAGAACACCACGCGGCATGCGTACGACCTCCTCGCTGCGGGCTTCGGCAGCGGCTACAACGGGCCACTGCTTCTCGCCGTCCATCTGTCGAAGACGAGTGACGCGACCGGTCTCGCGCGATTCACGACAACCCTTCGGCACACCCCAGGGATCGCTTCGGTCGCAGCGCCCCGGCTCAACCCTGCGGGCGACACCGCTGCGATCGCCGTCTACCCGACGACGTCGCCGCAGAGCGCCCAGACGACGAGCCTCGTCAAGCGCCTCCGCGCCGATGTCCTGCCGCCGCTCGCGAAGGCAACGGGGACGACGGTCTACGTCGGCGGGGCGACCGCGACGCAGGTCGACTTCGCGCGCGTGCTGTCCGGCAAGCTGCCGCTTTTCATCGGCATCGTCGTCCTGCTCTCCGCCCTACTCCTACTCGTCGTGTTCCGCTCGTTGCTGATCCCGCTGCAGGCAGCGCTCATGAACCTGCTCTCGATCGCTGCTGCGCTCGGTGTCGTCCAGGCGATCTTCGAGCGCGGCTGGCTCGGCGGGCTCCTCGGCATCCAGCCCGGACCGATCGACGCCTTCATCCCTGTAATGGTCTTCGCAATCGTGTTCGGGCTCTCGATGGACTACGAGGTCTTCCTCGTCTCCCGCATCCACGAGGAGTGGCAGCACCGCGGTGACGCGAGCGCAGCGGTGCGCGAAGGGCTCGCCAACACCGGCCGCGTCATCACGGCGGCCGCCGCGGTGATGGTCGTCGTGTTCGCCTCGTTCGCCGCCGGCGACGACCGCGTGCTCAAGCTCTTCGGCATCGCCATGGCGACCGCGGTGTTCCTCGACGCGATCGTCATCCGCAGCATCCTCATGCCCGCCGTGCTCGAGCTGTTCGGCCGCTGGACGTGGGCCTTCCCGAGCTGGGCCGACCGTCGCCTGCCAAGGCTGGCGATCGAGCCGGCGACCCCGCCCGCGTCCGCGCTCGCGCTCGACGAAGCCGCCTGAGTGGTGACGTCAAGCATCGATTCGATCAAAGCACGTTCACCCCAACGGGGGATATAGCACCATCTGGAGCCACATACGGTGTGAAGCGTGCGGCGCTCATGCGCTGCGACTCTCGGATCGAGTCCGGAGAACACGCTTCGGGCGCAGGATGGAGATGTGACGGTATGGAGGCACGGAGCAAGCCTGTGCTGCGCCGTGCGTTCATGCGCATGACCAGGAGCGACGAGCAGTTGAAGCGACTGCTGTTGCCGCGGATGGCTGCGCTCGTCGGCACGCTCGTTGTGGCATTGGTGCTGATGGCCACTGCGGGCGCCGGAGCGACGACTGCACACGCCGGAACTCGAGCTGCAAGCAGTCCGACTGTTCCGCAGAGCCTGCTCGACGCTGCGACGGCGCAGCCTCGATGCGACGTTCCGCGTGATCGTGCAGGGCGGCCGAGGCACGCGCTCGGCCGCGGTCGGCGACGCTGTGACGTCGGTGAAGACGACTCTCCCTGCAAACGCCGCAAAGCTCGGCCGGCGGTTCAGCGCCATCGACGGCGTTTCCGCAACGCTCACCGGCAGGCAGATCGTTCGGCTCGCGGGGTGGCGCGGAATCACCGCGATCACGCCTGACACGGCGTTGAGCTCGACGGCGTACCAGAACGCGCGAGATGTGGCAGCAGACGTCGAGCCTGCAGCAGCTCTCCGCAAGCGCAGGCCCGCGCAGGCGCCGACGATCGCGATCGTCGACAGCGGCATCGACGCCACACGAAGACCGGCGACTTCGGCTCACGCGTCGTCGCAAGCGTCAACTTCTCCTCCCTCGCCCCCGGTGCGACGGGTGACCAGGAAGGGCACGGAACGATGGTCGCCGGCGTTGCCGCGGGCGGGTCGGCGCTCTATCCCGGGAGCCGCACCAAACGCGAACCTCGTCGACGTCCGCACGGCGGACGCGAGCGGCAAGTCGCTGTCGAGCGACGTGATCGCCGGCATCGACTGGATCCTCGCGCACAGAACCCAGTACGACATCCGCGTCGTCAATCTCTCGATGGCGGGGAACACCCAGACGAGCTTCCAGTCCGATCCACTCGACAAGGCGGTCGAGAAGCTCTGGTTCAACGGGATCGTCGTCGTCGCTGCTGCGGGCAACAGCGGCACCGGGACGGGCGCGGTCGACATGTCGGCGGCGCCGGGCAACGATCCGTTCGTCATCACCGTCGGCGCGGTCGATCAAGGCCAGACGACGTCGAACGGTGACGACGTCATCGCGCCGTGGTCGGCCTACGGCTACACGACGGACGGCTTCGCGAAGCCGGAGATCTCGGCTCCCGGCCGCTATCTGGTGATGCCGGTGCCGATGGCGTCGACGATCGCCTCGGCGCTGCCGGACCGCATCGTTGCTCCCGGCTACATGTGGATGTCCGGCACGTCGTTCGCTGCGCCGATCGTCTCCGGCGCGGCGGCGCAACTGCTGGCCCGGCACCCCGGCTGGACACCTGACCAGGTGAAGGGCGCACTGATGGTGACTGCGCGCGCCGTCGGACAGGCGAAGCCGGCGGTGGACCTCCGAACGGCATCCGACTACGCGATTCTCGCCGGCTCGACCGTCACGAGCACGGGGCCGACGACCGTCGACGGCGACCTCGGCTTGAGCCCGGGCAGCGCGGTCACCGGTGCGCCGAGCCTCCTCGGCGGAGGGACGCAGAACATCGCCAATCCCGCTGCGGTGCAGGCGAAGGCCGATCTCGTCACGGCGTACAACGACGTCGCGGGGCAGACGCCCGCCACCCCCGTTGCCGGCAGCGTCCTCGGTGGGCTGACGCTCGGCCCGGGCGTCTATAGCGGCGGCGCGCTCGATCTGACCGGAACGCTGACGCTCGACGCCCAGGGCGATCCTGCAGCCGTCTTCGTCTTCCAGGCAGCGTCGACGCTCATCACGGCATCGGCGAGCACGGTGAAGCTCATCAACGGCGCCTCGGCGTGCAACGTCTTCTGGCAGGTCGGCAGCTCGGCGACGCTCGGGACGACCACGAGCTTCCAGGGATCGATCCTCGCCCTCACGTCCATGACGCTGAACACCGGCGCGACGGTGAACGGACGGCTGCTTGCACGCAACGGTGCGGTGACGCTCGACAGCAACGCGATCACAACGCCCAAGTGCTCGAGCCCGCTCTCGCTCGCCGCGGGCGTCGGTGAGATCGACGCGGCAGCCGCGGCCGGGCTCGTCGCCCCACCGAACCCGAACCAGGCGCTTGATACCTTCGTCACCGTCGATCCAGCAACGGGACAGGCGGCCTTCGACAGCCCGAGCTGGGTGAGCACCGTCTCGACGCAGGCCCAGTGGTCGAGCGCACAGTGGTCGAGCGCACAGTGGTCGAGCGCGCAGTGGTCGAGCGCGCAATGGTCGAGCGCGCAATGGTCGAGCGCGCAGTGGTCGAGCGCACAGTGGTCGAGCGTGCAATGGTCGAGCGCGGGGTGGGTTGAGTAGCCATGCTGCACCCCGACCGTCCACGGCGTCGGATCAGATGAGCGCATGACCCGGCGCAGGAGGACGAACACGCCGGCAACTGCACGCCCGGGGTCGCTGCCGGCCGCGGCGCAGGCATACGTCGTCCTGATTGCGGCGGCCGCGGCCGCCGTCTCGATCTCGGTGTTGCCGGGGCTGCACCTCGACCGCCGCGAGTTGCTGATCTTCGTGGTGCTCGGCCTCGGCGCCGCCCTCGGGTCCACGCTGTTCGTCGCAACGGAGCGCAACCACGGCTTCACGACCGCGCTCGTCTTCACCGCGGCGGCGGTGATGCTCCTCCCTCCGGCGCTGATCGCGCTGATGGGGCTGGCGCAGTACTGGACCTGACCTCATGCGTCGCCGGTATCCGTGGTTCCTCCAGATCTTCAACGTCGCGAACTTCACGCTCAACGCTCTCGCCGCCTGGGGGGCCGCACAGCTCGTCACCAAGAGCCTGCCGGCTCACGCGGAGATCGGATATGCCGTGGGAGCGGCCGCGGCGTGCGTCGTCCTCGTCGGCTCGAATCACGTGCTGCTGGCCGGAGCCCTGCGCCTGGCCCGCGCCCGCTCGATTCGCGAGACGGGCCTCTTCGCATGGAACAGCCTGTCGACCGATCTGCTGCTTGCTTCTCTCGGCGTCACCATCGCAGGCGTCTGGCAATGGAACCCGTACATGCTGCCGCTCACGATCGCGCCGCTCATTCTCGTCAGCCGATCGTTCTCGCTGCTCGAGCGGCTGCAACGGAGCGAGCGGCGTTTCCGTGCGATCTACGAGTCGACCGCGATGGGGATCGGTCTCACCGACACGTCCGGACGGATCGTCGACAACAACCGTGCGTTCGCGGAGATGCTGGGCCGTCACGGTGAAGAGCTCTCGGGCAAGGAACTGTCGGAGCTCACCGCGGGCGACGAGTCATCTGCCGGGGACGAGCTGTTCGCCGAGCTCGTCAGCGGAGCGCGTGAGAGCTTCGCGCTCGAGCAGCGGTATCGGCGCGCCGACGGCGAGATGGTGTGGGGTCACCTGACGGCATCGCTCGTACGCGATGCGGACGGCGATCCTGAGTTCACCGTGGGCATGGTCCACGACGTCAGCGACCGGAAGCGCCTCGAGGAACGCCTGTATCAGGCGCAGAAGCTCGATGCGGTCGGCCGCCTCGCCGGCGGCGTCGCGCACGACTTCAACAACCTGCTGACCGTCATCACGGTACACAGCGACTTCCTGCTCGGCCAGATCGACCAGAGCGACGTCGGACTTCGGGCAGACGTCGAAGCGATCGAGCAGGCGGCCGAGCGCGCGGCAGCGCTGACACAGCAGCTCCTCGCATTCGGGCGGAAGCAGTTGCTGCAGCCGCGCATCGTCGACCTGAACACGATCGTCGTCGACACGAGCAAGATGCTGCGTCGACTGATCGGCGAGCACATCGAGGTGGTGACGGCGCTCGGCATCGAACCTCTGGGACGTCAAAGCCGATCCGGGCCAGATCGAACAAGTGCTCGTCAACCTCGCCCTGAACGCGCGCGACGCGATGCCCACCGGCGGCACGCTCACGATCCGGACGGCGAACGCCGACCCGCGCGAGACGCCGCCCGACGACGTGGACGGCCCGTTCGTCGTCCTCTCGGTCGCGGACTCCGGTTGCGGGATGGACACAGCGACGCGTGCGCGGATCTTCGAGCCGTTCTTCACGACGAAGCAAAGCGCCGGAACAGGTCTCGGGCTCGCCAGCGTCCATGGGATCGTCGCGCAGAGCGGCGGCTTCATCGACGTCACGAGCGTGCTCGACGAAGGCACGACGATGGCGGTCTACCTTCCGCGCATCGTGCGCGAGAGCGTCGACCTTCCCGGACCGGTGCCGTTGCCGCTCCGCGCAACGGGTAACGAGACCGTCCTCCTCGTCGAAGACGAGGACGGCGTACGCGCCGTGGCGCGCCGCGTCCTCGCTGCGCAGGGATACACGGTGCTCGAGGCGTTCGACGGCGCCGAGGCACTGACGCTCGCAGCCGGACATGCCGGGATGATCGAGCTCCTCGTGACCGACGTCGTAATGCCTCGAAAGACCGGGCCTCAGGTCGCGGCCGAGCTCCTCGCCCAGCGACCCGAGCTCAAGGTTCTGTACGTGTCCGGACACGCGGACGAGGGCGTTCTGCCGCTGACACCGGCCGGCAGCGATACCGCCTTCCTCCAGAAGCCGTTCACGCACGACAGTCTCGCGGCGAGTGTGCGCGCGCTTCTGGACCGCGAAGACGAACCGGTTGGGAGGGCAGTTGGCGCGAGTCCTCATCGTTGACGACGAGCCGAGCGTGCGCGAGGCGCTACGCCGGCTCGTGACGGACGAAGGCCACGTGACGACGCTTGCGGGCGATACCGCGGCGGCGCGCGCTGCGCTCGGCTCGGGGTCGTTCGAGCTCATCCTCTGCGACGTGAACCTGCCGGGCGAGTCCGGTCTGGAGCTCGTCCACGACGTCATCGAGAACCGCACCGACGTCGCCGTCCTCATGGTCAGCGGCGCCGACGACCCGCGAGCTCGCGGAGACCGCGCTCGCGCTCGGAGCATACGGCTACATCGTCAAGCCGTTCCGCTCGAGCGAGGTCAAGATCGGGATCGCCAACGCACTACGGCGCCGCCGGCTGGAGATCGAGAACGAGGCCCACCGGGAACGGCTCGAACAGCTCGTGGCCGAGCGGACGGCAGAGCTCGGCCGGTCGCGCGAAGAGACGATCCACCGACTCGCCCGAGCGGCCGAGCTTCGCGACCATGAGACCGGCCTTCACATCGAGCGCGTCAGCCGCTTCAGCGAGCTGATCGCGCAGCGGCTCGGGCTCCCCGACGCCGAGTGCGAACTGATCCGTATCGCGAGCCCTTTGCACGACATCGGCAAGATCGCGCTCCCCGACAACATCCTGCGGAAGCCGGCCCCGCTCAGTGCCGACGAGCGCCGCGTGGTCGAAACCCATACACGGCTCGGCAACATCATGCTCGCAGGCTCGGTGGAGCCGCTGCTTCAGCTCGCCGCCGAGATCGCCTGGACGCATCACGAGCGCTTCGACGGTGCCGGCTACCCACGGCGGCTCGCGGGTGAGGCGATCCCGCTCGCCGGAAGGATCGTCGCGGTCGCCGATGTGTTCGACGCAATGGTCAGCGATCGCGTCTACCGCGCAGCGCTTCCGGTCAGCGTCGTAATCGGCGCGATGCAGGCCGAGCGCGGCGCCCACTTCGATCCGCAGGTCCTCGAGGTCTTCCTGACGGCGATCCCCGAGGCGCTCGCCGTCCGCGATCGCTTCCGCGAAGAGCGCAGCGTCTTGCGGCTCACGTCGACGTCGTAACACCTCACCAGCTCAGTTCAACTCGGGCGGGGCCAGCCGCAGGCGGTCGCGTGCCAGCGCCTCGAGACGCAGCTCGTTCTTCGTGCGCCGCGAGAGATCCGCCGCCAGGCGCCGCACGATCGACCGCGCCGTCGTGCTCCGCCCACCTTTCAGCTCGAGATCCGCGAGGGCGACGTCCGCGTCGAGGACACCGCGCTCACACGCGCGTCGGACCGCGGCGAGAGCGTGTTCCGCGAGGCCCTCGTCCCACAACCAGGGGGTCATGTGCATCAACTCGCCTCGGATCTTCGCCGGGTTGCCGTCGTCGAGCGCAAACGACACGACGCTGAGGCAGGCGTGGCAGATGCCGACGTTCAGATCGAGATCGAGCGTCTTCGCGACGGCGTCGGCTCGACGAGGCGGGAACGTGGAGCGCGTCACAACCCTGACAGCGAACCATGAAAATCGCGCCGCCTTCGTGGCACGTCTGTGACGAGCTCACTGAGGCGCGGGGTCGGGATCCGAGCCCGTGACGCTGCGCCACCGAAGCGTGTGCAGCATCGCCGCCATCGCGATGAGCCCGATCAGGACGTTGAAGCTTGCGAGGATCACCTTCATGCCGACGCTGAGGCTGAGCAGCGCGCTCGATGAGGCCTGTCCACGCAGGACATAGACGACGAGCGCCTGCTCGGTGCCGATCCCGGCCGGTGTCAGCGGGACGATCGTCGACAGGCTCTGCGTCACCTGGACGCGGAGCTCGTTCGTGAAGGGCGTCGGGATGTGGAACGCGCGGAGGAAGAAGTAGATCGTCGCGAGCCGCAACGCCCAGTCGACGAGCTGCCAGGACACAACGCCGAAGAGATATCGCCGTGGGGTGTGAAGGATCGCCACGCCCTGTGCGAGCCTGTGTCGAAACGTCGCGATTCGCGACGCCGTCAGAACGCCGAGCACAAATGCCACGGCGATCGCGACAACCAGCGTGATCGCTGCGGCACGCGGATGACGAAAGAGCCAGAACCAGTCGACGGCGGGCAGCCGGTGCAGGACATGGACGCCGGGCAGGACGCCCTCGTGAAGCGCCCAGACGAGAAACGCAACCGAGATGACGCCGTCGAGGATCGACTCGACGACGAGCGACGACGCGAGCGTGGCGTACGTCGAGCCGGGTATCCGCCGCTTGACGATCGACAGCTTCAGCAGATCGCCACCGCGGGCCGGAACGATTGCGTTGAAGCCCGCTCCGGCCGCGTACGCGCCGAACACACTCCGCCAACGGACGTCGACCTCTGGGAACGCCGCCGCAAGCACGTTGCGCCACGCGCGCGTCCGTGCCAGCATCTTCCCGAACTGGCACACGAGGGCGAGGAGCACCGGCAGCCAGGCGATGGCGCGCAGGTGCTCGTAGAAGGTGTGAAGCGCGTGGACGACCCCGTGCATCGCCCTAGTCTCGCCGGTGGGACGTGGTCAGCGAAGGCCCTGCGGCCGCTCCGCGCACGCGCCGCAGAGCCCGGTGATCTCGACCTTGTGGTCCGTCACGACGAACGCGTGCCGCGACGCCACGGCGTCGAGCCAGCCGTCGAGGCCGCACGGGTCGATCTCGACGACGCTGTGGCAATTCGAGCAGACCATGTGATGGTGGTGCGCGTCGGTGCAGAGCCGGTAGCAGAGCTCCGTGCCGTGGTGCGAGAGCGTGTCGATGACGCCCTTCTCGCTGAGGAGCGAGAGGGTGCGATACACCGTGGCGAGACCGGTCTGGGACCCGCGCTCGCGGAGCCGGTGCCAGAGCGTCTGCGCGGTGACGTCGTCGCGCTCGCGTCCGAGCTCCTCCAGCACCTCGAGGCGCTGCGTCGTGACGCGGACGCCGCGCTCCCGTAACAACTCCGCCGCCCGCGGTTGCGCCTCCGTGGCCATTTGGCCTAGTCTAGCGTTTATCGCAATGAGAATCATTATCGTCTTGATCTGCATCGCCTGCCTGACCGCCGCCGGTTGCGGACAGGCGCGCTCCACCGGCGGCCCGGTGCGTGTCGTCGCAGCGGAGAACGTGTACGGCGACATCGTCCGGCAGATCGGTGGCTCACACGTGTCGGTCACGTCGGTGCTCTCGGACCCGAACGCCGACCCGCATCTCTTCGAGCCGGGCACGCGCAACGGCCTTGCGGTGTCGGAGGCACGGCTCGTGATCCAGAACGGCCTCGGCTACGACGCCTTCATGGACAAGCTCGAGCGCGCAACGCCGTCGAACAACCGGCTCGTCCTCACGATTGCGGACGTGCTCGGCGTCAAGGGCGCGGATGCCAATCCGCATCTCTGGTACGACGTGCCGAAGCTGAATCGCATCGCCACTGCGATCGCTTCCGGGCTGATCGAGACGGACGCCGCGCATGCGCCGGCCTACCGCAGCGGCCTCAACCGGTTCGTTCGGAGCCTGCGGCCGCTCCAGCACGTCGTAAGGCAGATCGACACGAGGTTCACGGGCGCTCCGGTCGCGTACACCGAGCCCGTCCCCGGCTACCTGATCGACGCGGCCGGCTTGACGAATCGTGCACCGCCGGCGTTCACGCGCGCCGTCGAGGATGGCATCGAGCCGGCGCCGCAGGCGGTCGCCGACATGGATGCGCTCGTCACGGGCCATGAGATCAAGGTGCTGCTCTACAACAGCCAGACGCCGACACCGATCACGCAGAGGGTTCGCACCGCGGCGGAACATGCCGGCATCCCGGTCGTCGCGATGACGGAGACGCTGCCGCCGCACCGCAACTTCCAGCAGTGGCAGCTCGGTCAGGCGAGAGCGCTGTTCGAGGCTCTTTCGAGATGAGCAGTACCGGTCCGCCGGTCGTATCGGCCGAAGGCCTGGGGCTTCGTTTCGGCGAACGCGTGCTCTGGGACGACTTGAGCTTCGCGCTCGCGACCGGAGAGCTGCTCGCCGTGCTCGGCCCGAACGGCACGGGTAAGACCTCGCTGATCAGGATCATGCTCGGGCTGCTCGCTCCCTCGGCCGGGCACATCGAGATCAACGGGAAGCAGCCGCGCGATGCGCGCAGGCGCATCGGCTACGTGCCACAGCAGCGCGTGTTCGACCGCGATCTTGCCTTGCGCGGCACCGATCTCGTCCGCCTGGGTGTCGACGGTCATCGCTGGGGCATCGGGCGGCTCTCGAGCGACGAGCGTGCGCGCGTCGAGCGCGCGCTGGGCGACGTCGGCGCATCGGACTATGCGAGCGCGCCGATCGGGCGCCTCTCGGGCGGCGAGCAGCAACGGCTGCGCATCGCGCAGGCACTCGTCTCCGATCCCGTGTTGCTGCTCGCAGACGAACCGCTGCTGTCCCTCGACCTCGCTTATCAACAGACGATCACCCACTTGCTCGACGAACGCAGGCGCAGCGCTGGGACGCCGATCGTCTTCGTCACGCATGACATCAACCCGGTCTTGCCGATGGTCGACCGCGTCCTCTATCTCGCTCCTGGCCGGTGGGCGATCGGGACGCCCGACGAGGTGCTGACGTCGGAGACGCTCTCGGCGCTGTACGACACCGACGTCGACGTACTGCGCGTACGCGATCGGATCGTCGTCGTCGGGACGCCCGACGACTCCCACGTCCACCACGTCGAGCACACACACTGATGTTCACGGATCTGCTCGCCCAGCACTTCGTCCACACCGCGCTGCTCGCCGGCGCCGTCGTGGCTGTCGTCTCCGGAGCGATCGGCGTCTTCGTCGTCACGCGCGGCGCGAGCTTCGCCGTGCATGCGATCTCCGAGCTCGGATTCACCGGCGCAGCCGCAGCGCTCGTCGCCGGGATCGATCCGGTGATCGGTTTGGTCGGCGGATCGCTCGGCGTCGGCCTCGTGCTCGGCTTGCTCTCGCTGCGCGGCCGCGAGAACGACAGCGCGATCGGCGCGGTGCTCGCGTTCGGTCTCGGTGTCGGCGTGCTGTTCCTCTCGCTCTACCAGGGATATGCAACCGAGGCGACCAACTTGCTCTTCGGCAGCATCGTCGGCGTCAGCGACCACCAGCTTGGCGTACTCGTCGTCGTCGGCGCAATCGTGCTGGCCGGCATCGCCGGCCTCTACCGGCCGCTGCTCTTCTCGAGCGTCGATCCCGACCTTGCCGAAGCGCGCGGCGTCCCGCTGCGCGCACTCGCGGTCGCGACCTTCCTGCTCCTCGCACTCGCAACGGCGGAAGCGGTTCAGGTCGTCGGCGTGCTCCTTGTGCTGACGCTCGTGATCACGCCGGCAGCAGCTGCGCAACGGCTGACCGTGAGGCCCGGGCGCGCGCTGCTGCTCAGCGTCGCGATCGCGCTTGTCTCTACCGAGGGCGGGATCCTGCTCTCGCTCGCGCAACCGTGGCCGACGACGTTCTTCATCAGCACGATCTCCTTCGCCGTGTATCTGTCCGCGCGGATCTACGACGCGACGCGCAGCTGAGTCGCCCGCTCGGTCAGGCGCGCAGGCGCGCGCGGAGCCGCCGGGCGACGACGCCCAGGCGGGCGCGCAGCAGGAGAGCGGCGACCGAGAGGAGCGCGGTGAGCGCGGCGGCGAGCGCCGTCGGCGAGGTCCACGGCTGCGCGCTCGCGAGCACTGCGGGCGTGACGTCGAGTGCGGGCAGCACCGGGCGGCTGAGCAGGCTCGGCACGGCGATGTGCTTGACCCGTGCTTGCGGAAGAAGCCCCTTGACCGCGAGGAGTTGGCGATAGTCGCTCAATGCCCCTTCCCCGTTCAGCGCGGCGCCGGCGGGCAGACGGACTGGCTCGAGGGGCGCAACCCGCGTCACGTGCCTCCACGAGCGAAGATAACCGGTCGGGTCGACCGCGCCGTCGTAGCCGAGCCGCAACAACCCGACCGGGTGGATCTCGAAGTGCAGATGGTGGGGCGTCGTGAACGCGTCGCCCGTGTGGCCGACGAACGCGAGCGGCTGCCCCGCAGTCACCCGGTCGCCGTCGCGCGCGAGACGCGTGTAGCCGGAGAGGTGTGCGTAGTAGAACTCGTTTCCCCGGCGGTCGCGGAGCCACAGCCTCCAGCCGCCGAGCCGATTCCACCCGACGGAGAACACGGTCCCGTCGGCGACGGCGACGACGGGGCTTCCGAGCCCGGAGAAGAGATCGTCACCGTGATGCCAGCCGCCGGGCACGTCGCTCCGGGACGCCGCGTAGGTGTCTGCAACGCCGATGTCGGCTGCGACCGGGAAGACGTACGGACCTCCGCGTAGGGGCGGCGTCACGGTGAGCGGTGCACCGACCTTCGCCTTTCTGGCGTGCACCGTCTTCAGCCGGAGATGCTCGACCGCCGCGAAGGGCTTGTTCGCCGCGACATAGGCGACGAGTAGCTCGGTTCCCTTCGGAAGCCCGGCGTGGGCCCTCAGAAATCGGAGCTCGAGCCCGGCGCGCCACCAGCCGAGGCCCGGCGACCCGGACGGGCTCACATACGCGCCGTCGAGGAGGAGCCGGCCCCACCGTCCGACGGCGAGCTGGGCTTCCGGTCGCGGTGTCACGCGGTGCCCGTCGATCCGCAGTCCCCTGACGTTCACCTGCAACCGCCAGTGCGCTGCCGGCCTTCGGCGAACCAGGGCGGCCGTCACACGGGCGGCCCGCACGGCGCCGCCGAAGAGACTGAGGCTCCGCACCGTGCTCGTCGCCGTTCGCGGCCCGCTGCTTCCGGCACAGCCCGAGACGTCGGCGCGCGGCCGGACGCTGCGAAGGACGCTGCCGTTCGTCGGGTACTGGAACGTCGTGGCGCCGGACCCGGCCGGCGTGCGCGCCGAGACGGCGGGGCCGACGACGCGCGGTGCCTCATGCGGCACGAGCAGCACGAGCATCCCCGCCCCGGCACACGCGGATGCCGTCGGCGGCTTGACGGGAGCAGTCGTAGCGGGCTGCGTTGCCGTTGTCGTCGCGGGCGTCGTCGTGCCTGGAGCCGTCGCGGTCGTTGCGATCGTGGTGGTGCCGGACAAGCTGCTCGTCGATGCGGTGGTGGCGCTCGTCGACGTGGTCGCGACCGTCGGAACCGTCGTCGGCGGAGGGACGGTCGTTGCAGCGGGGTCGGTCGTCGTCGCCGGCGCGTCAATCGTCGTGACGGGCGTCGTGTCCGCGACGGCCGTTCCGACCGCCGCGGCCGAGAACAGCGCCGCGACCAGCACGGTCGACGCGATGCGTCTCTCGATCCGACGAGCCCGAAGGCCCCGCGCGGCGCAATCGAACACCCGTCTCCTCTCTCGTTGCCGCGGCTCCGTTCTGGTCGACCCCGACCACACAGCGAGAGGCAACGCGCGGAGCGGGCCTCACCGGGTCATGCTGCCAGACGTGGCTTGCCGCTGCCGAATTCATGTCTTGACACATAACGATATATCGATTACTATCGCGACATGCACAGAAAACATCGATACATCAGATTCGACCCCGAGGGATTCGGCGGCCCAGGCCACGGAGGACATGGGGGCCACGGCGGCTTCCATGGCCACCACCACGGCGGCCGATCGCGACGCCGCATGCGCCGTGGCGACGTCAGAGCTGCGATCCTGCTGCTGATCGAGGAAGAGCCTCGCAACGGCTACCAGGTGATGCAGGAGATCGAAGCACGGAGCGAAGGCGCC
Source organism: uncultured Actinomycetes bacterium (assembly GCA_963805575.1). Taxonomy (GTDB): domain Bacteria; phylum Actinomycetota; class Thermoleophilia; order Gaiellales; family Gaiellaceae; genus Palsa-739. The sequence goes on along the minus strand of CAWDUL010000008.1, from coordinate 525,863 downwards.
TGGCGCCCGAGCCCCGGATCGGTCTATCCCGCATTCCAGCTGCTGGCCGACGAGGGCCTCGTCCGAGGCGAGACCCGTGACGGCGGCAACGTCTTCGGGCTCACCGACGCCGGTCGCACATACGTCGAGGAGCACCGGGCCGAGCTCGGTTCTCCCTGGACGCTCGCCAGCGAGGGCGTGCCCGAAGGCGTACGTGAGCTCGGCAAGCTGGTGATGCAGGTCGGGATCGCCGTCCAGCAGGTCATGCACGCGGGCAGCGAGACGCAGTCGGCGGAGGCCGCAGCGGTGCTCGCGGACACTCGTCGCTCGCTCTACCGCATCCTCGCGGAAGACGAGCCGGCCGAGAAGTAATTCGACGGCGGTGATTCGACGGCGGTGGGTGTCCGGAGGCCCGCCGCCGTTTCTCCCTGAATCATCCTCACGGGGGGATGCCCGGTCCTCGCGAGCTGCGGTTTGATCGACGCCTCGATGGCGACCGACGACGTAGGCAGCGACAGCTCGACCCCGAGGCTCGGCCCCATCTTCGCGGCGCTGATGCTCGTCATGCTGCTCGCGTCGCTCGACTCGACGATCGTCTCGACAGCGCTTCCGACGATCGTCGGCGATCTCGGCGGCATCGACAAGCTCTCCTGGGTCGTCACCGCATATCTGCTCGGCTCGACGATCACGACGCCGATCGCAGGCAAGCTCGGCGACCTCTACGGCCGCAAGATCGTGCTCCAGGTCGCACTCGTCGTGTTCCTCGTGGGCTCGGCGCTCTGCGGCCTCGCGAACGGCATGACCGAGCTGATCGGCTTTCGCGCGCTGCAGGGTCTCGGCGGCGGCGCGCTCATGGTCTCGACACAGGCGCTCATCGGAGACGTCGTCCCGCCGCGCGAGCGTGGCCGGTACAGCGGCCTGATGGGCTCGGTGTTCGGCGTGTCGACCGTGATCGGGCCGCTGATCGGCGGCTTCTTCGTCGACCATCTCTCGTGGAACTGGATCTTCTTCGTCAATCTGCCCCTCGGGATCGTGGCGTTCGTCGTGCTCGCGCTCGTGCTGCACGTTCCTGCGAGTCGCGAGCAGCACAAGATCGACTACCTCGGCATGGCGCTCCTCGCAGGCGGCCTCTCGTCGATCGTGCTCTTCACGAGCCTCGGCGGCACCAGCTACCCGTGGGGCTCGGCGACGATCATCGGGCTGGCGGTGCTGGGAGTCGTGCTGATCGCAGCCTTCGTCGTCGTCGAGAGCCGCGCCTCTGAGCCCGTGCTGCCGCTCCGGTTGTTCCGCAACCGCGTCTTCAGCGTGTCGAGCGTGATCGGCTTCATCATCGGCCTCGCGCTCTTCGGCTCCGTCACCTATCTGCCGCTCTATCTCCAGATCGTCAAAGGGGCGAGCCCGACCGCTTCGGGCCTCCAGCTGTTGCCGTTGATGGCGGGTGTGATCGCCTCATCGATCGGCAGCGGCCTGCTGATCACTCGATTCGGCCGCTACAAGGTCTTCCCGATCGTCGGCACGGCGTTGATGACCGTCGGCCTGTTCCTGCTCTCACGTCTCGAGGTCGGGACCTCGATCCTCCTGACCGACCTCTACATGCTCGTGCTCGGCCTCGGGCTCGGGTTCGTGATGCAGGTCCTCGTGCTCGCGGTGCAGAACTCCGTCGAGTACAAGGACCTCGGCGTTGCGACGTCGGGCGCGACGTTGTTCCGGTCGATGGGAGGCACGATCGGTGTCTCGATCTTCGGGGCGATCTTCTCCACGCAGCTTGCCGCCAAGCTCGCGGCGAGCTTCCCGCACGGACTGCCGGCGGGCTCGGGCCATCCGATCCCCAGCGTGATCGACAAGCTGCCGCCGGCGATCCACGAGCCGTACGTCAACGCATTCGCAGAAGCGCTGCATCCGGTGTTTCTCGCCGCGACCGGGATTGCCTTCCTATCGTTCGGGCTCACCTGGTTCCTGCGCGAGCAGCCGCTGCGCGAGACCGTCGGCGACCAGCGGGTGGACGCGACGTACCTCGCGAACCTCTTCGCCCCGCCGCGAGACGAGAGCTCGCTACACGAGGTCGAGAACAAGTTGAGCGTGCTCGCCCTCCGCGAGAACCGCCACTGGGTCTACGAGGCGCTCGCCGATCTCGGCGACGCCGATCTCAACCCACAGGAGCTCTGGCTCCTGTTCCGCGTCCGCGACGAGGACACCGCCGCGCTCCCGGCGCTTGCCGAGCGCGTCGGCACCGATCGCGATCGGCTCGAGCCCGAGATGCGGCAGCTCGTCGCGCGCGGCCTCGTGCGAGTCGAAGGAGCCGAGCTCGGCGAGGAGCACATCGTCTTTCACACGACGCCGCAGGCGGATGCGATTCTCCTGCGCATCGATGCGGCACGGATGACCCGGATCGACGAGATTCTCGCCGACTGGGAACCGGCGGAGCATCCGGAGCTGATCAGGCTCATCGACCGGCTCGGCACGAGCCTCGCCGCCGCCGCGCCCGCCTGACCGTCACAACCAGTCGAGCAGGTCGGCGACGCCGTCGATCACCGCGTGCGGCCGCCGGCGCTCCGGGACTCCGTCGAGGACGTCCTTGCCGGTAATGCCGCTGCGCACGAGCACCGTGCGCGACCCGCCGAGATGTCCGAGAGCGATGTCCATGTCGAGGTCGTCGCCGATGACGGCAAGCCGCTCCGTCGGGAAGCCGAAGTGTGCGCGTAGCTCACCGACCGCGGCGCGCGAGGGCTTGCCCACAACGCGAGGCCGCGCACCGCCGACCTTGGCGATCGCCGCCGTGACCATCGCGCCCCGGCTGAAGATGATGCCGTCTGCGCCGGCGTACCCTCGGACGTAGCTGCCGGTCAACAGGGGCGCGCCCGCCGATACCGCACGCGCGGCACGCTCGATCGAGGCGAAGTCGATCTCGTCGACGTGGGCGACGAATACGACGCCGGCGTCCTCGTCGGCGGTGACGTCGATACCGGCGTCGACGATTCGGTCGCGGATCACCTCCGTCGTGAACAAGAGCACGCGCCGGCCACGGTGATATCGACGCAGGTAGGTGATCGCGCTCTCGACCGGCGTGAGGAGCTCGTCGCCCTGGACCGGCAGGCCGTTCTCGCGCAGAGCCCGCGCCATCGTCTCTGCGTGGACGTGGCTTCCGTTGGTGAACAACACGAACGGACGACCCGACGCGCGGATTCGCTCGAGCACCTCGCGCGCGCCGGGCAGGAGCCGAGGCTCGCCGTCGGGGCCGCGATGAACGAGCGTCCCGTCGACGTCGAACACGAACCCGTCGACGTCGCTGAGACTCGACGACTCAGCCACGGCGCCAGTTCACGACCTCGCCGTCCGTGACCAGCTCGAACTGCGAGATCGCCGGACGGCGTTCAAGCTCCAGCAGCAAGGTCACGATCGGCGCGCGCCCCGGCCGGCCGGCCGCCGCGGCTGGACGGCCGCGGGCCGCGACCATCGCGTCGACCTGCTCCTCGGGCATCGTGAGCCGCAGCAACAGCTCTTCGTCGGAGATACGCGTCCCGAAGCGCGCGCGGGCGCCGTCGAGCGTGATCGGCTGCAGGTCCCGGAGGTTCCTCACCTGCGGGCGGGCGAGCACTCGGTCGGCGATCTCGGCATCGACGGGCGCAGGCGACTCGCCGTAATGGCCGAGGAAATAGCGCACGGTCTCGTCGGAGACGTTCACCCAGCGCTCCCCGTCGATCACGTTGCGGGCCGCCTGGCTCGCGACGAACTGCGAGACGGGTGTGACGAGGATCGGATATCCCATTTCGCGCCGTACGCGAGTCACTTCCTCCAGCACCGCGTCGAAGAGCTCCGGGCGTCGAATCTCCTCGAGCATCCGCCGCGTCGTCGTGACCATCCCGCCCGGGAGCTGGTGGCCGTAGTAGACGGCGTCGAACTCACGAGGCGTTCCTGCGGGCAAGCCCTTCGCTCGGGCGAGCTGTGCGAAGTGCTCCGCGACGATCGCTTGCGCGTCGAAATCGAGGTGGTTCGCGTAACCGGCCGCTTGAAGGTTGCGCGCGGTGCTCACCACGTCCGGCTGCGAGGTTCCGCGCGAGAGCGGCCCGGCGGCCGTGTGGACGACCTCAAAACCCGCTTGTACGCCCTCGATGTACACGAGCGGCGCCAGCCCGATCGTGCAATGACTGTGCAACTCGATCGGGCGCCCACGGGCCGCCGCGAGGAAGTGTGGAGCAAGCTCCCGCACCGCCTCCTGCGTGAGCAGTCCGCCCGGGTCCTTGAGATACAGGCGATCGATCTCGGCACAGTCGGCGAGCGCCGCCACCCGCTCGGCGTAGTACGCATGCGTGTGAACCTCGCTGATCGAGTACGTGAGCCCGACGACCACCTCGACGAATCCCTCGGCGCGCGCCATCGCAGCGAGGCGCTTCAGACGGCCAGGGTCGTTCGACGGATCGGCGATCTGCAACCGGCGGAGCCCGTTGCGAACGACGAGACGGAACGACAGGCGCATCACCCCCTCGTCTGCGGGCACCCAGGAGATGAAGCGCATGCCCGTGGTGATCATCCCGAGCGGCGTCTCCGGCATCGCTTCGCTGACGAGGCGGATCCGCTCCCACGGATCCTCCCGGTGGAACCGCACCGAGACCGCCATGTGAGTGCTCGATGTGAAGTCGAGCGCGTGATAGCCGACGCGATCGAGCGTCGGCGCGATCGCGAGGACGTCGGGCGTGGTCAGGCCCGTCGCGCTCCAGAGGCTCTGGTTGCCGTCGCGCGTCGTCGTGTCGACGAAGTCGATCGAGCGGCTCACGCGCTCACGCGGGCTCCACGCGGAAGAGCGGTGCGTCGTATTCCACGAGCTCGGCGTTCTCGTGGCACACCTCGACGATCGTTCCCGAGACGCCCGCGGGAACCGAGTTCATCATCTTCATCGACTCGATGATGCAGACGGTCGTATCCGGCTCGACGCGACTGCCGACGTCCACGAACGGGCTCTGTCCCGGGCCTTCGGCGCGATAGAACACACCGAGCATCGGCGCAGCGATCGTGACGGCGCCGTCGTTCGAAGGCGAGGGCGGACGGGCTTCGGGCTGCTGCGCGGCCTTCACGTGCGGCACGGGCGCGCCTGCATCGACCTCCCCCTTGCGGACGTGCAGCGAGAAGCCCTCGGTCTCGATCGTCAGCTCGTCGAGCGGCGACTCGTCGATGATCCGGAGGATCTCGTGGATGTCGTCGTTCGAGAGCGGCATCTCAGGGCTTCGTCAGATCTGCGCCGAAGGTCTTCATCACGAACGACACGGCGTCGGCTGCGACCGGCTCGTGCTCACGCCTCGGGACGGCCGTGACGGGTCGGGACTGTAGGACGAACAGATGTTGGTCTCCGCGCGCGATCGCCCATTCGATGTCCTGAGGAGCGCCGAAGTAGCGCTCGATCGTTCGCGCGACATCGGTCAGGGCAGCGAGCGTCGGCTCGTCGACGCATCGCTGCAACTGCCGCTCCTCCATCACGTCGACTCGCATCACGCCGCGGCCGCCGGGGTGCGGCACGTACTCGATCTCCTTGCGATGCACGTTCTCTCGAACGATCTCGTGCGTGATCTTGCTGATCAGGAAGTCGTCGGGCGTGACCTCGCCGCCGACGACTGCGAGCCCGAGCCCCCAGCTGGCGTTGACGGCGACCATGCTCGGGTCGCCGCTGACCGGGTTGCACGTGAACATCACGCCGGAGACGGCAGCGTCGACCATCAGCTGCACGGTGACGCCCATCGCGGGCGGCGTCGCGGCATCTCCCATGCGCGCGCGATAGCTGATCGCCGGAGCGCTGTAGAGGCTGACCCAGCAGTCGCGCACCGCATCGCAGACGTGCTCGACGCCGCGAACCCAGAGGTATGTCTCCTGCTGGCCCGCGAACGTCGCGTCCTGGCTGTCCTCGCCGACCGCACTCGAGCGGACCGCAACGGGCGGCGCGTCTTCCAGCGTCGTGCCGGCGAGCGCCGCATACTGCCGCGACACCTCGTCGCGAACGAGTTCGGGCATCGGCGCGAAGCGCATCGCCTCGCTGATCGCGTGCGAGGCGGCCATCACCGTATTGAGATCGTCGGCCGAGATCCGCGCCGCCGCGTCCGCGATCGTGCCCGTGAGCCCTGACTCCGCGAGGAACGCATGGAACGCGTCGGTCGAGATCGCGAATCCCGGTGGCACGGGGATGTCCGCCGCGATCAGCTCGCCGAGGCTCGCGCTCTTGCCGCCGAACCGAGGCTCGTCCGCGCCTCGCAGCTCGGCCAGAGAACGGCTGTGCTCCACGCGCCCGCTACTCCTCGACCAGCGTCACCGTGCCTGCCGTGCCGTTCACGCGGATCGTCTGGCCGGTGCGGATCATCGACGTCGCGCGGCCGGTTCCGACGACCGCCGGAAGCCCGTACTCGCGGCACACGATCGCGGCGTGCGACATCACGCCGCCGACGTCGGTCACCGTCGCCGTGATCTTCGAGAAGATCGGCGCCCAGGCCGGCGACGTGCTGCCGCAGACGAGGATCTCCCCGTCCCGCACGTCGGCCAGCTCCCCGATCGACCGGACGACGCGGGCGATTCCCTCGACGGTCCCGGGCGAGGCGGCCGCGCCGTTCAGCTCGGTGCCTCCGTCCTCCTGGCGCGCCCAGTCGCGCACGCGGTCGGTCGTCACGCCCCAGAGCATGATCGTCATCGGGTCGGTGATCGCCTCCGGCGTCACTCCGAGTGCCGGCGGCGGTGTCCACTCGCCGAGCTTTGCGAGCAGCTCCTTGCGACGCTCGGCGATCGGCGGCCAGTAGGACGGCCCGCGCGGAGCGCCGCCGGTGGCCCAGGTCAGCACGAGCTCGTCGAGCGCGGACGCGACCTCGTAGCGGGACAGGTGGAAGACGTCCTCGCCGTCCTGCGAGAAAGTCGTTCCGTGCGAGCAGTGCGCCGAACTCGCGGATCTTGTTCCACCAGCGTGTGAGAAACCAGTAGTCGCAATAGAACTTGTGCTCCTCGACGTAGGGGAACACCGTGCGCGAGAGCTGCAGGAGCTCGTTGAACGGCTTGCGTGCGTCCTCGTGGAGGAGCGCACCGTACTCCTCGGCGAGACGGTCGCGCTCACGCTCGATCGCCGCGGTCGGGCGCTCGATCTGCTCGCCTGCCTTCAACGCTCGCAGATAGCCGCCGATCGACGCGTAGGGGATGCTCGGGTCGTCGAGCCAGCTCCGGTAGTGGTGCGTGAGACCGTCGCCCGTCGCCATGTTGAACCACGGATCCTTCGCCTCCTCGAGCTGGGCGAGCCAGGCGCGTCCGGCGTCGGTCTGCCCGAGCTCATCCTCGATCTCGGCCGGCGACCGCTCCTCGCGGAATGCTGCGTCGACCCCTGTCTCGAGCGCCAGCCGAGCCAGCCGGCGCAGCTCGGCGTCGGGCCGGAACAGAAGGACGTCGATGCCGGCGACCATCTGCGCGATGTGCTGGTCAGGGATGTCGGGAAGCTGCGCCTTGCAGAACTCCGCGAACGTCGCGTACGTGCCGTAGCCGAGCAGCAGGAACTCGAAGTGGTGCTGCCACATCAGGTCGCCCATCCGGATCGCCCGGCTGTAGGCATCGAGGACCTCGTAGAACGAGGTGTTGCGATCGTCGCCGAACGCCACCTCGTCCGACTCGTACTCGGGAAGGTCCGGCACCTGCAAGGCATCGAGGTCGGCGATCAGGGCTTCCATCTTCGTCCGCCACTTCGCGTAGAGCTCGTTCCAGTTCTCGAGGTAGTAGCCGGCGCGTTTCTGGAAGAACCCAGCGCGCTCAGCGATCTTCGCGGGATCGGTCACCGGATTGCCGGAGATGTAGATGTAGCCGTTGACGCAGCGGTAGTCGATCCCCATCGCAGGCGGCACGGCGAACACGCGGTTCTGCCACGAGCCGACTGCCTGATACGGAGAGTCGATGCAGATCACGTCGAAGGCCGGCATCGGCACCGGGAAGTGCATCGAGTTCCAGAACCAGAAGCGGTTCTCGTCCGTCTCGCGCCGTTGCTCATCGAACAGCGCGTAGTACGGGTACATCTCCTCCCAGCCTTCGCAGCCGGGGGGCGTCTCGATCGCGTACGGACTGGAAAATGCAGACGTCGCCGCCGGTGTCAACGTTTCTTCCTCCGTTTCCTGTTCGCCGTTCCGCAACAGTTTCTCACGTCTCAGGCCGGCTGACATCTTGCACCGCCGGCCGCCCGTCGATCGCGGAGCGCAGGACTCGGGGCACCGCAGCGAGAACAATCCCCTGACACGGCTCCACCGCAGCAGAAGCCGCTCGATGTCTCCACGATCCTCGCGCTCCCATCCGACCCGGACGCCGCGGCCGCAGTGGCTGCTGGCGGGCGCCGTCGCGATTGCGGTGGGTGAGGCGTTCCTGATCGTTCACCTCGTCCGCGTTCCTTCTGCGTCTTCGCAGCCGGTGAAGCAGGCGCTTTCGATCACGACGACGCTGCCCGCGTGGCAGGCGACAGGCGTGCCTCTCGTCGTCCACGGCTATGGCGGTGTCGCGGTCCGCCTTGCGCTGCGCGCAAACGGCCGGACCGTCGCGACTGGGCTCACCGACGGGCAGGGGCGGTACACGCTCCGATTCACGCCGACGAAGCCGGGGAGATACGCCCTCGCCGTCGTCGGCGATCTGGGCAGAGAGGGCGTGGGGACGCTGGTCGTCCGGCCGGTCGTCATCGAAGCAGTCGGAGACATCACCTTCGGCGAGCAGGTCGGGCAGTACGGCGCGACCTACCCCTGGACGAACGTCGCGCCGACCTTGCGAACGGCGGACATCACCGTCGGAAACCTGGAGACCTCCGTCTCGACGCGCGGGATGGCCGCGGACAAGCAGTACGTATTCCGCGGCAATCCCTCTTCGCTCGTGCCGCTCGCGCGTCAGGCGGGGTTCGACGTGCTGACGCTCGCCAACAACCACTCGGTCGACTACGGGCGCGATGCGCTCGTCGACACGGTGCGCTCGGTGCGCGCGGCGGGCATCCAGCCGATCGGCGCAGGAGTCGACGAGAGGCGCGCGCGCCTGCCGGCGATCGTCGACGCCGGCGGCCTCCGCGTGGCCTTCCTCGGCTACTCCGACGTCAACCCACTCGGTTTTCCCGCTGGTCCCACGACCGCCGGAACCGCGCGCGCGGACACAGCCGCGATCGCGGCCGACGTCCATGCCGCGCTCCGCCGCAGCGACGTCGTCGTGTGTTACTTCCACTGGGGAACCGAGCTGCATCCCGAGCCCGACGCGCGGCAAATGCAGTTCGCAGCCGCTTGCCTGCAGGCGGGGGCATCGGTCGTCCTCGGCGCGCATCCCCACGTCTTCGGCCCGGTCACGAGGCCCACCTCGTCGACACTCGTCGCCTGGAGCCTCGGGAACTTCGTCTTTCCTTCGTCGGGCGTAACAGCGAGGACGGCGATCCTGCACGTGAATGTCGACCGGCGAGGTGTGCGTGGGTTCCGGCTCCTGCCGGTGGCGATCGAGGGCTTCAGGCCCCGCCTGATCTCGCCGTAGGATCCCTCGCGTGGCGTTCGGCGACGCTCAGTCGGCTTTCGCGCGCGCGGCCGCCGGGGACGGGATCGTGCTGGCGAGCAGCTCGTTCGACTGGCTGTGCGAGCAGGGCCACGTCGGGCTCGAGCGCGTCGCGAAGGCGCGGCGCGACCCGGCCCTCGTCGAGCCGGTGAAAGCGGCACTCGTTCCGCTCGCTGCGATCTACATGCGGCTCGGCGGCGACGTCTCCGTCCTCCATGCGTCGCGCGAGAACCTGCTGCTTCCCGTCGGACTCGTGCATGAGCTCACCGGAACGGTGATCGAAGTCGACGAGCCGCTGCACTTCACATCGTTCCGCCTCGCCGCACTCGAGCTCTATCCCGCGCAGGCGGCGCTCGCCTTCGACCTCGACGAGCACAAGGAGCTCTGCCGGACGTGGAGCGCCAAGAGCGACGGTCTTGTTCGTGGGCTTCCGGCAAAAGGGTTCGGCTTCGGCGGCGTACAGCGGGAACGCGCATACCACGACGCGCTCTTCGATCTCGCAACCCCGGCCATGGGTCATCCGCCCGTCGTCCGAATCCCCGTCACGGACGGAGACGGAGCAGCCGCGTACCACGCGCACCGCGCGGCCCTGCGTCAGCTGGGCGGCTTCTGACTCAACTCCCAGCCGTCGATCACCGAGACGTTCACCGTCGAGCACCGCCCGCAGCGGACGCGCACCTTCTTCGTCATCTGCACCGGATGCATCGCCAGAGCGAGCACGTTGCCGCACTCGACGCACACGTAATCGTCGGGCCCGTTCCCGTGAAAGACGGGCCGATCGGGATCCTCCTGCACCGCTGTCCCGCCGTCGGGCGGTACCTCGCCCTCGCGGACTGCCCGCATCGCGATCGTCGCCATCGACACGGCCCCCGGTCAGAGGGCGGACAGCTTGCCGCTGAAGTCACTGATCAGGGCATCGAGCACTCCGACCATGACTCCCTCGCCCATCGACGCGGCCTTGCCCGTGATCTGCGCGTTCGTATGGATCGTGCCGCCGCCGTCGGCGAGGGCGAACGAGACGTCGGCATTCGCGTGCCCCTGGCCGCCGGCTTCCTTCGACTTGACGCGCATCAACACCGTGTGCGACGCGGCGTCCTGCTCGACGATCTCGACCGTGCCGGTGTACGTCATCGACATCGCGCCCATCTTGACCTTGATCTCAGCCTTGACCGATTCCGGCGAGGTCGCCTCGAGCACGAGGCCTCCCTCGACGCAGGGTATGACGCGCTCGAGATCGAGGATGGTCGCGTAGCTCTCGTCGATCGCCCGTGCGGTGGTGAAGGAGTGATCCAACTCGACGGCCATGCTCATGACCTTACCGAAGCAGCTTGCGAGCGCCAATATAGGGTCTGCTGATGGCGATCCCGGAGGGCACGTACACACTGGGGCCGAACGACGGAACCCTCGTAGTGCGCACGACGCGAACCGGAGTGGCCGCCAAGGCGGGGCACGACCTCCTGATCGAGGTGACCGCGTGGCAGGCGACGCTCGCGGTCGCCGCGACGGCATCGAGCTTCGCGCTCGAAGCAGATGCGAGGTCGCTCCGAGTGCGCGAGGCCACCGGTGGGCTGCAGGCGCTCGGGGTCGAGGACCTCGCGGGCATCGCGCAGACCATCGACGACGAGATCCTGAAGGGCTGCACGATCGAGTTCCGCTCGACGCAGATCGAACCGACGGCGGGCGGCCTCAGGGTGCATGGAGCGCTCACGCTCGCCGGCAGCACGAGCCCAATCGGGTTCGAGATCGCATGCGGCGCAGAAGGCGACGTGAGCGGCACGGCCGTCCTCACACAGAGCGACTGGGGCATGACGCCGTACTCCACGCTGTTCGGGACGCTGAAGGTCGTCGACGAGGTCGAGGTCTCGCTCGACGCCCGGCTTCCGGTCGCGACCGACTATTCCGCGTAGACCGTCTGCGCGTCGAGCCCGCCTTCGACGCCCGGCGGCAGAGCACCCGTTCCGTGCGCGTAGAGGGCGACGTCCTCGATCGTCTTCATCTGCGTCGGGTCGCTTCCCTCCGGGGCGATCCACGCCCCGTTGAACCATTTGAGCGTCTCGGGCTCGGCTCCGAGTGCCATCCCCGCAAGCTGCTGCCCTTTCGCGCGGATCTTTCCGGCGGCGCTCACGACCGCCGCCGACGTACCGCTCGAGGGGCTCGTGTTGTAGCCATGACCGACACCGAAGCGGTCGGTGTCGGCGGGCACGACCTTGACGTCGAGCGCAGGGATGCCGAGCTCGTCGGCGACGAGCTGTGCGTACTTTGCCTCGTTCCCGTCGGGCTCCGTCGTCAGGCTGAGCACCATCTTGCCGGTCGGGTGCACGCGCAAGAAGACCGCCCGGTACGCCTCGTTCGCCATTGCCTCATCTCCTCCCGGCTCGTGGTCGTTGCATCATCCCTCGTCGGCGTGCTCGCCGCTCGACATCCCTTTCGCGAGTCGCTGACGCTCTTGGTGTGCAGTGAGCGCGTTGTGCTCTTCGAGGTCGCAGAACGACGGCTGCGGCCCACCGAGGACGTGCGGCGGCACTGCGGGCCGCTCGCAGCCCGGATAGATGCAGAGCTTCACCGCCGGGTCACTCATCGGTCACCCAGCCCGGCGTCACATTGCCGCGGCTCGGGCCGTGCCCGCTCGGCATCCCGACGGAGCTCCCGGGAATGGGTGTTGCGCTTGCCCATGACTCGCGCTCCACGGGCTCGACGGCCCGAGGCAGGTTCGCGTCCCACCACTGCGCGCCGATCGCGTCGACGACCTCGCCGAGCGCCTCGAAGCTGTGACCGCTGACGAGCGCATCGCAATAGGGCAGCGCCGCCACCATGCCGCCCGACTGCACCGAGAACGCGTCCGCACTGACGCGCGGGTTGACCCAGACGATTCGGTGAGCGAGGCGCGAGAGGCGCTCCATCTCGCGTCCGACGAGCGCCGGGTCGCCTCGTTCCCAGCCGTCGGACAGGATGACGATCACCGCGCCGCGCGCCATGCCGCGGCGACCGTGGCGGTCGTTGAACTGCCGCAACGCGTCGCCGATGCGGGTGCCGCTCGACCAGTCGGGCGCAGCCTCGGCGGCCCGCTGGATCGCGCGTTCCGGGTTACGCGAGGCCAGGGCGCGCGTGAGCCGCGTCAACCGTGTGGCGAAGACGAATGCTTCGGCGTTCGGGCCGCTGCCGGCGGCGCACGTCAGGAACTGCAGGTACGCGCGCGCGTACGGCTCCATCGAGCCGGAGATGTCGCAGAGCATCACGAGCCTCCGCCGTACGACGCGCCGGTGCCGCCGCGCGAGCCGAATGGGATCGCCCGCTGTGCGCAGGCTGCCGCGCAGCGTACGCCGCATGTCGATGCGCTCGCCGTGACGGCCCTTCACATAGCGACGGGTGCGACGCAACGGTGTTGCGAGCTGGAGACGCGACATCAGCCGGTACAGGTGTGCAAGCTCGTGCGGCGCCAGGCCGTCGAAACTCCGGCGCCCGAGCTGCTCGTCGTCGCTCGCGATGGCAACGGGCACGTCGATGTCGGCGGACTCCGCGTCGTCGCTCTCGGCCGCCGGCGCGGAGGAGACGCTGCGCTCCGCATCCCGTTCGGGCATGCCTTGCGGCGAGGCCTTGTGCTCGGAGCGCTGGCGTTCGTCTGCCGGCGCGGCGACGACCTGCGCGTCGTCGCGGCTCACGTCGTCCTCGAGCACGCTGCCTCCGAAGACCGAGGCGAACACGGCGTCGAAGACCGCGAGCTGTGCCGGATCGGATACGAACACGGCGCGTGCGGTCCAGTACAGCCGCCGGCGGGCGATCGGCTTGACGAGCGTGAGCGCCCGTGCGAAGTCCGCCGAGCGCGCGGGGGTGACCGGCACGCCGGCGTCGTGCAGGCGGCGGCTCAGTGCTCCGGCAAGGGGCGGAAGGTCGAGATCGATCGTGTCGACTCCGAAGGCGGGCGGGGCCGAATCAGTCACCGGCTCGCACGAGCTCGTCGAGGCCGGCCGCGCGAATCACCTCCTGGTCCTCGTCGTACTTCAGCACCGATCCGAGCGTGCGGTCGACCGCAGCCGCGTCGAGGTGCTCGATGCCGAGCAGCTCCAGGGCTGCAAGCCAGTCGATCGCCTCGGCGATGCCCGGCGGTTTCTGCACGTCGCTCGCCCGCATGCGCGACACCGCGTTCGCGACCTGAACGGCAAGCTTCTCCGACGCGCCCTTGACGCGGCGACGCACGATCTCGACCTCGCGCTGCGGCGATGGGTACTCGATCCGGTGGTAGAGGCAGCGCCGCTTGACGGCGTCGTGCAGGTCACGCGTCCGGTTCGAGGTGAGCACGATGATCGGCGGGTGCGTGGCGCGAATCGTGCCGATCTCCGGGATCGTCACGCTCGCCTCTGCGAGCAGCTCGAGCAAGAAGGCCTCGAAGTCGTCGTCGGCGCGATCGATCTCGTCGATGAGCAGCACCGCCGGTCGCGGGCCGGGATGCTCGAGCGCCCGCAGCAGCGGGCGGCGGATCAGATAGTCCGGGCCGAACAGCTCCTCCTCGCCGAGTTGCGCGCCGCTCGAGTCGGCGAGGCGGATGCTCAGCAGCTGGCGCGGGTAATTCCATTCGTACAGCGCCTCCGCCGCGTCGATCCCCTCGTAGCACTGCAGCCGGATCAGCGGCGTCTCGAGCACGACGGCGAGCGACTTCGCGGCCTCGGTCTTGCCGACGCCCGCCTCGCCCTCGAGCAGCAGCGGCTGCGGCAAGCGGACGCTCAGGAACATCGATGTCGCGAGACCCTCGTCGACGAGATAATCGACGTCGGCGAGGCGCCGTGCGAGCGTCTCGATGTCGGGGACGAGCCGGCGGAGCTCGCCGGCCGCCTCACCCGTGATCTCAGGGGCGGTCATGCGCCCGGCTCACTCCGCGAGCGCATGGTCGCGCTGCTGCGCCCGGAAGGCGGAAGCGCACCCCTCGCAGCAGAAGTAGACGATCTCGCCGTCGACGGTCACCGACGGCGTGCCCGGGACGGCTGCGACGGTCATTCCGCAGATCGGGTCGACGGCGAGCGGCGGAGCGCTCGACTGCGCCGCGTGCGTTTCGGACCGGGATGCGTCGTCGGCCACCTCGGAGCGTTGCCCACGGCGCGCGGCGATGACCGGCACGAGGATCGACAGCGCGATCTCGGCGGGCGTGCGTGCGCCGATGTCGATTCCGGCGGGGACGTCGATGCGCGCAAGCTGCTCCTCCGGGACGCCGTCGGCGCGAAGATCGGAGATCACGCCGGCGCCTCGCTTGCGGCTCGCCACGAGGCCGACGTACGGCACGCCCGCCTCGAGACCGCGGCGCAACGTGTGCAGCTCGTCTCGTCCGTGCGCGGCCACCACCACGGCGAGGTCGCCCGCCGACGGCTCCGGAGCGCCGGCTTCGACGGCGACGGGGTCGAGCCCGAGCTCCGCTCCGAGCGACATGACCGCTGCCGCGATCGGCGTGTCGCCGACGACGAGAACGCGAGGTGCAGGAATCACGGGCTCGAGGAAGATCTCGATCGCGCCGCCGGAGAGGCACGGGTTCTGGGCAGTGACGGCTCCCTCCTCGACCGCGACCTCACGGCCTGTGCCGGGATCCTCGCCGATCGGCCCATCGGGAACGATTCGCAAGAGCAGCGCCTCCTCGGTCTCCATCGCCTTCAACGCATACACACGCACACTTTGCTGTGCACAGACACCGCCGACGAATCCTTCGATCGTGCCGTCGGCCAACACGAGCGCGACGTCTCCGGCCTTGACGCTCGTCGGGCGCTGCGCTCGCACGACGGTCGCGCTCACGAACGTGGCGCCCTGGTCGGCGAGCTCCTGCGCTCGCCGCGCCACGGCCGAGCTCATCATTGGGGCGGTTCTGGTCGCCCCTGCATTGCCGCCCAGACACGGGCCGGGGTGCACGGCATGTCGAGATGCCCGACGCCGTGGGTCTCGTACAGCGCGTCGATGACGGCGTTGACGATCGCAGGAGGCGATCCGACGTTCGGCGACTCGCCGACGCCCTTGGCCCCGAGCGGATGATGCGGGCACGGCGTGACCGTCTCGCCGAGCTCGAAGTCGGGACATTCGAGCGCCGTCGGGATGAGGTAGTCCATGAACGACGAGTTGAGGCAATTGCCCTCTTCGTCGAACGAGATGAGCTCCATGAGCGCGATGCCGATCCCCTCCGCGAGCCCACCGTGGATCTGCCCGTCCACGATCATCGGGTTGATCCGCACGCCGCAGTCGTCGACTGCGATGAAGCGGCGCACGGTGACGTGGCCCGTATCGGGATCGATGTCGACGACGGCGATGTACGCGCCGTAGGGATACGTGAGGTTCGGCGGGTCGTAGATCACCTGCGCGTCGAGACCGCCCTCCATTCCCGTCGGCATCGGATCGCCGCTGTAGGCACGCTCGGCGATCTCCTCGATCATCGCGCCTTTCTCGGGGTCGCCCTTGACGTACCAGCGGCCCTTTTCCCAGGCGAGGTCCTCCGGACGCGTCTCGAGCATCGTCGCGGCGATCTGGCGCGCCTTGTCGCGCACCTTGCGTGAGACGACGGCTACCGCGGCGCCGGACACCGGAGTGGAACGGCTTCCGTACGTCCCGAGACCGTAGGGCGAGCGGTCCGTGTCACCATGACGCACCTCGACGTCCTCGGGCGGAATGCCGAGCTCCTCGGCGACGATCTGCGCGAACGTCGTCTCGTGGCCCTGCCCCTGCGTCTGCGCGCTGATGCTGACGACGGCTTTGCCCGACGGGTGCACGCGCAGGTCGGCGCCGTCGTTCATCGCGAGCCCAAGGATGTCCATGTGCTTGCGCGGCCCGGCGCCGACGCCTTCCGTGAAGAAGGACACGCCGATGCCCATCAGCTCGCCGCGCTCGCGCTTCTCCATCTGCTCGCGGCGCAGATCCTCGTAGCCGGCGATGTTCATCGCCACGCGCATCGTCTCGGCGTAGTTGCCCGAGTCGTACGTCCACCCGGTCGTCGTCTCGTATGGGAACTGCTCGGGTGCGATGAAGCTGCGCATGCGCAGCTCGATCGGATCGACTTCCATCTCGAGCGCGAGCGCGTCGACCATCCGTTCGACGAGATAGACGGCCTCGGTGATCCGGAACGAGCAGCGATACGCGACACCGCCCGGCGCCTTGTTGGTGTAGACCGCCTTCACCTTCACGTGGGACGCCTGCAGGTCGTACGAGCCGCAGACGATGTGGAAGAAACCGGCCGGGAACTTCGTCGGCTGCGCAGTGCTGTCGAACGCGCCGTGGTCGGCGAGCACGTCGACTCGCAGGCCGGTGATCTTGCCGTCCTTTGCGCAGATCTCGCTGCGCATGATGTAGTCGCGCGCGAACCCGGTGGACACGAGATTCTCGGTGCGGTTCTCGACCCACTTGACCGGAACGCCGGCGACGATCGAGCCGGCGATCGCGCACACGTAGCCGGGGTAGACCGGAACCTTGTTGCCGAAGCCGCCGCCGATGTCGGAGCAGCGGATGCGGATCATGTGCTCCGCGAGCCCCGCGACGTGTGCGTACACCGTGCGGTGCGCGTGCGGCGCCTGGTTGCCGTTGTAGATGTCGAGCTGGCCCGTCTCGGGATTGAAGTCGGCGATGATGCCGCACGTCTCGAGCGGAGCCGGATGGCAGCGCGGGTAGATGATGTCGCGCGACACGATCGTGTCGGCCTCGGCGAAGACGCGGTCGGTGGCCGCTTCGTCGCCTGCCTCCCACGTCGGGCTTGCGAGGTTGTCGCGCTGGCCCGCCTTGTCGTCGCGGATCAGCGGCGCGTCCGGATCGAGTGCCTTGCGCGCGTTGACGATCGCGGGCAGCGGCTCGTACTCGACGTCGATCAGCTGCAGCGCGTCGTTCGCGGAGTATTCGTCGGTCGCGATCACGAACGCGACCTCCTGGCCCTGGAAGCGAACCTTGTCGCCCGCGAGGACGGCCTGCGTGTCGTACGAAATCGTCGGCATCCACGCGAGACCGAGCGTCTCGAGATCCTTGGCGGTGACGACTGCCGCGACGTTGGGGTGCGCGAGCGCTCTCGACGTGTCGATCGAGACGATGCGCGCGTGCGCGTACGGGCTCCGCAGGATTGCCCCGTGGACCATCCCGGGCAGGCGGATGTCGTCGAGATACGTACCCTGCCCGCGGATGAAGCGCGCATCCTCCTTGCGCTTCAGGCGACCGAAGCCGATGGGCCGCTCGGTCGTGGCGCTCGGCAGATTCTCGACGGTCGCCATGCTCAGGCCTCCTGTGTTGCGGCTACGCCGGATTGCGCGGCCTCGTACTCGGCAGCCCAGCGAACGGCGCTGACGATGTTCTTGTACCCAGTACAGCGGCAAATTGCGCCTGAGATAGCTGTACGGATCTCCTCGTCCGTCGGATTCGGGTTCTCGTCGAGCAGTGCGCGGGTCGTCATCAGCATTCCCGGCGTGCAGAACCCGCACTGGAGCGCGTGCGTCTCGTGGAAGCCCATCTGGATCGGGTCGAGCCGCCCGTCGACTTCGAGCGACTCCACCGTGCGGATCTCGTGGCCCTCGCACATGACTGCCAGGATCGTGCAGGACTTGACGGGCTCGCCGTCCATCTGTACGACGCAGGCGCCGCAGTTGGACGTGTCGCAGCCCCAATGGGTGCCGGTGAGGCCGGGTGTCTCTCGGATGAAGTGCACGAGCAGCTGCCGCGGCTCGACGTCTCGAGTGACCGTTTCGCCGTTGATGGAGATCGTCACGTC
Organism: uncultured Actinomycetes bacterium; assembly: GCA_963805575.1. Classification (GTDB taxonomy): domain Bacteria; phylum Actinomycetota; class Thermoleophilia; order Gaiellales; family Gaiellaceae; genus Palsa-739. Next base: position 507,670 of record CAWDUL010000008.1, on the reverse strand, counting down.
CACTGTCAGGCCTCCTGGTAGAGGGCGCGCGCAGTGGCGCGGAGCAGAGCACGCTTCGTGAGTACACCGGCGAGATGACGCTTGTAGTCGACCGGCCCGCGGCCGTCTGCATTCGGGGAGCAGTCGGCCGATGCGATCTCGCCCGCCTTCGAGAAGAGCTCGTCCGACGGCGCCTCACCGCGCAGCAGCTCCTCTGCACGCGTCAGGTGGATCGTCGTGAGCCCGACGGCGCTGAGCCCGATGCCGGCGTCCACGATCGTGCTTCCCTCGAGCCAGACAGCAGCGGATGCCGCCGCGATCGCCCAGTCGCCTGCGCGCCGCTCGACCTTCTCGTGCGCGCTGCCGCCCCTGCGGCGCAGCGGGACCCGCACCTCCGTCAGCAGTTCCCCGTCGCCGACGGCGGTCATGTAGGGCCCGACGTGGAAGTCCCCCATCTCGACGACGCGCTCGCCGGCGGCGCCGCGGATCACGGCCTTCGCCTTGATCGCCACACAGACAGCCGAGAGGTCCTCGGCAGCGTCGGCCTGGCAGAGCGAGCCGCCGATCGTGCCGCGGTTGCGTACGACCGGATCGGCGATCACCTTCTCAGCGTCGCGGAAGAGGGGTGCGTGCCGGAAGAGGAGCTCCGACTTCAGCAGGTCGACATGCCGCGTCAGGGCGCCGATCCTGATCTCGTCGCCCTCCTCGCGGATGTACGAGAGCTCCGTGAGATCGTTGATGTCGATCAGGTGCTCGGGATTCGCGAGTCGCAGCTTCATCATCGGCAGCAAGCTGTGCCCGCCGGCGATGACGCGCGCCTCCGAGCCGAGCCGCTGCAGCGATGCGATCGCACCCTCGACGCTCGTTGCGCGCTCGTACTCGAATGACGCGGGGGTCTGCAAGGGGGCTCCTTTCGTGTCGGGAAAACTGCCGTCAGGTCCAGCACACGGGGAGAACGGTCAGTTTATCCCGCCCGCTCCGGAAGCCGCTTCCGCGGCGCGCCGATGTCTTCACGCTGCTCGTACTGCACCGGCGAGTCGGCGCCGATCACAGGTGACCGCGGCAGGGACTCCGGCCTCGTCTGGCGGTTCTCCGGATAGAGCAACCGTGCCGCGAGGCTGCCACCCTCGACGTTTCGGAGCGGAAAGCCCGCCGGATTGCCGGCAGCGATCGGCGCTTCGCGGCCGAGCCGTGCGAGCGTGAGCGTGCCTCTCGTGTAGACCTCGCCGATGCGCGGCGCCTTCACCGTCGCGCTCTCCGGGAAGCTCCGGAAGCCCGCGGCCGCCGCTCCCGGATACAGCCCGTCGACGAGGCCGACGGCATCCGACATGCCGGCCTTCTTCACGAGCAGGCCTTCCAGAAGGTCGACGCCCGCATCGAGCTGCGCGTTGATGGACGTGACGACGTCGTTGACCGGTGCGCTCTTCTGCACGATCTCGCTCACGTGGACGATCACCTCGTCGAGCCCGTTCGCGATCTTCTGCAGTTGCAGGATCACGGAGACGAGATAGAAGACGAGCGCGAGGACGATGAGGACGACCGCGAGGATCGTCACCGCGCCGACCGCCATGAATCCGACCACCATCGCCCCTAGCCCGCGTCGTCCAGGATGACGTCGAGCGAGCCGCCGTAGCCGGCGACTCCGGCGACCGTCTGCTTCACGTGCTCCTCGGTCGTCAGAAGCAGCGCCGCCGAGTCGAGGTCCTTCGACCCCAGTGCCGCAGTCTTCGCGATCTCCTGCACGCTCGGCACGATGCTCTTCGTCGCCTCGAGAACCCCGCGGAGCAGGATCACGACGATCGGAAGGACGACGACGATGAGGACGGCATTGCCGATCCACCAAAGAGTCATCTCGGCCTCCGCTCGGCGACGATCGCGGCCTTGCGGCCGATACCGGGCAGTGCTCCGAGGATGATCTCGAACTGCGCGTTGATCGCGGTCACCGCGCCTTCGAGCGGACGGAGGTGCTCCGATTCGACGCCCTGCAGGGCAGAGGAGAGCGCAGCGAGCCCCGCGGAGATCCGTCTCAAGCCCCGGCGCACCTCGAGCAGTGCGACGGCGAGCACGAGCACGACGACCGCCGCAAGGACGACGCTCAGGAGAGCGAGGAGATGCGTGTCGCTCATGCGACGACCCCGAAGCCGTCGGTGAGGGCGTTCATGTAGCCGTCCTGCACGACAGCCTCTTCGACGATCAGCGCGAGGACAGGCGCGGTCGCCTCGAGCTGCGGGATGTTGGCCGTGTGGGCACCGACGTCCCCTGCGATCTCGAGCAACTCGTCGACCGACTGCTCGATGCCGCGCACGGAGATGATGAGCACGACGAGCAGAAACGCGACGACAAGAGCCGCGACGAGACCGATGACGAGAGAGAGCACCCAGTAGCCGTTGGACGTCATCGCGAGCGTCATTTCCCGACCGCAACCTTCCGCAGCGCGCGGGCGGCGTGCAGGATCCGCACGCCGGAGTCGTTGATCTGACCGATCCCGCCGAGCTCCGCAGTCTGGCTGCGAACGAGCCCAACGGCGCCGACGGCCGTCTTCGCCTGCCTGGCGATGCGCATCGCGAGCAGCACGATCATGATCACGATCACCGCGGCTGTAGCGATGACCACGACGCCGAGCGCGATCCCGATCTGCCACTCCGTGGATGACGCGAGCACCGAGGCGAACGTACCACCGGCGGCAGGAGAGTCAAGCCCGCGCCCCGCGCTTCGACGCAGACGACCGATGAGTTCGAGCCCCTCCGGCGGTCTACCGTGCTGAGATGAGCATCCCCTCCTCGAGCTCGGTCGCCCTCGAGCGCGAGCTGCTGACGGCTGCGCGCGCAGGCGACGAGAACGCCTACCGGGGCCTTGTCGAGCCACGCCGGGCCGAGCTGCACGCGCACTGCTACCGCATGCTCGGCTCGGTGCAGGATGCCGAGGACGCGGTGCAGGAGACGCTGCTGCGCGCCTGGCGGGGGCTGCCGCGCTTCGAGGGACGGAGCTCGCTCCGAGCGTGGCTCTACACGATCGCAACGAACGCCTGCCTGAACGGCATCGCGCGCCGCCCGAAGCGGGTGCTTCCCGCCGGCCACGTGCCCGCCGCCGTCTCCGGCGAGATGCCGGGTCGGCCGCTCGCCGAATCGGTGTGGCTCGAGCCGTACGCGGACGAGCAGATCGGGATCGAGAGCGGCTATGCCGCTCCGGAGGCCAGATACGAGCAGCGGGAGAGCCTCGAGCTCGCATTCGTCGCCGCGCTCCAGCACCTGGCGCCACGCCAGCGGGCCGTGCTCATCCTCCGCGAGGTACTCGGCTTCTCGGCCGCCGAGGCCGCGTCGTCGCTCGGCACGACGGTCGCATCCGTGAACAGCGCGCTGCAACGCGCGCGCAAGACGCTCGACGACCTGCTGCCGGAGCAGAGCCAGCAGACGACCCTGCGAGCGCTGGGCGACGAACGGCTTCGCCGCCTTGCCGAGCGGTACGCGGACGCGATCGAGCGCAGCGACGTCGAGACCCTGCTCTCGATGCTGACGGAGGACGCAGCCTGGTCGATGCCGCCGCTCGCAACCTGGTACCGCGGACACGAGTCGATTGCGCGGTTCCTGGTCGAGTATCCCTTGACACTGCGCTGGCGCCACCTGCCCACGCACGCGAACGGGCAGGTCGCGGTGGGTTGCTACATCTGGGACGAGGAGCGGGGCGTCTTCGGCGCCGACGTCATCGACGTGCTGACGCTCCGCGGCGAGCTGATCGCCGAGGTCACCGCTTTCATGTCGACGGAAATCTTCCACCGGTTCGGCCTGCCCGTCGAGCTTCCGCCGGTCTAGCTCCCGGCTGCCGGGCGATGAGTTTCGACCGCCTCGCTGGTCTCAGTGGCCGACGCAAACCCGCGTCGTCGCTCACGACCAGGAGGATCGACATGGATCAGCTCGGCTACGCCATTCTCTGGACAGGACAGGCGGAGTACCCGGCCCCGGGTCAGGCGCGGATGCGCTCGTACAGCGCGACGAGCTCGCCCGCGATCGCGTCGATGTCGTGCAGCCGCTCGGCGTACGCCCGCGAGGCCGCGCCGATGCGGTGGCGAAGCGTCGCGTCCTCGACGAGCGGGCGTAGCCGCTCGCGGAGGGTCTCGGCGGTCGCGGACACGACCGGGACTTCGACGCCGTAGGCCTCCTGCGTCCGTCGCACCGCCTCGTCGTGCAGGAACGTCACGACGGGCTTACCGAGCGCGAGGCACTCGATCGCGAAGACCCCGTACCAGCCCGCGTTCAGCTGGTCGACGACGATGTCGGCCTCGCGGTAGAGCTCGAAGGCCTCGGCGTGCGTGAGCCCTTCGACGAGCCGAAAGTCGGCATCCAGCCCGTCGACGGCGGCGACGACGTGCTCGGTGCCCTTGCGGCGGCGCGATGACGGCGCGTGGACGATCAGCGGCCGCTTCTTCTCGACACTCGGAATCGCCGGTGCGATGGCCGACACGTCGACACCCGGAAGGATCATCTCGGCGTCTGGCACCCAGCGGATCGCGTCGTAGCTCGAGACGATCTCCGCATCTGCCTTGAGACCGTAGGCGAGCTGCTCGCGCGTCTTTCCCCGGATGTCGGAGCCGAGGTACTGGTAGACGCCCTTCTTGCCGAGCGCGTGCAGGATCCGGAACTGCACCGACTTCGGGACGAGGGTGACGCTCGAGTAGAAGTGGAACACGTCGTAGCGCGGCAGGAGCTCGAGGAACGCACGCCACTGCGTCGCCTGCTGGCGGAGCAGGTTGCCGTGCCGCTCGAGCGAGATGTCCGCCTCGGGATGGAGCTTGTAGCGGTTGAAGACCAGCAGGTCGGACTCGACGCCACGGCGTCGAAGCGCCTGCGAGTTCGCCCACGGGATGCCGGCCGTGTTCACCGGGCAGTGCAGGACACGGAGCGGCGGGGTCACGAATGGTTGGTCGGGGTGTTGGCTTGCGTGCGGGGAGGGCTTGCACCAAGCAGCGTGGCCGACGCGATCGGGGTCAAGGCTGGTTTGCCTTGGCACTGATCGTGGCGGCCGCGATGCGCCGCGTGCAGGCCCCCATCCGTGCGTGCGCGAATGCCCCGATCAGCCATCGAGATCGATTCGATTCTCGGCGAGCTGCCGCCAGCGCAACTCGCGCTCGGCGTCGAGCTGCGACGACATCGTCTCCCGCATCGTCGCTCCCTCGTAGACCCAGATCTCGGGGTGCACGAGCAACTGCAGCCAGTCGAAGCTGCCGGCCGCGAGCTCCTCGTGCGGGCAACCGCTCCGCCAGTGCTGGTTCGAGTCCGACCGGTAGCGCGCCGGATCGAAGAAACCCTCCTGCATGACGTTGACGACGCCGGGAATGCGCGCGCTCATGTAGTCGAGGTCCGGCGTGTGCCACGCGACGACGGGATCGAAGCGGTCGTCGCGCGTCGCGTCGGGATAGACGCCGTGCAGGCCGATGCGATGGCCGAGCTCCCGCAGGCGCGCGAGCGCGGCGACGCCTGCACGTCCGTCGAGGTTGTAGAAGTCGCTGCGGGTCATGAGGAAGTACGTCGCGCGCACGTCGCGCTCGGCTTCGAGCTCCGCCATGGTCACGGCCGCTGCGAGCGACATGTCGACGTCATGGCGCAGCAGCACGTCGCCCGTCCGCGGTTCGTGGTCGAAGAACGCGAAGCTGTAGCCACCGTCCCGGACTGCGTCGAGCAGCTCCCCGTAGTGCGCGAGGTCGAAGAGGCAGCCGTCAGTCACTTACTCGACCTCGACCTCGACGAGACGTGGCCGCCTGCTCCGCGCGCTCGAGCGCCTCCGGCCCCGTCGAACCGACGGCGATCACGTAGCCGCGCCGGTCGCCGTCGACCTTCACGGGGCGGATCGTCTCGCCGGCGACGATGTAGCTCGCCGCCTGCACGACACCCGGCGCCGTGAGAACATTGTCCAGGCCGGCCGGTGCCTTGACCTTCCCGGCCGGGAGCGGCCCCGGCTCCGCGGTGAAGAAGCGGATCGCCACCGGCTGACGCTTCTTCGGTGCGGCGATCTCGTCGGTGACGGGCTCGCCCAGCGCGAACCGCAGCGCGACCTCGACGAGGTCGACGCCGACGGCGTGCTGCACGAGGTCGGCCATCTGACCGCCGGGAATCCGCGCCGCCACCTCGATCACCTGGATCGAGCCGTCCGTGGCCGCGATCAGCTGCGGGAACGCGATGCCGTTGCGCAGCCCGAGCGCGTGCACCGTGCGGTCGACGAGCGCCTCCGCCTCAGCGGTCCTCGCTGCGTCGAGCGCAGCGGGGTACGCGTGGATCCAGCCGACGGCGAAGCCCTCTCCCGGCGGCCGCAGGCGGTCGGAGAGCGTCAACTGCGTGACGACGCCGTCCCGAACGACCGCCATCGCGTTCATCTCGACGCCGTCGACGAACTGCTCGACGATGATCTCTCCGCGGTGCGAGAGCGCGAGCGTCGCGTCGAAGCGCGTCTCGAGGTCGTCGATGCTCTCGAGCCGGAAGACGCCGCGCTGTCCGCCCGAGTCGACGGGCTTGATCACGTTGGGGAAGCCGACGTGCGCGACGGTCTCGCGTGCCTCTTCGATCGTCCGCGCCGAGCCGAAGCGCGGTTGCGGCAGGCCGGCCGCCTCGATGCGGCGGCGCATCTCGAGCTTGTGCGTCAGACCCATCGCGACATCGACGCCGATGCCTGCGAGCCCGAGCGCCTCCGCGACGGCAGCGACGGCAACGACCGCACGGTCGGAGGTGATCGTCAGCACGCCGTCGGGACGGATCTTCTCGGCGAAGGCAACCGCGCTCGGGATGTCGACGAAGTTCACGACTTCGGCGATGTCAGCATCCCCGAGTGCAAGCGCGTCGGGGTTGCCGTCGATCGCGGCGACGCGGAGTCCGAGCTCCTTCGCGTGGAGGATCGCCGCGCGCTGGTGCCGCCCGGCGCCGAGGAAGAGAACCGTCTTCATGCGGGCGACGATAGCCACTCGAACGTCCGGCCCATCCCGTCTTCGAGCTCGACCTCGGGCCGCCAGCCGAGCTCGTACAAGCCGCCCACGTCGAGGTGGTCGAGCACGGGTGCGGGACCGACCGGAGGATCGACGACGTCGATCAACTCTGCCGGAGCACCGGCGAGACGGCACGCCAGCTGCGCGATCTCGAGCAGCGTGCGCGGATCGTCGTCACGGCCGACGTCGTGCGCACCGGTCGCATTCGCGTCGAGCAGCAGCACGACGGCGCGCGCCGTGTCGGCTGCGAAGCAGAACGAGCGCCTCCAGCCTCGATAGACGACGATCGGCTCCCGGTCGACCGCCTGCCGCAGCATCGTGGGGATCGCACCGCGACGCTGGCCAGGACCGTACGGGAAGGCGAAGCGCATGAGCGTCGCGTCGCCGGCCGCGGCCTCGCTCGCCCGCTTGCTGTCCGCATACGGCGTCTCGTCCGCGTACACCGACGTCGACGACCCGTGCAGGAGCCGGATACCGCGCTCCTCGCATGCGCGCGCGACGAGCTCCGTGATCCCCACGTTCTGGGCGAGACGGTCATCGTCCGGCATGACCGCCGCGAGGTGGACGACCGCTTCGGCCTCGTGCTGGTCGAGCAAGCGCTCGATCGTGCCCGGCTCGGCGAGGTCGCCGTCGGCTCGCCCGAGCGCTGTGGGATCGTGGCCCGCTGCGGCGAGCGCCTCGCACACGTAGCCGCCGAGGAACCCCCGACCGCCGGTCACCAGCACTCGCATCGCTAGATGGCTGATGCCATCAAACGTGCGCGGGCTTACGGGCCTTGTACCAGGCGATCGTGCGCTCGAGCCCTTCGTCGAGCTCGACCCGCGCCTCGAAGCCGAGCTGCTCGCGCGCCTTGCCGACGTTCGGAATGCGCAGCTCGACGTCGACGTAGTTCAGCGGCTTGAAGACGATCTCGCCCTGGCCGCCGGCGATCCGCTTGATGCGCTGCGCGAGGTCGAAGATCGTCACCGCCGAGCGCGGGTTGCCGATGTTGAAGCTCTGGCCCACCGCCTCGGGCCGTTCGAGGCTGAGCATGACGGCCTGCACCATGTCGTCGACGTAGCACCAGGCGCGGATCTGCGAGCCGTCGCCGCGGACGATCAGGTCTTCGCCGGCGAGTGACGCCTCGATGAACGCACGAATCGCTCCGCCGCCGATCTGGCCGGGGCCGAACACGTTGAACGGACGTACGGTCACCGTCGGCAGGCCGAGCTCGTCGTGGTACGCGTGCGCCATGTGCTCGCCCGCGAGCTTCGAGACGGCGTAGGTCCAGCGGGCCTCGCCGACCGAGCCGATCGTCGTGACGTGACCCTCGTTCACGTTGTACGCGTGCGTGCCGAACACCTCGCTCGTCGAGAAGTCGACGAACCGTTCGAGCGTGTCGAGCGTCGCGACGGCCGCCTCGAGCACGTTGTACGTGCCGATCATGTTCACGCGCATCGTGCGGACGGGGCTCTCGAGCACCGTGTCCACGCCGGCGATCGCCGCGCAATGGACGATGTGGGTCGCCCCTCGCGCGAGCTCCTTGACGGCCTCCGCATCGAGGACGTCGCCTTGATGGAACGTGAAATTGGGATGCTCGCCGAGGTCCGTCGCCGAGAGCGCGTCTCGGTGGAGGTTGTCGAGCGCGACGATCTCGTTCTCGTCGAGCAGCTTTCGCGCGAGGGTCGTCGCGATGAACCCGGCCCCGCCCGTGATGAAGATGCGCTTTCCCTGTAGAGCCACGGTGGCGAGTCTAGCCGCCTACCATGGTGGCGATGCTCGCCGCAGTCGTCGCCGCGACGGCCCTCACGATCGCCGTCTCGCCTGGGAACGGCGGTGCGACCCGCCACGCGACCCTGACCTGCGGGCCGGCTGGAGGCACTCTTCCCCGTGCGGCGACCGCATGCACGAAGCTCGCAGCGCTGAACGCACCGTTCGCTCCCGTGCCGCCCAACACGATGTGCACGCAGATCTTCGGTGGGCCCCAGGTTGCCCACGTCGAGGGAATCTTTCGCGGCCACACCGTCAAGGCGACGTTCAATCGCCGCGGCGGCTGCGAGATCGCGCGCTGGAACCGCGTCAGCTTCCTCTTCGTCACCCGTTAGCCTGCGCCTGAATGCAGGGCGAGCTCCAGGCCTGGCTCGATGCCGCCGCGGGAACGGACGAGGATTTCGTCGACCGGGCGTGGCGGCTCACCGTCCGCCGCGCGCCGGAGCCCGACGCCCGGGCGGCCGCACTCGCCAAGCTCGCCGACGGGACGATGTCGCGCTCCGGGCTCCTGCGACAACTGACCTCGGGCGAGGAGTTCGCACGCGTCGCCCTGCTCGACGATGCGCTGGCATTTGCCGCGGGCGAACGCGCGCGGCCGCGCGAGCGGACAGGCCCGATCCGGCCTCGAAACCTGCGCGCGCCGGCGACGAGCGACGAACGCGCGATCGAGATTCCGTGGTGCCTCGCGCGCTACGACGGTGAGGGCCGTGTCCTCGACATCGGCTATGCATTCGCCGAGCCCGCGTACCTCGCCGGTCTCGTGGCTCTCGGAGCCGCCGAGCTCGCCGGAGCCGATCTCGCCGAGGCCGCAGTGCCCGGCCTGCGGCCGATCGTCGGCGACGTGCGCAACCTGCCGGTGGAGCCGGGTGCCTTCGACTTCGTCCTCTGCATCTCGACCCTCGAGCACGTCGGCCGCGAAAACGACGTCTACGACGTCGAAGCGCCGCGCGACGACCAGGGCGACGAAGCCGCACTCCGTGAGCTACATCGTGTGCTCTCGCGCGATGGGCGGCTGCTCGTGAGCGTCCCGACCGGTGAGCACGACGATCAGGGCTGGCAGCTGCAGCGCACGCCCGCAGACTGGATCTCGGTGTTCGAGCGCGCAGGCTTCGTTGTCTACGAGGACGAGCTGTACGTGCGCGGCGACGAGGGCTGGCACAGCGGATCGCTCGCCGAGGCGGCGGCATCGCGCTATCGCGACGACGGCGCCGGCGCCGTGCTCCTCGCGGAGCTCCACCCTTCGAGCCTGACCGAGAAGCTGCGGCTAGCCGTGCGCGACGTCCGGTACCGGGACGAGCCCAGGCGCAGCACCCTCGGCTGACGCCCGCCGGAGCACGACGGCGCAGGCGATACCGCCGGCGAGCATGCCGCCCGCGACGACGAGGAAGACGACCGCGATCGTCACGATGGTGCTCAACGGCCTGGCTCTTCGCGTCGTGACCGGTGACGAGACGTCGATCGAGCCGCTGTTGCGACTTCTGCACGACGCGCTCGCGCCGCGGCAGTAGCATCGCTCGCCGAATGGCGAAGACGACGATCCTCGTGACCGCGGCCGGCGCACCGGGTGCAGCGGCGCTCTTCCGCGGTCTGAAGGAGAACGGCGAGCGCGAGGTACGCCTCGTCGGCGTCGACATGTCGGAGCGGGCGATCGGGCGGCACCTCGCCGATGCGTTCCATCTGGTTCCGCCGGGCGCGGATCCCGCCTACGCCGACGCCGTGCTCGAGATCGTCGAACGCGAGGGTGTCGACGTCGTGCTGCCGCAGTCGTCGCACGACCTCCCCCACCTTGCGGCGGCGCGCGACCGCTTCCCGGTGCCCGTGATCGTCTCCGGCACCGAGACCGTGCGCCGCTCCAACGACAAGGCGGAGACCTACGAGCTGTTGCAGCGGATCGGCGTGCGCGGGCCGGAGTTCCGTCGAGTCACGGGCGCGGCGGGCGTGGAGGCGGCGGCGAAGGAGCTCGGCTACCCAGACCGGCCGGTGTGTTTCAAGCCGGTGTTCTCGTCCGGGTCGCGCGGATTCCGTGTGCTCGACCCGACGGTCGACCGCGCGCACCAGCTGCTGTACGAGCGGCCCGGCGCCGTGGCGATGCGCCTCGAGGAGGCAGTGGAGCTCTTGCCCGAGGACGGCGTCGACCTGCTCGTGATGGAGCTCGCGACGGGTGGCGAGCGCACGGTCGACGGGATCGCCGACGGCAAGCGGATCGTGCTCGGTCATCCGAAGACGCGGGAGGCGATGCGTGCAGGGCTCGCGATGTATTTCGAGACACTCGAGGACGAGGCGCTGATGGAGACCGCGAACCGGATTGTCGAGGAGCTCGAGATCGAGTGGTTCTTCAACATCCAGCTCGTCGGCGACGTCGTCATCGAGGTGAATCCGCGGATCTCGACGATCGTCTACCAGGAGGATCTCGACCTCCCGTGGCTCGCGATCAAGCGGGCGCTCGGCGAGATTTCCGACGAGGAGCTCGCAGCGCTGCAGTCTCGCGTCAGGCCCGGCCGGGTCGCGCTTCGATTCTTCGATCAGGTGGAATGGGACGACTGATGGACTGGGACACCCTCCACGCGAGCCTCGAGGCGGGCTGCGATGCCGATGGGGACGAGACCGTCGCCGAGCAGGCGGTCGCGGCGGCGGAGATCGTCGCCTCCGCGGCCGGTGAGCCGCCGGACACGCTGCCTCCCGGCGACCGCGACTGGGTCGAGACCCACGGCGTCCCCGAGGACGAGCTCGTCGAGCTCGCCTGCCGCTCGATGAAGTGCGTCGCGGCGCGGTCGGACGAGTGGCACGAGCGCCTGACCGACCTGCGCTACCGCCTCGGCGACATCGCAGCTGCCTGACATCCCGACTCCGGGTCTACCCTTGACCGCATGAAGCTCGGACAGGAGCTCGCTCGGCTCGGGCGGCACTCGGTGATCTACGGGCTCGGCGGCCTCGTATCGCGGATTCTCGCGGTGCTCCTCCTGCCGCTCTATACGAGCTATCTCGCGCCGAGCTCGTTCGGGCGTGTCGAGACTCTCACCGCCGCCACCGCCGTCGCGGTGATCGTGCTCCGCATGGGCGTCTCGACGGCGTTCTTCCGCTTCTATTTCGACCACAAGGATGCCGCGCGCCGGCTCGCCGTCGTGCGCACGTCGTTCTGGTTCACGATGGCGATGGCGACCGTCGGTCTGGCCCTCTGCGTCGCGTTCGCGGGCTCGGTGTCGCAGGCGTTACAGCTCGGCAACCATCCGGAGCTCGTGCGCGCGGCCGCGATCGGCTTCTGGGCGCAGATGAACTTCGAGCAGATGACGTCGCTCTTCCGGGTCGAGGAGCGCTCGATCGCGTTTGCGCTCGCGAGCATCGCGAACGTGCTGATCACGATCGGGTCGACGCTCGTGCTCGTCGTCGGGCTCCACGAGGGCGCGCTCGGGCTTCTGATCGGCAACTTCATCGGCACGCTCTGCGTCTATGTGGTGCTGCTCGGGTACCGGCACGAGCAGCTCGGCCTCCAGTTCGACCGCGGGCTTTTCCGCGGCATGCAGCGCTTCGGCCTGCCGCTCGTACCGTCGGCCCTCGCGCTGTGGGCGATCAACTTCATCGACCGCGTCTTCATCGGCGGCTACAAGGGACAGGCCGAGGTCGGCGTCTACTCCGCGGCGATCAAGATCGCGTCCGTGATCACGTTCGCGATGTTCGCGTTCCGCACCGCCTGGCCGGCGTTCGCATATTCGATCGAGGACGACCACGACGCGAAGCGCACGTATTCGTTCGTCCTGACCTATCTGCTCGCCTTCGCATCGTGGATCGCGCTCGGCCTCGGCGCACTTGCGCCGTGGCTCGTGGAGGCGATGACCGACCCGCGCTACCAGCGCGCCGAGAAAGGCGTGGCGCTGCTCGCGTTCGCCGGAGCGGTGTACGCGGGGTACACAGTGCTCGCGATCGGAAGCGGCCGGGCGCGTCGGACGCAGCTCAACTGGATCGTCACGGGAGCGGGCGCGGCCGTGAACGTCGGCCTCATCGTGTGGCTCGTACCGCGTTACGGCATGGTCGGAGCCGCCGTCGCCACCCTCGCCGCGTATCTCGCGTTGTTCATCGGGATGACGTGGTATGCGCAGCACGTCTATCCGGTCTCGTACCAGTGGCGCCGCGTCGCGACCGCCCTCGGCGCGGGCGCGGGTCTGACGGTCGCCGCGCGTGCGGGCCACCTCGGCCTCGCCCCGTCGGTGCTGCTCGTGCTCGCGTATCCCCTCGTCCTCGCCCTGCTCGGCTTCTATCTCCCGGCCGAGCGTGCGCGCCTGCGCCGCCTCGTCCCGATTCTCCGCTGACGGAGCGCCTAGACAGTGGCCGCGGTCGCCGCCCGGGCGGTCGCCCAGGTGTCTGACACCTGAAGGTGCACGGGTGTCTGACACGTTCTACGAGCGGCGCTTCGACGTTCGGCTTGCCTGCGTCAAGTCCGGAGCCGCCGAAGTCGATTCAGCGACACTTCCGTGACGCTCTGCACACGAAGTGTCCGACACCTGAGGGTCGAAAAGGGGTCCAGGTGTCTGACACCTGAGGGCGCGAAGGTGTCAGACACAAATACGAGGCGCGCCTCAACGTTTGGCTTGGCTGCGTCACATCCGGGGCCGTCGAAGTCGATTCAGCGACACTTCCGTGACGCTCTGCACACGAAGTGTCCGACACCTGAGGGCCGAAAAGTGTCCGACACCTGAGGGCCGAAAAGTGTCCGACACCTGCGCGGTCAGCGGAGCGCGAGGAGTGCAGCGAGGTCGTCCGGGGTCGGCTCCCATGCGCCGGCTGCGACGTTCGCTCGCACCTGCTCCGGCTTCGTCGCGCCTGCGATCACCGACGTGACGGCCGGCATGGCGAGCAAGCCGCCGATTGCGACGTCGAGCAACGACACGCCGCGCTCGTCGGCGAAGCGCTGCAACGCGTCGACCCGGTCGAAGTCCTCGTCGGAGATGTCACGCCCCGCAAGCCGGCCCTCGGTCGCCTGCTCGCCGCGCCGGTACTTGCCGGTGAGCAGCCCGCTCGCGAGCGGGAAGAACGGCAGCTGGCCGATTCCGAGCCGTGCGCAGGTCGGCAGGATCTCGTCCTCTGTCGCGCGCACCACGAGGCTGTAGTGGTTCTGCGCCGACACATACCGCGCGAAGCCGCGCTCGCGCGCCACGCTCTCTGCCTCCTCGATCTGTTGCACGCTGTAGTTCGACGAGCCGATGTACCGCACCTTGCCTGCGACGACGAGCTCGTTGAGAGCACCGAGCGTCTCCTCGATCGGCGTGCTCGCATCGGGCTGGTGCATCTGGTAGACGTCGATCACGTCGGTGCGGAGTCGCTGCAGCGAGCCCTCGGCGGCCCAGTGGATGTACTCGCGCGAGCCACGCGGGACATCGGGCTCGCCGTTCATCTTGCTCCCGAACTTCGTCGCGAGAAGAACCTGGTCGCGACGGCCCTCGAGCACTTCGCCGATGTACGACTCACTCGTTCCCTGTCCGTAGATGTTCGCCGTGTCGAAGAGGGTGATCCCCTCGTCGAGGGCGGCGTCGATCACGGCCCGCGTCTGATCGAGATCGCACCGGCCCCCGAAGTTGTTCGTCCCGAGGCCGACAACCGTGACCTCGGGCCCACCTTCTCCTAGGTGTCGTGTGCGCATGTGCTGACGCTATCCGCTCGCGACGAGTCCGTGCGGACGCGAGTGCACAACGACGAGCGTCTTCGTCGGTCGCGTCAGCGCGACGTAGAGCTCGCGCAGGCCCTGCTCGCCGTCCTCCGCGATCGCCGCCGGCTCGACGACCACCACGTGATCGAACTCGAGACCCTTCGCCTGGCGCGGCGTCAGCACGGGCGCAGATACCTCGTCGTACGCATCGCCGGCCACCCCGCTGCCGACGATCGACCGCGGCGCGATCACCGCGATCAGCCCGTCGAGCTCCGCCAGTTCTGCGGCCGCCCGGAGCGCCGCCGCGAGCACGTCATCGCCCTCTGGAACGCCGACGAACCGCGGCGCGGCGCCTCCCTGTCGGTACGCGAGCGGAGGCTCGACGTCGGGCGCGATCCGCTCGAGGAGCGGCAGTGCGAGCTCCATGATCTCCGCGGGGACGCGATAGGCGTGACGAAGCTCCTCCACCGTGACCTCCATCCCGTCGGGGAGGTACGGCTCGAGCTCCTGCCAGCCGCGGTAGACGACGGGCCCGGTCGCCTGCGCGACGTCGCCGAGGATCGTCAGCGACCCGCCGATCGCCCGCCGCGAGATCGTGCGCAGCTGCATCGGCGAGAGATCCTGCGCCTCGTCGACGATCACGTGTCCGTACCCACGCGGCGCGCCGTCGAGGAGTGCGCGCGCCTCGTCGAGCAGCGGCAGATCGTGCTCGCTCCACCGCAGATCGGCCGCCCGCTTCGGCCGGTCGCGCAGCAAGAGCTTCTGCTCGTTCCGCTCGAGAATTCCATCGGCGGCCTCCGCAAGCGCCGACGGCGATGTGAGCAGGCGCGTGACGAGCTTGTCCGCCCGCACCGCAGGCAGCACGCGATCGACGTACTTCACGAGGAAGCCACCCTTTCTGAGTGCGCGCTCGAGCTCGTCGAAGCTTCGCAGCCCCAGATCCTCGAGCTTCTCGTTGTACCGCTCGTTGAAGCGGCGCAGCACGGCCATGCGGAATCGCTCGCGCGCAGGCCCGAGCGCAGCGCCGGACTCGAGAATCTCGTCGAGCAGCTCGCGCACCTCGTGCTCCCGCACCGAGACGAAGATGCCGTCGACATAGAAGACGAGCTCCTCCGGTGCCGGCCGGACGGCAAGCTCGACCGCGCGTTGCACGACGTCGCCGAGTCGCGTGTCGGCCTTCATGCGCGCTACATCGGGCGCCTCCTCGCGCTCGACGACGATCCCATCGAGCAACTCGGTCACTGCGCGCTGCTCGACCGCATCCTCGCCAAGCGCCGGCAGCACGTGCGCGACGTAATCCATGAACAGCGGGTTCGGCCCGACGACGAGCACGCGGCGCAGCTGCTCGCGATGCGAATAGAGCAGCCACGACGCACGGTGCAGCCCCACCGCCGTCTTGCCGGTTCCCGGGCCGCCCTGGACGACGAGCGCTCCGGTGGGCTCGGCCGTGATCAGGCGATACTGATCGGACTGGATCGTGGCAACGATGTCGCGCATGTGACCCTCACGCCGGCGGTCGAGCTCCTCGAGCAGGAAGTCCGAGACCGAGGCGCCCTCGACCGCCGTGCCGTCGAGCGACTCGTCGGAGATGTCGACGATCCGTCGCCTGTCGGTGCGATAGCGGCGGCGCTGCGTCACGCGCTGAGGGTCGGCGGGCGTCGCTGTATAGAACGGCCGAGCTGCGGGCGCCTGCCAGTTGACGACGACCGGCTCGCGATCCTCGTCGTGCACCCAGCGCCGCCCGACGTAGAGCGGCCTCGCCGCTCCATCGAGCGTCAGCCTGCCGAAACACAGCCCGTTCTCGGCGTCCTGGAACGTGCGCGTGCGCCGCTTGGCCCAGGCCTCCATCGCGACGGCCGCGAACTCCGTCGCCATCGAGCTCTGGGTGCGTGCGATCGTCGACCGCATGCGGTCGAGGCACTCGTACGCGTGGTCGATGTAGGCCTGCTCGGCTGCGAGCTCCGGGTGCGACATGGGCCGCGAAGGATAAGGACGTAGGATCGCCCGGTGAAGCTCGGCCTCAACCTCGGGTATGCGCCTCCCGGCACGAATCCAGCCGAGCTCGTGCCGGCGGCGCAGGAAGCGGAGCGCCTCGGCTACGACTCCGTCTGGGCCGCGGAGGCGTGGGGCACCGACGCGGTCACCGTCCTGGCGTGGCTCGCCGCGCAGACAACGACCATCAAGGTCGGCTCGGCGATCATGCAGATTCCCGGCCGCACGCCCGCCAACACCGCGATGACGGCGGCGACGCTCGATCTGATGTCTGGCGGGCGCTTCATCCTCGGCCTCGGGACCTCGGGCCCGCAGGTGGTCGAGGGCTGGCACGGCCAGCCGTGGGGCAAGCCGCTCGGCAAGACGCGGGAGTACGTCGAGATCGTGCGTGCCGCGCTCCGCCGCGAGGTCGTCGAGCACCAGGGCGAGCACTACCGCATTCCGTACGACGGTCCCGGCGCGACCGGGCTCGGCAAGCCGCTGAAGATGATGCTGCGTCCGCTTCGCGCCGACATTCCCATCTACCTCGCGGCGATCGGCCCGAAGAACGTGGCACTTGCGGCTGAGATCGCCGACGGCTGGCTGCCGATCTTCGTCGATCCGGAGCGGTTCGACGATGCATTCGGCCCGAGCCTCGCGGCCGCCCCCGAGGGCTTCGAGATCGCTGCGACGGTGAACGTGCTCGTCGGCGACGACGTGCAGTCGCTGCGCGACTTCCTCAAGCCCTATCTGGCGCTGTACGTCGGCGGGATGGGCGCGAAGGGCAAGAACTT
Source organism: uncultured Actinomycetes bacterium (assembly GCA_963805575.1). Lineage (GTDB taxonomy): Bacteria > Actinomycetota > Thermoleophilia > Gaiellales > Gaiellaceae > Palsa-739. The sequence goes on along the minus strand of CAWDUL010000008.1, from coordinate 490,572 downwards.
CTACAACTCCCTCATGCGTCGCTACGGCTGGGAGGCCGAGGCGGAGCGGATCCAGGAGCTGTACCTCGGCGGCCACCAGCGCGAGGCGATCGCCGCCGTGCCCGACGAGCTCGTCGACGCAGTCGCACTCGTCGGCCCGAAGGAGCGGATTCGCGACCGGCTCGAGGCGTGGCGGGAGACGCCCGTGACGACGCTCGTCGTCGGCTCGCCGCAGCCGGAGGCGCTGCAGGTGCTCGCCGAGCTCGTGCTCTAGACCGCGCCCTGTCACCCGCCGAAAAACGGCACAAAAAATGCCTCGTCCCTATGAACCCGAGGGCCCACAGGGACGTGGCATCGCCGAATCTCGCATGTCGCGCAGCCGGTGTCAAGCACCTGCCCGCACGGCGGTCGCAAACGCCCGCGTCTTGGCCGCCTTGACCGCCGCGGACAGGCTCGCGACGTCGTACGCGCCGTAGTGGCGCCGGCCGTTGATGAAGAACGTGGGGGTGCCCGAGACGCCGCTGAGATCGGCGCTGTCGACGTCGTCGGCGACGCGCGCTGCGTACTCGTGCGACCGAAGCTCGTCGGAGAAGCGCTTGACGTCGAGCCCGAGCGACCGCGCATAGCCCTCGAGATCCGAGGGACGCAACGCATCCTGGTGCTGGAACAGGAGATCGTGCATCTCCCAGAACGCCCCCTGAGCGGAGGCCGCCTCGGCTGCCTCCGCGGCGATCTGCGCATGCGGATGCACGTCGGTGAGCGGAAGGTGCCGCCAGACGTAGCGCACGTCGCCGTGGTCCGCGAGCAGCTCGCGAACGACGCCTTCCGCACGGCCGCAGTAGGGGCACTCGAAGTCGCCGTACTCGACGAGCGTGACCGCCGCGTCGTCAGCGCCGCGGATGTGGTCCCGGTCCGGATCGACGTCGGCGTAGAGATCGACGATCGCCTCCGCGGGGCCGATGATGAGCCGCGCACGAATCGACGCAGGCAGCAGCGCTGTCGCACGGAACACGAGCCATGCGAGCAGGGCGGCGCAGAGGGCGGCGCTGAGCACGCCGAGCTTCGCCTCCTGCAGTTGGACGCCGTGGAACGCGAGGCTCGCGATCAGGAGCGACACCGTGAACCCGATCCCGGCGACCGCACCGCCGCCTGCGAGCGCGCCCCATCCGACCGGCAGCTTCAACCGCCCCCGGCTGAGCCACGTGGCGAGGAAGGAGGCGCCGAGGAACCCGACGGGCTTGCCCACGACATACGCAACGAGAATGCCGAGCGTCACGGGCGACGTGAAGGCGCGCGAGAGGAAGCCGCCGTCGATCGGGATCCCCGCGTTCGCAAGTGCGAAGAGCGGCACGATCACGTAGCTCGACCACGGGTGGTAGAGGTGCTGCAGCCGCTCGTTCGGCGAGATCGCGTACTCGAGCCCGACCTGGGCGGAGCGCGCAAGCTCGGGCGTCGGCTGCTCGCGGAACAGCCGGAAGAGGTCGGTGGCCCGCTCGAGGTCGACCCGGGCGGCCGGATACGCGTACGTGAGCAGCCCCATCACGAGGCCGACGATCACCGGGTCGATGCCCGACTTGAAGACGGCAACCCACATCGCCGCGCCGAGCACGGCGTACGGCAGCCCCTGACGGACGCCGAACTGCCGCAGTACGAGCACGACGGCGAGGAATCCGGTCGCACCTGCGAGCGGCACGATATCGAGGCTCACGGTGTAGACGATCGCGATCACGAGCAGAGCGACGACGTCGTCGACGACGGCCGACGTCAGCATGAACGCGCGCAGGCGCGACGAGAACGTCGGCCCGACGAGCGCGAGCATTCCGAGCGCGAACGCGGTATCGGTCGACATTGCCGCTCCCCAACCGTGCGTCGAGGAGTGGCCGGCGTTGATCGCGAGGTAGATCGCGATGGGCACCACCATGCCGCCGAGCCCGGCGAAAAGCGGCAGCGCGAAGCGGCGCCGCTCCCGTAGCTCGCCCAGGTCGAACTCGCGCCGGGCCTCGAGCCCGACGACGAAGAAGAAGAACGTCATCAGACCGTTGTTGATCCAGTGCTGAACGTCCTGCGACACCCCCGACCCGCCGAACTGGATCGACAGCTCCGTCGACCAGACATGCTCGTAGGAGGACGCGTCGACATTCACCCAGAGGAGCGCCACGACGGTCGCGGCGAGGAGGAACACCGCACTGCCTGTCTCGGTACCGAGGAACTCGCGCAACGGCGTACCGACGTTGCGCGACCAGGCAGTGCGCTCCTCCATCAGGCGATTGTGACTGCGAGCGTTAGATCGCTGTCGCAGCGAGCGCACGCCGGCGCTCGAAGCGGGCGACGCGGCCGCCGGTCGCGACGCTGCGCTCGACCCCGGTGTATGCCGGGTGGCAGCGGGCGCAGACGTCGACCCTCAGGTCGTCCGCCGTCGACCGCAGCTCGAACGTCGTGCCGCAGGAGCCGCAGACCACCGTCGTGGCGTGGAGCTCCGGCTGGGATGTCTTCTGCATGCCGAATCCTTCCTCGTAGTACTTGATTCCACAAGTAAAACGAGCTCGAGCTGCCGGATATTCCGGTGCAGGCGTACCCCGCCTGCCCTGTAGCGAACGCGGTATCGGGGATGCTGCGGGCACCCGAACTGGCCGATCACTCTCGTATGGGGTTGCGGCCGCCACACGCCCTTCGGGTCCCGCGCAGCGCGCAACTCCTGTTCATCGCAGTCGGCGTGCTCTTCGCGGCCTATTCGGCACACGCGGTGACGAACGTCGGCGGCGATGCGCTCGATTCGTTCTTCGAGAGTTGGATCAGCGACGCGATTCCGATGGGCTGCGCGTTGATCTGCCTCGTACGCGCCTGGCACGTCCGTGCCGAGCGCTGGGCGTGGGCGCTCGTGGGCATCGGGATCGCGCTCTGGTCTGCGGGCGACGTCTACTACTCGCTCTTCCTGACCAACCGTGTGCCGATGCCGATCCCCTCTGTTGCGGATGGATTGTGGCTCAGCGAATACCCGGTCTCGGTGCTGGCCGTCGTGCTGCTGATGCGCTCGCGCCACGCCGCCGAAGGCGCGCGGGTCTGGCTCGACGGCGCCATCGCGGGCCTCGCGGTCTCCGCCGTGACCGCCGCGATCATCCTCCCGTCGGTGATCGGCGCCTCGGGGAACGCGTCGCCGGCCGAGTTCCTGACGAACATCGCCTATCCCGTCGGCGACATGATCATGCTCGGGACGATCGGCGCCGCGCTCGCGGTCCGCCACTGGCGGTTCAACCGCATGTGGGGCAGCCTCGCCCTCGGCTTCATCGCGTTCGTCCTCAGCGACGCCTTCTACCTCATCAAGGTGGCCGACGGAACGTACGTCGTCGGAACGATCATCGACACGGGCTGGCTGCTCGGCGGGATCTGCTTTGCCGCCGCCGCGTGGCAGCCGGTCGAGCAGCCGACGGCGGAGCGACGACGACGCACGACGCTTCTCCTGCCGGCCGCGTTCGGAGCGACCTCCCTGTTCCTCCTGATCTGGGACCACTTCGCGCAATTGACGACAGCTGCGCTTCTGCTCTCGTCGGCATCGGTGCTGGCGGTGCTCGTGCGGATGACGCTGACCCTCGCGGAGAACCGGCGCATGGTCACGCGTCTCCGCGAAGAGGCGCAGGCTCTCTCGATGAAGAACGAAGAGCTTCTCGAGGTCGACGCGCTCAAGGAGGCCCTGCGCCAGTCACAGAAGATGGATGCGCTCGGGCAGCTCGCCGGTGGCGTCGCCCACGACTTCAACAATCTGCTCACCGTCATCTACGGCTACGCCACTCTGCTGCAGCCCGACGTTGACGGCAATCCTGAGGCATCGCGCAAGATCGAGGCGATCACGACGGCGACCGAGCGTGCAAACGATCTCACCCGGCAATTGCTCACCTTCAGCCCGCGCCAGGTCGTTCAGACATCGCATGTCGATCTGAACGAATCGGTGTTGGAGACGAAGGCGTTGATCTCGTCGGTGCTCGGCGACGACATCGAGCTCGACCTGCAGCTGGCCGACGGCCTGCCTCCGATCCTGGCGGACGCCGGCAAGATCTCGCAGGTGCTCGTCAACCTCGTCCTGAACGCGCGCGACGCCATGCCGGTGGGCGGCACGGTCGCGATCGCAACTGCGAGCACTCGCATCGAAGACGAACGCGATGTCCGCGACGGGCAGAGCCGCGAGTACGCGGTGCTCACCGTCACGGATACGGGCAGCGGCATCGATTCCGAGACACAGGCCCGGATCTTCGAGCCCTTCTTCTCGACGAAAGGCAAGGACGGATCGGGGCTCGGCCTCGCCGTCGTGTACGGCATCGTGGAGGGCTGCGGCGGCTCGATCACCGTCGACTCGGTCGTCGGGGCAGGCTCGACGTTCAGCGTCGTCTTCCCTGCTGCGCCGCCCGCATCGTCCATCTCTCCATCCGACGCAGCCGGCCACGGCACGCCGACGTCACAGCGCGTTCTGCTCGTCGAGGACGAACGCGCCGTCCGCGAGCTCCTCGTCGAGCAACTGCAGGCGATGGGGCATCAGGTCGTCGCAGCGCCCACGCCTGCGCGAGCCTGCGAGATCTACGAGCAAAGCCCGGAGGACTTCGACCTCGTCGTCACCGACGTCGTCATGCCCGGGATGGACGGCTGGGCTCTCACGACACGCCTACGAGCCGAGCGACCGAGTCTGCCCGTCGTCCTGATCTCGGGGTACACCGACGGTGCCGTGGACCCCCGCGATTTGAGCGGAGCAACGGCATTCCTCATGAAGCCCTTCGGCATGGACGCACTCGCCGAGAACATCCAAGCCGTGGTCGATCAGCAGCTCGACTCGGCTGTGCTCTCACCCTCCTGACGCTGCTCTACTGGACGAACCGCTCGACGAATGCGAGCGCCGTATCCGCGACCTCGCGCCAGCCGCTGTCGATCGTAAGTGCGTGACCGCGGTTGGGCATCTCAATGATCTCGGTCACGCCCTTGTTGTCCGCCTGCTGTTTGTAGGACGCGTTCGCGATCGCCCAGGGAACCGTGTGATCTTCCTCGCCGGAGATGATCAGCAGCGGGCCGCGGTCGGGATTGTCGGTGTCGACCTTCGCCTCGGTCCACGGGTTGAGGTTGGCGGCCGCCGCCTGGAAGAGCGGAGCGCCGGGCGCGGGCACCGCGTAGGTCTCGTACAGCTCCTTTGCCTCGTCCTCGCTGACCGCGTTCGCGAACGCGAAGCGGAACTGGTCGTACGTGAGCGGGACCGCGCGGTTCCGGTTGGCCGGGTTGCGGAGCACGGGCGCGGATGCGCGCAGCGCCGAGAGCGGGAGAGGCAGCACGCCTCGGAACGGTGCCGGGTCGATCGCGACGGACACGGCGGAGAGCCCGCGGCCGGCGACGATCTGCGTCAGCAGTCCGCCGAAGGAGTGGCCGATGACCGCCGGCTTCTTCTCCAGCTTGCCGATCACCTCCCCGTAGTGGTCGGCGACGTCACCGATCGTCTTGCGTGCGAACACGTCGGGATTGGCGTTCGCCTCCTCGACCGTGTCGGGGTCGTCGGGCCAGCCGGGCGTCAGCGAGGCGTAGCCCGCCTCGTCGAACACGGCCGCCCACCGGTCCCAGCTGCTCGGCAGCAGCCAGAGGCCGTGGATGAAGACGACGGGGGTGCGCCCGCTCGCGTTTGCTCGCTCGACCTGCTCGTCGGTCGTGGGGAATGTCTCGGCGGCGGACATCTGGTTCCTCCCAAGTAGTCGAAGCCTGGCCGATCCCACGATATGTCCTTCAGTCCGCTGCACGCCGTGACAATTTGGTGACGGGAGCTCGCGACGACGGCGGGTTCGTGCTGTCATGGGACGATGCCCGGTCGGCGCTTTACGGTTCTCGCGGCGATTGCCGCGGCATGCTTGGCACTCGCCGCCCAGGCAGGATCGGCCGACGCCGGTCGAGTCGACCGGCAGTCCGCAGACGCCGTCTTCGGCGGGCTCGGCTCCTGGCTCTCCATCTTCGCGGAGCGAGGCTGGGCGCACCCGGGCGCCGTCGTCGCCGCGCTCCAGCGCCACGGTGTGAAGACGCTCTACCTCCAGACCTCGAACTACAGCCAGCGGGTCGACATCGTCGACCGTAGCGCGACGGGCACCTTCATCGACGACGCCCACGCAGCCGGGATCCAGGTCGTCGCGTGGTATCTCCCCTCGCTGGCACATCCGGTGACCGACCGGCGGCGCGCCCTGGCCGCGATCCGCTTCCGCTCGCCGACGGGCCAGGGGTTCGACGCGTTCGCGCTGGACATCGAGGCAAGTCTCGTGCGCAATGTCGACAAACGGAATGCACGGCTGCTCGCTCTCTCGCGAGCTCTGCGCAATGCAGCGCCGGCGGACTACCCGCTCGGCGCCATCGTGCCGTCGCCGGTGGGGATGCGGCGACATCCGAAGTACTGGCCGAACTTTCCGTTCGCCGATCTCGCGACGACGTACGACGCGTTCCTGCCGATGGCGTACTTCTCCTACTACGCGAAGAAGCCGGCCGCCGCGTATGCCTATGCCCATGACGTCATCACGGCGATCCGCACGCAGAGCGCGCAATCCGACGTCCCGATCCACATCATCGGCGGGATCGCCGGCGCCGCGCCCATCTCGGCGTTCGCCGCATTCATCCGCGCCGCACACGACTGCGACGTTGCCGGAATCAGCCTGTACGCGTTCTACGAGACGAGCGCTGCGGAGTGGTCGGCGCTCGGCAAGGCAGGCGGAACCGGGTCGGACCAGGCAGGTTGCTAGCGGGGACCGACCGTGGTGCCGCCCCAACTCTCCGGGACGACGTCCTCGAGCGTCTCGGAGAATGTCCAGCGGTGACCCGCGAGATCGTCGGCCACGTACTGCCGCTCGCCGTATTCCCAATCTGTCGGCTCCGTGACGATCGACGCGCCGCTCGCCCGCGCGCGCTCGCAATGTGCTCTCGCATCGTCGACACGGACGAGGACGGAGCTCGTGACCTCACCCGGCGTCGGCGGTACCTGGGCGTGCCGAACGTCGGCGACGATGACGGCGCCGCCACCGGGAACACTGAGCTGAGAGCGGTGGTCCTCGCCGATCCTGACGCTCTCGGAGAACCCGAACGCGTCGCTCAGCCAATCGACGGCCGCACGGACGTCGGGATAGATCAGGACCGGGACGACCACCGACGGCGGGATTGAGCGGTTGTCCTTCACGAGGCGCGAGTCTACGCCTCGGCCATCAGCCCTCGGCGCGAGAGATAACGCCTGAATATCTGCGCATCTATTCAGCTATCCTGGGAAGATGACGCACGGTGTTCAAGGACACAGCCGGCCCGCGGTCATCGACCCCGAGACCGCGCAACAGGTGGCAGAGACGATGCAGGCGCTTGCGGCGCCGAGCCGGGTGCGCATACTCGCCCGGCTCCGCGAGGCACCGTGCACCGTGAACGAGCTCGCCGACGCAGTCGCGATGGAGGGCTCGGCGGTATCCCACCAGCTGCGGGTGCTGCGCCATCTCGGGCTCGTCGTCGGCGCCCGCCGGGGACGGAACGTGACCTACGCGCTGCACGACTCGCACGTCGCAGATCTGCTCGACCAGGCCGTATTTCACGTCGAGCACCTTCGCCTCGGTCTCGTCGAGCGGCAGGAGCGAGCGTCATGAGCACTCCCACTCGGGCGCCGCTCCATCCGCACGATCATCCGCACGAACACGACCACTCGCACGGGCACTCGCACGGGCCCGGGGGGCATGGCCATTCTCACGGTCTCGTCGATCGCTCGATCGTGCGCTCGCACGAAGGCGTCAAAGCCGTTTCGATCAGCCTTGCCGTCCTCGGCGTCGCGGCAGCGATCCAGCTCGTCATCTTCATGCTCTCCGGCTCGGTCGCCCTGCTGGCCGACCTGATCCACAACTTCGGCGATGCCCTGACCGCCGTCCCGCTCGGTATCGCGTTCTTCCTGCGCAGCGTGCGCGGCGAGAAGCTCGCCGGCCTTGCGGTCGTGCTCGCGATCTTCGTGTCGGCATGCGTCGCGCTCTACGAGACGATCTCGCGTTTCATCCATCCGCAGCAGCTGACGCATCTCTGGATGCTCGCCGCGGCGGGCGTCGTCGGCTTCGTCGGGAACGAGATCGCGGCTCAGGTGCGGCTCAGGGCCGGCCGGCGGCTCGCAAGCGCCGCGCTGACCGCGGACGGAAACCATGCTCGCGTCGACGGGTTCGTCTCGCTCGGCGTCGTCGCAAGCGCAATCGTCGTCGCGCTCGGTGCTCCGATCGCCGATCCGATCATCGGCCTTGGCATCACGCTCGTCATCTTGAAGATCACGTGGGACTCGTGGAACACCGTGCGAACGGCCGAGATCGACCTCGAGCACGTCGACGACCACACATGACGAGAGCGCGCCGTTCACTCTCGGTCGCGCTGCTCGCTGCGGCGCTCGCCACACTCGCCGCCGCGCACGCTGCAGATCAGAGCCACGCTGCAGGCCCGAGCCTCCCGCTCAAGGTCGTTGCCAGGGTGCCACTCTCGGGCGCCGCGGTGCGATTCGACTATACGAGCCTCGACCCCAACACGAACAGGCTCTGGATCTCGCACATGAATGCGAGCCAGCTGCTCGCCGTCGACGTACGGACACGCAAGATCGTGAAGACGATCCCGGCACCCGGCGTCCACGGTGTGATCGCCGTGCCCGAGCTGGGCCGGGTCTTCGCCTCCGCCACCGACGCGCACGAGGCGATGACGATCGACGCACGAACGGGAGCGGTCCTTGCGACGGCTCCCGCCGGCGAATATCCCGACGGGCTCGCCTACGACCCGGTCGAGCGTCACGTCTTCATCTCCGACGAGAGCGGCGGCGTCGAGACGGTGCTCAACGCAAGCGGACACCGAATCGCGACGATCTCGCTCGGCGGCGAGGCAGGCAACGTGCAGTACGACGCGGGCTCGCACCGCATCTTCGTCGACGTGCAGACCCGCGGCGATGTCGCGGTCATCGATCCGCGCTCGAATACGATCGTGCGCCGCGTCGCGCTCAGCGGATGCGCGAGCCCGCACGGCTTGCTGGTCGACTCGTCGCGGCGGCTCGCCTTCATCGCCTGCGACGCCAATGCGCGCCTCCTCACCCTCGATCTGCGCACGATGCGCGTCATCGGGACCGCGGATGTCGGCGATACGCCGGATGTACTCGCCTTCGACGGCTCGCTGCACCGCCTCTACGTCTCGGCCGAAAGCGGCGTGGTCGCGGTGTTCGCCGAGCACGCCCACAGCCTCACGAAGCTCGGCCAGGCGATGCTCGCCCCGCACGCCCACACCGTCGCCGTCGATCCGCGCAGCCATCTCGTCTACTTCCCCCTCGAGAGTGGCACCACCGGCAAGCCGCAGCTGCTGATCATGGCTCCTGCCTGACGCGTGCGCACCAGCCGCCGCGGTCGCACAAATCATCGGTCGGCGTAGTCGTCAGGTGACACTCCCGCGCACCAGCCCAGGCGAGGGACACACGTCCCAGAAACGCTTAGCGGTTGCTCACTCGATCGAGTGATCCGTATGCGTTTTAAGCAAGGACCTGCCGATGGTGCATCGAGCCTCCACTTCGCGGTTCGGCGCCTTGCCTTTCGGCGGGCGGCACGTGAGCTTTTCAACCCCGGGCTGGGCTCTCTCTTGGGGAAAGACCACTCATTCCAAGGGGAAGATCTCTTGACGCTGCGGCCCGATGCCCTTGCGCTTTTGCACGCTTCCTCTCCCTTTGAATCTTCTAGGAGGAAGTTTTGAGACTGCGATTCCCGTTCGTCCTTATTGCCGCGCTCGCGGCCTTCGCCGTTCCGGCGGGCTCAGCGTTCGCATCCCCCGTCGCCACATTTGTCTCTCCAGGCAACGCCGCGACAATCTCACAGAATCAGACCCTTTCAGTCGACACCACCGGTATCGCTGGTGCCGCAGGTGTCGATTTCTATCTCGACAATGGCTCGGGCCTAGGCCAGTCGCTCGGTGGCTACACGATGTGGGCAGCCGATCCCACAAGCGCCCAGGGTGTCAACTACTCCAGCAACGGCTCCGTTGACTCCTATCAGCTGGCGGTCGGTGGCTGGTCTCTTCCCAGCGACCCCACCGATTTCACCACGCCTTACCCGATCACGATCAATGCCATCGTTGTTGACAGCAGCAGTGCGCAGATCGGCGCCACGATCAGCCGGACAGTGACCATCGACAACACTCAGACTCCGCTCGTTCGCGGTTCGTTCTCGCCGTTTGCGAGTGGGACGCGGAGTGGCACCTTCACGCTGTCACTCACACCGAGCGATCAGAACAACGTCATCACCGCAGGCAGCTTCTCGGTGGATGGCGGCGCCACCACTTACCCGCTCACGTCTGACGGCAGCGGTCACTGGTCAGCTCCGGTTGACACGGTCGCCCTCGGAGTTCCGAACGGCGCCCTTGACATCCGGGTTCATCTTGAAGACGCAGCGGGCAACACGTCAGACACCGACATCTTCTACACGGTCGGCAACCCGCAGGCTCCTGTGATCACTCCGAACACGCTCGTCGCGGAGAAGTCGCTCTTCCGCACCGACGAGACCCAGCTCGAAGTCGGCGACATCGTCGATGCCTACGGCATGCAGGCCACCGGTTATCCCGCACCGGTGATCCACTATCTCTGGAACATCTGCAGCGGCCCGAACGGCCAGACCTGCACCGGCGTCACCCCCGGAGCAGACGGAAGCTACACCGTGCAACCCGGCGATGCAGGCGCAGATCTGATGCTGGTCGCCACCGCATCGAACGGCATTGGCCGACCGGACTTCAAGCTCGTCGAGTTCGGCATCATCGCACCGGCTTACGTGGCTCCGGTCGATAACGGCGCCGGTGACGGGCCGCAGAGCGGCGACGCTCCGCAGGCCGATCCGACACCGGCTCCGGTTGTGACGCCTCCCGGGGTCACCCCGCCGGTCGTTGCTCCTCCGGTTGTCACCCCGGCCGAGCGAAAGGCGATGAACGTCGCGCAGAAGACCGTCACGATCGAGAAGACAGCGGTTGTGAAGGCAGAGAAGAAGGTCGCGGCAGCGAAGAAGAAGCTTGCCGTCGCCCTGAAGGCTCTCGCAACAGGCACAGCAACAGCGAGCGAGAAGGCAGCAGTTGTCGCAGCGAAGGCCGGTGTCGCTTCAAGCGCCGCCGCTCAGAGGGCTGCCGCGAAGAAGCTCGTCGTTGCGAAGAAGCAGCTCGTCGTCAAGAAGGCCGCTGCACTCAAGCCGTAACCGTTCGACAAGGACGCAAGCATGACCCTGAGGGGGCCGGAGCAATCCGGCCCCCTCAGTATTGGAGTGAACACCTGCTACGAGATCACGCGGTACACCTGGAAGACCTCGGCGTACTCGCGGTTCACGTTGACGCCGTGTGTCCGCGCGAGGTTGCGGACGTACTCCTCGTTCGCGTACCGGCGGTGCTGCTGTGAGGCGTACTTCTCGAGCGCCGCGACCTTGCGGTCGACGTGTTCCTTGTCGAGCGCGACGTACCACTGGTATGAGAACTCGAAGTTGTTCCAGGGGATCTCGTAGCCGAGGATCGTCGTGCGCTTGAACGCGCGAAGGCCCTCTTCCGCGATCGTCCGGTGATCCTGGTGGATGTCGTGATGGCTCGGCTGGAACACGACATCCGGCTTCCAGTCCTCCCACAGTGCGACGAGCAGCTCGAGGATGTCCTGCCGGTGCTCGGGGAACGTGCGCACGTCGAAGTCGTGCACCGTCAGCCGCTCCTCGGGGATACCGAGCTCGGCGGTCGCTTCGCGCACCTCGCGGGCGAGCGTGTCCGGAGCGAATCCCTCGGGAAGCGAGCGCGTCGCGATCGAGAACGCGATGTAGCGCACGTCGCAGCCCGCCTCCGCGAGCCGCGCCATCGTGCCGCCGCAGCCGAACTCGCCGTCGTCGGTGTGCGGTGCGAGCACGAGCGCCCGCTGCCACTGGTCGATCAAACCGGTATCGCCTCCTTCGCGGCCGCAGGCGGGGGCGGCGACTCGCCGACGGCCGGCACCGGTCGCAGACCCGCGACGAGCGCGATCAGACCGAAGATGACCCACGTCGTCGGGTCCTCGAAGAAGTCGTTGTAGAAGAGCGAGTGACACAGGATCGCAGCGAGCACGAGGCCGCCCGTGAGCGCCACGCTGCCGGCGAGCGATCTGTCCGCGCGCCTGAACGCCTGAAGGAACAGTGCGGCTACGAGCGCCACGAACAGCCCGAGGCCGACGAGGCCCGTCTCCGCCGCCACCGTCACCGGCGTGTTGTGCGATGCGGCCGTCTTGGGCTCCTTGCTCTTGAAGCGATGCACGCGGTCAGCGTATGCGTGCTTGAACCCGCCGACGCCGACACCCGCCAGCGGGTGGGCCTGCGCGATGCGGATTCCGTTCGCGACGAGGCTGAAGCGCCCGCTCGTTGCGCTGTTGAGCCCACTCGACGTGTGGTGCTGGATCGAGTGCCGCAGCTGCGGCGCCGACACGGCAATCCCGCCGAGAACCGCGGCCGCCGCCGCGATCGCGACGAGCGCCCGCCAGCGCCACGCGACGATCGTCGCACCGATGACGCCGACGAGCAGCGCCGCAAAGCTCGACTGCGAGAACGAGATGAGCAGGCCGAGCCACAGGACGGCGATCGCCGCGACGACAACCGGCGCAAGCACTCTCACCCGTCGATGAACGAGCAGCACGACACCCGGGAGGATCGCGACCACGAGGAACCGCCCGTACACCGAGGGGTCCCAGAACACCGAGTTGACCCGGAAGAACGGCGCGTAGGCGTTCGAGTTGATCACTTTCGGATTCTGGAAGATGTCACGCGTCTGGTACTGGTAGAAGCCGACGATCGCGAACGCGAGCCCCATCACGACGAGCTCGACGTAGAGCAGGATGACGCCGAGCCGGCTCCACGGCAGCCGGGCCACTGCGATCGCGAGCACCGTGAACGGGACGTAGAAGGCGAGCAGCTCGAGCGCGCCGGCGGGCACGTCCTTGCTCCACACGAGCGAGATCCCCGTCCAGGCGACGTATGCGGCGAGCGGCCACGCTGCAAGCCCGAGCTCGCGCACACGCCTGTCCCCCCGGGCGAGCTCCCAGCCGAGATACATCGCAGCGGCGAGGATCACGACGTAGAGCGGGATGAGCAGCTTCGAACCGGCGCCGTCGACATGGACGCCGATCCGCGCGGGGATGCACGCGAGCGCAGCCAGTGGCAGCAACCACGGCGCGAGCCGGAACGCGATCGCGACCCCTCCTGCTGCCGCAAGCGTCGCGGCGACGCCGATCGCGAGCTTCGCCGGCGCGTTCGGCGCAAGCGCTACGCCCAGCATGCACGCGCCGACCGCGGCAAGGACGAGGCCGGCGAGTCGGGAGCGAGCCGAGCCCGCCACGAGGAGCACGGCGAGCCCGAGGCACGCCGCCGGCCCACCCACCTGCGCAAGGGTCGTCACTTGACGAGCACCGCCGCTCGGTCGACATGGCCGTTCGCGGTGACGGTCAGCGTGTAGCGGCCGCGTTGCTGCGGCGCGCGCAGGCGCAGCAACGGCCCGGAAGCCTCTCCGCTCCGCGCGCCGAGCTTCCACGAGTAGGAGGCCGCATCGGTCGAGACGCCGATCTCGAACGGCGTGCTCGACCTGACGCCCGTGATCAGACGGTTCGCGAGCGTGATGTAGCGAATCTCGACGCGAACGCGCGCGCGATCCGAAGCCGGAGTGATATTGCCCGCGAGGTCGACCGCCCCGACCTCGAGCGTCACGACGCCGGGCGGAAGCAGCTGCCCGTTCACACGACCCGTCCAGAGCACCGCGCCCTTCGTCGCATGGAAGTGGCTGCGGATCACCCGCTGCCCGTTCACGTAGACGAGGGCGTGCGCCGGCTCGCTCAGGACGTACCGGATCGACACCGAGTCGGCGAGGTGGTCGCCGTCGGGCGAGAACTGCGTCCGGTTCGGAGTCGCGTCGAGCACCTGCGGCGCTTTCGTGTCGAGGAGAATGCGGTTCGGCAACAGGATCGTCCGATGCTGGCGGTCGAGGTGGATCTCGACGCGGTACGTGCCGTCGGGGGCACGCTTCCCGAAGTCGGTCAGGCCGTCCCAGCGGAAGATGCTGCGGCCCCGCGGCAGCGTCTGGCCGGCGACGAGCGTCCGCAGCAGGTCGAGGTTCGCGTCGAGAACGCTCACCGTGACCACGTCCCGCTGGCGGAACTTGACACTGATGTTTGCCTTCCGCTTGGCGCAGCCGCAGGTCGGCGAGAACACCGTGGAGATACGCGTCCCGCTGATCGGGCTCTTGACGAGCTTCAGCCGCTCTGTGATCGCGAACGCCGCGGCCGTTGCTACAAGGAGCCCGACCAGGGTCGCAGTCGTCAGAACTCGCTGCAAAGCTCCACGATTCTATGCTCGCGGCCTAAGCGGCGAATGAGTCGGGTGCAGCGATGGCGCGCCGCCAGAGCTCGTCGTCGACGTTGCGGCCTGTGACGATGAGCACGACGGGACGCGGCAAACCGTCGCGGAGAGCGACGGCAAGCGGCGCCGCTGCCGCTCCTTCGACGCGGATTCCCACCTCTGAATATGCCCTGACCGCATGGGCCAGCTCCCTCTCGGAGACGAGCTCGAAGCGTTGGACGAGCGGGTTCAGCTCGGCGACGGCGAGCGGGATCGCGACCCGAACCGCGAGGCCGTCGGCAAACGTCGCAGAGCTCGGCGAGTCGACGGGGCGGCCCGCGCGCCAGCTCTCCCACATGGCGGGCGCGCCCGCGGCCGAGACCGCGACCCGCTCGGTCTCGGGCGCCCGCGCGGCGAGCGCGCGGAAGACGCCGATCGCGAGGGCACCGTTGCCGACCGGCACGACGACGGATCCCGGCGGCTCCGCGAGCTGATCGAGCAGCTCGTGGCCGATGGCGGCATAGCCGTCGAACTGCGCGGGCTCGGCGCCGTCCTCGAAGAAGAACCAGCCCTCACGCTCGGCGAGCTCCCTCGCCGCCGCCTTCGCCTCGTCCAGGTCGGCGCCGGTGCGTCGTAGCTCTGCTCCCTGCGCCTCGACGAGCGCGACCTTCGCGGCGCTCGCCTGCTCCGGGACGAACACGATTGCCCGCACCCCTGCGCGCCGCGCGGCCCACGCCGTCGCGGCGGCGTGATTGCCGGTCGATGCCGTCACCACGACGTCGGGCTTCCGCGCCTCGAGCGTGGCGAGCGCGCCCCGCCACTTGAACGCGCCGAGCTGGTGCTCGTCCTCCCGCTTGAGCCAGATGCCGTCGCGGAACGGGTCGAGCGGCGTCACGCGCTCGAGGCGGCTGCCCGCGGCCGCGCGGCCCAGGCGCGCAGGCCGTAGGCGGTGAGACCCATGGCGAGCGCGATGAGCCCGCCGAGCAGGATCCACTGCGCCGCCGGGACGTTCAGCAGCTTGATGCCGCTGAGCACGAGGATCGTGCCGAGCGAGAGTCGGAGGATGATGTCGGGCAGGCGAACGGTGAAGCGGCTCGACAGGAGCACGCCGGGAATCGACCCCGTGAGCAGCCAGGCCGTCGCATGCAGATCGACGTTGCCGCTGACGAGATGCCCCATGCCCGCGACCCAGAGCAGCGCGGCGGCATGGAAGATGTCGGTGCCGACGATCTTCGACATCGTGAGCGGATAGACGAGCACCATCACGAGGCCGAAGAACGTGCCGCTGCCGACGGACGTCAGCCCGACGACGAAGCCGAAGACCGCACCGATGAGCACCGCGATGATCTTGTCTCTGCGAGAGAGGATGAAGGGCGCGTCGCTCGGCTGGACGCCGCGCTTGATGAACGATTTCCCGAGGAAGCCGATCCCGCCGGCGACGAGCGCGGCACCGACTGCGTAGCTCTCGATGCTCTGCGCGGCGTCGCCGTAGTGATGCTTGATCAGCACGGCGACTCCGACGCCGGCAAGCGACAGCGGGCCGGACCCGAGGAACATCCACAGCGTCAGACGCGCGTGCACGGTGCCGAGGCGGCGGTGGCGAACTGCGCCGAACGACTTGAAGATCGCTCCGTGCACGATGTCGGTGCCGACCGCATAGGTCGGCTGGAAGCCGAAGACGATCACGAGGATCGGCGTCATCAGCGAGCCGCCGCCCATCCCGGTCAAGCCGACGATCGAGCCGATCAGCAAGCCGGCGAGGGTGAACTGCCAGGTCATTTACGTAGTCGTGGTGACGATCATGCCGGCGCCGACGGTGTCGTTCGTCGCCTCGTCGATGAGGATGAAGGCGCCGGTCTCGCGATTCCCGGCGTACGGATCGACGCAGAGCGGCTCGGAGAGGCGCAGGCGGACGATGCCGATGTCGTTCAGCTCGAGCGTCGCGGGGCTCGCGACGTCGTCGAGCGTGCGGATGTCGACGACCGACACGAGCTCTTCGACGAGCCCTCGCACGGTGCGTGTCGTGTGCTTGATGCCGAGCTTCGCGCGCGCCGCGAGCGGGCGCTCGCTCATCCAGCAGACGCGCGCCTCGACCTCGCGTTGCGACGATGGGCGGACGCGCAGGATCGGCGAGCATGTTCCCGCGCGAGACGTCGACGTCGTCGGCGAGGCGCATCGTGATCGACATCGGCGGCACCGCGGCGTCGAGCGGGCCGTCGGCGTTCTCGACCGACGCCACGCGCGTCCGCAGCCCGGAGGGCAGCACGACGACCTCGTCGCCCACCTGCCAGATGCCGCTCGCGACACGGCCGGCGTAGCCGCGGTAGTCGTGGTGCTCCTCCGACATCGGCCGGATCACCCACTGGACGGGGAAGCGGCGGTCTTCGAGATTGCGGTCGGTCGCGATCTGGATCTGTTCGAGGAACTCGAGCAGAGGCGGCGCGTCCCACCACGGCATCGACTCGGCGCAGCCCTCGACGACGTTGTCGCCTCGCAGCGCCGACATCGGGATTGCCTTCGGATCGTGCGTCCCGAGCGCCGCGTTGAGCGCCTCGAGCTCGGTGACGATCTCGTCGAAACGCTCCTGCGAGAAGCCGACGAGGTCCATCTTGTTCACGGCGAAGACGACGTGGGGGATCTCGAGGATGGACGCGATGTAGGCGTGGCGCCGCGTCTGCTCGACGACGCCCTGCCGCGCGTCGAGGAGGATCACGGCGACGTCCGCGGTCGAGGCGCCGGTCACCATGTTCCGCGTGTACTGGACGTGGCCCGGTGCATCTGCGAGCTGGAACCGGCGCCGCGGCGTGACGAACGAGCGGTACGCGACGTCGATCGTGATGCCCTGTTCGCGCTCTGCGCGGAGGCCGTCGGTGAGGAGCGCGAGGTCGACGTAGTCGTGACCGCGGCGCCGCGAGGCGTCCTCGATCTGCTCCATCTGGTCGACCATGATCTGCTTCGAGTCGAAGAGAAGCCGCCCGATCAGCGTCGACTTGCCATCGTCGACGGAGCCCGCCGTGACGAGGCGCAGCAGGTCGGTCGCGTTAGAAATAGCCGACACGCTTGCGGTCCTCCATCGCCGCTTCGCTGACGCGGTCGTCGGCCCGCGTCTCGCCTCGTTCGGTGACGCGCGTCGCGGTGATCTCGGCAACGACGTCGTCGAGCTTCGCAGCGTCGGACAACACACCGCCGGTGCACGTCATGTCGCCGACGGTGCGGAAACGCACGGTCGCCGTGAAGGCGGCCTCGTCGGGATAGCGCTCGACATGCTCGGAGACGGCGTAGAGCATCCCGTCCCGCTTGAAGACCTCACGCTGGTGTGCGAAGTAGATGTTCGGCAGCTCGAGCTGCTCGCGTGCGACGTACTGCCACACGTCGAGCTCGGTCCAGTTCGAGATCGGGAACGCACGCACATGCTCGCCCTTGCGGACGCGCGCGTTGTAGAGATCCCAGAGCTCGGGTCGCTGCGCGCGCGGGTTCCACTGGCCGAAGTCGTCGCGGAAGCTGAAGATGCGCTCCTTCGCACGCGCGCGCTCCTCGTCGCGGCGGGCACCGCCCATCGCGGCGTCGAACTGATGCGCCTCGATCGCGTCGAGCAGCGTCGTCGTCTGGAGCTGGTTGCGCGATGCCCGCGGACCCTTCTGCTCGACGACGCGTCCCTTGTCGATCGACTCCTGCACCGATGCGACGATCAGCCGCTCACCGAGCTCGGCGACGCGCCGGTCGCGGAACTCGATGACCTCGGGGAAGTTGTGGCCGGTGTCGATGTGCATCACCGGGAACGGGAACTTGCCGGGGCGGAACGCCTTCTCGGCAAGGCGCAGCAGCACGATCGAGTCCTTGCCGCCCGAGAAGAGGAGCACGGGACGCGCGAGCTCGGCCGCGACCTCGCGCATGATGTGGATCGCCTCCGCCTCGAGCTCGTCGAGGTGCGTCACGGTCGGAACGGCGCGCACCATGCTCACGAGGCGGTTTCTCTCGGGACGACGAGGTCGAGCTCCTCGAGCCGCGCAAGCACGCTTGCCGCCGAGTCGCCCGGCTCGCGCCCGGCCGTGTCGAGGCGCAACTCGGGGTCCTGAGGCTCCTCGTATGGATCGGAGATTCCCGTGAAGTGCTGGATCTCGCCGGAGCGCGCCTTCGCGTACAGGCCCTTCGGGTCGCGCTCGGCGCACACCTCGACGGCCGTCGCCACGTGAATCTCCACGAAAGGCGCTGTCTCCTCGACGAGCGAGCGTGCACGACGGCGCGCCTCCTCGTACGGCGAGATCGCCGAGACGATGACCGCGGCGCCGGCGCGTGCGAGCCGCGAGGCGACCCAGCCGATGCGCGCGACGTTCGTGTCGCGGTCCTCCTTCGAATATCCGAGCCCCTGGGAGAGGTGCGTGCGGATCACGTCGCCGTCGAGCACCTCGACCGTGTGGCCTCGCTCCTCGAGCTCCGTCGCGACGAGCGAGCCGACGGTCGTCTTGCCCGCGGCCGATAGCCCGGTGAACCAGAGCACGAAACCGCTCACGCGTTCTCCTCGACGAGAGCGCCGGCGATATCGGTCGAGGGAACCGTGTGGATGCCGCACTCGACCTTGGCAGAGCCCGCCCAGCGACCCGAGCGACCGGAGCCCGGCTCTGTCGAATGGCTGTCGCCGATCGAGTCGTACCCGCGGTCGTGAAGCGGGTTGTACGGCAAGCCCCGCGCACGGATGTAGTCCCAGCACATCTCGTCGGTCCAGTCCGCCAGCGGGCTTGCCTTCCAGAGCTCGTGCTGCTCGTCCCAGCCGAGCTTGGGCGCGTCGGCGCGCGTCGGCGACTGGTCGCGACGGATCCCTGCGATCCAGGCGTCGAGGCCTCCGAGCGCCCTCACGAGCGGCGCGACCTTGGCGATCGAGAGATAGAGGTCGCAGTTCTGCTCCCAGAGCCGCTCGCCGTGCCGAGCCGCCAGCTCCTCCGGCGACGGGCCTTCGAAGACCTCGATCGTCGTGTCGTAACGCTGCTCGACGTCGCGCCAGTACGCATACGTCTCGGGAAAGAGATGATGGGTGTCGATCGCGAAGACGCGTGCCTTCGGCTCGACCGCGAAGAGCATGTCGAGAATGATCGTCTCCTCCTTCTGGAAGGAGCACGCAAGCGCGACCTTGCCCGGAAACGTCTCGAGCAGGAAGCCGAGAATCCGCTCCGGCTCCCAGGTTTCGACGTCAGTGGGGAGTTGCAAGAAGCACCTCCTTCAGTGTGTCGCCGCGAAGACCCAGGCGAAGGGTCTCGAGCGGGATGACCTCGTCCGGCGGGATGTTGCCGAGGTTCACCGACGGCCCGAACTGCTTGACGAACCACGCCTGAGCAGCCTTCGACGGCGCCTCGAAGATCACGTTCTCGACACCGACGGCGTCGGCGATCTCGCCGATCAGCTCGGTGCGCATGCCGCCGGACGAGTCGAAGATGCCCGCCGTGCCGCCCTCACGCGCCTCGGTGATGACCTTCCACGCGCCCGCATCAAGCTCCTCGCGCAGCCACTGCGTCCATTCGGCCGCGGTGTACTCGACGGAGGAGTCCTTCGAGCCGACCTCGGACAGCACGGTGAAGTCGCGCTTGAAGTCCGCGATCAGCTCGAGCTTGCGCTCGCGCGGGATGTCGACGGTTCCGTCGGAGATCTCGACGTGTGTCAAGCCGAGCGTGTCGAGCCAGGCCTTGTACGCGTCGAGCTTGTCCTTGACGTAGACGACCTCGAAGAACGTCCCGCCGACGACGACCGGCTTGCCGGCGTTGCGCAGGATCTCGAGCTTTCGCTCGAGGTGCTGCGTCACCGCAGCGGTGCCCCAGCCGAGCTTCACGATCGAGATGTGATCGCTCGCGACCTCGAGGACGTCCTCCCATGCGCGCGGGCCGATGCCCTTGTCGATCACATGGGTCAGCCCCGAGTGCTCGGGTAGCTCAAAGACGCGCAAAGAGCTCCTCGAGCTTCAACTTCGCCGCGGTCTGCACGTCGTGGTAGAGGGAGTTGCCGTGGGCGTCGATGCCGACGGTGAGCGGGCCGAAGTCCTTGACGCGGAACTTCCAGAGGCACTCGGGCATGAGCTCCTCCCACATCACCTCTTCGATCTCCTCGATCTGCGTCGTCTCGAGCGCTGCCGCGCCGCCGACGATCGCGAAATAGACCATCCCGAGCTCGTGCATCGGGGCGATCGCCTCGTCGGGGAAGCCGCCCTTGCCGCAGATCGCGCGCACGCCGTACTGGCGGCCGAGGGGCTCGGTGAAGCGGACCATGCGAGCCGACGTCGTGGTACCGATGCAGATCTTCTCGTACGTGCCTCTGCCTTCGGAATCCGTGGAGACCTTGCGCACGTTCGGCGCCGTGTGCAGCAGAAACGCGCCGGAGAGATCCATCGGCGGCTCGACGCCCTGGTCGAAGATGCGAATCTGCGTGCGGTCGCGGATGCCGACGATGTGACCCTGGACAGTGACCTCGTCGCCGGCGCGGAGCGTGAGGATCTCCTGCGGGTCGGTGATCGGGAACGTGACGGTGTGATTGGCCATGGTGTTGTCTACGCCTCGCGGTCCATGTCGACGGTGCCGTCGGCAGCGATGTGTGCGGTCGCGCGGCGCGCGGCCCAGCACTGGTAGTTCACCGCGACGGGGTTGAGCGTCATGTGCGTGTCGGCGTGCTCGATGTGGCAGTTGAGCACCGTCACGTCGCCGCCGAGCCCCATCGGCCCGATGCCCGTCTCGTTGAGGAGGCCCATCAACTCGTCCTCGAGCCGCGCCACGAGTGGATCGGAGTTGCGCGTGCCGATCGGCCGCGTGATCGCCTCTTTCGCGAGGTACATCGCGTAGTCCGCCGAGCCACCGATTCCGACACCGACGATGCCGGGCGGGCACGGCTTGCCGCCGGCGCCGACGATCGACTCGAGCACGAATTCCTTGATGCCGCGCACGCCGTCGGCAGGCACGCACATCTTGAGGAAGCTCATGTTCTCGGAGCCCGATCCCTTGGGCACGCACTTCACATCGAGTCCGTCCCAGTCCTTGACGAACTCCCAGTGCACGATCGGCAGGCGGTGCCCGATGTTCGGCCCGGTGTTCTCGCGCGTGATCGTGTGCACCGCGTTGGAGCGCAGCGGATGCTCGACGGTCGCGCGCGCCGTGCCGTCGCGCAGCGCTTCGTAGATGCGCGCGGGGTGCAGCGGGAAGTGCTCGCCGACGTGGCATGTGTACACGGCGATGCCGGTGTCCTGGCAGACGAGGTTGCCCTCGGAGTCTGCGACCTCGACGTTGCGGAGGATCGTGTTGAGGACGCGCTGTCCGGGGACGGAGGTCTCGCGACCCGCGGCTTCCGTCAGGGCGTCGCGGAGATCCTGCGGGATGTCCTTCAACGCCCAGACGTAGAGGTGCGCCGCTGCGTCCTCGACGGCGTGCTGCAGGTCGGTGGCTACTGCGTTCATACGCTTGCTTTCTCTGCGGCCGCCCGGCCGGCGCGACGTCCGAAGACGACGCACTCGAGCAGCGAGTTGCCCATCATGCGATTCCGCCCGTGGGTGCCGCCTGCGATCTCGCCGCACGCAAACACACCTTCGAGCGTCGTCTCGGCGTGCTTGTCGATGACGAGGCCGCCGTTCTGGTAGTGGAGGACGGGATACGTGAAGAGCTTCTCCGTGAGCGGATCGATTCCCGCAGCGCGGTAGCGGCGCAGCATGTACGGCAGCGAGAGCTCCGCGTCGTGCTGCGGGATGCGCGTCGTGTCGAGGTACACGGCGGGCCGCCCGTCCTCCGTCTCGACGCCCTTACCCTTCGCGACCTCGTCGACGATCGCCTGGCTGACCACGTCGCGCGGGCCGAGCGAGTCGGTGAACTCCTCGCCGTCGGCGTTCAGGAGAACGGCGCCGTAGGCGCGCGTGGTCTCCGGGATCGAATAGCCCTGCATGGTCTGCGGCCACGCGCCGCCGTTCGGGTGGTACTGGAGCGCGTCGAGGTCACGCGCCTCCGCACCGGCGCCGATCGCGATCTTCGTGACCTCGCCGGTCGCGCCGGGATGATTCGTCGAGAGCTCGCCCCGTTCCTCCGCGACGGCGTAGCAGCGGCCGCCCGCGGCGAGGATCACCGTGGACGCTTCGAGCGAGTGGTCGCCGCAGCGCGCGCGCCACCCGTGCTCGCTGCGCTCGAGGTCGGCAAGTGGGCTCTTCGGGAAGAGCGTGACGGTGCCGGCCTCGACGGCGTCGCGGAGCGCAGCGGTGATCGCGTGGCCCGTGCGGTCGCCGACCTGGAGCAGGCGCTTGCGCGATGCGCCGCCGCAGCGGGCGACGCGATAGCCGCCGTTCTCCCTCGTGAACTCGACGCCGAGCTCCTCGAGCCAGTGGATCGCAGAGGGCGCCTCGGTGGTGAGGATCTCGACGAGCGCACGGTCGGCCGTCTCGTGCGAGCTACGCCAGATGTCCTCGGCGTGCAGCTCGGGCGAGTCGTCCTCGCCGACAGCGGCCTGGATGCCGCCCTGCGCCTTCGCCGAGTTGCAGGACTGGATGCTGCCCTTCGTCGCGAGCGCAACGCGCGCACCGGCACGTTCCGCGGAGACAGCGGCGGCGAGGCCGGAGGCCCCGCTACCGAGAACGAGCACGTCGAATCCGCGGGTGGCCGCCAAAGTACCCCGATTGTACCCCATGCACTAATCCTTGTCATAAGTGACCGCTATGTGAATGTGCACCGATCCTGTCCGAATTCGACATCTTGATTGTCAGAACTGGCAACGCTAGCCTGGCCTGCGTCCACTACCAGGAGGGTGCAATGAAGCTCGAGCATCGCCTGGCGACCTTGGTGGGCCTTGCCGTGGGCCTTGCAGGAGTCGCCCTCGTTCCCGGGGCCGCCGCAGGCAGCGCGCACGCCGCCGCAAGCAGCGCGCCCCAACCCGCAGCTCCTGCGCAGGCGCAGGCGCTGATCGGCGCAGCGGCGCCTGCCGCGAGCGGCTCGACCACGCGGCGCGTGAGTGCGCAGGAAGCACTGTCGGCGGCATCCCTTCCCGGAGCCACCGTCGCCGTCTCGCCCGGGCTCTCGCCGGCCCAGGCCGTCGGCCTGTTGCCGGTGTCGACACCGTCCGTGTCGATGCCGTCCAGCTCGACGTCGACCGCCCCGACGCCGGTCGTCAGACCCATCGGAACCATCACTGCCGCGACCGCGTGCTCGGCGAACGCGCAGTGGACCGAGTGGGGCATCTGGCCCTACCAGCAGCGGATCACCGACACCACGTACTGGTGCGCGGTCTACGGCGACCACATCACCTACACGTCGTCGAACACGAGCGGAACCGGAACCCTCTGCGGCACCAGCTGGACCAGCAACCAGATCGTCAGCGGCGGGGTCGGGTACTCGTGGTTCGTGAACAGGGCCAGCGCGGGCTTCAACTGCCCAACCGCCATCCCATGGATCTCGCTCCATCCGAGCCACTACGAGGACACGTCGCGCAACGCTTGGGGAAGCACCCAATTGGTCGGAACGAACTAGGAGGCCAGGTGGCGTCGATGATCGGCAAGAGACGGCTCGTGGGTGCGTTGGTCGTCGTGCTCACCGCACTCGCGATTCTCTCCTTCGTCCTGCCCTATGTGGGATCGGGCCACTCGGGACTGACCTCGCTCTTCCCGTGATGCACCACGATCGCCTGATGCTCTCTGCGCGCCACTCGCGGCTCGGCCAAACCGGGCCGCGACGTGGCGCACTCGTCACCAGACGGAGCGGAGCAGCTGCTCGATCTCGGCGGGCGTCGCGGGATGCGGGTTCGCCTGGTTGCCCGCGCGTTGCGCCGCAGCGGTTGCGAGCTCCGGCAGATCCTCCTCGGGCACGCCGAGATCGCGCAGCCGCGTCGGACCGCCGAGCGCAGCAAGCTGCTCGACACGCGACGCCGGCTCGCCGCCGATCGCCTCGCCGAAGCGGCGCAGCGCCTCGGGTGCGTGCCGCGCGTTGTAGCGCAGCGCTGCGGGAAGGCAGATGCCGTTCAGCGTTCCATGTGGGAGCCCGTAACGTCCGCCGACGGCCTGCGCCATCGCGTGGCCGAGCGCGAGCATCGAGCCGCCGAGCGCCGCGCCGGCATGGCAGGCGCCTTGCAGGAGCGTGGTGCGAGCGTCGCGGTCCTGTGGATCGCCGACGACCCGCGGCAGCGATTCCGCGATGAGTCTCGCTCCCGCGAGGGCGTGCTCGTCTGCGTCGTCGTTGTGGCCGTGCACGTAGAGCGCCTCCGCGCAATGTGCAAGGGCATTCATCGCCGTGCCGACCGTCGGACCGACCGGCAGGTCGAGCGTCAGGTCGACGTCGTAGACGATCGCCGCGGGCCTGGCGCCGGCTCCGCCGCCACGCATCTTCCGCTCGGGATCGCGCACGCCGTAGTACGTCGTCCACTCCGCGCCCGCGTACGTCGTGGGAATGGAGAGGAGCGGCAGCTCGACGGCCGCGGAGACCGCCTTGCCGAGGTCGATCGCGCTCCCGCCGCCGAGCGCGACGATGCTGTCGCCGGCGCGCGCGTCCACCGATACGTCGTCGATGCGGTGCGACGGGACCTCGGTCCAGCGCGCGTGCGGCTCGAACGGCAGATCGAGCTCGTCCCAGCGTGGCCCGGCGACGAGGAGAGGCGAGTCGACGCCGAGCTCGTCGAGCACGTCCGGCAGCTGCTCGAGGCCCCAGCGAACGATCACGCGAGCGTCGACCGCGCGAACTCGACGAAAGCCTGTGCGACGCGCGTCTCGGCCCGCCCCGCCGACCGGACGAGCGAGATCGTTCGCGACGGATCGAGTCCCTCGACGCGGCCGACGTCGACGGTTCCGGCGGCGATGTCGGCCTCGATCGCGGAGCGCGAGATGAACGTCACGCCGTATCCCGCGACGACCGCACTGCGGGCAGATTCCTGCAGGCCGAGCTCGAGGCGCACGTCGAGGTCGCGCAGACGGACCCCGGCCTCGCGCAGCTCCTCCTCGATCACCTGCCGTACGCCTGCGCCCTCCTGCATGAGCACGAGCGGCTCGGCCTTCAGCTCGTCGAGTGTCACGGCGCGGCCGGCAAAGCGATGCCCGCGGGGAACCGCGAGCACGACCTCGTCGCGGAAGAACGGCTCGAAGACGACGCCGCGGTGACGGCGGGCCGCGCCGACGACGCCGAGCTCGACCTCCCGGCGGGCGACCTGCTCGACGACATGCTGGGTGTCGGACACCGCGAGCGCGACGTGTACCTCGGGATGAAGCCGTTGAAACTGGCCGAGCACGACCGGCAGCACCGTCCCGCCGGGGCCTGTCGACGCACCGATCTCGAGCCGGCCGACGAGCTCACCCTCGGCCTCGCCGCCGAGGTCGGAGAGCAGCTGCTCCTCCATCGCGAGCAGCCGCTGCGCGCTGCGGTAGAGCCGGGCGCCGGCCTCGGTCGGCTCGACCCGTCGGCCGGAGCGGTCGAGGAGCTGGAGGCCGAGCCGCTTCTCGAGCGACCTGATCTGGAGGCTGACCGCCGGTTGCGTGACGCCCAGCTGCTCCGCCGCGTGGGAGAAGCTCCGGCGCTCGACGACGGCGCAGAATGCTGCGAGCTGGCGCGTATCCATAAGGGATCATTATGCCCGGATCGCCCAGGCGACCGTCTAGCATCGTTGTGTGACAGAGCAGCCTGCCCCGCGGATCGAGGACACGCTCGTGCGGGGATACCGGCAGCTCGCCCTCGAGACGCCCGACCGGTCGCGCGACCTCCTGCTCCGCGCACTCGACGTGGTGCTGTCGGCGTTCTTCCTGCTCTGCGCACTCCCGGTCGCCCTGGCGATCTCGCTGGCGATCCTCCTGACAGACGGACTGCCGGTCTTCTACCGCGGCGAGCGCGTCGGCCGGAGCGGCCGCGTCTTCACGATGCTGAAGTTCCGCACCCTGAAGTTGAATGCGGAGTCGCGGCTCGGGCCTTACCTCGGCGAGGAGCTCGTCCGCCGGACGCAGGACGAGTTCACCTCGCTCGGCAGATGGCTCAAGGCGACGCAGCTCGACGAGATCCCGCAGTTCATCAACGTGCTGCGCGGCGACATGAGCCTCGTCGGCCCGCGGCCGATTCGCCCGGTGTTCTTCGAAGAGCTCGCGCACGATCTACCCGCCTACTGGCAACGGCTGGTCGTTCGGCCCGGGTTGACCGGTCTCGCCCAGGTGCGGCGCGGCTACGAGACGTCGATGGCGGAGAAGCTCGCGCACGACCTCGAGTGGATCGCCGACCGCTCGGTCCGCCTCTACCTCCGCACCGTGCTCGCAACCGGCTGGCGCGTGCTTCGTCAGTCGCTGCAACGTCCTGCCGGGAACGGCGCGCTCGGTCCGTAGAGTAGGCCCGCATGTGCGGGATCTGTGGAATCGCATCGCCGGTCGGAGCGCCCGACCCGGATCGCCTCGCCGCGATGAGCGACACGCTCGTGCATCGCGGCCCCGACAGCGGCGGCGTGTACCTCGACGGGCCTGTCGGGCTCGCGGCCCGCCGGCTCGCGATCATCGATCTCGCCGGCGGCGACCAGCCGATCAGCAACGAAGACGGGACGTGCACCGTCGTGCAGAACGGCGAGATCTACAACTTCCCCGAGTTGCGCCGCGAGCTCGAGCGGGAGGGCCATACCTTCCGCACGAGGAGCGACACGGAAGTGCACCTCCACCTCTACGAGCAGCACGGCCCTGACTTCGTGCGCAGGCTGCGCGGCATGTTCGCCGTCGCGATCTGGGACGCACGACGAAGAAGGCTGGTGCTCGCGCGCGACCGGTACGGGATCAAGCCGCTCTACTACCGTCACGTCGGCGGGATGCTCGAGTTCGCCTCGGAGGTGCGCGCGCTCCCGCGCGGCGAGATCGACCTCGACGCGCTCGAGGCGTTCCTCGCGTTCAATTCGATCCCGGCCCCGTACTCGATCTTCCGCGAGATCCGCAAGCTTCCCGCCGGTCACGTGCTCGTCTGGGAGGAGGACGGAACCGTGCACGTCGACCGCTATGCGCGTCCCGCGCCGGTGGCAGTCGCGGACATGCGCACCGACGACGAGGCGGAGCTGGTCGAGGAGCTGCGCGCGCGGCTGCGCGACTCCGTGCGTGCGCACCTGCTCTCCGACGTACCGGTCGGCGTCATGCTCTCCGGCGGCGTCGACTCGGCGGCGCTGACCGCACTCGCAGCACAGGAGAGCCCGGACGCAGTTCACACCTTCACGATCGGCTTCGCGGAGCGCAGCTTCGACGAGCGCGCCGACGCACGCCTCGTCGCCGAGCAGTACGGCACGAACCACCACGAGCTGCTCGTCCATCCCGATCCGACCGTGCTCCTGCCCGCGCTCGCGGAGGCCTTCGACGAGCCGTTCGCCGACTCGTCTGCGCTGCCGACCTACCTCGTGTCGCAGCTCGCCGCCGAGCACGTGAAGGTCGCACTCTCGGGAGAGGGCGGCGACGAGCTCTTCGGCGGCTACTACACATATGCGGCCGACCTGCTGGCCGACAGGCTTGCACCCCTTGCACGGCTCGCCCGCCCCCTCGTCGAGCGATTGCCGACGTCGACGTCGAAGGCGAGCTTCGACTACAAGGCGAAACGCTTCGTCCAGGCTGCGCATCTCCCGCCGCTCGAGCGCCACCACGGCTGGAAGGAGATCTTCTCTCCCGAGGCGCGCGTCGAGCTCACGGGCCGCACGGCACCGTTCGATCCCGTCGACGTCTACCGGAGCCGCTATCGCGAGACCGAGGGCGCGGACGACCTCGCACGCCTGCAGGACGTCGACTTCGGGATCTATCTCGTGGACGACCTGCTCGTGAAGACCGACCGCGCGTCGATGGCGCACTCGCTCGAAGCGCGCGTGCCGTTCCTCGACCCGTCCGTGACGAGCTTTGCGTTCGGCCTCGCGACGCACCACAAGGTACGTGGGCTCTCGAAGAAGGTGCTGCTGCGCAAGGCGATGGCTCCGCTCGTGCCGCGCGAGATCGTGCACGGCCGCAAGCGCGGCTTCTCGATTCCCGCCGCCGCGTGGCTGCGCGGCGAGCTCGCGCCGTTCGCGCGCGAGACGCTCTCCGCCGAGACCCTTCGGCGCCAGGGCTTCTTCCACCCCGAGACGGTCTCGCGGCTGCTCGGCGAGCATGTGGCCGGCGTGCAGGATCGCAGCCGGCAGCTCTGGGGCCTACTCTCCTTCACGCTCTGGTACGAGCGTCACGTCGAGCAGGAGCCTCCTCACCTCCGAACGGCGCGTATGGACGCGCTCGTCGCGTGACGACCGACCTCCCGCCACTCGGGCTCGGCTACCCGCGCACGGAACTTCGGCGACAACTCGTCGATGCAGTGCTCGCCGGGGAGAAGACGGCGACGGCAGGGCTCTGGTCGGACTACGAGGCCGAAGGCGAGCCGCTCGCCGCCGCCGGCGACCGCTTCCTGCTGCACGACTTCGACGACGAGCCTGTCGCGATCGTCCGCGTCACCGAAGCGCGGCTCATACCCGCCGCCGAGATCGACGTCGACTTCGCACGCGACGAAGGCGAGGGCTTCGAGTCGGTGGACGACTGGCGCATCGCCCACGAGGCGTTCTTCGAGCAGCCGATCCTGCCGGAGACCCGGATCGTGGCTCTCCGCTTCGCGGTCGAGGAACAGATTTAGTCTGATGCGCGTGTGGATCGATATGACGGCGAGTGCGCACGTGCTCGTCTTTCGGCCGCTGATCGACATCATGCGCGAGCGTGGCGACGAGGTCGAGATCACGGCTCGCGAGTACGCGCAGACGCTGCAGCTGCTCGAGCTGCACGGGCTCTCGGCCGAGGTGATCGGCCGCCACGGCGGCCGGTCACGCGTTCAGAAAGCACGACAGATGACCCACCGCCTCGGCGCACTCAAGAAGTGGGCGAAGCACCGCGACTTCGACATCGCGCTGGCGCACGGCTCGCACGAATTGACGCTCACTGCGCGCCGCCTCGGGGTTCCGAGCTCCGACACGTTCGACTACGAGTTCGCAACGCTCCAGCACCAGATCGGCTGCCGTGCCGCGACGAAGGTCGTCGTTCCCGACTCGATCCCGCCCGAGCGCCTCGAGCCGTACGGCGTGCGACCGCCGAAGCTCGTGCAGTATCCGGGACTGAAGGAGGAGTACTACCTCTCCGACTTCGAGCCCGACCGCTCGCTGCTCGATCGCTTCGGCGTCGACTCGGCGCGGGTGCTCGTCGTGTTGCGCCCGCCGCCCGACGTCTCGCTCTACCACCGCCACTCCAATCCGCTCTTCCCGATGACGCTCGACCATCTCGGCCGGCTGGAGAACGTGCACGCGTTCGTGCTGCCGCGCACGGAGGAGCAGCGGGAGTACGTGCGCAAGCTCGACCTCCCATCGGTGATCCTCCCGGAGAAAGCCGTTGACGCGCAAAGCCTGATCGCGCTCGCCGACCTCGTCGTCTCCGCCGGCGGCACCATGAACCGCGAGGCGGCGGCGCTCGGCGTTCCGGTCTACACCACATACGGCGGAAGGCTCGGCGGCGTGGACGAGGCCTTGATCCGCGACGGCAGGCTGAAGCCGCTCACCGATCCACGCGCACTCGACCTGAGGAAGCGCGATCCGGCGGAGAGCCTGGGCACTCGCCGCGATCCCGCGTTGATGCTCGAGCTGCTCCTCTCGGCCCTCCCGTAGAGGCCTACGCAGCGACGTCGGCGAGCGCTGCGAGCAGCTCGTTGCCGTAGCGCTCGAGCTTCGCAGGCCCGATCCCGGGCACCTCCGCAAGCTCGGCGATGGTTCGGGGCGACATCCGGATGAGCTCGGCGAGCGTCTTGTCGTTGAAGACGACGTACGCCGGGACCTCCTCGGCCCGCGCCCGCGCAAGGCGCCATTCCTTCAGCGCGAGCACGGCGGGCGTCGCATCGAGCTTCTTCCGCGGCGCGCCGTTCGCAGGCGCCGAAAGCGCGCCCGGCCGGACCCCCATCTCCTCGAGGAACCGGCTGGACTTACCCGACCACGTGACGAGCAGATGCCGCTTGGCGCGTGTCATTCCGACATAGAGCAGCCGCCGCTCGTCCGCGAGCTCGTCGCCGCGGGCGCGGCGCGAGGGCAGCTCTCCTTCTTCGAGCCGCGGCAGGTACACGGCCTCGAACTCGAGCCCCTTCGCGCGGTGCAACGTCAGGAGATGGACGCCGCGGCCCGCGCTCGCCCCGAAGCGCTCCTGCAGGCTCGCCGCGAACTCCGCCACCGTGTGGGCACCGTCGTCGAACTGCTCCGCAAGGCGCACGAGGCGCGCAAGATCGGCCTGCCGCGTCTGCTCGCGGTCGCCGAGCTTCTCGGGCGGGCTCTCCATCAACCCCTGCTCCTCCGCGAGGGCGCGCACCGTCGCCGCGACCTCGGTCGTGCCGCTGTGCCCGAGCGCCTTGATCAGCCTCCGCGCCGCGTCGCGTGCGAGCAGCGACGCTCCCTGGAACGGGATGCCGGCATCGTGGAACGCCTCTTCGAAGTCGGCCGCGCGCGCATTCGTCCGCACGAGCACGGCCTGCTCCTCGAGCGGCACACCGGCCGCGAGGAGCGCCTGTACGCGTTCGGTCACGAGCATCCCCTGCTCCTCGGGTGTGCTGCAGCGGAGGAGCTCCGGCTCCGGACCGTCGGCGAGCGTCGGACGCAGCGTCTTCTCGGAGCCGCCGAGGTTCGGAACGAGCCGATTCGCAAGCGCGAGCACCTGCGGCGTCGACCGGTAGTTCTGCTCCAGCCGCACGACGTGCGTCTGCGGGAATCGCTGTGGCAAGCCGAGCAGCCACTGCGCGCTCGCGCCCGTGAAGCTGTAGATCGACTGATAGTCGTCGCCGACGACGCAGACGTCGTCGCGCGCGCCGAGCCAGAGGTCGAGCAGCGTTTGCTGCAACACGTTGACGTCCTGGTACTCGTCGACCGTGAACGCCTTCCAGTGTGTGCGCACCGTCTCGAGCGCCTGCGCGTCGGCCTCGAGCGCACCGATTGCCAGCCCGAGCAGATCCTCGAAGTCGATCGAGCCCGCCTCGGCCTTGCGCTGCTCGTACTCCCTGAAGACGCGCAGCGAGAGATCGGCCGGCAGCGGCGGCTCGTGCGCACCGAGGCCGGCGAGGTAGGTCGCCGGCGTCAGCCGCCGGTTCTTCGCCCACTCGATCTCCGTCGCGAGGTCACCGGCGGGCCGGAAGCGGAACGGCTTCGGGAGCCCGTTGCCGATCCGCCGCAGGAGCAGCGCTTTCGTCGCAAGGATCCTGCCCGGGTCGCCGTGGAAGCGGCGGAGCAGCGCGAGCGCCGCCGAATGGAACGTCGAGGCGCGCACCCCCTCGACGCCGAGCGCCGCGAGTCGCGCACGCAGCTCGCCCGCGGCCTTGTCGGTGAACGTCACGGCCACGATCGCCGACGGCTCGAACGCACCGCTCGCCACCTGCCAGGCGATGCGCCTCGTGATCGTGGTCGTCTTCCCCGTCCCGGCGCCGGCGAGGATGCAGACCGGTCCGCGCGTGGCCTCCGCGGCCGCGCGCTGCTCCGCGTTCAATCCTCCGAGAATGCGCTCGGCGTCCACCGCAGCACCGTACCGGGGACGCCGGTCGGCTTTGCAACGCGTGCCCGGCGGCTTCGCTACGGGACGGGCGGAACCGGCAGATGCTCGGCCGCGCCGGAGGGCTCCGGCACGGGCAGGGCTTCTCGCCTCGGCTCGCGAACGATCGAGCCGAGCTTCGCGACGACCTCGAGCGTGTCGCCCTCGTCCGCCAGCCGCGCCAGCTCCTGCAGCTGGTCGTGGAGCCACGCCTCGTCGATCGGCGGGCGGCTCAGCCGCATGATCTTCGGGTGCACGGTCTCGCCGACCGACTCGTTGGCATCCCACAGCACCTCGTGCAGCTTCTCTCCCGGCCGTGAGCCGACGAAGCGGAGCGCGATGTCGCGCGGCCCGACCTGAGCGTCGTTCGGGAAGCGCGGCTCCTTGCCGGAGAGCCGGATCATGTTGCACGCGAGATCGACGATCTTCACCGGCTCGCCCATGTCGAGCACGAAGATCTGCCCGCGGCCGCCGATCGCGCCGGCCTGCACGACGAGGGATACCGCCTCAGGGATCGTCATGAAGAAACGGGTCATGTCGGGATGCGTGATCGTCACCGGCCCGCCCTTCGCGATCTGCTTGCGGAACGTCGGGATGACGCTGCCCGACGAGTTCAGCACGTTGCCGAAGCGCACCCCGACGAAGCGCGTCGACACGTCGCGGCGATGGCCGAGCGACTCGACGATCCACTCGCAGATCGCCTTCGACTGGCCCATCACGGTCTGCGGGTTGACCGCCTTGTCGGTGGAGATCAGAACGAACCGCTCGACCTCGAACTCCGCGGCGAGCTCCGCAACGACCTTCGTGGCGACGACGTTGTTGCGAACCGACGCAAGTGGATGCGTGTTCATCAGCGGGACATGCTTGTACGCCGCTGCGTGGAACACGATCGTCGGCCCGTACTTCTCGAACACCTCGCGCCGCATCGCCTTCGCGTCCTTCACGTCGACCAGCTTGGGAACCGCTGCGGTGAAGTCGCGCTCGTCGACCAGCTCGCGCTCGATCTCGAAGAGCGGCGTCTCGGCGTTGTCGACGAGGATCAGACGGGACGGGCCGACACGCGCGATCTGCCTGCAGAGCTCGGCGCCGATCGACCCGCCGGCGCCGGTGATGAGCACGGTGTGTCCCTTGAGATACGACGCGACGCTCTCGAAGTCGACCTCGACCTGCTCGCGCCCGAGGACGTCCTCGACCTGCACCGGCCTGATCTGCCCTGCGAGGTTCAGGTCGCCGGCGATCAGCTCGTAGAGGCCCGGCAGCGTCTTCACGGGGACATGCGAGGCCTGAGCCGCCTCGACGACGAGCCTGCGCGTCTCGCCGGACGCGGACGGGATCGCGATCAGCACCTCGTCCGGCTTGAACTCGCGGACGAGCCGCGGGAGGTCGGCCATCGTGCCGAGCACTCTCACGCCGTGGATGCGCGTGTTCCGCTTGCGCGGATCGTCGTCGACGAAGCCGATCGGCGTGTACGCGAGCATCCGAGAGCGGTGCATCTCCTGGACGATCAGCCGGCCGGCATCCCCCGCTCCGACGACGATCACCTCTTTCCCGCGCGCGACGACACCGAAGCCGAAGCTCGGCCGTTCCATGAGCGTGCGCGCCGCGAGCCGCACCCCGGCCACGAGCGTGAGGGTGATGAGCAGGTCCATGACGGCGATCGAGCGCGGCAATCGGATGCCATGGACCGGCGAGACGAAGTACACGGTCACGTATGCAAGGAACGACGCGACGACGACGCCGCGCGCCGCGCTCCACATGTCGCGCACCGACACGTACCGCCACCAGCGGCGATGAAAGCCGAACATGAGGAAGACCGCGAGCTTGATCGCGACGACGAGCAGGATCGTGCGGCGAAGCAGTGTGTCGTAGTAGACCGGCAGGCCCTGGTCGAACCGGAGCTCGAACGCGAGCACCCAGGAGACGGCGATGATCGCCGCGTCCGCCAGCAGCTGCAACAGCCGGTGGCGGCCGATTCCGGTCATGCAGCCGCGGCGCCGGCGCGCACGACGGAGCGGACCACGTCGACGACGCGCTCCTGCGCCTCGGCGGGCATGCCGGGCCAGAGCGGCACCGAGAAGTTCGCCCTCGCGACCGCCTCGGTCTCGGGCAGCGATCCTGCTTCGTAGCCGAGGTATCGCAGCGCGGGCTGCAGGTGCAGCGGCGTGGTGTAGTACGTGGCCGAGCCGATCCCGGCCTCGGTCAGCGCCGCCCGGATGCGATCGCGCTCCTGCGAGCGGCAGACAAAGAGGTGGTAGATGTGGCCCGGCTCATCGACGGGGAGCTCGACGAGCTCACCGAGCCCGAGCTCTTCGTAACGCGCCGCTACCTCCCGGCGCCCGCGATTCCAGCCGTCGAGCTGCTCGAGGAAGATCCGCAGCATCCCGGCCTGGAGCTCGTCGAGGCGGGAGTTGTAGCCGATGAAGTCGAAGCCGGTCTTGTCGCGCGAGCCGTGGAACGCGAGCATCTGCACACGCTCGGCGAGCATTTCGTCGCTCGTCGCGACGAGCCCTCCGTCGCCGAGGCAGAAGAGGTTCTTGGTCGGGAAGAAGCTGTAGGTCGAGACGAGACCCTGCGTCGCGACGCCGGGAGCGCCGAACGCCTGTGCCGCGTCTTCGATCACCGGCACGTCGAGCTGCATGAGCTCGTCCATCGGGGCCGGACGCCCGAACAGGTGCACCGGCATGATCGCGCGCGTACGGTCGGTGATCTTCGCGGCGACGTCCTCGGGATCGAGGTTGAGCGTCGTCGGATCGATCTCCGCGAACACCGGCGTCGCGCCGCGCCGCGCGATCGCCTCCGCCGTCGCATAGAACGTGAATGCCGGGCAGATGACCTCGTCGCCGGGGCCGATCTCCATGGCGTCCATCACGATGACGAGCGCATCCGTGCCGTTCGCGACGCCGATCGTCTTCGAGACGCCGAGGAAGGCGGCGGCCTCCTCCTGGAAGGCGTAGAAGTGCGGCCCGCGGATGAACTGGCCGCTCGCGAGAATCTCGCGGAACCGGGCCTCGAGGTTCGGTTGGAGTGGCGCGTACTGCGCTTTGACGTCAACCAGTGGAATCTGCACGGCGCCTCACTTTAGCGGCGTTGAACCAGCGGAAGACGAGATACGCCGCCAACGCGAGAATGCCTGCAAGAACTGCATATTCGAGATATTTGAAATCGTGGTTGAAGCGCTCGTAGCTCGAGCCGAGGCCGTAGCCGAATCCGCCGATCACGAAGGCCCAGACCGCCGAGCCGACGAACGAGAAGAGCAGGTAGGGGCCGAGCGGCATCTCGAAGATCCCGGCCGGAATCGAGACGAACGAGCGCACCACCGGCGTCATCCGGCCGACGAGGACGCCGAGGTTGCCCCACTTGTCGAACCAGCGCTCGGCGCGGTCGAGCTTCTCCGGTGAGAGGTGGAACCACCTGCCGTGGCGTTCGAGCAGCGGACGACCGCCCCAGCGGCCGATCGCCCAGCCCAGCAGTGCGCCGACGAAATACCCGAGCGTCCCCGCGAGAGCCATCACGAGGTAGGCGCCGATGCCGTAGTGGATTCCGAGCCCGAAGACCGACACCTGATGGGCCGAGGACAGCAGGCCGGACGCGACGGCGCCGGCGTAGAGCATCACGATCTCGCTCGCTGCCGGAAAGATGGCGTCGATCATCATCAAGAGGAAGACGGCGTAGACGCCGTGCGACGCGACTTGATGAGTGAAGCTCGAAGAGATGCTCGCGAGCATGCGGAGAGTCTAAGACCGGCGTGCGGTGAACGGTGCGATGAGCGACACGGTGCCGATCGAGTTGGTCGCAACGACGTGGAGCTGGTAGGCGCCTGTGAATGCGAGCGAGCCGGTCCAGGTCTTGCCGTTCCAGAGCACCTTTTGCGGGCCGGCGTCGAGTTGGTCGTCGAGAACGGTGGCGATGACGATGCCGCTGCGCTTCTCGACGGTGACGGTCACGTGGGCCGGATGCGCGAGATCGAACGTCGCGGCAACGACGCCGCGCGCCTTCGGCCTCAGTTGTGCCGCCGCTGGTGACGCCTGCAGTCCGCCGAGCGTGTTGTCGAGCGCGAACTGCCGGTCGGCGGTGCTCGCGACGCCACGGTCGTCCACCGCTGCGATGCCGAGCTTCCAGGTGCCTTCCGCCGCTGGAGCGCCGGTCGCCGTACGTCCGTCCCACTCCAGGGTGTGCACGCCCGGCTGCTCGCCGTCCTGCACGAGCACACGACTCGAACGGTCAGGTCCGACGAGCGTCGCTGTCACGGTGGACGAACGCGCGAGCCGGTAGGTGAACGTCTGCGCATCGTCGACTCCGTCGCCGTTCGGCGAGAAGACCTCGGCGGACGGCGGCGCCGCGAACACGCCGCTGTAGGAGATGAGCAACGCATCCGAGACGGGCTGCTCGGTTCCGCCCGACGGCAGCGTCAGCAGCGAGCCGTCGAATGCCATCGCAGACGACGCGCCGGCGCCGAGGCTCATCGCGTTGACGGCGCCGAGCCGGGCGAGCGCGGCGGCGAGCTCGTAGTTCGTCATCCCGGCGCTGTAGCCGAGGCTCCCGCCTTCCGCCGTGACGAGGAGGATCCGTCCGTCCGGGAGCTGGCCGACGGCGCTGCGGGCCGTGCGTGCGTTCAGGACGGGATCGCCGAACGACTCGTCCGCACGGAAGACAGGCTTGCCGTCCGCGACGATCACAGGACCGCCGCCGATTGCCCCGATCATGCCGCTGCGGGAGGGAGTGAGCGTGAGCCGGATCTGGACGGTGGTGCCGGCGGGCGCCTCCGCGGTCAGGTGCGGCGCCTGGTTGCCGCGCGCGACGAGCACTGCGCCGCCGGCCGGAATGGGAATCGAGCCGGTGGCCGCGACCTGCGTCACGCTCCCCGTGAGCACGGTGTTCGGAGTCGTCGCCGGCAGCGCGCCGATCACGTCCGCGACGACCGCGCCTTCGGGCGGAGTCGCCGGCCCCCACGCGGGGGTGTACAGGGTGGTGTGGCCCGCGATGGGCGCCTTGTTGAGGTCGAGCTGGCGCCGCTGGTCGGTGCCTCGCCACGTGCCGTCGAAGCCGATGCGGGCGACACTGAGCGTGCCGTCGGCACCGATCGTGAGGCTCGAGCGATTCGGTGCGGGCGCATAGTCCAGTGCGCCGCCGCGCATGACGATCCCGGTTGGCGCGCCGGGGTTCGCGGCGAAGAAGTCACCGTTCACGCCGACGACGGTTGCCGACGAGCTCGCACCCTTCTCGATGTTGGTCAGGGTGTCCGTGCCGACGATCGCGTTGTTCGAGAGTGCGGGACCGAGCGTGTAGAGCGAGCCGTCGGGCTTCGGCGCAGTCACGACGTCGAGCACGACGGGGCCGTGCGGCGTCACCTCGACCTGGCGCTCGTACGTGACGCCGGGCATCAGGAGCGTCGGCGTCGTCGTCTGCGCGGCGGCGCCGCGCGAGGAGGGAGCTGCGGACGCGGGCACTGCGGTGAGCCCGGCGAGAACGACGGCGATGAGAACCTTGTGCAGCACGACCCTCAGGCCAGGGTAGCCGCATGCCCGGCGCGACCCGTGGTGCAGAATCCGCCCGAACGTGACACCGGAACGCGAGCAGCTGATCAAGGAGACGCTGGGACGGGCGCCGGAACACGTGGTCGAGATCGACGAGGGCTACGACTTCGAGGTCGCAATCGTCGACGACGAGTGGGTCTTCCGCTTCCCGCGCCGCGCGAATGTCGTCGAGGCGCTCGAGGCCGAGATTGTGTTCCTGCCGCGACTCGCGGCCGCGCTTCCCGTCGCAGTTCCGCGGTTCGAGCACATCTCGCACGAGCCTCCTTTCGTCACGTACGGTCTGATTCGGGGAAAGCCCCTCGTTGACGAGGATCCCGACGGCGTGCGGGCGTTTCTCTCGGCGCTCCACGGCTTCGACGCTGCAGGCCTCCCGATCGAGCGGCGCGACTGGCGCGAGACGTTCCACCAGCAGTGCGCGCGGTTCGAGCGGGACGTCCTGCCGCTCCTCGAACCCGATGGCCGGGCGCGGGCACTCGAGCTCTTCGCCGAGGTCGAGACGTTGACCGGCTTCGAGCCGGCGTTCATCCACAACGATCTCAGCGCCCCACACCTCCTTGTCCACAACGGGAAGCTCGCCGGCGTGATCGACTGGGGCGACGTCGTCGTCGGTGACCCCGCCCGAGACTACGCGTGGTTGCTGAACGTCGCGTTCCCCGCGTGGGATGTCCCAGACGAGCTACGACGCCGAGCGCGCTTCTACCACCGGCTCGGCCCGTGGTTCGAGGCGCACTACGGCGTCTTTACGAAACAGCCGGCGCGCGTGGACCACGCGCTCCGGCGGATCAGTTCCACACTTTGACGTCGTCGTCTGCGCCGCCGCGCCGCGCGAGGAGGGAGCTGCGGATGCGGGCACTGCGGTGCGCACGCGGCTGGAATTCATGGAAATCTCCGCCCATGGCGACGCACATCGTCCTGCTCCGCGGGATCAACATCGGCCCCCGCAACCGGATCTCGATGCCGGAGCTACGCCAACTGCTCGAAGAAGCAGGCTTCGGGGAGGTGCGAACGCACCTCCAGAGCGGCAATGTCGTGCTCTCGAGCCGACTCCGCCCCGACAGGGTCGCACGCGACTGCGAGCAGCTGATCGCGGGCAGGTTCGGCTTCGACGTCGCAGTTCTGGTGCGCTCGCGGGCCGAGCTCGCAGCAGTCGTGAAGCGCAATCCGCTCGGTTCGGTCGCTGTCGACCCGAAGCGCTATCAGGTGACGTTCCTCGCCTCCAAGCTCGGGCCCGACGTCTTGCACAAGCTCGAAGCCGTAGCGGTCGAGCCGGAGCAGTTCGTCATCGCCGGCCGCGAGGTCTACGCCTGGCACCCGGCAGGCGTCGCCCGATCGAAGCTCTGGGCGCAGCTCGCCGGCAAGGGCCTCGGCGTGACGGCAACCAGTCGGAACTGGACGACGGTCACGAACCTGCTGGCACTCGCCGGGTAGGCGGCTTCCAGCCTCTAGTTCCAGACCTTGACGTCGCGGTACAGCGTGTCGCGCTGCACCGGGATCTTGCCGAGGCTCCTGATCAGATGCACGAACTCCTCCGTGCTGGCGCGATACGTCGTGCCGGCCGCGCTGACGACGTTCTCTTCGATCATCACCGAGCCGAGATCGTCGGCGCCGAACTGCAGCGCGACCTGACCGATCTTCTTGCCCTGCGTCACCCACGACGAGCCGATGTGCGGCATGTTGTCGAGGTAGAGCCGAGAGACCGCCTGCGTCAGGAGATAGTCGAACGACGTCGGCCGTGTCTCGGGCGGCACCTTCTCGCCGAGCCGGTTGCCGTCGTCCTGGAACGTCCACGAGAAGAACGCGCGGAAGCCGCCGGTCTCGTCCTGAACCTCGCGCACACGCCGCATGTGCTCGACGCGCTCCTCGAGCGTCTCGACGTGGCCGTACATCATCGTCGCCGTCGTCGAGATGCCGAGCCGATGTGCGTGCCGCATCACGTTCAGCCACTCCGACGACTTCGTCTTCTTCGGCGCGATGATGTCTCTCACGCGGTCGACGAGGACCTCGCCGCCGCCGCCGGGAATCGAGTCGAGCCCCGCATCGCGCAGGCGCGTCAGCGTTTCCGGGATGGTGAGCTTCGAACGGCGTGAGATGTGCTGGATCTCGGGTGGCGACAACGCGTGCAGGTGGATCTTGTACCGCGCCTTGATCGACGTGAACAGATCCTCGTAGTAGTCGATGCCGAGGTCGGGATGATGGCCGCCCTGCATGAGCAGGCCCGTTCCGCCGATCGCAAGCGTCTCCTCGATCTTCTTGAAGATCACCGGCTTCGGCAGCAGGTAGCCCTCGCGCGTGTCGCCGGGGCTGCGATAGAACGCGCAGAAATCACAGTCCGTGACACAGAGGTTTGTGTAGTTGAGGTTGCGGTCGATGATGAACGTGACGCGGCTGGGGTCGTGCTTCCGGTTGCGGATCTCGTTTGCCGCACGGCCGACGGCGACGAGGTCGCGCGAGCGAAGCAGCGTGATCGCGTCCTCGTCGGTGAGGCGCTCGCCGTCGAGCACCTTCTCGAGGATCGGCGCCGTGCGCGACTCGGCGACGGCGCTCATGCGACGGCTGCTCCGGTCGTCGAGACGAAGCGCAGCTCGGGGACGGTCTCCAGCAACTCGTGGTCGCGCGCCATCTCGAGGAACGTGTAGAGGCCGGCGCGCTCGCGCGGGCCGAAGCGGTAGCGGAGCTTCTCGAAGTAGCGGGCGAGGAATCCGGCCGGATAGCCGTAGGTCTCCGATGCCTCGTACGCGAGGTTCTCGGGCTCGGCGCGCGCCATGCGCACCGATGAGACGAGCGCGTTCTCGAGCTCGGCGAGCCCGTCGGCGATCGGCTCGGGGCACGCCCACACGGCGAAGACCATCGGCAGGCCCGTGCGCTCGAGCCAGAGGCGCCCCAGGTCGAAGTGCGGCGTCGGGTCTTCGAACGCGGACTTCAACGCGGCATCGCCGATGAGGAGCTTCGCGTCGGCGTCGCCCGTCTCGTACGCCTCGAGCGGCACCTGCGAGGCCTCGGGGAGCAGGACCTTCGTCAGCACGACAGAGGTCGCCGACTCCGGCGTGACGGCGACGACGCGCACCTGCTCGAGCGGCTTACGCGAGACGAGTTGGATCGAGTCGACGGCGCCTTCGGACGCGACACAGAGGCGCGGCAGGAGCCGCAGCTTGTCGGCGTTACGGGCGTACTCGATCGACGAGATGGGCGCCGTGTCGAGCTCGCCCTCGATGAGCATCCGGTTCAGCTCCGTCGGGACGCCCTGGACCTCTTCGACCTCCATGTCGACGCGGTAGAACACCGGCGCCATGTTGACGTACGAGATGCGGCCGAGCTTGATCACGCAGCGCTCCGCTCCTCTGACGGCCATCGACGCAGCTCGTTGTACAACGAGTCGCGCTGCACGGGAATGCGGCCCGCGTCCTGGATGAAGCGGACGAGCTCGGAGATCTTCTGCTCGGTCCCGCTCGTTGCGCCCGCCGCCTGGAAGATCTGCTCGCGCACGACCGTGCCCTGTACGTCGTTCGCGCCGAAGTGCAGCGCGAGCTGCGCCATGGGCATGCCCATCATGATCCAGTACGCCTTGATGTGCTCGATGTTGTCGAGCATCAGGCGCGACACCGCGATCACCTTCAGGTCGTCGGCCCCGGTCGTGAACTTGAAGCCGCGCCGCTCGAACACAGTGTTCTCGGGATGGAACGCGAGCGGGATGAACGAGAGGAAGCCGCCGGTCTTGTCTTGCTGCTCGCGCAGGCGCAAGAGATGGTCGATGCGCTCCTCGTACGTCTCGACGTGGCCGTAGAGCATCGTGCACTGCGTCGTGATGCCGAGCCGGTGTGCGGTGTCGTGCACGTCGAACCAGTCGTCGGCAGGCTCCTTCCCGGGTGCGATCAGCGCGCGCACTCGCGGCGAGAAGATCTCAGCTCCGCCACCGGGCATCGAGCCGAGGCCTGCATCCTTCAGCACTCGGAGAACCTCTTCGTGCGAGCAGCCCTCGAGCTTCGACATGTGGTGGATCTCAGAGGCCGTGTAGAACTTGAGATGGACGTCCGGCAGCGCCACTCGCAGCTTGCGAAGGATCTCGGCGTAGAACTCGAGATCGACGTGCGGGTTCTCGCCGTTGACGAGGTGGATCTCCGTGAACTCCGCGACCTGGTGCTGCGCGAGTGCGTCTTCGACGAGCTCGTCCGCGGTCAGCGTGTAC
Source organism: uncultured Actinomycetes bacterium (assembly GCA_963805575.1). Classification (GTDB taxonomy): domain Bacteria; phylum Actinomycetota; class Thermoleophilia; order Gaiellales; family Gaiellaceae; genus Palsa-739. The sequence goes on along the minus strand of CAWDUL010000008.1, from coordinate 449,052 downwards.
GAGTCCTCCTGCTTGCGCGTCTTCGCGAACGCACAGAACTTGCACTTCACGCGGCAGACGTTCGTCTGGTACATGTTGACGCCCTGAACGAAGTACACCTCGTCGCTGCCGCCGCGGACGCGCCGCGCGAGATCGGCTAGCTCACCGAGCGCGAGCAGGTCGTCGGACTCCATCAGCGTGACGCCGTCTTCGAAATCGAGCCGTGCACCCGCCTCGATCTTCTCCCTGATCGGAGCGAGCGTCTCCAACATGTCGAGGACTGCCACCTGCCTTACCTCTCTCGGTTGACGACCGCGTGCGTCAGTGACTCGAGCTCCTCACGGTGCAACTCGCCGTTGAGGCACGCCCGAGCCCGTCTAGCGTAGTCGAGTGCAACCTCCGTCGAGCGCTCGAGCGCGCCGGTTGCGGCAACCCGCACGAGCGCTCCGTCGACCGGACCACCGGCGAGTGCCGCTCGCACGACCTCGTCTTGCTCAGCGGCGAGTAGGAGGGGCAGCGTCGGCGTGCCGTCCCGAAGGTCGGTGCCTGCGATCTTTCCGGTCTCGATCGTGGCCCCGGAGCAGTCGAGCACGTCGTCGGCGATCTGAAATGCGACACCGAGGGCAAGGCCGTACGCGCCCGAGCCGCCTCCCAGCCGGCACGCCGCCTCGAAGAGCTTGCCGGTCTTGAGGCCGCAGCGTTCGATGTACGCCTCGATGGTCGTCGAGGGATCGTTCGTCTGTGTCCGCTGCAGTGCCTCGCCGCGCGAGAGGCACAGCGTCGCGTCGGCGAGGACACTCACCGCCTCGGCGTCTGCTGTCGCGGCCAGCTCCGCAAACGCGCGGGCGAAGAGATAGTCGCCGGTGGCGCGCGCCGCATCGGGCCCGTGCGCGGACCACGCGGCCGCCTTGCCGCGGCGGAAGTGCGCGCGGTCGATCAGGTCGTCGTGGATGAGCGACGCCATGTGCACGAGCTCGACGGCGACGCCGGCGGCGATCGACGGCTCCTTCCCCACGGGCGTCGAGAGGAAGACGAGCAGTGGCCGCAGACGCTTGCCGCCGGCGGCGAGCGCTTCGTTGCCCACAGCGGCCACAAGCCCCGGATGGCTCGCCACCGTTCGGGCGAGCCTCTCTTCGAGCGCGTCGAGGTACGCCTCGAGCCCGGGGGCGTCGCGGATCGCACTCAACGTCTCGGTCGTCGTGCTGGTCACAGGTCCATCACTCCGCTTCCCCGACGTGTAATGCCACGATACCGCCCGCAAACCGGCGGAATCGCACCTTCCCGAAGCCGTTCTCCGCAAGCAGGTCCGCCAAATCCTCCGGTTTTGGGAACCGGCGAACGCTCGCGGGCAGATAGGTGTAGGCCGCGCCGCCGGGGAGCACCTTCCCCAGGAGCGGGATGACGCGGTCGAACCAGAACCCGTAGAACACCGCGAGAGCACCGACCGGAGTCGTGATCTCGAGGATGGCCAGGCGTCCACCCGGCCGCAGCACGCGCCGCAACTCCCGGATGCCTGCCTCCAGATCGTCGACGTTGCGGACGCCGAACCCGACGGTGGCTGCGTCGAACGACGAATCCCCGAACGGGAGCGCGAGCGCGTCGCCCCGGACCCACTCGAGCTCCGGCGCCTTGCGCCGCGCGCGCTCGAGCATCTCCTCGCTGAAGTCGAGGCCCACCACCTCTGCCGCGCCGCGACGCTGCGCGGCAATCGCGAGGTCTCCCGTGCCGCAGCAGGCATCGAGCACACGATCGCCCGGGCTCACGGCCTGCTCGACGGTGATGCGGCGCCAGCGCCGGTCGAGCCCGCCCGTCATGACGCGGTTCATCACGTCGTACACGGGCGCAATGCGATCGAACATCCGCTGCACGCCCTCTGCCGGGAGCGTGCCGGTTTCGACCGTCACTGACCCCACCGCTTGGCAAGTGCGTTGTCGAGCCCCAGTTGGTCGAGCGTGCGCGCGACGATGAAGTCGACGAGGTCGGCCACGGTCTCTGCGCCGTGGTAGAAGCCGGGCGCCAGGAAGAGAATCGTGGCACCCGCCTCGCGAAGGGTCAGCATGTTGCGGAGATGGATCGTCGAGAGCGGAGTCTCACGCGGCATGAGGATCAGCCGGCGCTCCTCCTTGAGCGCGACCGAAGCGGCGCGGTGGATGAGGTTCTGCATCGCACCCGACGCGATCGTCCCCAGCGTGCCCATCGAGCATGGACAGATGACGTAGGCGTCCACCTTGGCCGAGCCGGAGGCGTACGGCGCCTTCCAGTCGTTCGGGTCGTAGACCGTCGCGGCGTCGCCGATCGGCTCGAGCAGGCGCGCGAGTGTCTCGTCGCGCGAAAGCCGGGCATTGCCGTACAGCTCGGTCGCGATCACCTCGATCGCCGCGCCGGACGCCGACACTCCGATCTCGCAGTCGGCGGCCGCGAGCGCCTCGAGCAGACGGGCCGCGTACGGCGCGCCCGATGCTCCCGTTATCCCGAGGAAGACGTGCATTCCCCGGGATTGTGCCCGTGGCGCCCCTTCAGGGGTCGAAGCGTGGAGGGCAGCGCCTGGAGGGCCGCGATTACTGCGGGCCCTTGGAGGCTTCGAGGAAGATCGCCAGCTGGCGCAGGCGTTTCTCGCCCAGGGAGGCGAATTTCGGCATCGGCGAGCCTGGATTCACGCAGGATGGGCACTTCAGATGGTCGATCTGGAACTGGATGCCGAGATTCCTCGAGCCGATCGCCGTGAGGTCGGGCGCGCCGAGGTTCGACGATCCGCTGCCGGCGTACGTATGGCAGGCCGTGCAGCCCGAGACGGCGAAGAGCTTCGCGCCGGGGATCGCCGCCGGCGGCAGATTCTGGCTCTTCACCCAGTGCGGAACGTCGAGGATCACCTCGGACGCGAGCGCCTCCTTGGCGGTCGCGCCCTTCCACGTCAGGACGCCCATCGAGACGACGGTCAGGATGGCCGCGACCATGGCGACCGGACGCCGCGTGATCCGCCGCTCCAACCGCGTGTCGAAGAACGGCAGGGCGAGCAAGAGCACGAGCAGGATGTTCGGAATGCCGACGGTGCCGAGGAAAACCGAGTCCGGCCACTTGAAGATCCGGAGGAGATAGAAGAGGAAGTAGAAGTACCAGTCCGGACGCGGAACGAAGCTCGTCGTTCCAGGATCGGCCGGTGCCGTGTACTCCGGACCCAGCAGGCCCTGATGCGTGCCGTCGTGATGCGGTCCGAACGACGTCCACTTCCAGATCGACGCGAGCGCAACGATCACCGACACGACGACGAGGCTCATCACCGTGTCGTGGAACATCGCGAACGGGTAGAACGGCTTCCCGCGCTTCTTGACGTCTTCCTTGTAGCGCCGGAACTGCGCGCGGCGCTCGTCGATCGGCCTCGGCTTGCCGACAGTCGCCATCAGGCCGGTCCTCCCCGGCCGTTCCGGGGCTGACCTGCACGCGTCAGACCGTCGCGCAGCTCGTTCGGACCCTCGTCGCGGGGCTCACCTGCAGCCTCGGGCGACCACGGCGGCGACGTGACGCCGAGCCGGATGATCAGGTAGAGGTGCAACACGATCAAACCGATGATCGCGCCCGGGATCACGAGCATGTGCAGCGAGTAGAAGCGCGTCAGCGTATCGGCTCCGATCTCCTGCCCCGATCGCAGGAATTGCGCGAGCCAGGGACCTAAGAACGGCGCCGTCCCGTTCAGGTTGATGCCGACGACGCTCGCCCAGTACGCGGTCTGGTCCCACGGCAGCAGATAGCCGGTGAACCCTTCCAGCATCCCCATGGCGAGCAGCAGCACACCGACGATCCAGTTCAGCTCGCGCGGATACTTGTACGCGCCGAAGAGGAACACGCGGCCCATGTGCAGGAACATGAGAATGATGAAGACGCTGGCGCCCCACTTGTGCATACCGCGGACGAGCCAGCCCATCGTCACGTGGTCGGTGATGTTCTGGATCGACGTGTACGCGGCTTCCGGCGTCGGCTTGTAGTACATCGCGAGGATCACGCCCGTTACGGCCTGGACGATGAAAGCCGTGAGCGTCGCCGACCCGAGGGTCTGCATCCAGTTGACGTCGGCGGGGACCTTGCGGAAGAGGAAGTAGCGGATGCCGCCGACGAGCCCGGAGCGCTCCTCGAGCCAGTCGAGCGGGTAGTTGACGGCCGCGTTCATGTGCTCACGGCGGACCTGCGACTTGCTCGGAGGCTTGCGCGTGACCATCAGTGGTGCGGCGGATTGATGGGATAGAGGATCTGCTCGACGCCGTCCACGTGCTCACCCGGGCCGACCTCCTTGTACGCATGGATCTCCGCCTGCGCGCCGGTGCCTTCGACCTTCGAGACCGAGAACGTGCTGAGCAGGATCAGGCGCCCGTTCGTGATCGCGAAGGAGTAGCGATCGAGAGCCCGCACCGGCGGGCCTGCGGTGCGGTTGCCCTCGGTGTCGTACTGGCCGCCGTGGCACGGGCACCCGAAACCGGCGGGCTGCGACTCGTGGAGCGTGATCTTGCCGTTCAACGTGTGCTCGGTCCGCGTCGCCCCCATCGGGCCGTTCGCCTGCACCGGGCAGCCGAGGTGGGCGCACCGGTTCGAGATGATCGTGAAGCTCGGCACCTGCTGCGTTCCCGATTTGACGCTGCCGTTGTTGCGGACGAACGCCGTGCGGCGCGACGTCGCTCCCTCTTTCGGATCCGTCAGGAAGGTCGCGATGTACCACTGGCCCTCGGCGAGGTCGCTGACCGGGCCGAGATCGACCTTGTGGCCCTTCTGCCCGAGGAACGGCGGCAGAACGGCGACACCGAGGACGGGAATGGTCACGATGCCGCCGATCACGGCACCGAGGCCGAGCGTCGAGGCCTCGAGGAACTTGCTCCGCGGGAAGCGCTCACCGGATTCAGCCTCCTGGGTGGCTGCCTCGCCGGCGTCCTCCGGCAGCGCCGCCCCGTCGCCGGCGTCGGCCTCGCGTCTCTCCGGCTCGACGGGGACGTGCCGCCCGCGCAGCTCGCGGGTCGCCTCCCGCGCCCAGACGAAGCCGAAGATGATCGTGATCCCAAGCCCGATCGTCGAGATCCAGAGGGGATTGACGATCAGGCCGACGAGGATGACCACGACGCCGATGGCAAAGCCGACCGGGCCGATGGTCGGTGACGGCTGATGCGGACTCGTCGTGCTCGGCCGGGTCCACTAGCGATCCTCTTCCTCTCGCATCCAGGCTGGATTCAAGCCGCGCCCTCCCTGGGCGTCAACGTCGTAGCAGTTGGCGCAACGACCGAGAAGTCTTATCGAATCCGGCGACCGCTGCCGAGGGAACCACTCCGATGCCGTACTCGCTCCACCGCCGGGCGACGAGCTCGCGGATCTCCGGGCTCATCTCGATCTCCTCCGGCCAAGGTCGAGCACCCTCGACGGGCAGCTTGGCGGTGGCGTCGATCCCGAGCTTTCCCCCGACGAACTGGCGTTGCGGCGCGTGGTCGAGGTGGTCGAGTGGTCCTTCGCCGATCGTGATGTCGCGGGCGGGATCGACGTTCGCGCCGGCGTAGAAGAGCACTTCCTCGTAGTCGTGGACGTTCACATGAGCGTCGACGACGACGACGCACTTGGTGAGGCTGAGCATCCCGAGGCCCCAGATCGCGTGCATCACCTTCTGCGCATGGCCGGGAAACGCCTTCTCGATCGCGACGATGCAGCAGTTGTGGAATGCGCCTGCGACAGGCAGGTCGTAGTCGACGATCTCAGGCACCGTCGCGCGGATCGCCGGCAGGAAGATCCGCTCGGTCGCCTTGCCGAGCCACGCGTCCTCCTGCGGCGGCTTGCCGACGACGATCGACGGATAGATCGCGTCGCGACGCATCGTCATCGCCGTCAGGTGGAAGACGGGGAAGGGCTCGGGCGGCGTGTAGTAGCCGGTGTGATCGCCGAACGGGCCTTCATTACCGACCTCGTCCTTCTCGATATAGCCCTCGAGCACGATCTCCGCGTTCGCCGGCACCTCGAGGTCGACGGTGACGCCCTTGACGAGCTCGACGGGCTCGCCGCGGAAGAAGCCGGCGAGCATCAGCTCGTCGATGTGCTTCGGCAGCGGCGCACTTGCGGAATACGCGGTGATCGGGTCGAGCCCGAGCGCGACCGCGACCGGGATGCGCCCGTCGGTGGCGAGCCAGTCGGCGCGGCCGTCCTTGTGGATCTGCCAGTGCATGAACGTGGTGTTCCGGTCGATCACCTGCATGCGGTACATGCCGACGTTGCGGCCCCCGGTGCGCGGGTCACGGGTGATCACGGCGGGCAGCGTGATGAAGGGCGCCGGGTCGCCGGGCCAGCAGCGTTGGACGGGGAGAAGCCCGAGGTCGACGTCGTCGCCCTGCAGCACGATCTCCTGCACCGGCCCCTTGCGCACGGTGTGCGCGCGCGAGTCCGCGATCGACTTCAGCTTCTGAAGGCCGCGCACCTTGTCCATCAGGCCGGTCGGAGGCTGCATCTCGAGGATTCCGCCGACTCGCTCGCCGAGCTCGTCGAGCGAGTCGACGCCGAACGCAAGGCACATGCGTCGCTCGGTGCCGAACTGGTTGATGAGCAGAGGGTGCTTCGCGCCCTTCGGATTCTCGAAGAGGAGCGCCGGGCCGCCGGCCTTCACGGTGCGGTCGACGATCTCTGTGATCTCGAGGTCGGGATCGACCTCGGCCGTGACGCGAACGAGCTCACCCTCGCGCTCGAGCAGGGCGATCCAATCGCGGAGATCCTTCGGCGGCATGGCGCCGACTCTAGTCTCCGTTAGCGGCGGTGCCGCAGGTAGTGCGTCAGCTCGCCGATCGCGATCACGGCGAGAAAGACCAACCCGACGCCGAGCATCATCTCGACGGTCTTCGCGCCTTCCTCGGCGGCGGTCTCCGCGAGCAGGTGGAGTGAAGCGAGCATCGGCCGGAATCTATCGCAGGCGGCCGGTGTGCGCAGCGAGTGACCGCTCGACCGGGGCGTCGCCCACGGCGGCGCGCGCGGCGTCTTCGAGAGGAGCCGAATCGCCCCGCAGCCTGAGGGCCCCCCGAGGAGCGTCGAGCTTCGTGCGATCGCCGAGCAATGCAGCCGTCGCGGCCCAGAGCGGCCCGTCGCCCTCCGCGTCCTCGGCGCGAAGCTGGCTCGAGAGCGAGATCAGCTCCGAGAGGTTCGCAACCGCGTCGACGCTGCCTCCCGCCGCGATCCGCACGAGGCCGTGGGCGTACAGGTAGTCACCCAGCAGGAGAGCGGTGTCCTGGTCGGGCGGAGCGAAGAGGCGCGGCGTGCCGTAGTGGACGAGGTAGCCCTCGTAGATCGTCTCGAGCCCGAGCCGAAACGGCTCCTCGGCGAGCGGCGAGAAGACAGGCTCGCGCTCGCGCTCCGCCTCGGGCCGTAAGGTCGCCCCCCAGATGGACGACTCGGCGATCGCATCGCGGGCGATCGTCGCCCAGAGCTCAGCCGCCGTTGTAGAACTCACCGACAGCCTCGATCGTTCGGTCGATCTCCTCGTCGCCGTGCGCAAGCGAGAGGAACATCGCCTCGAACTGCGACGGCGCGATGTAGATGCCGTTCGCGAGCAGGTGGCGGAAGAGGCCCGCGTAGCGATCTGCGTCGCACGCCTGCGCGTCCTCGAAGTTGCGCACCTCACGCTCGGTATTGAAGAGAGTGAGCATCGCGCCCACGCGATTCACACGGCCGAAGTGGGAGAGCCCGGCCTCGAGCCTTGCCCCGAGGCGCTCGAGCTCCTCGTAGACAGACGGGTCGTGCAGGCGCCGCAGCACGGCGATGCCCGCCGCCGTCGCCAGCGGATTGCCCGAGAGCGTCCCCGCCTGGTAGACCGGACCGGAGGGCGCGAGCTTGTCCATCACGTCTGCGCGACCGCCGAACGCGGCGAGCGGAAGGCCGCCGCCGACGATCTTGCCGAGGACCGTCAGGTCCGGCGTCACGCCGTAGAGCTCCTGGGCACCCCCGCGAGCGACGCGGAAGCCTGTGATCACCTCGTCGAACACGAGCAGCGCGCCCGACGCGTCGCAGAGCTGTCGAAGCACGTCGAGGAACCCGGGCACGGGCGCGACGACGCCCATGTTCCCGGCGACGGGCTCGACGATGATCGCAGCGAGCCCTTCGCCGTAGCGCAGCACCGCTTCGGCGACCGCCTCGACGTCGTTGTACGGCACGACGATGGTGTCGGCGGTCACCCCGGGAGGAACGCCCGGCGACGAGGGGATGGCGAGCGTCGCGAGCCCGGAGCCGGCACTCGCAAGCAGCGCGTCGGAGTGACCGTGATAGCAGCCGGCGAACTTGAGGATGCGATCGCGACTCGTGAATCCGCGCGCGAGGCGCAGCGCACTCATCGCTGCCTCGGTACCCGACGAGACGAGCCGCACCTTCTCGACCGAAGGCACGGCGTCCGCGATCTCGGCGGCGAGCTCGACCTCGGCCTCGGTGGGCGCGCCGAAGCTCGTTCCGCGCAGCGCCGCCTCGCGAACCGCGTCGACGGTCTCGGGATCTGCATGACCGAAGATGAGCGGGCCCCAGGAGAGCACCCAGTCGAGATAGCGGTTGCCGTCGACGTCGAAGAGGTAGGCGCCCTCGCCGCGCGCAGCGAAGAACGGCTCGTCGAGGCCGACTGCCTTCATCGCGCGAACCGGCGAGTTCACGCCGCCGGGGATGAGATCGAGCGCGCGCCGGTAGAGGTCGGAACGCGTGCCGAGGAGCTTGTCAGGCGTCATGGCCCGCCCCTTGCGCACGGCGGGCTCCTACAGCCATTGCGGAAGGTCTCGCGTCCAGTACGACACGATGAGGTCGGCGCCCGCGCGCTTGATCGCGACGAGCGACTCGAGCGCAGCCTGCTGCTCGTCCATCCATCCTGCCCTGGCGGCGGCCTTGATCATCGCGTACTCGCCTGAGACGTTGTACGCAGCGATCGGCACGTCGAACGCCTCGCGCGCTGCGCGGATCACGTCGAGGTACGGCAGCGCCGGCTTGATCATGATCGCGTCGGCGCCTTCCTCGACGTCGAGCTCGCACTCGCGCAGCGCCTCACGCACGTTGGCGGGATCCATCTGATAGCCGCGCCGGTCGCCGAACGTGGGAGCGGAGTCCGCAGCCTCGCGGAACGGCCCGTAGAACGCGGACGCGTACTTCGCGGAGTACGCGAGAATCGGGGTCGTCTCCGAGCCCCGCTCGTCGAGCGCCTCGCGGATCGCGTGCACGCGGCCGTCCATCATGTCGCTCGGCGCGACGACGTCGGCGCCGGCCTCGACGTGACTGACGGCCGTTCGCGCAAGCAGCTCGAGGCTCTCGTCGTTGTGGACCTCGCCGTCGACGAGGACACCGCAATGTCCGTGCGACGTGTACTCGCAGAGGCACACGTCGGTCATCAGGACGAGCTCGGGGAAGCGCGGCCGCAACGCGCGCAGAGCGAGCTGCACGATGCCGTCGTCCTCCCACGCACCGGTCGCCTGCTCGTCCTTCTCCTGCGGTACGCCGAAGAGCATCACCGCCTGAACGCCGCCGCGGACGAGTTCTTCGACCTCGCGCACGACGTCCTCGACGGAGAAGCGCGCCATGCCGGGCAGCGCCTCGTTGCGAAGCGATTCGGGCGCGACGAAGAGCGGCATCACGAACGCCTCGAGATCGAGCCGCGTCTCGCGCACGAGTCCGCGCAGGGCGCCGGTGCGCCGGAAGCGCCGGAGCCGGACGTCGGGGAAGGAGCTCATCTCGAAAACAGTATGCCGAGCGCCGGGTACCCGCCTCGTGCAGGGCGCCCGGGCGCTGCGCTCATGGTGCGGCCGAGGCCTTGGGCGTCTCCCGCGTTGCGGGGGCAAGGTCGACGCCGACGGCCTCGCCGGTCGGTTGCTCCGACGTCCAGCGCTCGAGCTCGATTCGCTCGCCGAAGAACTCCCACGCCGCGCGCCCGGCGGCGAGGAGCGGCAGCGCGACGATGATGCCCGGGAAGCCGTAGATCTCCCCGCCGGCGAGCAGGCCGAAGATCACGAGCAGCGGATGCAGACGCAGCGAGTGCGACATCACCTTCGGCACGACGACGTGCCCCTCGAGCTGCTGAATGCCGAGGAAGAGGAGTGCGACCCACAACGCCGACAGTGGATCCTGCACGAGCGCGTACACGACAGGCGGCACGGCTCCGAGCCACGGTCCGATGTACGGAATCAACTCTGTGACACCGGCCCAGACTCCGAAGAGCAGCGCATACCGGTCGCCGTTCGGCACGAGCCCGACGACGCCCAGCATCCACAGGCCGAAGCCCGCGCTCACGCCGATGATCACCGATAGCGCAAGCTGTCCTTTCACGTAGCTCGCGAGCGCCTGCTCCATTCGCTCGATCAGCGGCGTGCTTCCCGGCTGCGGTGGGAAACGCCGATCGACCGCGGCAGCGAGCCGCGCCATGTCGAGCAGCATGTACACCGAGACGACGATCACCAGCACCGTGCTGAACAACAGTCCGACGACTGCGAGCCCCGCGCCCTCCGCCCAGTTCAGCGCTTTCGTCGTGTACTTCTCGACATCTTTCGTCCCGATCGAGTCGAGGAACTTCGTGCCCTGCCTCTCGACGCGAATGCGCTTGAGGTGATGCGTGTCGAGCCAGTGCTGCATCTGCGTGAGGTCACGCGCGGCGCCCGTCTCGCGAGGGTGTCCGGATGTGACCGTAAAGTAGGCGTCGACCCGATGACTGGCGTGGCGCGTCTGTTGCACCACGACAGTCGCAAGAGCGATGACCGCAACTGCCACCGCAGCGGCGAACGCCAAGTACACGATCGCGACCGCGAGGCCGCGCGGAATCCAGACCCTCCCGAGTCCCCGGACGAGCGGGTTCAGCAGCAGCGCGATCAGCAGCGCCACGAGGAAGATGAACACGACGTGACGCACGGCGCCGGCCACGATCCAGGCAAGGACGAGCAAGAGCGGCAGCCCGACCAGCTGCATCCAGCGCGGGATCTGGATGCGCGGAGGCTTGGTTTCGGCCGGCTTGAGGGGGGTGGCCGTCATGTCAGCGATGGTACAGAGGCGATCCGGCGGATCCGGGACGACGGCTGGGATTGGAGCTTCCTCGAGGACGGCGGCCTGGCACTCGACCGGCACGAGTTGTGGGTCGACGAGCCCGTGCCGAGACGGGCCGCCGGGAGCCGCGAGGCGCAGCAGGCGTCGCGACGCGGGCCGGCCCTCTGGTTGTCGGAGGCGGCCTCGTTCGATACGGTGCCCCCCGACATGCCGTCCTCACGCCCCAACCGGAGGCGGCGCGTCGAACGTCGGGAGGTGCGCGCAGCGCGTCGTACCCGCCGCTTCGCGCTCCTCACCCTGCTGGCGATCGTTCTCGTAATCGCACTGTTGCTGACCGCATTCGGCGGTGGGGCGTCGCAGAGCATCCAGCGCATCTCCGTCGCCGACATCGGGGCGCCGACGCAAACACAGCCGTATCCGCAGATCGTCGCCGTTCGCGGCGCCGTTCGGTTGCAGATGCCGATCGCGCAGGGGCGCGCGACGGCGATCGGCTACCACTCCGCCGATGACGGTGCGATGGCACTCGCGCCGATCGGTCAGCAGGGCAACGAAGGCGTCGTGCAGCGCGTGTTCCACGCGGTGTTCGGAGGCTCCGGCGGCCATCCACTCTGGTACCAGCTCGACGGCGGCACGACGTCCGCGCTCGACGTCGGCGCCGCGCCCGGTACGGACGTGTTCTCGCCCGTCGACGGCACGATCGTCGGCGTCTCGCCGTATGTCGTCGCCGGTCATCGCTTCGGTGCACGCATCGACATTCAGCCGCAGAGCGCACCGTCCATCGTCGTGACGCTGACACAACTTCGCTCGGATCCTGCAATCAAGGTCGGCTTGAACGTCGTCAGCGGCAGGACGAAGATCGGTTCCGTCGTGAATCTCGCTCCGTACGAGCGTCAGGCGCTGGCGAAGTACACGAACGACGCAGGCAACCACGTGTCGGTCGAGGTTCGGCCGGCCGCCGCGCTGGTTCTGAACTGAGAGTTCTCTTCCTCGCCGACGTCTTCGGCCCCGCGGGGCGACGGGCGATCGAGCAACGTCTTCCGAAGCTGCGCGACGAGCTCGACGCCGACGCGTGCATCGTCAACGGGGAGAACATCGCGGACGGTGCGGGCATCACGCCGAAGCTCGCCGAACGCCTGCTTGCCTCGGGCGCCGATGTCGTCACACTCGGGAACCACACATATCGCCGGGACGGGATCGGCAGCTACCTCGCGTCGAGCCGGCGCGTGATCCGTCCGGCGAATCAGGGCTCCCTCACGCCGGGGCACGGCCTCACGAGCTTCGAGGCGAGGAACGGCGTTGCAGTCGCAGTGTTGAGCCTGCTCGGCTCGATCTCGCTCGACACCGCTGTCTCGCCGTGGGAGATGGTCGACGGCCTCGTCGATGAGGCGCGAGCGCTCGCGCCTGTCGTGATCGTCGACTTCCACGCGGAGGCGACGAGTGAGAAGATCGCGATGTCGCGCTGGCTCGATGGGCGTGTGACGGCCGTGATCGGCACTCACACGCACGTTCAGACGAATGACGCACGCATTCAGCCGAGCGGCACAGCCGCGATAACCGATGCAGGCATGACAGGCCCGCACGATTCCGTGATCGGAGTCGAAGCCGACCTCGCGATCCGGCGCATGCGCACGCGGCTACCGGTTCGGTTCCAGCCCGCCGAGGGCGACGTGCGGCTCGAGGGCGTCCTGATCGACTGCTCCGACGACGGCAGGGCGAGCAGCATCGAGCTCGTCCGCGTCCCCGCGTGACGGCCACACGAGTACGGCGAGCAGAGCGAGCACGAGCAGGTCGCGCGCGACGACGAGCCATGTGACCCAGGGCACGAACGTCTTGTAGTACTCGTAGTAGCGATAGGGCTCCCAGATCTGGGTCATGCCGAGGATGACGACGAGCAGCGCGCTTGCGCGTACGCCACGCCGCCCTCCGACGAGCGGCACGAGCGGGATCAGCCAGATGAGGTACTGCGGCGAGAAGACCTTCGAGAAGATCACGTACGCCGTGACCGCGGCGGCGCACGCAGTGACGAGTTGCTCCCGCGTGCGGGAGCTGCGCGCATAGGCGATGTAGATCGCGATCAATGCGATCGCGGTCGCGACCCCGGAGAGCTGAGACGCGATGTGCGGCGCGTTGCCGATCAGGTTGTCCGAGCCGGCGCTCTTGACGACGTGAAGCCGCACGTTCGCGAGCTCATGCGCTGCGGCGAGGACGACCGCGCCGAGGCTCTCGACCTGCAGAGGGCGCACCATCTGGCGGTGTAGAGCCCAGGTGAGGCCGTGCGGCGCAGCGATCGCGAACGGTCCTGCAAGAGCCGCGAGGATCAGCGCGACGATCCCGAGCCCCTCGGCTACCGCACGAGCGCCGCCTCGCCGCCACAGCTGGAGCAAGGCGAACGGGACGAGGAGAATCGGGAAGATCTTCGCGATCGCACCCGCCGCCGCGAAACCGCAGGCGAGCAGCGACCGTCCCGCGACGAGTGCCGCGACGGCGGCGACGGCAAGGAGCGCGGGCCAGTAGTCATAGCGCGCGAGCGCAATCGGCCCGAGCAGCGCCGGCCCGACTCCGGCGACGCAGAGCGCCGCGTAGGCACGGCGGCGCGTTGCACCGAGAGACGCGAGCGCCCACGTCATCGCGACGGTCACGAGCAGGCCCCAGACGAGGATCTCGGCGCGGAACCAGAAGTAGTACGACCCGTGATACCCGAACAGCTTGCGGAGATAGACGGGCGCCATGAATGTCGGGAGCGCACCCGGCGGATACTCGATCCGGAAGTCGCGATACGGAATGCTGTGGTTCGCGAGCAGCGCTCCCCAGGTCTCGTAGAACCGGACGTCCCCGTAGATCCACTTCGAGAACCACGGAGCGAACGAGACGAACGCCCACGACGCGACGAAGACCGCGGCTCCTGCGAGCAGCGGGCCTCGAAGCTCAGCCGGCAGGAACGAGCTGCGGCTGCTCGAGCGGCGGGTTCTCGGCATCGTCCTGTGGCGGTCGGTGAAGGGCCGCGGGCGCGAGCAATGCGATCGCAGCGAAGGGGAAGAACCAGGGAATGTACGTGTAGAGCCAGTAGGTGAGGACGAGCTCGAAGCCGGCGAGCAGCGCCGCGGTCAGCGCGGCGAGCTGTAACGGCGACTTCCGCCGCGGAACAATCGCAGCAGCGAGCGCACCGATCACGAGCAGTACCTGGAGCACGTGCTGCAGAAGCTTCAGGTCGGGGAGGCCGCGCGCGTAGTACTGCCTCCAGTCCCACAGCGAGAAGGGCGAGTCGCGTCCGACCTGCCACGTGACGGTACGGTCCCAGAACACGCGCAGCTCGTGCAGCGGGCTCGGCTCGAGAAGGACGACGGAGAAGGCCGCGATCGTCGCACCAGCGAAGCCCGCGATGAAACGTCTCGAGGGTCGCCCGGTGGGGTAGGTCAACCACAACGGAGCAACGACGAGCGAAGCGAACTTGGTCCACGCCGACAACGCGCCGAACGCACCGCGCCCGACGGGCGACGACGCGAGCCAGAAGCCGAAGATGAGAAAGCACGGCATCAACGCGTCGTTCGTGTTCGAGCTCGACGCGTACTGGGTGAACGGATATGCCGCCCAGGCAAACGCGAGCGTTGCCGCTAGCCGGAACCCGCCGAAACGGCGGCCGACGAGCCAGAGCCCGATCATGCTCAAGAGATCGAAGGCGATCGACGTGAAGTGCGCGGCCGGGAGATCGTCCCATTTTCCGCTCCAACCGCGGATGACGTAGCCGGGGATGTAGGACTCGTACGCGACCGGCCCGTAGGTGTCGCCCTGCGGGTTTGCCGATTCGCAGCGTCCGTTCGTCTGGATGCGGTCGCGGATCTCACCCGCGTCGTCGGCCGGCCCGCAGGCCTTGAGGTTTCCCTCGATCGGGAAGTTGCCCCACGGCGCCTGGCCGTGCACGATCCGCTCGGCGCCGATCACGCCCGAGTAGCCGACGTCGATCACGTTCGAGTCCTGCAAGTTGAGCGCGACGCGGAATCCGATGAGAAACACGGTCGCGCCGATCAGGATCCACGCCGACCACACCGGTCGCGTCGGCGAGCCGCGGCCGGTGATCCCGATCCACACACCGCGCACGACAACCCAGGCAAGCGCCGGATAGAACAACGGCACCGCCGTGAAGATGTTGCCGTGGTTGAAGTACCAGAGCGACGCGGTCGGCGAGAGCAGCATCAACAGGTCGAGATTGCGCAGCGAGAGCGGACGCCGGAAATCCGCGAGCCCGATGAGGAAGACGAGGCAGAACGCGCCCCAGATCCACGGGTCGTTGATCTTGTCGCCACCGAAGGCGCCCTTGTAGCCGCGCCCCATCTTCCACGCAACCTGTGGACCGGTCCACGCCTCGGTCACGACGCCGCTCGCGTCGTCGACGCGACCCTCGGCGATCTCGCCCGCCTTGCCCCACCAGATCTTCACCGTCCAGCTCGAGACTTTCGGGTCGTACGTCTCCTCGTCGACGAGCCCCTTCGTGGGGTAGCGCGCGAGCCAGGCGTGCACCTTCGGGTCTGCCTCGAACACCGCGAGCACGTGCTGCTTCGTCTGATGCGCGGCGTCGGGTGAAGGCGCGAACGGCGACTTCACGATGTGACCCCGGCCGTCGAAGACCGGCGCGGTGACTGTCGTGGAGATCGCGATCGTCGTGGCCGGGGTCGTCGCGGCCGGGGTCGTTGCAGCGCGCGACGCGCCGGCGAACGCGAGCGCGACGAGGCAGACGAGACCGACGAGGAGACGGCGCGTCACCGTCGGCTAAGGCTAGACGTGGTCCAGCTCGGGGCGCCGGCGGAACGACCAGAGCTTGTTCCCCACGAAGTTCAGGGGAGTCACCAGCACGATCGCGACTGCCTGGCCGACGAGCTTCCCGACCCCGAGCGTGACGAGAATGTGGAGCACGAGAAGATTGGCGCCGAGCGAGCCGAGCGACACGATGAAGAACCGCATCCCCTGTGCGGCAACGCCGGCTCGTCTGTCATGGAACGTCCACCAGCGGTTCAGCAGGTAGTTGCTCGTGACCGCGACGAGGAACGAGCACGTGGCGGCGAGGAGGTAGTGCAGGCCCACGTGCAGCAGTGCCGTGTAGACGCCGAGGTTGATGAGGTAGCCGACCGCACCGACGGCGCAGAACTTCCCGAGCTGCTCCCAGTTCCGGCGGGCCCGCAGCGCCACTCCGGCACGGGTGCGGGCTGAAACTGTCATCGGAACGCGAGAGTAGCGGTCAGGCCGCCGAAGCCCGCGAGGGCACCACCACGGAGCCCGGCGCCGGCACGCGGACGATCCCGGTCGTGCCGCCGCGATCGACCTCGAGCTCGGTCACGTCGCCGTTCGCGAGCACGACGTCCCGAAGCCGTCCGCCGGAGTGGCCGCCGCGGTTGACCTCGCCGCCGAGCAGGCTGCGAAACGAGGTGCTGCGGCTGAGATAGAACCCGACGTCCTCGAGCAGCATGTGTGCCGATGCCACACGAATCTCCTCGTCGGTCGTCTGCGAGGCCGCCAGCGGCAGGAACCGCTGGGACGCGTCGCCGCACCGTACGACGAAGCCGAGCGCGTGCCACGAGTTGGTCTCGAGCAGGAGGTCGACGGGACGGCCGAGCTGGATGCCGCGCAGGCGAACAGGAAGCTGGAGCGCAGCCGTCGCGGAGAGAGACCCCATGCCGCCATCGTTCCTGTCCGACCGGATGCTGCGCAAACCTGACCGGCTAGGAGGGTTTGGCGGAGCCCACCAGCGGGACGAATCGGCACGGGACGCCGAGGAGCATGGCGGGCCCCTCGGGCGAGCGGACGACGGCCGTGAGCCGCTGCTCGCGCCGCGGGCCGACCGGCACGACGAGCCTGCCGCCCTGGGCCAGCTGCTCGTAGAGGGCTGCCGGCACAGCGGGGGCGGCCGCCGCGACGGCGATTGCGGCGAACGGCGCGAGCTCGGGTAGCCCCTGCGTGCCGTCACCCACCTGAACCTCCACGCGATCCCCATATCCTGCGGCGTCGAGCGCCTCGCGGGCGGTCTCCGCGAGCTCCGGAACGCGCTCGATGGAGTGGACGTCGGCGCCCATCTCCGCGAGCACGGCCGCCTGATAACCGGAGCCGGTTCCCACGTCGAGCACGCGCTCACCGCCATGCAGCTGGAGGCAGCCGCAGATCAAAGCGACCATGTACGGCTGGGAGATCGTCTGTCCCTCGCCGATCGGGACTGCCGCATCCTCGTATGAACGCGCGCGTTCGCCCTCGGGAACGAAGAGCTCGCGCGGCACCTTCGCCATCGCCTCGAGGACGTGCTCGTCGTCGATGCCGCGCGCGCGCAACTGGCGTTCGACCATCGTCGTCCGAACCGATGCCCAGGGGTCAGACGGCATGCGCGGGCGCCGCGATGCGCATCGGCTCCGGCACGTCGACGCCGAAGTGTGTGAGCACCGCCGGCGTCACCTCGGTGATGCGGGCCGGCGCCGCGTCGACTCCCACGGTGAGCATCGGCACGATCGAGTCGTGCTCCCCGAGCGAACCGTGGCTGCCGCCGCCCGAGTGCGCGCGGCCGCCGATGTCGAGCAGCTCCCAACCCTCGGTCGCGGACACGAGCAGCTCGCCTGCATTCGGATTCGCGAGCGCGGACCAGCTTCGATGCAACGCATCGGGATGGTCGAGGATCGACGGGTCGCCGGTCGTCTCCCAGCCTTCCCCGGCCGGCCTGAAGCGGAGCTCCTCGCCTTCGCGGCGGGCAACGGCCTCCTCGCCTTCGCGCCGCAGCGTCGTCTCGACGGAGACCTCGCCGTCGAGGCTCCGGGCGAGGTCGGCCGCGTCGAAGCGTGCGCCGGGAAGCAGATAGACCTGGCCGGCTCGGTTCGATGCGGTGACGACGACGTGTTCCGCGAAACGTGCGAGCGGCAGCTCGAGCTGCGCCGCCTGCTCGACCGTGGTCTGGCCGTGGTCGGAGTGGAGGATAACCGCGTAGCGGTCGAGAAACTCGTCGGGACCGCCGGCCGCGTCGAGCAGCGCCTGGATCGCCGCGTCTGTGCGCACGAGTGCCACGTCGTCGGCGCCGAGCGGGCCGTGAGCGTGCGAGGCGTAGTCGTAGTCGGTGAGGTAGTACGCAAGGAAGTCGAAGCCGTCCCGCGTCACGAGCCAGCGCCCCACGGCGGCCGCATACGCGTCGATCGACCCGGCGGCACGGTTGCGCACGGCGAGCGGCGCGCCCGTCACGTCGGACTCGAACAGGCTGTAGAAGAAGAAGCGCTTCGGCCCGAAGGCAGGCTTCGTGATCCACGGCAGCGTCGGATTGTGGCGCGTATGGCCGCGATAGCACGTGATGTTCACCGCGCCGGTGACGAGCCCGGCATCCTCGAGCGCCTCGTACACCGTGACCGCGTTCGTCGAGAGATGCTGCTGGTTCAGGTTGTAGATCGTGTCGACGAGCGACTGCGCCACTCCGGCCACGCGTACCGCCGCAAACGACGACCCGTACTCGACGATCCGCCGCTCGCCGCGATGCCACCACACGAGGTGCGGAATGTGATGAACGTCTGGCCCCGACCCGGTCGCTATCGATGACAGACAGACCGGCGTGAGCGACGGGAAGACGGACGTCGCACGCTGGTAGGTGCCGTGCTCGGCGAGGAACGAGAGCGCGGGCGCGCGTTTTCCGGCGACGGCCCGCTCGAATCCAGCGGGCGTCATCCCGTCCACGACCATCAGGACGAGCTTCTTCGGCGAGGACATCAGTCTTTCGCGAGCGTGCGCAATCCGGCGTACCGCTCGGGTGCACGCTTGCGCAATCGCAACGCAAGCAAGGGCAATGCGACGACGAAGAGATATCCGAGAACGGGTACGAGCGAGAACGCGGCGATGAGGAGAGCTCCGCCGCCGACGAGAGCTGCAGTGCCTCCACGGGTGCCGCCGCGGCGAAGCGCCCCGCTCACGATCTGCGCCGCGCCGAGCGCGCCGGCGAGCCCACCCAGGGCGCCGGCGACGAAGTCGCCCCAGCCGCCCGGCCAGCGCACGTCGATCCCGTAGCCGATCGCCCCACCGGCGACGACCGCGAGGACGAGCGCGGCGAGCAACATGGTGCGAGCCGTCCCTGCAAGACCTGCGAGCAGCACGCCCACGCCGACCCCGAGCCCGGCGCACACGCCGATCCAGTACCACGCGCCCATCAGGGCAGCGTACCTCCAGAGGCCCGTTCGTCGTTACAACGGGTGAGGCGGGCCCTACTCCCCGCGCCGCCACAGAAGGGAACACGTGCCGACACAACGACCGATGTTGATCTTCTTCACCTCTCGCCGCTCTGGACCGGCGCGGCGAATGGAGAGCCTGCTGGCTCACATTGCGCATCGGGAGCGCGGAACGCTTGCTGTGAAGCGCGTCGACGTCGACGAGCGGCCCGACCTGGCGGAGCGCTTCCGGGTCGTCGAGGTTCCCGCGCTCGCGCTCGTGAAGGGCAAGCGTGTCGTCGCGAGGCTCGAGGGCCGAGCCACCGCGCCGAAGATCGAGACCATGCTGGACGCGCACATGCGCGAGCCCGCCGTCGCACCTGCCTAGAGCCCTAAAGCTGCGAGATCACCGCGAGGCCGAAGTCGGCCGCACGCTTGCCGTCGATCACACGATGGTCGAACGTCACCGAGACGTTGCCCATGGTGCGGACCACGACCTCACCGTCGCGCACGACTGCGCGCGGCTCGATGCGATGCACTCCGAGAATCGCGACCTCGGGATGGTTGATCAGAGGCGTGACGAACAGGCCGGCGGCACGGCCTGCGCTCGTGACCGTGAACGTACCGCCACGCAGCTCCTCCGGCGTGAGCTTGCCCGCCTGCGCCGCGTCGGCGAGTCGCCGTACCTCGGCGTCGAGCTCTTCGAGCGAGTGCGTGTCGCAATCCCGAACGACAGGGACGACGAGGCCCTGCTCGGTCTGCACGGCGATGCCGATGTCGTAGCGTTCGAGCAGCACGAGATCCGTGCCGTCGATGCGCGCGTTCAGCTCGGGATAGTCGCGCAGCGACGTCGCGACCGCGTGCAGCACTCGGGGCACGAGCTGCTTCAGGTCGACGTTGCCGAAGTCGGCCTCTTCGACCCACGTGACGGCGGGGATCTCGTGTGCACGCGTGAGGTGCTCGAACATCTGGCGCTTGATGCCGCGGATGGGCTCGCGCTTCTCGTCCGTCGGCACCGTTGCCGGGCCGCCGGTGCCGCGCACGTCGGCCTCCGTGATCCGCCCCTGCGGGCCGCTGCCGGCAATCGTTCCGAGATCGACGCCGAGCTCCTGCGCGAGTCGTCGAACGAGCGGCGTGGCGCGCACGCTCGCCTCACCGGTGCGGGCGGCGACCTGCCTCGGCGGTCCCGATGCCGTCTGCGCCTGCACGACTGCGGGACGCGCCGCGCCGTCGCCGCCGATCACGACGATCACCGTCCCAACGGGAACGACGTCTCCCTCCTGCGCGAGGATCGCGGTAACGACGCCCGCGGCCGGTGAAGGAATCTCCACCGTCGTCTTGTCGGTCGCGATCTCGACGAGCGGGTCGTCCTCGGCGATCTCCTGGCCGACCTCGACGAGCCAGCGGCCGATCTCCCCCTCGGTCAGCCCCTCGCCGAGATCCGGCAGCTTGAACTCGTACGCCATCGCGCGCGGAAGCCTAGACGGTCGGACACATGTCTCCGGTCAGCCACGTCACGTCCTTCACCTGATACCCGACGTGGCAGTAACCCTCACGTCCGTCACCTGATACCGGACGGGTCTGCGGAGGCCACGTCGCTCACCTGGTGCAGGACGGGGCGGTTGGTGACCTGTCCCAGTGTCGAACGCCCTTCGGCACAGGGGTCCCTTCGGCACAGGGGTACGGCGTGCCGAAGGCGCCGGCGCGGCCGAGCGACACGGCCATACGGTCCATGTCTCGGTGCCAGGCACCGGGACATGGCCGTTTGGGCTGACCTACCGCGAGAGAGCGTCGATCCGGAGGACGGCGTGCACGCCCTTCGAGACGTTGACGATCTGC
Organism: uncultured Actinomycetes bacterium; assembly: GCA_963805575.1. Lineage (GTDB taxonomy): Bacteria > Actinomycetota > Thermoleophilia > Gaiellales > Gaiellaceae > Palsa-739. The sequence continues at coordinate 428,086 of CAWDUL010000008.1, read as the reverse complement.
GTGACGTGCAGGTCCACGGCGACGCTCGCGAGTGCAAGGGCGTGCGTGCGGTCGTAGCCGAGCTCGCGCTCCATCAGGTCGAGCATCGTCGCCATCGACTGCTCTGCGGCGAGGTCGAGATCCTCGTCGAAGCCGAAGGCGATCCAGGCGTCGGAGGTGCGCGCGATCGGCGTGCGCAGGTCGAGGTCGTCACGCACGTCGACGGTCAGCTGCACCTGCTGGAGCGGGCACTCGATCGCCGTGCCGGAGACCTCACCGTCTCCTTGCGCGCCGTGGCCGTCGCCGGCGGAGAGCAGGGCGCCGTCGACCGGAATCGGCAGATAGAGCGTCGTCCCCGCGATGAGGAGCTTGCAGTCGATGTTGCCGCCGAAGCGGCGCGGCGGAATCGTCGAGTGCACGCCGAACTCGGGCGGCGGCATACCGATCACGCCGAGAAACGGCGCAAGCGCGACGGTGACACCGCGATCGTCTGTCGCGCTCTCGCCGTCGAGCGCCCACAGGAAGAGCTCTCCGTGTGCGAACGTCGCGCCCCACGACCGAGGCATGACCTCGTCGATCTGCACGACGAGCGTCTGGCCCGCGCGTGCGCCGCGCACCTCGATCGGCCCGGTGAGCGCGTGACCGTCGTGGAGCTTCGCATCGCGCTCGAAGTGCTCGGCTTCCGGATCCCACCGCCACCCCGCGTTCAGCGTCTGGAAGCGAACGCTGTCGCCCGGATCGACAGTGAGCACCGGCGGCAGCGCGGACGAGAAGTAGCCGTGCACGGTGTCCTCCGCGAGCGGGATCTCGTGCTTCATGAGCGCGGCTCCTGAATCCACGCCCCGGCGGGCGCGAGCAACACGCGCAGGCCGATGCGACGGCCGGTCTCGTCGAGGAACTCCCAGAGCGAGACCGCCTGGTCGTCGGGCTTCGCTTTCGGCGCGATTCCCGCCGGGAGATAGCCGGCCTGCACGCGGCGCTCCGCATCCCAGACGCCGACGGCGTTCGGGTCGTGCTCGTTGTCGGGCTCCGGCACGAGCGCGAGCCGTCTCCCCGGCGCGAAGCCGTCGTCCTGGAGGGCGTCGCTTCGATACGACGATCCGGCGAGCTTCACGACGCGCAACGGCCCGTCGTTCCAGCGCAGTGCCTCGCCCGTCGCCGCGTCGCGGAGCCAGTACCCCGACTCGCCGCGCTCGAGCCAGATCCGCAGGCGCTCCGGGCGGTCGGAACTGTCAGAACTCGAGGAGCTTTCGGCAGGCATCGACCACCCGCTCCACCGACGGCATGTACGCGTCCTCGATCTTCCAGTACGGATACGGCACGTCGTAGCCGGTGACGCGCAGCACGGGACCGCGCAGGTCGAGGATCGCCTTCTCGGCGAGGATCGCAGCGAGCTCCGCGCCGAAGCCGGCCGTGCGCGGCGCCTCCTGCACGATCACGACGCGCCCGGTCTTCGCTGCGGACTCGAGCAGCGCATCCTCGTCGAGCGGCTTCAGGCTGCGGATGTCGAGCACCTCGATCGAGGCCTCGCCGGCGAGTGTGTCCGCGACGCGTTCGCAGAGCGGGACCATCGCGCCGTACGCAACGAGCGTGATCTCGTCGCCGACACGCGCGAGCCGCGCCTTGCCAAGGGGCACGACGTAGTCGCCCTCGGGAACCTCGCCGCGCTCGGTGCGGTAGATCAGCTTCGGCTCGAGGATCACGACGGGGTCGGGATCGCGGATTGCGGCAGCGAGCAGTCCCTTCGCGTCGGCGGGCGTCGAGGGAATCGCCACCTTGATCCCCGGCGTGTGCACGTAGTACGCCTCCGGCGAGTCGTCGTGGAGCTCGGGCGCCCTCACGCCGCCACCGTAGGGCATGCGAACGACGAGCGGGAACTCCATGCCGCCGCCGGTGCGCCAGTGATAGCGCCCGACGTGGGTGATCAGCTGGTCGAGGCACGGATACGCGAACGCGTCGTACTGCATCTCGCAGATCGGCCGCCAACCTGCCATGCAGAGCCCGACGGCGGCGCCGAGCATGCCGGCCTCGGCGAGCGGGGTGTCGACGCACCGGTCGACACCGAAACGCTGCTGCAGCCCGGCCGTCGCGCGGAAGACCCCGCCCGACCGTCCGACGTCCTCGCCCATCACGAGCACCGAGTCGTCGCGCGCGAGCTCCGTGTGAAAGCAGTCGTTGATCGCCTCGATCATCAGGAGCTCAGCCAAGATCGCCTCCGAGGATGCGCCGGAGCTCCGCGAGGTCCTTCGCGAGCGCGGCAGGCGGGTTCGCGTATGCGTGCTCGAACACGAGCCCGATGTCGGGCTCCGGCTCGGCCTCGGCTTCGGCGATGCCCTGCCGCATCGCGTCGAGCGCCTCCGCCTTGATCGCCGCGTCGAGGTCGTCGTGCAGGACGCCGTGCCGGCGCAGATAGCGCTCGTAGCGGCCGAGGCACTCGTTCCGCTTCTCCTGCTCGACACGCTCGAGGTCGATGTACGTGCGCGGATCGTCCGCAGTCGCGTGCGGTGCTGCGCGGTAGCTGACCGCTTCGACGAACGTCGGGCCGCCGCCCGAGCGCGCGCGCTCGACTGCCTCGCGTGTCGCCTCGTACACGGCGAGCACGTCGCCGCCGTCGACGCGCACGCCGGGCATGCCGTATCCGGCAGCCTTGTCGGCGAGCGTCTCGGCGCGGGTCTGAGCAGAGAGCGGCGTCGAGATCGCCCATTGGTTGTTGTTGCAGAAGAGCACGAGCGGCGCCCTCATGACGGCGGCGAGGTTCGCACCCTCGTGGAACGCTCCCTCGCTCGTCGCGCCGTCGCCGAAGAATACGAGCGCGCACGCGGGCTCGCCCTTCAGCTTCTTCCCCCACGCGAGCCCCGCGGCGTGCGGGACCTGCGTGCCGATCGGCACGGAGATCGACGCGACGTTGTAGTCGGCCGGGTTCCACCACCCCGCCGGATGACCGCGCCACCAGTGCAGGATCGTCGCGGGCGGCATGCCGCGCAGGAGCCCGATCGCCGACTCGCGATAGCTCGGGAAGATCCAGTCGACGTCGTCGAGCGCGTGCACAGCGCCGGCCTGCATCGCCTCGTGATTCCAGAAGATCGCGTACGTCCCGATGCGGCCCTGACGGTGGTAGACGAGCGACCGCTCGTCGTACGTCCGCAGCAGCACCATCGAGCGATAGAGGTCGAGCAGTTCCTGCTCGCCGAGCCCGTCGACCTCTCGATCCTCGTCGATGACGCTGCGCAAGCCGTGCTCGTCGTGGGCGACGTTGGACATCGCGCGGAAGCGTAGTTGTTCGGTTAGACGTGCGGCCCGGGAAGCGCCCGGCCGTTACGACGCGAGCCCGTGGCTGCGGAACCAGTCCCCGAGCGCCGGGAAGAAGCCCTGCTGGAAGCCCGTCGACCGGCCGATGCTCGAGAGGAGCCCCGTCGGGAGCACGATCGGCGTGTGTGTCATCGGGAGCACCGTCCAGCTGAAGTCGTGACCGGCCTTCAGCTGCTGGAGCGCCTCGACGCAGAGCGTGGTCGGGACGTTCCTGTCGTCGTCGCCGAACACCCAGAAGCCGGGGATGGTGAGCTTCCGGAGCGCCGGGCGCGGGTCGAACCCGCTCGGGCCCTGCGCGCGGATCCGCGCGAGCATCGACGCCTGCGAGCCACTCGGCGGCGTCTGCCCCTGGCCGGCGAGCGCGCCCCAGCCGTCGGACTCGCCGACGGACACGGTCGGGCCGACGATCGGGACGACCCAGCGCACGGCAGGCTCGCGGGACGCGGCGAGCGCGATGATCCAGCCGGCCTGGCTGTCGCCGAGCAGCCCGACGCGCTTCGGATCGACCTGTGGGAGCGCTGCGAGGAAGCGCGCCTCCGCCTGCGCGTCGCGCGCGAGGACGTCGATCGTCGAGTCGGTCGCCTGCTCGCCCGGGTACGTGCCCGAGGACTGCCCGACGCCGCGCTTGTCGTCCGCGAGCACCGCGATGCCGAGCAACTCGCAGTACGCCGCGAAGACCTGGAACTCCTCGCGGGTCTGCGGGCCGGAGCCGTGCACCATCGCCACGGCGGGGAAGGGGCCCGGGCCGGGCGGCAGCGTGAGCGTCGCGGCGTCCGCTCCGACCCGGATCTCACGCTGGCGAAGGGTGACCCGCGCGAAGTGCGTGCCCTTCCACGTGAATCCGCCCGCGTCCATGGCGATCGACCCGTTTCCCGACGTGTCGCCGAGGGCGTCGCCGACCGTGAGCGACGCGCCGATGCCGTGCGTGAGCCCGGATGGAATCTCGACGATCCACGGAGCGAACGACGCCGCCTTGACGATCGTCACCGCCTCGCCGCCGGCTGCGCGATAGAGGCCGAGGAGCGGCAACAAGCGAGACGCGCCGCGCGAGAGCCGAAGCTCTCCCCGGAGCCTCCCCTGCGTGACGGTCCCGGTCACCGAGCGACCCGCGATCCGCCCGTCGAACACGATGTTCGCCGGAAGGCCGGGAAAGACGAAGTGGAGCCTCCCCCGCGTCGTCGTGACGTGGACGGTCGTGCTCCCCGCGTGGCCCGGCCCAAGCGCCACCGTCGCGGTCGGCCCGTGCTGCGCGATCGAGATCGTGACGGGCTCCGAGCCGAGCGGCAACGTATACGTCCCCGTCCACGTCGTGGTCGCCGCAACGGCCGCGGCGAGCGCGAGCGTCATCGCGGCCCGCGGCGGAGCGCACGCGCGACACCGTCGGCCCAGGCGAGCTCGTGCTCCGCCTGCTCGACGCCGAGCCGCAGCAGGTGGCGGTGGTACCAGTCGTGCCCGCGGTTCGTGTTCGTCGGTTCGATCGCGGCGTACGCCTCGAGACGCGCCTCGGTGTCGGCGCGGAACTGGGCAACGTGCTCCAGCAGCACCTCCGGCTCGGTGAGGCCGCCGACGAACACCTTGAGGAAGAAGCTCTCGCGCGAGCCGGGCTCGACCGTCTCGAACCACTCGTCGAGCGCGCGCCGGCCGGCACGCGTCACGCGGTAGAGCTGCTTGTCGGGGCGCGTCGACTGCGCCACGGTCCGGCGCTGTGCAAGGCCGTCCTTCACGAGACGCGGGAGAACTGCGTAGAGGCCGCTGCGCGCCGGCGACCAGACATGCGCAATCGCCTGCGCGACGAGCTTCGTCAGATCGTAGGCGGAGCGCTCGCCTTCGATCGCGAGCAGCGCGAGCACTGCAGCCTCGGTCGTCGTCAGACCCTTGACGTCGGTACGAACCGCGTTCACGTCGCGACGCTATCACTCCACCATGGAGTAGTCCAGTCTGGACTATGAACTACACGAGAACGGATACGACGGCGCGCTCGGCCTCGAAGACGGCGCTCTCGACATCGCCGAGATCCTCGCCGTCGACGTGCAGCGGCATCGGCTCGTCACACACGACTTCGAGGCTGTCGAGGTCGTGGCCGTACAGCACCGGCCCGTTTCGGGCATGACCTGTGAGGAGCGCCGTCGCGATCCGCACGAGCGATCGCCGATGGATGTGGACGGGCGCCACGAAGTCGAGCCCGAGCTCGAACTCGGCCTGGGGGATGATCGGCAGCGGGATCCACTTCGCGTACGTGTAGGGCGTGCCGTTCGCGACGAACACGAACGCCGCACGGCCGATGTCCTTCAGCTCGAGCACCGCCTCGAGCCGGCCGCGGTTCGAGGCGAGGACGCGCACGACGGCGAGCGCAAAGGCGAGATCGCCCGGCCGCTTGCCATCCTCACGGCGGCCCATCTCGTCGACGCGCCGGATCGCGGCCGCGTCGAGGCCGAGCCCGGCGCTGAATGCGAAGCGCCGGCCGTTCACGCGGCCGAGCGTGATCCGCCGGGTGCGGCCCTGCTCGAGCGCGGCTGCGAGCTTGCGCGCCGCCGCGACCGCATCCGCCGGCAAGCCGAGAGCACGCGGCAGGACGCTCGTGCCCCCGCCGGGCAGGAACCCGATCGGCACATCGGCGTCCAAGCCGTTGAGCGCCTCGTTGAAGCCCCCGTCGCCCGAGAAGACGATCACCGCCTCGTACCCGTGCTTGGAGGCCTCGCGCACGAGCTCGGTCGCGTGCCGCGGGTGCTCGGTCCGAACGACGGTCAGATCGGCGACGCGACGAAGCTCGGCCTCGACGGCCGCGAGCTTCGTCTCGGTGACGCGCGTGGCGAATGGATTGACGACGAGGACGACCTGCACACGTCCCACACTGCCGGTGCGGGCAGGCCGTGTGCAACCCGGCCGCTGTTACGGCCGCGAGGCGTAGCCCCGCATGCCGTCGAGGAGCTGGGCGGTGAAGCGGTCGGCGAGCTCGTCCGTGTCTGTGCCGGGACGGAGCCATGTGTAGGCCCAGTTGGCCGCCGAGAGCGCGAGGAGAGCGGCGGTGCCGTCGTCGAGGTCGGTGCGCAGCTCGCCGACCTCCCGGCCTTCCCGGAAGAGCGCGCGGATCCGCTCCTCGTAGCGCCGTCGCTCGGCCACGAACTGCTCGCGCCGCTCGCCCTCGAGGTACCGCCATTCCCGGACGAAGACCGTGGCGATGTCGAGCTGCTCCGCAACGACCCGCAGGTGCGCACGAAGCGCGGCGCGGATGCGGTCGAGGACGGGACCGTCCTCCGGAAGCGCGTCGAGCGCGGCGTGGAAGGCCTCGGCGCCCTCCCGCGCCACCTCCCAGAGGAGGTCGGCCTTGGAGTCGATATGGGTGTAGAGCGAGCCTTTCTGGAGGCCGAGCGCCTCGGCGAGGTCGCCGACCGACGTGCCGTGGTAGCCCTTCTGCGCGAAGAGCCGGGCGGCGGCGCGGGTTAGCTCTGCTCGCCTCGTGGACACGTAGAATGCAGCCTAACGATCGTTCGGAAGGAGCGCCGATGGCGGCAGTGGAGATCCCCCATGACGAGCAGGCATTTCTCGACTACGTCCAGGGCGGCGGCCAGGTCGAGACGACCGACTGGCTCCCGGAGGACTACCGCCGGAAGCTGATCAAGTTCATCGAGATGCACGGCAACTCCGAGCTGATGGGGGTGCTGCCGGAGCGCGAGTGGATCCTGCGCGCGCCGACCCTCCAGCGGAAGCTCGCGCTGACGGCGAAGGTGCAGGACGAGGTCGGGCACGCGCAGCTGATCTACCGCGTGGTCGAGGATCTCGGCAAGCCGCGCGAGCAGTGTCTCGCCGATCTCGTCGACGGCAAGGCGAAGTTCCACAACGTCTTCCACTACCCGACGAAGACGTGGGGCGACGTCGGCGTGATCGCGTGGCTCGTCGACGCGGCCGCGATCATCAGCCAGAAGGCGCTCCTCAAGTGCTCGTACGCCCCGTACGCGCGGATCATGAAGAAGATCTGCTGGGAGGAGTCGTTCCACATCCTCCACGGCCGCGACGTGATCCTCGCGATGGTCACCGGCACCCCGGCGCAGTTCGAGCTCGTGCAGGAGGCCGTGAACCGCTGGTGGGGGCCGCTGATGCAGTTCCACGGGAACCCGATCCCTGCTGAAGACGACCCGATGTTCCAGTGGCGCATCAAGTCGCAGGGCAACGAGGAAGCAAGGCAGCAGTTCCTCGACGGCTACGTGCCGCAGATCTGGGAGCTCGGCCTCACCGTTCCCGATCCGAAGCTCAGGAAAAACGACGACGGTGTCTGGGAGTACAGCGAGCCGGACTGGGACGAGTTGAAGCATGTCGTCACCGGGCACGGTCCCCGCACGGAGGAGCGGCTCGCATTTCGGCGGCGCTTCCTCGAGCAGGAGCGCTGGGTCCGCGACATCCTCCTCGTGGCCCAATGATCTGGGAGATCTTCCGGCAGGAGCGGAAGGGCCAGCCGTTCGAGCATGCCGGCTCGGTCGACGCTCCCGACGCGGAGTTCGCCGAGGCGTGGGCGCGCGAGCAGTACGGCCGGCGCGGCGAGTCGATCGCGCTCTGGCTCGTGCCGCGCGACGCGATCCACACCGTCGACAAGTGGGCCGACGAGTTCGAGTTGAAGTACCGGCGCGTCGACGGTTATTCGATCAAGGGCCGGCTGAAGGAGGCACGTGAACGAGCTCTTGCTCGGGTTCGCTGACGACGAGCTCGTCCTCGGCTGGCGAGACTCCGAGTGGACGGGCATCGCGCCCGTGCTCGAGGAGGACGTCGCGTTCTCCTCGATCGCACAGAACGAGATTGGCCATGCGCGTGCCGTCTACGAGCTGCTCACGGACGACGCGGACGCGCTTGCGTTCGACCGCGCTCTCGACGAGTACCGGTGCGCACCGTTCGTCGAGCTGCGCCTGCTCGACTGGGCGCACGCGATCGCGCGCCGCTGGCTGTACGAGGTGGCCGACGAGATCCGCATCGCGGCGCTGATGGGCGACGCCGATGCGCAGGTTGCGTCCCTCGCCGCGAAGATCAACCGCGAGGAGGCGTACCACCGAATGCATGCGGAGATGTGGCACGAGCGTTTGCGCGACGAGCCGCGCTTCGTCGCTGCCGTGGCCGAGCTGTGGCCGTATGCACTCGGCATGCTCCCGGCCGGGCAGCGCGCGGCGCTCGCCGCTCGCGTCGACCGCGCAGAGGTCGACGCGATCGAGCGTGGCACGCACACCGAGGAGCTCGCCGAGTTGTGGAACGAGATGACGATGGTGCGCCGCTCGGCTCCGGCGGGTGCGCAGTGGTGACGGTCGAGCAGGTGTGGTCGGCGTTCGGCGAGATCCCCGATCCGGAGATCCCGGTCGTCTCGCTCGTCGACCTCGGTGTCATCCGATCGGTCGATGTCCACGATGGACATGTCGAGGTGGAGTTCACGCCGACGTTCCTCGGCTGTCCCGCGCTCGAGGCGATGAAGCGCGCGCTCGAGGAGAAGGTCGCGGAGCTCGGCGGCGACGCCGACGTGCGCGTGATCTCCGACGACTCGTGGTCGACCGACAGGATCACGCCCGCCGGCCGCGAGAAGCTGCGCGCCGCAGGCTTCGCACCGCCCGCGCCGCGCGACGCGTCGGCGCCGGTGTCGGCCCTCTTACAGCTGCGGCAGCTGCAGTCGAACGTCTTCCGCTGCCCGTACTGCAACTCGACGCAGACGACGCTCGAGAACCTCTTCGGCCCGACGCCGTGCCGCTCGCTGCGCTACTGCGAGAGCTGTCGGCAGCCGTTCGAGCAGTTCAAGACGATCTAGGAGATCACGGGCGTCGCCTCGCTGCCGGGCGGAACGATCACCGTCGTCGATAGGCGCAAGCCGACAACGATGGAGGGCCCGCCGCACAGGGGCCCTCCATCGCCGGTTGCTCGGCGCCGCAGTGGCACAGCGAGGAGAGAAGGGCTCGGCGTCGCAGAGGTGTTAGCGCGAGGCGTGCCTACCTATGGGGCGATTCGCACGGACTCGACCCGCTGACCGCGCGAGTCTACGCCCACGCGCGCGCGCGAGTCAACGTGATTTGCGACGGCTACCGATGCCATACCGCATCGGCAGCCCTCCGCCGCATAGGCTCGACGCATCGAGCCGCGCGACCAGATTGGAGCGACCATGAACTACGTCAACTTCGGGAACACCGGACTGCGGGTCTCCCGCATCTGCCTCGGGATGATGAGCTACGGCAAGCATCCCGACCGCCCCTGGACGCTCGACGAGAAGGGTGCAGAGCCGATCCTTCGCAGCGCGGTCGAGGGCGGCATCACGTTCTTCGATACCGCCGACGTGTACAACGGCGGCGAGAGCGAAGTGCTGACCGGGAAGCTCCTGAAGAAGCTCTTCGGCATGCGCGAGGAGTACGTCGTCGCGACAAAGGTGCGTGGCCAGACGATGCCCGGCGAGAACGGCATCGGCCTCTCGCGCAAGCACATCCTCGCGTCGATCGACGCGTCGCTCGCGCGGCTCGGGCTCGACTACGTCGATCTGTACCAGATCCACCGCTGGGACGACCGCACGCCGATCGAGGAGACGATGGAGGCGCTGCACGACGTCGTGAAGTCCGGCAAGGCGCGCTACATCGGCGCGAGCAGCATGTCCGCCTGGCAGTTCGCAAAGGCGCAGTCGGTCGCGAAGACTCGCTTCGTCTCGATGCAGAACCACTACAACCTCATCTACCGGGAAGAGGAGCGGGAGATGATCCCGCAGTGCATCGACCTTCGTGTCGCGGTGATGCCGTGGAGCCCGCTCGCACGAGGGATCCTCGCCGGGAACCGTGACACCTCGGGCGAGCGTCTGACGCAGCGTGCGAAGACCGACGCGTTCGCCGACCTGCTGTACGTCCCGGAGCTCGACGCACCCGTGCTGGAGCGTCTCGCGGAGGTCGCGGGGGCGCGCGGGTTGCCGGCGGCGCAGGTCGCGCTCGCCTGGGTCCTCCACCAGCCCGGAGTCACGGCTCCGATCGTCGGCGCGACGAAGCTCGAGCATCTCGAGGACGCGCTCGCGGCGGAACAGCTCTCCCTGACCGCGGAGGAGATCGCGCAACTCGGCGAGCCGTACGTCCCGCACGCTGTCGCGTTCTGAGATCGTGGAGCTCCGGCGGATCTCGGCGACGCGTTACGTCACGCCGCTTCGCGAGGGCGGATCGCTGCCTGCGATCGTCGAGGCGGACGACGACGGGCTGTACGTGCTCAAGTTCCGCGGCGCCGGCCAGGGACGAAAGGCGCTCGTCGCGGAGATCGTCGCGGGCGAGCTTGCCCGTGCGCTCGGTTTCGCCGTGCCGGAGCTGACGCTCGTCGAGCTCGACCCGGCGCTCGGGCGCGCCGAGCCCGATCCCGAGATCCAGGACCTGCTCGTCGCGAGCGCGGGGCTCAATCTCGGCGTCGACTTCCTGCCCTCGGCGCTGCCGTTCAGCCCGGCAGCCGAGTGGACACTCGACCCCGAGCTCGCTGCCGACGTCGTCTGGCTCGACGCGCTCGTGACGAACGTCGACCGCACCGCGCAGAACCCGAACCTCCTGCTGTGGCACGACCGGCTGTGGCTGATCGATCACGGCGCAGCGCTCTACTTCCATCACGCGGGCGAGCACGAGCCCGGGCACGAGCGGACGCCGTTTCCCGCGATCCGCGAGCACGTGCTGCTCCCATTCGCCGCGTCGATCGAGGACGCAGACGCGCGCCTCGCGGCGCGCGTGACGCCCGACCTGCTCCAGGAGATCGCCGCTGCGATTCCCGACGAATGGCTCGACGGCGACGACCGAGACGTCTACGTTGCGTACCTGCGCGGCCGGCTCGAGGCGCCGCGACTGTTCGTCGAAGAAGCCGAGAGAGCCCGTGAGCAGCGGTAGCCCGTTCTCCTACGCCGTGTACCGCGTCGTACCGCGCGTCGAGCGCGGCGAGCGGATCAACGTCGGCGTGGTCGTCTTCGCGCGGACACTCGACTATCTCGGCGCGCGCACAGCGCTCGACGAGCGGCGGCTCGCCGCATTGTGGCCCGACATCGATCCGGAGACGATCCGCCCGCACCTCGATGCGATCGAGCGGATCGCCCGAGGCGACGCCGACGCGGGCCCGATCGCCGCGCTCGACACGACCGCGCGCTTCCACTGGCTCGTCGCGCCCTCGAGCACGATCATCCAACCGTCGGCCGTGCACACCGGATTGTGCGGCGAGCCGGCGAGCCGAGCTCGACAAGCTGTTCGACGCGCTCGTGGCCTCGCCGGCCTGAGCTATTCGCGACCCGTCCGGCACAGCGCCGTGTCGAGCGCCGCCGTCAGCACCTGCGCCGACGCGCCGTCGGCGTCCGCAGCCCGCCACGCGACATACGAGTCGGGGCGAACGAGCACCGCGCCGGCCGCCGTGATCCCGTAGGCCTCCGCAAAAGCCCCGTCGGGATCGCCGAGCCCGCCGTGCCCTCCGATGCGGTGCACGGTGAGCTCGGCACCATCGACAGCCTGCACCCAGACGTCGGCCTCCGGGCCGGCAAGCAGGACGAAGCCGTCGCCGACCAGGTCGAGCGTCGAGATGCGTTGGCCCTCGCGCTCGAGCCACAGGTGCGGCATACGCGTGCCAGGCGCCGCGCGCGACTCGCGCGGATCGACGTGCACGACGTCGTCGGCTCGGTCCTCGACGAGGACCGCCGGTGAAAGCATCCGCGTGCCGAGATCGATCTCGAGGTCACCGACGATCGGCTCCACTCCACCGGACGCCAGGTACGGCGCGGCGCGTCCGACGTACCGGGTGTAGGCCTGCTCGGCGATGAAACGCGCGAGCGGCCGGCGCTCGGCGTCGTACGTCGCGAGCAACTCAGGGCCGGCCCGGCCGTCGAGCACGGCCGCAAGCTTCCACGCGAGGTTCTCGCCGTCGTGAATGCCGGTGTTTCCGCCGTAACCGCCGTACGGCGGCATGACATGCGCAGCATCGCCCGCCAGGAAGATGCGCCCCTCCTGGAAGCGGTCGGCAACGTCGGCCATCGCCTGCCAGCGCATCACGTCCTCGACGGTGACATGAATGTCGTCGACGCCCAGGCCCGCGCGCACGAGGTCGATGCACTGTTGCTCGTCGAGGTCCCAGACATCCGTGACGGGACTCGTCGGATCGCCCGTCGAGTGCACCACGAGGAAACCCGACTGGTACGGCTTCTCGATGCGGAAGAAGCCCGCGAACACGTCGTTCATGACCATGACGACGCTCAGGTTGCGCTCGCGCAGAAGCGGCTCGACGTCCGCGCGGAAATAGATCGTGATCGCCTTGGAGAACACGCCGCGGCCGCTCATGCCGATGCCGAGCCCCTCGCGAACGGGGCTGCGGGGCCCGTCGGCACCGATGAGATAGCGCGACCGCACGGTCGACGTCTCGCCGTTCGCGCGGTCACGAATGACCGACGTCACGCCGTCGGCATCTTGCGCGCACTCGACGAGCTCGGTGTTGAAGCGGGTTTCTGCGCCCAGCTCCTCTGCGCGGGCGCGCAGCACGGGCTCGAGCCCGATTTGCGTGACGAAGAGCCGCTCCGATGGGCTCATGTCGCGCACGCCCTCGTTGAGATTGGGGATGTGCCACGCCAGCTCTTTGCCCACCAGGGTCTCCACGGACATGATCGCCCCGTCGGGCTCGAACTGCGCGTACGAGCTGTCGCGCACCTCGTCCTCGATGCCCGCCCGGCGCAGGATCTCCATCGAGCGCTGCAGGATGAACGCTGCGCGGGGATGGATCGCACTGCCGGCGTGGCGCTCGACGACGAGCGACCGGATGCCATGCCCGCCGAGAAGCATTGCGGTGGACATGCCGACCAGGCTGCCGCCGGCAATCAGAACGGGGAGCTCGTCATCAGCCACGAGCGTCCCGCTACCGGTGTTGGTCGATCAACAGACGTGCCATGCGTTGCGATCGCTTCGCCGCGTCCAGGTCACCCTCACCGGCCTGAACGATCGCGCCCTTCATGAGGATGTGGAACGACAGCGCGAACTGCTCGACGTCCCGCAGGCCGGCCTCCTCGGCGAGCGCGCGGACGACGACGCGGATGTTCTCGAGATGCATCGCGCTCGCCGCGCCGATCTCGGTCTCGCGGTTGGCGGTCTCGAGCAACACGTTGACGAACGAGCAGCCCTCGAAGTCGTCACGATGGAACCACTCGTCGAACAGGTCGAAGATCGCGAGCAGCGACGCCTCGGGCGTATCGCCGCGAAGCCGTGCCTCCTTCTCGACCCAGCCGTATGTCCACAGCTGCTCGCGGCGCTCGAGAAAGGCGAGCACGAGCTCGTGCTTCGACGGGAAGTGCCGGTACAGGGTGGCCTTCGCAACCGACGCACGGGCGATCACCTCTTCGATGCCGACGGCGCCGATCGCGCGGTGGGAGAAAAGCTCGTACGCGCTTTCGAGGATCCGCTGGCGCGGCGGAGCCTCGGCCCCGGCGGCGATCACCTCCGTCATGGTTGCGAGGATACGCCAACCACAGCCCGGGAACCAACGCTGCCTCCACCGGCACGCGACACCCCGCGGTTCCGTCGCGCACATCTGCCACGCTGCGGGCGTGCCGGGCCCGAAAGCTGTCCCGTTCTTCCTGCTGCTCGCCACCGCGGGAGCCCTTGCGACGGCCGGCTGCGGCGGCGGCAGGCTCTCGCACGACGACTACGTCAAGCGCGCCGACGCCGTCTGCTCTGCATTCCGAGCCTCGACCCAGGCGATCGCGCGGCCTCGCACGTACAAGGACATCGTCGCCTACGTCCGCAGGACGCGACCTCTGTACGAGGCGGCGCGGATCAAGCTCGTCGCGCTCGAGCCGCCCGCGAAGGACGAGCCGGCCGTCCGACGGTGGCTCGAGGCGGACAAGCAGATCAGCGCCGCTCTCGGCGATCTCGGTACCGCGGCGCTCCGGCATGACTTCCCCGCGGTGACCGCAGCCGCCGGGCGCGTCCAGGCGGAGGGCGTCACGAGCCGCCACGCCGCCGAGGCGCTCGGCCTGCAGGTCTGCTCGCAGGCCTAGCAGCCTCTAGCGTCCGGTGAAGCTCGGCGGGCGCTTCTCGATGAACGCCGCCACGCCTTCACGGAAGTCGTCGCTTTGCGCGGCGACCGACTGGAGCTGCGCCTCGAGCTCGAGCTGCTCGTCGAGCGTCGCCGTGTCGGCATGGTCGAAGAGCCGCTTCGTCATCCCGATCGCTCGGGTGGGCAGCGACGCATAGAAGGCGGCGAGCTCCGCAGCACGCCCGGCGAGTGCATCCGCCTCGACGACCTCCGAGACGAGACCCCACGCGTGTGCCTCGGTGGCCGTCAGCTTCCGGTTCGACGTCATCCATTCGAATGCGCGCGGCGCTCCGAGCAAACGGTGGAGAAAGAACGTGCCCCCCGCATCGGGCACGAGGCCGATGCCGATGAAGCCCGGCACGAAGCTGGCGGCGTCGGACGCGATGCGGATGTCGCAGGCGCACGCGAAGGACAACCCCGCCCCGGCGCACGCACCGTTGACCGCAGCGATCACCGGCTTCTCGAGCGCGCGGATCGCAAGCACATTCGGGTGATACGTCGCACGAAGCGCCTCGCTGATGTCGCCCGGCTCGGAGAACTCCTTCAGGTCCTGCCCGGCGCAGAAGCCCCTGCCGGCTCCGGTGACGACGACTGCGCGCACCTCCGGATCGCGTGCATCCTTGAACGCGTCGCGCAGGCCCGCGTGCAGCGCGCGGTTGAACGCGTTGAACACCTCGGGGCGGTTGAGCGTGATCGTCTGCACCGGCCCGTCACGCGTGACTTCCACCTCGGCCATGCAGAAACCCTAACGGCCTTTGAAGTCCGGTGGACGCTTCTCGGTGAATGCCCGCAGGCCCTCGTCGGCGTCCTCGGATGCACGGGCGACGAGGAACGTACGGCGCTCGAACTCGACGCCGGCGGCGAGCGGCGACTCGAACGCCTGGTCGACCGCCTCCTTCGCGAGCCGAACCGCCACCGGCCCTTTCGCGGCGATCTCGTGCGCAACACGCTTCGCCGCGTCGAGCCAGACCTCTTTCGCGACGACGCGTGCGACGAGGCCGAAGTCGAGAGCCTCGCGGGCCGAGAGCATCCGGCCGGTGAGGATCATGTCCATTGCCACCGCCTTGCCCACGGCGCGCGTGAGGCGTTGCGTTCCGCCGGCGCCCGGCAGCACGCCGAGGTTGATCTCGGGCTGCCCGAACTTCGCCGACTCCGACGCGACGATGAGGTCGCAGAGCATCGCGAGCTCGCACCCACCCCCGAGACAGAAGCCGGACACCGCAGCGACGATCGGCGTGCGCACGTCCCTGATCCGGTCCCACTGATCGAGGCGCCGTCCTTCGTACAGTGAGACCGGTGTGCCGGCGGCGAGCTCGCCGATGTCGGCGCCTGCGGCGAAGGCGCGCTCGCTGCCGCCGAGCACGATTGCGCGGATGTCGGCGTCCGCATCGAGCTCTTCGAGTGCCGCCGCCAGCGCCGTCATCAGCTCGCTCGACAGCGCGTTCAGCTGCTTCGGACGATTGAGGAGCACGACACCGATGCGCCCCTCACGCGAGACGCGAACGAGCGAGTCGTCGGCGTCAGGCATTCACGTCCGCGACATACACGCTGTGGGGTACTCCCAGCTCGGCGGCGTCGGGGCCGAGCGCCTTGAACTCCTCGGTTGCGGCCGCCGCCTTGAACGTGTCGGAGTCGGCGAACTCGAACTCTGCGTAATACCCGAGGTCGTTGCCGGACAGCGTCCGCTTCACGGGGCCGTGGCGGAACACCGCGTTCGGCACCTTGTGACACAGCTCGACGTGTTGCTCGTAGCGCTCGGGATCCGGCGCAGATTCGTACAGCACGAAAACGCGAACCATCGCTTCCTTTCGCTCGCTGGCGGAGGCAGACTATCCCGACCGACCCGAGGAGGAGACATGGCAGGAGAGCTCGTCCACTTCGAGCTGCTCGTGAAGGACGCCGACGAGGCACAGGCGTTCTGGGGCGGGCTGTTCGGCTGGGAGTTCGGGAGCCCGATGGCGGAGATGGACTACCGCATGGCGCAAATCGACGAAAAGTCCGGCGCGGCGATCTTCGCAGCCGACGAGCCCAAGCATCATCCCAACGTCTACCTCGCGACCGACGACATCGACGCCTCGATCGCGAAGGCGCGGGAGCTCGGCGGCACGGCCGAGGACAAGTCTCCCGTGCCCGGGCACGGCTGGTTCTCCGCCTGCACGGACAACCAGGGAATCCACTTCCATCTCTGGCAGGGCGACAGCGCCGCAGCCTGACCCCGAGCGGAAGACCTGATCGCGGAGCCGCTCCCCGGTTAAGGTGAAGGCCGTGTCGGGGAGCGGTCTTGCGGTCGGTCTATCGGTGCTCGCCGGTCTTGCGGGTGCGGTTCAGGTCGCCCTGATGTCGCAGCTCGGCGACCGGATCAGCATCGTCGGCGCCCTTGCGTTCGCCACGCTCTTCACCGCGGTCGCCTCCTTCGTCATCCTCGTCGTCGCGCGGCGCAGCGTCTCCGCGTACATCGACGCGTTCCATCAACCGTGGTGGATCCTGATGGGCGGGCTGATGGGCTTGCTGATCGTGTTCACGATCACGTACGCCGGCCCGCGCATCGGAACCGCGCCGACCCTCGGCATCCTGATTGCGGGCCAGCTCGTCATGGGCGCGGCGATCGACCGCTGGGGCCTCTTCGGCTCGGACAAGGTCGCGCTCCATTGGCCGCGCGTCGCCGGGATCGTGCTGCTCGGGATCGGCTCCGGGCTGTCGCTCAAGAACTAGATGCCATCGGTCGAGCCCGCGCCCGAGCGGCGTCTCTCGGCGATCGGGCTCGTGATCGGCGCCGCCTGCTCGGTACAGGGTGGCGCCGCGGTCGCGAAGTCGCTCTTCCCGGAGCTCGGCCCACCGGGGGTCGTGTTCCTGCGGCTGCTCTTCGGCGCGCTCGCCCTCTGGGCGATCGCGCGGCCGCAGATCCGCGGGCGGAGCCGCGCCGACCTCCAGCTCGTGGCTCTCCTCGGCGTCGTGCTCGTCTCGATGAACCTGTGCTTCTACGAGGCGATCGCACGCCTCCCGCTCGGCATCGCCGTGACGGTCGAGTTCCTCGGGCCGCTCGGTCTCGCCGTCGCGCTCTCGCGCCGGCCGGTCGACCTCGTCTGGGTCGCGCTCGCCGGCAGCGGCGTCGCGCTGCTGGCCGACGGCGGCGGCAAGAGCGTGAATACGACGGGGATCGTGCTCGCCGCGGCCGCAGGCGTCTTCTGGGCGCTCTACATCCTCCTGAGCGTGCGGGTCGGCCGACGGTGGCCAGGCCCGACGGGCCTCGCGCCGGCGATGGTCGTCGGAGGCCTGCTCGCGCTGCCGTGGGGGATCATCAGCGCGGGCAGTCATCTCGGCGATGTGCAGCTCGTCGGCGCAGCCGTGGGCGTCGGCCTGCTGTCGTCGGCCCTGCCGTGGTCGATGGAGCTCGAGGCGCTCCGCCGGCTCCCGGCCGGCGTGTTCAGCGTCGTGCTGAGCCTCGAGCCGGCCGTCGCGGCCCTTGCCGGCTTCGTCTTCCTGCACGAGCATCTGGCACCCAGTTCGTGGGTGGCGATCGGAATGGTCGTGCTCGCGAGCGCGGGCGCCGCCCGAAGACGGCGCCCGACGCTGCCGCCCGATCTCTAGACCGGCTGGATGTTCTGGTTGACGCGGAAGACGTTCTCCGGGTCGTACCGCCCCTTGAGCTCGGCGAGGCGGTCGTAGTTCTGGCGATACATGCCACGAACGCGGTCCTGCCCTTCGTCCATCTGGAAGTTGACGTAGCCGCTTCCGAGCGTGTACGGACGCAGCGCGTCGGAGTAACCGATCGTCCAATCGCGGACGATTGCTGCGTTCGCCGGATCCGGATCGACGCCGACGATCACCTGCGCCCACACCGCGTCGCGGTAGGCCCAGGCGGTTGCGTCACTGTCCACACGGGACGCGGCTCCGTCGATGGCGTACAGATGCATCGTCGACTTCCACGTCGGCATTGCGTCCGCGAACGCGACGTGCTGCTCGATCGCGTCGTCGGGGATCTCCTTCACGAACTCGCCTCGCCAGTACCACTGGTCGCCCGCGGGATAGACGGCGTCGAACGCCGAGTTCCACATCGGCAGCGGCATCGGCGCGATGCCGTCGAGCAACGGCGTGCCGAACGAGCGTGCCTCACGGAGCGCAGCTGAGTCGTCCTCGCCTGCGTAGGTCCAGACGATCCCGCACACCTTGCGCAGATACAGCTCCTCCGGAAACGGAGGCCCGGGCGGGATGGTGAGGAAGGCGAAGAATCCGCTCAACGCATCGGGCTGTGCGGGCAGGAACTCGCGGTACCACCGAAGGAGGTCGGCCGCGTCGTCGAGGTCGTACAGGACCGGGCCCGCCTGCACCATGCTGACCGGTTGGCAGCGGAACGAGAACGACGTCACCACGCCGAAGTTGCCGCCCCCGCCGCGTATCGCCCAGAAGAGCTCCGACTCGCGCTCCGGGTCTGCCTCCACGACCGAGCCGTCGGCGAGGACGACAGTCGCTCCGACGAGGTTGTCGATCGTCAGCCCACCGCCTCGTGTCAGGTGGCCGACACCGCCTCCGAGCGTGAGCCCTCCGACGCCGGTCGTCGAGATGATCCCGGCAGGGACCGCGAGCCCGTGCTCGTGCGTCGCAGCATCGAGCTGACCGAGCTTCGCACCGCCTTGCACGCGGGCAACGCGTGAAGAAGCATCGACGTCGATCGCGTTCATCGCCGACAGATCGACGACGACCCCATCATCGACACTGGCGGATCCCGCACCGTTGTGCCCGCCGCAGCGCACGGCGAGCGGAAGCCCGCGCGAGCGCGCAAATCCGATTGCAGCCGCGACGTCGCTCTCGTCCACGCAATAGGCGATCGCCGCCGGATGCTTGTCGATCATTGCGTTGTAGAGCGCGCGGGCCTCGTCATACTCGGCGTCGCCGCGATTGACGACGCGTCCCTTCACCGTCGTGGCCAAGCCTTCGACAGCGGTGTTCGACATCTGGCCTCCTAGCGTTCGTACGGGCCCCGAGGATATGACTCTGACGCGGCGATGTCGATCTCTACATCGCACTCCGAAGCTCAGCCGAAATCGACGTCCTTCGTCTCGACCGTCCCGGCCGTGCGCCCCGGAGCCGTCTGGTCGCTCCAGTACAGGTTCGTGTGCGCAATCACCTGATCCGGCGGCGGCGCTCCCCACGCCGTCATGTCATTCGTCGTGTGGGCGTCGCTGACAAGAGTCGCGTCGTAGCCCCTGACGAGCGCGCCGTGGAGCGTCGAGCGGATGCACGCATCCGTCTCTGCGCCGACCACGAGCAGTCGTCCGACCTCGAGACCCGAGAGCACGGTCTCCAGGGAGGTGTCCTCGAAGGAGTCGCCGTAGCTCTTCTCGACGAGCGGCTCCGAGTCGTCCGGCTCGAGCTCGGGGACGATCCGCCAGTTGTCGCTTCCTCGCGCAAGCTCCTCGTTGGAGTGCTGGACCCAGACGACGGGGATCTGCCGCCGCCGCGCCTTCTCGACGAGTGCGCCGACGTTCGCGACGACCGCGTCGCGGTCGTGCGCTGCCTCGACGACGCCGTTCTGCACGTCGACGACGAGAAGTGCGGTGTTCGGGCGGTTGTCGAGTGTCGTCATGGTCTCCCCTCGCCACGTCGCTTTTCCCGTGTCCAACGTCGGAAACCTACCCACCGAGAGCCGAGTCGAGCAGCTCCGCATGCTCGCTCTCGGGCGGGAACCCGTAGGCGTAGACGACGAGATCCTCGTTGCCGTGGTTCACCGTCTGGAGAGCCGTGCCCGGTTCGATGTGGATGAGCGAGCCCGTGGGAACATCGGTACGTTCCGGCGGTTCGCCCAGGTACATCGACAGCGTTCCCGCCAGGACGACGAAGGTCTCCTCCTGGGTCAGGTGCCTGTGCCTGCGACCCTTCGCCCCGGGCTCGTAGCGCCAGACGTTTGCGCGCGTATGCGCGAAGCCGGCCGTCTCGCTCAGCTCGGCGACGTGACGCGCCGGCTCATCGGGCTCGTGGGGCCGTGTGATCCATTCGAGGCCGGAGGGATGAACGACTCGAAAGCCCATCGCTCAAGCGTAGTCGCGCCTATTCGCCGATGACGACGGGCGTGTGCGTGAGCGTGCGCGCGGACAGCGGCGAGCGGCGCAGCAAGGCGAACGACGACTCGACGACCGGGCCCACGAGCACGGCGAACAGCACGGTGCCGACACCGAACGTGCCGCCGAGCACGATGCCGATTGCGAGCGCGCACACCTCGAGCACACCGCGGACGAGCCCGACGCGCCTTCCGGTCCGTTGCGCACCGACGAGCATCAGCGTGTCGCGCGGGCCGGCGCCGAGATCGGCGCCGATGTAGAGCGCGGTCGCCGGCCCGATGAGCCAGATGCCGACGATGAGCAGCGGAATGCGCACGGAGAGGCCGTCGTGGGCCAGCGCGGTCAGCCCGTGGATCGAGGTGAGCCCCTGGATGAATGCGCCCACGAGCACCGCGTTTGCGACCGTGCCCACGCCGGGCCGCCCGCCGAGCGACCAGCCGATCAGGAGCACGGTCAGGCCGACCGCGACGTTCGCCATGCCGAACGAGAGGGGCGTGTGCTTCGAGAGACCCTGGTTGAGCACGTCCCAGGGCGAAAGGCCCAGCTTCGACTCGAGGATGAGCACGATCGCGAACGCGAACAGGAACAGCCCGACGACGAGGCTCGTGAGACGAAGGGCGAGGCCGCCCCGCACACGCGGATGGGTCTTCGTTACAGCCCGAACGGGTTGAACGGCTTCGGGCTCGTCGAGAAGAGGACGCCCTTCGTCTCGAGGTAGAGCTCGAGCGTCTCGACCGAGAGCTCGCGTCCGAAGCCGGACTGCTTGTAGCCGCCGAATGGAATCCCGGGGAACGCGGTGAACGGCATGTTGATCCCGACCATCCCCGACTTGATCGCGCGTGCGACGCGATGACCGCGTGCCGGGTCGCCGGTCCACACCGTCGCCATCAGGCCGTACCTGACGTCGTTCGCAATGCGGATCGCGTCCTTCTCGTCGTCGAACGGGATGACCGTGACGACGGGACCGAAGATCTCTTCCTGCGCGACGTCCATGCTGTTGTCGACGTTCGCGAGAACGGTCGGCTGGTAAAACGCGCCCTTGCCCTCGCCGTTCGCCCCACCGGTGACGACCTCGGCGCCCTCTTCGATTCCGCGCTCCACGAACGAGTGCACGCGGTCTCGGTGCGCAGTTGAGATCAGCGAGCCCATCTGCGTCTCGGCGTCGAGCGGATCGCCCACCTTCACGTGTTTCGCGTAGTCGGCGAAGCGTGCAACGAAGTCGTCGTAGAGCGAGGCCTCGACGAGCACGCGCGAGCGCGCCTCGCAACTCTGCCCGGCGGAGTAGTAGATCGACCACACCGAGCTCGCGATCGCGTCGTCGAGGTCGGCGTCGGCGAACACGAGGTTCGGGCTCTTGCCGCCGAGCTCGAGCGTCAACCGCTTGATCGGGTCGGAGCAGAGGCGCATGATCTCGCCGCCCGTCTTCGTCGAGCCGGTGAAGGCAACCTTGTCGACGCCGGCGTGCTTGACGAGGTATGCGCCGGTCGTCGGGCCGTCTGCCGGAAGGATGTTGATCGCGCCCGCGGGGAAGCCGACCTCGGCCGCGAGCTCGGCGAGCCGCAACACCGTCAGCGGCGTCTGCGGATCGGGCTTCAGCACGACGGAGCAGCCGGCGGCCAACGCGGGCGAAAGCTTCCAGGTCGCCATGAGGAGCGGGTAGTTCCACGGCACGATCTGCGCGGCGACGCCGACCGGCTCCTTCAGCGTGTAGGTCAGCAGCGAGCCGCCGACGGGATTCGAGCGGCCCGAGATCGAGCCGAGCACGGACGCGAAGAAGCGGAAGTTCTCGACCGCGCCTCCGACCTCGGCCTTGACGGACGAGATCGCCTTGCCGACGTTGCGCGACTCGAGCTCCGCGAGCTCCTTGCGGTTTGCGACGATCGCGTCGGCGAGGGCGTGGAGCAGGCGCGAGCGCTCGTTGGGCGGCGTGCGGCCCCACGGCCCGTCGAGCGCGGCCCGGGCGGCGTCCACCGCACGGTCGACGTCGGCCTCGCCGGCGAGCGCGATGGTTGCGAGCGGCTCTCCGGTGGCGGGCTCGAACAACTCCCGCGTCTCACCCGACGCGGCTCCGGCCGTCTCACCGTTGATGAAGAGGCCGTGCTCGCGCCCTGTCGCTACCGCCATGACCGGAAAATAGCGGTTGACGGCGGCGGCCCGGAGGGCCACACTCTGGATCCGAGATCAGCGAGGACGTTTGTTCGGCACGCCGAACGGGCATCTATCGGATCCGAACGAGGAACGAGGAGGAGCGCATGTCGAACACGATCCAGGTCTCTGCCGCACGGATCCCGGATCGCGACCGGCTGCTCCGCGAGCTCGGAGAGGCAGGCCTCACCGCGAAGGCCGTCGACGAGCTCGGCATCGTCGTCGACTGCGCCGACGGCGACGACGCCTCGAACGAGATCTTCGCCCACGTCGAGCGCGTGATCATGAGCATCGGCGCCTCCTTCGTGCCCACGAAGCACGAAGACGTGATCTACATCCGCCCGCCCGTCGGATAGCTCCCTCGCGCCGCAGCGGCTCGACCGCGGCTCGACCGACAGGCCGCATCGAGAGCACACCAGGCGAGGCGAGGCCGAACAGGTCATGTCCGGGTGACAGTCACCGTAAAGGGCAACGCCAAGTCCGGACCGGACAGGCCTGTGGCCGCACAGGACACGTCTCGGTGCCTGGCACCAAGACGTGTCGGCGTGGGACAGGTGCCGGCGTAGGGTCGATCGGCTGCACCGCCCTCGACGGTGAGGCTTTCCGCTCAGGGAGCCGTGCGCATAAAGCGGACGTGTCCCCAACCCGCACGTCTCGGTGCCTGGCACCACGACGTGGCTCGTGGGGACAGGTCCGGCCGCGGCGGGCCCTGCCGCGTGAGGCCTAGCCGCGTTCGAACAGTGCGGCCTGCCCCTGCCCGACGCCGACGCAGAGCGTGGCGAGGCCGTAGCGGCCGTTGCGGCGCTTCAGCTCGTGCAGCAGCGAGACGACGAGGCGCGCGCCGCTCATGCCGAGTGGATGACCGAGCGCGATCGCGCCGCCGTTCACGTTCACCTTCTCCGGATCGAAGCCGAGCTCGCGGATGACGGCAAGGCTCTGCGACGCAAACGCCTCGTTCAGCTCGACGAGGTCGAGCGCCGCGACGTCGATGCCGGCGCGTGCCAGCACCTTCTGCACCGCGGGAATCGGGCCGACGCCCATCACGCGCGGGTCGACCCCCGCCACTGCGCTGCCGAGGAACGTCCCGAGCGGCTCGATGCCGAGCGCGCGCGCCTTCTCCTCGGACGCGATCACGAGCGCGGCGGCGCCGTCGTTGATTCCCGAGGCGTTTCCGGCCGTGACGGTGCCGTCCTTGCGAAACGCCGGCTTGAGCGTCGCGAGCTTCTCGAGCGTCGTGTCCGGTCGCGGATGCTCGTCGCGCCTCACGTCGCCGACGGCGACGAGCTCGTCGTCGAAGCGACCCGCCGCATCGGCGGCAGCCCACCGCTGTTGCGACGCGAGCGCGAACGCGTCCTGATCCTCGCGCGAGACGCCCCAGCGCTCGGCGACGTTCTCGCCGGTCTCGCCCATCGCCTCGAGCGGGAACATCGCCTCGAGCTTCGGATTGGGGAAGCGCCAGCCGAGCGTCGTGTCGTACAGCGTGTGATCGCCACGCGGGAACGCCTTGTCCGGCTTCGCCGTGACGAGCGGCGCACGCGACATCGACTCGACCCCACCGGCGACGAACAGGTCGCCGTCGCCCGCGATCACCGCGTGACAGGCGCCGACCACCGCGGAGAGACCCGACGCGCAGAGCCGGTTGACCGTGACGCCCGCGACGGAATCCGGCAGCCCGGCGAGCAGCGCAGCCATGCGTGCGACGTTGCGGTTGTCCTCACCCGACTGGTTGGCCGCGCCGAACCAGACATCCTCGATGTCTCCGTCGGGGACACCGGAGCGGTCGACCGCCTCGCGGATCACGAGCGCAGCGAGATCGTCCGGGCGCACGCCGGAGAGCGCGCCGCCGTAGCGCCCGACCGGCGTGCGAACTCCTGCAAGGACGACAGCGCGCGTCACGGGACGAATTCAATCCGAACCGGGGCGTCGTACGCACCCACGGCCTCGGCGCGGGAGAGCAGCTCCCGCACGGCGAGCCGGCCTTCGTCGCCGTAATCCTGCGTCAACTCGTTCACGTACATGCCGATGAACCGGTCGCCACGCTCGCTGTCCATCCCGCGTCCGAAGCCGAGCGCGTACTCGAGCGCCTCGTCTCGATGCTCGAGCGCGGCGTCGATCGACTCGCGGAGGATCGCCGACACCTCGAGCACCGCCTCGTCCCCGAGATCGCGTCGCACGAGATTGACGCCGAGCGGGAGCGGCAGGCCTGTTTCGAGAAGCCACCACTCACCGAGATCGAGGCACTTCTCGAGGCCCGAGTCGAGGTAGGTGAGCTGGCCCTCGTGGATGATCAGGCCGGCACGCGCCGATCCACTCGCCACGGCCGGCAGGATCTCGTCGAACGGGGCCACGTTGCACTCGAACTCGCCGAGCACCATCTTCAAGACGAGGAACGCGGTCGTGAGCTTTCCCGGAACGAGGATCTCCGTCTCGCGCAACTCGTCGAGCGACAGGCGCTCGCGCGAGACGACGATCGGCCCGTAACCCGAGCCCATGCTGCCGCCGTGCGGGAGCAGCAGATACCGGTCCTGCACGAGGGGGTACGTGGCGAGCGAGGTCGCGGTCACCTCGAGCCGTCCCTCGAGCGACCATTCGTTGAGCGTCTGGATGTCCTCGATCACCGGCTCGAACTGATGACCGCGCGGGTCGACGGTTCCCGAGGCGAGCCCCCAGAACATGAAGGCATCGTCTGGATCTGCGCTGAAGCCGACGCGGACGAGCATGGGGCGTGGAGCCTAGCCGCGTACACTGATTCCATGTCGCAGGAGCCGCTGACCGAGGCGATCCAGCACTACCTCCGTGAGATCTACAAGCTCTCGCAGGAGGCCGAGGCGCCCGTTTCCGTGACGGCGCTCGCCCGCGCGCAGGCGGTCTCCGCAGCCTCGGCGAGCGCGATGGTGAAGAAGCTCGCGGCGTTGAAGCTGGCCGAGCACGCGCCCTATCGCGGGGTGTCGCTCACGCCCGCCGGCGAGCGGGTGGCGCTCGAGGTGATCCGGCACCACCGCCTGCTCGAGCTCTACCTCGCAGAAACGCTCGGCGTCGACGTCGCCGACGTGCACGACGAAGCCGACCGGTTGGAGCACGCTATCTCCGAAGAGCTCGAGGCGCGCATCGACAAGGCGCTCGGGTTCCCGACCCACGATCCGCACGGGGACCCGATCCCCGACGCGAACCTCCGCTGGCCCCGCGCCGCCTCCAGCTAGCGGCCGTAGAACCAGGCTTCGAGCGGCTTCAACACCTCGTCGCGGGTGAACGGACGGCAGTGGCCGCCTCGGCCGTCGCGCTCGGAGACCGTGAGATCGTCCTCGAGCGCCGCATTCGCGAGGTCGAGCGCGTCCTCGAGCTCGTACCCCTCGAAGATGTAGTCCTCGGTGCGCGGCGCATTGCCGTTTCGCTGCTCAGGGTTCACCGCACGGCCGACCGCCCACACGGCGCCTGCCTTCCGCTCGATCCAGAAGACCACGTGCTCCTCGTTTCCGGCGTCATCGAGCCCTCGGAGCACCCGCTCCGCGAACCTCCCGCGGTCGGACGAGACTTGCACTGACTCGACTATACAATCGCTCCGATGGCAAAGCCCGGAAGTTTCCTCAGGAATCCGTTTTCGTTCCTTTTCACGAGGACGTCGATGGAGGAGCAGGTCATCGCGTATCTCACTCGGGAACACGCGCGGGGCCGTAAGGCATCCGAGATCCTGCAGGACCGCTACATCCAGAACCGCCTCACGCCACAGCAGCAGGCCCGCCTGCTCGACCGCCCCGACGTCGTGCACGCGCTCGGCGAGCAAGACGTCGACCTGGCCCGGCAGTCGCTCTCGACTTCGTAGCGCTAGAGCTCGCGGCCGACTCCGCGCTCACGCGCACGCGCGACAACTGCGGCCGCCGCCGCGACATCCCAGGCGGCGAGGCCGTTCGACTTGAAGACGACGATGTCGTCGTCCGACTCGCGCACGCCGACGGTACCGGCAACGACGTCCTGCAACTCGTACACCTCGAGCCAATCGAGCACACCGTTTGCGATCGGCTCGATCAAGTCGGCCGACTCGAGCTTCGCATCCTCCACCGAGTCGCAGCAGACGAACGTCGCGCGTACGAGCACGTTGTCGTCGAGCTCGCGCCGCCGGCCGTCGTTCGCGCCGACAGCGCAGACGAGCGCGCCCGGACGGAGCCAGTCACCACGCAGAACCGGGCTCGACGAGCCGGTCACGGTCACGACGACGTCGCACTCCGCGGGATCCTGCGCGGTCTGACCCGGCTCGGCGTCGTTGCGCTCGCAGAACTCGCGCAATGACGACTCGGTTCGACAGTAGGCGACAACCCGCTCGATCGCCGGCAGCGCAGCGCGGATGCACGCGACCTGCGACTCGGCCTGCCAGCCGCAGCCGATCACACCGAGGCTTGCTGCACCCGAGCGCGCGAGATGACGCGCCGCCACACCGCTCGCGGCACCGGTCCGGAGCTGGCCGAGCTTGTCTGCGTCGATCACGGCGACGAGCTCCGGCGCGTCGGTGCGGAAGAGCACGACCTCGAACCGCGCCCCGCTGCGAAAGCCCGCGTACACCTTCGCGCCCGCGTACTTGATCCCGTGGTCGGATGCTCCCATCACCGCGAGCATCCCGCCGTCGAGCCCCAGCCGGTACCGCGGCTTGTTCTCGACCTCGCCCGCCGCCATGCGCACGAAGCACGCCTCGATCACGTCGACTGCCTCCGCCGGCGTGAGCAGCGCGGCGACGTCGTGCTCCGTGAGGTGCAGGGTCACGAGCCGGGCTTCTGGACGACGCTGACCATCGATCGTGGATTCGCAGATTCACCGGCCTCTCCTCCGCCACTTGACATGTGACTATTTGGTCACCTATTCTCCGCCCATGGACGACGACGACCGCGTCTTCAGGGCACTGGCGGATCCGACCCGCCGGTACCTGCTCGACCGGCTCCACGAGCGCGACGGCCGCACGCTCACGGAGCTCGAGTCCGAGCTCGAGATGACGCGGTTCGGCGTCATGAAGCACCTGAAGGTGCTCGAGGACGCAGGGCTCGTCGTCACGCGCCGGTCGGGGCGGGAGAAGCTGCACTTCCTGAATCCCGTGCCGATCCGGTTGATCCACGACCGGTGGATCGACAAGTACAGGGAGCGCCACGTCTCGGCGCTCGCCGACCTCAAGACCGAGTTGGAGGAGACAGGATGACGACCATGACGCAGAACATCACGAACGTGCACCAGGTGTACATCCGCGCGACCGCCGAGCAGATCTGGGAGGCGATCACGAAGCCGGAGTTCACGCTCAAGTACTTCTACGGAACGCGGGTCGAGTCCGACCTGACCGTCGGCTCGCCGTTTGTCTTCCGGGCGGGCGACAGCGACGAGCTCCTCGTCGACGGCGAAGTGCTCGAGTCCGATCCGCCGAAGCGGCTGTCCGTCAGCTGGCGGTTTCTCTACGAACCCGAGCTGGCGGCCGAGGAGCCGAGCCGGGTCACGTGGGAGATCGAGCCGCAGGAGGGCGGGTACTGCAAGTTCACCGCCGTCCACGAAGGACTGGGCGAGAAGGCGGCCGAGCAGGTCTCGGGTGGCTGGCCGTACATCGTCAGCGGCCTCAAGACGCTCCTCGAGACCGGCAAGCCGCTCGCCGGCTAGGCCCTCCGCACGACCGGAAGGGGCCTCGAATCGGCCCCTTCCGGTCGGAAACCTGGTAGGAATGCCCGATGCGTCCGGCGCTCCTCACCGGCGTGGTCGCGCTGTTGCTGGCAGCTCCCGCGTGGGGAGCGGGCGGCAGCCCGTCGGCCGCGTGGCTTGCGCAGGCGCGCTGCGTCCATCTTCGAGAAGGCGCCTGGACCGCGAACACCGGCAACGGCTACTTCGGCGGCATGCAGTTCGCGGCGAAGACCTGGAGACGGGCCGGCGGGAAGGCCGATCCCTCGTTCAGCCATCCCGGCGACCCCGGCTATCCCTTCTCCGCCTCGGCCGCGGAACAGCTCTACCGCGCCTGGCGCGTCTGGAAGGCGGACGGTGGATCGTGGCGCTCCTGGGGTGCGGTCGGCGCCGCCTGCTCGTCGGCGTAGCACCGGATATCGTCCCTCCATCCAACGAGGAGGTCTGCGATGAAGGTCGTGCATTGTCCGTGCGGCACGAACGTCGAAGGCGAGACCGACGAGGAGCTCGTGACGAACGTTCAGCAGCACATCTCCGACGACCATCCCGACATGGTCGGCACCTACTCCACGGATCAGATCCTGGAGATGGCGCACGAGCACTAAGGCTCCGATCGCCCGCGTTGCGGCGCGGAATTTAATCGCCTCGTAAGAACCCCGGAATAGGCTTGGTCGATGGTCGTCCTGCTCGGGATCGGTTTTCTTGCAGGCGTTATCACCGCGGTGTCGCCGTGCATCCTCCCGGTGCTGCCGATCGTGCTCGCCGGCGGTGCGAGCGGCTCGGGCCGGCGGCCGTTCGCGATCATCGCGGGCCTTGTCGCGAGCTTCACCTTGTTCACGCTCGCCGCCGCATCGATCCTCTCGGCGCTCGGGCTCCCGCAGGATGTGCTCCGCAACATCGCGATCGCGCTGCTCTTCGTGCTCGCAGCGTCGCTGCTCTTCCCTCGGGTCGCGTACCTCCTCGAGCGACCGCTCGCCTTCATGACGAGACGCCGCGGCGGCGATCTCGGCGGCGGATTCCTGCTCGGCGTGAGCCTCGGCCTCGTCTTCGTTCCGTGCGCGGGACCGGTGCTGGCGACGATCACGGCGCTCTCCGCGCAGCACCGGATCGGTGTCGACACGGTGCTGCTGACGCTCGCATACGCGGTCGGCGCCGCGGTGCCGATGCTGCTGATCGCGCTTGGCGGGCAACGCGTCGCGCGTCGAATGCGATCGCAGAGCCAGAACTTCAGACGCGCGATGGGCGTGCTGCTCGCGGGCGCGGCGCTCGCGATCGTCTTCAACACCGCGCAGAGCCTCCAGACCGCTCTCGGCGGCTATACCAATTCGATCCAGAAACACGTCGAGGAGACGTCGCTTGCACAGAAGCATCTCGACTCACTGCGGGGCGGTGACAACGCGTTCGCGGCGGCCGCGACGAAGGCCAAGGCGAGGGCGCCGCACGTCGCATTGCCGGACCTCGGCACCGCTCCCGACTTCACCGGCATCGCCGACTGGCTGAACACGCCCGGCAACCGGCCGGAGTCGCTGGCTGCGCTGCGCGGCAAGGTCGTGCTCGTCGACTTCTGGACGTACTCGTGCATCAACTGCCTGCGCACTCTTCCGCACCTGCGCGCCTGGTACGCGGCGTACCACAAGGACGGACTCGAGATCGTCGGAGTGCACACGCCTGAGTTCGCGTTCGAGCACGTGCTCGGCAACGTCCGCCAGGCGACGCATGACCTCGGCGTGACCTGGCCCGTCGCGCTCGACAACAGCTACGGCACGTGGACGGCGTACTCGAATCAGTACTGGCCCGCGGAGTACCTGATCGACAAGACGGGCCAGGTGCGCCACGTGCACTTCGGTGAGGGCGACTACGACGGCAGCGAGCAGGCGATCCGCTCGCTGCTCGCCGATGCGGGCACGTCGTCGCTGCCGGCGAGCACCGCCGGCGTCGCCGATGCGACGCCGAAGGAGCTCGTGATGACACCCGAGTCATACCTCGGCACCGCGCGGCTACAGCGGTATGTCGGCTCGAAGCTCTATCCGAACCAGGCGGCGGGCTACACCTTCGCGACGACGATCCCGCTCGACGACCTGTCGTACGCCGGCACCTGGAACGTCGGCGCACAGCGCATCGTCGCCGGCCTCGGCGCACGCCTGCGCCTGCACTACCAGGCGCGCTACGTCTACGTCGTGCTCGGCGGACGCGGCACGGTGCACGCGCTCGTCGACGGGAAGCCGACGAAGACGCTGCGCGTGAACATGGACAAGCTCTACACCGTCGTCTCCGGCAAGACACCCGGCGAGGGATTGCTCGAGTTGCGAATGTCGCCGGGCGTGAACGCGTACGCCTTCACCTTCGGCTAGCGCCTACGCTGGGGGTGTGGACGACGACGCCCCTCCGATGATCGAGCCGCCGATCCAGGCTGCGCTCGACTCGCTGCCGGAAGACCTGCGCAACGAGATGTCGAACGTCGAGCTCGTCGTCGAGGACGAGCCGCCGCCGGGTCAGCCGCTGCTCGGCTTGTATCAGGGCGTGCCGCTCACGCGCCGCGGCAGCAACTTCAGCTACTCCGGCGTGCTGCCCGACAAGATCACGATCTACCGCGGCCCGCTCGAACGCCTCTACGGGCACGACGCCGAGCTGTTCGACCGACAGGTACGCCGCGTGGTGCTGCACGAGATCGCGCACCACTTCGGGATCAGCGACGAGCGGCTCGTCGAGCTCGACCGCTACTGACTGGAACGTCGCGGAGCCCGACTACATGCAGGACGGACGAGCGCGGCGCCGACCCGCTCTTAGCCTGCGTCCACGCTATGAGATCATGCCGGGTCCGCACCGGGAAGTCACACTCGGGCGATTGGTACCGAATGCGCGCGATTCGTCGCGAAGCCGAGCTTGCTCGGCGAGAGCAGTGACCGCCGGCCGCGAGACGAAGAAGAGGCCCACGGGGGAAACATGGTTTCCCCCGTGAAGCGAGCTACGCGGCCTCAGGCCGCGTAGCGATGCGAGTGCGCCCGGCACGATTCGAACGTGCGACCTCTGCCTCCGCAGGGCAGCGCTCTATCCCCTGAGCTACGGGCGCGGGGAGGCGACAGTGTAGCCGCGGTCAGCCACAGCTCAGTCAGCCCAGCCCAGTCAGCCTCGACCCAGCAGGCGCGCGACGAGACCCGGCTTGCGCGGCTGCGTCTTGCGCCACTCGTCGTAGCTCGGCAGGCGCCCGTCCCGTCGCGCCGCTTCGACGCACTCCGCGTGCGCATGCCGTCTGCGGCTCGAGTCACCCTCGGGCGAGAGCAGCACGTGCGGGCTCATCGCGTGCAGCTGATAGCCGCAGAGCGGACAGCGATACGTCGACGGCTTGCTGTTTTGCGCCCGCCGAATGGCCCACCAGTCTGCCGGCTCAAGCCGTGGCAAGCTCGAGCCGCGCGTCCACAGGCACCTCGGTGCGCACGTACGCGAGCGCGACGACAGAGCCGTCGTCGCGGGTCGCGGCGCTCGTGACCCGGCCGACTGCCTTGCCGTCGTGCACGAGCTCGGCGTCGTAGTCCGGGAGATCCGCGAGCTCGAGCACGCGCAGGCCGCGATTCGGATGGCCGCGAAAGTGCAGCCGCGCCACGGGCTCCTGTCCGGGATAGCAGCCCTTGGCGAAGTCGACGTGCGTCGTGTCGAGCCCGGCCTCCGCCGGCAGGATCCGCTCGTCGATCTCGTGGCCCCAGCGCGGCACTCCGGCTTCGATCCGCCGGCGCTCGAGCTCGCCCGAGTCGATCGTCGGGGCAAGGCGACCGTCGACGACCTCGACCGCGCCGTGGAAGTCCGTCGCGAAACCGTGCTCGGCGTCGCCGAAGACGAGCACGGACGTGTGCTCCTCGAGCACGATCTCGCACTTCGCCCGCAGCCGCATCCGTGTGAGGAGCGCCCGCACCACCTCGCCGAGCGCGGGCTCGGTGAGGACGAGGAAGTCGTCGTCCGCTCGTCGCAGCACGACGATCGGCGCGATCACCCGCGCCTTCGCCGTCAAGAGCAGCGCAGGCCGCGCCTCGCCGGGCGCGAGGCGCTCGACGTCGTTCGAGACCATCCGCTGCAGGTAGTCCGCGGCGTCCGGCCCCGCCACGCGCACGTATGCCCGATCTCGCTCTGCGACGTCCACAGCATTAGTCTAGGAATCGATGCCCCTCTTCCGCTCCAAGGCAGAGGACAAGGTCCGCGACGCCGGCTTCGACCCGGCGCGGCTCCCGCCGGGCCAGTACTTCACCGATAAGTGGCCGGTGCTGCACGCAGGCGACGTTCCGAACGTCGATCTCGCGACCTGGACGCTCGAGCTCTCGGGCGAGGTCGAGAAGCCGGTCACGCTCACCTACGAGGAGCTGACTGCGCTGCCCGCGACCGAGGTGACGAGCGACATCCATTGCGTCACGCGCTGGAGCCGCTTCGACGCACAGTTCAAGGGAGTCCACTGGCGCGAGCTCGCGAAGCTCTGCGAGCCGAAGCCGAGCGCGCGGTTCGCGATCGCGCACGCCGAGCAGGGATTCACGGCGAACTCCCCGCTCGCTGCGATCGAGGACGAGAAGGCGCTCGTCGTGTACGAGGCCGACGGGGCGCCGCTGACGCCCGAGCACGGCTGGCCCGTGCGGCTCTTCGTCCCCTCGAAGTACTTCTGGAAGAGCGCGAAATGGCTGACCGGGATCGAGCTCTCCGCCTTCGACAAGCCCGGCTTCTGGGAGCGGTACGGCTACCACAACGACGCGGACTACTGGAAGGAAGAGCGGTACGGGTTCTGACCGAATCCCCGTTGCAAAGATCCCCCTAAAGTCACGCGCCGACCCTCCCGATACTGGGGGAGTACCAACCCCAACTCCCCACTCCCCAAGTGGACGAAGCGGCGCCTCCCCGGCGCCGTTTCACTGTTCAGGGACTCGCGATCGTGGCCCGGAGCGCACCCTCGAGCCGCCGTAGGGCGGTGAGCACACCGTCGGCGTCCTCACCGAGATGCCCTCTGACCTCGACGATCGCCTTGCGGAAGCGCACGCCGATCGCCGCCTGCGTGGCCTTGCCCCGCGCCGTCGGCTCGAGGACGTAGGAGCGGCCATCGTCCGGATGGCGGAGCCGCTCGACCTCGCCCTTCCGCACGAGCCGCTCGATCATCGCCGAGAGCGTCGTCGGCGAGAGGCCGAGCGTCCGCGCGAGCTCGGTCGGTGTGACGCTGCCGAGGATGTTGATCGAGCTCGTGACGGCGAACTCGGACGCCGTGATCCCGCTGCCCTCGACCACGTCCTCGAGCACCGTGCCGATCAGCTGCGACACGACGAAGGGCTGGAGGAAGAGCCCCGGCTCGAGCTTGACGGTACTGCGATTTCGCATCATATTAGTACGAAATCGCAGGATATCCGAGGAGGAGGACGGACATGCACGGGCTCGTCACGACCCTGCTCGCGCTGGCGATCGGCGCCGGCGCCCCGACGGTCGTCGCAAAGCTCCCGAGCGGCGGCTCACAGCCGTGCGGCAGCGCAGTCGTCGGCAGGTTCCTCTACCAGGACAACTACGGCTCTGGCCTGCTCGTGCGCATCGACCCGGCGACGAACCGCGTCGTGAAGAAGCTCGAAGTCGGCGGAGGTCCATGTGGCGTCGTCGCCGGTGGCGGCGCGCTCTGGGTCGAGAACTTCTACGAAGGCACGATCGCGCGCGTCGACCCGGTGCGCTTCCGCGTGACGAAGCAGATCAAGGTCGGGCGCATGCCATGGGACGTCGCATACGGATTCGGCTCGGTCTGGTCTTCGAATTACGCCACCGGAACGGTGTCGCGTATCGACGCCAAGACGCAGAGGATCGTGAAGACGATCGTCACGCTCGGCAACCCGACGTGCATCCGCTCCGGCGCGGGATCGATCTGGGTCGCCTCTCAGAACACCGGGGACATCTTCCGCATCAACCCGGCGACGAACGCGGTGACCGTCGTGCACATCGGCAACGGCAGCGAGCTCTGCGTCGACGCGCACGACGACGGAGTCTGGGTGTCGGATGACCTCGCCGGCACGGTCACGCGCGTCGATCCGCAGACGAACGAGGTCGTCGCGACGGTGGCGGTGGGGAAGGGACCGTCCGACGGCGTGCGCGGGCCGGACGGTCTCGAGTGGATCCCGAACAACGGCGACGGGACGATCTCGCGCATCGATCCTGCGACGAACAAGGTCGTCGACACGATCACGGTCGGCCCGAGCCCGTTCGTCGTCCGCTCCGCCTTCGGCGACATCTGGGTCGGCGAGTTCAAAGGCTCCCGGCTCTGGCGGATCCACCCGTAGAACGACGAAGGGCCGGCGTGAGCCGGCCCTTCGCAGTACAGCCGAGCCGTAAGGCTCGTTACATCATCCCGCCCATGTCGGGCATACCGCCGCCGCCCATGCCGGCTCCGGCCTTCTCGGGAGCCTCGGCAACGATGGCCTCGGTGGTGAGGATGTTCTTGCCGATCGACGCAGCGTTCTGCAGCGCCGAGCGGGTGACCATGGTCGGATCGCCGATCCCGGACTTGAGGAGATCCTCGACCTGGCCGGTCTCGATGTTCATGCCCCAGCCCGACTTCGCGGCCCGGACCGACTGCACGACGACGGAGCCCTCGAGGCCCGCGTTCGCCGAGAGCTGGCGGAGCGGCTCCTCGAGCGCCTTGAGGATGATCTGCGCACCCGTCCGCTCGTCGCCCTCGAGGCCGGCGAGCAGGTCGTCGCGGACTGCGTCCGCGGCGTTGATGAGCGCGACGCCGCCGCCCGGGACCTGACCCTCTTCGAGGGCGGCCCGTGCAGCCTGCAGCGCGTCCTCGACGCGGTGCTTCTTCTCCTTCATCTCGGTCTCGGTCGACGCTCCGACCTTCACGACCGCGACGCCGCCCGACAGCTTCGCGAGGCGCTCCTGGAGCTTCTCGCGATCGAAGTCGGAGTCGGTGTTCTCGATCTCGCCCTTGAGCTGCTTGATGCGGCCCTTGATGGCGTCGGTCTCGCCGGCACCGTCGATGATCGTCGTCGAATCCTTGTCGACGACCACGCGGCGGGCGTGCCCGAGCTGCGAGAGCTTCGTGTTCTCGAGCTTGAGGCCCATCTCCTCGGTGATGACCTCGCCGCCCGTCAGGATGGCGATGTCCTCGAGCATCCGCTTGCGGCGGTCACCGAAGCCCGGCGCCTTGACGGCGACGGCGGTGAACGTGCCGCGGAGCTTGTTGACCACGATCGTCGCGAGCGACTCGCCCTCGACGTCCTCGGCCACGATCACCAGCGGGCGACCCGCCTGGATGACCTGCTCGAGCACCGGCAGGATGTCCTTCACGGCGCCGATCTTCTGGTTGGCGATGAGGATGTAGGGATCCTCGAGCACCGCCTCCATGCGCTCGGCGTCGGTGATCATGTACGGCGAGAGGTAGCCCTTGTCGAACTGCATGCCCTCGGTGAACTCGAGCTCGAGGGCGAGACCCTGCCCCTCCTCGACGTTCACGACGCCGTCCTTGCCGACCTTCTCGATTGCGTCGCCGATGACGTCGCCGATCTCGCGCTCGCGCGAGGAGACGGTCGCGACGCGCGCGATGTCCTCCTTGCCCGAGACGTCCTTCGACTGTGTCTTCAGGTTCTCGACGACCGCCTCGACGGCCCGCTCGATGCCGCGCTTGAGACCCATCGGGTTCGCACCGGCGGCGACGTTCTTCAGGCCCTCGCGCACGATTGCCTGCGCGAGCACCGTCGCCGTCGTCGTGCCGTCGCCTGCGACGTCGTTCGTCGCCGTGGCAACCTCGCGCACGAGCTGGGCACCCTGGTTCTCGAAGACGTCCTCGAGCTCGATCTCGCGAGCGATCGTGACGCCGTCGTTCGTGATGGTCGGTGCGCCGAACTTCTTGTCGAGCACGACGTAGCGGCCCTTCGGGCCAAGGGTGACCTTGACCGCATCGGCGAGGACGTTCACGCCGCGCTCGAGAGCACGACGCGCATCCTCGTTGAACTTCAGCTCTTTGTGAGCCATGTGTTTTTCTTCCTCCTCAGAAACTCGGTACTACGACTTTGCGCCGACGGGGGTCTTGGCCGACTTGCCGGCCCCGACGACCTTCGCCAGCACGTCGGACTCGCGCAGGATCAGGTACTCCTCCGTGCCGACCTTGATCTCCGTTCCCCCGTACTTCGAGAAGACGATCTCGTCCTTCTCGACCACGTCCAGGGGGATGTACTTCCCGTTGTCGTCCCGGCTGCCCGGGCCAACGGCGAGGACTCGGCCGCGCTGCGGCTTCTCCTTGGCCGTATCCGGAAGCACGATGCCGCTGAAGGTCTGCTCCTCCTCTTCGAGGACCTCGACGATCAGACGGTCACCAAGCGGCTTCAGGTTCATTCAGTTGCCTCCTGACTTGCTGCAGACTGCGGTGTCCGTGACACCTTCTGGCACTCTCACCCGGAGAGTGCCGGAGCATTGTACGAGCGATGACCCCGCTCCGCAAGCGGGGTCGGGCGGCGGTGGCCAACCTGTTACAACAGCACGATGGAGCGGGAGTTCTCGGCAGGCGGCGTGCTCGTGCGGACGGTGCGGGGTCGCGCGATGGTCGCCGCGATCCGTCCGCAGGGGAAACCCGAGGGAACCTGGGCCCTCCCGAAGGGCAATCTCGATCCAGGCGAGAGCCCTGCCGAGACGGCCGTCCGCGAGGTCAAGGAGGAGACGGGCGTCGACGGCCGGCTCGTCGAGAAGCTCGGCGACGTGCGCTACACGTACACCCGCCGCGGCGGCCTCCGGGTCTTCAAGATCGTGAGCTTCTATCTCCTGCGGGCCGGGCGCGGGCGGATCGGCGAGATCGACGAGGCCATGCGCGTGGAGGTGGCGGACGCTCGCTGGCTGCCGCTCGACGACGCGCCGCGCCTGCTGTCGTACGGCGGTGAGCGCGAGATGGCCGAGAAGGCTCGCGATAGGCTCGCCCCGTGAGCGCCCCGCTCAACTGCGACGAATACGAGCGGCTCGCGGAGACGCTCGTCGCGCCGGGGCCGTGGGCGTTCCTCTCCGGCGGCGCCGGCGACGAGTCGACGCTCCGTGCGAACCGTGCGGCGTTCCAGCGTTGGACGTTCCGGCCGCGCGTCCTCGTCGACGTGGACGCCGTCACGACGGAGACCACCGTCCTCGGCGCGGCGATCGCCTCGCCGGTCCTCGTCGCGCCCGTCGCGTACCAGCGCCTCTTCCACCCCGACGGGGAGATGGGGGTCGCACGCGCCGCCGCGGCGGAGGGAACCGTGATGTGCACCTCCACGATGACCACGTACTCCCACCGCGACCTCGCCGACGCGGCACCCGGCCTTCTGCAATGGGCGCAGCTCTACGTCCTGAACGACAGAGAGGCCACTCGATCGCACCTCGAGGACGCCGTCGCAGCGGGCTGCACGGCGATCGCGCTGACCGTCGACACACCGGTGCTCGGCCGGCGCGAACGCGACTTCCGCGCGAGCTTCGAGGTGCCTGCAGACCTGCCGCTCCCCTATGCGTCCGCATTGCTCGCCAACGCTACGCACAGCCCGGCGACGCACATCCGGCTCTTCTCCGCCTCGCTGACCTGGCAGGACGTGGAGTGGATCGCCGAGACCACAAAGCTCCCGGTGCTGCTCAAGGGTGTCCTCACACGCGAGGACACCCACCTCGCCGTCGAGCACGGCGCCGCCGGGATCATCGTCTCGAACCACGGCGGAAGGCAGCTCGACGGCGCACCCGCGACGCTCGACGCGCTGGCGGAGGTGGCGGAGGCGGCGGCCGGACGCATTGAGGTGCTCTTCGACGGCGGCATCCGGCGCGGCGCCGACGCGGTGAAGGCTCTCGCGCTCGGCGCCCAGGCAGTTCTCGTGGGCCGCCCGCCGATCTGGGGCCTCGCCACCGGGGGCGAGGAAGGCGTTCGCCACGTTCTGGCCCTGCTGCGCGAGGAGATCGCGACGACGCTCGCGCTCATCGGCTGTACGCGCCCGGACGAGGTCAGCAGGGCCCACGTTCAGCCCGCGGTCCCCTATGATCGTCCTGCTTGAGCGGTCTCCAGGAGCCCATGTACGCGTTGAACTTCTACTCACCGATGGTTGCGGACCAGCTTCGAAGTGGTCGCAAGTCGGCGACCATTCGGCTGGGAGACAAGTCGAGCAAGTACCGGAAGGGCATGGTCGTGCAGGTGCTCTGCGGCGTGCGCTTCGGCGCCCGCGAGCGCGTGTTCGAGGCCGTGATCGACAAGGTCGAGGTGAAGAGCCTGGGCGAGCTCTCTCCACGGGAGATCGAGCACGACAACCCGGAGATCCGTCGCACCGACGAGATGGCGCGCTTCCTCAGCCAGCTCTACAACCGCGAGGTCTCGGAGGGCGACGTCGTCACCGTGATCCGCTTCTCGCAGATCCTGAACGGCCCCGTCGTCCAGGGCTTCCGCGGCGAGAACGACCTCTTCTAGGCCGGGGGCTTCTTCGCGCGGCGGATCGGCGAGCCGAAGAGCTCGTCATCGCGCAGCGCCTCGCCGCACTCCTCGCAGTCGACCGCCGCGATCGACGAGAACGGCGCCTCGCAGCTGGGGCACCGGCGGAGCAGCACCCCGCCGCACGTCGGACAGACATCGGGCATCTCGTCCTCGTACTGCTCGAACCAGCGCCGGGCCGCGCCGCACCCGAGGCACACGGCGACCCAGTCGCCGAGCACCTTGCGGCGCTCCTCGCGCAGCCAGTCCGAGGCCTTGCCCATGGCCTGACTGTAGCCTCGGGCGCGTGATCGCGCCCTACCCCAAGATCGAGCTGCACGTCCATCTCGAGGGCACCGTCCGCGCGCCGACACTGCTCGAGATCGCGCGGCGCAACGACTACCCACTGCCCGCCGATACGGCCGAAGGCCTCGCGTCGCTCTACGAGTTCACCGACTTCCGGCACTTCATCGAGGTGTGGATCCTCACGACGAACGCGTTGCAGCGCGAGGCGGACTTCCGGCAGATGGTCGTCGACTACGCGGCCGAAGCCGCGTCGCACGGCGCGGTCTATCTCGAGGGGATCTTCAGCCCGGCCGAGCGCGTTCGCCGCGGCTGCACGTGGAAGGAGATCTTCGAGGGCGTCTGCAACGGCGCCGCGGAGGCGCTGGAACTGCACGGCGTGGAGGTCCGACTCACCCCCGACATTCCGCGCGGCTTCACGCAGGAGGAGGCCCGTGCGACCGTCGAGTGGTCTGCGCGCTACCGCGACCGCGGCGTCGTCGGCGTCGGGCTCGGCGGGCTCGAGGCCGAGTACCCACCCGAGCCGTACGAGCCGGCCTTCACGCTCGCACGATCTCTCGGGCTCGGCTCGGTGCCGCACGCCGGCGAGGTCGCTGGCGCCGCATCCGTGCGCGGGGCCCTCGACGCTCTCGGCGCGGATCGACTTCGCCACGGCATCCGCGCGGAAGAGGATCCCGGGCTCGTGCGGGAGATCGCCGGCCGGGGCATCGTCCTCGACGTGTGCCCGCTCTCGAATCTCCGGACCGGCGCCGTCGCCTCGCTCGCCGACCACCCGCTCCCGCGCCTCGCCGCCGCAGGCGTCCGCTGCTCGATCTCGACCGACGACCCCGCGATGTTCGACACGGATCTCGGCCGCGACTACGAGGCGGCGACCTCATTCGGCCTGGATCCGCGCTCCTTCTACGAGGCAGGCGTTCACGGAGCCCTGTGCGACGACGAGACCCGGGCAAGGCTCGCGAAGATCGGTGCCGACTATGACTGGGACGCCGTAAAGGCCGGCTAGCAGTCCAGAAGGGGCCCACGGGGGAAACTGGTTTCCCCCGTGAAGCGAGCGGAGCGAAGCGGTGGCTAGACTCGCTCCGCTCATGGCGATAGCAAGAGAAGCCGAGCCGGTCAGCTCGCTGAGCGAGGTCAGAGAGGCAGGCCTCGATCGCGAGGACCTGCTCGGCATCTACCGGCACATGCTCGTGACGCGCGGCGTCGAGGAGCGCGGTCACATCCTCTACCGCCAGGGAAAGATCCCCGGCTCGTTCTACACGGGCCGCGGCAACGAGGGTGCCGCAGTCGGCGTCGCGACCGCGATGGGCCCGGAGGACGTCGGCGCGCCGCTGCACCGCGACATGGGCGTGCACATCGTGCGCGGTGTCGAGCCGTGGCGGATCTTCTCGCAATACATGGCTCGCGAGGACGGCCCGACGCACGGCCGCGACG
The DNA here is from genome assembly GCA_963805575.1 of uncultured Actinomycetes bacterium. Taxonomy (GTDB): domain Bacteria; phylum Actinomycetota; class Thermoleophilia; order Gaiellales; family Gaiellaceae; genus Palsa-739. The sequence continues at coordinate 387,793 of CAWDUL010000008.1, read as the reverse complement.
GCAACGTCCATATGGCCGATGCCCAGCTCGGACTGATCGCGATGGTCAGCCATCTTCCGGCGATGCTCCCGGTCGCAACCGGCGCAGCGCTCGCGTTCAGGATCCGCGAAGAGCGCCGTGTCGCCCTCGGCTGGTTCGGCGAAGGAGCATCGGCGCGAGGTGACGCGCACGAATCGATGACGTTCGCCGGCACACGCAAGCTGCCGATGATCTTCGTCTGCGACAACAACCAGTGGGCGTACTCGACCCCGTCGCATCTCGAGTTCGCGACGGAGCACGTCGCCGACCGCGCGCAGGCATACGGCTTCGAAGGCGTCGTCGTCGACGGCACCGACGTGCTCGCGGTCTACCGCGAGGCGAAGCGCGCGATCGAGAAGGCGCGAGAGGGCGGAGGCCCGACGCTGCTCGAGTGCCTGTCGCTCCGCATGGAAGGGCACGCCGTTCACGACGACGCGTTCTATGTGCCGAAGGTGATGTTCGAGAAGTGGGCCGAGTCCGATCCGATCGAGCGCTACCGCACCTGGCTCCTCGAGCACGCCGACATGACGGAGGACGAAGAGGACGAGATCTCGACCGGCGTGAAGAAGCTGCTGAACGACGCGCTGACACGCGCGGAGGCATCGCCGCAGCCCGATCCGGCTCGCCTGCTCGACGGCGTCTATGCGACGCCCGAGGACCTCGACACGCCGCACCACAAGTAGGCGAGAGCGATGGCCGAGATGACGTACCTGCAGGCGATCTCCGACGGGCTCCGCTCCGAGATGCGCCGCGACAAGCGCGTGTTCCTCATCGGTGAGGACGTCGGCGTCTACGGCGGCGCGTTCAAGGTCTCGCTCGGCTTCCAGGAGGAGTTCGGGCCGTGGCGCGTGATCGATGCACCGCTCGCCGAGACCGCGATCGTCGGTGGCGCGACCGGGGCGGCGATGATGGGCATGCGCCCGGTCTGCGAGATGCAGTTCGCCGACTTCGTGTCGTGCGCGTGGGACCACCTCGTCACGATCGCGGCGAAGCAGCGCTGGCGTGTCGGCACGCCGGTGCCGATCGTCGTGCGGCTGCCGTCGGGCGGCGGATTCTCCGGCGGCCCGTTCCACTCACAGAACCCCGAGTCGTCCTTTGCGCACATCCCGGGGCTGAAGTGCGTGTGCCCCGCGACTCCGGAGGACGCCAAGGGCCTGCTGATCAGCGCGATCGAGGATCCGAATCCCGTGCTCTACTTCGAGCACAAGCACCTGTACCGCCGCATCAAGGGGGAGGTGCCGGAAGAGCGCTACACCGTGCCGATCGGGAAGGCGCGCACGCACCGCGAAGGCAAGGACATCTCGGTGATCACGTGGGGCGCGATGGTCTACACCGCGGACGAAGCGGCCGACCAGCTCGAGAGCGACGGCGTCTCGGTCGAGGTGATCGACCTGCGAACCGTGATGCCGTGGGACAAGGAAGCCGTGCTCGCATCCGTCCGGAAGACGTCGAAGGTGCTCGTCCTCCACGAGGACACGCGCACGGGCGGCTTCGGCGGCGAGATCGCCGCGACGATCGCCGAAGAAGCGTTCGAGGACCTCGACGCGCCGGTCAGGCGGGTCGCAGCACCCGACACGCCGGTACCGTTTGCCCCGCCGCTCGAGAAGGCATTCATCCCACAGGTCGAGGACGTCGTGAAAGGCCTCCGCGACCTCGCGGAGTACTAGGAGAAGCCGATGGCCACGGACACTGCAATCGACGTCGTGATGCCCCAGATGGGCGTCTCCGTGTCGGAAGGCACGATCCTCAAGTGGCTGAAGCAGGAGGGCGAGTCGGTCGAGGCCGACGAGCCGCTGCTCGAGATCTCGACCGACAAGATCGACACCGAGGTGCCGAGCCCCGCGTCGGGCACGGTGACGCAGATCCTCGTCCAGGAGGGCGAGACCGTCGACGTGGGCACGAAGCTGGCCCAGATCGGCGGAGCGGCGGCACCGGTCGGCGGAGCGGCGGCCGACGTCCAACCCGAGGCTGAAGCGCCCGAACCGGCCGCAGAGGCGCCGCCCGAGCCGGCGACACAGGCGGCCGCGCCCGGCACGCAGGAGGCCCGGGCGACGCCGGAACCGCGCGCACCCTCCGACAACGGCAAGGCGTTCGTCTCGCCGGTCGTGGCGCGGATCGCCTCCGAGCACGGCGTCGATCCGTCACAGGTCGCAGGCACTGGCCGCGGCGGCCGCGTGACGAAGCAGGACATTCTCGCGTTCGTCGAAAACCCACCGGCCGCCACGGCGGCGCCGACGATCGAAGAGGCTCCGCGCTCTGCGCCCTCCCCGGCGAAGCCGGCGAGCCCTCAGCCCCCGGCCGAGGCCCAGCCCGGCGAGCAGCTCGAGCCGGTCACCGCCATGCGACGCGGGATCGCCGACCACATGCGCCGTTCGCTCGATACCGCCGCACACGTGACGAGCGCGATCGAGGTCGACCTGTCGCGAGTCGTCGCCGCGCGCGCGACGCTGAAGAAGGAATACGAGGCGAGTTACGGCGTGAACCCGACCTACCTCGCGTTCATCGCCCGCGCGACCGTGTTGACCCTGAAGGATTACCCGTACATCAACGCCGAGCTGCGCGGCGACTCGATCGTGACGCGCGGCTTCGTCAACCTCGGCTTCGCCGTCGAGCTGCAGGACGGAAAGGGATTGATCGTCCCGGTCCTGCGCAACGCCGAGACGATGAACCTGCTCGGGCTCGCGAAGGGCATCGCCGATCTCGCGGCGAGAGCCCGCAGCAAGAAGCTCCTCCCCGACGACGTGCAGGGCGGCACCTTCACGATCACGAACCCCGGCGGCTACGGCACGTTCCACGGAACGCCGGTGATCAACCAGCCGCAGTCCGGCATCCTCGGCACGTACGCGCTCGTGAAGAAGCCGGTCGTCGTGCAGGACGAGCAGGGCGCAGACGTGATCGCGATCCGGCCGATGATGAACATCACGCTCACGTACGACCACCGACTGGTCGACGGCGCCTATGCCGGCCGCTTCCTCCGCGACCTGCGCGCCCGGCTCGAGGCCTGGGAGGGCGACGGCGGCTAACAACGCATCGCTTCGCTCGCTTCACGGGGGAAACCAGTTTCCCCCGTGGACCCCCTTTTGATCTGCTGCCGATGCGACGTCTCATTGCTGCGCGGAACACGTTCCGCTCCGCGACGTCGGCATAGGAGCTCGGGCGGCGCTAGCCTGACGGGATGGCTCGCGGCGGATACCTGATGCAGCTCGGCACCGTCCCTTACGTGGAGGCGTGGGAGCTGCAGCGCGCGCTCGCGGGTGCGGTGTCGCAGGGCGCGATCCCGGACACCGTGCTGTTCCTCGAGCACCCGCCGGTCATCACGCTCGGGCGGCGCACCGACGAAGACGCGGAGCTGCACATCCCGGAGAGCACCGACGTCGAGGTCGTCGAGACGAACCGCGGCGGCAAGTCCACGTTCCACGGGCCTGGGCAGCTCGTCTGCTACCCGATCCTCGACCTGAAGCGCCACGGCCGCGACGTGAAGCTCTACGTCCGAAATCTCGAGGAGGCGCTCATCCGAACGGTCGCGCCGCTCGGCGTCGAAGCCGAGTGCATCGAGGGGCTCACGGGCGTCTGGCTGAACCGCCCGCCACGCAAGCTCGCATCGATCGGCGTGCACGTCTCACGCTGGGTGACGACGCACGGGTACGCGCTGAACGTCGATCTCGATCCCGCGCCGTTCACCGAGTGGATCACCGCCTGCGGCCTCGAAGACGCGACGTTCACGACGCTCGCACGCGAGACCGGGCGACCGGTCACGGTCGCCGAGATGCGCCCACACGCCGTCGCCGCGCTCGAGGACGTGTTCGGGCTCGAGCTCGAGCCGCTCCCCGCCGACGACGGCGCCGGCTTATGGGCGCAACCCGTGCACGCGGGCCTCTCGACGCGGTGAGCGACGCACTCGACGCAGTCGCCGCTGCGTACGACGAGATCGCGGCGCAGCTCGAGCAGGCGCTCGCACACGTGCGGGTTGCAGCGCAGCACTACCGTGACGGCGTCGTGCCGCGCGGCGCCGCACATGCGTGGTCGGCGCATGGTCATCTGCTCGACGCCACCGACCGGCTCGCCGCGCAGGCGCGCGATCACGCGCGCCACTCCGTTCCGCGCGCGGACTAGAGCGTCTTCGACGGGCGTAAGCCGTCGAGCACGATCTCCGGATACGTGCTCGCGGTCGGAACGAGTGCGAGCACGTCGATCGCGGTGATGTCGGTGCGGATGGCGCCTGCATCCTGCGCGCGGCGGAGCAGCCGGGCGACTGCATCGACGAGCGCGTCGACCTCCGGCGTCGCCTCGCAGCGCTTCATCGCTTCGATCAATGCGTGGTTACGCGCGTACGCCTCGGCGACGTTGCGGACGAAGTAATCGAACGCCTTGCCCGCGTCCGGCTCGCTGTACGCGGTCATCGCCGTGTTGGAGAGCTGGAGCATCTCCTTGGTGAGAACGGCGGCGAGCAGGGCGTCCTTGGTCGGGAAACGGCGAAAGACCGTCCCCTGTCCCACCCCTGCCCGCCGCGCGATCTCGGCGACGCTCACGTCGACGCCCTTCTCCGAGAAGCACTCGGCCGCCGCCTCGAGCAGGCGGTCGAGATTTCTCTGAGCGTCGGCGCGCACGGCTATGCCGCGACGGTCGCCGTCGCTCCGTCCTCGGCCTGCTGCTCGATCTGCTCGACGTCGCGCTGGCGCAGCATCGTGACGAGGGCGAGGAGGCCGGCGAGCACGAATACCGCGCTGCCTGCGAACGCCCAGTGGAAGCCGTTGACGAGTTGCGCTTTCGAGCTGTCGCTCGTGTGGCTCGCCGCGATCGTCGAGAGGACCGCGAGACCGAGCGCACCGCCGATCTGCTGTGACGTGTTGAAGAGGCCCGACGCGAGACCCTGGTCGTCGTCCTCGAGGCCGGTCGTCGCGACGAGCGTGAGCGACACGAACACGGCGCCCATGCCGAGGGACACGAGCAGGAGCGACGGCAGAACGTCCGCAACGATACGACCCGTCGACGGGCATGCGCGTCAGCAGCAGCAGGCCGGCCGCGGCGACGACCATCCCGATCACCGCCGTGAGACGCACGCCGACCTTGGGCCCGTACGCCGAGGCGAGGCCTGCCGAGACCATGATCCCGGCGGTGAACGGCAGGAAGGCGAGACCCGCCTTCAGCGGCCCGTAGCCCAGCACGCGCTGGATGTAGAGCGAGTTGAAGAAGAACATCGCGAAGAGCCCCGACATGACGAGGAACATGACGACGTTCGCTGCGCTCAGCGAGCGTACGCGGAAGATCGACAGCCGCACGAGCGGCGCCTTGGCCCGCAGCTCGATCAGCACGAAGCCGAGGAGCAACGCGACAGCGATGACGAACGTGACGATCGTCGTCGCCGAGCCCCAGCCCTTCTGCTCGGTCTGGACGATTGCGTAGACGAGCGTCATCAGGCCGCCGGTGACGGTGACCGCCCCGGGGATGTCGAAGCTCCGGTGCGCGACCTCGTCCTTCGACTCGGGCACGAGCTGCGTCGAGAAGAAGAACACCGCGATGCCGACCGGCACGTTGATGAAGAAGATCCACGGCCACGAGAACGCCTGCGTCAGCGCGCCTCCGAGCACGAGCCCGACGGCGCTGCCGCCGATCGCGATCGCCGCCCAGACGCCGAGCGCCTTCGCGCGGTCGCTCCCTTCCTTGAAGGTCGTCGAGATGATCGCGAGCGCAGCGGGCGAGATGAACGCGGCACCGAGTCCCTGGAGCGCGCGGGCGCCGATCAGCATCCCGGAGCTCGTCGAGAGGCCGTCGAGCAGCGAGGCGGCGGTGAAGACAACGACGCCGCCGAGGAAGAGGCGCTTGCGCCCGAGCAGATCGCCGGCGCGGCCGCCGAGCAGCAGGAAGCCGCCGAAGACGAGCGTGTAGGCGTTGACGACCCACTGGAGGTTCGCCTCGGTCATGCCGAGGTCTTTCTGGATCGACGGCAGCGCGACGTTCACGACGGTCGCATCGAGCACGACCATGAACTGCGCGAAGCAGATGAGGACGAGGACTACCCAGGGATTCGTCGCGTGGCGCTTCATCGGACTCCAATTCTAAGCGGACGGGTCAGTCCGCTTACCGTAGCTGCCGCCGGAGGAGCACCGCCAATTAGACTCGGTAACAAGGTGGAGACCTCGCTTCCCGTCGCTCGAACGCCCGCGCCGCCCCGAGTGGATGAAGGTGCGCGCACCGTCGAAGGACGGCAGCTATTTCGACGTCCAGAAGCTGATCCACGGGCTCTCGCTCAACACGATCTGCGAAGAAGCCAAGTGCCCGAACATCTCCGAGTGCTGGGGTCGCGGCACGGCGACGTTCCAGATCCTCGGCGACACGTGCACCCGCGCCTGCCGGTATTGCTACGTGCACTCCGGCCGGCCGGAGACGCCGCCCGACGCGCTCGAGCCGCTGCGTGTGGCGCAGGCGGCGGCACAGATGAAGCTGAAGCACGTCGTCGTGACCTCGGTCGACCGCGACGACGTCGCCGACCGCGGGGCGTCGCACTACGCGGCGACGATCCGGGCGATCAAGGCGAAGCTGCCGGCCGCAACGGTCGAGGTGTTGACGCCCGACTTCCTCGGCGTCGAGGAGGAGGCGCTCGCGACGGTGATCGGCGCGCGCCCCGAGGTCTTCAACCACAACATCGAGACGGTGCGCCGCCTGCACCGGCAGATGCGCGGCGGCAAGGCCGACTACGACCGGGCGCTCTGGCTCCTCCGGCGCGCGAAGGAGATCGCGGACTACGACGTGCTCACGAAGTCGGGGATCATCGTCGGCATGGGCGAGACGAACGACGAGGTGGTGCAGACGTTGCGCGATCTGCGCGCGCACGGCGTCGACGTCGTCACGATCGGCCAGTACCTGCAGCCGAGCCCGAAGCACACGCCGATCGACCGCTGGGTCCACCCGGACGAGTTCCGCTGGCTGCGCGAGCAGGGCGAGGCGCTCGGCTTCGGCTCGGTCTTCTCGGGGCCGCTCGTCCGGTCGAGCTATCGCGCCGACGAGCAGCAGCACGCCGCGGCCACGGGCCGCGGCGCCGTCGCCTACTGACCGTGGGCTAGCGTCGGCCGGTGAGCGCGGCGACGGCATCCACGATGCCGCTGCCGAAGAAGCCGTTGTTGTTTCCCTGGCCGCCCTGGCACGTCGCGAAGTCGAACGGGAACAGGTTGGGCGGAACCGCATAGGTCACCGTGCGCGGATCCGGGCACGGCTGCGCGTTCGCCGAGCCCTCGAGCCTCCGTTCGAGCTCCGTCGGGTCCATGTGCCAGCGGCCGCGGCCGTAGCCCGAGAAGTCGCCGAACCGGCTGACGATCAGCGCCGCCACGCCTGCAGCGTTCGGCGTCGCCATCGACGTGCCGTGCAGGCCCGCGTAGAGGCACGGCCCCGTCGGGCACTGGTCGTCGAACGGCCCGAGTGACGGGGCCTCCGTCGCCGTGCTCGACCACGCGCCGACGAGGTCGCCGGCGAAGAAATAGGAGTCGGGCGGGGTCTGGAGGTGCGGGCTGCCGCCGGGCGCCGCGACGTCGACGGCGCCTTGTCCGTAGTTCGAGTAGTACGTCTTCCCGTTGTCGTAGGCCGTCGCCGAGACGCCGACGACCCCCGGCAGCTCGGCCGGCACCTCGACGACACCCGGGACGCCGAAGACGTCGTTCAACGCCTTGCCGTTGGAGAGGTCGAGGTTGTCGTTGCCCATCGCAGCAATCGTGAGCACGCCGTTGTCGCGCGCGTACTTCACCGCGCGCCGGGCAAGCACGTAGTCGGCGCCGTCGCAGTCCTGCCGCCGGTCCTCGTCGCCGTGGGAGCACTTCTGCGTGTACGCGACGATGCTCGACGACACGATGTCGACGTGCTTCGCCGCGGCGTAGAGCAGCGCCTGGTCGAACCAGAGCAGCAGGCCGTTGCCGTTCGCGTCCTGCGTCTTGAGCTCGACGATCGACACGTTCGGCGCGACCCCCGAGATCCCGACGCCGTTGATCGGCGCCGCGACGGCACTCGCGGTCCACGTTCCGTGGCCGTTGAAGTCCTGGATGGTCGGCTCGGCGACGATCGGCGTCCCGTCCGGAAGCACGGTGTCGGTCACGAACGACGCGCTGTCGGCGACGTCGAGGTTCGCCTGAATGTCGGGATGCGTCATGTCGACGCCCGTGTCCGTGAACGCCACGCGTACCTGCGGCCGGCCGCGGTCGATCGCGTACGAGCCGGTCAGCGAGACGTTCATGCGCATCTTGTCCCACTGCTCGGAGCCGAGGTCATCCGGCTCGGGTTGCGGGTCGGCGCCGGCACCCGCACCGTTCCCGCCGCCGGCGTGATGGCGCCGGAACCGCGAGAACGTCGCCTGCGTGCGCGTCGCCGTGACAGCCGAGCCGAATGTTCCACCCGCCTCGGTCGGCCCGATCGAGGTACGCGCCGACTTCTCGGCGGCGGCGACCGACGCGCTCGCCGACATCCTCGCCGCGAACGTTGCGCTCGAGGACACGACGCCGAGCCCGCCGATCTCCGGCAGGCGGACGACGATCGTCCCGCCCGCCGCGCCGACCAGTTGATCCACGTTGGCAGGCAGGGAGCCGTTGGCGAAGGCGACGGTGTACATCTTCGCGGTGCTTGCCGAACTACCGGGAGGCGCAGCGACACCACGCGTCGCCGCCGAGCCGGCGGTCGTCGCGAGCAATGCCGTCGCAAGGACGACCAGGGCCGCAGCAGCCTTCACCACAGGACTTCTTATAGGCGGCGGCCTTGCGCGGTGCAAGCGCCCGATCGGGGTAATCGCGTCAGCGAATACCTGTGTCGATCCGAAAGTCGAGCCTGTTCATCGTCGCGCGCACCCGCACCCGGCTCGGCGACAGGCCGCCGATCCTCTGCGCGGGCTTCAGCCGAACTGCGTAGATGCCGGCGGGCAAGCGGACCGAATATCTTCCGTCCACTCCGGTGCGTACGCGCACTGCGGCCCGGCCGCCGCGCGAGAACAGGAGCACCGCGCCGGCCGCGGGCTCGCTGCACGGCTTCCCGACCTGACAGACCGGTGTCGTCGGCCCGCGCATGACGACGCCGTGGAGGCCGCCGAGAGCGACTGCGAGCGCAAGGAGCGTCGGCATGCGGCCAGTGTGCCCTGGAACGACGAGGGCCGGCGTTTCCGCCGGCCCTCGTCACCCTCACGTTCTGTCCGACTAGTGCAGGCCGATCAACTGCGCTTCGGGCTCCCCGCTCGGGTTCTCGTGGCTGATGACCAGCCAGCCGAGCGCCGGCGAGAGCGCCTGCTCGGCGGAGTTCACCGTCAGCGGCTCCGTTGCGGTGCCGTTCGGCGCAAGGACGTCGAACATGCCGTTGCTGACCGCCGGCGTGAACGGGTTGTACACGGCCTTGGAAGCGGTCGTGTCCGCCGAGTTGTCCGTCAGGCCGAAGCCCGTCACCCAGTAGGTGAAGCGCTTGTTGACGGTGCCGTCGAGCGACGTTGCCGGGTTCGAGTCGCTCAACAGGCTCAGGTCGACGGGCAGCACCATCGTGCTGCTGTCGGTCGGAGCGTCCGTGACGAAGTCGATCGTTCCGCCACCCTCGTTGAGGTCGAACACGGCCACGACGTCCTCACCGTTGACGGTGCCCGTCGTGAGCCCGCCGAGATCGGCAGCGACGACGTCGTAGTCGGGATTGCCGTCGTTGTTCACGTCGACGAAGACGTCGAACTCGTTCTGCGTGGCGTTCGACCAGCGGTGGAACGTGCTGATCGCGAACTGGATCACGCCGCCGCCCACGGAGCTTGCGCCCACTGCGCGGATGTCGTTCGAGCCGAGCGCCTTGGTGCGCGAGTCCCAGATGCCCCACGCGTACCAGTCGGCGGTGCCCTGAACCTGGCTCTTGTTCGTCGTCTTGGCCGTCGTGCTGCCGGTCTTGTTGAGCTGCTTCGAGTCGATCGACGTCGACACGTTCGAGATGCCCTGCGGAACCATCGAGTACGGCACCCGCAGCGTGACGCCGTTGTTGCTTCCGCCGACCGGCGTGAACACCACGAGGCCGGCCAGGTCGCTGAACGGCGTGAAGCCCGGGAGGCTCGCACCGCCGGCGGTCGAGAGCGGCACGCTGAGGCGCACCTGAACGTCACGCTGGCCGCGCGGGCCCACCGTGACCGTCGGGTTGCTGATCGACAGCGTGTGCGGGCTGCCCTGATCGAGCGCGTCCGAGACGCTGAACGACTGCGGCGAGTTCGAGAAGTTCCTCAGCTGGATCGTGGCGTTCTGGCTGAAGTCCCGACTGAGCTCGTTGAAGCCGAAGCTCAGCGTCGCCGTCTGGGCGTTTCCGCCGTGGCGGCCGCCCTCGTGATTGTCGTCGTCGTCCCCGCCGCCGCGGCCCAGCGAGCCGAGTGCGACGACTTGCGTCTGCGTGGCCGGGACGGCCTGGATGAACCCGGTGCCGGCGCCGCGCGTGGAGTAGCCGGCGACCATTCCCGGATCGGCCGTGTTCGAGATCGCGGCCTCCCAGTACTTCACCTTGCCCCAGTCCGGATGCGCTTGCTTGACGAGCGCGGCCGTGCCCGTGGTGTGGGGTGCCGCCATCGAGGTGCCGGAGAGGATCGCAGGCCCCGAACCGGTGCCCATACCTGCCGACGCGATGCTGACGCCCGGAGCCGTGACGTTCGGCTTGAGGGAGCTGTCGCCGGTTGTCGGGCCGAACGAGCTGAAGCTCGCGAGGGCCAGGTAGGTCGGGTTCGAGAGGTTCGTCGCGGTCTCCGCGACCTTGCCGCCGTCCGCCGCGATCAACTGGACGCCCGCGGCCGATGCAGACGGCGAGGAGCCGCCCGGAACGCCGAGGAACGGGATCGTGACCGTGAAGTTGAAGCCACCGAAGAGCGGCGGTCCGGGCGGATCCGGGTCACTCGTGATCGGCCCCTCGAAGGGCGGGAACGACGTCGAGTTGTTCACCATGATCACGCCCGCGGCCCCTGCCTGCTGGCCGAAGATCGCCTTCGCGACACGGGCACAGGTGCCGCGCGCCACGACGATGAACGTGTTCGGCGGGATCGGGCCGCCTACCGTGTCCTGGGCAACGCTGCAGCCGATGCTGATCGTGCCGGGACTACTGAAGATGACCTTCACGTTGAACGGTCCCGGCGGCAGCGGCGCGAAGCCGTTGGCGACGATCGCGGTCAAGGTGCCACCGCTCGACGCATCGGCCTTCGTCAGCGTGAGGTTCGCACCGGGGAACGTCTGCGTCGGATCGTTCGCGGCGACGCTGAGCGCGCCCGGGCTCACGGCCGGGGTGCCGGTCATGTACGCGTTCGGGCCCTCGTTGCCGGACGAAGCGATGACGATGACACCGTCACGCGCGGCATTCGTCGACGCAACGGCGTCTGGGCTGTTCGACGAGCCGAGGGGGGAACCGAGGGACATGTTGATCACGTCCATGTGGTTCGCAACGGCCCACTCGATCGCGTCGACGACGACGTCGGTCGAGCCGGCGCAGCCGAACACGCGAACCGCATAGAGGTCGGCCTTCGGAGCGACGCCCGGGCCGACGTTCCACGAGTTCGCGGACACGGTCGTCGCGTTGTACGGACCCGCGTACGTGTGACCGTTCGACAGGACGCCGAAGCCGGCCATCGTGCCTGCGGTGTGCGTGCCGTGGCCGTTGCAGTCGAGCGGGTTCGGATCCGGATGGGGAATCGGCTGGAACGCCGAGGAGTTCGGGTCGGCGTTGTAGTCGTCACCGACGAGGTCGACTCCGCCCTTGACCTTGGGGGCTCCGGGGCCGAACCACGCCGGGTTGGCCGGAAGCGTGTCCGACGCGAGCGCGTTCGTGTAGTCCAGCGGATTTCCGGATCCGCCGAAATCAGCATGCGTGTAGTCGATGCCCGTGTCGATGTCGGCGATCTTGATGTGCTCACCGGCGAACGACGGGCTGCCGCCCCAGACCGCGGGACCGCCGACGAGCGGCACGCCGTGGACGTTGTCGGGCTTCACGATGTCCACCGGATGCACGGCGACGACGTTGGGCACGGACTCGAGTGCCTCGGCCTTGTTGGCCGCGATGCGCACCTTGATGCCGTTGTATGCGAGCTGATACGTGCCGAGCACCTGCCCGCCGAGCTGGCGGATCTGGCTCGTGACCGGAGCCTGCTCCGACTTCAGCTGGTCGCGGTGCGAATCCCACTGGCCCTGCGTGAACGGGGCCGCCGAGTTGGCGTCCGAGACGGTGACGGGGTCGCCGGCAAGCTGGACGATCACCGTCTGAGGCTTGTTCGAGACTCCGAGAGGCACGTTCACCGGGGTGAACTTCCCGGCCTGTGCGGGTGCGACCGGCCCGGGCCTTGCGGCTCCGGCTGCCGACACGACGCTGAGCGCCACAAGTGCACCGACGGCCGCGGCGATCCAGGCATTCCGCCTGAACGTGCGCCTACGCCCTGCCGGCCCTCCGACACGACTGCTTGACACGTGTTCTCCTCTCCCCTTACGTATTGAGCCGGCGTGGACGTCTACGGCCCCCACGGCCCGAACGGCGGCGTCCTACCGACCTCACTAACGGCTCGCAGAGTCTGCCCCCGTATCCGGGGGGCGTCAAGGCTTGAAAACGAGATTCGTGAGTGCTACGAACCGTGCGGTTTGGCCATCGCACGGTAGTCGAGCACCGTGTCGAGGACGGATTCCTCGACGCCCTGTTCGCGGGCGACCTCACGCAGCGAACGGCCTGACGCGGCGGCTTCCTTGACGATCTCGCCCACCTTGTCGTAGCCGATATAGGGATTCAACGCAGCGGCAGCGGAGAGCGTCAGCTCCGCATAGTGCTGCGCCCGCTCGCGCTGGGCCTCGATTCCGTCGACGCACTTCTCCGCGAAAAGGCGGCTCGCGCTCGCGAGCAGCTTCACCGAATCGAGGATGTTGCGCGCGAGGAGCGGCACGAAGACGTTCAGCTCGAAGTGGCCCTGCATGCCCCCGATCGTGATCGCGGCGTCGTTCCCGATCACCTGGGCGGCGACCTGGGTCACCACTTCGGACATGACCGGGTTGACCTTGCCCGGCATGATCGAGCTCCCCTTTTGAAGCTCCGGCAGGGCGATCTCGGCGAGACCTGCGCGCGGGCCGGAGCCCATGAAGCGAATGTCGTTCGCGATCTTCGTCAGCGACACGGCGAGCGTCTTCAGCGCGCCGGACGCCTCGACGATGCCGTCGCGGGCCGCCTGGGCCTCGAAGGGATCGGCCGGAGCGGAGATCGTCAGACCGGTGTCCTGCGTCAGGATCGCCCGAACCCGTGCGGCGAACTCGGGATGGGTGTTGAGGCCGGTGCCGACCGCCGTGCCGCCGAGCGGAATCTGCCCGAGCCGCGGCAGCGTGTCCTGCACGCGCGCGATGCCCTGGCGAATCTGCGCGGCATAGCCGGCGAACTCCTGGCCGAGCGTGACGGGTACAGCGTCCATCCAGTGGGTGCGTCCCGACTTGATCACGTCGTCGAACTCGCTCGCCTTCGCCTCGAGCGAGGCGGCCAGCTGCTCGAGCGCAGGCAGGAGATCGTGGACGATCTCGTCGAGTGCCGCGAGGTGCACGGCCGACGGAAAGACGTCATTCGACGACTGGCCCATGTTGACGTCGTCGTTTGCGTGGACGTCCTCGCCGGCGATCGTCGCGAGCACCTCGTTCGCGTTCATGTTCGACGAGGTGCCGGAGCCGGTCTGGAAGACGTCGATCGGGAACTGGTCGTCGAGCGCCCCGGACGCGATGCGAGCAGCAGCGGCGGCGATCCGATCCGCCTTGTCGCGGTCGAGCAGGCCGAGATCTGCGTTCGCCTGGGCGGCCGCGCCCTTGATGCGGCCGAGCCAGCGCGCGACGGGCGCCGGGATCGGCTCGCCGGAGACCGGGAAGTTCGCGATCGCCTTCGTCGTCTCGGCGCCCCACAGCTGCTCGGTGCTCACGGTCTCCGCCATGGTTCGAGTGTAGGCACTCAGGCCGATTCCGCGGCGAGGTTCTCGGCGGCACTCAGGAGCTCGTCCCAGGTGACGAGCTTGACGCGCGGGCGGCCGAGCTTCTCGCCGGCGGCCCGCTCGAGGTCGTCGATCGTCGTCCAGTGGTCGTACAGGACGAGGCGCGCCACCCGGGCGGCGATGAAGCGCTCCGCGTCCTCGGCGCTCGCGCCCCTTCGCGGCAGCCGACCCTCACGGTCGTCCTCGAGGAGCAGCTCGACCGTCTCGGTGGCGTCCTTCTTGTTCGTGCCGATGACGCCGGAGGGCCCCCGCTTGATCCAGCCGGCGGCGTAGACGCCCGTGACCGCGGTGCCGCTCTCGTCGACCACGCGGCCGCCCACGTTCCGGATCACGCCTCGCTCCTCGTCGAACGGAATCCCCGGGAGCGCGACGCCGCGATACCCCACGCTGCGAAAGACGATCCCGGCCGGAACCGTCTCCCGCTCGCCGGTCGGGACCGCGCGCAGGCCGCCGCGGCCGTCCGGCTCGAGGCGGTTGTGTACGAGCTCGACGGCCTCGACCCGCGCTTCCCCTTCGAGCTCGACGGGGGACAGGAGGAAGCGGAGCACGACGCGTTTCGGCTTTCCCTCCGGCTCGCGGGCCGCATACTCGCGCAGCACCTGGAGGTTGCGCTCGGCGTTCGTATCGCCGTCGAGGGCGGCGGCACTCGCCGGGTCGAGCTCGAGATCGGCCGGATCGACGATCACGTCGGCGCCCGCGAGCTCGCCGAGCTCGAGCAGCTCGGGATTCGTGAAGGCGGCCTGCACGGGGCCGCGACGGCCGACCATCAGGATCTCATGGATGCCGGAGCCGCCGATCGCGGCCATCGCCGCATCGGTGGTGTCGGTCGGCGCGAGCTCTTCCGGCGTCAGCGCGAGCATCCGGGCGACGTCGACTGCGACGTTGCCGTTCCCGATCACGACCGCGCGCTCGCCCGAGAGGTCGAAATGCAGGTGCTGGTGGTCCGGATGGCCGTTGTACCAGGCGACGAAATCCGTCGCCGACCACGATCCCGGGAGATCCTCGCCGGGGATCCCCATGCGCCGGTCGGTCTGCGCGCCGACGGAGTAGATCACTGCGTCGTAGAGCTCGAGCAGGTCGGTGTGCATGACGTCGCGCCCGACCTCGACGTTGCCGAGAAAGCGGAAGCCGGGCCGCTCGGCGATCCGCTCGAACGCCCGGGAGACGGACTTGATCTTCGGATGGTCGGGCGCGACCCCGAGCCGGACGAGGCCCCACGGGGTCGGCAGGCGCTCGATCAGGTCGACCTCGGCGGGCGGGTCGGCTGCAAGAAGGGCGCCGGCGGCATAGAAGCCTGCAGGCCCCGAGCCGACGACTGCGACCCGGAGCGGCTGACCCATCTCGTTGGCTCCCATCGGCGTCGAATGCTACGCGGCTGCCGGGCGCTCAGTCTCAGGTCCGCTCGCGTCGGCGCCGATACCGGGGCCATGCGGTTCTCGTCCCTCGTGCTCATGGCCGTCCTCGCCGCGCTCGCGCTCGCGGCCGGCGCTTCGGCGGCCGCCCCGCGGTTCGCGCTCTTCGACGTCCAGCAGGATCTCGCGCACGCGTCGCACAACACCTTCGGCGATGTGAAGGTCTGGAAGCGCCAGGCGGCGCTCGAGAGCCGGGCCGCCGGCTCGGCGATCGTCCGCTGCGGCAATTCCTGCACCTACGGCGCCGGCTGGCTCGCGTTCTCGGCGGGCCCCGCCCTCTCGACGCGGGACGTCACGGGGGCGAAGGCCCACCGGACGAAGATCGGCTGGTCCGTCGTCGTGACGTTGACGCCGCGTGGCGTGTCCCGCCTGAAGGCGTTCAGCCGCCGGGCGGCACTCTCGGGGTCGAACCGCGGCGTGCCGGATGCGCTCGCCGTCGTCCTGGCCGGCGAGGTCGTCGCACAGCCGCTGATGGACCAGCTCCGGCGCGGGAAGACGAGCGTCGAGCTCCCCGGGCTGAGCCGTGCGAACGCGCGTCGCGCTGCGAAGCTTCTCCGCCGCTAGGAGATCGTGACCGACGCGGCGTAGGTGCTCGAGCCGCGACGCACTTTGACGACGTACGTCCCGGCAGTCCGCGTGTTTCCGAGCCTCGCGGCCGGCGTGAAGGTCAGGGACGCGCGCCCGTCGGTGATCGAATCGCAGGTCATGCCATGCGGGGCTGGAAGGCCGACGGTGACGGACCGAGCGGTCACGGTGACCTTCGACGACGCCTTCCCGTTGACGAGAACGGCGGAGCCTGGGATCACGTGCGGCACGACCGACGCCCGCGGCAGCGACACGACGACGGGCGAGCCGAAGGGAATGCCGCAGCGCAGAGGCGCGTCGATGCGGATGGTCATGGAGACCGGCCTCGCGCCCACCTTGCTGCTCGAGAGGGTCACGGTCGCCCCCGCGCCCGAGATCGGGTCGCCGACCGGCTGCGCGAGCGACGGCGACGGCGGCGGCATCGCCGCGACGGCTGCCGCGAGGACGAGCGCCGAGAGCCCTGCCAGACCGATGACGAGGCCTCGCATGACTGTCGATTGTAAGTGAGCACGCCTACGACCGCAACGAGGTTTCCGGACGCCCTTGAAGTTGTGCGATCTCTCGTTCAAGATTGCTCGCCGAAAGGGGTCCGGCCGTCGGGCCCCGCGGGGATTGAGGGTGTGAAAGGGGATCATCTTGAGTGACCTTCAGAAGAAGGCGACACCTCGTCGTCTGGTGACGGTCGCGCTCGTCGCGATCGCCGCAGTCATTGCCGCCGCAACGGCGGGGGCCGGCCATCGTGTCGCCGCAGGGCACGTCATGACACCGGACACGCTGCGAACGCCGAGCATCGGCCAGGCGATCCAGCAGGTCGCCGCGCCCACCGGAACCGTCCGCTTCACCTGTCAGCTCACGACGCCGGCCGGGTGCTACGGCCCGGATCAAATGCGGGCGGCGTATGGCACGCAGGCGCTGCTCTCCGCGGGCTTTGACGGAACCGGCCGCACGATCACGATCATCGACGCGTACGGCAGCCCGACGCTCGCCTCCGATGTCGCGACGTTTGACAGCGTGTGGGGCCTGCCGGCAGCAAACGTCACGGTCACGGCGCCGTTCGGCATCGACCCGACCACGCCGGCCAACGCGACCGGTTGGGCCGAAGAGACGTCGCTCGACGTCCAGTGGGCCCATGCGATCGCTCCCGGCGCGAACATCGCACTCGTCGTCGCGAAGTCGAACAACGACTCCGACATCCTCGACGCGACGCAGTACGCCATCGACCACAACGTCGGCGACGTCATCTCCCAGAGCTTCGGCGAGGGCGAGACCTGCATGGCGACGTCGGATGTGAATCGCCAGCATCACCTGTTCCAGCAGGCCGTACTGAGGGGCATGACGCTCTTCGCCTCGTCGGGTGACCAGGGCGCTGGACAGCCGAACTGCGACGGCAGCCAGGGGTACTTCAAGTCGGTGAGCACGCCGGCGAGCGACCCGAACGTCACGGGTGTCGGCGGAACGACGCTGCACGCGGACGGCATCACGGGCGCCTACCAGTCGGAATCGACCTGGAACGAGTCGGCCATCTTCGGCGACGCGGTCTCCGGTGGCGGAGGCGTGAGCGTGCTCTACCACCTCCCGCTCTACCAGCTGCTCGCCGTGCACGGCTCGCGCATGCGTGAGGTTCCCGACGTGTCGTACAACGCCGCCGTCTTCAACGGCGTGATCGTTGTCTTCCAGGGGCGGTTCTTCCGCTTCGGCGGCACGAGCGCAGGTTCCCCGCAGTGGGCGGCGATCATCTCGATCGTCGATCAGATCGCGCATCACCGGATGGGCAACATCAACGCTGGGCTCTATCTGCTCGCGAAGCTGCCGGGCTCGGCCAATCCGTTCCACGACATCGCGGACGGCAGCAACAACAGCGTTCCCGACGGCAACGGTGGGACGATCACCGGGTTCACGGCCGTCCCGGGTTACGACATGGCGACGGGCCTCGGCACGCCGAACATCGGCGTCTTCGCCCCGCTGCTCGCCAAGCTCCCGGCGGTCACGGCCCCGACGAGCTAGCGCAACGGATCACCGGATCGACGGAGAGGGCCGCCCCAGGGCGGCCCTCTCTCGTGTAGCTGGAAAAGCGGGCGGCGCTAGTGGCTGCAGCCTGAGCCGCAGCCGGTGGCGGCTGCGTCGTCCGGCTCGTCGCCGGCCGCGCTCTGGAACGAGGAGCCGCAGCCGCAGGATGCGACGGCGTTCGGGTTGTCGATCTTGAACCCGGACTCCTGGATCGTCTCGAGGTAGTCGACGCTGCAGCCGCGCAGGTGCGGTGCGCTGAACGGGTCGACGACGACCTTCACGCCCTCGCACTCGAACTCGTGGTCGCCCTCCTGGGCGCCGCGGTCGAAGCCGAGGCCGTACTGGAAGCCGGAGCAGCCGCCGCCCTCGACGGCGACGCGGAGCACCGAGACGTCGGCGTCCTCGGCCATCAGGTCGCGGATCTTCGCCGCCGCAGCGGGCGTCAGCGAGATCAGCATGTCGGTGCGCTCCTGGAGTTCCATGGCTCAATCGTACCAACGGCGCACGCAGCGATGGAGATGCGCCCTCATCCGAGTGATCTTGATGTCCTCCGCGGACACGTCCGGTGCCAGGCACCGGACGTGTCCCTGTTGGGCGGGTGGTGACTGCAAAGACCTCCTGGATGCAGGCCCTTCACGATGCCCTGTCCCCGCCGGGCAGGTCCCGCGCTCCCACGTCCGGTGCCAGGCAGGGGGCGTGTCTGCGGCGGCCATGGACGGCCCCCGCTCGGCGGACACGCGCCCGACGCCGGTCCGGACGGGGCCGTGCCCGGCGGGTGGACCCGCCTCGAGGGACAGGTCCGAGGTGAAATGCCCGGTCGGTTCGAGACCGACCTCGGATCCCATGTGAACCCCTACTTTGTAACAGCCGCCTCACGCATGGCTGCTTGCATTTCGCTTCTCCAAGTGCAGCGCCTCCGACCTTGCTAACGTCCGCCGTTCGGTGGCCTGTTCGCTCCTCGAAGCGGTCGAAAGGAAGACGCGCCGGTAATGCTGCGCGACTGGCTCCCATTCCTCATCTACGGCTTCCTCGCGCTCGCGATCCCGAGCTCGATGATCGTGATGTCGTTCGCCTTCGCCCAGCGGCCGCGGGCGCGCACCCGGGCGCGGACGATCCCGTTCGAGTCCGGCGTCTCGCAGGGCCAGATGAAGCCGCAGCGCTACACGGTCGCCTTCTACCTCACGGCGATGCTCTTCATCGTCTTCGACATCGAGATCGTCTTCCTGTATCCGCTCGCCGTGCAGCTCAACGCGCTCGGCTGGTTCGGATTCATCGAGCTCCTCTTCTTCGTCGTCATCCTGGCCATCGCCTACGTCTACATCTGGCGCAAGGGCGCTCTGGAGTGGTGAGGCGGCATGGCTGACACACCGAAGCGCCTGCGCGACTACGGCCTCCAATCGGAGCGGCTGCTGTGGCCGACGAAGGGCCCCTCGAAGTTCGAGGAGGATCTCGGCGTCGAGGAGATGGAGCGTGCGCTCGGCCTGACGACGCTCGACAAGGCCGTCCGCTGGGCGCAGACGAAGTCGATGTGGCCGGACACCTTCGGCCTCGCCTGCTGCGCGATCGAGATGATGTCGATCGTCTCGAGCCGCTACGACCTCGCGCGCTTCGGGATGGAGGCGTTCCGCTCCTCGCCGCGACAGGCCGACCTGCTGATCGTCTCCGGACGCGTCGCCCACAAGATGGCCGCACCGCTCCGGCAGATCTACGACCAGATGCTCGAGCCGAAATGGGTGATCGCGATGGGCGCCTGCGCGAGCTCCGGCGGGATGTTCAACAACTACACGATCCTCCAGGGCGTCGACCGCGTCGTCCCGGTCGACATCTACGTCCCGTTCTGTCCGCCGCGGCCGGAGGCGCTGATGGAGGGCATCATCCGCATCCACGAGGCGCACCTCGCCGGGATCGAGCCGGCGTACGCGCGCCGCGAGGTCGCGACATGAGCTGGGACAGCATCCCCGGCTTCGTCTCCGTGAAGGAGGCGTTCGGCGAGACGACGGTGACGGTCGAACGCGAGCAGATCGCCGAGGCCTGCGCGCACGCGCGGGAAGACGGATTCACGTTCCTCGCGGACATCGTGACCACCGACTATCTCGGCTGGGGTGACAAGGGCGTCTCCGGCTATACGGGCTCTATAAGCACAGGCCCGGGGGCCGGCCGGGACATCAATCATCCGAGCACCCAGGGATACCAGGCGCTTCCCGAGCTGAAGCCAAAGCGCTTCTCGCTCAGCTACCACCTGCTCGCGATGGAGCAGCCGCCGCGCCGCGTACGCCTGCAGTGCTGGCTCGACGAGGGCGAGTCGGTCCAGAGCGTGATCGGCGTCTGGCCCACCGCCGACTGGCACGAGCGCGAGCAGTTCGATCTGATGGGTGTCCAGTTCGACGGGCACCCCAACCTCGCGCGCCTGCTGATGCCGGACGACTGGGAAGGCCATCCGTTGCGCAAGGACTATCCCATCGGCGGCGAGCCGGTGCGCTTCTCGGACGCGGAATGACGATCGCACCCGAGACAACGCCGCGCAGCATGCGCAACTGGCCGATCGTCTTCCCGCCGCCGTACGACGGCTCGCGCATCCCGCAGCGGGTGCCGACGATCGTCGACGTGCCGGCCGAGCTGCTCTCGTCCGACGACATCCTCCAGATCAACTTCGGGCCGAACCACCCGTCCACGCACGGCGTGCTGCGCCTGATCGTCGATCTCGACGGCGAGCACGTCGTTGGACTGAACGCGGTCATCGGTTACCTGCACACCGGCTTCGAGAAGACGATGGAGCAAAAGACGTGGTGGAAGTGCGTCACGTATCCCGAGCGCATCGACTACGTCGGCTACCAGAACGCCGAGCTCGTGTTCGTGCTCGCGGTCGAGAGGCTCCTCTCGCTCGAGATCCCCGAAAAGGCGACCTGGATGCGCACGCTGCTCTGCGAGTTGAACCGCATCCACTCGCATCTCGTCTTCCTCGGGACGTCGGCGCTCGAGCTGGGTGCGATCTCGATGTTCTGGTACTGCTTCCGCGAGCGCGAGATGATCCTCGACCTCTACGAGATGGTCACGGGTCAGCGCATGCACACGCGCTACTTCCAGATCGGCGGGCTCGCCGAGGACATCCCGCCGGGCTTCTTCCCCGAGTGCCGCAAGTTCGTCGACTGGATGCCCCACGCACTCGACGACTACCTTGCGCTGCTCGACAAGAACGCCATCTGGCTCGAGCGGACGAAGGGCGTCGGCCTCCTTTCCGCACAGGACGCGATCGCGCTCGGGCAGACCGGCCCGAACCTGCGCGCGTCCGGTGTCGACTGGGATCTCCGCCGCGACCAGCCGTACCTCGCCTACAACCAGGTCGACTTCCGTGTGCCGGTCTACGCCGGCGGCGACGTGTACGACCGCTATCGCGTTCGCATGGACGAGATGGCGGAGTCGACGCGCATCGTCGACCAGTGTCTCCGCAGGCTCGAGCGCCTCGAGGGCAAGCCGTGGATCGCCGACGACCGCAAGGTCGTGCTGCCGCCGCGCGAAGAGCTGCACACGTCGATGGAGTCGCTCATCCACCACTTCAAGATCGTCACCGAAGGCTTCCGCGTTCCCGAAGGCGAGATCTACGTCGCCGTCGAGTCGCCGCGCGGCGAGTCCGGTTGCTACCTCGTGTCCGACGGAGGCCCGAAGCCGTGGCGCGTGCACTTCCGCGCACCGTCGTTCGTCGCGCTCGAGGCGACGGCGACGTGCATGACGGGCGCGATGATCGCCGACCTGATCGCGATCGTCGGCTCCCTCGACGCCGTGATGGGAGACACCGACCGATGAGCAGCCTCGTGAGCGAGATCCAGGAGATCGCGGCGCAGTACCCGGAGTCGCGCTCCGCGATCATGCCCGCGTTGCACCTCGCACAGAAGAAGTTCGGGTGGCTGCCGCGCGAGGCGTTCGAGGAGGTCGGCGAGGCCCTCGGCTTGACACCCGCGTACTGCATGTCGGTCGCGAGCTTCTACGACATGTACCACCTCGAGCCCGTGGGCACGCACACGATCGAGGTGTGCACGAACATCTCGTGCGCGCTCGTCGGCGCACAGCAGACGCTCGAGGCGTTCGAGCGCGAGCTCGGCATTCGCCCCGGCGAGACCACATCGGACGGAGAGATCACGCTGCGCACCGTCGAGTGCTACGGCGGCTGCGGCTGGGGCCCGGTCGTCGCCGTCGACCAGCGCTACCACGAGCCTGTGAAGCCGGACGACGTGCCGAAGCTGGTCCAGGGACTGCGGAATGCCTGAGCTCCACATCCTGCTCGCGGGAGCGGAGGAGAAGCCGCTGACCTCGATCGCCGACTACCGCGACGCCGGCGGCTACGCAACGCTCGCCAAGGCACGTGCAATGGAGCCGCAGCAGGTCACCCAGGAGCTGCTCGACTCGAACCTGCGCGGCCGCGGCGGCGCGTTCTTCGCCACCGGCCGCAAGGCGAGCTTCATCCCTCGCGACTCTCCGAAGCCGACGTACCTGACGGTGAACGCCGACGAGTCGGAGCCGGGCACGTTCAAGGACCGCGAGATCATGCTGCGCGTGCCGCACCGGTTGATCGAGGGCTGCCTGATCACCGCGCATGCGATCCGCTCGAAGAACGTCTTCATCTACATCAGGGGCGAGTACCTCGCCGAGTTCGAGGTCCTGCGTGCGGCGCTCGACGAGGTGCGCAAGGCAGACCTGCTCGACGGCGTCACGGTCGTGCTGCACCGCGGCGCGGGTGCGTACATCTGCGGCGAAGAGACCGGCCTGCTCGAGTCGCTCGAGGGCAAGCGCGGACAGCCGCGCTCGAAGCCGCCGTTCCCGGCGATCTCCGGCCTCTACGCCTCGCCGACGCTGATCAACAACGTCGAGACGATCGCGACCGTGACGAAGGTGATCGAGATGGGCGGGGCCGAGTACGCGAAGATCGGCCCGCCGGACTCGACCGGCACGCGCGTCTTCTCGCTCTCCGGCAACGTCGTTCGCGGCGGCAACTACGAGCTCGAGAACGGGACGACACTCCGCGAGCTGATCTACGACTTCGGCGGCGGCATCGCGGACGGCCGCGAGCTGAAGGCGATCATCCCGGGCGGCTCGTCGACGCCGATCCTCACGGCCTCGGAGGTCGACACGGCACTCGACTACGACGCGCTCGCCAAGGCGGGAACCATGTTCGGCTCCGGCGCGATCATCGCGATCGACGACCGCTGTTGCATGGTGCAGCTCGGCCTGCGCGTCGCGCAGTTCTACATGCACGAGTCGTGCGGAAAGTGCACACCGTGCCGCGTCGGCACGCGCTGGATGGTGCAGATCCTCCACGCACTCGAGGACGGCACCGCGAAGCAGGGCGACCTCGATCTGCTCCTCGACGTCTGCGACCGCATCCTCGGCAAGTGCCTCTGCCCGCTCGGCGACGCCGCTGCGATGCCGGTGGCGAGCTACGTCGACCGGTTCCGCAAGGAGTTCCAGGAGCACCTCGACCACGGCGCATGTCCGTTCGGCGGCGAGTCGTCACTCGATCACGTCTTCGCGCCGGTCGACCAGCACCATCACACGCCGGCCGCCGAAGAGGCACCCGTATGAGCACCGAGCTCGTGCGCGTCACCGTCGACGAGAAAGAGGTGCACGTCGCGAAGGGAACGGGCCTCGTCGAGACCGCGCTCATGGCCGGCATCGAGATTCCGGTCTTCTGCTACGAGCCGCGGCTCGGCGCACCGATCGGGGCGTGCCGTATGTGCCTCGTCGAGATCGAGGGCATGCCGAAGCTGCAGGCGGGCTGCACGCTCACGGCGCAGGACGGCATGGTCGTGCGCACCGCGCGCACGTCGTCGAAGGCGGCCGAGGGCCAGAACGCGACGCTCGAGTTCATCCTCGTCAATCATCCGCTCGACTGCCCGGTCTGCGACAAGGGCGGCGAGTGCCCGCTTCAGGACCTGACGTTCCGCTACGGGCCGGGCAAGACGCGGATGAACTTCGAGAAGACGACGTTCGAGAAGCCGATTCCGATCTCGCCCACGATCTCCCTCGACCGCGAGCGCTGCATTCTCTGCTACCGGTGTACGCGCTTCAGCGAGAACATCGCCGAGGACGGCCAACTCGTCGCGCGCAACCGCGGCGCGATGTCGGTGATCACGACGTTCGAGGACGAGCCGTACACCGGTGCGTTCACCGGCAACGTCACGGAGCTCTGCCCCGTCGGCGCGCTGCTACCGACGCAATACCGCTTCGAGGCCCGGCCGTGGGAGATCGTCGACGTGCCGACCGTCTGCGGCATGTGCCCCGTGGGCTGCAACACGCACGCGACCGTGCGTGAGGGCAAGGTCAAGCGCATCGTCTCGCGCAACCACCCGGAGATCGACGAGGGGTGGCTCTGCGACAAGGGCCGCTTCGGGTTCACGCACCTGCGCGCGGCCGACCGCGTCGTCGACCCGATCCACCGCATTCGCCGCCGAGGCTTCCAACCGGTCTCGTGGGATGAGGCGCTCGACGCCGCCGAGAGCCTGCTGAGGGCGGCAACTGGACGCGTCGTCGTCGCGCTGTCGGGATCGGAGACGGTCGAGGAGGCGTACGCGCTCGGGAAGCTGATGCGCCGCGGCCTTGCGTCGCATCACGCCGTGCTGCCGGAGGAGGTGCTTCACAGCCTCGACGCCTATCGCCTACCGCTCTCCGCAATCGCCGACGCGCAGGCGGTCGTCGTGCTGGGCGACGTTCCGCTCGCCGAGAGCGCACCGATCGTCGACCTCTGGGTGCGTGCCGCGCGCCGGAAGGGAGCGACAATCGTGCACTCGGCCGACGAGCCTGCTGTCGGCGACGCCGACCGCGTCGTGCTGATCTGGTCAGGCCCGGGCGGTCGCGGCGGCGCAACGGTCGGCGCGCTCGCAGAGCGCCTCGGGCTCGCAGGCAAGGACGGCTGCGGCGCCTTCTATGTTCCCGCCACGCCGAACGGGCGCGGCGTCGCCGACGCGTGGGCCGCGTGCTCCGACGACGAGCCCGCCCAGGAGCCGGAGTCGATCGGCCTGCTGCTCGTCTCGGGCGACGAGGCCGCAGGCAACCCGAACGTTCGCGCGCTCGCCGAGCGCGCGGAGGCGGCCATCGTCGTCTCGATGTTCCAGGGTCTCGCCGCCGGCTGGGCCGACCTCGTCCTGCCCGGCACGAGCTACCTGGAGCGCGACGGCACGTACGTCAATCTCGAGGGCCGGCTCCAGCGTCTCCGCCAGTCGGCGACTCCGCCCGGTCCGAGCGAGCTCGAGTGGATCTCGCAGCTCGCGTCCCGTTTCGAGGTCGACATCCCGCAGTACGCATCGGGGGTGTTCGCCGAGCTCTCGGAGCGCATCTACGGCGGCCTGTCGTACGGCGAGGTCGGCGAGCGCGCACCGCTTCGGGGCTACCCCGGCGCACCCACTCACGTCGACATTCCGCCCGTGCCCGAGCCCGAGCCGCCCGCGGTCGACGGCCTGAAGCTCGTGACGTACAAGCCGCTCTTCTCCGGTCCCGCGGTCGAGCGCGTTCCCGAGCTCCAATTCCAGCGGCCGCAACCCGAGGTCGCCCTCTCCCGTGCGTACGCGCGCGAACACGGCATCGCAAACGGCGATCTCGTCTCCGTCTCGACGAACGGCACCTCGGTCGAGTTGCGCGTCAGGCTCGCGAACGACGTGCGCGACGGCGTCGCCTTGATCGCCGAGGAGAACGCGCACGACCTCCACGGCAGCGTCGCACTGACGCTCTCGCCGAGGAACGAGGCGAACGCGTGACCGAACCGTGGTGGATCGCTCTCATCGAAGCGGTAATCGTCGTCAACGTCGTACTCGTGCTCTTCGCGTACCTGACGCTCGTCGAGCGCAAGCTGATGGGACGCATGCAGCTCCGGTTCGGCCCGAACCGGGCGGGCCCGTACGGCCTCCTGCAGCCGATTGCCGACCTCGTGAAGCTCGTTCGCAAGGAGGCGTTCTCGCCGTCGAGCGCGATCGAGGTCCCGTACATCCTCGCGCCGATCGTCTCGGCGTTCACCGCAATCGCGGCATTTGCCGTGATCCCGTGGGGGCCGGGCTGGACGGTGAACGGCTGGCGGATCAACGGCGAGATCGCAAACGTCTCGATCGGCCTGCTGCTGATCTTCGCGCTCGGCTCGATCGGTATCTACGGCTTCATCATCGGCGGCTGGGCGTCCGAGTCGAAGTTCTCGATTCTCGGCTCGATGCGCACGTGCGCGCAGCTCGTGTCCTATGAGGTGTCGCTCGCGCTGAGCGTGCTCGGCGTCGTGATGCTCGGCCGCTCGCTCAACCTCGCCGAGATCGTGCACCGCCAGGGCGAGTTCCTGCCGTTCGTCATCCCGCAGTTCGTCGGCATGATCATCTTCTTCCTCGCCGGCATCGCCGAGACGAGCCGCGCGCCGTTCGACCTGCCCGAGGCGGAGCAGGAGCTCGTCGCCGGGTACCACACCGAGTACTCGGGCATGCGCTGGGGCCTCTTCCAGATGGCCGAGTACATCAACCTGATCACGCTCTCGGCGCTGATGGTCACGCTGTTCTTCTCCGGCTGGCACGGACCGTGGAACCTCGGACCGCTGTGGTTCCTGCTGAAGCTCTTCGGCCTCCTCTTCGTGTTCATCTGGATCCGCACGACGCTACCGCGACTGCGCTACGACCAGCTGATGCGGTTCGGCTGGAAGGTGCTGCTCCCCGCAGCGACGATCAACGCAATCGTGACGGCACTCCTGGTGGTCTGGGTATGAGCTCGTCGCGCCTTCGGCATGCTCCCGAGGGGAAAACCATGTTTCCCCCTCGGACCCCCTTCTTTGTGCTTGCCACGGGGGAACCTCCCGGTTCCCCCCTCCCCCCTCCCCGAGCCCATCGGCCAGAGTCAAAGGGCAGCCGATGAGCTCCATGCAGCCGTTCTCGACGCTCAAGGGCTTCGGCGTCACGTTCAAGCAGATCTTCAAGAAGCCGATCACGCAGCAGTACCCGGAGTACAAGCGACCGATCTATCCGCGCTTCCGCGGACGGCACCGCCTCTGGACGCACGCGAACGGCCTCGAGAAGTGCGTCGGCTGCTCGCTCTGTGCCGCTGCGTGTCCGGCGGACTGCATCCGCGTCGTGCCGGCCGAGAACACGCCGGACAACCGCGTCTCCGCGGGCGAGCGGTACGCACGCATCTACGAGATCAACATGAGCCGCTGCATCTTCTGCGGCTACTGCGAGCTCGCGTGCCCGTTCGACGCGATCACGCTCGGCAACGAGTTCGAGCTCTCGGAGTACAACCGCGACGACCAGATCTACACGAAGGACATGCTTCTCGCGCCGCCCATCAAGAAGGTGCCGGTGGCCGACCCGGTGCTCTACGACACGCCGATCCCCTTCTACCGATCCGATTCGTGAATCGAAAGGCCGACCTTTGATTCTCGCTGCGAGCGCCGGCAACATCCTCGTCTGGGCGGTCTGGGTGATCGCAGGCTTCGCGTGCCTCGCATCCGCCGTCGCGGTCGTGTCGTTTTCGAATCCGTTCTTCTCGGCGCTCGCGCTCATCGGCAACCTCGCATCGCTCGCGGTTCTGTACCTGCTGCTGTCGGCCGAGTTCGTCGCCGCAGCCCAGGTGCTCGTCTACGCCGGTGCGGTGATGGTGATGTTCCTCTTCGTCATCGCGTACGTCGGACCGCGACAGGAGACGCCGTGGAAGGGCGGGCCGAACTGGCAGACGCTCGGCGCGGTGCTCGCAGCAGGCGCGATCTTCGTCGAGGTGATCGTCGTGCTCGGCCTCAAGGCCGGTGGGCGCCTGTCGGACGTGCCACACGTGAACGCGACGTTCGGCTCCCCCGGCTGGATCGGACGCCTCTTCCTCACCGACCATCTGCTCGCCTTCGAGATCACGTCGATCGTGCTGCTGATCGCGGCAGTCGGCGGCGTCATTCTCGGCGAGCACACGAAGCGCCGTGACGACGGAGCCGCGGAGCAGATGCCCTGATGCAAGGGCCCGGGATCGTCTGGTACGTCGGCATCGCCGCGTTCCTCTTCGGAATCGGTGCGCTCGGCGTGCTCGTGCGGCGCAACCCGCTGATCGTGCTGCTCTCGCTCGAGCTGATGCTGAACGGCGCGAACCTCGCGCTCATCGCCTTCGCGCGGGCTGCGGGTAACGGTGCCGGCCAGATCTTCGCGCTCGCCGTGATGGCGGTCGCCGCGTCAGAGGTGTGCGTCGGCCTCGGCCTCGTCGTCGCGATCAACCGCCGGCGCCTGCCGCTCGACGTCGACAAGCTCTCGGAGCTCCGCGGATGATCCCCGGCGCCTGGCTCTGCCTCGGCGCCCCGCTCGCCGGCGCGCTGCTCATCACGCTGGCGGGCTCGCGCATCTCGCGCGCTGCCGCCGGCTGGATCTCGACGCTGAGCGTCTTCACGGCGTTCGGCGGAGCCGTTGCCGCGTTCGTCGGCCTGCACGGCCGCTCCGCTGCGCCGGTCTTCGTGCCACCACTCAACGACCCGAACCAGCCGTGGCCGCGAGGCGCCTTCTCGACAGCGTTCACGTGGCTCCAGAGCGGCGGCTTCAAGGTCGGCCTGACGGTGCTCGTCGACCCGCTGAGCACGATGATGATGCTCATCGTCACCGGCGTCGGCGGCTTGATCGTCCTCTACTCGATCGGCTACATGGACGGCGACGACGAAGAACGGCGCTACTTCGCCTACATGTCGTTCTTCGTCTTCTCGATGCTGCTGCTCGTGCAGGGCGGCAACCTGCTCATCCTGCTCGCAGGCTGGGGGCTCGTCGGCCTCTCCTCCTACTTGCTGATCGGCTTCTGGCACGAGAGGCCGACTGCGATCGCCGCGGCGAAGAAGGCGTTCGTGATGAACGCGTTCGGCGACGCGACGATGGCGCTCGCGTTCTTCGTCTTGATCGCGCATTCGAACTCGCTCGACTTCGCAACGTCGTTCACGACGGCGAGCCATCTCTCGCAGACGACGGTCGACCTCGTCGCGCTCGGCCTGCTCGGCGGCGCGGCCGCGAAGTCGGCGCAGATCCCGCTGCACACCTGGCTCCCCGACGCCATGGAGGGCCCGACCCCCGTCAGCGCCTTGATCCACGCGGCAACGATGGTCACAGCGGGCGTCTACCTGATCGCGCGCACGCACCCGATCTTCGAGCAGGCGCGCACGATCGAGCTGATCGGCGCCGGCATGGGCGCGCTGACGCTGCTCGTCGCCGGCTTGATCGCCCTCGTGCAAACCGACATCAAGCGTGTGATCGCGTACTCGACGATGTCGCAGATCGGTTACATGTTCATGGCCGCCGGGGTGGGCGGCTACGCGAACGGCATGTTCCATCTGATGACGCATGCCTTCTTCAAGGCACTGCTCTTCATGACCGCGGGCCTCGTCATTCACGCGCTCGCGGGCGAGCAGGACATCAGGAAGATGGCCGGCATCGGAAAGGTGATGCCGTGGACGCGCTGGATGTTCCTCGCCGGGGCGTTGGCGCTCGTCGGCATCTTCCCGTTCGCGGGCTTCTTCTCGAAGGACCCGATCATCGCCTCGACGCTCAACATCGGCTGGTACGGGTACGTCTTCTGGGCCGTCGGACTGATCGGCGCATTCCTCACCGGGCTCTACACGTTCCGCCTCTACTTCATCGTGTTCCCCGGCGAGCCGAACGCGTTCGTCGAGGAGCACCACCACGACCACCACGGCCTCGAGGGCCCGTGGACGATGCTCATCCCCGTCGCCGTGCTCACCGTGCTCTCCGTGATCGGCGGCTGGCTCCAGTTCGAGCCGTTGTGGCATCTCGTCACCGACTGGCTCGCCCCGGTGGCGCCGACGCTCGGAATCGCCGAGCCGACCAACACGCAGGAATGGCTCACGTCCGCGCTCGCGCTCGGCGTGGGGCTCACCGGCATCGCCGTCGCCTACGCGATGTACGGCAGCCGCCGTCTCGCCGTGCCGCGCCTGCCCGCGGTGCAGCGCGTGCTCGAGCACAAGCTCTACTTCGACGAGGCATACGACGCCGTCTTCTACAGGCCGGCCGCCGCGCTTGCGACCCAGCTACGGCGGGTCGTCGAGGAACCGTTCGTCCTCGCCGCAGCTCCGGATCTCGGTGAGACGACGATGGACGCGGCGCGCGTCGTGCGGCGGCTCCAGACCGGCCTGCTGCGCACGTACGTGTTCTTCCTCGGCATGGGGATGGCCGTGCTCGCGGTCGTCTTCCTGGTGGTGCGATGACCGTCTCGTCGTACACCACGCTCCTCATCTGCCTCCCGATGGGAGCGGCGATTGCGATCTGGATATTGCCGCTCTCCCGCTTCACGACCGGCTCGCTCGCAGTGCTCGTCTCGCTGCTCGAGGTCGGCATCTGGATCGAGCAGGCGGCCCGGTTCGACTTCCAGCAGTCCGGCCTGCAGTTCTCGCAGCGCGCGTCGTGGATCCCCGACTTGCACGTCTCGTATCACGTCGGCGAGTACGCCTTCTCGCTCTGGCTCGTCGGGCTCACCGTCGTCTGCATGGCGGCGGCGATCGGCTACGGCTTCTGGGTCGGGCGCGACCGACCGCGCGCGTACTTCGGCCTGATGCTCTTCCTCACGGGAGCGACGGTCGGCGTGTTCGTCGCACAGGATCTGCTGCTCTTCTACGCGTTCTTCGAGGCGATGCTGATTCCCCTCTACGTCCTCATCGGCGTGTGGGGCGGTGCGGGCCGGCTCGGCGCGACGGTGAAGTTCGTCATCTACACGATGGCCGGCTCGCTCATCATGCTCGCTGCGCTGATCGTCTACGGGCTGAAGGTCGGCACGTTCGACCTCGTCGACGGGCCGACGAGCGCGAGTCGCTGGATCTTCCTCGGCTTCATGTTCGCGTTCCTGATCAAGTCGCCGCTCTTCCCGTTCCACGGCTGGCTGCCCGACGCGTATCGCGAGGCACCGCCCGAGGTCAGCGCCGTGCTCTCGGGCGTGATCGCGAAGACCGGCTTGTACGGGATGCTGAGGATCGCGATCACGAAGTTCCCCGAGCCGACGTCGTACTACCGCACCACGATTCTCGTGCTCGCGGCCGCGGCGCTCATCTATGGATCGCTGCTCGCGTTCCGAGCGCCGGACTTCCGAGGCGTGGTCGCGTACTCGTCGCTTGCGCAATCCGGGCTGATCGCGATCGGCCTGTTCTCGGGGACGAACCTCGGGTTCGACGGCGCCGTGCTGCAGATGGTCGCGCACGGCCTCGTGTCGACGTCGCTCTTCTTGATCGCCGGCGCGGTCGAGCGGAGAACGACCACGGGCGACTTTGCACTCCTCGGCGGCATGGCGCGCGGCCGACCGGTGCTCTCCACACTGTTGCTCACGCTCGGCGTCATCTCGCTCGCCGTGCCCGGCTCCGCCGCATTCGCGGGCGAGTTCCTGATCCTCGCGGGCGCGTATCAGCGCGCATGGTGGTGGGCCGTGATCGGCGCAGTGGCGATCGTGCTCGCGGCGATGTACATGCTGCGACTCATCTCCGCCGTGCTGCACCAGGCGCGCGGCTCGACCGTGCACGACGAGGCGCTGGACCTGCGTCCGGGAGAGCTGGCGCTGCTCGCGCCACTCGTCGGCGTGCTGCTCGCGCTCTCGGTGTGGCCCGCCGGCATCTCGCACAACTCGTTCGCGGGTGACCAACCGTCCCAGGTGATCGCGGAGCAGTTCAAGTGATCTCGACGCCCCACGTCGACTGGTTCGCGCTCTCGACGATCCTCGCGCTACTCGGGGCCTCCGGGATCGCCCTGCTCTCGGCCGTGCTCGTACCGCGCTCGATCCGGCGCGCGTTCGCCGCGACGGTCGCGGGGCTCGGCTGCGTGGGCGGCCTCATCGCGTCGATCTGGATCTATGTCGACAGCGCAAACGGCCATCGGGTCGTCGGCGACGCCTTCTATCGCGACCGCTGGACTGCGCTCGCGCAGGCGATCCTCTGCAGCATCGGCCTCTGCACGGTGCTTCTCTCCGTCGATCACATCCCTGCGTGGGCCCGCCGCGCTCCGGTCGAGCGCCGCGACGACCACGTCGCCGAGTTCTTCGCGCTCTTGCTCGCGTGCCTCGCAGGCATGGCGTTCTTCGTCGGCTCGGCGAACCTGATGACCCTCTTCCTCTCGCTCGAGTGGTTCTCGATCGCGCTCTACATCATGTGCGCGATCGACTACGACCGCGAAGGGTCGCTCGAAGCCGGCCTGAAATACCTGATCGTGGGGTCGTTCGGGTCTGCCGGGCTGCTGTTCGGCTCGGCGCTCGTGTACGGCGCGACACGACGGATCGGCTTCGCGGAGATCGCGCAGGCGGTGGGGCAGCAGAACCTCTCAGGCGACGCGCTCCTGGTCCTCGGTCTCGCGCTGATCATCGCCGGTCTCGGCTTCAAGGCGTCGGCCGCGCCGTTCCACATGTGGACGCCGGACGTGTACGAGGGCGCACCGACGCCGGTGACGGCCTTCATGGCAGCGGCGACGAAGGTCGCGGCGCTCGTGCTCGCGCTACGGCTGCTGCTGACGGCGTTCCCGCAGGAGGCGCACCTCTGGACATGGGCCGTCGCGGGAATCGCAGTGGCATCGCTCGCGATCGGCAACCTCGCTGCGCTCGTGCAGCGCGACGTGAAGCGCATGCTCGCGTACTCGTCGATCTCGCACGCTGGCTTCATGCTGATCGGCGTCTCCGTCGGCACGCCTCTCGGTGCGCGCGCTCTCATGTACTACCTCATCCCGTATTCGGCGATGGCCTTCGGCTCGTTCGCTGTCGTCGCCGCGCGCGAGCGCGAGCTCGGCGAGCCGGTGACGCTCGACAACCTCGCCGGGTTCGGCTGGGAGCGGCCGTTCCTCGGCATCGCCATGTGGTTCTTCATGTTCGGCTTCGCCGGCCTGCCGGTCGGCGGCGGCTTCATCGGCAAGTTCTACGTCCTCTCCGCCGCGTACGAGCACGGCTGGACGTGGCTCGTGATCGTCGGCGTCATTGCGACGCTCGTCAGCCTCTACTACTACCTCGGTGTCGTCCGGGCGATGTACATGCGCCCATCGGCCGAGCTCCAGGTCGGCGCTCCGGTCACCGTCACCGGCGGCGCTCCCGCGAGGGAGACGCTGCTACACGGCGCTGTCGGGATCGCGCTGACGGTGTCCGTCGGCTCGCTCTTCGCCGTTCAGTCGCTGATCGATCTCGCGAAACACGCCGCGGCATCGCTTCCCTTCTGATGCCCGGCGTCACACGCTGGACCGCCTGGCACGACCACTGGGGCAAGGACGTTGCTGCGTTCGCCGTCGACACTCCCGACGGCCTCGTCTTCTTCGACCCGATCGACCCTCCCGCCGAGCTCGGTGCGCCGGCGCACGTACTCGTCACGGTCTTCTTCCATGCCCGGAGCGCGGGAACGCTCGGCGCGCGGGTCTGGGCGCCGACCTCGCTCGTGAAGCGGCTGAAGAATCGCGGCGTCGAGGTGACCGACCCGTTCGACGTCGGCGACGAGCTCCCCGGCGGGATCCAGGCCTTCGGCACGGGCCGCTCGGGCGAAGTTCTCTACTGGCTGCCCGAGCAGAAGGCACTCGTCGTGGGAGACGTGCTGCTCGGGAGCCCGTTCCGGCTCTGTCCGAAGAGCTGGCTGGGGCAGGCGACCGTCGACGACCTGCGCGCGGCGCTCCGGCCGCTGCTCGAGCTCCCGATCGAGCAGATCTTCGTCGGCCACGGGGATCCCGTCCTCTCCGGCGGCCGGGACGCTCTCGCCGCACTGGTGTAGGAACCGGTTTACGACACCGCCGTTCGCGTTACGATGGTGTTGTGATCCGGGTGCTGGTCATCCTCGCCACCGTGCTCCTCCTCGCCGGCTGCGGCGGGAGCAGCGGGAGCAGCTCGACGAAGGCATGTACGAGCCCGAAGGAGAAGCAGGCGCTCGCTCGGCTCCAGGTCGACCTGACCGCGATCAAGCGGGCCGCCGCGCTCCCGGCGCCGGACACGCTCAAGGGCAACCCGGCGATCAACCGCGCCACGGATCGATTCCTCCTCCACGTCGAGACCGCGCCGATCGACAATCTGCAGCGCAACAGGATGATCGACCACGCCGCCGCTCTCCTGCTCGGGAACTGCCAGCAGTGCTTCCAGGCACTCGAGGCGGAGCGTCCCATCGTGAGCATCGCCCACGGTGACCGCGGCTGCCCCGCCGCAATCGAAAAGCGGCGAGCCGAGCAGTAGCGGCGTCAGGCCGCTTCGACCGTGCGCGTGTCGGCACGCGCTCGCGGCTCGCGAACGACACTCGGCGTCCGCCGTCGCGGACGGAGCGGCTCGAGGACCCACCCGACGACGGGAAGGGAGTAGACCACGAGCGCGGCGACAAGCGTCGATGCTGCGAGCGCCGGAACCGAGGCGCCGACGGCCGCGGTGGCGCGCGCGGCGGCGCCGAGCACGAGCAGGGCGAGCGCGCCTGAAGCTCCGATCGCCCGCAGCCGTGCCGGCTTCCCTTCCAGAACGTCGGCGACGCCGACAAAGGCCGCCGCCGCTGCGGCGACGACTGCGAAGAGCACGAGGTAGGACGCACTGCGATGAAGGCCGAGCGCATCGGCAAGGAGTGCGCCGGCGGCGAGCGCCAGCGGGAGCAGCCTCGATCCCATCCACTCGAAAGGTTCGCCCCCGCGTCGGACGGTCCTTCTCGTTACGCTCGCTGGACCACCACGAAAGGAGAGGGATGCCGGAGACGACGCTCACGTGGCTGGGCCACGCCGCGTTCCGGGTCGACACGGCGGCCGGAAAGCGCATCTACGTCGACCCGTTCCTGCAGGGGAATCCCAAGTGTCCTGCGGGCGAGCAGGAACCCGAGCGCGCAGACATCGTCGCGGTCACGCATGGGCACGGCGACCACATCGGCGACACTGTGGCGATCGCGCAGCAGCACGGCTCGACCGTCGTGGCACAGGTGGAGCTTGCCGGCTGGCTCGGCACGCAGGGCGTACCCGGCGACAAGACGATCGGCTTCAACAAGGGCGGCACCGTCGACGTCGACGGCGTGAAGTTCACGCTGACGAACGCGTTCCACTCGAGCTCGACGCCCGACGGCACATATGCCGGCGAGGCCGCCGGCTTCGTCGTCGAGGTGGAAGACGGCAAGAAGCTCTATTTCGCCGGCGACACGTGCGTCTTCGGCGACATGGCGCTCATCGGCCGCATCTACGCGCCCGACGTCGCGGTCATCCCGATCGGCGACCACTACACGATGGGCCCCCGCGAAGCGGCCGTCGCACTCGAGCTGCTCGGCGTCAAGCGTTGCGTCCCGTGCCACTGGGGAACGTTCCCGGTGCTGACCGGCACGCCCGCTGCGTTGCAGGCGCTCGCAACCGGCGTGACCGTGGAGCAGATCGAGCCCGGCGACTCGGTGACGGTGTGAGAGAACGCTGGTTCGGCGCGACGGGCCGGCGGGTGCCGGAGCTCGCGCTCGCAGGTCAGTTGGAGCTCGAAGATGCGCTCGTCCTCGACACGGTGGACGACGTCGAGGGCTTGCGCACGGCGTTCGACGCAGGCACGCCGATCGTCGTGCGCGCGGCGTCCGCAGAGCAGATCACGACGGCCCTCGCGCGGCCCGAGGTCGCGTGCGTCGTCGTCCCGGACGACCGCCCCGAGCTGCTCGAGCTCGACCTGACCGATCTGACCTACGGATGATCGTCGCGACGTACTCGATCGCTGCCTCCGACCTCGCGGCCGGGCAGTGGGGCGTTGCCGTGCAGTCCAAGTTCCTCTCGGTCGGATCGGTGGTGCCGTGGGCGGAGCCCGGCGTCGGAGCGGTCGCGACGCAGGCGTATGCAAACCCGCGGTACGGCCCTGACGGGCTGGCGCTGCTGCGCGACGGCCTTCGCGCGGAAGAGGTCGTTCAGCGACTCGTCGCTGCCGACGATGGACGCGCCGAGCGGCAACTCGGCGTCGTCGACGCACACGGTGGCTCTGCGAGCTACACCGGCCCGAGCTGTCACGCCTGGGCGGGGCATCGCAACGGTCCCTCGTACGCGGCGCAGGGCAACATCCTCGTCGGGCCGGAGACGGTCGACGCGCTCGCCGAGACGTTCGAGGCAACCGCACACCTGCCGCTCGAGCGTCGCTTGCTCGAGTGCCTCGCCGCGGCACAGGCTGCCGGAGGCGACCGGCGCGGACAGCAGTCGGCCTCGCTCCTCGTCGTGGAGCGAAACGGCGGCTATGCACAGCTCTCCGATCTCGTCGCGGATCTCCGCGTCGACGACCATCCCCGACCGATCGAGGAGCTGCAGCGGATCTATGCGCTCCACGACCGGCTCTTCGGCAAGACGCCCCGCGACGAATGGCTGCCGCTCGACGGTGCGCTCGTCCAGGAGGTACGCGACCGGCTACAGCGACTCGGTTACGACGGCGACCTGGACGTTGCGCTGCTCCACTGGGCCGGGGTGGAGAACATCGAAGAGCGCGTCGACGGCGGGGATGCGATCGATCCTGTCGTCCTCCAGACGCTGCGCGAGGTCTCGTGATGAAACGGCTCTCGCTCGACGAGGTGGAGGGGATCCCGGTGCTCGGCTCGCTCGTCTGGAAGCCCGTGCGCCGCACACTCGGCGTGACGGCGTTCGGGATCAACGCGTACACCGCTGCGAATGCAGGTGACGACGTCGTCGAGGATCACACCGAGTCGCCGCTCGGCCATGAGGAGATCTATGCGGTGATGACGGGTCATGCGACCTTCACCGTCGACGGCGAAGAGGTCGACGCCCCTGCGGGAACACTGGTCTACCTCGACGATCCTGCGCAACGCCGCGCCGCGGTCGCCAAGGAGCCGAACACCACTGTCCTCGCGATCGGCGGCCGTCCCGGCCGGCACGAGATCTCCGCGTGGGAGTATTTCTTTCCGGCGCTGCCGCACATGGCGTCGGGAGACTACGACACCGCGCGGCGGCTGCTCGAAGAGGCTTTGACCGAGACGGATGCAGCGCCCGTCCACTATCAGCTTGCGTGTGTCGAGGCGCTCTCGGGGAATGCGGATCGCGCCCTCGACGAGCTGAACGTCGCGGTCGACGCAGCCGAGCGCTTCCGCGCACACGCGGCGACAGACGACGACCTCGCCTCGATCCGCGACGACCCGCGCTTTCCGCGCTAGCGCCCGGGCGGGCCGTCGCCAGGCAGACGAACGCCGGCGCCGGCCGCGCGCAACGCGGGAACAGGATCGCTCTCCGGCCGCCCGACGACGAGCACCGCGCCGCGCACCGCCCCGTCCCGCAGCAGTGCCTGCACGAGCAGCTGCAGGCCGAGGCCGAGCGCGAACGCCTTGTAGGCCTGGTCGCCGCCGAAGGGAACGAGCTCCTCGGGTGAGGCGAGGCCGGCGAGCACGTCGCCGTGGGTGACCCGGCCCATCGAGACGTCGGTGACGATGGGATCGCCGGCCGAGCTCGGGATCGCGATCGCGAGCGGCGTCGTGCCGATCAGCGGCGGACCGCCGTCGGGGTGCGACAGGCGAGCGGGCGAGGTCGCGGTGAGCGCCGCGACGAGACCGCCGTCGGCGAGCCGCCTGACCCAGCCGCCGAGCATCCCGGTCGGGAAGGTGTCCTCGCAGACGACGACCCGCGCCGCTTCCGGCGGGTCGTCGAGCTGTGCGCGCACGACCGTGTCGAGGACGAGGTACCCGATGGCGCCGCGGCTGTGCCAGCGCTGAAAGCCGGGCTCGGCCTCGACCTGCTCGGGACGCGCCCCGGGGACGAGCTCGAGCGTCTCGAGCCATTCGACGCGGGAGAAGCCGTGGCTCTTCTTTCCGCGCGCCTCGGCGTCCGCGAAGTGGGCGATGAGCCGCCGTGCGTCGTCGTCCGCGAAGCCGAGCGCCCGAACGCGGGCGAGCGCTTCCTCAGCGTCCACGGCGGCCGCGCGTGCCGAGGACGGCGCCTGCACCGACGAGCGCGCCGGCCGCCCAGAGGACCGGGGGCACGCGGCGCCGCGCGTGTGGGTACGCCTGCGCACCGAACTCGAGAATCGGCCAGCCACGCTCGCCCGCGATGCGCCGCAGCTCGCGGTCGGGGTTGACCACGACCGGATGCCCGACGGCATCGAGAAACGGCAGATCGGTGTGGCTGTCGGAGTAGGCCGTGCACTCGGCGAGATCGAAGCCGCGGTGCTCGGCGAGCTCGCGAAGGCAGCTCGCCTTGTTCTCCGCGTGCAGCGCGCGCACCGCGTGGCCCGTGTACACGCCGTCGCGCACCTCGCAGACCGTGCCGAGCGCGCCGTCGAAACCGAGCTCGTCCGCAATCGCCTCGACGATCTCCTGCAATGTCGCGGAGACGATGAACACGGGCTCGCCACGGTCGCGATGCTGCTCGACGAGGTGCAGTGGTTCGGCATAGACGAGCGGGCGAAGCACCGGCTCCATCGCGTCGGCGACGAGCGCGCGCATCTTCTCCGGCGTGAAGCCGCGCAGCAGGACGAGCCCGTCTTCCGCCGCGCGTCGCACCGCCTCGTGACTCGCACCGCGCAGCACGAACAGCAGCTGCCACGCTGCTGCGCTCGCAAGCTGCCGCCTCGAGATCAGGCCGCGCTGCCGAAACGTGCCCGCGAGCGCGAGCGCGGAGGAACGCCGCAGCAGCGTCCGGTCGAGGTCGAAGAACGCGGCGGCAGCCACGCTACTTCTTGACGCCCGCGGCCGACAGTGCGTCTTCGCGGCGCGCGTAATCCTGGATGCTCGCGACTTTCCCACCGCGAACGACGATCACCTGGAACAGCCGCGGGATCAGGACACCCTTGGCACCGAGCCGCTCGAGCCGCTTGCCGCGAAGCTGGACGAACACGCGGTCACCGACGTCGATCATCTCACCCGGGCGCAGCCGGTTCGCGTCAGCGCGCCACAACAGCGTGCGCACGACGTCGTCGGCATTCTCGCACGCCTTCCACGCACCCTCGCGCGCGGGATGCCACGTCACGTCGTCGTGCAGGCGTGTGCGCAGCTCCGCGTGCTTGGCACGACGGGCGAGCTCGTACACCTCGCGAACCGCAGTGAGGTTGTCGGCCATCAGCCGACGAGCGGAAGCGACTTGACGATGCTTCCGAAGGTGCGTGCGACGATCGACTCGGCGATTCCGACGATGGCCTGCGCCGTCTCGGAGTCGGGGTGCGACGCGACGATAGGCTCGCCGAGGTCGCCCTGCTCACGCAGTAGCGGATCGAGCGCGACCTGGCCGAGCAATGGAACATCGAGCTGGGCCGCGAGCGACTCCCCACCCCCCTCGCCGAAGATCTCTCCGGTCATGTTCTCGATCACGCCGAGAAGGCGCATGTTCGTCTTGCGCGCCATGCTCGCGGCACGTGACGCGACATCCTGCGCGAGCTTCTGCGGCGTGGTGACGACGACGACCTCTGCGCGCGGCAGCAGTTGGCCGAGGGAGATCGAGATGTCACCCGTGCCGGGCGGCATGTCGACGACGAGCATGTCGAGCTCGCCCCAGTGCACGTCGGTGAGGAACTGCTCGAGTGCGCGATGCAGCATCGGCCCGCGCCACATCACCGGCTCGTTGTCGTCGAGGAAGAAGCCGATCGACATCAGCTTCAGCCCGTCTTTCACCGGTGGCACGATCATCTCGTCGACTGCGACCGGCTTCTGGTGGATGCCGAGGATGTGGGGGATCGAGTGACCGTAGATGTCGGCATCGAGGATGCCGACGCGCCGACCCATCTGCGAGAACGCGACGGCGAGGTTCGCGGTGAGCGACGACTTGCCGACGCCGCCCTTGCCGCTCGCCACGGCGATGACACGGCAGTCCCGAGGCAGGCGGATCACGTTGTCGCGCTCGACGGCCCCTCCGCGAAGCTTCGTCGTCAGCGCCGCCCGCTCCTCCGGCGTCATCACCCCGAAGGAGAGCTCGAAGCCGCGCACCCCCGGAACGGTGGAAAGCGCCTTGTCGACCTGCGTCTGGAACGACTCGCGCAACGGGCAGCCGGCGATCGTGAGCACGATCGTCAGAGAGACGACACCGTCGGCGATCGAGACGTCACGCACCATGTCGAGGTCGGTGACGGGGCGCTGGAGCTCCGGGTCGATGACCTGCTCGAGCGCACGGAGAACGGCATCGTGGGCGGGCTCCGTCACTGCCATGAGGGTAGTCGAAGCTCTCTTGGCTCGGCTCCTAGGGCGAGGGGCGCAATGCCGTCGCACGCGCCACGGCCGCTGCGACGTCGATGACCCCGAACCCGAGCTCGGGCGTCCACGTACCGCCGCCGGAGGCGGTCTCCTTCAGGATCCGCGCAACGTCGCTTGCCCTGAGCCGCGGATTCACCCCCCACACGAGTGCCGCTGCGCGTGCCACCTGCGGCGCCGCGAACGACGTGCCGCTCGCGTACCCGAAGAGGCCGGACAACCCCGGCACCGGGGTGCGCGGGTAGGCCGTCGGTGAGGAATGCTCGGACACTGCGCCGAGGACGTCCTCCCCGGGGGCGGCGAGGGAGATCCACGATCCGGTGCCGGAGAACTGCGCTCGCGAGCCGTCGCTCGTGGATGCCGCGACAACGAGCCCCGCGCCGCCCGCGCCGTTCGATCCGACCGGCTGGAGGAGCGCCGCGGGATACTCGACGGGATTTCCCGCGTCGTAGGCGTTGCCGGCCGCCGCGACGAGAAGGACGCCGTGACTCGCTGCGTAGCGGATCGCCTGCCGCTCAGCCGGGGACGTGGTGCTCCCGGCGAAGCTGACGTTGATGATCCGGGCGCCGTGATCGGTGGCGTAGCGAATGGCCTTCGCCTCATCGGTCGTCGTGAGGGCACCGTCGGCCCCGGCGGCCTTGACGACGAGCAGCCGCACATTGCCCGTGCCGGTGCCGTCGCCGGCCAACCCGGCCGCGAGGGAGGCCACGAAGGTGCCGTGGCCGTTCGCGTCCGTGACGTTCCCCGAGTGCGTTTGCACGTTGTAAGACGACGGTCGTCTCCCGCCCGCCTCCGAGGACGCGGGCACGTCTGCGCCGGTGTCGACCACGGCGACCTCGATCGCCGCGGCGGCGAGCACAGCGGACTCCGGCACCCGGTCGAGACCCGTGGCTGTGACCTGCCAGCCAAAGGGGGCGTCGGTGGCGGCCGCCGCAGCAACTGCCCGGGCGGCGACGCGATCCTGATTGGGAGGACCCGAGACGAACGCGCAGATCGCGACGGCGACGACGCCTGCCAAGACATGTCGCCCGCGGCGGTGTCCGTTCCTCTGTTCGGGCAGCATGGTCGTCCTCCGGCGTCGCGCTGAGGACGCAGTGTCAGAGCGACCGTGAACCGCGCCAACTGGACGGCCGGATGGTTCGAGCCCGGCGGACGTGGGAGCCGGGGCGGCACGAACTGCGGCCAGCCGTGCCGCTACCCGACTCCGATCGACTGTGAGGTCGACTCCGAAGTCACAGCCAGCGCGAACCTACGGCAACGCTCGTCGCCGCACAACTGGCCGAATCCGCAGGACCAGCCGAAAACTAGACGAACGGCCGCCCCAAATCCCCTCCGGCCGGGTGGGGGCAGGCCGCGATGCGGCCCCCGCTGCGCGACACCTGTCGCCTCCGCGACGGGCAAAGACTGGTCGACTTGCCAGTCACGAAGAGGCGGTCACACGCCGACAACAGCATCGACATGACACAGCGTCCCAGCGAATCCCCCGGTCGCGAGCACGTCAACGAGGCGCCGCGCAGCGCCGTCACCGTCGCTTCCCCGCTCGTCTGCATCGAATGCCGGAGGCCCTGGCTCATCGGGCGGGAGCGCTGGCGCATGAAGGTCGACGACGGCGAGCCGCGCGAGACGGTTTCGTACTGTCCGGACTGCGCAGCGCGCGAGTTCGGCCCCTGAGCTAGAGGTTTGATGTGGATCGGGCGTGCGTGCGGGGATGGCCCAGACCAAGCGATTTGGCCGGATCCGGCGCCGGGCATAGTGGTTCTACGTTCAAGCCGGAGCCGGCCGAAGCGCGCCGCGTCTCGGCCACCATCCGTGCGTGCGTCTGATTCACATCAAGCCTCTACAAGGCGAGCCGCGCGAGCCGCTTCGCGGCGGCGCCCAGTGCACGCGGCTCGTCGAGCACCGGAGCGAACAGGTCCCCGCTCGCGGCGATGCGGTCGAGCACGACCTCCATCGTGAAGTCGCGGGGACGCACGCCGGGTGTCAGCTCGTCCCAGTGCAGCGGTGTCGAGACCGGAGCGCCCGGCTTGGGTCGCACGGAGTACACCGACGCGATCGTCTTGCCCCAGCCGTTCTGACGGTGATCGACGAGCACGCCCTCGCGTTTCTTCTTCAGCCATTCCGTGGTGACCTTGCCGGGATGACGTGCCTCGAGCAGCCGTGAGGCCGCCTCGGCGAAGGCGTAGGTGTCCTCGAAGGTTGAGCGGCGCTGGATGGGCGCGAGGACGTGGATGCCGTCCGCGCCGCTCGTCTTCACGTATCCCGGCAGCTCCAGCTCGTCGAGGAGCTCGTGCACGAGCTGGGCGACCTCGATCGCGAGCTCGAAGCCGTCGGGATCGTCCGGGGGATCGAGATCGAAGACGACGTAATCCGGCCGATCCGGCTTGTCGATGCGGGAGTACCACGCGTTCATGTCGATGCAGTGCATCTGCACCATCCAGAGCAGCGCTTCCACCGAGTTGACGAGCGGGAAGTCGACCTCTCGCGCACCGCCGTCGCGAGGGTGCGTGGTGAAGCGCCGCGTCTCGATCCAGGCGGGCATGCCCTTCGGCGCCTGCTTCTGGAAGAAGCCCTCGCCTGCGACACCCTCGCGGTAGCGCTTCATCGTGAACGGACGATCCCGGAGGTGCGGCACGATCGCCGGACCAACCCGCTCGTAGTACCGGAAGAGATCGCCCTTGGTGATGCCGTCCTCCGGGAAGAGGACGCGCTCGGCGCTCGACAGCTTTACCTCAGGAGCCGTCACTTCACGAGACGGCGAACGGCGGCGACCAGCTCCTCGTGCGGAAACGGCTTGCGCAGGACGGGTACGCCCGCACCCGAGGCGAAAGCGCCGTCCGCGCCCGTCATCAGGAGGACCGGCAGTGCCGGGTCGACCTGGCGCAGGCGCTGCGCGACGGCGTCACCGCTGATGCCCGGCATCAACACGTCGAGCACGGCGACGTCGACATCGTGATTCTCCAGGGCAGCGACGGCTGCGAGTCCGGAGTAGGCGGTCACGACCTCGAACCCTGCGTCCTCGAGCGACGCCCGGAGCATCTCGGCAAACGGACGGCTGTCATCGGCGACGAGCACGCAGTGCATCTCCACGCCTCCACTCTATGCGGACTCTGGACGAATGTGCCCACGGCTTTCCGGCCGGCGCAATCTAGGTCGATAGGGCGTTCGCGAGCTGCGTGCACAGCTCTACGGTGCCCGCCGCTGCGACGCGTGAACGGCCGATCAGGTCGAGCTCGGCCTCGTCGAACTCGCGCGGATCGTCGAAGAGCTGGAGCGGGAGACCGACCTCGCGGCAGAGCAGCTGCGCGGCCGCGATGTCGACGGAACGGGCCGGCTTCAACGAGCAGACCGCGTCGACGCGCCCCGCGGCGAGATGACAGAGCGAGATCGCGAGCGAGCCCATCAGGCGGAGTCGATGCGCGAGGCCCTCGACCGATGCCGCATGTGCTGCGACGAGCGACGTGAGCGTGGCCTCGAAGCTGAGGATCTCGATGCGGTCCTTCGGCTTGACCGCGCCGAGCGGCTTCCCGTTCAGCGTGGCGCCCTCGCCCCGCCGGCCGATCCACTCTTCACCGGTGCCGAAGTCGTAGACGTAGCCGAGGAACACGTCGCCCATGCGCTCGCCCTCGGCGAATGCGATCGAGAGCGAGAAGAAGGGGATGCCGCGCTTCGCGTTCAGCGATCCGTCGATCGGATCGACGACGACGAGGGTCGCCCCGTCGCCGTACCGGCCGATCTCCTCCGACACGATCGTGACGTCGAGGTCGCGGAAGCAGGAAAGGATTGCGTCCTCGGCCGCCTGGTCGACCGCCGTCGTGTCGTCGCCGCTCGCGCCCCGGCGCGCGACGGGCTCGCGCTCGACGCGGGTCGGCAGCTCCTCGAGCACACGCTGCACCTCGCCGACGGCGCCGCGACAGACCGCGATCCAGTCGGTCACAGCGGGTAGAAGAGCAGACCGGAGGTGAGCTTCGGATAGAAGAACGTGCTCTTCTGCGGCATCACGTCGCCGCGGCTCGCGATCTCCCACACGTCCTCGATGCGCGTCGGGCGGAGCAGGAACGCCGCCTGTGCCTCGCCGGCATCGACGGCGGCGATCGCCTCGCTCGCCAACGGCGTGTACGTAACGCCTTGCGGCGCGAGCGCATCGACGACCTCCGGGTCGAGCCCGTCGCCCTCGAGCAGCTGGTACTGGCCGCCGCGATAGAGCACGAGGCCGGGCAGCTCGTCGCCCGGTGGGTCGATCGGCGTCCCGCTGACGCCATTCACCGACTGCGCAACGCGATGCGTCGGAAAGATCGTCAATCCCTCCTGGTCGGTGGGGACGATCACGACCATCATCCAGGCGCTCTCCTCCGAGCCGTCTTGCTCGTGGAATGCGACCGTCGTCTCGTAGCGATGGTGCCCGTCCGCGATCAGCAGCTGCGCCTCGGCGAG
This sequence comes from uncultured Actinomycetes bacterium, assembly GCA_963805575.1. GTDB lineage: Bacteria > Actinomycetota > Thermoleophilia > Gaiellales > Gaiellaceae > Palsa-739. Next base: position 343,308 of record CAWDUL010000008.1, on the reverse strand, counting down.
CTCCGCGGTGAGCGCGTCGCCGAACTCGGCGTCGAGGCGCCAGAGCCGTGCGGTCACGCCGCCCTCTACTGCCGCGAGGTCGGGCTCGCCGAGCCCGTCGAGCGCGATCGAGCCGTCCCAGAGCAGGAAGATGGGCTCGAGCTGCGTGCGCGTCGCCTCGAGCAGCCGCAGGCGGCCCTCTTTCGGCCCGGCGTGCGTGCGCTCGTGGGGCAGGATCACGCGGTTCTCGTACGGCTCGACGCGGAGCGCGGCGACGAAGCCCTCGCGTGTGCGCTCGACGCCGTCGGGGCCGACGTACTGCTGCGAGAGCCACCAGTACGAGGGCTCCTGCTCCTCGACGAGCACGCCGGTCTCGCGCCAGTTCGCCAGATCGCCGGCCGCCTGCTCCTCGGAGTCCGGCAGCGTCAGACGCACGACGTTGTGCGGACTGCGGTGCCGGTACTCCTTGCGCTCCTCCGGCGAGATGACGTCGTACGGAGGCGCGACGAGGTCCGCGAGCGGCCCTGCGACCGCTTCGTCGTAGCGGAGAGCACGAAAGGGGCGGATCGTCGCCATCGGCTTGACCGTACCAGCCCTCGGTCGCCCTAGACTCACCTGATGACGGCGATCGCGCAGCTCGAGGAGAACCGCACGGTCGAGGGCATCTATGCCGTCGCGAAGAAGGAGCGCCTGCGGACGAAGAACGGCGCGCCGTACCTCGCACTCGAGCTCGTCGACCCGAGCGGGCGGATCTCGGCGCGGGTGTGGAACGACGTCGAGTTGCTCGACACGCGCTTCGGCGAAGGCGATGCGGTGCGCGTGCTCGGCCGGGTCGAGAAGTTTCGCGACAAGCTCCAGCTCGACGTACGCACGCTCGAGCCGGCCGCCGACGTCGACCCGGCTGCGATGGCCCCTGCGATGCGCCGCGACGCCGACGAGCTGGAGGGCTTTCTCGAGTTCCTCGTCGCCGAGATCACGCATCCGGGCCTGCATGCGGCCGTCGAGCGGGTGCTCGACACGGAGACGCGGACGGCGATGCGTGCGCTCCCGGCGACGCTCGACGGACACCACTCGTATGCGGGAGGCCTGCTCGAGCACACCGTCGGCGTCGCGACCCTCTGCCGCGAGACGGCACAGCTGCACCAGCGGCTGCGGATCGACCTGCTGCTCGCCGCTGCGCTCGTGCACGACGTCGGCCGCACACTGGAGCTCGGACGCGGCCCCGTCTTCCGGCCCACCGACGAAGGCCGGCTGCTCGGCCACGTGCACCTGGGCCTACGCGTGATCGAGGAACGCGCGCCTATGCTCGACGCGGGCGTGCGGGCGGAGTTGCTGCATGCCGTCTCGTGCCATCACGACGTTCGCAGCGCGCGAACCGCCGAGGCCGCGGTGCTCTACCACGCGAACCAACTCGACGCAGTCGCCGCGACGAGACCCGTCAGCGATTGACCGGGATCCTGCTGGCCCTCGCCGCGAGCCTTTCCTGGGGCGTCGCGGATTTCGGTGCGGGCGTGAGCTCCCGGCGGCTGCCCGTCGCGCTCGTGATCCTCACGAGTCAGGCGGCGGGTCTCGTGTTCATCGCGCTCGTCGTCGCGATCTTCCGTCCCGATCTGCCGACCGGCGCGCAGTTCGCGTGGGGCGGGCTCGCAGGCGCGATCGGCGTGCTCGGCCTCGCCTCGTTCTATCGCGGTCTCGAGATCGGCGCGATGGGGATCGTGGGTCCGATCAGCGCGACCGGAGTCGTCGTGCCGCTCGCCTACGGCCTCGCGCGGGGCGAGCGGCCGTCGACCCTGCAGCTCGTCGGCGTCGGGCTCGCGATCGTCGGTGTGATCGCCGCGTCGCTCGAGAAGCAGATCGACACGAGCGGCCGCCGGATCGGCGCCGGAGTCGGTTATGCACTGCTCGCCGCGCTCGGCTTCGGCGGCTCGCTCGTGGCGCTGAGCAAAGCGGCGGCCGGCGGAGCGCTCTGGGCGCCGCTCTCGATGCGCGCGGTGGGCGTTCCGCTGATCCTCTGCGCCGTCCTTTTCCTCCGCCCGAACGTCGCAGGCGTGCGGGCATCGTGGCGACTGCTGATCGCGGTCGGCGTGTTCGACACGTCGGCCAACCTGCTCTTCGGCCTCGCAACGAAGCACGGCCTGCTCAGTGTCGTGTCCGTGCTGGCGTCGCTCTATCCGGTGATCCTCGTCGCGCTCGCGCGCGTGCTGCTGCACGAGCGCATCGCGCAACATCAGCTCGCCGGCGTGGCGGTCGCGCTCGGCGGCGTCGCGCTGATCAGCGCGGGCTAGAGTCGCGCGCGTTAGAGCGGCAGCTCGTCGACACGCTGCTCGATCGTCGCGCGAAGCTCGCGCACATCTTCGAGACAGAGGCCTGCCGGGTCGGCGAGGTTCCAGTCGACGTACTGCTTGCCCGGAATGACGGGGCAGGCATCGCCGCAACCCATCGTCACGACGAGGTCTGCCCAATCGACGTCGTCGCGGGTCAGCGCCTTCGGCGTGCGACCGGAGACGTCGATCCCGACCTCTTCGAGGGCATCGACGACGACCTCGTGCACCGCGTCGGCGGGGTGCGAGCCGGCCGAGCGGGCCTCGCCGCCGCGCCGCTCGTAGAGCGCCTGCGCGATCTGCGAGCGACCGGCGTTCTGGACACACACGAAGAGGACGCGGGTCATCCGCCGAGCGCCTCGCGGAGCGCGGCGACCGCCTCGGGCACGAGCCGGTAGTAGGCCCAGGTCCCGCGCCTGCTCGACTCGACGAGGCCCGCATCGCGCAGCACCTTGAGATGGTGGGAGATCGTCGGCTGGGCGAGGTCGAGGGCGGCGACGAAATCGCAGACGCAGACCTCGTCGGCCGCGGCCAGCCGGTTGACGATCGCCACGCGGGTCGGGTCGCCGAGGGCCTTGAAGCGGGCTGCGAGCGCATCCCGCTCGGCGAGATCGAGCGGTGCGACCTCGGGGCCGCAGCAGAGCCTTGGAAGAACGTCGAGCATCTTCATCGATATCTGTCAATATACCGTTCATCGACATCCATCGATGAAAGGAGGAGCGATGACCGACTGCACGAGCGGCTGCGATTGCGGCGACGACTGCTGCTAGGGCGACGAGAGCGCGGCCTGCAGGCACTGCCGGCGGGGGCGTACGACCCCGCCGGCTACCGCGCGACGTCGGCGGCGGCGAGTACGGCCGGCGCCTCGGTATCCAGCGAGCGCTGCGTCGATGCATTCGTCCAGCTCCGCCGCGAGCATGGAGACAAACGGCGGCCGGATCATGTTGTCGTGGCGGATGCCCTCTCCGATGATCGGCCGGACGACGACCTCCGCCAGGCCTCTCCACTCCGTGGCGCGCGCCTCTGCGGCCTCGGCGCTCTCCGCTGCCCGGAAGAGCGTCAGATGCAAGGCCGACGCAGGGGTCTTGTAGGTCCGGATCGCATTCTGCAGCGCGTCCTCGACGTTCCGGAGCCATTTCGGAATGCTCCGGCCCGTGCGGCTGAAGTAGGAGTACAAGACGAACTTCGACCGCGTGCGGATCTTGTAGACGACGCCCTTCGCACGTTTGCGAATCCACGCCATCTTGCCGCGCAGGTCCCGCTGCATGAAGTCGCCGAACTTCTGTCGCTCGAGTTGGAGGCGCGTCGGGGGCTGCCTCGTCCCGACGGGAACGGCGTCGACGAGTGCGAGGAGTGCGGGCGCATCGCCTTGCTGTGCGAGTTGCGCTCCGAGCTCGTACGCCAGCGCGCCGGAGAAGCAATAGCCGCCGAGGAGATACGGGCCTTCCGGCTGGAACGAACGCAGCTCCGCGAGGTAGTACGACGCCATGTCGGTCACGTCCAGCAGCGGCTGCTCGCGGCCGTCCAGGCCCGGCGGCTGGAATCCGTAGACGGGTTGGTCGGGGTCGAGCGCGCGCACGAGGTCGCGGTAGTGGAGAAGCTCGCCGTCGCGGCCGTGGAGCAGATAGAGCGGCGGCTTCGAGCCTTCGGCTCGCAGCGGCACGAGAGTCCCCCACGTGTCAGCCCCTCGATCCTTGTCGATGCGCGCCGCCATCGCTTCGATCGTCGACGCCTCGAAGAGCGCGGTCAGCGGAAGCTTCACGCCGAACCGGCGGTCGACCTCGCCCATCAGCCGCACCGCGAGGAGCGAGTGCCCGCCGAGTGCGAAGAAGTTGTCCTCGGCGCCGACCGTCTCGATGCCGAGGAGGGTGCACCAGAGTTCCGCGAGCCCTCTCTCGGTCTCCGTCTCGGGCTCGCGCGACCCTTCCTCGTGGTCGACCTCCCCGAGCTCGGGCGGTGGAAGCGAGTCGCGGTCCAGCTTGCCGTTCGGCGTCAGTGGGAACGTGTCGACGACGGTCAGCGCCGACGGCACCATGAATGCAGGTAGCTCGGCTGCGAGCAGCTCGCGCAGGTCGCGCCACGCCGGCGCGTCGGCCGGGTTCATGGGCTCCACGTACGCGACGAGTCGGGCGTCCCCGGCGCGCCGCTCCCATGAGAGAACGGCTGCCGCGCGAACGCCAGGATGCCGCTCGAGGACGGCCTCGATCTCACCAGGCTCGATGCGGAAGCCGCGGATCTTGAGCTGCCGGTCGGAGCGGCCGAGGAACTCGACGTTGCCGTCGGGAAGCCAGCGCGCCAGATCGCCGGTGCGATAGAGGCGGGTGCCCGGCGCGAAGGGGTTGTCGACGAAGCGCTCCGCCGTGAGCTCGGGCCGGTTCAGGTAGCCGAGGGCGACGCCGGCGCCGCCGATGCACAGCTCTCCGGGGATCCCGATCGGCACCAGCTCGAGGTTCGAGTCCAGGAGGTAGATCTCCGAGTTCGCGAGCGGCTTCCCGATCGGAACGAAGCGATCGGCGACGAGCGCTTCCTCCGCCTCGAAGTACGTGCTGTCGATCGTGGCCTCGGTCAGCCCGTACGCGTTGATCAGCCGCGTGCGCGGTCCGGTCAGGCGCGTCCAGGCCTCGTGCTTGTCCGTGCGCCACCCTTCGGAGCTGACGATGAGGACGCGCATGAAGTCGAGCGTCTTCCCGATGCTCTCCACGTGCTCGAAGAGCAGGCTGGTGACCGCGGGAACGAATTCGGCACAGTCGATCTGCTCCTCGACGAGGAGGTTGAAGAGCTGCGCCGGATCCATCACGGTCTCGAGCGGGCACAGCACGAGCTTCGAGCCGGAGAGGAGCGAACGGATGACGTCGCCGGTGAACACGTCGAACGAGAAGCTCGCCATCTGAAGGTGGCTCGTCGTCTCGTCGGTGAGCCGGTACGCATCCTCGTACGCGTGATACGCGTTCGCGAGGCTCGCATTGGTGATCATCGCGCCCTTCGGCCGGCCCGTCGATCCACTCGTATAGATCACGTATGCGAGGTCATCGGGCGACGCCACGGTCGGGAGCGGGTCCGCCGACTCGCGGTCGAGCTCGTCCCATTCGGAGAACAACGCGACGTCGTCGAGCGCGTCGATCGGTGGCGTGAGACCGGGCTCGGTGACGATGACGGCGGGTCGCGAGTCCTCGAGCATGAACTCGATGCGATCGCCGGGATACATCGGGTCGAGCGGGACATATGCGCCCCCGGCCTTGACGACGGCGAGGACTGCCGTCACGAGATCCAGGGACTTCGTCATGTAGATGCCGACGAGACGACCCGGGCCGACGCCGAGATCGCGAAGGCGGTGGGCGAGACGGTTCGCGCGCTCGTCGAGCTCGCGATACGAACGTCGCGCTCCCTCGAACACGACGGCGTCCGCCTCGGGCGTGCGCTTTGCCCACGCTTCGAACATGTCCTTGACCAGCACGCCTTGCGGGAACTCGGCCGGGGCCTTGGCCCAGCGCGAGAGGATGACCTGGCGCTCCTCCTCGAGCAGCATCGGCAGACGCGAGATCGGAAGATCGGGGTCGTCGACGATCGACTCGAGCAGCTTCTCGAAATGACACGCGATGCGCTTCACCGTCGCGTCGTCGAACAGCTCGGTGCTGTACTCCCACGTCGTGTTGAGCCCGTTCGCCCGCTGGCTCATGCCGAGGAGCAGATCGAACTTCGCCCACCCCTTCTCGTGGACGATCTCCGTCGCGCTGGTGCCGCGGGGCTCGAACTTCGGCCGTACTCGCTCCCAGTCCGGATTGTGCAGGACCATCATCACCTGGAAGACGGGCGTCTGGCTCAGGTCGCGCTGGGGTGTCGTCGCTCGCACGACCATCTCGTACGGGACGTCTGCGTGCTCGAATGCGCTGAGCGTCGTCTGACGCGTCCGCTGCAGGAGCTCGCGGAAGGTCGGATCGTCCGACGCATCGACGCGCAGCGCGAGCGGATTGATGAAGTAGCCGATCATCGACTCGAGCTCGCTGCGGTTGCGACCGGCGAACGGCGTTCCCATCACGATGTCGTCCTGCCCCGAGTACCGGTGGAGCAATGTCGCGAATGCCGCCAGGAGAGCGATGAACAGGGTTGCCTCGCCCTCTCGGCCCAGAGCCTCGAGTCGGTGCCGTAGGTCCATCGGAAGCATCCGGCTCGTGTGGTCTCCCTCGTAGGCCCGTACCGCCGGCCGCGGCTTGTCGGTCGGGAGCTCGAGCCGCGAGGGGGCGCTGCGCAACGTCTCCTTCCAGAAGTCGAGTTGCTGCTCGAGGACGCCGCCGTCGAGCCAGTTGCGATGCCAGACGGCGTAGTCGGCGTACTGGATCGCGAGCGGGACGAGCTCCGGCTCCCGGCTCTCGACGATCGCGTCGTAGAGCTCCGACAGATCGTGATGCAGCACTGCGCGCGACCAGCCGTCCGTGGCGATGTGATGCATGACGTTGAAGAACACGTGGTCATCCGCGCCGAGCCGGATCAGGAAGGGGCGCAGCACGGGGTCGACCCGGAGATCGAACGCATGCTCGGACTCGGCGTGCAGCAGGCGCTGCAGCTCGGCGTCGCGCTCGCCCTCCGCCAGGTCGGAGAGATCGACGACCTCGAGCTGGACGACGCCGACGTCCTCGATGATCTGCATCGGACCGTCGTCGACGAGGTCGTACCGCGTGCGGAGGATCTCGTGGCGTGCGACGAGACCTTCGAGGGCGCGCTGAAGAACGTCCGCGTCGACCGGGCCCTGGAGGCGGAATGCCGCCGGTGCGTTGTAAGCGACGCCCTTTCCCTCGAGCTGGCTCAGGAGCCAGAGGAGCTCCTGCGAGTACGAGAGCGGGGTCGGCACGTCGGCCCCGCGCCTCGGAATGCGCGAGTCGGCCGCGACCGCGGCGCTGCGCTCGAGCAGCCGGCGCTCCAGAAGCTCGCGCTGCGCGGGACTGAGGCGCGCGAGCCGCGCGTCGAGGTCCATCGCATCGTCCTTCTCGGTTGCGCTCATCGCCGCGATCCCTGCACGGTCAGCCCCAGCTCCGAGCCGGTGGCGGCACGAGGTAGCGCATGTAGCGGGTGAACTCCCGGTACCCCATGCGCTCCCAGACGCCCATCCCGAGCGGCGAGCTCTGGCACACGGAACCGCGAATCCCGAACTCCTCGTACGCGACCTCGAGGCACGCCTCGTAGCACGCCTCCGCGAGGCCGCGACGGCGCGCCCACTTCACCGTGGCGCCCTGACCTCCGACGGCGATGCCGCACGTGAGAATGGCCAGGCATCCCGAGGCCGGACGCCCGTCGACGTATGCGACGAACGCGATCGTGTTCGGGTCGGCGACGCTGTCCGGATGGAAGAAGATCTCGGACGCGAGCTCGATTGCGATGTCCTCCATCCCCCAGCCCTTGGCGACGACGTCGACGTAGTCACGCCGAACCTCGTCGGTGTCGGCACGGCGCAGCTCGACGTCGTCCGGGAGCTCTCTGACCGGCGGCGGCGGCGAGTCGAGCGACATCTCGGGAAGCCCCTCCGGCTCGAGGAGCTGGAGCTCGTTCGCGGCACAGTGCTCGACCAGATCGGTTGCCCGCTGCGGAACCCAGAACACGAACGGCCGTCCGAGCGGCGCGAAGAACTCCCGCGCACGGTCGAGCGCTTCGGCTGCGCCGAGTCGCCCGTCAAGGCGGAAGGCGCCGTTGCGGTAGGGATTCGGCTGAGAATGCGACCCCGCGAAGAGCACGAGGCCGTCCTCTTCGAGCACCCGCGCGCCTTTGCCGTAGCGCGCGTTCTGGCGGAAGAACTCCGCGAGCGTGAGGTCGGCGAGACGCAGCAGCTCGTCGGCGTCTGCCCAGACCGGCACCCACGCGGCGTCGCTCGACACTGCCCGCTCCGTCGCGATCTCGTCGGCCGTCTCGCTCATGCGGGGCCACCCTCTTCGCCCGCGAGCAGGCGCTCGACCTCCTCGTCGGAGAGCTGGTCGACCTCGGCGAGGAGCCGTGCGGTCTCTTCGTCGCCGCCCATCAACTGCACGACCTGCTCCGCGAGCAGCGCGACCGTCGGCGCCGAGAAGAGGCTGTGCAGCGGCAGGTTGACCGAGAGGTCGCTGCGAATCTGCGCGATGATCTGCGTCGCGAGCAGCGAGTGGCCGCCGAGCGCGAAGAAGTCGTCCTCGACCCCGATGCGTTCGATGCCGAGCACGTCGGCCCAGATCGCCGCAACCGCTTCCTCGACCGGAGTGCGCGGCGCGACGTACGTGTCGGCGGTTCCGCTTCCGTTCGCGCTGTCCACCGCGGGCAGCGAGAGGCGGTCGACCTTGCCGCTCGCCGTGAGCGGCAGCGAGTCGAGCACGACGAACGCCGACGGGATCATCACCTCGGGGAGCCACTGCGCCGCGTGCCGCTTGAGCTCCTCGGCTGTGACGGGGCGATCTGCGACGACGTACGCGGCGAGCCGTCGCTCTCCACGCCCGTCGTCGTGGCCGACGACGACGGCCTCACGGATCGGCTCGTAGCTGCGCAGCGCTGCCTCGACCTCGCTCGGCTCGACTCTGAAGCCACGGATCTTCAGCTGATCGTCCTTGCGTCCGCCGAACTCGATCTCTCCATCGGGAAGACGACGGACGAGATCGCCGGTCGCGTACATTCGCGCGTCGCCGCCCGAGAACGGATCGGCGTGGAAACGCTCGGCGGTGAGCTCGGCCTGGCCGACGTACCCCTTCGCGACGCCGGCGCCGCTGATGTACAGCTCGCCGAACACACCCTCGGGAACGCAGCGGCCACGCTCGTCGAGGACGTAGCACGCCGCATTTGCGATCGGACGTCCGATCGGCGCGGTGGCGGGTGCGTACGGTCCGGGACCGTCGGCCACGAGACTCGTGCACGCGCCGATCGTCGTCTCGGTGGGGCCGTAGTGGTTGAGCACACGGCAGGCACCGAGCTCGCGCACGCGCGCCACGATGTCCCACGACAGAGCTTCGCCGCCGACGACGAGCCAGCGCTTCGGGAGCACATCCGCTCCGTCGGACCCAGCGAGCAGCGCGTTCAGGTGGGAAGGCGTGATCTTCAGGACGTCGATCGGGTGCTCGCGCAGGTACGCGGCGGCGGCTGCAGCATCTGCCGCGGCGGCCGGGCTGACGAGCACGAGGGTTCCGCCGTTGCAGAGCGCGGGGAACACGGCGGTGTTGCCGAGATCTGTGGAGATCGCCGTCACCATGCCGAAGGCGAGCGGCTCCTCGCGTGCCCCGAGCATTCCGGCGATCGCCTGCACGTAGTTCACGACGTTCGCGTGCGTGACGGCGACACCCTTCGGCGTGCCGGTCGATCCGGATGTGTAGATGACGTACGCCGTCGACTCGGGATCGACCGAGACATCCGGCGCAGTTGACGGCTCCGCGGCGAGGTCTGCACGATCGCGATCGAGACAGACGAGCTCTCCTTCGAAGGCCGGAAGCCGGTCGAGGAACCCCTGCTGGGTGACGATGGCGGGCGCCGCGGTCTCGGCGAGCTGGTGGGCGAGACGCGCCGGCGGATGCTCGAAGTTCAACGGAAGGTACGCGGCGCCGGCCTTCAGGATCCCGAGCAGGCCGACGATCATGTCGACCGAGCGATCCGTGCAAAGACCGACGACCGAGCCCGTTCCGACACCGGCCCGGACGAGCCGCTGCGCGACCTGGTTCGCGCGTCCGACGAGCTCCTCGTATGTCACCGCACCCTTGTCGTCTACGACGGCCTCGCGTCCGGGGGCCGACATGGCAGCAGCCGTGACGAGCTCGTGGACGGTCGTTGCCGCGACGGGTGCTGCGGTGTCGTTCACCTCGACTGTGAGCCGCCGCACGTCGTCGTCGCCGAGGAGCGCCAGCTCCGCGGTCGGCGTGTCGGGCGAGGCGGCCGCGGCCGTGAGCACATTGCGGAGACACCGCGCGATCACCTCGGCGGTCATGCGCTCGACGGCGCCGGGCACGATCCGAATCCTGCAGGTCCCGTCCCATTCGACGGCGAGCGGGAACGACGGCGCAGGCTCGAGGCGCAGGCATGAGAACTCGATGCCGCCCGACGCAATCGTCTGGAAGGGCGCGACGGTGACGAAGCCCGCGGTCGCCGGCGCATCCGCCGGCGCGTAGTCCTGCCAGCGCTGTCCGACCTCCTGCCCCCGGGCGAGCTGCGCGACGAGATCGGCGAAGCTGCTGCCCTCCGAGAGGCGCGCCCGGAGCGGGAAGCTGCGATCGAAGGCGCCGATCGCGGTGAGGAGCTCGGTATGACCGCGCTCGGCAGGGACGGTCGCGATCACGGCGTCGCCGGCGCACAACCGGCCCGACACGACATGCCACGCTGCCTGTACCACCGCGTCGGCGGGAACGCCGTAGCGCGTCGCGGCAGATGCGATCGCGCTCAGCTCAGCGTCTCCCAGTGGGATCTCGATCGTCTCGGTTTCGGAGGACGCCGTCGCACCGACGAAGGGGATGGACGGTGCCGAGCTCTCGACCTCTTCGCTCCAGAAACGCCGGCCGGCCTCCGCGTCGTCGTCATCCGCCTCGAGGAGCTGGTGCTGCCACTCGGCGAAATCGGCGTACTGGAGAGGATCGTCCGCCAGCGGCTCGCCGGCGTACTGAGCCGCGAGCTCGGAGGTCGCCGTCGACAGGGACCCGGCATCCGCGCACGGCGCGGCCACGGCGAGCACGAGCACGTGCCTATCCGGACCCAGGGTCGCGAGTTGCGCGTGCACGAGCGGCCCCGACTCGTAGTCCCAGACACGACTGCGCGCCGCCTGCTCGAGCTCCGCGACGCGCGCGTCCTGCTCGACCGCCGACAGAGCGGTGAGATCCACCTCGTCGAAGTCCGGAGTCGCCGACTCGTGCACGACCTGCAGGGGCACGTGCATCCCCGAGCGGCGCGGAAACGTCGTGCGCAGGATCTCGTGGCGCTGGACGACGCGCCGCAGCGCATCGCGCAGTCGACCTGCCTCGACGTTGCCGGCGATGCCGATCGCCACGTGCGGTCCGCCGACCGGCCCGTTGGGATTGTTCGACCACAGCAGCTCCTGCTGTGGGGAGAGGCGGAAGCTCATGGCTGCTTCGTCCTGCATGTCGTAGCCTTTCGTCGTCGGCGGTCAGTGAGAGGTTCTGGGGATCGGCAGCCGCTTCTGCCTGCGGCTCGTCTGGCGCGTCGGCAGGAGCGCAAGGACCGGCGTGTCCGGCGCCTCGACGATCCTCCGCAACAGTTCCTCGAGGTCATCCGTCAATGCATCGACGGTTGCGCCTTCGAAGAGATCCTCGTCGTACTCGAAATAGCCGGACAGCTCGTCGCCGTCAACCTGCAGCTCGAGCGCGAGGTCGAAGCGGGAGAAGCCGATGTCGACGGGCACGGAGCCGGCAGTGGTCGTTCCCGAAAGCTGTAGGAGCCGGCGCGAGGCGGCCTGCGCGCGAAAGTTGACCTGGAAGAGCGGGTTGTAGCTCGGATCGTTGCGGACGTGGAGGCACTCGACGAGCTTCTCGAAGGGAAGCTCCTGATGCGCGAGCGCTCCCGCCGTGCTCTCCCGCACCCGCCGGATGAGCTCACGGAACGTCGGGTTGCCGCCGAGGCGATTCCGCAAGACGAGCGTGTTGGTGAAGAAGCCGATCATGCCCTCGAGCTCGACATGGCTCCGGCCCGCCACCGGGGAGCCGACGACGACGTCCTCGTCTCCGGCAAACCGATAGAGAAGCGTGTCGAACGCCGCGAGCAGGGTCATGAACGAGGTCGCGCCTTCGCTCCGAGCGAGCGTGGCCACCGCGTCCGGGAGCCCGCCGCCGAACGAGAAGTAGTTGTGGCTGCCGCGATGCCCCTGGACGGCGGGGCGGGACCTGTCGGTCGGCAGCCGCAGGCGCTCCGGCGCGTCGCCGAGCGTTCGCTGCCAGTACGACTCGAGCTCCTTCAGCAGTTGCCCCTCGAGGCGACGGCGCTGCCAGACCGCGTAGTCGGCGTACTGGATGGGCAAGCTCGGCAGGTCGGGCGTCCGCCCCGTCCGCGACGCGTCGTAGAGCTCCGCGACTTCGCTGTTGAGGACGGCGTCCGAGGAGGCGTCGAAGGCGATGTGGTGCATCGCGAGCAGGAGGACGTGCTCCTCGGGCCGAAGGCGATACAGCGTGGCGCGCATCATCAGGTCGGCAGTGAGGTCGAACGGCCGCCTCGACTCACTGCGGAGCCTGTCGTGCAGCTCGCGCTCGCGTTCGCCGGCCGGAACCTGCTCAAGGTCGACGACGGGCAGTGGGAGCGCCCACTCGTCGAGCGCGACCTGGCGCGGCTCGCCGCGCTCTGCGACATACACCGTGCGAAGGCTCTCGTGCCGCTCGATCACGCCGGCGAGCGCCCGCTCGAGCGCTTCGACGTCGAGCTCGCCGAGCAGACGCGTGGCGCGGACGCCGTTCTGCGTCGGAGCGCCCGGCTCCAGCTGGTCGAGGAACCACATCCGATGCTGGGAGAAGGAGAGCGGAGCAGGCTCGTCGGTGCCACGGGGCGGGATCGACGTGGCTGCGGCGCGGCGGCGCAGGGCTTCGCGAAGAAGCGCACGCTTGTCGGGGGTCAGAGACTCCACTCGGCGTCCGAGCTCAGGCGCATGCGGGGCATGGATACCCAACGCCCACGTCACCCGCCGCGCGGCACGGCCGCGATCCGTTTCCAGCCCACGTTTCGATGCTAATCGTCCTCTTTCGCAAGAGTTACGCGACGTTGGTGCAGCGTTTCGGCGACCCCCTACCCCAACGGGCAGGTGCATGAGCCGACCCCCGGCGTAGCCCGCGCTGGGGGCTGAACGACGCGGTACCCTCGGTCGGGACCGCTGGCCTAGCCACTGGAATAGGTCAACCGGCCAAAGCTGCTCCAACGTCCCGTAGGAGGCGGCAAGAGGCCGCTCTAGCATCACTCCAGGTGAGCCCGACGGCCTCCCGGAGCCTGACTCGACGCGAAGTCGAAGTCCTCGAGCTGATCGCTCAAGGCCTCACGAACAGCGAGGTCGCGCGACGGCTCGACGTCACCGTGCACGCGGTGAAGTTCCACCTCGCCTCGATCTACAAGAAGCTCGGGGTCGCGAACCGCACCGAGGCCGCCTACACGTATTTCCAGCACCCGAACGCGGAGCCCGCTGCCGGCAGCCCGGCGAACGGCGATCGCCCGGCCGTCGACGGCCCGCGCCGTGCGCAGTCGCTCGCCGAGCCGCGACCCCTCGATCTCCCTGGGAACGCCGCGAGGGTGCGCGAGGGCGGTCTCGCCGGACGCGAGGATCGCGCCCTCAGCGGCGAGTTGGCCGTGGCCGTGGCCGCGTTCGCGGAACGCCAGGGCGTCGAGATCCACACCGTCGTGCTCGCGGCGCTCGCCGCCGTTCTCCGCCGCTACACGCGTCAGGAGGACATCGTTCTCGGCACGCCCTCGGGACTCGTCTGGCTCGACGTCGCCGGCAACCCGAGCTTCGGCGAGCTCGTCGGACGCGTCGATGGCGAGCTCGCGTCCGCGGATCGCGCAGACGCGAACGGCTTCCGGCCACAGGTCGTCTTCGCCGACGGGCTGCTCACGCCCGACCCGGCATGCGACCTGGCGATCGCCGTCGACGAGCGAGCCGATCAGCGAGCAGTCGTGTGCGTGTTCGACCGCGGAATGTTTTCGTCGCCGATGGTGGAGCGGCTGCTCGGCCACCTCTTGACGCTGCTCGCCGCGGGCGTGGCAACCCCGTCCTGTCCGGTCGGCGCCCTCGAGCTGCTCACCCCCGAGGAGCGCCAGCGCCAGTTGCGCGACTGGAACGCGACGGAGCAGCCGTTTCCGGACCGCCGCACCGAGGAGCTCGTCGGAGAGCGAGCAGCACTTCAGCCGAACGCAGTCGCCGTGGCCTTCGAGGGGCAGTCGCTGACCTACGCCGAGCTGGATGCCCGCGCCAACGCCCTCGGGCACCTGCTGCAGGAGCTCGGGGTCGGCCCCGGCGTCCTCGTCGCGATCTGCGTCGAGCGCTCGCTCGACATGCTCGTCGGCCTGCTCGGGATCATGCGCGCCGGCGGCGCCTACGTTCCCGTGGATCCCTCGTTCCCGCTCGATCGCCAGCGCTTCATGATCGAAGACGCGGGCGTTCCCGTGATCGTCACCCAGGAACGTCTCCGCTCCCAACTGCCCGACCACCAGGGCGCGATCGTCTGTCTCGACGACACCGCCGAGTGGATGGCCGGACGGCCGACGACGCCGCCACCCTCGACGGCGACGCCCGACGATCTCGCGTACGTCATCTACACCTCCGGCTCGACGGGCACGCCGAAGGGCGTCCAGATCCCGCATCGCGCGCTCGTCAACTTCCTCACGACGATGGGCGAGCGCCCGGGCATGACCGCCGACGACGTTCTCGTCGCGGTCACGACGCTCTCCTTCGACATCGCCGGCCTGGAGCTCTACCTACCGCTCGTCACGGGCGGCCGCGTCGTGATCGCACCCCAGACGACCGCCGCCGACCCGCGTCGGCTCGCGGCGCTGATCGAGAGCTCGAATGCCACCGTCGTGCAGGCCACGCCGACGACGTGGCGCATGCTCGTCGACTCCGGCTGGCCCGGCCGTCCCGGACTGAAGGTGCTCTGCGGCGGCGAGGCGCTACCGACCGTGCTCGCCGAGGAGCTCGTCGCGCGAGAGCTCGAGCTCTGGAACATGTACGGGCCGACGGAGACGACGATCTGGTCCACGATCTCACGCGTGCGGACGGGCGAGGCCCTCTCGCTCGGCCACCCGATCGCGAACACGACGGTGTACATCCTCGACGAGGCGCTCCAGCCCGCGCCGATCGGCGTGCCCGGTGAGCTGCACATCGGGGGCGACGGGCTCGCGCGCGGCTATCTCAACCGGCCGGAGCTCACCGCCGAGCGGTTCGTCCCGCACCCGTTCGACCCGTCCGACGGCCGCATCTACAAGACAGGTGACCTCGCGCGCCAGGACGAGAACGGCAACCTCGAATTCCTCGGTCGCCTCGATCACCAGGTCAAGGTCCGCGGCTACCGCATCGAGCTCGGCGAGATCGAGACCGCGCTCTCCCGCTGTCCCGGTGTCGCGACCGCCGTGGCGATCACGCGCGAAGACGTGCCCGGCGACGTGCGCCTCGTCGGCTACGTCGTCCCGACGGACGACGCAGCGGCGGTCTCGGAGGGCGAGCTGCGACGCCGCCTCGCGGATTCGCTGCCGCCGTACATGGTTCCGTCGGCGATCGTGACGCTCCACGACCTTCCGCTGACGCCGAACGGGAAGATCGACCGGAAGAGCCTCCCCGAGCCGGCGGCGGAGCGGACGCGCGGAGACTCCTATGTCGCGCCGCGGACGCCGCTCGAGCGTCGCCTCGTCGAGATCTGGGAGCAGGATCTCGGTGTCGCGCCGATCGGCGTCACCGACGACTTCTTCGACCTCGGCGTCACGTCGATCGTCGCCGCACGTCTCTTCGCGCGGCTCGAGCGCGAGCTCGGCGGCCGCCTCCCGCTCGGTGCGGTGTTCCAGGCGCCGACGATCGAGAAGCTTGCTGTCCTCGTCGAGTCGGACGAGTCGACCGGCCGCTGGACCTCGCTCGTGCCGATCCAGCCGAACGGGTCCGAGCCGCCGCTCTTCTGCGTCCACGGAGGCGCAGGCACGGTGCTCCACCTGCAGCCGCTCGCCCAGCTCCTCGGGCCGGAGCAGCCGTTCTACGGACTGCAGGCGCGAGGGCTCTACGGGGGTGCTCCCCCGCTCCTGTCCGTCGAGGAGATGGCAGAGCACTACCTCGACGAGCTGCGCACCGTCCAGCCGGAGGGCCCGTACTACATCTCCGGCTATTGCTTCGGTGCGATCGTCGCCTTCGAGATCGCCCAGCGACTGCTACGCGAGGGCGAGGTGGTCGGCCTCCTCGCGATGTTCAACTGGACCGAGCCCGACGTGGATTCGCCGTTACGGCGGGATCAGTCGCCAGCCCTCGAAGCTGGCGTCGCGGACGGCGCCGCCGCCGCCGCCTCCCCTTGCCCGTCGCGTGGTCGGCGTCCTCTCGAACCCCACGAAGATGCGGGGGTGGGCTCGCCACCTTCGCTGGCGCTTCCGGAACCGGTTCATCGACCCCGCGCGTGTGCGCAAGTCGATGAGGCTCAACCTGCCGCTCCCCGAGGAGGTCCGCGAGATCTACTTCCTCGAGATCGCCGCACGTGCGGAGTACGCATACGAGCCGGAGCGGTATCCCGGACCGATCATCGTGTTCCATGGAGAAGGGCTCTACGACGATCCCGATCTCGGCTGGATCGACCTGGCGTCATCCATCGAGACGGTCGCGGTGCCCGGCGACCACAGCGGAAATCGCGACATGATGGCGGAGCCGCCGGTCACCGTCGTCGCCGAGCGGATGCACGAGGCCCTCGTGACGGCGCGCGCATCTCTCCGGGCGCCGCGTTCGGCCGAGCGCGTGCCCGCCGCCTGAGCTACGGCTCCAGCGACCAGCTGGAGCTGACCTGCACGGGCGACAGCCGCATCACCGCGACCGGCGACTCGTCGAGCTCCGGGCCGTAGACGTCGAACGGCAGCGCCGATTGCCAGCCGACGAGCTCCGGCCCGTCGGTCGAGCCCTCGTACGCGCCGACCCACAGGTAGAAGCGGCCGCGCGGAAGCGGTAGGCGGTCGACCGAGCACCGGACGACGTTTCGCCCCGGCTGCAGCGGAAGCTCACGGCCCGGGCTGACGACGAAGATGGGCGACGCAGTGCCCTCCGTCACGCCGAGGTAGAGCCAGGCGCGGTGGGCCGCGTCGGCGTCGAGCGTCAGCTCGATCTCGACGTTGTTGTCGGCATGGACGAGGTCGCCCTCGCCGCCGACCACGCTGACGCCCTCGACCCGGATACGCCCCTCGATGCGCCGCATCCCCTCGACCGGCCGGTCGACCGACTCCCGGTACGCCCTCAGCACGTCCCGGACGGGGCCGTCGGCGACGGTCTCGCCGTTGTGAAGCCAGTAGCCCCGCTTGCAGGTCGCCTCGATGGCCGCAAGGTCGTGCGAGACGAGGACGAGAGTCGTGCCCTGCTGGAGCACCTCCCGCATCCGATCGAGGCACCGCTGCTGGAACGACGCGTCGCCGACTGCCAGGACCTCGTCCACCAGGAGAACGTCGGGCTCGAGGAAGGCGGCGACACCGAAGCCGAGTCGCGTCAACATCCCCGCCGAGTAGAACTTCGCCTGCCGGTCGATTGCGTGACCGAGCTCGGCGAACCCGACGATGTCGTCGAACCGTGCGGCGACGTCCCGGCGGCTGAGGCCCATGAGCGAGCCGGTCAACATGACGTTCTCGCGTCCGGTGAGGTTCGGATGGATGCCGGCGCTGATCGCGATCAGCGCTCCGATTCGCCCACGCACGTCGATCGTGCCGGCGGTCGGGTACATGACGCGCGTCAGGATCTTGAGCAGCGTCGTCTTCCCCGAGCCGTTGGCGCCGATGAGCCCGACGGATTCGCCCGGAGCGATGTCCATCTCGATGTCGCGCAGCACCCAGCGCCACGAGGTGCCCGTGCGCCCGCGGAAGCGGTCCCCGAGACGAGCGACCTCGTCCTGGAAGAAGGCTCGCCGGCGGTCGGCCCTGAACCGCTTCCAGATGTCCGTCGCCACGATCGAGCCGTCGGGCACGTCGATCCCCCGCGGCCGGAGCTTCTCTTGGGTCGCTGTCTCCATCGTTCTCTCGATGACGATGCTAGTCCCGGACCACCCGAGGCTGCTACGCGCCGTTGGGGCAGCCTCCGCTGCGTCGCTGCCCGAATGGATAGGCGCCTTCTTCCGGCCCGACTAGGATCTTCATGTGCCTCGGACGGTCTTCATCACCGGTGCGGCGCGCGGCATCGGCCGTGCGAGCGCGCTCGCGTTCGCCGAGTCCGGCGACGACCTCGTCCTCACCGACATCTGCGGCCCGGTCGACGAGTGCCCGTACCCGATGGCCACCCTCGACGATCTCGAGGAGTCGGCCGAGCGCTGCCGAAGCGCCGGAAGGCGCGTCGTCACCGCGGCGATGGACGTCCGACGACCCGACGAGGTCACGGCAGCAGTGCGTCGCGGCCGCGACGAGCTCGGGCCGATCGACGTGCTCGTGAACAACGCGGGCATCGTCGGTCCTGCCGGCGTACCGGCACACGAGCTGAGCGAGGAAGACTGGGCGGCCGTCGTCGACGTCGACCTCGGCGGTGTCTGGCGCTGCGCGAAGGCCGTGCTCCCCGACATGGTCGCCCGGCGACGCGGAGCCATCGTCAACGTCTCGTCGACCGCCGGGCTCGTCGCATTCCCGCTGTTCGCCAACTACGTCGCTGCGAAGCACGCCGTCGTCGGCCTCACCCGGGCGCTCGCGCTCGACTACGCGGCCTATTCGATCCGGGTGAACGCCGTCTGCCCGACGTCCGTCCGAGACGAGACCGAAGACGGGACCGGAATGCTCCACGGCGTCGCCAAGATGCTCGGCGTCGGCCTCGAGGACTACGAAGCCCTGTCCCTGCCACACCATCCGCTCGGCACCCTCGTCGACGCCGGCGATGTCGCCGCTGCGATCCTCTGGCTGGCCTCGGATTCGGCGGCCCGCGTCACCGGCGCGATCGTGCCGATCGATGCCGGTTTCACCTCGCGTTAGCGCCCGCAACCCCGGGGCCGGAGCGCACTAGCCGGTCGGATAGGTGGGGCCGGAAGCTCTGCCCCAACGTCGCGTGGTAGCCCCAACCGTTCCTGCCTAGCATCAACGTGATCGGGCCGCGCCAAGTGGGCCGTGCCATGTTGACGTAGAGGACAGGAACGGTGTTGACGCAGGATCCGACCGCCGATACCGCCGGCTTCAGGCTGTCGCCACAGCAGGAGCAGCTCTGGCGCGGCGAGCCCGACGGCCCCCGCCTGGTCGCCCAGGGCGTCATCGACATCTCGGCCGCCGATCCGCCCGCGGTTCGCAGCGCACTCGAGCGGATTGTCGCCCGGCACGAGATCCTGCGCACGACGTTCGCACGGCAAGCGGGCGTGAAGCTTCCCGCCCAGGTCATCCACGACGAGCTGCAACCCGATTGGACCGAGGTCTCGATCGCGACGGACGCCGAGCTCGCGGAGTTGGTCGCACGCGACGCCGCAACCGCCTTCGATCTCGTGCGTGGGCCCATCGTGCGCGGCACGCTCGTCGAGCACGACGGCAGCCGCCGGCTCCTCGTCGCGCTTCCCTCGGTGTGTGCGGACGCCCCGACGATCGCAATCGTGGCCGAGGAGCTGCGCATGCTGCTCGCGGGCGCCGAGCCGTCGCCGAGCGAGCCACTGCAGTACGCGGACTACGCGGAATGGCGAAGCGAGGCACTGCGCGATGACGATGCGACCCCGGCCGCATGGGACTTCGACGAGCTACCGCCGTCGCCCCGGCTGCCGGACGTTCGAGACGACGACGCCGTGCTTCGGGTGCCCGTCGCGGTCGTATCCGCCGACGCCGATCGTGGCGCCGCAGCGTGCAACGTCGACACCGCCGTCTTCCTCGAGGCGTGCTGGCACGCTTGCATCGCCCGCCTCACAGGCGACGACGAGGTCGTCGTCGGCGCGGTGCTGGACGGCCGGACGCACGACGAGCTCGAGGGCGCCGCAGGCCCGTTCTCGCAGGTGTTTCCGCTCGAGACCACGATCGACGTAACGACGACCGTCGCAGAGCTCGTCGACCGGGTCAGTCGCGGGCGCGCACGGCTCGACCGAAGCCAGAACTCCGCAGACGGCGCCACACTCGAGGCGGCCGCTGCACGCTGCACCATCGGCTTCTCGGCCGTCGAGCCTGCAGCGGGCGCAGGGCTCGAGCTCGTGACCGGCGCGCCGGCGCCGTTCGTCGCCGAGCTCTCGTGGCTCGCCGACGGCGACCGCTCGCAGGCGGAGTTGCGCATCGCGGCCGACCTCCACGCAGCTGGCCTCGTGGCAGGCGCTCTTGCAGCCGTCGTCGCTGCCGCCGCCGCGGACACGTCGCTCGCCGTCCTCGACCTGCCCCTCTCACTCGACGACGCTCCGGGCACGACGCTCTCCGTCTTCTCCGGGCCGCCGTCGCTCGCGCCGAACGCAACCGCCGCCGACCTGTTCGAACAGCAAGCGGGCCTGCATCCGGACCGCATCGCGCTCGTCGCATCCGGTATCGCTCTGAGCTACGCGGAGCTGAACGCGCAAGCGAACCAGGTCGCACACCGGCTGCGCTCGCTCGGGGTCGGCCCCGGCGCGAATGTCGGCCTCTGCTTCGAGCGGTCCGCCCACTCGATCGTGGCGGTGCTCGGGACGCTCAAGGCGGGCGGCGCCTACGTGCCGCTCAACGTGGAGCATCCCGCCGCTCGCCTGGTCCACCAGCTCACCGAGTCCGAGGCAGCGGTGCTCCTCGCGGAGACGAGCGTCGCCGACCGCCTGCCCGATTTCGGTGGCACCGCGATTCTGCTCGACGACGACTCGACTGGGCTCGCGGCCGAGCCGGACGGCAACGCTCCACCGTCCGGAAGCGGCCCGGAAGATCTCGCCTACGTCATGTACACGTCGGGGTCGACGGGAACGCCCAAGGGCGTCGGCGTGACGAACGCGAACCTCGTGAACTACACGACGGCGATCCTCGATCGCCTTGGCATCGCCGAGGAGGGCGCCGTCTTCGCAGCCGTCTCGGCCCTGAGCACCGACCTCGGCAACACGAGCATCTTCCCGTCGCTCCTCGGCGGCGGGACGCTGCATCTCGTGTCGCCCGCCGAGTCGATCGACGGCGCTCTCTTCGCCACCTATCTCGAGGCGCATCCGATCGACGTGCTGAAGATCACGCCCTCGCACCTGCGAGCGCTGGTCGGCGGAGCCGAGGTGGAGTCCGTGCTTCCCCGCCGCTGGCTCGTGCTCGGCGGCGAGGCTCTCTCGTGGCAGTTCGTCGACCGGCTCACCCGCGCCGGCGCCACCTGCCGGATCCTCAATCACTACGGCCCGACGGAGACGACGATCGGCACGTGCACGTTCGAGCCCGGCGCTGGCGAGCGCCACGGCGACACCGTGCCCGTCGGGGCACCGTTGAGCGGAACGCGCGCATACATCCTCGACCGGGCGCTCCGCCCCCTTCCTGCGGGGATTCCGGGCGAGCTGGCCATCGGCGGTGCCGGCGTGGCGCGCGGCTACGTCGGACGGCCCGATCAGACCGCGGCGTCGTTCCCCGCCGACCCCGTCGGCGGCGCCGGCCGCATCTACCGGACCGGCGACCGGGCGCGCGCACTGCCCGACGGCAGCATCGAGTTCCTCGGGCGGCTGGACGACCAGGTGAAGATCCGCGGCTACCGCGTCGAGCCCGGCGAGATCGAGGCCGCACTCGCACTCCATCCATCGGTTCGCGAGTGCGCCGTCGTGGCACGCAAGGGCGCAGACGACGAGCTCGAGCTCGTCGCGTATCTCGTCGGCGGCGACGCGTCGTCCGAGGAGCTCCAGGCGTTTCTCCGCGAGTCGCTCCCTGCGTACATGGTGCCGCCGCGGTTCGCGAGGCTCGATGCACTTCCGTTCACGCCGAGCGGGAAGATCGACCGGCGCGCGCTGCCCGATCCCGGCGAGTCCGATCGCGCCGTCGAGTACGTGGCGCCGCGAACGCCCCTCGAAGAGGGGCTCGCAGAGATCTGGCAGGAGCTGCTGGGCGTCGAGCGCGTCGGCGTGAACGACGACTTCTTCGCGCTCGGCGGACACTCGCTCCTCGCGACGCAGGCCGTCATCCGGATCCGTAACGCCTTCGCCGAGATTCCCCTGCACAGCCTGTTCAACGCGCCCACCGTGGCCGGGCTCGCCGAGGCGATCGTGAATGCCGAGCTCGAGGCCGGAGAGGCGTCCGTCCCCTCCGGCGGCGCGGCGGCGTAGCACCGGTGCCCGAGCGCGTCACCCTGGAGGGAGCTGCCCGGCCTGACGCAGCGGCCGCGCAGGCGAGGCTGGAGGCGGAGCAGCGCATACTCGCGCGCGGCGGTGGCACGAGAATCTCGCGTCTCGGCGCCGACGAGCGTCCGCCGCTCTCCTTCGCGCAGGAGCGGATGTTCCTGCTCGAGCAGATGCGACCGGGCGTCAGCGCATACAACGTCCCGCGGTGCCTTCGCGTCCCGGGCCGACTCGACCCGAACGCGCTTCAACGAGCGCTCGACCTCGTCACGTCGCGCCACGAGGTGCTGCGAACGGCGATCGTGCTCACCAACGGCGTGCCCGCGCAGCATGTGCGCTCCGACGCCCGGATCGTGCTCGAGGTCCACGACCTCCGAAGCAGTCCGGCCGACGTCGACGAGCTGGTCTCCCGCCTGGCCTGGCAGTCGTTCGATCTCGCGGAGGACGTGATGGTCCGCGCCGCCCTCCTCCAGCTCGACGATCACGACCTGCTCGTCTTTGCGAGCCACCATCTCGCCTCGGATCACGCGTCGGGCCGGATCCTCCTGGGCGAGCTCGCGGAAGGGTATGCGGCAGCTCTCGAGGGCCGCGAGCCCTCGCTGCCCGAGCTTCCGATCCAGTACGGCGATTTCTCGGCGTGGCAGCGCAAGCGCTTCGACGGCCCGCTGCTCGGCGAGCTCGTCGACTACTGGCGGGGACAGCTCGCAGGCGCACCCGACCGCTTCGACCTCCCCGCCGACCGGCCGCGGCCTCCGGCGAAGACGTACCGAGGAGCTGAGGCGCGGTTCTCGTTGCCGTCCGAGCTCGTCGATTCGCTCCGCGCGCTCGCGCGCTCGCACAACGCCTCGTTCTTCACCGTCCTGCTCTCGGCCTTCTACACGCTCCTTCATCGCTACACCGACATGGACGACATCGTCATCGGCGCTCCGATCTCCGGCAGACACCATGACGAGACACAGCCGCTGATCGGGTACTTCTCCAACACGCTCGCGCTCCGGGTCGCGGTTGAGGACGAGCTGACGTTCGTGGAGCTGCTCGAGCGGGTGCGCGCGATGACGCTCGACGCGTTCGCGCACCAGGAGCTGCCGTTCGAGCGGCTCGTGGAGTCGCTGAACCCCCAGCGCGACCCGAGCCACACGCCCGTCTTCCAGGTGCTCCTCTCGCACGACGTTGCGCCGGAGCCGCTGATGCTCGGCGGCATGACGCTCGAGCCGATGCAGCTGTCCGAGTGGCCGTGGTCGCGCTTCGATCTCTCGCTCGGCACGCAGGAACGGCTCGACGGCGCCCTCGACGGTGTCGTCGAGTACTCGACCGACCTCTTCGAGCCGGAGACGATCGGCCGCCTGATCGAGCATCTGACCACCCTGCTCGAGGGGATCGTCGCCGAGCCGCGCCGTCAGATCGGGAAGCTCCCGATCCTCCCCGAGGGCGAGCGCCGCATCGTGCTCGAGCAATGGAACGACACCGAGCGCCCGGTCGAGCAGGGCTGCCTGCACGAGCTCGTGGCCGCCCACGCGGCCCGCGCGCCGGAACGCATCGCGGTCGAGGGCTCCGGCACGACGTTGAGCTACGGCGAGCTCGACGAGCGCGCCAACCGCCTCGCCCATCATCTCCAGCATCTCGGCGTCGGCGCGGGCGACCTCGTCGGCATCTGCCTCGACCGTGTGCCGGCGACGATGGTCGCGATCCTCGCCACGCTGAAGACCGGCGCTGCCTACGTCCCGGTCGAGCCGACGTACCCCGCGGAGCGGCAGGCGTTCATGCTCGACGACGCGCAGGCTCCGGTGCTCGTGACGCAGGAGAGCCTGCTCGAGGCGCTCCCTCCTCAGAGCGGCTCCGTCGTCTGCATCGACCGTGACTGGGCGGAGATCGCCGCCCGACCCGCGACGGCGCCTCCGGCGACGGTCGACCGAGACTCGCTCGCCTACGTCATCTACACATCAGGCTCCACCGGACGGCCCAAGGGCGTGGAGATCCGGCACTCGTCCGTCGTGAATCTCCTGGCTTCGATGCGCGAGCGGCCGGGGCTGACGGAGGACGACGTCGTCGTGAACGTCACGACCCCGGCCTTCGACCTCTCCGTGCCCGACCTCTACCTGCCGCTCGTCTGCGGTGCGAAGCTCGTCATCGCGTCACGTGAGACGGCCCAGGATCCGGCGCGCCTCGCCGGGCTCCTCGAGGACACCGGTGCGACACTCATGCAGGCCACTCCGACGACATGGCGGATGCTCGTCGAGGCGGGCTGGGAGGGCCGGCGCGAGCTGAAGATCGTCTGCGGCGGCGAGGCACTCCCCCGCAGCCTTGCGAACGAGCTCGTGGGCCGCGGAGCGTCGCTCTGGCACATGTACGGGCCGACCGAGACGACCGTCTGGTCGTCGGTGCTGCCGCTCCAGCGCGGCGACGGGCCGCCGCCCATCGGCACGCCGATCGCGAACACGCGCTTCTATGTCGTCGACCGCCACCTCCAGCCGGTGCCGATCGGCATCGGCGGCGAGCTCCTCATCGGCGGCAGCGGGCTCGCACGCGGGTATCGGGGCCGCGACGAGCTGACCGCCGAGAAGTTTCTCCCCGACCCCTTCTCCTCGCAGCCCGGCGCGCGTGTGTACCGCACCGGAGACAGGATGCGGCTCCACCCCGACGGAACGCTCGAATTCGTCGGCCGCATCGACCATCAGGTCAAGCTCCACGGCTACCGGATCGAGCTCGGAGAGATCGAGGCGGCGCTCGACGCCCACCCGGGCGTGCGCCAGTCGGTCGCAATCGTTCACGACGACGACGCAGGCGGGAAGCGCCTCGTGGCGTACGTCGTGACCGAAAACGAGTCCGACGCCGCGCCCGATCTCTTGCGCCGGCACCTCAGCGCATCCGTCCCGGTCTACATGCTCCCATCGACGTTCATCCGCCTCGATGCCCTCCCGCTCACGGCGAACGGGAAGCTGAACACGGCAGCGCTCCCGAAGCCGGACGCCGAGCACTCAGGCCTCCGCGCAGCGTATGTGGCGCCCTCAGCGCCGGCGGAAGAGGTGCTCGCCGAGATCTGGGCAACGCTCCTCGGCGTGGATCGCGTCGGTGTGAACGACGACTTCTTCGACCTCGGTGGACATTCGCTCCTCGCGGTCAAGATGCTCGCCCGCCTTCACGACGCGTTCGGCATCGAGCTCTTCCTCACGACCGTGTTCGAGCGGCCGACGCTCGCTGCACTGGCAGAGGCCGTCTCGTCTCGCGTCGTCGCGGACGCCGGTGACGACGACTTGACGCTCCTGCTCGCGGAGCTCGAGGCAGAGGAACAGTCGTGAGCGCCGGACGGCCCCCCGGCTACGATCTGCAGGACGGGAGCCTCAGGCCCCCTCGCCTCGCGATGGCCCAGGAGACGATCGGCGTCAACCCGGCAGCATCGCCGCCGCCCATGGCGCCGGCTGCACCGAACCACGCGGTCGACGCCGTCGACAGCCGCGAGCCCGCGAGGGAGCTGATGTTCCGCCGCCGGCTCCGCCTGAGAGACGCGATACGCGAGATGGTCGAGTTCCGCGGCATCATCCTGACCCTTGCCGAGCGCGACCTACGGGCGCGCTACAAGCAGGCACTGCTCGGCGCAGCGTGGGCGCTCGTAACGCCGCTCATGCTCATGCTCGTCTTCTCGATCGTCTTCACGAAGTTCGCCACGGTCGACACGGGCGGCGTGCCGTACCCGCTCTTCGCGTACCTCGGCTTGATCCCGTGGACGTTTTTCAGCGCCGCGGTGCTGTCGGGCGGCAACAGCCTGATCACCAACATTCCCCTGCTGAACAAGGTGTATCTCCCACGCGAGGTGTTCCCGGTGTCTGCGCTCGCGGTGGCCGCCGTCGACGCAGTGCTCTCGGTCATCGTCCTCATCGCGATCTTCGCGATCGAGGGCTTCATGCCTCATATCGAGGTCCTCTACGCGCCGATCCTCCTTGCTCGTCGCCGTCATATTCGCCATGGCGGCGACACTGGCGGTCTCGGCCCTCCTCGTCTATGTCCGCGACCTCAGACACGCATTGCCGCTCATCCTGCAGCTGGCGCTGTTCGCGACCCCGGTCGCCTACGGGCTCAGCGCAATCGCCAGCTCGCGGCCGAAGGTGCTCATCTTCTCGGCGCTCAACCCGCTCGCGCCGGTCATCGACGGCCTCCGCAGGACGATCCTGCACGGCCAGTCCCCGGATTGGGTGGCTCTCGGAGTCGGGGCCACGACCGCAACGCTCGGGCTCTACGCGTCGTATTTCCTGTTCAAGCGGCTCGAGACCGGCATGGCGGACATCGCGTAGGGAGCGGTGCGGTGGGCCGGCCGAGGCCCGGGACGTGCCTGCTACGGTGGCGCCCGAGCTCGGATGACACCGCTCTCGACATCGGAAAGGGCATCTGCACGGCAGGTGCTCCGTCGCACGCGCGCGACGGCTCTGGTCCTTCGGTCGGCCCTCGTTGCCGCCGCGATCGTGGTCTTCGTGACCTCGGTCGCTCCCGCCCGCTCCGCCGGGCCCGCGTGGCCGTACACCGTCTACCGGCCGGCTTCACTCTCGAAGGCGAAGCCCGTCCCGCTCGTCGTCATCCCCGGCGGCGACATCAGCTCCATGCAGCGGATCACGAACTTCAACCAGGCGGCCGACCGCGGCGGCTTCGTCGTCGTCTACCCGCAGATCGTCAAGAGCTACAACGACGTGGCCCACTCACAGGGTGAGACTGCGGCGAACCCGTACCCGGACATGCTCTTATCTCTCCGACGTGATCGACAAGGTCACCGCTGCCGAGAACATCGATCCGAACCGTGTCTACATGACCGGATTCTCACTCGGCGGCACGATGTCGTACAGGGCCGGCTGCATCCTCGCATCGAAGCTCGCCGGAATCGCGCCGGTCTCAGGCGTCATCGTGAACCCGAACTGCGCGCCGAGCAAGCCCGTCTCCGTCTTCGCGGTGAACGGCTCCAACGACTCGTCGGCACCGTACAACGGCGGCGGCGGCTTCATGTCGGTGAGCAGCGCGATGGGCCTCTGGCAGGGCTTCGACGGATGCAGCAAGACCTCGAATGCAAAGGCGACGTCCGGGGCAGTCACGACAGAGACGTGGAGCACCTGCAAGAGCGGCGCGGTCGTTCAGCTCGCCACGATCGCCAATGGATCGCACACGTGGCCCGGCCCGGCCTTTGCGAAGACGTCACCCGATGGACAGCTCGACGCGACGTCCGCCATCAGCAGCTTCATCCTGTCGGTTCCGCACGCGGCGGCTCCCACCGCTCCGGCCCTGACCGCAACGATCTCGAGCGTCTCGGTCAAGCAGGGCAAGCCGCGCCGAATCGTCGTCAAGCTGGCGTCGAACACGGCCGGCACGCTCCGCGCGACGCTGCTCCTCGGGAAAAAGCCGGTGGCCTCGCACGTCTTCGCTGCTCATACCGGCACGACCTCGCTGAGCCTCCCGCTCTCGACCCGGGTCAAGTCGGGCAGCTACCACCTGACGCTCGCGCTCAAGACAGCAAGCGGCCCGAAGATCTTCCAGCGCTCCGTACGGATTCCGCGCTAGCGGCGCCGGCGGCCCGGCGCCGCTCGCACGCTTACGCGACCCGCGCGGTCATCGGTGCTCGCACGGCGGCAAACGTCGCCTCCATCACGTCGAGCGCCTGGTCGAGCGTCTCGCGCGTGACGTTGAGCGGAGGCAGCAGCCGCACGACGCAGTCGTCGCGTCCGCCGAGCTCGGCGATCAGCCCGCGCTCGAGCAGGCCGCGCTGGATGCGCAGCGCAAGTGCCGAGTCGGCGGCGCCGGTCGCCGGATCGATGATCTCCATCCCGAGCATCAGGCCGAGGCCTCGCACCTCGCCGATGAAGTCGTACTCCGCGTCGAACTCGTCGAGCCGGGCGATCGTGTAGGCGCTTTGCTCCCGGACGTTGTCGAGCACACGATCCCGCTGAATGATCTTCACGGCCGCGATACCCGCTGCGAACGCAAGCTGGTTGCCGCGGAAGGTGCGCGGTGTGGGCACCCGGCGCCCAGACGTCGAGCTTCTTGTTGTAGAAGACGACCGCGATCGGCATGCCGATCCCACCGAGCGCCTTCGACGCGAGAATCACGTCGGGGACGATCCCGTGGTGCTCGAACGAGTACCACGTCCCGGTCCGCCCGCAGCCGGTCTGGATCTCGTCGACGATGAGCGGGATGTCGAGCTCCGACGTGACCCGGCGCACGCCGCGCACGAACTCCGTCGGCGCCGGAATGACCCCGCCTTCCGCCTGCACGATCTCCATGATCGTCGCTGCCGGCCTGGTCACGCCGCCGCTCGGATCGGTCAGGACCGACTCGAAGTAATGCGCGCAGGCCTCGCCCGCGGTCACACCCTCGCCGAGCGCGAGCGACGACCGGTACGGGTACGGGTACGGGAAGAAGTGCACGCCGTGCATGAAGTTCTGGACCGGCTCCTTCTGCGAGACGAGGCCGGTCACCGCCATCGCGCTGTGCGTGCTGCCGTGGAATCCGCCCTGGAACGCGACGATCTCTCCGCGTCCTGTCGCGGTCTTGCACAGCTTCAGCGCTGCGTCGACGGCGTTCGCGCCCGCCGGTCCGCAGAACTGGATCTTCATCTCGTTGCGCATCTCCGCCGGAAGCAGCGAGAGCTGGAGCTCGGTGAACTCGTCCTTGAGCTCCGTCGGGAAGTCGAGGCCGTGGCACAGCGTCCGTAGCTGGCGCTCGACCGCCTCGACGCACTCGGGCTCGTTGTGCCCGAGTGCGAGGACGCCCGCGCCGGTCAGGAAGTCGATGAACACGTTCCCGTCGACGTCCTCGATGTACGAGCCCGCGGCACGGGCGATCCCGATCGGCAAGCGCCGGGGATACGTCCTGGCATTCGATTCCCGCTCCGCCTGGCGCTCGAGCAGCCGCGCCGATTGCGGGCCGGGAATCGCAGTTACGACACGAGGATGCGTGCCGATCATGCCGCGCCGCCCACGGGATCGCGTGCGAGCTCGTGGATGCCCGACATCTGCGCCATCGCGACGAGGATCTTGCGCTGGCCGGTGAACGGGCGGCGAGCGTGCTGGACGAGCATGTTGTCGACGGCGATCAGGTCGCCTGCCTCCCACGGGAACTCGACGCACAGCTCCTCGTAGAGGTTGCCGATCGTCTCCATCGCCTCGTCCGGGATCGGCGTCCCGTCGCCGAAGTGCACGTTCCGCGGCAGGTCCTCCTCGGCGAAGAGCGTGCGGAGCGAGTCCCGCGTCTCCGGATCGAGGCAATAGACGTGGTGAAGCTGCACCTGGTTGAAGAACAGATGCTCGCCCGTGCGGGGATGGTCGACGACCGCGGGCGAGACCTGGCGGATCCGCAGCCCGTCGGTGCCGGTCCACTCGCAGATCATGCCCGACTCCTTGCAGACAGCCTCGACTTCGCTCCTGTCGGTCGTGTGGAAGAACTCCTGCCACGGCACGTCGATGCCCTCCGAGAAGTTGCGGACGTACATCAGCCCCTTCGTCTCGAACTGCTCGCGGAGCGCCGGATCGAGCGCGTTGTAGACAGCACGCGAGTCGAGCAGCGGCGTCGTGCCGCCTGTCTCGGACGGAATGACGCAGTAGAAGAACTGGCGCATCGGCCACGTCGGCAGATGCGAGCTCTCGTTGTGGAAGAGGATCATCTTGTCCGCCGGATACGGAGTCGAGCCGTACACCTTTTGGCTCGTCGGCTCCGGCGGCAGGTCTCCGTACTCGGTGAAGAGCTCGCCGGCGACGGCACCCGCCACGCGCTCGAAATCGTCGACGCCGTCGAGGGGGAAGCCGCGGAAGAGCAGCGCGCCGTGGACGTTGAACCACGCTTCGACCTCGTCGCGGTGCGACGCGGCCCACTCGGCGAGGTCGACGCCCTCCATCGCAGGCCGCACGATCAGCGGCAGCGGATTGCCGTCGATCGTGCTCGTCTCGACGAGCTTCGTGACGTCGACTGCTTTGCGGCGCATCGTGCCGATTCCCGCCGGCTTGCGTGCTCCTTCTCCGGTCCCTGTCTCGCTCATGTCACTCCTTTGTCGCTCCATCGTGTGATCTCTCGGCATCGAATGATGCGAATCTCCGGCGCGCGCGCGGCGAGCGCTGCGACAGCCTCGACGGCCAAGTCCGAAACGTCCCGCATCGTCCACTCGGCCGGCTCGTCGCTCGACCATGCCGTCCGCAGCAGGGCCGGCGGCGCTCCGGCGGCGAGCTCGACGTCGAACGCCTGCAGGGAGAGGCTCAACCCGTCGCCGTGGGCCTTGACGAATGCCTCCTTGCGCGTCCAGCAGCGCAGAAATCCTCGATCGCGCTCGGACTCGGGGTACGCCCGCAGGGCCTCGACCTCTCGAGCCGAGAAGAATCGCGCTGCAACCTGCTCGTCGTTGTCCGGGCGCGCATGCGCGAGCAGCTCCACGTCGACACCGATCTCGAAGCCGGAGGCGAAGGCGAAGAGCGCGAGGCGGCCCGAGTGGGAGACGTTGAACGAGAGATCGGATCCCGGGAGCGACGGCTTCCCGTGCTCGCCGTACGCGAAGACGAGCTCGGCCGGCTCGGCGTCGAGGTACCGCGCCAGCGAGCGTCGGAGGATCGATCGCGCGGCGACGAAGCGCCGCCGGTCGCGCTCGAAATGGAATCTGTCCGCCCGGTCGCGCTCGTCCTCCGACAGGAGCCGCTCGCTCGCGGGCTCGGCGTCGAGGTCGAATGCGGCAACGTGAACGTCCAGCGCGGTCTCGAACCGGCGCATGAAGAGCCCGACCGTCGAGATTCGCGGCGCCGAGATCACAGACATGGATGGATGCTAGATCGGGCCTCCTCCAGAGCCTACGCACCGTTGGAACGGCTTCGAACCGTGCGACTAACCCAACGGATAGGAGTGTGAGAAACCGCCGGATTTGGGGTCGTTTCACCCTTTCGGCCGTGGCCGCCGCCACCTATCGTGGGGCCGTATGGGACCGGTCGCCGACGCCGAGAGTCCGAAGACGTCGGCGAGCTCGACGACGGTCGAGAAGGCGGTCTACTGCGTCTGCAACGCAGACCACTTCCTCGGAGCGGTCGCACTCGTCAACTCGCTCCGCCTGACCGGCTGGGACGGCGAGATCGTGCTGCTCGACTGCGGCCTCACGGACGAGCAGCGCGTGCTCCTCGGGGAGGAGGTGCAGATCCTCGTCGCGCCCCCCGTGGAAGCTCCCCACCTCCTCAAGGTCGTCGGACCTCTCGCCCATCCGGCGCGCGTGATGGCGATCCTCGATGCCGACATCATCGTCACGAGGTCCCTCGACCCGTTGATCGCAGAGGCCGCCGAGAGCGGCCGGCTGCTCGCGTTCGCCGACGCCCTCCACGACCGGTATGACGCGCGGTGGGGCGATCTCCTGGGCCTCGGGGAGCTCCGACGCCAGTCGTACGTGAACAGTGGCTTCCTCGTGGTTCCGGAGGACCTCGGGCTGCGGCTCTTCCGCGACCTGAAGGAGGCGCAGACCCACATCGACATCGGCCGGTCGATGGTCGGTGAAGGAACGCCGGAGGATCCCTTCTACTTCGCCGATCAGGACGCGCTGAACGCGATCCTCGCGAGCTCTCTCGTTCGGCCGGACGAGGTACGCGCGCTGAGCCATCGGCTCGCCCCGCACCCGCCGTTTCCGGGCGTGGAGATCGTGGACGAGGAGCGGCTCGCGGTGACGGGCGGCGACGATGGGCCGTTCGCCCTCCATCACATCCAGCGCAAGCCGTGGCTCTCCCCTGTCGGGTCGACGGCGTACTCGCGGCTGCTGCCCCGCCTGTGGCTGGCCGACGATCTCGCGGTCCGGCTCGAGCCGCGCCACGTCCCACGACGGTACCGCCCCGGGTGGACAGGCTCGGCGGCCACCGGGTACGCATCGGGTCAGGTGGCGGCCGAGCAGGCTCGGGCGAGGATTCGCCGCCGGCTTGCTGCGAACGGCGCCGGCTCCTCCTCGCGGGCGGGCCAGCCGGACCCCGACCGTCTCTGGGAGCGCGTCGACGAGCTCACCGCCCTGGCGCCCACACTCGCCGACGTTCGCGCCCACCAGCTCGGCTCGTTCGCGATCCGGCGTCTGCGCAACCTCGCTCTGCCGGTACCCGGAGAGCTCGCCCAGCACGAAATGGGGGCGCTTGCCGCCGTCCACGGGGCCGAGCCCATGCTGCGCGCAGCCCGCGACGCCTACGACGGCCGCCTCGTGCTGATGAAGGGATACGAGGTCTCCCTCCGGTATCCGGAGCCTTGGCTGCGGCCCTTCACTGACATCGATCTCCTCGCCGAGGACTCGGCGGCGGCTCAGCAAGCGCTCCGCTCGGCCGGGTTCGTCGAGGTCGGCGACCCTTCGATCTTCGGCGGGATCCACCATCTCCGGCCGCTGTGGCTCCCCGGCTCGACACTCGTGATCGAGTTGCACCACGAGCCGAAATGGCCCGACGGGATGAAGCCGCCCCGCCTCGAGGACCTGCTCGATGCTGCGGTGCCGAGCCGAACCGGTATCGACGGCCTCCTGGCCCTTCCCGACGAGTTGCACGCGTTGGTCCTCGCCGCCCATTCGTGGGCGCATGCACCATTGCGCCGACTCCTCGACCTCGTGGACATCGCCGCAGTGGCCGGCACGGCCGACCGCCGCGACCTGAGCCGCCTCGCCGCCGACTTCGGCCTCGCCCGCATCTGGGACACCTCGATCGGGGTCACGGACGACGTCCTCGGGGGCGGAACCTCCACGATGGCAGGCTCGACCTGGGCCCGGCATCTCGCGTCCGCTCGCGAGCGCACCGTCGTCGAGTCGCATCTCGCGCGCTGGCTCTCTCCCCTCTGGGCATATCCTGCGCCGCACGCGCTGACCGAGATCGGACCGCGACTGCTGGACGAGATCCGACCAGGCGAAGGCGAAGGCTGGGGGGACAAGGGCGCGCGTGTCGTCCGGGCCTCCCGGAATGCCCTCCTTCGGCGCTCAGAGCACGATTTACAACTCGGACCCGCTGCTCATCGGCGGCGCCGAAAGTAACTTTTTAACAAGTAGGTCCCTTTACAAGTACCTAGACGTGTGGATAAATGACAGGTGGAGGCGTTCATGGAGACGTCTCAAATGTCATACGTTCTCGGAAGGCGGCCCTTTCGATGTCACATCTGGATCACTCGCGGACTGCGATTCTCGTAGATCCGCACCCACTCTGGCTCGACGCAGTCGGCCAGGTCGTGGAGCAAGCCGGTTTCAGCGTCGTCGCGAAGACGACGGCGTTCTCCGAGGCGAGAGCTCTGCTCGAGGAGCACTCTCCCGATCTCCTCGTCGCCGAGATCTACGGTGACGACGGTGTCGAAGGCACGTCGTGGCTCGCCGAAGTCGGCGCCACATGGCCGGCGCTCAAGACGATCGTCCTTTCGCTCAGCGCGGAGGACGACCGGATCGAGAACGCGTTCCGCGCGGGTGCGCTCGCCTACGTGCTGAAGACGGCCGATCCCGCCAATCTTGGTGCGGTGATCGGACACATCTTCGACGCGTCCATCTACCTTCCGCGCTTCCGCGAGGTCGCCGCGCCGGTTCCCGTGCGGGAATCGCGTGTGACCGAGGTGCTCACGCGCCGGGAGCTCGAGATCCTTCGGCTCGTCGCAGAAGGGCACTCGAACTCGAAGCTCGCAAAGATGCTGTGGGTCACTGAACAGACCGTGAAGTTCCACCTCTCGAACATCTACCGCAAGCTCGACGTCTCGAATCGCACCGAGGCGGGTCGGTGGGCGCAGCTCAACGGGTTGCTTCCTGCGCACGAAGGCGCAGTCGAAGCCGAAGCGCTCAACGTCGCCTGAATCAGCTCTTCGTCGTGGCGGACGCATCTGCGTCCGCCACGACAGTACGAAGGAGAGCGGCGAGCTGCCGTGCGATCACACGACGCTCGAATGTCCGGACGACGTCCCAGTTGAGCTCGGGAGACGCGACGCCCGTGTCGCTCCTCGCGATTGCCGCCGCGATCGCAGCAGCGATCCCGTCGATGTCGTCGGGCCCGCAGACGGTATGGCCCACGGCCTGAAGAATGTCGCTCGTGTCGCTGGGTGGAACTGCGGCGAGGATCGGGCGGCCGGTCGCGAGGTATTCGTATGTCTTGCCGGGCACGGTGCTGGAGCGGCGGCCCGGGGGGAGATTCTGCATCGGCAGGAACAGCAAGTCGGCCGAACGCATCAAGGCGATCGAGTCGGCGTGCGACAGATACCCGTGCAAGACGCTCTGCGGCGAAGCGGCAGCAAGCTCACGATCCACACCCGAGAGCACACCGGCGAAATGCAGCTCCAGCCGGTCAGCGAGACTGGGATCACGCTCGACCAGCTGCTCCACCGCCTTGAGCAGATAGACATGCGAGCGGGTCAGGATCTCGACGCCCGGCGTCGCCCCACCCAACAGCCGCCGCAAGCCCGCACCTCGCTGCTGCTGCAACCCGAGCTCGGTGTGCAAATAGCCCGTATGCACGATCCGGAACTTCCCCGGATCGTGCGGCGCAACCGTGCCGTCCGCGAAGTCCGCCGCGTCGTAGCCGTTCGGGATCGAAACGATCGGCCGATCCCTCAACTCCGGAAACGCCTCAGCAACCTGACGCGCAGCCTCCGGCGTCGTCATCACGATCGCCGCCGCCGTCCCCAGCAACCGACGCATCAACGCGATCTCCAACCGCCGATGAATCCCCGTCGGATAAATCATCATCTCGTCCAACGCCCACGGATCGCGTAGACCGGCGACCCACGGCTTCCCCAGCCGGCGCGAGAGCTTTGCCGCCGCTTCCAGCGTGTCGTACGGCGATGCCGAGGCGAGAATCACGTCGACACTCGACATGTCTGGCTCTGCAGCCATATCGATGATCCCGCGCGTCCACCAGCGTGACCACGCCGAGCGAATGCGTAGCCACCGGTTGATGCGACCACGCCAACCGCTTGGCCCGGCGGG
The DNA here is from genome assembly GCA_963805575.1 of uncultured Actinomycetes bacterium. Lineage (GTDB taxonomy): Bacteria > Actinomycetota > Thermoleophilia > Gaiellales > Gaiellaceae > Palsa-739. Next base: position 308,281 of record CAWDUL010000008.1, on the reverse strand, counting down.
CTCGGCGCCGCCAATGCGGAGGAGGCTCGTACCGTCGGGAATCTCGTCGCTGAGCGTCTCATCGGAAGGCGTCCACCGCCCGGTGGTTCCGCCCGTTCCGGTGACGACGACCGACCGACAGCCGCTCTCCGGCAGGTACCTGACGAACTTGAGTGAACGCTGCGCACCCGCGCCGCCGACCGGCGGGAAGTAGTACGCAATCTGCATCACGCTCAGCGCTGCGTCGGCCGCCTCCGGTGCTGCGACGGGGGCCGGAGCCGAGGAAGGACGCGCACGCTGTTCCGTCACCTCTTCGATCACGCGCGCAACGGCGACCGCGAGGTTGTCGTACGCGTAGCGCGTCGTCTGATCGTCGACGCCGGCGGCGACCGGCCGCGAGACAGCTTGCTCGATCGCGGCGGCAATCTCGTCCACCGAGTCGGGAGCGCAAAGGATGGCACGGCCCGACTGCTCGAGGATGTCGTGGGCGTCGCCGGGTGGAACTGCGGCGAGGATCGGGCGGCCGGTCGGCGAGGTATTCGTATGTCTTGCCGGGCACGGTGCTGGAGCGGCGGCCCGGGGGGAGATTCTGCATCGGCAGGAACAGCAAGTCGGCCGAACGCATCAAGGCGATCGAGTCGGCGTGCGACAGATACCCGTGCAAGACGCTCTGCGGCGAAGCGGCAGCAAGCTCACGATCCACACCCGAGAGCACACCGGCGAAATGCAGCTCCAGCCGGTCAGCGAGACTGGGATCACGCTCGACCAGCTGCTCCACCGCCTTGAGCAGATAGACATGCGAGCGGGTCAGGATCTCGACGCCCGGCGTCGCCCCACCCAACAGCCGCCGCAAGCCCGCACCTCGCTGCTGCTGCAACCCGAGCTCGGTGTGCAAATAGCCCGTATGCACGATCCGGAACTTCCCCGGATCGTGCGGCGCAACCGTGCCGTCCGCGAAGTCCGCCGCGTCGTAGCCGTTCGGGATCGAAACGATCGGCCGATCCCTCAACTCCGGAAACGCCTCAGCAACCTGACGCGCAGCCTCCGGCGTGCTCATGACGATCGCCGCCGCCGTCCCCAGCAGCCGACGCATCGAGGAAATCGCCAACCGCCGATGAATCCCCGTCGGATAAATCATCATCTCGTCCAACGCCCACGGATCGCCCAGGTCGGCGATCCAGCCGACGCCCAGTGTGCGAGACAGCGCGGCGCAGCCCTCCGCGGAGGCGTAGGGCGACATGATCGTGTAGATGACGTCGACGTCGGTCGCGCGTGAGCCGGCCTCGACGATGGCTCTCTGCCACCACCGACTCCATTCGCTCTCGCGGCGCATCAGACGATCGAGGCGGCTACGGGCGCCGTGCGACGTCTCCGGCTCCGGCCCGGCGACGCGGATCACCTCGACCTCAGGAGGGATCTCGTCCTCGAGCGTCGCGTCGCCCGGTGTCCAACGCCCACCGACACGACCCGGCCCGGTCAGCACCAGCGCTGTATGCCCGTGCTCGAGGAGGTAGCGCGCGAACTTCAGCGGTCGCTGGGCGCCGGCCCCCCCGACGGGCGGGAAGTAGTAGGAGACGAGAAGGAACTTGCTCAGCGGGGCTCCGGATCGGATGAGCTCGTCGCGAAACGGCGAACGATCCGAGCGGGAGCGCCAACCGCCACACTGTATTCCGGGACGTCGTCGAGCACGACGGAGTTTGCGCCGACGACTGCGCCTCGCCCGACGCGAACACCGGAACCGACGAAGACGTTCTGGCCGAGCCATGCACCGTCGCAGATCTCGACCGGTCGCACATCGCGAATGCCCTGATCGAGCACTGCGAGATCCGGATCGGCGTAGGCATGACCGTGATCCGCGACGTACACGTTTCTGGCCATCAGAACCTTCTTCCCGATCGTGATCGATGAGGCGGCAGACAGCACGCACGACCCGGAGATGCTCGTCCCGTCGCCGATGACGATGACCGGCTCGCTCCGGTCGGCCCCTGGGGCGTCGAGAACTTGCAACCACGAGCCGGCGCCGACGAACACGTCAGCGCCGATTGCCATTCGCGACTCGCCGCTGAGACGCACGGGGAGCTGAATCACCGACCCGGAGCCGAAGGAGCGGAACGCCGTTCGACAGCCGGCTGCGAAGACACGGTCGCGAACGCGCATCCAGGTTCGATAGCCGGCCAGGATGACCGACCGCTTTTGCCCGCGCGCACGTGACGAGGCCGCTCCTCCGTTCACGTTGCGCCGCTACGCGGACAGATGTCGCTGCCGCGACGGACCATCAGCACGGACACCAGCGTATCAAGGGTCGATCTAGACCTGAGTGGCCAGCGAAGGCTCAATTGCGACCCTCGCGCCCTGAAGCGCGAGAGATGCGTCGACCGACTCGATCATCCGGACGACGTCGAGCCCCAGCTCCCATGAAGACCGAGGAGTCGAGCCGTCGGTCGCCGCCGCACAGAAGTCGGCGAGCTCGAGATACAGCGGTTCCGCGACATCGACACGGGGCGACACGATGTCCCCCGTGCGGTACGAGAGGTTGTGCTCGCCGAAGGTCTCGGGGTCCCGCAGAGTCACACCTGCGTCGAACACGCGCACGGGCTCGCTGCTCGTATCGTCGTAGACGACCATCTTGCGCGAGCCGATGATGGTCGTGCGACGGAGCTTGCTCGGCGCAAGCCACGAAAGCTCAATGTGCGCGATCGTGCCCGATGCGAACTCGAGATTGATGAAGGCGACGTCGGGAGTCGTCGGGATGATGCATCCACGACTCATCGCGCTCACGTGCGTCGGGCACTCGTCGAGCCAATAGCGGAGGATCGAGCAGTCGTGTGGGCCCAGATCCCACGCGACGCTGACATCGGACTGGTGGAGGCCCAGATTCACGCGGCTCATCGAGATCGAGTAGATCTCGCCCAGTTCGTCGTTGCGGATCATGTCGCGGATGAGATTGACGGCGGGGCTGTAGAGGAACGTGTGGCCCGGCATCAGGACGAGTCCGCGATCGGCGGCGATCGCTGCGAGCTCCTCCACCTCGACGGATTTCGTCGTCAGCGGTTTCTCGACGAAGACGTGCTTGCCGGCCATGAGCGCAGCCCGGCAAAGGCTGAAGTGCGTTGCAACCGGCGTCGAGATGACAACTGCGTCGATGTTCGGGTCGCCGATGACCTCGTCGAACGAGCGTGTCAGCGTGACCTCGGGATAGCGGCGACCGATGCGTTCGAGCGTCTCGGAACGGGCGTCGCACGCGACCGCGACTTCGGCGCCGGGAAGCTCACGAAGGTTGCGGAGCAGATTCGGGCCCCAATACCCCAGCCCGACGACGCCGATCCGGATCGGAGCGCTCACGCCGTACCACCCCGTTGGCGCAGCACGGCGAGAGGCGTGCGGCACAACAACCGGAAGTCGAGCCCGAGCGACCAGCCGCGCACGTACGCCGTATCCATCTCGAGCGCCTCGCCGAAGCTCGACCGCGCCCGGGCGGTGACCTGCCAGAGGCCGGTGACTCCCGCGGGGACGGCGAAGCGAACGAACTGGTGCGGTGCGAAGTGCTCGATCTCGTACGGGATGCACGGCCGCGGCCCGACAAGGGACATGTCTCCTCTGATCACGTTGATCAGCTGCGGAAGCTCGTCCAGACTCGTCTTTCGAAGCCACGCCCCGAAGGGGGTGATGGAGTTCGGTCTGGCTGAGCTTGTAGAGGCCGTTCTCGCCGATCGAGGATGCTGAGCTGAGCGTGGTTGCGATGTAGGCCTGATGCCGCGCCGGATCCGTGTTGACGTACATCGTGCGGAACTTCAGCGTCGTGAAGGTGCGCATGTAACCGCCGACACGCTCTTGCCGGAAGAAGATCGGGCCGGGCGAGTCGAGCTTGACGCGAATTGCGATGTAGAGGAAGAGCGGCAGAAGGAGGACGAAGGTCACGCTCGCGACCACGATGTCGATGAGTCGCTTCATCGTTTTTGCAGAGCGCGGCAGATTGGTCGGAGGTATTCCGACGAGCGGAAGACTCTCGATCGAATGGATGGTCACCTTCGGGCCGACGATCTCGAACAGTCGAGGTACCACGTCGATCTGGACGTTGAGCCCTTCGAGCCGTCGTACGAGCTCGAGAATCGTCTCGTGGGAGTCGTTCGAGAACGCGATGATCACCCGCTCGACCTCGTGCTCCTGGACGAGCGCCTGAATATCGTCGGTATCGCCGAGCAAGGTCAGGGTTCCGAGATCGGGCCGACGCTCCCTCGGGAGCGCATCGACGAAGCCCAGCAGGTTGATGCCGTACTCCGGATGCTGCATGACTTTGCGGGCGACAAGCTGGCCGACATGGCCGGCGCCGACGATCACGGTGTTCTGCATGTAGTCCTTGGTGCGTTTCCCGACCGAGCGAGCGCCGGCCCTCGCAAGGACGATGCAGCCGATGGCGAGTGCCCAGAACGAGAGAAGCCGGCTCGGCCCCGGGTTGATGGCCTTCGTCACCCACGCCGTCACATAGACGAGCCACGTTCCGGCGGTGAGGACGTTGAAGACTCCGACGAGGTCGTCGACCGTTGAATGGTCGTTTCGCTCCGAGTCGCGGTCGTAGAGCCCCGCGAGGTGCGCGACGCCGACCCAGACGGGCAGAAGGGCGAGAAAGACGAGCAGCTCCGCGCGGCGACTGACCCGGTCCGTCGGCGAATGCCCGACATAGGTGAACAGGCCCTCCGTGATGAGGTAGGCCGTCGCGAGCCCGATGAGATCCGCACCGAGGAGCAGGCGGCGGAGAAGCCATCCACGCCGCTGGTGAATCGGGTGGATCTGGTCTTCCTCCGGAGAGAACGGCGTCACCTGGGTCTCTGCGCCGCGTTGCACGAGCCGTAGCGTCTGAAGTTGGCGCATCGAGCCCTTCGAGCTTGGCCTAGTCCGTACGCTCAACTTCTCATCCCCTGTCCCGTCGCCGCCGTCCACGCGCGAATCTCCGTTCGTGTGTGAGGAACGTACGACAGCGACTGTTTGCGGGGAAGTCCAGAGTCCGAAAAACCCTTCGCGGGGCGAGGAACCTGACCTCGGAGCCTGGCCTCTTGGGGGGGTCGACGGCCACGAACGGCGACGTCAACGTCGGAGACACCGAGCTTTGGCTTCGATCTCTCGGCGCCGTCCCATCGCTGTGGGAGCAGGCTCGTTCCGACTGGTCCATCGAGCGGGGACACGGTCGCGGGAGTCGGTTAGTGTGAATCTCGTGGCGACCTCAGCACGAGTGGAGAAGAAGAGCGCAGCCGTTCGCGTGCCGTTTCTCGATCTGTCCCTGTCACACAGAGACCTGAAGGCGGGCATCGTCGAGGCGATCGCGGCCCTCATCGACGACGGTGCGTTTACGAACGGTCCGCAGGTTCGCGAGTTCGAAAGCGCCTTTGCACGCTATTGCGGCTCAACCCATGCCGTAGGCGTTGCAAGTGGGCTCGATGCTCTCCGACTCTCACTTTTGGCGGCCGGGGTGACCCGCGGCGACGAGGTGATCGTCCCGGCGAACACGTTCGTGGCGACCCTCGAGGCAGTCACCCAGGCCGGCGCGCGCCCTGTCCTTGTCGACGTGACCGCGAGCGACTGGAACGCGGATGTGTCCGCGGTGGCCGCCGCCGTCACCCCTCGCACGCGTTGCGTTATGCCCGTACATCTCTACGGGCAGATGGCCGACGTCGTCGCGCTCCGCGCGGTCGCGGGTGAGCACGGCCTGCTGATGATCGAGGATGCCTGTCAGGCGCATGGAGCAACCCGCGACGGAATCCGCGCCGGCACGGCGGGAGACGCGGCCGCGTTCAGCTTCTATCCGGGCAAGAACCTCGGCGCGTTCGGAGACGCAGGCGCGCTCACGACCGAAAGCAGCGAGCTGGCTGCCGACATCAGAGCTCTGCGCGAGCACGGCCAGCGCGCCAAGTACCACCACGAGATCGAGGGGTATACATCGCGGCTGGACACCATCCAGGCCATCGTGCTCAGCCACAAGCTGCCTCTCCTCGACGGCTGGAACGCGGAGCGCCGCGCAGCGGCTGCCTTCTACCTCGAGCATCTTCGCGAGATCGGCGATCTCGAGTTGCCGAACGTCGTCGACGGGAGCGAGCCCGTCTGGCACCTGTTCGTCGTGCGGACAGGCGACCCGGAGGCGCTCGGTTCGTATCTGGCCGACCGTGGGATCTCCACGGGCCGTCACTATCCCCTGCCGACCCACCTGTCGCCGGCATATGAGTGGCTCGGACATCGCCAGGGCGCGTTCCCCGTCACGGAGGAGCTCGCCCGGACGGCTCTTTCTCTGCCGATCTTTCCCGGAGTGACCGAGAGCCAGCTCGACGCCACCGTGGCCGCGATCGCGTCGTATTTCCGCAATGCGGACTGAGCCGTCGAACGAAGCGCAGTGGCGCTCAATCCACGATGTGCAGTTCGGCGAAGATGTGACGGTCTACCCGTTCACGAACCTCTACGGCTGTCGAATCGGCGACGAGACGCGCGTCGGCACGTTCGTCGAGATACAACGTGGCGTCGTCATCGGTCGCCGCTGCAAGATTCAGAGTCACACGTTCATCTGCGAGGGCGTCGAGATTGAAGACGAGGTCTTCGTGGGCCACGGGGTCGTGTTCATAAACGACAAGTTCCCGCGTGCGACCACGGAGGAGGGAGCTCTGCAGACTGCGGCGGACTGGGCTCCTCTCAACACCGTCGTCGAGAAATGCGCCAGCATCGGATCCGGCGCGATCGTCCTCGGCGGAGTCCGCATCGGCGCGGGCGCTCTCGTCGGCGCCGGCGCGGTCGTTACGAAGGATGTCGAGCCCGGCGGGCTCGTCGTGGGAAACCCGGCCCGTGTCGTCCAGCTTCCGGACGCTCGCGCCGCAGGCTAGTTCTCGTCGGCGCCGGCCGCGCAATTCGACGTCGTCGGCCGCGAATCTCCGTCGATGTCCGTCGCCGGGCAACCACCGACGGCTGAAGGCGAAACGAACGTCGACGCCCTCTGTGTCGTCCCGACCAGGTGAAGGTCGTAGTTCGGCGAGCTCGGCGAGACGAGGGTCGTGGCAATGCTGTAGATGCTCGTCGCGTCACCGGCGCAAATGCCCGTCTGACTCCCGGCGAAGACATTCGTCGAGCTGATCCAGCCGAGACCGTACGGCGCTCCGCTGTTCGGGCAACCCATGCCGAGATTCGCGTAGAACCGATCGTTCGACAGCGAGCAGGTGTTTCCGCTGACCAGTGCGCAGTCATCCGTCGGCTGAAACTGCGCACCGTTCCCGAACGTGTTGAATCGTACGGTGTTCCCGGCGAGCGAACAGTTGTTCACATGGCAGTCGAGCGTCAGCGGCGACGTATCGAAGAAGTTGTTCTCGATGACGTTGTTCGTCTGCGACGGCGCGGCCTCCATGAAGATCGAGTACAACGGGCAGGCTTCGAAGACGCTCCGGGTGATCCTGTTCGAGTCGCCGCTGAACGTCATGTGCAGACATTCCATGTGATGGTTCAGAAGGTCGGTTGCGAAGAAGTTGTAGCCCTGGAACACCACTCCGTCGATCCCGTTGTTGTGCGGTCCGGGGCTCGATCCGCTCATCTGCCACGGAAGATTGTGCGTACCGGTCGCGACACCGCCGTGAACCCACACGTTGTACGCCTGGCCGCCTATCCCGACCTGGCCGCCGTAGGTGAGCCCGTCGAGGAAGATGTCGTGCGGCTGCGCGCCGCCCGGCAGGCAGGAGTTGTCGCCGGCACCGATCCCGACGGATGCATTCGAAAGGGTGTCGCCGGTGCCCGGTTCGGTGTACGTCGATTCGACGATCCTCACGCCCTGGATCGATACGAAGTTGGCACAGATACGAATCTGGGTGACGATGGTTCCCGCGACCTGCAAGGTGACGGACTCCGATGGGGCAGGCTTGAAGGAAACGCAGCTCGAGAGATTGCTGTTGACTCCGCCGGCGTAGTTGCACGTACCGGCAGTGCCCGGCTTGCTGATGCTGGGGGAGAACGTCCAGCTGTTCGTGTACACGCCACCCTTGATGAGCACGGTGTCTCCGAGTTGCGCATTCTGGTAGGCCTGCTGCGGAGATCCACACGCAGCTGCGTCGTTGTAGGCCGCGGGCGTCGACGCGCGGGCGCACGTGCCGCCGTTCAGGTCCACCCACAGGTTCGCGGTCGCCCCGGTTCCCCCGGTGCCGCCGGTGCCGCCGGTGCCGCCACCCGTGCCACCAGTGCCGCCACCCGTGCCACCAGTGCCGCCACCCGTGCCACCAGTGCCGCCACCGGTGCCACCGGTTCCGCCGCCGTGCCGCCAGTGCCGCCGGTTCCGCCACCCGTGCCACCAGTGCCGCCACCCGTGCCACCAGTGCCGCCACCCGTGCCACCTGTGCCGCCACCAGTCCCACCTGTGCCGCCACCCGTGCCACCAGTGCCGCCCGTGCCACCACCAGTCCCACCGGTACCGCCACCCGTGCCACCCGTGCCGCCACCGGTCCCACCGGTACCGCCACCCGTGCCACCTGTGCCGCCACCGCTACCACCAGTGCCGCCGGTCGTGCCGCCGGTTCCGCCGGCTGTGCCGCCGGTCCCGCCACCCGTGCCTCCAGTGCCGCCGCTAGAGCCGGCGCTGCTTCCAGCTCCAGAACCCGCCGACGCGCCGTTCGAGCTCGACGATCCTCCACCGCCCTTGCTCGTCTGCGAGCCGGATCCGGTCGTCGGCGGAGCCGGTGTGTCCGCGGCTCGGTGTGCTCGCGGCCGGCGCGCCCTTCGGCGGAGCGTCGGTGGAGGCGGCGGCGTGGCTCACGTCGCACGGCGCAGTCTTCGCGAGGACGCCCGACTTGCCGCTGTAGTTCTGCGAGGTGTCGACGGCCTCCACGTCGATGCGATACACGCGATCACACTGAAGATTGCTGATCGTCGTCTCCGTGCCCTTCATTCGTCCGACCAGGTTGCCGCTCCGGAACAGAGAGAACGACGCGATTCCCCGATCGTCGGTCGCCCACCAGCGCACGTAGAGAGCACGACGCGCGACCCCCAGGACCACGACGCGAGGCTTCGACGGCCTGACGGTGTCGCGAACCGGTTGCGCCTGCGCAACGGTTCCGCCCGAGAGACAAGCGGCGATGACGAATCCGACGCACGCTCGCGCACGTCGTGAGTGGAGTGCGGCCTCCATTGGGGCGATGGATCGGCCGTGAAACGGGTGCCGTTGATCCCTCTAATGGGTGTGACGACCGTGAAGTGCTAGGTTCAGCCCGTGGCCGCGATCGACGTCGTCGTCGTCTCGTACAACAGTCGAGACGAGCTCCGGGCGTGCGTCACACCTCTCTGCAACGAAGACGCGGTCACGGTCATCGTCGTCGACAACGCGTCCCCGGACGACTCGCTCGAAGCCGTCGCAGACCTCCCGGTCGTCCGCGTCGCGCTCGACGAGAATCATGGATTCGGGTACGGCTGCAACGTCGGATGGCGGCGCGGAGCCGGCGATTTCGTGCTTTTCCTGAATCCGGACGCCCGTATGGAGGCGTCGTCGGTCCGAGACCTCGCAGCGACGCTCGCCGCGGACTCGTCGGTGGGGATTGTCGGCCCCAAGATCGTCGACGAGGAAGGCTCGGTCGACTTCTCCATCCGCCGCTTCCCCCGTCTGTCGTCGACATACGCACAGGCGCTCTTCGTGCATCGGTTGTTCCCACGTGCGCGATGGGCCGACGAGGTCGTGCGCGAGACGTCCTCCTATCGCGACGCCGGTGCGGCCGAGTGGCTGTCCGGCGCATGTCTCCTCGTTCGGCGTGACGTGCTCGAGCGACTGGAAGGCTTCGACGAGGGCTTCTTCATGTACTGCGAGGACAAGGACCTGTGCCGCCGGGCCTGGGCACTCGGCTATTCGGTTCGCTTCGAGCCGGCGGCCGTCGCGACGCATGTCGGCGGCGGCGGCGGCTCGGCGCCGCGCGGCAACCTCTTGCCCGTGCTCGCGACGAGCCGCGTTCGGTACGCGTTCAAGCACAGACGCAGAACGGTCGCGGTGGCCGAGAAGCTCGGCGTCGCGCTCGGCAGCTTGACCCACGCGGCCGTCGGACGAGGCGATGCAGTCGTCCGGCGGGGACGCATGCGCGCGTTCTTCGCGGCGCTCAAGGCTCCCTAACCGTTAGAGCGGGGCACGTCTCTGTGCCAACGACCGTCGCGGCACGGCGTACCCGTCGGTACTCTCCACTGGATGTGCGGGATCTGCGGAGTCGTTCAGGTGGGCGGCGATGTCCCGCGCGAGGTCGTTACGCCCGAGGTGCTCGACCGCATGACGGACGCGATGACGCACCGCGGCCCGAACGACCGCGGCACATACAGCGCACCCGGGATCGCGCTCGGCGCGCGCCGCCTCAGCATCGTCGATCTCGACGGCGGCCATCAGCCGATGTGCGACGACTCGGGCTCGATCTGGGGAATCCAGAACGGCGAGCTCTACAACCATGCTGATCTCCGCGAGACCCTGACGAAGTCCGGCCACACGTTCCGGACGCGCTGCGACACCGAGGTCGTTCCTCACCTCTACCGGCGATACGGCGAGCGTTTCCCGCGCGAGCTCCGCGGCAAGTTCGGCCTCGCGGTCTGGGACTCCAACGAACACCGCGCCGTCATCGCGCGCGACCGCCTCGGCGTCAAGCCTCTCTACTACGCCCAGTCGGGCGATCTGCTCCTCTTCGCCTCGGAGCTCAAGAGTCTCCTGGCGAGCGGCCTGATCCAGCCTGAGATCGATCTCGAGGCGATCGATGCATACCTGTCGCTCGGGTTCGTCCCTGGTCCTCGGACTCCGCTTCGCGGCGTCCAAAAGCTGCTCCCCGGACATCTCCTCGTCGCGGATCGGTCCGGCGTCCGGGTGGAGAGCTACTGGGAATACCCGCTGCCGGCGCCGCTGAAGGCGCGTCGCGACTCCGCCGAATGGGCGGCGGACCTACTCGAGCGACTCGACGAAGCGGTGCGTCTGCGCCTGATGAGCGACGTCCCCCTCGGGGCGATGCTCAGCGGCGGCATCGACTCGAGCCTCATCGTCGCACTCATGGCCCGGCACATGACCGAGCCCGTCAAGACGTTCTCGGTGGGCTTCCGCGAATCCGCAGACAGCAACGAGCTTGCCGACGCGCGCTACGTCGCGAACCTCTTCGGCACGGAGCACCACGAGCTCGAGTTGTCCTTCGTCGACGACACGGTCGACCTCGCAGAGCTGACCTGGTTCATGGACGAGCCGATCGCGGATCTGTCGGCACTCGGCTTTCTCGCGCTCTCCGAGCTCGCCGCGCAGCACGTCACCGTGGCGCTGTCGGGGCAGGGCGCCGACGAGCTTCTCGGTGGCTACCGCAAGCATCGTGCCGCCTCCATGCTTCGGTATCTCAGGCCGTTGCGCGGGCCGGCCGGCCTTACGGAAGGGCTCGTCCGCCGTGCCTCCCCGTCACTCGGGCGCTCGGTCGCGACCCTGGCGGCGTCCGACCCGGCCGCTCGGCTCCTCGCGATGAGCGGCCGCGTCGATCCGGCACTCCGCGCGAGCCTCCTCCGAAACGAGCTTCGTGCGCTCGGAGGCACCGCCGCGCTCGACCACGTGCGCTCCCTCGCCGAGAACCTCGATGGAGATCCACTCTCCGAGACGTTGTATCTCGACGCCCAACTCGCGCTCGTCGACGACATGCTCCAGTACTTCGACCGCGCGTCGATGGCGCATTCGCTCGAGGTGCGCGTCCCGTTTCTCGATCACGAGTTCGTCGAGTTCTGCGCGACGATCCCGAGCTCGCTCAAGGTTCGAGGGACGACGACGAAGTACCTGCTGAAGCAGGCGTCCCGAGGCATCCTTCCCGAGCGCGTGATCGACAAGCGAAAGGCCGGGTTCTTCCGCGGCGCGGTCGGAAGCTGGTTCAGCGCGCAGGCCGGCCGCGCAATCGACCAGTACCTGCTGGACCCCGACGCGCACTACGCGGAGTTCCTCGACGCCGGCGAGGTGAAGCGGATGATCGCCGCTCACCGCGCGACCGGTGACGCGGACCTGGGACACCTTCTGCTCGCGATCCTCATGCTCGAGGTCTGGCTCGCGACCTATCTCCCGCGCGCCGTCGCGACGCCGGCTCCGCTCGCCGCCTGATCCGCATGACGACAGCACAGTCGTACGCCGTCATCACCCCGGTGCTCAACGAGCGCGAGAATCTCGAGCGTCTGGCCGCGGCGCTCAAAGCCCAGACCGTGCCGCCGCGGCTGTGGCGGATCGTCGACACCGGCTCAGACGACGGCAGCCTCGACATCATCCATGCGCTCGAGGAGGACGTCAGCTGGGTGCAGTCGACCACGCTGGATCCGGGTCGCGCGCGCGGCGGCCCGATCGTCCGCGCGTTCAATGCCGGCTCGGCCGCGGTGCCCGATGACGTGGAAGTCATCGTCAAGCTCGATGCGGACGTCTCCTTCGACGCCGACTATTTCGAGCGGCTACTCGCCTCGTTCGCGGAAGACACTCGGCTCGGTATCGCGAGCGGGACGTGTCTCGAAGAGCAGGGAGGTGTCTGGCTCGAGCGACGCGTGACCGCGGACCACGTTTGGGGTGCATGCCGTGCCTACCGCGCTGCCTGCCTCCACGAGGTCTCTCCGCTCGAGGAACGGATGGGCTGGGACGGCATCGACGTCCTCAAGGCGAACGCGCGAGGATGGCGGACGGGCATCGTTCCGGGTCTCGCCTTTCGTCACCACCGCGGCGAGGGCAGCCGGGACGGCGGCCGCGCGGCGCCATGGCTGGCCCGCGGCCGCGCGGCTCAGTACATGGGCTACCGCCCGTCGTTTCTTCTCTTTCGGGCCTGCCACCATGCGCTCGGCGACCCGATGGCGCTGATGATGATCGTCGGCTGGCTGAAGCCGGCCCTCAGGGGCGAGCCGGCATGCGACGACGCCGTGGCGCGTGCATATCTCAGGCGCCAGCAGCGCCTACGTGAGCTCCCCCTTCGGCTGACCGAGGCCCGCGGGGAGGAGTGGATTTCTCGCGCGCGCGCGCGCTTCGGCCGGGGAGTTGGCCGTCGCTAGATACGCCGAGCTTCCGAGGCCGATGAGAATGAAGGCCAGGAACGTGACCTGGATGAACGAGAACGCGTCGTAGAACAGCATCCCGACGGCGAAGCTCGAAACGCTGGCGATGATCGCGACCAGGAGCCAGCCGCGTGGAGACAGATCCGACTTCGCGTCGGGAGCCAGACGTCGCACAAACCGAATGAACATCCACGCCAGCGCTCCGGCGCCGAGGATGCCGGTCTCGAGCAGGATCCCCAGCCACTCGTCGTCGAGAATCGGGGCATTCGGGACGGGCACCACATCATCCGGAACGGTGACTCGTGTCCCGTATCCCTCGCCCAGGAGCGGGTTGGGTACGAACTCGGAATGAAGGGCCGGGCCAAGGGTCGACAGCCTGCCGCTTCCGACCGACGCGTTTTGCTGCTGCGCAACGAGACCGCCCTTGGGGAAGAATGACTGCCGAATCGTTCCGAGCGCACCGGGCGTCACGAAGTGGATCGCGATCAGCGCCGGCAAGAGCGCCGGCCAGAAGCGCTTGACATACGAGCCGCGCAGCCAGATGTAGACGACGGCGATGACGGCAAACATCACCGTCGCCGTGCGCGAGCCGGTGGAGAGCGCTCCCAGGACCAGCAGGCCGGTTGCAAGCCACCACCGACGCTGGTGGAAGCAGGTTGCTCGATAGATCGCGAGCGGGACCAGAAGGGCGAGCGCAGCACCCAACGCGATCGGATGCTGCGCAGACGCATAGACGCGCAGGCGTCCGCCTCTGGACGGGATCGTGGGAATGTTAGAAGCATGCAGATGAAGAAAAGGCATCACCGAATGGAGGTGATTGAACGCGTTGTAGCCCGTATTGCGTTCGACGATGGCCAGAGCGGCAACAACGGCCCCACCTCCGACGAGCGCGCGAACGATGAAGTCCACATCGCTGAAGCGCTTGATGACGCTGACGAAGAGGTACACCACCACCAGGAAGCTTGCGAAGAACAACAGCCGCTTCACGACTTCGGACTCGAGTGTGTTGACCCGGCTGCGGTTGACGATCACCGAGCCCAAGACGGCGAACACGAAGAGGAGGATCGGGCCGTCCACCGGCGTTCGACGAAACCGGACGCGCGGGTCAGCCAGGAGCGACAACAGCCAGCCGGCCGCGATGAGGGCGACCAGCAAGCGATACATCTCGAGCTTGAAGGGGAGAGTCGCCGGCAGCGAGTACACCTTCATCGGGATGAACAGGATCACCCAGACGATCAACGCGACGAGCATGCGCCACGCGAAGAGTTGCTTGGCGGTGATCGTGCAGAGGACGATCAACCCCAGGATCGGGGCGAGCGTCTTCAAGGGGTAGTTCGTGAAGACGGTCAGGCCCAGGAGAACGACCGACATCCCGACGATCACCATCGAGATGACGGGGCCGCGCTGGCTTTCGCCGACGATTACCTTCATGTGAGCTCAGCGATCGTGACGCGGCGCTACGCCGAGTGGCGGGCTGCAGGCGCGCGCTCGGCCTCGTCCAAGGTCTTGACCGAGCGAACACGCGGCCGCAGGTTCTCGAGGACGAATGACGTGCCCACTGCAGCGAGCATCACCGTGAGGAAGATGACGATCGGAGTCGTCGTCTTTCGACCACTGGAAAGCACCGCTTGGCTTGCCCGTGAGATGACCTCGGGCTGTACACGCTTGCTCGGCGGAATGTTGTTGACCTCCTGCTGGCTAAGGAGATACCGCGAGAACGTCTCGCTCCCGGCATTGGCGAGCGCAATGGCATTCGCGCTCGTCGTCGCGTAGCCGAAGAGTTGGATGTACGGCAAAGGCAGCTTGTGCGCAGGATCGAGGACCGTCTGAGCGTCAACGACTCCCGGGATTCGTGTCGTCTGCCTCAGCATGTGAATGAACTCGTCGCTCCGCACGAGAGGCGCGTAGTAGACGGCGAGCTGGGTGAAGCGGCCGGTGTCGGCATATGTCGGAACGAACGTGGGCGACCCGTCGGGCAACTTGGCCTGCGTGAACGGAGCCACGGTGTACCCGTACGGAAAGCCCTTCTGGGTGACCAGGATCATGACCGTCGCTTGATACGACTGCGACTGCCGGTACGACACGTGGGGGCTGCCCCCGGCGAAACTGACACGCGCAAAGGACAGGAACGCGAGCCCGAGCGCGATGACGAGGCCGATCGCCATGACCACCTTGAACCGCCAGAGTACGCCGAAATAAAGTCGAAGATCCACTGAGATGTGTCCTTTGGGTCGCTAGGTCGTGATCTTAGGCCACGCCGTGTTCTGCCACACGGGCCGATGGAAGAGACTCCCTTCCGTCTCAGCTAGCCGAACGGATAGGACGATCTCAGCCCACTCCCCCCGGATCGACCGATGCTCCTTCCGCCTGGGCCATCTAACGTGAGTGCGCCGGTCAGCTACGCCCAAAGCGGGTCAGAAGGAGTGCAAGGCATCGTGAGACCACGCCTCAGGCGAGCGCGTTCAACGGAGGCCCCCGTCGAGCTTCTGCTCGTGTGCTCCGCCGGCGGTCACCTCCTGCAGCTTCGCCTGCTGGAAGACGTTTGGCGCAGCCGCTCACGGGTCTGGGTGACCCACAGACGTGACGATGCCCTCTCCCTCCTCGCCGAGGAGGAAGTCGTGTACGCCTACGGACCGACGACGCGGAGTGTCGCCAATCTCCTGCGGAATCTCGTCTTGGCTTGGCGCGTCATTGGACGCCTTCGCCCGGCGGTCGTGCTCACTACCGGAGCGGGTATCGCAGTGCCGTTCGCGTGGATCGGCCGCGTTCGTGGAGCAAAGGTCGTCTACATCGAGAGCCTGACGAGAATCGCCGAGCCTTCCCTCAGCTGTCGTTTCATCCGGCCGGTCGCCGCCCGGACCTACGTCCAATGGCCCGAGCTTGCGGAGCGACTCGCAAACGCCAGATACCTCGGCAGCGTGCTCGGCGGGCCGGTGTGATTCTCGTCACCACGGGTACGAACGGCGCGCCGTTCGATCGACTACTGGAAGTCGTGTGTGAGGCCACTCTCGACGAAGAGTTGATCGTCCAGCACGGGCCGTCGGCGATCCGAGCTGAGCGCGCGACGAACATCGAGTACTTGCCCTTCGCCGACCTCGAAGCGCTTGTGCAACGCTCGCGGCTCGTGATCACACACGGAGGGGTGGGCTCGATCCTGCTCGCGTTGATGCACGGCCACCGGCCCGTTGTCGTCCCACGCCTCGCACGGCACGGCGAGGCGATCGACGACCACCAGCTGGTCCTTGCCGGTCGCCTCGACGAGCTCGGCCTCGTCTCGCTCGTCTCGGACGTCTCAGAGCTCGTCCCCACCGTCGAGACCATCGATCCGGCGCTGGGTGAGCTCCGTGTCGCAGGGGCGGCAACATTGGCGGAAGATGTGCGGCACTTCGTCGATTCGCTCTGCGACGACCGCGCGAGGTCCGACGCGTCGGGCGAGGCGCGGCGGAAGCGCTCCGCGGCGTGAGCGGCGAATCCGGAGTCGCCGAGGGAGGGATCGGCGCTGCGACGCTCCGGGGCGTTCGCTGGACGTTCGTCGGGCGCGTCGTCGTCGAGGTGTCCTCGTTCCTCGCGAGCATCGTCCTCGCGCGCCTGATCGCGCCGGCGCAGTTCGGACAGGCGGCGATCGCACTCGTCGTCGTCTCGCTCGCAATCGTTCTCGCACCGCAGGGGTTCGGGGCGCTGCTCGTGCGGATGGACAACCTTCGCAACGAACATCTCGAGACTGCCTCGTTCCTCAGCCTTGCGAGCGGTCTCCTCCTCACGGCGTTGACATTGCTTTGTGTGCCGTTCGTCGTTGAACCGATCTTCGGGCATACGACAGGGATCCTCGTTGCCCTCGTGTCGCCGGTCTGGATCCTCTCGGCGCTCACAACCACACCGCTCGTAACGCTGCAGCGACGCATGGACTTTCGGAGGTTGGCGATCATCGAGCTTGTCGCACGCTCGACGGGCTCCGCAGTCTCCATCGTGTGCGCGCTCGCCGGCCTCAACGCGTCGGCGATCATCATCGGCTGGCTCGCGTTCAGCGTCGTTTCCGCAGTCGGATACCTCATTGCCACTCCCTTGGTCTTTCCTCACCTGAATGTGTCGGCGGCGAAGGAGATCTCGTCCTTCGGAGCTGCAGTCAGCCTGTCGTCCCTCGCCTACACCGCGTTCCGCAACGTCGACTACGCCATTGTCGGAGCTCGTCTCGGACCGGCCGCGCTGGGCTTCTATTGGCGCGCGTACCAGCTCGGTGTCGACTATCAGTCGAAGATCACGATCGTCATGCAACGCGTCTCGTTTCCGGTGTATTCGCGCAGTGCCGATCTCGAGAGCATGCGGCGCTTCCGGCTGCGCATCGCCCGAATGCATGCGGTCGTGCTCCTGCCAATCCTTGGGCTGCTCGCCGTGACGGCGCCCGTCGCGATCCCTGCTCTCTTCGGCGACCAGTGGCAGGCGTCCGTGCTGCCCACCCAGATCCTCGCTGTTGCAGGAATGGGCGCCGCGCTTTCCTCGGGGGCCGGGCCGCTGTTCGTCGCTGCGGGGCGGCCCGTGACGCTCCTCGTCTTCAACACGGTCAGCCTCGTCGCCTACGCCGCCATGGTCTACATTCTCGCGCCGTACGGTCTCACAACCGTCTGTGTTGCCGTGTCGATCTACAGCATTGCGTCCACCGCCGCCCTGTATGGCGTCATGGGGCGCGTGCTCGACATTCAGGTGCGGGCCTTCGCGGTCGAGACTCTGCCCGCTGTGGTTTCCACCGCGATCCTGGTCGCAGCGACGTGGCCGGTCGCCCATGTTCTCGCGGATCAGCCGGCTGTGCTCGACCTCGCAGCCTGCGCGCTGGTCGGAACGGTGGCCTATGCGCTCGTGCTGAAGTATTTGTTCCCAGCGGCCTTCGCCGACGTCGCATTCTTGGTCGGTCGCCTCGTACGGCGTTTCGCTGCCTCCTAAGCGTCCCTGCGACTCAGGAAAGGACACGATGCAGGACTCGTTCGACGTGCAGGTTCCGCCCGAGTGGTACGGAGAGAGCTACGACTCTCCCGAGCGGCTCTCCAGCTACGGCGAGCAAATCGGGCTCGTGATGGCGCAGGCCGCGACTCGGGACAAGCTGCTCGAAATTGGCATCGGCAACGGCACGCTGACGGCGGCCCTTCGCAATCGTGGACTCGATGTCGTCACGGTCGACTTCGCCGAAGCGCTACGACCCGACGTGGTAGCCGACGTCCGAGAGCTTCCGTTTCCGGACAACAGCTTCGACGGCGCCCTCGCGTTCGAGGTACTCGAGCACGTGCCCTGGGAGGATCTGGGGGCAGCCCTTCGCGAACTGGCACGCGTCGCGCGGTGGGCGCTCGTGAGCGTTCCGAACGTCGGACCCGCGCTGAGCCTACGGGCACATGTCCCGAACGGCTTTCAGATCCTCCGGCTGGCCGGGCGCCGCCGCATCCCGCTCCGCGACGCGGTCTGGGCGCTGACGCAACGAGAAGCCTGGCGGCGAGCCGGCGGCGTGGTCGCGCGAGTTGGAACGATCGGGCCCCGGCGCGTGCGGCCGCACGTCTTCGACGGGCAGCATCACTGGGTACTCGGCGAAGGCGGGCTGGAGGCCGGCGATTTCGCTGCTCTTGCTCCGGGGTGCGGTCTCGTCGTCACGCGGGACTTTCGACCCGTGAGCCACCCCGCGCACCATTTCTTCGTCCTGGAGCGCGACCGCTCAGGCTGACGTCCTGCGGTGCGCACTCCGTTCGACTAGGGCGGAACGGCGCTTCCAACCGAAACGTCCGGTTGCGACTCCCGCCTCGCTGCGCCAACTATGCGTAATGGCGTGGCATCTGACAGTTGCGGGCCTGATCGTCGGCTGGCTCGTCGGCGCCACAGGGATGGGCGGAGGCTCGCTGATGACCCCCATCCTTGTCCTCCTGTTCGGATTTCCGCCGACCGTCGCCGTGGGAACCGACATCGTCCACGGCGCTCTCTTCAAGACCTTCGGCGCGATCCGCCACCGTCATCTCGGGACCGTGCACGGTCGCCTGAGCGGCTGGATGCTGATCGGAAGCGGCCCCGCATCCATCGGCGGCGTGATCTTCGCGACGTGGCTGCGGCACCACTACGGCGACCCGGGCGCCGCCACGAAGAACGTGCTCGGTGCCGCCCTCGTGATCGGAGGGGTCGGAACGGTGGCCAAGGTGTTCGTGCGATCGCACAGGGAGATCCCGACCGACTTCCGCCTGGCGCGCAACGACCGCATAGCGGCCGTCGCGATCGGCGTGCTCGGCGGCTTCATGGTCGGACTGACGTCGATCGGGACGGGCGTCTTCTTCGGCCTCACGATGTTGATTGCCTTCCCGCTACGCTCGTCGAAGGTGGTCGGCACCGATGTCTTCCATGCCGCGGCGCTCCTCTGGATCGCAGGCGCCGGTCACCTCGTTGCCGGAAACGTCGACATGCGCACCGTGGGCTGGCTCCTCACCGGGTCGATCGCGGGCGTTCTGCTCGGCGCGCAGACGTCGGTCCAGCTGCCCGACCGGGCTCTACGCATGCTGCTCGGCACGACGCTCGTCGCCGTCGGAGTGGTGATGGGCGGCCTGCTGATCGGAGCGGTCGCCGCCGTGGTGCCCCTCGTTGCCGTCGGCGTGTTCATCCTCTTCCGGCGTCACCGTCCTACGATCGTCGTCCCCGGTCCTCCGAAGGACGCAATCTCCTGATCGATGGGTGATGTCGTCGATCTGGCCCGCCGTACCGTCGGGTCCGGAGATCCCATGGTGCTCGTACACGGCGTCGCGGCCGATGCGGAGGCATTCCGTCTCCTCGAGCCGCACCTCGCCCGCCACTTCACCGTCGTCACGGTCGACCGAAGAGGCCGCCGCGGCAGTGCCGACGGTGCCGAGTACTCGCTCGAGGGCGAGTTCGACGACCTTGCGCGCGTCCTCGATTCCCTGCCGTCGCCTGTAACCGTCTTCGGGCACTCGTTCGGAGGCAACATCGCGCTCGGAGCAGCGCTTCGCGGGGCGAACGTGGCGCGCCTCGTCCTCTACGAGCCCGGCCGGCGCGGGGACCCGTCGGCGGAGGTCCGAGACGAAGTCCTGCGCCTACTCGAAGTCGACGACCGGCGCGGTGCGATGCGGCTCGTGCTGCTCGAGTTCACCCGCTTTCCGGAGGAGTGGCTCGACGACCTCCTCGACACGCCACCCTGGCAGGAACGGCTCGGGTACGCCCACACGGTCGGGCGCGAGCTGCGCGCGTACGAAGAGCACGAGCACGGCGACCTCTCTCGCCTCACGCTTCCGACGCTCCTTCTCGTCGGGAGCGAGAGCCCGCCGCGGAAGCTCGCACATGCGGAGGCCCTCTCCCGGATCCTGCCGTCGGCTCGGGTGACCGTCCTCGACGGCCAGGGTCACGTCGGGATCGTCACGGCGCCGGAGCTCGTCGCCGCCGAGGTCGTCGCGTTCGCCCAGTCAGAACGCTGAGCTCAGAGCGCCGAGCGGGCGAGGCAGCCCGTCATCTCGCGCCGCCGCCGAAGTCGTCGACGTGTGACGCGCGCGTCTCGACCGCGATGTAGCCCGAGCCCTGGTACGTCGTGTCCGTACGCGATGCGATCTGCGTCCATGCGGCCGTGGGGCTCGAGGAGTACCAGGCGGTGATCGTGGATCCGATGACGGTGATCCCGATGCGCGCACCGGCTGCCACCGTTTGCGTCGGGGCGGCGCCGAGTTGCGTGGCGGCGCCGCTGTCGATGCGGCGGATCGTCCAGCTGTTGCCGCTGAGCTGCACGCAGTAGCCGGAGCGCTTCGTGTTCGTCGGGTTGGTCATCCGGGCACAGACGCGCACCGCGTCGGCGGAGAGGGTCTTGACGGTGACGTAGGCCTCGGTGTCGGGGCCGAACTGCTGTGCCGACCAGAAATTCCACGCGAAGCTCGCTGCCGACGGGTCGACGCCTTCCTGGGCAGCGATCGTCAGATCGACGAAGCCGCCGAACATCTGGGCCCAGTTGCTGCCGATCGGTCCGTTGGCCCTGTTGAAGTTGTCGATGACGGGATTCTGGGGGCCGGGCGCCGCCGCAACCACCGCGGAGACGACGCTCGCAGCCGACGCCTGCCCGGCCGAGTTCGAGCCCGTCACCACCACCCGCACCGTCGCCCCAACATCACCGGCGCCGAGCAGATACGACGAGTTCGTCGCCGAAGCGATGTCGGCACAGTTCTGGCCGGCAGCGTCACACTGCTGCCACTGATACGTGAACGTCGGCGCCGGCGACCCGCTCCAACTCCCTTGAGTCGCCGACAACGTCTGACCCTGCACCGCCGAGCCGCTCAGCGAAGGCAACGCCGTATTTGTGGGCGCGACCGGCGCCGCCGCAACAACCGCGGACACCACGCTCGCAGCCGACGCCTGCCCGGCCGAGTTCGAGCCCGTCACCACCACCCGCACCGTCGCCCCAACATCCGCCCCAACAAGCAGATACGACGCGTTCGTCGCCGACGCGATGTCGGCACAGTTCTGCCCCGCACGCGTCACACCGCTGCCACTGATACGTGAACGTCGGTGCCGGCGACCCCGACCAGCTGCCCGGATCCGCCGACCAGCGACTGACCCTGCACCGCCGAACCGCTCAGCGAAGGCAACGCCGTATTTGTGGGCGCGACCGGCGCCGCCGCAACAACCGCGGACACGGCGCTCGCAGCCGACGCCTGCCCGGCCGAGTTCGAGCCCGTCACCACCACCCGCACCGTCGCACCAACATCACCGGCGGCGAGCTGATACGACGCCGCTGTCGCCGACGCGATATCGGCACAGTTCTGGCCGGCAGCGTCACACTGCCGCCACTGATACGTGAACGTCGGCGCCGGCGACCCCGACCAGCTGCCCGGATCCGCCGTCAAGCGACTGACCCTGCACCGGCGAGCCGCTCAGCGAAGGCAACGCCGTATTTGTGGGCGCGACCGGCGCCGCCGCAACAACCGCGGACACCACGCTCGCAGCCGACGCGGAGCCGGCCGAGTTCGAGCCCGTCACCACCACCCGCACCGTCGCCCCAACATCACCGGCGGCGAGCTGATACGACGCAGTTCGTCGCCGAAGCGATGTCGGCACAGTTCTGGCCGGCAGCGTCACACTGCCGCCACTGATACGTGAACGTCGGCGCCGGCGACCCCGATCCAGCTGCCCGGATCCGCCGACAAGCGACTGACCCTGCACCGCCGAACCGCTCAGCGAAGGCAACGCCGTATTTGTGGGCGCGACCGGCGCCGCCGCAACAACCGCGGACACCACGCTCGCAGCCGACGCGGAGCCGGCCGAGTTCGAGCCCGTCACCACCACCCGCACCGTCGCCCCAACATCACCGGCGGCGAGCTGATACGACGCAGTTCGTCGCCGACGCGATATCGGCACAGTTCTGGCCGGCAGCGTCACACTGCTGCCACTGATACGTGAACGTCGGCGCCGGCGACCCCGACCAGCTGCCCGGATCCGCCGACAAGCGACTGACCCTGCACCGCCGAACCGCTCAACGACGGCAACGCCGTATTTGTGCGGCGCGACCGGCGCCGCCGCAACAACCGCGGACACCACGCTCGCAGCCGACGCCGAGCCGGCCGAGTTCGAGCCCGTCACCACCACCCGCACCGTCGCCCCAACATCACCGGCGGCGAGCTGATACGACGCGTTCGTCGCCGAAGCGATGTCGGCACAGTTCTGGCCGGCAGCGTCACACTGCTGCCACTGATACGTGAACGTCGGCGCCGGCGACCCGCTCCAGCTGCCCGGATCCGCCGACAAGCGACTGACCCTGCACCGCCGAACCGCTCAACGAAGGCAACGCCGTATTTGTGGGCGCGACCGGCGCCGCCGCAACCACCGCGGACACCACGCTCGCAGCCGACGCCTGCCCGGCCGAGTTCGAGCCCGTCACCACCACCCGCACCGTCCCACCAACATCCGCCCCCACCAACAGATACGACGAGTTCGTTGCCGAGGCGATGTCGGCACAGCCCTGCCCGGACGCGTCACAGCGCTGCCACTGATACGCAAGGCTCGGCGTCGGCGACCCCGACCAGTTCCCCGGATCCGCGACCAACGACTGACCCTGCAGCCGCCGAACCACTAACCGACGGCAACACCGTGTTCTGCGGCGCGACCGGCGCCGCCGCAACCACACCCGAAACAACACTCGCAGCCGACGCCTGCCCGGCCGAGTTCGAGCCCGTCACGACCACCCGCACCGTCGCCCCAACATCAGCCGGCGGCGAGCAGATACGACGCGTTCGTCGCCGACGCGATGTCGGCACAGTTCTGGCCGGCAGCGTCACACTGCTGCCACTGATACGTGAACGTCGGCGCCGGCGACCCGCTCCAGCTCCCCGGATCCGCCACAAGCGACTGACCCTGCACCGCCACGCCGCTCACCGACGGCAACACCGTGTTCTGCGGCGCGACCGGCGCCGCCGCAACCACACCCGAAACAACACTCGCAGCCGACGCCTGCCCGGCCGAGTTCGAGCCCGTCACCACCACCCGCACCGTCGCCCCAACATCGCCGGCGGCGAGCAGATACGACGCGTTCGTCGCCGAAGCGATGTCGGCACAGTTCTGGCCGGCAGCGTCACACTGCTGCCACTGATACGTGAACGTCGGCGCCGGCGACCCGCTACCAGCTCCCCGGATCCGCCGCAAGCGACTGACCCTGCACCACCACGCCGCTCACCGACGGCAACACGGTGTTCTGCGGCGCCGCCGCAACCACCGCCGACACCGCGCTCGCAGCCGACGCCTGCCCGGCCGAGTTCGAGCCCGTCACCACCACCCGCACCGTCCCACCAACATCCGCCCCAACAAGCAGATACGACGCGTTCGTCGCCGAAGCGATGTCCGCGCAGCCCTGCCCGGACGCGTCGCACCGCTGCCACTGGTAACCAAAACTCGGTGCCGGCGACCCCGACCAGCTGCCCGGATCCGCCGCAAGCGACTGCCCCTGCACCACCACGCCGCTCAACGACGGCAACACCGTGTTCTGCGGCGCAACGCCCCCGATCGTGCCGCCGCCGACGTCGTCGAGCTGCGCGCCCCGCGACTCGATGGCGAGGTAGCCGGGACCCGGATACGTCGAGTCGATCTGGCGGGAGAGGAACGTCCATTCGCCGCCCGGCGGTGCGTACCACGCCTCGATCCTCGATCCGACGACGACGATCCCGACCCGGGATCCAACCGGAGCGGCCTGCGTGAAGCCCGACCCGAGCGCGATCGTGCTCCCGGAGTCGATTCGCCGAATCGCCCAGCTGCCCGCGGTCTCCTGCACGCAATAGCCGGAGCGAGCAGCCGTCGACGGGCTCGTGAACCGTGCGCAGACGCGGACCGCATCGGCGGATGCCGAGGTAAGCGTGGCGAACGTACTCGAGTCGGGCCCGAACTGCTGACCCTGCCAGTAGCTCCACGCGAAGGTCGTTGCAGACGGATCGGCTGCCTGGTTCGAGCTGACCACGAAGTTCGTGAAGCCGCCGAAGACGATGCTCCAGTTCGCGCCGACCGGCCCGTCGGCGCGGTTGAAGGAGTCGAGTACAGGCGCGGTGGGCGGTACCGGTACGACGATCGTCCAGGTGTAGGAGTCGGTCGAGACGAAACCTGCGGCATCGGTTGCTCGGACGGTGAACGTGTGTTGGCCGAGGCCGAGCGAGGCGTAGGCCTGCGTGGTGGCGGAGGTGCAGGGGCCCGTTGGCTGGTTGTCGAGTTGACACTGCACGGTGGCGACGGCGTTAGCGGTGGTGAAGGTGAAGTTCGCCGTCGTCTGTGAGGTCGGGTTGGCGGGTTTCGAGGCTGCGGCGATCGTCACGCTCGCGGGTGCGGGATCGAGCGCAACCACGGCGACCGTTCCCGTCAATGTCGGGCCGCCCGGATCGAACGGATACGGCGGGAAGGTGGGCTGGGACTCCGTGGAGAGGAAGGGGGAGACGGCGACGAGGTAGACGCCTGCCGGGTCGACGTCGAGCCCTGGGGCACGGTTGAGCAGCGGCGCGCTCTTGTAGCTGCCGGCGACCCGTGGCGCGAGTGGGTCGGAGACGTCGACGGCGGCGACGGCTGCTGCGTACGTCGCTGCGACATAGACGAACTTCCCGAGCGCCTTGATCCGGTAGGCGCCGTTCAGCAAGTTCGTGTTCGTGACGACGCTGACGATCTCAGGGTTGACGGCGTCGTGGACGTCGACGACGGCGACGCGTCCGACGCCCTGTGCCTGGTCGGCAACGTACGCATAGCCGTTGGCCAGGGTGACGTCGACGTCGAAGTTGAGCTTCGACGCGTCCTGCGGCGAAGCGACGATCACCGGCGCGAGCGGGTTCGCAATGTCGAGTACCGTCAACCGGTTCGCGTACGAGGCGGTCACGAAGGCGTAGTGGCCGGAGATCGCGACCGAGGTCGGATGCTTCAGTGCACCGCTTCCCGTCCACGGTGCGGGCAGGCTGTTGTTCTTCACCGTCGCGACGACAGTCGGCGCGGCCGGGTTCGAGATGTCGACCACGGTGAACGCGTCGCCGACGTTCGTATTCGGGCACGGCTGCATGCTCAGGCAGCCCTGCGCCGCGACGTACGCGTACTGGCCCTGCACCGCGACCCCATACGAGCCGAACAAGCGCACCGCATCATGCACCGAGCCGACGATCGCCGGATGCGTCGGATCGGTTGTGATGTCGAGGATCGTCAGGCTGTTCCCCGTCCCGTCGTCGTTGCTGTTCGACCCACTCGGCCCGTTGCGGTTCTTGCTGACCACATACGCGAAGCCGTTCGCGATCGTGATGTTCGACGCGTTCAGAAGCGACGACGCAAACGCACTGGTCCCAGCAACGATTGGATGCCCGGGATCGAGCAGATCGACCGCAGCGACGATGCCGCTGGAGTACCCCGGCACATACGCGTACCGGCCCGCGATCGCCGTCGACGTTGCGCCTGACAAGGGACCCGCATTGGCAACCGACCCGGCAAGCGCGGGCGGCGCGGAAGCACCAAACGCAACGCCCGGGGTGCAGAGAGCGATGCCGACGACGAGGAGCGCGGCGAGGCGCCGCGCAGGGGCCGACGGCGGGCGACGGTCGGCCGCGCCCTCCGATGGGCGAACAGGAGTTCCCGGGGCCGCGCCGATGCGCCTATTCTCGCCTTCGCCCCACCCAGCAACAACTAGCCGTGTGGCGAGGAGTCTTGTCGAGCGGACGCGGGACGTCATTCGGCAGATCCGACGCTGACGGGGTCTGCCGGCACGATCTCGACCTCGTTCGCAGCCAGTGGCCACCTCTCGAGGAAGCGCTGAGCGAACTGTGGGTCGTCCACCGAACGAAGCCAGCATTCCGCGGTCACCATCCGTGACAGTGCAGCCTGGTAGATGGCGAATCCCGGCCTGCCGACGTTTGCTACCGCCTCCTCGACGGCGGCCGGCGCGACAAACGGCCGGATGCGCGCGTCGGGCGCGAGGATGAGGGACGAGATCGCCTCGCGCTCCGGCCCGGCGAAGCACTCCTCGACGAGATACCGGAAGTCGGCCTTGCTCGTCCGCAGCCGGACCCTGTCGGGCAGCACGCCCTCCACTGCCTCCCGGAGCAGCGGCCTCGAATGCCTCGCGTCGAACGCGGCCTCCGGTGGGATCGCCAGCACGAGCTCGATCAGGTCGAGATCGTCGAGGAGGGGGTGGCGGCGGTCGACACCGGCCATGCTCCCGACTCGGCGCAGGGCGTCGTGAACACCGAAGCGAATGCGCCCCTCCGTGAGGGCGTCCGCAAGGAACGCCCACCAGCGCGGCCCCTCGTTGCGCTGCCACGCCCACGGGTCGCGTGTCTCCTGTAGCCGCGTCCGGGCCGCCGGCGACAGCCAGGACGCACCGCCGCGAGGCCCGCGCCGGAGCCGCCGGGAGGCAGCATGCACCGCGTAGGGAATCGACCCCTTCCCGAAATGCCTGCTCAGGTGATAGGTCGCGCGCCACGACTGGGAATCCCCGTCGAACGGCAGCCGCCGGATCAGCCGGACGGCGCCGAGGGCGTCGCCGCGACGAAGTCGATCGGCGGCGGCGTAGCCGACGCAGCCGAAGAGCTCGTCGCCGCCCTCGCCGTCGAGGACGACCACCGTGCCGTCGCGGCCCGCCAACCTGAGGAGCGGCACCGTGAAATAGAGGTTCGGAGTCGGAGAAGGAACCTGCCATTCGCCGAGAAAGGCCAGGGATTCGCGAAGCACGCTCGCCCGGCGGGCGATCACGCGCGTCCATGGGAGCTGCAAGGTCGTCGTGACGTCGTTCAACAACTCCGACTCGTCACTCAGGTCGTGCGCCGGGAAGAGCGCGGAATAGGCATGGAGCCCCTCGTGCGGGGCGAGAGCCGCGACGGAAGTCGAGTCGAGCCCGCCGCTCAGCAGGATCCCCGTGCGGCCCGGCTCGCAGCGCTTCTCGACTGCGCGCTGGATCTGCTCGCGCACCGCGGCGACGAGCTCCGGCCTCTCGAGGCGCAACGGCTCCACGTAGCGCGGCTTCCAGTATCGCCGGATCTGCCAGGCAGAGTCGGCGAGCTCGATCGCATGACCGCCCGGCAGGCGACGGATACCGGCGTACGGAGTCAGATCCTGGGGCCACGGCTCGCCGCCGAGGTAATGGCCGATGAACGTCGGATCCGCGGCCGGTGCCCGCGGAAGCAGACGAAGGAGGTCGCGGATCTCCGAGGCGAACGACAGCAGCCCGTTCTCGGCACAGAAATAGAGCGACGCCGCGCCGAGTTGGTCGACCGCGAGGAGCCCGTCGCCGGTGCTCGGCGTTCCAGAGAACGAGCGCGAAGCGGCCGCGTATGCGGTCGAGCACGCCCGCGCCCCAACGCTCGTACCCGCCGGCGAGCGCCGCCGCGGGATCTGCCGCGCCGACCGCGTCCTGCAGCCGCGCAGCACCCTCGACCTGCCCCTTGAGCACGCAGCTGATCGCGCCGGCCGTCGCGGTGAGAGCGGGGGCGGTCCAACCCACCTCGAGCGACCGGTCGGTCCTGAAGACGTCCGCCGACCCGACCGCGGCGGCGAGCCGGGCGCTTCCGCCGGGCGCGAGTCGTCCGTAGAGCCCGGCCAGCACGTCGGTCATGGGTGCATGCGACTCCGTGCGGGCAGCAGACATCGCCCCTCGACCACCGGCCGGGGGACGACGCCGCAGCCTGCGTGAACTACGAGAACGTCAGCTGGCCGAACGGGGTATGAATCCCGAACGTCGCATCCAGCGAGCCGCCCGTCGTTGCCGCCGCAGTGAGATCGCGGAGGTCGCCGTAATCGGCGATTTCCGGCTGCTCGTACTCGACCTTTGTGTCTTCCGCCATGCGTGTCTCCTTAATTGCTTCGACCAGGGAACCGTAGGCGAACCCCGTAGAGGGCACAAGGACGAAAAGAGGAGGAGGTCCGGAGCGATGAAAGTGGCGGCAGCAGAGGAGCTCATCGAACGGCTCGGGGCGCCCAGCGCCTTCGCGGCCGCATACGACGAAAACCGGCGGGCGCTCGGGCCGAGCTACATCGACTACGTGTTCACCGTCTCGGGCGCCGAGCACGCCATCTCGCTCGCACTCGGGGCGTTCGTCCTCACCGCCTGCGACACGCTCCGGCCGTCGTCGGCGGTCGACCTCGGCTCCGGCTTCAGCTCGTACGTGCTGCGCCGCCACGCGGCGGGACAATCTTCGCGCCCGCGGATCGTGAGCGTCGACGACGATCGCGGGTGGCTCGCGAAGACGGCGGATTTCCTGCGTGCGGCCGGCCTGCCCGAGGACGAGCTCGTCCACTGGAGCGAGTTCGAGGGATACGAAAGCGCCTTCGACCTCGTCCTCTACGACCTCGGTACCTGGGAACGCCGCCTCGAGGCGCTCCCGACAGCGCTGCTGGTCGGCCGGAAGGGGGCTCTCGTCATCCTCGACGACCTGCATGTCGCCGGCTATCGCAGCGCGGTCGAGCGTGCGCTCGACAAGGCGGGCCTGACGCCGTACGACGTCTCTCGGTTCACGGGGGACGAGTTCGGCCGATTCTCCTGGGCGGTGCTCACCTGAGAGAGTCGCGGGGTCAGCGCGGCGCGCCGCCCAGCGTCAGGCCGCGAAGTGCGGCGCGCATCGTCTCGTCGTAGGGCGCGATCGCTGCTCGTACCTCGCGCAGCCCCTCGGAGGCGTCGGCCCCGTCGAGAAGCTGCTCGAATCGCGCCCGATGTCGTTCGAGCGACACCGCGCCCGGCACGAGCGTCGCCGCCGACCGGAAGGCTCGCCGAGCCGGGCCGGTGTGTCCGAGGGCGAGCTCGGCCTCGGCGAGGCGGAGCCGGGGAACGACCGTCACCTCGAGCAGCACGATCGGCACGGCGGTCTGCGGGGGATCGAGAGCGATCGCGCGCTCCGCCCACTCGACGACATCGGCCCAGCGGTGCATTGCGGCGTAGGACTGCACGAGGCCGGCCGCGGTCGGAAGCCAGTCCGGCCGCGCCTCGAACGCATCGAGCTCGAGGCGCAGCGCGGCGTCGAGGTCGCCGTCGAGCCGAAGGCACGCGGCGAGCCTGTTGATCACGGTGAGGGCATCGTCGGTCGTCCCGCTGTAGAGCTCGAGCCAGCGCTCGAAGCAGGCACGTGCGGCGGCGAAATCGCCGACCCAGAAGAGCTCGGCGCCGAGATGGAAGAGTGCCCGCGCGTCCGGTGGCTCGCCCAGCCGCGCCGAGCGCGCGAGCGCCGCCTCGAGCGCGGCGATGTTGCGTCTCGGGGTCCCACTCGCCGGCCGAGGTGTGAAGCCATCTGAGTGTCTGTGGATCCGCGCGCCTCGCCTTCCGGCGCTCCCCGGCGGGAACGGCGAGAAACTCGTGCACATTCCCCTGCCAGGTGAAGCCGGCGCCGGCCCTGACGAGCCGCTCGCGCCACGTTCGCACACGGGGTTGCCCCTCGTTGTCGAGCGCGGTGTCGTACGCGCAGACGACGACGTCGATGTCGGCGTCGAGCTCGGAGACGACGGTGCGCATGCAAGCGCCGCCGATGACCTCGTCGTCGGCATCAGCCCACAGGAGCCAGCCCATGCCGGCCGATGCCATCGCGAACGACCGCGCGCGAGCCCAGGAAAAGTCGTCGCGCCACTCGCCGCGCTCGACCCGGATCGGCGCCAGAGGCGTGGGCGTCCCGCCAACCTCGAGCGTCGACTCGTGCGCGAGCCGATCGAGAAGCGCCAGCGTTCCGTCGGTGGAGCCGGTGTCGTAGATGTTCACCTCGTCGACGAACGGCCTGATGGACGTGAGGCATCGCTCGAGCGTCCGCTCCTCGTCCTTCACGATCAGGCATGCCGCGATCTTCGCGCCCGGCATGTGCGTCTCTCAGAGCTCGGTGATACGCGAGTAGCGCGTCGTGTCGACCGGCAGTAGCGGCACGCCGTCGGCCTCGACCCACGCGTGGGCGCTGAACTCCGGCCCCGGCTCGACGCCGATCACGAGCTGTGCGGTGATGCCGCGTCTCGCGAGCATGCGGGTGAGGACGAGCGATTGCACGAGGCAGCGCGAGTCGAACGGCAGCGGCGAGAGCGCCTTCGATACCGCCCGACCCAGGCGGATGCCGCTGACCTGATCGTCGAGCGTCACGTCCGGCCGCTTCTCCGCGCCGCCTCGAAGGTCGGCGAGCACGTCGGGGAGCGGACGCCGGGGAAGCACGACGCGCAGGCGGACGTAGGTGGCGAAGATCTCGGCGGCCAGACGCAGCTTCCGGCGCGTCTGCAGAGGCTCGTCCAGCCGTTGCCCGAGCAGCCGGCCGTCGACGTGAAGATCCGAGCTCATCCTGCGGCTTTCATGTGCGCGCCGAGAGCCGCGGCGACGTCGACGGCCGACGAGCCTTCCGGGATGGCCACGTCGATCATCGGGACGTTGCCGGCGATCGCAGCCGCCGTGTCGAGATGACGGGCGAGCTGGTCCGCGCCGTCCAGATACGACAAGAAGCGACTGCCGAGAAGAGGCCGCGCATCGGTGGAGGAACTCAGCACGAGCGCCGACGCGGCCGGGTCGCGGCGCAGGAAGTAGACCGCGGCGAGCGGCAGTGCTTCGTGAGCCGCCGGGAGGTCGACGTGCGTCTTCGGATCGTCGGGAGCGGCAGTCGCCGTGACGGGCCGGTGGTCGGCGGGCACCCTCGCGAGCTCGGCCGGATCCACTCCGACGATCCGCGGCCCCGGGTACACCGTGACAGCGCCGTCGTGGACCTCGGTCGCCACCACGTCGTCGCTCACGAGGAGCGCGCCCCCGGCGACGAGATGGAGCAGCGTCGAGCTCTTGCCCGTCCCGGAGGGAGCGGCCAGCGCGAAGGCCCGGCCGCCGAGCGCGACGCATCCGGCGTGGAGGCACTCGAGGCCCTGCAGCGACGCCGCGAGCGGCAGCACCTGGGCGAAGAGGAGCCTTGTCCACCACCACCCTCCGTTGTCGGGGATCTGCGCGGAGACGAGGCGCCCGTCGGCCGAGACGATGTACTCGCCGTGACGCGGGGCCCAGATTCGATAGGCGTCGGTCGACTTCCCAACAAGCAGCATCGGCCGGCCCGATGCGAACCGACGCTCGAAGACCGGCACGGAGCCGCCGAGGTCGCGCACGGACCTGCGCATCGTGTCTCGGCCGACCCGGCGGAGCGTTGCCGTACGCGCGCCGGTCGGCGCGTCGGCGTCGGGTGTGGACAGGTATGGAACGTCCACGTTCGAGACGAGATCCAGCCCGAACGCAAACGTGCGCGAGCGCAGGTCGGGCCCGCCTCGCTGGGGCGCGACGGCCGCCGGGTCAGCCGTCGCCACGTTCCACGACCGCGATCAACTCGCGCTCGAGCAACCCGGCGCAGAACGTGACCAGGTCGGTCTCGATCCGATCGACGGGTTGGCCGTACTCCTCGGCGAGCGACTCCGCGGCAGCGCGAATCGTCGGAGACTGCTGCAGCACGTCGAGCATGCGAGCCGCCGTACGGTTGATGCCGTGGTACTTGCCCGTGTCGAGGTTCAGGATCACGGTCTCGTGCGCGAACTCGCGATAGACGACGTTCTTCGGAACGGCCACTGAGCAGTCGAGCAGGTCGCGTTCTTCCATTGCCACGTCGTCCGCACTCCTCTCGTTCTAGTACTCGATGATCGTGCCGCGCCGCTGACCGACACGGATCGCAGACCGAAGGAGCAACAAGGCTACGGGAGTGAGCACCGCGATGAACACGAAGAGCTTCAGCAGTGCGACGCCGGCGGTCCCGATCATTGGAGTGCCGGCGATCAGGTGACGCAGGAGCGCGAGCGTCGGCGTGAAGGGTTGCACATGCGTCGTCCACTGAATCCAACTCGGCAGTAGCGCCACCGGAAAGAAGACGCCGCTGATGAGCGAGATGCCGGTGACGGCGAAGCCGACGCCGCTCTGCGCCTGTTTCGCCACGATCACGGCGGACGCAGCGAAAAGGGCGAACGGGACGAACGAGAACGCAGCGATCAGCGCCGTGGGCACGGCAAGCGCGGCCGAGGCTTTGATCGGCATGCCGAATACGACGGCAGCGAACGCGACCGTGAGGACTCCTTCGACGAGGGAGAGGACGAGCGGGAACACGACAGCCGCGCAGACGGCCGCGACCGCGCCGAACGGCGAGAGCAGGACACGCTCGAAGGTGCCCGCCACGAGCTCCTGCCGGACACGCATCGGAAGCGCGCTCAGACTCGAGATCAGCGTTCCCATGATCGCCAGGCCGACGACGACGAATGCGAAGTAGTCATCCGGTGAGACGAACGCGCCGACGTGGACGAGCCGGGAGATGTAGTAGAAGAGGATGACGCTGAAGAACGTGCTCGCGATCTGCCCGAGAAAACGCAGCCGGTAGCTGAGAAAGACCAGAAAGTCGCGGCGGACGAGAGTGACGGCAGCGTCGAGATAGGAGAGCAGGAGGGTCATCGCCGCACGACCTTCCCGCGCGTCAGCTCGTAGACATCGTCGAACCGCAGCGCGATGCCGTCCGCGGACGGTGCGCACCAGACGACGGTGCACCCCTCGCCGACGAGCACCTCGAGTGCGCCGCAGAGCAGCGCCTGTCCGTGGTCGTCGAGGCTGTTCGCAGGCTCGTCGAGCAGCACGAGAGTCGGGGAGTGGATGACGCCGAGCGCCAGGCGAACGCGCTGCCGCTGGCCCATCGAGAGCCGGTCGACGCGCTGATCGCGCAGCTCGTGCAGGTCAAAGCGATCGACGGACGCCTCGATCGCCGCGCGGCGCGAGCCGCGAGGGACGAACATCAGACGGGCGCTGAGGTCGAGGTGGAAGTCGACCGTGAGGCGGGCGTACAACCCCGTCTGACCCGCAGAGACGAAGCCGAGCCGCTGCTGGAAGGCGCGCCGATCCCGATTCGGGCTCAATCCGTCCAGGGCAACGCTTCCGGCGTCGGCGCCGATCAATCCGGCGAGGATACGGAGGAGCGTGGTCTTGCCGGCCCCGTTCTGGCCCGCCAGGGCCACGAGCCGGCCGGCCGGCAGCGTGAGGTCGACCTCGTGCAGTGTCGGGACGTCGCGCCGCCAGTACTTGCTCACTCCGCGCACCTGGAGGCGCGCCGACACGACGTCAGGGTCCTCGGCTGCCTGGCTTCCGCTCCGGCCAGGCTCGCCGATCGCGGTCTCGGACAGTGCCGTCACGAACGCGCGCCGGCGGAATCGGCGCGGCCCGACGTCGAGTCGCCGCCGACGATCGCGAGGATCCCCGTGCCGAGACCGTTGACAGGATCCAGGATCGCTTCCGCCGCCGCACTGCGCGAGCGCACTCCGAGCTTCGCGAACGCGGAGGAGAGATGGCTCTTGACCGTGCTCTCCGAGACGTAGAGCTTCTGCGCAATCTCGCCGTTCGTGAAGCTCAGCACCACCATTGCCAGGACCTGCTTCTCGCGCACGGTCAGCATCGGCCTCGCAGCCCCGCCGACGTCGGCCGGCAAGGAGATCTGCCCCGCGAGCGTCGCCTCCACGGAGACCGCCAGCGCATCCTCCGCCCGGGAGGCTGGGACGACGGCCCTGACGCCCCGCCCGACGAGATCGCGGACGAGCGCGCGGTCACCGGCAGCAGAATCGTCGACCACGACGACGAGCGGCCGGCCCGCCAGCTCCGAGAGGAGGTCGTCCACGGCGTCCAGGACGCCGTCGTGGCCGATCTCGAGCACGATGGCATCCGCCCGGCCCGGCTCCTGGACGACGGCGCAACCGCCGGCCTCGAGAGCCGCTGCCATGCGGCTTCGGGACGCGGATGGCGTCATGAGTGCGACAGCGATCGGACGCTTCGCGACGGGCGCTGCCGATGCCTTCGCGAGCGAGACCGCAGCACGAAGGTTGGCACGCTGTGTTGCCATGTGCGAACCGTAGCCAGTACGCCCCCGACGGCCCACCCGCCGAAGGGTTAGTCCTCCGGATCGGGGCGGGCGAACCTCGGAACGGCCTGACGACGGGCGATAGCGCCCTAATCGGAGGTCCAGTGGTGGACCGGGGTCCCGAGCGCAACGATACCGGGAATTCGCCGTACCGAAGCGCACAAACATGAAAACGTGACCCAGCAGAGCCGTCGCCAGCCGGTGCCGAGCCGTCGCACGCTTGCGGCGGCCCTTGCGATCGTCGGGGCGGTCGTCGTGGCGCTCGTTGGCGCGCAGTCGGTGCGGGCCGATCACGCCCACGTTCGCGGGCGACCCCAACGTAACGATCGAAGCGACGTCGGCTGCCGGCGCGGCCTTCAGCTTTACGGTAACCGCCTCGGATCCCGCAAACGACGTCGGGCCGGTCACCTGCGCGCCATGCGTCGGGCTCCACGTTTCCGCTCGGTGTGACGACCGTGAACTGCGACGCCACCGATGCGACGACTCGGGCACGGTGTCCACCTCGTTCACGGTGACCGTCCAGTGACACGACGCCACCTGTCGGTGAGCGTGCCGGCGAACATGTGACCGTCGAGGCGACGGGCCGGGCGGCGCGCCGGCGTCATTCGGATCGGCGAGCGCCGTCGACGCCGTCGACGGGTCGCTGACGCCGACGTGCTCGGCCGCATCCGGCTCGACGTTCCCGGTCGGAACGACGACGGTGACCTGCAGCGCTACCGATGCTCACGGCAACACGGGCTCGGCGTCGTTCACGGTGACCGTCACCGACACGACCGCGCCGGTGGTGTCCGTGTCCCCCCAGCGTCACCGACGGCAGGCGACCGGGGCCGGGCGGCGCCGCCGTCTCGTTCTCCGCGACGCGCGACCGACATCGTCGACGGCAGCCTGCCGGTGTCCTGCAGCCCGGCGTCAGGGTCGACGTTCCCCGTCGGCACCACGACGGTGACCTGCAGCGCAACCGATGCACACACAACACCGGCTCTCAGTCGTTCACGGTGAACGTGGTCGACACGACCCCGCCGGTGGTGACCGTTCCCCCGAACGTCACCGACGGCAGGCGACGGGCTCCGGTGGCGCCGTCGTCGCGTTCGCCGCGACGCGACCGACCTCGTCGACGGCGCGGTGGTGCCGTCCTGCACCCCTGCGTCAGGCGTCGACGTTCCCGATCGGCGTCACGTCGGTCACGTGCACCGCGACCGACGCGCACGGGAATCATGCATCGGCGTCGTTCACCGTCACGGTGGTCGACACGACGGCGCCGATCGTCAGCGTTCCGGCCCCGTTCACGGCATCAAGCGACGAGCTCGGCTGGCGCCGATCGTCACCTTCCCGCCAAGCGCCTCGGATGTCGTCGACGGCACCGTGACGCCGTCTCGTGCAAGCCGGCGTCGGGATCGACGTTCGCCATCGGCACCGACGACGGTGACCTGCACGCGCGACCGACGCACACGGGAATCACGGCTCGGCGTCGTTCACCGTGACGGTCGTCGACACGACGCCCCCGGTCTTCAGCGGCGTTCCCACGACGACCCTCACCTACGAGGCGAACTCCGCGAGCGGCAGCAGCCCGAACTACACGCTCCCGGCTGCCACGGACGCCGTCGACGGACCCGAGGTCGTGACCTGCACGCCCACATCGGGCACGCTCATGCCGCTCGGGTCCACGACAGTTCACTGCAGCGCGACCGACACGCACGGCAACACGAGCACAGCGACGTTCACCATCAACGTCGTGGACACCACACCGCCCGTGCTGACCGTGCCCGCGACGCTGTCGCTCGGAACCACCGGCAGCGCGCTTCCCGCGTCCACTCCTGCGATCGCGACGTTCCTCGGGTCGGCGGTCGCACATGACATCGTCGATCCGAGCCCGACCGTGACGAACAACGCGCCGGCGACGTTCCCTGTCGGCACGACGACAGGTGACGTTCACCGCGAAAGACGCCTCCGGCAACACGACGACTCGCGGTCGTGTCGGTCGTCGTCACCCAGGTGGCGCCCGGGACGACGCCGCCACCCCCGCCGCCTCCCCCCGACCGTACGCCTCCCGGCAACGTCGCCGGGGTGAAGATCAGCGCAGCCGGAGGGCAAATCGTGCTTTCGTGGACGCCACCGTCCGCCTCCGACTTCGATCACGTCACGATCGTCCGTGGCGACGCGGCGGGCGGCTCATCGATCCAGGTCTACTCCGGGACCGGCACGACGTTCGTCGACTCGGGCGGCAAGACGGGCACCGAGTACCGGTACGTGATCACCGCCTTCGACGACGCCGGCAACTCCTCGGCAGGCGTCGCGCTGCTCGTGAAGAAGGTGGCCGCCACTCTCCTGGCCCCGCGGGCGGGAGTTCACGTCAAGAAGGCCCCGGCGCTCGCATGGGTGCCGGTCGCGGGAACGACGTACTACAACGTTCAGCTCTTCCGCGCCGGGCACAAGATCCTGAGCCTTTGGCCGCAGGCAACCCACGTGCAACTGCCGGCGAAGTGGAAGTTCGCCGGGCACAAGTACTCGCTCAGCCGCGGTCCCTATACCTGGTACGTCTGGCCGGGCGTCGGCGCACGCGCGGCAAAACACTACGGACCGGTGCTCGGCGCGAGCACCTTCACGGTGGGATGAGAGCACTCCTCGAATCAGGCCCGCTTCGCCGTACGGCGTTCGTCGCCCTGCTCCTCGCCCTTGCGACCTGCATGCTCGCCACGACCGCGCTCGGCGACGACCAGCCGCCGACCACGACGGTCGTCGTGACCGTCGAGACCCCGGTGACCGCACCGCCGCCGGATCCGGCGCCATCGTCCACCCCGCCGCCGGTGAAGGCGAAGCCGACCACGACGCATCACCAGGCGACGCCGAGCCACGTTGCGCCCAAGACGACTCCGTCGTCGCCTCCCACCACTCACGTCTCGACGCCGACGATCGCTCGTTCGCCGACAGTCACTCCGCCTGCGGTGACGCACCGCACATCGGCCGCCGCGCGCGCCCGCGCGAAGCGCCGGGCGGCGGTAGCAGCAGCGGCGCGGCGCAAGCGCGCGGCCGCCCTCCGCGCGAAGCGGAAGACGCACAAGGCGCCGACCGTCACGACGACCGCCCCGACCCGAAAGGCGGCCGCGCCGGTCCGGCCGCGGCACGTCGCGGCGCCGCCAACGGCCGCCGCGGGAACGCACAGCTCGTCCGCAGGCACCCTCCTGATTCTCTTCTCGGTCGTCGCCGCGGCCTTGCTCGGGACAGCCGTCGTGTTCGAGCGCCGGCGCCGGCATGCCCCTGTGAAGGTCTCGGAGGCTGCGACGGTGGCAGCGAGCTCGGAGGCTGCGGTCGCGGAGCTTCCCTACGAGCAGCCTCCGCCGCCGGTCGTCGCGCCTTTCGCGGCAGCCGCCGTCGCGGAGCCTCCGGCTCCGAGCGAGCCGGAAGTGGTACCCGTATCCGAGGCGCCGCTCCCGGTCGCGCCCGAGGAGGAGCGCTGCGAGATCACGGCCTGGCGCGGATACGCCAAGTGGCGCTTCTACGGTCGCCTTGTCGAGGGTGGCGACGAGATCGCAGTCATCGAGTCGAGCCCGTTTCGCGCTCCCGGCGAGACCGCCCCGGAGCCCACCCCCGCGGCGGAGCTCGCCCATACAGCGATGGTCGCCCGGTTGGAGGCGGACGGCTGGCTACTCGCCGACCGCGGAGAGCAGTGGTTCGAGCGCGTTTTCGTCCGCCGGCCGGGCGACTCCCCGGTCATGAACGGACACTGACCCGCGTTCTAGCGGCGCTGCGACGACGGCCCGCGGAGGACAGCCGCTCGCGGAGCCGTGTCGGTGCGCCGCTGCTCGAGCTGATGGTGCCAGTAGGCGATGGCCTTCGTGTTCGCCTCGATCAGGGATTCCTCGGGCACGCCGTGTTGGAGGCGCCTTCGCTCGCGCATGAGACTCTCGAGGATGGCGTCGATCCGGCCGGCTGAATCGGCATCGCCCATCAGCGGGGGGAACGCCACAGAACAGCGAGTGAGCCGGCCGCATACGCAAGGACGGATGTCGCCGCTGCGAGCTTGATGGGCTTGATCGAGACGCCGGTTCGGGTCTTCGTCATGGGCTTCCTCCTTGCTCATGTTCTCCCTCCGCGCCTTCGAATTCGCTACTGGACGGAATGGTGGTTTGTGCCCGCGTGCCTCCAAGTCGCGGGTACAAACCCCCTATGCGAACTGCTCTGCGGATCGGGCTCGGCGTCGTCGTCGTGCTGGTGGTGCTGGCCCTCGTGATCTTCTCGCGCGGGTCGTATGAACGAATCGCCGTCGGAGCGGGCAGCAACGAGAACGACTCCGCAGCCGCTGCCACCTGCCTCTCGCACCCGCCGCGCCGCGACCGGCGCGTGATCGCGCGGTGTGTGCGAGTGCACGGAATTCTCCTCTACGTCCGCCGCGGATACGACGCCGAGTCACGGGTCGACGAGATCCATCTGCTCGTCTCCGCGCACTTCCACCTCTACGTCGTCAAGCTCCACGCGCCGTTTCCGGCGCACCTCCGGGTGGGACATGGGTTGACGGCCATCGGCCCGCTGCTCGAGACCAGCCCGCCGCGCTTCGACATTCACGAAGTCGAGGCGTTCTCGTTCACCCACTGACACCGAGACGGCGCAGCGGGCTCGTGCACTACGTCAGCTGCGTTCGAGCCCCGCCTGGCTGAAGCCGGCCCTCTGAGCATCCGCGAGGAGCACGAGTGCCTCGGCGCGCGAGAGGTCGCGTGCGATCGCGACTTCGTACTCCGTGCAGCTGTCGACCTCGATCCCAGTTTGGAAGCCTGCGTCGTGCGTCCGCGCCATCAGCACCTGCGCGGCTGCGAAGGTCTCGGTGCGACCGAATACCACCTCGAAGACGTCGTGGTCGTCGGGCTTCGGGTGCACCGTGCACGGCGGAGGCGGGGGCGTTTGCGTCGTTGTGGTGGTGGGCGTGGAAGCGACGGTCGTCGTCGTGGACTGCGCGCCGCCGCCGCCACCGCCACCACCGGCGGTGGTCGTAGTCGTCGTGTCAGGCGACCCGGTCGTCGTCGTGGTCGTCCCCGGTGTGATCACCGGATCCGCCTCGATCGTGGCGTGCCTGAACCCGGCGAGCTTCGCACGGCTGAGAATGAGCCTGGCAAGGTTCCGCGTTCGCGCCCGTCCCACTGCCACCTCGAATGTCTTGCAGGTCTCGTTCTCGACCCGCGCACTCAGATGGAGGCTGCGCGCCTTCGCTGCAAGCGCGTCGGCGCGCTTGCGGCTCTTCGTCAGCCCGAGCACGACCTCGAACCGTCCGCTGTCGGACCGCTCGTCGGCGCACGCACGACCCGTGGGCGTGACACCCGTGCGTGCGAGCCCCGTCGCCGT
Source organism: uncultured Actinomycetes bacterium (assembly GCA_963805575.1). Taxonomy (GTDB): domain Bacteria; phylum Actinomycetota; class Thermoleophilia; order Gaiellales; family Gaiellaceae; genus Palsa-739. Next base: position 268,646 of record CAWDUL010000008.1, on the reverse strand, counting down.
CAGGGCGCCCGCTCCCGCGAGGAGGACGAACAGGAGTGCCATCGCGCTTTTCTTCAAATCGTTGTCTTTCGTGCGGCGGGGCCGAAGCCCGGTCAACGTAGGTGGGAACACGAGCGTCGGATACCCCCTGTTGGGGGCTTCGGTGGAGCGCCGCGGTCTCGGCGGGACCTCGAGCGACTGACCTAGACGTTGAAGCGGATGTTCAGGACGTCGCCGTCCTCGACGACATACGTCTTGCCCTCGAGGCGCTGCTTGCCCGCGCGGGAGACCTCCGAGTGCGAGCCGAGCTCGACGAGGTCGTCCCAGCGGATCACCTCGCAGCGGATGAAGCCGCGTGCGATGTCGGAGTGGATCGTGTCCGCAGCCTCGATCGCCGTCTGCCCCTTGCGCAGCGTCCAGGCGCGCGTGTCCTTCTCGCCTGCGGTGAAGAACGTGATCAGCGAAAGGGTGTCCGCAAGCCGGCGCACGACCTCGCCGAGGGCCGACTCGCCGCTTCCGCGGAACTCCGCCGCCTCCTCGTCGGGCAGCTCCGCGAGCTCGGCCTCGAGCTTCAGGTCGATGCCGTTCGGACCGTTCTCGATCGCGATCAGCGGCTTCGTCGTCAACGGCTCGAGCTCTGGCGGCAGCTCCTCCGGCCAGTCGGCCATCGTCTTGCCGGAGTCGAGATGCGCGAGCAGCTTCTCGAGGAGCTCGACCTCCTTGCGCAGCTTCACGTCACCGGACTTGGCCTGCTTCGCGATGCGTTCGAGCCGCTTCTCGACGTGGTCGCGGTCGGCGACGAGCAGCTCGAGCTTCAGCGTCTCGAGGTCGTCGGCGGGAACCTGCGTGCCGGAGAAGCCGTCGAGCACGACGAGCAGCGCGTCGACCTGCCGAAGGTTGCCGAGCAGCGCCGGCCCGGTCCCGCGCACCTCGGAGACGCGAATCGCCGCCGGCGTCACCTTGCGCGCCTTGACGACGTCCGCCAGCTGCTGCAGGCGCGGATCGGGGATCGCCGCCATGCCGACCTCGCCGTGCGCCTTCGCGCCGGTGAGAGCTTCGAACAGCATCGACTTGCCGGAGCTCGGAAGCCCGACGATCCCAACCTCGAGCGCCATGGGAGCAGGCTAGTGGTCGGAGGGCTGAATCTGCTTCTGGAGCGACGCGAGGGCGCGGTGCTGCAGCGACTTGATCGCACCCTCGCTCTTGTCGAGGATCTTCGCCACGTCCGCGTTCGCGAAGTTGAAGACGAACTTCAGCGTCAGCACCTGCTGCTGCTCCTGCGAGAGCGTGTCGATCAGCTCGAGCATCGACTGGCGGCCGATCGACTGCATCGCCTCGGCCTCGGCCGACGGCTCCTCCGAGCCGACCGGCTCGGGCACCTCCTCCTCGGGCTGCCAGCGGCGGCGGGCGCGGAAGTGGTCCATCGAGAGGTTGTGCGCGATCCGAAAGAGCCACGCGGAGAACGGCGCCGACTGCCAGCGGAACCGGCCGATCGACTCGAGCATCTTCACGAAGGTCTGCGTCGTCAGATCCTCGGCGTCGTGCCGGTTCGAGACGGTCATGTGGAGGTAGCTGTAGATCCGGTCGAAATGGATCAGATACAGCTCCTCGAGCGCCGCCCGGTCTCCCTTCTGCGCGCGGTCGACAAGCGCTCGAACGTGCTCGGTCGAATCGCGCCGCGCGGGCTTTTCGGAGGCATCCGAGGTCACGGCGTCAATCTTCCCGGTGCCGATTGGGGTTAACCCGTGCCGAAGCCGACGCGGCTCGACCGGTTGAAGCGCCGGAAATAGGCGACCTTCGGGACGATCACGTGGTAGGCCCCGTCCTCGGTGTCGAGGACGATCACGCGCGGCCCGTCCTCGTGGAGCGCACGCTGGAGCTCCTCCACCGCGGCGGCGCCCATGAAGCCGCCGACCACCTGCCCCCCTTCGAATCCGATCTCGACTCGTACCCGATCGTCGTCAGCCACGCGACACCACCTCCGAGAGAACGCCGTGAACAGAATCCGGGTGCACGAAAGCGACCTGGAGGCCGAAGAGCCCCTCGCGCGGCGCAGCGTCGATCAACTCGGCGCCCTGCTCGGTGAGCTCGGCCAGCGCCGACGCCACGTCGTCCACCTCGTACGCGAGATGATGCAGTCCGGGTCCGCGCTTCGCGATGAACTTCCCCACGGGCGTGTCGTCGCCGAGCGGCGCGAGCAGCTCGACCCGACTGTCACCGACCCGAATCGACGCGGCCTCGACCCCCTGGCCCTCCACGCGGGCGCGGTGCTCGAGGCGGCCGGCGAAGAGGCGCTCGTACGTCTGCACCGCCTCGTCGAGATCCGCGACGGCGAGGCCGACGTGGTGGATGCCTCGTGCTTCCACCTGGGCGATGCTAGCCGGTGCCGCTCGGGCACCGCGGCAGCTCAGAGTGGGGGAAGCTCGAGCTGGGTCGCCGCAACGACCCGCGGCATCCCGACCATGTCGGAGGCGCGCGACTCCGGCTCGATGCCCGCGAAGAGCGCGAGCACCTCTTCGCGGCCGAGCGTCTCCTTCTCGAGGAGCAGCAGCGCGATCCTGTCGAGTGACGCTCGATGCTTCTTCAGGAGGCGAAGGGCGTCCTCGTACGCCGTGTCGGTGAAGCGTGCCTGCTCGCTGTCGCGGACGCGCTTCGTCTCTTCGGAGAGGGAGTAGTTGTCGGCGCGCATCGTGCGCGAGTTGACGCCGTCCGCCATCCCCCACTCGAAGACCATCGAGCGTGCTATCTCCGTCACCTTCTCGAGATCGTTCGCGGCACCGGTCGTGACGCGGCCGAAGACGACCTCTTCTGCCGCGCGCCCTGCAAGGGCGACGACCATGCGGTCGATCAGCTCTTCCTTCGTGTGGAGATAGCGATCCTCCTCGGGGAGATAGAAGGCGTAGCCGAGCGCGTCGCCGCGAGAGACGATTGTCACCTTCTGCAGCTCCATCGCGGAGCCCATCAGATGCGCCATCAGCGCATGGCCGCCCTCGTGATAGGAGAGAATGCGCCGCTCTTTCTCGGTGAGCACCTTCTTCTGCTGAAGACCGGCGACGACGCGCTCGAGCGCAGAGTCGAAGTCCATCTGCGTGACGACTTGATCGTCGCGGCGGCCGGCGAAGATGGCGGCCTCGTTGCAGATGTTCGCGAGCTCGGCGCCCGTGAGGCCGCTCGTCTGCTTCGCAATGATACGCAGGTCGACGTTCGACCCCAGCGGCTTGCCGCGCGTGTGCACGCCGAGGATCGCGACGCGGCCTTCGAGGTCGGGCGGCGGCACGAGCATCTGGCGGTCGAACCGGCCGGGACGCAGGAGCGCTGCGTCGAGATCCTGGATGCGGTTGGATGCGCCCATCACGACGACCTGCTCGGCGCCTTCGAAACCGTCCAGCTCGACAAGGAGTTGGTTCAGCGTTTGATCCTGCTCACGGTTGAAGCCGTGGCCCGTGCGCTGTGCGCCGACGGCGTCGAGCTCGTCGATGAAGACGATCGCCGGCGCATGCTTGCGCGCCTCGGCGAAGAGCTTGCGAATGCGGGCGGCGCCGAGGCCGGCGAACATCTCGACGAAGGACGACGCGCTCGCGGAGTAGAAGTTCGCTCCGGACTCATGCGCGACCGCGCGTGCGAGGAGCGTCTTACCGGTGCCGGGAGGGCCGTAGAGCAGAAGGCCTTTCGGGACGCTTGCGCCAAGGCGTTCGAACCGTTTTGGCTCGCGCAGGAACTCGACGACCTCCATCAGCTCCGCGCGGACCTCTTCGACGCCGGCGACGTCGGCCCACGTCGTTTGCGACTTCGCCTTGGAGTCCGAGTGCTTCGGCTTGATGCGGGGCATCATTCCGACCGTCTTCCAGAGCAGGTAGGCGGTCAGGATGAGGATCACCATGAAGGCCAGCGGCAGCCAGGTCGTCGCAAAGTCCGCGGCTTGGTGTAACCAGTTCCCCACCATTCTTTCCGTCTCATCGGCAGGAGGGCGAGAATCCCTTAGCCGAGTGAGCGAATCACCTCCCCGGCGGTGGTGACCTCGACGCCGCGGTCGCGCCAGGCGGCCACGCACGCTGCGGTTCGGGCCTCGTCGAGGCCGCGGGAAGCGTCCTCGACGAAGGTGACCCGGCGGCCGCGCTGGAGGAAGCCCAGGATCGCCGCGTTGTCGCACACGTCGGTGGCGACGCCGAAGACGACGATCTCGTCGGGGTCGAGCGCTGCGAGGAGCGGCTCCGCGTTCGGGTTCGTGAAGACGTCGAAGCTCTTCTTCAGGAGCAGGAACTCGCGACGGCCCTCGATCATCCCGGGAACGAGCCCGGGCGGGAACGGAAGGAGAGCGAAGGGCTGCGGATCCCGCTGCCTCGTCTCGAGGATCTTCTCGGCGCCGCGCGTGCCGCGGAGGCAGTGCGGCGGATAGGTGTTGCGAAGGTCTGGATCGTCGGAGATCTCCGGGTCGGTCGCCTCGTGGTCGTCTGCGGAGGCGACATGGACGAGCCGCGCGGCGCGGGCCGCGTCGACGAGCTCCTCCATCACCGGCGCGACGTCCTTCGCACCGGGGACGTAGAGCTTCCCCGCCGGCTCCATGAAGTCGACCTGCGTATCGACGTCCCAGAGAATGCGACCGGCCATCGGGGCATTCTTACCGGTCTCACCGCTGCTCGGACGGTGAGATCTGGCCGAACAGTCCACGTCCTGCACCAGGTGAGCGACGTGGCCTCCGCAGACCCGTCCGGTATCAGGTGACGGACGTGAGGGTTACTGCCACGTCCGGTGTCAGGTGAGGGACGTGAGGGTTACCGCCACGTCCGGTGTCAGGTGAGGGACGTGAGGGTTGGCGACGCGGCTGCAATTGACAACTTGCGGGAACGCGGGCGGCTGGCGACACTCGACGGCATGGGGCAGATGCCGCGCGACACGACTCCAGGGATCCACCACGTCGTGGTCGGCGCCACTGGAGACGAGGACTACTACGTCGACGATCACAACCGCCTGGCCTGGATCCGGCGGTTCGTGCGCACGCTCGAACACTTCGATTGGACATGCATCGGTCTCTGTCAGATGACGACGCACGTGCACGCGATCGTCGAGATCCCGGACGAGTCCATCTCACGAGGCATGCACTACCTCAACTCGTTCTACGGCAAGTTCTTCAACGAGACGAATGACCGCCGTGGGAACCTGATCCGATCCCGTTATTGGTCGAAGCGCATCGTCGACGACGAGCAACTATTGGCCGCATATCGCTACGTGGTGCGCAACCCCGTACGCGCCGGCATGTGTGAACGCGCCGAGGAATGGCTCTGGAGCGGCTTCGCAACGGCATGCGGCCTCGCCCAGACGTTCTCGTTCATCGACGCCTCCGTGGTGATCGCAACACTCGGCGCGACGCCGGCAACGGCTCGCCGCGAGCTCATTGCACTCGCGCGTATTGACGACGCGTACGCCTTCAGGTGACGAGCTCGAGCCGGGCGCTGTCCCGGTAGCGGCGGCCGAACTTCGCCGACGGTGTGCCGTCGGTCATGACGATGTCTCCGGTGAAGTCGTTCGAGCCGCGGATGAGGGACGAGCCGACGCCGTACGCGTCGACCGGCACCTCCTGCTCCTCGAACGAGCGGATCTTCTCGACGGTGAAGCCGCCCGACACGACGATGCGCACGTGGTCGTAGCCCCGCGCGTCGAGCGCGTCCCGCACCTTCCACACGAGCCGCTCGTTGACGCCCGTCGGCGTGAAGTCGCCCATCTCCCCCCACAGTGAGCGATCGACGAGCGACTCCGACGTATCGAGGCGGACGCCCCAGAGCCGACCGCCGAGCGCGTCGGCGACGGCGAGCGCCGTGTTCACCGAATCGTTCTCGAAGTCGACGAGCACCGTGACGTTCATGTCGTCAGGCGCCCACTCGACGAACTTCTTCGCTGCGAGCACCGTGTCGCCGTCGTATGCCGCGATCAACGCATGCGGAACCGTGCCGATGCCGCGACCGCCCCACCACGATGCCTGCTCGTCGGTCGTCACGCCGATCTCGGCTCCGACGACCTGGCCCGCGACATATGCGGCATAGCCGTCGCCCGTCTGCACACGGTGATGGTCGTGCCGCGCAGGCATGAAGATGATCGGCTTGCCGTTCGCCGCCTGCAACACGTGCACGACGTTCGTCGTGATCAGCGTTCGCCGCGCGAGGGTGCCGAGCACCGCCGTCTCGAGATGCGCGAAGGCGGTGTAGTCGCCTTCGATCTGCATCGCCGGCTCGTAGGGCGAGATCGTGTCGCCGTCGTACAGCGCGCGAATCTCGATCCCGTCGACCTCGGCGCACAGCTTGAGGATCGCGATCGCCTCGTCCATGCCGCCGAGCCACGCGTCGTTCTTCTGGAAGATCTGCATCACCACGCGCGGGTGACGGCCGTCCTCGAGCAGCGTCGAGCGCGTGTGGTTGAAGTACGCATCCGTGTACCACCCGGCGCGCATCTTCTCGACGGGAAGATCGAAGATCTCGGGCGGGAGACGCGTCCTAAGTGTCTGCGCCATGCTCGAGCTCGAGGCAGGCGGCGAGTGCGGCCTCCGCGACCTCCAGCTGGTCGGCCGACGGCTCGGCCGTCGAGAACCGATGCTGAAGCTCGTGGCCCGGCTTCGACAGGGCCTGCGCGACGAGATTGTCGGGATGCCGCGACATCCAGCCGAAGATCTCGGTCGACGCCGCGATCGCTCCGAACTGCGCAACCGCGCGGGCACGGTTGCGCGAGTGCTCAGGCGCGAAGCCCGCAAGGATGTTGCCGAGCGCCGAGGTCGCGACGAGCGGGCCAAGGAGGTGCCCGCCGCACCGTTCGTGTTCCTTCGTCGCGCCCGGGCCGTGCTCGTACGTGCCGATCGAGATGTGTTCCGCGCCGTGATACGACGCGAGCTCCGTGCCGCGCATCGCAATCACCGCCGGCGCGAGCGACAGCACACCCGAGAGCAGCTCCTGCGCCGCGGGACGCAGCTTTCCCGACTCGCGAACGCTCTTCACGACAACCGTGACGCCGGCCATCGCAGCGAGCACGCGCGGGCTCTGCATCGGCATCAACGCACCCGGGAGCTTGCGCTTCACCTGCGGCAGAAGCGAGAGCGCCTCGGCGAGCCGTGCCGGCCCACGCAGCAACGGGCTCGTCACGCGCGTCGCCCGGAAGCGCTTGCGCGCGGACGCGACTTCGAGCTGCCCGTCCGGGTGGCGAATCGCGCACGCCCACGCATTCGGGCCGTGGACGAGCACGCCGTTCGGGAGCGCCATACCGCCGAGCCGGATCTTTTCCTCGCTCATCGGTCTAGAGGGTAGCCCGCGGCCGATCTCAGAGCGCGCTGGAGCGACTCCGCGGCCGGACCGGGCCGCCCGTCGCCGATCTTCGCGTCCTCGACCGCGACCACCGGCATCACCTCGCGGATCGACGAGCTGAGGAACGCCTCATCCGCCCCGAGCAGCCGTCCGAGCGGGAACCGGCCCTCCTCGACGCCGTAGCCGACATCGGAAGCCAGCTCGATGAGCGTCGCCCGCGTGACGCCCGCGAGGATCGGGAGCTCGAGCGAGGGCGTGAACAGGCGGCGCTCCTCGCGGAACCAGACATTCGACGTCGGCGCCTCGAGCACGATCCCGTCCGCCCCCACGAACAACGCATCGTCGCCGTCCCGACGTGCCGCCTCATCCTGGGCCGCCATGTTCTCCGCGTAGCTCGTCGACTTCGCGCGCGCAATCAGCTCGCCAGGAGCCCATGGGACGACGGCGAGCCGAAGGCCGCGCGTGCGCAGTGCGTCGTGCCCCACCGGCAGCGTCGAGACGAGCGCGAGCCCCGTCGGCGCCCCCTCACCCTCACGTCCGGGCGTCCAGAGGAGGCGCAGCACCGCGTCCGGCTCTGCAGCCGCCTCGAGGGCCTCCTCGACGGCGGCCTCCAGCCCGGCCGCGTCGACCGGCGGCAAGCCGATCCGCGCCGCCGACGCCGCGAGCCGGTCGAGATGAGCGTCGAGCCGAAACGGGTGCCCGCTGTAGACGCGAATCGTCTCGAACACCGCGCGGCCGCGCAGCACGCCGCCGTCGTCGGCGTGGAGCACCGGCGCGTTCGGGTCGAGCGGGCCGAGACCCACCTCGGCGACGGCGAGCAGCGTCAGCGCACGACCGCCTCGGGAAGCGGAGCGCCGATTGCCTTCAGCAGCGGCCGCGCCTTGACCCACGACTCCTCGACCTCGGCGGCCGGCTCGGAGTCCCAGACGATGCCGCCTCCGACCCACAGGTGAATCCGGCCCCGAGCGACGGCGAACGTGCGGATCGTCAGCGCCAGGTCGAGATCGCCGTTGGGATGGATGCGTCCGAGCGCTCCCATCGACGCGCCACGGCCAACGGGCTCGAGCGCCGCGATCACGTCGAGCGCCGCGATCTTCGGGCAGCCGGTGACCGAGCCGCCCGGTAGCACCGCCTCGAGCAGCTCGGTCAGCGTCACGCTCTCGCGCAGCTCGCCCTCGACGGTCGCCACGAGATGCGAGACGCCGGCAAGCTGATGCTCGGCGAGCAGCTCGGGCCAGTGCACGCTGCCCGGCACGCACACGCGCGATAGGTCATTGCGCTCGAGGTCGACGATCATCACGTGCTCGGCCGCGTCCTTCGCCGACTCGACGGGCACGCCCGCGGGCCGCGTTCCCTTGATGGGCGACGTGCGCACGGTGCCGCCGCGCCGCGAGAGCAGCAACTCGGGCGACGCGGACACGATCGTCCACCCGTCACCCGAGAGCGGCAACGGCTCGAGCGGCTGCAGCGGCGCGAGCGCATGAGCGAGCCCGAGCGGATCTCCGTCGAACTCGGCACTCAAGTGCTGCACGAGATTGACCTGGTAGACGTCGCCCTCGGCGATCGCGGCGCGAACCACGTCGACCGCGTGCTCGTACTCTGCCTCGGTCCAGGTCGCGTGCCAGTCGCCGATCGTGAAGCTTCCGGCGGCACGCGGGCGCGTCGCGGCCGGCTCGATCGAGTACGCGACCACGGGCAAGGCGCACGGCTCGGGCGGCGCAGGCCCGGAACCGCGCCGCAACTCATCGGATGCGCGGTAGCCGACGTAGACGTGCGCGAACACGTCGTCTCGCTCGAAGAATCCCTCCGCGGCGAGCGCGGGCTCGAGATCCGCGAGCGATCCGAGCTCGACGGTCAACCGCAGACGGCCCGCGCCGCGAAGCGCAGCCAGTCGAGCCCGAGCTCGAGGTCATCGGCGGGAACCCGCTCGTCGGCCGAATGGATGAGCTGGGCCGCAACTTCCGGCGGCATCGCACGCGCCGGAAAGAAGCCGTACGCAGTGGTGCCGAACGCCTCACGCAGCCAGTGGCTGTCCGTGAATCCCGCGGTGCAGATCGGAACGGCGCGTGCGTCGGGCTCGAGCTGCTCGACGAACGTGTCGACCGCGTCCCAGAGCGGTGTATCGAGTGCGGAGCGGGTGCCGCCCTGCGCCTCGAGCCATTCGACGTCGTACGGAACGTCGGCGCCGAGCACCTCGTGGACGATTGCGTCGACCGCCTCCGGGCTCTGACCGGGCAAGAGCCGGCAATCGACCACGATCTCGCAGAGGGCCGGAATGACGTTCCGCTTCTGCGAAGCCGAGATCATCGTCGGTGCGAACGTGAGCGCAAGCAGGGGCTCGACGAGCTCGGCGGCGAGGGGATGCACTGCCCGGGCGCGCTCGAGGACGGAGCCCGCGGCCGGAACGTCCCCCAGCACGATCTGCAGGAACGCTTCGACCTCCTGCTGCAGCTCCGGCTCCGGCCGATACGCGGCAAGCCGCTGGACGAGTACGGCCGCCTTGACGAGCGCGTTGTCGGCGATGCCGGGCATCGAGGCGTGCCCCGAGCGTCCGTGCACCCGGACGTTGAACGGCGCCGTCATCTTCTCGGCGGTCGAGCAGATGTAGTAGATGCCGCCGCCGAGGTCGAGCCGGTCGCCTGCGCCTTCGTTGATCGCGTAGTCGCAGCGCACAGAGTCGGGATGCGCCTCGCACAGCCACTGGAGCCCGAAGCCGTCCCCCACCTCCTCGTCGGCCGTCGCCGCGAAGATCAGGTCGCCGGCCGGCTGGAAGCCCTCGCGGGCAAGCGAGGCGATCGCGACGGCGTTCGCCGCGACCTGCCCCTTCATATCGAGCGCGCCTCGCCCCCAGATGCACGGCCCCCAGCTCGCGTCGTCCTTGAGCTCGCCCGAGAACGGGGGGACGGTCCACTCACGCGGGTCGGCAAGCACGACGTCGGTGTGGGAGAGCAGAAGCAGCGACGGCCCGTCACCCGTGCCGCGGATCCGGGCAACGAGGTTGGCTCGCTCGGGCACGCGGGAGTAGAGCTCACACTCGACACCGCTTTCCGCGAGGTACTCGCCGAGCAACTCGGCGGCCGCCGTCTCGTTGCCCGGCGGGTTCGTCGTGTCGACCCGGATGAGCCGGCTGAGGAGGTCTGTCACCTCGCCGCGCAGGCTGGTCACCGCCACGCGCGGAGCATACTTGCGGCATGGGGGATCTCTTCTCGGATGCGGCTTCCGAGCGCATGGGCGCATCGGCGCCGCTCGCACAGCGGCTCCGGCCGCGAAGCCTCGATGAGTTCGTCGGGCAGGAACACGTGCTCGGCGAGCACTCGGCCCTGCGGCTCGCGATCTCCGAGGATCGGGTTCGCTCCTCGATCTTCTACGGGCCGCCGGGCACCGGAAAGACGACGCTCGCCCGCATCGTCGCCGAGACCACGGGCGCCGAGTTCGAGGAGCTCTCCGCCGTCTCTGCGACGGTCAAGGACGTCCGAGAGGTGCTCGCCCGCGCACGCGAGCGTCTCGGCAGCTCGGGCCGGCGCACGATTCTCTTCCTGGACGAGATCCACCGCTTCAATAAGGCGCAGCAGGACGCGCTGCTTCCGGCCGTCGAGGAAGGGCTCCTGACGCTGATCGGCGCCACGACCGAGAACCCGTACTTCGAGGTCAACAGCGCACTGCTCTCGCGAACGCAGGTGTATGAGCTCGAGTCGCTCTCGCAGGAGGCGCTGCAAGAGGTCGTGCGCCGCGGGGCCGCCGAGCTCGGCACGGAGCTCGCACCCGAGCTCGAGGACCTGATCGGACGACGCGCGGGCGGCGACGCACGCTCCGCACTCAACATCCTCGAGCTCGCCGCCGACACCGCGCGCGCCGAGGGCGGGGCGATCACCGAGGAACAGGTCGAGGACGCTGCCCGGAAGCGGCCGGTGGTCTACGACAAGAACGCCGATGCGCACTACGACTTCACGTCCGCCTTCATCAAGTCGATGCGCGGCAGCGATCCCGACGCTGCGGTGTACTACCTCGCCGCGATGCTCGAAGGTGGCGAGGACGCGCGGTTCATCGCTCGTCGCATGATCGTGCTCGCGTCCGAGGACATCGGCAACGCCGACCCGCGCGCGCTACTCATCGCGGTCGCTGCAGCGCAGGCTGTCGAGCACGTCGGCTTGCCCGAAGCCCGCCTCAACCTCTCGCAGGCGGCGATCTATCTCGCGCGTGCACCGAAGTCGAACGCGAGCTACGTCGCGCTCAGCAAGGCAGCGGAAGATGTGCGCGAGCACGGGCACGTGAAGCCGCCGAGATCGCTGCGCGACGGCAGCTACTACGGCCGGCAGCTCGGCAACGGCAAGGGATACGTGTATCCGCACAACGATCCGACCGGCTTCGACGTCGACTACCTTCCCGACGAGTTGAAGGGCCGCACCTACTACGAGCCGTCCGGCAACGGCGAAGAGGGCGAGCAGTAGGCTCGACACCTGATGCGACTCCACGTTCACGAATGGGGTGACCCAGCTGCCCCACCGCTCGTCTGCCTGCACGGCGTCACCGGTCACGGCGAGCGGTTCAAGCGGCTCGCGGAGGAGCACTGGTCGAAGCGATTCCACGTCATCGCCCCCGACCTGCGCGGGCACGGTCGCTCGGAGTGGGAGCCCCCGTGGACGTATCCGACCTACGTCGACGACCTCGTCGACACCACGGATGCGCTCGGTATCGGCGCCGCCGACTGGGTCGGCCATTCGTTCGGCGGCCGGCTCGTGCTCGAGCTCGCGGCCGCCCATCCGGAGCGCGTGCGCCGTGCAGTCCTGCTCGACCCGGCGATCCACGTCCTGCCGCACATTGCGCTCCAGACCGCCGAGAACGAGCTGGCCGCCGAGCCCGTGTACGCCTCGGCCGAGGAGTACGCAGACCGGCGCGGCGATGGGCCGACGACCCCGCGCGAGCTCGTCCTGGAAGACGCCGAGCTGCACTGCGAGCGCCTGCGCGATGGACGCCTGCGCCGGCGCACCTGCCAGCCGGCAATGGTCTCGATCTACGGCGAGATCGCGTCCGAGCCGCCGCCGCCGGAGACGCTCGGGGTGCCGACACTGCTCGTCTACGCGCCGGCATACGGACTCGTACGCGACGAGCAGCTCGAGGCGTATGCCGGTCGCGTCGAGGTGCAGGCGGTGAAGGGCATGCACATGGTGATGTGGGACGCGTACGACGACGTCGCCACGGCCGTCGAGCGCTTCCTGACGTAGGCGCTAGAGGATCCGCGCGCCGAGCGCCGACGCGACGAGCTCGACCGCGAGCTTCGCGGTCGCATTCTCCCGGTCGAGCACCGGGTTCACCTCGACGACGTCGAGAGAGCTCATCAGCCCGGACTCGGCGACGATCTCCATCGCGAGGTGCGCCTCGCGGTACGACAGTCCGCCCCGTACGGGCGTGCCGACGCCCGGCGCATGCTCCGGGTCGACGACGTCCATGTCGAGACTCACGTGGACGAAATTCGGTCCCGACGCGTGTGCAAGCGCCTCGCGCATGCACGGCTCGATGCCGACTCGGTCGATCTCGCTCATCGTGAACACCTTCGCGTCGAGCCGGCCGAGCAGCTCACGCTCGCCGGCGTCGAGAGAGCGGACGCCGACGAGGGAGATGCGACCCGCCTCCACCGCAGGCAGCGTCCACCCGTCGCGTGCGAATGAGGGACCGCCGAGACCGAGTGCGGCGGCGAGCACCATTCCGTGCACATTCCCGCTCGGCGACGACGCCGGCGTGTTCAGGTCGCCGTGCGCGTCGATCCAGACGACACCGCCCGGACCGTGCGCGGATGCCATCCCAACGAGCGTGCCGAGCGCGATCGAATGATCGCCGCCGAGCACGAGCGGAATCGCATCCTTCGCGCGCGCGTCGCCGACGAGCCTCGCGACGCCGTCGCACAGCTCGAGGATCTGCGACAGAAACCGCGCGCTGTCGTCGCCCACCGCTGTCGACTCGGGAATCGGCCCGTGCACGTCGCCGGCGTCCTCGACGGCGATGCCGAGCTTCTCGGCGAGATGCTGTCGAAGCCCCGCGTACCGGATCGCCGAAGGGCCCATGTCGACGCCGCGACGATCCTGTCCGAGATCGAGTGGCGCGCCGATCACGACGATGTCGCGACCGCGTGGTTGCATGCTCACGTCAGCAAGGCTAACGTCCCCGCCCTATGGGGCCGATCGACCGGGGTGCGGTTGCACCGGTGCGCGTGCTGCTGGCGGATGACGACGCGAGCTTCCTCGAGTCGCTCGAGCCGCTGATCGAGCACCAGCCGGAGCTGACCGTGGTCGCCACCGCGGCGAACGGGCTCGTTGCGATCGAGCTCGCCGATTCGCTCGACCCCGACGCCGTCGTGATCGACCTGCACATGCCGCTCGTCGACGGAGTGACGGCCGTTGCCCGGCTGCGAAAGGATCATCCGAGCCTGTGCCTGATCGCGCTGACCGGCGATCCGGCTCCCGAGCTCCACCGGGCGGTGAGCGAAGCAGGCGCCGATGCCGTCCTCCTCAAGGGCGACCTCGTCGACACCCTCGTCGACCGGCTCTCGGCCGTGAAGGCCGCCTCGCGCTCGTAGGCTCCGCCGCAACGCTACGATGGGCGCCGCGTTGCCGTAGGGAATGGGGCGAGGTAGCTCAGCTGGTAGAGCACTCGGCTGAAAACCGGGGTGTCGCCGGTTCGAGTCCGGCCCTCGCCATCCGCTTTGCAACGCGGCCTAGGCCGCGTTGCTCGCTTCACGGGGGAAACCATGTTTCCCCCGTGGGCCCCCTTCTTCCCTGCTCACGGCCGGACGTTCCACTGCTGCGCCGAGCAAGCTCGGCTCCGCGACGGCTCAGGCGTTCCTACAAATTGCGGATTTCTGGTCTCGCCGGAACGAAGCGAGCCCCCGGGTGCGCCTCGCGGCGTGCTCGGGGGCTCTAGACGTCCGGACCGGCTGACCGTGTCGCGAACTGCCTGTGGGCCGGACGCTAACCGATCAGGTCACGGCGTGTCGACCTCGATCAGGAGATCGCTGCCCTCCTGGACGCCGAGCAGGCCGGCGGCGCTCCCCTGAGCCACCGCGACGGCAAGGTTGCGGTAGCTGTCCTCGTACACGATCAGGTCGCCGGGGCGTGCGTCGCTGAACGTCCGCGCTGCGACGGCGAAGTAGCGCGAGCCGCGGCTCGCAAGCTCGACCTGGGTGCCCGGCACGATCCCCGCCTCGTCGAGGTGCTCGCGCGTCAGGTTGAGCGCGACGTTGCCGAACCGGTCGACACCGAGCACGGTCGCACGAATCCGCGAGTGGCCGACCTCGGGCACCGGCAGCTCGAGTCGCACGAGCTCCTCCGGATCGATCGGCGGCCCGAGCTCTGCCAGTGGGACGCCAAGTGCAAGGTGCGCCGCGGCGGGCGAGAACAGGTCACGACCGTGAAAGGTGCGCGAAACCGACTGCAGGGCATACGCGGGATTGGCAAGCTCGTGCGCGTCGACGACGCCCCCGAAGCGGTCGGCGGCCGGCAGCAGCAACCCGTTGTCCGGCCCGACGTACAGACGTCCCGCGCCGTCGCGCAGCGCAAGCGGACGGCGCCCGCCGCCGACGCCCGGATCGACGACGGCGAGGTGCACGCCCTCAGGCATGTATGGGAGCGCGTTCGCGAGGGCAAGCGCGCCCTGCAAGATCCTGCCGGGCCGCACGCCGTGGGTGAGGTCGATGATGTCGACGCCGGGCGCGATGCGCTTCATCACGCCGTGGCAGGTGCCGACGAAGTCGTCCTGCAGTCCGAAGTCGCTGAGAAACGTGATCACGGAAGGGAACGTACGACATCGAGCAGGCCCTCGACGTCGTGTGACTCTGCGACACCCACCACGTCGAGGCCGAGGCCGAGCGCAACGGCGGCCGTCTGCGGACCGATCGCAACGACGGGGATGCGCGCCTCGGTGCCGGCGAATGCGCGCGCAGCGGAGCCCGAGGCGAGGAGAACGAGGTCGCCTTCGGGCGGCGTCTCGGGGCGAAGCTCGACCGTGCGGTAGAGCGCGACGAGATCGGCGGCCCGCTCGTCCACGAGCAGGCGCCGCGCACCCTCCGCCGCGGCGAGGAGCACGCGGCCCGGCGGAAGCTCCGCGAGCAGCCCCTCCTGCGTCGAGACCACCGGGACGAGATCGACCCGGAGGCCGAGCGAGCGCAAGGCGTCGGCGGTGGCCGGGCCGATCGCCGCCAGGTGCGCCGGGGGAGCCGCGAGCCGGCGCGCGAGCTCGGCTGCGCCGTTCGGGCTCGTCACCACGACCCAGTCGTAGGGCGTGGGGTCGACAGGGCCGTCGCCAAGCGGCTCGACGCGGATCAAGGGACAGCGGACGACCTCGTGGCCGAGCGCCTCGAGCCGCTCGGCGAGCGGCTCCGCCTGCGCGGCGGCGCGAGTGACGACGATCCTCACCGCTGCGCGAGCCGCACCAGCTCGAGGCCGAGCGCCACCGGATCGTCGCCGCTTCGGCGCTCGATCCACGAGCCGTCCTCGGCGGCGACGAGGGCAACGAGCGTCGCGCCGTCGTGATACGCCGCCACGGGCGCGAGGCAGCCCCCGCCGACCGCTGCCACTGCAGCTCGCTCTGCCTCCACGCGACGGCGCGTCTCCGCGTGATCGGCGCGGGCGACGAGCTCCGCCTCTCCCTCACGCACCTGGAGCGCGAGCGCACCCTGCGCCGCCTCGGGCAGCAGCTCAGCCGGGTCGAAGCGGTGGCCGATCTCGGCGGCGAGGCCGAGCCGGTCGAGTCCGCACGCCGCGAGCACGACCGCGTCGAGGCCTCGCTCGCCGCGTTTGCGCAGACGCGTATCGATGTTCCCTCGAAGCGGCTCGATCGAGAGCGTCGGCTCGAGCGCGAGCAGCTGTGCCTTCCTCCTGGCGGACGCGGTGCCGACCCGCATCCCCGGCGCGATCCCCGTCGCGCCGCAGAGCGCATCGCGAGGATCGTCGCGCTCGAGGTACGCGCCGACGACGAGACCCGCGGGATCAGAGGTCGTCATGTCCTTCGCCGAGTGCACGGCGACGTCGATGCGGCGCTCGAGCAGCGCCTCCTCGAGCTCCTTGACGAAGACGCCGCGGGAGCCGATCTCGCCGAACGGCTTGGTGCGGTCCTTGTCGCCTGCAGTGGTGATCGGCACGAGGGCGATCTCGATCCCCGGCGCACGCAGGTGCGCGGAGGCGAGCTCAGCCTGCGTGAGCGCGAGCCTACTGCCGCGGCTGCCGACGCGGATCAGCACAGCGGGAGAGCCTCCGCACCGGCTGGCCGCACAGCGACACCCCGCGCGGCCTCACACGCACGAAAGCGGTCGGAGCCTGCAGAGGCAGCGGTCGCCCTGTGAGCTTCCCGAGCTTCAACGTTCGTCCTCACCGAGACCGAACAGGTGCCGCACGGCGTCAGCATAGATCACCCCATCGGCGGCCGCGGCGGCCTGCTTCATGCGCACGGTCGGCAGGTGCAGGAGCTTGTTCACGATCTGCGCGGTGATCGCCTCGACCGCGCTCCGCTGGCTCTCGTCGAGGCGGCCGAGCAGGCCCTCGGCCTTGCGAAGCTCCGCTTCCCTGATCTCCTCCGCCCGGGCGCGCAACGAGGCGATCGCGGGCACGATCTCGAGCGACGCCTGCCACTCGTGGAACTTCTCCGACTCGCTCGCGACGATTGCCTCGGCCCGCTCCGTCTCGCCGCGCCGGCCGACGAGCGTCTCGTTGACGATCGCCTGGAGGTCGTCGATGTCGTAGAGGTAGCAGCCGTCGAGGTCGTGGATCGCAGGGTCGAGGTCGCGCGGGACGGCGAGATCGATCAGGAGGAGCTGGCGGCCGCGGCGGGCGCGGAGCGCCCGCTCGACGGTGGGTGCCTCGAGCACGTAGCCGGGCGCGCTCGTCGAGGAGACCACGACGTCGGCCGCCGCGAGCTGCTCCTCGAGACGTTCGAGCGGCAACGGCTCCGCGCCGAAACGCTCGGCGAGATCGGCGGCGTGATCGAGGGTGCGGTTGGCGACGAACGCGATCGTCGCGCGGCGGCCGAGGAGGCTGCGCGCGGCCTGCTCGCTGATCTTCCCTGCGCCGACGAGCACGATCGAGCGCCCGGCGAGATCGCCGAACACCTGCTCGGCGAGCGAAGCGGCCGCGGAGGAGACCGATGCAGGCGCCTCGCCGATCGCCGTCTGGGCGCGAACCTTGCGTCCGGCATGGAGGGCCTGGCGAAAGACGCGGTCGAGCATGACTCCGGTCGTCCCCACGTCGTGCGCTGCACGCACCTGGCCGAGGATCTCGCCCTCGCCGGGAACGAGCGAGTCGAGTCCTGCCGCGACGCGGAAGAGGTGCAACGCCGCCGCGTTGTCGCGCAAGCGGTAGAGCGCCGGCTCCACCTCGGGCTCGAGCTCGGCGAGCGCAACGATGGCGGCTCGTTCCGCGGCCTCGACGTCCGCTGCGGCGAGGTAGAGCTCCGTGCGGTTGCACGTCGAGAGGCACACTGCTTCGCGGCCGTCCTCCGACAACCGCTCCGCAAGCGCCGCTGCGGCGTCGCGATCGAGCGCGACGCGCTCGCGCAGCTCGAGCGGAGCGTGGTGGTGAGACGTGCCGATGAGGACGAGACGCATCATGAGAAGTGAGCTGCAGGAATGGCGAGTCGGACGACGATGACGAGCGCGAACCCGATCAACGCGACGTAGGCGGCGCGACGGCCTGTCCAGCCGCGCGTCGCGCGAAGCACCAGGTACGCCGACCAGACGGCCCACGTCGCGAGTGTGGCAACGACGACGGCGTCGATGCGGTCGTGGTCGACGAGCAGGCGGACGAGGCCGACGGCGAGACCGAGCGTCAGCGCGGGGAGCGAGAAGAGGACCGTGCGTGAGGCGAGGCGGTCGAGCGTCGCGAGCGAGGGCGCCCGCCTGCGCAGGATCGTCACCTCGCGCCGCTTGAGCCGCCGTTCCTGCCAGAGGTAGAAGGCGGAGACCGCGGCCGCGAGCGTGAACCCGGCGAACGCCGCGAGCACGAGGCCTACGTGCAGTACGAGAAACACGTTCGAGTAGTGGCTCCGCGATCCGGCACCGGTACCGCCTCCTGCTCGCGAGACGATGAGCAGCGCTGCAGCGAGCGGCATGACCGCGAGGCCGAGCAGCCGGTACGGCTTGCGCACACCGAGATACACGGTGACGACGAGCCACACGAAGAGATTGAGCGACCCGGCCCACGTTCCCCACGGGAATCCGTTCTCGCGTGTGGCCTGGACGATCAGCAGTGCGGTCTGCGCGAGCCAGCCCAGCCGGACGCCCCAGATCGCTGCACGGTCGGCGGCGCCGGCGCGGCGTAGGTAGCCGAGGTAGCCGACGGCGGCCTCGCCGTAGAAGAGCAGGGTCGGCCAGAAGAGGATCTCAGCCATCGACGCGTGCCTCCGTCTTCGGCTGTTCGAGGGAAGCGATCTCGAGGTCGTCGACCTCACGCTCGAGCCGTTCCAGCTTCAGCGCGATGATCACGACGTAGACGAGCACGAGCGCGAAGACGACGCAATACGCGGCGGTGACGTACTGCTCGGCGGTGCTCATGCGGCCGCGCTCCGGAGCTCGCGCAGCCTGAGATCGAGCCGCTTGCCCGAGAGCTCGAGACGATAGAGCGTGTAAGCGAGAACGATGACGGCGATCTGCGAGACGATGTACGTCGCGAGGATCCAGCCGCCGAACTGCGGGCCGTTGCGCGTGAAGACCACGGGGTGGATGAAATGCTGCGCCAGCCGGATCGCGAGGAAGCTGATCGGGATGAGGATCACGCCGAAGAGCGCGTAGACGGCGGAGAGGTTCGCTCGCTGCGGACCGGGGTCGACCGAGAAGCGGAGCATGAAGTACGCGGCGTAGAAGAGGAACAGCACGAGGAACAGGACGAGCTGGTTCTCGCTCCAGAGCCACCAGTGTCCCCACGAGATCTTGGCCCAGATCGAGCCGGTCAGCAGCACCAGCGAGCCGAAGATGACGCCCTGGTGGATGGCGACGTAGCTTTCGAGATCCGCGTTCGGGTCGCGCTTCCACAGGTGGACGAGCGCCTTCCAGGCACCGAGCCCGAAGCAGAGATACGACGTGAATGCGATCGACACGTGGAAGTAGAAGATCCGCTGCGAGAAGCCCTGGTCGGCGTCGGTCGGCGCGACGAAGAAGACGAGGGCAAGGGCGAGCGTCACCAGAACGAGCGAGGACGCCGCGAGCCCCGGCAGCGATATCCGGTACGAGCGACCCACAGCATGAAGTGTCGCAGGTCCCCCCAAAGCGACCGCGGAGGACCTATTCCGTGACGACGTACTCGAAGGATGCCCAGCAGAGGAGCGCGAAGACGGCGTCGTAGAGCGCGAGGAAGCCGAGGTAGCGGCCCGGGTTGTCGACCACGCTCGCCCCGACGCCGCCGATCACGATCGGAATGGCGAGCGGCAGGAAGAGCAGCGGCAGCAGGAGGTCGCGGGCGCGGGTGACGACCGCCATCGCGCCGACGAAGGTCCCGACGGCGCAGATGCCGAGATCGGCGAGTGCGACCGCGGCAACGGTCGAGCCGCGCAGGCCGTGGAAGAAGAGCGCGAAGACCGGGAGCGCGACGAGCTCAGCGGCGACGAGGAAGGCGAGCGTGGCGAGCGATTTTGCAAGCCAGATGGCGCTGCGGTCGCACGGGGCCAGCACGAGCCCGTCGAGCACGTGTTGCTCCCGCTCCGGCACGAACGCACGGCCGAGCCCGAGCAGCGCAGTGAAGATAATCGCCACCCAGAGCAGCCCGCTTGCTGCGAGCTTCGACGATCCGGCGGGCAGCGCGAAATGGAACACGACGAAGGTCGCGACGACGAAGATGAGCATTGCGGGCAGCGTGTCGCGCGCGCGCAGCTCGAGGAGGAGGTCCTTGCGCGTCAGCGCGCGCACATCGGCGAAGTAGTTCATGCGGCGAGAGCGACGCGCAAGGTCGCGAGCGAGTCGATGCGGGCGGGGTCATGGGTCGAGACGAGGATGGTGCGCTGGTCCCGCAGCTCGGCGAGCTGTGCGTCGAGCAGGTCCGCACCCTGGGCGTCGAGTGCGGTGTACGGCTCGTCGAGGATGAGGAGTGCGGGCTCGTGCAGCAGGGCGCGGCAGAGCGCGAGCCGCTGTGTCATCCCGCGGGAGTAGGACGACACGTGGTCGGCTCGCGCGTCCCAGAGCCCGAACCGCTCGAGCAGCATCCCGATGCGCTCACGCCGCTCGGGCACACGATAGAGCCGTCCGTAGAGATCCAGATTCTCGAGCGCCGACAGCTCGCGGTAGACGAGCGGGTCGTGAGCGAGGTACCCGACCTGTGCGCGCTGCACGCCGACGGTGATGTCGCCTTCGCTCGGAAGCGCCAAGCCGGCGCAGATGCGCAGGAGCGTCGTCTTCCCCGATCCGTTCGCTCCGGTGACGACGGCGAACCCGCCGTCGGGAACGTCGAGGTCGACACCGCGAAGCACGCGCTTCTCGCCGAAGCGCTTTCCGACGCCGCGCGCGACGATCATCAGGCGATCGTGTCCGCGATCACGAACACGGCGAACACGACGCTGATCACACCGTTCATGGTGAAGAACGCCGCATCGAGGCGGCGGAGATCGTCGGGGCGCACGAGCGTGTGCTCGTAGACGAGCAGCGCCGCAACCGTGGCGACGCCGACCCAGTAGAGAACGCCGACAGAGAGCCCGAGGCCCGCGACGACGAGGAGCGCGACGGTCGCAAGGTGCGCGATGCGCGCGCCGACGAATGCGCCGCGCACGCCGAACTGCGTGACGATCGAGTGCAGCCCCTCCTTGCGATCGACATCGACGTCGAACAGCGCATAGAAGAAGTCGAAGCCTGCGACCCAGCACGCCACAGCACCGCCGAGCACCCACGCCTGCCACGGCAGATGGTTCGTGATCGCGACCCAGGCGCCGATCGGGGCGAGCCCGTCGACCGCGCCGAGCCAGAGGTGGCACAGCCACGTGAAGCGCTTGAGGTAGGGGTAGAGCACGAAGCCCGCAACGGGGATCGGCCAGAGCCAGTGCGTGAGCGGCGCGAGCTGCCAGACGGAGACGAGGAAGAGCGTGAGGGAGGCCGCGCAAAAGAGGGCCACCTGGACGACGGACAACTGGCCGCTCGGGATCTCCCGCCCGGCGGTGCGCGGGTTGCGCGCGTCGATTCGTGCATCGATGAGGCGGTTCAGCGCCATCGCGAGCGACCGCGCCCCGACCATCGCGAGCGTGATCCACAGGAGGTCGTGCGCCGAGGGAGTCTCGCCGACGGCGAGGAACGCGCCGACGTACGCGAACGGCAGCGCGAAGACCGTGTGCTCGATCTTCACGAGCCGCGCGAACCGTGCAGGCAGCGGCGCAAGCGTGGGAGCCGAGGCGTTCACCGGCGCAATGCTATGCGCGGCCGGGCGCAACCAGGCATGTCGTCGGAAGCCACGGCCCGTGCCTGGCACCGGACGTGGCTTGCCGGGCCACCGTCACATTGGACAGAGAGACGTGAACCGCCCTGACAGCGCGCGATCGCCCACGGGGACGGGTCCCCAACGGCCACGTCCGGTGCCTGGCACCGGACGTGTCTGAGGGAGACAGCCCGCGGGCGCGGACGACGCTCGCGGAAGTCAGGTCTGCTCGTGGGCGGTCTGCTCGTCGGCGAGGAGCTTCAGCGCGTGCGCGAGCGCGGGACGGAGCACCTCGAAGCCGTCGCGGCAGCCGCCCGGCGAGCCGGGCAGGTTGACGACGAGCGTCGACCCGGTGACGCCGGCGACGCCGCGCGACAGGAGGCCGTGCGGTGTCTTCGCAATCGAGTCGGCGCGGATCGCCTGCGCGATCCCGGGCGCATCCCGGTCGAGCACCTCGCGCGTCGCCTCGGGCGTGACGTCGCGGGGCGCGAGCCCTGTGCCGCCCGTCGTGAGGACGAGGCGCGCTGTCGCGACGAGCTCTCGCAGGGCCGCGACGATCTGCTCGCGCTCGTCCGGGACGACGCGGCGCTCGACCTCGTAGCCCTCGGCTCGAAGCAACTCCTCGAGCACGTCGCCGCTCGTGTCCTCCAGGACGCCGCGCGACACGCGGTCGGAGAGCGTGAGCACCGCAGCCTTCAGACCGGCTCCTTCGTCTTCTCGAGCAGGCGTACCTCGGCGACCACCATCTGCTTGTCGATCGCCTTCGCCATGTCGTAGACGGTGAGCGCCGCAACCGATGCCGCGGTGAGCGCCTCCATCTCGACGCCGGTCTGCGCTGTCGTCTCCGCGGTCGCGACGATCTCGACCGAATCCTCGCGAACCTCGAGCGTCACCTCGATATGCGAGAGCGGCAACGGATGGCACAGCGGGATCAGGTCGCTCGTCCGTTTCGCGGCCATAATCCCTGCGAGCTGCGCGGTCGTCAGGGCATCGCCCTTCGGCAGGTCACGCAGTCGCCGTGCCGTCTCCGGTGCCATCCGCACCTCGGCCCGCGCGACCGCGCGGCGACGAGAGAGCGGCTTCGCACCGACATCGACCATCCGCACGGCACCGGCCTCGTCTACGTGCGACAGATCGCTCATCGGCCGAGCGACCGCTTCGCCACGTGCACGAGATCTCTCCGTCCGCTCCATGCCGCACGCAGGCGCTCGGAGCGACTGCCGTAGAGCACGTCGAGCAACGTGCGCAGCGCACGCTCCGTCGGCGCGTCGTATGGGAACCACCACGCCGGACGCAGCCGCCCGCGGTCGCTGTCGAGATACTTGATCTGCACGCAGCCGTAGAGACCGTGCTTGGAGGCGGTGCGCCCGAAGCCCGAAGCCTTCACTCCGCCCCACGGCGCCTGCCCGATCGTGAACGAGTAGCCGAAGTCGTTGACCCACACCATGCCGGCCGCGATGCGGCGCGCGACGCGATCCGCCTTGGCGAGGTCCCGCGACCAGACGCTCGCCGCGAGGCCGAACTCGCTGTCGTTCGCACGGCGGACGGCGTCGTCCTCGCCCTCGAAGGCCTCGACCGTGACGACAGGCCCGAAGATCTCCTCGTCCGGCAGCGCGCCGCGGATGACGGTCGGCTCGATGAACCATCCCTCGCGCTCGGCGGCCCGCCGCGCACCGGAGATCCGCTCGACGGCGTTGCGCTGGCGCTCGGAGATGAGCGGCCCGACATCGTCGCCGAGCCGGAGCCCGCGCGCGCGCTCGGCGAGCCGTTGCGAGAACTCGTCGACCAGCGGCTGCTCGACGTAGATGCGCTCGGCGCTGACGCACGCCTGGCCCGCGTTGACGAACGAGGCGAAGAGCGCACCGTCGAGCGCGCGCTCGAGATCCGCGTCGGCGAAGACGATCATCGGATCCTTCCCCCCGAGCTCGAGCACCACAGGAATCCCGCGCGCTCCGGCGGCGGCCGCGACGCGGCGCCCGACGCCGAGCGACCCGGTGAAGAACACCTTCGCGATCCCCGGGTCGCCCACAATGGCCTCGCCGAGCGCGGCTTCGCCGTGCGCGACCTGCACGAGCCCTGCCGGCGCGCCGGCCTCCTCGAATACGCGCGCCACCCACTCGGCGGTGAGCGGCGTGAGCTCCGACGGCTTGAGCACGACGCCGTTTCCAGCCGCGACCGCTGTTGCCACATAGGTAAACGGAATCGCGAACGGGACGTTCCACGGCGTGATCGCGGCGACGACGCCGAAGGCCTCGTACACGAGCCACGCCTTCTTCGTCTTCAAATGTAATTGCTGGAAGCGCACACGCTCGTCGCCCAGGATGCGCGGCGCCCGCCTGGCAAGCCAGGCTGCGTGGTCGACGGCGGTGTAGATCTCGTTCGCAATCGCTTCAGTGCGCGGTTTCGCTGTCTCGGCGACGACAACGTCTGCGATCTCGTCGGCGCGGACGCGAACGACGCGCCCCACGTCGGCGAGCACGCGTGAGCGTCCGTCAGCGCCGAGCCGAGACCACTGTTCCTGCGCCGCGCGCGCCACGGCCACGAGCCTGGGCACGTCGGCCGGATCGGTGCGGGTGACGGCGCCGACGCGCTCGAGCGTGGCCGGATTCACGGAGACGAGCTCTGAAGGCGCTGTCGTCGCCACGCGGTGAATCGTACTCTCGATCTCAGGCCGAGACCCGTGCGGCGACCCGGTCGAGATCGGCGAGCTGCGCCGCGATCCACCCGGCCAGATCGTTCTCGCGCACATGTGCACGCGTCGCCTCGATGCGCCTACGACGCTCGACGGCCGGCATCGTCAACGCCGCGTTGATCACCTGCGCCTGTCCGTAGACGTCGAAGGGATTCACCGTCAGCGCCCACTCGGCAAGCTCCTCGGACGAGCCCGTGTTCTCGGAGAGGATGAGCACGCCGTCGCGCTCGTTCAGCAGCGGCGCCTCCTTCGAGACGAGGTTGAGCCCGTCGAACACCGCGTTCACGAGCAATGCGTCGTACTGCTTGTACGCCGCTACCGACTGCGCGAAGTTGTCCGCGACCTGCAGGTCGATCGGCAGCCAGCCTTCGTGCTGATAGCGATCGTTGACGGTGCGCGCCTCTCGCTGCACCGCCGCGAGATACTCGGAGTACTCCGGAACGTCCTGTCGCGACGGGTCGAGCAGCGCGAGCATCGTCGCACGGCCCTGCATCTCGGGATGCATGTCGAGGAAGAGCGCGAACGCTCGAAAACCGCGGACGATGTTCTTCGACGGATCGGTGCGGTCGACCCTCACGACGAGAAACTCCGGCCGACGCTCCGCGATCAGGCGCTCCTGCTCGAGCACGCCCGGGTCATCGCGCAGCTCATCGAATTCCAACGGATCGACACCGATCGGATGGCTCGTCACGAGCGTCGTTCGGCCGTCATGCGTGACCGTCGAGCCTGCGATGTCGACGTCAGCGCCGAGAATGTCCTCGCAGCAGTGCAGGAAGTTCCGCTTCCACCGCTCGGTGTGGAAGCCGACGACGTCATTCGCAAGCAGGCCTTCGTGCACCTCGCGCCGCAGATGCTCCGGCAGCACGTGCCAGTAGTCGGACTGCGGCCACGGGATGTGGATGAAGTGCATCATCAGCGCATCGGGTCTTCGTGCGCGCACGAGCTTCGGCGCGAGGTAGAGGTGGTAGTCGTGGAAGAACACCGACGCCGCCGGATCGCGTTCGAGCTCGGCGACCGTCGCGTCGGCAAAGGCCTGATTGACAGGTAGATAGCCGTTGAACCACGCGTTGTGCAGACCGAGATCGAGATCCGGCGCGTACGGCAGCCCCCACATGTAGTGCTGGAGGAACCACAGCGTCGGATTGGAGACGACGTTGTAGTACCAGTCGTAGGCCGACGGGTCTGCGGCGACGAGCCGGATGCGATAGCGCGATCCGTCGCGCGCAGTCTCGTTCGCCGCATCACCACCGTGCTCGCCGGCAACGACGCGATCCTCGTCGCTCATCGCGCTCGCGATCCACGTCACTTCGTGTCGTGCGACGAGGCTCCGGAGCGCGGTGACGAGGCCGCCGCCGCCACGACGCACGATCCGCTCGCCTGTCTGCGACCGCTGGTAGGACACCGGCCCGCGGTTTGCGACGACGATCAGCTTGCGGCGCCTCTCCGGCTCGTTGTCCACCATGTCGGAACCTATCCGGCCGACGCCGTTGGAAACAGCAGGGCTATTCCAGGAGCTTCACAAAGCGGAGGCGCGAGCCGCGCGAGCCGGGCTTCGATTCGATCTCGAACTCGTCGGCGATCGTCCGGATGATCGCGATTCCGAGCCCGCCCTCCGACAGCTCCTGGCCGTCGAAGACCGGCGCCGCGTCGGGATCGAACCCGTCGCCGTCATCGACGACCTGGATGCCGAGCCGGTCGGGGTACAACTCGTACGTCACGTCGACATGGCCCTCGCCCTTGTCGCCGTACGCGTGCCGCACGGAGTTCGACACCGCCTCCGTCAGCGCGAGCTTCAGATCGGCCATCGTGTCGTCGCCGATGTCGCGGAGCTGTGCGAGCCCCGTCAGAGCGAGGCGGCAGAGCGTGATGTATTCGGCCTTCGCCGGGATTCGGAGGCGAATGGAGCGCGTGCCGTCCTCCCGCTCCGCCTCCAGGCTCACCTGATCACTCATCGTCCGCATGATGCTCCTGCCACACAGTCGCTCCTGCCACACCTGCTTCTGCCATACACGACGGCCCCAATCTGTTTTCCACAGATTCGACTCCCTAAACCCGCCGATTTCTACATGAATCGGCTCAGGCGTCGAGCGTCCACCCGGTCTCTACCCCGCTTCGGTGCGCCCTAACCCGACGCGTCGAGGGAGCTACCCGCCCGATGGACGGCTGCCGAGGCGGACGGCGAGCCGGCGGCGATGCCCACTGCGCTCGACCGTGAACACCGCAGTCTGCCCGGGCCGGAGCACATTTGTGACAATTCGCACAAGATCGTCGGCGTTGCCCACGGCGAGGCCGTCCACGGCCGTGATCACGTCACCGCCGCTGACGACCTGCACGCCCTGGAACTGGGTCTGGATCGTGCCGCCGCGGATGCCTGCGAGCGCGGCCGGGCCGCCGGGGTTCACTTGGTCGACGAGGGCGCCGCGGCTCGTCCTCAGGCCCAGGTGGCGGGCGAGCGACGGCGTGAGGTCTTCGGTCTGGACGCCGGCGTACGCGTAGCCCACCTTGCGCCCGGCGACGAGCTCGCGCAGCGAGCGGCGCGCCGCGTCGATCGGAACCGCGAAGCCGATCCCGGAGGCGCCGCCGGAATCGCTGCGGATCTGAGCGTTGATGCCGATCGCCCGGCCGCCCGCGTCGAGCAGCGGGCCGCCCGAGCTGCCGTGGGCGATCGGCGCGTCGATCTGAATGGCGTTGATCAGCTGGAAGTTCGGCACGGTCAGCGCCGCGATCGAGCGGCCGACGGCCGAGACGATCCCGACGGCGAGCGAGTCCTCGTTGCCGAGCGGGCTCCCGATCGCCGCGACGGGCTGGCCGACGACGACGTCGTCGGAGCGGCCGAGCGGCACCACCGAGAGCGCGTGTGCCGAGGGCGCGACGCGGATGACGCCGACGTCGTCGAAGACATCCCACCCGACGATCGTCGCCGGTACGCGGTCGTGATCGGCGAACTCGACATAGACCTCCGACGCCGGCTTGACGGGCGTGCCGCCGACCGCCTCGCCCGCGTTCGTGATCACGTGCGCGTTCGTGAGGATCGTTCCGTCCGGGGAGACGACGAACCCCGAGCCCTGGGCGCCCTGGCCGTCGCTGAACGTGAAGACCGTCACCACGCCGGGCGAGCGCTCCGCGAAGATGCGGGCCGGAGAGAAGGCCGACGACCCGATGACGGGGGCGTCAACGGTGACGTGCGTCGCGACTGCCCGGCCCGTGGCCGCCCCGGATACCACAACGGTCGTCGAGCTTCCGGAGAGGCCGGTCGCGCGGCCGATGCCGAGCGCCGCACCCGCGCCGAGCACGGCGCAGATCAGGCCGAGAAGAGCGAGGCGCACGCGGCTCACTGTACCGACCCGCCTGGCGGCGTTTTCCCGTGAAAACGGCGCGCCGCCAACAGCCGCATCGGACGGGCGTCTTACACTAGACCCGCCGTGGCTGCCGACTCGCCTGCGCCGGAGCGGCGCCGTCCGCGCCGAGGGTCGCTCGACCGCCCGATCAACGGCCGCCTCTACCGGGGAACCTGGCTGTTCGTCGGCCTTCCGTTGCTCATCCTCGCCTTCAGCGTCGCCCGTCCACCGGCGCTGCAGCCACCGAGCCTCCCGCCGGCGTTCGACCGGCTTGCGGCAGCGAACGTCGCCGGCGACCTGGCGCTCCGCTGGCCGCTCCGCACCCCGGGCAGCACGGGGTCGACGGGCGCTGCGCGCTGGTTCGCCCAGCAGCTCACGCCGGACGGCTACGTCGTCCGCACGGAGGCGTTCACCGCCCACATCCCCGGGCAGGGGCCGGTGCGGCTCCGAAACCTCGTCGCGACCAAGCCCGGCCTCTCGCACAAGACGATCGTCGTGATGGCCCACCGCGACGACGCCGGGACGGGGCCGGGCGCAAACGACAACGCGTCCGGGACCGGAGCGCTCGTCGAGCTCGCGCGCACGTACGCGCCCGCTGCGGGCAAGGCCCCGATCAGGCTTCCGTACACCCTGCTCTTCCTCTCCACGGACGGTGCCGGCGACGGCGCGCTCGGAGCCGCAGAGTTCGCGGCTCACGCGCCCGAGCGGTCGAATGTGATCGCGGTGCTCAACCTGGACGCGATCGCCGGCAAGAGCCGCCCCCGCATGCTGCTGACCGGCGACACGCCCCGTTCGCCTGCTTCCGGCCTCGTCGAGACGGTCCGGCTCGAGCTCAGCCGGGAGATCGGCTTCGAGCCGGGCCGCGACAGCGCGGCGCGGCAGCTGATCGATCTCGCGTTCCCGTTCAGCCTCTACGAACAGGCGCCGTTCGTGGCCCGCGGTGTCCCGGCGGTGACGATCACGACCGCCGCCGACCGGCCCGCACCGGGGTTCGGGGACACACCCGAGCGGCTGAGTCTCACGCGGCTCGGCCAGGTCGGGCGCGCGACCCAGAATGCACTCGACGCGCTCGAGCAAGGCGTCGCGCTCCCGCCGGGCCCGTCGAGCTACATCTACCTCGGGAGCCGGATCATCCGGGGCTGGGCGATCGAGATCGTGCTCGTCGCGGCCCTCCTGCCCTTTCTCGCGGCCACCGTCGACCTCTTTGCCCGCTGCCGCCGACGCAGGATCCGGGTCTCGCCCGCGCTCCGGAGCTATCGCAGCCGCCTCGCCTTCTGGCTCTGGTGCGGCGCGCTCTTTGGCCTGTTCTCGGTGTTCGGCGTCTGGCCCGACGGTGCGCCGCGGCCTCCCTCGATGGCGAGCGTGAGCTGGCCGGCCGCCGGCCTCATCGGTCTCGCCGTGCTCGCCGTGCTCGGCTGGCTCGTCACCCGGGAACGGCTCCTGCCGCGGCGGCCCGTCCGCGCCGAGGAGGAGCTGGCCGGCCACGCGGCGGCCCTGATGGCGCTCGGCGTCGTCGGCCTCCTCGTGGTCGCGACGAATCCGTTCGCGCTGATCTTCGTCCTCCCCTCGCTGCACGTGTGGCTCTGGTTGCCACAGGTCCGTGCGAGCCCGCTCTGGACCCGCGTGGCCGTCCTCCTGCTCGGCTTCTCGGGCCCGGCTCTCCTGCTCTGGTCGTTTGCGACCCGCTACGGCCTCGGCTTCGATGCGCCGTGGTACGTGGCCTGGCTCTACGCGCTCGGCTACGCGCCGCTGCCGGGCTTCGTGATCGCACTCGCCTGGGCCGCCGGCGCGGGCCAGCTGCTCGCGCTCACCGCCGGCCGCTATGCGCCCTATCCAAGCGAGGCCGAGCGGCCGCCGCGGGGCCCCATCCGCGAGACGATCCGGCGGATCGTGCTCGCGCGGCGCCGGCATCGCGCATCCGATGCGGACCGCCGCGCGTTGCACGGCTGAGATGCGGCGCCTCGCACGGATCGCCGGCGGCCTGATGATCGCGTGCGGTGTCCTCACCCTGGCCTGGGCAGTCCTCGTCTGGCAGTGGCAGGACCCGTTCACGGCGGCGTATACCCGCTGGCAGCAGCACGACCTCTCCCAGCAGCTCGACCGGCGGTTCGCCGAGTTCCACCCGTTTCACGTGGAAACGGCCGATCTCGCGCTGCAGTCGCCGGCGGATCGCCGTCGAGGCGGCGACCTTCCGCCGCGCCGCTCGACCCGGCGACGCGATCGGGCGGATCGTGATCCACCGCATCGGCCTCAACATGGCGCTCGTCGACGGCACGGGCCACACCGACCTCGAGAAAGGCCCCGGCCGCGACGCGCGCTCCTTCATGCCCGGCCAGAACAGGCTCGTCTACATCGCCGGGCACCGCACCACGTATCTCGCGCCGTTCTCCCACATCGACGCGATCCGGCCCGGCGACGAGATCCGGCTCGAGATGCCGTATGCAACGTTCACCTACCGCGCGACACGCCACCGCATCGTGACGGCGTCCGATCTCTCCGTCCTGCGGTCACCCCGCCACGAACTGCTCGAGCTGCAGGCGTGCCATCCGCGCTTCTTCGCGACGCATCGCTACATCGTCTACGCGGCGCTCATCTCCGTCGCTCCGCGTGGCGGCACGCCGTATGACGTCTCCGCCGCCGCGGCGGGCACGTAGCAGTTACGCGACACCGAGCCGGAGCCACGACACCGTCGCCCCGGCGTCGAGCACGCCGTCTCCCCGAGGGACGTGGACGAGCGCGTCGGCCGCCGCGGAGCGGACGATCATGTGCGACTCCTGCCCCGAGAGCGGCTCGAGCTCGATGCCGGCCGCACCGACGCTCGCCCGGGCGCGAACGAGCTCGTCGCGGGAGTCGTTGCGGCGCAGCGGGGCGGCGAGCCGGCCCGGCTCGAACCGTGGCAGCGGATCGTTCAGCCCCTGGAGCGCGCGCAGCGCGGGCTTCACGAAGAGCTCGCAGCCGACGAGAGACGAGACCGGATTGCCCGGCAGTCCGAACACGAGCGTCGCCCCGCGCACGGCGAACGAGACCGGCTTCCCCGGCTTGATCGCGACCCGCCAGAAGATCTCCTCGACGCCGAGCTCGGCCTCGATGCTGCGCACGAGATCGTGCGGCCCGACGGAGACGCCGCCCGACGTGACGAGGATGTCGGCGTCGAGCCCGCGCTCGAGCGCGGCGCGATGGGCCGGCTCGTCGTCTGCAACGACCGGGAGCAGCTCGATCTCCGCGCCCGAGGCGGCGATCGCGGCAGCGAGCATGAACGAGTTCGCCTCGTAGACCTCGCCCGGCGCGAGCGGCTCTCCGGGTTGCGCGAGCTCGGTGCCGGTGGCGAGGACCGCGACGCGTGGGCGTCGCACGCACGAGACCGCCGCGAGGCCTGACGCGGCCAGTGCGCCGAGCTGCGCCGCGCCAATCCGGACGCCCTGTGCGACGACCACGTCGCCCGCATGCGTGTCGCCGGCGCGCGGACGGACGTGCTCGCCCACGGCAAGGCTCTGTTCCACTGTGATTGCGTTGTCACTTCGGACAACATACTCGATGGGGATGACGGCGTCCGCGCCGTCGGGGACGACGCCTCCGGTCGAGATCGACATCGCCTCGCCCGCAGCGAGCGGACGCACGGCCGGCCTGCCCGCCGCGATGTCCGCGACGACCGGCAGACGTCCGGGTAGGTCGCACGCCCGTACCGCGTATCCGTCCATCGCCGAGCTCGCGAACGGCGGCAGGTCGACGGCGGCGCGCGCATCCTCCGCGGTGACCCGTCCCGCCGCCGCTCCGAGAGCGACGCGTTCGGCCGCGAGGACGCGGGCGTGCTCCAAGACCCGCGCTTGCGCCTCGTGCATGGTGAGTAAAGCCCCCACGTCCTGCGCATAACGTATCTCGATGCAGCAGGACGACATGATTGCCGGGCGTTATCGCCTCGAGGAGCGGCTCGGCCTCGGCGGGATGTCCGAGGTCTGGGCTGCGACAGACACGGAGCTCGAGCGCCGAGTGGCGCTGAAGCTGCTCTCTCCCAACGCCGACAACGCCCGCTTCGAGCGCGAGGCGCGAGCCGTGGCGTCGCTCGGCCATCCGAACATCACGCAGCTGTACGACTACGGCGAGGAGAACGGCCGCCCCTACATGGTGCTCGAGTACCTCCCCGGCGGCACGCTCGAGGAGCACCTCCAGAGCGGGAAACCGCTGCCCGACGACGACGTGCGCCGGATCGCGGCCGAGCTCGCGGCGGGTCTCGCGCACGCGCACGCCCGCGGCGTGGTGCATCGCGACCTGAAGCCCGCCAATGTCCTGTTCGACCAGGAGGGCCGGGCGAAGCTCGCCGACTTCGGCATCGCGCGGATGGTTGCCGGCGAGGGCACGTTGACCGAGGCCGGGACCGTGCTCGGAACGGCCGCCTACATCTCGCCGGAGCAGGCGGCGGGCTCACCGGCCAGCGCCGCGAGCGACGTCTACTCGTTCGGCGTGATGCTCTACCGGATGCTCACGGGGCGGCTCCCGTTCGAGTCGAACGATCCGATGGAGCTCGTGATCCTGCACCGCGACTCCTCGCCTCCGCCCGTGACCGAGCTCCGCGGCGACGCGCCTGCATTGCTCGAGTCGACGACAACCGCGGCGATGGCGAAGGACCCGGCCGATCGCCCTGCAGACGGAGCGGCACTGCTCGCCGCGCTCGGCGCGCCGACCGGCCTCTCGTCGTTCACGACCACGGTGAGCCCACCCGGCGACGACACGCATGCGACGCGCGTGCTTCCCGTCGCCGCAGCACCGTTGCCGGCCGCCCCAGACGCATTTGGGCCGCCGATCGGGCCGCCGCCCAGGCGCAACCGCGTCCTGCTTCTCGTGATCGGACTGCTCGCCCTCCTGCTCGCCGGCGCTGCGGTCGCATACGAGCTGACGCGCCCTGCGTCGGGATCGCCGTCCGACACCACGCCGGTCACGTTTGCAAATCCCACGACGACGCACACGCAGCCGACGACGACCGCCTCGCCAACCACGACGACAACACCGTCGACGCAGCAAACCACCACGCAGCTCGAGACCACGACCGCACAGACGACGGCTCCGCCGGCGCCGACCACCACCGCCCTTCCGCCGACGACGCGCTCCTCCCACGACCACGTCACCACCGGCACCGACCACCACCGCGCTTCCGCCCACGACGACGGCTCCACCACCGACGACCACCGCCGTCCCACCGGCGGTAACCGGTCCCTAAGGCGCCGGGGTCGTCGGGGTCGTTTCGGTCGGCGGCGGGGTGACCACAGTCGTTGGAGGCGGCTCGGCGATGGTCGGCGCGGGCGGCGTCGTCGTCACGACCGGCTTCTGCGTGACGGCGGTCGTCGCGCCGGGCGCTGTCGTCGTCGCGCCGGTCGTCGTCGTCGC
The DNA here is from genome assembly GCA_963805575.1 of uncultured Actinomycetes bacterium. GTDB lineage: Bacteria > Actinomycetota > Thermoleophilia > Gaiellales > Gaiellaceae > Palsa-739. The sequence goes on along the minus strand of CAWDUL010000008.1, from coordinate 235,606 downwards.
ACCGGTCGTCGTCGTGGTAACGCCGTAGCCGCCGTAGGCCCCGCCGTACTGATACTGGCCGTGCCACGACGTCCACACCGGATCGGTCAGCGCGGGTGCGAACGGAACATCCGGCCGATTGCCGATCGCCGTCCCCATGAACGAATGCCAGATCTGCGCAGGGAAGGTCGGACCGGACACAGCGATCCCGTGCACGTCGAGCATCGGGATCTCAGCACTCGGATAGCCGATCCACACGCTCGCCTCGAGCCGCGGCGTGTAGCCGGAGAACCACGCGTCGGCGTAGTTGTCGGTCGTCCCGGTCTTTCCGGCATCCGTGTGGTTGGAGATGTGCGCGCCCGTGCCGGTGCCGTAGAGCATGTTCTGCTCCAGCACGCGCGTCACCGTGGCCGCAACCCAGTCCGGGATGACGCGCTCACGCTGAGGCTTGCCCCACGGTGCACTCGTGTCGACCTTCCCGTTCGGCAGCACGACGCGCGTGATCGCCATCGGCTTCGAGTAGACCCCGCCTGCAGCGAGCGTTGCGTAGGCGGACGCCATCTCGAGTGGTGTCACGCCGATCGTTCCGAGCGTGATCGACGGAACGGCATCTCTCGGCAGCTGGAGCGACGATCGGATGCCCATCTTCTGTGCCATCCTCACGATGTTCGCGGGACCGACGTCGAGCGCCAACCGCGCGTAGACGGTGTTGTCGGACTGCAAGGTGGCGTTCTCGACCGACTCCACACCGGCATAGTCGTGCGCGTACGTCTGCACGTCCCATGCGCAGTTCGGATCCGCCGAGTTGCACAACGGGTCGGGCTGATAGTGGAAAGGCGCGGACAGATACGAGACGGAGAACGGGTCGAGCCCGCGCGCGACCGCGGTCGTGAGCGTGATCGTTTTAAAGGTCGAACCCGGCTGCCTCCGAGCGCTCGTGGCGAAGTTGAACTGATTGCCCTTGTGACCCGGCGTCACTGCCGTCATCGCCTTGATGGCTCCCGTGCGTGGATCGATCGACACGATCGCGGACGCCGGATCCGTCGGATCGGTCAGTACGTGCGTGATTGCTGCAGTCGCCGCGCGCTGCAGGCCCGGCGCGATCGTCGTGTAGACCTTGAGCCCGCCGGAGCGCACCGTGTTCGTGCCGTACTCCTGCTGGAGCAGGTCCTCGACGTAGCCGAAGAAGTACGGCTCTTTGATCTGGGTGAACCGCCTGCCCGCCTTCAGGTGCAACGTGCGCTGCGCTCTCGCCTTCTGGAACTGAGAGGACGTGATGTCGCCGTTCACGAGCATCGCGCGCAGCACCTCGTCGCGCCTGGCCATCGCCGCGCCGGGATTGCGATACGGGTCATAGGTCGTCGGCGCCTGGGGAAGTCCGGCGAGGAGCGCCGCCTGTGACAGCGTCAGGTCTTTCGCCGAGACCGAGAAATACGTCTCGGCGGCGGCTTCGATTCCGTACGCGTGATTGCCGTAGTACACCTGGTTCATGTACGCGGTCAGGATCTTCGACTTCGACCAGTGGCTCGACAGCTTGATCGCGAGACAGGCCTCGGTGAGCTTGCGCTTGAACGTCTGCTCGCGCGAGAGGTAGAGGTTGCGCACGAGCTCCTGCGTGATTGTCGAGCCGCCCTGCACGATCTTGCCCGCGCGTACGTCGGCGACGACCGCGCGCATGATCGCGACCGGGTCGACGCCGCCGTGCTGATAGAAGCGCCTGTCCTCGATGGCGACGGTTGCCTTCGGAGCCCACGGCGAGATCTCGCGGCGCGGGACGGGGGTGCGGTTGCGCTCCGCAGGGATCGCTCCGAGCACGGAGCCGTCTGCCGCGTAGACGAAGGAGTTTTCGCCGACGGCGACCGGGCGAAGCGCGTCGAGGTCGCAGCTCGAGCCGAACGCCGCAGTGCCGCCGATCGTGGCTCCGACAAGCAACACGAGCGGGACGACGACAAAGAGGGCGAGGAGGATGAAGCGGCGCGTCCGGCGCTTGCGCGCGAGCGCCCGCCGCTTGCGGCGGCGGCGGTTGCCGAGCCGCGGCTCCTGGCGCGAGCGGCTGCGGCTGGAAGGTCCCTGGGGCCGGCGGCCGTGCGGCGGGGAAGGAGGAGTCATCCCCAGACGCCCAACGCACGTAGACGGCCTTGAGCGCGGACGCGCAGGTCGCTCTCGAGCCCCACCGCCGAGTCCTCGTCGACCGACCGCGCGCGAATCGTCACGGTCGCGGTGCCGTCGAGCGCCGTGACGGTCACCGTCGAGTCACGGTCCCCGGCGACTTCTTCCCGCAGGGCGGCGACGACGGCCTGGAGATCTGCTGTGAGCGGAACCTGCACGGTGACCTCTGCGAATGTCGCCTTGCTACGAATCGAGGCGTTGCGGATGGTATCCGAGACGAGTTTTTCGTTCGGGACGACGAGCCGAGCGTCGTCGCGCGTCCGAATGAACGTGTAGGTGAGCCCGACCTCCTCGACGACCCCGTCCTCGCCGGCGTACGACACCCGGTCGCCGAGGCGAATCGGCTGACTGATCGCGATCAGCCAGCCCGCGACGAAATTGCCGAGTGTTCGCTGGGAGGCAAAGCCGATGATCACGCCGAGCACGGCCGAGGACGCGAGCAGGCCGCCGGCAACGGCTCGCACTTCCGGGATGACGAGCAGCGCCGAGAAGAAGCCCACAATGAGAATCGCCACCGTGATCGTGCGGCGAAGGACCCTGTAGCGGGTCGCGGCCTCCGGTGGCAGCGGCCGGCGCGTGAGCAGCCAGTCGATGAGCCGGGCGACGAGCGTGACCACCCCGAAGACGGCGGCCGCGATGACGAGACGGTGCCAGAAGGGCATAGGCGCTCTAGTTCGACGCCGGCGGCGCTGATCCCTCAGCGGCCGGCTCCCATCCGAACCCGTCGCCGGCGGCGTGGATCCGGCCGAGCCCGAGGTGCGGGCTCGCAACGAGGCTGCCGTCGGCGGCGAGGCGGGGAAAGAGGCGGCGCCGTGCCGCGGCCGCGGCCGGGCGGTCCTCCTCGAACACGTAGCCCACGCCGGGATCGGCAAGCTGGAGCTCGTGGACGGCAACGTCGCCGAGGAACGTCGCTCCCTCGATGGTGACGACGCAACTGCCGGCCGTGTGACCGGGAACGTGCTCGATCTCGACCCCGGGGAACGGTGAAGAGCTCTCGTCGATCAGCTCGAGCCTGCCGGTGGCATGGAGCGCCGTCAGCTGGTCGCGCACGTATCGGCGGTCCGGATGCCTCGTCGTGAAGTTGTCGAAGTCGGCGCGATGGGACACGTAGCGTGCGCTCGGGAAAAACGGCGAGCCGTCCCGCATGTTCCAGCCGACGTGGTCGACGTGAAGGTGTGTGAAGACCACGAGATCGACGTCCTCCGGCTGAACCGCCGCTGCACCGAGGAGCTCGGGGAGTCTGCCGGCTCTCTGCTCGAGAAACGGATCGCCCGAGCCTGCCGGCCCGACGCCCGTGTCGACGAGCACGATCGCGCCGCCCGTTCGCACGAGAAACGCAGTGAAGGGGAGCCACCACGCACTGTCGTCGTCGACGCCGAAGGCCTCACGAAGCGACGCGAACGTTCCCTCGGTGTCGGTAAGGGCAACGACTTCAGCCATCGAGCGGGAGCTCCCGCCTTCCCGCGAAGCCGTCGTCGACGGTGTGCCAGTAGCGGATCTCCTCCTCGCCGAGCTTCCAGCACAGAAGCACCGTCTCGTCGCCGCGAATGGCGGGAAAATCGATCAGCCCCTCGTCGATGTCCTTGACCTGTGCGCCGTGGGCGACGATCTCGTCGATCACGCGGGCGAGCTCCCGTGCTTCGCCTTCGACGTCCGCGGCGGCTGCGGCGAGGGTGGCCGGCGGGATCCCGCCGCCGTTGCCGCGAATGTGCCCTTCGAGCTCTTCCTGACGGGCGAGGGCGTCGACGTGCGCGCGCCGCCGCTCGACCATCTGCTCGACGAGCGGGCCGACCTCGGCGAGCTCCGCATTCGCTTCTTCGGGGGTGAAGTGCCGCATCGGTGCAACCCTATGCACCACATGCGCCCGACCGCCGCGACAAATGGAGCCGTGCCGAGCCCGGGCGACGCGAAGGTGCTGCCCACTCGGCTCGCGTGCTGGATCGCGCTCGTCGCAGCGATTGCCACCCTCAACTACGTGGCCCGCTTCACCGGCGGGAACGGCTCGGGCAGCGGTCGAAATGCGGTCTACAGCTGGTCGACGTTCGCGAACGGGATGATCGTGTACGCGTTCTGGCTCGGCCTCGTGCTCGCGATCGCCATCGACCGCTGGGACCTGCTTGCGCTCCGCCGGCCGGCGACCTCCTGGGGCCGGGCGGCAGGCCTCGCGGTGAGCGCGGTGCTCGCGATCTACGTGCTCGAGGCAATCGTGTCGGTGATCCCGCTGCCGCAGAGCCCGAGCCACGAGCAGGCTCTGACTCCCACGCACTGGGAGTCGGCGCACGCTGCAGCGTTCGGAGCGAACCTGGTGCTCTTCGCGGTCGTCGCGCCGATCGTCGAAGAGCTCACGTTTCGCGGCGTGGGGCAGTCGCTCCTCGCGTTCCTCGGACGCTGGCCCTCGATGATCGTCGTCGGCTTCGCGTTCGGTGCAGCGCACGGGCTCGTCGAGGCGCTGCTCGTGCTCGTCCCGTTCGGCATCGCGCTCGCCTGGTTGCGCGACCGCACGAAGAGCGTCGTCCCCGGCATGGTCGTGCACGGACTCTTCAACGGCATCGCGCTCGCCGCGGCCGTGCTCGCCACCTGACCCCGCTAGTCGTTCTCTTCTTCTTCGTCGCCGTCCTCGACGGCGAACTGGTCCGGCGTGACCTCGTCGAGGAAGTGCTTGAACTTCGCGACCTCGGCCTCGAGCTGGTCGGGGTCGACCTCCTCGCCCTCGAACTCGATCGCCGACTCCTCGATCACACGGTCGGCGGCGAAGATCGGCGCCTCGGCGCGAATGGCGAGCGCGATCGCGTCCGACGGCCGCGAGTCGACCTCGATCTCCGCGCCGTCCTGCACCACGGTGATCTGGGCATAGAAGGTGTTCTCGCGCAGCTCCGTGACCGTGATGCGGCTGACCTGCGCCCCGAGCTGCTCGAGCATGTCGCTCAGGAGGTCGTGTGTCATCGGCCGGGGCGCCGCCTGACTCTGCAGCTTCATGAGGATCGCCGCAGCCTCGGGATGGCCGATCCAAATCGGCAGGAACTTGTTCCCCTCGGCCGTCTTCAACAGGACGATCGGTTGCTTGCCGACCAAGTCGAAGCTGACCCCATAGATGAGCATCTCCTGCATGAGCGCGGTCGTACTCGACCTGCGGCGAATATAGCTCAGGCCACCGGGGTGAAACCTTTTCGGCGGCCGGTCGACGGAAGACCCGTATCCGGGAGACGACCCGCCTCGTTGGAAAGCCATGCAAGGACACTGGCTTCAGGATCTCGAATCGCTCGAGGCGATCTCGCAGGACGACGACGCGCGCCGGATCTTCCTCCGGATGGCGGCGATGTCCCATGCGGGCCGCCTCTCGAATTTCATCGCGGAGGTCGCACACGACCGGGAGTTGGACGACCTCACGAAGGACCACCTCACCGAGCTGGCCCTGGACGAGCCCTTTCTGCTTGAGGTGGAGGACTATCTCCGCCGCACCCAGCGAGTCCACTAGCCTCCCGCTCGGACGCGACGCGCCGCGCTACTATTGGCGCCGCTTGCGGGCGATTAGCTCAGTTGGTTAGAGCGCCGCTCTGATAAGGCGGAGGTCCGTGGTTCGAATCCACGATCGCCCATTTCGCTTTGCTCTTCGGCCCTGAGGCCGCAGTAGCTCGCTTCACGGGGGAAACCATGTTTCCCCCGTAGGCCCCCCTTCTTCGTCTACTCACGGCCGGGCGCGTATCACTGCTCTCGCCCAACAAGTTGGGCTCCGCGACGGCTCACATCTCGACAACGGCGGCGAACGGCTGGCTACGTCAGTAGCAGCCCGGCCATGCGGCGGCGGGCGAGCCAGATGCCGAAGCAGCCGAGTGCGATCAGGTAGCCGGCGTGCACGAGCATGATCGGGCCGACGGTGCCGAGGGTCAGCGAGCGCACGAGCTGGATCGCGTGGTACAGCGGCGAGAACCTGACGAACCACTGGATCACGACCGGGTACACCGACAGCGGGTAGAAGGTCGCGCTGAACAGGAACATCGGCAGCTGCACGAGCTGGACGGTGTCGAAGTCCTGCCAGCTGCGGAGGAACGTCGAGGTGCCGATCGCCATGCCGGCGAAGCCGAAGCCGACGACCATCGCAGCCGGCAGCGTCAGCAGGCCCCACCAGGAATGGATGAGCCCGAGCGCGGCGATCGTGATCACGAAGCCCGTTGCATAGAGGAGCCCCCGGAACTGCGCCCACGCGGTCTCGCCGATCGCAACGTCCGTCGGCGACACCGGTGTCGACAGCATTGCGTCGTAGACCTTGCCGTACCGGAGCTTGAAGAACACGTTCGTCATCCCGTCGTACACCGCACCGTTCATGGCCGACGACGCGAGCAGCGCCGGCGCGATGTAGCTCGCATACGACACGCCGTGCACCTCGCCGACGAAGTGGCCGAGGCCAAAGCCGAGTGAGAAGAGATAGAAGAGCGGCTCGAAGAAACCGCTGATGAGCGTCAGCCACGTGTGCCGGTACACCATCAGGTTCCGCTCGAAGAGCAGCGGTGCACGGGAGTCGCGCCACCATGACGCGCGCGCGCGCGGAGCGCGCTCGACCGCGATCGCACTCATGTGATCAGCCTCCGCGCGTAGGTTCGCGATGCGAGCAGCAGGCCGCCTGACACCCACAGGAGCAGATATGCGACGTGCGCAAGCGACGGCCAGAGCGACGCGGTTCCGAGCGTCAGGTGCCGCATGAGATCGACACCGTTCCACAGCGGCGTCGCGTACGCGATCCCACGCGCAACCGGAGGCAGCTGCGACACGGGAAAGAACGTTCCACCGAAGAGAAACAGCGGCATGATGACGAAGCGGAACAACACGTTCATTCCCTCTTCGCGCTCGAGCCACGCCGAGTACGCGGAGACGGGTGCCGAATGCGCAAGCCCAGTGAGGATCGCCACCGGCCACGCGAGAATCGCCCACGGCGACTCGAGCGCACCGAACACCGCAAGGATGACGAGGTAGATCGCCGAAACGCCGGCGAGCCGGGCTGCGACGTACAGCTGATGGCCGATCAGCACGTCCCGCGTGCGAAGCGGCGTCGCGAGCATCGCGAAGTACTGCCGCGTCCAGCGGATCGCCGCGAGCACCGGATAGGCCGACTCGAACGCCGCCAGCTGCATCGCGGTCGCGCCCAGGATTCCCGGCCCGACGAAGTCGAGGTACGGCACCCCGACGCCGGGACCTTGGTTGACGATCTTCCCGAGCCCGACGCCGATCGCCGTGAGATAGAGCGTCGGACCGACGATGCTCGTGACGACGCTGCCGCGCCAGACGCGGCGGTACGAATACGCCCAGTACTCGAACGATCGGAGCGCGTACGTCATCAGTCGACGAGGGTGCGGCCCGTGAGTCGGAGGAACACGTCTTCGAGCGTCGAGCGGCGCACGAGAACGCTCTGCGGATGCAGCCGCTCGTGCGCAATCGGAACAAGTGCGTCCCCGTCCTCCGTATAGAGCAGCACGCGATCCGGGAGAACCTCGACGCGCGACACGAGACCGTTGAAGAGCGCCTCGTCGACCTCGGGCGGCTCCTGAGGAAAGCGCAACTCGACGACGTCGCGAGACGACAGCCGCTGGATCAGCTCGAGCGGCGAGCCCTCCTCCGCGATGCTGCCGTTGTCCATGACGACGAGGCGGTCGCAGAGCTGTTCTGCCTCGTCCATGTAGTGCGTCGTCAGGACGAGCGTCACGCCCTGCTGCTTGAGGCGGAAGAGCTGCGCCCAGACGACGTGGCGCGCCTGGGGGTCGAGCCCCGTCGTCGGCTCGTCGAGGAGCAATACCTCCGGCTCGTTGACGAGCGAGCGGGCGATCGTGAGCCGCCGCTTCATTCCGCCCGAGAGCGGCTCGACGCGATCTTTCGCGCGTTCGGAGAGCTGCACGAACTCGAGCAGCCGATCGGCGCGCACGCCGCACTCCTTGCGTGAGAGCCCGAAGTAGCGCCCGTAGATGATCACGTTCTCGCGGACGGTCAGCTCGGTGTCCAGCGTGTCCTGCTGCGGCACGACGCCGAGCCGCCCCCGGATCTGCGGACCATCCTTCACGGGGTCGAGCCCGAGGATGCGCAGCGTGCCGGCGGTCGGCGGTGAGACGCACCCGATCATGCGCATCGTCGAGCTCTTGCCGGCGCCGTTCGGACCGAGGAAGCCGAACGCCTCGCCCTGCTCGACGTCGAAGTCGATGCCGTCGACGGCCGTCAGCTCGCCAAAGCGCTTTTCGAGCCCGCGGGCATGGATGAGAGCGCCGTCGCTCACGTTCCCGACACTACCGGCGGGGCTAGGAGGGTTTGGCGGAATGGTGCTCGTCGACACGGTTCGATGGGCGTCGCGAGGCAAGGACGCAGGGAGCCTCGATAGCGGTGGTTCTATCGGGGCGACCTAAAGGCGAGCGGACGCGCGTTCGAGTGCTTCTGCGAGCTCCGCGAGCTCGTGCTCGTCGGCGAAGACGAGCTCCACGCGACCGGTGCCGACCTTTGCGTGAAAACCGGTGAGGTGCTCGAGTGCGGTGCGCACGCGCGCAGCAAGCGCTGGATCGACCGGCGTCGCACGGATCCGCGGCTTCTGCTTCGCGCCGGCCCACTTCGCGCGTTGCTCGGCCGCACGAACGGAGAGGCCCTTCTGCACGATCTCGCGCGCAAGCTTGCGGCGTCCCTCGTGGTCGGGCACGGCGAGTACGGCGCGCGCATGACCCTCGGTCAGCTGCCCGCGCTCGAGCATGCCGAGAACGTCGTCGGGCAGGTCGAGCAGCCGGATGCGATTCGAGACCGACGGCTTCGAGCGGCCGACGCGCTCCGCGACATCGCCGAGCGACAGCCCGAACTCGTCGAGCAGCACGGCGCACGCGCGCGCTTCCTCCACCGGGGTCAGCTGCTCGCGCGCGACGTTCTCGATCAGCCCGAGCAACAGAGTGTCGCGATCATCGGTCGCCCTGACCACGGCGGGCAAAGTCGCGAGACCAGCCTCGCGTGCCGCGCGCCAGCGCCGCTCGCCGGCGACGATCTCGTAGCCGCCCGCATCGCGCGGGCGGACGATGAGCGGCTGGATCACGCCCTGTCGGCGCACCGACTCCGCGAGACCCGAGCCCGCCTCGCCGTCGAACCGTTTCCGCGGCTGCCTCGGGTTCGCGTGGATCGCGTCGACGGGAAGCTCGAGCAGCTCGACGGCGCCTGCTTCGAGACCGCCCACCAACACTTCGAGGCCGCGGCCGAGCCCGCGGCGGTTAGCTGCGCTCGACAAGCTCCATCGCCACCTTCCAGTACGCGTCGGCGCCGGCCGAGCGGCGGTCGTAGGCAATGGCAGGGAGACCGTGGCTCGGTGCCTCGGCGAGCCGCACGGAGCGCGGAACCGACTGCCGGAAGACGAGCGGACCGAAGTGCTTGCGAACCTCGGCCTCGACGTCCGCGGCGAGCCGCGTGCGCGCGTCGACCATGGTGAGGAGCACGCCGCCGATCCCGAGGCTCGGGTTGAGCCTGCGGCGGATGAGGTCGATCGACTGCATGAGCTGGCTCAGGCCTTCGAGTGCGTAGTACTCGGCCTGCACCGGCACGAGCACGCGATCGGCCGCGGCGAGTGCATTCACCGTCAGTGGGCCGAGCGACGGCGGGCAGTCGAGGAAGACGAAGTCGTACTGCGACGTGCCCGATGCGAGCGCTTGCTTGAGGTAGCGCTCCCCGTCCTCGCGTTGCGCAAGCTCGACGACCGCCCCTGCGAGCTCGGGCTTCGACGGTACGAGGTCGAGGTTCGGGAACGCCGTGTGCTTCGTCAGGTCGCTCAAAGGCGCGCCGTCGAGCAGGTCGTAGCTCGACGTGCCGTTCGCGCGCATCCCGAGCCCTGACGTCGCGTTCGCCTGCGGGTCGAGGTCGATGACGAGCGCCCGCTCGCCCGCCTCGGCGAGACAGGCCGCGAGGTTGATCGCGGTCGTCGTCTTGCCGACCCCGCCCTTCTGGTTCGCGAGTGCATAGATCCGGCCCACGCCGCCATTGTCGCGACAGGCCCGGATGCTGCGCCGGAGAGGGACAACGCCGCCGATCAAGCGAGCGGGCGCTTCTTCGCGACACCCACGCGGCGCGGGAAGCCCGGCGGCGTGGGGGCGACCTTCCGGAGCACCGCGAGCCCGGCGTGCACCTCGGGCGGCGCGCCCCCGAGACGCTCGGAGACGGCCGCGACCGCCGACAGGTCCGCGCTCGGGCCGAGCCACAGCACCGCCGCCCCGCCCGGCCTCACCAGGGGAAGCGTCCACTCGGCGGCAACCGGTGGCTGCCCGAGCGCCTTCGCGAGCGCCACGCCGAAGACATCCGTCTCCTGTTCCTCCGCCCGGCCCCACACGACGGTCGCGTTCGGGGGCGCCCACCGCTCGAGGAAGTCGCACTTGCGCCGCTCGGCCTCGAGCAGGGTCACCTCACGCGTCGGAAGCGCGGATGCGATCGGGATCCCCGGCGAGCCGCCGCCCGAGCCGACGTCGACAATCGGCCCGTCGAAGCCTCGAACGATCTCCACCGCGCGGAGCGCGTCCTCGAGCAGCATCGCCCGGGCCTCCGCCGGGTCGCGAATCGCCGTCAGCCCCGGGCCGGCGACGACCGCCGCGAGCCAGTCAGTCAGCGGGGAGGACGACGACGTATCGATTCGGCTCCGTCCCCTCGGACGCGGTCTCGACGCCGCCGAGCTCTTTCAGCTTCACGTGGACGACCTTTCGCTCGACGGCGGTCATCGGCTCGAGCTCGACCCTGGCGCCCGACGCCCTGACCTGCTCCGCCGTTCGCTCGGCGAGCGCCTCGAGCGTTGCGCGGCGGCGTTCTCGATAGCCGGCCGCGTCGACGACGACTTCCTTGCGCTCGTCGCCGTACGCGCGATGCGAGATCGCGTTCAACAGGTACTGCACCGCGTCGATCGTCTGCCCGTGCCGGCCGATCAGAAGCGCAACGTCGTCGCCGCTGCACGTGACGATGACCGAGGCGTCGTCCTCGACGACGGTGATCTGCCCGTCCACCCCCAGCGCAGCGACCACCCGCCCGACGAGCATGCGCACCTCCGCCGCGAGTGGGCTCTCATCGGCGCCGGCCGCGTCGAGCGCGTCGGCAGGAACTCGGGCCAGCACGCGGGCCGGCGCGTAGCCGACACCGAGCAGGCCGCGCTCGCCCTCGGCGACGACCTCGAAGTGGACCGCAGACTTGTCGATCCCGGGATGTCGCAGCTCGAGCTCGCGAAGGGCCGCCCATTTCGCCTCGCCGACCGTCTCGCCGGTCGCCTCGACGACGGCGTCGCCTTCGCTCACCGCCGGCCGCCGGCCTTCTTCTTCCGACGCACCTTGCGCGGCGGAGCCGTCGAAGCCGGCTTCGGCTTGGGCTGATCCGGGCCGGCCTTCGCGCCGTTGCCCGAGCTTCCACCGTCGCTCGTCGGCGGCGTCCGGGAGCTCTTCTTGTCGATCATCGGCGCGGCCGTCTTCGGAACGAGGCGCCGCGTGATCAGGCCCTGGCCGACCGTCCACAGGTTCGTCGTCACCCAGTACAGAACGAGGCCTGCCGGGAAATGCGCGATGACGAACACGAAGACGATCGGCATGACCATGAACAGGTAGCGCTGCATCTTGTCGACGGTCGTCGCCATGAAGAGCGTGGACGCCATCTGGCTCGTGACGTAGACGACGAGGAGGACGTAGCCGCCCCAGTAGGCCGTCGTCGGCGCCGCGATCGACGGGATGAAGTGCAGCCAGGAGAGGTCCCCGGCGGGGGGATGCTTCGCGAAGTGCCGCAACGCGTAGTAGAGGCCGAGGAAAACCGGCAACTGGACGAGCATCGGCAGGCACGAAGCAGCCGGGTTGATCTGGTTCTCCCGGTAGAACTTCATCAGCTCTTCGTTCTGCTTCTGCTTGTCCTGCTTGTACTTCTTCTGGATCTCCTTCATCTGCGGCGCATAGCGCTGCAGGTTCTGCATCGAGTGGATCTGCTTCACCGTCAGCGGCACGAGCAGCATCCGGACGATCACGGTGAGCGCGACGATCGACCACGCCCACGTGAAGCCGAGGGTGCCGTGGATCCAGTCGAGAACGGTCCGCGCGAGATGCTCGAGCGGCGTCAGCGGGTTCGCGGCGAGGAGGGCGAGAAGATGAATCATCGGGCAGTCCTCGGCGGAGCCGGATCGAAGCCGCCGTGGCTCCACGGATTACAGCGCAGGACGCGCCATACAGCGAGTGCGCCACCCCGAACGAGGCCTTTTGCCTGCAGCGCCTCGACGGCGTACTGCGAGCACGACGGGTGGTACTTGCACGTCGTGGGGAAAAGAGCGCCGAACGTGACGCGATAGAGCCAGATCGCCGCAATACCGAGCCGGTACATCAGGCTGCGGCCACCTTCGTCATCGACAGCACCTCGTCAACCCGCTCGCCGAGCCAATCGAAGCCGTTCGCGGCGACCGCCTCCGGCAGGCCGGAGCGTACGATCAACACGTAGTCGTTGCCAGCCGGCACGCGATCGAGCCGCGCCTGCCAGACCTCCCGCAACTGGCGCTTGATCCGGTTGCGCTCCACGGCCCCGCCGACGGCCTTCGGCACGGAGAAGCCGAATCGTGGCGCGGCGGGATCCTCGTGCGGAAACCAGTAGAGGACGAGAAAGCGCGACGAGACCGACCGGCCCTGCCGATAGACCGCATCGAAGTCCCGCGAGCGGGACAGACGGTTCGCGCGTTTCACGACTCCAGCTTACGCGGGAGGGAGGCTACGCCGAGAGGCTCGAACGGCCCTTGTCGCGGCGCCGCTTGAGGATGACCCGGCCGGCCTTCGTCGACATGCGGGCACGAAAGCCGTGCTTGCGCTTGCGGCGACGGACGTTGGGCTGGTACGTGCGCTTCATGAGGCGAGAGAGCTCCAGAAAAGTCGGAAATTCCCCCAAGCGGGGGCGAGCGAGGCGGCCAGTATAGACGACAGTCGTCCACCGACTTCTCCACAGGCTCACGTGGCGTAGCTATGCGCGAATGAGGAGTTTCCCCCACGACTGTCCACAGCTGTGGAGGGATTGGGGGGTGCCTGTAAATCCCTGCAAAAAGGGCTGTTTTGTCTCTCATCTGGACGCTGCTATGCTCGCCACCGGGTTCACGAGGGAGGGGCTGACAGCGGGATGGAGCACCAAATCGAGCTGACAGCCGAGGCCCTCTGGAGCGAGGTCGCCGGCCGTCTCCGGGGCTCCCTCAACGACACGACATACAGCACCTGGTTCGGCGAGGTCACGGGCCTCGAGTTGTCCGACGGGTGCTTCGTGCTCGGCGTTCCCAACGACTTCACCCGCGACTGGATCGAAGGGCACTTCCGCGGACTGATCGGGGCTGCCATCCGCGACGTCACCGGCGCCGAGCGGCCGATCGAGCTACGGGTCACCGACATCCTGCCGAGCCCCATGCCGAGCACGCTCGAAGACGAGGTCGGCGAGGCTCTGGTGGTCGCGCCCGTCGTGATCGAGCGGATCCCGGGTCGCCCGGAGAGCGGCGGCTTCAACGCGAAGTACACCTTCGACTCCTTCGTCATCGGCTCATCGAACCGCTTCGCGCACGCAGCGGCGCTCGCCGTCGCCGAAGCGCCGGCCCAGGCATACAACCCGCTCTTCATCTACGGCGGAACCGGGCTCGGAAAGACGCATCTCCTTCAGGCCGTCGCGCAGTACGTGAGCGAGCACACCTCGGATCTCACGGTCCGCTACGTGACGAGCGAGACCTTCATGAACGACTTCATCAACTCGCTCCGCGACAAGCGGATCGAGGGCTTCAAGCAGCGCTATCGCACCTACGACGTGCTCATGATCGACGACGTCCAGTTCTTCGAGCACAAGGAGCGGATCCAGGAGGAGTTCTTCCACACCTTCAACTCGCTGTACGAGGCCGGCTCCCAGATCGTCATGTCGAGCGACCGCCCGCCGCGGGACATCGCCACCCTCGAGGAACGGTTGCGGAGCCGATTCGAGTGGGGGCTGATCACGGACATCCAGCCGCCCGACCTCGAGACCCGGATCGCGATCCTGCGGAAGAAGGTCAAGACAGACGGGATCCACATTTCCGACCCGCAGGTGCTGACGTTCATCGCGAGCCGCGTCTCGACGAACATCCGAGAGCTCGAGGGTGCGCTTACCCGCGTCGTCGCGTTCTCGTCGCTTACGGGCCGCGCGATGTCGGTGGAGCTCTCCCAGGACGTGCTGAAAGACGTGTTTCCGCAGGGCGAGGCGGCGGAGGTTTCGATCAAGCGGATCCAGGACCTCGTCGCCGAGCGCTTCAACCTCTCGCTCGAGGAGCTCTGCGGCGACCGGCGCTCGCAGAACATCGTCTATCCGCGGCAGGTCGCGATGTACCTCTCACGCGAGCTGACCGACTCCTCGCTGCCGCGAATCGGCAAGGAGTTCGGGGGCCGCGACCACACGACAGTCATCCATGCGACCTCCAAGATCGCCCGGCTGATCCGTGAGGACAGGTCTGTGTACAACCTCGTGCAGGAATTGACTGCACGGGTGAAACAGGTCCGATAAGGAATGGTCCTGTTGAGAAGCCCGATCCGTCCACAGGTCCTCTCCCGCCCGTACATGGCTCAACCAGGCGCGTTGATGCCGTCTTCCCCGTCATCCACACTCTCTACTACCTCTACAAGGAATTATCTAAATGATTGAAACTGAAGACAGCGTGGGTGCCCCTGTGGGAACCGGACTGACCATCACCTGCTCGAAGGACGATCTCGTCCAGGCGCTCGGTGTCGTTTCGCGTGCCGTGTCGTCGCGAACGTCGGTGCAGATCCTGTCGGGGATCCTGCTCGAGCCGCAGGGCTCCGAGTTGCGTCTCGCGGCGACGGACATGGAGCTTTCGCTTCGCGCCACGCTCAGCGCACAGATCGAAGGTGACGGATCGATCGTGCTGCCGGGCAAGACGTTTGCCGACATCGCACGTCTGCTGCCGGCAGACGAGGTGTCGATCGAGCACAAGCCCGCCGAATCGGTCGTTCATGTGACGTCGGGAACGGCGAGCTACACGCTGCACACGTACAACCCCGAAGACTTCCCACGCCTGCCTGAGCTCGATGCGGTGACGACGTTCGCCGTCGACCGAGAGCCGCTGCTCGAGACGATCGGCCGTGTTGCACGAGCCGCGTCGCGGGACGAGTCGCGGCCCGTGTTGACCGGCATCCTCGTCCAGTTCACCGGCGGGACGCTTGTCATGGCCGCCACCGATTCATACCGCCTTGCGGTGAAGCAAACGACACTCGAGGGCACCGTGCCCGAGCTCGAGGCGATCGTGCCGGCACGTGCCCTGCAGGAGCTCGCCCGCATCGCGAGCGCCGGCGACGAGGTCGAGGTCGGCGTTCACGAGAACCAGGTCATTTTCGCGACCTCGGGTGTGTGGCTCACGACACGCCGCATCGACGGCCAGTTCCCGAACTACAAGCAGCTGCTCCCGGAAGCCTTCGAATACGAGCTGACCGTGCCGCGTCTCGAGCTGCTCGACGTCGTCAAGCGCGCGTCCGTGATGATCCAGCGGTCGACACCGTTGCAGATCCGTTTCGCCGAGGGTGAGCTGACCGTGATCGCGCGCACGCACGAGGTCGGCGAGTCGAAGGAGTCGATGCCGATCGCGTTCGTCGGCGACACGCTCGAGATGGGGTTCAACGCGGACTTCCTTCGAGATGGGCTGGAGTCGCTCGAGGGCGACGACGTTCGCGTGAAGCTGATCAGTCCGCTTCGGCCGGCAGTGATCCAGGGCGAGGGCAACGACTTCACGTACCTCGTCATGCCGATTCGCCTGCCCGGTTAGCAAAGCCAAGCGGTTACCAAAGTCAAGCCCAACTGATCGTCGACCGCGTCTCGCTCGTCAACTTCCGCTCGTATGCGAAGCTCGAGCTCGACCTGCGGCCGGGGCTCGTGCTCGCGGTCGGGCCGAACGGCGTGGGGAAGACAAACCTGCTCGAAGCGCTGCACGTCGGAACGCAGGGCTTCTCGCCGCGCACGCGCAACGACGGTCAACTCATCCGCTTCGGCGAGCGCGCTACCCGCGTTGCAATTCGGGGTCACCGGGGAACGGTTCCGCTCGAGGTGGAACTCGTCGTCGAGGCCGGTGTCGGCAAGCGCGCGAAGGCGAACGGCGCGCCGCTGCACGCCACCGACCAGCTGCGCTCCGAGACGACCACGCTCGTCTTCACACCTGACCGACTCGGCGTCGTGAAGGGTGCGCCTGCCGCCCGTCGCGCGTACTTCGACCGCTCGCTCGGGCGTTTGTCGCCGGCCCGCGCGCAGCTCTCGTCGGACTACGCCGCCGCTGTGTCCCAACGCAATGCGTCGCTGCGCCGTGTCGCTGCCGGTCACTCGTCTCAGGAAGCGCTTGCGCCGTGGACCATGCAGGTGGCCGAGCTCGGGACGGAGCTCGTCGCTGCGAGACGCGAGACGCTGCAGCTCCTCGCGCCGCACTTCGCGGCCCGTGCGGCGGAGCTCGGCCTCTCCGAGGGCGAGCTGCGCTACGACGGGGTTCCACCGACGGCCGCGGCGCTCGAGGAACGTCTTCCCCGCGACCTGGAGCGAGGCGTGACCGGTCTTGGTCCGCACCTCGACGACGTCGTCATTGCGTCCGGCACGCGGGAGCTGCGCAGCTACGGATCGCAGGGCGAGCAGCGCCTCGCCGTGCTCGCGCTCCTCCTGGCCGAGGCCGAGCTCATCGTCGATCGTGGCGGCATCGCACCGCTGCTCCTGCTCGACGATGTCCTGTCGGAGCTCGATCCGGAACGTCGTCGAATCCTCGCTGCGCGTGTTGCGGGCGTCGGCCAGGCGCTCATCACGGCGACCGACGCCGCAATGCTGCCGGCCGAGCCCGACCAGCTGCTCGAGGTCTCCGCGGGCGTTGTCAGGGACGCAGCATGATGGAGCCTCTCGGCGACGAGTTGCGGAGCGAGCTCGCGCGCTTCGGCCCGCAGGGCAGCATCGGTGACACCGTCGCCGCGTGGCCGGAAGCGGTCGGTGCGGAAATCGCGCGGCACGCGTGGCCCGCGCGGTTCACGCGCGACGGCACGTTGCTCGTGAACACGCGCGATGCAGTTTGGGGCTTCGAGCTCACGCAGCGGGCGGCGGAGATCTCCGAGCGACTGCCGACGAAGCCGAAGTTGAAGTTCGCGCCGGGGCCGCTTCCGGAAGCGTCGCCGGAGGCTCCCTCGAACGCGCTCGCGGACCGTCCGCACGCTACCCTGGAACAAGCACGCGAAGCAGCCGAATGGGCGTCCGCCATCGAGGACGAAGAGCTGCGCGAGCTGGTCGCCAGGGCGGCCCGCGCGAGCCTCGCGAGAGCCTCCGTAGAGCACCCGGACGACCGCTCGTTCTGATACACTTCATTACGCCCGCAAATGCGTGATTTGCAGGGCTTTTTTCATGGCTGAAGACGTCTACACCGCAAAAGACATCACCGTTCTCGAGGGTCTCGAGCCTGTCCGGCTGCGACCGGGCATGTACATCGGCTCGACGGGTCAGCGGGGCCTCCACCACCTCGTCTACGAGGTCGTCGACAACTCGGTCGACGAGGCTCTTGCGGGCCGCAACGACCGCATCGAGGTGACGCTCCATCCGGACCATTCCGTGACCGTGCGCGACTGGGGTCACGGCATCCCGGTCGACTTCATGCCGGAGCAGAATCTGCCGGCGCTGACGGTCGTGCTCACGAAGCTCCACGCCGGCGGCAAGTTCGGCGGAGACGGCTACAAGGTCTCAGGCGGCCTGCACGGCGTCGGCCTCTCGGTCGTCAACGCCTTGTCGGAATGGCTCATCGCCGATGTCCGTCGTGACGGCAAGGAGTACCGGCAGGAGTTCGCACGCGGTGTACCGCAGAACGACATGGAGATCGTCGGAGACGCGGCTCCGGAGGACACCGGCACGACGATCTCGTTCATGCCGGACGCGGAGATCTTCGAGGAGATCGACATCGACGCTGCAACCGTCACACAGCGGTTGCGCGAGACCGCGTTCCTGACCAAGGGCCTCACGATCAAGCTCACCGACGAGCGGGCCGACGGCAAGACGGTCGAGTTTCACTACGCCGGCGGGATCCGGGACTTCGTCGCGTACATCAACGAGCAGAAGGACCCTGTCCACAAGCACATCGTCTACTTCGAGGGCGAGACCGATCAGGGCGCCGCCGAGGTCGCGATGCAGTGGAACAACTCGTACCAGGAGTCCGTCTTCACGTTCGCCAACAACATCAACACCGTCGAGGGAGGCTCGCACCTCTCCGGCTTCCGAAGCGCGCTCACGCGCACACTCAACGCGAAGGCGCAGGAGCTCAAGCTGCTGAAGAAGGACGAGTCGCTCGAGGGCGAGGATGTGCGCGAGGGCCTCGCGGCTGTCGTCTCCGTGAAGCTTCGCAACCCGCAGTTCGAGGGGCAGACGAAGACGAAGCTCGGCAACCCCGGCGTCGAAGGTCTCGTGCAGACGACGGTGAACGCGCAACTTGCGCAGTTCCTCGAGGAGAACCCGCAGGATGCGCGCGCGATCATCAACAAGACGATCGCCGCGATGCGTGCGCGCATGGCCGCCCGGAAGGCGCGCGAGTTGACGCGCCGCAAGTCTGCGCTCGACAGCTCGTCGTTGCCGGGCAAGCTCGCCGACTGCTCGATTCGCGACCCCGAGTCCGCCGAGCTCTTCATCGTCGAGGGCGACTCCGCCGGCGGCTCCGCGAAGATGGGCCGCGACCGCACCTATCAGGCGATCCTCCCGCTCCGCGGCAAGATCATCAACAGCGAGAAGAACCGCATCAACAAGGTTCTCTCCAACAACGAGATCCAGGCGATGATCACCGCGATCGGCACCGGTATCGGCGACGAGTTCAACATCGAGAGCCTGCGGTACCACCGCATCATCCTGATGACTGATGCCGACGTCGACGGCTCGCACATCCGCACGCTCGTTCTCACGTTCCTGTACCGGCACATGAAGGAGCTCTTCGAGCGCGGACACATCTACATCGCGGTGCCGCCGCTCTACAAGGTCAAGCTCGGCAACCAGGAGTACTACTTCGAGAAGGACGCCCAGCTCGAGGAGCTGCTCGTTCGCGAGCGGTTCGGCGATCTCGAGGTGCGCGACCGCGACGGCAACGAGGTGAAGCTCACGGAGGCGCGCTGGAAGCGGTTCACCTCGTCGCTCGCCGAGTTCGAGGGCTGGTCGGCGCGACTGCGCTCCGACTTCGGCCATCACGCGGCAGACCTCGTCATCGCGCACCGCCTCGTCGAGCTCGAGGCGCTGACGCCCGACGCTGTCGAGGCAGCGCTCGAAGGGCTGCCTCCGAACGGCTTCACGCTGACCGTGCTCGGCAAGGACGCCGACGGGCTGCACGTGAAGGTCGTCGAGGAGTCGACGTCGTCGGCGGAGCACGTGATGCTCACGTCTGAGCTGCTGTCGTCGCCGATCTACACGAACCTACGCAAGGCGCACGCGCGTCTCGTCGAGGTTGCGGGCCCGCCGCCGTTCACCCTGCAGCTCGGCAAGAAGCGCGCGAGCGCGCAGACGTTCTCCGAGCTTCGCAGCGCGGCGCTCGACCTCGCAAAAGAGGTCGGCATCCAACTCTCCCGCTTCAAGGGGCTCGGCGAGATGAACGAGTCGCAGCTCTGGGAGACGACGATGGACCCGCAGAAGCGCCTGATGATCCGGGTCGACGTCGAGGACGCGCACGCCGCCGACCAGGTCTTCTCGATGCTGATGGGGGATCAGGTCGAGCCGCGCCGCCTCTTCATCGAGGAAAACGCAAAGGACGTGACGTTCCTTGACGTGTAGGAGACGCTGTGTCTGAGCTAGACACGGGCGCCATCGACAGGGGCCGCGAAGAGCCGCGCGAGCTCGTACAGGAGATGCGCTCGAGCTTCCTGGACTACGCGATGTCGGTCATCGTCTCGCGCGCACTGCCTGACGTACGCGACGGGTTGAAGCCGGTGCACCGGCGCGTGCTGTACGGCATGCACGAGGCAGGCCTGCAGCCGAACCGGCCCTACAAGAAGTCCGCCGCGACCGTCGGCGACGTGATGGGGAAGTACCACCCGCACGGCGACTCGGCGATCTACGACACGCTCGTGCGCATGGCGCAGCCGTTCTCGCTGCGGTACCCGCTCGTCGACGGCCAGGGCAACTTCGGCTCGATCGACGACGATCCGCCGGCCGCGATGCGCTACACCGAAGCGCGCCTGTCGCGCATGGCGACCGAGATGTTGCGCGACATCGACGCCAACACCGTCGATTTCGAGCCGAACTACGACGAGTCGCGCCGGCAGCCGACAGTGTTGCCGTCACGCTTCCCGAACCTGCTCGTCAACGGCTCGACGGGTATCGCGGTCGGCATGGCGACGAACATGCCGCCGCATCAGCTCGCCGAGATCGTGGACGCGATCGTCGCGATGATCGACAAGCCCGACATCGACGTCGAGGGCCTCATGCAGTACGTCAAGGGGCCGGACTTCCCGACGGGCGCTTACATCGTCGGTCGTAGCGGCATTCGCGACGCGTACCGCACCGGCCGCGGCCGCATCGTCATGCGCGCCCGCGCGCACATCGAGGAGCTGCGCGGGGGCAAGTCGGCGATCGTGATCACCGAGCTGCCGTACGGCGTGAAGAAGGGCGGCGACACGGGCGTCATCGTCAAGATCGCGGACCTCGTCCGCGACAAGGTGCTCACCGAGATCTCCGATCTCGCCGACCATTCCGACCGTACCGGCATGCGCATCCAGGTCGAGCTCAAGCGCGACGCGATTCCGCAGGTCGCGCTCAACAAGCTCTTCAAGCACACACCGCTGCAGTCGACGTTCGGCTACAACGCCGTCGCGCTCGTCGACGGCGTGCCGCGAACGCTGTCGCTGCTCGAGCTCGTCACGCACTATCTCGACTTCCAGCGCGAGATCGTCATCCGCCGGTCGAAGGACGAGCTCCACAAGGCCGAGAGCCGTGCGCACGTGCTCGAGGGCTATCTCATCGCGCTCGACAACATCGATGCGATCGTCGCGCTGATCCGCGCTGCCGCCGACACGGACGACGCGCGCACACAGCTGCAGGAGCGTTTCACGCTCAGCGAGATCCAGGCGCAGGCGATCCTCGACCTGCGGCTCGCGCGCCTGACGGGGCTCGCGCGCCAGGAGATCGAGGCGGAGTTCAAGGACCTCCGCGAGCGGATCGAGGAACTGCGCACGCTGCTCGGCGATCCGGCCAAGATCGACGCGCTCATCCGCGAGGAGCTGCTCGAGCTGCGCGACATCTACGGCAAGAAGGACGATCGCCGCACCGAGATCGTGCACGCCGAGGAGGAGCTGGACCTCGAGGACATGATCGCCGAGGAGGACATGGTGATCGCGATCACGCGCTCCGGCTACATCAAGCGCGTTCCCGTCACCACCTACCGCGAGCAGCGCCGCGGCGGCATCGGCGTGATGGGCATGGACATGAAGGACGAGGATTACATCGAGCACCTCTTCGTCGCCTCGACCCACGACTACATCCTCTTCTTCACGAACGTCGGCAAGGTCTACCGGCTGAAGGTGCACGAGCTTCCGCTCGGCTCCCGTCAGTCGAAGGGCCGTGCGATCGTGAACCTCCTGCCGTTCCGCCAGGACGAGACCGTTCGCGCCGTGATCCAGACCCGGAAGTTCGAAGAGGCGAAGTACCTCGTCTTCGGGACGAAGAACGGCGTCGTCAAGAAGACCGAGCTGAAGGCGTACAACACGCCCCTCAAGGCAGACGGGATCATCGCGATCAAGATGCGCGAGGGCGACGAGCTCGTCGGCGTCCGCCACTCATCGGGGACCGACGACGTCCTCATGGTGTCGAAGCTCGGCCAGGCGATTCGCTTCAACGAGAGCAACGCCCGGGCGATGGGCCGCGACGCCTCCGGCGTGCAGGGCATGCGCCTGCGCGGGGACGACGAGGTGATCTCGATCAACATCGCCCAGGACGACGCCGACCTGCTGGTCGTGACCGAGAACGGCTACGGCAAGCGCACCCGCGTCGCCGAGTATCCGCTCAAGGGACGGGGCGGCATGGGCGTGAAGACGATCCAGCTCACCGAGGCGAAGGGCAAGCTCGCAGGCGCCCGCGTCGTTCGCGACGGCTATCAGGTGATGCTGATCTCCACGGGCGGCACGGTCATCCGCATGCCGGTCGAGGATGTGAAACGGCTCGGACGATCGACGCAGGGCGTGATCGTGATGCGGCTCCGCGGTGACGAGACCGTCTCGGCTCTCGCTCCGGTCGTCGACTCCGACGACGACTCGGAGGTGCCTGTCGCAGGCGCCGCCGACGCGGGCGACATGCCCGCGGACGAGTTGGACGCCACCGAAGACAGCGTCGTCACCGACGGTGTCGACGCCGACGCCGAGTAATCTCCGGCGCGAGATTTCGGCAGGTTCGTTCCCTCAAAAGGGGGACACTTCTACGGCTTCCTCTTCCCAAATGCAACTTTACGCTCTATAACTCGTAAGTTCAGGGGTTGCATTCCGACGGGGATAGGAAGCGGACAATGGCGCTCAGCCGACAAGTAGACCTACTCGAACCAATCAACCTGGCCGAGCATCTCGACAAGGTCGAGCTCTATCTGGGCCAGGTCTGCCAGATCGCCGGGATCTCGAAGATGCAGCTGGACTACTGGACGAACAAGGCCCAGATCCCCACCAAGGGGAAGAAGCAGCGCATCTACGACATGGACGCTCTCGAGACCGTGATGCTGATCAAGCAGGCGAAGGACAAGGGCTTGAACCTCGGCGCGGCGATCGAAGCCGCACGGCGGTTCCGCGAGAAGCCGCAGTCCGAGCTCGAGCTCCAGGCCTAGAAGGCCTCGACAGTCCGTTCAATCTTTCGAGCCGCCGCGCTCGAGGAACGGCTTGATGAGGTCGATCGGCGCGGGGAAGATGATCGTCGAGTTGTTCGCGCCGCCGATCTCGAGCAGCGTCTGCAGGTAGCGCAGCTGCAGCGCGATCGGGTGCTCCTCGATCACGAGGGCGGCATCCTTGAGCCGCTCCGCCGCCTGGAACTCGCCCTCCGCGTTGATAATCTTCGCGCGCCGCTCGCGCTCGGCTTCGGCCTGACGCGCCATCGCCCGCTGCATCGTAGAAGGGATCTCGACGTCCTTGACCTCCACGGCGGAGACCTTGATGCCCCACGGCTCGGTCGCCTCGTCGATGATGCCCTGGAGGATTCCGTTGATCTTCTCCCGCTCCGAGAGCAGCTCGTCGAGCACGTGCTGTCCGAGGACGGATCGCAGCGTCGTCTGCGCCTTCTGTGAGGTCGCGTTCATGAAGTTCTCGACCTGCACGATCGCGTTCTCGGGCTCGACGATCCGGAAATAGGCGACGGCGTTCACCCGCACCGGCACGTTGTCCTTGGTGATGACCTCCTGCGGCGGGATGTTCAGCGTGATCGTGCGGAGGTCGACCTTCACCATCCGGTCGACGATCGGTATCAGGAGGAAGAGTCCGGGGCCCTTCGGCTGGGGGAGCAGCCGTCCGAGCCGGAAGACGATCCCGCGCTCGTACTCGCGCGCAACCTTGATCGCCGAGATGAGGAAGAGGACGACGAAGAAGACGACGACCGCGAGGAGCACGTAGACCGCGTTCACGGAGGCAGCCTACTCCTCGCCCGTCACGACGAGCTCGAGACCTTCCATTGCAGCAACGCGTACGTGCGAGCCCGGCACGAGATCCCTGCCGTCTGCGCGGTGCGCATGCCAGAGCTCGCCCTCGACGAAGACCTGGCCCGGAGACCGCACCACGGCCTCTGCGCCGACGACGCGCGCGGGCTTTACCGACGGCGGCCGGCGTCGCACCTGCACCGCTTTCGTCAGTGCAAACACCCAGGCGAGTCCGAGGACGAGCGTGAAGGCGAGGACGATCGGCACGGACGTGTGGTACGGCGCCGGCGCATTGTGGAACAGCATCACCATCCCGAATCCGAGCGCAACGAGGCCTGAGACCGTGAGCGCGCCGTGCGACACGACGTGCGCATCGATCACGAGCAGGGCGACGCCCAGCACGATCAGCGCGATCGCGGACCACGAGATCGGGAGCACCGAGAAGCCGAACAGCGCGGTGAGCAGCGCCACCGCTCCGAGCGCGCCCGGAAGCACGATGCCGGGATGGAACACCTCGAAGCCGATGCCTGCGATGCCGGCGAGGAAGAGCAGGCTGAGGATGGTCGGGTCGATCGTTGCGTTCAGGAGGCGCGTGAAGAACCCGGGTTTCACCGTGTCGATGTGCGCGTCCGCGAGATGCAGCGTGTACGGCCGCTCGGCGTCCTTCGTGTGGTAGCCGTCGAGCTTGGTGAGCAGCGCAGGGAGGCTCGGCGCGACGACGTCGATCACATGCATCTTCAGCGCCTGGTCGGCGGTGAGATTGGAGGCTTTCCGCACGGCGAGCGCCGGCCAGGTGGTGTTGCGGTGATGCGCTGCTGCGAGTGCCGTAAGCGACGCGGCAGCGTCGTTGATCACCTTTCGTCGCAGGTCGGAGCCGAGGTTCGCTCCGCTCGAGTCGATCGGCGTCGAGGAGCCGATGTTCGTCGTCGGCGCCATTGCGAGGACGTCGCCCGCCTCGGAGATCCAGACCCCGGCCGACGCTGCGCGGGCGCCGTCGGGTGAGACGTAGACGATGACCGGGAGCTTCGCGTTCAACTCGGCCGTATAGATGGTCTTCATCGAGGTCGAGAGCCCGCCCGGCGTGTCGAGCAGAATCACCGCCGCGTCGTAGTGCTTCGAGGCCGCCCGCGAGAGCTGATGCGTCAGATAGTCCTGCGTGACCGGGTTCACCTCGAGGTCGGGGCCGAACCGGATCGCGAGCACGCGCGGCTTGGATTCGGGAGCGGGGGATCCGGCGGCACCCGCGTAGCCGACGAGCAAAAGCGCCGCGAGCACGATCCCCGTTGCGGCGATGAGAGCACGAATTGCGCGCCCGTCCACAGTCGACGAGAAGTGTATCGGCGCTCTATCGGTCCTTGTATGGGGCGGCCCAGGTGTCGTAGCCCCGCTCGAGCTCGGCGAGGATCGCGGCGAGGAGCGGTGCGCGCTCGACCTCCCGGCCGAGCTCGATGCGGACAGAGGTGGCCGGCTTCGCGGTGTCGGCCGGAAGCTCGTCGGTGGTCTGGTTGACGTTCACGCCGATTCCGAGGACCACGCGGCCGGTGCGAGCCTCGGGCAGGACGCCGACGAGCTTGCGTCCCGCGACGACGACGTCGTTCGGGTAGCGGAGCGTCGCGTCGATTCCGGTCTCGTCGTGCAGCGCGCGGGCGACCGCCTCGCCGGCCACGAGCGAGAGCTCGGGCCAGAGCGGCATCGGCGCCCGCGGGCGAAGCAGGACGGACATCAGGATCGAGCGGCCCGGCGTGTCCTGCCAGCCGCGCCCGAGCCGTCCGCGGCCCTGTGTCTGGTGATCGGCCACGATCGTCGTCCCTTCCGGGTCGGTCTCCTCGACGAGGCGCTGTGTCGACGCACAGGTCTCGACGAAGCGATACGGCGTTCCGAGCCGCCCGAGGAGCAGGGGTGTCACGAGCTCCGGGATCAGGTCCGACACGCCCGATTAGACTAGACCTGCCGTGCAACCGCTCAGCGGGAGAGCCCGTCCGATCAGAATGGAGCCGCGGCACGACCGCGGCCTTGCCTACGAGACCCTGAGCGATCCGATTCTGGTCACGCGCGCAAAGGACGGTGACGGCCGCGCGCTCGAAGTGCTCTGCGCCCGGCACGCGCCACGGGTCGAGCGGCTCACGCGCCGCCTGCTGCGCGACCCCGAGGATGCGAGCGACGCCGCCCAGGAGGCGCTCGCCAAGCTCTGCGTGCGGCTCGGACAGTTCCGCGGCGACTCCCAGTTCTCCACCTGGCTGCATCGACTCGTCGTCAACACGTGCCGCGACGCCGCCGAGCGTCGTCAGGTCCGCGTGCACGAACCGCTCGCCGACGATCTCAGCACCGGTCCCGACGACGATCCCGTGCGCGCCGCCGGCATGTCCGAGCTGCGGCGCGAGCTCTGTGCCTCGCTCGTCGGCGTCTCGCCGCAGCAGGCGCAGGTCGTCCTGCTGAAGGATGCGCTCGGCTACTCGTTCGAGGAGATCGCGGAAGCGGTCGGCATGCCGGTTGGCACGGCGAAGTGTCACGCACATCGCGGTCGCAACCGCCTGCGCGAGCACCTCGAAGAGCGGGAGGTCGCGTGACCGTTCCCGCCGCGCCGTTCGGCCGGGACGTGATCGAGTCCCTCATTCCGCACCGTGCACCGTTTCTGCTCGTCGACGAGATCCTCGAGCTCGAGCCGGGAAAGCGCGTCGTCGGCCGCAGGCTGATTCGAGCCGACGACTGGTGGTTTCCGGGGCACTTCCCCGGGAGGCCCGTCATGCCCGGAGTCCTGACGATCGAGGCGATCGCCCAGGCAGGCGCCGTCGCGGTCCTCGCGGCGGAGGAGAATCGCGGCAAGGTGCCGTTCTTCGCGGGCATCGACGACTGCCGGTTCAAGCGGATCGTCGAGCCCGGTGACGTGCTGACGCTCGAGTGCGAGTTCACGCGCGTTCGCGGCCCGATCGCGAAGGGTGAGGGCCGCGCGCTCGTCGGCGACGAGCTCGCCGCGCAGGCCGTCCTCACCGTCTTCGTCGGCGAATGATCGGCAACACGGCAGGCTATCGGCCGGTCTCGATCACGGGCCTCGGCAGCAGGGTGCCGGACCGCATCGTCACGAACGAGGAGCTCGCGAAGCACGTCGACACCTCGGACGAGTGGATCCTCGAACGCACCGGCATCCGCGAGCGTCGCATGGCCGATCCCAGCGAGGCGCTCTCCGATCTCGCTCTGCCGGCGTGCCGCGAGGCGCTCGCGCAGGCAGGCGTCGAAGGCAAGGACGTCGACCTGGTGATCGTCGCGACGGTGACGCCGGACATGATGTTCCCGTCGACGGGCGCAGTGCTCGCCGACCAGCTCGATGCGAGGAGCGCGGCCGCCTACGATCTCTCGGCCGGCTGCACCGGCTTCGTGTACGCCCTCGCCCAGGGTTACGGGATGGTTGCCTCCGGCCTCGCCGCTCGGGCGCTCGTCGTCGGCGGTGACGTCCTCTCGCGGATCCTGGACTGGGACGACCGGTCGACCCTCGTGCTCTTCGGCGACGGCGCAGGGGCGGTCGTGCTCGAGGCGACACCCGACCCGGGCTTCATCGGCTTCGAGCTCGGCGCGGACGGTGCCGGCGGCGAGAACCTCTGGCTCCCCGGGAGCGGCTCGCGCCTCTTCGACGAGTCCCAGAAATACGTCAAGATGAACGGGCGGGAGGTCTTCAAGTTCGCCACCCGTATCCTCGTCCAGTCGGCCGAGGATCTGCTCGAGGAGTGCGAAGTCTCGATCGACGACGTGGATCTCTACATTCCCCACCAGGCCAACATGCGGATCATCGACCACGCAACCCGGAAGCTCGGCGTCCCGTCGGACCGGGTGGTGATCAACGTCGACCGATATGGGAATACCTCGTCAGGCTCGATTCCGCTGGCATTGGCCGATGCGGCGGCGGATGGACGCCTGCAGCCGGGCCGGCTCGTGTTGATGACCGGAATGGGGGCAGGACTGACATGGGGCTCGACCCTGATCCGCTGGACGAAGGAGATGGCCGCCTGATGGCATCGATCGCGAACAAGATTGCGTTCTGCTTCCCGGGCCAGGGCTCGATCGAGGCCGGGATGGGGCTCGACATCGCCGAGGCGGTGCCCGAGGCGATGGATGTCTATCGGCGGGGCAGCTCCGCGTCGGGTCTCGACCTCGAGCACCTCTGCTTCCGGGGCTCGGCCGACGCGCTCGTCGACACGGCGGTCCAGCAGCCGGCACTCGTCGCGACCTCCCTCGCGATGCTCGCCGCCATCCGCGCGCGCGGGATCGAGCCGGACTTCGTCGTCGGCCATTCCGTCGGCGAGTTCGCAGCGATTGCGGCGGCAGGCTCGATGAGCGTGGAAGAGGCGCTCGAGCTCGTGCGCGAACGCGGGATCGCGATGGCCGAGGCGGCCGCGCAGCATCCCGGCTCGATGGCGGCGATCCTCGGGCTCGAGGACGAGGTGGTCGAGACGCTCTGCCGGAAGATTCTCGGCGTGTGGCCGGCGAACTACAACTGCCCGGGGCAGATCGTCGTCTCCGGAGAGAACGACGCCGTCGACGAGTGCTGCGAACGGGCACAGGAGGAGGGTGCGCGGCGCGCAGTCAAGCTGAAGGTGTCCGGCGCGTTCCATTCGCCGCTCGTCGCGCGCGCCGCCGACCGGTTGCGCCCTGCGATCGAGCGGGTGAGCTTCAAGGAGCCGTTGTCGCCCTTCATGTCGACCGTGACGGCCCGGGTCGAGTCCGCGCAACGGATGGGCCCGCTTCTCGTCGACCAGCTCACCGCGCCCGTGCGCTTCACACAGGCGGCGAGCGAGCTGATGAAGGGCGGAGTGCGCACCTTCGTCGAGGTCGGCCCGGGCAACGTGCTCTCCGGGCTCGTCAAGCGCATCGATCGCAGCGTCAAGGCCGTCTCCGTGAACGACCTCGCTTCGCTCGACAAGCTCCACAAAGCTCTGTCTGAAGCGTGACGTTCGCGTCGCTCGAAGGAAAGACGGCGCTCGTCACCGGCGCTTCGCGCGGGATCGGGCGCGCGATCGCGAGCGAGCTCGCCGCGGGCGGTGCAACGGTTGTGATCGGCTACCGCTCCGGCAAGGACGAAGCCGAAGCGCTGGCCGCCGACCTCGGTGGGCGCGCTGTTGCGGCTGATGTCTCGAACGCGGAGGATGCTCTCCGGCTCGTCGAGGAAGCCGGCGACATCGACATCCTCGTGAACAACGCCGGACTGACACGCGACGGGCTGCTCGCGCGCATGTCGGACGACGACTGGCGCACCGTCATCGACACGAACCTCTCGTCCGTCTTCTACACCTGCCGCGCGGTCTGCCGCCCGATGATGAAGAAGCGCGCGGGGTCGATCGTCAACATCTCGTCCATCGTCGGCGTGCACGGCAATTGGGGCCAGACGAACTACGCCGCCTCGAAAGCGGGGATCATCGGCTTCACGAAATCGTTCGCCAAGGAGCTCGGCTCGCGGAACGTGCGCGCGAACGTCGTCGCTCCGGGATACGTGAAAACCCAGCTCACAGACGTATTGCCCGAGGAGGCGACGGCGGCGATGCTCACGAATACGCCGCTCGGCCGCCTCGGAGAACCGGAGGACATCGCCGGGGCGGTACGCTTCCTCTGTTCCGACGCGGCCTCGTTCATCACGGGCGAGGTGCTGCTCGTGGACGGGGGACTGGGAATGTGAGCGCGACCAACGGATCAAACAATGGGCGGCGGCGTGTCGTCATCACCGGGCTGGGCGCACTCACGCCGCTCGGAAACGACGTGCGGTCCAGCTGGGATGCGCTGATCTCGGGCGCATCCGGTGCTGCCCCGATCACGCAGTTCGACACCACGGGCTTCCCCGTGACCTTCGCGTGCGAGGTGAAGGACTTCGATCCGTCCACGTGGGTCGACCACAAGCAGGCGCGTCGCATGGACCGCTTCGCGCAGCTGATCGTCGCCGCCGCGAGGCAGGCGGAGGCCGACTCGGGACTCGACGTGTCGAAGGAGTCCGACCGTGTCGGTGCCGCAATTGCGACCGGCATCGGCGGCCTGAAGTCGTACCAGGACTGTTACGACACGCTGAAGGAGCGCGGCCCGGACCGGGTCAATCCGTTCGCGATCCCGGCGATCATCCCCAACATGGGCGCCGGGTGGGTGTCGATGGAGCTCGGGACCAAGGGGCCGTTGATGTCCGAGTGCACCGCGTGCGCCGCGTCGAACATGGCGATCGGCGACGGCACCGACGCGATCCGGCTCGGCCGCGCCGACGTGATGTTCTGTGGCGGCACCGAGGCCGCCATCAACAAGGTCGGGATCGCCGGTTTCGGCGCGATGCGCGCGCTGTCGCGCCGCAACGACGAGCCGACCCTCGCGTCACGTCCGTTCGACGCGGGTCGCGACGGCTTCGTGATGGGCGAAGCGGGTGCGGTGCTCGTCCTCGAGGAGCTCGAGCATGCGAAGGCACGAGGGGCCAAGATCTACGCAGAGATCGTCGGCTACGGCGTCTCGGCGGACGCGAGTCACATCACCGAGCCCGATCCGACGGGCGTCAACCCAGCGCGCGCGCTGCGGATGGCCATGGGCGATGCCGGTGTGACGCCGGAGGAGATCGACTACATCAACGCGCATGCGACGTCGACGCCGATCGGCGACTCGAGCGAGACGCGCGTGATCAAGCTCGCGATGGGCGAGGAGCAGGCGCACAAGATTCCCGTCTCCGGCACGAAGGGCGCGACGGGGCACTGTCTCGGCGCCGCCGGCGCGATCGAGGCAATGTTCACGACGCTCGCGGTGCACGAAGGCGTGCTGCCGCCGACGATCAACTATGACACGCCCGATCCCGACTGCGACCTGGACTACGTCCCGAACGTGGCGCGCAAGGCCGACGTGAAGATCGCGGTCAACAACTCGTTCGGCTTCGGCGGGCACAACGCGTGCGTCGTGTTCCGCCGCTACGACCGGCCGTCTGACTAGCGTCTTCCCGATGGACGAGCTGATCGAGGTTCGGCGCTCGCGCCGCGTACGCCGCTGGACCCTCACCGTTCCATGGGGCGAGCCGCCGACCCTGACCGTGCCGCACTGGATGCCGGAGACCGAGATCCAACGCGTCGTCGCGGGCCACCGGGAGTGGATCGCGGCGGAGCGTCTGAAACAGAGGCCGCGTCTTCGTCTCGATCCACGCGACGTGTCGGAGACGGACGCGCGCCGGGCCGCACGCGAGCTCGTCACGATGCTCGCCGAGGACGAGGCGCAGGAGCTCGACGTGACGTACAACCGCATCGAGATCCGGGACCAGCGCACACGGTGGGGCTCCTGCTCCACGCGCGGCACGCTCTCGTTCAACTGGCGGCTCGTGCTCGCGCCCTACGACGTGCTCGACTACGTCGTCGTGCACGAGCTGTGCCACCTGCGCGAGCCGAACCATTCGAAGCGGTTCTGGAAGCTCGTCGAGGCGCGCCGCCCCGGCTGGCGCGCCCACCGCGACTGGCTGCACGAGCACGGCCCCGAGCTGCTCGCGTTTAAGCCAGCGGCTTAGCTTCGCAACGCATCGCTTCGCTCGCTTCACGGGGGAAACCAGTTTCCCCCGTGGGCCCCCTTCCGGGTTGTTGAGCTCGCGGCCGGGCGGCGTCACTGCTCTCGCCCAGCAAGTTGGGCTCCGCGACGGCTCAATGGGAGACGACGGAAACGGACGCCTTGACAGGCAGAGGTGTCTGACACCTGAATTTGTCAACGTGGCCGTCACCTGATACCAGACGTGGCACCAACCCTCACGTCCGTCACCTGATACCGGACGTGGCACGAACCTCCACGTCCGTCAGCTGATACCCGTTGGACGAGAACTCTCCGATCTACTGCCTGAAGCGGTAGTGCAGGTGCACGACGCCGGAAGTGAAGCGGTGTTCGTCCACCAGCTCGAGCTCGGCGTGCACGCCGGTGGGGAGCGAGGGCGTGCCGCCGCCGACGAGCACCGGTGTCAGGAACAGGTGCAACTCGTCGACCAGGCCGGCTGCGATCGCCTGCGCCGCGAGAGTCGGACCGCCGATGCTGATGTCCTGCTTCGACGACGCCTTCAGCCGACGGACCGCTTCGAGGTCGAAGTCGTGCTCCAGACTCGTCTTCGCACTTGTGACCGCGTCGAGCGTCGTCGAGTACACGATCTTGTCGGCCGCTTGCCAGATCGCTGCGAAGTCCTGCGTCACAGGTTCCTGCGCGAACGCGTCCGGATGCTCCCAGGCGACCATCGTCTCGTACATCCGGCGGCCGTACAGGTGCGTGCCGACCGGCCGTTCGAGCTCGTTGATGAACGCGTGCACCTCCTCGTCGGGCGCCGCCCAGTCGAAGTTGCCGAGGTCGTCTGCGACGTAGCCGTCGAGTGACGTGATCGCCGCATAGATGAGCCGCGCCGTTGTCGGCTCCTAGCCGCGAAGGTAGGCGTCGCTGCCGTCGAGCCAGTCCTGGCGCGGCGGCGAGAACACATCGACGTCGAGCGTGTCCTCGAGCGCAACCGCCGTGTGCGGCAGATGAGCCGGGATGTGCAGCACCTCGCCCGCCGCGACGTCCACCCGCTGCGACTCGTCCTCGCCGAGCCGGAACCGCAGGACGCCCTCGAGGATGTAGGTGATCTGCTCGTTGTGATGCGAGTGCTTCGGTACCACCGCGCCCTTCTTGAGATAGACGTGCGCGATCATCATCGAGTCGCCCGTGATGAGTCGCCGCCCGATCTCCGGGCTCAGCTCCTCGCGCGGAAGGTCGTCCCAGCGGTAGTGCGTCGCATCGGCCATGATCCGACCTTAATGGAGCGCTGGGCGACATTCGACTGCTACGGCACGCTGATCGACTGGAACGGCGGCATCGGCCGGGAGCTCGAGCGCCTGTTCGGGACGGATCGGGCCGGCGACCTCCTACGCGTGTACCACGAGCTCGAGCCGCAGGTCCAGCGGGAAGAGCCCGTGCGGGCCTATCGAGACGTGCTCACAGTCACGCTCGCACGGCTGGCGGCCCGCGAAGGGCTGGCGCTCGAGGCCGACGAGGAGGACGCGCTCGCGCGCTCGTTGCCGACATGGCAGCCGTTCCCCGAGACCCGCGCCGCGCTCGAGGACGCTCGGGCCCGCGGCTGGCGGCTCGCGATCCTCTCGAACACCGATCGCGACTACATCGAGTCGTCCCTCGCGCTGATCGGCGTCCCGTTCGACCACGTGATCGTCGCGTCCGAGATCGGCTCGTACAAACCCGGCCATCGGCACTGGCAGGCGTTCGACGAGCAGACCGGTGCCGATCATGCGGGCCGTGTGCATGTCGGCGCGAGCCTCTTCCACGACGTCGCGCCGGCCATCGACCTCGGCCTGCCGACGATCTGGATCAACCGTGACGGCGAGGACCCCGAGCCGCAGCCGGACGTCGAGCTCCGCTCGCTCGACGGGCTCGGCGAGGCACTGGACTCACTCGCATGAACGTCCGCCCCTTCGGCGAGGCGGATCTAGAGAGGGTCACGGCGTTCCTGCGCGAGGAGGAGGAGCACACGCTCCAGCGTCCCTCACAGATCGGGCCGAACGACCTGCGCGAATGGACGTCCCGCGCCGATCTCGCCAACGACAGCTGGCTCTTCGAGGAGGACGATGAGCTGCGTGCCGCCGGCTGGGTCGACTTTACCGCCGATGTCGGCATCGGCATCGGCGTCGTCCATCCCCGCTGGAAAGGCGCCGGGCTCGGCGTCCAGCTGCTCGAGCGGTCGGAGGCGGCAGCCCGCGCGCACGGCGCCGCTCGAATGCAGCAGTTCGCGTTCGGCGCCGACACGGCTGCTGCCGCACTGATGGCGTCGCACGGCTACCGCGACGTGCGCCACTTCTTCGAGATGGCGATCGAGCAGACGGAGCCGCCGCCGCCGGTCGACGTCACCGTCGAGACGGTGCGGGAGGATGACCTTCGGTCGTTCCACGCGGCGCTCGGCGAGGCGTTCGAGGATCACTGGGAGCATCACCCCACCCCGTTCGAGGAATGGTGGGCTCGACACAGCAGCAACCCGAACCTCGATCTCTCGGTGTGGTTCATGATCCGAGACGGCGACGAGCTCGCCGCGGTCACGCGCAACGAGGGCAATCGCAACGGGGGCGGATACATCGGCGCGATCGGCGTCCGCCGGCCCTGGCGCGGGAAGGGATACGCGAAGGCGCTGCTCCTCCATTCGTTCCGCACGTTCTTCGAACGGGGCATGCCGCGCGTCACGCTCGGCGTCGACGCGGAGAATCCGACTGGTGCCACGCACCTGTATGAGCGAGTAGGGATGCACGTCGAGCAGGAGAACGTCGTTTTCGAGAAGGCGCTCCCGTGAGCCGGCTCCGCGCCAAGTGCCCGACGTGCCTCGCCTACACCGCCGTCGCGATCGGGCCCGACTACGAGTGCCACTCGTGCGGCCGGACCTTCGCCGCGGGGCTCGTGCGGATCCCACGGGCCTGGGGTGACGGCGGCGAGCCGATGGTCGAGGCGGCGAGCCTCCCCCTCGACTATCCCGAGGCGGCCGTCGTCGAGGAGGACACGCTCCACGCGCAGACGCTCTCGGTCGCCTCCGACCTCCCGCAGCGGCCTCTCATCCTCGGCGGTTGCTGCTGCTCGCACATCGGCGCGGTGAAGGGCCTCGCCCTCCGCTACGACCGGCTCGGTGTCATCTGGATCGACGCCCACGGAGACCTGAACACGCCCGAGACCTCGCCGTCGGGGAACGCGTGGGGCATGCCGCTCCGGATGCTGATCGACGACGGCGCGATCGACCCGGGCGACGTCGCCCTGGTCGGCGCCCGCAACCTCGACCCGCCCGAGGTCGAGTTCATCGCAGCCGCGGGGATCCAGGACGACGCGGAGGCCGTGGTCGACCGGGTCGACTGCGTCTACGTCGCCCTCGACTGCGACGTCTTCGACCCCGGCGAGCTGTCTGTCTACTACCCCGAGCCCGGAGGCCCGACCGTGGCCGAGGTCGAGAAGCTCCTCTGCCGCCTGCGCGACCGGGGAGCCGTCGTCGGCGCAGGCCTGTCCGGCCTCGCGGCCGACCCGGCGGACGTCGAGAAGCTCGAGCGTCTCTGCACGGCATTCGGCTTCTAGGGATCCGATTTCGACCGTGCTGCAACCCCAGAACGAAAGGACCGGTCTAAGCTAGCGCCGTGGCAAAGATCGACGTGTCGATCGAGACCGACGAGAAGCCTGCTCCGCCGCCGAAGCATCCGAACACGTGTCCGGAATGCCATTCCCATTATCGGGACGACGAGCTCGAGCAGTCCCTCTGGGTCTGTGCGCATTGTGGACATCACTTCACGATGGGCGCCCGCGCGCGCATCGACTCGCTCGCCGACCCTGGCTCGTTCGTCGAGGAGTCGGCCGACCTGCACTCGGAGGATCCGCTCGGCTTCTTCGACCTGCGGCCCTATGTCGAGCGCCTCGCCGAGGCGGAGATGTCGACGGGGCTCGCCGACGCGATGGTGATCGGCCAGGCAGCCATCGACGGGCGCGGCTGCGAGCTCGCGGTCATGGACTTCTCCTTCATGGGCGGCTCCATGGGCAGCGTCGTCGGCGAGAAGTTCTCACGGGCATGCGACTCGGCCGCCGAACGCGGCACACCGCTGATCTCGGTCACCGGATCCGGCGGCGCGCGGATGCAAGAGGGAATCCTGGCGCTGATGCAGCTGCCAAAGACCGTCTGCGCCGTCGAGGATCTCCGCGACGCCGGCCAATCGATGATCTCCGTGATGGCGCACCCGACGACCGGCGGCGTCCTCGCGAGCTTCGCGACGCTCGGTGACGTGCTTCTCGCAGAGCCGAATGCGCTGATGTCGTTCGCCGGCCCGCGCGTCGTCCAGGGAATCACCCGCGAGAAGCTCCCCGAGGACTTCGGCCGAGCGGAACAGAACCTCCGCTTCGGCCACGTCGACGCGATCGTCCCGCGACCCGAGTTGCGCGCCACCCTCTCCAGGCTGTTGAGGCTCTTCGATGCCTCCGAGTGAGCACGAGCTCCGGCTGCGCGAACGGCTCGGCCGGCTCCGGAACATGCCGCTTCTCGGCGGAGCGAAGCTCTCGGGCGAGCTCGACCGCCTCCAGCGGCAGCTCGACCGCATCGGCCAGCAGCCGAGCGACGAGGAGATCTGGCGCTCCGTCGAGCTCGCGCGTCACGAGGACAGGCCGTACACGCTGGATTATGTCGAGCGTCTGTTCGACGACTGGTTCGAGCTCCACGGCGACCGGAGTCGAGCGGACGACGGCGCGATGATCGCCGGGCTCGGCAAGTTCGACGGCCGCACCGTGGCGCTCGTCGGGCAGCAGAAGGGCCGCGACACCCACGAGCGCGCGAAGCGCCAGTTCGGGATGCCGGATCCGGAGGGCTACCGGAAGGCGATCCGCGTGATGGAGCTCGCCGACAAGCATCGCTTCCCGATCGTGTCCCTCGTCGACACGCCCGGCGCCTATCCGGGCGTCGCCGCCGAGCAGCATGGCCAGGGCGGAGCGATCGCCGCGTCTCAGGCCGCCATGGCCCGCCTGACCGTCCCGACCGTGGCCTGCGTGATCGGCGAGGGGGGCTCCGGGGGCGCGATCGCGATCGCGCTCGCAGACCGGGTGCTGATGATGGAGAACGCGATCTACTCGGTGATCTCGCCCGAGGGCTGCGCGATGATCCTCTGGCGCGATGCCGGCGAGAAGCGGAAGGCGGCAGCCGCGTTCAAGCTCGACGCGGCCCACTGCCTCGAGCTCGGCGTGATCGACGGGATCGTGCGGGAGCCCGAGGGCGGCGCCCAGACCGATCCCGATGCCGCGGCCCGCCTGCTGGGCGAATCGCTGCGCGACGCACTCGACGACCTCGTCGACATCCCGGGTGACGAGCTGCGCCACCGGCGGCGGGCGAAGTTCCGCTCGCTCGGCGTTTTCGCGTAAGTTTGCGATAGGTTTGTGCAGGATTGTGCAGGAGGCTAGCGTGGGCTGTCCACAGCGTCCACAGGCTTATCCCCGGATGCTCGCCTCTCTTGTAAACCATGCCGGTACGACTCGGGGCCGGCAAATGCCGGCCCCGAGGACGACCCCCCGCTGGGTGGAGAAGCAGTTCGGAGCGTGTGCACACCCCTCGACCAGAGTCGTTTCACGCGCCCGGCCGATCCAAACCCGATCCGATTCGCGCCGGCGGCTCGTCCGAACGCGGTCTGTTTCGTCCGCCGCCTGGATGGCAAGCTGAGCGGGTGGCCGAGAAGCTCCGCGAGTACAACGCCAAGCGCGACCCGAAGCAGACGCCGGAGCCGTTCACGTCCAAGCGGGGCGGTCGCACGAAGGCGCCGATCTTCGTCGTCCAGCGCCACGACGCCCGCCGGCTCCACTACGACTTCCGCCTCGAGCGGAACGGCGCGCTCGCGTCGTGGGCCGTCCCCAAGGGCGTTCCGCTCGAGCCCGGGCAGCGCGTGCTCGCCGTGCACGTCGAGGATCACCCGCTCGACTACGCGACCTTCGCCGGCGAGATCCCCAAGGGGAACTACGGCGCCGGCACGGTCGAGATCTGGGACAACGGCACCTACGAGCTCGTCGAGGAGAAGCCGGACGGCGGCCTCACCGTGCGCCTGCACGGCTCCCGCCTCGAAGGCACCTGGACGCTCGTTCCGGCGCACCTCGACGGCGATCCGAAGAACTGGCTGCTGATCCGGAAGCGGGACGACGAGACGGCTGCCGCAAAGGGCGGCTTCCGCAACGACTACAAGCCGATGCTCGCAACGCTCGCCGAAGCCGTCCCCACCGGCGGCGACTGGCTCTACGAGATCAAGTGGGACGGGTACCGCGCGCTCGGCTACGTTCGAGCGGGTGAGGCGCGCCTCCTGTCGCGCAACGACAACGATCTGACGGCGCGGTTCCCGGCCGTCGCGAAGGCGCTCGCGAAGGCGGCCCGCTCCCCGAACTGCGTCGTCGACGGGGAGGTCTGCGCACTCGACGCCGACGGGCGGCCGAGCTTCTCGGCGATGCAGCAGGGGAAGCCCGACACGCCGATCGTCTACGCCGTCTTCGACCTCCTCGAGCTCGACGGCGTTTCCATCCTCGACCGGCCGCTCACGGAGCGGCGCGAACGGCTCGAGGAGCTGCTGGACGCGGACCAGAAGACGATCCAGATCTCGGCCGCGTTCGACGACGGCGAAGGACTGTACGAGGCGGCGCTCGAGCGTCGCCTCGAGGGCGTGATGGCCAAGCGCCGTGGGTCGCGCTACCTCGAGGGCAAGCGCAGCCGCGACTGGCTGAAGGTCAAGACGCACGGTCGCGAGGAGTTCGTCATCTGCGGCTGGACGAAGGGGCAGGGGAAGCGCGCGGGACGATTCGGCTCGCTCGTGCTCGGTACGTATCGCGGCAAGGAGCTCCACTGGATCGGCAACTGCGGCACGGGTTTCACGGAGCGCGACATCGACGAGCTGCTGACGAAGCTCGAGCCGTTGCGCCGCGACACCTGCCCGTTTCCCGTCGAGCCCAAGATGCCCAAGATTCGCAAGGGCGACGTCGTGTGGGTGGAGCCCAAGCTCGTCTGCGAGGTGGAGTTCGCCGAGTGGACGCACGACGGGCACCTGCGGGCTCCGTCGTTCCAGGGACTGCGCGAGGACAAGCCGGCGGAGGCCGTGCGACGCGAGCAGCCCGTCGAGAAGAGCGAGGGTCGCGTCAAGCTGTCGAATCTCGACAAGATCTTCTGGCCCGACGAAGGCATCACGAAGGGCGACCTGCTCGACTACTACCGTGCGGTGGCGCCGGTGATCCTGCCGCACCTGCGCGACCGCCCGTTCACGATGCGCCGCTACCCCGACGGGATCGCCGGCAAGGCGTTCTTCCAGAAGGACGCGCCGACGCACATGCCGGAGTGGATCCCGCGGTTCCGCGTCGAGGTGTCGACGCGGGACAAGCCGCGCGAGCGCAGATGGATCGAGGCGCCGATCGTGAACGACGAGGACGCGCTGCTCTGGGCGGCGAACATGGCGTGCATCGACATGAACGTGTGGTACTCGCGTGTCGACAAGCCCGACCGCCCCGACTTCGTGCTCTTCGATCTCGACCCGTCGCCGGATGTCGGCTTCAAGGAGACCGTCCAGGTGGCGCTGCTCGTGAAGGAGGCGCTCGACGCGCTCGGCCTCCAGTCGTTCGCGAAGACGTCGAGCGCCGACGGCATGCACGTCCTTGTGCCCGTGGAGCGCCGTTACACGTTCGACGACACGCGCGAGTTCTCCGAGATCATTGCCGGTGCGATTGCTCGCACGCATCGCGGCCTCGCGACGACGGAGTGGTCGAAGGCCAAGCGCCGCGGCGTGCTCATCGACTCGAATCAGAACGGCGAGGGCAAGACGATCGCTTCCGTCTATTCCGTCAGGCCGCGGCCGGGCGCCCCCGTGTCGACGCCGCTGCGCTGGGACGAAGTGAGCGAGAGCCTCGATCCGTCGGCGTTCACGATGGACGTCGTGCTCGAACGGGTGCAGGCCCACGGCGATCTCTTTGCCGGCGTCCTCACCACGAAGCAGCGGCTCGATCGCGCGCTGAACGCACTCCGCTGAACGCGAATCGGCGGCGGGCGCCGGGCCGCTCGCAGCCCCGACACCCGCCGCCGTTGCCTCGGCCTATGAGGTCGCGGTCGCCGCCACGATCATCGGCTCGAACGTGAAGAGGTTTCGGCTCTTTGGGTCGATCGTCGCCTGCACCCAGTCGGTGCTCGCCGCACCGAACGTCTCGACGCGCGTGAAGTTGCCGAGCACCTTGCCGCTCGGCAGCGTGAGTGGCTTGTCGACCTTGAAGTAGTGGCTGTCGCCGTGGACGAGCACGACCTGGCCCGGGAACGCAAGCGTCTCCGTCCTGAGCGCGTTGACGTAGTCCGGGAACGCGTCACCGTCGTGCGGGTTCGTCAGGTGCTGCTCGTTGTTGAAGTTCGGATCTGCCTGCCACACGATCAGCACGCCCTTCGCGTGAACGCGCTTCGCATACTGGAATCCCTCGTCCAGCCAGTGAAGATCGGCTGCCTTACGCGCGATCTCCTCACTTTGCTGGCGCTGGATCTCGGCGTCGGTCCGCGGAAAGGGATCGGTGTCGTGGTACGGATAGTTGTCGTTCGAGCCCTGGACGTTCAGCCCGAGGTAGACGACCGGGCCGTAGCTCCACCGGACGTTCTCGGAGTAGATCGAGTACTTCCCGCCCTCGCTCGACTGGCGCGTGAGCGTGAGTGTCCGCCTGCCGAGGCTCTGGCTCGTGGACGTGAACAGCTGCCGTTCGTGATTCAGCCGCTCGATCGGGTCGGAGAACGGCGCGGTTCCAGGCCCGTAGCGGCCCCAGCAGTCGGTCCAGTCGTTGTCTCCCGGGACCCAGACGAGCGGGCGCTCGAGCGAGTTGAAGCCGGCGATCGCCGTCGTGTAGAGGCTGTCGCTGCACGGGCCGTCGCCGCCCGCCTTGAGGTCGCCGTCGAACGTGGAGAAGGCGACGTTGCTGCGGTTGATGTCCTGCAGGAGAAACGGGTAATCCGCCTTGCCCTGCGCGTTGTAGGGCATGTCGCCGAACAGGCCGATCGTGTAGCTGCCGCCACCCGCTTGCGCTGGGTCGTCGCCTCTCCCAGCAAGTGCGGCGGTCACGCCGGCGGCCATCACGAGCGCGGCGGCGGCCGCGAGCGTGAGCATGCGGCGGCTGAGCGTTGTCGAGCTCATCGATCCTCCCCTGTCATCGTGGTCTGCGGACGCGGAGGGCGGCGCCCTCCAGCGGGCAGGCTGCCGCACATCGCGCCGGGGATGGGTTACGACAGTGAGTCGATTGCGTTGAACGGTGGTGGCTTCGCGCCGCCGGGTTGCGTCAGCCGCCGAGCCCTTCGGGATGCCCGAGCGTTCCGAGCTCGGCGATGTCGCGCTTGAAGAGCAGGGATGTCGTCCAGTCGACGACGACGCGCAGCTTCCTCGACAGCAAGGGCAGTTGGTACAGGTGGTACGACCGCGTGACGAACCAGCCGATGAACCCGCGCAGGCGCACGCCGAGCACGTCGGCGATGCCCTTGTAGCGGCCGAGCGTCGCGACCTGCCCGAGCATCCGGTAGCCGTATGGCTGCAGGTCGCCCTGGAGGTTCTTCGCGAGCCGGCGCGCCTGGCGGAGCGCGTGCTGGCAGGTCGGCGGATCGGGCGTCGCGCTGCGCGTGTTCGGCACGCGCGCACAGTCGCCGAGCGACCAGACGTGGTCGTGTCCGCGAACGCGCATGAACTCGTCGACCTCGACACGCTTTCGCTCGTCGAGTGGCAGCCCGAGCTCGCCGAGCAGCGGGTTCGCCATGACGCCGGCAGTCCAGACGAGTGTGCGCGTCGGAATCGTCCGTCCGCCGGCGAGCACGACAGCGTCCTCGGACGCCGACTCGAGCGTCGTGTTCACGTAGATCTCGACACCGCGCTGCTCGAGCTCGCGCGCGGCGTAGTCGCCGAGCCGCGACGGAATCTCGGGCAGGATCTTCGGCGCCGCGTCGACGAGCACCCACCGGCGCGGGACGCCCTTCAGCCGCGGGTAGTAGCGCGCGGCATCGTCAGTGAGGTCGGAGAGCTCTGCGAGCGCCTCGACGCCCGCATACCCCGCTCCGACGAACACGAATGTGAGACGGCGCGCGCGTTCTTCCTCGTCGGTCGCTGCGTCCGCTGCCTCGAGCTCTTGCAGGACGTGATTGCGCAGATGAATCGCGTCGGCGAGCGACTTGAACGAGAGGCCGTGCTCCGTGAGGCCGGGGATCGGAATGACGCGCGGAACCGCGCCGAGCGCGAGGACGAGCTCGCGCCAGCGAACCGTCTGCGTGCCGAGCTCGGTGTCGACCGTCGCCGTTTGCGCCTCGAGGTCGACTCCGGTGGCCGTGCCGAGCAGCAGCTCGGCGTGCGGGCACATGATGCGGATCGGCACGACGGCGTGTCGCGGCTCGAGCGTGCCGGACGCCGCCTCGGGCAGCAACGGCGTGTAGAGCATGAAGTTCTCGAGGCTGACGATCGTCGCGCCGCGCGTCCCGAGGAGGCGGGCGACGTACGCGCCGGCGAAGCCGCCGCCGAGAATGAGCACGCCTCCTTGCGCCTCGCGTTCCACATCTGTTTTGTACCTGCCCGGAGGCGTTCCAGGCCCGCATCAAGTCTCGAGCGCGGTGAGGCGGCCGTGCAGGAAATCGCGTTCGACGTCACTCGGGGCGAGCTCGAGCGCACGCTCGTACGCCCTTGCGGACTCTCCGGTGCGCCCGAGCCGCCGCAGCAGGTCGGCACGCGCTGCGTGCAGGAGGTAGTAGTCGTCGAGGCGCCGGATGCCGTCCATGAGCGCGAGCCCTTCGTCGAGCCCGTCCGCCATCGCCACAGCCACGGCCCGGTTCAGCTCGATCACGGGCGACGGGCTCAGCTCGGCGAGCCGCCCGTAGAGCAATGCGATCTGCGGCCAGTCGGTCGTCTCCTCGGCGTGGAGGGAGGCAATCGCCGCTTGGAGCTGGTACGGACCCGGCATCCGCAGCACCAGTGCCCGCTCGAGGGCGGCGCGTCCCTGCGCGATCTCGTCCCAGTCCCACGTCTCGCGGTCCTGGTCCTCGAGGAGCACGATGCGGCCGTCGGCGACGCGCGCAGCGCGCCGGGCGTCCTGGAGCAGCAGCAGCGCGTGGAGGCCATGTGCCTCGGCCTCGTCCGGCATCAGGGTGGCGAGCAGCAGCGCGAGTCGGATTCCCTCGGCGCAGAGCTCCTCGCGGACGGGTGGCCCATACCCCGCATTGAACACGAGGTAGACGGTCGCGAACACCGTGCGCAGGCGCTCCGGCAGGACATGCTCGGGCGGCACCCGGAGGGGGATGCCGGCGTCGCGGATCTTGCGCTTCGCGCGCACGAGACGCTGCGCCATGGTCGGCTCGGGGACGATGAACGCCCGCGCGATCTCGGGTGTCGTCAGGCCGCCCACGAGGCTCAACGTCAGGGCAACCTGGGACTCCGCGGCGAGCGCCGGGTGGCAGCAGGCGAAGATCAGCTCGAGTCGCTCGTCGGGAATCACGGTCTCCTCGTCGGCCGGGAGCTGCGCCGCGCGCGCGAGCAGCTCGGTCTTGCGCGCGAGCGTCTGTTGCCGGCGGATGCGGTCGATCGCCACATTGCGTGCGGTGGCGATGATCCAGGCGCCGGGATTCGCCGGCGTGCCGTCGTGCGGCCAACGCTCGGTCGCCTTGACGAAGGCGTCCTGCACCGCGTCCTCGGCGAGATCGAGATCGCCGAGGACGCGGCCGAGGATCGCGATGCAGCGGGCACGCTCGTCGCGGTACGCACGGGCGAGCTCGTCTATGAAGCCGTCCCCGAATGGTCGACGATGGGACGGATCTCGATCTTGCCCTCTCGGGCATCCGGGACCTTCGCCGCCCACTCGATGGCTTCGTCGAGCGACTCGGCCTCGATCAGGTAGTAGCCGCCGAGCACCTCCTTCGTGGTGGCGAACGGTCCGTCGCTCACGATGGTCTCGTCTTTCCTGACCTGCACGGTGGTCGCGGTGGCGACAGGCTGTAGCTCGTCCGCAGCGAGGAGCTTGCCCTGAGCTCGCAGCTCGCCGCTCAGCTTCCCGTATCCCGCG
Source organism: uncultured Actinomycetes bacterium (assembly GCA_963805575.1). Taxonomy (GTDB): domain Bacteria; phylum Actinomycetota; class Thermoleophilia; order Gaiellales; family Gaiellaceae; genus Palsa-739. Next base: position 192,339 of record CAWDUL010000008.1, on the reverse strand, counting down.
TGTAGCGCCTTGAGCTCGTCCTCGGAGCGGGACGCCCAGCCGTTCTCCTCGCCGTAGATGAGCAGTACGTATTGCATGGCTCAGCGCTCCACGATCGGGCGAACCTCGACCGCGCCGCCCATGCGGGAGACGGTCGGGATCGTCCACGCGATTTCGAGCGCGCGGGCCTCGCTGTCGGCGTCGATGAGATAGAAGCCGCTCAGGATCTCCTTCGTCTCGGTGAAGGGGCCGTCGGTGACGATCGACTCGCCGTCCTTCATCCGAAGCGTCTTCGCCGTCTCGGCGGGCTGGAGTTGCGCGCCGCCGTAGCTCTCGGGCTCTTCCGTGACTGCCATATACGCCTGGCGAAGTGTCGTCAGCTCGGTCTCGCTGACGTTCTGCCAGGCGGCGGGATCGTCGAAGAGCAGCACTGCGTACTTCATGGAACGTCCTCCTCGGTCGGATTTCGACTCTACGACGAACGGGCTAGCGCGATTTCGACATGCGCTTCAACAATGTCAGGGCTCCGGCCTTGTCGAGCCATTCGTTGAGGTTGCCGCACTTCGGGCTCTGGACGCAGGATGGGCAGCCGTGCTCGCAGGGGCAGCCCTCGAGCATGCGGACGGTGTCGGCGACCCAGCCTTCGAACTGGTCAAAGCCGCGCTCGGCGATGCCGACCCCTCCGGGGTGCCCGTCGTAGATGAAGACCGTGGGCTCGCCGGTGTCCTGGTGGACGTTCGTCGACAGGCCGCCGATGTCCCAGCGGTCGCACATCGCCCAGAGCGGCAGCAGCGCGATCATCGAGTGCTCCGCGGCGTGGAGCGACGAGAGGAGCGTCGGCATCGCCTCGAGGCCCTCGAGCTGCCGTGCGGTCGGGATGTACCAGACGGCCTCCGTGTCGAACGTGGTCGCCGGAAGGTCGAGCTGAACGGTGTCGATCGTGGACTGGTCGCGGATGCTCTTGCGTTGGTACGCGACGACCTGCTCGGTCACCGAGACGCGGCCGAACGTGAGGTCGAGGCCGAGTCGCCGCTCGACGCGCAGCGGCTCCTCGATGTCCGTCGACGTCTCTTTCTTGACCTGGGTGTACCAGTCGCCCGAGAACGGCTCGACGATCGCGTGGCGCGCGAGCAGGTCGAGCTCGCGCACGAACCATTGCTCGCCCATGTGCAGGTAGACGGCGCCTTCGTGCACCGTCGAGTAGGCGCGCTCTCGCTCGACGACGCCCATCAGCGACCCCGTGGTCGCATCGATCACCGTGAACGCGTCTGCGGTGGTCGAGCGGAGCAGCGTGCGTCCGGCCGGATAGTCCTTGCCCGCCCAGACCCAGCCGCGCGGCGTGTGCTGGAGCTCGGGGATGTGTGGTGCGCGCTCGAGCGCCTCGTCGCCGAGCGTCGCACGGTCGGCGTCGTCGACCGGCGCCTCGAATGCCGCGGCGGCGACATGGCCGTCGAGCACGCGCGGATTCCCATGGTCGAGGATCGCCGCCTCGACGCGGCGGCCGAGCAGCGTCTCGGGCTCGCGCATGAAGTACTGGTCGAGCGCGTCTTCCGTCGCGACCATCAGCGCCAGGCCGTGACCGCGCCGGCCCGCGCGGCCCCATTGCTGGCGAAGGCTCGCGATCGTGCCGGGAAACCCGACGGAGATCGCGCAGTCCAGCAACCCGATGTCGATGCCGAGCTCGAGTGCGTCCGTGCACGACACACCGAGCAGCTCTCCCTCGACGAGCCGCCGTTCGATGTCGCGGCGCTGCTGCGGTGTGTAGCCCGCACGGTACGGCGCGAGACGCTTCGCGGTTGTCGAGTCGACGCGGTCGGATGCCATGCGATGGATGAGCTCCGCGGTCTTGCGGCTCTTCGCGAAGCAGATCGTCCGCAGGTCGCGTTGCACGAGCCCGGCCAGGAGGCGCGCCGCGTCGCCGAGGGAGCTCGCGCGCAGGCCGAGCTCGGCGTCGAGAAGCTCGGGATTCCACAGCGCAACCGTGCGCTCGGCCCGCGGCGCGGCATCGTCGCCGATCACGGTGGCGCTGTCTCCGAGCAGCGAAAACGCCAGCTCGCCCGGGTTGGCGATCGTCGCCGACGCGAAGATGAACTGGGGCTCGGCGCCGTAGATTCGCGCGAGGCGTCGTAAGCGGCGCAGCACGTTCGCCACGTGCGAGCCGAAGACACCGCGGTAGACGTGCGCTTCGTCGATCACGACGTAGCGGAGGTTGTGGAGGACGTCGGCCCACAGATCGTGGCGTGGCAGCACGCCGAGGTGGAGCATGTCCGGGTTCGTGAGGATGAGGTTCGCCCACTTGCGGATCTGCCGGCGCTCGCCCGTGGGCGTGTCGCCGTCGTAGATCGCGGCCCGGACGCCCGGCACGGCCAGCTCGCCGAGCGCACGCGCCTGGTCCTGGGCGAGCGCCTTCGTCGGGTAGAGGTAGAGCGCGCGGTTCTTCGGTGCGGTCGCGAGCGCGTCGAGCACCGGGAGGTTGAAGGCGAGCGTCTTGCCCGAGGCTGTCCCGGTCGTGACGATCACGTTCCCGCCCGCGCGGGCGGCCGTCCACGCCTCCGCCTGATGGGCGTAGAGTCGCTCGACGCCCTGCCGCGCAAGCGCGGCCAGCAATGCCGGATGCACGTCGTCCGGCAGCGGCTCGATCCGCGGCTCGCGCGGCGGCTCCGTCGTCAGGTAGGCGAGCTCCTCGCCCTGGAGGAGGTCATCCCACGCAGCCGCCATCGGGCCATTGAAGCTACTCGAGGGAGGAGAAAAGCGTCAGCTGTGTGCCGTCCGGTGCCTGGAGTCGCACGTTGCGGTCGTTCCACGGGGTCGTCACCGGCCCGGCGACGAGCTCGGCCCCTGCTGCGACGAGGCGCACCGCCGTCGCGTCGCTGTCCGCGACCTGGAATGCGACGCGAACCGGCCCCGCCACGCGCCGGCCCACCTCGATCCTGTCGATTGCCTGCGCCTGCCCCTCGTCGACCAGTTCGAGGGTCGCGCGGCCCGCGTCGAGGATCGCAACACGACCCTCCTGGTCCTCCCAGGCGGGAAGCTCTTCGAGGCCGAGGGCGTCCCGATAGAACGTGAGCGCCTGGTCGAAGTCGGTCACGGTCAGGACGAGTCGGAGCTCCATGTCGGACTCAACGCCGCTCGGTGACGGAACCATCCCGCGCGACGACGATGCGGCGGGTCGCGTCGATTGCGGCGAGGTCGAGGCCGTCCCGCGCGACGACTGCGTCGAAGTGCCCGGCCGGGGGCTCGGGCAGCGCCTCGCCGGCGCGCTCCCTCGCGCGATCGAGGTGAGCCGGGTCGGGCTCGACGACGACCACCTCGAAGCCTGCGAGCCGAAGCGGCTCGGCGTGGATCCCTGCGAAACCGAGCTCGAGCACCCGGCCGGGCGGCTCCCCGAGCAGCTCCATGATCCGCGGGGTCACGCTTGCCGCCAGGGCGGGCGGCAGCCTCATTCTTCGCGGAGGACGCTGATCGCCCAGACGCCGAGGAGTGCGATGCCGAGCGTGATCACCGTTGTGACGCCGCCGGGCGTCTCTCTCAGTGCGACGGCGACGGCCTGCTGGATGCCGAGCAGCGCGGTACAGGCGAGAGCGAGGGCACCGGCGACGAGCAATGTGCGCACGGTCCTCAATTGTGGGGTGTTAGCCCGACGGCACTGCTCGACCGAGCAGCCCGGAGTGCCGCCTGGCGGCTGAGATCACACCCGTCGAACCTGATCCGGGTTCGATGGGTGGACCGTCCTTCGCTGAATCTCGGGAGGCCCGGCACCAGAACGGACACCACAACGTGCTGCGGCTGCTGGCACAGTGATGCCTCCGACGTACGTGGCCGGCCGTGGGATGCCGAGGACCTCGCCGCAGCCCGGGAGGTCGCCCAACAGGCTGGATGGCCGGAGGCTCAGTTCGTAGGTTTCGTGAACGCTCTCGCAGGCGAACCGTCAATCGATCTGGTCGTCGCGATACGTGACATCGTTAGCCGGAAATAGCCAACGACCGGCGCGGTGACATAGCCGTGTAAACGGCGTACAGTGTTGAGCCTCGTGACGAGCCGTAGCCTCGTGGCCCGCATCCATAATCCGAAGAACTACGAGTGTGGCTGCGAGCCTGACTGCTGGTGTCGCCGGACGGCTATCGGTCGCGCGGTGAAATGGTGGTTCCCCGCGAGGTGGTTCGGGATCCGCCACAAGAACAGCTTTTTCGACGGCATGACGATGGACGAGATCCGCGAATGGAAGCGGCGTCAGCAGATTCGCTGATCGGTCTGCTTAGGCGGACAACGCTGTTCGGCGTAGGAGCAAAACACGCAGCAGTCGCCCTGTAGCGGACGCAGCGTTGTGCCGCACCCCTTGCATGTGTAGAAGAACTGGCAGGCGTCCGTGGGCATCGTCTCCGTGCTGGCGTGGCCGCACTCGGGACAGGTGATCGTCGCCCGCGCGATCAGTCCGGGTCGCGACACTCGAAACGCTCGATAAGCGGGGGTGGAGGCTTCGGAAGCGCACCGAGCGGAATCGTGATTGGACTCCCGTCGGGGAAGTGCGCCGCGATCCCGTAACGGCCAGGTTCGATCCGCACGACGGCATCGCACGTCGGCTGAACGCCATGCCATGGCCCATCGTCCAACCTCCAACTTGCTTCCATCCCATCAACGATACCGCGCCAAACTTTCGTGATTGCGCTCAGGACACCCTCGGCAGCAACGTCGGCCGCACTTTCCGAAGTAGCCGCCGCAGAACGTCTATCGCCTCCGCGTCACCGTCCGAGGCGACGAGCGCCGAGAGTGCCAACTGCGACTCCGCCAAGGTGAGCGTCCGGGTCTCGAGCTCGAACCGACCGTGCCATCGCAGGGCGGCAAGTGGGAACTTCTCCGGTCGCTCCGTCGTCAGCATGACGAGGTAGTCCAGGCGAGGATGAGGCTCGGGGTGCCCATCTCCTTTAAGGCGACCTCAGCCATGAAGAGGTTCCGCATCTGGATCGCGCGGGTGAACCTGCCGGATGCCGAGCCCTGGGATGAGCGTCTCCGCCATCGATACGCGCTAGAGGCGCGTGTCCGGATCGCGATGGTTGGTGTTGGCGTGCGAAGTCCTGTATTAGTGAGTGGTATGGCCATTCGGCCGATACGGGCAGACGACCACCTCGCGATCCTGCATCAGAGCTTGATCGGTGAAGCGTTGGATCATTCGTCGATGCTCGTCTTTGTTGCAGACGAGGCGATGCGCTACGTCGCGGTGAGCAGTCGAGCATGCGAAGTTCTCGGGTTTACGCGGGACGAGCTGCTCAAGCTGAGCGTCCTTGATGTTGCGTTCGAGGTTACGGCGCGGGCCGAGTACGAAGAGATGATCGCCGCCGGCTCGCGTGCGGGAACCGCCAAGCTCCGAACGAAGGACGGCCGGACGGTCAAGTTCATGTATTTCGCGACCGAAGCACGGGTTGCCGGACTCCCGTTCTATGTGTCCTGTGGCGTCGTAGCCGCGTAGCGTCAGACCGCTCGTCTGCGGCCCCGGCCGCCGACGCTCTGCGAGCGGGAGGGCCTACGGGCTGGTGGAATTGCCATTGCCGACGATCGGCACGGCGTGCTCGATCGGCGCGTCTTCTGCGTCCGGGGCCGGGATCTCCCGATGAGCCTCGAGAACTACTCTCGAGTGGGGTCAGCCGTGCGGAGCCGCCGATGGGGAGCCGGCGCGGCGAACCCGGCGATCAGCACGCCGAAGGCATCGCGCCAGAACCGCTCCGGGGTCGGTGTGAGCGGCGTGCCGCGCAGCTCGACCGCCGCCAGTCCTTCGCAGAGAGCGTGGAACTGGAGCGCTGCTTCGCCGACGCTGCGCGCGCCGATGAGGCCCGCCGTGGCGAGCGGCTCGATGCGCTCGTGCAGCACCGCGAGGGCACTCGAGGCGGCCGAACGGAAGTGGGGCCACGCCTCGGGATCGGTGCGCTGGATGCCGATCGAGAAGAGTGCCGGGTGCTCGAGCGCGAAGCGCCGGAACATCAGCGCCGCACCGGTCAGGTCGAGGCGTGGATCGTCCGTCACGGGCAGCGCCTCGAGACCTTCCTCGAGAAGCTCGAATGCCCTGGCCCCGAGCGCCCCCAGGAGTCCTTCCTTCGAGCCGAAGAGGCTGTAGACGGCCCGTGTCGTCGTGCCGGCGTCGCTCGCGAGCTCACGAAGCGAGAGAGCACCGATGCCGTGCTCCTCGATCGTGCGCTCGGCTGTCTCGAGCAGCGCGGACGCGGTCCGCTGGTTGTGTTCCCTGGGTCGTCCCATTCGCTTGACAGTATAGTGCAACGCTGTTACGTTACGTCGTTACATAAACCGAACGATATGTGGAGGGACGATGTCGACAGCAACACACCTCGCAACGAGGCTCGCATACGACTCAGAAGGAGCCGGATCGCCCGTCGTGCTCCTGCACGGCCTGACGTTCAACCGGCGCACGTGGAGGCCGATCGTGGACGAGCTCGGGAGCTCGATCAGGAGCATCGCGATCGACCTCCCGGCGCACGGCGAGAGCGGTGGGCCTCCGGCGCCCCTGGAGCAGGTCGCGGTTCAGGTGCACGAGCTGCTCGCCTCGCTGGATGTCGAGCGGCCGGTCGTCGTGGGACATTCGATGTCCGGAGGGCTTGCATTCCTGTACGCATCGGCGTATCCGGCGCGCGGCGTGGTTGTTGTCGACCAAGGCCTGGATGTCCGACCGTTCGCCGAGACGCTCCATCGGATCGAACCGATGCTGCGCGGTCCGGCGTTCGCGAGTGCGTTCCAACCGTTCGAGAACAGCCTCGGCCTCGAGCGCATTCCGGAACCATTGCAGTCGTTCGTGCGCGACAACCACACTGTCAGGCAAGAGGTCGTCGTGGGGTACTGGGATGTGCTCATGCGGACAGATCCGGCCGAGTTCCAGGCGTGGATCGACGCGCAGGTCCTGGGCCTCGAGGTCCCCTGCCTTGCCGTATTCGGGCGGCCGTTGACCGACGGCGATCGCGAGCGCTTCGCTCGGATGGCGGACGTTCAGCTCGAGGAATGGGCCGGCGACGGCCACTTCGTCCATCTGGTCGACCCCGGCCGTTTCGCCACACGGCTGCGGCAGTTCGTCGAATACTGCGCCGCCGGGTGACGTGACAAGCGGCGGCTCTGGCATCGCGAAGCGCGTCCCGCTGCCTCGCAACCGCCAGAGGGGAGGGGACTAGCGACCCCTGATCTCGCGCGTACGTGCGTGCGCGCGCGAGCGTCCGCCTGCGCACTTCTGAGGCGACGACCGAAGCGGGCCTCGACGCGGTCGTCTCGCTCGACGGGGTGTCGCCGACTCAAGACCAGGTGATTGTGAAAGGAGCTCTTAAGCCGCCGAGGCCGGCGCTCCGAGCGCGGCGAGGTTCGACTGGATCGTCTCGAGCGTCTTTTTGAGGGCCGCGCGGTCTGACTTGCCGAGGCCCGCGAGCACGTGCTGCTGGAGCTCGATGACTGCAGCGAGCAACCGGATGTGGAGCTCGGCGCCTGCGTCGGTGAGCTCGAGGCGCCGCACCCGCCGGTCGCCGGGATCGAGCTGCCGTCGAACGAGCCCGGCCGCCTCGAGCCGGTCGATGTGGTGCGTGATCGTCGCGCCTTCGAGGTGAACGTGCGAGGCGAGCGCGGCCTGGCTCATGCAACCGACGTCGTTCAACGCGCTGAGCACAATCCACGTCCCGAGCGAGCCGCCGGCGGCCGTAAGCGTATCCTCGAACGCTTCGCGCATCGCCTTCGCGGTGAACACGAGTTGACGTCCGAGCGGCTCTACGAGAGGCACTTCGGGATTCACCATTTCGTTAGATATTAGATGATTTGACATCTCATGAATAGCCGGTATCCTCGCCCCGGGATGCTCGCTCGTCTCGCCCACTGGATCACGCGGCACCGCTGGCTGGTAATCGGGGTCTGGATCGTCCTGACGCTCTTCGGCGCATATGCCGCCGGCCAGGTCTCGAAGCGGTGGTACCAGAGCTTCTCGATCCCGGGTAAGCCCGCGTACGAGGCGAACCAGCGTACGCTGAAAGTGTTCGGCACCGGCGTGCGACCGCCGAATGTCGTCGTCTTCCACACGAGCGGCGACGCGACCAAGAGCGTCGCGATCAAGCGTGCGATGCAGCGCGCCGCTGCAACGATGCCGGGCGCACGAACGAGCTCGTACTTCTCGACCGGCAACCCGATGTACGTCTCGGCCGACCGACACACGATCTTCGAGGAGGTGTACCCGCCGGGGATCGCGAAGTTCGATACCAAGAGCGGCGCCGACCGCATGCGGGCGGCCGCCGCAACCGGGCTCCCGGCCGGCACGACCGTTGAAGTGACGGGCCACGACCCGCTCGAGGAAGCGAGCACCCACGGCAACAGCGGCGGCCCGGGCGTGCTTGTCGAGGCGATGATCGGGGCGCTCGGTGCGCTCGTGATCCTCCTCTTCGTGTTCGGCACGCTGCCGGCCGTGCTGATGCCGCTCGCGGTCGCGATGGCGTCGATCCTGAATACGTTCACGCTGGTCTGGATCCTGACCTACATCACGAACGTCTCGATCATCGTCCAGTTCCTGATCGCGCTCGTCGGGCTGGGCGTCGCTATCGACTACGCACTGCTGATGATCTTCCGGTTCCGCGACGAACTGCGCGAAGGCGCAGAGGTCGAGCCGGCGCTCGTGGAAACGATGACGCATGCCGGCCGCTCCGTGATCGTCTCCGGGTCGACGGTGGCGGTCGGTCTGCTCTCCCTGATCGTGATCCCGCTGCCGTTCATCCGCTCGATGGGCATCGGCGGAATGCTGATCCCGCTCGTGTCGGTGACCACCGCGATCACGTTGCTGCCGGCGCTGCTGGCAACGCTCGGCACCCGGATCAACAGCCTGCGGATGATGCCGAAGCGGTTCGTCGACCACGGCCACCCGGAGGACGGCGCCTGGGGCCGGTGGGCGCGGTTTGTGCTGCGCCATCCCTGGCCGGTCGCGCTCAGCGGCCTGGCAGTTGTGGGCGTGCTCGTCGCATACGGCCTGCAGATGAACCCGAACGAGGCACAGCTCAAGAACTTCCCCGGCACCGGAACCGCGATCACGGGCAGGCAAATACTCGCCGACGCCAACATCAGCCCGGGCGCGATGAAGCCGTTCATCGTGCTCGTCGAGCACGGCGGCAACGCAAACGCCATCGCGGCCAGGGTGCGCACGGTTCCCGGAATCGTCGGCGCGGCCGCGCCCCCCTCGTGGCAGAGCGGCGGCGACGCGCTCGTCGAGGCGATCCCGGCCGTCGACGGCGCCGCTCCCGGAATCCAGACGATCATCAACCACACCAGTGCCGCACTCTCAGGCACCGACGGCACGCTCGGCGGCGTCCCTCCAGTCGACCGAGACTTCGTACACGCCATCTACGGCAACTTCCCCTACGTGCTCGCGTTCGTGCTCATCCTCACGCTGATCCTGCTCACACGCGCGTTCCGCTCAATCGTGCTCGCGGTCAAAGCCGTGATCCTCAACCTCCTCTCGCTCGCCGCCGCGTTCGGACTCATCGTCATCATCTTTCAAAACGGCCACGGCTCCTCGCTCTGGAACATCACGGCCACCCACGCGATCACCGCCTGGATCCCGCTGATGATCTTCGCGTTCCTCTACGGCCTCTCGATGGACTACGAGGTATTCATGCTGACCCGGATGCGCGAGGCATACGACGAAACGGGCTCGACCGACCGGGCGATCGAGCTCGGATTGTCCCGCACCGGCAAACTCGTCACCAGCGCCGCGCTCATCCTCATGTTCGCGTTCCTCGTCCTCTCCTCGAGCCCCGGCTACGAAATCAAGGTGTTCGCCATCGGCCTCGCCGCCGGGATCATCTTCGACGCCACTGTCATCCGCACGCTGCTCGTGCCCTCGCTGATGAAGCTGCTCGGAGACTGGAACTGGTACCTGCCGACGAGCGCCGCACGCGTTCTGCGCCTGCGCCCCGAGCAGACCCCGCCGGGCGCGACCGAGCCCGCCTAGCATCCGATCCGGGCACCTCCGAGTTGACAGCTCGTGTGCGCGCGTGCGCGCGAGGGAGATGAACTTCGAATGGCGCGAGGGTGGGAGTACACGTTGCCCGACGGCTTGTCTCGCTTGAGCGTCATCGGCTGCGCCAGTGTTCGGGAATGTCACCTGAGCGAAGCGTCGGGCGGATCGTCGATGCGAAGAAGTCGAAAGTCGTTGCGGCCGGTGAGCTCGAGGACGTTCCGGAAGGGCGCCGGGTATGCACGCCGACCGCTTTGGCTGTCGTACGGCTCGATCGCGGAGACCTGGTACTTCCTGCCGCGCGAGAGGACAACGCATCCACCTGCGGCGACCGCGTTGCGATACCAGTTCACGTTCTCACCGTAGGTCAGCTCGGCGACAAATCCTTCCGGTACCTTCGCCAAGATCACCGGTGTCTCATATATCCGCCCAGTCTTCCGGCCGACGTGGCGAATCAGCGAAAACGGACCGTGACCGGACTTCGCTAATGGCGTGGTGATCCGATTGAGGGTGTGGTCGAGCACCCACAGAAACCCCCGGCGAATCTTGCGATGGCTCACGCAGTAAGACGTTACGCACCCCCCAACTGGGCTGCGCCAGCGATCAGCAGTGTCACCTGACGAAGTGAACCCGGATCGGCCAGCGATGTTGCATAGGGCTGGCAGCTGGCTGGGTCGAGGCGAACAGTTAGACTCGGGCGGTTTTGGGAGGATCGTCGCTGAAGCGTGAGCGTGAATTGTTGAACGCGTCACGCTTCGACCCCGCAAGCAGCGACGGCTTCTACGAGAGTTACTTCCAGCGCGCGAATCATCCGACGCTACCACTGGCGTTCTGGATCCGTTACACCCTCTTCAGCCCGCGCCAACGGCCCGCGGAGGCTGTCGGCCAACTCTGGGCTGTGTATTTCGATGGGACGACCGGCCACCACCTTGCACTGAAACGGTCAGTCCCGCTCTCGGACTGTTCCTTCTCCGGCTCGGGGCTGCGGGTGCGGATCGGCGAGGCGACCCTCGATGAGCAACGCGTGCGGGGCGCGATCTCGGACAGCGGGCGGAGCTTGTCGTGGGAACTCGGCTACGCCGGGGACGAGCAGCCGCTGCTTCTCTTCGAGCGGGGCTCTTACCGACGTCGATTCCCGAGCGCAAAGGCGCTCTGCGCAACGCCGCTCGCACGGTTCAGCGGCACCTTGAACGTGCACGGCGGCACGGTCTCGGTCGACGACTGGGTGGGTTCGCAGAACCACAACTGGGGAACAAGGCACACCGACCGGTACGCATGGGGCCAGGTCGCAGGATTCGACAACGACGAAGCCGCCGTGCTCGAATGCTCGACAGCCAGGATAAAGCTCGGGCCGATCTGGACGCCTTCGTTAACGCTGCTCGTCCTGCGACTGGGCGACCGGGAGTACGCCTTCAACAGCATCCGGCAAGCGCTGCGAACAGACGCAACCTACCGGTACTTCTCCTGGTCGATCGACGCGGCCGACAAGGACGCGCGAATCCGCGCGTCGATCGAGGCTCCGAAGGAGGCGTTCGTCGGCTTGACCTATGAGAATCCGCCCGGCGGCGTGAAAACCTGCCTGAACACAAAGCTCGCCTCCTGTCGAGTCACCATCGAGCGCACAGGCAACGAGGTAATCCGGCTGAGCACCGACTCACGCGCCGCCTTCGAGATCCTCGGCGACAACGGGCCGCACGGCATCGAGATCGCGGCCTAGCCGTTTACGTCCGGCTGAAAACGCGGGCGCGACTCGACGCTCGATGAACCAATGACGCAGAGCGCGCTGGCCGTCGTCTATGGCGCGACCGTGAACGCCTTCTTGCCGAGCGCCTGCCAGTTTGTCGCGATTCCACGTTGAGCAGCCCGGAGGGTCATCGAGCCGTCGCACACGAGAGCGTGCAACTTGTTCTCGAGCTTGTCTTTGACGTGGTAGCCGGGTGCGCCGGCCGGCAGCGTCGCTTTTTCGGGGTAGAGGTTGGCGATGTCGTTTGAGCCGCCGAGCTCGAGGCTGACGATGTGATCGATCTCGAGCGTTGAGCCGTAGCCCTTCGGCGTAAGCCCGTACTCGATCTCGACCTGGTGCTTCTCCGAGTCGGGGACGTTGCGAACGTCGCCGGTATGGAACGTGGATGAACAGAGGACGGCCTTCGTGAGCTTGCTGTAGTAAGCGCCGGGCGAGCAGCGCCGGTCCGGGTTCGCACCGAGCTTGCACCCGTTCGTCGTCTTCCGCGGCGCGAGCAGGATCGTCTTGCCAACGTCGACCGTGCCAGTCGCCGGGGACGGAGCCGCGGGGGCCGTCGCGTTCGTCGTCGTTTCGGCGGGCGTCACCGGGGTCACCACCGTCGTGGATGGGGTCGTCGTTGACGGCGTCAGCCACACCGCAACTCCTCCGTGATGCGAGCAGGTTCCCGAGTGAGTTTGCGAGAACGAGTAGGTGCCGTCGTTGCATTGGGCCGTTGCACCTGGAGGCGGCGTGGCGCCTGCCGACGAGGCCGCGAACGAGAAAGCAAGGGCGGAACAGACGGCTAACACCGCGACGACCAGAAGTCGCCACACCCGGCCATCCCGAATTGTCTCACGCGCAGCCATGCCTCAACATCGTGATCGGCACCCGCCGAAACCGCCTCACCAATCCGCGTCATCTAAACGATGAGACGCCCGCAGAACAATAAGCGGCCGTCGGCCTCCTAGTGGCAGGCATCGAGGTTCAGCAAGGCTGGATGACCCTCGTCGCCTGGGCCAGCGTCTGAGCTTGTCGCCCGAAGCCGAACTGCGGAGGTTCGACCGCGAGCTTCTGGTCGGCTGCACCGGGCGGTGTGGAGCGATCGCTTACCCGCCGCGTCATACTGCGGCGGAGAGCAGCCACCCACGGGAGGCCACGATGAGCAGCGCCGCTGGCACGGACACCTCGATTGAGGCGCCGGAGGTCGGAACCATCGACATGGGGCTTGAAGTTGTGACGTTGCCCGTTTCCGACGTCGATCGCGCGAAACAGTTCTATGAGAGCCTCGGCTGGCGAGTAGACGCAGATATCGTCGCGGGCGATTCGTTCAGAGTGGTTCAGGTGACGCCGACGCGATCGGCGTGCTCGGTCGCGTTTGGGAAGGGTCTCACGACGGCGGAGCCCGGGTCCGCGCAGCGCCTGATCCTCGTCGTTTCCGACATCGACGCGGCGCGCACCGACCTCATCGCACGCGGTGCCGACGTCAGCGAACTGTTTCACCTCGACGGCGGACCTGTCCCTGGCCCGGACCCGCAGGGCCGCTCCTACCAGACGCTCGCCACCTTCAGCGACCCGGACGGCAACAAATGGCTGCTCCAAGAGATCAAGACACGGCTTCCGGGACGCGAGTGGCAATGAGCGCTCAGCTGCCCGAACCACAGCGGAGCTTCGTCTCGCCTGCGCCAGTGATGCCGGAATATCCCCTGACGAAGCGTGGCTCGATCTCGCCGCGCCGATGAGTTCTCGGTGCCTGGTCAGTCTCTATCGCGATACGGCCGGAGAGGCCGCCAAGGCCGTGACGGAACCGTGAACTAGCTAAAGGAAGTCATCATGACTCACCTATCAAGCACAACCGTGGCGGTCGGTAGACAATGAACGGTCCCGCCTCGATCGCCATCACGCCAGTCCGCGTCGCCGACCTCCTCGCTGAGGGTGAGCGGATGCCGGTCTACGTGCATGTCATCGACCATCCCGATGCGCGCGTGCTGGTCGACACCGGCATGACGGAGCTGCACCCGGCGGTGGCCGACCTCGATCCCCGCCTCCGTCCACTGAGCAAGCAGGACTTCGACCTCGCGGGCATCGAGATCGTCGTCAACACACACCTGCACTTCGACCACTGCGGCGGTAACCACCTCTTCGCTGGCAGGCCGATCTACGTCCAGCGTCGGGAGCTCAACGACGCGCGCAGCGAGGACGACTACACCATTCGCGAGTGGGTGGAGGCGCCCGGCGCGCGGTACGTGCCGGTCGACGGCGAGCTCGAGCTGCTTCCGGGGCTCCGGCTCGTGCCGGCGCCGGGACACACACGCGGCATGCAGGTGGTCGTCATTGAGACTGGCGGGCGTCCGGTCGTCGTCGGCGGCGACGTGGCGGTTTGGTTCGGCGAGCTCGACGCGCCGCAGACAGAAGGCCAGCTGCGGGTACGCGCCCTCGACCCCGAGCTGGTCTGGCTCGCGCACGAGCACGAACCGTGGCGACCCCGCACCGTCTAAAGCATCACGCCGGTCGCCGGGCAACTCATCGCGCCAGCCGCGAGTAGATCGTCACGTTGACCATGTCCGACTCAGGTGACTGGCTCGTCCGGCCTTGGCCTGCCTGCCGGTCGGCTGGGGTCAGCGAGACCGCCGGCTTTATAGGCGCACCGTGGCGGTCCCGCATCGAGGCTCCGTGCTCGGTCGCAAGCACCAGACGCAGCTCGCATGGGGAGTTTGCCAGGCCCTAACGTCTCCCAGTTCGGGACGTAGTATGTCGCTGAAACCGGGGAGCCTCTGTCTCAGGGGCTGAGAGTGCGCTTCGTAGCGCGTACCCGCCGAACCTGCTCCGGGTCATTCCGGCGAAGGGAGCGAAAGGCACCATGACAGGCACCAGTACGTCCTCACAGCAGCCCGCGTGGCTGAGCGGCTGCAATCTAGGAACGGCTCAACCAAGCCGTTCCCGGACAATCCTCGGACGTGACGTCAGTCCGTCAAGAACTTGATCCGGCTCGTACCGGCGAAGGGAGCCACGCCAATTCCGCCTCACAGAGTTCCGCGCGCGCTGACGATCGCGACCTCCGACTCCGGCGGTGGCGCCGGCATCCAGGCCGATCTGAAGGCATTCGCCGCCGCAGGCGCGCACGGGATGTCGGTGCTCGTCGCGCTGACCGCGCAGAGCACGGCCGCGGTCGACGCCATCGAGGTGCTCAGCCCGGCGTTCGTGCGGGCGCAGCTCGACTCGGTGTTCGGCGACATCGGCGTCGACGCGGCGAAGACCGGAATGCTCTTCTCGCGTGTCCTGATCGAGACGGTCGCCGACTATCTCGAAGCGCACCCCGTTCCGCTCGTCGTCGACCCGGTGATGGTCGCGAGCTCCGGCGCGCGGCTGCTCGAGGAGGACGCCGTGGGCGCACTCGTCGGGCGTCTCTTCCCGCTCGCCACCGTCGTGACGCCCAACCTGTTGGAGGCGAAGGCCCTCGCGGACGTGGATGCGCCGAGGCGCGACCTCGCCGAGCGGCTCCACGAGCTCGGCGCGGCGGCCGTGATCGTCACAGGAGGTCACGGCGAGGACGCCGTCGACCATCTCTTCGACGGGCACGAGCACGTCGAGATCCCGGTCGCGCGACACGACATCGCTGCGACCCACGGCGCCGGTTGCACGCACTCGGCGACGCTCGCCGCGTTGCTCGCACGTGGCGAGAGCCTGCACGACGCGGCGCGCGGGGCAGCAGCGGCAGCCTCGCGCGCGGTGGCGCAGGGTCTCGAGGAGATCGGCTCTGGAGAAGGTCCCGTCGACGTGTTGGGGGTGCGTGACAGATGATCTCGCCTGGCTTCACCTTGCATGTGCTGCGCGAACGCAAGCCGCTGATCCACCAGATCACGAACTACGTCGTCATGAACGAGACGGCGAACGCAACGCTGGCGCTCGGTGCCTTGCCGGTGATGGCGCACGCGGTCGAGGAGGTGGAGGAGATGACGCGCCTCGCCTCCGCGCTCGTGTTGAACATCGGGACGCTCTCGGAGCACTGGGTCGAGGCGATGTTCCTCGCGGGCGCTGCGGCGAGCGAGCGCGCGATTCCCGTCGTGCTCGATCCCGTGGGTGCGGGCGCCACCGGCTACAGAACCGACACCGCACGTCGGATCCTCGACGTGGTCGGCGTAACGGTCTTGCGCGGCAACGCCGGCGAGATCGCCACGCTCGTCGGCGCGCGGGCCGAGGTACGCGGAGTCGAGTCGATCAGCACCGGCATCCCGCCGGCGGAGCTCGCAGTGCAGGCCGCGAGGCTCCTCGGCGTTATCGCATCGGTGACGGGCGCCGTCGATCACGTCTCCGACGGCGAGCGCGTACTCACGGTGTCGAACGGACACGAGCTGCTCACGACGGTGACCGGCACCGGCTGCATGTCGAGTGCGATGACCGGCTGCTTCCTCGCCGCGAAGCCCGGCGAGCCGCTCGAGGCGGCCGCAGAGGCGCTTGCCGCGTTCGGCGTCGCAGCAGAGGATGCCGCTGCCGGCGCCGACGGCCCCGGGACGTTCCACGCGCGGCTCTATGACGCGCTGTATGCCCTCGACCCGGCGACGCTCGACGGCCGGGCGCGCGTCGAGGAGCTGTGAGGCTCGACGAGCTCGGAGAGCTCGGCCTGCTCGCCGAGCTCGAGCGACTCGGGCTCGTGCAGGGGATCGAGCACGACGCGGCCCAGATCGGGGGTCTCGTCGTGACCCAGGACGCGCTCGTCGAGGGCGTGCACTTCCGCTTCGACCTCGTCTCGTGGGCCGAGCTCGGCTTCCGGGCTGCGGCAGCGAACATCAGCGATCTCGCAGCGTCGGGGGCGGAACCGCTCGCCCTCGTCGTCACGCTCGCGCTCCCGGGCGACGCACGGGTCGAGGACGTCGTAGCGCTCTATGCGGGCATGGCGGAAGCCGGAGTGCCGGTGCGCGGCGGCGACACGACCAGGGCCGGCGCCGTGATGCTGAGCGTCACGGCCCTCGGTCGCTCGGACCGCGTGCCCGGCCGCGCCGGAGCGCGTGTCGGCGATCTCGTGGTCGTGACCGGCCCGCTCGGCGGGGCCGGAGCTGCCTTTCGCAGCGGAAGGCTCATGCGTCCGCCGATTCGTGTCGGCGAAGGACAGCGGCTGGCGGCGGTGGCAACCGCGATGCTCGACATCTCCGACGGTCTCGCCGTCGATGCCGCACACATCGCGCGACGCTCACGCTGTCGTCTCGCCATCGAGCTCGAGCGGGTGCCGATCGTCGCCGGCGCGACGATCGAAGACGTCGGCTTCGGCGAGGACTACGAGCTGCTCGCGACGACGCCCGACGCCCTCGGCTTCCAGGTGATCGGTCGCTGTGAAGACGGGGAGGGGGTCCTCTTGACCCTCGGCGGCAGGCCGTTCGACCTGCCGGGCTGGGAGCACTTCCGCTAGAGGCTTGATGTGGATCGGGCGTGCGTCTGATTCACATCAAGCCTCTACAGTCAAAGCCAGTCGGAGAACGCGCGCTCGAAATGAGCACGAGGCCGCGCGCCGATGACGGTCGTGCGCGGCTCGCCGCCGTCGAAGAGCGTCACGGTCGGGATCGACAGCACCTCGTAGCGTGCAGCGATCTCGGGGTGCTCGTCGATGTTGAGCTTCACGAATGCGACGGCACTCGTAGACCGAGCAAGGTCGTCGAGGATCGGCTCGATCGCATGGCACGGCTTGCACCACGGCGCCCAGAAGTCGACGACGACCGTCCCTTCCGCGATCGCGTCGTCGAAAGTCGATGCGTCGAGCTCTCGCATCAGAACTTCCCCCTCAGCGCGGCCAGCCGCAGCGCCGGCACCTTCTTCACGGCTTCGAGGAAGATCGTTCGGCTCATCTTCGACTCGCCCGCCGTTCGATCGACGAAGGTGATGGGGACCTCGACGACGTCGAAGCCGGCGCGCACGGTGCGGTACGTCGTCTCGATCTGGAACGCGTATCCCTTCGAATGGATCGCGTCGAGGTCGATGCGCTCGAGCACCGCACGGCGATAGCACTTGAAACCGCCGGTGAGGTCGTGGAACCTCACCCCGAGCAGCGTGCGGGCGTAGATCGATCCTCCGACCGAGATCAGCCGACGGGTCAGGCCCCAGTTCTCGGTGCCGCCGCCGGCGACGTACCGCGAGCCGAGTGCGAGATCGGCGCCGTTCTCGCAGGCGGCGATCAGGCGCGGAACGTCCGCCGGCTTGTGCGAGAAGTCGCAGTCCATCTCGAGGACGTAGTCGGCGCCGTCGGCGAGGGCGCGGCGGAAGCCCGCGAGGTACGCGGGGCCGAGGCCCTGCTTCTCGGGGCGGTGCAGCACCGAGACGAATCCGAGCTCGCCGGCGAGCCGGTCGGCGATGTCACCGGTGCCGTCAGGCGAGTTGTCGTCGACGACGAGCACGCTCACGCCGAGCGGAGCGAGCGCGCGAAGCATGGACTCGAGGTTCTCCCGCTCGTTGTACGTGGGGAGGCAAATGGTCGCGCCCGGCACTCGATGAGCGTACCGAGGGACGCGCATATGATCGGCGACGTGCCGTCTCTGCCTCAGAACGCGGAGGTCGCGGAGCAGTTCGAGCTCCTCTCCGACCTGCTGGAGCTCGAAGGGGCCGAGTCGTTCCGGGTGGTCGCGTACCGGCGGGCGGCCGCACGGATGCGCGACACGTCGGGCTCGATCGCGCAACTCGCGCTGGACGGCCGTGCGAAGGAGCTCCAGGGGATCGGGAAGACGATCGAGGAGAAGATCGTCCAGATCGTCGAGGAGGGCGAGATCGAGGCGCTCACGAAGCGGAAGGCGCTCGTTCCCCACGAGGTCGTGCTCTTCATGCGCTTGCCCGGTCTCGGGCCGAAGACTGCGGCACGCATCTGGAAGGAGCTCGGGATCACGACGATCGACGAGCTGAAGCTCGCCGCGGAGAACGAGCAGCTACGGTCGCTTCCGGGTCTCGGCGCGAAGAGCGAGGAGAAGATCCTGAAGGCACTCGCGTTCAAGGCCGAGAATCCCGACGAGGGCAGGCGCCTCCTCGGCGAAGGCCTGCCGGCCGTGCAGGCGGTTGTCTCCGTGCTGCGTGAGCATCCGGCCGCGATCGCAGTGTCGGAGGCCGGCTCGGTGCGGCGCCGGAAGGAGACGTTCCGCGACCTCGACATCATCGCGACCGCGTCCGATCCCGCCGAGCTGACCGCCTATTTCGTCCAGCTTCCGTGGGTGGTCGACGTCGTCGCACACGGCGACACGAAGGCGACCGTCGTGTCGAACGAAGGCCTGCGTTTCGACCTGCGCGTCGTCCCGCCCGAGTCCTTCGGGAATCTGCTCCAGCACTTCACCGGGTCGAAGGACCACAACGTCGCGATGCGAGAGGACGCGGTGCGTCGCGGTCTCTCCATCTCCGAATACGGCATCACCACGGTGGAGACGGGTGACGTGTTCTCGAGCGAGGACGAGGACGCGGTCTATGCCTTTCTCGGGTATCAGCCGATTCCGGCGGAGCTGCGCGAGAACGGCGGCGAGCTCGAGGCTGCACGCCGCGGAGAGCTGCCGGCCCTCGTCGAGCTCGGCGACCTGCGCGGCGACATGCACACGCACACGCACTGGTCGCAGGACGGCAAGAGCACCCTCGAGCAGATGGTCACGGCTGCGGTGGCCCGAGGCTACGAGTACTACGCGATCACGGATCACTCGCACTACCTGCGTGAGGGACGGCTTGCCGCGCAGCTCGACGAGATCGAGAAGATGCGTGCGCAGTTCCCGACGCTCCGGATCCTCGCCGGCGTCGAGGCGAACATCCGCTCGAACGGTGAGGTCGACGTGCCGGAGGCTGAGCTCGCGCTGCTCGACTGGGTCGTCGCGTCGGTGCACAACGCACCGGAGAACCGGCCCACCGAGCGCGTGCTCGAGGCGATGGACAACCCGTACGTCGACTGCATCGGTCATCTCACGGGCCGCCGCATCCGCACCCGCGGTCCCCGCGACGTGAGTGTCGAGCGCGTGATCGAGAAGGCCCTCGAGGTTGGGTGCTTTCTCGAGATCAACGGCCAGCCGGACCGGCTCGACCTGCGCGACGTGCATGCGCGCGCGGCGAAGGAGGCCGGCCTCAAGCTCGTCGTCACATCGGACTCGCACTCCGTCGCGGCGCAGGACTACGTCGAGCTCGGCATCGGTCAGGCGCGCCGCGGGTGGCTGACGAAGGACGACGTCGCGAACACGCGCACGTGGAAGCAGCTCGAGAAGATCCGGCGCACGCGGCCGTGACCGACTTCGACTTTCGGAAGGACGGTGCAGCGGCGCTCGACTGGGCGGCCGGGTATCTCGAGCATCTCGACGAGCGTCCTGTTCTCGCGCGGGTGAAGCCGGGCGAGCTCTCGGCGCAGCTGCCGCTCTCGCCGCCCGAGCAGGGAGAGCCGTTCGCGAACGTTCTGCGCGACCTCGACGAGCTGATCGTGCCCGCGCTGACGAACTGGCAGCACCCGCGCTTCTTCGCGTATTTCGCGACGACCGCCTCGGAGCCGGGCATCCTCGCCGAGCTGCTCGCGGCGACGCTCAACCAGGTTGCGATCCTCTGGCGCGCTTCGCCCGCGTCGACGGAGCTCGAGCTGCGAACCGTCGACTGGGTGCGCCAGCTGCTCGGCCTGCCGGAGGGCTGGCACGGTCACATCGAGGACACGGCGTCGACGTCGACGCTCGCCGCGCTGATCGCGGCTCGTCATGCCACCGGCCGCAACGTCGTCGTGTGCTCGGAGCACGCGCACTCGTCCGTCGAGAAGGCGGCCCGCATGCTGGGAATGGAGCTGCGCAAGGTCGAGGCCGATCCGGAGCTCCGCATGCGCACCGACGGGCTCGAGCTCGGGGACGTCGCAGCCGTCGTCGCGACGGTCGGCTCGACGTCGTTCGCATCGGTCGATCCCGTGCGCGAGCTCGCCGAGCTGGCGCACGGAGCGGGCGCCTGGCTGCACGTCGACGCGGCGTACGCCGGCTCCTCCTGGATCTGTGAGGAGGAGCGTCCGTCACAGGACGGTGTCGAGCTCGCCGACTCTCTCGTCGTCAACCCGCACAAATGGCTGATGGTCCCGATGGACTGCTCGCTTCTCTGGACGTCGCGGCCCGATGACTTCCGTGCGGCGTTCTCGCTCACGCCGGAGTACCTGCGCACGGACGACGACACCTACGCGCTGTCCGACTACGGCCCCGCTCTCGGCAGGCGCTTCCGCTCGCTCAAGCTCTGGACGGTCCTGCGCTGTTACGGGCGCGAGGGGCTGCAGGCGCTCCTGCGCGAGCATGTGCGCCTCGCCGGAGTCTTCGCGGACTGGGTCGATGCCCACCCTGACTGGGAGCTGTGCATCCCGGCACGCTTCTCGCTCGTCGTGTTCCGCTTCAACGGCACCGACGAACAGAACGAGCGCGTTCTCGAGCGGGCGAACCAGAGCGGTGAGATGTTCCTCTCGCACACGAAGCTCAACGGCCGCTACGTCCTACGGCTCGCAATCGGCAACGCGCGCACCACCGAGGCGGACGTTCGCCGTGCGTGGGACGTGCTGAACAGGGAGGCACGAGCATGATCGTCACGACGATGAACGACATCCCGGGCTACGAGATCGATGACGTATACGGCGAGGTGTTCGGGCTGACCGTTCGCTCGCGCAACATCGGATCGCAGTTCGGTGCGAGCCTGAAGTCGATCCTCGGCGGCGAGCTGAAGGGGATGACGAAAGCGCTCGTCGACAGCCGAAACGAGGTGATGGCCCGCATGGTCACGGAGGCGGAGGCGAAGGGCGCGAACGCCGTCATCGCGATGCGGTTCGACACCTCTGAGATGGGCCCGAACTGGACGGAGATCTGCGCGTACGGCACCGCCGCACACGTCCACAAGGCGTGAGCGGAGCGAAGCGCGCGCGGCGGCTTTCGCCGCCGCGCGCCGCTCTCGTCGTTCGGTCAGCGGCCGGTCACTTGCCGTAGCCGTAGCCGCCGCCGGTCGCGGCAGGTGCCTTCTTGACGATGGCTCCTGCGGGCGACATCACCCACCAGAGCCCACCGGAGAGGTTCGTGCCCTCACCCGTGGTCTGGCCGGACTTGGAGTCCTTCACGAAGAGGTACAACGGGTGACGGTTGTAGGTGACCTGCAACGTGCCGCCGGTGCGCATCGTGGTGCCGAGGAGGGCGGCCTTCACGCCCGTTCCGGTTGGATGCGCGGTGCTCGTGAGCAGCGGCGGCCAGTACGTCGCGCAGCTGCCGTAGCAGGCGCTCTTGTCGTTCTTGTCCTTCGCGAACATGTAGAGCGTTCGCCCGTGTGTGTTGACGAGAATGGTTCCGAGCTTTGTCTTGGCGACGCTGACCGGCGCGCCGCGGGTCGCGGCGTGGCCGGTGGCCGCCATGACCGCGAGCGCTGCGAGAAGCGCGGCAGCTCCAAGGAGGACGATCGTCTTGCGGGACTGGGCGATGCTGGCTGAGCGGGCCATTTGGACCTCCGATCGAGGGTGCTCGTACTCCCTGGTCTACGGGCATCGCCGCCCTGCGGATGTTGCGAGAACCTGAACATCGACCACGTCTGTTACGAGGAGAGAGAGGCGAGCGCTGCATCGTGGAGGGCGACGCGGTAGCGCCAGAACGCCCGGCCTTCGGCGAGAAGGCGCTCCCGCAGCGGGCCGCCCAGCTCCTCGAGGGTGCCCCAGCGGGCGTCGGCGATCTCCTCGGGGTCGTTCGGCTCGATCGTCGTGTCGGCCGTCGCGGCGAGGAAGACGTGAGTCCGCCACGCAAGCTCCCGGCCGCCGTTGCGAAAGACGGCCCGCGTCGCAACGAGGTAGCGGCGCAGCTCGACGTGCAGGCCCGTCTCTTCGAGTGCCTCGCGGACGGCGCCCTCGACGACGTCTTCGCCCCGCTTGATGCCGCCGCCCGGCGGCCGCCAGACACCGGGCGCAAAGTGCGGCTTGCGGATGAGCGCGAGCCTGCGCGTCGGATCGAGGATGAACAGCGTCACGTCGTGCGTGCGGGCCGGGTTGTGCGTCGCGATGCTCCACTCGAGGTCGCTGATCTCTCCGTTCCACACAAGCACCGCCGGCTCGCCGAGCAGCTCCCGCACGGGCTCGAGCATCGCGTCGTCGACGTGCATCAGAGTCGGCGGAGCAGCTCGAGGAACTCGTCCGTGCTCGCGACGACGATGTCCGCATACTCGCGCAGCACCTCGGGCGACTCGGGCGTCATCACGGCGACCCGAACACCGTTCTCGAGGTCGTCGATCGCGACGAACGAGTCGATGTCCGTCGTGTCGTCGCCGACGACGAGCGCTCGGGTGAGTCCCGCGCCGTCGAGCAGGTGGCGTACCGCGGTGCCCTTGTTCGAGCCGATCGGGGGCAGCACTTCGAGCACCTTGCGGCCGAATCGCGCGACGAGACCCTCGTCGGTCGCGCGCGCCGCGACGACCTCGAGCTCGCGCACCGCCGCCGCCTCGTCCGCGAGGTGGCGGAAGTGGAACGCTACGGTCAGCCCCTTCAGCTCGGTGTGCTGCTCGCCCCACGCCACGCTCGACGCGAAGTCGCGGATGGTCTGCCGCCACCGCTGTGCGTCCGGATCGAGCTCGAGGCCGTGCGATCCGACGTACACGATTCCCTCGACGCCGACGCGCACGCTGACATCGTCGCCTGCCCGACCGCTGACGACGCTCACGAGGGCATAGCGGGCGACGAGGCGCTTGAGCTCCGCACGCGTCTCGGGCGGCGGGTACGCGTCCGCGGGGCGAGACACGATCGGCGCGAGCACCCCGTCGAAGTCGAGGAAGATGCCGGCCTCGTCGGGCGCGGACGTGAGGCGCGTGAGCAAGACGTCGGCGTGCGACTGATTCACATCAAGCCTCTCGGCCGTAGCATAGGCGCGTGCCCGTGCGGTTGATCCTCATCGGACTCACCGCCGGCTTCTTCAGCGCCCTCTTCGGCGTCGGCGGCGGCATCGTCATCGTCCCGCTGCTGCTCCTCGTCGGGGGCTGGGAGATGCGGTCCGCGACGGCGACGTCACTCGCGGCGATCGGCATCACCGCGACCGCCGGTGTGATCACGTACGTCGTTCACGGCCAGGTCGAGCCCGCGTACGCAGCGCTCGTCGGCGTGCCCGCCGCCTGCGGCGCGCTTGGCGGCACCGCGCTCCAACAGCGGCTCCCGGTCCGCACGCTGTCGTACCTGTTCGCCGCGCTCCTCGTCGCGATCGGCATCCGGATGCTGCTCCAGTGACGTCCTACGTCCTCGCCGCCGTGCTCGGCGTGGTGGCCGGGGTCCTGTCCGGGCTGTTCGGCGTCGGCGGGGGCATCCTCTTCGTCCCGATCCTGACCTGGCTCGGCCTCACGCAGGTTCATGCCGAGGCGTCCTCGCTGCTCGCGATCATCCCGACGGTGATCGTCGGCGTCTGGCGGCAGCAGCGCTATGGAAACGTCCGCTGGCGGCCTGCGATCGTCCTCGGAGTCGCCTCCATCGCCGCGACCGTCGGCGGCGCTCAGGTTGCGCTCTCGCTCCCGGAATCGACGCTGCGCAAGCTGTTCGGCGTGTTGATCATCTGTACCGCCGGGCAGATCGCGTGGCGTGCCCGCCGCCAGCAGCCATAATCTCGGGATGGCCGACCTCGACGACCTCTGGATCCCGCTCGTCGACGAGCCGCTCGGCTCGATCATCGAGGAGATCCAGCGTGAGAACCCGGACATCGCGTCGCTGATCGAGTCGCCGCACCGAATCCTGGCGTTCCGCACGTTCGCCTACATCCGCTGCGGCCTCCTGCTCGGCCAGTTGCTCTTCGACAACGACGTCCCCGCCTACGACGGCTCCGACAGCTGGATCGAAGCCCTGCTTCGCGACCCGGCGCACCACGCGGCGCTGGCCGCCGAGGTGCGGGCCGTGGCCGAGGAGATCGCGTCCGACCCGAAATATGCGGACGAAGGGCCTCTCGGCCCGGACGATGCCGCCCGCGAGCGCTTCCGGGCCTTCGCCCGCGAGCATTTCGACTCGTCGTCGTCGCGTTAGAGCGCGATTCTCCCCGCCGTCGCGCAGGTTGCCGATAATGGGAGCCCAGTGCGAATAGGTCCAGTGCGAATCCTCCCGGTGATCAGGCTCTCGGCTGCTGCCTGCGTGTTCGTGCTCGTCGTCGCCGCCTCGGAGGGATCGGCGGAGCAGTCCGCCGGCGTGACGGCCCGGGCCTGGGCGATCAAGATCATCGTTCCCGGACAGCAGGACGCGCCCGGCACGCGGGTCCTCACGGCGCCCGAGGACTCGGTCGCCTTCGACGGCCCGTACGCGTATCCGGAGGATGGGTCGATCGTCGCGGCGAGCTCGGTCACGACGAGCGTGACCGCTGCGAACGGCGAGCAGGCATCGGCAGACGCGTCATCCGCCGTGACCGCGCTCTCGCTCTTCAAGGGCGACATCACGGCGGACACCGTCACGGGAGAGACGCACGTACTCGCGAGCACCGCGAGCGCATCGGGCGATGTCGGCGTGACAGGCATCACGACGCTGACGGTGCTCGGCCAGCCGGTGACTCCTACCGCGAACCAGCAGATCCCCCTCGCGGACTGGGGATACGCGATTGCGCTCGAGCAGAAGAGCCAGGCCGTCGACACGCCGACTCCCGGCTATCACAACTTCGTCACGGCACTCGACGTGTTCCTCACCGCCGATCACGGCGGGCTTCCCGCCGGCAGCGAGCTGCAGATCGGCTACGCCGAGGCGAACGCGCAGGCGAGCGAGCCGGCGCCGATCCCTGTCGCCCCGTCGGTCCCGACGATCGGCACGGGCAAGACCGGGACCGTCCCCGGCGAGACGAACAAGAAGGGCCTGCTGCCCATCATCGGCAAGCCGCCGAATGTGACGCCCCAGCTGACCGCGGGCGGATACGTGTTCCCGGTCTACGGCAACTCGTCGTTCATCGACACGTTCGGCGCAGCCCGCGGCGACGTCTCGGGCGGCTGGCATCACGGTGACGACATCTTCGCGGCGCTCGGGTCGCCGCTTCTCGCGGTCGCACACGGAACGGTGTTCTCCGTCGGCTGGAACCGCGTCGGCGGCTGGCGTCTCTGGATCCGGGACGACAAGGGAAACGAGTTCTATTACGCGCATCTCTCGGCGTACTCGCCGCTCGCCGTCAACGGAGCGATCGTGCAGGCAGGCGACGTGCTCGGGTTCGTCGGCAATACCGGCGACGCGCAGGGGACGCCGTACCACCTTCACTTCGAGGTGCATCCCGTCGGCCTCCTCGGCCTCGGCTACGACGGTGCCGTCGACCCGACGAGCTATCTCACGGGCTGGGAGCATCTGACGGACGTGCGCTTCGACGCCGTCTCGGGGTGGACTCCCGCCGTCCACCCGGCGAACGCTCCCAAGGCAGGCGCCATCCTGCTGCAGTCGTCGGACATCTCGACGGCGAGCGGTCTCGACCCCGACTCCATCGATCGCGCGCTGTCCTCGAAGGCGACAGAAGGTGACGGAGGGCTGCTGGTGCCGCAGGCGCAGCAACCCTCCGCCAAGCCGGTCGTCGGTTCGACCGGCTAATTCGGGCGGGCCCTACGACGTGCTGCCGTTGCCGCCCTGGTACGTGAAGTCGTCGCCCCCGCCGAGCACACGATCCGAGAGCCACCTCCGCGTCTGCGCCCCCGTGAACGGGTTGAACAGGACGCCGAGCAGGATGCCGAGAAAGAGCAGGCCGCCGCTACGGGTCTTGTGTACTTCCTTGCCCTGCACGCGGTCGGCCGCCCTGCGCAGCTCCGTGATCGTCGCGCGCAACTCCGACTGGATGTCCTTGTCGGTGGCGACGCGCGTTGCGACGCCTGTGACGCCGCGGTTGCCCATCAACTCGTTGTAGATCGAACGCGCCGACTCGTATGCATTCCGCACGTTGTCGCGCAGCTCGTCGTCGTGCAGCGCGCGATCCACATACGGTCTGGCGGTGCTTGCCGCGTCCGAAACTCTGTCCTTTGTCTTTGCCATCCTCGGCTGTCCTTTCGGTTGCTTGTGAGAGGTATCTTCCCCCTCGCCGTGGTCGGGAAACGGACCCTACCGGTCATCGCCGCGCTCGCACTATCTTTACTCCTCACGGCGTGCGGAGGAGGCTCCACGTCAGGCCAGCCGGCCCGAAATGCGGTTGTCAAAGGCATCGGGTTCGAGTTCGAGGCACCGCCCGGCTGGACGACGAGGACGGTCGGCAGGGCCGTCGAGGCGCGGCAAGACGCCGGCGGCAGCACCGTTGTGTCCGCGACGGCCTTCACCTTGCTGAAGCCCTACAACCCGACGCTCTTCGCCCTGGCGGCAAAGGAGCTCGACGGGATCGCGGCCAAGCTCGCGGTCCAGTCCCATTCCGCGCTCGTCGAGAGCAAGACCGTCACCGTCGGGGGCCAGAAGGTGCGCGCTTACCGCCTCACGGTCAAGCCGGACTCCGGCACGGCGTTCGACGAGCGTATCGGCTTCGTCCTGCACGGCAAGCGCGAGTATCAGCTCCTCTGCCGCGCTCCCGTCGGTGCGGGCGATCCGGACGGCGCCTGCGCCCTGCTCTACGCGACGTTCAAGCTCTCGGCGTAGCTGCAACGGCGGCTGCCGGCCCGCGCATCGCTGTCGCGTCAGCGTTTCCGTCGAACGCCACCTCGAGCACCTCCTGAACCGAGTCGACGAGGATGAACGTCAGCTCTCGCTTGATCTCCGCCGGGATGTCCTCCAGATCCTGCTCGTTCTCGTGCGGCACGATGACCCGCTTCAGGCCGGCGCGCTGTGCCGCCAGCACCTTCTCGCGCAGACCGCCGATCGCAAGCACCTGTCCGGTGAGGGTGATCTCGCCGGTCATGCCGACGTCGGGCGACACCGGAATCCCACGGACGAGCGACGCGATGGCGGTCGCCATCGTGACACCCGCCGACGGACCGTCCTTCGGCACCGCGCCGGCAGGGACGTGGATGTGGATGTCGTGCTCGGAGAACCAGTCCGGCGGAACGCCGAGCTCGTCGGTATGCGAGCGAACCCAGGACAGGGCTGCCTGTGCGGACTCCTGCATCACCTCGCCGAGTTGGCCGGTGATCGTCAGCCGCCCTTTGCCCGCGTACCCCTGCGCCTCGATGAACAGCACGTCGCCGCCGGCAGCCGTGTACGCGAGCCCCGTCGCGACCCCCGGATCGGATGTCCGTTTACGTGCGTCGCTCGAATACCGTCTCGGCCCGAGCCAGGCGCGCACGCGCCGCTCGTCGATGCGGATCTTGCCCTCGTACCCCTCGGCGACCTTGAGGGCGGCCTTGCGGCAGAGATCTGCGATGCGCCGCTCGAGCCCGCGCACCCCCGCCTCACGCGTGTACTCGCGGATGACGAGCCGCAGTGCCTTGTCGGAGAGCGTCACGCGCTCCTGCGCGAGACCATGCGCCTCGATCTGCTTCGGAACGAGGTAGCGCTTCGCGATGCCGAGCTTCTCGTCCTCGGTGTATCCCGAGAGCGAGATCACGTCCATGCGGTCGAGCAGCGGCCCGGGAATCGTGTCGGTCGTGTTCGCCGTGCAGATGAACAGGACCTTCGACAGGTCGAACGGCAGGTCGAGGTAGTGGTCGCGGAACGTCTTGTTCTGTTCCGGGTCGAGCACTTCGAGCATCGCCGCCGCGGGATCGCCGCGGAAGTCGGCCCCCATCTTGTCGAGCTCGTCGATGAGCAGCACGGGGTTCATCGACTCGGCGTCGCGAATCGCACGGATGATGCTCCCGGGCATCGCGCCGATGTACGTCCGCCGGTGACCGCGGATCTCCGCCTCGTCGCGAACGCCGCCGACCGACAGCCGTGCGAACTTCCGCTCGAGCGTGCGGGCGATCGACTGGCCGAGTGAGGTCTTGCCGACGCCAGGTGGGCCGACGAAACACAGGATCTGCCCCGACGCGTCGCCGCGCAGCTTCGAGACGGCGAGAAACTCGATGATCCGCGCCTTCACCTTCTCGAGGTCGAAGTGGTCCGCGTCGAGCACGGCGCGCGCACGCGCCAGGTCGAGGTTGTCGTTGGTCGTCGTTGCCCAGGGAAGCGTCGCGATCCAGTCGAGATACGTGCGGATCACGCCGTACTCGGCTGCGGCCGACGGCAGCCGCTCGAGCCGGCTGAGCTCGCGAAGCGCCGCCTTCCCGGCCTCCTCCGGCAGGTCGAGCGTCTCGATGCGCGTCCGCAGCTCCTCGAGCTCCGCCTGCTCGGGGTCGCCCTCGCCGAGCTCCGTCTGGATCGCCTTCAGCTGCTGGCGCAGGAAGAACTCTCGCTGGCCCTTGTCGAGCTCCGACTGCACCTGCGACTGGATCTTCGTCCCGAGCTCGAACACCTCGAGCTCCCGGTTGAGGATCACCGACACCTCGCGCAGGCGTTGCTCGACGTCGACGAGCTCGAGCAGCTTCTGCTTCTCCTCCGTCTTCAGCCGGAGAGTCGATGCGACGAGCGATGCGAGCGCGCTCGGGTCGTCGACGTTCGCGGCGGCAAGCTGAAGCTCTTCGGGGAGGTACGGGACGAGCGCGATGACTCGGCCGAAGAGAGTCTGCACGTTCCGCGTGAGCGCTTCGAGCTCTTTCGTCTCCTCGACGTGGTCGGGAAGCTCGATGAGCTCGCCGACGAGATAGGGGTCGTCGGAGACGCGACTCGCGATGCGGACACGTCGGAGCCCCTGGACGAGGATGCGCAGCGTACCGTCGGGGACGCGAATCATCTTGTGGACGATCGCCGCGGTACCGACCTCGTAGAGATCGTCCCACCCGGGCGCCTCCGCGTCGGGATCGCGGACCGTGACGAGCGCGAGCAGTCGGTCGCCTCCGACGACGTCGTCGATCAGCTTGATCGACCGTTCCTGCCCGATCGCGAGCGGAGTCATCGACTCCGGAAAGACGACCGTCTCCTTCAACGGGAGGATCGGCAACCTCGTCGGGAGCTCGTGTCCGAGCACCTCGGCCTGCTGCTGCTCCTCCGGCGTGACGGTGACGATGTCGGGGTCGCTCAACGGCGCACCTCGATCGTGATCTGCGTCTGCGTCCTGGCCCGCGTCGCGAGGGGAAGGACGATGCGCAGGAGTCCGCGCTCGTACGCCGCGGTCGCGCGGTCGGCGTCGACGTCCTCCCCGAGGTCGATGCGCCGCTGGAACGGGCCGTATTCGATCTCCATCTGCTGGTACCGCGCTCCCGGGAGCATCGGACGCTCACGCACGCCCGAGACGGTGAACGACCGGCCGGCGACGAGGACCACGATGGACGCCGGATCGGCGCCCGGCAGCTCGAGCACGACATGGAGTGCGGGCGGGTCGTCGGTGCGGAAGCAGTCGCCCTGCGGCCGGTAGCCGCGGCGCATTCCGGTGAAGCCCGGTACCTGCCACATGTCCGCGAACAGCTCCTGGACCTCGCCCTGGAGGTCGCCGAAGTTCCTGCGTCGTCCTGCCATCTGTCCCCTCTTCCCGTTCTTGGCTACGGTGAACGCATGGTGGCACGTCTGGTGCGGATCGTGCTCGGGTCGCTCGGGCTGGCGCTCTACGTCTGGTTCGCCGCAGTGCGGAACCTGCCGCGGGTGCGCGCCCGGAAGCGTGCCCGCCGACGCTCGCGCACGAGCTCGCGGCCCTAACCGTTTCCTTGCAGCAGATTGACGGTTCCTTGATAGGGCGGGCGTATCGTCTCGTCCATGGAGCACTGGAGCCCGACATGCGTTTGATCGTCACCCTGACGGCGGCGCTGACCGTGCTCGTCCTGGTGCTTCCCCTCCACCCCTAACTCCCGGTCGCGCCGCGAGGGGAGCTCCTCCTTCCTCCCCGTTCCCCTCCGGCTCGGCAGGGCTGCCGCCCCAGTAGGATCGCGTCCCATGAAAGGCGTCATCCTCGCGGGCGGCTCGGGTACGCGGCTGCATCCGCTCACCCGCATCACGAACAAGCACCTCCTGCCGCTCTACGACCGGCCGATGGTGACGTACGCGGTGGAGGCGCTCGTACGCTCCGGCATCGACGAGCTGATGCTCGTCACCGGCGGGACTCACGCCGGCGAGTTCTTTCGCCTGCTCGGCAACGGTCACGAATACGGCATCGACCGGCTCGCCTACGGCTACCAGGATCAGGCCGGGGGCATCGCCGAGGCGCTCGGGCTCGCGGAGCGTTTCGTCGGTCGTGACAAGGTCTGCGTCATGCTCGCGGACAACATCTTCGAGCACTCGCTCCGGCCGATCGTCGAGAACTTCGCGCGTCAGGAGAAGGGCGGCCGCATCGTCCTCTCGCGAGTCGAGGAGGACGAGCACCTTCGCCATCTCGGTGTGGCGTCGATGGACGGCGAACGTGTCACGGCGATCGTCGAGAAGCCCGAGTCGCCGCCGTCGCGCTTTGCCGTCACCGGGATCTACTTCTACGACGAGCAGGTGTGGGACGTGATCCCGACCTTGACGCCGTCCGGCCGCGGTGAGCTCGAGATCACCGACGTCAACAACTGGTACGTGAGCAGCGGACAGATGGAGGCGGACACCGTTGACGGGTTCTGGGGCGATGCAGGCGAGTCGATCGAGGCGTACTACGAGGTCAACGACTTCGTTCGCCGCAACGGAGTGAACGCGTGAACATCCGCACGTTTCCGCTGACCCGCCACGAGGACGAGCGCGGGTGGTTCAGCGAGCTCATCCGGGCGAGTGCGCTGCCGAAGCCGATCATGCAGGCGAATCTCTCGCGCTCGCGCAAGGGTGTGATCCGGGGGCTGCACTACCACGAGCGCGGACAGGACGATCTCTTCGTCTGCCTCTCCGGGATGGTTCGCGTCGTCGTGCTCGACCGCGAGTCGGGCGAGGTGTTCACGGAGGACATCGGGGACGCCAATCCCGTTGCGATCTACGTGCCCGGCGTGCACGCGCACGGGTACGAGGCGTTGACGGACGCGCTCTTTGCCTATCTCGTCACGCACGAGTACGACCCCGCGGACCCGGACGAGCACAGCATCCCGTGGAACGACGAGCGCGTCCGACACCTCTGGAGCACGACATCGCCGGTTCTGTCGGCACGCGACGCATCGTCGTAACCGGCGCCGGCGGCCAGCTCGGGGCGGCACTCGCCGAGGAGTTCGCGCCCGAGGACGTCGTGGCGTTGACGCGGCGCGACTGGGACGTGACGGTGCCCCCGCCCCCGCTCGGTGCGGTCGACCTCGTACTGCACGCTGCAGCGTGGACCGACGTCGACGGTGCAGAGCAGGAGCCGCAGGAGGCCGCGGCAGTCAACGTCGGCGGTACGCAGCACGCCGCGGAGCTCGGCGCGCCGCTCGTCGTGTTCTCGAGCGACTACGTCTTCGACGGCAGCAAGCGCACCCCGTACGTCGAGTCCGACGCACCGAGCCCGCAGTCCGTCTACGGTCGCACGAAGCTGCACGCGGAGGCAGCGGCCGGCGAAGACGCGTGGATCGTGCGCACGTCGTGGCTCTTCGGCTGGACGAGCCGCAACTTCCTGCTCACGATGCTCGCGCTCGGCGCCGAACGCGACGAGCTCGCGGTCGTCGACGACCAGCGGGGCTCGCCCACGTTCGTCGGACACCTTGCGAGGGCAGTGCGGGACCTGGTCGAGTTGCCGCGCGGTATCTGGCACGCCGCCGCCGACGGCGACTGCACCTGGGCCGAGTTCGCCGAGGCGATCTTCGAGGACGCGGGCCTCGACTGTCGCGTGCGCCGCATCTCCACCACGGAGCTCGGCCGTCCCGCCCCGCGCCCGGCGTACTCCGTGTTGCGCAGCGAGCGCGACGGCGCACCGCAATTGCCGCACTGGCGCGAGGGGCTGCGCGAGTGCCTCGTACGGCTCGGGCGCTAGGTACCAGCTACGCGGCGAGGTGCGCGCCGACGATCGCCTCGGCGATCTCGTCGTGCAGGCCGCCCTTGAAGAGGAAGCCGGTCGCACCGGCGTCGTGCGCGGCATCCGCTTCCGTTCCGTCGGAGAGGCCGCTGAGCACGACCACCTTCATCGCCGGCGTCTGCGCGAGCAGCTGCCGCGTCGTCTCGTATCCGTCGAAGCCCGGGAGCGCGAGGTCGACGAGCGCCACGTCGGGATGCTCTCGCAGTGCGAGGGCGATGGCGTCCGGCCCGTTGCCTGCGACTCCGACGACGTTCAGCCGGCCGTCTGCCTCCAGCAGCGCCTGGACAGCTTCGATGAACATCGGCTCATCGTCGACCAGCAACACACGGATGAGCGGAGGCGCGCCGGCCATGCCGTCGCGGAGTATGCCAAGCAGGCCGTCGCGTTGCGGCGACCTGCTCGACTACCCACTCCGCTTCAGTTTTCCGTGCTGCTTCGCGTAGCGTTCGCCGCGCTTGAAGATCGCGAGGCCGAGCGGTATCGCGACCGTTGCGATGATCAGGAGCGGCCACACATCGGCCCAGGCGAGCCCGGCGCCGGTGACGATCGCCGCACGGCAACCACGCAATGCGTATGTGGCGGGCGAGATCTTCGCGATCGCCTGCATCCACTCCGGCATCACCGACACCGGGTAGTAGACGCCCGAGACAACGAGCATCATCCCCTGCATGACGAAGCCGAGCTGCGCGCCCTTCTCCGGCGAGATCAGCGGCAGCACCGACGTCATCATCCCGATGCCGATGAACGAGAACGACGCGATGCTGATCAGCGCGAGCGCTGCGCCGAAGTTCGCATCGGGCATGTGGATGCCGATGAAGGCCGCGACGACGAAGAACAGGATCGTCGCGCGGATCAGCCCGTACAGCACCGCGAACGCGCCCATGCCGAAGAGGTGCATCGAACGCGACAGCGGAGCCATGAACGTGTACTCGATCGTCCCTTCCCAGCGCTCCCAGGCGACCGTCTCCGTGACGAACTCGAAGATGATCCCGAGGAAGGCCCAGATGACGGCGCCGACGAGCAGGCTCGTCGCGAGAGTGTTCTCTCTCACCGGCCCGAGATGGACAGCACGCGCGATGAAGACGATCGTGAGCGTGTTCGCGATCGTCCACACCATGAACGCGAGATCCCAGAGGAAGTAGCGCTTCGTCAGATAGACGTTTCGCTCGACGATGCCGCCCAGCCCGATCAGCTCGCTGCGCACCGTTGCTCCGAGAGCGCTCATCCGAACACCTCCCTGATCTCGTCGTCCTCGTCTCCCTCGGCCTCGAACTCGCGACCCGTCGCTGCGAAGAACGCCTCCTCGAGCGTCTCGACGCCGTAGCGCCTCTTCACCTGCTCGACCGGCTCGAGGAAGAGGAGCTCGCCGCGGTCGAGTAACCCCACGCGGTCGGCGAGGCTCTCGGCCTCGAGCATGTCGTGGGTGCACAGCAGGATCGTCGCGTCGTGCTCGACCCGGACCTCCTTGATGAACTCCTGCACCTCGAGCTTCGAGCGCGGGTCGAGGCCTGTCGTCGGCTCGTCGAGGAGCAGGAGAACGGGCGACGTCAGGAGTGCCCGCGCGAGGGCGACCTTCTGCTGCATCCCGCGCGACAGGTTCTCCATCGACTCGCCGCGACGGTCGGCAGGGAAGCCGACCCGCTCGAGGATCTCCGGGATCTTGACGCGTGTCTCCGCCGGCCCCATGCCGTAGAAGCGAGCCGCGTACGAGAGGTTCTCGGCCGCGGACATCTTCTTGAAGAAGCTCGCCTCGACCGAGACGCGGTTCACGAGCCGCTGTACGGCGCGCGTCTCCTTGAAGGCGTCGTGGCCGAAGATCCTGGCTTCGCCGCCGTCGTTGATGAGCAGCGTCGAGAGGAGCCGGACGAGCGTCGACTTGCCCGACCCGTTCTGGCCGAGGATCGCGACGCACTCACCCCGCTCCATCGTGAAGCTGACGCCCTGGAGCGCCGGCATGCGCCGCTTCCGCGCGAAGCGCCCCGCGCGCTTGTCGCGGCGCCTGAACTCCTTGCGGAGCCCGGTCACCTCGACGGCGGGGACTGTATGCCGGACGGACGTGTCTAGAGATGTGGGTACAGCAAGCGATGACATGAAGCTCCTTGTGAAACGAGAAGGGAACGGAGAACGGGAGAAAGCGCGCGCTTGGCGGCGGACGGACCTAACGGCCGCCCGGAGTGCGCGC
Organism: uncultured Actinomycetes bacterium; assembly: GCA_963805575.1. Taxonomy (GTDB): domain Bacteria; phylum Actinomycetota; class Thermoleophilia; order Gaiellales; family Gaiellaceae; genus Palsa-739. The sequence continues at coordinate 157,699 of CAWDUL010000008.1, read as the reverse complement.
CTTCCTGTTCATCACGTTCGGGAGCAACATGGCCCCGGCACGATACGTGCTTAACCGAACAACGTCAAATCGAAATTCCCCTGCCGCTACGTCTCGCATGCGGACGGTACGTCGAACATCGCGATGATGCCCTTGTCTCCGTGCTCGGGCGCCGGCGTAAAGGGATGGCGCGTCGTGACGCCGATCTTGCCGAGCTCCGGATAGACGACGACCTCCGGAGACGGCAGCGCGGTCGAGATGGCGAGCACGCGTGCGTGCTCGTTGGTGGGGTTCGTGAACGTGTGCAGGCCGTCCAGTCCGCGCGGCATCGAGACGACGTCGCCCGGCGCGAGCTCCTCCTTGTCGCTGCCGGTGCGTAGCGTCGGGCGCCCTGAGAGGACGACGAACAGCTCTTCCATGCCGTAGTGGAAATGGAGGTTGAAGCCGGTGGAGCCCGGCAGCAGGTCGTAGACGGACATGCCGAGCTCCGTCGCGCCGGCGGCCTTGCCGACGAGCCGGCCGTTGATCCGCATCTTCTCCTCCTGCACGTCCCACGCCCCGTCGGCGAAGACGTTCGGCCTGCTCATGCAGCAGTGGGAGTGTCGTCGTCGTCCGGCGCCTCGTCCGGAGCCGGACGGTAGTCGGCGAGCCACGCGACGACCTCCGGCTCGCGCAGCAGCAGCTCGACGACGGTTCCCCGCGTTTCCTCTTCCTCGTGCATCACTTCTCCTCTCCTCCGACGTCGTGAATCACGAACAGTCGCCCGCCGCCCTGCGACGGCAGCCGCGACTGCGCGGTCAGTTGCTTGAGGTCGGGGTACTCGACGACCTCGGGCGATACGCGGATGCCCGCGACGACGTAGCGCACCGTCTCGTCCGTGTCGTTGCGAATCTCGTGCGCACCGTCCGGCCCGAGCGGAAAGTGCACGACCGCTCCCTCCGCGAGCTGCCGTTCGCCGGCGAGCGTGCGCAGCGTCGGGCGGCCGCGCAGCACGATCAGCAGCTCCTCCGCCCCGTGGTGGAAGTGGAAGATCATGAAGTTGCCGCGCTCGAGCTCGTAGAGGGTTGCGCCGAGCTGCGGGCCGGCCGGCACGAGGCGCTTGCTCGTGCCGCCGCCGCCCGACCAGTCCTCCTGCTGCTCGCCCCAGGCGTCGTCCCAGATGTTCGCATCGTCCATGTCCCGAACTCTTGCAGACAAAGAGGCCATCTTCTGTCATGTTTACGAGATGCGTGCGACGAGGCTCGTCTCGCTGCTGCTCGTGCTCCAGACGCGGGGCCAGCTCACGGCTGCCGAGCTCGCCGGGATGCTCGAGATCTCGGTGCGGACGGTGCACCGCGACATGGAATCGCTGGCCGCGGCGGGCGTGCCCGTCGAGGCGGTGCGGGGGCCGACCGGCGGCTACCGGCTTGCGGGCGGCTACCGCACGAGGCTCACCGGCATGACCGCGGACGAGGCGGAGGCGCTCTTCGCCGCCGGGATGCCCGGGCCGGCAGCGGAGCTCGGGCTCGGCGGGGAGCTCGCTGCCGCCCGGCTCAAGCTCCTCGCGGCACTTCCGAGCGAGCTCCAGGAGCGCGCCACCCGCGCCTCGCGGCTCTTTCATCTCGACACCCGCGGCTGGTTCCGCTCGGAGGACCGCGTTCCCCACCTGCCGGCGCTCTCCACGGCCGTCTGGAGCGGCTGCCGCGTGCGGATCCGCTACCGCGAAGGACGCAAGATCGTGCAGCGGACGCTCGACCCGCTCGGGCTCGTCCTCAAAGGAGGCGCCTGGTATCTGATCGCGCGCCGCAGCGCCGGGATGCGCGTCTACCGCGTGTCGCGCGTCGCCGCGGTCAGCGCGCTCGACGAGACGTTCGAGAGGCCTCCAGGCTTCGAGCTCACGGCGTTCTGGGACGAATGGTCGCGGGCGTTCGAGCAGAGCCGCGCCCGGGTCGAGGTGACGGTGCGGGTATCGGAGGAGGTCCGCCGCTATCTGCCCGGCGAGCAGCGGCTCGCGGAGGACGGCAGCGTCGTGGTCGCCTTCGAGGACCTCGGCTCCGCCTACCGGGAGCTCCTGCGCTTCGGGGTCGACGTCGAGGTGATCGCGCCCACGCAGCTCCGGGATCGCGTCGCCGAGACCGGCCGCGAGCTCGCGGAGTTGTACGCCCGGGCTTGACGGCGGATCGACACCGTCGCTATAACCTGAGCAGAATTGTCGCCTCCGTAGGCGGCGCCAGGCGACGAGGCCTGAGAACTCTCTCTGAGAGCTCTCGGGCCTTTTTTTGTGCGGTTTTCCCCACGAGAGAGGACGAGGATGAGGACCAAGATCAAGCTCGAATACATCTGGCTCGACGGCTACGAGCCCGTCCCGAACCTCCGCAGCAAGACGAAGGTGGTGGAGTTCGACGGCTTCCCGAGCCTCGAGGAGCTGCCGGTCTGGGGCTTCGACGGCAGCTCGACGCGCCAGGCGGAAGGCAGCAACTCGGACTGCCTCTTGCAGCCGGTCGCGATCTTCCCGGATCCCGCACGGGTCAACGGGGCGCTCGTCATGTGCGAGGTGCTGCTCCCCGATGGGACTCCGCACCCGACCAACAGCCGCGCGACGATCCCGGACGACCCCGACACGTGGTTCGGGTTCGAGCAGGAGTACTTCCTCTACCGGGACGGCGCCCCGCTCGGCTTCCCGCGTGAAGGGTTCCCTGCGCCGCAGGGCGAGTACTACACGGGCGTCGGCTACAAGAACGTCGGCGACGTGGCGCGCGAGATCGTCGACGCACACATCGACCTCTGCCTCGCGGCGGGCATCAACCTCGAGGGCATCAATGCCGAGGTCGCCAAGGGCCAGTGGGAGTTCCAGATCTTCGGCAAGGGCTCGAAGCGCGCCGCCGACGAGGTCTGGATCGCCCGGTACCTGCTCCTGCGTCTCTGCGAGCGCTACCGCGTCGACGTGAACTTCCACCCCAAGCCGCTCGGCATGGAGCACGACTGGAACGGCTCCGGGATGCACACGAACTTCTCGACGAAGTTCCTTCGCGAGGTTGGCGGTCTCGAGTACTTCGAGGCGCTGATGGCCGTCTTCGACGAGCACAAGGACGCGCACATCGCGGTGTACGGCCCCGACAATCACATGCGCCTCACCGGGCTCCACGAGACGCAGGCGATCGACCAGTTCAACTACGGCCTCGCCGACCGCGGCGCCTCGATCCGCGTCCCCCACAGCTTCGTGAACAACGGCCACAGGGGCTATCTCGAGGACCGCCGCCCGAACTCCCTGGGCGACCCGTACAAGATCGCCGGCCGCATCCTGCAGACGATCACGACGATCCCGACGAGCGACTTCGCCCCGTCCGAGCGCCTGCTCGAGGAGGCCGCCGCCTAGGAGGGTCTCCGTCGGCCCTGTGGCGGCGCGGCGGCCGCCATAGGGCCTGTGTACGCTCGCGCGATGCCGTCGCTCTCGACGTACGCGGTGTTCGTCGTGACCTGCCTCGTGCTGCTCGCGATCCCCGGCCCTGCGGTGCTCTACATCGTCGGCCGCAGCATCGACCAGGGCCGAACCGCTGGTCTCCTCTCGGTGCTCGGCGTCACGACCGGGACGCTCGTCCACATCGCTGCTGCGGCGATCGGGCTCTCGTCCCTCGTGCTGGCATCGACGGGCGCGTTCGCCGCCGTTCGCTACGCGGGAGCTGCGTACCTCGTCTTCCTCGGCGTCCGCCGGCTGCTGACCCGTCAGCCGGACGCGCTCGTCGCAGAACGCACGCCGCGGAGCCTCCGGCGGCTCTACACGCAGGGCCTCGTCGTGAACCTGCTGAACCCCAAGACGATCGTCTTCATCTTCGCGTTCATCCCGCAGTTCGTCGACGTGAAGGACGGACACGTCTGGCTGCAGATCGTGCTCCTCGGGCTCACGCTCGCGGCGCTCGGGCTCGCCAGCGACAGCCTCTACGCGATCGTCGCCGGCTCCGTCGCGGATCGCCTGCGCGGATCGCCCGGCGTCGCCCGCTTCGAGCGCTGGTTCGGCGGCAGCATCCTCGTCGGCCTCGGGATCGCAGCAGCGGTGATCTCGCCAAACCGGTCGACTTGAGTTGCGATCCGTCGGGAGACCACGCTAAGGTGCCCGCAGGATGTCCGCCGGTGATGGCGGGTACCGAGGCTATGGGGCCTCACGCCTTCTTCGGAAGTCGTGGGGCCCTTTTTTTGTCGAATCGAGATGCCGGAGCACACCCGTTGACGACACTGACACGCATGACGATCCGTGAGCTGCAGCCGGCGGACTGGCAGGACGTCGCCAGGATCTTCGAAGAGGGAATCCGCACCGGCAACGCCACCTTCGAGACGACGGCCCCCACGTGGGGGACCTGGGACGCCGGCCATCTCGCCGACCATCGCCTCGTCGTCACTCTCGACGGCGACGTCGTCGGCTGGGCGGCGCTCTCGGGCGTCTCCGATCGCGCCTGCTACAGCGGTGTCGCGGAGCACAGCATCTACGTGGCCGAGCGCGTCCGCGGGCTCGGCTTCGGCCGGCAGTTGCTCGCCGCTCTCGTCGCAGCGGCCGATGCCGGCGGCATCTGGACACTCCAGTCGGGTGTCTTCCCCGAGAACGAGGCCAGCCTCGCGCTGCACCTGTCTCTCGGATTTCGTGTTGTGGGCGTGCGCGAGCGACTCGGCCGCCTGGACGGTGTGTGGCGTGACGTTGTCCTGCTGGAACGACGATCGGAGATGAACGCATGACGAAGGTCGAAGTTGTGGTGATCCGCGAACGCGTCGAGACGGTCATCGACTCGGTCGAAGAGGAGACGGGTCACGTCGGTGTGACGGTGATCGAGGCCGTCGGCCACGGCAAGCAGCGCGGCGTGACGCACGAATATCGCGGCCGCGTGTTCGAGTCGCGCTTCCTTCCGAAGGCGCTGCTCATCTTCATCGTCGCCGACGACAAGGTCGCCGGCGTGGTCGCGGCGGCGCAGGCGGCCGCTGTCAGCGGCAACGAGTCCGGCGACGGCCTCGTGTGGACGACCCCCGTCGAGAACGTCACGCACAACCGCACGGGCGCGGAGCTCTCGGAGGCGACGATCGGTGCCTGATCCCGCGGCCACCGAGAGCATCACCTGTACGTGCGCAACGCCGCTGCCGGTCGAGCGCGCGACCCGGAAAGGGGCGGCGCAGACCGAGTGTCTGCGCTGCGGTAGGCCGATCCCGCTGCGCCTGACGGCGGCACGGAGCCGTCAGGGGCCTTCTCAGCCGACGTAGATCGGCGTGTGGAGCGGTACGAGCGGATAGAGCGCCTCGACGTCCGGGATCGTCATCCGGATGCAGCCGTGCGAGGCGGCGGAGCCGATCGAGCTGACATCGTCGGTGCCGTGGATGCCTGCCCCGTTCCAGAATCCCATCCAGCGTGACTTGATCGGGTCCGCCGGCCCCGGTGGGATGATCCGGCCCGCGAGGTCGCCGGCCCACGCGCTCAGTGGGACATGCCACGAAGGGTTCACCTGCTTGTTCGTGATCGAGTAGAGGCCGGCGGGCGTCTCGAGACCTGCGCGGCCGACCGCGATGCCGAACGTGCGCACCAGCTTCAGGTGCTTGTAGAGGCGCAGCGTGAACGTCTCGCGGCTGACGAGGATGAAGGTCGGGTAGTGCTTCGCGAGCGCTGCGGTCGTCATCCGCGGCAGCACGACGCGCGTCGGCACGGCGAGCGTCCGCGGTCCGTCGGAGCGCAGGAGGCTTACCGCGAGGGCGCGCATCAGGGCGGGGCGTTGGACCGCCCGCCCGTTATGGGATGGCACGATCCGAAGCCGCGTCGGCAACGGGATGAGCCGCGCCGGCTTTGCCGGGAGGTCGACGTTCGAGGCGACGTCGGCGACGTACCCTGCGAGAGCCCCGCGAGAGAGCCCGGCGCGAAGCGGGACCGACTCGTGGAGGCGCCGCCCGCGCAGCTCACGCATCACGCGGTCGCTCAACCCCCCGGCGCGGCTCAGGCGGATCGCCGTGTCCACCATCTGCGCGACGTCGACGTGCAGGCCCGCCTCGTCCGGGTCGACGGACGTGGTCGAGCCGTCGCCCTCGATCCGCACCGGGCGGCGCATCGGTCGCACGAGCTGCTCGTCGAGCAGGGCCCGCGCGTCGGCGGCATGGAGGCCGCCGACATCGATGCCGGCGATCGTGACGCCCGAGGCGATCAGGTCGGCGTTGCTCTGGTCCCAGAAATACGCGGTCGCGCCTCCCGCCGACACCGCAACGCCGCCCAGGGTCAGGACGATTCCCGTGGCGACCAGGAGCCGGCGGCGCATGCCCGCCTTTTACTCGCCCTGCGGCCGTCCCGCAACTCCGGGGCTCCCGCTTCGGGCCCCCAGGGTTATGGTCAGCAGATGCGCGTCCAGTTCGTCGACTGCCGTTGGGAGCTCGGCGGGCCGCAGCGGGGCAGGGAGCTCTACCTCGCCGGGCATGTGCCCGGCGCGTCCTTCCTCGACGTCGACGAAGACCTCTCGGACCTCTCGGCGATGGGGCAGGGCCGGCACCCGCTCCCCTCGGCGGAGCGCTTCGCGGCCGCCGCTTCCCGTGCGGGCATCGGTCCCGGCGTGACGGTCGTCGCCTACGGGACGCTCGGCGGCGCAGAGCGGCTCTGGTGGCTCCTCCGCCATTTCGGCCACGACGACTGCGCCGTCCTCATCGGCGGGATCGACGCCTGGGGCGGGCCGCTGCGCGCCGGACCGGAGGAGGTCGAGCCGGTCGAGTTCGTCCCGCGGCTGCGCTTCGGCGACACGATCTCGGCGGAGGATCTCGCTGCACGCCTCGGCGACCCGGCGCTCGTTCTCGTCGATGCGCGCCCTGCGAATCGCTGGCGCGGCGAGCCCAACCTGATCGACACGACGCCCGGCCGGATCCCCGGCGCCCACAACGCGCCGTGGGCGGAGCCGCAACCGGAGCTGCCCGAAGGCGAGCTCGTCCCGTACTGCGGCTCCGGTGTCACGGCGTGCGTCGTGCTGCACCGGGCCTTCCTCCGCGGGCGCGAAGGAAGGCTCTATCCGGGCGGCTGGAGCGACTGGTCGGCGCGCGGCCTCCCGCTCGAGCAGGGGCTCCGGAGCGGTTCGGCCTAGCTCTAGCTCACCGCGTAGGTGACGGTCACGCTCGCCTGGATCTCCTGCGTTCCCGCCTCGATCGGCGCTCCCACGGCGGACATCTTGTCGGCGACCGGGAAAGGTGAGGACGAGCCGCCCTCGGTGATCGACTGGGCGCCCCCGAGGCTGAGGCCCGCGGCATCTGCGAGCGCCTGCGCCTTGAGCTTCGCGTCGTCGACCGCCTTGTGCAGTGCATCGCGATAGAGCGAGCTCTGATCCGACACGTCGAGACTTGGGCCGGAGACGCCGTTGGCGCCCGCGCCCACCGCGGCGTCGATGACCGCGCCGGCGCCGGCGAGCGGCGTCTTGACGGTGACGCTGTTCGAGGCGACGTAGCCGATGATCGTCGTCCCGTCCTGCGAGGTCTGCGGCTGCAGCGACACCTGGCTCGTCTGGATGTTTGCAGACGAGACGCCGGCGGCCTTGAGGGCTGCGATGACGGCCGTCGCGTCGGCGGAGTTCTGGGTCAGCGCCGCGGATGCCGTCTTGGCGTGGGTCTCGATCGAGAACTGGAAGGTGGCGCGGTCGGGGACGGTGGTGATCGAGCCGTTGCCGTTGACGGTGATCGTCTTGGTGCTCGGAGTCGTCGTCGCAGTGTGGCCGAGCCGTGGCTGGGCCACGCCGGCGATCGCCGAGGCCACGAGCAGCAGGCCGGCGAGAAACAGGATCCAGCGGAGTCGCATCATGTACGTGATACGGCACCGACCGGTCGGACCGTCACAGACGAGCCTGAACTCGCTACCGGGAGGGGCGCGCTACGCGGCGGCGGTGGCCGTGCCGATGTCGCCGAGGTACGGCGTCCAGCGCTGCGGGATCCGCGGCGCGGCGAGCTTGATGAAGAGCACCGGCTGGGGCGGGCGCGGCGGGTGCGGCAGCTCCATCCCGGCCTGCACGAGGGATCGATCGCCCTTGCGGAGGTTGCACGGCGCGCAGGCGGTGACGACGTTCTCCCAGATCGACTCGCCGCCCTTCGACCGCGGGACGACGTGGTCGAGGGTCAGGCGGCCGCTCGTCGTGCCGCAGTAGACACAGCGCCAGCCGTCCCGGGCGAAGAGCGCCCGGCGGGAGATCTTGCGCTGGATCGCCCGCGGGACACGGACGTAGTGGACGAGCCGGATCACGTGCGGCCAGACGAAGGTGGTCGTCGCCGACCGCAGCGGCTGGTCGAGCTCCTCGACGACCTCGGCCTTCCCTTTGTAGAGGAGCACGTGCGCACGCCGAACCGTGCACACGTTCAACGGCTCGTAGCTGGCGTTCAGGACGAGAACCTGCTGCACCTGAGATGGAAAATACCAGCGGAAGGCGTCATACCGCTTGAAATGCGGTAAAGAGCCGCTGCGCTACGAGCTCATCGCCCGGTCGACCGCCTCCTGCTCCTCGGGCGAAAGCGCGACCGACGCGCGGCCGCGGTCGAGCTCCTTGATGTAGATCCGGGCGTAGTCGCGCCCCTGGATCGCGCTCAGCACGAGCCCCGTCCGGGACGAGTCGAGCATCGCGACCGAGGCGGACTGGTGGCCGCCGCTCTTCTCGTAGGCGTCGTACCGGACGATGGCGGTCTTCGAGACCGTCTCGTCGACGCGGCGGTCGGTCCGGGCGAGGCCGGCCGAGACGGCGTCGACCGACCCGTTGAGAGCGTCGATCCGGCTCTGCAGCGAGACGGCGAAGTCGACGAGGTCCTCCCGTCCACCGCCGAGGATGACGAGCTGCGCCTGGCGTACACGGCGCAAGGCGACGGAATACCCGATCGCGAGGAGCAGGGAGGCGACGGCCGCTGCCGCGGCGCCGATCGCGATCCAGCCTGCGACGGAGGCGCTCATGTGCACGGTCCTACGGCGAGCTCAGTGTGAAGAAAACGATGTACGACGCGCTGTTGTTGGTCGTGATGACCTCGCCGGGAACCGGACCGACCACGACCCGGACCGTCGCCTTCGACCCGAACGCCGTCGTCGGGAGGTTGAAGTTGGTGAATGTGACGGTCTGCTGCTGCGCCGGCTGGATCAGCGGGATCGTCTTTCGTTTCACGATCGGCTTCCCGCCGGCGTTGATCGTCAGCGTCACCGGCACGTTGATCTCCTGGAAGTCGCCGGAGTCCTCGACGGTGGCGACGAACGAGAGATCGGCGGAGACCTTCACGGTCGTCGCGGTGGACGAGGAGAGGGTGCTGCCCTGGGGCTGCACCTTCGTGGATACGAGCGCATCGCCATGCTTCCCGCCCGGCGTCCCGCCGGTCGACGCACCGCCGTGGATCTGCGGCAGGAGGACGCCAAACGAGCGCGCGCTCACGAGCTCGGGATTCGTGATGAAGTTCGAGTCGGGGATGACGACGCCGGTGATCCCTCGCGCCGTCAGCTCCTGGCTCGCCGGGATCCGGTAGAGCTGGTCCCAGACGACGTCGCTCGCGATGAGGAGCTGCGCCTTGTCGTTGAGGGTCGCAGCAGCGGCCGTGACGTCCTTCGTCGAGGCGGTCTGCGAGACAGCGTCGCCGAGCGCGGCGAGCCCCTTCGCCCGGAGTGCAAGCGAGTCGACGAGGTGCTGGTGGATGGCGCGGAGCGGGCCGGGCGCGCGGATCTGCTGCGCCTGGTCGTACGCCTGCTGCTCCTGCTGCGCGTACTTCTGCAGGCTCGTCTCGAGGTCGGCGGCCTTCAGACCCGACGAGCTGAGCTTGGTCGCGAACTCCAGTCCGAGCTGGTTCGAGCTCTGCGCAATCGCCTTCACTTTCGTCGCGTAGGTGGCGTAGGCGGCGTGCTTGCTCGTCCCCTGGCACGCGCCGACCCAGGAGATGAGGCCGACGATGATCGCGATCGCGATCGCGATCAGGCCGACGAGCCGCGCGAGCGGGATCAGGCCGGTCGGTGTCTGCAGCGGGGGCCGCCGTGGCCCCTCGCCGTCTCCACCGCCGCGCCGGGGAAGCCTGCGGCCTCGCTGGGTCGCCTCGACGGTCTCCGGTTCGTCGAAGAAGTCGAACTCGATGTCGTCGTCGTGCGTGCTCATCGGCTCATCCGTGCCGCAACTGTACTCAGGTCGTCAGTCAGAGAGGAAACCACCCGTCGGTCGCCAACCTGTCCGGACGTATGTCGAATACCGCTCTCGCGCTCGAAGGGAGCGGGCTCATGCTCGGCCGGTACCGGCCGTTGCGCCCGCTCGGCAGCGGCGGCTCGGGGTCGGTCTGGCTCGTGCGGGACGAGCAGACGGGGCTCGAGGTCGCCCTCAAGATCGTCCCCCGCGAGGGGAAGGCCGCCGCACGCGCCGAGCGGGAAGCCCAGGCGGCCGCGCAGCTGCGCCATCCGAGCTGCCTCCGCGCCTACGCGTTCGCGCGGGATCCCCGCCACGTCTACATCGCGTACGAATTCGTGCCGGGTCGCACGTTCCGGGAGGCGCTCCGCGCCGGTGAGCTCGACGATGGCGCCGCGATCGAGGCCTGCGCGCAGATCTGCGACGGCCTCGCCCATGCACACCGGGCCGGAATCCTGCACCGGGACGTCAAGCCCTCGAATGTCCTGCTCGCCGACGGCGGGGGCGTATCCGTCCGGATTCTCGACTTCGGCCTCGCGCGCATGGCCGAAGCCGAGACGCTCACCGCGCAGGGCGACGTCCCCGGCACGCTTGCGTACATCGCGCCCGAGCGCCTCGCGGGCGACGACGCCACCGGCGCGGCCGACGTCTGGGCCGTCGGCGTGATGCTCTGGGAGGCGCTCTCCGGGCGGCATCCGTTCTGGCAGAGCTCGATGCTCGAGACGGCGCGGGCGATCGAGGCCGGCGCGCCGTCGCTCTCGGCGCTCCGTCCGGATCTCCCGAACGCGCTGCTCCAGCTCGTCGACCGCTCCCTTTCGCTCGCGCCTGCGTCCCGGCCGTCGGCGCAGGAGCTCGCCGATCGGCTCCGCGGCAGCGCTGCTCCGCGGCGCGTCAAGCGCTCTCGCAGCGGCAGCACCTTCGCAGTGCCTGCCGAAGCAGGGCGGGCCGGCGCAGCCGTCCTCGCCGCGGGCTTCGCCGGCTGGACCGCCGGCACGCTGCCGTTCTTCCCGCACGGGTGGGCGTTCGGCCTTGCCGCCGTGGCCGCAGCGGCGACGGGGTTCCGCGAGCGCCTCGGCCTCGCAGTCGCGCTCGCCGTGCCGATCCTCCCGCTCGGCAACATCTCGCTCGGCCTCGCCCTCGTCTACGCCGCGGTCGCGGCGGGCTGGCTCGCGCTCTCGTGGCGCGAGCCGCGCAGCGGCCTCCTCTTCGCCGCCGGTGCCCTGCTCGCCCCGCTCGCCGCGCTCGGACTCGTACCGCTCGTCCTCTCGGGCCTCCGCTCGGCTCCCCGTCGCGCTGCGCAGGCGGCCGCCGCCGTGCTCGTCGCAGCGCTCGCGGCCGGGCTTCGAGGCGTCTCCCTGCCGCTGACCGGCGAGCCTCCGCCGCTCGGTGTCGGCGTCGCCGGCTCCCGCGACCCGCTCGACGTCGTCGGGTCGCTCGCCCGCGCTGCGGCGGCCCACCCGGCCCTCCTCGCCGAGGCCGTCGCGTTCGCGCTCCTCGCGGCGCTGCTCCCGCTTGCGCGGCCCTACGGGCGCTGGGGCGCCGCCGCCGCCGGCGCCACCATGCTGCTCCTGACCGTCCCGGTTGCCCCTGCCGTGGCCGTCGTGCCGCTCGTCGCGGGCGCGTGGGTGACTGCGATCCTGCTCGCCGCGCGGGCCGAGCTGCGATAAGGCTTTGATTCCGGCCTCCGCGGGGTATCGTCACCCCCGCATTGGTCCTCAGGGCGATTGAGCAGAAGATCGAGGCGCTGTTCGAGGGCGTCTTCGGACGGGCGTTTCGGACGAATGTCCAGCCTGTCGAGCTCGCGCGGAAGCTCGCGAAGGAGATGGACGACCACAAGACGGTGTCCGTCTCGCGCGTCTACGTCCCGAACGAGTACACCGTGTACCTCTCCGTGTCGGACAGGGACCAGTTCGCCGACTATCAGGGCTCGCTGATCGCCGAGCTCGAGGAGTACCTCGGCGAGCACGCGAAGCGAGAGAGCTACGCGTTGCTGACACCTGCGAAGGTGCTGCTCGAGACCGACGACGACCTCGCCGTCGGCGAGTTCGGGATCGCGACGCGGATGGTCCAGCCGAAGCGTGGCAACCGAAGCGCAGTCGCCGACGAGCCGCAGGGCCAGGTCGAATCCGGTGCGACGATGATCTACAAGCCCGTCCAGCAGCCGACGGAGGCCGCCTCTCTCGACGATGTGCCACTCGAGCGCGAGGTCGCCGTCCTGACGTGGGACGGACAGACGAAGCGCGTCGAAAGCCGCCGGGTCGTTCTCGGGCGCTCACGCGACTGCGACATCCAGATCGAGGACGCGAACGTCTCGCGCCGTCACGCCGAGCTCCGCCAGGAAGGGACGGCATACTGGATCGTCGACCTCGACTCGACGAACGGGATCGAGGTGAACGGCCGGCGCGTCAAGCGGGCGAAGCTCGAGCCCGGCGATTCGTTCACCGTGGGGGAGACGGACATCGGTTTCACGCTGGAGCGGGAATGATCGTCGCGAGCACCACCTACGAGACCGTCCTGCTCATCCTGAAGATCGCGTTCATCGTGCTGCTCTATCTCTTCATCTGGCGCATCGTCCGAACAGCCGGTCGCGACATGCACCTCCCGCAGGAGAGCTTCATCCTCCGGCCCGCGGTCGCCGGTGGGGCCGCTCTGCCACAGGCGGCCAACTCCGGACGTCTCGTCGTCGTCCACAGCAAGGTGCTGAGCGTCGGCGATGAGTTCGATCTCGATTCCCGACCGCTCACCGTCGGCCGGGGTGCGCAGAACGACGTCTCGATCGACGGCGACGAGTTTGCCTCCGCGCGCCACGTGCGCATCGAGCCGCGCCGCGACGGCGTCTGGGTCAGCGATGTCGGCTCGACGAACGGCACCTACGTGAACGGCGTGCGCATCGACCGGCCCCGCAAACTTGCGCGCGACGACGTCGTCCGCGTCGGGGAGACCGAATTGAGGTTCGAGGGATGAGCGTCGGAGCGATCGGACGGGAGTCGAACACCGGGAACAAGCGGCGCCGCAACGAGGACTCGTTCGTCGTCGCACCACCGCTCTTCGCCGTCGCCGACGGGATGGGCGGCGCGCAGGCGGGCGAGGTGGCGTCGAAGCTGGCCGCAGCCGCCCTGAAGGACACCGATGCCGGCACGGCCGGCGGCGAGGAACGCGTCGTCGCGCTGATCCAGGAGGCGAACCGCCGGGTCTACGAACGGTCGAACGCCGATCCCGCCGCCTCCGGCATGGGCACGACGATCACCGCAGCACTCGTCGAGGGCACGCGCGTCACGTTCGGCCACGTCGGCGACTCGCGCGCCTATCTGCTTCGCGACGGCGTGATGGAGCAGTTGACCGAGGACCACTCCCTCGTGAACGAGCTGATGAAGACCGGGAAGCTCTCGCCGGAGGAGGCCGAGACGCATCCTCAGCGCTCGGTGATCACCCGCGCGCTCGGCACCGATCCCGACGTCGACGTCGACACGTTCGTCGTCGAGGCGAAGGAAGGCGATCTCTTCCTGATCTGCTCCGACGGCCTGACGACGATGGTCGCCGACGAGGACATCCTCGAGCTGCTCGAGCGCAATCATGACGATCTCGATCGCGCTGCCAAGTCGCTCGTCGCAGCGGCGAACCGCGCGGGCGGCGAGGACAACATCACCGTCGTCGCCTTCACGATCAGCGCGGACGGCGGGGACACCGTCACGATGCCGGCCGCCGGCGCGGACGACGACACGATCGACGGCATGCAGGCACCGTCGCCGGCGGTCGACACGATGGTCGTTCCGGCGGATCAGGTCGAGGAGGCATTCCTCGTCGCAGGCTCGGCGGAGGCGCTGGCGGCGCTCGAGCGAGAGCCGATCGGCACCGGTGCGCGCATCCGGCTCGTTCTTGCGATGCTCGCGCTCCTCGCGCTCGCTGCGGTGCTGCTCATCTGGGGACTGCTGCGCTGACACTGAGCAACCGGAATCGCGAGCTTCTCTATCTGATCGTTGCCGGCGTCCTCACGGGCGTGGGCTTCGCCAGCGTCTACATCGCGCGCAAGTCCGAGATCTCTGCCGCGTCGCTGACGTACGCCGCGTTCTTCTTCGCGCTCTACCTCGTCGCGCATCTTGTCGCGCGGTACACCGTGCCGTACGCCGACCCGTACCTCTTGCCGATCGCCGCGCTGCTCACGGCGATCGGGCTGACCGAGATCTACCGCCTCGGGCCGTCGGACGCGTTCAAGCAGGGGCTCTGGGTGGTGATCGGCGTTGCGGTGTTCGCGCTCGTGCTGCTCGGCCTTCGACGCGACTACCGGTTGCTCGAGAACTACAAGTACCTCTTCGGCCTGGGAGCGATCGCGCTGCTGTTCATGCCGCTGCTCCCCGTGATCGGACAGACCGTGAACGGCTCGCGGCTCTGGGTGCACGCGGGCGGCCTGCAGTTCCAGCCCGGAGAGCTCGGCAAGATCGCGCTGATCGTGTTCCTCGCCGCCTACCTGCGCGAGAAGCGCGAGGTGCTCGCACAGGGCCGGCTGAAGGACTGGGGGCCGCTGCTCGTGATCTGGGGCGGCGCGATGCTCGTGCTCGTCGCGACGGGCGACCTCGGCAGCGCGCTCCTCTACTACGGGATCTTCCTCGCCCTGCTGTACGTGGCGACCGCACGCGTCGCGTATGTCGCGGTCGCGCTCGTGCTGTTCTTCGCGGGCTCGGCGGCCGTGTACAGGGCGACACCGCACGTCCGCACGCGGGTGACGAACTGGCTCCATCCGTGGACGACCGACAAGGTCTACTGCGCGCTGACCGGCCAGCCGGCGCTGCGGCAGGACTGCGGCAGCTATCAGGAGGTGCAGTCGCTCTACTCGATCGGGCACGGCGGCTTCGGCGGCACCGGCCTCGGCACCGGCACGTTCAGGACGTCGTCGGGGCACCAGATCATCCCGTACCTCAACACCGACTTCATCTACTCCGCGCTCGCACAGGAGCTGGGGCTGATCGGGGCCGCCGCGCTGCTCCTGCTCTACGTGGTCTTCGTTCTGCGTGGCTTTCGCGTCGCGCTCTTCGCGAGTGACGGCTTCTCCAAGCTGCTCGCCGCCGGGCTCACCTTCGGCTTCGCGCTGCAAACGTTCATCATCGTCGGCGGGATCCTTCGCGTGATCCCGTTGACGGGGATCACGTTGCCGCTCGTCTCCTACGGTGGCTCGAGCATCGTCTCGAGCTTCATCGTCGTCGCCGGGCTGATGCTCGTCTCCAACCGCGCGAATGCGGAAGTGGAGGGCAGGCGGTGAACAGGCAGCTGAACCGCCTCGCGCTCGTCTCTGTGCTGCTGCTCGTCGCGCTCGTTGTCGCGACGACCTACTGGCAGGCATGGGCGTCCGCCGGCCTGCAGAGCCGCCAGGACAATGCGATCCAGCGCGTCGTGCAGTTCACGATCCAGCGCGGCCTCATCCTGACGGGGCCGAAGGCGATCTTCGCCGCCAACAAGCGGAGGAAGCTGAACGGCCAAACGCTGTTCTTCCGCCGGTATCCCCAGCACAAGCTCGCCGCGCAGACGATCGGCTATTCGACCGCGGCCCGCTCGCAGGCCGGGCTCGAGGAGTCGATGAACGACTACCTCACGGGGTCGAACACGAACCTGAGCAACGCGTTCAAGCGGGCACTCGACAAGCTCGGCGGCGGAACGGTGAAGGGAAACAGCCTGCTGCTCACGTTGCGCCCGTCCGCACAGCGTGTCGCGCAGCAGCAACTCGGCACCAGGTGCGGAGCGGTCGTCGCGATGAACGTCCACACGGGAGCGGTGTACGTCATGGCGTCGACGCCGTCGTATGACCCGAATCAGATCTCGACGAACTACGCGAGCGTGCTCAGGATTCGCGGCGACTGCGGCCAGGGCTTCGCGCTGCTGAACCGCGCGACGGCCGGGCTCTACACGCCGGGCTCGACGTTCAAGATCATCACTGCCGCGGCCGCGCTCGATACGGGCGCATACACACCGGAGTCGACATTCGAGGATCCCGGGTACTGCACGGTGTACGGCCAGAAGGTGTCGAATGCGGGCAATCCCGACCAGAACGGACCTGAGGCCTTCGGACACGTCAACCTCGTGACCGGGTTCGAGCACTCCATCAACTCGGTCTTCTGCAATATCGGCCTGCACATCGGCGCGAAGACCATCCTCGACTACGCGAAGAAGTTCGGCTTCTACAAGACGCCGCCGCTCGAGACACCGGCGAACGAGCGTGCTCCGAGCGGGCTCTACGCGTACTCGAAGACCGGTCGTCATCTCTACGATCCGAAGGATCCGAACTCGGTCGACGCCGGCCGGCTCGCCTTCGGGCAGACGACCATGCTCGCGACGCCGCTGCAGATGGCGATGGTGGCCGCGACCGTCGGCAACGGCGGCGTCGTGCCGAAGCCGTACGTCGTCCAGAAGATCGTGGCGCCGGACGGCTCGACCGTGCGCTCCACCCATCCCGGCAACCTCGGCCGTGCGATCAAGCCGCAGACCGCCGCCGACCTGACGCAGATGATGGTCGCGGCCGTGCAGGGCGGCACCGGCCAGGCAGCACAGATCCCGGGCATCCAGGTGGCAGGCAAGACCGGAACGGCCGAGACGGGCGTCAACCATGTCTACACGGCCTGGTTCGTCTGCTTCGCCCCGGCGGACAACCCCCAGTACGCGGTCGCGGTGGTGCTCGAGAAGCAACTGAACGGCTTCGGGGGCGCCGTCGCCGCTCCGATCGCCAAGGCAGTCCTCGAGTCCCTCCTGCATGGCTGAGGCGCCCACTACCCTGTAGGGACCCCCGTGGCCGTCTCGGACACGCTCATAGGATCGCTTTTCGATGGCCGCTACCAGGTCGTGCGCAAGCTTGGCGCCGGCGGGATGGCGAATGTCTATCTCGCCGAGGACCAGGAGCTCGGGCGGCGGGTGGCGATCAAGATCCTCAACGACCGCCACGCGAACGACGAGCAGTTCGTCGAGCGCTTCCGCCGCGAGGCGAAGAATGCGGCCGCCCTCTCGCACCCGAACATCGTCTCGATCTACGACCGCGGCGAGGCCGAGGGCACCTATTACATCGCGATGGAGTACCTCGACGGGAGGTCGCTCAAGGAGCTGATCCTCTCGCGCGGGCCGGCTCCGTTGAACGTCGCGATCGAGTACGCCCGGCAGATCCTCTCGGCGCTTCGCTTCGCGCACCGTCACGGGATCGTCCACCGTGACATCAAGCCGCACAACGTGCTCGTCGACGACGACGGCCGCGTCAAGGTCACCGACTTCGGCATCGCGCGCGCCGGCGCGAGCCAGATGACGGAAGCCGGCTCAATCGTCGGTACCGCGCAGTACCTCTCGCCCGAGCAGGCGCGCGGCACCGCCGTCGACCAGCGCTCCGATCTCTACTCGCTCGGGATCGTGCTCTACGAGCTCGTCACCGGCACGCTGCCGTTCAACGGCGACACGCCGGTCGAGATCGCGATGAAGCATCTCTCCCAGACGCCGGCGCTCCCGTCGTCATTGCGCCCCGAGCTTCCGCGCGAGCTCGACCTCGTCGTCACGCGCGCACTCGCGAAGGATCCGGACGAGCGGTATCAGAGCGCCGAGGAGATGGACGCCGACCTCGAGCGCCTCTCGCGCGGGCTCGGGGTCTCGCCGGAGACGGAGGAGTCGGCGACGCAGATCATGCGCGCTCCCACCGGCCCAATGTCTGCGACGGCCGCGACGATGATCGTGCCCCCGCGCCGCGGGTCGTACGCACCGCTGCCGCCCACGCCTCCGCCGGTCTACTACGACCTCGAGGAGCCGATCCACCGCCGGCCGGTGTGGCCGTGGCTCGCGGCGCTCCTCTTTGTGATCGGCGCCGGAATCGGCGGCTGGTTCCTCTATCACCAGATCTCGAACAAGCTCGCCTCGAACGACGTCGTGCCGGTGAACTTCTACGTCGGGATGCGGGAGGCCCAGGCACGCGCGAAGATCACGAGCGACGGGTTCACGCCTGTCGTGAACCACCACTCCAGCCGCAAGGTGCCGTCCGGCTTCGTCTTCAAGCAGTCCCCCGTGCAGGCGACGCGGAAGCACAAGGGCGATCCCGTGACGATCTGGGTCTCGTCGGGCGTCCCGAAGGTGGAGGTGCCGTCGCTCGTCGGTAGCCAGGCGACCGATGCGGTCTCTGCGCTGAACGACGCGCACCTGAAGGCCGCGGTGCTGCAGGTCCCGTCGGCGAAGCCGGCGGGAGAGGTGACGGCGCAGGATCCACCGCCGGGCACGAAGCAGCCCGAGGGCTCGGTCGTGCACTTCAACGTCTCGAAGGGCCCGACGCCGGTATCGGTGCCGAGCGTCGTCGGCGAGCCGATCGACACGGCGAGCTCGCAGCTCCAGGCGCTGGGCTTCAAGGTCAGCACCACCTTCGTCGACTCGAACGAGCCGGCGAACAACGTGATCGGCCAGAATCCTGCCGCCGGCTCGTCGGCGGGCAAGGGCTCGACCGTCAACGTCACCGTGTCGAAGGGGCCGAAGACCTCGACGGTGCCGGACGTGACGAGCCTCGACCTCGGCTCCGCCCAGCAGACCCTGCACGACTCCGGGTTCAATCCCCATGTCGTCTATCAGGACACGGCGGATCCGAACAGCGTCGGGCTCGTGCTCGCGGAGGATCCTCCCGGCGGCACGCAGCTGAAGCCGGGCGCCACCGTGACGCTGACCGTCGGTCGCCAGGCGACGACCCCGCCACCGCCCCCGGCGACGACGACCGACACGACGACGACTCCGTGACCGCCGGATGACCCGGCGCCTTCGCGTGGCGCTGCTCGCGGGCGGCCGCTCGAGCGAGCACGACATCTCCCTCGCCTCCGCCCGCTCGGTGCTCGCGGCGCTCGACCCGGAGCGGTACGACGTGGTGAGCGTCGCGATCGGCCGAGACGGCCGCTGGGCGCTCGAGTCCGGCGCCTCGGCCCTCGCGCGGCCCGGCTCTGCACGCGTTGAGGGGGAGCCTGGGGCGGCAGAGACATTGCCCGTTCCCGCCGAGGCCGGAACGCTCGCCGCGCTCGGCGCCGTCGACGTCGTGCTGCCGATCCTCCACGGCCCGTTCGGCGAGGACGGCACCGTCCAGGGACTGCTCGAGCTCGCCGGCGTCCCGTACGTCGGTGCGGGCGTCGCCGGCTCCGCGCTCGCGATGGACAAGGACCTCTTCAAGAAGGTGATGCGCGACAGCGGTATCCCCGTCGCGCCCCACCACACGATCCGCCTCGGCGACGAGATCGCCAATCCGTTCGGCTATCCCGTCTTCGTCAAGCCGGCCCGCCTGGGCTCGTCGGTCGGGATCTCGAAGGTCCACGACGAGTCGGAGCTCGAGCCCGCTGTCACACTTGCGCGCCGTCACGACGAGAAGGTGCTCGTCGAGGAGTTCGTGTCGGGGATGGAAGTCGAGTGCGGCGTGCTCGGCAACCGCGTGCCGCCCCCGGTCGCGTCGCTGCCCGGCCGCATCGACACGCTCGAGCACGAGTGGTACGACTTCGAGTCGAAATATGCGTCCGGTGGCATGGAGCTCGTGATTCCGCCCGAGCTGCCCGAGGAGACGATCGAGCTCGTGCAACAGCGCGCCGTCGACGCATTCGTCGCAGGCGACTGCGAAGGACTTGCGCGAGTCGACTTCTTCGTGCGGGACGACGGCGAGGTCATCGTCAACGAGCTCAACACGATGCCGGGCTTCACCGAGACGAGCGTCTACGCGAAGCTGTTCGAGGCGTCGGGCGTCCCGTACGCCGAGCTGCTCGATCGCCTGATCGACCTCGCTCTCGAGCGCGCCGAACGCCGCTCGAAGCTCCAGTACTGAACCGCTGTCCTACGAGCGAGCTTTGACTTCGTTGACGTGCACGGAGCTGTTCGAGCCGAGGTCGGTGATCCAGACGACGTAGTACTCGGCCGTGTGCCCGCGGAGCGTGAATGTCGCCTGTGAGCCCACCTGCTCCGACGGAGCATCGGCCGCGAACGGGCCGGTTGGCGACGAGCCCGCAAGGATCGTCGCGGTGAACCCCGGCGTGTCGCTCGTGACGGTGAGCCGCTTCGCGGCGACTGCGCGTCCGGCGTCGAGGACGACGCCGACGCCGGGCTTGCGCAGCCCATCGCGGTAGTGCTCCGTCTGCCAGTACGTCGTGGGGTTCCCGTCCGTTGCGTTCGGGGCCTCCCCATCGTGCTCCCCGTCCCCGCCCACCGGGTCGTACGCACCGACGCCGCGCAGGGTCAGCGCGGCGCGCGCCGGAGGGGTCGTCTGCGTGTTGCCTCCCGCGTTCTTCGAGTTCGGCCCGCCGAGCGCGAGCACGCCCACGACGACCGCCGCCGCGCCGAGAAGCACGAGCACGACGAGAACCGGCCAGCGGCGGCGCCGTTTCGTGCGCACGCGGCGCGGCGCGTTCTCGGGGATCGCCTGTCGTGGGGCGATGAACGTGCGCTCGGCGTCGAAGCTGCCGAGCTCCGCCAGGCATGCTCGGAGCTCGGAGGCGAAGTCGCGCATCGACCGGAACCGCCGCGCGGGGTCCTTCTCGAGCGCACGCTCCATGGCCGCCGCGAGGCGCACGGGGACGTCGGGGCGGCGCTCGAGGATGTCGGGCACGGGATCGTTGAGGTGCTTCATCGCGACGGCGACGAAGTTGTCTCCGGGGAAGGGCACTTCGGCAGTGAGCAGTTCGTAGAGCACGACCCCGAGCGAGTAGACGTCGGTCGCCGGCGTGACCTGCTTGCCGCTCGCCTGCTCCGGCGAGAGGTAGTTGCTCGTTCCGAGCACCGTGCCCGTCTGCGTGACACCGTGCTCGACGTCGAGCGACCGGACAATGCCGAAGTCGGTCACCTTCGCCTCGCCGTCGCCGTTCAGCAGCACGTTCTGCGGCTTCACGTCGCGATGCACGAGCCCGTGCTCGTGCGCGAACGCGAGCCCCTCGGCGACGGCGAGCGCGAGCTCCACCGCGCGTCGCACGGGTAGCGGCCCGGTCCGGTTGACGAGCTCCTTGAGATTCTCGCCGTCGATCAGCTCGAAGACGATGAACTGATGGCCGTCGGCCTCGCCGCGATCGATCACCGTGACGATGTTCGGATGCGAGAGCTGTGCAACCGCACGCGCCTCGCGCCGGAACCGCTCGACATACTCCGAGTCGTCGCCGTAGTGGGGGTGCAGCACCTTGAGGGCGACGTTCCGTTCGAGCAGCTGGTCGTGCGCCTTGTACACGCTCGACATGCCGCCGGTGCCGACGAGCCCGATCACCTCGTAGCGCTCGGCGATCACGTCACCGATCATCGTGTCGCTCCGCCGGAGGGCAGACGTCGTCGTAGCGCGGTTCGGCACACGGGACCAACGTCGGAGCTCCCGTACGGGTTACGCGAGGACTGCGTCGAGGGCGTCTTCCCAGGCGCCCAGGGCCTCGTCCAACTCGGAGTCGGTGATCACGAGCGGGCAGAGAACGCGATTGCAGTTCGAATAGGTGCCGGCCTTCAGCAGGAGCAGGCCGCGCTGCGCCGCCTCCTCCGCCACCCGAGCCGCGAGCTCCGGGGCCGGCTCCTTCGTGCCCCGGTCCCGGACGTACTCGATCGCAAGCATCGCGCCGAGGCCGCGGACGTCGCCGATCTGGGGATGGCGCTCCTGCCATCCCAGCATCCTGCCCCGAATCGTCTCCCCGATGCGCTCGGCACGGTCGACGAGGCTCTCCTCTTCAAACACGTCGAGGACGGCGAGTGCCGCCGCCTGCGCGACCGGATTGCCGACGTACGTGCCGCCGACGGCCGAGTCGCCCGGCGCGTCCATGATCTCCGCCTTGCCGAGGACCCCCGAGAGCGGCAGGCCGGCGGCGATCGACTTCGCGACGGTCATCAGGTCGGGCTCGACGCCGTAGTGCTCCATGGCGAACATGCGCCCCGTGCGGCCGAAGCCGGTCTGCACCTCGTCGGCGACGAGCACGATCCCATGCCTGTCGCAGATCTCGCGCACGCCCGTCACGAACTCCGGCGGAGCGACGATGAAGCCGCCCTCGCCCTGCACGGGCTCGAAGAAGATCGCAGCGACGTTCTCCGCCGCGACCTCCGTGACGAACGCACGCTCGAGCGCCGCCAGCGCGTCGGCGCTCGTGATGCCGCGGTACTCGTTCGGGAACGGCACGCGATACACCTCGGGCGCGAACGGCCCGAGCCCGGCCTTGTACGGATGGGTCTTCGAGGTGAGCGTGAGCGACAGGAGAGTGCGCCCGTGGAAGCCGCCCTCGAAGCAGATCAGCGCAGGACGGCCGGTATACGCGCGCGCGAACTTGGCGGCGTTCTCGATCGCCTCCGTGCCTGCGTTGAAGAACGCGGCCTTCGCGGGGCCGCTGAAGGGCGCGACCGCGAGCAGGCGCTCGGCGAGGGTCACGCAGACCTCGTACGGGATCATCGTGAAGTCGGTGTGGAGGAAGCGCGCCGCCTGCTCCTGCACGGCCTCGACGACCCGCGGATGCGCGTGGCCGACGTTCAGGCAGCCGACACCGCCCGTGAAGTCGATGTAGGTGTTTCCGTCGACGTCGGTCAGCGTCGAGCCGCGGCCCTCGGCGGCGACGATCGGCAGGTGGAGCGACATCGGCTTGGCGATCACCCGCTCCTTCCGCTCGACGATCGAGCGGGAGCGAGGCCCCGGCACCTCGGTCTTCAGGCGGATCGCTCGCGTCGTGGCCACGGCGTCCACGATAGCGGGGCGCATAGATGAATAGCGCCGATACAGCGCGTTCCCTCGCTGCGAGTCGGGTCTAGAGCTGCGGGGCGGGGAGGTCGGGCAGCGGCGGCGGCGGGCCGCTGTGCAGCGCCTGCGGCGTATAGACGCCGGCCGCGTTCCAGAGCATGAACCCGCCGGTGTGGTGGGCGCGCGCTGCGGCCACCTGGGCGGCGACGTCGCGCGGCGAGTACGTCCGGCCGAGCGAGAAGTCCTGGAGCCACGGGACGATCACCGCGCGGCCCCCGCTGAGCTGCGTCTGGAAGTCGCTCAGGGAGTGCGAGACGGTCGGGCCCGGCGCCGCGTTCGGGTCGGGCAGGTTGTACTCGCCCGCGGTGTAGTGGGAGGGATACGTCATCGGATAGATGGCGTCGACCACCTCGCCGATCTGGCCGGGATGCTGGCCGATGCCGAGGTCGTGCGACGCCGAGAGGCCGAAGACGTCGGCGGAGACGCGGACGCCGAGCGGGTGCAGGCGCGTGGCGGCATAGCGGAGGAAGGCCGCCACCGTCTCGTTCATCGGCTGTGCGTGCTTGCCCGGGTAGCGGATGATCGAGACGTCGCCGTCGCTCGGGAAGCGGACGTAGTCGAACTGGATCTCGTCGAAGCCGGCCTTCGCCGCGGCAACGCCGACGTCGACGTCGTACTTCCACGCCGTCCGTGAATAGGGATTGAGCCAGCCGAGGCCGCCGTTCGTGCGCCAGAGCGAGCCGTCGCTGCGGTGGATCGCGAGCTCCGGATGGGCCCTGGATGTGATCGGGTCCTCGAAGGTGACGACCCTGCCGATCAGGTACATGCCGGCCTTGTGCACCTTCCCGACGACCTCGGTCGGGTCGAAGTAGCGGAGCGCAGCGCCGTCCTGCTTCGCGATCGCGGGCGCGCCCTTGGTGAAGGTCACATTGCCGCTCTCGTCCTTCAGGTCGAGCTCGATCGTGTTCAGGCCGTCTTTCTTCATGGCGATGTACGAGTCGAGCTTCCCGGTGAGCGTCATCAGCGGGCCCGTCAGGTGGATGCCGCGGATCTCCTCCGGAGGCGACGAGCGGAACGGGCTCACCGGCGCCGCCGAGGCGACCGGCACGAGCGTGACGCTGCCGGCTCCTCCACCCACGACCAGCTGGACGAGGCCGAAGATCGCCGCGACGGCGAGCACGGCGAGCACGGCAAGTGCCGTCAGACGCCGCCGCCTGACCTGGCGCCTCCGGGCCTCGCGCTGCGCCGCGCGGAGGTCGGCGACCTCGATATTGGTTGCAGTTGCCATTTCGGGGACCGGATCGTAGATGCTCGTGCGCCGATCCGCGAGTCTCCAAGCCCCCCGGAGGGTCTGGCGAAATAGAGACTGTGTCGAGCACCATTCCGCCAAACCCTCCTAGAATCGGCCCCGTGGTCCTCTCCGACGCGACGATTGTCCGAGCACTCGCCGACGGCAGGATCGAGATCGACCCGTACGACGAGGCGCTTCTGCAGCCGTCGAGCGTCGACGTCCGTGTCGACCGCTTCTTCCGGGTCTTCCACAACAACCGGTACCCCTACATCGACGTGAAGGTCGAGCAGGAGGAGCTGACCGAGCTCGTCGAGGTCGACGGCGATCATCCGTTCGTCCTCCATCCGGGCGAGTTCGTGCTCGGGTCGACGCTCGAGCGCGTCAGGCTCTCGAACGACCTCGTCGCCCGCCTCGAGGGCAAGAGCTCGCTCGGGCGGCTCGGCCTCCTCATCCATTCGACGGCCGGCTTCATCGACCCGGGCTGGGACGGCCACGTGACACTCGAGCTCTCGAACGTCGCGAATCTCCCCATCACGATCTATCCGGAGATGAAGATCGGGCAGATCTCCTTCATGCAGATGACCGAGCCTGCCTCGACGCCGTACGGGTCGTCGGAGATCGGCTCGAAGTACAAGGGCCAGAAGGGCCCGACCGCGAGCCGCTACTGGAAGAACTTCGAGTGACCGTCCTCGTCACCGGTGCCACCGGCTTCATCGGACAGCACGTGGTGCATGCGCTGCGCGCTCGGGAGATCCCGGTGCGGGCGCTCGTGCGCGACCGCAACCGGCCGTCCCGCCTGACGGCGTGGGGCGTCGAGCTCGTCGAAGGAGACGTCTCCGACCCGGCTGCGCTGGGCGCCGCGGCGGCGGGCGCCGATGCGGTCGTCCATCTCGTCGCGATCATCAAGGGGTCGCGCGCCGATTTCGAGCGCGTGATGGCCGAGGGCACGCGGAAGCTCGTCGCGGCGGCGGAGGACGCGGGAGCGCGCCGCTTCGTGCTCGCGAGCGCTCTCGGCCTGAACGAGCGCTCGAAGGACGCGGTCCCGTACTTCGCGGCGAAGTGGGAGATGGAGCGCGCCGTGACGGCGTCCTCCGTCGAGCACGTGATCCTCCGGCCGAGCTTCGTCTTCGGCAAGGACGGCGGCGTGCTGCCGACATTCGTGCGCCTGGCGCGCTTCGCGCCGCTCACTCCCATCGTCGGGAACGGGACGCAGCGCCTGCAGCCGATCTGGGTCGAAGACCTGGCGGAGTACGTCGCACGCGCGGTCGAGGAGCCCGAGGCCGCGGGCCGCACGTTCGACATCGGCGGCCCGGACGCGGTCACGTGGAACGAGTTCTGGGAACGCCTGAAGCGGGTCCTCGGCGTTCGGCGTCCGTCGATTCACGTGCCACTCGGCGTCATGCGCCTCCAAGCCCTGCTCACCGAGCGCCTGCCGGGAGCGCCGGTGACGCGCGATCAGCTGACGATGCTCGAGCTCGGCGACAACGTCGTGTCGAACACCGACGCGGTCGACACGTTTCGACTGCCGCTCGTGCCGCTCGACGAGCAGTTGCGCCGCGCCGCGTCGTGACACGAGGGCTCATCTACGCCGAGCCGGGAACGCGGCCGGCGGTCGAGGAGATCACCCTCGACCCGCCCGGGCCGAACGAGGTGCAGGTGCGCGTCGAAGCCTGCGGCGTCTGTCACTCCGACCTGCACGTCGTCGAGACCGACGGCTGGGGCATGGCGTTCCCGATCCTGCTCGGTCACGAGGGCGCAGGCGTCGTCGAAGAGATCGGGCCCGACGTGACGATGGTCGCGCCCGGCGACCGCGTCGTGATCGCGTGGCGCGCGCCGTGCGACGACAACTGTCCTGCGTGCCTGCGAGGCGATCCGCGGCGCTGCTCGAACAACCTCCGCGCACGCCGCCGCATGCACCGAGCGTCCGACGGCGCACTGCTCACGCCGGTCTTGCGCTGCGGCACCTTCGCGGATCGCGTCATCGTGCACGAGGCGTGCGCCGTCGTCGTGGCGGCGGAGCTCCCGGTCGAGCAGGCCTGCCTCCTCGCGTGCGGCTTCTCGACGGGCGCGGGCGCCGCCCTTTGGGCGACGCCCGTGCGCGAGGGCGCGTCCGTCGCGGTGATCGGTTGCGGCGGTGTCGGCCTGGCGGTCGTGCAGGGCGCCCGGCTCGCGGGAGCCGGGCGCATCGTCGCCGTCGATGTCGTCGACGAGAAGCTCGAGCTTGCCGGCGCGCTCGGAGCCACCGACGTCGTCGACGCGCGGGGCGGCGACTCGGTCGCACAGGTACGTGAGCTCACGGGTGGCGTCGACTTCGCCTTCTCGGCGATCGGCAGCCCGGCCGGGCTCGTCGACGCCGTGCGGATGTGCGGCTACGCCGGCATCGCCACGCTTGTCGGAGTGCCGCCGCCCGGCCGCACGCTCGACGTCGACATCGAACGCGACCTCTTCGGGCCGAAGGTCTCGATCGCGGTGACGCACGGCGGCGACACGATCCCCCAGCAGGACTTCCCGTTCCTCGCGCAGGCCGCTCTCGACGGCCGGCTCGACCTGGCGCGCTTCGTGACACGGGAGATCGCACTCGACGAGGCGATGGACGCGCTCGACGAGCTCTACGCTCCGAAGGGCGTCCGCACCGTCGTGCGGTTCTGAAGATCAGGTTGCTTAAAAGCCGGCGCGCCGCTCGAGGTCGGCCGGATCGACGAGATGGCCGTCTCGCTCGACGTAACCGTCCTTGCCGCCGACGACGAAGACGACCGCCTCCTCCTCGAACGGGTTCGAGATGCTCCGGTGCGTCGTCGCCTCGGCGTGGAACAGGCCGCCCTCCCCGAGCTCACGGCTCTCTCCCTCGACGTCGACCTTCACGCGGCCGCGGTGGACGAAGTAGAGCTCGTCCTGGGTGTCGTGGTAGTGCGGGAATCCCTCGTGGCCGGGCGGCAGGACGAGCGCGTTCACGCCGAACGCGGTGACGCCGAGCGGCTTGCGGATCTTGCGGAAGCCGGGCCCCTCGCCCAGCTCGTCGAGCGACGAGAACGCGTGCGTCACGCGGGCTCCTCCAGGCAGGCGGGAGCCTCGTCGGAGTCGAGCAGGCGGCCGAGGAGCGCCGAGACCCGTTCGAGCTCCTCGGGCGTATAGCGCGAGCCGAACGTCTCCTCGATATCCGCGAGGTGGGTCTTCCGGGCGGCCTTGTACTTCGCGAGGCCTGCGTCCGTCAGGCGGGCATAGGTGACGCGCGCGTCGCTCTCGCAGCTTCGCTTCTCCACCCAGCCCTCGCGCTCGAGGCCGTCGAGCAGGCGGGTGATGCCGGATGGGGAGAGCAGGACGCTGCGGGCGAGATCGACGCGGCGAAGGCTCCGCTCGGGCGCATAGGCCAGCTGGACCATGCAGTCGTAGTCATTGAGCGTCAGGCCGTGATCCGCCTCGAGGCGCCCCGACAACTCTCGCGTCAGGGACGCGTGCGCCCGCAGGAACTTGATCCAGGCCTCGAGGTTTGGTTCGACAGCTAGTTGAGCACTCAATACTTGACTAGACAAGTTTCTCTCGCTAACATTGTTGACACCGCAAGTATAGCGGACAAAGACTCCCGAAAGGAACACCCTAAATGTCAGTAGCCGAAAGCACCAAGCAGTTCGCCCCGGCCGGCACGTGGGCCGCAGATCCCGTCCATTCCAACGTCTCGTTCGAGGTCGTCTACTCGGGCGTCAACGCGTTCCGCGGCAGCTTCACCGACTTCGCCGCCACACTCGAGGGCTCGAACCTCGAGGGCTCCGCGAAGGTCGCAAGTGTCGACGTGAAGGACGAGCAGCTGAACGGCCACCTCCAGACGCCCGACTTCTTCGACGCCGAGCGTCATCCCGAGATCTCGTTCAAGGCCACCGAGCTCCACCGCAATGACGACAACACCGTCGAGGGCTCCGGCGAGCTCACGATCAAGGGCGTCACGCAGCCGATCACGCTGACCGGTCAGATTGCGCCCGCCCCGGCGACCGATCCGTTCGGCCGCGAGCGCCTCGGCCTCCGGCTCGAGACCGAGATCGACCGCACGAACTACGGCGTCAGCTGGAACGCACCGAACCAGAGCGGTGGCGACTACCTCGCGAACGACGTGAAGCTCATCGCCGAGCTCGCGTTCGTCAAGGCGGAGGCTTAGTCATGAAGGTCCTGGCCGTTTCCGGCAGTCTCCGCCGCGACTCGCACAACACGCACCTCCTGCGTGCCGCGATCGAGGCTGCTCCCGAGGGCGTCGACGTCGAGCTCTGGGAAGGGCTGGGCGACCTGCCCCTCTACGACCAGGATCTCGATACGACCGAACCCGTGGAATCCGTCCGCCGGCTCCGTGAGGAATGGAGTGCGGCGGACGCGATCCTCTTCTCGACGCCGGAGTACAACGGCTCCGTGCCGGGCGGGCTGAAGAACGCGATCGACTGGGCGTCGCGCCCTGTCCGCGAGTCGGCGCTGACCGGCCAGACCGTCTCCGTCATCGGCTCGAGCACCGGCCAGTTCGGCGCCATGTGGGCGCAGCAGGACCTCCGCCGGATCCTCGGCACCGCCGGTGCCCGCGTGGTCGGCGACGAGCTCCCGGTCTCTCGGGTGCACGAGAAGCTCGACCACGAGGGGCGGCTGCTCGACGCCGAGCTCTTCGAACGGCTCCGGCTCGTCCTCGAGACGCTCGCGTCCGAGGCCGTTCCGGTCTCCGTCGGCTAGCGGGCCGAGCAACAGGCAAGAAGAGCAAAAAGAGAGGGCCGCTTGCGCGGCCCTCTCTCCGGATACCAGGTTGGATTCGGCAGAGGCGCGTCCTGCTCCGGCTGTGCCGGGCGGCGCGAGTCGCGTCGTCCCCTACGCTGGCTAGGCGATTCCCCGTAGGTCCCGGGGACCGCACCTCTACCCGCTGGTACCTCCACTGCCCGTACTTGAGTCTGAATTCACTACCGGACCACCTCCTTTCCGCGGTAGCCCGGAGAGTAGCGGGTCCGGAGGTCGGCGTGGAGCAGCGAGCCGTCAGCGCAGGACGACGCTCACTTCGAGACCGCGGTCGAGTGGGACCGTGACGCTCTCGAGCGTCGGGTCGGACTGGCGCGCCGCCGAGTACGGCTTGAGCTCCTCGTGGGAGGTGACGTTGTCGGCGACGAACACGGCGCCCGGTTCGACCTTGGCACGTGCGAGCTGGAACAGCTGCTCGTAGTCGTCCTTCTCGGCGTCGAGGAACACGACGTCGAAGACGTCGTCGATGGTGGGGATCGTCTCGAGGGCGTCGCCCTCGAGCAGGTCGGCCCACTCTTCGAGGCCTGCCTCGGCGATGTTCCGGCGCCACGCATCGATCTTCAGCGGGTCGTTCTCGAGCGAGAGGACGCGGCCGCCGAACCTGCGGGCCGCGGCGGCGAGCCAGATCGTCGAGTAGCCGCGGGAGCCCCCGATCTCGAGCACCTCGCAGTCGGCTTGCGGAGAGACAAACGAGAAGAGGAATCGGCCGGTGGTCGGTACGACGGCGCGGGCGCGTACCGCGGAAGGAAGCCCTTTCTCCCGCTCCTCGGCGTCCTCCCGCTCGAGGCGGGTGAGCACTGCGCGCACGCGATCATCGAGCAAAGCGGCAGAAGCATATGCTGCCGCTCGTGCGGGCGGAGCTGACCATCGAGGTCTCGCGGACGCCGGAAGACGTCTTCGCCTATCTCACCGACGTCTCGAATCTGCCTGTCTGGCAGTCGGGCGTCCACAGCGCCCAGATCGAGGATGGCGGTGAGCCGCGTGTGGGCGCGCGCATTCGTGAGTCGCGGCACATGCTCGGTCGCGAGCTGAACACGACGCTCGAGATCACGGAGTACGACGCGCCGCGCGTGTTCTCGCTGCGCGCGCTGGACAGTCCTGTGCCGTTCATCGTGCGCCACGAGCTCGAGGCGCACGACGACGGGACGCGCCTCACCGTCACGGGCGTCGGCGACGCGGGACTTCTCCCCGGCTTTGCGGCGGGGATCATGGCGCGGCGTGCGGAGAAGCAGTTCCGGCGGGACTTCGAGCGATTGAAGCGTCTGCTCGAGGCGTGAGCGGTGCTCAGGCGGGTCGTGCTGCGTCGATCTCGTGCTGCACGTCGTCACGCACCCAGCACGTCGCCAGATGGTCGTTCACGATGCCGCAGGCCTGCATTCCGGCCCACAGCGTTGTCGGCCCGACGAAGCGGAAGCCCCGCGACTTCAGCAGCTTCGAGAGCGCCTTCGATTCGTCCGTCTGCGCATGCCAGTCGGCCGTCGTGCGCGGCACGCCGTAGCTCTCGGGCGCATACGACCACACGAGCTCGTGCAGCGGTGTGCCCGCCTTTCGCAGCTCGAGGACGCCGTGCGCGTTCGCGATCGCCGCTTCGATCTTCCCGCGGTGCCGCACGATTCCCGCGTCGCCGAGCAGGCGCTTCACGTCCCGCTCGCCGAAGCGTGCCACCGCGTCGGGGTCGAACCCGGCGAACGCCGCGCGGAAGTTTTCGCGTTTGCGCAGGATCGTCGCCCACGAGAGCCCGGACTGGAAGCCCTCGAGGCAGAGGCGCTCGTAGATCCCCTGCTCGGTGGTGACGGGCCGTCCCCACTCTTCGTCGTGGTACGCGACGTAGAGCGGGTCGCTCACCGGCCAGCAGCGGTGACGGTCGTCAGTCGACATCGACATGAACGACGCCGTCGACGACGTGGACGGGGTACACCTCGACCGGCTGGTACGCGGGCAAGGTCAGCGGCGCGCCGGTTGCGAGGTCGAACGTCGCACCGTGGCGCGGGCACACGACGCGGCAGGTCTCCTGGTCCCAGTCGCCCTCGCAGAGTGGACCGTCGTCGTGCGAGCAGCGATCCTCGATCGCATAGAGGGAGCCGCCGCAGTTGTAGACGCCGACGTAGCGCCCCGGCCCTGCGATGACGAGCTTCTTCGACCCCGGCGGAAACTCGTCCACCGGCGCGACTTCGATTGAGCCCATTTAGAGGCCTGGCGTGGGTCGACCGCACGCACGGATGGTGGCCGAGACGCGGCGCGCTTCGGCCGGCTCCGGCTTGAACGTAGAACCACTATGCCCGGCGCCGGATCCGGCCAAATCGCTTGGTCTGGGCCATCCCCGCACGCACGTCCGACCCACGCCAGACCTCTTGGCTTAGGTGAGCTCGAGCTCGTCGAACCCGGCGAGCCCGTCGGGAAGCGGCGTTCCCTTCGCCTTGTGCAGCGCGACCTTCAGCGTCGTCAGCCCGAGCAGTGCGCACTTGAGGCGGACCGGCGAGAGCTGGATCGCGATCTCGTCGAGCAGCTCCTGCTTGTCGAGGGTTGCGACCTCCGTCGCCGTCTTGCCGGTGACCATGTCCATCAGCATCGAGGTCGCCGCCTGCGAGATGGCACACCCGCGGCCCGAGAACTTCACCTCGTCGATCGTCTCGCCGTCCTCGCCGAAGGCGACATAGATCGCCACCTCATCGCCGCAGAGCGGGTTCTGGCCCTCGGCCTGCGCATCGGCAGGGTCGAGCACGCCGTGGCCGTGCGGATTCTTGTAGTGGTCGAGGATGACCTCGCGGTACATCTGATCGAACTCGTTCATGCAAATACCTTACGGACGGTGGCGAGCCCGTCGACGAGCTGATCGATCTCCTCCTGCACCGTGTACAGGTAGAAGCTGGCACGGTTCGTCGCCGCAACGCCGAGCTTGTGCATGAGCGGCTGGCAGCAGTGATGCCCTGCGCGGATTGCGACGCCTTGCATGTCGAGGATCTGCGCGACGTCGTGCGGGTGGATGCCCTCGATGTTGAACGAGACGATGCCGGCGCGGCGCTCCGCGGGCGGGCCGTAGAGCGTGATGCCCGGGATCTCGCTCATCCGTCCGAGGGCGTACGCCGCAAGCTCGTGCTCGTGCGCGGCGATCGCGTCGAAGCCGACGGCGTTGAGATAGTCGATCGCCGCGCCGAAGCCGACCGCCTCGGCCATCGGCGCGGTGCCCGCTTCGAACTTGTGCGGCAGCTCGCCCCACGTCGTCCGGTCGAGCCGCACCGAGCTGATCATGTGGCCGCCGGTGAGAAACGGGTCCATCGTCGTGAGCAGCTCCGCGCGGCCCCATAGCGCGCCGACGCCGCTCGGGCCGCACATCTTGTGGGCGGAGACGGCGACGAAGTCCGCGCCGATCGCCTGCACGTCGACCGTCATGTGCGGCGCCGACTGTGCGGCATCGAGCACGAAGATGCCGCCCTGGGCGTGCGCCCACGCAGCCAGCTTCTCGACCGGGTTGATCGTGCCGAGCGAGTTCGAGACCTGGTTCGTCGCGACGACCTTGACGTTCCCGCGTGCAGCGATCTCGTCGAGCGTCGAGAGATCGAGCTCGCCCTGCTCGTCCAGTGGGATCATCGCGAGCTCCGCGCCCGTCTTGCCGGCGACGTACTGCCACGGCACGAAGTTCGAGTGGTGCTCGAGCTCGGTGACGACGACGAGGTCGCCGGGTCCGAGATTCGCCATTCCCCACGAGTACGCGACGAGATTGATGGCCTCGGTCGCGTTGCGGACGAAGACGATCTCGCGGACGTCGGGCGCGTTCAGCAAGGCGCGCACCTTCTCGCGAGCGCCCTCGAGCGCCGCGGTCGCGCGCTCCGCGAGCACATAGACGCCGCGATGCACGTTCGCGTACGACGTCGAGTAGAACGCCGTCATCGCCTCCATCATCTGATGCGGCTTCTGCGAGCTCGCTGCGGAATCGAGGAAGGCGAGCGGCTTGCCGTGGATCTCCTGCTCGAAGATCGGGAAGTCTGCGCGCACCGCATGCGCGTCGAGCTTCTTCGCGTGGGCCGTCACCGCCATACGGCCATCGTAGCCCGCTAGGGCACTTGGAAAGCGGCGCCGACGTAGCCGGACGCCGCAGCCTTTGCTCTGCCCTTCTTGAATCCCGCAGCGCTGAGATTGGCGGTTCCCGACGCATTGCCGTGGGCCTGGTGCCCTGCGGCCGAGAACGTCGCCCCCGGGACGCCGAAGCCGTCGTCGAGCGCCTGGGCCCACCAGGTGACGATCGTCTTCTTGCCGGCCTTCTTCGCCTTCTTGAAGACGCGGACGGAGAGCCCGGGGTCGAGCGACTGCTCGGCGAGGCTCGTTCCGGTGTTGACGACGACCTCGGCCGTTCCCGGAGTGCCCGGGAGGCCGAGGGCTGCGATCGTGTGTACGACCGATCCGCTCGGCAGGGCAACCGTCACGGTGGCCCCGAAGTGCATCCCGTGGCTACGGGAGCGGGCCGCGTGCAGCACGCTGCCCTGCGACCAAACGGCCCACAGCCGGTCCTGGCCGTCCACGCTCAGCGCCATGTGCGGATCCCCGCCGTCGAACGGCCCACGGAACGTGATCCCGTCGCCCGCCGGCGAGCCGTTGCGGAACGGGACGATCGAGACGGTCGCAGCGGTCGGATAGCCCGGCGCCCAGGCGAGGAACGTGTTGCCCGAGTGGTCCGCGACGAGAGGCGCCTCGTGCTCGGCGACCGGCTTCAGCGTCGTCGGCGTGCCCGGGGTGAGATCCGCCCCCAGCGGCTCGACGACCGCCGCGCCGTCCGGATCGGCATTCGAGTAGAGCGCCACCTGCGCAAGGCCCGCGCTGTCGGCGGCCACCGACTCGTGGTAGCCGCAACAACGGGTGTAGACGTTCTTCACGGCCTCGCCGTTGAGCCCCCGGAAGACGTTCACGAAGCCCGTGCCGTCCTGCGTGAAGAGCGGCGTTCCGTCGGCGAGCACGGTCGCGCTCTCGACCGGTCCGGTGGTGTGCGACTGCGTCTGGATCGGCCCAGTCCACGAAACGCCGTCGTCGGTCGAGGTCAGCCGGCCGACGCCCTGGGCGTTCGGGAAATAGAGCTGGATCGCGCCGCTCGGCTGCTGGACGAGCTGGGACCCGCCCGCGACAGGGTCGCCCGAGATGACGACCTTGGCAGGCCCACCGCTGCGGGAGACCGAGATCGTGCCGACGGTGGACGCCCCGTAGGCGGCGAGCTCGCTCCCGGCCTGGGTGACGATCAGCGATGGGACGGCGATCGGGTCGGCACTGCTCGCGAGCGGCGTCCAGGCGGCCGCGGCGGGCGCTGCAACGAGCGCGAGGCTCACGGCGAAGACGGCGGTTCGGAGCATCCTCCGAATCTGCCAGGTCGGAGGGAGAACGGCAACGCAGATCCGCTCCCGAGGGATCAGGCGTCATTCATGGCGCTCAGGACAGGGTGGCCGGGATGAGGCTTCCGCCCGAAGCGCTCGTGCTCCTCGTCGCAGCGGTCCTCGTGGCCGGCTGCGGCGGCTCTCACAGCACGGCGCGCCACACGGCTGCGACGACTCGTGCAACGACGGCTGCGCGGCAAAGACGCGCGTTGCGTGGTGAGCCCGTCCGCAAGCTGGTCCCGGTCGCCGCGGGCACGCTCGACGCGCCCGTGCAGGATGCGGCGCCCGCGCCCTTCGGCGGCGGAGCCGTGCTGCTCGGAGGCCTGACCTCCTCCGACACGTCACGCGACTCCATCGTCACGGTGTCCCGGGCGGGCTCGCGGGAGGTCGGTCGGCTCCCCGGCGTCGTCCATGACGCCGCCGCAGTCACGATCGGCCGGCTCTCATTCCTCTTCGGCGGCGGGAACGGCCCTTCGCAGATCGACTCGATCGTCCGGGTCGATCCGCGCACCGGCGCCGCAGAGGCGATCGGCCACCTGCCGTCCGGCAGCTCGGACCAGACGGGGGCGGCGATCGGCGGCACTGCGTACATCGTCGGCGGCTTCACGGGCACGCGCTGGCTCGACACGATCGTCGCGTGG
Organism: uncultured Actinomycetes bacterium; assembly: GCA_963805575.1. Classification (GTDB taxonomy): domain Bacteria; phylum Actinomycetota; class Thermoleophilia; order Gaiellales; family Gaiellaceae; genus Palsa-739. The sequence continues at coordinate 122,924 of CAWDUL010000008.1, read as the reverse complement.
AAGCCCGGAGGTCGCGCGCGAGTCGTCGCCCACCTTCCCGCGGCCGTCCGCTACGCAGCGGTGACGTCCGTCGCGGGCCGGCTGGTCATCGCCGGCGGCTCCCTCGAGTCCGGATCGGCGACCGATGCGGTGTACGAGTACGTGCCGTCGACGGGACGCGTCTCCCGGATCGGACGCCTCCCGGCGCCGACGACACACGCGGCTGCCGCAACGTTGGGGTCGACCGCCTATGTCGTCGGCGGACGCGGCTCGTCTCTCGGAACGCCGACGGACCGGATCGTGGGTGTCGACGTCGCAAAGCGCAGGGTGGTCCTCGCGGGCTCCCTCGGGCGCCCGCTGTCCGACCTGATGGCGGTCGGAACGCCGCGCGGGATCCTCGTGATGGGCGGCAGCTCGAACGGCACCGCGGCGGGCGGCACGGTCGCCGACATCGCCGAGCTCCGGCCGGGCGGGGCCGTTCGGACCACGTCGGCGGCTGCGCTCCCGGGCGTGCCGCCGCTCACGGACAAACACAACGTCTACGCGGCCGATCGGGCCGGCAACCTCAGCCCCGTCGTCCGCAACGCGCGTCCCTACGTATACGTGCCGAACAGCGACAGCAACACCGTCGACGTCATCGACCAGCGCACGTTCAAGATCGTGCGTCACTTCGCCGTCGGTGCATTGCCGCAGCACATCGTGCCGGCGTACGACCTGAAGACGCTCTACGTCACGAACGACAACGGGAACAGCCTGACGCCAATCGACCCGAACACCGGCAAGCCGGGCGCGACGATCCCTGTCGACGATCCGTACAACATGTACTTCACGCCCGACGGGCGCTTCGCAATCGTCGTTGCCGAACGCTTGCACCGCCTCGACTTTCGTGATGCACACACGTTCGCGCTGCATCGTTCGCTGGAGGTTCCGTGTTCCGGCGCGGATCACATGGACTTCTCGGCGGACGGCTCATACGCGCTCGTCAGCTGCGAGTTCTCCGGGATGATCCTCAAGGTCGACATCCGCAGGGAGCGCGTCGTCGACACGCTCCAGCTGCGGCCCGGCGCTGCGCCACAGGACGTGAAACTCTCGCCCGACGGGAAGGTCTTCTACGTCGCAGACATGAACGCCGGTGGGGTCTGGCTCATCGACGGCGCGGGTCTCCGCGTCCTTCGCTTCATGCCCACGGGCGCCGGCGCGCACGGGCTGTACCCGAGCCGCGACTCGCGTTACCTCTACGTGACGAATCGGGCTGCGGGCTCGATCTCGGTCGTCTCGTTCCGTACGCGACACATCGTCGCGACCTGGCACATCGGCGGTAGCCCCGACATGGGCAACGTCTCGGCCGACGGCAAGGTGCTGTGGCTCTCGGGACGCTGGAGCGCCGAGGTCTACGCCATCGACACGGAGAACGGCCACCTCCTGGCGACGATCCACGTAGGCCGCGGCCCGCATGGGTTGTGCGTCTGGCCGCAGCCCGGCCGCTACTCGCTCGGCCACACCGGCATCCTGCGCTGACCCACTGCTATTCGTTGGAACGGCTCAGCGCGACGGACTCCCAGACGACGCCAGAGCGCCGCCGCGCCTCGACCGTCAAGCCATGCTCGCCTGCGACGGCGAGGATCTGCTCGACCCGGTGCGCGTACATCCGGAAGCCGCAGCGCGACAGACGAAGCCAGAGGTTGAAGACGTGCGCGCCGAGGCGGATCCCGACGCGGTCCTGCGGGTACGTCAGCAGGAGCTTGTTCCGCGTGTGCCTGGATGCCTCGCCCACGAGCGCGTCGACGTCGGGATAGCAGCACACGACGCGATGGAGGACAACGACATCATGCGGCTCGACCGACGCGGCGTCCGCGACGAAGTCGCCGACCCGCCGCACCACACGTGCCTCGAGCCCGTGCTCGGCGAGGAGCGTCTCCGCCTCCCGTTCGTAGCTTCCGGATAGCTCGATGTTCATGGCGCGGGCAGCGCCGGCCTCCAGCAACTCCAATTCGATTGCGCCGATACCGCCACCGACATCGAGCACGGTGGCGCCCGTCACGTCGCCTGCGAGCGCTGCGAGGGTGCGCGCTGTCCCGGTCAGGCCACGCTTCCGAAAACGCCGTGCATCTTTGGCCGCCACGCGGTGATTGAAGAGGCGGCGGTACTCGGATTGGGCGCAGCACCCGGCCACGACGCGGAGCGTACTCCGACTACAGTGACCCTCCGATGAGCGACTACATCTACACGATGTACAAGGCCGACAAGTTCTACGGCTCGGACCGACAGGTGCTGGCGAACATCTCGCTGTCGTTCCTCCCCGGCGCGAAGATCGGCGTTCTGGGGCCGAACGGCGCCGGCAAGTCGACGCTCCTGCGAATCATGGCGGGCAAGGAGGAGCCGTCCTCCGGCGTTGCGGAGCTCGCGCCCGGCGCGACCGTCGGCTTCCTCGAGCAGGAGCCCTATCTCGATCCGGCGAAGGACGTGCGCGGCAACGTCGAAGACGGCGTGCGCGAGGTTCGCGACCTGCTCGATCGCTTCAACCAGATCTCGGCGGCGTTCGCGGAGCCGGACGCCGACTACGACAGCTTGCTCGCCGACCAGGCGAAGGTGCAGGACGCGATCGATCGCGCCGACGCATGGCAGCTCGAGGAGCACCTCGACCACGCGATGGATGCGCTGAGGCTCCCGGAGGGCGATCGCGACGTTACGACGTTGTCCGGCGGCGAGCGCCGCCGCGTTGCTCTCTGCCGGCTGCTTCTCTCTTCGCCCGGCCTGCTCCTGCTCGACGAGCCGACGAACCATCTCGACGCGGAGTCGGTCGCCTGGCTCGAGCGCTTCCTCGCCGACTACAAGGGCACGATCGTTGCGGTGACGCACGACAGGTACTTCCTCGACAACGTCGCCGGCTGGATTCTCGAGCTCGACCGCGGCAAGGGCATTCCGTTCCAGGGCAACTACTCGTCGTGGCTCGAGCAGAAACAGGCGCGGCTCGCGATCGAGGAGAAGACGGAGTCGGCTCGGCGCCGGACGCTGGCGCGAGAGCTCGAGTGGGTAAGGATGAGCCCGCGCGCGCGACACGCGAAGTCGAAGGCGCGCCTCGGGGCGTACGAGAAGATGCTCGCGGAGGAGCAGAACGTGAAGCTCGACCGCGTCGAGATGCATATTCCGCCCGGCCCGCGGCTCGGCGATCTCGTCATCGAGGCAGAGCACCTGCAGAAAGGGTTCGGCGACACGTTGCTCGTCGAGGACATGACGTTCTCGCTGCCGCCCGCCGGCCTCGTCGGCGTGATCGGCCCGAATGGTGCCGGCAAGACGACGCTCTTCCGGATGATCGCCGGCCAGGAGACGCCGGACTCCGGGACGCTGAAGGTCGGCGACACGGTGCAGCTCGCGTACGTCGACCAGTCGCGCGCCGATCTCGATCCGGCGAACACCGTCTGGAAGGAGATCAGCGGCGGGCACGACATCATCGAGCTGGGCAAGAAGGAGATCAATTCGCGCCAGTACGTCTCGCAGTTCAACTTCAAGGGCGCCGACCAGCAGAAGCGCGTCGGCGACTTGTCGGGCGGCGAGCGCAACCGTGTGCATCTTGCGAAGCTGCTGCGCAGCGGCGGCAACGTCCTGCTGCTCGACGAGCCGACGAACGATCTCGACGTCGACACGCTGCGCGCGCTCGAGGATGCGCTCCTCGACTTCGCCGGCTGCGCCGTCGTGATCACGCACGATCGCTGGTTCCTCGATCGTGTCGCGACGCACATCCTCGCCTTCGAGGGCGACAGCCAGACGACGTGGTTCGAAGGCACATGGGGCGACTACGTCGAGTGGGTCAAGGAGACGCGAGGCGCCGAGGCGCTCGAGCCTCATCGCATCAAGTACAAGCCGCTGGTGCGCGCCTGACGCGTCGCTTCACGGCGTAGGATCCCACGCCGTGTGCGTACTCGATCGTCACATTTCAGGGTTCAACGAGGGCGTACGGACCGGCGACTGGTCGCGGATGCTCGAGCAGCTGGATGACGACGCGGTCCTCGAGTTCGTCGGGATTCCGGTCGGCCCGTTCGCCGGCAAGGCCGCGATCGCCGAGGCGTATCGTGTGCAACCACCCGACGACGAGCTCGTCGTCCTGGAGCGGCTCGGCGCCGACGCCGTCGTCTACGCCTGGTCGCGCAACCCGGCGCGCGCGGCAGGCGAGTTGCACCTCACCGTCGCAAACGAGCGCGTGCAGCGGATCCGCGTGCTCTACGAGCAGTTCTCGCGCTAGCGCGTCCTTTGCAGCCACGTCTTGGTGCCAGGCACCGAGACGCGGCCGTTGAGGACAGGTCATCGCATGGTTGCGTGCGTTGCAGCTCGGAGGCCGGACGCGCCACGTCCCGAAAGGCGACGTCTTGGTGCCAGGCACCGGGACGTGGCCCTTTGGGCCGCTCGAACAAGTTCGGCTCCGCGACGAGGCGTAGAGCTCTCGCGGTAGTCGGACATGTCCGGGTCCCGCAGGTCCTGCACCAGGTGTCCGACGTATCGGTTGAAGCCCCGTCCGGTATCAGGTGTCCGACGTGTCTCTAGGGGATGCCGGCTCCGCCTGCCAGTCAGGTCTTAGTAGTAGATCGTGCGCGTCAGGTGGTGTGGGTGGTGCGTCTTGTGGAACGGCAGCCAGAAGCGCGCGTCGATCTGCGGGACGATCACCTGCAGCTCCGGCGGGCGGAGGGCGTTCACCTCGTCGGTGAGCAGCGCGGTCGCGTAGATGGTGTGCGCGCGCAGCTCCACCTCCCACGTGCTGCCGGCGTCGATCAGCGCTCCTTCGGCGATCGCCTGCTCGAGCGCGTCGCTGTAGCGGAAGATGTCGAGGACGCGCAAGCCCACCGGGACGATGTAGTCCGCGAACGCGGTGAGGCGGTGGAGGTCGGAGACGCCGAGCCCGTCCGGCAGCGAGACCTGCAGGAACCAGAGCGCGAGCTGTGCGAGCTTGTGGAAGCGCACGGTTCGGCCGTCGTACTCCGCGACGTCGTCGAAGCGCGCGATGTCGCGCACGAGCAGCTCGAGCATGCCGTTGCCGCCGTCGTACAGCGCGGGTGACGCGGCGGCGATGAGGTTGTGGAACCGCCCGTCGTAGCGCTCGACCAGCGCCGCGCCCGCTTCGCGCAGGATCTCAGCGCGCTCATCGAGCATCTGCAGCTCCGTCGTGCCACCGCGGAAGAGCTCCCGCAGGTCGTCCGTCGTCACCTGTGCGAGGTAGGCGCCGTCCAGCACGTCGGTGCCCTCGAGGACCGCGCGGTGCAGGCAGTAGAGCAGCGCGTCGGAGTCGGCGTAGGCAACGCCGTCCACGATCTGGTCGAAACGCACGCCCGTCTCGAAGTCGGTGTAGGCGAAGTTCATGAGGTTCGCGACGAGGATGAAGTCGATCGTCGCGTTGCGGTCGAGCTCGATCGCGAACGGCAACAGGAAGCGCGGGAACGGCAGCTCCTCATAGGCGAGCCAGCGAGCGACGTCTCTGACCTTCGAGACGTCCGTCGTTACGTCCTTCGACGCCGCGACGACCGGTAACACGCTCTCGAGTATCGGATGCTCCGCGCCGAGGCAGCGAGGAACGGGCACGTCGTGCACTCGCTCAGGCCACCAGGTCCGCGTACTCGGGATGACGCTTGAGGTACGCCGCGACGAACGGACAGAGCGGGCGTACGCGCTTGCCCTGCACACGCACGCTGTCGAGAGCGCCGGACACGAGCGCAGAGCCGAACCCTTCACCTTCGAACGCCGGCTCGATCTCGGTGTGCACCATCGTCACGACGTCGCCCTCCCACGTGTAGCGGATGATCCCGGCGAGCGTGTCGCCCACCCAGAGCTCGTAGCGGAGCTCGGACGCGTTGTCGACGACCCGTGGCGATTCGGCCTGCACGGAGAGAAACGTACCGTTCGCGGATCTACGGCAGCCGCGGCGACCAGAACGCCGAGAGCGCGACAGCTCCCACGAGGAGCGCGGCACCGAGCGCGGTGAAGATGTCGGTCACCTCGACACGGCCGCGCGTCCTGCCGAGGCTCGAGCCGAGCTTCGAGTACGCCGAGTCCACCGCGCCGGCAGAGCGCGCGCGGAAGAACTTGCCGCCGGTCTGCGTCGCGATCGCCTTCAGCGTGACGGGATCGGGGCTGAGACCGCGCCGCCCGGGCCCGGCGAATGGGCCGCCGCCGGCCGGGAAGCCGCCTGGGAACCCGCGCAGGGTCGTCGCGCCTGTCGTCCCGAGCGCGACGGTGTAGACCGGGAATCCTGCCGCCCGTGCGCGGGCCGCGCCCTCCAGCGGCTGAAGCGTTCCCTGCGTCTGGCGTCCGTCCGAGAGGAAAAGGATCGACACGAGCGTGCTCGACACGCGCGGTGGCGCGGTCGTGCGATACGACGCGAGCGAGCCGTTCGCCGAGTTGCCGGTGATCTGGATTCCGAGCCGCACCGCGGTCGCGATCGCGTCCCCGATCGCCGTTCCGCCGAAGCCCCGGAACTCACCCGCAGCGTCCACCGCCTCGCCGACGAGCTCGTGGTCGCGCGTCGGCGGCGTCGCCACCTGCGCCTCGCCGGCGAACAGCACGAGGCCGACCCGCACGCGCGACGGAACCTTGTCGAGGAACGTGTGGATCGCGCTCTGGGCGGCGGCCAATCTCGTCGGCTTGACGTCGACCGCCTGCATCGACCCGGAGACGTCGAGCACGAGGATCACCGTCGCCTTGTCGCTCGTCACGTCCGACGTGACGTGCGGCCGCGACACGGCGATGCAGAGCGCCGCGATCGCGGCAAGGAAGAGGCTCGTTGCGAGATACCGCCGCCACGGCCGTCCCGACGCGGCGACGAGGGCGAGGAGGTCGACGTTCGTGTACCGCACGGCGTAGCGCATTCGCCTGCGCTCGATGAGCTTGTAGAGCGCGAAGGCGAGCGGGACGACGAGCAGCGTCAGCAGCAAGAGCGGATGGCTGAATGTCATGCCGCCACCGCGCACACGAGGTCGACCTGGACGATCGTGTGCTCCGGAATGCCTGCTCCGCCCTGCGCAATGACGTGAACCGCGCCGTCCCGGACGACCTGCTTCACGCGAACGCTCTGCGCGATCTTGGCCGACGGCGGATCGTCGCTGAAGAACGCGACGGCGTACGTCGCGTGCACGAGCCTCTGCTCGGCCGCACAGCGGGCGACGAGCCGGGTGGAGATCTTCGGCAGCACCGCAAGCTGCTTCACGACACGCGTCGTGGGCTTACCCGGCTTGAACACCTGGTACGCCGTCGGCGTGCGCTGGCCACCGCCGGACGCGGGAACGCAGCCGATGTGCGGCCGGAAGGTCGCCGCGCCCTTCGCAGCGAGGAAGCGGCCGAGGAAGACGGCCGAGGCGGTCGTCGTGATGCCGGGGTTGACCGGGCTCCCGAGCCCGCCGACGAACCCGATGTCGAGCGCGCGGCTGCTGAGCTCAGCGTCGAGGCCGCCGACGATGAACCGTTTCGGGCAGTCGAGCTGGAACTCGGTGCCGGCCTGCGTCGCGACGACCCACGGGCCTGCGACGGGCACGCACACCTGGAGGCCCTTGCACTCGTTCGTCGCAGCAGCCGGCGACACCGCGACGGCGAGTGCCGCGCAGACGACGGCGGCGGCGATGACGAATCGTCTCACGCGATCCTCCGGAACCAGAGCATCGAGAGCGCTCCTGCGGCGAGCAGCACCACGATCGAGCCGCCGGCGAACAGGTCGGTGATCTCGCGATTGACGGTGCGATGGCCCACCCTCGTGGCGAGGCGCTCGTAGACGCGGTTCAATGCGGCGCTCGTGCGCACGCGGAAGAACTCGCCGCCCGTCACGCGTGCCACCGCCTGCAGCGTCCCCGGGCTCGGAGGAACGCGGATCTGCTCCTGGTAGCCCCCGACGAGCGGCGCCGTTACGACCCCGTTCGGCGTCCCGACGAGCACCGTGGAGACGGTGACGCCGAGCGCCTTCGCGTGCTTCGCCGCGGTGATCGGCGGCGTCCTCCCGCCCTCGCGCGCGCCGTCGGAGATGAGAAGCACCGTCGTCGGCGGGACGACGCCCTCCTTCGCCTTCTGACGCTGTCCAACTCGTGCCGCGAGCAGGACGGCGTCGCCGAGCGCGGTGCCCTCGCCCGAGGTGAGGCTTGCCAGACCACTGCGGACGAGCGCGCGATCCGTCGTCGGCGGGACGGCGAGAAATGCACGGCTGCCGAAGGCGACGAGCGCGACGTTGTACGTGCTCGGCACCTTCGCGAGAAACGCGTTGCCTGCGCTGCGCGCAGCGTCGAGCCGTGACGGGGCGACGTCCTTGGCCGTCATCGAGCGCGAGACGTCGATCGCCAGCACGACGGTTGCCTCCTTGCGCGGGATCGAGATGTTCGCGTGCGGCCGCGCGGCGCCGACGATCAGCGCGGTGAGCGCGAGCAGCAGCAACGCCAGCGGGACGTAGCGCAGGCGTCCAGGGCGGCGCGGAACGAGGTTGGGCAGCAACGCGAGGCTCGCGAAGCGCGCGGACGATGCATGCCGCCGGCGCTCGTTGACGAACCACAGTGCGAGCAGCGCCGGGACGGCGATCAGCGCGACGAGCACGAGGGGCTGCGAGAACGTCACCGGCGCGCTCCGAGGAAGCCTGCATAGGCGCGGAGCCAGTCGCCGGACGTCGAGAGGACGACATGTGGAATGCCCAGTGCAGAGAGCACGCGCGCGACACCGGTGCGCTCCTCGGCTGCGGCGACTGCGAAGCGCTCGCGCAGCTTCGAGCTGCGCGTGTCGACGCGGATCTGGCGCCCGGTCTCGGGGTCGACGAGCCAGAGCTCGCCGACGTCGGGCAGCTCCTGCTCGCGCTGGTCGCGGATCTCGACGGCCAGCACCTCGTGCCTGCTCATCAGCTCGAGCAGCGGCTTCCGCCAGTCGAGCGGGCCGCGGAAGTCGGAGACGATCACGACGATGCCGCGCTGGCGTGCGATCGCGCCGGTGCGGTGGAGCGCGTTACCCAGCGACGTCGGCCCTACGTGCGTCGCCTCGGGCTCGCGCTGCAGCGTCGAGAGCAGCCCGATCAGGCCGTGCCGCCCCTGCGTCGGCGGAAGGGTCGTCGGGTGTGCGTCGCCGAACGTCGTGACGCCGAGCCTGTTTCCGCGTCGCGTCGCAATGTGGCCGGTCGCAATCGCGACGCCGTCCGCAACGTCGGCCTTGCGGCGGTCGGCGGTGCCGAATTGCATCGAGGGCGACGTGTCGAGCACGAGCCAGGTCGCGAGCGCGCGTTCCGCCATGTGCACGCGCACGTGCGGGATACCGGTCCGCGCCGTGACGTTCCACTCCATCTTCCGCACGTCGTCGCCCGCTTCGTACGGGCGGACCTGGGCCAGCTCGACGCCGTCGCCGTAGCGCGACGATCGATAGTCGCCGGAGTGCATTCCGGCGAGCCTGCGGCCGACCTCGATCTCCAGCGCGCGGAGCAGGTCGAGCGGGAGCGCGCCCGGCCCGGGACGCTCCGGGGTCCCCGACCCCAGGAGCGGCGAGATGTTCATCCCGCGCTCCGGCTGAGGGCCACCTCCGGCACCGGTACCGCGCCGAGCACCGAGTCGAGGATGTGATCGGGCGTGATGCTCTCGGCGAGAGCCTGATAGCTCAGCACGAGCCGGTGACGGAGCCCATCCTTCGCGAGTGCGTGAATGTCGTCGGTCGTCGCATAGTCGCGCCCGCGGATGAGCGCGAGCGCCCGTGCCGCCTGGACGACGCTGATCGGGCCGCGGGGGCTCGCGCCGAACGAGACGTATTCGCCGAGCGTCGTGAGACCGACGGACTCCGGATGCCGGGTCGCCGCAGCGAGCGCGACGGCGTAGCTGATGAGTGCAGGGTCGACGTACACCTTCGTCACCGCCGTCTGGAGCTGCGTCAGGTCGGCCAGCGAGAGCGCCTCGCGCAGCTCCGGGTGCGGCACGAGCTGGCGCTGGACGATCGTCAGCTCCTCGTCGTGCTCGGGGTAGTCGATGAGGATCTTCAGCATGAACCGGTCGAGCTGGGCCTCCGGGAGGGGATACGTGCCTTCGGACTCGATCGGATTCTGGGTCGCCATGACGAGGAACGGCGACGGCACGGGGTACGACGTGTGCGCGATCGTCACCTGCCGCTCCTGCATCACCTCGAGCAGCGCGCTCTGCACCTTGGCCGGCGCGCGGTTGATCTCGTCCGCGAGGAGGAAGTTGCAGAAGACAGGCCCGAGCTCCGTGTCGAAGGTGCCCTGGTCGGGCCGGTAGACGCGTGTGCCGACGAGGTCGGCGGGGACCAGGTCGGGCGTGAACTGCACGCGGGCGAAGCTCCCACCCAGCACGCCGGCGGTCGTCTTGATCGTCAGCGTCTTCGCGAGCCCCGGAACTCCCTCGATCAGGAGGTGACCCTGCGCAAGGAGGCAGACGAGGACGCGCTCGAGCATCTGGTCCTGCCCTGCGATCACCCGCCGGATCTCGAAGAGCGCCTGCTCGAGCCGGTCGCTGATCTCGGCGGGCGAGGCCGTCGTCTCGTTCGTCTGGTCGGACACGGAAGGACCTCCTCGTCGCTGGGAACCCCGATTGAATCAAGGAAAGCTAAGCGGTGTGTGAGGTTTTCCTGTGACGGTGGGCGGGCCGCCGCTATCCTGGCCGAAGCGCCCCGTGCCTCCCGCCCCTGCACGAGCCCGCCGCGCGTCCGTGTCGAGGGGCCCGGGAAGGGAGCCGTATGGCTACAAAGCGCCAGCAGACCATGGCGAAGCGCGACCGCGAGCAGGCCGTGCTCGAGAAGCGCACGCAGAAGCGCCTCCGCAAGGAAGCGGCCCGCAACGAGCCGGAGGGCGAGGCCACCGAGCCCGAGCCCTACGTGCCAGGCCCCGATTCGCTCCGTGACGCCGACGGCCACGTGATCCAGGTCGACTTCGACCCGAAGGTCTAGCCCGCGAGCTCGGCCTCCGCGGGCACGCGCGGCGGACGGGCGAGCCTCGGCCGGGCGAGAGCCGGGCCGTACCGCATCGCGAGCACGCCGAACGCGAGAGCGAGCACGTGCTCCGTGTCGAGCGCGGTCAGATTCGCGTTCAGCAGGTAGCCGATGAGCCCGGAGCCGACGCAGAGCGCGACGGCGGACAGCCTGGCGTCGCGTTGCCACAGCCAATACGCCAGAGCTCCGATCCACGCGGCGATGACGGCGGACGTGCCGTAGTCGAGGTACGCGAACACCGCATGGAACGCCGTCGGGTCGGCGGCGCGGACGAGGAAGATCGTCGCGTAGACGAGCCCCGCCGACCCCACATGGCCGGTAACGGCCGCGAGCCAGAGAACGCGTACTCCGCACAGGGCCGCCGCCGCCAGGCCGACGACGGCAAAGCCGGCGAGCGACGCGAGCGCAGGCCTGTCGGCGAGGAGCGCGCTCGTGCAGAGCAACCAGATCCGCCCGCTCTCGACCGACGACGGGCTGCTCGCGAGCATGCGCGTCGGCAGCATGTCGAGCCGGTTGATCGCGGTCAGCACCGAGATCGCACCGGTCGTCCCCAGCAATGCTCCTGCAGCTCGCTTCACGTCACCTCGTCCTACCGCGACGGTAGCGCCCGGACGCGAGTCAGGACAAGTGAGCCGGACCCGCGCTAGACCTGCGGGATGCGAGCCTCGAGCGCGGCCGTGACGGCCTCGCGCACGGGCTCGAGCTCGATGCGATCGAGCACGTTCTGGAAGAAGCCGCGCACGACCATGCGCTCGGCCTCGGCACGCGGCAGGCCGCGCGTCATCAGATAGAAGAGCTGCTCGCGGTCGACGCGGCTGACGGTCGCGCCGTGGGTGCAGCGGACGTCGTTCGCCATGATCTCGAGCCCGGGGATCGGCACGGCGTGCGCCGTCGGGGAGAGCATCAGGTTGCGGCATTCCTGGTACGCGTTCGTCTTCTGCGCCTCGGGCTCGACCCGGATCATCCCGCGCCAGACCGCCGTCGCGTGATCGCGGAGCGCGCCCTTGAAGGCGAAGTCGCTCTCGCAGTTGGGTGCGATGTGCTCCTGGAAGGTGTCGTAGTCGAGGTGCTGGTCGCCGTCGGCGAAGTACGCGCCGGTCACCCGCGACGTCGCGCCGGGACCGTTCAGGTCGTTCTGGATGCGCGTCTTGCCGCGCTTCGAGCCGAAGCCGCCTGCGACCCAGTCGAGCTCGGCGTCGCGTTCGACGCGCGCGTGATGCGTCGCGAAGTGCCACGTGTGCTTCGAGAGGTTCTGCAGCGACACGTACTCGAGCTTGGCGTTCTGCTCGACGAAGAGCTCGGTCACCGCGTTCGAGTACGCCTCCGTGTCCTCGCTCGGCGACGCGTACTCCTCGATCAGCGAGGCCCGCGAGCCTTCCTCGGCGACGACGACGAGACGCCAGAACGTCTGACCCGTGACGGCGATGCGCACATAGAGCGGCTTGTCGAGCACGACGCCCTTCGGCACGACGACGAGGAGACCGTTCTTCCACATCGCGGCGTTGTGCGCGGCGAACTTCTCCGTCCAGCCGACAAGGTCGTACAAATGCTGGAAGTCCTCGGGCAACGGCTCGAACCGGACGCCCTCGGGGGCCTTCGCGATGTCGATGCCGTGCTCCGTCACCGTTGCGTAGCCCGAGACGTCGAGATCGAGCATCGTGGAGATCTCCGCACCGGCATCCGCCGATCCGAACGACTCGGGGTCGAACCCGGCGAGATCGGTGAAGCGCCAGTGCTCCTCGGTCGTATCCGGGATCGGCAGTGCGTTGTACGCCTCGAGGGCCGGTGCGCGGCTCATTCCGCGTCGTACCTCCGGTGCAGCATCAGGGCGTTCCCCTCGGTGTCCTTGAAGAAGGCCATGTGGCACACGGGTGTCTCTCGGATATCGCCATGGAACTCGACGCCGGCAGCCTCGAGGTTGGCGCGCGCCTCGGCCACGTCGGGGACCCGCAGCGCGATCATCGAGCTGTGTGGTGCGAACTCGCCGCCGACCTTCGTCGGGTCGATCAGATACAGGCTCACGTTCCCGAGGTCGAACTCGGGAAAGCCGACGTCCGGGCCGATCAAAGGCAGGCCGAGCGTCTCGCTGTAGAACGTCCGTGCCCGATCCATGTCCTGCACCGGCACGGAGACGAAATCCGTGCGCTCGACCGTGATCAACCGACCGACCCCTCCATCTGGAGCTGGATCAGGCGGTTCATCTCGACGGCGTACTCGAGCGGAAGCTCCTTCGTGATCGGCTCGACGAAGCCCGACACGATCATCGCGCTCGCCTCCGATTCCGAGAGCCCGCGCGACATGAGGTAGAAGAGCTGCTCCTCGCCGATCTTCGAGACCGTGGCCTCGTGGCCGATGTCGACCTCGTCCTCCTCGATCTTCATGTACGGGTACGTGTCGGAGCGGGAGTGCTCGTCGAGGATCAGGGCGTCGCATACGACCTTCGACTTGGCGCGCTTCGCGCCCTTGCCGACCTCGAGCAGGCCGCGGTAGCCGGCACGCCCACCGTCCTTGGAGATGGACTTCGACGTGATCACCGACGTCGTGTCGGCACCGATGTGGACGCACTTGCCGCCCGCGTCCTGATGCTGGCCCTTGCCGGCGAACGCGATCGACAGCACCTCGCCGTGCGCCCGCTCGCCCATCAGCCAGATCGCCGGGTACTTCATCGTCAGCTTCGAGCCGAGATTCCCGTCGACCCACTCCATCGTCGCGTCCTTGTGCGCGACGGCGCGCTTCGTGACGAGGTTGTAGACGTTGTTCGACCAGTTCTGGATCGTCGTGTAGCGGCAGCGGCCGCCTTCCTTGACGACGATCTCGACGACCGCCGAGTGCAGCGAGTCGGTCGAGTAGATCGGAGCGGTGCAGCCCTCGACGTAGTGCACGTAGGCGCCCTCGTCGACGAGGATCAGGGTGCGCTCGAACTGGCCCATGTTCTCCGCGTTGATGCGGAAGTACGCCTGCAGCGGCATCTCGATCTTCACGCCCTTCGGGACGTAGATGAACGAGCCGCCCGACCACACGGCCGAGTTGAGCGCTGCGAACTTGTTGTCGTTCTGCGGGATGATCGTCCCGAAGTACTGCTTGAAGAGCTCCTCGTGCTCGCGCAGCGCCGTGTCCGTGTCGAGGAAGATGACGCCCTGGTCGGTCAGGTGCTGCTGGAGCTTGTGGTAGACGACCTCCGACTCGTACTGCGCGCCGACTCCGGCGAGGTACTTCTTCTCGGCCTCGGGGATGCCCAGCTTGTCCCAGGTGTCCTTGATGTCGGCCGGGAGGTCTTCCCACGACTCGGCCTGATTCTCGGTCGGCTTGATGTAGTAGAAGATGTTGTCGAAGTCGATGTCGCCGAGGTTGCCGCCCCACTCGGGCATCGGGCGCGCATAGAAGTAGTCCAGGCTCTTGTGCCGGAACTTGCGCATCCAGTCGGGCTCGTTCTTGTGCGACGAGATCGCGTCGACGAGCTCGTGCGAGACGCCGCGGCCGCTCTTGAAGAAGTAATCCTCGTCGACGGAGAAGCCGTACTTGATCGCGTAGTCGCTGCCGATCCCCTGGACGACCTCGGTCTCGGACTGTGCCATTACGCCTCAGCTCCTGCGGTTGCTGCTTCCGGGATGAACTGGTCGTAGCCCTTCGCCTCGAGCTCCTTGGCGAGCTCGGCGCCGCCCGACTTCACGATCCTGCCGTCGACGAAGACGTGGACGCGATCGGGGGTGATGTAGTCGAGGATCCGTTGATAGTGGGTGATGAGGAGTGCCCCCATCTCCGGGCCGATCAGCGCCTTCACGCCGCCCGCGACGACGCGCAGCGCGTCGATGTCGAGGCCGGAGTCGGTTTCGTCGAGCACCGCCATCCGTGGCTTCAACATCGCCATCTGAAGGATCTCGACGCGCTTCTTCTCGCCGCCCGAGAATCCGTCGTTCAGGTAACGAGACGCGAGCTCGCGGCTGACCTTCAGATGGTCCATCTGCGCCAGCAGCTCCTTGCGGAACACCGGGATTGCAATCGGGTCCTCGACGCCGCCGTTGCGCGCCTTGCGCACGGCGTTGATCGCGGCCCGCAGGAAGCTCGTCACGGTCACGCCGGGAATCGCGTGCGGGTACTGGAAGGCGAGGAACAGCCCGCGCTGCGCGCGTTCGTCCGCCCCCATCTCCGTCACGTCCTCGCCGTCGAGCAGGATCGCGCCCTCGGTGACCACGTAGGCCGGGTGGCCCATGATCGCGTTCGAGAGGGTCGATTTGCCGGAGCCGTTCGGCCCCATGATCGCGTGCACCTCGTTGGTGTCCACCTCGAGATCGACACCCTTGACGATCTCGGTGCCGTTCTCGAGCGCCACATGGAGGTTCTCGAGCTTCAGCAGTGCCACGTTGTGAGCCTCAGTTTCCCTTGAAATTGCGGGTTTTTCGGATCCTTGTAACGTGCCCCAGTCTAGCGGAGAAGTCCTGGCCGACACTGAGGCCTCCCCTTGGCGATGCACCCCAAACACGGGTACGCTGACCTCATGCCGAATATTGGAACTGGCGAGATCATTCTCCTGCTCCTCCTCGCGCTGCTGCTCTTCGGCGCGAAGAGGCTCCCGGAGATCGGTCGCTCGCTCGGCTCGGGGATGAAGGAGTTCAAGGACTCGGTGACGGGCAACTCGAAGCCCGAGAGCACGCCGGAGCTGACGCCTCCAACCTCAGTCGAGACGACGACCACCTCGCCCCGCGAGCACGAAACCGTCTAGGGGTCGCCCATGAAGCGTCTTCCGCGCCGCTTGCAGCACGGCGAGGAGGCGACGCTGGTCGAGCACCTCGAAGAGCTGCGGCAGCGGCTCTTCGTCTGTCTCGGCGCCCTCGTCGTCGGCTTCGTCGCGACCTATGCCATCCACCACCGACTGCTGCACTGGCTGAACCGGCCGCTGCCGAAACACGTCGGCAAGCCGATCACGCTCGGCGTTGCGGAGCCGTTCCTCACGGTCATGAAGCTCTGCCTGATGGGCTCGATCGTCCTCACGCTGCCGATCCTGCTCTGGCAGCTCTGGGGGTTCCTCGCGCCCGCAGTGGACCAGCACCAGGAGCGGCGCGTCCGCTACTTCGTGCTCTTCGCGACCGCGCTCCTCGTCGGCGGGATGGTGTTCGGCTACTTCGTAGCCCTCCCCGCGGCGGTCCACTACTTGACGAACTTCGACAGGTCGGAGTTCAACATCCAGCTGCGCGCGAAGGACTACTACGGCTTCGTGACCATGGTGCTGCTCGCCATGGGCATCGTCTTCGAGCTGCCGGTCTTCATCCTCGCCCTGACACGGCTCGGGATCCTCACCACCCGGCAGCTCCGCAAGAACCGGCGGATCGGGTACTTCGCCGTCGCGGTGCTGGGCGTCGCGCTGCCGGGCGTCGACCCGTTCACGACGATGATCGAGATCCTGCCGCTCTGGGCGCTCTTCGAGGGCTCGATCTGGCTCTCGGTCCTGCTCGACCGCAGACAGGCGGCCGCAGTCGTCGCGGACGGCGTTTCCGGGTCCTAGACGCTACCCTGGCGCAGGAATGGCACGCGGAGCAGTCAAGGCCAAGCAGGCCCAGGCCCTCAAGAACCAGAAGACCGCTACCCGCGGCTCGAAGGCGACTGCCAAGGCGCATCCGCACGGGCGCAAGCGCCACGCGAGCGGCGGCAATCCGAACCAGCAGCTCTTCTTCTCGCGGATGCGCCGCCGCGCGAAGCCGATGTACTTCATCCTCGCCGTCCTCTTCGCCATCACGTTCGCCGGCCTCGGCGTCGGCACGGGCTCGAACAGCGGCCTCGACCAGCTCTTCAGCAACCTCAACATCTTCGGCAGCAGCGGGACGTCCGTCTCGAAGGCGCAGAAGGAGGTCGACAAGCACCCGAACGATCCGAAGGGCTTCCGCGACCTCGCCACGGCGTACGAGTCGAAGGGCGAGACGCCGAGCGCGATCACCGCACTGCAGCAGTACGTGGTGCTCAGGCCGAAGTCCACGGCGGTCATCAGCGAGCTCGCCGGCTTGCAGCTGAGCCAGGCCCAGAACTACGTCACGCAGTACCAGGCCGCCTCGCAAGACCAGCAGCTCGCCGCGCCGAGCCAGTCCTTCCGCCCCACCGGCACGCTCGGCACGGCGCTCGGGACCGATCCGATCGAGTCGGCCGCCGCATCGACGGCGAGCACGGCGACGAGCGACCTCTACCAGAAGGCCACGCTCGCGTACAACGCCGCGATCGCGTCGTACAAGTCGCTCACGACGCTCCAGCCGACGAACGCCGACGCGCAGTTCCAGCTCGCCCAGGCGGCCCAGACCGCAGGCGACACGGCGACCGCGCTCGCGGCCTACAAGGCGTACGTGAAGCTCAACCCCAACTCCTCGACGGCGGCTCAGGTGCGCCAGCTGATCAAGCAGCTCTCGCCCGCTCCGGCGAAGAAGTCGAACAAGTAGCGAGAGCCTCCCAGGGCGATCCGTTCCCGCGACTCGGCTCGAGGCGTGAGGTTAGACTCCGCGCCACACGGCAGCGCCACAGGGACGAACCGGGGGGATGGCACGCATGAACTTCGACATCAAGACCGAGCAGCTCAGCGGTGACGCGTACGTCATCTCGCTCGCCGGCGAGGTGGATCTCTACACCGCGCCGGAGTTCAAGCAGCAGCTGCTCGAGGTGATCGGCCAGGGCGGCAAGGAGGTCGTCGTCGACTTCAGCAACACGACGTTCATCGACTCGACGACGCTGGGTGTGCTCGTCGGCGGCGTCAAGCGGCTCCGCTCGAACGACGGCCAGCTCTCGCTCGTCTGCAGCGATCGCAACATCACGAAGATCTTCGAGATCACGGGCCTCGATCGCGTCTTCACCATCTATCCGACTCGCGAGGATGCAGTCGCGACGCTCGGTACCACCGGGAACCAGCCTCCCGCGTAGTGCTGCGCCGCGCGCTTCCAGGGGCACTGCTTGCTGCCGCCGCGCTCATCGCGGGTGGCTGCGGCACGGGCGGCAAGGCCGCGTCGAGCCCCGACCTGGCGAACGGCAAGACGCTCTTCACGTCGAAGTGCGCCGGCTGTCACGTGCTCGCGGCCGCGGGTGCGCAGGGCACCGTCGGCCCGAACCTCGACGAGGCCTTCGCCGGCCCGAAGAGCGAGGGCTTCAAGCTGAGCACGATCGAGAACGTCGTCCTCGACCAGATCCGCCTCGCGTCGCCGCCGATGCCCAAGAGCCTCGTGACCGGCAAGGACGCGGTCGACGTCGCGGGCTTCGTCGCTGCTTCCGCCGGCACGAACGTGAAGCCTCCGGCGCAACAGGGCACCGACGGGAAGTCGATCTTCTCCGCGAACTGCGCGAGCTGCCATACGCTCGCGGCGGCGGCCGCGACGGGCACGATCGGGCCGAACCTCGACCAGCTGAAGCCGTCGTTCGCGATCGCGCAGCACCAGGTCGAGAACGGCGGCGGCGTCATGCCGGCGTTCAAGGGCAAGCTGACGCAGCCCCAGATCGACGCTGTGGCGAAGTTCGTCGCCGACAACGCCGGCAAGTAGGCCGGTGGACATCCGACGCGCGCGGCTCGAAGACGCCGCCGCCGTCGCGGAGGTGCATGTCCGGACCTGGCAGGCCGCGTACGAGCACGTCTTCGGCGCGGAGCGCCTGGCCCGCATCGATCCCGCCGGACGCGAACGGCTCGCACGGCGCTTCGCCACCGACGCCGAGTACGACGCGTTCGTCGCGGCCGAGGACGACGGCCGGATCGTCGGCTTCGTCGCCTGTGGGCCGTCCGAGGAGGAGCCTGCGCAGCGGGAGCTCTTCGCGATCTACGTGCTCCCCGAGGCGTGGGGGACGACGGCGGCCTCGGGCCTGATGACCGCCGCTCTTGCCGCGCTCCGCGGTCGCGGAGCGCCCGACGTGACGCTCTGGGTGCTCGACGACAATCCCCGTGCGCGGCGTTTCTACGAGCGTGAGGGCTGGCGCGAGGACGGCTCCGCCGAGTCGGACTACCTCGGCCTCACCGTGCCGCTCGTGCGCTATCGCGTGCGGCTCTAGCCAGGCCGTCCCGGCCGCTACAGCGTCGAGACGGGGAGCGCAAAGCGCTCACGGGCCTGCTCGACCACGCGGTCGTCGGCGCCTGCGAGCACGATCTCGTCGGCGCCGAACTCCCGCAGCGCATCCTCGATCGCGAGCACCGTGTCGTCGGCTCCGACGAGGCCGCGCGCCTGCACGCCGTTGCGGGAGAGGTCGCCGGCGAGCGTCTCGGCTGTCAACTGAGCCGCCGCGCGCTCGTCGTCCACTGCGCCTGTGAGCGACTGGACCGTCGAGACGAGCGCAGGGACGACCACGAGCACGTCGGTCGCGTTGCCGCCGATGCGGTCTGTGAGCGTCGACGTGCCCGCAGGCGCGACGAGCAGGACGCGGTGAGTCGTCCCGGGCGTCCCCGAGACGAGCATCGACGGTGCCTCGGCCTCTGGAGACGGCCGCCGGAGCCACGCGATGACGGCTCCGACCGCGACGACCGCCGCGGCGATGCCGAGCCAGGTGTTGAGCCAGGAGGCGACTCCGACGACGACCGCAACGATGAGGATGACGATGAGAAACCGGAACGCCTCGGCCTCGCTCCGAAGTGGATTGCGCATCAGGGCTGCGGCGTACCCGTTCTCAGAGAATGTAGACCGTCAGATACACGACGATCCACATCACGTCGACGAAGTGCCAGTAGATCCCGCCGATCTCGACGCCGTGATGGTGCTCGGGCGAGAAGTGGCCGCGGAAGGCGCGGATCGTCATGAACGCGAGGATCGAGAGTCCGACGAAGACGTGCGCTCCGTGGAGCCCTGTCAGGCAGAAGAAGATCGTCGCGAAGGCGCCGTCGCTCGTGTTGAAGCCGACGCGCGCGTACTCGATCACCTGCGTGATGAGGAACGTGAGCCCCATGAGGAAGGTGAGCAGCAGCCCGGCTCGCAAACCCCAGTAATTTCCGCGCTTGATCGATGTCAGGGCCCAGTGCATCGTGAAGCTCGACGTGACGAGGATGCAGGTGTTCAGGAATGCGACGAACACCGGCAGGTGGAATGGCGGCGTCGGCCACGGCGTGCCGGCGACGACGCGCACGAAGAAGTACGCCGTGAAGAACGAGCCGAACAGCATGATCTCGGTGCCGATGAAGAGGAACATCCCGAGCACGGAAGGCGAGATGCGCGACGAGTAGTGCGGCGCCGGGGGCCCGTGATGCTCGTGCGAATCGTGCGGCAGGTGCTCTGCGTGCGCAGACATCAGGCGGTCACGGCGGCGGCGGGCACGTCGACCTCGACGTGTTCGATGGGAAGCTTCGTGTCGGCGCGCAGCCGGCCGACGAGGTCGCGGCGGAGCCAGCCCGAGCGCGCGCCCGGGAACGTCGAGACGATGATCTCGTTCACGCGCTCGTCCTCGAGCGTCTGCATGACGGCGGCGTACGGATCGGGGTGGGAGATCTGCCCGTGCACGTCGAGGCCTTCGCTCCGGAGCATGGTCACGGCACGCAGAAGGCGGCGCTCGGCGTCCTCGTGCGAGCTGTCCGAGTCTCCCTGCGGCGAGACGATGAGAAAGCTCGCCGGGCTCGCGGTGGCGCGTTCTCGGATCTTCTGGAGCAACGCATCGCCGAGCACCGTCTGGTTCGCGACGACGAGTACATTGGCCGGCCCGTGCTCCGCGTCGAGGTCGACGACGACGTGCTCGAACGGGAGCGATCCCGCCACGCCGCGCATCTGGTCGACGAGATTGCGGCGGAGCCAGCCCGACTGCTTCTGCGGGTGGGTCGAGACGACGATCTCGTCCGGCTCGAGCTGGGTGATCGCGTCGCGAAGGGCTGACACCGGGTCGGCCTCGATCACGACGCCCGTGGCAGGTACGCCTGCTGCCCGCAGCGTCTCGAGCGTCCGGTCGAGCCGGCGGCGCGCGGCCGCGCGGCGCGTGTCGTAGTAGACGACGTAGCCCTGGCGCGGCTCCGTGACCGGCGAGAGCACGGTGACCTGCACGTCGCCCTCCTTGGCCTTCGCCTCGAGCCGGTCGATGAGTGTCCGCGAGACCGACGTCTCGTTGGCCACGACGAGAATGCGGCGGGCGTCGGCGCCGCTCACGGGACGGTCACCTCCGTCTCCGCTGCGCGGGCCGGTGTGAGGATTGCGTGTACCGCGCCCGGAACGCCGTACTCGTACGGCGATCCGACGACCTGGGGGATCTCGTCGAAGTTGAAGAGCGGCGGCGGCGAGCTGACCTGCCACTCGAGCGTCATTCCGCGCCAGGGGTTGCTCGGCGCGATCGGTCCGCTGCGCCAGCTCGTGATCATGTTGTAGAGGAACACGATCGTCGACATGCCGAGTCCGAATGACGCGAGCGAGATGAACATGTTGAGGTTCGCGAATTTCGGCACGTAGTCGCTGACGCGGCGCGGCATTCCCTCCATCCCGACGAGGTGCATCGGGAAGAACGTCAGGTTGAAGCCGACGAACGTCAACCAGAAGTGCAGCTTGCCGAGGCGCTCGTTGTACATGCGCCCGGTCATCTTCGGGAACCAGTAGTACATCCCCGCGAAGATCGTGAAGACCGAGCCGCCGAACAGCACGTAGTGGATGTGCGCGACGATGAAATAGGTGTCGCTGACGTGGATGTCGATCGGCACGGCGCCGAGCATGACGCCGGAGAGCCCGCCGATCACGAACATCGACAGGAAGCCGAGCGCAAAGAGCATGGGCGTGTTGAAGTGGAGCTTGCCCTCCCACATGGTCGCAAGCCAGCTGAAGATCTTGATCCCCGTCGGCACCGCGATCAGCAACGTCGTGATCATCATCGGCACGCGCAGCCACGGCGCCATGCCGCTCACGAACATGTGGTGCGCCCACACGGAAAAGCCCAGCACGACGATCGCCATGAGCGAGAGGGCCATGAGCCGGTAGCCGAAGATCGGCTTCCGGCTGAAGACGGATATGACCTCGCTCACGATCCCGAAGCCGGGCAACATCATGATGTACACCGCCGGGTGCGAGTAGAACCAGAAGATGTGCTGGTAGCCGAGCACGTAGCCGCCTTCCGCGGGCTGGAAGAACGCGGTGTGCATGACGTGGTCGAACATCGAGAAGAACTGCGAACCGGCGATGAACGGGGTCGCGATCACGACGAGCAGCGAGGTCGTGAAGTTCGCCCACACGAGCAGCGGCATCCGCCAGAACGTCATCCCCGGCGCACGCATCGTGATGATCGTGACGAGGAAGTTCAGCGCGGTCATGACCGACGACGCCCCCGCCCACTGGACGCCCTGGTTGAAGAAGACGGCTCCGAGCGGCTGGTGCGTCGAGCAGAGCGGCGCGTACCCCGTCCAGCCGCACGCGAACGCGCCGCCGGGAACGACGAACGACGCAAGCATCATGAGCCCCGCGATCGGCAGGAGCCAGAACGACAGCGCGTTCAGCCGCGGGAAGGCCATGTCCGGCGCGCCGAGCATCAGCGGCACGGCGAAGTTCGCGAGGCCGGCGAACGCCGGGATCACGAAGAGGAAGATCATCAGCGACGCGTGGACGGAGAAGAGGCCGTTGTACGTCTGCGGGTCGACGTACTGCATGCCCGGCTTCGCGAGCTCTGCGCGCACGAGCAGCGCGAGCATCCCGCCGATGACGAAGAAGACGACCGTCGTCACGAGGTACTGGACGCCGATCACCTTGTGGTCGGTGTTGACCTTGAAGTAGTCCTTCCACGATTTCGCGCCGTGGTTCGCGTGATCGTCGGGGATGGTCGGCGACCCGATCGCGTACCGGGCCCAATAGTCGAATGCGCCGAGCCCCGCGAGGAAGCCGAGCGGCGCCATGACGAGGAGCGAGACGAGGACGATCGGGTCCACTTGTAGAGCGGCTGGTAGTCGCCCCACGCGCGCAGGCCGACCGTCAAACCGAAGCCGATCGCTCCGAAGAGGGCGGTCATCCAGAGCGCGCGGATCCACCCGGCGTGCAGCAGGTAGTGCTTGACTCCGCCGCTGCGCGGGCTCACGTCGTGATCAGCCGTCGTTGCCGTCACCTTCTCGGACTCACCCCTTCTTGCTCGAGCTGATCAGATACTGGACGAGCGAGTCCAGCTGCTGCTTGGAGAGTGCCTTGCCGAACGTGCCGGGCATGACGTTCTTCGGATACCCCTTCTGGATGTACGCGTTCGGATCGACGATCGACTGTCTGATGAAGTCTGCGAGCGGCTGGCCGGCGGCCGTCGCGTACTGCGGCAGCTTGTCGAGGTCAGGCCCTGTCGTTGCCGACGCGCCCGCGGCCGTCAGCGTGTGACACGCGCCACACTGGTTGTTCTTGAAGACGGCGGCTCCGGCGACGCCGGTGTTCGGCGAGCTCACTGCCTTCGACTGGCTGTGGAGCCACTTGTCGAAGGCGGCGGGCGTCATGACGATCACCCGTGTACGCATCACCGCGTGGCCGAGGCCGCAGAGCTCGGTGCAGATCACAGGAAACGTGCCGAGACGGTTCGGCGTGATGTGAAGCGTGGTGGTGATGCCCGGCACGGTGTCTTGCTTCTGCGAGAACTCCGGGACCCAGAATGAATGGATCACGTCCTTGGCGTGCAGGGTGAGGACGACCGAGCGATCCTTGGGGAGCCGCAGCACACCGCTCGTCAGGCCCTTCGCGTCCGGATAGCTGAAGCTCCAGGCGAACTGCTGCGCCGTCACGTTGACCCGCAGGAAGTTTGCTCCCGCGGCGTCGTTGCGACTGAGGACGACGGCGCTCACGATCCCGATCGCCGTCACGAGCACGGTCGGGATCAGCGTCCAGATGATCTCGAGGTTCGTGTGCCCGTGAATCGGTGGGCCGTCCGAATCGTCGTCCGGCGCGGCCCTGAAATGCATGATCGAGTAGGTCATCACTGCGACGACGACGGCGAACACCACGATGCAGATCGCGATCACGAACCAGAACAGCGGATCGATGCGATCGGCCTCTTTCGACGCGGGCTTGGGCAGCCACGGCAAGGTGAGGGCCACCGCCGTGGCGATGCCGCCCGCGATGATTCCTATCCCCACTAGCGACGCAATGGAGCCCCTACGCATCCGGCTGTGAGCGTAAACGAAACGGCTCCACGAGGCCGCAGCAACCCGTACCCGCAACCAAATTCGCGGCTTCGGCGTTACTCACCTGACCTTCGTAGAACCGCGAAGGGCGACCTCCCAGCACCACCGAACGAAAAGGAGACATTCATGGGTCTCGGAGTCGGAATCTTCCTTGCGGCGATCGGAGCTGTCCTTGCCTTCGCGGTCACGGACAACGTCTCGGGCGTCAATATCCATACCGTCGGCTGGATCCTGCTGATCGTCGGGATCCTGGGCGTCATCCTCTCGATGATCTTCTGGTCCTCGTGGGCCGGCCCCGGGTACTGGTCCGGCGGCGGCCGCCGCCGCACGACGACGATCGACGAGGGCCCTGCAGGCCCCGGCGCGGGCTACTAGGCCGCGCGGATCGCGATCTGACTGACCGAGACGGGGCGGCGCAAGCCGCCCCGAATCGTTCCGGGGAACGTCTATGCCACCGGTAGCTCGACGGTGAACGTCGAGCCGCTGCGGCCGTCGGAGGCGACGGCGATGCGTCCCTGCATCCGGTCGACGAGCTCGCGGCAGATGTAGAGGCCGAGCCCCGTGCCGCCGACGCCGCGGGTCATGCTCGGGTCGAGCCGGAAGAACTTCTCGAAGATCCGCGACTGCTCCGCAGGCGGTATCCCGAGTCCGCGATCCTCGATGCGGAAGCGGATCCGGTTGCCGGCGTGTGTGACGGCGATGAGCACTTTCCCACCGTCGGGGGAGTACTTGACCGCGTTGTCGACGAGGTTCGTGAGCACCTGGCGCAACTTGTCGGGATCGGTCGCGACCGGGGGCAGTCCCTCCGGCGCTTGGACGACGAGCTCGACGTCGGCCGGCGCGTGCGAGCGCAGCGCCCCGACCACCTGATTGACGAGCTTCGCGGCGTCGCAGCTCTCGATCGACACGCCCATCTGCCCCGAGTCGAGGCGGCTCGCCCAGAGGATGTCGTTCACGATGCGCGCAAGCCGGTCGGCCTCGCTGGCGACGACGTCCAGGAGCCCGTCGCGTTGCGATTCCTCGAGCCGCACGTCGTTGCGCTGAAGCGTGAGCGCGGCGCCGTAGATCGCCGCGAGGGGCGTTCGCAGCTCGTGCGAGACAGTGGCCACGAAATCGCTCTTGAGCTGGTCGACGGCGCGCTCCTCGGTCAAATCGCGGAACGCGTAGACGGTGCCGCCGGGAAAGCGGACGGCCGAGATCGACAGCCAGCGTTCCTCGCCCTGCACGTTCACCGGGACTGTCTGCGCCCGGCGGGCGCCGCTCGACGGCTCGGAGGCGACGTGGATTCGGTCGTGCACCGAGTTCCAGTCCTGGATCAACTCGCCCGCCGGCCGGCCGAGTGCCTTGGCTGTCTTGACACGGAACGTCTGCGCGGCCGCCGGGTTCCAGAGCCGGATCACGTCGTCTTCGTCGAGCAGGAACACGCCGTCGTCCACGAACTCGAGCGCCGATGCTGCGTGCGCGCGCGCTTGGGCTTCGCCGTAGAGGCGCGCGTTGTCGAGGGCCAGCGACGCGCGGCGGGCCAGCTCGGTCGCGAGCTCCACGTCCTGTTGCGTGAACCGAGGCTGCGGGTCGAC
This sequence comes from uncultured Actinomycetes bacterium, assembly GCA_963805575.1. Taxonomy (GTDB): domain Bacteria; phylum Actinomycetota; class Thermoleophilia; order Gaiellales; family Gaiellaceae; genus Palsa-739. Next base: position 97,391 of record CAWDUL010000008.1, on the reverse strand, counting down.
CGTGCCGAGCTGGATCGCCCCGAGCGTGCGTCCGCGGGCGATCAGCGGCACGACGATCCCGGAGGTGTTGGCGAGCTCGCGAATCTCCTCGGCGTGCGCCGGGTCGTGCGCCATCTCGTCCACGTGCTCCTGCACGTCGGCGAGGTAGACGGCTTCTCCGGTGCGGACGGCACGTTGTACGGGGTGGTCAGCCGCCGTCGGGGGATATCGACGCCGCAGGTCGCGGACGTATGCGCTCTTGGCCGGGTTCGAGTGCGCCGCCGCGACGCACCGCATCGATCCGTCGTCCTCGACGAGATCGATGACGACCTGGCCGGCGAGCATCGGCACGAGCATCTCGGCGAGCGACGCCAGCGTCTGTTCGTAGTCGAGCGTCTCGTTCAGGAGGTCGCTGGCGCGTGCGAGGAAGCGGACACGGTCCTCGGCACGCACCCGCTCGGCAAGCGCGTTTCGCTCGGCCGTGACGTCGCTCGTCGAGCAGCCGACGCCGAGGAGCTCGCCCGTCGGGTCGCGCACCGGGAAGAAGCTCGTCACCCAGACACGGCGGACACCGGGCTCGTCGCGCCGCTCGCCGGTGAGCTCGAGGTCGAGTACGGGGCTGCCGGTCTCGAGTACCTGTTGGATCACCGGTGTCAGGTCGGCGCCGTACTCGGGACGGAGCTCGAACAGGCTGCGGCCGAGCAGCTCGCCGGCGGCGATGCCGTACATCGACTCGAGAGCCTCGTTCACGCGGACGTAGCGAAGCTCCGTGTCCCAGAACGCGAGGCCGACCGGCACCGTCCGAAAGACACTCTCGATCAGGGCCATCGACTGCCGCGCGTTGTCCTCGGTGCGCTTGGCCGCGGTGATGTCGCGGATGACGCTGACGGAGAGCAGGACGGCGCCGTCGGCGTCGAAGACCGGATTCGCACGCACGACCGACCACCGCTCCTCGCCCGTTGCGCGGATCCGGTAGCAGACGACGCGCTCGGACGTCTCACCGCGTAGCGCACGCCGGCCGGGTAGGTCGTCCGGTGCAACGATGTTGCGGTCCTCGTCGAGGATCTCGATCTGAGAGAGCACTTCGTCGGGCGATGCACCGAGGAACTCGGCGGTGGTCGCGAAGCCCACGAAGCCCGCCGCCGCCTCGTTCGCGTAGACCAGCTCCCCTGCCTGGGACCGCATGACGAGGCCCTCGTCGATCGTGCGCATGATCGTGGCGAGCTGGTCGCTCGAGGAGCGCAGCCCTTCCTGGGCTTCCGTCCGCACCGTTGCCGAGGCGAGATGGCTCGCGATGTTGCGGCAGAGCAGCACTTCGGCGTCGCTCCACCCGTGCGGCTCGTCGTGGTAGAGCATGAACTTGCCGACGAGACGCCCGCCGTGCACGAGCGGAACGAAGGCGAGCGACTTGATGCCCTCGGCGCGAACGGCGCGCTCGAGCTCTTCGGGGAAGCCGGCGCCACCCACGTCGGAGACGACCACCGGCTCGGGATCTGCGGCGTCGGGGGGCCAGGGCGAGTGCCCTTCCGCCGCTTCCCGGTACGCCGCCGACAGGCCACGCGACGCGCGGAAGCGCATGACACGATCGTCGTCGGCCAGCAGGACCGAGGCCCGTGCCGCACCCGTTGCCTCGATCAGGATGTCGACCGCTTCGGCAAACAGGTCGTCGAGGCTCGTCGCCCGGCTGATCGCCTCCGCGACGCGGTAGAGCGCGTCGACCTCGGTGACGCGGCGACGGAGCTCCTCACGCTCGGAGACATCTCGCGCGGTGGCGACGATGTAGGCGACACCGCCCGTCGGCGCAGCGATCGGCGTGGCGGTGGACTCGTACCAGATCCAGGCGTCGTCCTTGCGGCGCACGCGGACGGTGACGCCCTCGATCGACTTGCCCGCCAGCACATCTGCGATCGCACGCTCGCCCGGCTCGCGATCGTCGGGGTGGACGAAGTCGAGGACCGGCGTGCCCGGCAGCAGGTCGGGATCCCAGCCGAGCACGTGCCAGGACGGCGACGCGTACACGATCGCACCGGCGGGGTCGACGATCGTGATCAGCTCGCGCGTCCGCTCGAGGATCAGCTCCTGGAACGCGGCGAGCGAAGCGAAATCGTCCCCGGTCGCCGAGACGTGCGCGTCGGCGTCCCCCGTCTTGCTTCCCATTCGACCCCCAGGACCCGAGCGGCTTCTGTCGGCGCACAGTGTGCCCGACCGCCTGCGGGTTGGAAAGAGCGGAGGCTACAATGGCCGCCGCAGCGGGCCGTTAGCTCAGCTGGTAGAGCAGGGGACTCTTAATCCCAAGGTCGAAGGTTCGATCCCTTCACGGCCCATCCCGGCTTTGCTCTTCGGCCTGAGGCCGAGGAGCTCGCTTTTGGGGGGAAACCATGTTTCCCCCCAAGGCCCCCCTTCTTGTGTGCTCGCGGCAGGCGTGTCACTGCTCTCGCCCAACAAGTTGGGCTCCGCGACGGCTCAGCACTCCGAGGACGAGGGCTACAGAGGACACGGCCCGAGGCCTGACCCCACCACACGTCTTCGCAGGACATGGCCCGGGGCCTGACCCCTGCTTTTTGGACACGCTCGTAGACTGCTCGCCGTGAAGGTCCTCTCCGTCGTCGGCAACCGGCCGCAGTTCATCAAGTCGGGCCCGGTGTCGGAGGCGCTTCGCGCGGCAGGGGCTGACGAGGTCGTGCTCCATACGGGCCAGCACTGGGACAGAGAGCTCTCCGAGGTCTTCTTCGAAGAGCTCGGGCTGCCCGCGCCCGCGTACCGGCTCGACCTGCACACCGCGGACCCGGACGCGATGCGACCGCCGATCGCCGACGCGCTGCGGCGCGAGCGACCCGACTGGGTGCTCGTCTACGGCGACACCAACTCGACGCTCGCAGGCACCGAGGCCGGGATCGCGACCGGGACCAGCGTCGCGCACGTCGAGGCAGGGCTGCGGAGCGGCGACCTCTCGATGCCCGAGGAGCGCAACCGCATCGCGGTCGACCGGGTCTCGCAGCTCCTGCTGCCCCCCGACGAGCGTTCGAAGGCCACGCTCGAGCAGGAGGGCGTTCCGGGGACGATCGAGGTCGTCGGCGACGTGATGGCCGACGCGTCGTTCCGCTTCGCGCCGATCGCGCGCGAACGCTCGCAGATCCTCTCGCAGCTCGGACTCGAGCCGGGCGGCTACGTCGTCGCGACCATCCACCGCGAGGCGAACGTCGAGCCGGAGCGGCTCGCACGCATCGTGGAGGGGCTCAGCCGCCTTTCGGAGCAGGTCCTCTTCCCCGCCCACCCGCGCACGCGAGGCCGCCTCGGCGACGTGCCTCCGAACGTGCGCCTGCTCGAGCCGCTCGGCTATCTCGACATGGCTGCGCTCTCCTCACAGGCACGCGTGATCGTCACCGACTCGGGCGGCCTCCAGAAGGAGGCGTACTGGTACGGCGTTCCGTGCGTCACCGCGCGGCCGTCGACGGAATGGATCGACACGGTCGAGGTGGGCGCGAACGTCCTCGTCGACGACGACCCAGATCTCCTCGCCGCCGCCGTCGCGAGCGCTCGGATGCCGTCCAACCGGCCCACGCTCTACGGTGACGGCAACGCCTCTGCGAGAGTCGTCGCCGCTCTTCACGCTAGCCTTGCCCGGTCGTGAAACCTGAAATCGCCATCATCGGTGCCGGCTACGTCGGCGTACCGCTCGCGCAGGTCTTCGCCGATGCCGGTCGTCGCGTCGTGCTCGTGGACGTCGTCCAGAGCCGCGTCGACCAGCTGAACCGCGGCGAGAGCTACATCGAGGACGTCCCCTCGGCGGTGCTCGGCAAGCTCGTCGACGACGGCTTGATCTCTGCATCGAGCGACTACGACATCCTCCGGGATGTCGATGCGATCCTGATCGCACTGCCGACGCCGCTCTCGCGGCAGCGGGAGCCCGACCTCTCGATCGTGCTCGGCGCCGCACGGCAGGTCGCTTCCCGGCTGCGCAAGGGGCATCTCGTCGTGCTCGAGTCGACGACATATCCCGGAACGACGCGCGAGGAGATCCTCCCGATCCTGGAGACGAGCGGATTGACCGTCGGCGAGGACTTCCATCTCGCGTTCTCGCCCGAGCGCGTCGATCCCGGCCGCACCGACTGGACGACGAAGAACGTGCCGAAGGTCGCAGGCGGAATCACGCCTGCGTGTACCGAGCGCGCCGCCGAGCTGTACGGCAGCGCGATCGACACCGTCCACCGCGTCTCCACTCCCGAGGCCGCCGAGCTGACGAAGCTGCTCGAGAACATCTTCCGCTCGGTCAACATCGCCCTCGTCAACGAGCTCGCGATGCTCTGCGACCGGATGAACATCGACATCTGGGAGGTGGTCGACGCCGCATCGACGAAGCCGTTCGGCTTCATGCCCTTCAGTCCGGGGCCTGGGCTCGGCGGCCACTGCATCCCGATCGATCCGTTCTACCTCACCTGGAAGGCGCGCGAGTTCGGCTTCTACACGGAGTTCATCGAGCTCGCCGGCAAGGTCAACGAGGAGATGCCGTACTTCTGCCGCTCGCTCGTGTCGCAGGCCTTGAACCATGCGAAAGAGCGCTCGCTCAAGGGATCGAACGTGCTGGTGCTCGGCGTTGCATACAAGCCCGGCATCGGCGACATGCGCGAGTCGCCTGCACTGAAGCTCATCTCGCTCCTCCAGAACGCGGGCGCCGACGTGTCGTACTACGACCCGCACGTACCGTCGTTCGCCGATCACGGTCTCGTGATGACGCGCGTCCCGTACGAGCCGGGCGCGTACGACTGCGTCGTGATCGTGACCGATCACCCCGAGATCGACTACGACGCGCTCGTCGACGACGCCCAGCTCGTGGTCGACCTTCGCAACGCGACCGGTGCCAAGGGCACCTCATCGGAGAAGGTCTTCAAGCTGTGACGCGAGGCAAGCCGCGCGTCGGCCTGGTCGGCCTCGGCTACTGGGGCCCGAACCTCGCGCGGAACTTCGACGATCTCGGCGCGCTCGTCGCGCTCTGCGACCTCGACCCGGAGCTGCGCGGGCGGTTCGCCGCGCGCTATCCGAACATCACGATCTACGAGGACTACGCAGAGATGCTCGCCCGAGCCGACCTCGAGGCAGTCGTCGTCGCGACGCCGGTGCCGACCCACTACGCGCTCGCGAAGCAGGCGCTCGAAGCGGGGAAGCACGTCTTCGTCGAGAAGCCTCCCGCCATGCGCGCCGTGGAGATGGAGGAGCTCGTCGGCCTCGCCGCGGAGAGCGACCTCGTCCTGATGCCCGGCCACCTGCTGCTCTATCACCCCGGCGTGCAGAAGGTGAAGCACATGATCGACGCGGGCGACCTCGGCGACATCTTCTGCATCTACGGCAATCGCCAGAACCTCGGTGTGATCCGCAAGGACGAGAACGCGCTCTGGTCGCTCGGCGTCCACGACCTCTCGGTGATCCTGTACCTGCTCGACGAGGAGCCCGAGGAGATGTGGGCCCACGGCAACGCGTTCCTCACACCGGGTGTCGAAGACGTCGTCTTCTGTTACCTCCGCTTCCCCTCCGGGCGCATTGCCCACATGCACCTGTCGTGGCTCGACCCGCACAAGATGCGACGGCTGACGGTGGTCGGCAGGGACAAGATGGTCGTGTTCGACGACATGGAGCTCGAGCGGAAGGTGACGGTGTACGAGAAAGGCCCGTGGCAGGCTGCCGAGAACTACGGCGAGTGGCGAACTCGCACGGGCGACATCTTCAGCCCGCGCATCCCGAACGACGAGCCGCTGCGGCTCGAGTGCTCGCACTTCCTCACGCTCGTCGCCGACGGTCCCGGAGATCGCAAGGAGGCACTCGACGGGCTCGCGGTCGTCCGCGCGCTCGAGGCGTTGCAGGCGACGCTCAGCGGCGCACGCGTTTGATGCCCGCCGAGATCCATCCGACCGCCACCGTCTATCCAGGCACCGTGCTCGGCGAGGGCGTCAAGGTGCTCGAGGGCGCCGTCGTCGGCAAGCAGCCGACACTCTCTCCGCGCTCGACCGCGAAGCGCGAGCCGCTCCCGCCGGCCGAGCTCGGCGACGGCACGATCGTCTCGACCGGCGCGATCGTGTTCGCCGGCACGCACGTGGGCGCGCGGGTCATCCTCGGCGACCAGTCCTGCGTGCGCGAGCGGGTGCGCGTGGGCGACGACGTCGTGCTCGGCCGCGGCTCGCTGATCGAGAACGACACGACGGTGGGAGCCCGCACGAAGATCCAGGCGGGTGCGTATGTCACCGCGTACGCGACGCTCGAGGAAGACGTCTTCATCGCTCCGTGCGTCGTCACGACCAACGATAACTTCATGGGGCGAACCGAACGCCGGCACGACCTGATCGAGGGACCGACGATTCGGCGCGGCGCCCGCATCGGCGGGGGAGCGATCCTGTGTCCGGCGGTCGAGATCGGCGAAGAGGCGTTCGTCGGAGCCGGCGCAGTCGTGACGAAGGACGTGCCGCCGCGCATGCTCGTCGTCGGCAACCCGGCCCGCGTGCTACGCGCCGTGAACGACGACGAGCTGCTCGAGAACCAGTGACGCGAGCTACGGCTTCGGCGACGACTTCGTCAGCGTGAGCGTGTACGGCCCGGAGCCGGGCGAGATCACCTTGACCTCGACGTAGTACCAGCCGCGGCCCGGCGCCTTGAACGTCACGCGCTGCGAGCTTCCGGGAACGATCGACTGCGCGGCGCGCTTCGTCTGCGTCCGCAAGTCGTCGACCCGCGTCGTCCCCGGCTTCCACAGCACGAGATTGACGTTCGCATTCGGCCAGTCGGCAGACAGTCTCGCCGCGACGCGCTCACCGCCCGAGAGCGCGATCCGATAGACGTCGACCTGGTCGTCGTAGTAGTCGACGGTCGCCGTGAGCTTGACCTGCTTCCCCCACAGCGTGTGGGCCTGCGTACCGGCATCGTCGTTCGTCTCCGCCTGGTCTGCCGGCGGGAGCGGGCCTGCAAGTGCCTCGACCGCTTTCGCAACGTCGAGCCGCCCCCAGCCGCTCAGCGGGTCGCGCAGCGGGCCGCAACGGCCGCACCCGTCCGCCGCATTCACGTCGTCGGCGCTGTGCTCGAGCACCGTCGCGACCTGGCTGTTCGTCAGCGCCGGGTTGACGGCGAACAGGAGCGCCGCTGCGGCCGAGACCTGCGGCGCCGCGAACGACGTCCCCTCCGGATCGCGGTAGTCGTCGGTGCCGCAGTCGGAATAGCCCTGGTCGGTACAGGTTGGGCGAAGGCCGGTGATCGCGAGCGGGAGCGTCGAGAAGATCCCCACGCCGGGCGCCGAGATGTCGTTGTAGACGGCGTCGCGGTTCGAGAACTCCGGGACGTTTCCCGAGTGCGTCAGCGCGCTGACCCCGATCACGTGCGGCAGCGCGGCCGGGTAGCTCGCGTACGGCCACGGCTGAGAGAACGCCTCGTCGGCGTTGCCGACCGCAGCGACGAGCAAGGCTCCCTTCGCGTACGCATAGGCGACTGCGCTCGCCTCGAGGGGCGAGTACGTGTCGCGGTTGAGGTGTACCGGGTCGCGCACGCCGCCGAGGCTGAGGTTGATCACGCGCGCACCCTGATCCGCGGCCCAGCGGATCGCTGCCGCCTCCGCCTGCAGAGGGATCGTCCCGTCGGGCTTCACGACCTTCGCGATCAGAAGCTGCGACGTGTAGGCGATGCCGACGATTCCCTGCGTGTCGAGGTTGGAAGCAATCTCACCTGCCACGAATGTTCCGTGACCCTCGGTGTCGACGAGCGGGCTCCCGCCGACGAAGCTCTTCGAGTCCGCGATGCGTCCGGCGAAGTCGGGAAGCGAGCCGTCGATGCCGGAATCGACGATCGCCACGCGCACCGGCGTGAGATCGACCGGCGGCGCCTCCCACGCGTCGAAGGCGTGATCGTCGGTGAGATACCACTGCTTGGCCGCGAGCGGGTCAGTGGGTGCAAACGCAGCCGCCGGAGCCGCCGCAACGAGTGCAGCGACGATCAGGGCCAGCAGGATGCGGCGCATCAGCGGGCCACGACTGCCGCCGTCGTTGCCGGCGCGTATCCGTGCCCCGGCGTCACGACGACGCGGTATGCGCTTCCGGTCGGAAGCAGCGCAGGCACGGCGAACGTGCCGTCGGCGTTGACAGTGCCCTGGGCGGCGACCGTCCATGTGAGGTCGGGATTCTGCACCTGCACCTGCACGGGCGCGTCGGCGAGCAGCGGCTGCTCGGTGCCCTGCACCTGTCCGTCGGCGACGGACGTGATCTTGACGAGCGGCATCACCTTCACGTGCACCGCGCCTGCGGCGTCGGCCGACGTTGCGAGCCGGTAGTCGGTGTTGATCGTCGGCGTCGCGGTGAGATGCAGGGAGCCGTCGGCCGCAGGCGTGACGGGGGCAACCGTCTGCCACGGAGTCGCCGACGGCCGTGCCTCGAACGAGACGCCGGTGACGCCCCGGACCAAGCCGCTGAGCGAGACCGCAGATCCGTAGACGACGGGCACGTTCGGCGACGGTGGAGCGAGCGAGAGGATGCCGACGTCGAACCACGTCGAGCGCAGGCCCAGCGCGTCTGCCAGTTTCGTTCCTGCGATGGAGAGGTTCGTGGCCTGTGCGAGGAAATCGATCGTCGAGACGCGTCCGGCCGCGTTCCGGGTCATCTTCACGTCGGTGACGGGAGCCGGCAGCTTCAGTGTCGAGACGAGCGTCTTGCCGGTCACCGGGACCGGGCCCCAGTCGTGGAAGGGCGAGATGGAGTCGAACGGATCGCGCACCGACACCAGATACGGCACCGGGGTGCCGACCCAGTCCGCCGCCGACTCGGTGACGCCGCCCGACGTCGAATAGAAGTACGTCGTCGCGATCTTGCCGCCGTAGGTGAGAACTTGTCCCTTCGTCGCGTCGACCGCGGCGGTCGCTGCAGGATCCTCGCGGGCGAGCCCGAGGTACATCTGGCTGCGGGAGTCGTTGTAGACGTCGAACGGGGCGCCGATCCGGCGCGTCGCCATCGCGTAGGAGCGTGCGGCCACCGCCTGCACCTTCAGCGCCTCGGCCGACCAGCTCGGAGACATCTCCGACGGGACGACGCCGTAGAGGTACTGCTCCAGGGGGACGAGGTTGATCGCCCGCAGCTTGCCGTCGACGACGTCGACCTGGATCTGGCCTCGGTACGGGAGCTTGAGCGCCAGGTGCGCTCCGGCGCCGGCGCGGAACGTCAGCGGCGGTGTCAGCGGCTGTGGGGCCGCCTGGCCGTCGACCGTGAGCATGAGGGCCGGCGCGAGGCTCACGACCCCGGCCGCGAGTGTGTGCGTCTTGCCGAGCCCGTCGCGGACGGTGAACGGGGCGTCGGAGGAGAGCTTCAGCGCCTTCACCTTGTCGGTGAGGAGGACCCGGAGGGTTGAGTCGGGTGCCTTGCCGACGGTCGTCCCCGGGTAGTAGTGCGCGAGGATCTGCTGGGCCGACCAGCCGTGCTGGGCATAGCCGTAGGCGCCGTATTGGCTCATTCCGACCCCGTGGCCCCAACCGTGGCCCGTGAAGACGAGCAGTGGGCCGGAGCCGGCGGGCGCGGAGAAGCACGTGCCCGTGCACACGGATGCCGCGGTCGCGGACGCGGCGAGGCCCGCCGCAAGTGCTGCGGCGACGACGACGTGGGCAATCGTACGACGCATCATGGGCAATCCGATGGGGGACCGTCTCCACCGACCCAGCGGAGCGCGATCCAAGCTAGCAGGTCTTTTTTCGGGATACGTAAGGGGTTTCGGGGCCGACGGTTCGTTTCATCCCGGCGGGGAAACCCCGGTGTGATGGCTGTCGAGACCGGGCTTCTGCCCGATCGCTACACCGGGCCGCAGCCGGTCGGGCGCGGTGGGATGGGCGAGATCTACAGGGCGACGGACACCGCCCTGGGCCGCGCCGTGGCCGTGAAGGTGCTCGCCGAGCGCTACGCCCTCGACGGGGCCGTTCGCGAGCGCTTCACCCGGGAGGCTCTCGCCGCCGCCCGGGTGTCGGGAAACCGGAACATCGTCACCATCTTCGACGTCGGCGAGCACAACGGCCGGCCCTTCATCGTCATGGAGTATCTGGCCGGCGGCTCGCTCGAAGAGCGGCTGCACGCGGACGGCGTCGAGCCCGCAGGTGTCGCGCTCGACTGGCTCGAGCAGACGGCAGCTGCACTCGACGCTGCCCACGCGGAAGGGGTCGTGCACCGGGACGTGAAGCCGGCGAACCTCCTGCTCGACCGCCAGGGCGCGGTGCACGTGGCCGACTTCGGGATCGCGAGTGCCGCAGGGCTCGACTCGCTGACGCAGACCGGCACCGTGCTCGGCACCGCGTCCTACCTCTCCCCCGAGCAGGCGAAAGGCGAGCGCACCACGCCGGCGAGCGACCGTTATTCGCTCGGCATCGTCGCCTTCGAGCTTCTCACGGGTCGCCGGCCGTTCGAGGGCTCGAGCGTTGCCGCCGAAGCGACGGCGCACGTCACGGGCGTCGTCCCGTCCGTGTGCGACGTGAACCCGGAGGCGCCGTGCGAGCTCGACCCGGTCTTCGAGAAGGCGCTGGCGAAGGATCCCGCCGACCGATACGGGAGCTGCGCCGAGTTCGTCGCCGCGCTCCGCGGCGCGCTGCAGGACGCCGCCGGCGCGACGCGGGTCGGCGGTTGGGGGCAGCAGGCGCCGCCGCCCGGTCGGCCGCCCGCCGTCTATCCGCGGCCGTCCCGGCGTCTCGCGTGGCTTCTCCCCGTGGTCGGTCTTCTGGCGCTGCTCGCGATCGGCGGCGGGATCGCCGCGACGATGCTCGACGACGGATCGCGCAGCGGCGCCTCAGTCTTGGTGAAGACCGTCACGGAGCAGGGGCAGACAGTCCACCAGACGGTGACCGAGACGGCGCCGCCCCCGACGACGACGGTGGCTCCCCCGCCGGGGAGCACCGGCGGCGATGCGCTCAACGCGCAGGCATTTCAGCTCATGCAGCGCGGCGACTTCGCCGGAGCGCTGCCGTTGCTCCAGCAGGCTGTCCAGACGCTCCAGGGGCAGACCGGCGACGTCAACAACGGCTATGCGAACTACAACCTCGGCATTACGCTCATCCGCCTTGGGCGCTGTGCGGACGCGGTGCCCTACCTCGACGCGGCGCAGCACCTCGAGCCGGGCCGTCACGAGGTCCACGACGCGCTGAAGATCGCGCGCCGCTGCGGCCGCGATTGACCGGCGCACGCCGTCTCCGGCCGCCCTAAGATCGGGCGCATGGCCGGTGCACCGATCGTCCTCGTTCCCGGGTTCTGGCTCGGCGCATGGGCGTGGGACGAGGTCGCCGCCGCGCTGCGCGCCGACGGCCACGACGTCACGGCGGTCACGCTTCCAGGCCTCGATTCGGTCGACACCGACCGGTCGTCGATCACCATGTCGGACCACGTCGACGCGATCTGCGAGGCGGTCAGGGCGGCAGGGCGCTCCCGTCGTGCTTGCCGTCCACAGCGGCGCCGGAGCGTCAGGCTACGGCGCGAGCGACCGCGTGCCCGAGCTGATCGCAGCGATGGTCTACGTCGACTCCGCCCCGGCGACCGGTGCCCTCGACCCCGGCCTCACCGCGGCGGAGCTGCCGCTCCCCTCGCCGGAGGAGCTCGCGGCGGAGGAGAACCTCGACGGGCTCACGGAGGAGCAGCTCGAGACGTTTCGGCAGCGGGCGATTCCCGAGCCGGCGGGGCCGGTGCGCGAGGCGGCCGAGCTCCGCAACGACGCGCGACTCGACGTGCCGAGCACGGTCATCTGCACGGGGTTCTCGTCGGACCAGGTCAAGGCGGCACAGCAGGAGGGCTACGCGTGGCTCGGCGGCCTGGCCGAGCTCCGCGACGTGACCTGGATCGACCTGCCGACGAGCCACTGGCCGATGTGGTCGCGCCCCCAGGAGCTCGCCGAGATCCTCGGCGGCGTCGCGCGGGCTCACGCCCCTAGTGCTTAGACGCAGCGGCTAGACGGCGGTGGAGTCTGCGAGCCTGCTCGCGTACTGCTGCTCGTAGTACTCGCGGTACGCGCCGGACTTGATCGGCTCCCACCAGGCGCGGCTCTCGCGATACCACTCGACCGTCGTGCGCAGTCCGTCCTCGAACGGCGTCTGCGGCGCCCAGCCGAGGCCGCGAAGCTTCGACGTGTCGAGCGAGTAACGGCGGTCGTGGCCAGGACGATCGGGAACGCTTCGGAGGAGCGAGCGGTCCGCACCGGCGAGCTCGATGATCCGCGCAGCGACGTCGATGTTCTCGTGCTCGTCGCCGCCGCCGACGTTGTAGACCTCGCCGGGCGCGCCCTCGTGCAGGACGACCTCGATGCCGGCGCAGTGGTCTTCGACGAACAGCCAGTCTCGGATCTGCTTGCCGTCGCCGTAGAGCGGCAGCGGCTGGCCGTCGAGTGCGTTCGTCGCGAAGAGCGGGATGAACTTCTCGGGGTACTGGTTCGGTCCGTACGTGTTCGAGCCGCGGGTGATCGACGCGTTGACGTCGAACGTTCGGGCATACGCACAGACGAGCAGATCGCCGGACGATTTCGCCGCGCTGTACGGGCTCGAGGGATTGAGCGCATCCGTCTCCTTCGACGAGCCGCCCGCCTCGAGGTCGCCGTACACCTCGTCCGTCGACACCTGCACGAGGCGGATCCCGGTCCTGCGTAGATGCTCGAGCAGCACCTGCGTGCCGCGGAACTCGGCGCGGCCGAAGTCCTCTGCGCTGAGAATCGAGCGGTCGACGTGCGTCTCCGCGGCGAAGTTGACGATCGCGTCGCAGCCGTCGGCTGCGCGGGCCACATCGGCCGGCTCCGCGATGTCGCCCTGATGGAACTCGACGTCGTCGGGCAGGTTCGCACGGTTTCCCGAGTACGTGAGCTTGTCCAGCACCGCGACCTCGTGGCCGCCGTGCAGCGTGCGCTTGACGAAGTGCGACCCGATGAAGCCTGCACCGCCCGTGACGAGGATCTTCACGCCGCGAAGCCTAGTACGCGATTCGGTTCGGCCGCATGGTGTCCGTGCCGCCCACCCGTGTAGGCTCCCCGCGTCGAGCGACGAGGAGGAACTCATGACGCAGATCGAGAGCGAGAACAGAGCAACGTCAGATCCGGATGCGCGCAAGAAGGTGCTGAAGGAGATCAAGGAGAACGGGATCGAGGACGTCCTGCTCTGGTTCACCGACGTCGAGGGGCACCTGAAGAGCTTCTCGATCACGACGAGCGAGGTCGAAGGCGCACTCGACGACGGCATGGGCTTCGACGGGTCGTCGGTGACCGGCTTCAACGCGATCGAGGAGTCGGACATGGTCGCGATCCCGGATCCGGCGACGTTCCGCATCCTTCCCGACGGCCTGACGGGACGTCTGATCTGCGACGTCGTCACGCCCGACGGCGCCCCGTTCGGCGGCGACCCGCGCCACGTGCTGCGGCTCGCGCTCGGGCGCATGAAGTCGATGGGCTTCGACACGTTCAACATCGGCCCTGAGGCGGAGTACTTCCTCTTCGAGGACGACAAGGGCACGGTGACCCTCGATGAGGGCGGCTATTTCGCTCAGACCACGATGGACGCGGCGACGACGATCCGCCGCGACACGATCCGCGCGCTCGAGCAGATGGGCATCCCGGTCGAGTACCACCACCACGAGGTCGGCCCGTCCCAGCACGAGATCGACATTCGCTTCACGAACGCCGCCGACATGGCCGACTACATGCTCACCTACCGCCTGATCGTCAAAGAGGTCGCCAAGCAGCACGGGTTCCACGCGACCTTCATGCCGAAGCCCCTGTTCGGCGAGAACGGGTCGGGCATGCACACGCACCAGTCGCTCTTCACCGACGGACGCAACAGCTTCTACGACGCGGACGACAAGTGGCACCTCTCGGAGGTCGGAAAGGCCTTCATCGCGGGGCAGCTTCGACACGCCCGGGAGATCACCGCAGTCTTCGCCCAGTGGGTGAACTCGTACAAGCGGCTCGTGCCGGGCTATGAGGCGCCGGTCTACGTCGCCTGGTCACAGCGAAACCGCTCGGCCCTGATCCGCATTCCGCTCTACAAGCCAGGCTCTGAGAACGCGACCCGTGCGGAGCTCCGCTGCCCCGACCCGGCGTGCAATCCCTACCTCACCTTCGCCTGCCTGCTCCACGCCGGCCTCGAGGGGATCGAACAGGGGTACGAGCTGCCCGAGCCGATGGAGACCAACCTGTACCACCTCACGCCCGAGCAGCGCCGCGAGCAGGGGATCGTGTCCCTGCCGGAGACGCTCGGCGAGGCGATCGACGAGCTCTCGCGCTCCGCGCTCGCGAAAAAGGCGCTCGGGCCGCACATCTTCGACCGCTACATCGAGCTGAAGCGGAAGGAATGGGACGAGTACCGCGTCCAGCTGACCGACTGGGAGATGAGGAAGTACCTCCCGGTCCTATAGGACCACGACCCTCACTTTTAATTCGGCTCCAGGACTGACACAATCGGGGCCGGTTCGTCCCCTGCGGAGACGAGCCGGACTGACGGCCGACCTCGGGGTGCCTTTGGCACCCTGTGGTCGTTCTAGGGCTCGCTTTAGAGCAAGCATGGGCGCGGAGCGCCCTTTCCATTAGCTGCCTGGTCGCAGCCGCGCCGTTCTGCCCAGATGCCGGGACGACGCTCGCCGCGGCTGATCAGAGACCAGGCTGCGGACGTGGAGGGCGCGCGAAGCCAATCGTCGGACGGCCTCCGTTCTCGACTGAACGTCCGCTACCTGGTCTGGACTCGACCGCGGCCGGCGGCCACCTCGACCTGCACGAAGCGGCGCGGTCGCGCCCAGGTAGCTAGCGGAATGGGCGCTGCGCGCCCGCCTTTTTTAGAGGAACGAGCGAATGCTCTCGCGGTCGACCCGGAGGCCGATCACGCCGCTCGAGCCGTCGATCTGGTCGATCGTGTCCGCCGGAACCATGCGGCGGCGGCGCGAGAAGAGCCCGGACTTGACCGAAAGGGCGTCCGGAACGTCCGGAGCGGTGCCGTACATCGGGCACTCCACCTTGCCGACGAGCCGTCCTTGCCGATCCGCCACGATGTAGCCGGCAGTCCTGCGAAGGTCGATGGCAAGTGCGCTCATTGTCGTGACCGTATCTCCGGTGTGAAAGGTTTTTAGGCGCGCTGCGGTTAAAGGTTTGTTAGGAACAGACGCTGACGGCTGCTCGCATCTTCCCGTGATCACCGGATTTCTCGCCTCCGGTCGCTACTCCTCCAACAGCTTCTCAGGCCGGCGCCGCGCGGCGTCCGCGCCGCCTCGGTCAGCGCCAGAACACCTGGCGGGTCGTCACGACCCGCCGCCACGGCCCCGGGGGGACGTGGGACGCCTCGACGAACTGCCATGCGACCTTGTTGTCGGCGTTGTTGATCCCGCGGAACGCGAGACAGTCGCGAACGGCCGGCGAGACGTCCATCCCGGCGTTCTGGGCGCGCCGGCTGCGGGGCCGACGATCGTTCGCGCCGAAGACGTACGCGGCGTCGTCGTAGACATAGGGGCCGGAGTCCTCCCATTGCGCGTAGCAGACCCTGCCGTTGCGCATGAGCTTCACCCAGCGATTCTTCAGAAGGCTGAACGGCAGCGCTCGTTTTCCGAAGGACGCGATGACGCCCGCATCTCGGGCCGCCCAGGGCACGACCAGCAGGCGGTTCGGCCGCGGATCGCCGCTGTCGACGAAGTCGTTGTACGGAAGGTCGAAGTAGAACGGGTTCTCGCGCGGCACGAAGTCTCGGGGGAAGTAGCCGTTCGCCGCCACGCGCACGTCGTTCGGATCGTCGACGCCGCCGTAATGCGCGAGCCACGAGTCGTCCCAGGCGGAGATCGCGTTGTTCTCGCTCGACCCGCCGCCCTGCGGTTCGCCGATCCAGAACACCGTGGCCGTGACACGAGTGTGGATCGGATAGCTCGACGTCGCGCCCGCGGGCGGTGCGACAGCCGACGCCGCGAGGGCGACCGAGGTCACCGCGAGCACGGCGCCGGTTGCCGCCCGGATCACCGCGCGAACGCCGGGTCCTGGAGTGCGGTCGCGAACTGCGCGATCGTCGTGTCGGTGTGCACCTCGAAACGGTAGTGGCGGTTGAGCCCCGACAGGGATCCGACGGTTCCGGAGGCCTGTCCGTAGGTGATCGGGTTCGTCTGGGTGAAGACGATCGGCAGCTTCGACGCGAAGAATCCCGGCATCCAGCTCTGCACCTGCCCGGTCGGGTCGTTGTAGAGGTTCGTCCACTGTCCCGCGTCGTTGAACGGCGCGGCCCAGGCGAGCAGGTCAGCGTTCGGCACCTTCTGCTTCAGCTCGGCGAGACCCGCATTCACCTCTGCCGTCACGAGCGTCTTCAGCGTCGCGGGTGTCTCCGGCGCCGTCGTGATCGTCGGTTTTTGCCTGCCGATCCCGGGGATGGTCGTCTTGACCGTCCCGAGGCACGAGTAGAAGTACGGGCAGGCCGCCGGGAGGGTCAGGGTCTGCGTGGAGTTGAGGGTGATCGCGGCTCCGGATGACGTACGAATCGCCATGACCGTACCCGCCGGCGTGAAACGAGACCTGCCAGCGGCCGTTCGTCGCGAGCTGGTTGATCGTCGCCCACGTCATGTTGTTCGGGTCGGTGTCGCCGGGCGTCGTGTTATCGGCGTAGCCGGTCACGACGAACATGACCGCTTTCATCCCGTAGCGCTGCAACAGGCTGTCCCACGCCTTCTCGTCGTTCAGGCCGTCGTCGACGGTGATCAGCACGGGCTTGGCGACGCCGATGTTCGCGCCGGAGAGCCACTGCTGATACTGCTCGAGCGTGACTGCCTGATAGCCGTTCGCCTTGAGATAGGCGAGCTGCTGGTCGGCTTCCGCCGGCGTCTGGTCGTAGATGCTGTATCCGTCCGGCGGTGCGATCGAGTGGTAGTTCAACACCGGCAGATACTCGATCGGCCCGGTCTTGATCGTGACGGGAGGCGCGGTCGTCGTATTGCCTGCCTGGTCGATCACGACGGCGGAGACTGCATGGGCGCCGGCGACGAGCGACGATGTGTCGTACGTGAGCGAGTAGACGTAGGGCTTGCCGGGGTCCGACGTGGTGAGCAGCGTGCCCACGGGCACACTGTCGACGGTGAACCGCACCGACTTCACGCCGTAGGCGTCCGACGCAGCCACCTGGAACAGCGTCGCCCCGCTGATACGGGCGTTCGGCGTCGGCTGATACATGGTCGCCGACGGCGCCGTGTTGTCGACGGTCTCGTGCAGGACGGCCGACGTTGCCGTGCGATTCGCGCCGTCCTTCACCGTTACCGCGACCGTGTGGCTGCCGTCCGAGAGCTTGGTCGTGTCCCACTGGAAGGTGACCGGCGTGCCGGCGGCGGGTAGGCCCACCGGGGCGCCGTCGACGATGCAGCTGTGCCGTCAGTGGAGCCGTGCCGCCTGTCACCGTCGCCGTGACCGGGACGATCCGGGTGGCGAACGACCAGTCCGCCGGCGAGGTCGCCGTCACGAGGGGCGGAGCCATTCCGATCGTGAAGGAGACGGGGGCCGATGTGCTCGTGTTGCCTGCTGCATCGCGCGCGATGCTCGTCAGCTTGTGTACGCCGCTCGCGAGCGCCGAGACGTCGATGACGGCCGAGTAGGTGTAGCCGCCGGAAGCGTCGGGCTGGACGATCTGCGTGCCGACCGGCGCACCGTCGACCGCGAACTGGACACTCCCGATGCCGAAGGCATCGGAGGCGTTCGCCTGGACGGAGAAGAGCCCGGAGGCGAATGCGTTCGCGCTGGGCACGGTGATCGACGTCGTCGGCGGTGTGTTGTCGACGACCACAGTCTCCGAGTCGGAGCCGGTCTTCCCGCGACCGTCGGTGATCGTCGCGGTGAGCGTGTGCGCGCCGTCGGTTGCCGAGCTCGTCGCCCACGGCGAGACGACGGGCGCGCCGTCGAGCGTGAGAGCGATCGTTCCGGAGCCGACCGCGCTCGTGCCGGTCGCGGCGATGGGCGTCGAACCGCGGACGAACGTCCACGGCGACGGCGAGGTCAGATGCACAGTCGGATACGCAGGCCCGACGTCCACCTGAATCGGCGCCGACATCTGCGGGACGAAGCCCGTCGACCAGTCGGTCGCGAGCACCGTCAGGGTGTGATCGCCCGGCGAAGCGGTGCTCGTGTCCCACGGGATCACGTACTGGTACTGGCTCACCGGCACGGTGTCCGCGGTTCCGTACGGAACGCCGTCCACGTACAGCCAGACGGAGTAGACGCCGCTGTCGCTCGACGCGTTCACGCCGACCGAGACGACGCCCTGGAGCGAGTGGGCGCCGTCGGCCGGGCTCGTGATCGTCACCTGCGTCGCCGCTCCCGCAGGTCCGGCGACGATCGCGAAGAGCCCGAGCCCGAGGGCGAGCATGGCGGCGGCTCGTCTCATGCGGCCAGAGCGACAGACGCGGGCGCCTGCTCGATCACGTCGTTGAGGATGTCCTCGAGGTTGCGAGTCGGCTCCCAGCCGATCGTCGAACGCACCTTGTCGATGCAGGGGACCCGATGGAGCATGTCCTCGATACCGGTGCCGTAGACCTCGTTGAACGGGACGTGGACGGTCGGCGAGTCCGAGCCGGTCATGCGCTTGACGGTTTCCGCGAGACCGAGGATCGTCGTCTGGTTGCGCGCACCCACGTTGAAGATCTCGCCCGACGTCCGATTGAGATCCACCATCAGGTCGCGGAGCGCCCGGATCGTGTCCTGAACGTGACAGAAGCAACGCGTCTGCTCGCCGTCGCCGTAGATCTCGATCGCCTCGTTCGCGAGCGCCGAGTCGACGAAGCGGGGAACGACCATTCCGTACATGCCGGTCTGCCGCGGCCCGACGGTGTTGAACAGCCGGACGATCACTGCGTCGAGGCCGAACTCCTCGTGATATGCGAGCGCGAGGAACTCGTCCATCGCCTTCGAGTCGGCGTACGCCCAGCGCTTCTGTGTCGTCGCGCCGTAGATGCGCCGCGACGTTTCCGCCAGCGGGCGCTCCGTCCGGTGGTCGCCGTAGACCTCGGAGGTCGACGCGAGCAGAACCGGCTTGTTGAACGTGCAGCACGCATCGAGGACCGTCTCGGTGCCTCCCAGATTCACGCGGAGGGTCCGCACGGGCTGCTCGACGATCGTCTTGACCCCGACCGCAGCGGCGAGGTGATAGACGACGTCCGCCTTGTTGACGAGCTCGTTGACGACGGCGGGATGCAGGACGCTGTCGACCACGAGGTGGAAGCGACGGTTGGACTCGAGGTGCGCGATGTTCGCGGTCGAGCCGGTCGACAGGTCGTCGAGCACGAAGACCTCGTCGCCTGCCTGCAAGAACGATTCGGCGAGATGCGACCCGATGAAGCCGGCGCCGCCCGTGATCAGCACTTTCATTCGACTCTTCCTCTCTAGCGTGACGGCCGACCGGCTTGCGCCTGGTCGAACCGGATGGGGGAATCCCACTTGCAGACGTCGATCCGGGGACGAAGGATCGTCTTGACGATGGCGTGCAGCATCGCGACGCGATACACGAGATCGAGGACGAGGATCGCCGGTGCCAGGGCCACGAGCCGCGGCTTTCGCAACGCAAACGCAGCGACGGAGATCCAGGCGATGCTCGGCACGAGGTAAAACGCGACCATCCACATCGGATCGATCCAGCTCCCGAGCCACCAGATGAGCGGCACGATCAGGAGCGGCTCGAGCGCGTACGAGAGCCAATCGACCAGAAGTCCGAGATACGCGGCGTCGAACCACGAGAACCCCCAGCCGCGGCGCTTCGTGGCGTCGCGCTGGATCGGCACGCCGAGGCGATGGCCGCGGACCGACTGGAACTGCCCCCAGGACCAGCGAACAGTCTGCTTGTACCAGTCGCCGAAGCGGTGAGGATCGATCGTCCAGGAGCGCGCGTTGTGGACGAACGCAACGCGTCCGAGTTTTCGGCGCACGATCTCGGCGAGCCAGTACATGTCGTCGATCGCGTACGGCGCGTCCTCGTCGATCAGTTGCGCGAACACGTCCGCGCGGAAGGCGGTATTGGCGCCGCAGATCACGTTGACGACGCGGAGCGCGTTCTGGCCGCGCTTGATGGTCGTCTGGTACGACCAGTACATGAAGGCGCGCATCGCGATGAACAGATTCCATCGCCGAGCGTGATCCCAGACCGAGTCGATCCGGCCTGATGCCGCGGCGATCGTCTCGTCGGCGTCCAGCTTCGCGAGGAGCTTCTCCATGTATGCCGGCTCGAGAATCGTGTCGTCGTCCAGAACGGCGACGTATGCATACGAGCTCGCGAGGCCGAACGCGAGATTGCCGGCCCGCAACGCATCCGGCTTGCCGCCGCTCGTCTCGCGCTCGAGCACGACCGCGCCGGCCTTCTTCGCGATCTCGACGGTCGCATCGTCCGAGCCGTCGGAGACGACGTAGACATCGGCCTGCTCGATGGCAGAGCTCACTGCCGCCGCGATCGTCTCCGCGCCGTTCTTGCATGCGATCAATACAGCGACGCGCTGTCGCGCCGCAGTGCCCTCGTGCATCTGCACTCCCATCTCGACGTCGAGCCACGACCGTTACCGGCCGGCTGTCTCGAACGCTCGAGCAATCTCGATTGCCGCAGTACTCCGCACCGGCCACCAGCCGATGCGGTCGTTTTCCTTCGGACGCACCGTAGTGAAGACCTCATCGCGGACAACTGCTCGCGCGGCTAGTTCGAAGTACTGGAGCAGGCCCCGCGAACGAGCGTGTCGTCCGCACAGATTCATAGAGTCCCCCGTCAAAGGGCTAAGCCTGTCTGCGAGTCCCTCGAATCGGCCGGCCGGGCCCTCAAGCGGGCCGATGGTGCAGCCGATGACGACAAGAGGTCATGAATCGTCTGCGGAGCATCCGAGTGGGCAGGAGCGGAACGAGGCGCTCGGCCTTCGCCGCCGCCGCCCTCGCGGTGGCTCTCTTCGCAGCCGTGGCGGTGCGACCCGCGTCGGCTGAGACCGGCAATGCCACCGTCCTCGCCGACGCAGTCGTGGTCACGGGCCACGGCTTCGGGCACGGTATCGGCCTGTCCCAGTGGGGCGCGCAGGAGCGAGCGGAAGCCGGCCAGACGTACGGCCAGATCCTGTCGTTCTACTACCCGGGCACCGAGATCAGGACCATCCGGGACACCAACGTCCGTGTCTGGCTGGCGACCGCGCCGAGCCTCCAGGTCGGATCGCGCTCGGCGTTCGCAGTCCAGGACGTCGCCGGCCGGGTCGTCCACCTCTCCGCCGGGCTCTATCCGGTGTCGAGCACCGGTCTCGTCGGCTCGACCCAGCTCGAGTTGCCGGTCGTCGTCAAGCCGGGCGCCGCTCCGGTCCAGGTCGGAGGCACCAGATATCACGGCACCGTCCGCATCTCCCTCACCGGCGGGGCGCTCGAAGCCGTCAACACCCTTGCGCTCGACGACTACGTGGCCGATGTCGTGTCGTCGGAGTGCCCGGGCTACTGGCGGCCTGAGGCGCTTCGCGCCCAGGCCGTTGCGTCGCGCTCCTTCGCCCTCATGAGCCTCCGCCCCGATGCCGCCTTCGATCTCTATCCCGACGACCGCTCGCAGAACTATCACGGCATGCTGAAAGAGTTCCCGTCGGCTCTCGCCGCCGTCGCAGCAACCCGGCGACAGGTCATCTTCTACGACGGCCGGCCCGTGAAGGCGTTCTTCTCCGCGTCGAACGGTGGGCTCACGAGCGGCGTCGAGGACATCTGGCAAGCGCCTGCCCTTCCCTACTTCGTCTCACGGACGGATACCTACGACGCCCAGAGCCCCGACCTCAACTGGGGCCCGGTCACGCTGGACATCGACCGGCTGCGCTCGGCCTTCCGCGATCTTCCCGCGCGGATCGTCAACGTGACGATCGCCCGGAACGCAGCAGGGCGCGCCTCCAGTGTCACGTTCGTCGGAGCGGACGGCTCCCAGCTCCAGATCGGCGGCTACGCCTTCCAGCAGCGGCTCGGCCTCCGCTCGACCTACCTCTCCCTCGCACCGGTCTACCCGGCCGCGACGTCCTCGGGCTGACGCCGTCGCCGGCGACCGCCGATAGCGCGTCCGCGGTGAATCACAACCACCCGAAACCGGGAGTCACAACCACCCGAAAGGGGGAGGCGGTCCCGCAATCAGGCCAGGCGACACGCCGTCGACCCGCGCCTACTCTCCCGTACGCGGCCGACCGGTCGCCCTGCGGAGAGGGAAATGACATGAGTGGGAATCTCGGAGGACAGACGCGTGCACTGCCGTTCACTGGACTGGGCGCGCTGCCTTTCATCGCGGTGGGGATCGTTCTCAGCTGCCTGGGCTGGCTGATGACCTTCGTCCGCCCGAAACAGCACAGCGCGTAGCGCCGGGCCGAAGTCATGGTCCGGAAAGCCGGCTTCGCCGTGCTCGCGCTCGGCATGCTGCTTGTCGCGTGGGTGGGGGTCACCGTCTGGTGGGGCGACCCCCTGACGTCGCTCTACACACGCTACGAGCAGCATGCGCTCGCGCGGGAGCTCGACTCGCAGACGGCGAGATGGCCGGCGGCTCCCCTCGCGCTCTCGAGCCGTTTGCGTGTGTCGACGCTGCTCGCCGCTCGGGCTGCCGCGGCCGACCGCTCGCTCAAGGACGGCGAGCCGATCGGGCGAATCGTGATTCCCCGCCTGCATCTGAACATGGTGTTCGTCGAGGGCACGACTGAGAGCGATCTTCGTCTCGGGCCGGGCCACTACAACGCTGCGTCCGGAGAGCAGACTGCTATTCCCGGAATGGGCGGCGTCGTCGGAATCGCCGGGCACCGGACGACATATCTCCACCCGTTTCGCCACATCGACGACCTTCGAGCGGGCGACAACATCTATCTGAAGACGTCCTACGGAGTGTTTCGCTACGCCGTCTTCGCGCACAGGATCGTCGCCTCCAACGACTGGACGATTCTTCGGGGCAAGCCGTTCGAGCAGCTCGTCCTCAGCGCGTGCCACCCCCTTTACTCGGCGACACATCGCTGGGTCGTCTTTGCCCGCCTCCGGGGAGAGGGCCTGCCCGCCGGGCTCGGCGGAGCCGAACGAGGACGCGCGAACACGAAGAGCGCCGGCGTTCGAAGCTGAGGCGCGAACGACGACCGGAGCATCGCGCCGGTATCCGCGTGCCCGGCGCACCGGCCCCGGCGGGTGTCCTCCCTACGATGTCGTCGTGGATGCGAACGAGCGTCACCTCCGCCTGCTGACCGAGACCACGGCGGCGGTCAATTCGACCCTCGACCTCGAAGAGGTCCTCAACCTCGTCGCGACGAAGGTCGCCGACGCGCTCCACGCCGACGCCTGCTTCGTCTACCTCTACGACGAGCGAACTGACGAACTCGTTCTGCGGGCGACGCACGGCACGAACATCGAGGACATGACCAAGCGTCCGCGGATGCGGACGGGCGAAGGGATCACCGGCACCGCAGCAGCGGAACGGTCCCCGGTGATGATTCCGGCGCAGGCACACCTCGATCCGCGCTTCAAGCAGTTCGCGAACCTGCCGGAGTCGCAGTACGAGTCGATCCTCGCAGTGCCGATCCTCGTGCGCGGCGAGACGCTCGAAGGCGCGCTGAACGTCCGAACCCGCGCGCCGCGCAGCTACAGCGACGCGGAGATCGAGCTGCTCGTCTCGATCGCCGACCAGGTCGCGCAGTCGATCGTTCACGCACAGCTCTACACGCAGGCGCAACGGCGCGTCGCGGAGCTCGAGGCGCTCGCCCAGATCTCCGAGGCGGTGTCCGAGTCGCTGTATCTCGAAGAATCGCTCGAGGCGATCGTGAAGACGACGATGAGCGCGGTGTCGGCCACGGGCGCGGCGCTCGTGCTCGAGGACGGGCGGGTCGCCTGGCCCGAGGGCCGCTCCGGCGAGCACGCTGTGCGGACGCCGCTGCGGTGGAAGCGACGCGTGATCGGCGAGCTCGTCGCCGATCGCGACACGCCGTTCTCGGAAGACGACCGCGCGCTGCTCGAGGCGATCGCACACCACGCAGCCGTCGCGCTCGAGCACGGTCGCGCCGTGATGCGCGGCGTGCTCGCCCAGGAGATCCACCATCGCGTGAAGAACAACCTGCAGACCGTCGCATCGCTGCTTCGACTGCAGTCGCGCGCGGAAGGCGTCGACCCGAAGGAAGCGCTCGAGCACTCGGTGAACCGCATCCTCGCGATCGCGGCGGTGCACGAGGTCCTCACCGAGCAGCGCGACGAGGAGGTCGAGCTCGCCGAGCTCATCGACCGCCTCCGCGCAATGCTCGTCCAGGGGCTCGCGGCAGGACGCTCCGTCGAGGCGAGCCTCGAGCAGGTCTCCATTGCCGGCATTCGCGCGACCGCGCTCGCGCTCGTGTTCAGCGAGCTCCTCCAGAACGCGCTCGAGCACGGCGCCGGGGCGGTGACGATCGAGCTCGCCCGGCGCAACGGCGACGTCGTGCTCGCGATCGCCGACGAAGGCTCGGGTCCCGGCGACGCCGCAGAGGGGACGGGGCTCTCGATCGTCAGCGCGCTCGTGCGCGACGAGCTGCAAGGGAGCTTCGACCTTCGCGGCGGTGTCGGCACCCGCGCCGAAGTGGTCTTTCCCGCGTGAGCTGGCTCGTCGTCCTGCGCCCGGTGCGGGCCGAGATGCCGTTCGAGCCGACGGAGCACGAGACACGGATCGTCCGCGAGCACTACGAATACCTCCAGGAGCTGCGTGCAGCGGGCAAGCTCGTCCTCGCCGGTCCGTCGGCCGTGGCGGACGACACGTTCGGGCTCGGGATCTTCGACCAGGACGACCGTGCCGACGTAGAGGCGATCGTCGCGCGAGACCCGGCGGTGACGAACCGCATCATGACGGCAGAGATCCGGCCCTTCCGGATCTCCGTTCGGTGAAGCGGCTTCCCGTCGAGGTCTTCGTCGTCGTGCGACGCGGGGACGAATTTCTCGTCGTGCATCGTGCGCCGTGGAAGGGCTCGTACTGGCATGGCATCTCCGGCGCGCTCGAGCCGGGCGAGGCGCCGCTCGAAGCGGCGACGCGTGAGCTCGCGGAGGAGACTGGGCTCGTCGCGACGCCGGTCGAGCTCGACGTGGCGTTCCGCTACTCGCTCGCGGAGGAGCCGGAGCGCTTGCGCGACTTCGAGCCCGGGACGACGGAGATCGTCGTGCACGCATTCCTCGTCGACGTACCGGCGGGCTGGGAGCCGCAGCTCGACCACGAGCACGACGACTACCGCTGGTGCTCGCGCGACGACGCGATCGCGCTGCTCGCGTGGCCCGAGCCGCGAGAGATCATGCGGTCGCTGCCGTGAGAAGAAACAGTCACCGGAGCGGCATGCGCCTCCGGAACGCGAGAATGGCGTAATGAAGATCCTGATCGCCGAAGATGAGACGATCATCCGGCTCGACCTGCGCGACATGCTCGTGCGTGCAGGGTTCGAGGTGTGTGCCGAGGCGCGCGACGGCGAAGAGGCCGTTGCTCTCGCTCGCTCGGAGGAGCCGGATCTCGCGATCATGGACGTGAAGATGCCGAAGCTCGACGGCATCGACGCGGCGCGGCGCATCCTCGAAGAGCGGCCGATCCCGATCGTGATGCTCACGGCATACGGGCAGGCCGAGCTCGTCTCGCGCGCGGTCGAGGCCGGTGTCTACGGCTACCTCGTCAAGCCGTTTCGCGAGCAGGACCTGCTGCCGGCGATCCAGTCGGCACGCGCCCGGCACGACGAGCTCCAGGCCCTCCGGGCCGAAGCCGAGTCGCTCGCCGAGGCGCTCGCGTCCCGCAAGGCGATCGAGCGCGCGAAGGGCCTGCTGATGGAGAAGGAGGGCCTGACCGAATCGGACGCCTTCGCGCGCCTGCGCAAGGCGAGCCAGGCGTCGGGCCGGCCCCTGAAGGTGATCGCAGAAGCCGTCGTCGCGACGCTCGGCAGCGACGCGTGACGGCCGAGCATCCGAACGCGGCGCTCATGCGCCGGCTTTTCGACGCGTTCGGGCGGCGCGACGGCGCGGCACTCGCGGGGATGTTCGGCCACGACATCGTCTGGCGCGTCGGCGGCGGCACTCCGATGTCCGGGACGTACCGAGGTTGGCGCGACGTGGTGCTCTTCCTCCGCGGAACGACGCGCGAGACCGCGGGCACGTATCGCAGCTCGCTCGTCTGGGCCCTTGGAGGCGACGGCAGGGCGGCGGCGGTGTACCGAGCGCGGGGCACGCGGAACGGCAGCGAGCTCGACATCGACCAGTTGCTGCTCTGCGACATCGCGGACGAGCGCATCGTCACGGCGACGGCGATTCCCTTCGAAGCGGACGAGTTCACGAGGTTCTGGTCGTGACGGCCCGCCCGCCCGCCGACTTCATCGACCGTGTCGGCGAGATGTGTGTCTGGACGGTCGCAGGCTCGAGCGCCATGGCAGGGACCTACGCGGGCCGCGACGCGATCCTCGACTTCTTCCGCCATACGCAGGAGCTGACCGCCGGGACGTACGCGGTCGAGCTCAACTGGGAGCTCGACGACGGCGAGCGGCAGGTCATGTACTACCGGGCGCGCGGGCGTCGCCCGGACGGGCGGGAGCTCGACCTCGACCAGGCGCTCGTCTGCCGGCTCGACGGCGAGGGTCGCTGGGCCGAGGTGCGCGCGCTGCCGTACGACCAGGAGGTCTTCGATGCCTTCTGGGCCTGAGCTCGGCCCTGCGCGCTACGACGAGCCGGACGTCTTCGCGCTCACGGTGGCCCAGCAGGAGGAGATGCGCGGCCTCTACGAAGGAGAGGCGGACATCGGCCCAGCGCGCGACGCCTGGATGTTCGAGGCGCCGCACGGCGCGTTTATCGCGGTCCGCATCGACGGGCGTGCAGTCGGTTGCGGCGGCATCGCCCGCTTCGACGAGACGCGTGGCGAGCTGAAGCGCATGTACGTGGAGCCCGGCTCGCGCGGCCTCGGCCTCGGCCGGCGGCTGCTCGAGGCACTGGAAGACGAGGCGCGCCGCCTCGGCTACGTGGCCGTCGTACTCGAGACCGGCGACAAGCAACCCGAGGCGCTCGGCCTCTATGCATCCTCGGGCTACGAGCGCATCCCGTGCTACGAGCCGTACGCGTCCCGCGAGCTCAGCCTCTGCTTCGAGAAGTCGCTCGCTCATCGCTAGCCGAGCTCGAGGAGCTCCTCCGGCAATCGCCACTTGCCGTTCAGACCTGCGCCTCCTCGAACAGCGTCTCCCACCGTTCGAGCAGCGCCTGCAGCGCGTCGCGTGAGCGCTTGTGCGCCGCGAGGACGTCGACGTTCGCCCAGTCCTCGGCGAGCTTGACCTCGAGCTCCGCGACCTCCGCCTCCCGGGTCGCGATCTCGGCCTCGATGTTCTGGAGCTCGCTCGGCCTCGGTTTCGGCGGCCGCTTCGGCTTTGCCCTCGGCTGCTTCTCCGGCTTCGGCGCCGCAAGGGCCGCCGTCGTGCGGGCGGCGCGCTCCTCACGACGGCGCAGCATCTCGGCCCAGCCGCCGTCGTAGGAATGCAGCTCGCCGTCCTCGATCGCCAGCGTGCGCTCCGCGATCGCGTCGAGCAGCGCGCGGTCATGCGACACGAGCAAGACGGTCCCCGGGAAGGCATCGAGCGCGGCCTCGAGCGCCTCGCGGCTCTCGAGGTCCAGGTGGTTCGTCGGCTCGTCGAGCACGAGAAAGTTCGCGCCGGACGCGACGGTGACCGCGAGCGCGAGACGGCGGCGCTCACCGCCCGAGAGCACGCTCACCGGCTTCTCGACCTCGTCCCAGCCCGAGAAGAGAAAGCGCCCGAGAAGGTTCATCGCGTCGGGCCGCGCAAGGTTCGTCATCGACTGCACGCACTGGAGTACCGAGCCGCGCGTGTCGAGCTCGGCCTCCTGCTGCGAGAAGTACGCAGGCACGACGCCGTGGCCGAGCTGGATCTTTCCCTTCGCTGCGCCACGGCGCCCGAGCACGGTCTCGAGGAGCGTTGTCTTGCCGGAGCCGTTCGGTCCGACGAGCGCAACGTGCTCGCCGCGCTCGAGCGCAAAGGACGCGCCCGACAAGAGCTGCCGCTCGCCGATGCGCACGTCGAGTCCCTCGACCTCGAGAACGGTGCGGCCGCTCCGTGCGGGCTTGAGGAACTCGAAGCCGAGCGTTCGCGTCCGCCGTGAGAGCAACGCCACCTCGTCGGCCGCCTGCTTCCGCTCGCTCTCGAGCCGTTGGATCTGCGTGACCTTCGCCTGCGCTTGCTTCGCCTTGTCCTTCTTCGCGCGGAACCGCTCGACGAACCGCTCGAGCCGCTCGATGTCGCCCGCGATGCGCTGGGTCTCCTTCTGCGCGTGCAACGCGCGTGCGGCCTTCTCGCGCCGCCACGCGTGCCACGGTCCCGGGAAGAACGTGCCGCGCCCCGCGACGACCTCCATCGTCGCCGTGGTCACCGCCTCGAGGAACCAGCGGTCGTGCGCGACGAGGATCACTGCGGCGTCGAGCGACTGCAACTCGCGCTCGAGCCACTCGAGGCTTGCGACGTCGAGATGGTTCGTCGGCTCGTCGAGCAGGAGCAGGTCGGGATCGCCTCCGAGCGCGCGTGCGAGCGACGCGCGCGTCAGCTCGCCGCCCGAGAACGTTCGCAGCGGGCGGTCGAGACTCTCGTCGGCGAAGCCGAGGCCGCGGACGACCGACGTCGCATGGTCGCGCCAGCCGTAGCCGCCGGCGTGCTCGAGCCGCGCCTGGGCCGTCGAGTACCGGTTCATCGTCGCCTGGTCGTGGACGCCGCGCGCCATCGCCTGCTCGAGCTCGGTCAGCTCCTCCTCGAGGCGCACGAGGTCGCGGGCACCGGAGAGCACGTACTCGCGGAGCGTGATGTCGCGCTCGATCGGCGGGCGCTGGTCGTGCAGCGCGATACGCGTCCCTTTCTCGAAGGCGAGCTCGCCGCCGTGCTTCTCGGTCTCACCGGCGAGGATTCGCAGCAGCGTCGTCTTCCCGGCCCCGTTCGGGCCGGAAAGCGCCACGCGGTCGCGGCGCTCGACGCTGAAGGAGACCCCGTCGAAGAGCAGGTTCCCGGAGATCTCCTTGCGGAGATTGGATGCGATGACGACTGCCATGATTTCTTCAGGGTAGATTCGCGAGGGTGCCGTCCGTGCTCGCCCTCGACGTCGGCTCGTCCTCGGTGCGCGCCCAGCGCTTCGACGAGCGCACCGAGCCGCTCGACGACCTGAAGCAGGAGAGATACGACGGGCCGGATCCCGACGAGATCGTCGAGCTCGTCCGGAAGGTGGTCGACGGGCGCGACGAGGACGTCGACGCGGTCGGCGCGTCCTGTTTCGCGCACAGCCTGCTTGCGCTCGACGAGGCGGGCCGTCCGCTGACCCCGGTGCTCGGCTGGCGCGACCGCCGCGCCGCCGGCGCCGCGGAACGGCTCCGCCGCCGGGTGAGCGACGCGGCCGCGATCCACGCCCGGACCGGAGCGCCGCTCCATCCGTCGTTCTGGCCGGCCAAGCTCGCCTGGCTCGCCCAGGCGGAGCCTGAGATCTTCCGCGAAGCCGACCGCTTCGTCTCGTTCTGCGACTACCTCTACTCGGAGCTGCTCGGCCTCGAGCCGGTGACGAGCCTCTCGATCGCGTCGGGCACGGGCCTGCTCGACCTCGCCTCGCAGGACTGGGACGCCGAGCTGCTCGCGCTCCTCGGCGTCGCCCCCGAGCGGCTGCCGCGCATCTCGGACGACCCACACGACGGGTGGTACCCGGCGCTGATCGACGGCGCGTGCTCGAATCTGGGTGCCGGGTGCGTCGGGAAGGAGCGCGCTGCCCTGATGGTCGGCACCTCGGGCGCGCTTCGCATCCTCTACGAGACGGACCAGCCGCAGCCGCGGCCCGGCCTCTTCCTCTACCGGCTCGACGAGCGCCGCGTGCTCGAGGGCGGCGCTCTCTCGGACGGCGGCAATCTCTATTCCTGGCTCGGGAAGACGCTCGCATCCGCCGAGGGCTCGGTGCTCGAGCGGGACCCGAACGAGCACGGCCTCACGTTCCTGCCGTTTCTCGGCGGCGAGCGCTCGACCGGCTGGAGCCCTGACGCGAAGGGCACGATCTCGGGGCTCACCTTCGACACGACCCCGCTCGACATCCGCCAGGCGGCGCTCGAGGGCGTCGCCTTCCGCTTCGCGGCCATCGCCGACCTGCTCCCCGGGGCCGAGGACCTGATTGCCACCGGCGCCGCGCTCCTCGCCGATCCGGAGTGGATCCAGGTGATGGCGGACGCGCTCGCCCGCCCGGTCACCGCCTCGGCGGTCGCGGAAGCGTCTCTGCGAGGCGCTGCGGTTGCGATCCTGGAACGGTTGGGGTACGAGGCGCCCCCGGCGCCGCTCGGGGACGTGTTCCATCCGCGGGAGGCGAGGGCGGAGGCATATCGTTCGGCTCGGGAACGACAGCAGCGTCTCTACGAGGAGCTCCGTGGCGAAGAACAAGACTGACATCGAGCAACGTTCGATCGACACCATCAGGACGCTGGCGATGGATGCCGTTCAGCAGGCGAACGCGGGGCATCCGGGCACCGCGATGGCGCTCGCGCCGCTCGCGTACCTCCTCTACACCGAGGTGATGAACCACAATCCCGCGAACCCGCAGTGGCCTGACCGCGACCGGTTCGTCCTCTCCGCCGGCCACGCCTGCATCCTCCAGTACGCGACGCTGCATCTCTCCGGATACAACCTCTCGCTCGAGGAGTTGAAGCGCTTCCGGCAGTGGGAGTCGCTCACCCCGGGCCATCCCGAGGTCCATCACACGCCGGGCATCGAGGCGACCACGGGCCCGCTCGGCCAGGGCTTCGCGAACGGTGTCGGCTTCGCGATCGCCGAGCGGTTCCTCGCCGAGCGCTACAACCGGCCCTACGACGAGATCGTCGACCATCGCGTCTACGCGATCTGCTCCGACGGCGACATGATGGAGGGCATCTCGAACGAGGCTGCGTCGATCGCCGGGACGCTCGGGCTCGGGAAGCTCGTCTACTTCTACGACGACAACCACATCACGATCGACGGCACGACCTGGATCTCCTTCACGGAGGACCGTCGGGCGCGACTTGCGGCGCAGGGCTGGCACGTGCAGCTCGTCGAGGACGCGAACGATCTCAACGCGTTGCGCGCCGCGATCAAGGCGGCGCAGGACGAGACGGAGCGGCCGTCGATGATCGTCGTGCGCTCGCACATCGCCTTCGGAGCACCGCATGCGGTCGACACCGCCGGCGCTCATGGCTCGCCGCTTGGCGTGGACGAGGTGCGCGCGACGAAGATTTCGCTCGGCTGGGACCCGGACGAACACTTCGTCGTTCCGCAGGACGTCGCCGGGCACATGAACCAGATCGACCGCGGCATCGCGCTCGAGGAGGAGTGGCAGCAGAAGCTTTCTGCGTGGAGCACGAAGTACCCGGCGCCCCGCGAGGACTGGGACCAGGTGCACACGGGCAAGCCGAGGCCGGGCTGGATCGAGGCGCTGCCCGAGTTCGAGCCGGGGCAGAGCATCGCGACCCGCGACGCCGGTGCGCAGGTGATGGAGGCGTTCAAGCGCTTCACGCCGACGATGATCGGCGGCGCCGCCGACCTCGTCGAGTCGACGAGAACGGAGTTCAAGGGCGGCGGCCTCTTCTCGGCGACGCATGCCGGGCGCAACATCGCCTTCGGCATCCGCGAGCACGCGATGGGCGCGATCGTCAACGGCATCTCGTTGCACGACGGGATGCTCAAGCCGTACGGCTCGACCTTCCTGATCTTCTCCGACTACATGCGGCCGTCTGTCCGCCTCTCGGCGCTCTCGAGGCTGCAATCGGTGTGGGCCTGGACGCACGACTCGGTCGCCGTCGGTGAGGACGGGCCGACGCACCAGCCGGTCGAGCACTACGCCGCACTGCGCGCGATCCCATTCTTTTGGTTCGTGCGCCCGGCCGATGCGACCGAGACCGCGGGTGCCTGGCAGGTCGCGCTCGAGCGCGAGGACGGCCCCGTCGGGCTTGCGC
This sequence comes from uncultured Actinomycetes bacterium, assembly GCA_963805575.1. Taxonomy (GTDB): domain Bacteria; phylum Actinomycetota; class Thermoleophilia; order Gaiellales; family Gaiellaceae; genus Palsa-739. The sequence goes on along the minus strand of CAWDUL010000008.1, from coordinate 65,524 downwards.
TCTCGCGCCAGAAGCTGCCGGTGCTCGAGGGCACGCGGCGCGAGGGCGTGGCGCGCGGCGCATACGTCGTCTGGGAGGCGGACGAGAACGGGCTGCCCGACCTGATCCTGATCGCGTCGGGGTCGGAGGTCTCGCTCTCGGTCGACGCCGCCAAGCAGCTCGCGGAGCAGGATGTGCAGGCGCGCGTCGTCTCGATGCCGTGCTGGGAGCTCTTCGAGGCACAGCCGTCCGACTATCGCGACGAGGTGCTGCCGCCCGACGTGAAGGCGCGGCTCTCGGTCGAGGCGGGCATCGCGCTCGGCTGGAAGCAGTGGGTGGGCGACGAGGGCGACTCGATCTCGATCGAGCACTTCGGCGCGTCCGCTCCGGGCGGCACGGTGCTCGAGAACTTCGGCTACACGGTCGACAACGTGGTCACGCGGGCGCTCGCGCTCCGCGCGCGCGTGGCGTAACCAGGATGAACGTCGCCGTCGCTTTCGATCATCGCGGCGTGCATCTCCGCGACACGATCCTCGGGGTCCTCGAGGCGGATGGCCACTCGACGGTTGACCTCGGCACGGACACCGACGCGCAACGGATCGACTATCCCGACAAGGCACGAGAGATCGGCGACGCGCTCAACGACGGACGAGCGGAGCGGGGTATTCTGGTCTGCGGGAGCGGTGTCGGCGCGTCGGTCGCCGCCTGCAAGATCGCCGACATCCGCGCGGCCGTCTGCCACGACACGTACTCCGCTCACCAGGGTGTCGAGCACGACGACATGAACGTCCTCTGTCTCGGCTCCGAGGTGATCGGGCCGAGCCTTGCCGCCGAGCTGGTTCGTACATTCCTCGGCGCACGCTTCGACGGCGGCGAGCGATACGTCCGGCGGTTGGAAAAAGTTCGCTTGATGGAAAGGGAGATGGCACATGGCTAAATCGAATCTGCACCTGCTGAGCGAGCGAGGCCAGTCCGTCTGGATCGACTCCCTGTCACGGCGCATGCTCGAGTCCGGCTCGCTGAAGAAGCTGATGGTCGACGATGCCGTCGTCGGAGAGACGACGAATCCGACGATCTTCCAGAAGGCGATCTCGCAGGGTGACGACTACGACGAGCAGCTGAAGGAGCTGCTCGAGGCCGAGAGCGATCCGAAGGAGATCTTCCTGCAGCTTTCGGCGCGCGATGTCGACGCGGCCCTCGATCTGTTCGCCGCCGTACACGACAAGAACCCGCAAGACGGCTTCGTGTCCTGGGAGGTCGATCCGACGCTCGCCTACGACAGCGAAGGCACGTTCGACGAGGCGATGCGGCTCTTCGAGTGGATCCCCAAGCCAAACCTCTACGTGAAGATTCCGGCGACGAAGCCCGGTCTCGGCGCGATCGAGGAGTGCGTCGCACACGGCAAGAACATCAACGTCACGCTGATCTTCTCGCTCCAGCGCTATCGCGAGGTCGTCGAGGCCTACCTGCGGGGACTCGAGCGCCTCGTTGCGCGCGGCGGCGATCCGAAGACGGTGCACTCCGTCGCGAGCTTCTTCGTTTCCCGCGTCGACTCGGAAGCCGACAAGCGCCTCGAGACGATCGGGTCGAAGGCTGCGCTCGCCCTGCGTGGAAAGCTCGCGATTGCGAACGCGAAGCTCGCGTACGAGCACTTCGAGCAGTCGTTCTCCAGCCCGCGTTGGGAGTTCCTCGCCGGCAAGGGCGCCAACGTGCAACGGCCGCTCTGGGCCTCGACGTCCACGAAGAACCCCGACTACCGCGACGTGATGTACGTCGAGGAGCTGATCGGCCCGAACACCGTCAACACGATGCCCGAGGAGACGATCCGTGCCTTCCAGGATCACGGCGAGGTGCGGGGCGACACGGTGAAGAAGGGCGTAAAGAAGGCACACACGCTGCTCGAGGAGCTCGCCGCGGTGGGTGTCGACTACGACGACGTCACCCTGACGCTCGAGCTCGAAGGCGTCCAGAAGTTCGCCGACTCGTTCGAGGAGCTGCTCGACGGCGTGCGAGCCAAGCGCGGACAGCTCGCTGCCGTCTAGGCGATGGAGCGCGCCGAGCTGATCGACCGGATCTGGGAACGCGACGCCACCGCCTGGACGGGCGCCGACGAGGCGAAGTGGCTCGGCTGGCTCGACGAGCCGGCCAGGATGCGCGAGCGCGTTCCGGAGCTCGTCGCTTTCGCGGACGAGGTGTCGGACGACCGTCTCGACGCGATCGTCCTGCTCGGGATGGGCGGGTCGAGCCTCGCGCCGGAGGTGCTGCGCCGAACGTTTCGGGGCGAGGCGTTCCACGTGCTCGACACGACGCACCCCTCCGCCATTCGCCGGCTCGAGTCGATGATCGACATCGAGCGCACGCTGTTCATCTCCGCGTCGAAGTCGGGCACGACGCTCGAGACACGATCGCACACCGACTACTTCTGGGAGCGGAGCGGCAAGGACGGCGGTTCGTTCGTCGCGATCACCGACCCCGGCTCCGAGCTCGAGCGGACGGCGGTCGAGCGTGGCTTTCGCCGGGTATTCGCCGGCGAGCCGAGCATCGGCGGCCGCTACTCGGCCCTCTCGCCGTTCGGCATGGTGCCCGCCGCGCTGATGGGGATCGACGTCGACCGTCTCCTCGCCAACGCGGAGCGGATGACCGCGATGTGCCGGCTGGAGAGCGGCAACCCCGGCTACGAGCTCGGCCGGGAGCTCGGGTCCGGCTGGCAGGCGGGCCGCGACAAGGTTTGCATCCCCGACACCGACGGAAGCTTCGGCCTGTGGGCCGAGCAGTTGATCGCGGAGTCCACGGGCAAGCACGGCAAAGGGTTGATCCCGGCGCCGGGCGAGTCGTCCGACCGTCCCGACCGTCAGCTCGCCGTCCCGCAGATCGCCGATCCGTACTCGATCGGAGGCGAGTTCTTCCGCTGGGAGTTCGCCGTCGCCGTCGCCGGCTCGTACCTCGAGATCAACCCCTTCGACCAGCCGGACGTGCAGGCGGCGAAGGACAAGACGAACGAGGTCCTCGCGGCCGGCGGTGAGCCGCAGGTCGAGCTCGAAGGCTCGATCGACGAGTTGCTTGCGCAGGCACACGAGCGCGACTACGTCTGCGTGCAGGCGTTCGTCGAGCCGAACGAGGAAAACGATCGACGTATCGACGATCTCGTCCGCAAGCTGCGACGTCGCACCGGCCTCGTCGTGACGCACGGCTACGGGCCGCGCTACCTCCACTCGACGGGCCAGCTCCACAAGGGCGGTCCCGACACGGGTCTCTTCCTGCAGGTCGTCGACGACGGGGGTGAGGAGCTCGCGATCCCCGGCAAGCCGTTCGGCTTCCGCCGTCTCATCCGCGCGCAGGCCGCGGGCGACTATGCCTCGCTCAAGGAGCGCAGCCGCCGCGTCGCGCGGATCCACATCGAAGACAGTTAACGAAGGAGCACTGCATGCAACTCGGGATGATCGGACTCGGCCGGATGGGCAACGGGATGACCGAGCGCCTGCGCGAGAAGGGCGGCCACGACGTCAAGACCTACGACCCGAAGGTGGAGTCGCGCACCGCGGCGTCGCTCGAGGAGCTCAAGGCGCAGCTCGACGCACCTCGTGTCTTCTGGATGATGGTGCCGTCCGGCGAGGTCACCGAGGGGGTCTTCCAGGATCTGCTGAGGCTCGGCGAGGAAGGTGACACGATCGTCGACGGCGGTAACTCGAACTTCCGTGACTCGCAGCGCCGCTACAAGGAGGCGCGCGAACGCGGCCTGCAGTTCGTCGACGCCGGTGTCTCGGGCGGGATCTGGGGCCTCGAGGTCGGGTTCTGCCTGATGGTCGGTGGCGACGACGACGCCGTGAAGGCGGTCGAGCCGATCTTCGAGACGCTCGCGCCGGAGAACGGCTATGCGCACGTGGGCGCATCGGGAGCCGGACATTTCACGAAGATGATCCACAACGGGATCGAGTACGGGCTCATGCAGGCGTACGCCGAAGGGTTCGAGATCCTGGAGCACTCGGAGTTCAACCTCGATCTCACGCAGATCGCCGGCATTTGGCGCTACGGATCCGTCGTGCGCTCGTGGTTGCTCGAGTTGCTGCACACCGCGTTCGAGCAGCACGGCGGCAACCTCGACGACATCGCACCGTATGTCGAGGACTCCGGCGAAGGCCGCTGGACGATCCATGAGGCGATCGCCGAGAATGTGCCGGCGCCGGTCATCTCCGCCGCGCTCTTCGCGCGTTTCGCATCGCGCGACGACGTCAACTTCGCCGCCAAGGTCGCCGCGGCGCTCCGGAACCAGTTCGGCGGTCACGCGATCAAGGCGCTCGCCAACGCAGAAGCACAGTCCGAAGATCCGCGGTCGCATTGATGGCCGCCATCGGTCAGCAGGACGAGCAGGACGAGGCGAACCCGCTCCTCGAAGGTCTATCGATCCGCCGCCCGCCGGACTCGTGTGCCCTCGTCATCTTCGGTGCGTCGGGCGATCTCACGCACAAGAAGCTCATGCCGGCGCTGTATGCGTTGATGCTCCGCCGGCTGCTGCCGCCGCGGTTCGCGATCGTCGGCGTCGCACGAAGCGAAGGGGACGACACAACCTTCCGCAACGACATGAAGGAGGCGGTGCAGAAGTACGCGCGCGACGAGTTCCGCGAGGACATTTGGAACGAGCTCGCGGAGTCGATGCATTACCTCGCGACCGACTTCGCCGACGAGACCGGCGAGAACAAGCTCGCCAAGATGCTCACGAAGCTCGACAAGGAATGCGACCTCGGCGGCAATCGGGTGTACTACCTCGCCGTCCCGCCGCAGGCGTTTCCGACGATCGTCGACGCGCTCGGCAAGCGTCGAACCGCGCAAGGGTGGACGCGTCTCATCGTCGAAAAGCCGTTCGGCCGCGACCTCAAGTCGGCGCGCGAGCTCAACGCGCTGCTCTGGCAGTACTTCGACGAGAAAGAGATCTTCCGCATCGATCACTATCTCGGCAAGGAAACGGTCCAGAACATGCTCGTGCTTCGGTTCGCGAACGGCATCTTCGAGCCGATCTGGAACCGACAGTTCGTCGATCACGTGCAAATCACGGTCGCCGAGTCCATCGGCATCGAGGGGCGCGCAGGTTATTACGAGCAGGCGGGCGCGGTCCGCGACATCTTTCAGAACCATCTGCTGCAGCTGCTCGCGATCACGGCGATGGAGCCGCCGATCGACTTCACCGCCGACTCGGTGCACAACGAGAAGGTGAAGGTGCTGAAGTCGATTCACACGCCCGGCCCGAAGTCGGTCGCGCGTGGGCAGTACGGTCGCGGCTACGTCGAAGGCGTCGAGGTCCCCGGATACCGTGAGGAGGCGGGCGTCGCGCCCGACTCGATGACCGAGACGTATATCGGCGCGAAGCTGTACGTCGACAACTGGCGCTGGGCCGACACGCCGTTCTACGTCCGTATGGGGAAGCGTCTCGCGCGTCGCGAGACGACGATCGCGATCCAGTTCAAGCGTGCGCCACACCCTCCGTTCGAGGAGACCTCCGCAGAGGGGCTTCGCCCCAACGTGCTGCTCGTGCACGTGCAGCCTGACGAAGGCGTCTCGCTGGCGATCGGCGCGAAGGTGCCGGGGCAGGGAATGTCGATCCGCACCGTGCACATGGACTTCCTGTACGGCGGTACGTTTCGCACCGGCATGCCCGAGGCGTACGAACGGTTGATCCTCGACACGCTGCTTGGAGACGGCACGCTCTTCACGCGAGCCGACGAGGTCGAGGAGCAGTGGCTGCTCGTGGACACCATCGTCGCGGGCTGGCAGCGCGACCGGCCGGCATTCCCGAACTACGCCGCGGGAACGTGGGGGCCGCCGAGCGCAGACGATCTCATCCACCGGGACGGGCGCTCCTGGAGGCGCAATTGAGCACACCGCTCGATCTCGACCACTGGAGCGAGGAGGACGTCAGGCTCGCCGACGTCCAGGCGGCGCTGTCGAAGCTGCGGGCGGGCTCGGCCGCAGAAGGCGCCGCTCCGAGCCTGCGCACGAGCGTCATGACCCACCTCGCGTGGGTTCCGTCGGGCTGGGAGGACCAGGCCCGCGCGGCACTCTCCGGTATGGCCGAGCGTCATCCGTCGCGCACGATGCTCCTCTTCCCGGAGCCCGACTCCGGCGTCGACCGGATCGACGCCGACGTCTCGGTCGAGCGCTACGCAATGCCCGGCATCGACCGCGACGTCTGCTCCGAGGTCGTCGAGTTGCGGTTGCACGGCAAGCGCGCCAAGGCGCCGGCGAGCATCGTCGAGCCGCTGCTCATCTCCGACCTGCCGGTGTTCCTGCGCTGGCGCGGCGAGCCGGCCTGGGAGTCGCAGGAGCTCGAGCAGCTCGTGCGGATCACCGATCGCATGATCGTCGCCTCGACGGAGTGGGACGATTTGCCGTATCCGTACACGCGGCTCGCGCAGCTGTTCGACCGTACGGCGGTGTCGGACATCGCGTGGGCGCGAACGTCGCGCTGGCGTTCGCTGCTCGCGTCGCTCTGGCCCGACATCGCAAATGTCGGCTCGATTCGCGTGCACGGAACCGCGGCCCAGGCGCACCTGCTCGCCGGATGGCTGCGCTCGCGTCTCGGGCGCACCGACATCGTGCTCGAGCACGTCGACGCGGAGCGTCTGGAAGGCATCGACCTGGACGGCGAGCCGGTGGCGTTCCCGCCCGGGGACCCGCCGTCGCCGAGCGACGTCCTCTCGGACGAGCTCGACCGCTTCACGCGCGAGCCGGTGTACGAAGCCGCGGTGCGCGCGGCCGTCGGCTAAAGAATCCGGCGCTCCCGCGCGTCGTACTTCCAGATGCCCGACGAGCTCGAGACGCTCTACCGGTCCCGGTTGGCGGAGTTCCGCCGTGTGGCGGCGGCGATCGCCGGCGACCGGGAGCTCGGGCGCGACGCCGTGCAGGAGGCGTTCGCGGCCGCCGTGCGCAAGCGCCGCAGCTACCGCGGCGACGGGACGCTCGAGGCCTGGGTCTGGCGGATCGTCGTCAACGCCGCCCGCGACGCGCGACGCAGGAGCGTCGTCCCGGCTCCCGACGTCCAGGGAACGAACGGCCACGCGCCCGTGCTGCCGCTCGAGCTGCTGACGGAGCGCCAGCGCGAGATCGTCTTCCTGCACTACTACGCCGATCTCGACTACACGGCGATCGCCGACGCGCTCGCGATCAGCCCGGGCACCGTCGGCGCGACACTGAACGCCGCGCGCCGCACGTTGCGCTCGGCTCTCCAGGAGGTGGAATCGTGAACGAATCGGGACTGCTCGACGAGCTCGTTGCGCCGTTCGACGGCGAGCCCGACGACTGGGACGATGTGCTCCGCCGTGCGCGACGGCCGCATCCCAGGCGCCGGCTGGTGCTTGCTTTCGCAGCCGCCGCAGCCGCCGCAGCTGCCGCGTCCGCTGTCGCGCTGCCGTTGCTGCGGTCGGATCCGTCGAGGCTGCCCGCTGCCGCCGACCGGAGGAACGTCCACGTCGTGGTCCAGCCGCACACGGGTCGCGTGCTGATCGAAGCCGCCGCCTGGAAGGGGCACCACGGCGTGTGCTACGTGATCGTCGGGCGCAGCTCGGGCTGCACGCGACGCGCCGCTCGCCTGAAGATGATCGTGCACGCGAAGGGACACGTTGCGCCGTCGGGCGCGAAGAGCTACGCGGTCTGGGGCATCACCTTCGACAAGCGCGTCGCGTCGGCGAAGGTGGTGTTCGGCGGCGGACAGCCGCGGTCCGTGCCCATCCACCGCGTCGGGGGTAGCGTCAGGGCAACGTTCGTCGGCCCGATCTCGGTGCCGCTGGGCTCGAAGGAGCCGGTGCGGATCCGGTTCTACGACGCGGCCGGGCGCCTGATCACGCAGCGCTGAGCTGCGACAGAACGGCGTCGTGCAGGGCGCCGTTCGTCGACACGAGCTGCTCGTTCGGTCGCGCGGGCCCTCCGTCGGGGGCGCCGGTGCGCCCGCCGGCCTCCTCGACGACGATCGCCACCGCCGCGTAGTCCCAGATCGCGAGCCGTGCGTCGACCGCGGCGTCGAGCGCGCCTTCGGCGACGAGCATGTGCTGCCAGAAATCTCCGAGGCCGCGCGCATGCCACACGCGCAGCTCGAATGCCGCGAGGTCGGCGGCGTCGGTGCACGACACGGCGGCGTCGCCGAGCCCGCCGACGAGCGACACGTGCATGCGCTCGCCGTCGCGCCACGCCCCTTCACCTCGAGCCGCCCACCAACGGTGACCGAGCGCCGGCGCCGACACGACACCGCAGACGACAGCGCCGTCGCGCTCGAGCGCGATCAGCGACGCCCACACGGGGAGTCCACGCGTGAAGTTCCTGGTGCCGTCGATCGGGTCGACGATCCAGCGGATGTCGCCACCGTCGTCTCCTTCCTCCTCGCCGAGCACGGTCTCGCCGGGGCGCTCGGCCGCGATCCGTTCGCGGAGCGCACGCTCGACGGCGCGGTCCGCGTCGGTGACAGGAGTGAGGTCGGGCTTCGTCTCGACGCGCAGGTCGGCGGCGCGGAAACGGGGAAGCGAGAGCGAGTCGGCGAGCTCGGCAAGCTCGAGTGCGAAGGCGAGGTCGTCGGCGGCCACGCCGCCGAGCCTATCGGCCCTCTACGGGTGGACGATCTTGAACTTCCTCTTCGTGACGGGTGCGAGCTTGAAGGTCGGCTTCGTCACGACGAGCGCCTGGATGTCGGACCAGCCCATCTGCTGCACGCCGGTCGGCAGGTTGTAGTCGAAGCCGCGCACGCGGTAGTACCACGTGCCCGACTGCTTCACGGGGTCGAGCGGCAGGATGTCGCTCGTGCCGAACGTGAGGTATCCCGGCTTGCCCGAGCGCGGGTCGATCTCCGGCTTGAAGGGGTACGACGTCTTGCTGTACTGGATCTCGTAGATGTCCGCCGCCAGAGCCGGCGTCCAGGCGACGAGCGGGCGGCCGTAGTAGCTCGGGACGTTGGCAGCCGAGGTGAGGCGGCCGGCCTTTGTGAGGCCGGTGACGAAGGGATCCTGGCCGCTCGTGAGCGAAGGCTCGCTTGCGATGCCGAAGCGCTTCACGCGGCCCGCCGCGCAGACGTCCTGCGGCAGCTCGAGGTCGCGATACGTGAGGCCGCTCGAGCCGTTCGTGACGACGCTCTCACCGACGCTGTGCCCCTGCTGGAGGTCGGAGCCCAGCGTGATCTGTCCATTCGAGATCGCCGTGATCGTCGCGGTGTCGCTCGCCGGCGCGGTGCCGATCGTGACGGTGTCGCCGATCTTGAACTGCGACGAATCCGCGACCGGGACGACGCGGGCGCCCTTCGATCCGCCGGGAGCGGCGACAGAGGTTGCCACCGCTCCGGGGACGATCGGAGCAACCCCGACGACGGTCCAGTAGTAGCCGCTGTTCGGCCAGTCGACATCCCAGAGGTCGACGGGCGGGCCGAAGCCCGTGGCGGTGATCGTCTGGCTGCCGCCGCCCAGGCCGGTTCCGGTGGAGCCGGGGGGAGCGACGCCGGTTCCGGAGTCGTTGACGTCGCCGGGAGCCGTGGTGGTGGGCGTCGCGTCACCGGCGGCCTCCGAGGGCGTGACGGACGTGCCGTCGAACATGAAGCTGGCGGGTTCGCTGCCGCTCGGGAGATATGAGGATCGCGCTCTCCCGATCGAGGCCGCGTCGCCGGGCAGCGCCAACGAGCCGGACAGGCGCGGCGCGTATGAAGGGCTGCCGGTGATGGTGCTCCAGTACACGGGGTTCAGGCACTGCTTGTCGGTGAAGACGTAGACCCGATAGAGCTCGACTGCCGCGTTGTTCAGCTCCTGGTTCCCGGTCCAGGTGAACGCGGGCATCAGGCGGTGGGCCGGCGCGTTGCGGCTCCCGTCGGAGACGACGTCGGAGACCGTGTTGCCCAGGGTGATCGGGCCACCGGTGGGGGCGGGGTTTGTGGAGCTGTAGACCGGGCTCCAGGCGCCAACCTGGGATGCGGGAAGTCCGTTGAGACGCTTCGACGCGATCGTGCCGGTGTCCGGGCGGAGCGCGCGGATGCGCCAGCGAACGGTTCCGGTCCATTTCGCAGACTGGTGGAACGTGTAGAACTCGCGCTCGTCGAGAACGTTGGTCTTCACATCGACCGGCGGGTTCCCGGTGTCGATGAGCCACACCTCGTAGCCGGCGGCGCCGGTGACGGGCGTCCAGCGGAGGACGCCGGGTGGAGCCTGGAGCGGAACCGGGGGCGGCGGGGCGGTGACGTCGAAGCCGTACGGGGCGCTCCAGGGGCCGGGTGTCGTCCCGACGAGTGCGCGCACACGAGCGTAGAGGGAGTGGGGGTCGCCGGTGATCCAGGGGAGTGTGATCGGCGGCGCCTCGACCGGAGTCAGGACGGTGGCGTCGTTGTAGATGACGCCGTTGTCACGGAAGGTGCCGCTCAGCGAGAGCTGGAACTGGTAGCCGGTCGCGCCCGGGACGGGGCTCCACGCGAATGACGGCGTCGTGTGGAAGGTGGTCGCCGCAGGCTCGTCTGCGCGCAGCAGGAATCCGTGCAGCCCCGTCGGCGCGCCGACCGCGCCCGAGGAGGCAGCGGCGAGAACGAGTGCCACGACGGTGGCGAGGAGGATCAGGCGTGCGGCGCGCATCTATTCTGTTTTCGGCATTGGCACGGTCCCTGCTGTCCCTCGAATGAGGGATGCGACGGGTAGCGCGGCCGTTGCTACTTGGTGCCGCTCTTCTTGGTGGTCGAGTGCTTCTTCGCCGACGCCGTCTTCTTCTTCGTGGCGGGCTTCTTCGCCGGCTTCTTTGCCGCGCTCTTCGCCGGCGCGGTGACCGCGACGGTGCGGGTCACAGCGACCCCGGCGGTGCCGCTCGTCGAGCGGGGAGTGAGCGTCAGGACCATGTTCGACGTGGACGCGGAGCGCCGCAACGCCTGAAGCACGCCGGCGGGAAGGGCAAAGCGGAGGTCGTTGTTCCCGATTCGCAGCGCTTGCGAGCCGAGCTGGACGGTGCCGAGCGTTGCCTGAAGCGCGCCGCTGCCGTTCGACTCGACGATGAGCCGGATCTGCGTCATCGTCGGGGAGAGCTTCAGGAGCTGAGGCCCGAAGACGGAGAGCGTCGGCGCGGGATCCGCCGAGGAGACCGGGATCGCGGGACTCGTGAGGGTCACGCCCGGGGGAGGATCCGAGGCGGTCGCCGCGGTCGAGAAGTCGACGGTGAGCGTCGTCTTCACGAGGAAGTCGCCTGCATCGACGGTCGTCGACGCATTGGGGAGCGCGAGATAGCCATGGGCGGTCGGCCACTGGCACGTGTCCCACGGAATGGCCGCGGTTGCCGTGTTCCCGTTGACCGACAGCGCGACGAGGGGGGTCCCCGGCATGTTCCAGTAGAACACCGGCTTCGATGACGTGCCTGCGGGAAGCGTTACGGTCAGCCCGAGCGTCGCCGCGTAGCAGGCGCCGGTGGCCGAGCCGCCGCCGCGGTCGAACTGCAGGATGCGCGTCGCGAGGTGGTTGACGGTGACCTTCTGCACGGGGAGCGTCGTGGTGGCGGTTCCCGTGCTGATCGGCGCGCCGTACACCTCGGGCGGCTTCGCCTGGAGCGACGGAACCGTGTAAGCGCTGCTCACGTCGGCGGCGATCCAGTTGTCGTACGTGTCGGCGAGCGTCGTCCCCTTGGCCACGAGCGCGGCGGACAAGGCGCCGGTAGCCGTCGTCGAGGGCGATCCGGCCACGCCCTGCGCGAAGATGTCCTTTACGAAGCTCGAGCCGTACTGCTCGACGAGGTACTCGAAGAAGGGCCACCGGGAGTAGCCGTTGCCGAGGTAGGCGTCGGTGAGGTTGCACTCCTGGTTGCCAAACGGATCGCGGCAGTCGAGCGACATGTCAGCAGGCCCGACGCCGGTGGGCGCGGGGTAGCCGTCGGCACGGAAGCCCATCCACTCGGCACTCGCCTCGTACAGCCAGTAGTCGGAGGTGCGGGTGGAGAACCAGATGCCGAACTGAATGGCGTGGAACAGCTCGTGGGCGATCGTGTGCTGCGTGAACGCCTGCTCGGGCAGGTTCCCCGCGAGGTCGATATAGGACGACGTCGTCGGCGCGACGAAATCCGGGCTCGTCGTGCCGAGCACACCCGGGAAGGACGAGAAGTCCTCGACATAGATGTCGATCCTGCCGTCGCCGCCCAGTGCGCCGTCGCTCGGCGGCATCGGGTATCCGTCCGCGGTCTCGGCCGCGAGCGCCCGCTCGGCCAGCGCGGCGATGTCGCCTGCCTGCGTCGCCGTGATCGCGTAGGTGCTGAGGTTGACTGCGTCGCTCTGGTAGTGGACGCGGAAGTTCGTCGAGTCGACCTGGAGCGGCAGGCTCCCGTCGCGCGCGGCGAACGCGGGGCTCGAGAGCACGGCGAAGCCGGCGACGACGACGGCGAGCAGAGCGAATCGACGGAGAACGGTCATCGCCTGCGGGCATCGGCGCCGAACCCCTATCCCTTTAGGAAGTTGCCTGGGTCAGGGGTCAGTCGAAGGCGAGGTAAAGAAACGCCACGCCGACCGTTCCTGCGAAGAGGATCACGAAGATCCCGAAGAGGAGCCAGCCGAGGCGGTTGTTCCGGCGTGCGAGCTCGGGATCCATCACACCACCAGGTCGAGGGCCATCGCGGCGAAGAGCAGCGCGAGATACAGCAGGGAGTAGTGGAAGAGCACCATGGCGCGCTTGGAGGATGTATCCCGGCGCAGCCGCTCGGCGAACCAGAGAAAGACGGCCCCGAGAGCCAGGGCGGACGCGAGGTAGAGCAGCCCGACGGTCCCCCACGCCCACGGCAGCAGGGTCACCGCGACGAGCGCAACGGAGTAGAGCACGATCTGGCGCGCGGTCTCGCGGTCGCCCTTGACGACGGGGAGCATCGGGACGTCCGCGGCTGCGTACTTGTCCTTGATCAGCAGCGCGAGCGCCCAGAAGTGAGGCGGAGTCCAGACGAAGACGATGACGAAGAGCAGGAGCGCGGGCACGGTCAGGTTGCCCGTTGCGGCGGCCCAGCCGACAAGCGGCGGCACCGCTCCCGCTGCTCCGCCGATCACGATGTTCTGCGACGTCGACCGCTTGAGGTAGCGGGTGTACACGATCACGTAGAAGAGGTTGCCGACGAGCGCCAGCACTGCGGTCAGCACGTTCACCGTGCTCGAGAGCAGGACGAACGAGAACGCCGAGAGCGCGACGCCGAACTCGAGGGCGCGACTCGGCGCGACCCGCCCGGACGCGACCGGGCGCTGCTTCGTGCGCTCGCCCATCAACGGGTCGATGTCGCGGTCGAGGAGATGGTTCAGCGCGCTCGCGCCGCCGCACGCGAGGGCGAGGCCCGTCATCGCGGCGATCGCTGTCGTCGTGCCGGGCCAGCCGCGGGCACCGACGATCATCCCGCAGAAGCCGGTGACGAGCAGCAGCGACATGATGCGCGGCTTCGTGAGCGCCACGTAATCGCGCCACGAGCCCCACGGAACCGACTCGCCGCGGAAGCTTCGTGCGCAGACGACAACGAGTGATGCGAGCGCGCAAGCGGCGAGCCCGGCATGCGCCCCTCGGCTCGGTACCGCGGCGGCGGCCGTGAAGAATGCCGAGCCGGCGAGCACCGCCGGCACGAGCTCTCGATGCGCGAGCCACGCCGCCACGAGCAGCGCTGCGAGCGGCGGTGCGACGAGGGCGGCGAGCAGTCGGTGCGCCGTGTCGAGCCCTGCCGCACCCGACACGACCGCGAGCAAGGTCCCTGCCACGGCGGTGAGCGCCGTCAGCCGAAGCCACGGACCGGGGGCGACGCCGCTCATACTCGTTGCTGCTCCGCCACGCGCTTGCGCAGATCGCGCAACGGACGTGGGCTCGTCACGTACGGGACGTCATCGAAGTTGTGCGGCGGCGGCGGCGACGTCGTGTACCACTCGAGCGTGTCGGCGAGCCAGGGGTCGTTGCCGACGCGCGGACCGAGGTGCAGTATCTGCGTCCGCCACACGTTGACGGCGAAGACGAGGATGCCGATCGCCATCACGCCGGAGCCGATCGTCGACGTGAGGTTGTACCACTCCCACAATCCGCCGTGGTGATACGTGAAGATGCGGCGCGGCATGCCGAGGAGGCCGAGCATGTGCTGCGGCAAGAAGGTCAGGTTGAAGCCGACGAACATCAGCCAGAAGCTGATCTTGCCGAGGCGCTCGTCGAGCTTCCGGCCGAACATCTTCGGCCACCAGTAGTAGAGGCCGGCGAAGATTCCGAAGATCGAGCCGCCGAAGAGGACGTAGTGCAGATGCGCCACGACGTAGTACGTGTCGGTGACCTGCCAGTCGACGGGGAACGCCGCGAGGAAGATGCCCGACAGGCCGCCCATCGTGAAGAGTGCGATGAAGCCGAGCGCGAAGAGCATCGGCGTGTCGAAATGGATGCTGCCGCGCCACGCCGTCGCGAGCCAGTTGAAGATCTTCACTCCCGTCGGGACGGCGATCACCATCGACGTGATCATGAAGAACGAGTCGAGGCCGACCGGCATGCCGACCGCGAACATGTGATGCGCCCAGACCAGCAGCGAGAAGAACGCAATGCTGATCGTCGAGAACGCGACCGCCTTGTAGCCGAAGATCGGCTTGCGCGCGAACACGGGGATGATCTCCGAGATCATCCCGAAGACCGGCAGCACCATGATGTAGACCTCGGGGTGGCCGAAGAACCAGAACACGTGCTGGTAGAGCACCGCGCTCCCACCCTCCGACGGAATGAAGAAGTGCGTCCCGGCTTGCCGGTCGAGGAGGAGCAGGGTCAGGCCCGCCGAGAGCGCGGGCAGCACGGCGACGAGCAGGATCGCGTACGTCTCCATCGCCCACACGAAGAGCGGCATGCGCATCCACGTCATGCCGCGCGTGCGCATGTTGTGAATCGTGACGATCAGGTTGATCGCACCTGCGAGCGACGAGATCGTGAGGATGTGCAGCGCGAGGATCCAGTAGTCCTGTCCGTGCCCGGGACTGAACGTGTCCTCGGAGAGCGGGACGTATGACGTCCAGCCTGCGCGCGCCGTGCCGCCGGTGGCGAAGTAGCTGGAATAGAGCACGATGCCGCCGAGCAGGAACATCCAGTACGAGAACGCGTTGAGCCGCGGGAACGCCATGTCGCGCGCGCCGATCATCAGCGGCACGAGGTAGTTCCCGAAGCCCGCGAGGATCGGGACGACGACGAGGAAGATCATCGTCGTGCCGTGCATCGTCATCGTGCTGTTGTAGGCGTTCTTCGTCAGGAAATGCTCGTTCGGCGTCGCGAGCTGCGAGCGCATGAGCAGCGCGAGCACGCCGCCGGCCGCGAAGAACACGAGCGACGTCATGATGTAGAGGATCCCGATCCGCTTGTGGTCGACGGTCGTGACCCAGCTCGCGATCCGGCCCTGCTTCCAGGAGACGGGGTAGACAGGTTCCGCTCTAGCCGCCACTCGTCGCCGTCCCCCCCGTGTAGACGTGTGTCTTCAGGTACACGAGCAGCGCGTGCATCTGGGCGGCTGTCCACGTCGCTCCGACCGCCGGCATGTTTCCTCGGCCGTTGCGGACGATCGCGTCGAGGCCGGCCGGCTGCACGATGATCGAGTTGTCGGCGATCGCCGGCCCGTAGCCGCCCTGTCCCTTCATTCCGTGGCACGTCGCGCAGACACCCTGGAACTCCTCGCGTCCGAGATCGTTCTTGGCCGCGCCGGCGACCCAGGCCGCGTACTCCGCATCCGACGTCGCGATCACGGTCGCGTGCATCGCCTCGTGGAAGATGCCGCAGAACTCCGCGCACTGCCCGCTGTAGGTGCCTTCACGGTCCGCCTTGAACCACGTGTGGTTCGTCCTGCCGGGGATCGCGTCGGTCTTGCCGCCGAGCTGCGGGATCCACCAGCTGTGCGCGACGTCGGGTGAGACGATCGTGAGATAGACGACCTTGTTCGCAGGCACGTGCAGATCGCCGATCGATCGCGCGCCGTTCGGGTAGTCGAACTGCCAGTAGTACTGATGGCCCTCGACGGTGATGTTCAGTCGATCGCTCGCGCTCGCCGCCGGGACGTTGGCGATCTTCGGCAGCTCGATGAACACGACGATGCCGATGATGAAGAGGATCACCGCAGGCAGCGCCGTCCAGATCAGCTCGAGGCGCGTGTTCCCGTGGACCTGTGCGCCCTCGAC
Source organism: uncultured Actinomycetes bacterium (assembly GCA_963805575.1). GTDB lineage: Bacteria > Actinomycetota > Thermoleophilia > Gaiellales > Gaiellaceae > Palsa-739. Next base: position 49,425 of record CAWDUL010000008.1, on the reverse strand, counting down.
CTCGCGGCCGCGGCCGCGGCTCCGGTACTTCAGGATGAAGACGACGAGCACTGTCTCGACGATCACGAAGATCGCCGCCGTGAAGCCGAAGATGACGTAGTAGACGGCGTTGATCCGATGCGCATTCGGCGAATGCGCGTGCTGGGGCGCGAAGCCGCCGTTTCCGGCAGCCGCAACTCCCGCCGTCGCCAACGCGACGACCGGCACCATCATCAACGCAAGCTTCCGAGCCACCCGAACGGGCATTCTATGGGCGTGGCCGAGCGCTCGTTCGTTGACCTGCCGTCCTATGTTCCGGATCGGTTCGAGGTCTTCGTGAACGGCGTCGAGCAGGCCCGCGGCGTGGACTACGAGGTGCTGGGGCGCTCGGTTGTCTTCCCGCGGCCGATCGCGCAGGAGGGGCGGCTCGGCTTCTGGCGGTGGACGGCGATGTGGCTCGGCATCGCCGGCTCCTATCGCAAGCACGAGAACGTCGACATCGTCTACGAGCTCGGCGGGCAGAAGAGGGTCGCGACCGGGTTGCGGCCCAAGGACTTCGACGAGGGCTAGAGGTCTACGCCCCGACGGCGGACAACTCGCGGCGTTCGCCCGCCACCCGCAGCAGCTGTGCCACTGCGCTCTCGAAGACGTCGCCTGCGCCGAGGGAGTACTCGGGTCGGAAGTCCACCGCGCCGTTCAACTCGATGATCAGGTAGCCGCTCTCCGTCGGGAGGAGGTCGACCCCGACGAGGTCGGCGCCGATCGCCGCTGCGGCCGACAGTGCGAGCGCGCGGGCGAGCGCCGGCGGCTCCGTGGGCTCCGTGACGCTGCCAAGCGCGACGTTCGTTCTCCATTCACCGGGAGCGGGGGTGCGCCGGGCGGCGCCGACCACTCGGCCGCCGGCGACGATCAGCCGGAGATCCCAACCCTGCGGCGGCACGAGCTCCTGCGCGAGCACGCCGTGCTCCCGGAACCAGCCCCTGAAGCGCAGGCGGTCGAGCTCGTTGTCGAGCTCGACCTGCGTCCGGCAGAGGCTGACGTCGCGGCCCCAGCTCCCGAAGCGGGGCTTGAGGACGAGCGGCAGCTCCGGTGCCGCGATCGGCATTCCCTCGGCGATGTGCCATGTCTGGGGATGCGGGACGCCCGACAGCCGCATGACTCGCGAGGTGAGCAGCTTGTCATGCGCTGCGACGAGTGCGCCCGACGGGTTCAGCAGGCGTACGCCGCCGGAGGGGAGGCGGTCGACCTCGGGGATCCCGCTCTCGATTCCGTCGAGCCCTTCACGAACGTCGAGCCGGCAGAGCGCGATGTCTCCGGGCTCGAGCAGGCGGAGCGCGTCCCGGGGAGGCAGAACGGCGGCGGAGACGCCGAGGCTCTCCGCTGCGGCCACGAGGCGGTCGTTCGTCTCGGAGCGGCTATGGGCGACCACTGCGAATGTCATGCCCGGATGGTGCGGGGCCTTCGGCGGGCCGTGGGCGTCGCTGTGGTGAACCGGCGGTGACGGACTCGTGGTGCGCCGACGGCCGTTACGACCGCGAGCCGGCGGTGGCCCGGTCCTTCGGCACCGCTTCGAGCTTGTAGCCCACGCCGTAGCGCGTCTGGATGAAGGTGTGGCGGGACGCCTTCCGGTCGACCTTCTCCCGGAGCCGGCGGACGAAGACGTCGACCGTCCGGTCGCGATGGGACTCGCGCCGGCCCCAGAGCTTCTGCAGCAGCTCGTCGCGCGTCGAGACGCGTCCCCGCTCGAGGGCCAGCTGGTAGAGGAGCCGGAACTCCGTCGGCGTGAGCTCCGCGCTCTCGCCGTCGATGTACGCCTGCACCTCGCGCGGGTCGATGCGCAGCTCTTCGATCTCGATCGGCTCACCGCGTGGTATCTCGTCCCGCCGGATGCCGCGCCGTGCGGCGGCGCGCACGCGGGCCACGAGCTCCTTCATCGAGAACGGCTTGACGAGGTAGTCGTCGGCGCCGATCTCGAGCGCGTGCACCCGGTCGTGCTCGGTGCCGCGTGCCGAGACGACGACGATCGGCGTCGCAATTCCTTCCGAGCGCACCATCTCGATGAGCTTCCAGCCGTCGAGGCCGGGGAGCATCAGGTCGAGGACGCACGCGTCGGGCTTCTCGTGCCGAAGCCGTGCGAGCCCTTGCTCGCCGTTGCCGACCCACGTGGCGTCGAAGCCCGCGGCACTGAGATGCCGTGCCATTCCCTGGGCGATGACGTCGTCGTCCTCGACGATGAGCACCTTGGGCATTGGTGTCATTATCGGGACTGAGAGGCGGTCGGCGGGTCGCGAGAGGGTGAAGGACTGGTGAAGGTGTGGTGAATCAGGAGCCGGAACGGGTCAAGAAGCTCGTTTCCGGGTTTACGGACTCCGTCGTCGTCCTCGACAGCGAACGGCGTCTCGTCGCTGCAAGCGCGGCTGCCGCAGCCACGCTCGGGGACGCGACACCCGGCCGCCGCGTCGGGGAGGAGGCGCTCGACGTCGAGCCTCGGCCTCTCGTGCTCTTCCTCGCTGCGCTCCCCGAGCTGTCGGCCTACCAGGAGCTCCGCGCGGGGTTCACGGCGGCGGTCTCGCACGAGCTCCGGACGCCGCTCGCCCGGATGCTGATCCTGCTCGAGAGCGCCGCGCTTCCCGGTGCGGACGTCGACGCCCTCGTCGAACAGGCGCGCCAGGAGATCCAGCAGACACGCGACCTGATCGACGACGTCCTCTTCCTCGGCGAGCTAGAGACGGGCCGCGAAGTCGTCTCGCTCGGCCGCACGCGGGCGCTGCCCGTGATCGAGGAGGTCGTGCGCTCGTTCGCCGAGCGTGCCGAGCATGCCGAGGTGCTGCTGCAGGTCTCGGCTGCGCCCGAGCTCGAGGTGCCGCTGCGGCCCCGCATGCTCCGGGTTGTCGCCGAGAACCTCATCGCAAACGCGATCCGCTACTCCGGCCCGGGCAGCCGTTGCTCGATCGTCGCGACGCTCGAAGCCTCCGGGCCGGTGCTCGTCGTCGCCGACGACGGGGCCGGAGTGCGCGAGGCGGACCTCCCCCGGCTCTTCGAGCGGTTCTACCGCGCCGATCGCGCCCGCTCGTCGCGCGGCACGGGGCTCGGTCTCGCGATCGTGAAGCATGTCGTCACCTCCGCCGGCGGCACCGTCGAAGCGAACAGCGCGCCGGGCCGAGGGCTCGAGATCGTCTGCACGTTCCCGGCGGGGTAGCTCGGCAGCGCAGCTAGCCGAACCTGCCCGTGACGTAGTCCTCCGTCCGCTTGTCGGACGGGGCGGTGAAGATCTTCTCCGTGGCGTCGTACTCGACGAGCTCGCCGTAGCGGTGGCCCTCATCGCCGCGCGAGATCGAGAAGAACGCGGTCATGTCGGCGACGCGGGCGGCCTGCTGCATGTTGTGCGTGACGATCACGAAGGTGTATTCGCTCTTCAGGTTGTTCATCAGCGCCTCGATCGCCTGCGTGGCAATCGGGTCGAGTGCCGACGCAGGCTCGTCCATGAGCACGACGTCCGGCTCGACGGCGATCGCCCGCGCGATGCAGAGCCGTTGCTGCTGGCCGCCGGAGAGGGAGAGCGCGCTCGCCTTGAGCCGGTCCTTCACCTCGTCCCAGAGCGCCGCCTGCGTCAGCGCCCGCTCGACGCGGTCGTCTATCCCGTCCTTCATCCCGAGCACCTTCATCCCCCAGGCGACGTTGTCGTGAATCGACTTCGGGAACGGGTTCGGGCGCTGGAAGACCATGCCGATGTTCCGGCGCACCGCGACGGGGTCGATGTCGGAGCCGCAGATGTTCTGGTCGTGGTAGAGCACCGACCCGGTCTGCGTGAACCCCGGTATGAGGTCGTTCATCCGGTTGAGACAACGGATGAAGGTGCTCTTGCCGCAACCCGACGGGCCGATGATCGCAGTGACGAGATTCTTGTAGATCTCGAGGGACACGTCCTTCACCGCCGGCTTGCCGCTGTAGACCGCGTCGAGGCCCTCGATGCGAAAGACGCGGTCGAGCTGTTCGCGGGGCGGCATGGGCCGGCGCCGAGTCTCGACCTTCATCGTCGGCTCGATCGTAGTCGACATGGAATGCTCTCCTTCCGTCAACGGGCGGCGATCTTTCGACGGCTTCGGGTGGCGAGCCACCGGCCGATAAGGCTTGCAAAGAGAATGAAGATAAGCAAGACGAATGCCGCCGCCCAGGCGCGGGCGTGATCGGCGGGGTCGGGCGACTCCGACAGCTCGAAGATCGCCACGGGCACGGTCTGGAGCGCGTGGCTCGGGTCCCAGCTCGTCTGCGTGCCGACGAACGACGAGGTGAAGAGAAGAGGAGCGGTCTCGCCGGCGACGCGCGCCACGGCGAGGATCGTGCCCGTGACGATGCCGCCGATGGTCTGCGGCAGCACGATGCTCAGCGTGGTCCGCCACTGCGGGATGCCGAGACCCAGACTCGCCTCACGGAGCGAGTTCGGAACGAGCGAGAGGACCTCCATCGTCGAGCGCGCGACGAGCGGGAGCATCAGGCATGCAAGTGCGAAGGCGCCCGCGGTCCCGCTCTGTCCGTGCCCGACCACGAGCAAGCCCAGGACGAAGATCCCGATCACGATCGCCGGAATGCCGTTCAGGATGTCCAGCACGGTCGTCACGGCGTTCCGGATCGACCTCGGGGCGAACTCATTCAGGTAGATGGCGACGAGGATCCCGACCGGCAGAGCCATGAGGGTGGCGAGTCCGACGATGACGAGCGTGCCCGCGAAGGCATTCGCGAGGCCCTGGGGTGCGTTGGTGAGACTGAACTGGATCGGGTCCTTCGTCAGAAGGTCGAGGTTGAGAGCGCTCGCGCCTTTCTTTGCCACGGAGAAGACGACGATGCCGAGGATGGCGACCGCGATCGCCGCGGCGATCCACGCGAGAATCTCCATGAAGAGATTGATCGCCCGTCGGCGCGGGAGGTGATCGCGGCGCATGCCGGGCGCTGTGACGCCGGAGCTCATGCGTGCCCTCCGCGCGTGATGCCGTGCTTGCGGTTCGAGGCACGTACGACCCACTGCGCCGCGAGGTTCGCGCCCAGCGAGAAGACGAGCAGGATCAGTGCGAGATAGATGAGCGAGCTGACCTCGAGCTTCGACGTCGCCCCCTGGTACGAGGCGGCAATCTTGCTCGCGAGCGTGTCGCCGCCGGCGAAGAGGTTCCACTGGATGGAGACGCTGCCGCCGATCACCTGCGTGACGGCGATCGCCTCGCCGAGAGCCCGGCCGAGCCCGAGGATGAGGGCCGCTGCGACGCCGCCGCGTGCGTACGGGAACATGACGCCCCGCACCATCTCCCAGCGGGTCGTCCCGAGGGCGAGGGCGCCCTCCTTCAGCTCGTGGGGCACGCCGAGAAAGAGCTCGCGGCTGATGCTCGAGACGATCGGCAGGATCATGATCGTCAGGACGACGATCGCCGTGAAGACGCTCGACCCCGTCCCCGGCTCACCGAACAGCGGGATGAACCCGAGATATTGGTGCAGCACCGGCTCGACGTGGTCGCGTAGGGCAGGCCCGAGCACGAGGATCCCCCAGAGGCCGATGACGACGCTCGGGATGGCGGCGAGCGTCTCGACGAGCGCGGTCACCGGGGCGCGCAGGGCGCGCGGCGCGAGCTCCGTGAGGAAGAGCGCGATCCCCATAGCGAGCGGCGCGGCGAGCAGGAGCGCGAAGAGGGAGGTGATCGCGGTCCCGAAGAGGAAGGTCGCGGCCCCGTACGCCTCGCGTCCGGCTACCGGGTTCCACGCGTTCGTCCAGACGAACTTCAAACCGTACTCCTGGATCGCCGGCCAAGCGCCCTCGATCACCTTCCAGATGATCAAGCCGACCAGAATGGTCGTCGCGAGGGCCGCTGCACCGGCGACGACCTGAAGTGAGAGATCGCCGAAGCGAACCCGCCGCCCCGTGAAGGGGCGGCGGGGTGCCTCGGCGGATGCCTGAGCCGAGGTCAAGCGTCCTTACGAGTGGATCTTCTGGATCGTCTTCTCTGCAAGCACGAGGACGGGCTTCGGGATCGGCTGGAAGAGCAGTTTCGGCCCGTAGGTCTGACCCTTGGTGACGGCCCAGAAGAGGAACTTCTTCAGGTCGGCGGCTTTGGCCGACTGCTGCGGCACGACCACGTAGGTGTAGGTCGCGATCGGATAGGCGAGCGGGAACTTCGCCGGCGGGTTCACGATCGAGTACGCATTGTTCGCGTCCGGCTTCTGGTCGCTCGTGGCGGCTGCGAGCATTCCGCGCAGGCCCGGCGTTGCGTATTTGCCCGACCGGTTCTTCATCGCGAAGTAATGGAGGTGATTCGCGAGGGCGTAGGCGATGTCGGCGTAGCCGATCGCACCGGGCGTCGAGGAGACGATCGCTGCGACGCCGGAGCTGCCGCGGCCGCCGGAGCCGACCGGCCAGTTGACGGCGACGCCGCTGCCGATCGACGACTTCCACGACGGGCTTGCGCTCGAGAGGAAGTCGGTGAAGTTGAAGGTGGTGCCCGAGTTGTCCGAGCGGTGGGCGATCGCGATCTTCGTGCTCGGGAGCGAGACGCCGGGGTTGAGCTTCTTGATCGCCGCGTCGTCCCAGGTGGTGATCTTGCCCATGAAGATGTTCGCGAGCGTCGGCCCGTCCATGTGCAAGAGGTTCTTCACGCCGGGGAGGTTGTAGAGGACCGAGGTCGCTCCGAGCGCCCAGGGGATCTGGAGGCAGCCGTTGCAGGCCGAGAACTGGTCGGCCGTCAGCGGTGCGTCGGTCGCCCCGAAATCGACGGTGCGCGCCGTGACCGCCGCGACGCCGGCGCCGGACCCGACACCGCTGTACTGCAGCTCGTACCCGTACGCCGATCCGAGCGGTGTGATCCACTGGGAGACGAGCGGCTGGACGAACGTGCTGCCCGCGCCCGAAAGCGTCGTGCCCGTGCGCTTGGCCGGCGACGCGCCGGCCGCGGTCGCCACGAGGCCCATGAGGGCTGCGGCGGCGAGGGCCGTAGCGGTGATGCGTGTGGTGAAGTTGCCGGACTTCGGCATGATTTGCGCTCCTGGTTGGGGGTTCGAGGGCAAGGTACGGCTGCGCCTCGGCGCAGTGGGATACGGCCCTGTTACGGGCTGGTTACGAAGTGGTGCACCACCCTGTGCGCCGCGCTGTGCGTCGATATACCGTGTCTCCGTGGCGATCGACGAAGGGCTCGACCGGATCGAGGCGCACCTCCAGGAGGAGGGGCAGCGGGTCCTCACCATGATTCGCGGGGCGGTTCGGGCCCTCGAGGAGCGCGACGTGGAGCTTGCCGACGAGGTGATCGCGTTCGACGACGAGATCGACCGCCTCTTCCTCCAGATCGAGAGCTCGATCCAGTCGCTGCTCGCGCTCCAGACCCCGGTCGCCCGCGATCTGCGCCTCGTCCTCGCGATCCTGCACATCAATCTCCTGCTCGAGCGAACCGCCGACGGCTGCGTGACGGTGGCGAAGCTCTCGAAGCTCGTCGTGGACGTCGACCCGGACCCGGCGCTCGTCGAGGTTCTGACGGAGATGGGCGAGCGGGCCGAGGAGATGTGCCGCGTCGCGCTCGACTCCTTCGCGGGCCGCGACCTCGCCGGTGCCGAGAGCCTGGTCGAGCTCGACGAGGCGATCGACCGCGCCAACCGGCGGTTCGTCGAGCGCCTCGTCGACGTGATGGCCGACCCGGCGCATCGCGAGTGGGGCCTCCGCATGGTGGTGGTCGCGCGCACGATCGAGCGGATCGGCGACCGGGCGGTCGACATCGGCGAGCAGACCGCCTATCTGCTGACAGCCGAGTTTCGCGAGTTCACGGATGCGTCGCATCCGACCCCGGCGTCATAGGCTCGCGAACCTGACCGGCGGCTGAACGAATCGCGCCGAGCCGCGCCACGCCTCGGCGTCAACCGTCTAAGCTTCCGCCCGATGCAGAACCGTCGCCTGCTCGCGCTCGTCGCCATCGTGGTCGGCGTGGTTCTGATCGCGATTGCGATCGTCTACTGGGTCGAGCCGGCGCACGCCCTCCCGTCGTTCTTCCCGGGCCATCAGGCCGGATCGAACCACCACCACACGAAGCACGGCATTGCCGCATTCCTCGTGGGTATCGCCTGCTTCGTCTTCGCCTGGTTCAACACCGGCGGCGACCGCACGCAGCGCGCGGCGACCTGACCCGTGCCGATCTCCTACTTCCAGGCGGCCGTGCTCGGGCTGCTGCAAGGGGTGTCCGAGCTCTTCCCCGTCTCGAGCCTCGGGCACAGCGTCATCCTGCCGGAGCTCCTGGGCTGGGACATCCACCAGAACGACCCCTACTTCCTCACGTTCCTCGTCGCGACGCACCTCGCGACGGCGATCGTGTTGCTGTTCTTCTTCTGGAAGGACTGGGTGAGGATCGTCAAGGGCCTCGGGCGGTCGCTGCGCGACCGCCAGATCGCTCCGGACGACACCGACGCGAAGCTCGGCTGGCTGCTCGTCGTCGGCACGATCCCGGCCGGGCTGCTCGGAATCCTGCTCCAGGACAAGCTGCGGTCGATTTTCGCCTCCCCGCAATCGGCGGCGATCTTCCTCTGCCTGAACGGAGTGCTGCTCTACGGCGCCGAGTTGCTGCGCCGCCGGGCTCCCGTCGTCGCCGAAGAGGACGACACGCGGATCGCCCGGACGGTCAGCTGGCGGGACAGCGTGTTCGTCGGGGCCGCTCAGGCGATCGCGCTCATTCCGGGGTTCTCGCGCTCCGGCGCGACGATGGGCGGCGGCCTGCTCGTGGGGCTCTCCCACAAGGATGCGGCACGGTTCGCGTTCCTGCTCGCGACGCCGATCATCGGCGCGGCAGCGGTGCTGAAGCTGCCAGAGCTCGCCGGCCCGAGCGGCAACGGCGTACGCGGCCCCGCGCTCGTCGGGGCGCTCTGCTCGGCCTTCACGGCGTATCTCGCGGTCCGATTCCTCATGCGCTACTTCGAGCACAACACGCTTACGCCGTTCGCCATCTACTGCTTCCTGGCCGGCGGCGCCTCGGCGCTGTACTTTGCCTTTCAGTAACTGGACCGTCACCAGAACGCAACCCTGGCGGCGGGCGTGATCCGCGAGGATGATGAGTCGGTATGGCTGCTGCTCGAACGAAGAAACGGACGCTGGCCGCTGCTGATCGCCTGATCAACCGCGAGCTGTCCTTCCTCGACTACGACGCGCGCGTGCTCGCGCTTGCGGAGGACCCCAACTTGCCGCTCCTCGAGCGCGTCAAGTTCTGCGCGATCTTCTCGCAGATGCTCGACGAGTTCTTCATGGTGCGCGTCGCCGGCCTGATCGGGCAGTCCTCGGCAGGCGTGGCAGTCCGCTCGCCGGACGGCCGAACGCCTCAGAAGACACTCGCCGAGGCGCGGGACATCGTGCTCGGCCTCTATGCGGCGCAGTCCCGGATCTGGTCGCAGGAGCTCTGCCCCGCGCTCGCCGCCGAGGGCATCGTCGTCTCCCGGGTCGAAGACCTCTCTCCGCACGAGCTCGAGCAGCTCGCGCGCCGGTACGAGCTCGACGTCTATCCGGTTCTCACGCCACTTGCCGTCGGCCCCGGGCAGCCGTTCCCCTACATCTCGCCGCTCTCGATCAGTCTGGCGGTCTTCGCCCGCGACCCGGAGACGGGCGAGGAGCGGTTCGCGCGCGTGAAAGTGCCCGAAGGGCTGCCGCGGTTCATCGCCGTCGGGGACGCCGGCCGGCTCGTGCCGCTCGAGCAGGTGCTCTCGCACTTCCTGCCCTCGCTCTTCGCAGGGATGGACGTCATCGAGCGCTCCGTCTTCCGCGTCACCCGCGACGCCGACCTCGACGTGTCGGACGAGGCCGACGACCTCCTCGAGGAGGTCGAGCTCCAGCTGCGCCAGCGACGCTTCGGAGAAGTGGCGCGACTCGAGGTGTCGAGCTCGATGTCGCGCGCCATGCGCGAGCGCCTCCAGCTCGGCCTCCGCGTGAGCGAGGACCTCGTCTACCCGATCACAGGCACGCTCGATCTCGACGACGCGATGGAGCTCACGAAGCTCGACCGGCCGGATCTCAAGCTCGACCCTTGGACGCCGGTCGGGCGGCCGCCGCTCTCCGGGCTCGACGCCGACGAGCAGTTCGCCGCGATCCGGGCGGGCGACATCACCGTGCACCATCCATACGACTCGTTCGCCGCGAGCTTCGAGTCGTTCCTCAATGCAAGCGCCGCGGACCCGAACGTGATCGGGCTCAAGTCGACGGTGTATCGAACGGGAGACGACACGCCGCTCGTGCCCGCGTTGATCGAGGCTTCGGAGAACGGAAAGCAGAGCGTGTGCCTCGTCGAGATCAAGGCACGCGGCGACGAGCGGCGGAACATCGAATGGTCCCGTGCCCTGGAGCAGGCGGGCGTGCACGTCGTCTACGGCTTCCCGACGCTGAAGATCCACGCGAAGATGACGCTCGTCGTGCGTCGTGAGAGCGGCGGCCTGCGCCGCTACGTCCATCTCGGAACGGGCAACTACAACCGGACGACGGCACGCATCTACGAGGACTTCGGCGTGTTCACGGCGGACGAGGACATCGCCGCCGACGTCGCGGACCTGTTCAACTACCTCACCGGCTTCGGCCATCCTGCGCACTTTCGAAAGCTGCTCGTCGCACCATTCGGGCTGCGGCAGCGCCTCATCGAGGAGATTCGGACCGTCGCGGATGCGGCGCGCGCGGGCTCGAAGGCCCGCATCCGCATCAAGGTCAACGGCCTCACGCACGTCGAGGTGATCGACGAGCTCTACGCGGCGTCGGATGCAGGCGCGCGAATCGATCTGATCGTGCGCGGCATCTGCTCGCTTCGTCCCGGCATCCCCGGCCTGAGCGAGAACATCCGCGTGCGCAGCGTGCTCGGCCGATTCCTCGAGCACAGCCGCCTGTTCGTCTTCGAGGCAGGCGACCGCACGACGATGTTCCTCGGCAGCGCCGACCTGATGCCGCGCAATCTCGATCATCGTGTCGAGGTGCTGATGCCGGTCGAGTCGATCGCGATCCAGTCGGAGCTCGTGGCGACACTCGACACGCTCAACTCCGACACCGCGGCCTCGTGGGAGCTCGACGCCGACGGCAGCTGGAGCCGCGTCCAACCGAAGAAGGAGGAGCGGCCACGCTCCGCCCAGGCAACGTTGATGCGTCGGGCTCGCCGTCGCGTCTCGCTCGCGCACTCGCGTTAGCCGTTTCGCGCCGGACGGGTTCGGCCGTCCCTCCGATTGGGAACCTAGGATGGGTGCCAGTGCCCGTCGGCGTTCTCGATGTTGGTTCCAACACCACGCGCCTGCTGGTTGCGCGGGTCGAGCGCGGCTCGATCGTCGTCGTCGACAAGGACAAGGTGCGGCTGCCGCTCGGGGAGGAGATCGAGCGCTTCGGCGGCGTCTCCGACCTCCACGTCGCCTCGGCGGCGAAGGCTGTCCACAAGCTTGCGAACCGCGCGCGGCTGCACTCCGTCCAGTCGCTCGACGTGTTCCTCACCGCCCCCGGCAGGCAGAGCTCGAACGCCGCAGAGCTCGTTGCAGTATTGACGAGCGCCGCGGGCGTTCCGGTCCGCGTGCTGTCGACCGACGAAGAAGGTCGCCTCGCCTACGGGGGAGCGGTTGCGACTGCGCCCATCGACCTGCCCGACCGCATCGCGGTCTGCGACGTCGGCGGCGCCTCCACCGAAGTCGCCGTCGGCTCCCCGCTGGGACGTCCCGAGTGGCTGGAGTCGGTCGATCTCGGCTCGGTCCGTCTGACCACACGCGTCGGCTCGCTGGCCGAGGCGCGTGCCGAGACGGCGGCCGCCTTCGATCACATCGAGCCCCCACAGGTCGATGCGGCCCTCGCCGTGGGCGGGAGCGCGCGGGCCGCGCGCAGGATCGTCGGCTCGCACCTCGGACATGACGAGCTCGCCGAGGCGCTCCGCATCGTCGAGCGGGATTCGCCCCGGGAGCTCGTGCGCAAGTTCGGCATGGATCGTGGACGTGCGGAGATCGTCGGCGCCGGCATCGTGCTGCTCGCCGAGGTCCAGAAGATGCTCGGCGTGCCGCTGCACGTGTGCAACGGCGGCATCCGTGAGGGCGCAGTGCTCGAGTACGCCGCAGCTCGCGCGGCGTAAGAACTACGGCGCGCGCAGCTTCTCGAGCACCGTCACGCCGGTCGGGGCGACGTCGATCACGACGGCAGCACCCTTGCGCAGTTCGAATCCAACTACGGCTTCGATCACGTCCCCGTGCGTGCACGCGAGCCCACCGTCGAGCTCGGCCAGAAGTCCCAGGGTCAGATGCGTCGGCACGCCCTCCGCCAGTCGGTCGTCGAGCTCGATCGGGAGCCCGCGTGCGTCGGCGAGGGCCTCGACCGACTCGACGCAGCGACGGTACGGGCTCGAGACGATGCGCCCGATCGAGCGCGGTACGAAGAGCTCCGTCAGCGCGACCGCCTGCTTGCGTCCGCGCTTGTCGAGCGGACGGAGCTCGTCATCGTCGTCCCACCTCTCGCGGTGGCCCGCCGACGTGTGCCGGAGCAGCAGGACGCTCATGCGACATCGTCGAGTAGAGCACGGTCTCGGTCGTACGACAGCAGCTGCGCAGCCTCCGCGGGCGAGACCCACCGCACCTCGTCGACCTCGTCGTTCGGCTCGAAGCCGTCATCCTCGACCGGCTCCATCCGCCACCAGCGCACCCGCTTGGGACGGTCCCGCGAATCGATGTACTCGGTCGACGAGAGCTCGTTGCCGAGCCGGCAGTGCAGGCCGGTCTCTTCAACGACCTCGCGGAGCGCGCAGTCCTCGTCGCTCTCGCCGTCCTCGGCCTTTCCCTTCGGGAACGTCCAGTCGTCGTATTTCGGCCGGTGCACGAGCGCGACCTTACGGTCGCGAAGGACGACGCCGCCTGCGGCCCGGACGACGCTCACTGCGACGCGCGGTCGAGCGCGCGCCACTCGGGGGGCCAGGCTGCGCGGGCTTCCACCTGACGGGCGTGCTCGCGTTCGATCAGGCGCCCTGCCGCGAGCGCCTCGTCCGGCGGGGCGACGGCGGCGAGCGCGCGCAAGCGAGTCTCCGCGACGGTCGAGTCCTGGTGCTCGCCGAGCACGTCCTGCAGCCGCTTCGAGCTCTCGACGACGTCGCGGTTGCGCGCGAGCTCGGCCGCGTAGCGGGCCCGCTTGACGAGCTTGCGCACTGCGTGCAACTCGTCGTCGGTCGAATTCTCGGGAAGCGCCTTGACTGCCTTCCGCACCCTCTTCAACTCGCCGCGCGCCGGCGCGTCGAGTGAGATCTCGGCGTTTGTCGGCGCAAGCTCGTTCAGCGTCGCGTCGAACTGGTCGAGCAAGGCGAGGTAGCGATCGCTGTCGAGCGCCTTCAGCAGGGCACTGCGCACGCGCGTGCGTTCGCGTGACATGTTGCGAAGGAGGCGCACGGCCGCCTTCGCATCGACACCGCCGAGATCCGAGGCTTCGGCTCGCAGCCGTGCGAGCAAGACATCGAGGTCGCGTACCGCGCCGAGGACCGCGCCGAGCCATTGCAGCTCGGCATTCAACGCATCGGTGTCGGTCGCGACGAGCGCGCCGCCGGCGCGCAGCAGGGCGCGCGACCGACGAACCGCGACGCGCATGTCGTGCAGGCTCTCCGGATCGGTGCCGAGACGCGTGCCGGGATCGTGGCGGAGGATCTCCCTGAGCTGGACCCGGAGGAGCGCGCGCAGCGCGGCGAACGGCTCGGCCGGGGGCGCCGCGCCCGGAAGCTCGATGCCGAGCGCCTGGTAGAGCTTCGGCGCGCCGTTCGTCCTCGTCGCGCCGGCGCGGGCGACCTCCTTCGCGATCTTTCCGAGCCGGCGCGGGTCGCCGGTCAGGAGCTCGATCTCGACCTCGACGAACGCCCGCGAGACCGACTGGCCCTCCATCACCGCCACCTCGTCGACCGTCACCTCGGCCGTCGAGCCGCCGCGTTCGACGAGCTCGCCGCGGCGGCGGGTTCGCAGCTCGGCGATCGACTCGACCGGGACGCCGCGCAAATGCGCGAAGAGGAGCCGGCCCAGCTCGTCGGGCGGGCCGACCGGGCCGCCCGGCTGCTCGAGCTCGAGCCGGGCGTCGGCCTGCGGCAGCTTGAGCTGCCAGACGCTCTTGCCGCGCTCGGTGCGCCGCCGCAGCGTGATCCCGGCGTTCGTGAGCGATCGGCTCGGCACGTCGTAGTAGACCGAGGTGAAGACGCGCGGCTCGAGCGGGCTGCCGCCGAGCGCCGGCAGCTCGAAGCCCTCGGAGGCGTGCAACTTGACCTCGTGCTCCAGCGTGGCATCCATCCGCGGCACCTTAGACGGCGTTCAACCTTGCACCCACATTGTCACCGAATCGTAACTACGGGTGCGCGCTTGCCGTCGCTTGCTGCCGCCCCTAGGCGGCGCGCAGCAGCGACGTGTCCACGCTGTCGACGCGGGTGAGAAACGCGGGGCGCGAGGAGCGCAGGTAGTCCACCACCGACCGCTCGTCCTTCGCGCACGGCAGCAGCGTCTTCCAGCCCGGCAGGTGCTCGGGACGATGGAAGTCGCCGCTCGCCACCGCCGGCAGCCCGCGCCGGGCCACCGACGAGAAGAGGTCGTACCGGTTGAAGAGCTCCCAGCGATCGACGAGCGGTCCGAGCGTCCGCCACTCGCGATCGAAGCGCATCGTGGCGCGGGAGTTGTGCACGCCGCGGCGTGCGTGGAACGGATGGGCGGCGACGAGCGCCGCCCCCTCGCTGCGGGCACGGTCGAGTGCCGCCTCGATGCCGTCGTCGACAGGAACGAGGGCGCGGCAGCCGACGGCCAGGGCGTGTGCAGCGAGAAACGGATCGAGATGGTTGTAGGTCAGCTCGAGGCCGGGCAGGAGGAGCAGGCCGTAATCCCGGGCCGCCCGCGCCGTCTGTCCTTCGATCTCCGCGAGGTACGCAGCGTGGTTTCCGGGGTGGATTCCCCGCGGCGGGACGTCGGGTGCCCACCACGGGTCGTCGGTGCGCGTGACGTGATCGGTGACGCAGAGCACGTCGAATCCGCTCCGGCCGTAGAGGTCGACGAGCTCGCCGAGGCTCAACGCACCGTCGCTCCACATCGTGTGCGCGTGGAGCTCGCAGAGCAGTGGCTCGATCTTCCGGTGCATCGTGCTCCGAGTGTGCCTCCCGGCACGGGCGTCGGGGGCAGAGGACTGGTGACGATGGGGGAGCGGCCCGGTGAATGCGAAAGGCCCGGAAATCCGGGCCTTTCGCGTCGTTCGAGTGCTTGTGGTCGTCGGGTCAGCTGCGACCGGCCGGCAGAACCTCCCACGTGAAGTTGTCGCCGTGCTGCTGCGTGTAGAACCACCGCCAGCCTCCGTTCCCGAAGGTCGGGACCTTCGCGCCGAGGAGGCCGTTCTGGCTGGGGTCGCCGTCCGAGACGTGCACGCCGGTGATCTCGTTGTCACCCTCGTTCGTTCCGAAGCCCGCGTTCGCGGAGTCGAGCGTCGCCGACGGATCGCGGCCCTCGCCGAGCCAGCGGACCGGCTGGGCCCCGTGCGAGTAGTCCTTCGTCACGTCGAAGATGAATCCGGAGTCGAGAGCCTTCCGCTGAGAGTGCAGCGTGTCGCCCGCGTCCTCGACGAACGTCACGAGGTTGCGTGAGATGAACGTGACGTTGTCGAGCCCGGCGACCGACTCGTTGCCCTCGTAGAAGAGCGAGAGCCTGCCGGTGTTGGCCGACGGATCCTGCTGGACGAGCTTGAAGATCGACGTCCAGCCACCGGCACCGCCGGCGCCGGTCGTGGGGTCGCCGTTCTCGGCGCTCGTTGCGTTCGTGTCGCCGGTCTCGTCGAAGTAGAACTCGTCGAAGTGCGAGCCCGGGCGGAACTGGCCGTTCTCTGGTCGCTTGAACGGCGTACCGTGCGCCGCCTTCGCGAGCGCGTTCGCCTGGAACGGTGCGTTCCCGTCGGTGGCGGTGTCGTGGATCGTCATCCACTTCGTGTCGAAGGACTTGTTGTAGGTGCGGAGCGCGACCTGGTCGGGAGCGTTCAGGGCCGCCTGCGACTCGAAGGTCACCGGATGGCCCGCATTCATGACCTGGAGCACCTGCAGCTTGCCGTTCTCGAGGTCGCCGGGATGACGCGGGACGTACCGGTAGAGGAAGCTGTTCGGCTGCTTCGCGGTCGTGCCCGGCTTGTTCGGGCCGCCGACGTCCTCGACGATCCAGATGTTGCCGGCGGAGTCGTCCTGGATCCCTTCATAGCCTCCGCGGCCGAGCGCGCCGGAGATGTCGACGACCTTCGACGGCACGTCGAGCGTCGCCGAATAGGTCGGTGCGGAGCTGTTCTCGGTCGTGAAGAGCAGCCGCTCGGCCCACGGGTCCCACGTCGAGCCGTCGATCCCCTGGATCGGCTGGCCGGTCGAGTCCTGCGAGGCGAGGAGCGTCACTCGATGCGCCGAGTCGGCATCGAGGTTGATGCGCGTGATGAGGCTCTGCCGGAGCGTCGAGCCGGGGATCTTGGCCCCGACCTCGTGGCCCTGGTAGAGGAAGTGCGTGCCGTAGTCGTAGCCGGGGTCTGCGCCTCGCTGGCCCTTCAGCACGAGGTACGTGTTCTTGTCGGGCTCGGTCTTCTGCGCCTCGACGGCCGGCGTCGTCGCGGGAACCATCTGCGGCAGCGCCGGGTTGTCCGGGCTCGGTGCGTCGTTGATGTAGCCGTACCAGCCGATCGGGCCTTGCGGATTCTCGAGCGGCGTCGAGCCCTGCGCGGCGATCGTCTGCCGAAGCTCCGGCGAGAGCACCGACGACGGTGCGTAGCCGGCCGCCTTGATGTTCGCCGCGACGTTGGTGTACGCGCCGTTGCCTCCGTCCGCGAGGCCGATCGTCGTCAGGGTCGCCGCACCGGCGAGCGCCGGCAGCATCCAGAGGATGCGTCGTTTCATGTCTCTCCCCCTCAGTGGAGTCGTTGGTTGCCGCAGTACGCCGTCGATCCTGCGTCCGTGCTGCCGTCACATGGGCAACGAGTAGGCGAACGGGAGGTGACGGACCGGTTACGACCGGGACGCGGCCGTGCGCTTGCCGTGCTCGGCGCATCCGCGCAAACGGGCGGCGAGCTCGTCGGTGAGCTGCCCTCGTTCGATCCGCCACGACCAGTTCCCCTCGACTCCGCCGGGCCGGTTCATCCGCGCCTCGCTGCCGAGCCCCAGCACGTCCTGGGCCGGGACGATCGCGAGCGACGCGCGCGACGCGTACGCGCGCTCGATCAGCCCCCACTGCGGCTCGTTCGGATCGAGGCCCGTCGCCTCGCGCTCGCGCTTCCGCAGCGACGCGAACCAGCCCACGGCGGTGTCGGTGTCGTGCGTCGTCGTGTAGACGACGAGGTTCTCGCGGTGGTTCCGCAGTGCATGCGGGTTGTTCGGCGAGTCGCGGAACGACCACAAGAGCACGACGATCCCCGGTAGTCCGAGCTCGTCCCGGAGGCGGCGGACCGGCGGTGTGATGACGCCGAGGTCCTCGGCGATGAGCGGCAGGTCCCCGAGCGCTCCTTCGACGGCGTGGAAGAGCTCGGCGCCGGGGCCGCGCTTCCAGGTGCCGTGGCGCGCGGTCTTGTAGCTCTCCGGAATCGCCCAGTACGACACGAACCCGCGGAAGTGATCGATGCGCGAGACGTCGACGAGCTCGAAGACGCGGCGGAAGCGCTCGATCCACCAGCGGTAGCCCGTCACGCGGTGCGTATGCCAGTCGTAGAGCGGGTTGCCCCAGTGCTGCCCGTTCGCCGACAGCGCATCCGGCGGAGCGCCCGCGACCTCGCCCTTCGCAAAGAGCTCCGGCCAGGTCTCGACGTCGGCTCCCGCATCGGAGACGTAGATCGGCACGTCGCCGATCACGCCGATGCCGCGGTCGCGGCCGTACGCGCGCAATGCCTCCCATTCGCGCTCGAAGCGGACCTGGTCGGCGATCGCGCCAACGCCGGCGAAGCGAGCCCAGTCGGCGCACCAGTAGGAATGACGTGCGACGAAGTCCTCGATCTCGTCGGCCGAGACGTGCGCGTTCGGCTCGGCGAGGAGTCCCGGCGAGCCTGCGAACGCAGAGGTGGTGCGGTACGGCGAGCCGAACTCGTCCGGCGGCCCGAGCGGCAGCATCTGCCACCACGACTGCCCTGCGGCCTCGAGCCAGTCGACGAAGCGGTACGCCTCCTCGCCGAGTCGCCCGCCGGGAAGCGACGTCGGATGCAGGAGGATTCCCGCTGAACGCGGCAGGTGCATGGAGATTTGACCCTACTGATGCGGTTTGGGTTCCGCGTATCCTCGAAACGGTTCTCAAGGTGCCACTTCCGAAAACAGCCGATCCTCCGGCGCGCATCCAGATCCAGCGGGTGACGCCTCAGGTCGATTGCGGACGCTATGCGGTGAAGCGCACCGTGGGCGAGCGCGTCGACGTGACCGCCCGCATCTTCCGCGACGGGCACGAGTTGCTCGGCGCTGCGGTGCGCTACAAGCCCGCGGGAGCGACCCGTTGGCTCGAAGCGCCGCTCGCCGCAGTCGGCAACGACGAGTGGGCCGGCTCGTTCGAGGTCGTCCGGGGCGGCACCTGGTGTTACCGCGTCGAGGCGTGGGTCGATCGCATCGCCTCGTTCCAGCACGAGCTGCGGCGGAAGGTAGAGGCGGGGCAGAAGGATCTCACCGGCGAGCTCTCCGAGGGCGCCGTGCTCTTCGGTGTCGAGGCGCTCACGGTCGAGGCGGCGCTTGCCGCTCCGGCCGGCGACCGCTCGGAGAAGACGTGGTCGCCGACCTACGAGGTCGACGTCGATCGCGAGTTGGCGCGCTTCGGCTCCTGGTACGAGCTCTTCCCGCGCTCGTGGGGTGGCTTCGAGGGCGTGCGCGCCGCGCTGCCGCGCCTCGCCGAGCTCGGCTTCGACGTCGTCTACTTCCCTCCCGTCCATCCAATCGGACGGTCGAACCGGAAGGGGCGCAACAACGCGCTCGAGGCCGGGCCGGCCGACCCGGGCAGCCCCTGGGCGATCGGCTCGCCGGAGGGCGGTCACGACGCGATCGATCCGGAGCTCGGCACGGTCGCGCAGTTCGAGAAGCTCGTTGCGGACGCGAAGAAGCACGGGATCGAGATCGCGCTCGACTTCGCGATCCAGTGCTCGCCCGACCATCCGTGGCTGAAGGAGCATCCGGAGTGGTTCAACCGCCGCCCGGACGGCACGCTGAAGTACGCGGAGAACCCGCCGAAGAAGTATCAGGACATCTACAACGTCAACTTCGACTCCGAGGACTGGAAGGGTCTCTGGGAGGCGTTGCGCGACGTCGTGCTCGTCTGGGTGGACCGCGGTGTCACGGTCTTCCGGGTCGACAATCCGCACACGAAGCCCGTGGCGTTCTGGGAATGGCTCATCGACGAGGTGCGCCGTGAGCATCCGGAGGTGATCTTCCTCGCAGAGGCGTTCACGCGCCCCGCGATGATGACCACCCTCGGCAAGGTCGGCTTCGCGCAGAGCTACACGTACTTCACCTGGAAGAACTCGCGCTGGGAACTGCTCGAGCTCATGGCGCAGCTGCTCGACTGGAGGGAGACCTACAGGCCGAACTTCTTTGCGAACACGCCGGACATCCTGCACGAGTACCTCGTTGCCGGCGGCCCGCCGGCCTTCGAGGCTCGTCTCGTTCTCGCCGCGACGCTCTCGCCCTCGTATGGGATCTATTCGGGCTTCGAGCAGTTCGAGAACGTGCCGGTGAGACCCGGCTCCGAGGAGTACCTCGACTCGGAGAAGTACGAGGTGAAGAAGCGCTCACTCGACGGGCCGCTGCTACCGCTCGTCCAGACCCTGAACCTGGCCCGGCGCGAGAACGCGGCGCTCCAGCATCTCGACAACCTCACGTTTCTCGAGACCGAGAACGAGCAGCTCTTCGGCTATCTCAAGCGGACGGGCGACAACCTGGTGGTCGTCGTCGTCAACCTCGATGCCGCGTCGGTGCAGGAAGGGGTCTGCATCCTCCCGGTCTCGACCGGCCTGCCCCCTGCGTATCGCGTGCGGGATCTGCTCGCGGCGGGCGACGCCGACTGGACGTGGCGCATCGGCCGCAACTACGTTCGTCTCGCACCAGGCCAGAGCCACGTCCTGCGGATCGGTGGCTGACCCCATGCCGGAGATCGATGACCGTATGCCAGAGATGACCCTATGACCGAGCAATGGTTCGAGCGCGACCCGCAGTGGTTCAAGCGCGCCGTCTTCTACGAGGTCCACATCCGCGGGTTCTTCGACGGGAACGACGACGGCTCCGGCGACTTCCGCGGCCTGATCGACAAGCTGGACTACCTCCAGTGGCTCGGCGTCGACTGCGTCTGGCTGCTTCCGATGTACCAGTCGCCGCTCAGGGACGGCGGGTACGACATCTCCGACTTCTTCACCACCCATCCCGACTACGGCACGGTCGACGACTTCAGGGAGTTCGTCGAGCAGGCGCACCAGCGCGGCATCCGCGTGATCGCCGATCTCGTCATGAACCACACGTCGTCCGACCATCCGTGGTTCCAGGAATCGCGCTCCGATCCGACCGGGCCGAAGGGCGACTGGTACGTCTGGTCGGACACGGACGAGCTCTACCGCGACGCGCGCATCATCTTCATCGACACCGAGCCGTCGAACTGGACGTTCGATCCCCTACGCGGTCAGTACTACTGGCACCGCTTCTTCCACCACCAGCCGGATCTCAACTACGAGAACCCGGAGGTGCAGGAGGCGATGTTGAACGTGCTCCGCTTCTGGCTCGACCTCGGCATCGACGGCTTCCGGCTCGACGCCGTGCCGTACCTCTTCGAGGAGGACGGGACGAACTGCGAGAACCTGCCGCCTACGCACGAGTATCTGAAGCGTGTGCGCTCCGAGATCGACGCGCGCTACCCGGACCGCGTGCTGCTCGCCGAGGCGAACATGTGGCCGGAGGACGTCGTCGAGTACTTCGGCGACGGCGACGGCGACGAGTGCCACATGGCGTTCCACTTCCCCGTCATGCCGCGCATGTTCATGGCGGTTCGCCGTGAGGACGCGACGCCGATGTACGAGATTCTCGATCGGACTCCGCCGATCCCCGTGAACGCCCAATGGGGGCTCTTCCTGCGCAACCACGACGAGCTGACGCTCGAGATGGTGACGGACGAGGAGCGCGACTACATGTACGAGGAGTACGCCAAGGATCCCCGGATGAAGCTCAATCTGGGCATCCGCAGGCGCCTCGCGCCGCTCCTCGAGGGCGGCCGCGACGAGATCGAGCTCATGCACGCGATCCTCTTCTCGCTGCCGGGATCTCCCGTGCTCTACTACGGGGACGAGGTCGGCATGGGGGACAACGTGTATCTCGGCGACCGCGACGGCGTGCGCACGCCCATGCAGTGGACGGGCGACCGCAATGCAGGCTTCTCCCGTGCGGATTGGGCACAGCTCTATCTGCAGCCGCTGATGGATCCCGTCTACGGCTATCAGTCGGTCAACGTCGAGGCACAGCTGCGTACGCCGACCTCGTTGCTCCGGTGGCTCCACCGCTTCATCGCCTTGCGCAAGGAGCATCCGGTGTTCGGGCTCGGCACGTACGAGCCGCTCCCGTCGGAGAACCCGCGGATCTTCGCGCACATCAGGCGCTGGGAAGAGGACATCGTCCTCTGCGTGCACAACGTCGCACGCTCCGCTCAGGCGGTCGAGCTGGATCTCTCGGCCTACGAAGGACTGGTGCCCGAAGAGATGTTCGGGCGGTCGCGGTTTCCGGCAATCGGCGAGCTGCCGTATCTCCTGACTCTCGCGCCGCGCGGATTCTTCTGGTTCCAGTTGAGGAAGGAGCAGTAAGCAGTGGATGAGCAGCTCCTCATCGAGTACGTCACGCAGCAGCGCTGGTACGGCGCGAAATCTCGCGCGGTCACCCACGCGCGCGTTCTCGACTCCGTCGTCCTGCGCACGACCGAGCCGCAGTTTGCGACGGCGCTCGTCGAGATCTCCTACGAGACGGGAGCCCACGACATCTACCAGCTGCTCTACGCACTTCGAGACGGCGAGCTCTCGCTCGACGGCCTCGACGAGCCGCAGCTCGCGCGGGAGCTCGTCAGCGCGATGCGCTCGGGCCTGAACCTGCAGGGGGCCGACGGCATCCTCGAGCTACGGCCGGTCGAGGGCTTCGCCGGCCTCGGGCGCGAGTTGAGCGAGGCGAGGGCGATCAGTGCGGAGCAGTCGAACACGTCGGTCGTCTTCGACGACGAGCTGATCCTGAAGGCGTTCCGCCGACTCGAGGCGGGCATCAATCCCGAGCTCGAGATGCTGCGCTTCCTCACCGAGCACGGCTTCGAGAACATCCCGTCGCTCGGCGGCTGGTACCAGTACTCGGGTGGCCCGATCAGCGCCACGCTCGGCATCCTGCAGCAGTTCGTCCACAACGCAACCGACGGGTGGGAGCTGGCGCTCGACGAGATCGGGAGCGCGCCCGAGGCGTTCCTCGTGCGGTTGCGCCGGCTCGGCGAGGTGACGGGCTCGATGCACACGACTCTTGCATCCGACCCGACCGATCCGTCGTTCGCTCCCGAGACGCCGAGCGTCGAGGCGCTCGGGCTGCTCACCGCGACCGTCGACGAGGAGATCGAGCGGATGTTCGTCGACCTGCGCGAAGACGACGACCGGCTCGCATCGATCGTCGGACGCGGCGAAGAGGTCCGAGAGCAGCTCCGCCTGTTGACGCACTCGGGCTCAGCCGGCAAGTCGATCCGCACGCACGGCGACTATCACCTCGGCCAGACCCTCTGGGCCGACGGCGACTGGGTGATCCTCGACTTCGAAGGGGAGCCGGCCCGGTCGCTCGCCGAGCGGCGGCGCAAGCGCTCGCCGTTGCGCGATGTCGCGGGGATGCTGCGCTCGTTCGCGTACGCCGCCACCGTCGCCTCGTCCGTCCACGGCACGGACGTGCCCGAGACGTGGGAGGAGCAGGCCCGCGAGCAGTTCCTCGCCGGCTACTTCGACACGGTCGACCCGACGCTCCTGCCCTCGGGCCAGATCGCGATCGATCGGCTGCTCTCGGTCTACGAGCTCGAGAAGGCCGTCTACGAGCTGCGCTACGAGCTCGACAATCGCCCCGAATGGGTCGGCATTCCGGTCGCGGGCATCTCGCGGCTGATCGATCAGGCCGCAACGACGTCGTGATCGAGCTCGGCGCGAATCCGCACGGCATGCTCGGCGCGCACGAGACGAAGGGCGGTGTCGTCGTCCGTGCATACCGGCCCGAGGCGCGGGCAGTGCGTGTCCACCGGGCAGACGGCACCGTGGAGGCGACGCTCAAGGATCCGGAGGGCCTCTGG
This sequence comes from uncultured Actinomycetes bacterium, assembly GCA_963805575.1. GTDB lineage: Bacteria > Actinomycetota > Thermoleophilia > Gaiellales > Gaiellaceae > Palsa-739. Next base: position 26,190 of record CAWDUL010000008.1, on the reverse strand, counting down.
GAGGCTCTCCTGCCGAAGGCGAAGCTGCCCCTGCGCTACGAGCTCGAGGTCGACTATCCGGACGGGAGCACGTACACGCTGCGCGATCCGTATGCCTTCCTGCCGACGCTCGGCGACATCGACATCCACCTCGCGATGGAAGGCCGGCACGAGGAGCTCTACGAGAAGCTCGGTGCGCACGTGCGCGAGATCGACGGCGCAGTCGGCACTGCCTTCGCGGTGTGGGCGCCGAACGCGCGCTCCGTTGCGGTCGTCGGCGACTTCAATTCGTGGGACGGGCGGCTGCACCCGATGCGCTCGCTCGGATCGTCGGGCATCTGGGAGCTGTTCATCCCCGGCGTCCGCGAAGGCGCGAAGTACAAGTTCGAGATCCGCACGCAGGAAGGACGGCTGCGGATCAAGGCCGATCCGCTCGCGTTCCACACGGAAGTTCCCCCCGACACGGCCTCCGTCGTGTGGTGCTCGCAGCACGAGTGGAGCGACGCCGAGTGGATCGCCGAGCGATCGACGGTGGATTCTCTTCGCCGGCCGATCTCGATCTACGAGGTGCACCTCGGCTCGTGGCGCCGGAACCCGCTCGAGGACAACCGTCCGCTGACGTACCTCGAGCTCGCCGAAGAGCTCGGCGACTACGTCGAGGATCTCGGCTTCACGCATGTCGAGCTCATGCCCGTGATGGAGCACCCGTTCTCCGGGTCGTGGGGTTACCAGGTCACCGGTTACTACGCGCCGACGTCGCGCTTCGGCACACCGGACGACTTCCGCACCTTCGTCGACCGGCTGCATGCGCGCGGCATCGGCGTGATCCTCGACTGGGTGCCGGCGCACTTCCCGCGCGACGACTGGGCGCTTGCGATGTTCGACGGCACCGCCTTGTACGAGCACGCCGATCCGCGCCGCGGATCGCACCCCGACTGGGGCACGCTCGTCTTCAACTTCGGCCGCAGCGAGGTGAAGAACTTCCTGCTCTCGAACGCGCTCTACTGGATCAAGGAACACCACGCCGACGGGATCCGCGTCGACGCGGTCGCGTCAATGCTCTATCTCGACTACTCGCGCAAGGCGGGTGAGTGGATTCCGAACCAGTTCGGCGGGCGTGAGGATCTCGACGCGGTCGAGTTCCTCAAGGAGACGAACATCGCGCTGTACGCCAACGAGCCCGGCGTGATCTCGGCGGCCGAGGAGTCGACCGCCTGGCCCGGCGTCTCGAAGCCCACGTACCTCGGCGGCCTCGGCTTCGGCTTCAAGTGGAACATGGGTTGGATGCACGACACGCTGACGTACTTCCAGAAGGACCCGGTGTACCGCCGCTTCCATCACCACACGCTGACGTTCTCACTCATGTACGCGTTCAGCGAGAACTTCATCCTGCCGCTCTCGCACGACGAGGTCGTCCACGGGAAGCGGTCGCTGCTCGACAAGATGCCGGGCGACCGCTGGCAGAAGTTTGCGAACCTCCGTTCGCTCTACGCATACATGTGGGCGCATCCCGGCAAGAAGCTGCTGTTCATGGGCGGCGAGCTCGGCGAGTGGGACGAGTGGAACCACGACGGCTCGCTGCACTGGAACCTGCTCGAGTACGCGGACCACCAGGGCGTCCAGTCGCTCGTCCGCGACCTCAACACGACGTATCGCGCCACACCCGCGCTGTGGGAGAAGGACTTCGAACCGGCCGGATTCCGGTGGCTCGAGGCGAACGACACCGCGAACAACGTCGTCGCGTTCGCGCGCATCGGCGACGCCGAAGAGAAGCCGCTCGTCTGCGTGCTGAACCTCTCGCCTGTCCCGCGGTACGAGTACCGCGTCGGCATGCCGCTCTGTTGCACGTGGCGCGAGGTGCTGAACACCGACGCCCCGCTCTACGGCGGCTCCGGCGTCGGTAACCTCGGCGCCGTCGAAGCAGAGGCAATGCCGTGGCATGACCAGCCGTTCTCCGCACTCGTGACGCTGCCGCCCCTCGGCGCCGTCTGGTTCGTCCCGGAGTAGCTAGCCGCCGGCGGCGCGCTCCTCGAACCGAACGGTGACGAGCGCACCCGCGCGAATGACATGCTGCTGCATCAGGGTGCGTGCGGCCACCGGGTCGCTGCGCTCGATCGCTTCGAGCACGGCCTGGTGCTCGGCGACGTTCGTCTCGAGCAACGACGTGCTCTCCCGGAGGACGAGGCGGCTCAGTCCGCGCGGGAAGCTTCGGTGGAGATGCCCGAGCGTCGCAACGAGCACCCCGTTTCCGGCGGCCGCTTGAATCGTCTGATGGAACTCGTCGTTCGCGTTGCCCCATGCCTCGATGTCGCGCTCGGAGAGGCGGCGACGTCCGTTGCGCGTGCCGCTGCGCATGCGGCCGAGCGCCTCGCGAAACTGTCCTTGCGCACGATGCAAACGCTCGAGCTGGGCCTGGTCGATGCGTAGCGCCGCCACCTCGGCGGCCAGGCCTTCGAGCTCGGCGCGCACGGCGTAGGCGTCGTGGATCTCGCGCGGCGTCAGGCCGCGCACGAGCGCACCGCGATTCGGGCGCAGCTCGATCAGGCCGCTCGCCTGGAGCTTGCGCAATGCCTCGCGGATCGGCGTGCGGCTCACGCCGAACTCTTCGGCAAGCGCCTCCTGACGCAACCGCGTGCCCGGCGCCAGATCGCCGTCGAGGACGCGCACCTGCAGCTGCATCGCCAGCTTGTCGACGAGTGCCCGCCGCTCCTCGATCGCCTGTGCCATCACGGGCGATTGTGGACTTGACGCCCGACGGCTGCAGAGAGAGGCATGACGGCGCGTGATCGTATCAGGGTTGGATCCATTTGACGACAAAGTGGATACAAGTCTAGAGTCCGCAATTCTTCCCCCGACAGCCCGGTACACCCTTCACGGAAGGACGTCTGTGATGAGTCGCATCCGCATCCGAGCCGCCCTCACCGGGGCGGCGCTTGCGCTGCTCGTACTTGCTGCCACCGCCGGGGCCGCGACGCGCGGCGGGTCGGCGCCTGCGGTGAAGAACGGCGGCACGCTCGTCGTCGGCCTCGCCAACGGCGAGCCTGACGCGCTCGATCCGACACTGGCGCGCACCCTCTCGGGCCGCGAGGTGTTCCTCACGTTCTGCGAGAAGCTCTACGACCTCAACGCAAAGGCACAGATCGTGCCGCAGCTCGCGTCCGCGCTGCCGACGATCTCGAAGGACAAGCTCACCGTCACCATCCCGCTTCGCAAGGGGATCAAGTTCAACGACGGCACGCCGTTCAACGCCAACGCCGTCGTGCAGACGCTTCAGCGGGACCTGACGCTGAAGGGATCGACGCGAGCGAGCGAGATCTCGCCGATCGACACCGTCACCGCGAACGGCGCAAACACGGTCGTCATCCACCTCAAGACGCCGTATTCGCCGCTGACGGCGCAGCTCGCCGACCGCGCGGGGATGATCATGTCCCCGGCACAGCTGAACAAGCTCGGAGACAAGTTCGCGACCGACCCCATCTGCGTCGGGCCGTTCACGTACGACAGCCGCGTCGCAGGTGACAGCATCACGGTCACGAAGTCGCCGTTCTACTACAACAAGAAGAACGTTCATCTCGACAAGATCGTCTTCAAGGTCGAGAACGACACGGCGGCCGCAGCTGCGGCCCTGAAGGCGGGCGACCTGCAGGCGCTCGACGGCACCGACTCGACCCAGCTCCCCGGCGTCAGAGCCGACAAGAGCCTGACGATCCTCAAGCAGACGGGCCTCGGCTACCAGGGCCTGACGCTCAACATCGGAAACAAGAACGGGCTCCTCAAGGGGTACTCGAACGTCGGCACCTCGATCGCGTCGAACGCCAAGTTCCGCATGGCGTTCGAGATGGCGATCAACCGCGCGCAGATGAACACCGTCGTCTTCGGCGGCACTGTTCTACCCGGCTGCACGCCCATCTCGCCGTCGAGCGCGTGGTACGACCCGAGCGTCAAGTGCACGCCGTACAACCCGACGCAGGCGAAGAAGCTCGTCCAGCAGTCGGGCGTCGCCGACCCGACGGTGCATCTCATGGTGCCGACCGCCACGGCGGCGCTCCGGCAGGCGCAATTCATGCAGGCCGAGGAGGCGGCGGTCGGGATCAAGCTCGTGATCGACTCGACCGATTTCGTCACCTCGCTCAGCAAGGCGGACGCAGGAACGTACGACACCTTCCAGATCGGCTGGTCGGGTCGCCTCGATCCGGACGGCAACATCTACCAGTTCGTCTCGACGACCGGCTCGCAGAACGACAGCGGGTACTCGAATCCGCGGCTCGACCTGATCCTCAACAACGCACGCAAGGCGTCGACCGAGACAGCGCGGAAGACCCTGTATCGCGCCGCTCAGAAGCTGATGCTGGCGGATCAGCCGCTCATCTATCTCTATCACCCGATCACCTTCGCATCGCTCTCCACGAAGCTCACCGGCGTCGCGCTCTACCCGGACACGCTCCTCCGGGTGGCATTCGCGGCATACAAGTAGTCCGCGGACGATGGGCGGCTTCCTTCTGCGCAAGACGGGAGCCGCCCTCGTCGTGCTCGTGGCCGCGAGCATGCTCGTCTTCATCGGCGTGCGTGCGATCCCCGGCGATCCCGCGATCGCGCTCGGGGGCGAGAGCCGTGACCCCGCGGTGCTCGCCGCGATCCGCCACAAGTACCTGCTCGACCGGCCGCTGCCGGTGCAGTACGCCCACTGGATCTGGCTCGCCCTGCACGGCGATCTCGGCGCCGACCAGCGCGAGCTGCCGGTCGCGCACACGATCGTGACCCGCATCCCGATCACGCTCGAGCTCGCGATTCTCGCGATGCTCGTCGCCACGCTCGTGGGGATCCCGGCGGGGGTGATCGCCGCCGTCCGGCGCGGCAAGCCCGAGGACTATGCGGTCACGACCGGTGCGCTCGTCGGCCTGAGCGTGCCGCACTTCTGGCTCGGATTGCTCTTCATCATCTGGTTCGCCGTCGACCTGCACTGGCTCCCTGCGAGCGGGTACGTCGGCCTGAGCCATCCGCTCGACAACCTCGAGCACATGGTCATGCCGGCGATCGTTCTCGGTGCCGGCTTCGCCGCCGTGCTGATGCGCCAGATGCGCTCATCGATGCTCAGCTCGCTCGGGGCTGACTACGTGCGGACCGCTCGCGCGAAGGGAATGAGCGAATGGCAGGTGGTCGGCCGTCATGCGTTTCGCAACAGCCTCATCACCATTACGACGCTGATCGGGCTGCAGCTCGGAGCGCTCATCTCCGGCGCTGTGATCACGGAGACGATCTTCGGAATCGCAGGATTCGGGCGTCTGACGATCGAGGCAGTGAACCAGCGCGACTACGCACTGATCCAGGGCGTCGTGCTCGTCGCGGCGGCCGGCTACGTGATCGTCAATCTGCTCGTCGACATCGTCTACTCGCTGCTGAACCCGAGGATTCGCGTCTCGTGACCGCGGTCGACACCGTTGCGATCACGAGCCCGAGAACGCGGCGGCGCCGGCTGCTCCGCAAGCGTTTCCTGCGGCGGCCGATGGCGGTCGCCGGCTTGCTCGTCGTCATCGGATTCGTGGTGATGGCCGCCGCCGCACCGTGGCTCGCGCCGTACCCACCCGGCGCCACCGACTTCAACTCGCTCATCGCCCCGCCTTCCGCGGAGCATCTGCTCGGAACCGACGCGCTGGGTCGCGACGTCCTCTCGCGGATCATCTGGGGTGCGCGCGCGTCGATACAGGCCGGCTTCTTCGCGACCATGCTCGCGCTGCTCATCGCAGTGCCGATCGGACTCGTCGCCGGCTACTACCGCGGCTGGGTCGACACCGTCGTGGCCCGCGTCACGGACGTGCTGCTCGCGTTCCCCTTCATCATCCTTGCAGTCGGCCTGAGCGCGATTCTCGGCCCGTCGCTGCTCAACGCGACGATTGCGCTCGGCGTCGGGGCGGCGCCCGGTATCGTGCGGATCGCACGCGGCGAGACATTCGCCCTCCGTGAGGAAGACTTCGTGCCTGCGGCGATTGCGAACGGCGCGGGCGACGCGACGATCATCTTCCGGCACATCCTGCCGAACATGACGAGCACGCTCATCGTGCAGGCGACGGTGACGATCCCCGCTGCAATCGTCGGCGAGGCGGTGCTCTCGTTCCTCGGCCTCGGCGTTCAGCCGCCCACTCCGTCGTGGGGGACGATGCTGCAGGACGCGCAGTCGTATCTCTCGCAAGCGCCGCGCCTCGCGATCTTCCCGGGCCTCGCCATCGTCCTTGCGGCGCTGGCCTTCAACGTGCTCGGCGACGGTCTCCGCGACATCCTTGATCCGCGGACGACGCGCTGATGGCACAGCCGCTGCTTGAGGTTGCGGATCTTTCGGTCCGCTTCGACACCGACGACGGACCGATCCACGCCGTCGACGGGATGTCGTTCACGCTGGCCGAGGGCGAGGTGCTGGGCATCGTCGGCGAGTCGGGCTGCGGCAAGAGCGTGACGTGCATGTCGCTCGTCCGGCTGCTTCCGGAGACCGCGGTCGTCGACGGACGTGTGCTCTTCGAGGGGAACGACCTGCTCGCAATGCCGCAGCGAGAGCTTCGGCGCGTGCGCGGCCGGCAGATCTCGTTCGTCTTCCAGGAGCCGATGACCTCCCTCAACCCGGTGTTCACCGTGGGCCGCCAGATCGGCGAGGTGCTTCAGCGCCACCTCGGCCTGTCACGAAGCGAGGCGCGCGTGCGGTCGATCGAGCTGCTGGACATCGTGCGCATCCCGGCGGCCGAACGGCGTCTCGACGAGTATCCACATCAGCTCTCCGGCGGCATGCGCCAGCGCGTGATGATCGCGATCGCGCTCGCGTGCGATCCGAAGGTGCTCGTGGCGGACGAGCCGACGACCGCACTCGACGTGACGATCCAGGCGGGGATCCTCGATCTGATGCGCGACATCCGGGAGCGTCTCGGCACTGCGATCATCCTGATCACGCACAACCTCGGCGTCGTCGCGGACATCGCCGACCGCGTCCTCGTGATGTACGCCGGGCGAAAGGCCGAGGAGTCGCCCGTCGACGACCTGTTCGCGCATCCGCAGCATCCGTACACGATCGGACTGCTCGGGGCCGTTCCGCGACCCTACGAAGGCGGTGAATCGCGGCGCCGGCTCCAGGAGATTCCCGGCCGTGTGCCGTCGCTGCGAGAGCTCCCGCAAGCGTGCGCGTTCGCCGACCGCTGCCCTCGCGCGGATGAGCTCACGCGCTCGCAGATCCCGGAGCTGCGCGAGGTGCGACCCGATCATCACGTTGCCTGCTTCCACCCCGGCGAGAACGGCACGCAGTGAGCGAGAACGGAACCGTGCTGGAGGTCGACGGGCTCGTAAAGCACTTCCCGGTCGGTGGCATGTTCGGGGGCCGCCGCGGGAACGTCCACGCGGTCGACGGCGTGTCGTTCACGCTCGGCCGCGGCGAGATCCTCGGTCTCGTCGGCGAGTCCGGCAGCGGCAAGTCGACCGTCGCGAATTGCGTGATGCGCCTGACCGAACCAACGGAGGGGCGCATCGTCGTGAACGGCACCGACGTGACCCACCTCTCGCGCCGGCGGATGCGCCCGCTCCGGCGCGAGCTGCACATGGTCTTTCAGGATCCGTATTCGTCGCTCAATCCGCGGATGACGGTCGGCGACATCGTCGGGGAGCCCGTGCGCCTGCATCGAATCGCGAAAGGCCGCACGCTCGACGCGACCGTTGCCACGATCCTCGACACTGTTGGCCTGCGCGCGGAGCTGCGGTACCGCTATCCGCACGAGCTGTCCGGCGGGCAACGGCAGCGCGTCGGCCTCGCACGCGCGCTCGTCCTACGTCCAAGCGTCCTTGTCGCCGACGAGCCTGTCTCGGCGCTCGACGTCTCGGTGCAGGCGTCGATCCTCAACCTGCTGCGGGACCTCCAGCAAGACATGGGCTTCTCGTGCCTCTTCATCACGCATGACCTCGCGACGGTCGAGTTCCTCTGCGATCGCGTCGCAGTGATGTACCTGGGCCAGATCGTCGAGCTTGCCGAGCGCACGGAGCTCTTCCGCAATCCTCAGCACCCATACACGCAGGCGCTCCTCTCGGCTGCAGTCGTCCCGGACCCGGCGGTGCAGCGCGCACGCCGGCATGTGGTGCTCGACGGCGACATCCCGAGCCCCCTCGCCCCGCCGTCGGGCTGCCGCTTCCACACCCGCTGTCCGCTCCACGCGCAGTCTGCGCCCGCCTCCGACGAGGACGTGCCGCCGTTGCGCGAGTTCGCCGACGGGCACCTCGTTGCCTGCCACCTCGTCGAGCGAGGCCGGCCGGCACCGCGGCTCGTCGAGGACGCAGCGGATATCGTCTCCGCGGAAAGCCGATGAGCTTCACGACGCGACCAGAGCTGCGCGGCACCTTCGGGATGGTCGCTTCGACCCACTGGCTTGCCTCAGCCGCGGGAATGGCCGTGCTCGAGCAGGGCGGGAACGCCTTCGACGCGGCGGTCGCGACCGGTTTCACGCTTCAGGTGGTCGAGCCGCACCTGAACGGGCCCGGGGGCGACCTCCCCGCACTGCTCTGGCCGGCCGGCGGCGAGCCCGTCGTGCTCAGCGCGCAGGGCCCCGCGCCCCAGGCTGCCACGATCGAGCGCTACCGCGACGAGCTCGGTCTCTCGCTCGTCCCGGGGACGGGACCCCTCGCCGCCGTCGTGCCCGGGGCGTTCGGCGGCTGGCTCGCGATGCTCCGCGACCATGGCACCCTCTCGCTTCGCGACGTTCTGCGCTTCGCGATCGGATATGCCGAGGACGGCTATCCGGTGATCCCACAGATCGCAGGCGCCATTCGCAATGTCGAGACGCTCTTCCGCGACGAGTGGACGACGTCGGCGGACGTCTACCTTCCGATATCGCAGCCGGGCACGCTGCACCGCAACCCGCGGCTCGCGGCCACCTATCGGCGGATCCTCGACGAGGCGGAAGCGCGCTCTGTCGATCGCGACGGGCAGATCGCGGCGGCGAGCGACGCGTGGTATCGCGGCTTCGTCGCCGACGCGATGCTCGCGTTCCAGGACCTCGAGTGGATGGACAGCTCGGGCGATCGTCATGCAGGCCTGCTCGCGGCGGAGGATCTTCGCGACTGGGAGCCGTCGTACGAGCTGCCGCTGACCGTCGATTACCACGGCGTCGACGTCCTGAAGGCGGGACCGTGGAGCCAGGCGCCGGTGTTCCTTCAGCAGCTGCGGCTGCTCGAGGGCTTCGATCTTCAGGGCATGGGGCATGCGAGCGCGGAGTACGTCCACACGATCACGGAGTGCGCAAAGCTCGCGTTCGCCGATCGCGAGGCGTGGTACGGCGATCCCGAGTTCTACGACGTCCCGATCGAGACGCTGCTGTCGCGCGCGTACGCGGACGAGCGGCGCACCCTCGTCGGCGAGACGTCGTCGGACGAGTTGCGCCCGGGTCCCCCGACGGTCGCGATCCCCGGCTCGCAACGCCGGCCGGAGGCGCACCGCTCGCGCCCGGGGTCGGTGAGCCGACCCGCGGCGACACCGTGCACATCGACGTCGCGGACCGCTGGGGCAATATGGTCGCCGCGACACCGAGCGGCGGCTGGCTGTGGGGTGCACCGGTGATTCCCGAGCTCGGCTTCTGCCTCGGGACGCGCGCCCAGATGTTCTGGCTCGAGGAGGGGCTCCCGAACTCGCTCGAGCCGGGCAAGCGGCCCCGAACGACGCTTTCGCCGACGCTCGTCGGTCGCGGCGGCGACCCGTATCTCGCACTCGGCACGCCGGGCGGCGACCAGCAGGACCAGTGGACGCTGCAAGTACTGCTCGGGCATCTCCACTTCGGGCTCGACCTGCAGGCGGCGATCGACGCCCCGTGCCATCACACGGAGGCGTTCCCGAGCTCGTTCTATCCCCGCGAGACGCGACGGCGTCACGTCGCGGTCGAGGACCGCGCCGGCGAGGAGACGTTGAACGGCCTGCGCAGCCGGGGCCACGACGTCGAGGTGTCTGCGCCGTGGTCGCTCGGTCGCGTGAGCGCGGTGGGGCGCGAGCCCGACGGGCAGTTGAAGGCCGGCGCGAACCCGCGCGGCATGCAGGGCTACGCAGCCGGACGCTGAGGATTTGAGCCACAGCCGGGCGGGTAGGCCACTTCCGTGTCGGCCGGGGGAGAGCGACCGTTGAGGCGCAGATTCGGCGCGGTCCCGGTCGGAGACGGCGATGTCGAGCTGCGCGTCTGGGCGCCGAGCGTGCGCTCGCTCGCGGTCGATCTCGCCGAGGGCCGGTACGAGCTCGAGCATGCCGGAGACGGCGTCTACCAGGCTCGGATTCCAGCTCGCGCGACCGACGAGTATCTGCTCGTCGTCGACGGGCACGAGACGGTCCCGGATCCATGCTCGCGTGCGCAGCCGCACGGCGTGCGCGGCCCGTCGGCGATCGTCGACACCGACGCGTTCGGGTGGACCGACGCGGACTGGCAGGGCGTTGTGCTCGACGATCTCGTGATCTACGAGCTCCACGTCGGCACGTTCAGCGAGGAAGGGACATTCGACGGGGCGATCCCGTATCTCGAGGGCCTGCACGAGCTGGGCGTGACCGCGGTCGAGCTCCTGCCGGTCGCGACGTTTCCCGGCGAGCGCGGCTGGGGCTACGACGGCGTCTACAGCTCAGCGCCGCACCGCGCGTACGGCGGGCCGGACGGGCTCGCGCGTCTCGTCGATGCTGCGCACGCAACCGGGCTCGCAGTGCTCCTCGACGTCGTCTACAACCACGTCGGTCCGGGCAACGAGGCGCTGCGCGTGTTCGGGCCGTATTTCACGAGCAAGCATGAAACGTTCTGGGGCGACGCGATCGATTACAGCCAGGCGGCCGTGCGCGAATGGGCGATCCAGAACGCAGAGCTCTGGGTTCGGGACTACCACATCGACGGTCTTCGGCTCGACGCCGTGCACGCGATCTTCGACGACTCGCCCGAGCACATCTGCGCCGAGCTCGCCGCGCGTGTCCGGGACGCGAATCCCCGTGCGCTCGTCATCTCGGAGATGGAAGTCGACAACTGGAAGCCGATCGACGAGTGGGGACACGACGCGCAATGGGCCGACCGGGCCCATCACGAGCTGCACGCCCTCCTCACCGGCGAGCAGGACGGCTACTACGCGGGCTACGGATCGGTCCTGCGAGCTCGGCAACGCTCTCCAGGGGCAAGGACACGATCCACGCCGGCTCGTCGTGTGCGCGCAGAATCACGATCAGGTGGGCAATCGCGCCCGCGGGGATCGCCTGTCGCCCGACGCGTTGCGTGTGGCCGCGGCCGTGACGCTCTTCTCGGCGTGCACGCCGCTGCTCTTCATGGGAGAAGAATCGCTCGAGCCGCATCCGTTCCAGTTCTTCACCGATCACATCGACCCGGCGATCGCCGAGGCCACCCGCGCTGGGCGCAAGCGGGAGTTCGAGGCGTTCGCCGCCTTCTCCGGAGAGGACGTCCCGGATCCGCAGGCGGTCGCGACGTTCGTCCGGTCGAAGCTCTCCCACGGCGAGGTCGACCCGCTCTTTCGCGAGCTGCTCGCGCTCAGGCGAGAGCTGCCGCGTGAGGTCTCCGTCGAGGCCGATGAGGATGCCGACGTCCTGCGCCTGCGGCGCGGCGGCGTCGAGCTCGTCGCGGACTTCGGCGCCAAGCAGGTACACATTCGCCGCTGATGGACGTCTGGCCAGGACATCCGTTCCCGCTCGGCCCGAACTGGGACGGCAACGGGACGAACTTCGCGCTCTTCTCCGAGAACGCGGAGCGGGTCGAGCTCTGCCTCTTCGATGCCGAGGAGAACGAGACGCGGGTCGATGTAGTCGAGAACACGGCGTTCATCTGGCACTGCTACATCCCGGGGGTCGGCCCCGGCCAGCGCTACGGGTATCGGGTCTACGGCGCGTACGATCCGGCGGCGGGCCACCGCTTCAATCCGTCGAAGCTCCTCATCGATCCGTATGCGAAGGCGATCGAAGGTCCCGTCCAGTGGGATCGCGCGAACGTGCTGCCGTACATACCGAGCGTGGGCGAGGACGCCGATCTCGAGGCGGACAGAGCCGACGACAGTGCGGCGATTCCGAAGTGCATCGTGATCGACCCCTCCTTCGATTGGCAGGACGACAAGCCGCCCGAGCATCCGTGGTCGGAGATCGTGATCTACGAAGCGCATGTGAAGGGCTTCACGAAGCTGCACCCGGCGATACGGGAGGATCTTCGTGGGACGTACGCCGGCCTCGCGTCCGAGCCGGCGCTCGAATACTTCAAGCAACTCGGCGTGACGGCGGTGGAAGTCCTGCCGATCCATCACATCGTCGACGAGAGCTTCCTGCACGGGCGAGGGCTGACGAACTACTGGGGCTACTCGTCGATCGGCTATCTCACACCGCATGCCCTCTACGCCGCGACGGGTACGCACGGCGAGCAGGTGCGCGAGTTCAAGGGGATGGTCAAGGCGCTGCACGCCGCCGGCATCGAGGTGATCCTCGACGTCGTCTACAACCACACCGCCGAAGGCAACCACCTCGGGCCGATGCTCTCGTTCAAGGGCGTCGACAACGCGAGCTACTACCGGCTGATGCCGGACGAGCCGCGCTTCTACATGGACTTCACCGGCACGGGCAACTCGCTCAACCCGGTGCACCCGTCGGTTCTGCGGTTGATCATGGACTCGCTGCGCTACTTCGTGACGGAGTGCCACGTCGACGGGTTCCGCTTCGACCTCGCGTCGGCGCTCGCACGCGAGTTCTACGAAGTCGACAGGCTCTCCGCATTCTTCGACACCATCCACCAGGATCCGGTGCTCTCGCAGGTGAAGCTGATCGCCGAACCGTGGGACGTCGGTCCCGGCGGCTACCAGGTCGGCAACTTCCCGGTGTTGTGGGCAGAGTGGAACGGCATCTACCGCGACACGACGCGCGACTTCTGGCGCGGGCAGGCAAATGTCGCCGACTTCGCGTCGCGATTCACCGGCTCGAGCGATCTCTACCAAGGCGACGGCCGCACCCCCTCGGCGTCGATCAACTTCATCACCGCGCACGACGGCTTCACGTTGCGCGATCTCGTGTCATACAACGAGAAACACAACGAGGCGAACGGCGAGGGCAACAAGGACGGAACGGACGACAACCGCTCGTGGAACTGCGGCGTCGAAGGTCCCACCGACGATCCTCTCGTCAATGCGCTGCGGACGCGGCAGCAGCGGAACTTCCTGACGACGCTGCTGCTCTCGCAAGGTGTGCCGATGATCGTCGGCGGCGACGAGTTCGGGCGCACGCAGCACGGAAACAACAACGCGTGGTGCCAGGACAACGAGATCTCATGGTTCGACTGGGAGAGCGCCGACCTCGAGCTGCAGGCGTTCACCGAGCAGCTGATCCGCCTGCGCAGAGAGCATCCGGTGTTCCGGCGCTCCGCGTTCCTCACCGGACGGGAGATTCGCGACTCGGGTCTGCCCGATGTGTGGTGGTTCCGTCCCGACGGTCGCCGGATGACGCAGAAGGACTGGCAACGCCCCGATGCGCGGACACTTGGGGTCTTCCTCAACGGACGGGAGATCCCGTCGCGCACACCGACCGGCGACGAGATCGTCGACGACTCCTTCCTGCTCCTGTTCAACGCGCACTTCGAGCCCGTGACCTTCACCCTGCCGACGCGGCGGTTCGGCGCACGCTGGCTCGTCGAGCTCGCCACGGGCCACGGCGTGCCCGAAGGGCCGATCCCGGCCCGCGCCGAGGTGCCCGTGCAGGATCGCGCTCTCGTGCTCCTCCGCCGCGCGTGATCGAGTTTCGCTGCACCTATCGCCTGCAGCTGAACGACCAGTTCGGCTTTCGCGAGGCCCGGGAGCGCGCGCTGCCGTACATACGCGAGCTCGGTGCGTCGCACCTCTATCTGTCGCCGGCGCTTCAAGCCCGCAAAGGGTCGGATCACGGGTACGACGTCATCGATCCGACGCGCGTCTCCGACGATCTCGGCGGCGAGGCGGAACTTCGCGCACTCTGTGATGCGGCGCATGCCGCCGGGCTCGGCGTGATCCTCGACATCGTCCCAAACCACATGGCGGCGTCGGACGAGAACCCCTTCTGGTCGGACCCGCAACTGCGAACGACGTTCTTCGACATCGATCAGGCGACCGGCCGGCATCGCCGCTTCTTCGACGTCGACGATCTCGCCGGTGTGCGCGTCGAGGACCCGGGGGTGTTCGACGTCACGCATCGGAAGATCCTCGAGCTCGTCGGCGACGGCCTCGTCGACGGGCTTCGCATCGACCACCCCGACGGGCTCGCGAATCCGCGTGAGTACCTCGAGCGGCTGCGCGAGCGCGGTGTCTCCCACATCTGGGCGGAGAAGATCCTCGAGCCGGGGGAGCATCTGCGGGACTGGCCGGTGGAGGGGACGACGGGATACGAGTTCGCGAACGACGCGACCGCGCTCTTCGTCGATCCCCGCGGCGAGGAGCGGATGACGGAGCTGTACGGCGAGCTGACCGGTGAGCGTCGTACGTTCGCGGAAATCGCACTCGAGGCGAAGCTCGAGGTTGCGCATACGACGTTCGAGCCCGAGTTCGCACGGCTTCGCGCACTCCACGACGATCCGCGGCTCGAGGATGCAGCGGCTGCTCTGCACGTCTACCGCACCTACGTCGAGCCCGCCGGCGGACACGTCGACGATGCCGACCGCGACGCCTCGGCCGAGCTGCACGACGAGCTGCGGCGAATCGTGCTCCTCGAGGGCGAGCGCTCGCCGCAGCTCGACGAGTTCGTCGTTCGCTGGCAGCAGACGACCGGGCCGGTGATGGCGAAGGGCGTCGAGGACACCGCCTTCTATCGCTACTTCCGGCTCACGGCGCTGAACGAGGTCGGCGGGGATCCGGGTCGTTTCTCGATCGGCCCGGACGAGTTCCATGCTGCCGCGCTCGAGCGCTTCGCGCGCCATCCGCTGCAGCTCCTCGCGTCGCAGACGCACGACACGAAGCGCGCCGGCGACGTCCGCGCGCGCATCGGTGCACTCGCAGGCATGCCCGAGCGCTGGGGTGAGCGTGTCCGCCGCTGGCGCGAGTTGACACGCGGAATGGACGACCCGAACGAGGAGTACCTCGTGTGGCAGACGCTGGTCGGCGCCTGGCCGATCATCCCGGCACGGCTCGAGCTCTACCTGCAGAAGGCGCTGCGCGAAGGCAAGCGTACGACCAACTGGCTCGCGCCGAACGAGGAGCACGAGACGCGCGTGCGGTCGTTCGTCCGTTCGCTCTACGACAACCACGAGTTCCTCGACGACTTCGAGCCGTTCGTCGCTCACGTCGCTCTGGCAGGAGTGCATGCATCGCTCGGAGCGCTGCTCCTCCGCCTGACGACGCCGGGGCTGCCGGACATCTACCAGGGCGACGGGTTCTGGTCGCTGAACCTCGTCGACCCGGACAACCGGCGTCCTGTCGACTGGAATCGCGCGAACCGCGCCGCGCAGGAGACCGCACCGCAGCACGAGACGCTGAAGTTCCACCTCATCCGGCGCGTGCTCCGGCTGCGGGCCGAATATCCGGAGGCGTTCTTCGGCTCGTACGAGCCGCTCGACCTCGGGCCCGACCGGCTCGGGTTCGTCCGCGGCGGGCGGATCCGCGTGGTCGTTCCGCTCCGGCCGACCGATCGGGTCGATGCGCCCGGCGACCTCTTGCCCGAGTACCCCCAGGAACTCTCATTGCTGCGCTGAAGACCGCATACTGGTGCTCATGACGCACGATGCCTGGCCCTCCTCGGACGCTCCCGCTGAGCCGCTGCCGCGGATCGAGGACCTGCCGGTCGCCGACCGCGGCTACGACCAGGAGGCCGTGCGGGACGCGTTCGATGCGTTCTACCGCCACGCCGCGCAACTCGATGTCTCGCTGCGGGCACTCGAAGCGGTCGAGGTGTTCCGCCGGGACGCCGACGCACTGCGCGCCGACCTGCGCGCCCTGCGCGCGCTCGGTTTCGGGGGTGGGCAGGATCCCGAGTGGGCAACACCGCGCTACGAAGTGAGGCGATCCGAGATGCCGGGAGTCGTCCTGCGGCTCGCCGCCGAGGCGGCGCTGATCGTCGCTGTCGCCGTGATCGCCGGCGTTGCGCACTTCCGGCCGGCCGTAGTCGTCGCGCTGATGGCCGGCGCCTTCGTGATCGTGGCCTTCTCGGAGTGGCTCGCCGCACGCGCGCGCTTCGTGCCACCCGCGGTTGCGTTCCTGCCGCGCGTCGGCGAGGGAGAGCCTGCGCCGTACGTCGAGGCGCCCGCGCCGGTGTGGGGCATCGGGCCCGAGCCGGACGAGGAGACCGAGCCCGAAGCCCTGACGGTCGTTGCCTCCGCCGACGAGGTCGAAGCGGCAGCGGCGGCCCTCGATCCGTGGGAGCAAGGCCCGCAGGAGGAGCCCGACGACGAGGAGGGCGACGCCTCTGCCGAGGCAGACGCTGCACAAGAGGACCCGGAGGCCGAGCCTGCGGGACGCGCCGGCCTCTTCCGGCGCCGCCGACGCTGACGTTTCCGCGCCGCGTATTCGCATGAAGATCTACTTCGCCGGCCCGCTCTTCACGCCCTACGAGCGCGCGTACATCGACGAGTGCGCTGCGCAGTTGCGCGCCGACGGTTTCGAGGTCTTCGTGCCGCACGAGCACGAGCTCGCCATGTCCGACACGACATCGGAATGGATCTTCGCAAAGGACATGGATGGCCTCGGGCCTGCGAACGCAGTGCTCGCGCTGCTCGACGGCCCCATGGTCGACGACGGCACGGCCTGTGAGATCGGGATCTTCTACGCGCTCATGCAGTCCGATCCGTCGAAGAAGGGCGTTGTCGGCCTTCTGACCGACCTGCGCGGGTCGCGTGGCGAGAGCAGCGGGCTCAACCTCTTCGTCGAAGGGTGCATCCTGGCGACGGGCGGTGAGGTCGTCGGCTCCTTCGACGACGCCCTTGCTGCGCTCCGGCGACTGCGAGCGTAGAGCCGGCTCGCTCGGCGCCTCTCTCCGCTGGAACCCGTCAGTCCACCCGCAGGAGAGGCGCCGAACGATTCAGGGGTTGCCGGCCGTTCGGGAGGGAACACGATGGTGCCCTGGTATTGGATCAAGCCGAGATGAGTCGGCTCTAAGAATGTGCCGGAGCGGGGAGGCGCAGGCGCATGAGCGCACCACCGCCGGGTGCTTCCTCCGCGGTCACCGTCCCGCCCTGCGCCTCCACGACCTCACGGACGATCGCGAGGCCGAGCCCCGAGCCGGGCAGCGAGCGGGCGTTTGTCGCGCGGTAGAAGCGGTCGAAGACGCGCTCGCGGTCTTCGGCGGCGATGCCCGGCCCGTAGTCGCGGACGACGAGCTCGCCGTGCTCGAGGATGACGTCGACTGACGATCCTTCCCGGCTCCACTTGCCCGCGTTCTCGAGCAGGTTCCAGATCGCGCGCTCGAGCCGCTCCGGATATCCATCGACGACGGTCGGCTCGAGCCGAGATGCCCAGATGAGCTTCGGGTAGCGCGATCGTGCACGATGCACTGCGTTTTCGACGAGCTCGTCGACGTGCACCGGCGTGCGTTCCTGATTTGGATCGGCGCCGCGCGCGAGCTCGAGCAGGCCCGAGATGAGATCGCGCATCTCGTGCGCTTCGCGCTCGAGGTCGTCGACGAGACGCCCGCGCGCTTCGGGGTCGAGCTCCTCGTGACGCTTCAGCACCTCGATGTTCGTCTGCATGCTCGTCAGCGGTGTGCGCAGCTCGTGCGAAGCGTCCGCGACGAACCGGCGCTGCGTCTCGAGCGACTCTTCGAGTGAACCGAGCATCGTGTTGAAGGCGCCGCCGAGGCGCGAGAGCTCATCGCGGCCGCTGACGGGCACGCGCTCGCTCGGCTCGCCGGTCTCCGCGATTCGCTCCGCGGTTGCAGTGAGGCGACGGATGGGAACGAGCGATGCGCGGGAAACGAGTGCGCCTCCTGCCGCGCCGGCTGCAAGCCCGCCCGCGAGGACGAGGAGCAGGATCAGCTGGAGCCGGTGCAGCGTGCGCTCGATGTCGTCCGTTGGACGCACGAGCTGGAGGGCAATCGGGTGGATGTTGCCGTTGCCGTCGATCACGCGTGCGCCGACGGTGTAGATACGCGACTGCTTCGGGCCGACCAGGCCGGTGGCGAAGAACGGCCCGTGTTTCTGCGTGGCGACAGCGAGAGTCTCCTTCGTCACGGGGACCTTGAAGGACTCGTTCATCGGCAAGACCGACGTTCCGTCGGACAAGACGATCTGGACGTACGTCGCCGATGCACTCGGCCCCTGCGGTGGCGCCGGGAAGGGGCGGTTGTCGAACACGTGGTCGAGGTAGCGGCTGTTCGCAACCTGCTGGTACTGCTGCTGCAGCTGCTGGTCCACGCTCGTGCGCAGCTCGTTGCGCATGACGACGTAGACGACCGCCGAGGCGACCGCGACCGTCGCCGCGACGACGAGCGCCGCCACGAGCGCAAGTCGAAGGCGGAACGTCACGGCTCGCGGAGCACGTAACCCGTGCCGCGCACGGTGTGGATCAGGCGAGACTCGCCCTCCGCCTCGGTCTTTCGCCGCAGGTAGCCGACGTAGACGTCGAGCGCGTTCGAGGAATGGCTGAAGTCGTAGCCCCACACGCGCTCATAGATCAACGGGCGTGGGAGCACTTGGCGGGGGTTGCGCATGAAGAGCTCGAGCAGATGTGCTTCGGTCGTCGTCAGCTCGAAGCGGCGGCCGCTGCGGCGGGCGTCCATCGAGCCGAGATCGAACGTGAGGTCGGCGAAACGCAGGACGTCGAGCGGCTGCTGCTCGAGCGACCGGCGCAGGAGCGCGCGCAGGCGAGCAAGCAGCTCGTCCAGGGCGAACGGCTTCGGAAGGTAGTCGTCGGCGCCGGCGTCGAGGCCCTCGACCCGGTCGCCCACCGCATCCCGCGCCGTGAGGAGGAGGATCGGTACGCGGTTGCCCTCTCTGCGGAGCCGGCGGGTCACGTCGAGCCCGTCGTACCCCGGCATCATCACGTCGAGCACGACGGCGTCCGGCGTGCGCCGCTCGATCGCGCTGAGCGCCGCGTCGCCGTCCACGGCCAGGTCCACCTCGTAGCCCGCGAGCTGGAGCGCACGTTCGAGCGACTCGCGCACTGCGCGGTCGTCATCGGCAACGAGAACGAGCATCACCTGTAAGTCTGCCGGTCGACGTGAGAGGTCGCTAAGAGAGCGGCGCTCAGGCGACTCTCAGGTCGCTCTCATCTGGTTTTCAGTCGCCGCTGGTCAGATGGGCTCAATGGCCGCCCTCGACCGTGCTCAACCCCTCTCCGACATGCTGCTGCCCGCTGTCCCGGTTCGGCGGCATCGCCGCCGGGCCGCCGGGCTCGTGCTCGTCTGGGCCGTCGTTCTGGGAAACACGGCCGCGATCGTCTGGCTCTGGGTCCACGGCGGCAACCTGACGCTTCGCTCGAGCGGTGACGTCTTGACGAGCATTGCCCGCCTCACCGGCCTTCTGAGCGCCTACCTCGCTCTCATCCAGGTGATCCTGCTCGCACGTGTTCCCGCCCTCGAGCGCCTCGTCGGCCTCGACCGGCTGACGGTCTGGCACCGGTGGAACGGCCACGCCTGCCTCGATCTGGTGCTCGCGCACGTCGTCTTCAGCGTCTGGGGCTACGCGCTCCTCGACAGATATTCCGTGCCGAAGGAGATCTCGACGATGCTGGGCGGCGGCATCTACCCGGGAATGATCACGGCCACCGTCGGCACGGTGCTGCTCATCGCGGTCGTCGTGACGTCGATCGTGATCGTGAGGCGCAAGCTGCGCTACGAGTGGTGGTACTCCGTGCACCTGCTCGCGTACGCCGGGATCGCACTCGCCTGGTTCCATCAGATCCCGACCGGCAACGAGCTCGTGCTGAACACGATCGCGGCCGACTATTGGCGCGCGCTCTACGTCGCCACGATCGTCCTGCTCGTCGTGTTCCGCATCCTCGTTCCGGCCGTCTCGGCCGTGCGCTACCGGCTGCGCGTGGCCGCTGTCGTCGAGGAAGGGCCGGGCGTCACGTCCCTCTGGATCACCGGACGGCGACTCGAACGGCTGAACGCGCGCGCCGGGCAGTTCTTCCTCTGGCGCTTCCTGACCCGCGGCCGCTGGACGACCGCGCATCCGTTCTCCCTCTCGGCGGTGCCGGACGGAAGGTCGATGCGGATCACCGTCAAGGCGCTCGGCGACCATACGTCCCGGCTCGCGGAGATACCGGTCGGCACGCGCGTCGTTGCCGAGGGGCCGTTCGGGATCTTCACGGAGGCCTCGCGCAGGCGCTCAAAGGTGCTGCTGATCGCGGGCGGGATCGGAATCACGCCGGTGCGCGCGCTGTTGCAGGAGATGCGCGGCGACGTCGTGGTCGTGTACCGCGTCGTCGCGGACGAGGACGTGCTCTTTCGGCCGGAGCTCGACGAGCTCGCCCGGGCGACCGGAGCAGAGCTCCATTACGTCGTCGGCGACCATGCGACCGCGGAGGGACGTCACTATCTCTCGCCCGATCACCTGCGCGAGCTCGTCCCGGACATCGCCGAGCGCGACGTCTATGTCTGCGGGCCTGCCGGACTCACCGACATCGTCACGCGGCACGTGCGCAAAGCCGGCGTGCGTCGCTCGCACATCCATGCCGAACGCTTCGCCCTTTGAGAAAGGACATGAACATGCGCAAGACCATCGCAGCAACGCTCGGCGCCGCGGCGCTCGTACTCCCCGTCGGCAATGCCGTCGCAGCGGCGACTCGCTCGACGGCCAAGGTGACGCCGAAGAAGAAGGTGGTCACCGTGAAGAAGACCGTCTCCGGACAGCAGGCCGAGGCCGATCGCTGGGGGGCGTTGCAGGTGACGCTCGTCGTGAAGAAGACGACGACCACGGTCGGCAAGAAGAAGACCGTGACTCGGCGGATCACGTCGGTGACCGTGCCGGTCTATCCGAATCACACCGACAGGTCTGTGTTCATCAACCAGCAGGCGTTGCCGATGCTCGAACAGGAGGCGCTGGCCGCGCAGTTCACCGGCGGCATCAACATGATCTCCGGGGCGTCCGACTCCAGCGATGCATTCATCCAGTCGCTCCAGTCGGCGCTGCTCGCCGCGAAGAAGGTGTAGTGGCGAGATGCTCGCGATGCTTCCAGGAGCTCGACGCGTCGAGCACATCATGGGAATGCCGATCGTCGTCGACGTACGCGACGAGGTCGTCGACGAGGCGGTGCTCGACGAGATGTTCGACTGGCTTCGCTGGGTCGATCGGACCTTCAGCACGTACCAGCACGACAGCGAGGTGAGCCGACTGAACCGAGGCGAGCTCTCCATCGACGACGCGCATGCCGACGTCCGCGAGGTGCTCCAACGCTGCGAGCAGCTCCGCGTCGAGACTGGGGGCTACTTCGACGTCCATGCCGCGTCCCCGGAGCTCGTCGATCCGTCAGGTCTCGTCAAGGGGTGGGCCGTCGACCGCGCAGTCGCAATGCTCGACGAGGCCGGCCTGCAGAACTATGCGGTGAACGCGGCCGGGGACATGCGCCTGCGCGGCCGGGCGGTGCCCGAGCTCCACTGGCGCGTCGGCATCCGGCACCCGCGAGACCCGGACAAGGTTGCGCGCGTGATCGACACGACGGGGCTCGCGGTCGCCACCTCCGGCGAGTATGCGCGAGGAGCGCACGTCTTCGATCCGCACACGCACCGGCCGCCGGCGGGGATTCTCTCTGTGACGATCACCGGCCCGGAGCTCGCGACCGCCGACGCGTATGCGACGGCTGCGTTCGCGATGGGCGCCGTTCGCGCGACACATTGGACGGCTCGTCTGCGCGGCTTCGAGGCCATGACGATCCTGGCCGACGGCCGCGTGCTCTCGACGCCGGGCTTTGGCTAGGAGGGTTTGGCGGGACGGTGCTCGTCGACACGGTTCGATGGGCGTCGCGAGGCAAGGACGCAGGGAGCCTCGATAGCGGTGTTTCTATCGGGGCGACCGAGGACGCCGCATCGCGGCGTCCAGCGAGGCGTGGCGGCACAGTCTCTGTTCCGCCAAACCCTCCTACTAGGCGAACGCGGCTGCGACGCGGTCGCGCAGCTCCGCCGGCGAGAACGGCTTGGTGAGCACCGGATCGCCGTACGCGGGCCCACGGGCGTGGACGCCGTAGCCGGACATGAAGATGACGATCGTCCTGGGGCGGAGAAGGGCGATCGCTTCTGCAAGCTCGACGCCGTCGACCGAGCCGAGTACGACGTCGGTGAGGACGACGTCGATGTCGTTGGCCTCGAGCAGTGCCAGCGCCGTCGGTCCGTCGTTCGCGACGTGCACGTCGAGGTTCTCGCCGCGGAGGATGTCGGCCGCGAGGCCGGCGACCGCCTGGTCGTCGTCGACGATGAGCACCGAGCCGGTGCGGGCCTCCATTGGCGGAAGGGTACGTGCGACGTCGAGCCGCTGCAGCCCGGCACACTGATCGGGTGCCCTTTCTCCTGAGCGTGCTCGACCAGTCTCCCGTCTCGGAGGGGTCGACGGGGGCCGATGCGCTCCGCAACTCGATCGATCTGGCGCGGCACACCGACGCTCTCGGGTACGAGCGCTATTGGATCGCCGAGCACCACGGGACGCCGATGCTCGCAAGCGCGGCCCCCGAAGTCTTGATCGCAGAGATCGCCGCGGCAACCTCGAGGATCCGGGTCGGCAGCGGCGGCGTGATGCTCCCGCACTACAGCCCGCTCAAGGTGGCGGAGGTGTTCAGCATGATCGCCTCGCTCCATCCGGGGCGGATCGATCTCGGCATCGGGCGCGCGCCCGGCACCGATCCGCACACGATGTTCGCGTTGCAGCGCGACCGCCGCCAGGCCGCACCCGACGACTTTCCGGAGCAGCTCGCAGAGCTCCTCGCGCTGCTCGAGGACGACCTGCCCCCGGACCACCCGTTCGCGCGGCTCACGGCACTGCCCGGCGGGCCGGAGCGGCCGGAGGTGTGGCTGCTCGGCTCGTCGCCGCAGAGCGCGATCTGGGCAGCGGAGCTCGGCCTCCCCTACTCGTTCGCCGATTTCATCAATCCGCGAGGCGCCGAGCTCGCGCATCTGTACCGCGACCGCTTCCAGCCGTCGGCGCGCCGCGACACGCCGTGGGTCGCCGCTGCAGTCTCGACGATCTGCGCGGAGACCGACGAGGAAGCGGAGCGGCTGGCGTCGAGCGCACGGATGGCGATTGCGCTCATGCACGCCGGGCAACTCATCCCGGTTCCACCGGTCGAGAAAGCGCTCGCGTTCTTCGCCGAGCACGACGTGCCGCCCACGGGTCGGCGTGCGGTCGTCGGCAGTCCCGAGACCGTCCGAACCGAGCTCGAGCGCGTTGCCCGCGCCTACGGCGCCGACGAGCTCATGCTCGTCACGATCACGCACAGTCACGACGCGCGCAGGCACTCCTATGAGCTCGTCGCAGCCGCGTACTGACCCCTTTGGTGGCGCCGATCCGGGCTCCGAGCCGACAGGTGCCTGATTTTGCGACTACGGTGGTCTCGCTTGGTCTCCCACGAATCGGGCGCTCTGGATGGCTCCGCCAAAACTGTTCCTCCGGTTTGCGCTCTTTTCCGGCGTTGCGCTCGTCGCGGCGGTCGGCCTCGCACTTCTGCTTGCGCGGTGGAATGCCAACGATCGCGCGCGTAGTCGCGCTGTCGGCGACGCGACCGCTGTAGCCGCGCAGTTCGCAAGCGACGACCTCTCTCGCAGCGCCTTCACGTGGCCGCGTCCGACAGGCTCGAAGGGCCGCGACCTGCCGTCGTTCCTCGGTCTCTTCTTCACGCCTACTGTCGCCGCAAACGATCCCGCGCACGTCGTCCTCTACTCGCCACAGGGTGTCGTCACGTATGCCACCGACCGTGCGCTGATCGGCAGGCGTGCCGAGGATCCCGTGCGCGTCCACGCCGCGCTCGGCCATCCGCAGTACGTCGTTGCGAAGAACGTGCAGTACGCCTACGTCGCAGGCACGTCGGACTTTGGGCCACAGACCGCGCGCGGCGTGATTCGGCTCGAGCGTGACTACGCGCCGATTGCGGCCGAAGTGCACCACGACTTCTTGACGCAGGCGATGACTCTCGGGCTCGCCCTCGTGGCGCTCTATCTCGCGATGTTGGCGATCATGTGGCACGTGACGCGGAGCCTCCGTCGCGGCTACGTCGAGCGGGGCGAGCTCGCTGCGATCGTCGAGAATTCGAACGACGCGATCATCGGCCTGTCGTCCGACGGCGCGATCATGTCCTGGAACGCCGGAGCGGAGACGGTGTACGGCTGGTCATCGGACGAGGTCATCGGCAAGTCCATCGGTTTCCTGCTTCCGGAGGCTGCCGGGCCCACGTCGGAGAACGATCTCGGCCGCACCATGCACGTGCGGAAGAACGGTACGCAGGTCGCGGTCTCGGTGACGATGTCGCCGATTCGCGACGCGGGCGGCGCGCTCGTCGGCTCGTCGATCACCGCACGCGACGTGACGGAGCTCGAGCGTCTCGACCGCGAGCTGCGCGAGGCCTACCGTTAGTCACTCCGGCTCGAGGATGCCGAGCGGGATCTCGCGCGATGTCTTCTTCTGGTAGCCGAGATAGCCTGGCGCGATCGTCGTGAGCGTCGCCCAGAGCCGCGTCCGCTCTTCCGGATTCGCGGCGCGAGCCACGACAGCCCGGCGTGTGCCCCGGATCTCGACCGTGGCACGGGGCTCCTGCTCCAAGTTGAGCCACCAGTTGGGGAACCAGTCCATGCCGCCGTTCGATGCGACGACGACGAGGTCGTCTCCGTCGGTGAGATAGCAGAGCGGCGTCGTCCGCGGAGCGCCCGACTTCCGGCCCGTCGTCGTCAGGAGCAGGATCGGGAGATGCCAGATCGTGCCTCCCGCGCGGCCTCCGCTCACGCGGTACAACGTGCGGTGGGCGGAGCTCGCAAGCCTCAAGCCGGTGCTGAACAGACGCTTCCTGAGACCTGTCACGCGAACAGTGTGACGAATGGCGACCCACGAAACAGTCGAGGCGGCCCGGAGGCCGCCTCGACGCTGCATACCGTGAAGCCGCCGCGTGCTAGGGCGTTACCGTGAACTGCCCGACCATGCCTCGCTCGGCGTGGAACGGGACGTCGCACTGGTAGTTGTACGTGCCCGGTGGGAGAGCGACCGTCCAGGTTTCCGACGTGCCCGGTGCGATCTGCGCGCCGGCCTTGTTGCCGACGATCGCGAAGTTGTGCACCTCGTTGCCCTTGTTGTTGATCACGAAGGTGACCTGTCCGGACGGGATGGTCGACTGCGACAGCTGGAACGCGTACTCGACCATGTTCACCGTCACAGTCGTCTGTGCGGTTCCGACCGGAACGGTCGACGTCGTGGGCGGCGGTGCCGTCGTCGTCGTGGTCGACGGCGTGGACGACGGCGGTGGCTTGACCGGAGGCAGGCCGACCGAGAAGCTGCCCTTCATGCCGGCTGCCGCGTGTCCGGGGATCGTGCACAGATATGCGTAGTGACCCTTCTTCTTGAACTTGACGGTGAACTTCGCAGATTTGCCGGGGAGCAGGTTGGGGGTGACCTTGCCGGCGATGAAGAAGTTGTGGGAGATCTTGCCCGTGTTCACGACGGTGAAGATCACCGTGCCGGCGGCCGGAATGCTCCGCTTCGAGAACACGAACTTGAACTCGGAGGCCTTGACGGTGATGCGAGTCGTCGCGTTCGCTCCCTGATGACTGCTCGCCACGTGGGGAGCAGACGTGCCGGCCTCGGCGAAGCCGACCGTGAGACCAGCAACTGCAAGTGCGATCAATCCGAGTACTCCTATGACGCGTCTGAGCAAACCAAACCCCCTCTTAAAAAAATGGTGGATCCGACAACTACTTCTACGAGGGCGACTCTACCCACGGCGACGCCCCCGAGGGCGCACACCGTGTAATCGTCGTGTAAGTGCCGTGGCGGCAGCCGCTCGAAGCGGCCGCCGCCACAGCCTCAACCGTTAGCCCGGAAGGGCGAACGTATAGATGTAGTCGCCGCGGACGCGGACCGGGCTCAGGAGACCCGCCGGGCGCGTGACGTCGTTGTGGCCTGCGCCGCCGACCTCGACCGTCACGAACTGCTTGCCGTTCACCGTGTAGGTGATCGGAGCAGCGGCAACCGGGTACGGCATGGGCGGCGACGTCCAGAGGGACGCGCCGGTCTTCGTGTTGACCGCTTCGAGGTAGCCGTCGCCCTTCGAGCCGTCGCCGGAACCGAAGTGGCCGACGAAGGTCACGCCGCCGGCGGTGTTCGCCGAGCC
>CAWDUL010000007.1:0-289144 GCA_963805575.1 uncultured Actinomycetes bacterium | reverse complement strand
CTGACCGCAGCCTGGGCTCGGAGCATGCGCATTCCGTATGTCTTCGAGCCGCTGGACATGTTCGTGCCGCAGTTCCGCAACGTGCCGCTCAAGCGCGCGTTCGACCGCGCACTCGGCGAGCCGGTCGCGCACGGAGCAGCCCTCGTCGTCGCGTGCTCCAGTCACGAGCAGCGCCAGCTCGTCGAAGCGGGCTTGCCGGAGAGTCGGATTCGCATCCGGCTCGAACGGATTCCCGGCTCCGCCCGCCGGCGGCCACGGAGCGCTGCGGGCGCGACTCGGCCTCGAAGCCGACGACCAGCTCGTGCTGAGCGTCGGGCGGATCAGCTTCAAGAAGGGTCTGGATCTGCTCGTCGACGCCGTCGCTGCCCTCGACGGCGTGCACCTCGCGATCGTCGGGCCCGACGACGGCGACGGGACGCTCGCCGCGCTCGAAGCCCAGCGCACGGCGCTCGGCGTGGAGGATCGCGTCCATCTCGTCGGGCCGCTCGACACGTCAAGCCCGTGCGAGGTGTACGGCGGTGCAGACGTCTTCGTGCTTGCGTCCCGCAACGAGAGCTTCGGGATCGTCGCCGCGGAGGCCGTCGCGTGCGGTATCCCGACCGTCGTCACCGACCGCTGCGGCGATCGCGGAGACGCTCGGCGACGCTGCGATCGTCGTGCCCTGCACGACCGAGTCGATCCGCGAGGCGATCGCGCAGCTCATCGCAGACGCCGGAGTTGCGCGCAAGGCTCGCAGCCGCCGGGCCCGAGGTGGCGCGTGCGAACTCGTGGAGCGCGATGGTCGACGCGCCAGCTCGACCTCTACCGGAGACGTGCTCGACCCGTGCATGGCTGACCTCGCGGTCGTCGGACAGGATCCCGGCTTCGGCGGCGGCGCCCTGGCGCAGATGAACGCCTTCCTCGACTGCCGCGCGCGGCGCCGGGCGGGATCCGGAGCTGCGTCTACGTGCCCGCACCCGACGCTTCCATCCGGCGGACCGCTCGTGCCGCTCGACCGCGATCGAGGCGCTGCGCGTTGCTGCGAGGCAGCCGGCGGCTCGTGCCGCGCGTCCGCGATGCCCGGTCGGCGTGGGTCGTCGCGCCGCTCGCCATGCACGGTCTGGCGGCGGCGCTCTCTGGACGGCCGTACGCGTGCTGGGTCGGGACGTCGCTCGCGTCCGAGAACGCCGGCAGGCGCGCGGGCCTGCCGCTGTCGCGTCGGCTCGCGCTGCGCGCGAACGCGCCGTCGCTCGCGCGGATCGAGCGTCGCGTGCTCGACGGGCGCGACGAGCGTCTTCGCGACCAGCGCGTCGAGTCGCGACGACGTCGCCGGCGCGGTCGGGCTCGACCCTGCGGAGATCGGCATCCTGCCGCTGCCCGTCGACGCCGACCGGTTTCGCCCGGAGCCCGACGACCGCTGGCTCGCGCGGCTCGACGCTCCGATCGTCGCGTTCGTCGGCCGCGGCGACGATCCGCGCAAGAACCTCGCGCTCGCGCTCGCCGCGCTGCCGCTGCTCCGCCGGCGCATTCCCGGTGCGCGATCTGCGGATCATCGGACCGAAGGCTGCGACGGCCTCGGCGACGGCGTCGAGTCGCTCGGCGAGGTGGCGTCGGTGGCCGAGCCGCTCCGCGAGGCGTCGCTGCTCGTGCTTCCGTCGCGCCAGGAGGGCTTCGGGATCGTCGCGGCCGAGGCCCTCGCGAGCGGCGTACCCGTCGTGTCGACGCCGTGCGGCGGCCCGGAGGAGCTGCTGCGCGCCTCCGGCGGCGGACGCGTCACGACGGGCTTCGATCCGGCAGAGCTCGCGAGCACGGCGGCAGACCTGCTCGAGCGACCGGGAGACGCTCGTCCGGATGCGACACGCCGGACGCGAGTACGTCGAGCGCGAGCACTCTCCCGAGCGCCTGCGGCAGCTCGTCGCGACGCGTCCTGGACGAGATGGCGGCATGACTGACGTCGCCGTCGTCGATCGGCACGTATGCCGGGAGCCGCGCACCTGCCCGAGTGCGTGCGAAGCCTGCAGCGCACAGACGCACGCAGCCGGCGGAGATCGTCGTCGTCGACGCATCGTCGGGGGACGGGACCCTCGAGATCGCCGCCGAGCTCGGGGCGCGACCGTTCGTCGTGCCGAACAACGGGCTCGGCTTTCTCTACAACCGCGGAGCCGAGCAGGCGATCGGCGCCCTACCTGCTGCTCTCGAACGTCGACGTGTCGTACGACGAGCGCTGCATCGAGCTGCTCGTCGATGCGCTCGACGCCGACGAGAGCCGGTTCGCGGCGGACGCACGCCAGCTCGACTGGGACGGCGCACGGCTCGTGCACGGGCTGACGACGCTTGCGGCGCGGCCGCGCTCTTCCACGAATACTTCCCCGGCCTGCACCTCGACCACCGCGTCGCGGCCGACACCGTGACGCCGACCGTGAGCGCCAACGGCGCGGCGATGCTCGTGCGCCGCGATCGCTTCCTCGAGCTCGGCGGCTTCGACGAGACGTTCTTCCTCGACTGGGAGGACCTCGACCTCTGCTGGCGCGCCTGGCTGCGCGGCTGGCCGACGGTCTACGTCCCGGATGCGTGGCTGCGGCACCGCGTCGGGGCCGTGACGAGCGCCGAGATGGCGCCGCGGCGGCTCGCCTCGTCGCACCACAACCTCATGCGCTTTGCGCTCAAGGCGCTCCCGCCCGCCGCCGCCGGCGCGGGTGATCGCCGGCGAGCTCCTTCGCTGGCCGCGGTATCCGTCGGCGATCGGACGAGCTCTCGGCCGGCGTCGTGCTCGAGCTCCCGGAGATCCTCAGACTGCGACGGTCGATGCGGACCGAGCCGGCGCGCTCTTCGACGCGATGCTCGCCGGACGACCTCGCGACCGCCAGACGAGCCCCGCGGTACGCTAGCCGCGCGATGAGCGCAGCCAGTGGAATCGCCGACCGGCCCGCGCCCGGCGCGAAAGTACGACCAGGCTGCGCACCCGTCTGCGCATCCTCCACGTCGTCGCATCGGCCGACTTCAAGCTCAAGTACTCGGGCTCGGCGCTCGGCTACGTCTGGTCGCTGATCAAGCCGTTCACGCTGTTCACGATGCTCTACCTCGTGTTCGGGCGCGTCTTCAAGCTCGGCACGATCTCGCACTACTACGCGCTGTCGCTGCTGCTCGGAATCGTGTCTCGTCACGTTCTTCAACGACGCGACGATGCTCGGGATGTACTCGCTCGTCGTCGCGCGAGTCGCTGCTGCGCAAGCTCTCGTTCGCCCGTATCGATCATCCCGACCTCGGCGACGCTCACGGCAGCGATCACCTTCGCGGTCAATCTCATCGCGATCGCGGCCTTCGTCGCCTGGAAGCAGATCGTGCCGCAGTGGAACTGGTTCCTCCTCTTTCCGCTGATGCTCGAGCTGTACATCTGGGTCCTCGCGATCTCGCTGATCCTCTCCGCGCTGTTCGTGCGCCTTCGCGACATCGGACAGATCTGGGAGCTCGTGCTCCAGGTGCTGTTCTACGCGACGCCGATCATCTATCCGATCGGCTACCTCCCGCGCGTGGGCGCGCAAGATCTGTGTTCCTCAACCCGTTCACGCAGATCCTGCAGGACGTGCGCGCGATCGTCCTCTATCCGGACATCCCACCGAACCGAATCACGATTGCCGATCGCGTTCGGAACGCAGCTGGGCGCGGCTCATCCCGATCGCGATCGTGCGTCGTCGCTCGCGATCAGCGGCGTCGGTCGCTGTTCCGACGCGAAGAGCCGTATTTCGCAGAGCGCGTCTGATGGCGAACGCGATCGAAGTCCACGCGGTGAGGAAGTCGTTCCGCCTTCCGCACGAGAGCCGAACGACGTTCAAGGAGCACTTCCTCCACCCGTTCCGGCGAATCGAGTACGAACGAGAACGAAGCACTCGTCGACATCTCGTTCGACGTCGAAGCAGGAGAGTTCTTCAGCATCATCGGCCCGAACGGGAGCGGCAAGAGCACGCTGCTCAAGATCCTCGGCGGGCATCTATCGCGCCGAGCTCGGGCGAGTTTCACGTCAACGGGAAGCTGTCGCCCTTCATCGAGCTCGGTGTCGGCTTCAACCCGGAGCTCACGGCTCGCGACAACGTGCGGATCAACGCGACGCTGCTCGGCCTGTCGAAACGCGAGCTCGACGAGCGCTACGACGAGATCGTCGCGTTTGCCGAGCTCGAGCGCTTCATGGACCAGAAGCTCAAGAACTTCTCGTCCGGGCATGCAGGTTCGCCTGGCGTACTCGATTGCGATCCAGGTCAGCTTCGACATCCTGCTCCTCGACGAGGTGCTCGCCGTCGGCGACGGCGAGTTCCAGGAGAAGTGCATGCAGACGTTCGAGCAGATTCGCGCGGCCGGCAAGACGATCGTCTTCGTCAGCCACGATCTCGGCACGGTGCAGCACTTCTCCGACCGCGTCCTGTACATCGACCAGGGCCGCGCGATGGCAATCGGCACGGCCGACGAGGTCGTTGCGTGTTACCACGAAGCGCACGGGCTGGCGCCGTCGGCGTTCTAGCACGACGCGATCGCTGCGGAGCGGCGCATCACGAACGTCGTCCTCGTCAGCCACTGCGACTTCACCGGCAACAGCGCGCTGCACGTGCTCGCCGTCGCGTCGGGCTCGCACGCGCGCGGGTACTCGCCGGTCATCGCGGTTCCCGAGAACGCCGAGAGCGTCGACGACGTCGGACGACCGCCGTTCCCGGTGCTGACGTACGACGAGGCGTCGCACGGACGCGCTGCGTTTCCCGACGGACGCGGACCCGATCTCGTGCACTGCTTCACTCCGCGCGAGATCGTGCGACGGCCTACGGTCGAGCTCGTCCGCCGGCACGGATGTCCGTACGTCGTGCACCTCGAGGACAACGAGGAGACTCGTGACGTCGGTCGAGCTTCGCGGCCTTCCCGTTCGGGCTCCTGCGCCTGCTTCCCGCGGCCGCTCCTCGATCGCATCGTCGGCTCGCGCTTCCACCCGACGCGCGGACAGCGCTTCCTCGACGGAGCCGCGGGCGTCACCGTCATCGTCGCCGCGCCTGCTCGAGCTCGTGCCGGCCCGGCTCCCGACCGCCGTCGTCGGCGCCGGCTTCGACGAAGCCGTGCTCGCTCCGCAACGCCCGCGCGACGAGGTGCGAGCGGAGCTCGGGCTCGCCGACGACGACGTCGCGATCGTCTACACCGGATCGGTCCATCGCGTGAACCTGGCGGACATGCGCGATCTCTACGAGGCGGTTGCCGACGCTGCGGCGCGACGGGCGCTCGGTCATTCTCGTGAAGACCGGAACGAACACGCCGGAGCCGCCCGACCTTCCGCAGCTCGGCGATGGCCTGCGCGACCTCGGCTGGGTTCCGCGTGACGCGGTGCCGAGCCTGCTCGGACGCGGCGGACATCCTCGTTCAGCCCGGCAGGCCCGGCGCCGTACAACGACTACCGCCTCCCGTCGAAACTGCCCGACTTCCTTGCGTCGGGCAAGCCGGTCGTCCTCCCGCGGGCGAACATCGGTCTCGAGCTCGAGAACGGACGAGAGGCGATCGTGCTCGACCGCGGCGACGCGGAGGAGATCGCGGCCGCCGTTGGCACGTCTCGTCGACGATCCGCGCGCTGCGCGCGCGCATCGGAGAGCAAGGGCGAGCGTTTGCGCTGCGCGAGCTCCGCTGGAGCCGTGTCGTGGACAAGATCGAGGCGCTGTACGGCGAGATCGACGTCCCGGTCGAGGACTGACGTCAACACGCGACGCGTTCGTCCAGTCTCACGCCTTAGGGCAGACGGCACGCGGTATTCACGCTCTCAGAAACATCGAGGCTGATAGCTCCGCGTATCAGGCCGAAGCAATGACCGACTTACCCCGAAGCACGATTGATCTCGGCGGGTCGCGCTGTCGTGCGATAATCGTCGCTCGCGATGGTCAGAACCCAGGCCAGCTACGGACCGACTCTCTGTGCGATTTCCGCCACCAGAGCTACCGTTCGCCGGCGATTACTTCGAGCGGCACAAAGCGCATCTCGACGCTGTATTGACGGAGCCAGCTCTGCTCGACGTCTTCAGGCGCCGCGAAGCGCTCCCACTGAACTACGGCATTGGCCTCGATGAACGCGTCGTTGAATACCCGTGGCTACTTGGCGCCCGCCCGAAGGGGCGCGTTCTCGATGCTGGGTCCGTGTTGAACCATGGACACGTCCTCGATCGATTTCTGCCGGAGATCGAATCGCTGACGATCGTGACTCTCGAGCCGGAGCACGTCGCTTTCCCCGAACGCAAGGTCTCCTACGTCTACGAGGATCTGCGTGACCTTCCGTTTAGAGATGACCGCTTCGATACCGTCGTTTCTCTGTCGACCCTCGAGCACGTCGGAATGGACAACGCGACATATGGATCGGCAACATCTCGTGCAGACGATCCGGACGCCGAGTTGGCCGCAGCGGTCGCCGAGTTGCGTCGCGTCCTCAAGCCTGACGGTCTCCTGTTGCTCTCTGTCCCATTCGGAGCACTCGAAGATCACGGGTGGTTCCGGCAGTTCGATCAGGCGCTGCTCGATCGGCTGCTCGGGTTGCTCTCACCCTTGGACATCGAAGTTGACGTGTTTCTTTACTCGGCCGCTGGGTGGCAAAGGAGCGACCAACTCTTGGCTGGATCAGCAGCGTATCGAGTCGCAACTGAGCCCGTTGCTGTAGACCGCGCTGCAGCCGCACGAGCTGTTGCATGTATCAGGGCTCGCCCGCTCGAGATCAGCTAACTCGGCGTCGCCCGCATGGGGACCTCGAACGAGATCTCCGCGAACTCTGGAGCGCCTGACGAGCGCTTGCCCGTGACCATCGCGCGCGTGGGCGTACCGTCAGGCCAGGCGGCCGTCGCAATCGGCGTGAGGCCGGCCGATGCGCACCAGGCCTCCAGGCAGGCAACTGTTGGCGCGAACCAGTTCGTATTGTCGGCACCGAGTTCGTCTCGACGATAGAAGCGTGCAATCGGGAGCCCTGCGAGGTCGGCAAGCTCCTCGTCGGAAACAGCCGATTCCACATACGCAGTGCCACCGTTCCGCAACACTGCACGCACGTTGTCGAGCGAGATCAAGGGGTTTCGAAGGTGATAGATCACGCCCCAGTAGAACACGAGATCGAACGTCTCGTCACCGACCGCAGCGCAAAGATCGTAGACGCTCCCTTCGACATACTCCACCTTGGAGCCCAGGAACTGTTTCGTCTGCGAGAAACCGAGCGTGTCCTCGGGATAGATATCGAGAGCGACAACCCGGGGGCGCCAAGGCGCTCGAGCGTAAAGGCAAGACCGCCGTTGAAGGTTCCGACATCGAGCACGGTCAGGGATTGGAGATCTGGCAACGCGATTTTCTCGAGCAGGGCATCGACCGTACTTCGACCAGGGGTGAAAACACCCGGTACAAGCTCGAATCCCTGATGCCACGGAAACGTGCTTTGGGTGATGAAGTTACGGGCCTCGTCCGCCGCGGGGGAGGGACGCAACCAATCGCTAGACGTACGCGGCAAGATCTTCCTCTCTGAATAGATTTGTTTCCTCGAGCAGAAAGGCTATTGCCCTTCCTGCTGCGTCCGGCCTGGACCCCGAAAACACGAACGAGATCGTTTCACGCGGTCCGGGCGCAAGCTCGAGCGTTATCTCCTCCTGGTCCCCCGGCGCTAGGTCGAAGCGCCCGATGACACGTCCGTTTGCAGAAACCTCGAGGGCCATCTCTTCCACCGCCCGACCGACCATCCTCAATCGCCGGTTTCGAGCGCGGCCGTCGAGGACCACGTCCAACCGCTGCTCGACCCAGTTGTCCGGCCAGTAGCCCCGAACACGAGCTCGACTGGTCTCTGGAGATGGCACGCCTGTCAGCGCCCGTGGCCGTCGCCTGTGGTTGTGCCTGCGCAGCGCGCGCACACGTGCTCTAGCTCCGAGGAGCAGGTCACGCAGCCGTGGTGTTCGCTCGAGCGCACGCCCCACCGCCCGCCTTACGCGTCTGGCGGCGCCCGGAATCCACTGATCCCGTGGATACAGCTCAGTGTTCAGCCAGTAGTAATGAATCGCGACGATGAAGGGCACGAGCTCGGGAAAGCCCCGGAGGATCCGAGCCGGGTGGCGAGGGCGCTCGTACACCAAGTGGTTCCAGTAGCCGCTCACGTACTTCCGCGACACGTAGCCGCCCCGCCGACGACAGATGTCGAGAATCTCTCGATAGATAGCGGGTCGAGCGCTCAGTGTTTTCGTAGCGGCATAGAGGCGCGAGCACGCGATCGTGTCGGGTAGATGCACGAGCGAGAGACCGGCTCGGTCGGCACGTATCCAGTAGTCGTAATCCATGGCGTAGTGGACGTCCTCGTCGAACAAGCCGATCGTCTCCATCACCGACCCTCGCCAGTACGCAGCCGGCTGACAGATGCAACAGTCGTCCATGAGCCGCTCGAACGAGTAGTCCGCAGTCAAGTACGATCCAATGACGTCATCCGACTCGTCGACGTAGTCGGCGTCGCCGTAGACGAGGTCCGTTTCAGGATGCGTCTGAAAATGCTCGACGACAGACGAGATCGCGTGCGGGAGCAGGACGTCGTCGGAATTCAAGTACCCGACGATCTCCCCGCTCACCAGGCGCAGCCCCTTGTTGATCGCGTTCGTTTGCCCGGAGTCAGGTTCCGAGATCCAGCGAATCCGGTCGCCATACGAGCGGAGGATGTCGAGCGTCTCATCGGTCGAGCCTCCGTCGATGACGACGTACTCGATGTTCTGATGAGTCTGAGCGAGGACGCTGTCGATCGTGCGCTTGATGAAACGCCCTTGGTTGAAAGACGGAGTGACGATCGAGACCAAGGGGTTCGAACCGAGTACCGGCGCCTTCGCGTGTTCGACCACCCGCTCGATGCCCTCTGCGAGGGAGTCTGCTGCCTTCTCCCAGGTGTACACCGCACGTCGATGCCTACCGCGGGCGATGAGCTCGGCTCTCAACTCATTGTCGTTGGCGATCCGCACGAGCAAGCCGGCCATTGCCTCGACATCAGTCGGATCGCACATGAGCGCAGCATCTCCTGCAACCTCCGGCAGGCTCGTCGTATTGCTGCAGACGACCGGGGTGCCGACCTCGAACGCCTCGAGCAACGGAATTCCGAAACCTTCGTACTGTGAAAAGAAGACCAGTGCGACGGCCCGCTCGTAGAGCAGACGCACGAGAGCCGGGCTGACGTAGCCGAGATGCCGTATCGGCAGATCTTCGTTGCCCGAGTAAAGATCGTCCCAACCCGTTGGAGCACCAGTGAGGATCAGTTCGGCGTCGTTGCTCTGGGCCTCGCGGAACCGCCGGAACGCCTCGAAGACGAGCTCGTGATTCTTGTGCGGCCAAAGGTTCGCAGGAAACAGGAAGAAGTCTCCGCGCGGCACGAGAGCACGTTCCTCGGCGGTCGCATCTTCTGGACGTGCTTCGATGAAGTCGGGAGGCAAGCTCGGGCTCGCAACGAAGACGTCCCGATCGGTTTCCGCCTGCTCCTCGATCGTCTCTCGCGCGTACTCGGAGATGGTCATGATCGCGCCGGCGCCCCGAAGCGGAATCCCGAACGAGCGTCTTCGGAGGTTCAGGGATGCTGCATCGAAGAACTCGGGGTGATATTCATGCTGGACGTCGGGGAGCAAGAAGATCTGCTGCTTGAGGGGAAAGTCGACATCCTCAGGAGTGGGATAGCTGCGGATCAGAACGTCGATGTCGCGGTCACGCGATTCCTGCGCAACTCGCCGAAGAAGCTGCTCAGCGGAAGGGTGAGCAGCTCGACGTTCGGCGCATCGACCGCCAACAGGTCCCGATTGAACACGGTGCAGAAGACGACGAAGTCGATGTCGCGTCGCTGGCGGAAGAGTTCACTCAACGTTCCCACCAACACGACAACGATGCCGCCCGAGGCACCGCTCGTCACCTGTCGCAACTCGACGCCGACGCGTAGTCGCCCTTGCTTTGGAACCGAGGCAGACGAACGTCCCGCCGTCATGTCCTCGTGGGCCGCGACGGGGAATCCGTCGGGCCGTGCGCCGTGCCGAGCGAGCAACGTCGAGGTCTGCGACCAGAACTGCTCGATCGCTTTCATGTACTCACGAGGAAACACATCCGTGCGGGATGACGCGAGCCGATGAAGCGTGTCGAGGTAGTAGCTGATCGATCCGGGAGTTGCCGCAACGCCGGCATGCCGCTCAGCGATCGAACGTAGCTCCTCTGCTCGAACGAACGAGCCGCTTGCGGTCTTCGTCTCACCGTACTCGCGCGACGCCGCGATGTAGCCCCTCATTGCCCTCGGGCGACCGAGCTTCGACAATTCGATCCACAGGTTGCTGTCGAATCCGTAGTGGAGAGAGTCGTCGAGTCCGCCTACCTCCTCGAACGCCGCTCGCCGGATGAAGGTCGATGGCTGTAGAACGCAGTTCAGACCGAAGATCGCCGCATCGCGCCGGAAGCGAACTTCTCCGTTGGGGAAGAACTCGCTGATCTTCCGGCCGGCTCGATCGACGCGGTAGCCGTTGCCGAAGTAGAACGGAGCATCAGGGGCGGCTAAGTACGCCTCCGCTGCCGCGGCGAGAGCACCCGGATAGTAGAAATCGTCCGAATTGAGCCAGCAGAGAAGTTCACCCGTCGCCCGACGAAACCCTTTGTTGAGAGCGTCGGTCTGCCCGCCGTCGGGCTCGCTCGTCCAATACGCGAAGCTGTCTTCGTAGCGCCGGAGAATCTCGAGCGACCCGTCGGTCGAGCCGCCGTCGACAACGATGTACTCGAGGTTTTGGTACCCCTGGTCGAGCACCGAGGTGATGCAGTCCTCCAGCAACTCAACACTGTTGTAGGCAGGAGTGACAACGGTGATCTTGGGTAGCGCTCCCGTCTCCAGGCTCGTATGCACCGCCGAGCTGCCTGGCTTCCGCTCAGCCACCGGCGCCGCCCCGCTTCCCGTCTTGCAACGCCGTAAGCCGCGCGCGCTCTGCCTCGCTTTCCTGGAGCGCTGCATCAAGACGCTCGATCACCTCTAGTCGCGCCTGGCGGTCGGCTTCACTCACGCTGAGAGCAGCGTCGAGCCTCTCGATCACATCAAGGCGCTCTGCCCGATCTCGCTCGGAGGCCCTCCAGGCGTCATGGGCGTCCATGAGGGCGATAACCAGCTGGCCGGTCGCGGCGGCCGTGACAAGCTCTGGCTGGGCTCGCTCAGTCCGACGAAGCGGTGCCGCACTTGCCACGCACAGCATGTCGTACGAATAGACAGGTGCCTCGAACGTGACCTCGCGCAAACCGAGCTCACCGAGCAGGCGCTCGAGCGACACGCGACTGAACAGATAGAGGTGCTCCGTTGCTGCTCGCTGAATGTGCTCGAGAAAGATGTCGTCATCGGCGACCAGGTCTTCGTAGCTACGCCGGAGCGGGAACTCCGGCGTCTGAATCACGAGTAGCCCGTCAGGCTTGAGGAGTTCGACACAGTGACGCATGGTGGAAAGAGGATCTGCCAGGTGCTCAAGAACGTCGTTCGCGACGACGACGTCGAGCGACCGCGGCTCAAGCTCGTTGATCCTCTACGGGGCCGACGAGATAGGGAATCCCGAACGTCTCTTGCGCAAACCCCGCCACCCACGGGCTCAGATCGAGCGCCGTCGCGTCGTAGCCGGCCCAACGCAGGAGCGCTGTGTATGCACCATGACCCGCCCCGATCTCGAGAATCTTCGCAGGCGGCTCCCGGTAGCGGAGGAGCGTTTCGAGCCAGTGCACACAGCGCTCAGGAAGGTCATGCCGTACTCGGGTGTATATGTCCGGCAGACCGAGCCTGTCGCGCTGGTGGTCTAGCCAGTACTGCTTACCGTAGTAGTCGGTTTCGTCGTTCCGGACGAGCGTCTGCTCGTCGGTGAGACCCGCCTGGCCGACGAGCGTCTCGCAAAACGTGCAGTGAAAGTAGTCAGGGCCGAAGGGGAGCAAGCTGGGAGCGGGACACCAGCACGAGCGAACGATTTCGGCCATACCTAGAAGATCATCCTAGCCGTACGGCGCCGTCTGATCGGCACGGAACGAGCCAGGTCCGACTGATCGAAAGCAGCGCAGGCATCACCGACGCGCGTCGCGGACCAAGACCAGGTCGGCATGACCGAAGCCGTTCCACTCGCTGCAGAGATCGTCAATCTCCGTATCGCTGAGGACCACGAGACGATCGTGATCCGGGTGGTGAGCCCAGACGACGTAACCGAGCTCGGCGATAGTACGCCAACACGCCATCGATATCCGTCCCGAAGCGTTCCATCCCGAAGGGCCAATACTCCAGCGCAACGGTGGCGTGCGGTGACGCCGAAAGGAGTTCCTCCATACCGCGGATCACCGCTGGCTCCGCGCCTTGAACATCGATCTTGACGAAATCCACCGGGGCTCGAAGCGCCTGCAACCCGTCGAGCGAAACTGTGCGCACGCGAAGACTGGCCCGTTGCTCTTCGTCGCGGTAGAGACGATGGTCGCCGCTGTTGCCGCGAGCTTCGAAAAGGTCCGCGAATCCGAAGCTATCGCTGACCGCCCATGGGAAGCAGAGCACGTTTGTTAGACCGTTGCGCCAAACGTTCGCCATGAGAAGCTCGAAGTTCCGCGGATGCGGCTCGAACGCGAACACGATGCCGTCGGGACCGACAAGCTTTCCAGCCAACACCGAAAAGTAACCGACATGTGCGCCGACGTCGATAAAACGCATACCGGGACGGAGAGTCTCGCGAACTAGACCAGTCTGCTCCGGGGCCCAAATGCCGTGCTCTTCGATGTAAGGGCGGATGATCGTATCGTCGTCACGGATGTACAACGAGCCGTGCGCTGTGTCGACCGTGACGGTCCGTTCGAGCTCGGGCGGTGGGCCGGCCGCGTGTTGCCACGCCGCAGCGGCGAAGTACGAGAGGTTGTCCGACGGCGGACGCGGTGATTCGCTCTTCATGCTCGGCAGCGAAGACTACTCGCCACTACGCCTTGGCAGGACGTCAGTCGCGCCAGCCTCCCACAGGTTGCGGCGCGTCAGTGAGAGGCGGGCCGCATCACCCCGAGGAACTTCAAAGCGCGCTGGCGGAACGCCCATCGGGGGGTGGCAGGCGGGCCGCAGAGGCCCATCGAAGCTCGATTCGGCGCGGCACGTGCGAAGCGGGTATAGCGATCCGCAACGCGAGGTGCCCCGGATTCACGTCTCGACTCATCAACTCGCGGCCATCCACAAGGAGTCCGCAGGCGTTGTCCGACAGCCCCGGCAGGTACCTCCTGCTCGCACAACGAGATCGGCCCTGCGACCCCCAGCGAGATAAACGAAAGGAACGACGCCGGAGCCAGCCGTCGCCATAGATGCCTGAGTAGCGCAGGTTCGGAACACTCAAGTCCGACGGAAAGCGCTGCAAGGTTGTTGGTGCGGATCCACTCCTGAGTGCTTCTGGGGGATGACGCCGAGGAACCGCACGAGAGCCGCCGCCTGCCGACCATCAGGTTGCGCCAACGGCGAGGCGCGTCTCCACCGCAGTTCAACCTTCCTTGGCAGGGTCGATGCGGGAATCGCGACTTGGAGGTCGAGATGACCCTGTCCCACACCGGCGGAGCACCTCGTGTCCATTCACAAGGAGACGGAGCCGCTGCATTTTCGGACCGGACGGCAACGCCGCGCGGAGAACGAGATCTGGTGGGGGCCACCCCTCAGCACGACGTACGAGTCCTCGGCGATCCATCCGTCTTCGAAGATCCCCAGTATTCGAGATTTGGGTTGTTCAACGCCTCTGGGAAACGCATGAGAGCAGCGGGCCGGATTAGCCGACGGTACTGCGTGTCCGTCACGACCGAAATACCTCTTACGTACGCCGCGACGTACCGAGTGTCGAGCGGGTACGACCGGCCGTAGAGCAGACTTTCGAGTCCGGGACGAGCCTCCGGTTGCAAAGCTCCGTCACGTCCTAAATCCAGTAGCGCGAAGGCTTGCCCGTCAATCATTTGCGCAGTGAACTCGCGTGAGAAAACGCGCGCGGAACCTCGGCCGACGGAGCCCAGACGAGCACACGTGGCTCGTTCTGGTTACCGTCGCAGGCAGAAGCCGATTTGCGCCGTCATGAATGAAAGTAGTCGTGTAGTCGAATTCGAGCCTCAGTTTGCTCGCCGGGCGGACGATCCGAAACAGTGCGTATCTACCGAAGGCAGCCATCGTCCCGCCACTGAAGGGATCGGGCTGCACGGGGTAAAAACTAACCTTGCTCCGATTGGAGAACGCGTAGAGACCCGACCCAGGCTCGATGATGTGAACACGAGCGTATTGAGTGCATCTCGGCACGGTCTCGCGACGATGTCCGAGCCCGCTCGAGGCAACTGCCTCCGATTGAGGACCCATTGCTCGCCGGCCGGGAGGACAAGGGTGCACGAACCGTCAGAAAGCAACGCGGACGCATGCGTGTTGTCCAAGAAGACATCCGATCGAACCGCACCGCCACGGACATAGTCGAACGTGCGGCGCTTCCATCCATTCACGCGCGAGGCCGAGGGAGACATGAAGGGAGCGAAGAGGTTTTGACTGACGAAAAGCACTTGTCTTGACTTGCCCGCCATGGCTTCGAGCTTCCAAGTGAAGGATTCTCGGTCACTGTGACTATTGGATCCCGACTGGATCGGGCAATCTCGCGAAACGCAGGTAGCAGACCCAGGGAAGATGCATTGTGCAATCCCTGCGGGATACGACTTGCCTTGACGTACGTCTGTTGAGTGTGGATCTGCAGCGCCAAGAGCACGACGACTGGAAACACAATGATGGCGAGCGTTCGCCTCCTTTTCGCTGAGGCGATCCAGACTGCGATCGTCGCGGCTAGGAACGGCTGGACGTACATGTACAGCTTGAAGAGGCCGAAGTCACTTGATTCGATGCCAAGGAAGACCCCAATCGCTCCATATGTGATGAGGACGAAAGCGGCGGCGACGCCACGGACCGCGCCCCAGACTGCCGCGAACGCGACGACCGCGAGCAGCACCACCGCGACTCCAATCGATAGTTCGAGTTGCGCGGGACTGGCCTGAGCCGGGAGCGTTTGGAGCCCGACAACACCCGTGAGCGCGCCTGGCACCAGGGTGAAGCCGAATAGAGGTGGCCCGTTCAGCAGCCCATGAACGCCTGAGGAGGTCTGAGAGCTCACGAAATGGAGCTCTCGGAGTCCGTATCGGTTAAGGACGACTACCACGGCGAAGAGCACGGACGCCCAGAGCTGTATCGCAACACGGAAAACGAGCTGATGTCTGAGCATCAGCCACAGCGCATAGACGACGTAGGCGAGAGCGACTGTTGCCGCGAACTCTACGTACACGGCGACGAGCGCCGCCGTAAGAATGCCTGCTAGGAGTGCCTCCCGAACATGGAGCCGTTCCGCTTGGTGAAGCTCGCGACGCATCAAAAGTGCACAAAGCGCAGTCGCGAGACCGAGCCCCCACACCTGAGGGAGGAACTCCTGTAGAGCACCATAGGCAGTGAGTGGAGATACGGCCAAAAGAGCGGCAGCCACTGCCGCAGCCCACCAACGGCGAGTTGCCTGCATGGCAAGTGCCGCGGTGCCCGCGATCGTGCACATAGCCAAGGCGAGAATCAGTGGCATGAATACCGCGTAGGCGGGCCGGCCCGTAAGCGATGCAAGTCCCGCGAGTGTGATGTCCGCACCAGGCCGCGCGCCCGCCAAGTGGAGCGAGGAGAGCAACGACGCGTAGTTGCTGTTGTTGCTAAGCCCGGCGAGGTCGACATGCGCGAGCAGCCCGTGATGTACTAGCTCCGTTGCCGACAGAACGTAGTTAGCCATATCGTCATTCGCATTGGCGATCCAGCGAAAGCCATAGTGGATCATCGGCCAGCCAGTAAGAAGCAGCACCACCAGGCACATCCCCAGGACAGGTGCAGCCGTCAGCGGAACCGACGGTCGCCGCCAAGTGAGCACACAAATGGACGCCGCGAGCAATACGATGACCGCCGGAGGCGCGCCGTCCTGCATTGCAATTCCTGCATGGCTCAGCACGAAGAGAGCAATCGCAATCACAGCACTTCCAAAGGGGTGGCGCCGTGAGCGCGATACGCAGGTTCGCCGTCTCTGCTCCCACCGCGCCGAGAGCGCCCGAGGCCAACGACCGCGAAGACGGCAAAGATTGCGAGTGCCAGCGCGAGGGCCGTCATGTCCCTCGGACGGCGGGCGATGGCCGGACCTTGTGCGCCGAGGCGGTCAGTGAACTACGGGTTCCGGCCATTTGCCGGATGCTCCCCGACTGGCTCGCATGGGAGTGAGGTCACGGGCCGAGAATACTCATGATGTTCACCTGGCAATCGGCAAAGCGGCAGACCCAAGCCACTAGAGTTCGCTCGATGCGCGCCGCTCAGAAAGATACAACGAGCGAGTTCATCACCTCGTCGAGACCGGCTGCCCGGCTCTCCGCAACTTGCCGCCGGTGTCCCCGATCAGCCTGAATATGCGGAGCGACAATGACTGACACATCGGCGGTCGCAGTTGGCGGGAGTCCTGGATCCGACGCCGCAGACATCGCAGTGATCGGGCTCTGGCATCTCGGGTGCGTGTCGACCGCCGGATGGACGGCGACCGGCCGAGTCGTCGTTGCGTGGGATCCCAGTCTCGGAGATCAGATCGACACTCGCCTCCGGGTACTGCTCCGTCGTCGAGCCCGGGCTGGACGCCGCGTTACTTGCGGCCATTGCGGGTGGGCGACTGTCGGTCGTATCGGACATCGCCGATGCGGTGGCTCACGCACCGCTCACACATCTCGCCTACGACACAGAGGTCACCGCCGCAGGCGCGCCTCACGATCCGCGCCTCGACAACGCAGTGCATGCATTCGCGAATCTCGCACCTAACGGCGCCCTCCTGCTCGTCAGTTCGCAACTTGCCGTTGGCACGAGCGACCGTTGGCGCGCGATCCTCGACGAGCGGGAGCGTGGGTTGCTCCTCGCCCATGTGCCGGAGAACCTCCGTCTCGGCCGAGCGCTCGAGGACTTCATGCATCCGGACCGGATGCTCGTCGGGGCAAATGAAGATGCAGCCTGGACCGTCGCGTCGCAAGCCCTCAAGCCGTTCTTCGAGAAGCCGCTGCGAATGGGCCTCGCCGCAGCCGAGATGTCAAAGCACGCTACCAACGCATACCTTGCGCTCTGCGTAGCGTTCGCGAACGACCTCGCGTGGTTGGCGCTCGCCGCGGGCGCAGACCCGAGCGAGGTTGCGGCGGGGCTGCGGGCCGACCCACGCGTGTCCCCCTCCGCCCCGATCTCGCCGGGTACCGCATTTTCCGGAGCAACGCTGAGGCGAGACCTAGTCGCCCTTCGGGAACTCGGCGAACGTTGCGGACGCCCGGAGTTGTTCGCAGCAGTGATCGAAGCGAACCGGCGTCACGCCGATATCGCGTTTGCTTGGCTCCAAGAATCGCTAGGCTCCTTGCAAGGTGCGCACATCGCGGTCGCAGGCCTGACGTACAAGCCCGGGACATCAACTTTGCGCGACTCCCTCCCACTCCAACTCATCCATCGATTGCTTGAACACGAGGCGACCGTTAGCGCCTGGGATCCGCTCGCCGAGCCCGTAGACGCACCCGACAGGTTCACGCGTGCCGACTCACTCGAGTCGTGCGTCGACGGCGCAGACGCGCTCGCGGTGATGACGGCGCTTCCAGAGCTCGCAGAGGTCGACTGGTCACGCTTGCGCCCGTCTCGGCGACTAGTCGTCGACGGCTGCATGGGTGTTGACCGCAGTGCCGCCGAAGCAGCCGGTTGGATCTACCGAGGCCTCGCCGCCGCGTGATCCTTCGGCCATGCCGACTCGGTCGTTAGGATCGATTAATGAGCATTTCAGAGCCTGGTGACGAACCAGGACAAGCTGAGTGTCGACAAGAACAAATCGTTCTTCGCTGACAACACGACCTATGCACAGAACGTCGCGAAGCTGGCGACGTACCGCAACATTCGCACGTCCGTAAACCGGGCCATCACTGGACGCAAGAGACTGCTTGACATCGGCAACGGTGGAGTCTTCGACTATGACACCTCGCTCGCTGAGCACATCGTCGGTGTCGATCTCTTCCTCGATGAATCCACGCCACCCGTGCCGGCGAACGTCACACTGCGTCATGGAGATGCGCTTGCTCTAGACGAGCCTGATGCGTCCTACGACGGCGTTCTGTTTGTCCTCGTGCTGCATCACCTCGTATCGACCGATGTCAAAGGCACGGTGGCAAACATGAGTCGCGCGATCCGAGAGGCGCGCAGGGTTCTTGAGCCGGGCGGGACGCTGATCATCGTTGAGTCCTGCGTATCAGCACGTGCATTCGCCGTCGAGCGGCATCTCTTTGGCGCGCTGCGGATGGTCGCATCGACCCGATTCATGGAGCATCCGCCGACGCTCCAGCTCCCATCCGAGGCAATCGCGGGTCTCATGCGCGAGCACTTTGATGAGGTTCTCGTCGAGCAGATTCCGGTCGGCCGCGTGCTCCTGCAGTTCGGTCGGCGTTGGCCGACGGCGCTCACGCCGGCGCGGCCATTTCTCTTTACGGCGAGTTGAGAGAGCCGTCCACGGCCGAGATAGGCCTCGGTCTCCGCGAGCGCCTCGGGCGTGCCGATCTCGTAGAAGCGATCGGTCGCCTCGTAGCCGCACAGCTCACCGTCTCGCGCGAGTCGCTGCTACAACATCGAGAGATCGCGCTCCTCCGCATCGACGAGGTCGAGCGCACGCGCGTCGAGGCCGCCGAGCCCGTAGTCGATCCACCGCATCTCCGGTGTCGGGTGCGCCTTGTCGTAGGCG
Organism: uncultured Actinomycetes bacterium; assembly: GCA_963805575.1. Taxonomy (GTDB): domain Bacteria; phylum Actinomycetota; class Thermoleophilia; order Gaiellales; family Gaiellaceae; genus Palsa-739. The sequence goes on along the minus strand of CAWDUL010000007.1, from coordinate 270,393 downwards.
ACGACGCGACCGTCACCGAAGATCGACATTCGAGGTGTCCCAGCGCCCGTCGTTGCGAAAGACCGTCATCAGCCCGCGCAGCCCGCTCGCATGCCACGCGTCGGCCGACGGCCGCGGTAGTCGAGCCGCAGGTAGGTGTCGCCATAGAGCACGAGGAAGCGCTCCGGAAGCAACGGCAGCGCCCGGCGGATCGCGCCGAGCGTTCCGTCGAGGCCCGGCGCCGTCGTAGCTGTAAGTCGATGTCGATGCCGAATCGCTTCGAGCCGATCCGCTCCTCGATCTGCTCGCCGAGATAGCCGATGCAGAGCACGACTGTCGTCGCACCGTTCGCCGCGAGCAGCCGCAGCTGGTGGAGGAGGAACGGCTCACCGGCGACCTCGAGGAGCGGCTTCGGTGTGTCCGCCACGAGCGCGCCGAGCCGTGTGCCGAGACCGCCGGCGAGGATGCAGACCGCCGGCAGCGCGCTCACGGCTGCGTCGTCGAAGCCATGCCGCGACTCGACGATGTACTTCGGACGCTCGCGCGCCTCGTCGTAGATGCGGCCGACGTACTCGCCCATCACGCCGAGCGACAGCAATTGGATCCCGCTGAAGAACGTCACGAGGATGACGATCGTCGGATTGCCGACCGGGAACGGGACGCCCGCGAGCTTCAGGATGAAGTAGACGATCCCGAGCAGGAAGGCGAAGACCGAGAAGATGATGCCGAGCACGGAGATGAGGCGCAGCGGATAGAGCGAGAAACCGAACGACACCGTTGAGTCCGATCACGAGCGAGCCGGAGAAGCGGTTGTACTTTCCGGCCCCGCCGGCGCGGGGATCGCGGTCGTACAGGACGCTCGTCTGGCGGAAACCCGACGAGGCCGACGAGACCGCGCAGAAAGCCGTGACGCTCCTTCAGCGCGACGACGTTGTCGACGACGCGACGACTCATGAGCCGGAAGTCGCCGGTGTTCGGCGGGAATCTCGACGTCCGCGATTCGCGCGATCACGCGGTAACCGACAGACGGACGACGATGCGCTTCGCGAGCGTTTCGCCCTTGCGGCTGCGGCGCTGGGCGTAGACGACGTCGTAGCCGTCGCGCCAGCGCTCGACGAGCTCGGCGATCAGCTCCGGCGGGTCCTGCAGGTCGCAGTCGATCACGACCACCGCGTCGCCGCTGGCGGCCTCGAGCCCGGCGAGGGTCGCCATCGGCTGGCCGAAGCGGCGCGAGAAGCGAAGCAGCTTCACGCGTGGATCCGTCTCGTTGAGCGCGAGGATCAGCTCCTCCGTGCGGTCGGTCGACGGATCGACGCTGAAGATCAGCTCCCACTGCAGGCCCGAGCGCATCGAGGACGTCTGCGAAGTCGCGCGTAGACGCGGTCGATGTTCGCCTCCTCGTTGTACGCGGGAACGACGACGCTGAGCTCGGCTGCGCTCATGCGGACCTCCGCGAGCGACGACGAGGTTGCGGATTCCGAACGGCAGCCGCAGGCGCGAGCCCTTCCTCGACGCGACGCAGCAGGCGACCGACCTGCGAGTCCTCGGTGCCGGCGATGTCGTGCGCGACGCGCTGCGCGAGCGCATCGCCTTCGAGCGATCCGTACCGCAGTCGGTTCCGCTGCTTCACGAGCCAGAACGGCGGGATAGAGCAACGACGCGAGGTGCATGTCCTCGAGCACCTCGAGCCCGGCTGCGACGGCCTTCCCCGCGAGCTCACCGCGCGCATAGCGGCGCTCGTGGCCGAGGAAGCGGTCGTAGTAGTCGTACGTGCCGGGACCGGCGGGAACGACGATGACGACGTGCGCTCCGGTCGCAGCGACACGACGCATCTCCGCGAGCGCTCGTCGATCGTCCGGCACGTGTTCCAGCAGGTTGGCGCTCACGACGCGCGTCGACGCTGTCATCGACGAGCGGCAGGTCACAGGCATCCGCCTGCAGCAGACGGGCGCTCGGAATCACTGCGTGAGCCTTTCGCAGGCCGGCTGCGACGAGATCGACGCCGAGAGCGTCGCATCCGGATGCGCCACGCGGAGATCGTCGAGCAGATAGCCCGTCGAGCAGCCGAGGTCGACGATCGTCGGCGAGGACGGGAAGATCTCCGATCCGCGCCAGGATCGCCTCGCGTGTCCAGACGTCCATGAAGTGGGTACGGCTGCTCTCCTCGTGGAGGCTCTCGAGCTCATCCGACCAGTTGACGACCCCTGCTCCGCGTAGCTGAGGAACGGGGCGGGCCGGCCGTCACCCATCGAGCCACCCTGCGTCGAACTCCGGCAGGCGCTTGGCGGGTGCGCGGTCGGCGCGCGAAGCACGTTCACGTCGCCTCCTCGACTGGACCGAACATCACGCCGTCGATGCGGCGGACGGTCGCGAGATCGGGCTCGTTCGCGAGCCGCTCGCTGAAATGCGGCGTCGCGCCACGGGTCCCACTGCGCCGAGATCAGCTTGCCGGTGAACGGCGGACTCGAGAGGAGGAACTCGACGAGCTCGGCGGCCTCGGCCACCGGGAAGCCCCCTTTCTCCGACCTCGCGGCGTGTGCGCTCGTAGAAGTCCTTGCCCGGCTGCCTCGGCGCCCGCTGCGAGCGTCTGTTCGTGCAGTCGCGTCGCGACGAAGCCGGGAGCGACGCAGTTGACTGCGACCGGGGCGAGCGTCATCGCGAGATTCTCGCTCAGGCGCGCGACCGCCGCCTTCGAAGCCGCGTACGCGTCGAAGCGCGGCAACGGCCCCGTGGCGCCGCCACCCCCGAACGTGACGATCGACCCGCCGCCCGCGCGCAGAGCAGGCAGGCAATGGTGCACGGCGAGGAGTGTCCCGACGACGTTGATCTCGAGCGTGCGCTTGAACTCTGCGGGCGCGTACTCGCCGACCGGGCCGATCGGATCCATGACGGCGGCAGCGCAGACGAGGCCGCTGGAGCTCATCGAGCTCGAGCGCCTTCCAGGCCGCCTCGTCGCTGACGTCGAACGCATGTGCCGAGTGCCCGTCGCCGGCAAGCGATGCAATCGCAGCGTCGAGAGCCTCTTGCCCCGCGCGCCACGAGCACGAGCTCCCATCCGTTCGCGGCAAGCGCCTGAGCGACTGCGAGACCGATGCCCATCGACCCGCCGGTGACGAGCACACGCTTCACGCGAGATCCCCGCACGCATCTCGCGCGAACGGACCGCCGGCGTAGGCGTCCTCGACGCGCGACCACGCGTAGTCCGCATCGGCGAGCGAACCGAGCAGCTGCGCCTCACCGGCGAGCGCTGCGGCGAAGTGCTCCCACTCGGCAGCCCACGAGACGTCCTCCTCGCGGATAGCGAATCTCCTCGACGTCCGGCGGCCCGAGCTCGGGCTTCATGCGGTAGATGCGCAGCATCTGCGGACCGTACGAGCGCACGAGCCCGTCGACCTGCAGCTTGGCGGTGCGGCAGTAGATCTCGAGCGAGAACGTGTTCTTCCACTCCGTCCAGGTGACGTGCAGCATCGCCCACGGCGCAGTGCGATCGTCGGCGACACCGAGGATCAGCGCCGCGTTGTCCTCGACCGGCGTGTCCCAGAACTGCGTGCGCAGCAGCGCGGAGTGCAGCGGAAGCGGGCCGGCCAGCCAGTGGACGAGATCGAGCAGGTGCATGCCCTGGTCGATCAGCTCGCCGCCACCCGACCGCGCGGGATCGGCGCGCCACTCACGGTCGTAGCCGAGCCGTCCGCCGTGGCCGTAGCGGCGCGCGAACGTGCATGCAGATCGCCGTGCGCTCCGGAGTGAACCTCGGCAGCGGCGCGTGCGAGCCCCGGGTGAAAGCGGTGGTTGAAGCCGACCTTGACGAGCCGCGACGTTCGCTCGGCGACGTCGGCGAGCCGTCGGATCTGCGCCGTGCCCGAGTCCCGGCCGGCTTCTCGACGAGCACGTGGGCGCCGGCCTCGAGCGCCTGCGACGCTCAGCGGCGCGAGCTTGTCGTGCGAGGTCGCGACGATCACGACGTCGGGCTCGAGCGCGAGCAGCTCGGCCGAGGTCGCCGCATGCGCGACCGCCGAAGTCGGCCGCCAAGCGCTCGGCAGCGCCCGCGACGACATCGGTGGCGCCGACGAGCTCGTCCTGCGGCCGAAGCGACTCAGCGCGCTTGCGGCCGATGAGGCCGCAGCCGACGATTCCGACCCGCAACGGCGCGTCGCTCATGCCTGCTCGCTCGCGTACGCGCCTCCAAACTCGAAGTCGAAGACAAGCTCCTGCGCACCCGCGGCCGCCATCGCCTGGCGCGTGTCGGCCGGCCGCCGCGCGTAGACGAGCAGGAATCCGCCGCCGCCGGCGCCGACGAGCTTGCCGCCGATCGCGCCGCTGCGGCGCGCGAGCGTGTACAGCGTGTCGATGTGCTCCGACGCCATCCCCGGCGAGCGACGGCGCTTGTTCTCCCAGTGCTCGTGCATCAGCTCGGCGTAGGCCTCGAGGTCACCGGCGAGCAGCAGGTCGCGGCTTCGGTAGCCCATCTCCTTCGTCGCGGTGCAGGTTCTCGAGCATCTCCTCGTCACCGCTGCCGTGACCGCTCGTCCTGGTCGCTGAGCACCGCTCGACGCGTCGCGCGCCTCGCCGGTGTAGAAGAGCAGCAGGTTGTCGCGCAGCCGGCGAAGCGTCTTCGGCACCGAGCTCGAGCGGAACGACGTCGACGGTGCCGTCCGCGTTGAACGTGTAGCTGCAGATTCCGCCGTGGGCGGCGACGTACGTGTCCTGCTTGCCGACCGGCTCCTTGAGAATGTCGATCTCGATCTCGGACGCGGCCTCGGCGAGCGCCCCGGCGTGATCGACGTCGACCGCGCCTGCGCGAGCGCCTTGAGCAGGCAGACCGTGAACGCGCCCGACGAGCCCATGCCGGTGCCCGCGGGCACGTCGGCGACCGACGCGATCTCGAGCGGATCTGCCGTGCCAGTGCCGCGTGCAGCGCCTCGCGCAGGATCGGATGCCGGATCTCCGAGATCTCGTCGACCTCCTCGGTCTGCGAGTACTTCATCAGGTACCGGCGCTGGAAGACCGTGTGCGTGAGCATGTAGACGTACTTGTCGATCGCGCCCGAGACGAGAAAGCCGCCGTGCTCGCGGTAGTACGACGGCAGGTCGGTTCCGCCGCCGCCGAGCGAGATCCGCAGCGGCGCGCGGCTGAAGATGACGCTCATCCGACAGCCTCCTTCTCGGCGACGGCATAGGGATTCGCCTCGAGCCAGTCGAGCGTGCGGACGATCGCCTGCTCGATCGTCAGCGTCGGCGCCCAGCCGAGCGCGCGAATGCGCGCGCAGTCGAGATGGATCAGCGGCGAGTCGCCCGGCCAGCCGCGCTCGCCGCCCGTGTGCTCGATCTCCGGCGCAGACGCCGAGATGGCGCAGCAATCAGCGCCACCGAGTCGTCGACGACGACCGTCTCGTCGGTGCCGAGGTTGTAGACGTGGGTCGCTGCCGGCATCGCCGTCGTGCGCGGCGACCGCCGTCAGGATCGCGGAGACGCAATCCTGCACGTAGAGATACGACTTCTCCTGACGGCCGTCGCCGAGCACGCGCAGGCGCGTCGGGTCGCGCCTCAAGGCGCGGTAGAAGTCGAAGACGTGCCCGTGCGTGTAGCGCTCGCCGAGGATCGAGACGAAGCGAAAGACGAGACCCGTGAACGCCGTACCCGTGGGCGTAGGCGGCGATCATCCCCTCGCCGGCGAGCTTCGACGCGGCGTAGAGCGACGTCTGGATCGGGAACGGCGCGTCCTCCGGCGTCGGAAAGACCTCGGGCTCGCCGTAGACCGAGCCGGTCGACGAGAACGCGATCTTCGTCGTCCCGACGGCGCGCATCGCCTCGAGCACCGTCGACGGTCGCGATCGTGTTCTGCTCGAGGTCGCGGCGCGGATGCTCGAGCCCATGCGCGAACGTCCGCGTTCGCCTGCAGGTGGAACACCCAGTCGCAGCCCGCGAACGCATCTTCGAGCAGCGCCTGGTCGAGCACGTCGCCCTCGACGAGGCGCGTCCCAGGGCGCTCGAGCAGCTCGGCGACGAACTCGCGGCGACCGGTGCGGAAGTCGTCGATCGACGACGACCTCGACGCCGTCCGCGTTCAAGCGGTCCGCGAGCGTGCTGCCGATGAACCCGGCGCCGCCGGTGATGCAGGCGCGGCGCATCGGCTAGAGCGTGAATCCCGCCGACACGGCGTCGCGATGAAACATCTGCACGGTCTCGAGCGAGAACTGGTCGAGATCCTTGCCGAGCGACGACAGCTTCGCGAGCAGGTCGTGCGTCACCGTGATGATGTGGCAGCCGATCTGATCCGCCTGGACGACGTTGAGGATCTCGCGCGGCGACGCCCAGATGAGCTCCGAGCGCGGGGCATCGAGCATGATGTCGACCGACTCGCGCCATGATCGGCAGCGGATCGACGCCGGCGTCCGCGATCCGTCCGGCGAACACGGAGATGTACGAGGGCGCTCCGTCCTTGACGGCCGCGGTGATCAGCTCGACCTGCGCCGTCGTGAAGAGCGCCGTGACGTTGACCTTCACACCGTCCTCCGAGAACTCGCGCACGAGCGGCGCCATCGACTCGCCCGCCGTCGTCGTGACCGGGATCTTGACGTAGACGTTCTCTCCCCAGGAGGCGATCAGCCGCGCCTGACGGCGCATCTCGTCGGCGTCGTCGGCGAAGACCTCGAACGAGATCGGATGATCCGTGATGCGCTCGAGCAGACGCTGCGCGAAGTCCTGATAGTCGGTCAGCCCAGCCTTCCACATCAGCGTCGGATTCGTCGTGAACCCTGCGATGCGCTCGTCCTCCGCGAGGGCGAGGATTCCGTCGAGGTCAGCGCCGTCGGCGAAGATCTTCACGGAGAGACCGCTCGACACGGAGGCTAGCTTAGCGCCTGTCGAAGACGACGATCAGCTCTGCGGCGGCGGCGAGGTCGGGCACCCGCGGCCCCGCCGTAGCGGCGCGTCCGCTTGTGGCGCGCTGCCGGGATTTTCGACGAGAACCGTGCTTGCTTCCGGCCGCGGCGCCGGCCTCGACATCGCCGTCGGTGTCGCCGACCATCCACGAGGATCGCCAGGTCGATCTCGAGCTCGCTTGCGGCGTCGAGCAGCATGCCCGGCGCGGGCTTCCGGCAGTCGCACACCTGCGTCAGCTCCGGAACGACTGCCCGTCCGGGATGGTGGAAGCAGAGCCTGAATGCATCGAGGGCGACGCCCTCATGCCCGGAGCAACTCGAGCACTCGCGCCTGGACATCGCGCAAGCGCTCCAGGCTCGACGACTCCCTTCGCAGCCGCAGGCTGGTTCGAGATTCCGACGAGCAAGTAGCCCGCATCGTGCAATCTGCGCAACGCAGCCGCCGCGCCGGGAATCAACCGCACGTCCTCCGGATCGAGCGGCGACTCCGGCAGACCCGAGACGGGATCCGGCACGAGCTCGTTGACGACGCCGTCGCGGTCGAAGAACACCGCAGCGCTCATCGCTGCGTGATCGACTCCCAATGGCCCTGCTTGACCGCCAGCTCGGGATGGGAGACGAGCCCGTGCCAGACGACGGCCTGGAACGACTCGACGAGCGGCGTGCGCAGGTCGGCGGGTGGATCGACCAGGATCGCGACGTCTGCGAGCTCAGCGAGCGTGCCGCCGGGACTGCCGACGACGCCGTAGATCGAGGCGCCGACACTGCGGGCGAGCTCGAGCGCGCTGACGAGATTCACCGACACGTTGTGCTCCCGCGAGCCGCCGCCGACGGAGAACACCATGAGTGCGTCATCGCCACTCAGCCGTGAGGTCTCGAGCCACGCGCTGTACGACGGTCTCCCAGCCGTCGTCGTTCGTGCGGGCGGTCAGCTCCGAGACGTTGTCGGACGGTGCGTAGCTTTCGATGCCGCAGAGCTTCCGGAAGTCGTTGACGGCATGCGACGCATGGCCGGCTCCGCCACCGACGCCGAGCACGAAGAGCCGACCGCCCGCGTCCCGCACGACCGCAAGTCCCCTCGCCATCGCGTCGACCTGGGCTGCGTCGATCGCACCTGCCAGCTCCGCGGCGACCTCGAAATACCTCTCGGAGTGCCCGCTTGCCATGGCCGGACTGTAATCGATGAGCCACGATCGCCCCTCGGCAGGCTGGCTAAGATCGTCGGCTTGACGAGCATCCTCGGCCTCAACGCATACCACGGCGATGCCGCGGCAGCGATCGTCGTCGACGGAGAGCTCGTGGCCGCCGCCGAGGAGGAGCGCTTCACGCGCGTCAAGCACGTCGCAGGCTTCCCTGGACGCGCCGCGACGTGGTGCCTGGAAGAGGCTGGTGTGGCCGTCCACGAGCTCGACCACATCGCCGTCTCCCGCGACCCGCAGGCGAACGTCGGACCAGGCTTGCTCCGGTCGGTCCGCCACGGTGCGAGCGCGCGCTATCTCAAGGCGAGCCTCGACCATGCGGCGAAGCCGCGCGATGTCAAGACGGCGCTCGCCGACGCGCTCGGGATCGACACCGCCGCGATTCGCGCACAGGTCCACGACATCGAGCACCACCAGACACATGTCGCGAGCGCGTTCTTCGTGTCGCCGTTCGACGAGGCCGCGATCCTCTCGGTCGACGCATTCGGCGACTTCGCATCGACCATGACCGCCGTCGGGCACGGCAACTCGTACGACGTGGTCGATCGCGTGCTCTTCCCGCACTCGCTCGGAATCTTCTACCTCGCACTGACACAGTGGCTCGGCTTTCTCCACTACGGAGACGAGGGGAAGGTGATGGGGCTCGCGTCGTACGGCGACCCCGAGCCGAACATGCGCCCGATGCGCGATGCGCTGGAGACGAGCGGCGACCTGTTCGCGCTCAACCTCGACTACTTCACGCACGACAAGGAAGGCGTGGACATGACGTGGGACGAGGGAGCGCCGAGCGTCAGATCCATCTTCTCGGACAAGCTCATCGAAGAGCTGGGGCCGCCGCGCGACCCGGCCGCCGAGCTCACGTCTCACCACAACGACGTCGCGGCGTCGTTGCAGCTCCGGCTCGAAGAGGTCTACCTCCACGTGATCGACCGGCTGCAGAAGAGCACCGGGCAGCGCCGGCTCTGCCTCGCGGGTGGCGTGGCGCTCAACTCCGTGGCGAACGGCCGCATTCGCGACGAGACGGGGTTCGAGGAGCTCTACGTCCCGGCCGCGACGAGCGACTCGGGCACCGCCGTGGGAGCCGCGTACGTCGTCTGGAACCAGGAGCTTCGACAGCCGCGTGGCTTCGTGATGCGGCATGCATTCACGGGACCCGAGTACGACGACGCCGAGATCGCCGACGCGATCGAGCAGACGGGTCTTTCGGCAGAACGGCTCGAGGACGACGCGCTGCTGCCGCTGCTCGCCGAGCGGATCGTGGCGGGCGACGTCGTCGGCTGGTTCCAGGGCCGGATGGAGTTCGGCCCGCGCGCGCTCGGCCATCGCTCGATCGTCGCCGACCCGCGGCGCGCAGAGACGAAGGAGGCGCTCAATGCGCGCACGAAACACCGCGAATCGTTCCGCCCGTTCGCAGCCTCGGTCCTGCTGGAGGCGACGAGTGACTGGTTCCTCCAGGGCGACGCATCGCCCTTCATGATGCTCGTCTACGACACGCGCCCGGAGAAGCGCGAGCTGATTCCTGCCGTCACTCACGTCGACGGCACCTGCCGCATCCAGACCGTCGAGCGCGACGTCGATCCGCGCTACTACCGGCTGATCGAGGAGTTCGACCGCCTGACCGGCGTGCCGATCCTCCTCAACACGTCGTTCAACGAGAACGAGCCGATCGTGATGACACCTGCCGAGGCGCTGGACACGTTCACAGCGGACGCACCTGGACATGCTCGCGCTCGGCAACTATCTGCTGCGCCGCGACGCCTCGTCGTAGACGGAGACCAGCGCGTCCGTCTCCGACGCGAACGACGGCGCCTTCTCCCGCGCCGCCGCGCCGAGCCTGCCTCGCAGCTCCGGGTCGCCGAGCAGGCGCTCGATCGCTGCACGGAGAGCCGGCACGTCGCCCGGCGGCACGAGCAGCCCCGTCACTTCGTTCTCGACCGCATCCGTGAGACCGCCGACGGCGGTTGCGACGACCGGCCGTCCCCACGCCATCGCCTCGCGCGCGGCCACCCCATAACCCTCCCGCCGCGACGGTGCGGCCACCACCGCGGCGGCGCGGTAGTACGGACCGAGCTCCGACGGCGCAACGAACCCCACCGCGTCCGGAACATGTTCACGAAGTGGGCCGTCCCCCACCACGACGAGCGGCAGCCCGGCGCAGGCCTCGACGAGCTCGAGGATTCCCTTCTCCGGCGACAGGCGGCCGACGATACAAGACGTGTGGTGGATCATCGGGCTCGCCGACGTTCGGCGGCAGCGCGACGCCGCTCGGCACGACTCGCACGTCGCGCGCACCGAGGGCCAGCGCCTGCTCAGCGAGGAACGACGAGGCCGCAACGACGAGCTGCGCCCGCCGCAGGATCCACCGCGCGAGCCAGGGCACTCGACGAGCAAGCTCGAGGTCCGTCCCCCACACCTGCACGACGAAGGGCGTACGGAGCGTCGCGGCCACCGCGCCCGCGGCGAGCCAGTGCGCGTGCACGAGCTCCGCGTCCCGCGGCACCGCGCGCCGCATGTTCCAGAGGAAGAGCGGCACGAGCAGCACGAGCCACGGCCGCGCGCGGAGATTGCCGACGATCCCGTGGCCGTACGCGATCCCGAAATGCCGGAACGACGCGGGCGACACGACCACGACCTCGACGCCCCGCGCCCGCACGTGTTCGACCGCGTCGGCAACGAACTTCCCCGCGACGTCCTCGGGCCCGCGCGGGTACGAGGTCGTCAGGACCGCGACCTTCACGACGCGAAGAGCTCGATCTCCGCCGCATGCCCGTGCGAGCGAGCCAGGCGCGCGTCCATGGTCACGAGCGGCACGACAAGCGCCTCGGCGAGCGCGATGTACGCGGCGTCGTACGCGGTGTGCGTATGTCGTAGCTCCCAGATCCGAGGCAGGAAGGGCATGGCCGGGTAGCGACGGAGCGGCGAGTCGGCGAGCCGGGCCAGAGCCTCCGCTGGCCACCACCTCCGCGACTCTCCCTGCGGCGACATGGCGCCGCAGGGCAGCGGATACCTCGAGATCGATCAGATGAGGGCCATAAATCGCCTCGACGCCACTCAACCGCTCGGCGACTCGATACCCCACGGCGGAACCGAGTAGGTACTCGACGAGCGCGGACGCATCAAGGATCAGCACGAACCACATCGGCCAGGTGTCGCTCGCGCGTCTCGCGCTCCTCGCGAATGATCTCCGCCGTCGAGACCCCGCCGAGATCCACCATCGGCCGGCTGCGAATGCGCTCGGTCAGCTCCTGCAGGGTCGGTCGGCTCGCGTCCTCCTCGAGACCGCGAAGCAAGTACTCCGAGAGCGACATCACCGGCCTTCGCCGCGCGGGCCTTCAGCGTCCGATGGACATCCTCGGGCACGTTTCTGATCTGGATGTGTCCCATGCACTCCACCATATCACATGCACTATGCATGTCCTGCGCGGCCACGACCGAACACGACCGGCAGCGCGAGCACGAGCGCCAGCAGCGCGTAGAAGTAATAGAACTGCATCGTCAGGTAGAAGAAGTTCGCGGCCATCGTCCCGAGGAGCGCCGCGGTGAACCCCCACGCCAGCGGTCGCACGCGGCGGCCGTTCGGATCTCCGACCGCGTCCAGCATCCGACCGAGCGCCCGGGCAGCGCGCAGGCGGATGAACACGTACCGCAGGAACACGAGGAACAGCACGAGGCCGATCAGGCCGGTCTCGACGATGATCGAGACCCAGTACGAGTGCGGGCCCCAGTTCGTCTTCCCGGTCACGAACTCGTAGTAGACCGAGAAGTTGTTCAGGCCGAGCCCGAGCAGCGGATGCGAATGGATTATCTGCGGGATGAAGTCGTAGACCGCGAAGTGCGTCGACGTCGAGGCGCCGCCCGTCTGGATCCGCGACCGAAGCACCACGGAGAAGAAATGCCAGCGCGAGTAGAGGATGTATGCGAGCAGCAACGCGAGCGCGCCGAGCGGCGCGAGCAGCGCCCGTGACCAGACGAAGCGGCGATACGGCAGCACCAGGACGAGCAAGCCGACGAGCAGGCCGAGCGCACCGCTGCGTGAGAGCGTCGCAAGCAGGACGAGCAGCATGAATGCAAGTGCGACGCCGAGCTTCCACTTCCATCGATCGCCTCGCCGCATGCGGAGGTACAGCGGCGTGAGCGCGAGGAGCGGCACGACGAGCATCACGCCGAGATGGTTCGGGTCGCCCGTGAGCGCGTTCGGCCGGTAGACGCTCGCGCCGTTCACCGACCCGTAGATGTTGATCGCGCTCGCGCCGCCGGTCAGCGGCCTCAAGATCGTCGAGTCGAGGTTGTGGCCGGCGCGCGCGCTGAGCAGCTGCAACACGCCGTACACGCAGTTCGCGAAGAAGCCCGCGCTGAACCAGCCGAGCGCGCGCCAGTAGTACCGCTCACCGCGCCGCACGAGGTACGTGATCGCCGCGATCAGGAAGAGGAAGTGCAGGACGTACTTCACCATGCCCTTCGTGAACTGGTCGAGCGCCTGCTTCGTCTCGAGGTTGAAGTAGCCGAGCAGATACACGAGAAGGAACGCCGCGAAGAAGCCGAGCACGATCGCCGCCGTGCGCGGCATCGGCCCCCTGCTCGTCAGCGCGAACGCGAGCAGGAAGAGCACGGTGAGCACGTCGGCGATGCCGAGGCTGCCCGCGACGTTCCAGTGCACCTTCTCGAAGGTGACGCAGAAGAGCGTCGAGAGCAGGAAGAAGCTCGTCGCCCTCGTGCGCGTGACCGCACGCGGCACTGCGATCGATGCCGCGCTCACCGGAGGCTCCGCAAGAGGTCGGCGAGCTCCTCGATCCGAGCGGCGCGCGACAGCTTCTCGCGCCACTCCGGCGAGAGCGGCGTGCCCTCCAGACGGCCGTCCCGCCAGCGCGCGTGCAGGTCGAGCAGCGCGTCGCGGATGCCGACGACGTCGTCCGGCCCCGCGACGATGCCCGCATTCGTGTCGCGGATGAGCTTGGCCGCGGCCCCGTCCGGGGGAACGAGCGCGAGGATCGGCCGCTCGGCTGCGAGATACTCGAACACCTTTCCCGAGAGGACGCCGCGCCCGCGCCCGCCCGCATCGGGGATCAACAAGAGCAGCGCGTCGGATTCCCGCTGCATCGTGAGCGAAGTGCGGCGCGGCACGTAATCCACGAGCTCCACCCGGTCGCCGAGCTCGAGGCTCTCGAGGAACTCACGGTCCGCGGCGCGGAAGTCGCCCACGAAGCGCACGGTGACATCCTGGAGCTTCGAGTCGGCCAGCGCCTGGAGGAACGGCTTCGGGTCGCGCTTCCCGAAGAACGACCCTGCGTGGGTCAGCCGCAGGCGATCGGTCCGCGCGTACGTGAGGCCGGCAAAGTCGTCGAAGTCGCAGCCGTTCGCGATCGTCACCACGCGACCCTTCGGGTCGAGCGCTTGGGTCTCCTCGGTGATCGCGTCGGCGGCCGTGACGATCGCATCGGCCTGGCGCGCGACGAGCTGCGCGACTCCGGCCCGCGCCTTCTCCTTCACGAAGGCCGCGGCACCTTCGTTCGAGCGGTGCGGATGCAACACGATCGAGTCGCGCAGGTCGGCGACCCAGGCCGCGCCCGTCGCCTTCTTCACCGCCGCCCCGATCAGGTGCACCGAGCCGGGCGGCGAGGTCGTGAGCACGACGTCGATGCCCTCGCTCCGGGCGATCGAGATCGCCTTGGGAATCGCCGTCGCGTTCCACGTCACGTTCTCGTCGGGCAGGAGCAGCCTGCGGCCGATCGTCGAGGCACGCCGCAGCGCGAGGTCGACCCCGCTCCGGCCGTGCAGCTCGTCCGCGACCCGCCGCCCACCCGGACCGACGTAACGAGCCCGGTGCACCCAGGCCTGCGTCGGAAGCGGCAGCTCTGCGTCGGAGTGGATCCACTTCGAGTCGTCGGGTGCGAGCACGTGCGTCTCGATGCCGAGCGCAGGCAGATGGCTCGCGAACTTCAGCGGCCGCTGCACGCCGCCGCCGCCTGACGGCGGGAAGTACATCGTGACGAGGAGAAGCTTCATAGGCGGAAGACGCGAAAGCGATTGTCACGGTAGACGAGCGTTGCACCGCCGCGGATACGTTCGCCGCGACCGAGCACGAGCCAGCCTGCATGGTAGGAGCGCGGGATCGCGAGGGAATGCGTCCGCAAGAACCTATTCAGGTCTGCTCTCCGCGCGGCCGGGCGGTTGGCCCTGGTATTCGCGACATGGGCAGGCGGGCCGTTCGCGACGTAGACGGGCGCATAGGCGGAGATGCGGTAGCTCGTCTCGAGATCCGCATAGACCACGGCGCGCTTCGGGACGTCGTTTCGAAGGAAGCGGACGAGGCCGGGCGTGAGCGCGCTCGGGTCCGTTGCGAAGCGCGTGTCCCAGTTCGCGAAGCCGTGAACGGCGACCGGAAGGACGAAGAGGAAGACCGACAGCGCGGCGGTCGCGCCCGGCCGCTCGAGTCGCCCACCGCCGAAGCGGGCGGTGCCGGAGCGCACGAGCACGGTCGCGGCAACGAGCCCGACGAGCCCGCCGACGAACGCGATCCAGGTGGCGACCGGTGGGCCGCCGTGCTCGAGCTTCGTCCCGAAGTCGCCGGGGAACGCGACCTGCAGCGCGATGCCGGCCGCGAGCGCGAACGGCGGCAGCACCGGCCCCGCAACGCGGGCGAGCACGGCCGCGCCCCCGACGAGGGCGAATGCGAACGGGACGAATCCGGCTGCGCGTCTCGACTGCGACAGCGATACGAGATCGGAGAAGCGCGGGAAGACGAACGGCAGGAGCTCGAGCGCGAGCACGATGACGGTGCCGCCGAGCACGAACGCGCTCCAGCGGCGTCGGGCCGCGAACGCAGCGAGCGGAACGAGAACGAGCGCTGCCACCGCGATCGCGCCCGTGCGCGCGACGACGCCGGCAGACAGGTGATAGCTCGACGTCGAGTGCACGACCAGATCGGTGGCGTACTGCCTCAGGCCCGCCGCGAGCTCTACCGGGCCTGGAGTGTGCGAGCGCGTCTCGCGCACGATCGGCAGGAGCCACGCGAAGACGAGCAACACGGGAGTGCCGAACACGACGAGACCGACGGCGCTCCGCCGCATATCGACCCCCGCGATGACGGCGCGCGCGAGCGCGAAGCCGACGAGCGGGATCCCGACGAAGAGGGCGTACGTCGGGTGCACGAACGCGATGTCGAGCGCTGCCGCGGCGAGCGTCGCACCGATCTGCCACGACGGTGACCGGACGAAGGCGAAGAACAGGGCGATGACCGCCGGCACGAGCAACTGGCGGGCAACCGTCCCGGGCAGCTCGAGCGTGGTGTACGAGCCGCCGCCGCCGGGAGCGAGCGCGATGAGGGACACCTGCACGAGCACCGTGCCGACTGCGAGCCACGTCGAGCGGAACACTGCGCGGCCCATCTCGAAGGCGAGCACGAGCGCGAGCGGTGCGAGGATGCTCGACTCGTGCAGCACGACCGACGTCGGGTCGACAGCCGGCGAGCTTTGCGACGAGCGCCAACCAGCCGTGCCAGAGCGGAAACGCGTAGCCGGGATGCAGTCCGCCGTCCTTGAACTCGTCGACCGCGCGGAGCGACAGCGAGCCGAACTCGTCCAGCTTCCGTATGCGCCCCAGGTGGAAGAGGGCGTCGCCGTGCACCACGCCTTCGATGCTCCACAGCGCGATGCCGAGCCCGGCGCCGGCGAGCGCGACGAGTCCGCGGATCCGCGATCGCCCAGCGGCGCCGGGCCGCGCACGGAGGGAGAACGGCAGGGCGATCGCACCGGCGATCAACACGAGCGCAAGCGTCAGATCGAGCGAGCCGTGGACGGCGAAGGTGATCGCGAGCGACCCTGCCACGAGTGCACACGACCAGGCGAACGCACCGACCGCGCCGGTGCTCCCGAGCGCGCGCGCGACGAGGCGGCCCGGGATGAGCAGCACGAGGGTCGCGGCGAGGAGCCGGAGCCAGAGGCCGAACCCCTCCTCGGGCAAGAGGCGGGCGACGCCGAGAAGCGGCACGGCCAGCAGCAGCAGTGGAGCCCGGTGCCTCAGGCTCATCCGATCAGGTCGGCGACGGGTGCGGATCCGAGCCAGGCGGCCGCCTCGCGGTACATGCGGCCGCGCTCGCCGCGGATCAGCACGCCGCGGAGGCGGAGCGAGAAGCGCAGCAGGCGACGGCCCCGCTCGGCGTAGGAAACGCCGTGATGCTTCGCGAGAAACCGCAGGTGCCCGCGCTGGTTCTCGATGAAGAGCCGCCCCCGGTGCGAGGCGCCGTATACATGGGTCGCGCCGGCGCCGGGGAAGAACACGGACGTCCAGCCGGCGCGCCGCAGGCGATACGCCCAGTCGACCTCTTCGCTGAAGAGGAAGAAGCTCTCGTCGGCGGGACCGACCTCGTCGATCGCTGCACGGCGGATCAACCAGACGGCGCCCATCAGGAACTCGGCCTCGCGCGTCTCGTCGTGCGCGAAGCCGGCACCGTAGAACGCATTGAGGGCGCGCGAGCCTGGCGCGAGCTTGCGAAGGTAGAGGTACTCCGTCGCCAGCCGCCAGAGGGTCGGAAAACCACGCACCGAGCGCTGCAGGCTCCCATCGGGATTACGCAGGCGCGGTCCCACGACGGCGACTCGGGGATGCTCGTCCGCGAACGCGACGAGCGCGTCGAGCGCGCCCTCGTCGAGCCATGCGTCGGAGTTCAGGAGCAGCACGTAGCGTCCGCTCGTCCGCGCGACCCCGGCGTTCCAGCCCGCGGCGAGGCCGCGGTTCTCCTGCTCGACGACGATCGCCTCGGGAAAACGCTCCCGGACGAACGCGACCGTGCCGTCGGTCGATGCGTTGTCGATCACAACTGTCTCGACGCCCTGGACGCTCTCGAGCGCCTGCTCGACCCACGGCAGACCGTTGTGGGTCACCACGACCACCGAGACATCGCTCATCGAGGAACGGGCGTGCGCGCTCCGCCGCGCAATGCCTCCCACCCGACGATTCCGGCTCCCGGCAGCGAGAGGGCGATCGTGACGACGAAGAAGAGAAAGCCCGTCGCGAAGGCGCGGTCGGGCGGCACGCCGAGCGTGCCGAGAAACGAGACGAAGAACGACTCTCGCACGGCGAGCCCGTTCACCGTGAACGGCACGAGCATGACGAGGAAGAGCAGCGGGCCCATGACGTAATACGGCCGAGGAGAGAGATCGACACCGACGGACTTCCCCGCGCACCAGATCGCGAGCACGCGCACCGCCTGCACGACGAGGGTCAGCGCGAACATCGACAGCAAGAGCCGCGGCGCCGTTCGGAACGAATGCACCGCCAGATAGACCTCCCGCAACGGCCGCTCGATCCGCAGGAGCCGAAGCAGGGGCCGCGAGCGCTGCAAGAGCCAGTGCAGCCGGGTCGAGAAGAGCGCGACTCCTGCCACGGCGGCGGCGACGACGAACGCGAGCTCGACCCAGAGATACCCGCCGACGTCGTAGTGGCCGACCGCGAGCGCGAACCCCGCAGCGGCGAGCACGAGCGTCGCAGTCCCGCCGAGCGCACGCTCGAGCAGCACGGTGCCTGCGGCGGCGCCGCTCGTTCCCTCGTGGCGCCGGCTCGTCTCGTAGATCCGGGACGCATCGCCGCCGAGGGACGTCGGCAGCACCTGCCCCGCCGCGTAGCCGACGAAGTAGCTTCGGACGAGCCAGCGAAGCGAGTCGTGGACGCCGCGCGCAGCGAGGAGGCGCCGCCACCGCCAGGCCATCGGCCAGACCGACCCGACCATGATCGCGAGCGAGGCGAGCCACCATGCCGGCGTTGCGTGCGCAAGCACGTGAACCGTTTGCCCGAGGTCGATCTTCCAGACGATGTACGCGGTGCAGAGCCCGGTGACGAGGAGCGTCGCTCCCGCGCGGAGAGCACGCCGGCTCATGCGAGGGCCTTCACGGATCCGACCGAGAAGCCGATGCGACGGGCTGCGTCGTCGGCAGCCGCGAGCGCGTCCTCACGCGTGTCTCCCGTCGCGAGGATCGCGCCCGCACGATCGGATGCACGGCGCAGCTCGTGAAAGATATGACCCGGCTGGCGGTAGACGCGGATGCCGCGCACGCCTTCGACTGCCGACGCGCGCTCCAGCCCGCGCACCGCTCGCAGCTCGCCTGGCGGCGCGACGAGGAAGCGAACGCAGGCGCCGCCGACGGACGCGGTCGGCGCGAGCTCGTGCCCGTGCACGTCCTCGCCGAGGGCGAGAGCGACGGCGAGCGCGTTCGCATCGACACCGAGGGCGACGCGGCATAGCTCGGCGTCGTGACCGCCTCCAACGCGTGCGGAGAGCTTCGCGAGCAGCACCCCGTGGCCGGAGAGAATGACCTGCGTGGTCGTCGGCCCACGCTCGATGCCGATTGCGGCCGCGGCAGCGGCAGCGGTCTCGACGGCGGTTCCCACCTCGAGGGGGTCGAGCTTCGCGGGCCAGAGATGTGCAAGTGGAACGCCAAACGCCGGCGCTGGGGCATGCTCGGTGTCGGTCACCGTGAGCGGTACGAAGCGCCCGTCGAGAGAGAACGCGTTCACCGTCACCCTGCGGCCGGGAACGAAAGCCTCGACGAGGCAGTACTCCCCGCGCGACTCCGGGAGCGCCGTGGACGCGGCCGCGACGAGCGCATCGCGGTTCGCTGCCAGTGCGACCGCCCGCTCGCCGGCGCGGTTCGGCGCTTCGACGACGACGGGGTACCCGAGCGCAGCGGCCGCGTCGGTGACCTCGGTCATCGTCCGGCAGACGATCGACCGCGGCTGCGCGACGCCGGCGCCGTCGAGCAGCTCCCGTTGCCGATGCCGCGAGCACGCCAGGACCGCGGTCTCCGGGGTGATGGGATGAGGCAGCGCGAGCCGCTCGGCGATGCGGGCAGCCGCGGCGACGGCGTGGTCGGTCCCGGGAGCGATGATCCCGTCGACCCGCTCCGCCTTGGCGAGGCGGTCGATCGCGGGCTCGTCCTCGATCGAGACGATGGCGCGACGGTCGGCGTAGCGGAAGCCCGGTGCGGAGGGGTCACGGTCGGCGGCGATGACGGTCAGGCCGCGCCGCCGCGCCGCCGCGAGGACGCCGAGCTGCGCCGGCCCGGCGCCGAGAACGAGGAGCCGCGCCGACTCGTCGAGTGCCACGCGCCCATTGTCGCGACTCCACACGTCGGCGCCGCCGGGGTACCGGCTTCGGCCGCCCAACATGCCTCGTTCGGGGGAAGCGGGACGGGCCACACACCGCCAGGGTGCGTCAGTTGTCTGCGGCCGGCGTATTCAATCGGAGGCTCGTCCTCGTTCTCGCATTGCCCGCTTACGCGGGTGTCTTCGCGGCGTTCGTGATCTTCGAGCGGCCGGGCCTCGGCATCGGCCACTTCTTCTACGTGCCGGTCTGCCTCGTCGCTCTCGTCAGCGATGAGCTCCTCGGCGCCGCGGCGGGCCTGTTTGCCGCCGCCCTCTACGCGCTCGCAATGGTCGTCACGCCGCAGATGCCGACCGCCGACGTCCTCACCTGGGGGACGGCGATCCGCCTCGTGACGTTCACGAGCATGGGCGCACTGCTCGGCTGGTACGCGAGCCGGAACCGCAAGCTCCTCGGCGAGGTCGGGCAGCGGGCGCTCCAGGACTTCCTCACCGGCATCGGCAACGCCCGGTTCTTCGACGCCCGGCTCGCGGACCGCTGCGAGGTCGGCAGACCGTTCACCCTCGTGCTCGCAGACGTCGACGACTTCGGCGAGATCAACAACGTCCACGGACACGACATGGGCAATACCGCGCTCTGCCGCGTTGCAGCTGCGCTGACCGAGATCGCCTGGCCGACCGACGACGTCGCGCGGATCGGTGGAGACGAGTTCGCGTTCGTCACGCACCTCCAGCCCGATCAGGCGCGGCACGTCTGCTCGCGTCTCGCCAAGACGCTCGCCGCCGAGAACATCCACATCAGCTTCGGCACCACGTGCTATCCAACCGATGGTACGGCGGCCGTCGAGCTCTTTCGCAAGGCCGACGACCGCCTCTTCGCGGCGAAGCTGCTGAACCGCAATCGCCGCACCGTGAGCGCATACTCCTCGCGCTGAGCAGCTACGCCGGCACTCCCAGAGGCTTGATGTGAATCAGACGCACGCACGGATGGTGGCCCCGACGCGGCGCGCTTCGGCCGGCTCCGGCTTGAACGTAGAACCACTATGCCCGGCGCCGGATCCGGCCAAATCGCTTGGTCTGGGCCATCCCCGCACGCACGCCCGATCCACATCAAACCTCTAGCTCGCGCTTCGCCTGCTCCTCCATCTGCTCGAGCCTCGTGTAGTAGTCGGGGAACTCGTTCAGATGTGCGCGGGCGATCTTGCCGGTCACGAAGGGATCGTCGTCGGTCACGTTCGTGCCGAGATCGTGCAGACCGTGCTCGAGCTCGACGTCCAGGCCGCGCCTGAACTGGTCGACGTCGAATGTCGACGAGCCCCAGTCGATCCCGATCGCCTCGCCGATCTGCCTCGCCTCTTCGATGGAGAACTGCTTGGTCCCGGACATGTGGCTCCTTTCTTCCCATGATGGCTCACGGAGCGTGATGCGCTCCACGAACTCGCCGCCGCTCTCGACGGCCCGGCGCACCGGACAGCTCGAGGCGACCTTCCCCAGCCGTTCGAGCTGCATGCCGTCGAGCGCCCCGGTCACCTGGATGTCGACGTCGAACCGCCACGGCGTCGAGCGATGGTCGTAGACGACGTCGACATCGACGGTCTCGAGCGGCCACTCCTTCGTGCGGGCGTACATCACGAGATTCGTCGAGACACACGCGGCGAGGGCGGCCGGAAGAAGCTCGTGCGGCGCGGCGGCAGATCCGTCGCCTCCGATGCTCTGCGGCTCGTCGGTCGCGATGTGATGCCGGCCGTCGATCACAACGTTTTGGCGAAGCGTGCCGGGCACCGAGTGAGCAGACGCTGTCAGGCTCATGGTCACTCCAACTGTTGTGGGTGCCTCCCACCTCTCCCAGTGGGCCGACGGGCTGATCAGTGCGCTCGCCGACTCTGCTTCCCAAAACTACGCGCTCGGACCTGCGGCCGTGCACGAGGGCCGCGCCCACCACCCCTGAACGGTGGAGGACGCGGCCTTCGTCAGTTCTTCGGAACGGCTACGCGGCTACTTCGAGTTCCGACGTCCGCTCGCCGGCGCTCTCCCTCCGCGGCTGCCGCTTGATCAGCGCGGCTGCGACTGCCCCGACCGCCACGAACGCGGCGCCGATGTAGACGGCGGTCGTCATGCCGTGGACGAACGTCTCCGGCGTGCGGTAGCCGCCCTGATGCGCGAATACCGCTGCCAGCACTGCGACACCGAAGACGCCGCCGATCTCGCGGATCGCATTGTTCGCACCTGACGCCTTTCCCTCCTGCTCGGGACGTACTGCCGAGAGCACGACGTTCGCCACCGGCGCGAAGAAGAGCGCCATTCCCGCACCCGAGAGGATGAACGGGCCGACGAGATCCATATAGGGCGTGCTCGCGGACGACACCGCGGCGATCCAGAACAGGCCCGCGGACTGCATTGCAAGGCCGACCGCCATCAGGCGCTGTCCGCCGATCCGGTCGGAGTACGCACCCGCGAGAGGAGCGATGAAGATCGGCATTGCCGTCCACGGCAGGATCCTCAGCCCGCTCTGGAGGGGCGAGTAGCCCTGAATGGTCTGAAAGAACTGCGCCAGGAAGAAGATCGAGCCGAACATCCCGAAGAACATGAGGAACGACGCGATGTTCGCAAGCGAGAACGTGCGGTTGCGGAAGAACGCGAGCGGCAGCATCGGCGAAGCCGTCCTCGACTCCCACCAGACGAACGCTGCGACAAGGACTGCGCCGGCGACGAGCGGCACGACAATGCCCGGGCTCGTCCAGCCGTGCTCGTTGCCGCGCACCAAGCCCCAGACGATGCCGAGCAGGCCGGTGCTGACGAGTGCGAGACCGGTCAGGTCGAGCGTCTTGTCTGGGCCGTACGTCTCCTCGAGCCGCGCGTACGCGAGCGGAGCGAGCACGAGCCCGATCGGGACGTTGAGCCAGAAGATCCAGTTCCACGAGAAGCCGCTGACGACAGCGCCGCCGACGAGCGGGCCGATCGCGATTGCGAGGCCGCCGATGCCGCCCCAGATGCCGAGCGCGAGCCCGCGGCGGGCAGGCGGAACGGCCGCCGAGAGGATCGTGAGCGTGAGCGGCGCGACGATCGCACCGCCGACACCCTGGACGGCGCGTGCGATGTCGAGCTGGTTTGCCGTCGTCGCAAGCGCTGCGCCCGCGGACGCAGCCGTGAAGAGCAGGATCCCGAGTGCGAACATGCGCCGGCGTCCAAAGCGATCGCCGAGCGCCGCGCCGGTCAGCAGGAGGACGGCGAACGTGAGCGTGTACGCGTTCACTGTCCACTCGAGCTGCGAGATCGTTGCGTGGAGGTCGCGCCGAATCACCGGCAGGGCGGTCGACACGACGAGGTTGTCGAGGGAGACCATGAAGAGCGCCACCGACGTGATCGCCAGCGTCCAGATCATCGAGTGCTTCTGCTTGTGAGTCATCACTTCCTCCGTTCCGAAAAAAAGGCCTAGAGCTCCTTGCCGCAGCCGGCGAGCAGCTCGGTCATCCAGGACTCGGGGTTGTCGTGAACCTGCATCGACGAGAGGACGTTCAGGAGCATTCCCGTCGCGAAGAACTGCCAGACCTCGGGCCAGTCGGCCCCGGACACGCGGCGGACGTACGCGACGAGATCCCCGAAGCCCTCGCGGACGACGCGGCGGATGTCCGCGTCCTCCGACGCCGCGTATCCCTGCATCTGCGCGCGGAGCCAGGTTCGGTTCGTCTCGAGCTGCTCCATGTAGGCATGCCCGATCGCGTGGAGCGCCTCTTCGCCTCGCAACCCTTCGGCCGCCCGCTGGAAGAGCTCGAGCGTGTCGCGGTAGCAGCGGCTGACCGAGGCGATGTAGAGGTCTTTCTTCGTGCCGAAGAGCCGGAAGAGATAGGGCTGCGAGATGCCGGCCCGCTTCGCGATGTCCTCGGTCGAGGTGCCCTCGTAGCCACGTTCCGCGAACTCGATCAGCGCGGCGTCGAGGACGTCCGCGCGGCGTTCGTCGGCTGAGAGGCGAGTCGAGGTCATGGCGGGATAGTAAGTGATGACTCACAACCTGTCAAGGGCAGCTCGACGCGATGCAGCCCGACGCGGTGACCGCGAGCACCGCGATCGGTACGGCGCGCGCACTCGTGTAAAAAGCGCCAGAGAGCGGCATGGCGACGGGAGACGAGTGGAGTCGCGGGCGGGTCGCTAATCGAGACGGGTCGCGTGCACGATCACGAGTTGCGGCGCGGGCTGCCAGAACGCGTCACCAGCGAGCGCGATCCGGTACTCGAACCCGTGGTCGCTGAGCCCGGCGAGCAGGCGGCCTAGGTCGCCTGCCCGACGCGGGTGGTGCTCGAGCACGAGTTCGCCGACGAGCCGGATCGTGCCGGACGCGTAGAGGTCGTCGAGGATTGCCTGCTCGCTACCCTCGACGTCGAGTTTCAGGAAGTCGACGGCGGGCCGGCCCGCGATCCGGTCCGAGAGCCGCACGGCGTCAACCTCGACCGATGACCATCCGGCGCCTTCGAGCTCGAGGCTCGCGCCGCCGTGCGCCGGTGCCGGCGTGCGAAGGGTGCGCGGGCCGGGTTCGCGGGCGAGCGCGAGCGGCAAACACTCGACGTGCTCGAGCCCGTTGCGGCGCATGTTCGCGGCGAGCAGCCGATACGCGGTCGGGTTCGGCTCGAACGCGAGCACGTTAGCGTCGGGAGCGACGGTCGCGAAGTAGAGCGACGCGACGCCGATATTCGCGCCCGCGTCGATGACGAACGGCCGCTCGCGCCGCCGGGTGAACGGGTAGTGGCGGCGCACGAAAATCTCGAGATACAGGTCGACAAGGGCGGGATAGTCGACGAACTCGACCCGCCAGTCGAGCAGCCGGGCGAGCCGTGGTGGCCGACCAACGGCGCGGCGCAGCCGTAGCTCGGCATAGGACGCGGCGAGACGGCGACGTGAGGGCGGCTCGGGGCTCGCCGCGATGGCGGCGACGTTGCGGATAAATCCGAGCACGAACGGCGATCCTATCCGTCCAATCGACGCTGCGAGGTACACCGGAGGTCGTCGAGGTTCGGCGCCGATGCTTATCTCGATGCAGAGGGCGGCGCGGCTCGAGACGCCGCGCCGCCCTCCGGCCGCAGTTCCTCGGGCTAGACGAGTGCGGGAACCAGCACTTGCTGCGCGAGTTCGACGAGCCGCGTCGAGTAGCCCCACTCGTTGTCGTACCAGGCGATCACCTTCACCTGGGTTCCGTCGATGACGCTCGTCAGCGGCGCATCGAAGATCGCCGAGTACGGCGACTTCACGATGTCGGACGAGACGATCGGCGCGTCGCTGTACGCGAGGATGTCGCTCGCATGCTCGCGGAACAGGGTGTTGATCTCCTCGACCGAGGTCGCACGCTCGGTCTCGACCGTCAGATCGACGATGGAGCCGGTTGGGATGGGTACGCGAACGGCGAAGCCGTGCAGCTTGCCCGCCAGCTCCGGAATGACGAGCCCGAGCGCCTTCGCCGCGCCCGTCGACGTCGGAATGAGGTTGACGCCGGCGGCCCGTGCCCTTCGCGGATCCTTGTGCGGCGTGTCGACGAGCCTCTGATCACCGGTGTACGCGTGGATCGTCGTCATCAGCCCATGGCGGATGCCGACGGTGTCGTGCAGCACTTTCGCGACTGGCGCGAGACAGTTGGTCGTGCACGACGCGTTCGAGATGACCGCGTGCACATCAGGGTCGTAGGCAGCCGGGAAGTTCACCCCGAGCACGACCGTGGCGTCGGCGTCCTTCATCGGCGCCGAGACGATCACCTTGCGTGCGCCGGCGGCGAGATGTCCCGCGGCGTCCGCCCGAGTCCGGAATCGCCCTGTGCACTCGAGGACGACGTCGACGCCGAGCTCGCCCCACGGCAGCTTCGCCGGATCGGCCTCGGCGAATACCGGCACCTCGACCCCGTCGACGAAGATCGCTCCGTCGCCGGTGCCGATCACCGCCGGAAACGCACCGTAGACGGAGTCACGGGCAAGAACGTTTGCCAACGCGCCGACATCTGCGATGTCATTGATGCCGACCCACTCCACGTCGGCGCCCGATTCGAACGCCGCGCGAAACGCCGCGCGGCCGACGCGGCCGAAGCCGTTGATTGCAATTCGTGTCGTCATCGCTCCTCCTTGTTTCGTACCTGATCCGATCGACGGTCGTGCGACGCCGTCACTCCTCTTCGCAGCGGACGAGAAGCTCGTCCCACTCCGCGTCGACGCGGCGCTGGATCTCCTCGCGCACTGCCGTGCGCCTCGGGCGTGAACAGGTGCGCGAAGCGCGCCTGCGGCCTGAGCCACTCCTCCACGGGGACTTTCGTCTCCGGTGTGTAGGTGAGCCGGTAGCGGCCGTCGACGACGTCGTACAGCGGCCAGAAGCAGCTGTCGACGGCGGAGTCGAGCAGGCGCGGCGCGAGGCGCGGCTCGTGCCCCCAGCCGAGCGGGCAATTCGTCAGGACGTTGAGGAATGCCGGACCACCGGCGTTCGCCGCGCGCTCCGCCTTCTCGCTCAGGTCCTGCCAGTGCGAAGCGACAGCCTGGCGCGACGTACGGCACGTGATGGGCGACGGCGATTGCGCTCATGTCCTTGCGCTGCTGCGCCTTCCCGAGCGCGGCCGCGCCCACTCCGCTCGTCGTCGTGTTCGCACCGAACGGCGTCGCGCCGGAGCGCTGTATGCCCGTGTTCATGTACGCCTCGTTGTCGTAACAGACGAAGATGAACCGGTGTCCCCGCTCGAGCGCGCCCGAAAGGGACTGCAGGCCGATGTCGTATGTCCCGCCGTCGCCGGCGAGGACGATGAACGTGATCGGCCCTTCCTGCGGGAGCGCATCTCGCTTGGCGAGCGCGCGGTACGCGGTCTCGACACCGCTGACCACGGCAGCCGCGTTCTCGAATGCGACATGGAGCCACGGCACGTTCCAGGCCGTGGTCGGGAAGCGCGACGTCGCAACCTCGAGGCAGCCGGTCGCGCTGACGATCACCACCGGCGTGTCGATCGTGTTCACGATCGTCCGGACCACCATCGGCGCGCCGCAACCCTGGCAGAGCGCGTGCCCGCCGCGCAGCGGTGGCGTGCCGTTCTCGTTGCGGGCAAGCATCTTCAGGCGCGACATGGCTCTCCTCTCAAGCCGAGGTATCCACCAGAGATCTCATCGTGGAAGACCGCTTCGACGTCCTCGGGATGCAGGTCGCGGCCGCCGAGGCCGTAGACGTAGCTGCGCAGCTCGACGTCGCAGTCGCGGCGGGCGGCAGCCACCTCGGCGAAGAGCGGCGGCGCGCCCCCAGGCGAGTCCGCACGGTCGAGCACCGAGACCCGGCGCAGGCCGCGCAACGCATCGTTGACCGCGTCCTTCGGAAATGGCCGATAGGAGCGCACCTCGAGCAGCCCGACCTTCTCGCCGTTGCGTCGCAGCTCGTCGACGGAGTCCTTGACGGTGCCGCCGCTCGAGCCGAGGCACACGATCGCGTGCTCGGCGCCGTCGAGCGCGTACGGCTCGAGGCTTCGGTACTGCCTTCCCGACACGGCCCCGAACTCCACGGCGAGCTCGTCGAAGACAGCGAGCGCGTTTTCCATCGCCGCGAGCTGCTGATGCCGCAGCTCGAAGTAGTAGTCCGGCATCGCGAAGGGGCCTTGTGTCGACGGCCGCGCGACGTCTAGCAGCGCATTCGGAACTCGGTACTCGCCGACGAACGTTCGCACTTCCTCGTCCTCGAGCAGCACCACCGGCTCGGCGGAATGCGTGATCGTGAACCCGTCCTGGCAGACGAGCACCGGCAGCAGCACGTCGGGATGCTCGGCGAGGCGAGGCGCGATGACCATCAGGTCGTAGGCTTCCTGCGCGTTCTCCGCGAAGAGCTGCACGACGCCGGAGTCGCGGATGAGCATTGAGTCGGAGTGGTCGCAGTGGATGTTGATCGGGCCGGAAAGTGCGCGATTGCCGACCGCCATGACGATCGGTGCGCGCATTGCGGCGGCGATGTAGACGACCTCGGCCATGAGCGCGAGCCCCTGCGACGACGTCGCGGTGATCGTGCGGGCTCCGGCGAGCGCGGCGCCGATGGCGGCGCTCATCGCAGAGTGCTCCGACTCGACGTCGACGAGCTCGCCGCGAGCGCGGCCCTGCGCGACGAACGTGGCGTACCCCTGGATCATCGGAGTCTGCGGCGTGATCGGATACGCCGGGACGACGTCCGGGTCGATCTGCCGCATTGCCTCCGCGACGGCCTGGCCGCCCGTGAGAATCCGCGCCTCGAGCGTCTCAGACATCGTCGACCATCTCGATCGCATCGACGGGGCAGACCTCGGCGCAGATCTCGCAGCCCTTGCAGTGCTCCAGGTCGATCCCGGTGAAAACGGTGCCGTCGAGGGTGATCGCCGAGTCCGGGCAGTAGAGCCAGCAGAGCAGACAGTTCACACAGAGGCTGAGGTCGACTGTGGGCTTGACGCCCGTACGCCAGCCACCCGTCCGAACCTGCTCGGTGTCGCCGGGGTGAATGACGCCGGCATGCGGAAGGTCGCGCCACGCGCTCAGCTCAGGCATGCGTATCCCTCCTCGACCGCGCCACGGATCTCGTCCGCGGCGACCTTCTTGCCGAGCAGCTCGACTGCCGCATCGGAGACTGCATCGACGGACGGCTCCGCGAGCGCAGCGGCGAGCGCACCAACCATCACGAGGTTCACGAACTTCGAGTTGCCGGCGAGGCTCTCCGCCGGCACGCAGCGAACATCGAGCCCGGCGAGCTCGGCGGGAACACGATCGCCGTTCAGCAGCACGAAGCCGCCGGGAGCGAGGCCGTCCGCCACGTCGACCTCGTGCAGAAGCGACGGCTCGAGCACGACGACGACGTCCGGGTGCGTGATCGAGTCGTGGCGCCGAATCGGCACGTCGTCGACGCGCGTGAACGCGCGCAGCGGCGCGCCGCGGCGCTCCGGTCCATATTCCGGAAACGCCTGGACGCTCTTGCCGGCGCGCAGCAGCGCCGTCGCGTAGAGCTGCGACGCGGTCTTCGCGCCCTGCCCGGCGCGCGCGTGCCAGCGAATCTCTCTCATGCCCAACCCCGCCCCAGGAGCTCGTGGACACCGCGCGCGGCGAGCTTCGCCTCGCGCACTGCCTCGACGACGGTCGCACCGCCGTTTGTCGCGTCGCCCGCGGCGAAGTACCTCGGGTTCGTCGTTGCACCGGTGATCGGATCGACGACGATCGCACCGTGCTCGACGTCGAGCCCGTCGATCCACGAGAGGAACTCGGCCCGCGGACGCTGGCCGATCGCCTTGACCACGGTCTCTGCACGCAGGAGGAACTCGGAGCCGGGGATTTCTTGTGGCCGCCTCCGGCCGCTCTCGTCGGGCTTGCCGAGCTTCGCCCGACGGCACTCGACGGCCTCGACATGATCTGCTCCGACGAAGCGAAGCGGCACGGTCAGCCACTGGAGGTGCACGCCCTCCTCTTCCGCCTCGACGACCTCATGGGGATAGGCCGGCATCTCCGACCGCGTGCGCCGGTAGAGGAGCGTCACCTCGGCGGCGCCGAGACGGCGCGCTTCGCGGGCCACGTCGACTGCGGTGTTGCCGCCGCCGACGACAGCCACCGACTCGCCGACGTCTGGCGCGTGTCCTGTCTTGATCGCCTCGATGAACGGGAGCGATTCCCATACGCCCGGGAGCTCGTCGCCCGGATAGTGGACGTCGGCGTCGGCGCCCATGCCGACCGCGAGCACGACTGCATCGGCGTCCTCGACGATCGAGGCGAGCGCCTCGGGGGTGTCGATCGCGACGCCGAGCTCGAACGAGACACCGAGCTCGGCCAGGACGCGGGCCTCGGACGACAGCGGCTCGGCGAGCAGTCGGTAGGGCGCGATCGCGTAGCGCACGAGACCGCCCGGCTCGAGCCGCTCGTCGTAGACGGTTACGCCGTAACCGAGCGCAGCGAGCTCGCCGGCGCACGTGAGACCCGCGGGGCCGGCGCCGATCACTGCAACCCGGAGCCAGTTGAACGGCGCGCGCTTCCTGAGCTGCACGTTCGATGCCAACGCGCTGTCGGTTGCGAACCGCTGAAGACGCCCGACTGCGACGGGCTTGCGGCCCTCGTGGCGCAGGACGCAGGCGCCCTCGCACAGCAACTCGACAGGGCACACGCGGCTGCACGTCCCGCCCAACAGGTTCTCGGCGAAGATGATCCGCCCGGCCTCGGTCGTGTCGTCACGGGCGACTGCCGCGACAAACCCGGGAACATCGACGTTCGCCGGGCACGCGACGACGCAGGGCGCCTGCGCGTACGGCCCGCCGCACTCGAGGCAGCGATCGGCCTCGACGAGGGCGGCGGCATGACCGAGGGGCGGCGTGAGCTCCGCGAACACCGGCGGGCTGGATTCCACGACCGTGGACATGCATCGAACTCTCGCCGCGCCTTCCGTGCCTCACATCGGGGGTCACCCGGAAGCGCGTTGCGGGAAAGATGCAGCGGAATCCGGGTTTCGGCCCGATGCGACGCGAGCGGGCGCGCGGCACGCTCGACTCATGATCGTTCTCCCGACGGATCCGCTGACCGCGACGTCGGCCACCGTGATTGCGAGCGTGCTGATGGTCCTCTCCAGCGTGGGCAAGAGACGGCTTCGCTGGCGAGGCGGTCCCGTCTGCCCCGTCTGCCATCACCGGCAGGGCGAATGCATGTGCCGCTGGCTCTGAGAAGCAGAGTCCTGATCGTTGCCGTCCTGGCGGCGGCGGCCTACCCGACCCTGCGCCGCCCGATCCTGACGTGGGGTGCGACGGCAGACGAGGCGTGCTCCCGTCTGCCCGGAGACGAGCTGCTCGAGAACGCCGACGGCGTCTCGACCCGCGCGATCACGATCGCCGCGCCCAGCACGGCCGTCTGGCCGTGGCTCGCCCAGATGGGCCCGGCGCCGCGAGGCGGCGCGTACACGTACGACTGGATCGAGAACCTGCTCGGCCTCGACATGCACAGCGTCGATCGTGTCCTGCCCGACTTCCAGAGCCCCAAGGTCGGCGACCTGCTCGAGTACGGGTCGAACACGATGCGGCTCGAGCGACTCGACCCAGGGCGCGTGCTGTCCTGGCGCTCGAGTGACGGCAATTGGGTCTGGACGTTCGTGCTCCGAGAGCACGACGACACGACGCGGCTGATCAGCCGGAACCGCTTTCGGTTGCCGACACTCGCCGCGCGGATCGGCATGCTCCCGATGGAGCCCGGGTCGCTCGTGATGGAACGCAAGATGCTGCGCGGGATCAAAGAGCGCGCCGAGCGACTCGCGTCATCGAGCTAGGACACCCAGGCCGACGCCCAGGTGTCAGACACTTTTCGGCTCCCAGGTGTCAGACACTTTTCGGCCCCCAGGTGTCAGACACTTTTCGGCCCCCAGGTGTCAGACACTTTTCGGCCCCCAGGTGTCAGACACCCCGGCTCGGGCGGCGCGCGGTGCCGGCAGCCGTGCCGGCCGGCACCGGACACGTCGATCGCGGCTACCAGGCGGTGTGGACCGGCGTGCGACGCGAATTCGGCGGACTCCACCGGAGATCGTTCGTCAGGGCGAGCACGCCGGGTATTCGACGCACGCGATGGTCGATCGCGTCTGCGTCGGCCTGCGACTGCACCGTCCCGCTCAACGCGACCCGGCCCTGATCGACCGAGACGGCGACGACA
Organism: uncultured Actinomycetes bacterium; assembly: GCA_963805575.1. GTDB lineage: Bacteria > Actinomycetota > Thermoleophilia > Gaiellales > Gaiellaceae > Palsa-739. The sequence goes on along the minus strand of CAWDUL010000007.1, from coordinate 239,617 downwards.
CCGGGCTCGAGAAGCATCTCTCGAAGCAGCACTCCTTCCCGGATGTCGTGCTCGATCTCCTCATCGGATCGAATGAAGGCGCGTACGAGATCGGCGCGGCTCACGATCCCGACGATGCGCCCGTCGCTCACGACGGGAACACGGTTGATTCTGCAGTCGACCATCAGGCGTGCCACCTCGGGGACCTGGTCGTTGGGACCGGCGGTGCGCGCGGGTGAGGACATCGCCTCGCCTGCAGTCCCGGCGCCGATCTTCTCCAGCTCTCCGTCGAGCTTGCGTGAAAGCCACGCGATCGGACGGGAGAGCTCCGGGGACACGCCCTCCAACTTGCGAAGGATGTCTGCCTCGGAGACGACGCCGAGCACGGTGCCGTCCGCGGCGCACACCGGAACGCCGGAGATGCGGTTCGCGACGAGCAGCCGCGCAACGTCTTTGAGCGACGTCTCGGGCGCGACGCTGATCGTCTCGCGCGTCATGATCTCCTGAATCCTCATGATGTTCCTCCCTGCTTCGAGGTCGACCGAAGCGTTGCGCGCGCCGGTCGAACGCACATCGGTGAGGAGACCGATGCCGGATCAGTAGTTCACCGGCGTGCTCGCCGATTTGCGTAGTTCGGGGAACGTGGGCTGCGTGAAACTCCGGATGGTCGACCGGCTCACCGGCGCTACGTTCGCGGAAGAGTCAACGATGCTTCAACCCGAGGAGGCACACGCTGTGGACGCCGCAACCCGCGGCACGGATCGTGCGCGCGAGCGTCTCGTCGCCGAGTATCTCCCGGTGGTTCGGGCGATTGCGCTCCGTTATCGGGCATTCGGCCTTCCCGTCGACGATCTCGTGCAAGAGGGCTCGCTCGGCCTCCTCGAGGCGATCGACCGCTACGAGCCGGAACGCGGCAGCGACTTCGAGCCCTATGCGCGATTCCGCATTCGCCGCGCGATTCGCAACGCCTTGACGGATCAGTCTCGACTGATCCGTCTGCCGAAGCAGGTCGTTGAGCGGCGGCGGGCGATCGAGCAGGCAGAAGCGCGGATCAAGTGCGCGACCGGGCACGACCCGACTCCGGCGGAGATCGCCGCAGCGACCGGTCTCACGCCGGCCGTCGTGACTGCAACGCGAAACGCCGGAACGCCGCCGGTCTCGCTCGACCAAGCGGTTCTCGAGGACGGGTCGCCGCTGGAAGCCCTGATCGTCGACGCCTCGGCCCGCGATCCTGAAGCCGAGACGGTCGCGCACGAGCAGGAGCAGGAGGTCGACAAGGCCGTGGCGACCCTCCCGGAGCGCCAGCGTGAGATCCTGAGCCGGCATTTCGGGCTCGGCCGAGACGTGGAGCAGATCGCGGACGTTGCTGCCGAGCTCCATGTATCGCAGCAGCGGGCGCGGGCGATCGAGCGTGGCGCGCTCTATGCGCTGCGCGATCGCCTGGATCCGCCGGTCAGTCCTCAGCCGGCTCGTTGAGCAGCCTGCTCCAGTGGTGCGACGCGTTCTGCGGCGCCCCGTCGTCGCCATCTCGGGCTGCGAGCTCGAGCTGCCTGCGGATCCGCAGCAGCTCCTGAACGAGGTCCGGGCGTGCGCCGAAGTCGTGCCGCTCGAAGGCGCAGCGGCCCTCGACGACGGCTCCACCGGGCTCCCAGAACGCGCAGGCCGCCTCGGGGCAGACTTGTTGCTGTCCGGCGAGTGCGTGAAGACGGCAGTGGCGAATCATTGGGTGGCACTCGCCCGGCGTGCCGACGCGGGCATCCGTAGAAAAGCGCAGATCTCCTGCGACCAAGCCCCGAGCCGGCGAAGGCCGAGACGGGGGATGGCGGACGCAAAGGAGGGCCACCATGACCGGGCGAATTCTCGTCACGTACGGAACGAAGCACGGCTCGACGCGCGAGGTCGCGGAGACGGTCGCCGAGGCGCTGAACGGGCTCGGTGTCGACGTGACGACGCGCCCGGCGGGTGAGATCGACGATCTTGCTCCGTACACGGGGGTAGTGATCGGCGGTGCGCTCTACACGGGCCGCTGGCATCGCGATTCCGTTCGATTTCTGAAGACGCATCGGTCGTCGCTCGAGTCGATGCCCGTCGCCGTCTTCGCGATCGGCCCCCAAACCGCCGAGAAACACGACCTCGAGGCGTCGCGCGCGCAACTCGACAAGGCGCTCGAACGATTCCCCGGCATCAGACCGCGCTCCGTCGCGGTCTTCGGCGGCGTCATCGACCCTGACGCCCTGCGGTTTCCGTTCAGCCGCATGCCGGCGAGCGACGCACGGGACTGGGAGGCGATTCGAGCCTGGGCCGAAGAGATCGCAGCTGCATTCGGTTACGGAAAAGCCGCATCCAACGCGAGGGATCACCGCAGGGAGCTTCAGCAGACGCCCCGATGAGGAACGAGCTGCCCCTAGCGATGCTGGCTCCACAAGGTCAGAGCTCGAGACGAGACTCGGCCGCGACAAAAGGAGTTTGAGATGCGCAAGGTATTCGAGATCGGTGGAATCGTCGCAGCGGCAGTCCTCGTCGCCTTCGGCGTCGCAGCAATCGTCATGGGCGTCAGCGGACGGGGCACAGTCCGCGACAGCCTCAAGCTCGAGCAGATCGTCGGCTCGCCCGACATGACTCCGGCGCTGATCAAGGCCGAGGCCAAGGACGCCGGCCTTCCGTCCACGCTGGCACTGCCGACGGTGAGCGTCGCCGGCCAGGCCATCAACACCGGCGCACGGGCCCGCGCATTCGCGAGCTACATGCGCATCCATACGCTCGAGGCGACCGGCGGCCTGACGTACTCGCAGCTCGGCCGCTATACGGCGAAGCCCGGCACGCCCGTGAAGCTCACGGACGGCAAGGGTGCGACGAACGACCCGAAGTACGCGCTCACGAACCCGGCATCGGGCCAGCCTGTCGACAACGGGCTCCGGAACCTCTGGGTCACTGAGACCGCACTGACCACGGCGCTCAACACGAGCTACATGGCAGAGCAGCTCTCGCTGTTCGGGATCGTCGTCGGCATCGCGCTCCTCCTCGCCGGACTCGGCTTCGGCATCCTCGCCGTCGCCGGCGCGCTGCGCAGCCCCGACAAGCTGTTCAGCACGGCCCGCGCGCCGAAGACCGTGAAGCCGCAGACGGCCACCACCGCGTAGTCCCCGCACCACCCCGCACCACCCACGAGCCGCCTTCGGGCGGCTCGTCGGCGTGCCGGGTCATTCGCTCACTGCTCGAGCACGCCCTGATCGAGCGCGTAGCGCACGAGCTCGGCGCGGCTCGAAAGCCGGAGCTTCTGCATGATGTGCGCCCGATGCGTCTCGGCCGTTCGCACCGAGATGTAGAGCTGCGAGGAGATCTCCTGGTTGGTGTGGCCGAGGGCGAGCAGACGAAGAACCTCGCGCTCGCGATCTGAGAGTGGGTCGGCTTCCGCACGTCGTGCCTCGGCGTTCTCGGCCGCGACGAGCCGCGCTCCGACCGTCGGATGCACGTAGCTGTTGCCGCCTGCCACCTCACGGATCGCCGCAACGACCTCCGTGTCCGCGGCCTCCTTGAGGATGTAGCCGCTCGCGCCGATGCTGAACGCCTGGCGTACGTACTGCGGGTCGTCCTGCATCGACAACACCAGCACCTTCGTCTCGGGACGCTCGTGCAAGAGGGTGGGTACGACGTCGAGGCCGCTCTGGTCCGGCATCACGATGTCGAGCAGGATCACGTCCGGCTTCAGCGCACGCGCCTGAAAGACCGCGTCGCGGCCCGTGCCGGCCTCTCCAACCGCTTCGAGGTCGGCCTCGGCGTCGATCAGCATCCGAAGACCCGCTCGGAAGACGGCGTGGTCGTCGACGATCAGCACGCGGATGCTCATGCGAGCGGTACCTCGGCGATGAGCGTCGTGCCCGCCCCTTCGGCCGACTCGATCTGGAGCCGGCCGTCGAGGAGGCCGACGCGCTCGCGCATGCCCTCGAGCCCGAACCCACCGTCCCGAACCGAGCTCGGATCGAAGCCCTGCCCGTCGTCCTCGATCACCGCGACTGCGGCGCCGGGCTTGCGGGCGAGCACGATGCTGATGTTCCGCGCGCGTGCGTGCTTGACGATGTTCGTGAGGGACTCCTGAATGATGCGGAAGAGCGCAGTCTCTACTTCGGTAGGGAGCCGCTCGTCCGCGAGGCTCGACTCGAAGCGTATGCCAATGCCCGTCTGGCCACCGAACGACTCGGTCAGCCGCTCGACGGCGGGAACGAGGCCGAAGTCGTCGAGCACCTTCGGGCGGAGCTCGATAGCCAGCCGACGGACGTCGTGCAGCGTCGCAACGACAAGCTCTCTCACCTCCGCGACGCCTTCACGCGCCGCGTCGCTCTCGACCTTGTCATCGAGTGCCTTCAGGCCGAGCAGGATCGAAGAAAGAGCCTGCCCGGTCTCGTCGTGGAGCTCCCGCGCCAGGCGTCGCCGCTCGAGCTCCTGCGCATCGACGATGCGCCGCAACACGTCGCGGGCAATCCGCTGCGAGAGATCCACTGCGACGGCAGCGCGTGAGGCAAAGGTCTCGGCAAGACGGAGGTCGTTGTCGGTGAAGCGCGCATCCGCGCTGAGCTTGTCGTGCACGGCGATCACGCCGATCGTCTCCGACCTGACGAGGAGCGGCACCCACAGGCCGGTCCTCACTCCGAAGCCGCGGATGACGTCGCGGCTCACCTCGGGATCGTCGAGCACCGAGTCGCTGCGCTCGCTTCGTCCTCGATCGTAGACGCGTCCGGTCTTCGACGACCCGCGCGGCAGCGTGGTGCCGAGGAACGCATCTCCGCCCTCGCCCGCGACGGCGGCAAACCGGAGCTCGTCGGCTCCAGCCGGCAGCATCACCGCAACGAGCCGCGCGTCGAGCAGCTCACGCAGACGCCGGGCGACGAGGGCGAGCAGCCGTCCGAGGTCGGTCTCGGTCGCGAGCGCGTTGCCGACCTCGTTGAGAGACTCGAGTTGCTTCGACCACTGGCTCGTGGCCTCGTAGAGCCGGGCGTTCTCGATTGCGACCGCCGCCTGTCCGGCGAGGAGCGACACGATCTCCTGATCCTCGTCGGAGAAGTCCTCCCCGTCGGCCTTCTCGGTCAAATAGAAGTTGCCGTAGGCGACCCCGCGCAGCATGATCGGCACGCCGAGGAACGTGTGCATCGGCGGGTGGTTTGCCGGAAAGCCAACCGAGCGCGGATCCTCACTCAGGTCGTGGAGGCGCAGCGGCGTCGCCTCTTTGATGAGCGCACCGAGAATCCCCCTGCCCCGGGGAAGCTCGCCGATAGCACGATGCGTCTCCTCGTCGACGCCGGACGTCAGAAAGCGCTCCAGCTCCTGGCCGGTTGGATCGATCACACCGAGCGCGGCATAGCGGGCTCCAGTGAGCTCGGCCGCAGTGGTCACGAGACGTTGGAGGAGCGACTCGAACGACAACTCCGAGCCGATCGCCATCGTCGCGTCGAGCAGCGCGCGGAGGCGGCTCTCGCTCGGCGTGACGGCATCCACGGCGAAAAGCCTATTCGAAGCCTGCGGACAACCCACCGTGCGGGTCAGGTCTCGCCCGGATGCCCAAGCCGACCTGTGGGCGCAATGTGGGATCGACAGAAAGGAGCATCTCATGTTCAAGACAGTTCTCTGGGCAACGGATGGGTCCGCGACTGCCGCGCTCGCGCTGCCGTACGCGCTCGACTTGGCGGAGCCCGACAAGGCCAAGCTGGTCGTCGTTCACGTGCGGGAGATCTTCGTCGGCCGCGGCGGCGGATACCCCGTTCTCGCGGACGAGACGGAGCTGCGCGAGGAGATCGCCAAGCAGGTCGCGGATCTGCGCGACGGCGGCCTCGACGCGACATTCGTCGTCCGCACCTCCACCGGTGGCCATGCCGCGCGCACGATCGCGGAGGTCGCCAGGGAGGTCGAAGCTGACCTGATCGTGGTCGGCACGCACGGTTACGGCCGGCTTGCGAACGCGGTGCTCGGCAGCGTCACGCAGGGGCTGCTGCACGCAGGCGTCTGCCCCGTGCTCGCAATCCCGACCGGAGCGCCGGTCGAGACGCCCGAGCGCGAGCTCGCCACGACCGCCGCACGGTAATCCTGCGGAAAAGCCGCAGCACGGCTCCGTACCGGCGCCGATGCTGCGGCTCTCCGTGCGAGAGAGCCTGTGTGACGAGCAACAACAAGGAGGCGCACCATGCAAGCGCTCGTCTACCACGGCCCGGGAAAACGGTCCTGGGACAACGTCCCCGATCCGACGATCGAAGCACCGACGGACATCGTCGTGCGCATCGACACCTCGACGATCTGCGGGACGGACCTACACATTCTGAAGGGCGACGTCCCGACGTGTAAGCCGGGCACGATCCTCGGACACGAAGCCACCGCGACCGTCGTCGAGAAGGGCGCCGCCGTCACGACGCTCGAGATCGGCGACCGTGTTCTCGTGTCGTGCATTACCTCATGCGGACGCTGCCGGTTCTGCAAGGAGGCACGGTACGGCATGTGCACCGGAGGCGGCGGCTGGATCTTCGGGCATCTGATCGACGGACTCCAGGCGGAGTACGCGCGTGTACCGTTCGCCGACACGTCCGTGTACAAGATCCCGGCACAGCTCGACGACGAAGAGGTGCTCTTCCTCGCCGACATCCTCCCGACCGCGTACGAGGTCGGCGTCCTCAACGGGCGCGTCGAGCCCGGCGACACGGTCGCGATCGTCGGTGCAGGCCCGATCGGCCTCGCAGCGGTGCTCACGGCCGCCCTCTACACGCCGGCCCACATCGTCGCGATCGACTTCGACGAGGGACGCCTCGCGAAGGCCCGCGAGTTCGGTGCCGACGTCACGATCAACAACCGCGACGGCAGCGCCCTCGCAAAGGTCATGGAGCTGACCGGCGGTCTCGGAGCGGACGTCACGATCGAGGCAGTCGGCCTGCCGGAGACCTTCGAGCTGTGCACAGAGCTCGTTCGTCCCGGCGGACACGTCGCCAACGTCGGCGTGCACGGGCACTCGGCGACTCTGCACCTCGAGACGCTGTGGATCCGCGACCTGACGATCACGATGGGGCTCGTGGATGCGTTCAGCACCCCACGGCTGCTCGAGCTCGTCACTCAGGGGAAGCTCAATACGTTGCCGTTCGCAACGCATCACTTCCCGCTCGGCGACACGATGGGCGCCTACGACGTTTTCGCCGACGCGGCGAAGACGAACGCCCTGAAGGTCGTCCTGACGGCCGAGCCGGTCGATACCGAGCCGCGTGCCGGACACGAGAGGGCTCTTGTCGGCGCTGCTTAGGCTCACGGACGCCGCCCCGGTGGACGTGATCCTCCGGGACGGCTCCACCCTGCGACTGAGAGCGCCCGCGTCGAGCGACGCGGGCGCTCTCGTCGCGTTCTTCGAGCGGCTGTCCGCGGACAGCCGCTACCTCCGCTTCCACGGAGCGCGCCGCATCGATGCAGCGCTCGTCGAGCACATGCTCGATCCCAACTGGATCGATCGCGGCGCACTCATCGGATCGCTCACCGACGCAGAAGGAGACGAGCGCATCGTCGCGGCGGCGGAGTACGCACGCCTGCGTGACCCGGCGGCGGCGGAGGTCGCATTCACCGTCGCGGACGATCTGCAGCGGCGCGGAGCTGCGACGCGCCTGCTCGAACGGCTCGCAGCGCGCGCGGCAGACGTCGGCATCGAGCGCTTCGTCGCCGACGTACTGCCGGAGAACACGGCCATGCTCGGCGTCTTCCGAGACGCCGGCTTCGAGGTGTCGCGCACGCTCGAGGGCGGCGAGATCGAGGTTCGGTTCCCGATCGCACCGACCGAGCAGTTCCGCGCGCGGGTCGAGGAGCGCGACCACATTGCCGTCGCGGCGTCGCTCCGTCCGTTCTTCGCCCCAGCCGGCGTCGCGGTGATCGGCGCGTCGAAGCGACGCGGCACCATCGGCGGCGAGCTCTTTCGCAACATCATCGCCGCCGACTTCGTAGGCGCGGCGTACCCCGTGAACCGCACGGGAGAAGCGGTCGCCGGAGTACGCGCCTATCGCACGATCGAGGAGATCCCCGATCCCGTCGATCTCGCCGTGATCTGCGTCCCGGGCGGCAACGTGCTCGAATCGGCGGCGGAGGCGCTGCGGAAGGGCGTGCGCGCGCTCTGCGTGATCTCCGCGGGATTCGCCGAGGTCGGCGCCGAAGGCGCAGAGCGCCAGCAGAAGCTTCTCGCACTCGTCCGCGCGCACGGGGCTCGCCTCGTCGGCCCGAACTGCCTCGGCATCGCAGTTCCCGCACTCGGGCTCAACGCAACGTTCGCACCGCGCGCGCTCCCGGCGGGACGTATCGCGTTCTCGTCTCAGAGCGGCGCGCTCGGGCTCGCACTGCTCGAGAAGGCCACGGAGCGCGGCCTCGGCTTCTCGTCGTTCGTCTCGATCGGGAACAAGGCCGACGTCTCGTCGAACGACCTGCTCGAATGGTGGGAAGAGGACGACGGCACCGATGTCGTGCTGCTCTACCTCGAGTCCTTCGGCAATCCGCAGAAGTTCGCGCACGTCGCCGCGCGTCTCGCCCGCCGCAAGCCGATCCTCGCCCTGAAGGCGGGGACGTCAGGTGCCGGCGCGCGCGCAGCAAGCTCGCACACGGCCGCGCTCGCGGGCTCCGACGCCGCGGTCGAAGCGCTCTTCCGCAGCGCCGGCGTCCTTCGCGCGGGCAACCTCGAGGAGCTCGTCGACGTCGCCACGCTGCTCTCGAGCCAGCCGCTCCCACGCGGCCGGCGCGTCGCCGTGCTGACGAACGCAGGCGGGCTCGGGATCCTCTGCGCCGACGCGTGCGACGCCGCCGGTCTCGACGTACCGGAGCTCGCGGCCGAGACCCGGCAGGCGCTCGCCGCCGTGCTCCCGAGCGAAGCGAGCACCGCGAATCCCGTCGACCTGCTCGGCTCGGCGACCGGCGACGGCTATGCGCAGGCACTGCCCCTCGTCCTCCGCGATCCCGGCATCGACGCGGTGATCGTGCTCTTCGTCCCTCCCGTCGTCGCCGGCGCCGACGAGGTCGCGGCGGCGATCCGCGAAGCGCTGGAGCAGGAGCCTTCCGAGAAGCCGGTGCTCGCGGTGATCGTCAGCGCCGACGGAACGCCGGAGAGCCTGCGCGAGGCGGGCTCGCCCGTCGCCACCTTCGCCTATCCCGAGTCGGCGGCTCGCGCGCTCGGCGTCGCAGCCGGCCGCGCGGAATGGCTGCGCCGTCCCGCGGGCACGGTCCCGACACTCGACGGCATCGACGCGGGCGCCGCACGGAGCTTGGTCGACGCTGCGCTCGAGGCGTCCGGCGACCTGTGGCTCGAGGCAGCGGACGCACGCGCACTCTTGACGGCCTACGGGATCCCGGTCGTCCCGGAGCTGGTCGTCGCCGGCGCCGACGAAGCGGTCGACGCAGCCGCGCACCCTGGGACACCCGGTCGTGCTCAAGACGGCAGCCGCAGGCGTGCACAAGACCGAGAGCGGCGGCGTCGCCTTGAATCTCGAGACCGACGACGAGGTTCGCGCCGCGGCCGAGCGGATCGGCGGGCCGGTCCTCGTGCAGCCGATGATCCGCGGCGGCACGGAGCTGCTCGCCGGCATCGTGCAGGACCCGCTCTTCGGCCCGCTCGTCGCGTTCGGCCCGGGAGGGGTGTTCGCGGAGCTGATCGGCGGCGCTCGGTTCGAGATCGCACCGCTGACCGACATCGATGCCGAGGAGCTCGTCGGCGGCGGCAAGGCGGGACAGCTCGTACGCGGCTTCCGCGGCGCGGCCGCGGCCGATGCACCGGCACTCGTCGACCTCGTTCAGCGGCTCTCGCGGCTGGCCGTGGATCTCCCCGAGGTCGCCGAGCTCGACCTCAACCCGGTCATCGGGCTGCCGAGCGGCTGTGTCGCGGTCGACGCACGCATTCGGCTCCGCGCCCGGGCCGAGAGCCGCTCGCTCAAGTCCTGGTAATTGCGGAAAAGCCGAAGTCGGGACGCGGTCAAGGCCCGATGCGGTGCGATCCGGCGGGGCCGAGACTCGAGGGAACCCGAAAGGAGCACTCCATGTTCGCCAAGTTCACATCTCTTGCTCTCGCGCTAGCGGTCACATTGATCGTCGCAAGCGCAGCATCCGCCGGCTCGCCGCCCGGCAACGCATCGCTGCTCATCCGCCATCAGGTGCAGGGTTGCCACACGTGGTCGGCCAACCACGACGCCTTCAAGGCGAGCCAGTCGATCACGCTTCACCGCGGGGGCCTGCTCACGGTCACGAACAACGACGTGATGCCGCACAAGCTCGTCTTGACGAGCGGCCCGGCGTTGCACATCGCGCACGCGACGCTCGGTCACATGGGCGCCTCGCTGAAGGTCGCCCTGACCAAGCCGGGGACCTACCACTTCACGACGAAGCCGGGCGAGGACTATCCCGGTATGTCCGGCATGAAGACGACAGGCGAGGACAACGTCCTCAAGCTGACCGTCGTCGTCTCGTAACGACGGAAACGCCTGACTGAAACGGGGCCGGCATGCCGGCCCCGTTTTCTGTGTGGGTGCGGCGGTGCAAATGCGGGTTTTTCCGCAGCGAGCCTCAGCGCGCCAACTGATGCCGGATCGAGCTCCTTCGAGGAAGCTGAGGAAATGAGGACGAGCTACGGAGTGGTTTGGCGTGAAGGCGAGCACCCCCTCGCCCGGGGAAAGCTCGAGTTGCTTCCGCGTGCGGTGCGACTCGACGGGATGACCGGCTCGGAGCCGACGACACGCGAGATCCCGTACGACTACCTCTCTGAGATCCGCATCGGCCGCGCGCCGGAAGAGCGAATCGACGGGCGCCCGAGCCTCGTGCTCGCCCCGCGCACCGGAGAGTCGCTCTCGATCGCGAGCGTCGCGCAGGCCGGCGTCCTCGCCGAGATCGCCGAGCGGCTCACCGCGCTCCAGCTCGGCACGGAAGGCCGCAGGCGGCTCGCCGTCGTCTTGCCCTTCCGCGATGACGCTCGAGACGCCGTCCGTGCGCTGATCGCGGCAGGCCCGCCGTTCGATCCCGAGCTGCTCGGTCTCGACCGGCATCAGGTCTTTCTCACCGGCTCGGAGGCGATCTTCATCTTCGAGTCCGAGCTCGGCGCGGACGCGCTGGAGCCCCTCCTGCAGGACCCGGCCCTCTGGCAGAGTGCCTCTGCATGGCACGACCATCTCGCCGGCCCCCCGATGATCGCCGAGGACGTCTTCTCGTGGACGCGGCCCGACCGGCAGATCGATCGGTCGCTGCTTCCTCCGGGATTCCGGAACGGCGACACGCACGACGCGTAACGCCGCCGAGGACGCCCGGACCGTGACGCTCTCCGAGCGCGACCTCCAGCTGATCGACGCCTATTGGCGTGCGGCGAACTACCTGTCCGTCGGACAGATCTATCTGCTCGACAACCCGTTGCTGAGAGAGCCGCTGCGGCCGGAGCACGTCAAGCCGCGCCTCCTCGGGCACTTCGGTACGACTCCCGGGCTCAACCTCGTGTACGTGCACATGAATCGCGCGATTCGCCGGCGCGACCTCAGCTCGATCTACATCGCGGGGCCGGGCCACGGCGGCCCCGGGCTCGTCGCGAACGCATACCTCGAAGGCACGTACAGCGAGGTGTACTCGTCGATCGGCGAAAACGAGGAAGGCATGCGCGCGCTGTTCCGCCAGTTCTCCTATCCCGGCGGCATACCGAGCCACGTCGCCCCCGAGACGCCGGGTTCGATCCACGAGGGCGGCGAGCTCGGTTACGCGCTTGCGCACGCGTTCGGCGCGGCGTTCGACAATCCCGATCTGGTCGTCACCTGCGTCGTCGGCGACGGCGAGGCGGAGACCGGGCCGCTTGCGACGAGCTGGCACGCGAACAAGTTCCTCGATCCAGCCACGGACGGCGCGGTGCTGCCGATCCTCCACCTGAACGGCTACAAGATCGCGAACCCGACCGTGCTCGCGCGCATCCCGGAGCCCGAGCTCGTTGCCCTCTTCGAGGGCTACGGCTGGCGCCCGCTGATCGTGGCCGGCGACGATCCCGCCGTCGTGCACGAGCTGCTCGCGACAGCCCTCGACGATGCGCTCGATGCGATCGCGGAGATACAGAGCGCTGCCCGCGGCGGGGCCGCGACGCCGCGGCCGCGGTGGCCGATGATCGTGCTCCGCACGCCGAAGGGCTGGACGTGCCCGAAGGAGGTCGACGGCGTACAGATAGAGGGGACGTGGCGTGCGCATCAGGTTCCGGTCACCGACGTGCGCGGGAATACGAAGCACCTGCGCATCCTCGAGGAGTGGCTGCGGAGCTATCGCCCCGACGAGCTGTTCGACGAGAACGGACGTCTCGTCCCGGAGCTGGCAGAGCTCGCCCCGACGGGCGACCGCCGCATGAGCGCAAGCCCGTACGCGAACGGCGGCCTTCTGCTGCGCGATCTCGACCTGCCCGACTTCCGCGACTACGCCGTCGACGTCGAGGTGCCCGGAACCACGACGAGCGAGGCGACGCGTGTCCTCGGGGGCTACGTACGCGACGTGATCGCGCGCAACGGCGACAACTTCCGTCTCTTCGGCCCCGACGAGACCGCGTCGAACCGTCTCGACGACGTCTTCGACGTCACGAACCGAGCGTGGGATGCCGAGCTCGAGCCGACCGACGATCACCTCGCGCCGGACGGGCGCGTCATGGAAGTCCTGTCGGAGCACCTCTGCCAGGGGTGGCTCGAGGGTTACCTCCTGACGGGTCGACATGGGGTCTTCAACTGCTACGAGGCGTTCATCCACATCGTCGACTCGATGTTCAACCAGCACGCCAAATGGCTGAAGGTGACGCGCGGCATTCCGTGGCGCAGACCGGTCGCGTCGTTGAACTACCTGCTGTCGTCCCACGTCTGGCGCCAGGACCACAACGGCTTCTCGCACCAGGATCCGGGCTTCATCGACCATGTCGTGAACAAGAAGGCCGAGATCATCCGCGTGTATCTGCCGCCCGACGCGAACACGCTGCTCTCCGTCGCGGACCACTGCCTGCGCTCGAGGCACTACGTCAACGTCATCGTGGCCGGCAAGCAGCCGGCGCTGAACTATCTGTCGATGGACGATGCGATCGTGCACTGCACGCGCGGAGTCGGCATCTGGGAGTGGGCGTCGAACGACGACGACGAAGAGCCCGACGTCGTGCTCGGATGCTGTGGCGACGTTCCGACGCTCGAGACGCTGGCAGCAGCAGCGATCCTCCGCGAGCACCTGCCGGAGCTCAGGGTGCGCGTCGTGAACGTCGTCGACCTGATGCGGCTGCAACCGGAGAGCGAGCATCCGCACGGTCTGTCCGATTCGCAGTTCGACGCGCTCTTCACGACGAGCCGTCCCGTGATCTTCGCCTACCACGGCTACCCGTGGTTGATCCACCGCCTCACGTACCGTCGCGCGAACCACGACAACCTGCACGTACGCGGCTACAAGGAGGAGGGCACGACGACGACCCCGTTCGACATGGTGATGTTGAACGACCTCGACCGCTTCCATCTCGTCATCGACGTCATCGACCGTGTGCCGGGGCTCGGCACGACCGCCGCGCACCTCCGGCAGGAAATGGAAGACGCGCGGCTGCGCGCCCGCGCCTACACGCGCGAGCACGGCGAAGACGATCCGACGATTCGCGACTGGGTCTGGCCTCACTTCGCGTGAGCCGGATCCTCGTGGTCAACGCCGGCTCGACGAGTCTCAAGCTCACCGTCGTCGAGGGAGACGTCTCGAGCACCGTCGACTCCTTCGCAGCTGCCGCCAGGTCGATGCAGTCGCGCATCGCGTGGTGCACGGTGGACCACGCTTCTTCGACCCCGTCGTCCTCGACGAAGACGTCATCGCCGTGCTCGAAGAGGTAGCGGAGCTCGCGCCGCTCCACAACCGCCCCGCGCTCGAGGCGATCGGCAAGGCGCGGAATGCGCTGCCGGACGTTCCACACGTCGCCGTGTTCGACACGGCGTTCCACCGGACGATGCCGGCCGAGGCCTCGACGTATGCCGTGCCGCGCGAGTGGCATGACGCCTGGGGCATCCGGCGGTACGGCTTCCACGGGCTCTCGGTGCAATGGGCGTCCGAGCAGGTGCCGGTGCCGCGGCTCGTCGTGTGCCATCTGGGCGGCGGCTGCTCCATCACCGCCGTGCAGCGACGGCCGTTCGATCGACACCACCATGGGCTACAGCCCGCTCGACGGCATACCGATGGCGACGCGCTCGGGGTCGGTCGATCCGGAGATCGTGCTGCACCTCATTCGGACCGGGAGGCTCGACGTGGAGGGCGTTGGTCGAGCGCTCGAGTCCGAATCCGGCCTGCTCGGCGTCTCGGGCGAGTCGGCCCGCGTCGACGAGCTGGAGCGCTCGACCTCACCCTCGGCGACGCTCGCGCTCGCGGTGTTCACGCATCGCATCGCTGCCGCGGTCGCCGCGATGACCGCCTCGCTCGGCGGAATCGATGCGCTGGTCTTCACAGCCGGGGTCGGTGAGGGATCAGCGGCGATCCGGCTCGACGTCGCGCGGCGACTGGGTTTCCTCGGGATCGAGCTCGACGAGGCGGCGAACGGCCGGGCGGTTCCCGACGCCGACATCGCGACGCCGGGCGTCGGCGGTGCGCGTCGTCGTGCTGCGCGCCCGCGAGGACCTGATCGCGGCCAGAGCCGCTCGCGGGCTGCTGGCTCTGACCTGAGGGATTAGCCATCGGGCCGGGAGGAACACCCCCTCCCTTGGGCCCCGCCGATTCTCAGCACGCTCTCACGTTGCCCTGTCGTGATAGGTCTACGTGATCGCCCGCGTCGCCCTCCTTGCCGTTCTCTGCGCCGTGGCCGCCGGGGCTTCGCCCGCGGGCGCGGCACCGGCCCGCGCCAACGTACTTCGAGCGTCGCGCGACTTCGCCGATCCGCTGGTCCCGCAGGAGTGGTGGCGCCCGGACGTGCGGGTCGACACGCTCACCCCTCCGGGACCGGGCATGCCGGTGACCATCGTCGACTCGGGTGTCGAGTTTTCCCATCCGGAGTTCGTCGGCCGCCCCGACTTCACCCCGCTGAACACGCAGGAGCCGGCGCCGATCGGCGGCGTCCACGGAACGGCCGTTGCATCCGTGATCGGCGCACCTGTGAACGGGGTCGGCGTCGTCGGGATCTATCCCACGGCGGTGATGCGATCGTTCGACGCATCGCTCGGCGACGGTACGCAGCTGCCCCCGTCCGACATCGCCGAGGGCATCAGGGCGGCGGCCGAAGCGGGGCGTTCTGTCATCAATCTCAGCCTCGGCTCGACCTCGCCGAACGGGCTCATCGACGGGGCGATCGCCGAGGCGGTTCGCCTGGGCAGCCTCGTCGTCGCCGCCTCCGGAAACTCGGGCGAGGAAGGTAACCCGCCGAGCTACCCCGCCGTCGACCCGCACGTGTTCACGGTCGGCGCAACGGACGAGGCGGATCAACCGGCGCCCTTCTCGAGCCGATCGCAGTCCGTGGACATCGCAGCGCCCGGGGTCGACATCCCCGTCGCGACGGCGGTCGACATGAGCTGGGCACCGGAGGACGGAACGAGCTTCTCCTCACCGCTCGTGGCCGGCGCGGCCGCGTGGCTCTGGACCGTGCGGCCCGACCTCGACGCGAGCCAGGTGGCCGAGATCCTGCGCGAGTCCGCCCGCGACGTGGGGCCGCCCGGCTACGACACGGCCACGGGCTACGGGATCCTCGACATGGCGGCGGCGCTCGCAGCGCCCACGCCTCTTCCCGACAGCGTCGAGCCGAACGACGCCGTGCCGACTGCTGCAACGCTGACGACCCGTGCCAGGACCACCGGTAGGACGAGCGGCCGCGTCGCACTGTTCGAGGATCCACGTGACGTCTTTCGTGTCTGGCTTCCGGCGAAGAAGCGCGTCACGGTCACGGCAGCATCCGCACCGGGCGCCACGCTGGCGCTCTTCGCGACCACGCTCGCACCGGTGAACCGCCTCGCCGTATCGACCGGAACGGCAGCAAAAGCGACGTTGACGTTCGCGAACAAGAACAAGGTCGGGCGGTCCGCGTTCCTCGTCGTCACACCGGGCCGCGGCGCGCGGAGCTCGACCTACACCGCTTCGGTCTCGGTCAGGTAGCCGGCGTCTCCTTCCTCGACGACCGACAGTCGATTCGCCCGCCAGATGCGAAATGCCGGTGCGAGGCAGATGCCGAAGCCGGACACGAGCAACGCGAGGCCGACGTCCTTCACGCACGTCGCGATCAGCGCGGCCTTGTCGAGTGCGTAGAACTGCTCGGCGCCGAGCACGTAGGCCCAGTCGTGGATCGAGTTCTCCTTCAGCAGCGTTAGCCGCTGGTACGGCGCGTCTGCGATGTAGACGGACGCGTCCTGCAGCGTCGTGCCACACCACGCGAGGCAGAGCCCAGCGGCCGGCCAGTCGCGGCGAAACCACACGAAGCACGCGGCGACGATCAAGGGGAGCAGCGACTGGGTGCCGTTCCCCATCAGCACCATCACGAGCTCCGGCGCCCAGCTGAACAGCAGATGCCCGAACTCGTGCACACCGAGATCCACCATCCCGAGGATCGGCACGCGCTCGCCCTTCACGAACGCGAACCAGCCGAGCACGAGCACGAGAGCCGCCGTCGCGAGCGATGCCGCCCAGCGCGGATCTGTCCGATCCACCTTCATCACGCATGTGTCGACCGCCGAAGGCCCGGAGTTGAGCGCGGAGTTGAGGGGTCGCGACGTCGAGCGCGGCCTTTGCGGCATGCCCTAAAAGCAGGGGTCAGGCCCCAGGCCGTGTCCGCAAAGCAGGGGTCAGGCCCCAGGCCGTGTCCGCAAAGTAGGGGTCAGGCCCCAGGCCGTGTCCGCAAAGCAGGGGTCAGGCCCCAGGCCGTGTCCGCAAAGTAGGGGTCAGGCCCCTGGCCGTGTCTAGAACGCCCACGACCGTGGCGCGTTGAGCCGTCGCGGAGCCGAACGCGTTCGGCGAGAGCAGTGACGCGCCCCGCCGAAAGCACGAACCAGAAGGGGGACCACGGGGGAAACGGGTTTCCCCCGTGAAGCGAGCGAAGTGAGGCGTTAAGCCCTCGGCCACCACTCTGCGAAGCGCACGCCGTCGCCGCCCTCGGGGCGGTCGGCGCCGATCGCGATCAGCTCGAGCCCGTCAGGGCCGCCCTCGAAGCCGCGCACGACGGCTGGTGCGACCCGCACGACGTCCCACTGCCTCAGCTCCACGATCTCGTCATCGAGGCGGACGAGGCCCGAGCCGGAGACGACGACGTAGGCCTCCTCTTGCTCACGGTGGCTGTGCCCCACGGTTGAGCGGACTCCCGGCGGATAGCGGAAGTAGCTGACGCCGAGGTGCGCGGAGTCGAGATGCTTGCGCCCAAAGCGGGCCTCGACCTTGGATGCGTCGCCGCCCGACGAGTCCTCGATCTCCTTGAAGTTCACGCGGGTGTAGTCGGGCACGAGGCGCCTCCGAAATCGACAGCGGGTTTCCGTGCGCACGGTATGCACTCAGCCGAGGTCTATGTTGCAAGCAACGTGCGCGCATGCGCGAGCATCGCGCGGCAGTCGTCGGTCGGATCGACGTCCGCCGGCTCGTACTCGACCGTCACGACGCCCTCGTAGCCGATACGCCGCAGAGCTCGGACGCATTCCTCGATCGGCACGACGCCGTCGCCCCAGGCGCACGGCTCGTGCTCACCGACCGCACGCACGTCGTTGAGATGCACATGGAACACGTGCCCCTCGAACTCGTCGATCGCGCGCGCCGCGTCGTACTCCTGCGCCGCCCACCAGCCGGTGTCGACGGTCGTGCCGAGCACATCGCCGTCCGCGCCGATGGCCCGCAGGATCTCACTCGGTGTCCGCTCAGCGTGGTTCTCGATGCCGAGCCGCATGCCGCGCTCGCGCAGCACCGGAGCGGCAGTCGGCGGATCCGGCGCAAGACCGCCGATCAGCGCGGTGCCGATCGCCGCCGCGACGTCGCAGATGGGCTCTGCCTCACCCGGCCCGACGAATGCGGCATAGCTCGTGACCTGCAGGTGGTGGTCGTCGAGCAGTTGCCGCGCAGCCGAGAGATGCTCCTCGGTCGCCCACGAGTGGTTCAGATGCGCGGCCCATACGTCGAGCGCAGCGAACCCGAGCCCACGCACGTCCGAGAGGAGCGCGCCGAATCGCTCGGGGAACGTCGCGATCGGCGCGAACCACTCGTTGGTCGTGCGGTCGCCGTGCGGCCAGTCGTCCATCGCGTAACCCGTCTGGCGCGCGACATAGTTCGCCGACATGAACGAGATCACGTTGTTCATGTCGGGCGGCCTGCTAGATGCCGCTCGTGGAGCGCTTGTCCTTCGCGTGCTTCTCCGCCCGACGCTCCTTCAGCGTCTTTTGCGGCGCCTTTTTCGCGAGCTGCTTCGGCTTCTGCTGACCCTTCATCGTGCGCCTCCGATCGGAAGGACTGGCGGGTCGGGCCTCGCCGACTCCGCGCAGAGAGCATAGCCCTGCATCCGGCGCGCCCCGTAGAAGAGAAGATGCCAGAAGTGATCCTCGCGATCGACCAGGGAACGACCGGTACGACGTGCCTCGTCGTCGGAGACGAGCTTGACGTCGTCGGGCGCGGCTATGCGGAGGTCGACCTCTCGACCCCGCGGCCGGGTTGGGTCGAGCAGGATCCCACCACACTGTGGTTGAGTGTCGAGACCGCCGCGGCAGCGGCTCTCGCCGACGCGAGTGTCGGCCCGAGAGAGCTCGACGCGATCGGGATCGCAAATCAGCGTGAGACGACGATCGTGTGGGACCGACGCACCGGAGAGCCGATGCATCCGGCGATCGTGTGGCAGGACCGGCGCACCGCCGAGCGCTGCCGCGAGCTTCCCGCCGACCGAATTCGCGCCCGCACGGGGCTGACACCCGACCCGTACTTCTCGGCGACGAAGCTCGAGTGGATCCTGCGTGATCTCGGCTCGCGCGACGGCCTCGCGTTCGGAACCGTCGATTCCTGGCTCCTTTGGCAACTCACGAGGGGCGCAGTCCATGCGACCGACATGTCGAACGCGTCGCGCACGATGTTGCTCGACCTCGAGACCCTTGACTGGAGCGACGAGCTGCTCGAGCTCTTCGATGTGCCCCGCGAGGTGCTGCCGGATGTGCTTCCATCGGCGAGGCCCTTCGGGGAAGGCACGCTGCTCGGCGCGACGATTCCGGTGGCGGCGCTCGCGGGCGACCAGCAGGCATCGCTGTACGCGCATGGTGGTGCGAAGGCGACGTTCGGAACGGGTGCGTTCGTGCTCGTCGAGACCGGCGCCGATCACTCGGTGCCGCCTCACGGCCTCGTGCGGACCGCTGCTGCCGGTGCAGGCGGGACGTACGCGCTCGAGGGGTCGATCTTCGTCGCAGGCGCCGCGGTGCAGTGGCTGCGAGACGGACTCGGTGTGCTCGCGGACTCCGCCGAGAGCGAAGCGCTCGCGCGGTCGGTCGACTCGACCGACGGCGTCTACTTCGTGCCGGCTCTCACCGGCCTCGGCTCACCGCATTGGGCGCCGGACGCGCGCGGACTCCTCTGTGGGATCACACGCGGTACGCGACGCGAGCACGTCGTTCGCGCTGCGCTCGAGGCGATGGCGTACCAGGTGCTCGACGTCGTCGAGGCGATGACCGAACGTCCGGCGCTGCTCCGCATCGACGGCGGCGCGTCGTCGAACGGCTTTCTCGTGCAGTTCCTCGCCGACGTGCTCGACGTTCCGGTCGAGGTCGCAGGCGAGCGCGAGACGACCGCGCTCGGCGCGGCGGCGCTGGCGGGAGTCGCAATCGGGCGCTGGTCCCACGACGATGTCGGGGGCTTCCGGCGCACGTCGTTGCGCTGCGAGCCGCAGACCGACAGGTCGGAGGCCATCGCGGGCTGGCGCGATGCGCTGCGGAGAACGCTGAGCTAGCTGCTAGCCGCGAACGTCGGCAGGCTCGAGCGCATCTTCGTCGCGGCGACCGCGTAGGAGGACTCCGCCGACGACGAGCAGCAGAATCTCGACGAGCGTGATCGCGACGCGATTCAGGACGGTGGCGCCGAGCGCCGCGCCCGGGGTTGCGATAGCGAGGATCAGTCCGTACATCGACGCCTCACGCGGGCCGAGGCCCGACGGCGCAAAGAAGGCGAGCACCGCGACGATCGCGCCGACAGCGCTGACGCCGCCGAGGAAGACGATCGTCGAAGGGCTCGGATGCGCCCCGACCGACCGCAGCAGGAGCCACAACCCCGTGCCGCCGACGATCCACGTGAAGGAATAGAAGACGAGCAGGATCAGCATCGTGGCTCCGCGGAGCGGCGGCAGATCGTGATGGCCGAACCTGCGCAGGACCTTCGACGCGAGCGGCCGGAACACGCGCGGGTGCAACAGCACGGCGACGATGACGCCGAACGCCACGAGCGGCGCGAGCGGCGCGTCGACTCCCTTGACCCAGGCGAGCGAGACGACGAAGACGATGACGCCCGCAACAGCCGAGATACCCGCTTCGAGCAGCATCGACGCGGCGACGAGGGCGCCGTCCGTCACGCCGGCACGCCGCGCGGCGACGACACGCGCGGCCGGCGTCCACACACCGCCGGGGATGTATTTCGCGAGCATCGACACCATCTCGGCGCGCAGCGCCGCCAGATACGGGAGATGGATGTTCCAGTCGGAGAGGATTCGCATCCAGCCGAGCACGAAGAGCAGGTAGTACGCGGCCACTGCGACGCACGCGAGACCGAAGAGGAACAGATTTGCGTTCCGGAGGTCATCGGCCGCGTCGTGGAACGAGCCGCGCACGGCCCACACGACGGACCCGAAAAAGATCAGGAAGAGCAGGAACTCGGCGAGAACGACCAGGCGCGGGTGCGCGGAGGCGAAGCGACGAAGCGATCTCAGGCGGGCGCGCACTCATCCATCGTCGCTACCCCTGCAGGGCTGGTCAAATCAGATGCCGCTCGAGCCAGTCGCACGTGAGCCGGTAGGCGCGGATCTCGTTCGTGTAACGGGTGAATCCGTGGCCCTCGTCCTCGAAGACCTCGTACTCGACCTCGCGCCCGAGCTCGCGAAGCCGCGCCACCATCTGGTCGGACTCGGACTTCACGACCCGCGGATCCTTCGCTCCCTGGATCACGAGCAGCGCGGCCCGTACCTGGTCGACATACGTGATCGGGGAGCGCTCGCGCAGGAAGTCGGCCTCGGTGTCCGCATTGCCGACCCACTCCGCCATGAAGCGCATCCATTGCGGCGGAACCGCACGAACGAACGTCAACAGATTCGAAGGGCCGACGATGTCGACCGCCGCGCGCCAGTACTCGGGCAGGCGCGTGACGCAGGTCAGCGTCGCGAAGCCGCCGTATGAGCCGCCGTACACGCCGAGTCTGTCCCCGTCGACGAACTCCTGCGCCTTCAGCCACTCGGCCGCGTGGCGCCAGTCCTCCATGTCGGCTCCACCCCAGTCGTGGTGGATGAGTGTCTGGTACGTCTTGCCGTAGCCCGTCGAGCCGCGAATGTTCGTCGCGAGCACGCCGATGCCTCGGCTCAGCAAATACTGGAAGACGGGCCGGTACACCGGCTTCTCCTGCGCCTCGGGCCCGCCGTGGATCGCGACGACAAAGGGTGCCGGGCCGCCTCCGTCGGGGCGGTACAACCAGGCCGGGATCTCGCGCCCGTCGAAGCTCGGATAGCGGACGAGCTCAGGGTCGCGCAGCTCGAGCGCCGCGAGCCCGGCGGCCCGGCTCTCGGTGACGGACTGCACGTCACCGGTCTCGGTCTCGACGACGTAGATCTCGGGCGGACGGGCGGGCTGGTCCCAGGCAAGGGCAAGCCGAGAGCCGTCCCGGGAGACGGAGAGGCCCGACCCGAACCCCGACGAGGTGCCCTTGGGAAGCTTCGGCTCCGGCAGGTCATTGCCCGACTCGACGTCGCGGACGCGCACTCGTGCGAAGCCTTCGTCGTTCTCGAGCCAGGCCAGCACTCGGCCGTCGGCAGACCCGGCAAGCTCGTCGATGTCGCGGTCGGGTGTCTCGACCCACGTGCGCGTGGCCGTGTCGACGGAATGGAACGCGAGGCCCATGAACTCGCGCCCCTCGTCCGTGAGCACGTAGAACCCGGAGCCGTCCGTCGCCCATGGGCCGGGCAGGAACTTCACCTCGCCCTCGTGCGGCGTCAGCTCTTTGGCGTCTCCCGACTCGACGTCGACGAGATGGAGCGAGGTGTCGCTGTTCGACCGGAACTCGAGCGCGATCAGCGTCGAACCGTCGGGCGAGAACGACGCCGGGAAGGCGTACTTGCCCTCACCGAAGAGGTAGCGCGGCTCGTCGTCGCCGTCGCGCCAGACGAAAACCTCGCCGTCCTCGGGCCGCCGCGCGTTGGCGGAGAACGCGAACGAGCGTCCGTCGGGCGACCATGCGCTGGAGCCGATCGTGTGCTGCACGTGCGGCAGGTCGGTGAGCCGCTCGGGCCAGCCACCGCCCGCGGGGATCCGGTAGAGCTGGTGGAACTCGTCGCCGTCGCGATCGGCGATGAACAGGATCGTCCCGTCGTCCCGAACCGCGACACCGCGCACCGTGTTCTCCGTGAACGTCGTCAGCTGATCGGGCCAGCCGCCGTCGACCCGCGCCGACCAGAGGTTGAACTGACCGGAGATGTTCGAGGCGAAGAGAACGCGATCGCCGTCGGGGGTGAGCTCGGCGATCGCCTGGAACCTCCGGTAGGCGAAGAACTGCTCGAAGGGCGGGAGCTCGGCCACCAGGGGAGCCTACAATCGTCAGCGATGGAGTCGACGCTTCCCTACAGCTGGTACACGGATCCGGACGTGCTTCGGCGGGAGCAGGAGCGCATTTTCCGCGGCGCCTGGCAGTACGTCGGCCACCTCGGGCAGCTCCCGGAGCCGGGGACCTTCTTCACGGCGAAGGCCGGGCGCATGCCGATCGTCGTGACCCGCGCAAAGGACGGCGAGGTGCGCGCGTTCCGCAACGTCTGCCGCCACCGCGGCTTCCAGGTCGCCGACGGCGAAGGCAAGCGCGAGACGCTGCAGTGCCCGTACCACGCGTGGACGTACCGGCTCGACGGCTCGCTCCGCTCGGCGCCGCGGTCGGAGGAGGAACCCGACTTTCCGACGAGCGAGCTCGGCCTCTGCCCTGCGGCTGCCGACACGTGGGGCCCGTTCGTGTTCGTGAACACGCAGAGCGATCCCGAGCCGCTCGCGGAGGCACTCGGCTCGATGCCGGCGCAGGTCGCGGAGCTCGGGCTCGACGTCGACGCGCTTCGCTTCTACACGCGCTGGGAGACGGAGCTCGCTGCGAACTGGAAGATCGTCTGCGAGAACTTCCTCGAGTGCTACCACTGCCAGGTCGCGCATCCGCAACTCGCGCAGCTGCTGGACGTGTCGGCGGAGTCCTACGCGCTCTCGACGGACGGCCGGCTCTCGAGCCAGCACGGCGCCACACGCGAGGGCGGCGGCACCCGCATGCACCTCGACGGCGAGTTGCCACGAAGCCAGTTCCACTTCCTCTGGCCGAATCTCGGCGTGAACATCTTCCCGGGCCGACCGAACATCTCGATCGGGCCGATGGTGCCGCTCACGCCGGAACGCACGTACCGCTTCCTCGACTATTTCTTCGGCGCCGACGTCGACCAGGCGTGGATCGACGAGCTGATGGCGTTCGACGACCAGGTCGGCGTCGAGGACCGCATCCTCGTCGAGGGAGCCCACGCGGGCATCGCCTCCGGCGCGCTCGAGCACGGCGTCCTGCTCGGCCACAGCGAGCAGCTGATCGGCCACTTTCAGCAGCTGACCGCCGCCGCGCTCGCCGACTGACCGCCGCAGGGGCCCTTCCGGACGGTTCGCCACCGGCCGCGCCTGCCGGACGTGTCTGTTGGAGCCCCGTCTCGGTGCCTGGCACCAAGACGGGTCTGTTCGGGACAAGCGGCCGTTCGGCGCCTCGACGCTGATCGAAGCGCCGAGCCTGCGTCACACCACCGCTCCACTACCCGGCAGTGGCCCCTCTGGACACGTCTTGCACCAGGTGAGCGACGCGGCCTCTGCTGACCGGTCCGGTATCAGGTGACGGACGTGAGGGTCACTGCCACGTCCGGTATCAGGTGACGGACGTGAGGGTCACTGCCACGTCCGGTGTCAGGTGACGGACGTGTCTGTTGGAGACCCGTCTCGGTGCCTGGCACCCAGACGGGTCTGTTCGGGACGAGTGCCGCTCGCCGTCTCGGGGCCGGCAGAGCCGCCGAACCCGCGTCACGCCGCCGCGCCGCCACCGGACAGCGGCCCCTCCGGACACGTCTCGGTGCCTGGCACCCGGACGTGTCCCGAGGGGGCGGATATAAGGACATGCGATCTCCCTAGGCCGTGGGTGGAAACCGGGGTAGATTTGGATCCTTCCCCCGCTCCAAAGACACAGGAGGGTTTCTCGTGAAGCGTTTTCTCCCCGTCCTCGCGGTCGCGGCGCTCATCGCCGTCCCCGCGGCGACTGCCCGGCCGTCGGC
Source organism: uncultured Actinomycetes bacterium (assembly GCA_963805575.1). GTDB lineage: Bacteria > Actinomycetota > Thermoleophilia > Gaiellales > Gaiellaceae > Palsa-739. The sequence continues at coordinate 215,193 of CAWDUL010000007.1, read as the reverse complement.
CCCACCGACGCTCGAAGCCGGCAAGCTGATCGTCGCCTTCGGCGACCCGGCGCCCGGCTTCGCCTCGGGCACCGTCCGCGGCAACACCGTCACCAACCCGCGCGGCTACGAGGTCGACCTCGCCTCGGCGGTCGCCAAGAAGCTCGGGCTCACTCCCGTGTGGATGTTCTCGCCGTGGAACAGCCTCTTCGCTCCCGGCACCAAGAAGTTCGACATCTCCTTCCAGGAGGCGACGATTACCGCCCAGCGGAAGAAGACGGTCGACTTCACGTCGTCGTACCTCAACGCGAACCAGGGCGTCCTGCTCTCGAAGACGGCCCCGATTCCGCACAGCCTCGCGGATCTGAAGAACATGCAGACCTGCGCGCAGACGAACACGACCGGCCTCGACTGGATCAACACGCAGCTGCATCCCACGAAGAAGCCGTTCGCGTATCCGACGACCACCGCCGCGTACCAGGCAGTACAGATCAACCGCTGCCAGGCGATGATCCTCGACGTGCCGCTCGTCAGCCTCGAGAAGAAGTCGGCCCCGACGAAGTTCGGTCCCGTCGCCGGCCAGGTCGTCACGCACGAGCAGTACGGCGCTGTGCTCCAGAAGGGCTCGAAGCTCCTTCCGCAGGTGAACACCGTGCTGAAGACGCTCACGACGGACGGCACCATCGGCAAGCTCCAGAAGAAGTGGTTCAACCTCAACTTCGCGTCGATTCCTGTCCTGAAGTAGAGGCGTAGGCATGCACGCGCTGCAACAGGTCCTCCACGCGTTCTTCAATCCGCACAGCTTCACGCTGGCGCTGCCCGACGTCTGGGCCGGCTTCCAGGTGAATCTCCGGATGATGTTCGTCGCGGAGGCGCTCGTCCTGGTGTTCGCGCTGATTGTCGCAATCGTCCGCGGTCTCCCAGGGCGCGGAGCGAAGCCGCTCCGCGCCCTGGCGATCGCCTACACCGACTTCTTTCGCGGGACGCCGATCATCATCGTGGCGTTCATCGTCGGATTCGGGCTGCCGGGCTTGCAGCTCGGCTTCATCTCGAACCGCTCGTTCACGGTGTACGGGATCATCGCGCTGACGCTCGTGTACACCGCGTACGTCAGCGAGGTGTTCAGGGCCGGCATCGAGGCGGTTCATCCGAGCCAGCGCTCAGCCGCACGCTCCCTCGGCCTCTCGTACGCACAGGCGATGCGCTACATCGTCGTTCCCCAAGCGATCCGGCGCGTGATCCCGCCGCTGCTGAACGACTTCGTCGGCCTGCAGAAGGACACCGCGATCGTGTCGGTGATCGGCGTCGCCGAGGCGGCGTCGCTCGCGCAGCAATTCTCGACCCAGAACGGCGACTTCGCCTCGTATGTCGTCGCTGCGGTCTTTTTCATCCTGATCACGATTCCCCTTGCGCGCTTCACCGATCATCTCGTCGCCGAGCGCGAGATGCGCGAGCGCGCCCAGGCGTTTTGACGGCAGCTGCAAGCACGAACGGGGCCGGCTCGTTCGTCGAGATTCGCGGCGTCTCGAAGTGGTTCGGCGACCTCCAGGTGCTGGACCACATCGACCTGATGGTCGCGAAGCACGAAGTCGTGTGCCTGATCGGCGCCTCGGGATCGGGGAAGTCGACGCTGCTGCGCTGCCTCAACCTGCTCGAGCGCATCGAGAAGGGCGAGATCGTCGTCGACGGCCAGAGCCTCACCACCGGCAAGTTGAACGTGAACGCGCTGCGCCGCAAGATCGGCATCGTCTTTCAGGCGTACAACCTCTTCCCGCACATGACGGTGCTGCAGAACGTGATGCTCGGCCCGCGGAAGGTACGCGGCATGTCGAAAGAGCAGTGCGAGTCGATCGCCTACGAGTTGCTCCGCAAGATCGGGCTCGAGGCCAAGGCACACGAGTATCCCGATCGGCTCTCCGGCGGCCAGCAGCAGCGCGTCGCGATCGTTCGCGCGCTCGCGATGGAGCCCGAGCTCATGCTGCTCGACGAGATCACGAGCGCACTCGATCCGCAGCTCGTGTCAGAGGTGCTGCAGCTCGTGCGCGGCCTCACCGAGGTCGGGATGACGATGATCATCGCGACGCACGAGATGGGCTTCGCGCGTGAAGTTGCGAACAAGGTGTGCTTCCTCGACGGCGGTCGTATCCTCGAGGAGGGGACGCCGGAGCAGATCTTCACCGATCCAACCGAGCCCCGCACGCGCGCGTTCCTCGCGCGCGTCCTCGATGTGGAGAAGACGGCATGAGCGAGCAGCTCGTCCCGGACACCAAGGCACGCAGCAGCATCGGCTACACGATCGCCCGATCATTCAGGCTCGGCGGCCGCAGCCGCGCACCGCTCGCAATCGCCTCGTTCATCGCGATCCCGCTCTTCTTCTCGTCGTTGATGGCATCGGCCCTTGCGCAGGAGAAGCCACGCCTCGTCCAGTGGAGCTGCTGCGGCTACGCCCCCAACGCCGTGCCGCACGACGTATTTGCGGTGATGACGACGTACCACGACCCCACCTCGGCCACGGAAGCGCGAATCTGGCTCTGGGCGCTGGTGCCTCCCGCCCTGCTGATCCTCGCGGGCTGGATTGCCAGCCGGCTGCCGTACGGCTTCTACATCGCCTGTCTCGCCGCGGTCATCGACGCGATGGCCGTCGTCCACAAGACGGCGACATGGGAGCAGCATCACACGCAGCGCTTCCCGAACGGCGTCGACCTGATCGCGGCGAACAACCCCTCGTCGAACCAGTTCGACCCTGGGCAGTGGGAGCGCATGGCGCGGGAGACGTCCCTCAGCCTCGAGCACTGGACGATCGCGCTCGCGATCGTCTCGATGGGCGTCATCACGACGCTCGCAGTGAAGCGGCGCTACTTCGGCCGCCGGCCGGCTCCTGTCTACGGGGCGATCGACACCATCGGGGCTCCGAGCGCCAGCCTGCCGGAGATCAGCGACACCGCTCCATTCGCCTAGCCGCCGATCCGTCCCCCATCCGAGACGGTGGATACGCCCCAGACGGGGGATTTTTCTGCGCCCGCTTAACCTCTCTGCCGATCCCCCGTCTGAACGACGGGAACATCACCTATGCAAAGGCTCGGATGCGGCTCCGAAGCACGTTCATGCTCGTCTTGATCATCGCCATCGTGGTGGCGGTCGGCGCATGGACCGATCGCACGCATGTCGCGGTCGCAGGCCCGGCCGCGGTGCCCGCGGCCAAGCCGTGGGACACGATGGTCGAGATCTCGCGGCACGGACGGCGCCTCGACGGCTTCCGCCCGGTGCTGACCATCACCGGCCTCGGGAAGCCGGCGAGCTTCAACGGCAGAGAGGTCGCATCCGGGCGCTACCAAGTGCAGGTGATCTTCCCCCACCCGGGCTTCTTCCTCTACACCGTCCAGATTGGCGACCGGGTCATGGCGCGCGGAACGGTCTACGCAATCCCGAACTAGGTTCGTTCTTGCTATCATTAACCTGGTTAACGATAACCTGGTTAACGATTATGCAGAAGACTCCGAAGAGCTCCGTCGATACCGTCGCAGTCGCAGATGCCCTGCGGCCCGTGCTGCTGCGGGTCGGCCGGGAGCTGCGCCGCGAGGCCCGCGCGGTCGGCATCTCGCCCGAGCAGGTCTCTCTCCTGTCCGTGGTCAAGTACGCGCCGGGCATCGGGATCATCGAGCTGGCCGCGCACGAGCGCATTTCTGCTCCCGCGCTGACGAAGCACGTCGATCGCCTCGAGCGCGACGGGCTCGTCGTCCGCACGCCGAGCCCGAGCGACAAGCGGCGCATCGGCGTGGCGCTCACCGAGGAAGGCCAGCGCATGCTGCGACGCGTCCGCTCACGGCGGACAGCGTGGCTCGCCACGCGTCTCCGCGGATTGGCTGCTGCCGAGCTGGCCGCGGTCGAAGCAGCGATCGAGCCGCTCTCACGTTTGCTGAGGGAGGAAGAAAACCACTGACCGCGGCTCTCCTTCGCTTGAACAAGCGCACCTTCTCGAGCATGCGCTACCGCAACTACCGGCTCTTCTTTGCCGGGCAGGCGGTGTCGCAGACCGGCTCCTGGATGCAGCGGATCGCACTCGGGTGGTTCGTGCTCCAGTTGACTCACTCAGCCTTCGCCGTCGGCGTGATGGCGGTCGCGCAGTTCCTGCCCTTCACTCTGCTCGGCCTCTTCGGCGGCGTGCTCGTCGACCGCCTCGACGCTCGGCGCACTGTCATCGGGACACAGATCGCGCAGCTCGCCACGGCGATCGCGCTCGCGTGGATCGCGCTCGCGCACCTCGCGCAGCCGTGGATGCTCTACACGATCGCGTTCATCAACGGACTGGTGCTCGTGCTCGACGTCCCGTCGCGCCAGCAGCTGACGTACAGGATGGTCGGGCCAGAGGAGCTGCCGAACGCGATTGCGCTCAACTCGAGCCTGTTCAACGCATCGCGGATCTTCGGCCCGGCGGCCGCCGGACTCGTCTACGGATTCGCCGGCGCCGGCGTCTGCTTCCTCGTCAACGCGCTCAGCTTCTTCGCGGTGCTGCTGTCGCTGTTCGCGATGCGCGTGCGCGACTTCTACGTGCTCGAAGAGTTCGAGCGGCCCGCGATCCTGCGCGGCACGCTCGAAGGTCTTGCCTACGTGTGGCGGCAGCCCCGAATGATGCTCGTGGTCGGGCTCACGCTCGTGATCAGCACGTTCTCGTTCAATTTCAACGTGACGCTTCCTGTCCTGGCGTATTCGACGTTGCACGCAAAAGCCGAGGTCTACGGGCTCCTGTCCGCGGCCTTTGGCGCGGGAGCGCTCGTCGGCGCACTGACCGCAGCATCGTTCGGCCGCGCGTCGGCGAAGGTGATGATTGCCGGCAGCCTCGTCTTCACGGGCTCCGAGCTCTTGCTCGCCCCCGTGCACTCTCCGATCCTCGCCGGGGTGCTCCTGTTCCTCACCGGTGCCGGCTTCACCGCATGGTCGGCGAACGCGAACGCATCGATGCAGCTCGCTGCACCGGACCGGCTCCGCGGACGAATCATCGCGATCTACTTCTATGCCTTCAACGGCACCGGACCGATCGCCGGCCTGCTCGCCGGCTGGCTGTGTGCGCGTGGCGGCACGGAGCTCGCGTTCGCCGTCGCCGGAGTCGCGGGCCTTGCCGGAACTGCCGCCGCCGCGGTGAAGCTCAGTCGCCGTCCGCCGAAACGCAGCGCGCCCGAATTTCGAGTGGCGTCCCAGGGCCGCACGGCGTAATCTCTTCGACGATGAACGTCGCTCCCAGCGACCGGATCGATCAGGCGATCGACAGCGGCCTGGCGTATGTGCCGGGCGACCCCGTGCTGGTGCACGTCGTCCAGCGCGGCCACCGCTACCTCGTCACGGACGACGGCGCGGCGATCGCACGCGCAGGTCGCCCCACCGGCTGGCGCGACGCCGCGCAGCACGCGGTCGACGAGGACGCTTTGAACCTCAGCAGGAGCGGTGCGGTCTTCGTGCCCGCGGTCGAAGGCGGCTGCGCGATCGACTCGCTCGTGGAACGCGTCGCCGCCGCCTCGCTCGCGGTGTTCCAGGACGTGCTCGAGCTCGACGCCGCCTAGCGGCTCCGGCTCGCGCCTCCCTGGTCGAGAACCCCTCGAACGAGGGGCGCAAGATTCCTGCGGCCGGGGCGTCTTCATCCTCGTGCCGGGCGGTGGGCCGCAGCCCGCCCGGCACACCTCTTCCTGCGTCACACGAGCTCGAGCGCCGGCTCGGCGCCGAACACTGCGGCGACCCGCGCCGCCTCAGCGCCGAGCTCGTCGACATGAGCCGCTGTGAGCGGACGGAACGGCTCGACCAGGAGCTCGAGGCGTCTGCCACGTTGTTGTCGCCTCCAGACGCCGGCGACCCGCCCGTCGACGAGCAGTGCAGGATGCGGGCCGGCGCCGCGCAGGAAGATCCGCTCCCGCTGCTCAGGGATGAGCTGATCGCGCGGGTGGCACCCGACGACGTAGACGTCGTAGTGCGAGAGCAGCCGCACACCTCTCGGCACGCGGTCGGGGAACGCGTCGCCGCGCAGGACGAACGTGCGATAGCCCTCGACGTCGACCTCTTCGAGATCGAGGTCGTTCCAGACGTCATCGGGCAGCGTCCACGCGAGCCAGTGCTCGAGCTCGTCACGTCGCGCCGGGCTGTATGTCGCGAGATAGCGACGGCAGACCTCGAGCTGCGCAGTGCGCGCGTCGAGCGGGCGCCAACCCACGACCCAACGATCGCAGCGAACGAATGTCACGTTGCGCCCGCGCATCGGTCCGTGACACAGGCAGTCGCTCGCGGGAGCGAGGAAGTGACCCCATGAGTCTGCGGCGATGTGTGCGCCGTGATCTCCGCCGATCGCATCGCCGATCTCCACGCGCGTGCGCGGTTCGCCGTCGTCGAGCACCGCGAGCACCTGCTCGCGAAGTCGCTCCGCCTCGGCAAGCAGCAAGCCGTGAGACTCGAGCCACTTCGCCTGGCGCCAGCGCGTGCCGATCAGCGGCAGCGACTTCCAGAGCGAGACGTCGTCGGCCGGATGCAGGTGGAGCGTGGTGCGCAGCGTGGCGGCCTTCACGAGCTCTCGTGTCTCCCAGAGGGCGTCCCGCACGTCGCCGCGGGTCACGCCCTCGACGCGCGCGGAGAGAGCGAGCTCGGCGCCGGTAGCGACCTGCGCGTGGACCCCACACGTGGCCCGGACGACGTCGAGGAGCCGTTCGCGCGGTGCGCGGGCAGCGAGCGAGCTCCGTTCGAGCCGCCGAGCTGCCACCTGATCCCACGTGAGATCGCGCATGACCGCGAAGATACGTCCATCGACGTCTTCCGCACTCCCGACGAGCGCTTCGCCGCGCTTCCCGACTATCCGTTCGAGCCGCATTGGCTCGACGCCGACGGACTGCGAATGCACTACGTCGACGAAGGCGGAGGAGACCCCGTGCTGCTGCTGCACGGCGAGCCGACCTGGTCGTTTCTCTGGCGCAAGCTGATTCCACCGCTCGCGGAGCGCTCGCGGGTCGTGGCGCCCGACCTGATCGGCTTCGGCCGCTCCGACAAGCCGACCGACATCGCCTGGTACTCCTACGACCGTCACGTCGAATCGATCGAAGGGCTCGCCGACGCGCTCGCCCTCGAGCGGCTCACGCTCGTCGTGCACGACTGGGGCGGCCCGATCGGCCTGCGGTTCGCCGTCGAGCACGAGGCGCTCGTCGATCGGATCGTCATCCTCGACACGGGAGTCGCAGGCGGCAAGCCCCCGAGCGAGCGGTGGCTGCGGTTCCGCGACGTGGTGCGCGAGGTCGGCGGCGGGCTCGACATCGGACGACTCGTCGAGGCGGGAACGGCGCAGGGGCTTTCGGACGACGTGCGCTCGGCCTATGACGCGCCGTTCCCCACACCGGAGTCGAAGGCCGGCTCGCTCGCCTTCCCGGAGCTCGTGCCGACCGAGCCCGACCATCCGAGTTCCGCCCCGATGAATCGCGTCCGCGACGCACTGGCGACGTGGGAGAAGCCCACCCTCGTCATCTGGGGTAACGAGGACACCGTGCTCCTGCCGCGGATCGCAGAGCACTTCGTCGAGCTCATCCCGGGCGCCCGTTCTCCCGCGATATTGATCGACGGCGCATCGCACTTCCTCCAGGAGGACCGGCCCGACGAGGTCACCGAAGCGATCCTCGACTTCACGGCGTGAGGCGCCGGCTTGCGCGCTCGGCGAGATTCCTCGCCGGCGCCGTGCTCGCGGTGATCGCTGCGGCGACGATCGCGAGTGGAATCTACGTCGCGGTGACTCCCGGCGGTCAGCCGAGCAGCGCGCTCTTCCGGGGTCCGTACGTACGCGTCGACGGACGCGAGATCGCCTACCGCCACTGGGGCACACACGGCTCGCCGGTCGTGCTCATCGGGGGCTTCATCGAAGCGACCGACGTCTGGCGGCTGGTTGCGCCGTTACTTGCGAAGACGCATCGCGTCTACGCGCTCGATCTGCCGCCCTTCGGGTACAGCGAACGAAAGGGGCCATACGTCGTCGCGACGTGGGTCGACGAGGTCGAGGGCTTCGAACACGCACTACACATCGTGCGACCGACACTCGTCGGCCACTCCCTCGGAGCCGCCGTCGCCGTCGGCGAGGCGTTGCGCCGCCCGGACGCACTACAGGGCATCGTGCTCCTAGACGGCGATGCTCTGCGCGGAGGCACAGTGCCCGGTTGGCTTCCCTCGCTCATCGTCAATCCGTACTACACCGCTCTCTTTCGCATCGTCACCGGCTCGGACTGGATCTTCCGCAAGGGCTTGAAGCAGGCGTACGGGCGCTCAGCGCCGTCCATCACCGACGCAGACGTGAATCGCTGGCAGCGGCCGTTCAGGGTCGCCGGAACGGCGCGGGCGTTCAAGCAGATGATTCCGCACGGCATCCAGGGCTGGACGCTCGGCGACCTCGCACACGTCGACGTCCCTGCCGTGGTGGTCTGGGGCGCGGAAGACACGACCGACACTGTGAGTGAAGGGCGTACGACCGCCCGTGCGCTCCGCGCGCCGTTCGTCCTCATCCCGCACGCCGCTCACTTGTCGATGCTCACGAATCCCGGCCGCGTCGCGCAGGCAATCGCACACGTTGCCTCGCGTTGAGCCGCTGCCGGATTTCCTGACTTCCGCCACCGGCACCTCTACAGTGTTGGCAGTGGCGATGCGATGGGCCAGCGTGAGCACGGTGTACCTCGCGCTCGGAGCGGCGCTCGCCGCTGTCTACTTCGCGTTTCCGTCCGGCGGATCTGCGCAATCGACGATCTACGTCGTACTCGGCACCGGCGCTGTCGTCGCAACGCTCTGGTCCGTCCGACAGCACCGCCCGGAACGCCGGCTGCCATGGATCCTGTTCGCGCTCGGCAACGCCTGCTTCGTCGTCGGCGACGTCATCACGATCTTCAGGCCCGACGATGTCTCGCCCGCTCCGGCAGACGTTGCCTACCTCGCCGGCTATCCGCTGCTCGCGGCAGGCCTGCTGACCCTCATGTTTGCCGCGGGTGGGCGAATGCGAGTGCCGGCGCTTGCCGACGCCGGAATCGTCACGTTCGCATTCGCGATCTTCCAGTGGGTCTTTGTGATGGGCCCCGCTATCCAGGGCGGCGGCAACGACCTCGGCGCCTCGATCGTCTATGGCCTCTATCCGGCGATGGACGTGGTGTTGCTCGCCGGCTTTGTCGGCTTCTTCGTGTCGCCCGCATGGCGGACGACGTCATTCCGCTACCTGCTCGCCGCCGTTGCGGCGCTCTTCATCGGCGACGAGATCGCCGGCTTCGCCGGCTCCACGTACGCGCCCGGCGACGCGGTCGACGTGACGTGGATGCTCTCGTACGTGCTCTTCGCCGCTGCTGCGCTCCATCCATCGATGCGCGAGCTCTCCGCGCCTCGTCGCATTCCGAGCCTGCGCGTCAGCATGTGGCGCATCGGCCTGCTCGCCGCAGCGCTGCTCACCGCGCCGGCGGTGCTGCTGGTGCAGCACCTTCGCGGCAAGCCGCTCGATGTCGTGGTGGTGACGGCGCTCGCAGCTGTCGTGTCGATACTCGTCGTCGCGCGCCTCACCGGAATCCTCCGGGCGCTCGAGCGGATCCGCGTGCGCGAACGCGACGCGCGAGCCCTTGCCGAGCAGGCCCAGTCGCAGCTCGAGTCTCAGAACGAGCAGCTTCTCGAAGCGGACAAGCTGAAGGACGAGTTCGTCGCGCTCATCTCGCACGACCTTCGCACGCCGCTCACCTCGATCATTGGCTATATCGAACTGGCGCTCGACGAGGGTGTCGAGCCCCCGCTCGACGAGGAGCGACGCAGCTATCTGCAGGTCGTCGAACGTAGTTCGGAGCGGCTGCTCACGCTCGTCGACGACCTTCTCTTCGTCGCGCGGCTGCAGTCGGGGACGCTCGCGCTCGATCCGCGACCGGTCGATCTGGCCGCGATCGCGGCGCAGGCAGTCGAGGACGCCCACCCACGCGCGGAACGCAAGGGTGTCGCGATCTCCTATGTCGGCAGCACCGACGTGCAGATCGAGGCGGACAAGGGTCGCATGTTTCAGCTGCTCGACAATCTCATCTCGAACGCGATCAAGTTCACGCCCGACGGCGGACACATCGACGTGAGCGTCAATCCCACCGACGACGGTTGCGCACTCGAGGTGGCCGACAGCGGCATCGGGCTTTCGCCTGCCGACGTCGAGCGCGTATTCGATCGCTTCTTCCGTGCGACTCAGGCAACGAGCAGGCAGATACCGGGCACGGGTCTTGGCCTCTTCATCGCCCGCGCGATCACGGAGTTGCACGGCGGACGCATCACCGTGTCGAGTACCGAGGAGGTCGGGACGACGTTTCGCATCGAGCTTCCGGCTCGCTCGACCACGGACGAGAGAAACACCGCGGAGCTGGTGGCGTGAGCGAGCCTCTCGTCCTCGTAGCGGACGACGACGACGACATCCTCCTGCTCGTCACGACGCGGTTGCGTCGAGACGGGTTCGAGGTGATCTCCGCGCGCAACGGCGAGGAAGCGCTCGCGCTCGCTCACGAGCGGCAACCGGACATCGCGGTGCTCGACATCGGGATGCCAAAGCTCGACGGCCTCGAGGTGCTGCAGGCAATTCGCGCCGACGAGGTGCTGAAGAACATGCGCGTCCTACTGCTCACGGCGAAGGCGCAGGAATCCGACGTGCGGCGCGGCTACGAGACGGGAGCGGACGCATACGTGCGCAAGCCGTTCTCGCCCGGCGACCTCTCGTCGCGCGTGCGCGAGCTCGTCGACACGCCTCGCGAGTAGCGGCTAACCCGGCGCCGCGTACCGATAGCCGAAGCCGCGCACGGTCTCGATCGGCACCGCGTCGGATGCCTGCGGATCGAGCTTCCGCCGTAGATACCCGATGTAGAGCTTCACCTGGTCACCGCTGACGCCGTACGTGTCGCCCCAGACGAGCTCGAGCAGCTGGTCGCGGCTCAGGACCTGGCGCGGGTTGCGGACGAAGGTGGAGAGCAGGCGGAACTCCAGCGGCGTGAGCTGGACCTCGCGCGCTCCGACGTGGACGCTGCGCTGGCCCCAGTCGATCGAGAGGTAGCTGTCGGCGTAGCGCTCCTGCTCCTCGGTCGGCGTGCCCTGCGCGGCGCGACGCAGGAGCGCCTGTACGCGGGCGACGAGCTCCTGCTTGCCGAAGGGCTTGACGACGTAGTCGTCCGCGCCGGCCTGGAGGCCGCGCACGCGCTCGAGCTCGTCGCCGCGAGCCGTGAGCATGAGGACCGGCACAGCCGACATATCGCGGATTCGATCGAGGACGTTCCAGCCGTCGAGCTCGGGCATCGACACGTCGAGCACGACGAGATCGGGACGCCAGGAATGGAACTCGCGAAGCCCCTCGCGGCCGTTCGGCGCGTCGTGGACGGTGATCCCGGCACGTTCGAGGAGCGTCACCACGAGCTTTCGGATGTCGTCGTCGTCATCGACGACGAGCACGCGGGAATCGCTCATACCTCTTTCATACCATCAGCATCCGATGTTCAACCGCATATGGCCGATCCTTCGGCGTATGGCGACCATCCTGATCGCGGATCCCGATCCGGCAACCCGGTCGCTGCTCGAGGTTCTCGTCCTGCGGCTCGGTCATCGACCGATCGGCCAGTGGGAGCTGGCCGAGGACGAGGCCCCCGACCTCATGCTCCTGGAACCGGCGTCCGGCGCGGACATGCGGCATGCCCTGCGCCTGCGCGGCCGGTTCCCGGAGCTGCCGATCCTCTGCGTGAGCATCGACCCGACGCGTCCTGAGCTCGAGGAGCTCGGTGTCGCTGGTCACGTGATGAAGCCCTTCCGACGCTCGCAGCTCGAGGATGCGCTCGACACTGTGTTCGCCCAGGCGCCGGAGGCGTTCGAGGCTCAGCACTGAGCGGCAGGTTGGGCGAGTTCCCCGACGCGTCCAACCTGCTGCTCGACCTCGCCGGCGGCTCGCCTCCGTCGTTTGACGCCTGCTCGCGCGGATACGTCTGACTCATCCACGCGACGAAGGAGGCGGGCGATGCTGTCGCTGACCGAGCAGGCCAAAGAGGTCATCAAGGGAATCGTGGAAGAAGTCGGCCCAGAGGCCGGCCTGCGGATCACCGCATCAGGTGACGGAAACGGCGATACCGCGCTCGACTTCGACCTGGCGCCGGCGCCGGGCGAGGGCGACGAGGTCGTCGAGGACGACGGAGCGAAGGTCTTCCTGGACGAAGCCGCGGCGGCGGTGCTCGCGGACAAGACCCTCGACGTCGAGGAGCACGGCGACCACTTTCACTTCTCGCTCGGCGAGCAACGAGAAAGCTAGAGGTCTGCCGCTAGCTGATCGTCCACGTCTCGCCGGAGTGCAAGAGCTCCGCGAGATCTCCGGTGCCGCGCTTCTCGACTGCGGTCACCAGCTGTTCCGACATCAGCTCGTCGTACACCGGCCGGACGACGTTCCGGAAGATGCCGACCGGAGTTCCGCCGTGGGTCTCCTGCGTCACGCGCGACAGCGCGAAGCCGAGCGCGGCACTCTCCGACGACTCGTCGTGCACAAGGACGTCGGGTGCCGCTCCCTCGCACTCCTCGATCGAGCCGTCGGCGCGCTGCCGCAGGCCTTTCTCGCCGCCGGGGCCCCACCGGATCGGTTCGCCGTGCTTCAGCACGATCCGGTTCACGCCTTCCTTGTCGTCGCGCACGAACGCCCATGCGTCGTCGTTGAAGATCGGGCAGTTCTGGAAGATCTCGACGAACGCGGTGCCCTTGTGCTGTGCCGCCGCGCGCAGCACGGCGGTCGTGCCCGCCTTGTCGGTGTCGATCGACCGCGCGACGAACGTCGCCTCGGCACCGATCGCAAGCGACAACGGGTTGAACGGGAAGTCGAGTGAGCCCATCGGCGTCGACTTCGTCACCTTCCCGAGCTCGCTCGTCGGGGAGTACTGGCCCTTCGTCAAGCCGTAGATCTTGTTGTTGAAGAGCAGGATCTTGACGTTCACGTTGCGGCGCAGCGCATGGATCAGATGGTTGCCGCCGATCGAGAGCGCATCGCCGTCGCCGGTCACGACCCACACCGAAAGATCGGGACGCGACGCCGCGAGCCCTGTTGCGATCGCCGGAGCGCGGCCGTGGATCGAGTGCATGCCGTACGTATTCATGTAATAGGGAAACCGTGCCGCGCACCCGATGCCCGACACGAAGACCGTGCGCTCGCGCTCGATGCCGAGCTCCGGCATGAACGACTGCATCGCAGCGAGGATCGCGTAGTCCCCGCAGCCCGGACACCAGCGCACCTCCTGGTCGGTGCGGAAGTCCTTCGCTTTCAGCAGCGGCGCGTCGCCGCTGCCGTTCGTTGCGCCGTTGTCGTCGCTCATCGACCCATCACCGCTCCAATCGCGTTCGCAATCTCGCCGGCGCGGAGCGGCAGACCGCTGACGCGGTTGTAGCCGATCGCGTCGACGAGGAACTCGGCGCGCACGAGCTTCAGGAGCTGGCCGAGGTTCATCTCGGGCACGAGCACCTTGTCATAGCGGCGGAGGATTTCGCCCGTGTTGCGCGGGAACGGGTTCAAATGCGTGAGGTGCGCGTGCGCGACCTTGCCGCCGGCTTTCCGTACGCGTCGGCAACCCGCGGCGATCGGCCCGTACGTCCCGCCCCATCCGAGCACGAGCACGGTCGCGTCGCCGTCGGGATCGTCGACCTCGAGATCCGGGATGTCGCCGGCGATACCGGCGACCTTCTGCGCGCGCAGGCGCGTCATCAGATCGTGGTTCTCGGGGTCGTACGAGATGTTCCCCGTGCGATCCGCCTTCTCGAGCCCGCCGACGCGATGCTCGAGGCCGGGCGTGCCCGGGACCGCCCACGGCCGCGCGAGCGTCTTCTCGTCTCGGAGGTACGGCAGGAACTCGCCCTCGAAGTTCGGCTCCGTCGCAAACGACGTCGAGATGTCGGGCAGCGAGGCGACGTCCGGCAGCAGCCACGGCTCCGAGCCGTTCGCGAGATATGCGTCGGAGAGCAGGTACACCGGCGTGCGGTACTTGAGTGCGATCCGCGCGGCCTCGATCGCCGCGTGGAAGCAGTCGGACGGCGAGCGCGCTGCGACGACCGGTACCGGCGACTCGCCGTTGCGACCGAAGAGCACCATCAGCAGATCGGTCTGCTCGGGTTTCGTCGGCATACCGGTGGACGGCCCCGCGCGCTGGATGTCGCAGATCAACAAGGGCAGCTCGAGCATGATCGCGAGCCCGATCGTCTCCGCCTTCAAGACGACGCCCGGCCCGGCCGAAGTGGTCACAGCGAGCGCTCCGCCGAAGGCGGCACCGACGGCCGCACCCGCTGCGGCGATCTCGTCCTCCGCCTGGAAGGTCCGCACCCCGAAGTTCTTGTACCCGGCGAGCTCCTCGAGCACAGCGCTCGCAGGCGTGATCGGATACGCGCCGAGGAAGAGCGGCAGTCCCGAGAGCTGCGATGCGGCGATCAGCCCGTACGACAGCGCCTGGTTGCCGGTGATGTTGCGGTAGATCCCCGGCGCCATCTCGGCGGGCTTCACTTCGTACGTGACCGCGAACGACTCCGTCGTCTCGCCGAACGCATAGCCCGCCTGGAGCGCCCTGATGTTGGCCTTCGCGATCTCCGGCCGCTTCGCGCCGAATTTCTGTTGGAGGAACTCGACGGTCGCGTCGACGGGCCGTCCGTACAGCCACGACATCAGCCCGAGCGCGAACATGTTCTTCGAGCGCTCGGCCTCGCGCGGTGTGACGCCCTCGATGTCCTTCAACGCGCCGACCGTGAGCGTCGTGAGCGGCACCTTGTGCAGCTGGAACTCGTCGAGCGATCCGTCCTCGAGCGGGTTCGCCGCATAGCCCGCCTTCTGCAGGTTGCGCTCCGTGAAGGCGTCGGCGTCGAGGATCAGCGTGCCGCCCTTCGGCAGATCCTTGATGTTCGTCTTGAGCGCCGCGGGGTTCATCGCGACGAGGACGTTGGGCTCGTCGCCCGGCGTGAGAATGTCGTGATCGGCAAAGTGGAGCTGGAAGCCGGAGACGCCCGGGAGCGACCCGGCCGGCGCGCGAATCTCCGCAGGGAAGTCGGGCAGCGTCGAGATGTCGTTGCCCACAAGCGCCGTCTCGGAAGTGAACTGCGAGCCGGTGAGCTGCATGCCGTCACCCGAGTCGCCCGCGAAGCGGACGATCACCTGCGAGATCTGCTCGACGGGCTTTGCCACGTTCCAAAGGGTATAGCTGAACGATCGCGAGCTTGGCTACAGCCGGACGCCCAGGTGTGTCAACAGCCGGCTCTACGCCGGCGCCGTGAGGAGCAGGGCGTTCTCGGACGGGTCGCGCACGAGGACGCCGTCGTCCCGCTGCTTCGGCTCCTGCCCCGCGTCCGCGACGCGCGCAGCCACCCGGTCACGCTCAGCCGCGTCCGGAAAGGCGATCGCCGCATGCCGGAGCGTCGCCATGCCGGGCGGCGCCGGCGACGACCCGGCGCTCTCCCAGGTGTTCGCACCGATGTGGTGGTGATAGCCGCCCGCACTGAGGAAGGCCGCCTGCGGCCCGAGTTGCGCCATCAGGCCGAACCCGAGCAGATCGCGGTAGAACGCCACCGTGTCGTCGACGTTCGCCACACGCAGGTGGGTGTGTCCGACGACCGTGCCGTCGGGCAGCCCGTCGAAGGGCTCGGCGGCCGGGTCGTCGAGCTCGCCGAGGAGATCATCGGTGTCGAGCGGCAGGGTCGTCAGGAGATCGGCGACGAGGCCCTCCCACTGCTCGCGCGGCCGGTCGGCGTAGATCTCGATCCCGTGGTTGTCGGGATCCTGGAGGTAGATGGCCTCGCTGACGCGGTGGTCGGAGAGACCGGTGAGGGGTACACGGTCGCGGGCAGCGTGGGCGAGCCAACGCGCGAGGCTCGGCCGGTCGGGCACGAGAAGCGCGACGTGGAAGAGCCCGGTGTGGCCGGCGCTCGGCCGCGCGCCCGGCTCCTCGACAAAGCGCACGAGCTCGGTATCGCCCCCGAGCGAGGCCCGACCCTTCTCGCGCCCGAGGACGCGCAGGCCGATCTGGTTCTGCCAGTAGTCGAGCGTCCGGTCGAGATCGGCGACCGTCAACTCAACGGCGCCCATCCGCGTCTCCGGCGAGACCTCCATGCCGCGAAGATAACCCACGACGCAGGCCACGCCGGCAGCGCTACGCTCGCCGTCATGCGGATCCGCTGGTACGGACAGAGTGCGTTCCTGCTGACATCGCGCGACGGCGCGCGGGTCTTCATCGATCCGTTCGGCGAGATCCCCGAAGAGATGCTGGCGCTCCGGCGCGACCGGATGCCCGACTTCCGCTTCGACTACGCGCCGATCGCGGACGCCACCGCCGAGCTCCTCCTGGTGACGCACGAGCACTTCGACCACAATGCGGTAGAGGTCGTCGGCGGCGACCCGCACCTGATTCGCTCGACGGCGGGTACGTTCGAATCGCCGCTCGGCGAGATCGTGGCGGTCGCCTCCGAGCACGACGAGGCCGCGGGCACGCAACGCGGGCCGAACACGATCGTGGTGTTCTCGCTCGACGACCTGCGGATCGCGCACTTCGGCGACTTCGGTCAGGGCGCGCTCCGCCCCGAGCAGCGCGAGGCGATCGGCCCGGTCGACGTCCTGTTCCTTCCCGTGGGCGATGGGCCGACCATCGGGGGTGAGCGGGCCGCTGCAGTGGTCCGGAGCCTGCAGCCGCGCCTCGTCGTCTGCATGCACCACGGCAACGAGGCCGTGAGCTTCCTCGGGCCACCGGAGCCGTTTCTCGACGCGCTCCAGCCGCCGCGCGTCGAGCGGCTCGACACGAGCGAGGCGGATGTCGAGCCGCTGCTCGGCGAGCCCGGTGCTCCGACGGTCGTGATCTTCGCACCGCCGCTTGCCTGAGAGGCTTAGCCCGCGCCGTGCTTCAGCGCCGATTCCTGCGCTTGGGCGTCGGCGAGCGAGAGAGAGCCTGAACAGACTTTCGCGTTGAGCTCGTTCTCGACCTGGTCGACCGCCGAGGCGCGCGGATACGGCTCGGGCCAGAGATTCCGCGGGTCGGTCGGGTGGCCGCCGAGCTCGAGTGAGATCAGGTGGTCCTCCTGGTACGAGGAGAGCGCGCCCGTCTCGCCGTACGCCCGCATCTGCTTGGCCTTCAGGGCGTTGGTGTACTCGACCGGAGGGCGGACCGTTCTCGTCCAGCCGCTGACGCAGATGGTCGAGCCGATGGTCGCCTGGGTCACGTCGGGGTTGAGCACGCCGGGCGTGCGCACGGGATTCGCGAGCACCGCGCCGGCGGCCGGCCCTCCGCGATGCTCGATCCGAAGCACGAGCGCGACGAGCACGAGCGCGAAGGCCGTGACGAGAAGCACCTGTCGTGTTGTCACCTAGGACAACGCTAGCGGCTGCCTCGGCGCGACGGCAAGACGCTCTTGCGGACCTGTCCTCACGACGAGCGCGCCCGCAAGCGCCCAGAGGCAGTACGCCACCCACGGATCGCCGATCACGTCGGTCTGGATCGCGAGCACGAGCACGGCGGCAAAGGCCGCGGCGAGCCCGGCGGCCCAGCGCTCCTCGCGTCCGGTGCGCGCGAGGCCGAAGAGAACCGTCAGTCCCCAGGCGAGCCAGAGCAGCGAGCCGAGCACGCCGAGCTCCGCGCCGAGCTCCGTGTAATTCGACTCGCCTGCCTTCACGGGTGTCTCGTGGTTCGTCCGCGACGCCGTCTGGCCCGCATTCCCGAGCCCGAAACCCTGTGGGTGGTGGATGACCGTCCGTACGCCTTCGCGGAGGGCGATCCAGTGCGAGTGCAGCGACGGCTCGCTCGAGCTCGTCGCGGTGAACCCTGCTCCACCGCCCTTCGTGTGGGCCGCGCGGTTGTGCTGATACGTGATGTCGTTCTTCGTGAAGGTTCCGGTGGGCGCGATCTTCGGGAATACGTGCGCCCACGCGATCGCGACGACCACGACGAGAGCGGCGGCCCCGAGCGCTGCCGGCCATCGGCGCACCGCTGCGAGGACGACGAGGCCGACGGCCAGAGCGAGGAGCGACGCGCGCGAGAACGTCCACAGCAGGCCTGCGGCGGTCACGAGCATGAGCAGGACCACGAGCGCCCGCTGCCGCAGCGCAGCTGCGGAAACCAGCAAGGCGACGACGAAGAGATAACTGCTCGCCAGCGGGCTCAGGAACGTCGAGACGAGGCGTCGCAGAAACGGCTTGTCGTTCCCGACGTTGTAGATGAAGTTCTCAGGCAGCCCCGCGACACCGGGATGTACCCCGGTCCCGTGGTAGTCGTAGCCGAGCTGGAGGTGGAAGTAGTCGACCACGCCGTTCGTTCGCCACCAGCCGATCGACACCGCATAGACGTCGACGAGACCGAGCGCTGCGACGAACGCGGCGGTGCCGAGCAGCGTCCAGGCGAGCCTGCGCAGATCGTCGCGGCGGAGGATGAGCGAGCGGCCGAGGAAGTACGCGCCGACGGGATCGACGTCGTGCCGAAGGGCGAGAGCAACTGTGTGGGCGTCCGCCTGGCCGCCGAGCGCCGATTGCGGGATGAGCGCGTACACGACGACGAGCAGTCCAAAAGCCAGGGCGAGCCAGTCGCCGAGCCACGGCGTGAACGGGAGCCTCCGTTCTCGAAGTGCATCGCGGATGACACGGAGGAGCGCGACGGCGAGGACGATCTCCTTCCACGCGGCGATCGCCGTGAGGGTCGAGCCGTGGACTCCGGCCACGTAGAGCGCGGCCATCACCGCGTTGTGGAGCGCCAGGCCGACGAGGAAGAGATAGAGCGCGATGAGGGGCCGGCGCCAGACGGCGGCCGCCGCAACGGCGAGGAGCAGCGCGTAGAGGCCGAGCTCGACGACCGTCACGACGGCGAGGGTACAGCGGTCGCGTTAGGAAAAGTGGGCGGAGGCGCGAGGCGCCTCCGCCCTTGACCGGCGACGGTTCAGCTGGGGCCCCACGGGTCGCTGCCCATGACCATCGCGAGCGCGACGAGCAGCAGCATCAGCAGTGCGAACTTGACGTACATCGCGTTGAACGTGGCCTTGCGAGACATGCGGATCTCCTTTGTGAGGTGAGTTGACGAGCGAACGAGCACGGACGAGCCGGTGACGCCTCAGCGGGGGCCCCACGGGTCGCTGCCCATGAACACGGCGAACGCGATGAGCGACAGCATCAGCAGGGCGAACCGGACGTACATGACGTTGATCGTGGCCTTGCGAGACATGCGGGTCTCCTTTTGCGAGAGCCTCTTCGATCCGAAGGGCTCGAATTGACGAATGGGTGCGAGGCGACCGAGCCATGAGGCTTCGATCGCGTGTGAGATCGTCCGTCGGATCACCCGCGTGTCCACGGGGCCGGTCAAGCAGGACGATCGCGGCTTACGGCGTCTTCCTGACCATGGGCTCCTCCCCTGCGGCGGTTGCCCCCCGGATGAGGGGACTTCAGTGTTGCCGAAGACCGAAACAGGCAGTTTGTCGTAAGTCAAGCGAAATTGGTGATTGACGATCAGGTGACAACCATTCACAATGGGTGAACGGATGCCACCCGACCTTTCGCCAGCGGCGGGCGAGACGATCGGGCAGCGGCTCAAGCGTTTGCGACTGGACCGTGGTCTATCGCAACGGGAGTTGGCTGCCCCAGGAGTCTCTTACGCCTATATCTCTCGGATTGAGGCCGGAACCCGGCAACCGTCGGTCAAGGCCCTGAGGCGTCTCGCGGCGAAGCTCGGGGTCACGGCGGACTATCTCGAAACGGGCTCACAGCTGGCGCCGGAGGAGCAGCGGGAGCTGCGCCTGTCCGATCTCGAGCTCGCCATGCGCCTCGGCGATCCGGCCGACGTCGAGGGGCAGCTGAACGCGCTGCTCGACGAGGCAATCGCCGTCGCCGACCGTCCGGCTGCCCTGCGGGCCCGCGTGATGCTTGCGATGCTCGCGATGGACCGCGCGAACTGGTCGCAGGCGGCGGAGCTCATGGAGAAGGCGCTCGAAGGCGAGACCTTTGCTCCGGTCGATCGATACGAGATCTATTCGTCCCTCGGCCGCGCGTACGCGTTGTCCGGCCGGCCCCAGGACGCCGTCGCACTGTACGAGCGGTGCATCGAGGCAGTGGAGGATGCGGATGGAGACCCGGCGCTGGAGGCCCGCTACGCCACGCTCCTCAGCTACGCGCTCAGCGACATGGGCGAGATCGGCCGCGCGGAAGAGGTCGTCGGGCGCGCACTCGAGCGGCTCGACGACACGCAGGACCCGTACATGCGGGTACGCCTCTACTGGTCGATGGCGCGCCTCGCGCATACGGAGGGCCGCGCCTTCGTCGCGCTGAACAACGTGCGCAAGGCGATTGCACTCCTGCAGGCGACCGACGACACCTTGCACCTCGCCCGGGCTCACATCCTCGCCGGTGGGATCACGCTGTCGCGCGGCGACGCGGACGGAGCCGAGAGTCACCTCGACCGCGCGGAGTCTCTGCTCTCCACCCCACCGTCGGCGCTCGATCTCGTCGAGATCACGATTCAGCGCGCACGGATCGCGGCACTGCGAGGCGAAGGCTCGACAACGGTCAAGCTTGCCCGCCGGGCTCTCGAACTGAGCGCAGGGGCCAACCCTGTCGACGACGGGCGCGCGCTGCACGTCCTCGGAGACGGCCTCGCGCTCATGGGCGAGCACACCGAGGCCGACAGGTCGTTCAGAAAAGCCGTCGACATCCTCGAGCAGAACCGCCAGTGGCGAGACGCGACGACCGCGTGCCGCTCGTGGGCGAAGATGCTTCGCGAGCTCGGCCGCGAAGAGCAGGCATTGGACGTGCTCGAGCGCGCCACCGATCTCGGCACTCGCGCCCTGCCGGCCGAGGCGCACGCCGAGCGTTGAGCGTCGAGCTCGCGGTCAAGCCGCGAGGTCCCTACTCCCTTTCGTCCTCGGCCCGGTTCGCGTCCGACGCCACGCGCACGTTTCGCGACGGCCTGTTCACGCAGGTGCTCGACGTCGACGGGCGGATCGAGCTCGCACGTGCGTGGCAGGCGCCCGACGGCACCGTGGCGATCGTCGCGGACTCGGCCGCGGGCTCCGAACGTCTGCGCTGGCTCCTCGCGCTCGACGACGACCACTCCGATTTCCTTCGGCTCGTCCGCGACGACGCGATGCTCGGTCCCGCGTCGCGGGCACTCCGCGGGCTTCGACCGGTACGGGTGTCGACCGTCGCGCAGTCGCTGCTGCGTGCGTTTTGCGGCCAGCTGATCGAGGCGAAGGTCGCGCGGCGACTCGAGCAGAAGATCATCCGGAAGCTCTGCGCCGCAGGTCACGAGAGACTGCACGTGGCGCCGACGACGAGTGAGCTCGGCGCGGTCGCGCCGATGCAGCTTCGGGCGCTCGGCCTGCACACTCGCCGCGCGGCGGCGCTCGTGCGCATTTGCCGATCGATCGACTTGGAGCGCCTCCACGCGCAGCCGACGGATGCGATCGTCCGGCGCCTCGAGCGCGAGCGCGGACTGGGGCCGTGGTCGATCGGCGTCGTATGCCTCGAGGGGCTCGGTCGCGTCGACCACGGCCTCGTCGGAGACCTCGGCCTCGTGAAGCTGCTTCGTGCGCTGCGCGGGCGTCCGGTCGAAGGTTGGGAGACCGCGGAGCTGCTCGAGCCGTACGGTGCCTGGGCGGGCCTTGCGAGCGTGTACATGCTCGCCGGCTTCGGTCGTGGCTTGCTGCCGATCAGCGAAGCGCGCGCCGCATAGCGATACTCCGCGCAATGGCGGAGAAGAAGATCGCGATCATCGGCGCCGGCCGCATCGGCGAGGCGCTGCTTGCCGGCCTGCTCAGCTCAGGCTGGCGAACGCGCGACGAGATCGTCGTAACGACCCGTAACCCAGGTCGCGCAGCCGAGTTGCACGAGCGGCACGGCGTCGAGGCGACGACCTCGAACGCCGAAGCGTTGCAGGGCGCGCAACTCGTCGTGGTGGCGGTGAAGCCGCAGGACATCGACACTCTGCTCGCCGAGATCGGTCCGCTGCTCACGCGCGACCAGACGCTCCTCTCCGTCGCCGCCGCGATCCGGACGGGCTACATCGAGGCCCGCATCGGTGACGGCATCCCGGTCGTGCGCGCGATGCCGAACTCCCCGTCGACGGTGCACGAGGGCATGGCGGGAATCTGCGCGGGCGCGCACGCAGGGGACGAGCAGCTCGCACTCGCCGAGGAGGCTCTGTTGCACCTCGGCCGTGTCGTGCGCGTTCCCGAGTCGTCGATGGACGCGGTCACCGCGCTCTCCGGCTCCGGGCCTGCCTATTTCGCACTACTCGCCGAGGCGATGATCGAGGCGGGCATCCTGCTCGGCGTCTCGCGCGAGGTATCGACGACGCTCGTCGTGCAGACGATGCTCGGCACCGCGAAGCAGCTACGCGACGAGGGCATGCACCCGGTCGAATTGCGTGAGTCGGTCACCTCGCCGGGCGGGACGACGATCGCCGCGATCCGCGAGCTCGAGCAGGCCGGCGTCCGCGCCGCTTTCCTCAACGCGATCCAGGCGGCGATGAACCGCGCGCGCGAGCTGTCGCAAGAGAACTGAGCCGGTGGTCCAGGGGCGCGACATCGAGATCATCGTCGCGGCCGACGCAGAGCACGCGGCTCGCATCGTCGCCGAACGGCTCGCGGAGGCTGCGCGCTCAGGCGGCAACGTCGTGCTCACGGGAGGCTTGACGCCCAAGCGTGCGTACGAGTTGACTGCGGATCTGGAGCAGGACTGGTCGCGCGTCGAGCTCTGGTGGGGCGACGAGCGGTGCGCGCCGGTCGAGGACGAGCGCTCGAACTACCACCTGGCGCGCATCGCGCTGATCGACCGCGTCGCGATCAAGCCGGCGAAGATCCACCGCATGCGCGGCGAGCTCGGCAAGGACGCCGGGGCACTCGCGTACGACGAGGAGCTGGGGCAGCTGCAGCGGTTCGACCTCGTGCTGCTCGGCCTCGGCCCCGACGGGCACATTGCCTCGCTCTACCCCGAGCAGCCGACGCTCGACGTGACCGACCGGCGTGCGATCGGCGCGGATGCGAAGCTCGCGCCATTCGTCGACCGGGTCACGCTGACGCTGCCGATGCTGCGCTCCGCCGACGAGGTCATGTTCCTCGTGGCAGGCGCCGACAAGGCAGAAGCCGCAAAGCTGGCATTCGCCGCCGAGCCGTCGCGCGCGACGCCCGGGAGCCTCGTCCGCGCCGAGAACGGCAAGACCGTCGCCGTGCTCGACGCTGCCGCGGCGTCACTGCTCGGCTGAGGCGGGAAGCCGCGGCGACGAGGGTAGGTCGACCGCCGCGCCGCGCCGCGCCGCGAGCACCTGCAGCACGAGCACTGTGTCGGCGACGGCGACGTCCTCGAGGAAGTCCGTCCGCGTCTCGAACGACTCGAGCACGTGCTCGATCGCGACGAGGTAGCCGACGCGGTCGGCCGCAGCGACCGCTGTGAGCGTGTCGGCCACGTCGCCGCGGAAAATCGTCGCGGCCGCGAAGCGTCGACGCGAGTGCACGCGCCTCGACGTCGCGGCCGAGCACGAGCAGCGCCAGTGCTCCGGCGTACCCGCCGATGGCGGACGTCGCCTCCGTCGCGCCCGCCTCGAGCGCCCAACGCGCGGCGTCGCTTGCATCGTCGCCGGCGAGCAGCAGCGCCTTCATCGCGCCGATCGGACGGCCCCACGAATCGGCCGGCGCATCCTGCCAACTCTCCCGATACCGCCCAGCCGCGCGGCGAAGCCACGTTGCCGACTCAGCCCGCCGGCCGGCCATCAAGAAGCAGAGCCCCGCAGCCCATGCCGTGTTGCCGAGTCGCGTCAGCTGCCGCTGGCGCGGATCGCCGTCGGCATCGCCGAGGCGGCGCTCGCCGTCCCGGTAGCGGGCGATCGCAGCCGTCGCCTGCTCGGGCCAGCTCATCGGCGGAGTATCCCGGGTCGAGCGCGTCCGGCGAGTCGGCCGCGGCGCAGATTGACTGGTCAGTCAACCTGAGGCTATCGTGGCCCTCGTGCCGCGTGAGCTGCGAGAGGTCCTCTTCGTCGACGGCGTCCGCACGCCATTCGGAAAGGCAGGCCCGAAGGGCCAGTACTGGCGCACACGCGCAGACGACATGGCCGTCAAGGCTGTCCGCGAGCTGCTCCGCCGGAACCCCGGAATCCCGCCCGACCGCATCGGCGACGTCGTGCTCGCCGCGACGGCGCAGGTCGGCGACCAGGGCCTGACGCTCGGCCGCGACGTCGCACTGCTCGCGGGCATTCCCGAGACGGTGCCCGGCTTCGCGGTCGACCGGATGTGCGCAGGCGCGCTCACGGCGGTGACTGCCGCGGCCGGCGAGATCGCGCTCGGCGCGGTGGACATCGCCGTCGCCGGCGGCGTCGAGCACATGGGCCACCACCCGATGGGCGAGAACGTCGACTTCAACCCGCGTTTCGTCTCGGAGCGCCTGATCGACGAGTCGGCAGCGTCGATGGGCCAGACGGCCGAGAACCTCCACGACCGCTTCCCGGAGATCACGAAGGAGCGTGCCGACGCGTTCGCGCTCGCGTCGCATCAGAAGGCGACCGCGGCGTGGCAGAACGGTGTGATGCGCGAGACCGTCGTCCCCATGTCGGTGTTCTCCGACGACGGCTGGAAGGTCGCCGACCGCGACGAGTTCCTCCGCCCCGACACGACGATGGAAGGACTCGCCTCCCTGAAGCCGGCGTTTCGCCCGGGCGGTCGCGTCACGGCCGGCAACTCGGCCGGCCTCACAGACGGAGCCACCGCCGCATTCCTCGCCTCAGAACGCACGGCCGAGGAGCTCGGGCTCGAGCCGAAGCTTCGCCTCGTCGGCTTCGCATACGCCGGCGTCGAGCCCCACCTCATGGGCTACGGCCCGGTGCCCGCGACGAAGCGCGTGCTCGAGCAGGCGGGCGTCACACTCGACGACGTCGACCTCTTCGAGCTCAACGAGCCGTTCGCGGTGCAGGTGCTGACGTGGTGCGACGAGCTCGGCGTCGCCGGTGACGATCCGCGGCTCAATCCGTACGGCGGCGCGATCGCCTGCGGCCATCCGCTCGCCGCCACAGGCGTGCGCCTGATCTCACAGCTCGCGTATGGGCTGCGCGAGCGCAACGGCCGCTACGGCCTCACCGCGCTCTGCATCGGCATGGGCATGGGCTGCGCGATTCTCTGGGAGAACGTGCAGTGAGCGACACCGTGTTCCACCTGAACGCGGTCGGCTCTCCGGTCGGTCAGATCGCGCTCGTCACGATCGACAACGGCGAGGACTTCCACAAGCCGACGACGCTCGGCCGTTCCGCGTTCGAGTCCGCGGTGAGGCTGATCGACGAGCTCGAGTCAGGCGACTGGGCGGCGATGGTGCTCACCGGCAAGCCGTTCGTCTTCTGCGTCGGTGCGGACATCGACGACTTCACGAAGGTGTCGGTCTCCCGAGACTGCGCTCGAGGGAACGCGTGCGGGCCACGAGCTCTTCGGACGAATCCGTGCCCTGCCATTTCCGACCGTGGCCGCCGTCAACGGCGCCGCTCTCGGCGGAGGCTTGGAGCTCGCCCTGCATTGCGACGTTCGGACGATCGCGTCGAACGTTCGTCACGTCGGCTTTCCCGAGGTGTTCCTGTCGATCATCCCTGCCTGGGGCGGAACTCAGCTCGCACCCCGCCTCATCGGCCCGGAGGCCGCGGTGAAGTTGATCGTCCTCAACCCCCTGCGGCAGAACAAGCTCCTGGGTGCGCAAGAGGCGTTCGAGCTCGGCCTCGCCGACCATCTGCTCGAACCGGTCGAGTTCCTCGACGAGTCACTTCAAATCGCGGTTGACCAGGTTCGCAAACTTGGACAGACCGGTCAGACCGGCTGGTCAGACCCGTCAGACCGGGCAGATCGGTCAGACCGGGCCGACTGGTCAGACCTCGAGACGGTGATGCGCAAGGCACGCTCCCGCGTCGACGACGCGGTGCACGGCGCGACGCGCGCGCCGTACGTCGCGCTCGACCTGATCGAAGGGGCTCGCGACTGGCCCGTCGAGGAGGGCTACGCGGCCGAGGAGAAGGCCATGTCCGAGTTGTTGCTGAGCCCGCAGGCCCAGGCTTCCGCGTACGCGTTCACCGTTGTCGAGCGACGCACGAAGAGAGGCGCGGGCATCGACGGCGTGAAGCCGCGCCGTGTGCAGAAGGTCGGCATCGTCGGCGCCGGGTTGATGGCGACGCAGCTCGCAACACTCTTCGTGAAGCGGCTCGAGGTGCCTGTCGTCCTGCGCGACCTCGAGCAGTCTCGTGTCGACGAGGCAGTCGAGACGGTTCGCGAAGAGGTCGGCGGGCGCAAGCCGTTCCTCGCCACACTGATCAGCGGCGGGACGGGCTGGGAGCAGTTCCAAGGCTGCGACCTCGTGCTCGAGGCGGTCTTCGAGGAGCTCGACGTCAAGCAGCAGGTCTTCGCGGAGGTCTTGAAGGTCGCGCCGGATGCGATCCTTGCGACGAACACGTCGTCGCTCTCGGTCGAGGAGATGGGCGCCCACGTCGGCTTGCACTTCTTCAACCCGGTGGCCGTGCTGCCGCTCGTCGAGGTGGTGCGCACTCCGCAGACGACGGACGAGCAGCTTGTCACAGCCTTCGACGTCGTCAAGAAGCTGAAAAAGCGGGGCGTGCTCGTCACGGACGCCCCCGCCTTCGTCGTCAATCGCGTGCTGACGCGGATGACGACCGTTCTGATGGATGCGATCGAGAACGGCAACACCGTCGACGAGACCGATGAGGCGATCATGTCGCTCGGCCTGCCGATGGCACCGTCCGTGCTGCTGCAGATGGTCGGCCCACGTGTCGCGAACCACGTGCTCGAGACGCTGCACGAAGCCTACCCTGACCGCTTTCCGCTCTCGCCGACGCTTGCGAACTACGCCGAGGGCAAGGACGAGATCGTGGTGCGCGGCGACGCGAGGCGAACCGTCGACGAGATCCGCGAGGACGCACTCGAGGCCGTCGCCGACGAAGTGCGTCATCTCCTCGACGAAGGGGTCGTCGGGTCCGCCGCGGACGTCGACGCGTGCCTCATCCTCGGCGCCGGGTACCCGTTCTTCCTCGGAGGCATCACGAAGCACCTCGACCAGACCGGCATCTCCGAGCGGATCGTCGGCTCGCCGCTCGCAGAGTACGGGGCCGGCGTCACCGCATGAGGCGTCCCTTCTGCGGGTAGGGTCCAGGCGATGGCCAACGATGACTTCCGCATCAAGGTCGAGCTCGACGACGAAAGCGCCGGAGGGCTGCTCGACCGGCTCGGCTTCGAGCTCGGCGACGACGCCACCGAGCTCGCGCGGGAACTGGAGCGCCACCACCTGGTCGTCTCGCGCGACGGCGACGAGTTGTTCGTCTACGCGGCGTCTCCGGCGGCAGCGGAGAAAGCCCGCTCCATCATCCAGGCGGAGCTCAGCGACCTCGACATCGCCGCCGTCACCGGGCAGATCGAGCACTGGCTCGACGACGAGGAGCGGTGGGACGACGAGCCCGCGACCGACACATGGGAGGAGGCGGAGCTCGAGCAGGGCCACGCGCCGTGGGAGGTGCGGGTGGAGCTCCCGTCCCACAGCGCAGCACGCGATCTCGCGGACAAGCTGGAGCAGGAGGGCTACCCCGTCGAGCGCCGCTGGCGCTACCTGATCGCAGGCGTATCGACCAAAGAAGAAGCTGAAGCTCTCGCCGAGCGGGTCCACGGCGAGGCCGAGCCCGGTAGCAACCTCGTCTGGGAAACGGTCCCGGGCAACCCCTTCTCCATCTTCGGTGGCATGGGCAGCTCCGGGACGCCGGTCTAAACCTCCGCTGAGCGCAGCAAAGCGAGAGTTGACGCTCTCGGTGGTACGGCTATGCTTGCGGAGCGCAGTCGCCCCAGGGGAAACTCGCGGCCGCGCTCCTCTCGAACGCCTTGCAGCACACCGTGTGTGCTGCGCACATGCAGGAAGCGACCCAGCAGCCGACGATTCTCTTGGCGGCGGACCCAATGGCCGCCGCAGCAATCCGCGCGGGAGCGTGGGCGGGTGAGCCATTCCTTCGTGAGGGTGAAGACCCCGCGGTCGTCCTCGCGCCGAAGACAGCCCGGCGCCGCGCGCTCGACGACGCCCTCGCGGAGATCGAGGCGGGGCTTCCCGCTCCGAGCCCGCAATGGAAGGTGCGCTATGCCCTGATGCTCGGTCTCGAGCGCGTGCTCGCGGATCCCGAGCCGCACACGGCCGCCGGGACGCCGCTGCGCCGCCACCAGATCGACGCGCTCGCAGGGATGCTGACCGAGCTGATCTCGGCCGTGCAGCGCGACGACGACACGATGGCGAACGGCAACGGCCACGCGCTGGCCGACGACGAGCTCACGGACGAGGACGAAGACGAGGACGACGTGCTCACTGCCGACGCAGAGACCGGCGAAGGCGAGGATGAGGACGACGAGCCACTCGGCCCGAAAGAGGATCCCGGCGCCGTTCGGCGTTACCGCTTCCGTCATCCAACCGCATCGGGCAAGACGATCGCCGCTGCCGGCTTCGTCGAGGCCGCACGCACGCTCGGCGTCCTGATCCTCACCCACCGTCGCCTGCTCGTCACGCAGTTCACCAACGATCTCACGACCGAGGGCTACGCGGACCGGTTCTGCCCCGCGATCGAAGCGGGCCAGCAGCCGCCGCGGAGCGACCCGCTGACGATCCAGACCTACGCTTGGTTCGCGCGGCACGTCGACTCGATCGACCGCGAGGCGTACCAGCTCGTCATCTGCGACGAAGCGCATACTGCGCTCGGCGAGAAGACATCGGCTGCGATCCGCTCGTTCCCGGAGCCGATCTATATCGGCATGACGGCGACCGAGCAGCTGATCGCGAAGCAGGTCTCGGACGTCTTCCCCGCATCGGTCGACGATCTGCCCCTCCAGGATGCGGCGCGACGCGGGCTGATCGCGCCGCTCCGTTCCCTGCGCGTTCCGCCCGTAGCGGCGATCAACTCCGTCCCGATCGTCGGCGGCGACTTCGACCAGGAGATCCTGGCGAAGACGCTCGACCATCAGGCGTTGAACCAGGCGGCTGCGAGTCTCTACCGCGACCGCTTCGACAACACGCCGGGCATCGTCTACGCGGCCGGCGTCGACCACGCGTACAACCTCGCACAGGAGTTCCGCGCGGCTGGGATCAAGGCAGAGGCCGTCTCTGGACGGACACCGCCCGTTCGCCTGGCGGAGACTCTGGCGGCATATGAACGCGGAGAGATCAACGTCCTGATCAATGCGCAGCTCCTTGCCGAAGGCTGGAACTCACCCCGCGCGACCGTCTGCATGCACCTCGCGCCGACCGCATCGAAGCGCGTCTACCAGCAGCGCATCGGGCGCATCATGCGTATCCACCCGCGCAAGGAAGCCGGCATCGTGGTCGACTTCGTCCCGAAGGGCGCGACGCACAACGAGCGCGTGGTCTCCCTCCATTCGCTGCTCGACGCGGATTTCTACCGCGAGGGCGCCCGCGTCACGCCTGCACCGCGCCGCCGTTCGCAGCGCCGCGCCCGCCGTCGCCTCACACCGGCGCCGTGGCTGGTGCCGGTCACGCCAGACGTTCGCCGCCGCGTCGCCGTCATCCAGCGCGAGTGGCAGCGCGTCGACCCGCGCTTCCTCGACGACGACGAGCAGCGCTACTGGGCGACGATGGCGGGACGTCAGATCCGCTTCGACGAGCGTGCGTCGTTCGTGCAGAAGCTGACCGAGGGTCGAGCGAGCAAGGGTGCGCTCGAGCAGTTCCTTGCAACGTGCGCTGCGGAGAATCCGAACCGGCGGTTGCGCATGATGGCGCTGCAGGATCGCGTCTCGATGCGCGTCGAGCGCGCTGACTTCGACGACCTGGTCACGCTCGTCACGCAAGCGCCGACCTGGGAGAAGGAGCGGCTTGCCGGCATCCGGATCCTGCTGCGCGCGATCGCCGACGGCAAGCCGGACGCGCCCGACCAGATCCTCGTACGCTGGACGTGGAAGCTGGCGCGCGCGACACGCAAGGTGCAGGACCGGCGCGCGTCCACTGCGTATCCGGAAGCCAAGCGGCTGCTCGGTGCGCTCGCCAACTCCCGCGGCCATCGCCACGAGGAGAACGCCGCCAAGCTCGTGCGCGTCGCACTGGAGCAGCCAATCGGGGTCGGCACGGCGCTGCTGGCATCGGCCGAGGGCTACACCCCGCGCGCCACGAAGCTCATCGAGGAGGCGCGCGAAGCACTCGGGACGGTGCAGGAGGTCGCACTCGCACTCTCCGAGAACCTGCCCGCGCCGAAGGCTCAGCCGAGCAGGAACCGGCGCCGCCGCAAGCGCAAGAAGCCCGGCGCCGAGAGCGCCGCGACCCCCGATACGAACGGCGCAACACAGGGCGGTGCACCGGCTACGGTCGGCGACGCGGCGACGGACGGCCCACCGAGGCCGAAGAGACGACGCCGTCGCAGGAAGCCTGCCGGCGCGACGGCAGGGACGAACGGTGCAGCCGCAACCGAAGCGCCGGCCGAGAAGCCCGCCGACGCGACGCCGTCATCCGCGCCGGCCGACGCTGCTGCGTAGCCGTCAGACGGCTGGGCCGTCGGCGACGTCGCCGCCGTCGTCCTGCTCTTCGCGCTCGCGCAGATAGCGCGTCAGCTCTGCGGCGAGACTCTCGCCGGACGGCAGATCGTCCGCCGCCTCGAGCATGTCGACGCGACGCTCGAGCTCCTCGACGTACGACGCGGTCTCGGCGTCGGTCGACACCGCCTCGCTCACCTGTTCGCTGTACTCCGCGGACGCCGCCTCGAGCTCGTCGAGGTCGACGTCGATCCGCAAGAGCTCGCCCAGACGGCGCACGAGCGCGAGCGCCGCACGCGGGCTCGGAGCGAGCGACACGTAATGCGGGACGGCTGCCCAGAGGCTGACCGACGGAATGCCCGCGTCGCGGCAGCCGTCGTGCACGACGCCGACGATGCCCGTCGGTCCCTCGTAGCGCGACGGCTCGAGCCCGAGGCCGGAGACGATCTCCGGGTCGGTCGCAGCGGCGGTCACCGGGGCCGGCCTCGTGTGCGGCACGTCGGCGAGCAACGACCCGAGCGTGACGAGCATCTCGATGCCGAGCTGCTTCGACAGGTCGAGCACGAGGTTCGAGAATGTCTTCCAGCGTAGGTTCGGCTCGACACCGAGCAGGATGACGGCGTCGCGGTCAGTGCCGGGAATCGGGGCGTGGTAGAAGGCGTTCTCCGGCCAGTCGAGTTGACGCGTAAGACCGTCGACGAGCGACACCTGCGGCCGCGTGGCCTGGAAGTCGTAGAAGCCCTCGGGATCGATCTCGGCGAAGCGCGTCGCCTCCCACTGTTTGGCGAGATACGCGCCGCCGAGCGACGCGCCCTGTCCACCGTCGTTCCAGCCCCGGAAGGCGGCGACCAGCACCGGCCGGCGCAACTCGGGCCGGAACGTGACGCTCAGCTCCGACATGCGCGCAGTCTACGTGCGGACTGTTTTGACCGGCCGCCATAGCCGGGTGACGAGGCCGACCATCCACCCGAAGAGTGCGGCCGCCACCGTCACGTGCAGGAGCACGAGCCACCACGGCACGTCCTGGTAGGTGCGGTACTGGATCTCGCCGATGACCATCTGCGTGACGAGAATCGCAAGCAGCACGCCGCACGCGCGGAGCAGCCACGGGAAGCGCTCACGGTTGCGCCACCCCCACGCGGCAAGTACCAGGAAGACGATCCCGAACGCCGCCACGGCGCGAACGTGAAGCGCGACCGACGGCTGGAACGAGCCGAGCCGATGAACGCGCGTGTCGCCCGAGCTCCCCGGATACCGCCCGGCGGCGGTCGCGAGCGTGCCGGAGAAGACGAGAACGCTGCCGGCCACGAGCAGCACCGCACCACCGGCCCGCGCGAGCGCCGGCAGCTGCGGCTCGCCGCCGCGAACGAGCCGCGTGCCCTCGACGAGCACGACCGTGCCAAGGCCGAGCACGAGCAGCGACAACAGCAGGTGGCTGATCACGAGCCAGGGGTTCAGGTGGTAGTGGACGGTGAGTGCGCCGAGCGGCGCCTGGCCGAGCGTCCCGACGAACACGACGGTGGCGAGCACCTTCACCCAGCGTGCGAGGCCGTGCACGCGCCACGCGGCGATCGCGAGCACGAGGGTCGCGAGCACCGTGAGGAACGCGACGATCCGGTTCGAGAACTCGACGTACGAGTGATAGCCCTTCTTCGGCAGCGGATCGCCCGCCTGGCAGCCCGGCCAGTGCTCGCAGCCGAGGCCCGAGCCCGTCAGCCGGACGGTGGCGCCCGTGGCGACGATGAGAACGAGCGCGACCGTCGCGACAAGCGCGATGCGCCGGAATCCCTCCGGTGAGACCGCGAGCGTGCGACGCCGCGGAAGCGCCCGCGGTGCGGACTCCAGCTGCATGTTCCGAGTGTAGACGGCGTCTGTTCGCCTGCTAAACTGACGTTGACGTAAGAATGAATTTCCTTCGAACACGCCGCCACAGCGACCACTACAAGTGGTGGGTCCTCTCGTGTACGAGCCTCGGCATGCTGCTCGCGACGCTGAACTCCGGCACGCTGATCATCGCGCTGCCCGACCTCGAGCGAAGCCTGCACACGACCCTCTTGCAGCTCGTCTGGGTGATCCTCGTCTACATGATCGCGTCGACCGTTCTGCTCCTCAGCGCAGGGCGGCTCTCCGACCTGTTCGGCCGGAAGAGCGCCTACGTCGTCGGCTTCATCGTCTTCTCGCTCGCCTCCCTCGGGGCGGGCTTCGCCGGCAGCGGGACGCAGCTGATCCTCTGGCGGATCCTGCAGGGGATCGGCGGCGCGTTCCTGTTCGCGAACGCCGGCGCGCTCGTCACCGACGCGTTCCCGCGCAGGCAACTCGGCCTCGCGATGGGGACGAACGTCATGATCGCTGCGGTGGGGCTCGTCGTCGGCCCGGTGCTCGGCGGCGCGCTCGTCGCGGTCGGCTGGCCCTGGGTCTTCTGGTTCAACGTCCCGCTCGGCCTGATCGGCTCCGCGTGGGCGTGGCTCGTGCTGCACGAGATGTCCGGACAGAGCGAGGAGCGCGGACTGGATCTCACCGGCACGGCGACCTTCGTCGTCGGGCTCACCGCCCTCGTCTTCGCGATCTCCAAGGGCAGCCTGAGCGGCTGGAGCCACCCGATCGTGATCGGCGCCTTCGTGCTCGCGGGCGTGCTCCTACCCGCTTTCCTGCTCATCGAGCGACACGGCCGCGCGCCGATGCTCGATCTCCGCATGTTCCAGAACCGGCTCTTCGCCGCTGCATCTGCGACGGCGTTTCTGAACGGCTTTGCCCGCTTTGCGCTGACGTTCCTGTTCGTCTTCTACTTCCAGGGTCCGCAGGGGCAATCGCCGATCATGGCGGGGGTCGAGCTCGCGCCGCTCGCGATCGGCATGCTCGTCGCATCGCCCCTCGCCGGCATCGTCGCCGACCGCCACGGATCGCGAGTCCTCTCTGCGCTCGGAATGCTGCTGAGCGCCGTCGGCCTCGCCGGGATGACGATGCTGCAGGCGCACACCTCCTATTGGTGGAGCGCGCTCTGGTTGACCCTCGTCGGCATCGGCTCGGGTGTGTTCAACAGCCCGAACACCGCAGCGATGATGGGCGCCGTCCCGGTGCACCGGCGTGGCATCGCATCCGGAACGCGGATGATGCTGACGAACACGGGAGCCGTGCTCTCGATCGCGTTCGTCATGGCGGCGATCACCTCGGCCGTCCCGAAGAACGTCCTCTTCAGCATCTTCTCCGGCCTCGCGTCGGGCCTGTCGGACGCGCAGCTCAGCCCCTTCATCTCGAACATGCACCTGGCCCTGTGGGTGCTTGCCGCCGTCTCGCTGGTCGGTGCCGCCGTCTCACTGCTGCGCCCGGCGCACGTCCGGCCGACCGTGCACGAAGATGCCCTGGAGGCGGCGGCATGATCCGCATCGGCGAGGTCGCCGAGCGCACCGGCGTGACGACGCGGACGATCCGCTACTACGAGGAGATCGGCCTACTCGCATCGCCGGAGCGACGGAAGGGCGAGCACCGCCTGTACGACGATGCGGACGTGCTGAGGCTCCAGGAGCTGACGCGTCTGCGAGACCTCTTGAACCTCTCGCTCGACGAGCTGAAGCAGCTGCTCGACGCGGAGGAAGCGCGGGCCGGGATCCGGCGCCGCTTCCAGGCGACCGACTCCGACAGCGAACGCCTGCGGCTCCTCGACGCCGCCCTGCCCCACGTCGAGACGCAGCTCGAGCTCGTCCGGCGCCGGAAGCGCGAGCTCGAGCGGCTCGAGAACGAGCTCGTCGCGAAGCGCAAGAGCATCCTCGCGCGCCGGCGCGAGCTCGCCTAGCGAATCGCGACGCCGGCGCCGGCGTCGACGACGCCGATGCGGCGAAGAAAGAGGTCGCGGGCGCGGAATTCCGCCTCGAGCGAGAGCGCCTTGTCGGCCGGAAGCGTCACGAGAAGCCCGCCGGCAGTCTGCGCGTCGTAGCCGAGCGCGAGCAACTCCTCCGAGATCCCGCCGCTCTCGACGTGCTCGCCGGCAAAGTCCCGGTTGCGTGGGTCGCCACCGGTTCGAACACCGGCGCGCGCGATCTCGAGCGCTCCGTCGAGCGCGGGCATCGACGCCGCGTCGATCGAGATGCGAACGCCGCTTCGCTCAGCCATCTCGTGTGCGTGCCCGAACAGGCCGAAACCGGTGACGTCGGTCACGGCGTTCGGCGCGAACGGCCGCAGGA
This sequence comes from uncultured Actinomycetes bacterium, assembly GCA_963805575.1. Taxonomy (GTDB): domain Bacteria; phylum Actinomycetota; class Thermoleophilia; order Gaiellales; family Gaiellaceae; genus Palsa-739. The sequence continues at coordinate 180,547 of CAWDUL010000007.1, read as the reverse complement.
CGTCTGCCGCGGCGCTGTTCAGCGTCGTCATCCAGCGAATCGCCTCGGCCTGCTCCGCTGCGCCCACGAGCTCCTTGCCGTAGCCCGCGAGCACGAGGCCGGTGCCGAGCGGTTTGGTGATGAAGACCGCGTCGCCGGCGCAGGCGCCGCTCTTCGGCCAGATGCCGTCCGGATGCACCGTCCCGACGACTGCGAGCCCGTACTTCGGCTCGACGTCGCGGATCGTGTGACCGCCGGCGAGCAACGCGCCTGCCGTACGCACCTGCTCGTCGGCGCCTGCGAACACCGCGGCGAGCACCTCGTTCGGCAGCTCCTCGGGGAATGCCGCGATCGAGAGCGCGAGGAGCGGAACGCCGCCCATCGCGAAGACGTCGTTCAATGCGTTCGTCGCCGCGATGCGGCCGAACGTGCCGGGATCGTCGACGAGCGGCGGGAAGAAGTCCAGCGTGAAGACGAGCGCACGATCGTCGTCGAGCTTGTAGACGGCGGCGTCGTCTGCAGGCGACAGACCGACGAGCAGGTTCTCGGCCTCGGCAGGGACGAATCCCTTGAGCAGCTCCTCGAGACGAGCGGCCGGGTACTTCGCGGCGCAGCCACCGCCGACCGTCAGGCCCGTGAGCGTCGGCGGCGTACTCATCTGCACCACTGTACGGAGACGGCGGCCGAAGCCGCCGTCTCCTGGGGAGAGGAGGGACCCGAAGACGGCACCCTCGGCGGCTTGTTCGCTGTGGAGGAGGCTTGACCTTCCGGGGCGCCGACCTGTAGACAGGGGCGGTGGAGCGCGCTGCGATCATCACGGGTGGATCGTCGGGGATCGGGCTCGCGATCGCGCGCATGCTCCGCGACGAGGGTTTCGACCTGACGCTCGCATCGCGCCGGGCCGAGAAGGTCGAGGCGGCAGCCGAGGAGCTCGGCGCTGCCGCCGTCGCCGTCGACGTCGCCGACGACGCTGCGTGCGAGCGCCTCGTCGCCGAGCATCGCGAACGGTTCGGGCGCCTCGACATGCTCGTCAACTCGGCCGGCATCGGTATCGCAGGCACGGTCGAGAGCCTGCCTGCGAAGCACCTCGATCTCACCATCGGCGTCAATCTCCGCGGGCTCTTCCTCGTGACCCAGAAGGCGATTCCGCTCCTTCGCGAGTCGCGGGGGTGGATCGTCAATCTCGCGTCGATCGCCGGCACACTGCCGACACCCGGCCTCTCGGCGTACGGTGCGACCAAGGCGGCGGTGATCTCGCTGACGCGATCGCTGAACGAGGAGCTCGACGCGGACGGCGTGCGAGCGGTCGCGATCTGCCCCGGCTTCGTCGACACCCCGATGGCGCAGTGGTCCGGGATCCCGGGCGACGAGATGATCCAACCCGAGGACTGCGCCGAGATCGTGCGCATGTGCCTGCGGCTCAGCCCGCATGCGCGCGTCCCTCAGGTGGTCGTCGAGCGTGCCGGCTCGAAGAACGGCGACGTGCCGCTCACCGGCGCCTGAGCGCGCACGGCGAGCGACACGCGATCGGTCCCGTCTAGCTGGGCTGCGGCTCCGGCTGAAGCTGCGGCTGCGGCACGATCCGGATGTACGGCTTCGGCGACCGCCAGCCGTCCGGATACGTCTCCTTCGCGGCATCGTCGGACACCGAGCCGGCGATGATCACGTCGTCCCCGTCCTGCCACTGCGCCGGCGTCGCGACCTTGTGGTTCGCGGTCAGCTGCAGCGAGTCGATGACGCGCAGCACCTCGTCGAAATTGCGCCCGGTCGTCATCGGGTAGATGAGCACGAGCTTGACCTTCTTGTCGGGGCCGATCACGAAGACGTTCCGCAGCGTCTGGTTGTCGGCCGCGGTACGAGCCGTCGGATCGCCCGAGACGTCCCCAGGAAGCATTCCGTACAGCTTCGAGACGTTGAAGTCCGTGTCCGCGATCATCGGGTAGTTCGGGGCGGTGCCCTGCGTCTCCTCGATGTCGGCCGCCCACTTCTCGTGGTTGTCGATCGGATCGACCGAGAGCCCGATGATCTTCACGTTGCGGCGGTCGAAGTCGGGCTTGATCTTCGCCATGTAGCCGAGCTCCGTCGTGCAGACCGGCGTGAAGTCGCGCGGATGCGAGAACAGCACGCCCCAGGAATCGCCGAGCCAGTCGTAGAACTGGACGCGACCCTCCGTCGTGTTCGCCTCGAAATCGGGCGCGGTATCGCCAATCGTCAGAGCCATCTGTGTCCTCTCCTCACTTTCCTTTTTGAAGCGTGAACACAGGAGTATAAAAAACACGGAGTGCCCACGGCAACCCCCTGCCGGCAGCGGGTGAGACCGCCCCAGCAGAGGCACGAGGCCGTGGGACCGCACGAGATCCACGCTTGGGCGTCCGAGCCGGACCGCCTTGAAGCGTGCATCGCGTGAAATCTCGTAGTCGCCCGCGTCGAAACGCGGTTGAACCATCGTGCGCGGAGCGTCCGGCAGGAATGCCCTAAGGCCGCAGACCCGCCGTCGATCCGCCTGGCCGTCGCCCCTCAGGGGCTCGACGGCAACGGCTCAGGCCTTAGAACCCCATCCAGGAACCGCCGTCGCTCATACCGCCGGCCTTGGTTCCGAGTGCGACATGCGCGAGGGCAAGCGCCAACGGGCTCGCGGTGATGACGAGTGCGATCGTGATGAGCTTTGCCTTGATCATGAATCCACCTCCTTCCGGATCTAGAACCGCACGTCCTGGAGTGCCTCAGCAGCGGTGCGGTAGAGGTGTGCTGCAAGCCTGTCGTCGCCGCGCCGTGCCGCGAGATCGCCGCGCGCAACCCACGCGGCCGCGCGATGGCTGGCGGAGCCGAGCTGGCCGAAGCTCGACTCGGCGGAGGCGAATGACGCCTCGGCTTCGTCGAGCCTGTCCTGCTCGAGCAGCGCGCGGCCGAGGACGAGCTGCGCGCTGCCGATCTCGTCGATGTAGTCCTCCGAGCCGTCGAGGAGCTGCAGCGCGTGACGCGCCTGCTCTTCGGCCTGCTCGACGTTGCCGGTGCGGAGATGAATCTGGGCGAGCGAGGACACGGCCCGCGCGGCGTCCGCGTCGCGGCCGGTGTCGAGCGCAATGCCAAAGGCTTCCTTGAGGAGCACGATCGCCTCGTCGGTCTTCCCGAGGAGGAAGTTCAGGCCGCCGAGATTGTTCGTGAGCTGGCCGATCTGCACCTTGTCGGAGAGCTCCTCGTACGCGGCGCGCGCCTTCTCGGCGTAGCCGCGGGCGAGCACCCAGTGTCCCTCGCGGTCGGCGACGAGCGACGCCTGGAAGTACGCAGCCCCGATGGTGCGCGGGTCGTCCGCGTCCTCGGCGAGCTGTAGCGCGCGCTCGATGTCCTCGCGTGCGGCCTCGTAGTCGCGCTGGCGGCGCCAGCAGCGTGAGCGCCACGAGAGGATGTTCGAACGCAGCGAGTCGGACGGGAGGCCCGAGCGCTCGGCGAGCCCGAGGGCCTCGTTGAGCAGCGCGAGCGCGGTCTGGACGCTGTTCAGTTGATACCGGCAGACTCCGAGCGCGTAGAGGACCTCGGCCCGCTCGACGTCGGAGAAGCTTCCGTTCTCGACGAGGCCGCGTGCCTCGTTGAGCAGCCCGAGCGCGCCGCGCAGGGCACCGAGGCGCATCTGCGTGCGGCCGGCTCCGACGAGGGCGCGAACCTCGAGCTCCAGGAGCCCGGTGGCACGGGCGGCCGGGACGAGCACGTCGTACTGCGCGGCGGCCTCCTCGTCGCTCCGGGCCTCGATCAGCGCCTCGGCCCGGGCGAGTGCGCCCTCGAGACGGCCGCGCTCGTCGGTGGCGACACCGTTCGCGAGGAAGCCGGCGTCGACCCCTAGCCGAACGGCGAGCCAGTCGACGGTCTCACGGGTCGGGCGGGTCTTGCCGCGCTCGATCTGGGAGACGTACTCCTTCGAGAAGCGCTCGCCCGCGAGCTCGCTCTGCGTCAATCCGGCGGCGACGCGCAACTGGCGCAGGCGCTCGCCGAGCCGCAGCCCGGTCGGGGCGGCTGGTGACGTACTGGGGCGGAGGGCGGCGTGTCGTGGCATGCGGCAGTTCGAGTAGTGAACCTCACGCTTCACCAAACTGCAAGAGGTCCATCTCGGCCATCCCCCAAAAAGGGCATGTTCAGGGGAAATCCCGGTGAACAAGCCACGGTGCAAATCACTTGACCGAGCTACTTGACTCCACCGGAGGTCACTCCTATAGTGAGGTCACCTTGCACCCCAGCCGGACGCCAGGCTTATGGGATTGCAGGGGGCGCGCCGGAGCATCCGGCGGCAGACGGAGGCGCGGCTGAGCCGCAGAGTCGGGTCTCCGGAAGTCGCAAAGGGTGGGCGCGCCTTCGAGAAGGGCCCCGGAGCCGCAGCCGGGGCCCTTCTCATATTCGCTTCGCTCCGCTGCGCTTCACGGGGGAAACCAGTTTCCCCCGTGGGCCCCCTTCTGGAGCGTGCTCACGGCCGGGCGGTATCACTGCTCTCGCCGAACAAGTTCGGCTCCGCGACGGCTCAGTCGATGACGGCTAGGCCGAGAGCCAGGCGAGGCGGGAGCTTCTGATCCGCCCTACTTCGTCGTCGTCGAGGAGGCCGACGCGGCGGCCGACCATGCCGAGGATGCTGCCGGCGAGGAAGTTCCACGCTTCGGCGTCGACGTCGCGGTCGGCGTGGAGGACGCCTTCCTCCTGGCCGCGGCGAAGCAGGCCGGCGAAGAAGTCGTGGACCTCTCGCAGGTGGCGGCGCAGGTACTTCCGGAGCTCCGGATCCTCGGTCGCCTCGCTCAGCGCCTGCACCCAGAGCTCGGACAGCTGGTGCTTGCAGTCGCGGACGGCGAAGTGGCCCTTGCCGACCGCGTCGAGCGCGCTGAGCACGTCGGGCGCGTCGGCGAGCGCCGATTCCCACGTCGCGCGCGCCTGCGCCCAGACGTGATCGAGCGCGGCGAAGTAGAGATCGCGCTTCGACGGGAAGTGCCGGTAGAGGATCGGCTCGGACACGCCGGCGGCGCGGGCGATCTCCGCGGTCGTCGTGCCGCGGTAGCTGCCCTCGGAGAAGACGCGGACCGCGGTCTCGATGAGCTCGAGTCGGCGCTCCGCTGCCGGGAGGCGTGCGCTCGTCGTCACGCGGCGATCGCCTCCACGTGCGCCTTCTCGACGCTCGGGCTGACCCGGACGAGCACGATCGCGACGATCGCGGCGGCGAACGCGATGCCGGCGCTGACGAGGAGCGCGGCGTGGAGGCCGTCGACGAACTGCTGCTTCCCGGCGAGGGTCGTCACCGGCGCCGCCACGTACGACGCGAGGATCGCGCCCATCACGGCGATCCCGAGGGCGCCGCCGATCTGGCGGAAGCTGTTCAGCACGCCCGACCCGACGCCGGCCTTGTCGACCGGCACCGAGGCCATGGCAACCGAGGTCATCGGCGACATGGTCAGCGCCATCCCGATCCCGCCGAGGATCAGCGAGGGCAGGAGCGTCCAGAAGGTCGAGTGCAGGCCGATCCGCTGGTAGAGCAGCAGCGAGACGCCGAGTGTCGCCATGCCGCCACCCATCAGCCAGCGGCCGCCGATCCGGTCGGAGAGCTTCCCGGCGATCGGGGCGATCAGAATGATCAGGATCGTCATCGGCAGGAAGATCGCGCCGGATTTCGTCGGCGAGAACCCGAGGACGTTCTGGACGTAGAGCGAGACGAAGAAGAAGACGCCGAACATGCCGAGCGAGACGAGCAGCGCGACGACGTTCGCTCCGACGAACGAGGGGATCTTGAAGAGCGAGAGATCGAGCATCGGCAGCCGCTGACGCTTCTCGAGCACGACGAACGCCGCGAGGAACACGGCTGCGGCCACGAACAGCCCGAGGATCTCGGCCGACGCCCAACCCTTCGAGTTGCCCTCGATCAGCGCGTAGCTGAGGGAGAAGAGGGCGAGCCCGGAGGTGAGGAGGCCCGGCAGGTCGATGCTCTGCTCGTGCGAGGTGTCGCGCGACTCCTTGATCACGAGGAGAGAAACGACGATGCCGAGCACGCCGATCGGCACGTTGATGAAGAAGATCCAGTTCCAGCCGACGTTGTCGACGATCAGGCCGCCGACGAGCGGGCCGATCGCGAGCGCGAGGGCTGAGACGCCGGCCCAGATGCCGATCGCCTGGCCGCGCTGCTTCGCCGGGAAGGTCGCAGTGATGATCGACAGGGTCGCCGGGTTCATCAGCGCGGCGCCGATGCCCTGGGCGCAGCGCGCGCCGATCAGGAAGCTGGCGCTCGGCGCGAGCCCGCAGGCGAGCGACGACAGCGAGAAGATCGCGAGGCCGATCACGAAGATCTTCCGCCGGCCGAACATGTCGGCGAGCTTGCCGCCCGTGATGAGAAGCGCTGCGAAGACGAGCGCGTATCCGGTGACGATCCACTCGAGCTCCGAGATCCCGATCTTCAGGTCCCGTGCGATCGAGGGCAGGGCGACATTCACGACGGTGTTGTCGAGCATGATCATGAAGAGTCCGAAGGCGACCGCCATCAGCGTCCACCACTTCTTGTTCTCCTCGGCGAAAATTCGGGCTCTCATCTGCGCTCCTTTGACTGTTAGCAGCCACTAAGTTAGCAAGCACTAGCATCGCGGCGTCGAGCCGTCACTACGCTCTCCGGCGTGGGTGGCGACGACTTCATCTGGCGCCCGAGCGCGGAGCTCGTGGAACAGGCGAATGTGACCCGCCTCGGTCGCGCACTCGGCGCCGCCGACTATCACGAGCTGCACCGGATCTCCGTCGAGGAGCCCGAGCGCTTCTGGCCCGCCGTCGTCACGGATCTGGGGCTCGAGTTCTCCCGCCCCTGGGACGCCGTCGTCGACCTCTCGCGCGGCCCCGAATGGGCGACCTGGTTCGTCGGCGGCAGGCTCAACGCCGCGCGGCTCTGCCTCCACCGGTGGGCGGATGAACGCCCTGACGACGAGGCGCTCGTCTGGCAGAGCGAAGACGGGCGGCGGGAGTCGCTGAGCTGGGCAGAGGCGTCGCGGCAGGCGACACAGCTCGCCGAGGCGCTCCTCGAGCTCGGCGTCGGCGAGGGCGATCGGGTCGCGATCTTCATGCCGATGTGCCCTGCCGTCGCCGTCGCGTCGCACGCGTGCGCGCACATCGGCGCGGTGCAGGTCCCGATCTTCTCCGGCTTCGCGGCGCCGTCGATCGCGTCGCGGCTCGAGGACTCGCAGGCGAAGGCCGTGCTGTGCGCCGACTGGTCGCTCAGGCGCGGCAAGCGAATCGCGATGCGGGCCACGCTCGAGGAAGCCGGTCGATTCGCCGTCGAGCACATCGTCGCGTGGAACCGCGAGACCGGCGAGTGGCCCGAGGTCGTGACGAAGCAGCCCGGCACGCTCGCCCCCGTCGAGGTCGACTCGGAGGCTCCGTACCTGCTGGCCTACACCTCGGGGACGACGGGCAGGCCGAAGGGCGCATTGCACGTCCAGGGAGGCTTCCTCGTCTCGATCGCGCGGGAGATCGCCTACCAGACCGACGTGAAGGCGGGCGACCGCATCCACTTCTCGACGGACATGGGCTGGATCATGGGGCCGTGGACGGTGCTCGGCGGCGGCGCCGTCGGCGCGACGATCGTCTTCGCGGAGGGCGCTCCCGACTGGCCCGACGACCGCTTGTGGCGCCTCGTCGATTCCGAGCGCGTGACGATGCTCGGCCTCTCGCCCACGCTCGTGCGCGCACTGATCCCGAAAGGGGAGCCGACCGCGGACCTCTCATCGCTGCGCGCGTTCTGTACGACGGGCGAGCCGTGGAACCCCGACCCGTACCGCTGGCTCTTCGAGCACGCCGGAGGCGGGCGCGCGCCGATCGTCAACATCTCGGGCGGCACCGAGGTCGGCGCCTGCTTCCTGACGACGGTGATCACCGAGCCGATCAAGCCGGTCGCGCTCGGCTTCCCGGTGCTCGGCCAGGACATGGACGTCGTCGACAGTGAGGGGAATCCGCTGCGCGGCGCGGTCGGCGAGCTCGTCTGCCGGCGTCCATGGCCGGGGATGACGCGCGGCGTCTGGGGTGACGACGAGCGGTATCTCGACACGTACTGGCGCCGCTTCCCCGGGATCTGGACGCATGGAGACTGGGCGTCGATCGACGCGGACGGCTACTGGTACCTCCACGGCCGCAGCGACGACACGCTGAACATCGCCGGCAAGCGGATCGGCCCGGCAGAGCTCGAGTCCGCGGCGATCGGCAGCGGGATCGTCACTGAGGCGGCGGCGGTCGGGATTCCGCACGAGGTGAAAGGTGAGGTCGCCTGGATCTTCTGTGTCGCAGCGCCGGGCGAGGAGCCCGACAGCGCGCGTGTCGCGAGCGCCGTGACGGACGCCCTCGGCAAGGCCTTCAAGCCGGATCGCATCCTGTGGGTCGGCGCGCTGCCGAAGACCCGCTCGGCGAAGATCGTGCGTCGTGCGGTTCGGGCGCGCGCACTCGGGAACGATCCCGGCGACCTGTCGTCGCTCGAGAACCCCGAATCGCTGGAGGAGATCAGCCGTGTCTCAGCCTGACCTGGAAGGTGTCGTGTTCATCAGTGGCGGCGGTCGCGGCATCGGCGCGAACATCGCGCGCGAGCTGGCGCGGGCCGGAATGCGCGTTGCGGTCGGTGCGCGGTCGCTCGACCAGGTCGACGCGGTCGCGGCGGAGACCGGCGGCCTCGCGCTGGAACTGGACGTCATGTCGCGCGATTCCGTCGAGGACGCGGTCGCGCGGGCGGAGTCGGAGCTCGGGCCGATCGACCTGCTCGTCGCGAACGCAGGCATCAGCGGGCCGAGCGAGCCGCTCGCCGATCCGGACGACTGGTGGCACACGTTCGAGGTGAACGTCCGCGGCGTCTACCTCTGCAACCACGCGGTCGCGACGAAGATGGTCGCGCGCGGCAGCGGCCGCATCGTCAACGTGGCAAGCGGTGCGGCATACCTGCCCACCTCGCTCGGCGGCCCGACGGCCTACGGCTCGAGCAAGGCGGCCGTGCACCGCTTCTCGGAGCTGCTCGCCGAGCAGCTCAGCCCGCAGAACGTGTTCGTCTTCTCGATCTCGCCCGGCCTCGTCAAGACCGCCATGACCGAGGGCCGCTTCCCCGACGAGGCGCCGTGGACGCCGCCGGAGTGCGCCCCGCGGCTCGTGCGAGCGCTCGCGTCGGGCGAGCTCGACGCCCTCGCCGGCCGGTACCTGCACGCGGAGCACGATCCGCCCGACACGCTACGGGCACGGATCCAGGAGATTCGCGACGGCGATCTCAATGCGATCAGGCTGCAGCGCGGGTAGCACGCGTTTCGAGGTTTCCGACTGATAGTCTGAAACTCGATGCGTCTCGCCCTGGCCCAGATCGATCCGATCGTCGGCGACCTCGACGGCAACCGCGCGCTCATCGTCGAGCGGATCGAGGATGCGAAGCGCGCGAACGCCGACCTGGTCATCTTCCCCGAGCTCGCGGTGACCGGATATCCGCCCGAGGATCTCCTGCTTCGGCCCGGCTTCCTCCGCGCGGCCGAGGGATCGCTCGAACAGATCGCGCTCTCGGCGCGCGGAATCGTCGTCCTCGTCGGCGCGCCGCACTTCGACCGCGACCTCTACAACGCATGCGCGGTCTGTGCCGGCGGCGAGGTGAAGGCGATGGTCAAGAAGCGCTTCCTCCCGAACTACGGCGTCTTCGACGAGATGCGCTACTTCGCCTCCGGCAACGAGCTGTACCTCTTCGAGCACGGCGAGACGCTGATCGGCGTCACGGTCTGCGAGGACATGTGGCAGCCCGGACCCCCGGCCACCGATCTCGCTCTTGCCGGCGCCGAGCTGATCGTGAACGTGTCGGCGTCGCCCTTCCACCTGCTCCGCGATCGCGAGCGCGAGGAGATGTTCCAGACACGCGCCCGCGACAACAGCGCCTATGTGGCGTTCTGCAACACCGTCGGCGGCCAGGACGAGCTCATCTTCGACGGCCATTCGAGCGTGATCGACGACGAGGGAAACGTCATCGCCCGCGCAGCCGGTTTCGAGGAGACGCTGATGATCGTCGACGTCGACCCGTCGTCGGTGCGTGCCCGCCGGCTGACGGACGCGCGGCGGCGCGCGCTCGCGCAGGATCGCGGCGATCTCGGCGCAGTGACGACGATTCACATCGGCGCGCCGCACAGGCAGTCCGATCACGTGACGCCCGTGGTGACCCCGTTCAGCGACGAGCTCGAGCAGATGCGGATCGCCCTCGAGCTCGGGCTTTCCGACTATGTCCGCAAGAACGGCTTCCGCGAGGTCGTCGTCGGCCTCTCGGGCGGGATCGACTCGGCCCTCGTGGCCACGCTCGCGGTGGAGGCGCTCGGAGTCGATCGCGTGCACTGCGTCTCGATGCCGTCGCGGTTCTCCTCGGAAGGGACTCGAACCGATGCGAGGCGTCTGGCCGAAAGCCTCGGCTGCGACTTCCGCGAGATCCCGATCGAGCCGATGGTCGAGACCTACAGCGAGGCGCTCAGGCAATCGTTCGAGGGCCGCGAGCCCGACCTCACCGAGGAGAACCTGCAGGCGCGGATCCGGGGGACGTTGCTGATGGCCCTCTCGAACAAGTTCGGCTGGCTGCTCGTCGCGACGGGCAACAAGTCGGAGATGTCGGTCGGTTACGCAACGCTCTACGGCGACATGGCAGGCGGCTTCGCGCTGCTGAAGGACGTCTTCAAGACGGACGTCTTCCGGCTCGCGATCCATCTCAACGAACGCGCGGGGCTCGAACTGATCCCCACGTCGATCATCGAGCGGGCGCCGAGCGCCGAGCTGCGCGCCGACCAGCGGGACGAGGACTCGCTGCCGCCGTATCCGCAGCTCGACCGCGTGCTGGAGGGCTACGTCGAGGAAGACCGCTCGATCGACGAGCTCTCATCCGACGGCGTCGACCCCGACGTCGTCCGCCGCGCCGTCTCGCTGATCGACCGCGCGGAGTACAAGCGGCGCCAGGCACCCCCAGGCGTCCGCCTCCGGCCGAAGGCATTCGGTCGCGACCGCCGCACGCCGATCACGAACCGCTGGCGCGGCTAAACGCATCGCTCCGCTCGCTTCACGGGGGAAACCAGTTTCCCCCGTGGGCCCCTTCGGGTTGATGCGCTCGCGGCCGGGCGCGTCACTGCTCTCGCCGAACAAGTTCGGCTCCGCGACGGACCCAACCTCCGATCTCAACGCCCGACATCGAACGGCTCCGCGGGCGGACCGTTGTCGAGCACGTCGCGGACGAGCGCCAGGAGGCGCCGCGGGCCGGTGGTCTCGCCGGCGAGCTCGTCCAGCGTGAACCAGCGAACCTCGTGAACGCCTTCGGCGGCGAGCTCAGCCGTGGAGAACGTTGGAGCGATGTCGAACGCGTCCGTTCGCACGAGATACCACCGTTCCCGCTGACCGCCGAAGCGCCGCGGATCGACGCGCCAGTGCTCACGGGTCCACAGCAGCGGGCCGAGCTCGAACTCGTGCAATCCCACTTCCTCGCCGAGCTCGCGGCGGAGCGCCGCCGCGTCACTCTCCCCCGCGTCGACGCCGCCGCCGGGCGTCGCCCACCAGCTCCCCATTGCGTCTTCGAAGCGCACGAGCAGCACGCGGTCCGTTGCGTCGAGAACGAGGGCGCGAACTCCTGACCGCTGCGGCATGCCTCTGACCCGTCCCGCGAGCTCGAAGAACCACTCGAGGCGTTCGGACCACGGCACGGCGGCATTCGCCGGCGACGTCGACGGCAGCACGAAGAGCTTGGTAGCTCCGAGCGTCCGTTCCTGCAGGCCGAGCTCGGGCCGCTCGTTGAACACGCCGCGGTATGCCTCCTTGCCGACGAACGCGAGCCAGCGCGGACTCAACTCGCGCACCAGAGCCTCGAGACGCTCCGCCGAGCCGGCGAAGTCCGAGCGCCTGAGGTCGCCCGAGCCGGGAGTGGTGCGGTACGCGGCGTTCGTCACGCCGACGCCTTCCTGCAGCAGCTCGAATTGCTCCGACGGGTCGTAGAGCCGTGGGGTGAAGTGTGCCGCGTGCAGCAGGCGCCAGAAGTCGTTGCGGGGATTTGCGAAGTGCGCACGTGCCGCCGCCGAGACACGACCCGGATTGATGCCGCAGAAGACGACGTCGAGGCCCGGCGCCAGGACGTCGGGGACGTCGCTCGGAGTCGCCGTCGCTACGCGGCCTCGACCTCGTCCACGGCGCGCCGGTCGAGCCGCTCCTCGAGGCTCTTGCGAATGTCCTCGCCGGACACGGTGGTCGGGAAGCGCGGGCGGCGCGGCTCGAGATGCACGATCGAGACGGTTGAATCCCAGGCGCCGTAGCACCGGGCCCAGCATTCCGCTTCGGTCAGCGTTCGAAGGCGCCGCACACTCCGCAGGCTACGGCCCTGTCCGGACGGCATCTCTGCCACGATGGCCCCATGGCCGCGAAGGCGAAGGAGTTCCGGTACGCGGTCGACCTCGCCGAGGGCGGCGTCGTCCGCACCGAGGACGGAACGCCGCTCGGCGACGGGCCTGAGTGGACGCCCGAGCACCTGCTCCTCGCGGCCCTCCTTCGCTGCTCGGTCAAGAGTCTCCGCTATCACGCCGGGCGCGCCGGGATCGAGGTCGCCGGCGCAACCGGCTCTGCCGACACGCTCTTCGTGAAGCGGGAGAGCGACGGCCGCTTCGCAATTGCGACGGTCGAGGCGGTCCTGGATGTCCGGCTGGAGCCTCAGCCGGGCGAGGCCGAGCTGGCCGAGTTGCTCTCGAAAGCAGAGCGCGACTGCTTCATCGGTGCGTCGCTCACGGTCAAGCCGTCCTACACCTGGCACGTCGTCTAGCAGAACGGCTTCACGTAGGTCGAACTTCGGCCGACGTACGCGATGCTCGTGACGCGGCCCTTCAGTGCCCCGACGCCGAGCTTGCCCACTGCGTCCCAGCGCACGCGGATCACCGTGGCCAGGCCGCAGCCCGGGACGAGACGCTTGCCTTCGAGCATCGCGGCGCGCGAGGCGGGCATCCCGGCGTGGGAGCCGCGTTCGGTCGCGAACGCGGGTGATTCGGTCGCGAAGTCCGAGAGCGTGCCGGTCTTGTCGGCGAACGAGTACACGGTGTCGCAGTTGGTGCCGCACGAATAGCCCAGATGCACGCCGAGCCGCTTCGCGCCCGGGCGGGGATTCGCGTCGATCGCGAGCCGCGGCTTCCCGAGCGCCGCGACGAGCTGCGCTTGCGTCGTGACGCCGACGCGGAACCGGCCGATACGACCGTCCGCGTGCACCACCTGCGGCGGGGCGCCTGCAGCGACGGAGGCGACCGCGGCAAGCACCGCGAACGAGATCATCGCTGTTCGAGGGGCGCCATCGTCAGTCCGAAGCCCTTGAGCTGCTCCCAGTAGAGCTCAGCCTGCTCCTGATGGCCCGACCACACGATGGCGAGGCCGGTCTGATGGATGCTGTCGGCGAGCTTCATACCCTTGTCATAGTCGATCCCCGGCAAAACGGAAGACAGCGCGAAGGCGACTCCCTCGAACGTGTTGTGGTTGTCGTTCAACACGATCACGAGCCAGGGCCGGCCGAGGCCGGACTCGTCGCCCGTGTCGAGGCGTTCCTGCGGCGGCGCAAGCGTGCTCACGACCTCAGGGTAGTGAGATGGCGCGAGTGCGGTAGCGTCCGTCCCCATGAGCGCGATCGCATTCGACGTCGGCGCACTTCGCAGCCGCTTCAGCGCGTTGCAGTCACCAACGGCCTTCTTCGACGGCCCGGGCGGCACGCAATGCCCGGACACCGTGATCGAGGCGATCGCCGGCTATCTGCGCGAGTCGAACGCCAATCTCGGGGGCCCCTTCGCTACGAGCCGCCGCAGCGACGCGTTGCTGGCACACGCGCGCGCGCGGGCGGCGGCGTTCCTCGGCTGCGATCCGGACGAGGCGATCTTCGGACAGAACATGACGACGCTCAACTTCATGCTGACACGGACGCTCGGCCGGACGCTCATCGCGGGCGACGAGATCCTCGTGACGCGGCTCGACCACGACGGGAACATCTCACCGTGGCTCGAGCTCGCTCACGATCTCGACTTGCAGGTCGGCTTCGTCGAGCTGCACGACGACACGACCGTCGATCTCGCCGATCTCGAGCGCCGCCTCACGGATCGCACACGTGTCGTTGCGTTCCCACTGGCGTCGAATGCGGTCGGCACGCTCACCGATGCGGCGGCCATCGTCGAGCTTGCGCACGGTGCAGGCGCGCTCGCCTGGGCCGACGCAGTGCACTTCGGTCCACACGGCCCGATCGACGTCGCGGAGCTCGACGTCGACGTTCTGCTCTGCTCGCCGTACAAGTTCTTCGGGCCGCATCTCGGCCTGGCATACGGTCGCCGCGACCTGCTCGAGTCGTGGCGCCCGTACAAGGTTCGCCCGGCCGATCCGACCCCGCTCGCCAACCGCTTCGAGACCGGCACGCTTGCGCACGAGCTCCTCGCCGGGTTCGTTGCAGCGGTCGACTACATCGACTCGATCGGCTGGACGGCGATTCAGGCGCACGAGCGCGGGCTCGGGCTGCAGTTCATGGAGCGGCTGCCCGACAACGTGAGGCTCTATGGCCTTCCGTCCATCGACGGTCGCGTGCCGACCTTCGCGTTCACCGTCGAGGAGCACACCCCGCGGGCGGTCGCAGAGCACCTCGCCGAGCGCGACATCGCCGTCTGGGACGGCAACTACTACGCAGTAGAGGTGATGGAACGGCTCGGGCTCGGCGACGGCGGAGCCGTTCGCGTCGGTTTCGTGCACTACAACACGGCAGCCGAGGTCAACCGGCTCATCGACGGACTGCGCGAGCTGTGAAGCTCCTGATCCTCGGCGGAACGAAGTTCCTCGGCCGGCATACCGTGGACGCCGCGCGTGCCGCGGGGCACGACGTGACGATCTTCACGCGCGGCCAGACGAACCCCGACCTCTTCCCGGAGGTCGAGCACCTGCAGGGCGACCGTGACGGCGACCTCGGCGCGCTCGACGGACGGCGGTGGGACGGCGTCGTCGACACGAGCGGCTACGTGCCGCGGATCGTCCGACAGTCAGCGGAGGTGCTGCGCGACGCGGTCGACCGCTACGTCTTCGTCTCGAGCATCTCCGTCTACGACGACTTCTCGAAGCCGGTGGACGAGAGCACCCCAGTCGCACAGCTCGAGGATCCGGCGACCGAAGAGATCATGGAGAACTACGGCGCGCTGAAGGCCGCCTGCGAGACGGTGGTCGACGAGGTCTACGGCGATCGCGGTGCGAGCGTTCGTGCCGGCCTGATCGTCGGGCCGTATGACCCGACCGACCGGTTCACCTACTGGCCGCGGCGGATCGCCGACGGAGGCGACGTGCTCGGCCCGGGAGACCCGTCAGCGCCGGTGCAGTTCGTCGACGCCCGCGATCTCGGGTCGTGGCTCGTGCAGCTTGCGCTTGCAGGGCCCGGCGGTGTCTTCAACGCGACGGGGCCGGCCGAGCCGCTCACGTTCGCGGACTTCCTCCGGCGCGCCGCCGCCGCGATCGGGTCGGACGCGCGCTTCGTCTGGATCGACGAGCAGAAGGTGCTGGAGGCAGACGTGCAGCCCTGGACAGAGCTCCCGCTATGGCTCCCCGGCGACGAGTACGCCGGGATGGCGCGGAGCGACACCCGGCGGGCGCGCGGCGCCGGCCTCACGTTCCGCTCGCTCGAGGAGACGGTGGCCGACACGCTCGCCTGGGATCGAACGGTCGACGGCGACCGCCCGACGCTCTCCCGGGAGAAGGAGCGCAGCGTCCTGGTCGGGAGCGCATGACCGAACGCCGCGACGTTCCCGACCACCTGCGCGTCAAGCGCGAGCCGCAGCGCGGTGTCTACGACCGCGCGACGATCGACGCGATCCTCGACGAGGCGCTCGTCTGCCATCTCGGCTTCGAGATCGACGGACAGCCGTACGTTATCCCCACGCTGCACGCGCGCATCGACGACCGCCTCTACGTGCACGGTTCCGCCGCCAGCAGGATGCTGCGCCACGCGGCCTCCGAGCTGCGCGTGTGCGTCACCGTGACGCTGCTCGACGGCCTCGTGCTCGCACGCTCGGTGTTCAACCACTCGATCAACTACCGCTCTGTCGTCGTTCTCGGATCCGCGAGGATCGTCGAGAACGACGAGAAGCGCGACGCACTCCACGCGTTCACCGAGCACGTTGCACCGGGTCGCTGGGCGGAAGCGAGGCAGCCGACGGAGCAGGAGCTGAAAGCGACCTGGATCCTCTCCCTGCCGCTGACCGAGGCGTCCGCGAAGGTGCGCACCGGCCCGCCGGAGGACGATCCGGAGGACCTCGACTTCCCGACCTGGTCGGGCGTCGTGCCGATTCACCTCGCGGCCGAGCCGTCGGGGTACCGCTGGGGCCGCGTGCACGAAGGTCGCGTCGTCGCCCCGTAGGGCGCGGCTACGATCGCCGAAGTGAACGATTACGCCCAAGGAGGCATGAGCGGTTGAGCACGTTCGAGCGTCACACCCTGGACAACGGTCTGCGTGTCTTGACCTCGAACCTCGACCATGCGCAGTCGGTGACGTGCATGGTGATGCTCGCCGCGGGCGCCCGGTACGAGACGCCCGACACCAACGGCATCGCCCATTTCGCGGAGCACATGTTCTTCAAGGGCACCGAGCGCCGCCCGACGGCCCGCGACATCGCAGGCGAGATCGACGCGATCGGCGGCGAGTTCAACGCCTTCACCGGCAAGGAGTACACGGCGTACTACGTCAAGTGCGCCGCCGAGCACCGCGACATCGCGCTCGACGTGCTCGTCGACATGTTGCGCAACTCTCGGTTCGACGAAGAGGAAATCGACCGGGAGAAGGGCGTGATCATCGAAGAGATGAACATGTACTTCGACACGCCGCGCGACTTCATCGGCGGTGTGTACGAGAAGCTCCTCTACGGCGACCAGCCACTCGGGTGGGACATCATCGGCCGCAAGGAGACGGTGCGCAACGCAACCCGTCCGACCTTCATGGACTATCTCGGCAAGTGGTACAAGCCGTCGCGCATGGTGGTCGGCATCGCCGGCCGGATCGGCGACGACGCAGTCGAGCGCGTTCGAGAGCTGACGGGCGACCTCGCGGACGGGCCGACGGGCGAGCCCGAGCCCGCCCTCGACTATCAGGACGATCGGGTCACCGTCTTCACGAAGCAGTCCGACCAGGCGCATCTCGTCCTCGGCGTGCCGAGCTACCCGATCGAGCATCCCGACCGCTACGCGCTGCAGATGGTCTCGACCGTGCTCGGCGGCGGCATGTCGTCCCGCCTCTTCACCGA
The DNA here is from genome assembly GCA_963805575.1 of uncultured Actinomycetes bacterium. Classification (GTDB taxonomy): domain Bacteria; phylum Actinomycetota; class Thermoleophilia; order Gaiellales; family Gaiellaceae; genus Palsa-739. Next base: position 163,313 of record CAWDUL010000007.1, on the reverse strand, counting down.
GGTGCGCGAGCGCCGCGGCCTCGCCTACTACGTCTTCGGTACGAATCACAGCTACAAGGACGCGGGCTCGCTCTACTCGCAGGCGGGTGTCGACATCAACCGCATCGACGAGGCCGTCACGACGATCGCATCGGAGCTGAAGAAGATCGCCGAGGAGCCGGTGCCCTCCGACGAGCTCGAGAAGGCGCGCAATTTCACGAAGGGCCGCTTCGTCCTCAACCTTGAGAGCCCACAGGGCCTGATCCTCTTCGGGGTACGCAAGGAAGTGACGGAAGGTCGCGCACCCGATCCGGAGGAAGTGCTCGCCGACATCGACGCGGTGACGGCCGAAGACGTCGCCCGCGTCGCGCAGGATCTCATCACTGACGACCAGCTGCGGCTCGCGGTGATCGGGCCGTTCGACGACGCCGAACGGTTCGAGAAGCTTCTCTAGAACAAGAACCGGGCGCCTTGCGGCGCCCGGTGGATCATGCGATTGGAGGAGCGACAGCCGTTGTGTGCCTCGGTCGGCGGTTCGGTTAGCACCTAGCCCGTTGGAGTCCGCCCGTCAGAGTGCTTTCAACCTGGCCGGTCTGTCTCTCGGCAGTTCTTCTATCAGTCTTCACGGACAGAACGGCAATTCCTCCGTCCCGGTTACGCTGTCACGTGTCGATCGTTGCGAGGTCGGTCTCGATGATCGCGCGGTCGTCGTCGTCGGAGATCTTCGCGGCCTCCGCCTTGCCGAGCTCGAGGTAACGGCGCGCCTCGCCGCTTCGGCCCGCGACCGCGTACGCACGTGCGAGCGCCTCGTACGCGGCAGGGAGGTCGAACTCCTCCATCGTCTCCGGCGACTCCTCCACGATCGCCAGGCAGCGGGCGGCGTGATGGATCGCGGCCTCCGGCTGCCCGAGGATGGCATGCACGCGTGAGCACTGCCATTCGCCCCGTGCACGGTTGGCGGCCGTCCCGATCTGAATCCAGTGGTATGCCGACGCGTGCGCGCAGTGGAGCATTTCGTCGTCGTCCTCCGTCGTGCGCGCCTCCTTCTCCATCAACGTCCACGTCTTGTTGAAGAGATCGATACCGAGCCGCCGCTGTGCTTCCCGGTCGAGCGCCTCTGCAGGTGTTCCCATTACCGTTTCCTTTCCGTCGATCAGTGGTTGCAGTCCCTGGAGGATCGCCTTCAGCTCCGCCGAGCGCATCGCCGTCCTGCGCTGATGGTCGACGAGCAGTCTCCGCACCTCCACCGGGTCATCCGAGACGAGCAGCGTCGAGATGTCGTCGAGCGGCACCTCGAGCCTCCGCAGCATCCGGATCGCCTCTGCGATCGGCACCTGGACCGCCGCGTAGAAGCGGTAGCCCGTGTCGCGATCGACGGACGCCGGCCGCAGCAGCCCCAGCTCGTCGTAGTGGCGGAGTGCTTTGACGGTCAGGCCGGTCAGCCGCGAGAAACGGCCGATCGGCATGAGCTGTGTGGTCTCCAGGGACTCCATCCGCCCCAGGATCGTGCCTCCTCGTACGGGAGAGTCAAGCCTCGTCCGTGCCCGACTCCTCCTCGGCACGATGCTGGATCTCGGACACGACCGTCGGGTCGGCGAGCGTCGTCGTGTCGCCGAGCGGGCGGTTCTCCGCGACGTCGCGCAGGAGGCGCCGCATGATCTTGCCGCTGCGCGTCTTCGGCAACTCGGGCGTGAAGACGATGTTCGCGGGCTTCGCGATCGCGCCGATCTTCTTCGCGACGTGATCACGCAGCTCCTGGAGCTTCTCGACCGACGGCTCCGCGCTCGACTTCAATGTGACGTATGCGACGATCGCCTCGCCGGTCGTGTCGTCTTTCCGTGACGTGACCGCAGCCTCCGCGACGTCCTGGTGGTCGACCAGCGCCGACTCGATCTCGATCGTCGAGATGCGGTGGCCCGAGACGTTCATCACGTCATCGACGCGACCGAGCAGCCAGAAGTCGCCGTCACGGTCGATGCGTGCGCCGTCGCCCGCGAAGTAGACGTCCTTGTATTTCGACCAGTACGTGTCCTCGTACCGTTTCGGGTCGTTGAAGATGCCGCGCAGCATCGCGGGCCAGGGGCGCTTCAGCACCAGATAGCCGCCTCCGCCGGGACCGACCTCGTTGCCCCGCTCGTCGAACACGGCCGCGTCGACGCCGGGGAACGGCTTCGTCGCCGAGCCTGGCTTCAGCGTCGTGACGCCCGGCAGCGGCGTGATCAGCACCATGCCGGTCTCCGTCTGCCACCACGTGTCGACGATCGGGGTCCGGTCGCCGCCGATGTGCTCGCGGTACCACACCCACGCCTCGGGGTTGATCGGCTCACCGACCGATCCGAGCAGGCGCAGCGACGACAGTTCGTGCCTCTGCGCAAACTCCGGCCCCCACTTCATGTGCGCGCGGATCGCCGTCGGCGCGGTGTAGAGAATCGTCACGCCGTAGCGCTCGACGATCTCCCACCAGCGGTCCTTGTCGGGATAGTCCGGGGTGCCTTCGTAGAGCACCGACGTGGCGCCGTTGCAGAGCGGTCCGTAGACGATGTAGCTGTGCCCGGTGATCCAGCCGATGTCGGCCGCGCACCAGTACACGTCCGTGTCGGGCTTGAGGTCGAAGATGGTGCGATGCGTGGTCGCGACGCCGCAGAGGTAGCCGCCGGTCGTGTGCACGATCCCCTTCGGCTTTGCAGTGGTGCCGCTCGTGTACATCAGGAACAGAAGGTCTTCGCTGTCCATCGGCTCGCACGGACACGACGCAGGGTCGTTGGACGCGCCGTCTGCGAGATCGTGCCACCAGTGGTCGCGTCCCTCCTGCATGGGGACCTCGTTGCCCGTGCGGCGGAGCACGACGCTGGTGCGGATGCCGGGCGCCGCAGCCATCGCCTCGTCGGCGATCTTCTTCAGCGGCACAGGCGAGCCGCGCCGCCAAGCCTCGTCCTGCGTGATCAGCACCTCGCACTTCATGTCGTTCGCGCGATCGGAGAGCGAGTCGGCGGAGAACCCACCGAAGACCACGGTGTGGGGAGCCCCGAGCCGCGTGCACGCGAGCATCGCGACCGGCAGCTCGGGGACCATCCCCATGTAGATCACGACCGGCGTGCCCTTGGCGACGCCGAGCTTCTTGAGCGCGTTCGCGAAACGGACGACGTCGCGCTGCAGGTCGGCATACGAGATCGTGCGAACGTCGGCCGGCTCGCCCTCCCAGTGGTAGGCGACCTTGTCGCCGTTGCCGGCTTCGACGTGGCGGTCGACGCAGTTGAAGCAGACGTTGAGCGTCCCGCCGAGGAACCACTTCGCATACGGCGGCTTCCACTCGTAGAGCTCACCGAACGGCTCGAACCAGGTCAGCCGCTCGCGGCCCTCCCGCTCCCAGAAGGCCTCGAACGGCTCGTCATAGATCTCCGCTCCCGCGTTCGCCTGGGCGGCGAACTCGGGCGGCGGCGGATAGCGCCGTTCCTCGAGGAGCATCGTCTCGATTGCATGCTGCTGTTCGGCTTCGGGCTCCACGATGACGCCTCCATTCGACGCGGTCCGGGCGAGCCTATCGGAGTGCGGGATTGGCGATGGAGTCCGATCGACCTTGCGCGCAAACGACAAAGACCGCCGCTCGTATAGTCCGGTCATGGCGATCTTCAGGCCCGACGAGGAAACGCGCGTCCGGGAGCTGCTCGACGCGCTCGACCGCCGCGTCGATCTGCTCGTCGCGCTCGGACCGGAGGAGACCCCGCTGCCGGGCTCGCGCGACATCGACTTCAGCGAAGAGACGCAACGCGTCGTCGCCGGGCTCGCCGCGCTGTCGGAGCGCGTCACCTTCCGCGTGGAATACGAGCCGCCGGGCTTCGAGCGCTACCCGGCGATCGCCGTGCTCCCGGACGGCGAGGACGTCGGCCTCCGCTACTACGGCCTGCCGTGGGGGTACGAGCTGGCGACGCTCGTCGGCGCCGTGCTCGAAGCGGGCAAGGCGGAGTCGTCGCTTTCGGCGGAAGCGCTCGCACGGCTCGGCACACTCGAGCGCGATCTCACGATCGATGTCTTCGTGACGCCGACGTGCCCGCACTGTCCGCCGGCAGTGCTGCACGCGTACCGGGCGGCGCTCGCCTCGCCGCGGATCCGGGCATCCGCGATCGAGGCGACGGAGTTTCCGGCGCTGGCCGACTCCATGGACGTCTGGTCGGTGCCGCGAATCGTCGTCAACGGCGTGCCGCACTGGGACGGAACGGTTCCGGAGCGGGTTTTCCTCGACCGGATCCTCGCGCCTGCGTTCGAATAGAGCAGGAGGGCTTGGCGGGAGATGACTCGTCGAACGGGTGCGATGGCGTCGCGAGGCAAGGACGCAGGGAGCCTCGATAGTGGTGTTTCTATCGGGGCGACTGAGGACGCCGCATCGCGGCGTCCAGCGTGGCCGGGCGACTCAGCCCCTCTTCCGCCAATCCCTCCCTAGGTAGATTCACAGAGTGACCGAGCTCGACCGCGCAACAGAGCTCTTCTCGCAGTTCGAGGCCGAGCTGCGCTCGGAGCTGCCCGACGGCGCCGACATCTTCGACGCGCACACCCACCTCGGGACGGACATCGACGGGATGGTCGGGCGATACGAGGAGCTCGAGGCGATGATGGACCGCTACGGCATCTCGCGCTGCTTCTTCTTCTGCCTCGACGAGCCCGACCGGCATCCGGGCTTCCGCGCTGCGAACGACCGTACGCTCGAGTTCGGCGCCCGCTCGAACGGACGGATGATCCCGTTCGTGCGGCTCGACCTTGCCGAGTCGCCCGTCGCGGAGGCGGAACGCTGTCTCGACCTGGGAGCGCGCGGGATCAAGCTCCACCCGCGCGCGCAGAAGTTCGATCTCGGTGACGGACGGCTTGCGCCGGTGTTCGCACTCGCTGCGGAGCGGCGCGTCCCGATCCTCATCCACGGCGGGCGCGGGCTACCTCCGATTGCCGACCATCTCCACAAGCTCGTCGACACGTACCGCGAAGCGCAGTTGATCATCGCGCACGCCGGCATCGCCGATCTCGCCGGGCTCGCCGGGCACTTCGCCGGAAGAGCAGGCGTGTTCTTCGACACCTCGGTGTGGAGCCCGATCGACCTCTTGAGCTTCTTCCGGCTCGTGCCTCCCGAGCAGATCGTCTACGCGTCGGATTACCCGTACGGACAGCAGCCGGCATCGCTGCTGATCGCCTTGCGGTCGGCTCGCGCAGCGGGGTTGTCGGAGCCGCAGATCCGGAACATCCTCGGGCCGAACGCGAACCGGATCGCAGACGGCGAGCCTCCGCTGGAGCCGTCGCGGGCCGAGGGCTCGGACGTGGTCACCCAACCGATCACGCTTGCGCGCATCCACCAGTATCTCTCGATGGTCATGCCGCTTCTCTTCGCCCGCCAGCAGGACAACTTCGGCGCGCTCGGGCTCGCGATCAACGCGTGCAGCGAGCCGAACGGACATCGCAAGGAGCTCGACCAGATCCAAGAGCTGCTCATCGCTGCGCGCGACCTCTGGCGCACGCTTCCGGAAGCCGAGGACGAGACGGAAGCGCGCATCATCGCCCGGACGACGTCGCGGCTCGTACACCTCGCCGACATCGTGGCGGTGACGACGCATGTCTGAGGTCGAGCTGCGGGTGAACGGGCAGACGTATGCCGCATACGCACCCGTCGGGACGAGCCTCGCGCAGCTCCTCCGCGAGGAGCTTGGCTTCACCGGCACGAAGATCGCGTGCAACGAGGGGCATTGCGGAGCGTGCACGGTGCAGATCGACGGCGTCCCTGTGCTTTCGTGCATCACGCTCGCCCACAACGTCGACGGTGAGATCACCACGATCGAGGGCCTGCGCGACCATCCGCTCGTCAGCGCATTCGTCGAGGCCGACGCGGTGCAGTGTGGGTTCTGCACGCCCGGCCAGGTCGTATCCGCCGCGGCGCTCGTCGCTGCGACGCCCGACCCGACCGTGGACGAGATCAGGCATCGGATGGCCGGAAACATCTGCCGCTGCGGCACGTATCCGCGAATCGAGGAGGCGATCCAGAAATGGCGAGGCTGATCCGCACCGAGAAGGAGGTCGAGGGCCGCTTCGAGGAGGTCTGGCTCGTCGTCGAGGAAGATCCGCTCGAGCAGTGGCCTGCAGGCCCGCAGGCCGTCGTCGGCCGCCCGGCACTGCGCCAGGACGGGCTCGAGCGCGTTCGCGGCGAGGCCCGCTACACGGCGGACATCCAGCTCCCGGGGATGCTCGAGACCGCCGTGCTCCGCTCACCGCACGCACATGCCCGGGTGAAGCGCATCGACCTCGCGCCGGCGCTCGCGCTCCGCGGCGTCCGCGGCGCACTCGGTCCGGGCGACGCGAACGGGCTCGAGGAGGAGGCCGGGTACGCAGGCGCGGCCGTCGCGGCCGTCGCCGCGGACACATTCGAGCTCGCGCGCGCTGCGGTCGAGGCGATCGACATCGAGTGGGAGCCGCTCGACGCGGTGCTCGACCATGACGAGGCGGTCAAGCTCGAGCAGTTCACGGGCGAGCCGGTCGAGTACGCACGCGGCGACTTCGAGCACGCGCTGGCGCACGCGGACGTCGTCGTCGAGGGGACATATCGCACGGCGGTCGTGCTGCACAACTCGATGGAGACGCACCAGTCCGTATGCGAATGGGTCGGCGACACGCTGAACGTCTACATCTCAACGCAGTACATCTGGGGCGTCCGCGACGCCGTGGCGGAGACACTCGGGATCCCCGGCGACAAGGTCCGCGTGGTCTGCGAGTTCATGGGCGGAGGGTTCGGCTCGAAGAACGATCCGGGCGAGTACACGTACATCGCCGCCGAGCTTGCGAAGCGAACCGGGCGGCCGGTTCACTGCGCGCTGACCCGTCGCGAGGAGAACACGGCGGCCGGCAACCGCAACGCGACGATTCAGAAGCTCACGGTCGGAGCCTCGAGCGACGGCACGATCGTCGCGCTCGGAGGCGAGTTCATCAACGCGGTCGGCTGGTCAGGCTGGTCGGCGGGCACCGACGGCCCGATGCAGATGCTCTACTCGTGCGACAACGTGCGCACGGTCCGGTACGGCGCGAAGATCAACACGCCGCCGATGAAGGCATTCCGCGCTCCCGGTTTTGTCGAGGGGACGTTCGGGCTGGAATGCCTGATCGACGAGCTAGCGGCAAAACTCGACGTCGACCCGCTCGAGTTGCGACGCAAGAACTACGCGAGCTCGAACGACGGCACTCCCTACTCGTCGAAGAACCTCATGCAGTGCTACGCGCTCGCGCAGAAGCACTGGGACCGCCGCCAGGAGGTGCGAGCGCGTTCGAACGACACCTGGAAGCACGGCGTCGGAATGGCGAGCCAGATCTGGTACGGCGGTGGCGGCCCCCCGTCGTACGCGTGGACGCGTGTCACGTCCGACGGCCGCATCACCGTGATCACCGCGATGCAAGACATCGGAACGGGCACGCGGACCGTGATGGCGCAGATCGCTGCCGAGGAGCTCGGCGTCCCCCTGGATCGCGTGGAGGTCGTGCTCGGCGACTCGGCCCGCGGCCCGTACGCGACGCTCTCCGCGGGGTCGTCGACGACACCGTCCGTTGGCCCGGCCGTGCGCGCTGCCGCAGCCGACGTGAAGCGGCAACTGATCGAGATCGCGGCGCAGCGTCATCACCTCGAGGAGCGTGTGCTCGACATCAAGGACGGTATGGTCGTCTCCGCCGACGGAAACCTCTCGCAGCCGCTCGAGGAGCTCGTCGGCCTGCTCGAGAACGCGCAGATCCTCGGCAAGGGCGCACGCGGCCCCAACCCGGCCGGCATGAGCGTCCTCACGTTCGGCGTGCAGGTGGTCGAGGTGGCCGTCGACGTCGAGACCGGCGAGATCCGCGTCGAGCGCGTCGCGGCGGCGCACGACGTCGGCCGCATCATCAATCCGCTCGGCGCACGAAGCCAGGTGGAAGGCGGGATCATCCAGGGCATCGGCCACACGCTCTCCGAGCAGCGGCTGATGGACCTCGAGACCGGGCGTGTCCTGACGACGAGCCTCGACGCCTATCGGATGCCCACGATCGCGGATGTGCCCGAGATCGTCTGCGAGTTCGTCGACGAGCCCGACGCGCACCTGACGAGCCTCGGCTCGAAAGGGCTCGGCGAGCCGCCGATCGTGCCGCTTGCCGCCGCGATCGCAAACGCGATTCGCGACGCGACCGGCGCCGACGTGCACGAACTGCCGATCACCCGCGAGGAGATGCTGCGGGCGCTGCGCGACGCAGAGAAGAACGCCCGCGAACGTCAGAAGGAGTCGGTTGGAGCTCGTTAGGGCCACGTCGCTCGACGAGCTCGACGGCGGGCTCGCGATGCACGGCGGCACGGAGGTCGTGCCGCTGCTCCGCGACGGCATCCTCCACACCGAGAGGCTCGTCGACATCCGCGGCGTCGTCCCACGAGGTGTCGACGGCGCGCGCATCGGCGCCGGGACGACGCTTGCCGAGCTCGAGGCCGACGCGACGATCCCCGACGCGCTCCGTGAGGCCTGTCGCCTCGCCGCGTCGCCGCAGCTCCGGAACATGGGCTCGATCGGCGGCAACCTCCTGCAGTCGACGCGGTGCTGGTACTGGCGCCTGAAATACCCGTGCCGGCTTCACGGCGGCGACCGCTGCCATGCCCGGGACGGCGAGCACCGCGAGCACGCGGTGTTCGCGAACGACTACTGCGCGTCGGCGCACCCGTCCGACATCGCCGCCGCGCTGCTCGCGCTCGGCGCGCAGGTGCGGACGACAGAGCGGACTCTCGACCTCGCGGAGCTCTACCGTCTCCCGACCGAGGACGATCGCGCGGTCGTCACGCTCCGGCCGGCCGAGCTGATCCTCGAGCTCGAGCTTCGGCCGGTTGATGCCAGCACCTACCTGAAGGCGATGGACCGGAAGCGCTGGTCGTTCCCACAGGTTGGCGTCGCTGCGGCGCGTAGCGGCGGCAATACGCGGATCGCGCTGGCCGGTGTGGCGCCCGTTCCCTGGCTCCTCGACGGGATCGAGGGGCTCGATGCCGCGACGCCGCTGCAAAGGACCGCCTGGAAGGTCGACGTCGCCCGGGCGCTCGTCCGCCGGGCGGTGGCCGCTGTCTCGGCCGCCGACGGTCCGGCAGCCTGATGCAGCTCAGACTCCTCGCACTGCTCTGCGTCACCGCAACCGCCTCCGCCGGCGCGGTCGCAGCCGGAGCGCACGCGAGGCGGGAGGCTGCCGTCCCGCCCGCCGCGCGACTCCCGGCGCTGCCCGCGCACATCAAGACCGTCGCGGGCCGCTGCCCGATCCCGACGCGATTCCGAACGGCGTTCGTCCGCGCGGCGAACGACACCGGCTTCCAGCTCTCGATGCTCGTCGCTGTCGCACAAGTGGAATCGCGGTTCAAGCCGGGCGCACGCTCGAGCGCCGATGCGCGCGGCCTGTTCCAGGTGATGCCGGCGACGGCGGCGTCCTTGAAGCTCGACGCGGACGAGCCGTCGGCAAACGTGCTCGCCGGTGCGCGCTACCTGAAAATCCTCCTCGACCGGTACGCGCGCACCGACCTCGCGCTCGCCGCTTACAACGCCGGCCCAACGGCCGTCGACGCTGCGGGCGGTGCACCGTGGTCGGAGACGCAGACGTACGTTGCGAACGTCCAGCAGCGCTGGGCCGCCCTCGCCGGTTGTTCCTGAGGTGATCTGGGCGGTCGTCCTCGCGGCGGGCGCGTCATCCCGCTACGGCGCCTCCCCGCCGAAGCAGCAGGAGTTGCTCCCCGACGTGCTGGCGGCGCTGCGGGAGAGCACGACGCTCGATGGGATCCTCGTCGTGCTCGGCGCACACGAGGTCGAGACGGATGAGGCCACGGTGCGGTGCGCGGACTGGGCGAACGGCCCCGGGGCCTCGCTCCGCTGCGGGCTGGCGACCCTGCCGGCCGAGGCCGAGGCTGCGGTCGTCGTGCTCGCCGACGGCCCCGACCTCGATCCGCAGGCGGTCGACCGGGTCGTCGAGTCGTGGCGCACCGACGGCAGTGACGTGGTCGCTGCGGCCTACGGCGGAACCCGCCTGCACCCGGTGCTGCTGGGCCGCGGGGCGTGGCCCGATGTGCCCGACGAGGGGGCTCGTGGCCTCGAAGCACGCCTCGTCGCCTGCGATGATCTGACCCCTCCAGGAGACGTGGACGTCCGCCGATGAGTAGCGGGAGGGCAGAAGCGGGTAACACCGAACCAAGTAGGTCCCCCATGGAACACGCACGCACACTCGAAGCGGCACCCGCACCGTCGGTGGACGAGTCGCCGCTCGCGCATGCCCGCCTGCATCGCCAGCTGACGGTCGACGAGGCCGCCCGGCGCGCCGACATCTCGCCCGATGAGGTGCAGTGGCTCGAGGAAGGGCGCCTCTACCGCTTCCCCACACCGGACCGTGCGCTCCTCGCGACGATCCTCTACGCAACCGCGCTCGGCATCGAGCATCGCGAGGCGCTTCAGCTCGCCGGCCTGCCCGCGCCGGCGTTGCCGTTCGTCGCGAATCCCTGGCGCCGCCTCGCAGCGGTCGGCGCGATCGGCTTTGCGGTCCTTGCGGGCGTGCTCGCCGTCGTTCTGGCGAAGAGCCCAGCGAAGCACCAGGCAGCCTCCACCGCAGCGGCCGCAGCGGCCACGCTCCCGGCGCCGTGGGCGATCAAGGTGGTCGTGCTGAACGGGAGCGGCGACATCGTCTACACGCGCTCCGTCGCAAGCCGGGTGCAGGCCCTCTCGTACCGCGTCACGCACGTCGGCCGGGCATCGAGCTTCAACTATCCGCAGACACAGGTGTACTACCCGCCGGGCGGCGAGGCGATCGGCCTGCGCCTGGCCAAGCAGCTCGGCGTGCCCGTGCAGCCGCTCCCGGGCGGCAGCGATTCACGGCGGCTCCTCCTGATCGTCGGGCCGCAGCGCGGCCCCGGCAACTAGAACCTAGAGGCTTGATGTGAATCAGACGCACGCACGGATGGTGGCCCCGACGCGGCGCGCTTCGGCCGGCTCCGGCTTGAACGTAGAACCACTATGCCCAGCGCCGGATCCGGCCGAATCGCTTGGTCTGGGCCATCCCCGCACGCACCCCCGATCCGCATCAAACCTCTAGCCGAGCGGGATCCGGAGCGCGGCGAGCTTTGCCTTCAGCTCCTCCGGCATCGGTTCCTTGCTGACGGCCTGCCGCACGTAGATGCGCAGGCTCTCCTCGAAGCGATACCGCTTCCGACACCACGCGCATTCGTCGAGATGCATCTCCGCCTCGCGCATCTCCTCGTCACTGAGCATGTGATCGAGGTACGGCTGCATCATCTCTTCGCAGTGCGCACAGGGATCGTCGGGCGCCGTCATGTCGTGTCCTTCCCGTCTACCGGATCTGCCCCGTTTACTTCGTCGTCGCCGAATGTGTCTGCAAGCTCGCGCTTCAATATGCGACGGCCGCGATGGAGACGCGACATCACCGTCCCGATCGGGATACCGAGGATCTGTGCCGCGTCCTGGTAGCTGAAGTCACCAATGTCGACCAGCACGATCACGTCGCGGAAATCGTGAGGGACCTCGGCGAGTGCCTCGACGATGTCGTCCTGCGAAAGACGCTCGACAACCTTGTCCTCGTCGCTCGGCCCACCGTCGGAGTCGGCGAGCTTGTCGTAGAGGTAGTAGTCGTTCGCCTCGAGCGGCTGCATCTGCGGAGCGCGCTGCCTGCGTCGGCCGCGGTCGATGTTGAGGTTCGTGAGGATGCGGAGGAGCCACGCCCGGAGGTTCGTGCCGGGCGTGTAGGAGCGCCAGCTGCGGAATGCGCGGGCGTACGTCTCCTGGACGAGGTCGTCCGCCTCTTCGCGCGAGCTCGCAAGGTGCCTCGCAACGCGGTAAACCTGGTCGGAGAGACCGAGCGCCTCTTCCTCGAACCGGACGCGGTCGCGCGCTTCGGTAGCGAGGCGCGTCGCATCAGGTGCCTCGGCCATGGCGGCCAGCGTACCAGCGGTCATCCTTCGAGCTTCAACGCCCCGGGAGCCGGTCTGATTCCCGCCGGAGCCCGCGTTCAGACGCCTACGGGAACCTCGCGGAAGCCTGCCTTGGCCATTTTCTCGAGCAGCGCCTCGCGGGTCGTCTGCTCGTCGTTCCACTCGAGTGTGACGACGCCCATGAGATTCGCGTTCGCGCCCTCGAGGCCCTCGTGATCCGTGAGCAGGCCGGCGAGCCGGTGCACGCACCGCTCGCATCGGATGCCGCTGACCTGGAACGTGTCCGACTGCGTCGCCACAGCCCTACCGTAGCGTCCGCTCGACGATGTCCGCGGCAACCAATGGGCCTGCTCTGAGCTGCGCGTAGGCCTCCGGCTCGGGCGGCTCGGCGCCGAGGAGCTCGCGCGCCAGGTCGCGCGCACCGACGACGCTTCCGCCGTCCGGATGGATGAGCTGCGCGTCGAGGCCGCGGCTCGCCGCAGCGACACGGTTGTGCGCATAGTCGCCGCGCGGCGTGATCCGTGGCGGCGCATGCTCGACGAGATCGCGCAGGACGCCGACGAGCATCCGGGTGCGCTGGAGCGACGTCGGCTGGTCCGCGATGCGAATCTCGAGCGTTCCGAAGCGGGGATGCGGACGGAGATCCCACCAGATGCGCGTGTAATCGGCCATCACGCCGATCGACACGAGCCGCTCGACCCACTCCTCCCACGCGGCGTAGGAGTCGAACTCCGGCGGCGGCCCCCCACGCGGCAGCTCCGCGAGCACGCTCGCGCGGTTCGACAGCATTCCGTTGGCGAGGCCGTCGACGTAGGGGGAGTTCGCCGACATCGCGAGCACGACCGGCAGCCATGAGAGCACCGCCTCGAATCGCTCGTGGCACCGCTCGGCGCTCTCGACGCCGACGTGCACGTGCAGCCCGTTCACACCCTGGCGGCGTGCGGGATAGCCGACCTGCTCGAGCATCTCGAGGTAGCGCGGCTCCTGGACGACGGGCAGCGACTCGAGTGGAACGGTCGGGTGCGCGCCGGCCGCGGCCAGGACGAGCCCGTTCGCACGCGCGATCGAGTCGGCCGCCGCACGCAACTCGCTCAACGCGGAGACCGCCTCGTCAACGGTGGCGCAGACGCACGTGTTGAGCTCGACGACGGATGCGTGCAGCTCGGACTTCATCGACCCGGGCAGGTCGAGAGCCTCGGCGCCCTCGAGCAGCACCGCGATCGCGTCAGCGGGCTCGTACGTCGTAGCGTCGAGGATCATCACCTCCTCCTCGACGCCAAGGGAGAACGGGGACGACTCCCCGAAGTGCGCTTCGATCACGCGCGGGCGCGGTGCGCCGTCACTTGCGGATGCCGTGCACCGGACGGCCCGCCGCCTCCCACGCGTAGTACGACGCGCTCGGGCCGTAGTCGCGCTCGTACGAGACGACGCGCGGGTTGCGGCCCACCTCCATCGCGCGCTGTGCGTGACGCAGGAGATTCGGATCGTCACGCTCCTGCCAGACGAGCACGAGGTGTGCGGCCGTCATGAAGACGGCGACGAACGAGCAACCAGGCGCCGGGCACGGGAAGGGGTCGGTGCGCACGCAGAACCAGCCGGCGTGCTCGCCGTCCTCTTCACCGGTCCACAGCTCCTCGTCCTCGACCGGCTCGAAGTCCTGGACAGAGCCGGCACGGCCTCGCTGAAACTCCTCGCGCTCCACCGCGCAAGGCTAGCCAACAGAGGCGATCAGGCCGTCGGCCCCGAGAGAGCGCCGGAGTCGCCGAGGCGCAGGTTGCGGGCGCTCTGCTCGGCTGCGTGCAGGGCGAGCGCGCGCTGCGAGTCGCTGTCGCCGCCGAAGCTATAGATCCCGGAGAGAACGTTTCCGTAGCGCTGATAGACGGCATACGATGTTTGCGCGACCTGCCTGCCCTTGATCGTCCCGGTCGTGTCGACGCGCACGGCGACGTAGCCCTTCAGCAGGTGCGGATCGCTGACCCGCGTCAGCCTGAACGTCACCTTCGGAAGGCTCTTGTCGCCGCTGTCGATCGGATGACTCGGACAGGTCGCCGCACGGCGCGTCACCTCGCGCATGGCCTGTGCGGCGCCGCCCGAGCGATAGGTCACCACCTCGTTCGAGATCGCCGTCGGCATCTCGACGCTTGCGTAGTTCACCTGGAGCCGTTTCGTCCGGAAGCGCTCGCTCGCGTACCCCGCCCCGCACAGGTTCAGGGTCACCTGGCCGTTGACGAGATTGCCGTTCTTCTGGGCGAGCATCACGAAGGTCGCCCCGACCTGCTGGGGCCGCAGGACGAGGTGACTCACGTCCGGTGTCGCCATCGGACCCGCCACGACGGCGGCGAGTGCGAGTGCAATCCGCATCTCCCAAATGGTACGTCAGCGGAATCGGGACTGGCGGCCGATTTTCGGCCTCGGACGAGATCGGAGGCTGGCGCTCTGGGCGGCGGAAGAAAGGTTGGACACGGCGCTTCTGCTTGAATCGAGGTATGGCCCAGCCTGCACAGCTCCGAGTCGGCGACGAGACGTATTCGATCTACCGGCTCGACGAGCTCCAGGCGAAATGGGACGTCGCGAGGCTGCCCTACACGCTGCGGATCCTGCTCGAGAACGTCCTGCGCAACGGCAGCGACGAGGAGGTCGAGGCCGTCGCCGGCTGGGTCGCGGCCGACGAGCCGTCGCGAGAGATCTCGTTCGCGCCCGCCCGTGTCCTGCTCCAGGACTTCACCGGCGTCCCGTGCGTCGTCGACCTCGCTGCGATGCGCAACGCGATGCAGGACCAGGGCGGCGATCCGGGCAAGATCAACCCGCTGATTCCCGTCGAGCTCGTCATCGACCATTCCGTGCAGGTGGACGAGTTCGCGTCGCGGCTCGCGATCGGGCGCAACGTCGAGCTCGAGTTCGAGCGCAACCGCGAGCGGTACGCGTTCCTGCGCTGGGGCCAGAGTGCGTTCGACAACTTCGCGGCAGTCCCACCGAACACGGGGATCTGCCACCAGGTGAACCTCGAGTTTCTCGCACGTGTGGTCGAGTCGCGCGACGGCGTCGCGTTCCCCGACACGCTCGTCGGCACCGACTCGCATACGACGATGGTGAACGGCCTCGGGGTGCTCGGCTGGGGCGTCGGCGGGATCGAGGCCGAGGCGGCGATGCTCGGCGAAGCCCTGTCGATGCTCGTGCCACAGGTGGTCGGGATGAAGCTCACGGGCGCGCTGCCGCAGGGCGCCACCGCGACGGACCTCGTCCTGACCGTGACGGAGATCCTGCGCAAGACCGGTGTCGTCGGGAAGTTCGTCGAGTACTTCGGCGAAGGCGTGCCGTCGCTCGCGCTCGCCGACCGCGCGACGCTCGGGAACATGAGCCCCGAGTACGGCGCGACGTGCGGCTTCTTCCCCGTCGACGACGTGACGCTCAACTACCTGCGCCTGACGGGCCGCCCGGAAGAGCGCATTGCGCTCGTCGAGGCGTACTGCAAGGAGAACATGCTCTGGCACGACCCGCACGATCATCCGACGTACTCGGAGGTCGTCGAGCTCGATCTCTCGTCGATCGAGCCGTCGCTCGCGGGGCCGCGCAGGCCGCAGGATCGCGTGCCGCTCGCGAACGCGAAGGAGTCGTTCATCGAAGCGCTCGACACGTTCGGCGTCGACTACGCCAACGGCAGCCACGACATGGCCGTCGCCGACACGTTCCCGGCGAGCGACCCGACGACCGAGCAGCAGCCCGGCGGCGAGCCGGAGCCGGTGGCGGATGCCGAGACCGCGCACACCGCGACCAGCGTCGCGACGAAGAAGCAGGTGCAGGTACGTGGCGAGGACTACTCGATCGAGCACGGCTCCGTCGTGATCTGCGCGATCACCTCGTGCACGAACACCTCGAACCCGTCGGTCATGATCGGGGCCGGGCTGCTCGCGAAGAAGGCGATCGAGAAAGGTCTCACGCGCAAGCCGTGGGTCAAGTCGTCGCTCGCGCCGGGCTCCAAGGTCGTCACGGAGTACTACGCGCGCTCGGGCCTCGACGCGTATCTCGACGAGCTCGGGTTCAACCTCGTCGGCTACGGCTGCACGACCTGCATCGGAAACTCGGGACCGCTTCCCGACGCGATCGGGGAAGCGATCGCGGAGGGTGAGCTGATCGTTTGCGCCGTGCTCTCCGGCAACCGCAACTTCGAAGCGCGCATCCACGGCGACGTGAAGGCCAACTACCTTGCGTCGCCGCCGCTCGTCGTCGCCTACGCGCTCGCCGGCCGCATGGACATCGACCTGATCAACGAGCCGCTCGGCGAAGGCACCGACGGGCCCGTGTACCTGCGCGACATCTGGCCGACGGCTACGGAGATCGACGAGACGATCGCCTCGTCGATCGACGGCGCGATGTTCACGCGCTCCTATGGCGACGTGTACGCGGGCGACGAGCGCTGGCAGGCGCTCGAGATCCCCTCAGGGAATCTCTACGAGTGGCAGGACGCCTCGACGTACATCCGGCAGCCGCCCTACTTCGAGGGGATGCCGGCAGAGCCGGGGAGAGTGGAGGACATAACCGGCGCGCGCGTCCTCGTGATGCTGGGCGACTCCGTCACCACCGATCACATCTCGCCGGCCGGCGCGATCCGTCCCGACTCTCCCGCCGGTGGGTACCTGATCGAACACGGCGTCGACCGCCGCGAGTTCAACTCGTACGGCGCGCGGCGCGGCAACCACGAGGTGATGGTGCGCGGCACGTTCGCGAACGTGCGCCTGCGCAACCAGCTCGTGCCGGGCAGCGAGGGGACGTGGACGACGCACCTGCCGGACGGCGACGAGACGACGATCTTCGACGCCGCGATGCGCTACCGCGCTGAAGGCGTGCCGACGATCGTGCTCGCCGGCAAGGAGTACGGCTCCGGCTCGTCGCGCGACTGGGCAGCCAAGGGCCCGAACCTGCTGGGCGTCCGTGCGGCGATCGCCGAGTCGTACGAGCGGATCCACCGCTCGAACCTGCTGATGATGGGCGTGCTGCCGCTGCAGTACATGCCCGGCGAGACGCGCGAGTCGCTCGGTCTCACCGGCCGCGAGGAGTACTCGATCGTCGGCGTCGACGACGGCAACGCAAGCGAGGTCACCGTCCGCGCGGACGGAACGGAGTTCCGCGCCCGCGTCCGCCTCGACACCCCGCGCGAGCGCGACTACTACCGGCACGGCGGCATCCTTCGCTACGTGCTGCGCCGACTCCTCGCGAGCTAGTTCGAATCGCCGGCGACGGAAGCCTCCGCTACCCTCGTGCGACCGGGGTGCCGCGCCGAGCGTGGCTGAGATCACACCCGTCGAACCTGATCCGGCTCGTACCGGCGAAGGGAGTGACGTGAAAGACATAACGCCGCCGTGGGGAATCGAGCCCGTACCGGAGCGCCTTCGCGTGCTCAGCACGGTCGACTCGCTGCTCCTCTGGACGAACCTCGGCATCTCGCTGCTCGTGCTCGTCGCCGCGTCGTATCTCGGCCTCTCGCTCAAACAGGCGCTGCTCGCGACGTTGGTCGGCGGGTTGGTCGGCAACACGATGCTCGGCGTTGCGGCATATATCGGCGCCGACGCGCGCGTGCCTGCGATGGCGCTGCAACGCGCGCCGCTCGGACAGCGCGGCTCGTACCTCGCGACCGGTCTCAACGTGCTCCAGTGCCTCGGCTGGTCCGTCTTCGAGATCACGATCATCGCGTTCGCCGCCGGCGCGCTCTCGGAGCGGCTCATCGGCTTCCACCTCGTCTGGATGTGGAAGTTGTGCTTCGGCGCCCTTGGGCTCGTGCTCGCGCTGCTCGGCCCGGTCGGGTTCGTGCGGCGCTTCGTGCGCAAAATCGGCATCTGGGCGGTGGGCGCGTCGATCGTCTATCTCGCCATCTGGATCCTGCGTCACGCCAACCTGCACCAGCTGTGGCACTCGGGCGGCAGCGGCGGGTCCTTCTGGCTCGGCGTCGACCTCGTGATCGCGCTCACCGTCTCGTGGGTGCCCCTCGTCGCGGACTACACACGCTTCTCCCGGACTCCGCGGTCGGCGTTCATCGGTGCGGGCGTCGGCTATCTGCTGCCGACGTTGTTCCAGTTCGGCTTCGGCGCGATCCTCGTCCTCTCGCATCCTTCGATCACCGGTCCGACGGACGTTCTGACGACGGTCGCGGCAGGCGGAGTGGGCGCGGTGCTCGCTCTGCTCGCACTCACCGTCGACGAGACCGACGAGGCGTTCGCGAACATCTACTCGACAGCGGTGTCGCTGCAGAACGCCTTCCCGCGCGCGTCGCAGCGGTCGCTGATCGTCGGGGTGGCGACGCTCGCGACCGCGATCTCGCTCGGCGTCAACCTGACGCAGTACCAGCAGTTCCTCCTGCTGCTCGGCGCGTTCTTCGTGCCGCTCTTCGGCGTGCTGCTCGCCGACTGGCTGATCGCCGGCCGCCACTACACGCGGGACCACATCTTCGCCGGCCCAGCGTGGCGTCCCGGGATGATCGCGGCCTGGCTCGTCGGCTTCCTGCTCTACGAGTGGATCGCACAGACGCAGGGGCTGGGGTTCTGGTCGCACTGGCTGGCACGGCTCCATCCGGCGAGCGGCGGGATCGGCGCTTCGCTCCCGAGCTTCGCAATGTCGTTCGTGCTGGCGAGCGGAATCGGCGCGCTCGCGCAGGCTCGACGGCCCCGGCACGCCCCCGCATAGATTTGGCGGGCCTTGCGCCCGCTCGCAGTCATCGGACAACTCTCCCGCGACATCGTGGCCGGTGCCGCACCCCGGATCGGCGGCGCGCCGTGGTATGCCGGCCGCGCGTTGCGCACGCTCGGGCAGGAGGCCGTGCTCTTCGCGAAATGCGGCGAGGACGAACGCGCGCGCTTCCAGCGCCGGCTTGCGACGCTCGGGCTCCCTGCCACGCTTGCCGTCGGCGGCGAGACGACGAGCTTCTCGTTCACGTACGACGCCGAAGGCACACGCACGATGCGCGTCGAGACGATCGGCGAGCCGTGGCAGATGGACGAGCCGCAGGGCACGCTCCTGCAGCGCGTCGAATGGCTGCACGTCGGCCCACTCTTGCGTAGCGACTTCGATGCGGCCGCACTCGAGCGGCTGGGCCTCGGCCGCCGGCTGATGCTCGACGCGCAGGGTCTCGTTCGCGTGCCGGCCGTCGGCCCGCTTCAGCTCGATGCGAACTACGACCCCGAGCTCTTGCGCCACGTCGCGATCCTCAAGGTGGCGGAAGAGGAAGCACGCGTGCTCGTCGGCGATGCCGAGCCGGAGTCGTTGGCGGAGCTCGGCGTTCCCGAGATCGTGCTCACGCTCGGCGAGGCCGGCTCGACGGTGATCGTGCGCGGGCACGCGGAGCATGTCCCCGCACGGCCGGCGGACGGGGGCAGCGATCCGACGGGTGCCGGCGATGGGTTCGCGGCCGCGTATCTCGCCGCACGCGCCGAGGGGCACGCACCGGCATCCGCCGCCCGGCGTGCGACAGCCCTGGTCGCCGCATTGCTGATGAGCCGATGATCGCCGCCGTCGACACCGCCGAGGGCGTGTTGCTCTTCGACGTCGCGGAAGAGCTTCCCCTCGGGCCGGGGAACGAGCTGCCGAGCGTGGACGCGCCACGCACAGAGCTGCCGCGCGTCATCGCGACGGCAGGCGCCGGCGCGACGATCGTCGCGCTCCTCGAGCGCCGCCCACCGCTCGCAATCTCGCACGACAGTGGCGCGACGTGGCGAGAGGCGGGAGGTGGACTGCCCGCCGGTTTCGCGGTCGCGGTCGCCGAGGACGATCCCGACCGGATGCTCTACGCCGGCCGGAACCGCCTTTATGTCTCGGTCAACGGCGGCGTCTTCTGGCGCTCGCTGCCGTTCGAACTGCCGGACATCGTCGGCGATCGCGTGGATTGACTAAGGAACTGCGCATCGCCATCACTGGACCAAGCGGCAGTGGCAAAACGACGCTGGCCATGGAGCTCGCGCGGTTCTCCACATTCAGCACATCGAGATCCGACGCGGCTCGCCTCACGGACCGCAACCGGGAATCGTGCGGGCCAGAGCTGCTTCGAGAAGCCGGTCGACGGCCGCTACCGTGAGCGACGGTTGCGTCGCCGACTCGACATACCACCGGATGCTGGCCGGAACCTGATCGGTCGAACGCGCAGGACATACTCGTCCGGCATCGACTGCCGATACCACTTGTCGAGCCGTGGCGGTTGCCGTTCCGGCTCGGACGCACGTGCGCAGCCGCGACGAGATCGAGCTGTGCGAACGGGAACGTCGAGCCTGGCTGGCGCGAATCGTCGAAGTACTCGATCGGCCGCGCTGAAGCGACGCCGAGTTTCCGAGCCGGCGTCGAGTTCCCAGCAGGCGACCCGCATCGAACGTGCGCCGACTTCGGTCGGCAGCAACTCCGCACGGGACTTCATTCCAGTCGGTCATCGTGCTGAGCGCGCGAGCTCGACGTGCTCGGCGAGAGCAGGACGCGCTCGGCCGAGAGCACGTGCCCGAAGTGTCGGCTTCCCCGTGCACGACTGAGTTTCCCCCGATGACGGCAACGCGGCGCACGGCCCTACAGACTGAACTCGCCGCGCGCGACGATCACCGCCGAGCCGCCGACCTCGATCCGCTCGATCGCGTCTGCCGTGCCGTCGACGCGCGCGTACAACGTCGAAGGGCGCCTGATCTCCGCGCCCTGCGAGATCTCGATCTCGTCACCGAACGCGATGCGTCCGTGGCGCGCCAGGTGCAGTGCAAGTGGTCCTGCGGCCGATCCGGTCGCGGGATCCTCGGTCACACCCAAGCCGACGCCGAACATCCGCGTCTTCCAGTGCGTGCCCTCGCCGGCGAAGCAGTTGATGGTGTACGCGCCGAGCTTCCCGAGCCGCTGGAAGTCGGGCTCCAGGGCTATGACGTCCTCCACCGACCGGAGGGCGACGTACACATGCACGAGGCCGTTGTCGTACACCTCGACGGGCATGATCGACTCCACACCGCCGAGCGCGGCGAGCAGCTCGTCGACCTGATCGAACGGTGCGATCGTCGGCTGCGGCTGCTCCATCCGGCCGAACACGATGCGGGCGCCTTCACGCTCGACGCGAACCGGCACGGTGCCCTGACCTGTCTCGATGCGGATCTCGATGAGCTGAAGCGGCCCGGCGAGCACGAAGGCGGTGCCGAGTGTCGGGTGTCCGGCGAACGGAATCTCCGAGCTGGGAGTGAAGATGCGCATCGACACGTGCCCGTCGTCGGCCGGCGGATAGACGAACGTCGTCTCGGAGTAATTCATCTCCCTTGCGAGCCGCTGGAGCTGGTCCTCGGGAATCCCGCGCGCGTCGGTGAAGACCGCGAGCTGGTTGCCGGTGAGCGGCTCACTCGTGAAGACATCGCAGACGACGTACCGAAAACGGGCCATTGCGTGACTCTAGATGCCGCATCGAGGCACACGTAAGGGTTTGGTTAATCGCGTTTTCGATCGACCGCCGTCGGGGCAGCCCCTATGTATCGCAAAACAGAAAACCACAGGAGGCTCGATGGCACGCACACACCTTCCGCGGACACTTGGTGCCGTAGGAATCGTCGCCGCGCTCGTCGCGGCGCTCACGCTGCTCACCGGGAGCGGTCTCGCCGCCGGCTCGGCCGCACAGGCGAACTACGCTCCGGCGAACACCGCAGCGCCGACGATCAGCGGCACCCCGCAGGTCGGCTCGACGCTCACCGCGGGCAACGGCACCTGGACGAGCGACACGACGCCGACGTTCACGGACCAGTGGCAGAGCTGCGACGCGCAGGGCAACAGTTGCGCATCGATCTCCGGCGCAACGGCGTCGACGTACACCTTGGCGAGTGCGGATCTCGCGAAGACAATCCGCGTCGTCGTGACCGCGACCAACCCGTCCGGCTCGAGCTCGGCGACGTCGGCACAGACCGCCGCCGTCACCCAGACCGGCACTGGAACCACTCCCCCGCCGCCGGCCGGCACCCCGCCGGGCGCAATCAAGACGGCGAGCGGCCTGACGTCGATTCCGGCATCGAGCGTCGCGGCAACCGATCGGCTCGTCATCGACAGCGTCAAGTTCACACCCGGACGCCTGACGTCCCGCGCGGCGTTCTCGGGCCGCTTCCATGTCGCCGAGGCGAACGGCTATGTCGTACGCGACGCGCTCGTCAAGGTGACGCCCCTGCCGTATGCATGGGCGAAGGGCGGCGCCGAGGTTCGCACCGATCAGGACGGTTGGGCGACCCTGTCGATCAACCCGACCATCAACATGCCGCTGACGAAGAACGCACTCGTGATGTTCGTTCGCGCGCGCGTCGAGGGTCAGTCGCTGCTCACGGGCAGCTCGACCCGCCGGCTCGTGCAGGTCACGATCCGCCGCTAACTCCCCTAGGGAGTCGCTCCACCAAGCGGATTCAGCCGCGCCGCCTCAGCCAACCCGAGGCGGCGCGGCGTACCTCTCGAGACAGCCGCGAGCTCGTTCCACGCGGTCCAGTCGTTCGGATCGAGGTCGACCGCGTGCATGTACGCACGGATCGCTCCCGACGTGTCGCCACGGGCACGACGCTGCTCGGCAAGCGCCTGCCACGCCTCGGACGAATACGGCGCGAAGCGAAGTGCGCGCTGCGGATCGCCCGAGTCGAGTGCGGACGATCCGGCGAGTGCGAGGACGCCGGCGACGGTGAGCGCGGCGAACGCCGGAACGACATACAGCTCGCGCACGCCCCGCTGCGGCGCGTCGGCGTGCACGGTGGCCGCCGCGGCTAGCACGATCGTCGGCGCAGTTACACCCGCGAGCTCCCAGTGGAAATCGACCGCGGCCGCGAGGCAGTACGTGACGAGTGCCGCGAGCAGCGCCGGGCCCAGACGCTCGCGACGCAGGCGCCAGGCAGCGGCGAGCCCGGCGCCGAGCGCGAGCAACAAGAGCGCAAGCCCGATTGGACCGAGCTCTGCGAGCGTCTCGACATACAGCGAGTGCGCCTCGTGCGTCGACTGCGGCACCGTGCGCAGACGCAACCACCAGTCGGCGAAGGTTCCGGCGCCGGAACCGAGCAGCGGATTGGCCGCGAGCTCGTGCCAGGCAACCCGCCAGTAGTGCCCGCGCTCGTGGCCTCCGAACGCGAACGGCGCAACGGCAAGCGCGCCGAGCGCCGCCGCCAGTGCGACGGCACCCGCCCGGCGGGACGACAGCCGTCTCCCCGACGGCAGCACGCGCGATGAGAAGACGAGCATCCCTTGCACGGCCATGAGCAGCACGAGGAGGAGCAGCAGCCGATGTCCCGTATGCCCGGCCGAGAGCAGATCGGTCGGCGGCGGGTGAAGCACGCTGCCCGCGCTGCGTACGGCGAGCGCGCCCGCGAGCGGCAGCACGAGCAGCGCCAGCGCACGCACGGGCCGCGCGGAGATGACGACATACGCAACGAGCCCGAGGGCGAGCGCCGCGACGGTGCCCGTACTCTGCTGCAGCGCGACGTCCGCTGCGAGCGGGACGAGGACGATCGCGGCGGCGCCGTCGAGACCGAGCGCCAGCACGAACGCGAGTGCGGCGAGGAGCGCGAGACTGTTCGCATAGCCCACGGGATCCGCGAGCTGGCCGATGTCGCTACGCAGCGGCGAGCGCCCGGCCCAGTCGGGCGCGAGCCGGAGCCAGAGGTTCCACGCGACCGCCACCGTCCCGCCCGCCGCGATCCCCGCGACGAGCCAGGCGAGGGGCACCCGCCGACCTGCGAGGACGACCAGCGCCGCGGCCCCCAGATAGACCGCGATACGCCGAGCTTCGTCGAGCGCGACCGGAGGAGAGTCCGACCAGAGCCAGGAGAGCGCCGTCCAGGCGGTGAGGAGCCCGAGCCCGGCGAGCAGCGCGGCCGACAGGCGCCCGGGCCGCGAGCCCCCGGCGAGGACGAGGAGGAGCAATGCGGCCGCGCTGACGCCGACGAGTGCGCGGTCGAACGAGACGGGCTGATAGCCGCCGCCGTCGAACGCGAGTCCGACGGTGAGCGCGAACGCAGCCGCGCCGCCGACCGGACCCCCGAGCCTCGCCATCACCCGATTATCCTGGCCGCGATGCAACTCGTGATCGTTCGTCATGCCGAAGCCGCACCGGGATCGCCGGACGAGCTTCGCCCGTTGACGCCCGAGGGACGTGAGCACGCGCGATCGCTCGGCGTGGAACTGCGCCGGCAGGGCCTCGAGCCCGACGCCGTCGTGTCGAGCCCGTTGCTGCGCGCACGCGAGACCGCGGCGGCGCTCGGCCTCGGCGATCCAGAGGTCGACGACCGGCTCGCACCCGGCGCCTCGCCGACAGAGATCCGCGACGCTGCGCTCGGCCGTGGAGAGACAGTGGTCGTCGTTGCGCACCAGCCAGATTGCAGCCAGGCTGCCGCTGCGCTCACCGGCGGCCCCGAGCCGCCCTTCCCGCCCGGCGGGTACGTGCGCCTCGAGCTCGGCGCCGAGTGAGCGCAATCGTCGTCCGCGGCCTGCGGAAGTCATACGGCGGCGTCGAGGCCGTCCGCGGAGTCGACTTCGAGATCGAAGAGGGAGAGGTCTTCGGCCTCCTCGGCCCGAACGGCGCGGGGAAGACGACGACCGTCGAGATCCTCGAGGGCTACCGCAAGCGCGACGCGGGCGAGGTCTCGGTGCTCGGTCACGATCCGGAGCACCCCGGCCGCGAGTTCCGGGAGCGCATCGGCGTCGTGCTGCAGCAGTCCGAGCTCTGGCCGAACGTCACGGTGCGCGAGATGCATCTGATGTTCGCCGGCTACTACGAGCACTCCCGCGACGTCGACGAGGTGATCGCCCTCGTCGGGCTCGAGTCGAAGCGCGATGCGCGCACGAAGACGTTGTCCGGCGGGCAGAAGCGCCGGCTCGACCTCGGCATCGCGCTCGTCGGCGATCCTGATCTCGTCTTCCTCGACGAGCCGACGACGGGCTTCGACCCGGCTGCCCGCCGCGCCGCCTGGGACATGATCCGCTCCCTGCGTGCCCTTGGGAAGACGGTGCTGCTGACGACGCACTACCTCGACGAAGCGGAGCAGCTCGCGGATCGCGTCGCGGTGATGCGCGAAGGAGTGATCGTCCGCGTCGGCACGCCGCGTGAGCTGACGACGACCGATCTCGAGGTGGAGATCCGCTACCGGCGCGGCGACGAGGACATCGTCATCACCACGACGGAGCCGACGCGCGTGCTGCACGAGCTGACCGCCGAGGCGCTCGCGCGCGGCGAGGAGCTCGAGCGGCTCGAGGTGCGCCGCCCGACGCTCGAAGACGTCTATCTCTCGCTCACCGGTGACGAGGCAGAGTGAGCGCACGCCTGTTCTTCCATCAGCTCCGCGCGGAGCAGCTGCTCTTCTGGCGCAGCAAAGAGGCGGCGCTCTTCATCTTCCTGTTCCCGCTGCTGCTGTTCGTCCTGCTGGGCTCGGTGTACGGCGGCAGGATCTACGGCGTTCCCGCGGCCCGGGCGCTGCTCAGCGGGCTGATCGGCTACGGCTGCGCGAACACCGCGTTCGCCGGCCTCGCGATCACGCTTGTCGTCCGGCGGGAACAGGCGATCCTGAAGCGGCTCCGCGCCACGCCTCTGCCGGCTGCGACGTACATCGCCGCAGAGCTCGTCTCGACTCTGATCGTGTTCGCGCTCCAGACGGTCGCCCTCTTCTGCCTCGGAAGCGTGCTCTACGGAACGCCGTTTCCGACGGAAATCGGGTCGCTCGTCCTCGCCGTGATCATCGGCGCGGTCTGCTTCGCCGCGCTCGGCGTCGCGACGGCGTCGCTCATCCGATCGGCGGAGGGCTCATCCGCGGTCGTGAACTTCATCCTCCTGCCGATGGCCTTCCTCACGGGCTCGTTCGGGCCGACGCGCCACTATCCGGCGTTCCTCCGCGCGATCGGCGACGTGCTGCCGTTGAAGTACTTCATCGACCTGATCAACGCGATCTACCTGAGAGGGCGTCCGATCTGGACGGAGCCCCTCGCGCTGGCCGTGCTCGCCGCTTGGGGCCTCGGCGGCCTGGTCGTCGCTGTGCTCAAGTTCCGGTGGGAGCCCCGCGAGGGTTAGATTCCACACCCCCCGGTAGGAACACGGGTATGGACATCGCCATGGAGCCCAAAATCGCATTCCGCGTCAGCGTGCACGCCCCGCCCGCCCTCGAGGTGCGGGTGAACTTCGGCGTGTACACCGGCCGCAACGCAACAGCGGCCGAGATCGACGACCTCGCCCGCGCTCTTCGCGCCGACATCGCCTCCTTCACCGTGATTGCAGAGGGGCGACACGAGTTCGGCAACGACATCGAGACGGCGGTGCACCAGGTCGTGATCGAGGTCGAGGCCGAGAACGGCGACGAGCCCTCGGACGAGACCGCCGATTGGGTCGTGGCGACGGCGAACCGCTGGGCGGCCGCCTGCATCGCGTCGCGTTCCGAGCTCGGCGAGCTCAGCGAGAGCTAGCTAGCGGTTCAGCGAATACCGGCCGCGGTCAACGCGAAGCGCGTGAGTGCGCTCGGCGTGCGCTGCGCTCTCTTGATCGACGACGCGAGGGACTCGGCGAAGTACTCGATGTCCTCGTCGCTGATGACGAGCGGGGGCAGCACCTTCAGGACCGCGATCTTGTGGCCCGCGACCTGACTCAGGATGCGGTAGTGCGAGAAGAGCGGGCCGACGACCAGTTGCGCGAAGAGGCCGGGCTGCATCCGCTCGATCATCTTCCACGAGAGCTTCCGCGATTCCGGCTCTCCGAACTCGATCGCCCACATGAGGCCGAGCCCCCGCACCTCCTGCACGACGTCGAACTCGTCGACGAGCGGCTGCGTCAACTCGAGCAGCTTCCTCCCAAGGCGCTCCGAATGCTCGACGAGGCGCTCGTCGTCGAGCTCCTGCAGCGTTGCGAGCCCTGCGACCATCCCGAGCTCGTTCGGTGCGAACGTCGATCCGTGCGCGACGGCATTCTGCATCGAGTCGTACACGGCCTCGTGCACGGCCCGAGACATGAGGAGCGCCCCGACGGGCACATACCCGCCCGACAGCGACTTGGCGACCGGCACGAGATCCGGCTCGAGGCCCCAGTGCTCGAATGCGAAGAGCTTGCCGGTGCGCCCGAAGCCCGTTTGGATCTCGTCGACGCAGAAGAGCGTGCCGTAGCGGCGGCAGAGCGCCTGCGCGCCCTGGAGATATCCGTCGGGCGGCAGGTTCACGCCCTTCCCCTGCACCGGCTCGACGAGGAAGACCGCGACGTCCTCGCGGCGAAGCTCGAGCTCGAGCGCGTCGAGGTCGCCGAACGGAACCTGGTCGAAGCCGGGAAGCAACGGGCCGAAGCGCTCGGTGAACTCCGGATTGCCGTTCGCGGACAGCGAGCCGAGCGTCAGGCCGTGGAAGCCGTGGTCGGCGGAGATGACGCGGCTGCGCTTCGTCGCTGCGCGGCCGAGCTTCAGTACTGCCTCGATCGCCTCGGTGCCCGAGCTCGTGAACTGCACGCGCTCGAGCCGATCCGGCACGCGTGCGAGCAACGCCTCGGCGAGCAGGCCGGGCAGCGCGGTCGCGCCGAGCTGAACGGCGCCGGGGAGGTCGAGCTCGAGCGCCTCGATCAACGTGTCACGTACGCGGCGGTTGTTGCGGCCGACGTTGACCATCCCGAATCCGCCGAGCATGTCGAGGTAACGATCGCCTTTCGAGTCCCACAGATAGGCGCCTTCGGCGCGCTCCCAGGTTCGGTCGAAGTCGATCGTCCGGAGCACGCGCACGAACTGCGGGTTGATCGTGCGTGCCCAGCGGTCGAGGTCGTCGCCTCGGTCTTGCAGCAGCGAGCTCAGGTCGGTGCCGGCCATCGCCGCAATGTACCTCCGTGCGTGTTTCGCGTCAGGCCGCGGGAAGCCGCACGAGAAAGTGGCCGCCCGCCGTGCCCTCGAGCACTTCGACGTCACCCGTCATGCTGCGCGCGAGCCTGCGGGCGAGCGAGAGGCCGAGGCCGGCACCGTTCAGGCCGCCCAACTCGCCGAGCCGGCCGCGCACACCCGGCTCGAAGATGCGCTCGCGCTCGTCACTCGCAACCCCGGGTCCGTCGTCCGTCACGAGGTAGCGCACGGTCGAGTCCTTGCGCTCGATCGAAACGTGCACATGTGTCGCGCCGTACCGGCACGCGTTCTCCAGGACAGGCTGGAGGATCCGCTCCGCGAGGTCGGCATCGACTCCGAGGCGAATGGGGCGGTCGGGCTCCTCGACGTCGATCTCGACCTGCTCGTCCGCAACGAGGCTCGCGCACGCCTCGGAGACATCGGACGCGACGGCGTAGGCGTCTGCGGTTCCGTGCTGCGCGGCCGCCTCGAGCCGGGCGGCCGCCACCAGCGCATCGACGATCCTCGCGAGCTGTTGCGCGTTGCGATGCACGATCTCGAGCGCCGAGCGATATTCCTCGGTGGGACGCTCGCGGAGCAGCGCGAGCTCGGCTTCCGCCAGGATGCGGGCGATCGGCGTGCGCAGCTCGTGCGAGAGCTCGGCCGAGAAACGCTGCTCGTGGCGAAGACTCGCCGCGAGGCGGTCGAGAAGGCTGTCGAGCGTGGCGGCAAGCTCGGTCAGCTCGTCGTAGGGCTCACCGAGCGCGAACCGCTGGTCGAGATCTCGCTCGCTCCACGTAGCCGCCTGCGTCGTCATGCGATGAACAGGGCGAAGCGATGACGCGAGCAGCCAGCGCGACAGGAAGGCGACGAGCACGAGGACGATGCCGCCGAAGATGAGCGATCCGAGAAGCGCGACGTGCTCCGTCTCCTCGTACGGTGCCAGCGACCCTGCGACCACGATGGTGCCGAGGCGCCGGCCGCCGATCACGACGGGCGCTGCGTAGAGCCGTGTGTCCGTGTCGCGAACGTCGAGGAAGCGACGCGAGCTGCCGGAAAGACTCGTTGCTGCAGCGCTCACGCGGCGGCCGCCGCGTGGACGTTCGAGCACCTTGCCCATCGAGAAGACCCAGACGTTGGCGTCCGGAGCTGCCTTCTCGGGCGCCTCGAGAAACGTGAGATGCCCGTTCGTCTCACGCAGCAGGGCGAGCTGCTGTGTCGCGCGCGAGCGAAGCAGCTCCCGCCCGTTCTTGTCGAGGCTGCGTGCGAACAGCAGGTTGAACCCGACGAGCAGCAAGGCGACCGACACGGCGACGATCGCGACGATGACGAGGAGCAGCCGGCGGCGGATGCCGAGTGGGCTCACTGGAGGCGGTAGCCGACACCGTGGACGGTGCCGATCTCGGGCGCGCCGTTGAGCTCTCGAAGCTTCTTGCGCAGCCGCGCCACGTAGGCGTCGAGCGTGTTCTCCCGGACGATCGCACCGTGCGGCCAGCCGGCGCGCACGAGGTCGCGCCGCCGCACCGCCTCGCCCGGCCTCGTCAGGAGCCTGGCGAGGATACGGAACTCTGTCGGTGTGAGGGGCACCTCGACGCCGTCGGCGCTGACGGAGTGCGTGAGCGGATCGAGCCGCAGGCCAACGGCCTCGACTGCCCCCTCAGTGCCTCCGCGCCGCACGAGCGCATGCAGCCGGGCGATCAGCTCGACGAGCGCGAACGGCTTGGAGACATAGTCGTCACCGCCTGCATCGAAACCGGCGATGCGATCGACGAGCGCATCGCGCGCCGTCAGGAAGAGCACGGGTGTTTGGATGCCTCGCGCCCGAATTGCCTGGCATAGATCGCGTCCGTCGGTGTCGGGCAGGCCGATGTCGATCACGAGCACATCGGGCCGGACGTGCTCGACGCGCTCGAGCGCATACGCACCGTCGGGAACGGCTTCCACGGTGAAGCCTTCCTCGCGCAGGCCGCGCACGAGGAGGCCGCGCAGCTCCGGGTCGTCCTCGACGATGAGCACTGTTGGGCCGAGCATCTCGTCCGAGTATGGCTGAGGGGCCGCCGGTGCGATCGCGACGGGCTGCTGCTCGCTGTCGGACACCGCGTCCTCGCGCTGGTCGGCTCGCGCGCCGAGAGGGAAGCGTGCGAGCGCGCGATCGATGGCCGCCTCGACGCGTCGCTTACCCACGAGACGCACGTCGAGTCCGACGCTCAGGGGCGGAAGGCATGGCCCGTCGCCGCGGCCTTCGCCTCAGCCTGGAGCGGCGGAGGCGAAGGCGCGGCCGTGGTGGTGACGGGCGCGGCTCTCGTCGTGGTTGCCGCCGGCTTCGTCAGGGGAGGGTTCGCGGCCGTCCTCGAGCTGCCGTGGGCAGCGGCGAAGAAGGCGAGCGAGGCGACGGAGCCGATTGGCACGAGAGCTCGCATGCCTGCAGCGTTCCCCGCGTTGCCTGACGGCTGCCTGACCGCGGCCGAGTGCCCAGATCGCGGTTCAGACGGGACGTTCGCGAACGAGCGCGCCGAGGCGCTCGATACCGACGTCGATCAACTCGTCGCCGACGTTGCTGAAGGAGAGGCGTACGTTCGACGTTCCTCGTCCATCGGGGTAGAACGGGCCGCCGGGCACGATGGCAATTCCCTCCTCGACGGCGCGGAAGGCGAGTGCGGCTGCGTCGACCGGAAGCGTGAGCCACGAGAAGAAGCCGCCGCTCGGCCGCGTCCATCCGACGTCTGCCGGCATCGAGCGCTCGAGCGCCGCCAGCAGTCGTTCACAACGGCGTGCGTAGAGCGCGCGCGAGAGCACGAGCTGCTCGTCGATCCACCCTCGGCGCACGTACTCCTCGAAGAGCCGTTGTCCGAGTGCGGCGGCGCACTGATCGGTGTTCTGCTTGGCCGAGATGAGCTGCGCGACGATCTCCGCAGGCCCGGCCGCCCATCCGAGACGCACGCCGGGAAAGAACGTCTTCGACGTGGTGCCGGCCTGGAGCACGACGTCGGGGCCGATGCTCCAGAGGCTCGGGAGCGCGGAGCCGTCGAAGCCGAGCTCGCGGTATGCGACGTCTTCGATGACGAGGAAGCCGTAGCGCCGGGCGAGCTCGACGAGCGCAGTGCGCCGTTCTGCCGAGAGCGTCACGCCGGCGGGGTTCTGGTGATCGGCGATCGTGTAGAGAAGCTTCGGGCGCAGGCCGGTAGCGAGTCTCGCCGCGAGGTCGTCGACGTCGAGTCCGTCATCGTCGAGAAGCACGGCCTGGACGTCGGCCTCGTAGTTGCGGAACGCCATGATGGCGCCGAGGTATGTCGGCCCTTCGACGACGACCACATCGCCCTTGTCGAGGAACGACTTCGAGACGAGCTCGAGCGCTTCGATCCCGCCGCTCGTGATCAGCAGCTCGTCGTCGCCCGGACGCGCGCCCTGGAGCGATTCGATCCGGCTCGCGATCGCGTCGCGCGGACCGGCAAGACCGCGCGTGGGTGCGTACTGGAATGCCGAGACTTCACCGGCGCTCGCGAGATCCTGCAGGATCGCCGCTGTCCGCTCAGCAGGGAAGGTCGCCGGATCGGGGAAGCCGCCGGCGAACGAGATCAGTTCGGGGTTGCCGAGGAATCCGAGGATGACTGCGATGCCGTCTCCGGCGTCGTTCCGCGTGCGGTCGGCGAAGAGATCGGCCCAATGCCGCGAGTCGGGTGTGACCGCCATGGGCGGACGATATCGCCTTCCGGGGAGATCACACCCCGGGGGTACCGTGCCGGAATGCCTCTACGAAACCGCGTGACGCCGCTCGGCGAGATCGTCACGACACCCGAGCGGGGCCTCGTCTACGGCAACCGCGGTTGCCTCCACGACCGCGAGGGACGCATCCAGCGGTGCTATGCCGTCAAGCGATGGATCGCCTGCAGGCTCGAGTTCAAGGGCAGGCGGCGCGCCCCGCTCCTTCAGCCCGGCCGCTACACGGAGCTGTTCTTCCTCGACGACGCGACTGCGTTCGCCGCGGGACACCGCCCATGTGCGGAGTGCCGGCGGTCCGACTACGACCGCTTCCGTGAGCTCGTCGCGGAGCCGGGCGCCGACGCGATCGACGAGCGGTTACACGCCGAGCGCATCGGCGAACCACGTTTCCGCGCCGCGTTCGACGAGCTGCCCGACGGTACGTTCGTGCTCGAGGACGGCGAAGCGTGGCTCCTCCTCGGTCGCGAGCTGCTGCGGTGGACGCCCGGCGGCTATGCGGGGCGCCGTGAGAGACCTGCGGGCGACGCGCTGCTGATCACGCCGCCGACGACGGTCGACGTGCTTCGCGCGGGGTGGGCGCCCGTCGTTCCGTTCATCCACCCGTCGGCCTTCGCGCTCTAAGTCCGCAACGCTCGGCCGATTCGCATTTACCCTGTGGAGGCGCCCCCGTAGCTCAGTGGATAGAGCAGCGGTTTCCTAAACCGCGTGCACAAGTTCGATTCTTGTCGGGGGCACTTGTTCCCGGATGGCTTGGGTGGGTCGGTTTCGGCTTACCTAAGCCCTCCGACACTTGCGCGGTGTGCGGAGCGACATCTGCAGGACGACCGCTCAAGACGGGCCAAGACCGCTGTATCGAGGCGCTCACTGGCGCGCAACTGGCGCACACTGAGGCACGTCCCGCAGGGAGCCCTAGCCCGTCAGAACGCCCGCCCGGCGACATCCGCCTGACCGTGCTCGACGAGCCATTGCAGCGATTCCCTCAGCGCCTCCAGCGAGGAGTACCGCGGCGCATACCCGAGCACCGATCGCGAGCGTTCGATGTCGGCCGTGATACTCCGTTCGATGTGATCCAGCGTCGCCGACGCGTGTTCCGAGCCAACGCGACTCTCGAACTCGCTCCACTCGACCAGGTCGAGCACCGCTTCGCGACCGAACCACGACGCGACGTCCTCGGCGAGTCCGCGACAGGTCATCGCCTGCGCGGCCACCACATGGAAGCTCGCGCCGATCGCCGCCGGCCGGCCGAGCGCCAGCTCGAACGCCTGCGCGACGTCGTCGGCATGCACGTGGTGCAGCACGCCCAGACCGAGAGCCGGCAGCGCAACCGCCTCGCCGACCGCCAGTCGCCGCCACACGTCGGCGTCGAGGTTGCCTGCCGGAGTGATCACGCGCCAGCCTGGCCCGCAGATGTGACCGGGATGCAGGATCACGCTGGGGACGCCGCCGGAAAGCGACTCACGATGCAACAGCGCCTCGATGGCCGCTTTGTTTGCGCCGTATTCACCGAAGCCGGTGCGCGGCTCGTCCTCCGTCACAGGTACGCGAGCAGTCCGTCCGTGCACCCAGATCGTGCCGCAGTGCAGCAGCAGTGGACGCGACGGCCGCAGCGCGTCGACGAGGTGCTGCGCGGATGCGGGGGTGAAGCAGATCAGGTCGACGACAGCGTCCGGTTGAAGGCTTGCGATTCGGCCGCCAAACGTGCCGGCGGATTCCTCGACGGTACGGTCGGCCTGCACACGCTGTACGGACCGCCACTCGACGGCCTCGTGGTACGGCTCCCGCTCGCCGCGACTGACCGCAACGATCTCATGCCCGGCGCGGACCAGGCGTGGCACGAGGTAGCTGCCGATGTGCCCCGTTGCGCCAATGACGACCACGCGCGCCACGCCCGCAGGCTACAACGCGGGCCGCCCGGTACCACTGCGCAGAACAGCGGTACCGGGCTTCGACCCGATGCTTACGGGCTCTTCAAGATCGTCTGAATCTGGGTCTGCGCTCCGTTCAGCGCGTCCTCCACGGACTTGGAACCGGACAGGGCGGCCTGCATCGCGGTCCACACCACCTGGGAGATCTTCGGGTACTTCACCCCCAGGCCGAGTGTGCGTGGATGCGCGAACATCGTCTGGTTGACGTAGACCCCCCACTCGGGGCCTGCTTGCTTGATGTAGATCTTCGCCACCGCGACCTTGCCGGGCAGATAGCCGAACAGCTTGGCGAGCTTCAGCTCCATCGAAGGCGTCTGCATGCCGTTGATGTACTCGAACGCCATCTGCTGCGTGGCGGTATCGCCGCTCTTGCTGACCATCCAGTCCTCGCCGCCGAGCGGCACGACCACATGCTGGCCGGCCACGCGGGTCGGGACGGGGACGATCCCGAACTGCTTGCCGTAGACCATCTTTGCCTGGTTCAGCGCCGAGAAGTTCCAGGGGCCGTTGACCATCATCGCGGCCTTGCCGTCGATGAACTGCGTCGACGCGGCGGGAGTCTGGCTCCAGTTGAGGCAGTCCTTGGACGCCGAGCCGTCGTCGATCAGCTGCTTCCACACGTTCAGTGCCTGCACTCCCCGCGCAGAGGCGACATTCGAGAACGTGAACGCGCCGCCGTTGGTCCAGAAGTACGGCTCCCACTGCCACGTGGTGTCTTCCGCGGCCTCACAGGTCAACGCGATCCCGTGGTGGTCCGCAGTCGTCAGAGCCTTGGCAGCAGTCAGCAGCTGCGCCCACGTCTTGGGCGGGCTGATGTTCGCCGCCTTCAACATCGCGATGTTGTACATCAGCGCGATCGAGTTGGCGCCCGCCACCGGCAAGCTGTAGTACTTGCCGCCGGCGTAGCCCTCCTTGATCACCGCCGGGAAATACCCCTTGGTGCTGAAGCCCTGCAAGCCGCTCAGCGGAATGACCTGACCCGTCGAGATCATGGTCGACACGAACGGGTTGTCGACGGCCAGCAGGTTCGGCAGGCTGTGGCCCGCGGCCTGCGTCAGGAGCTTCGTGTTGAGATTGGCAAACGGTACGTACTGCCTCTTCACCGTCACACCGGGGTGAGCCGCCTCGAACTGCTTGCTGTACAGGGTCAACGCGGCGATCTGGCCGGGCGTGTTGAAGTAGTCCTCCTCGGTGAGCGTGATGTTCGTTGCGGCGGAGCCGGTCGCATGAGACAAGGACAACGCGACGGCGGCACACGTGGCGACCGCGAGGGCTGCCCACCCCCAGTGCAACCTTCTAATCGAAAGGTTCACGGCGGATATCTCCTTTGAAGTTGAAGTGCAGAGTGAAGTACCGAGGCTTCCTCTCGGATTTCTTCTACCACCCCCTCGATGCGAGCAATGGTGAGAGTTGCTCATTCGCTACCCCTTCACCGAGCCCGCCGTCAGGCCACTCGCGATGTAACGCTGTGCCACCATCAGCATCACTGCGGCCGGCACGAGAGCGATTACTGCCGCGGCCATCACTGCGCCCCAGTCCGTCGAGTAGTTGCCGAGGTAGTTGTAGATCCCGAGCGTGATCGGCTGGAGGCCTGTGCCGTTGAGGATGGTCAGGGCGAAGATGAAGTCCCCCCAACCGGCCAGGAACGCGAAGACCGCGACGGTTATGACAGCCGAACGCGCGAGTGGGATCACGACGAGCCGGAACGTCCGCCACTCGGACGCACCGTCGACTCTCGCTGCATCGATCAGCTCGTTGGGCAGGCTGAAGAAGAACGCCCGCAACACGAGGATGGCGAACGGGATCGCGTACGTGCCGTCGGCGAGGATGAGCCCCGGGTACGAGTTCACCAGGTGGATCCAGTGGAACACGATGAACAGGGACGTCGCCAGGACGATGGAGGGGACGATCTGGGCCACGAGCATGGCGCTGACGAGGACGAGCGTCACCCGCAGGCGGTACTTCGACAGCGCATAGGCCGCCGGCACGGCCACGACCAGGGCCAGCAGCGCTGTCCCCAGACCGAGGACGAGGCTTGTCAGCACATTCCCCGTCTGCGACCCGGACACCGTTTCCTGCGTGTTGGCCGACCCGCCCCCGAGAACGGTTCGGTAGTTGTCGAGCGTCGCGGCGTGCGGCAGCCAGTAGAACGTGCCGCTGAACAGGGTCTCGGTCGACTCGAACGAGCCCACGATGATCGCGTAGACCGGGAACAACACGACGACGAGCGCAGCGCCCGCCGCGAGCGTGCAGAGCCATCGCAACGCACTCGACGTCTGCAGGGTCATGCTCCCGCTCCCGAGCTACGTCTCAACGAGCCGCGGCTGAGCCACAGGTACACCGGCGCGCAGATCAGCGCGAGCACGAGAAGGACGTTGTTCAGTGCCGCGCCCTCGCCGAACGAAAATTGCTGGAACGAGAGGTTGTACGACCACGTCGTTATCAACTGGGTGGAATTGGCTGGCCCTCCTCCGGTCAGGCCGATCACGAGGTCGAACACCTTCACCGTGAACACGAAGCCGAGAAGCAGCGTGACCTCGATCACCGGCAGGATGATCGGCACGATGATCAAGCGGAGCCGCTGCCACGGGCTCGCGCCGTCGATGATCGCCGCTTCCCTGACCTCCGCCGGTACGTCCTGGAGCGCGCTGTAGAGCAGAAGGGTGAAGAAGGGTATTCCGAGCCAGATGTTGGCCATGAGGATCGTCCAGAAGGCCAACTGGGGATCGTTCAGCCACTGGATCGGCTCGTGGGTCAGGTGGAGGTTCACGAGCAACTGGTTCACGGCTCCGCCCTCGGCCTGGAACATGAACCTGAAGATGACTCCGGTCACGATCAGAGGCAGCAGCCAGGGGACGATGATGAGCGAGCGCGCGAGCGTCCTCCCCGGGAACCGGAGGCTGAAGAGCAGCGCGAGAGAGAAGCCGATGATGAACTGGAAGACGAGCGACACGACCGTGAACTCGAGCGTGCGGACGATTGCGTCCCTGCTCGTCGTGTCGTTGAAGATGAAGCGATAGTTGTCGAGCCCGGCGTACGGCGCAGTGAAATTGGCGACCGTCGCGGGAGACGTCTGCTCGAAGCTCAACATCACGTTGTAGACGATCGGCATGGCGAACGCGAAGAGCAGATACGCGACCGCAGGGGCGAGGAAGAGCCACCCTGCGAGCTGCTGCTTCCTCCGAGCAGACATCCGCGAGCGCATGCGCGCCGGCCGGATGACCGCACCTGCACCGGTGGTTGTCATGCCGGGATCGCGTCTCCGGTCTCTGCGTCGAAGAAGTGGAGGCGGTCGGCCTCGACGGCGAGCGCGACCTGCTCGCCGGCCGCGACCGGCACACGCGGATCGACACGTGCGACGCCTTCCGCCGCCGATGCGCCTGCGATCTCCCCCGACGCGTGCGCCGTCGCGTCAGGCGTCCAGGCGCCGCCTTTGCTCGTGACTCTCCTCGCGTCCGTCGAGAAGTGGACGAGCGACTCGTTGCCGAGGGCTTCGACGAGCTCGACGCGTGCAGTGAGAGTCGCTCCCGTTCGCATCGCCATCCCCGGCCACGGTCAGGTGCTCGGGCCGGATACCCGCCACGACCTTGCGGTCCTCTCCGGCGGGCCCGAGATCGGCGGGGAGGGCGAGCCGCTGCGACCCGAGCGAGAGCACGCGCGCATCCGCCGGCCCCGAGAGCGCGGCCTCGTAGAGATTCATGGGCGGCGAGCCGATGAACGAAGCGACGAAGAGGTTCGCGGGACGCTCGTAGAGCTCCTGCGGCGCGGCGAGCTGCTGGAGCGTGCCGCCGCTCATGACCGCAACGCGGTCGCCCATCGTCATCGCCTCGGTCTGATCGTGCGTGACGTAAAGGGTCGCGACTCCGAGACGCCGCTGAACGCGGAGGACCTCGCTCCGCATCTGTACGCGCAGGTTCGCGTCGAGGTTCGAGAGCGGCTCGTCCATCAGGAACACGGCGGGCTCGCGGACGAGTGCCCTGCCCATGGCGACGCGCTGGCGCTGACCACCCGAGAGCTGCCGGGGCTTGCGCAGGACGACTTCCGTGAGCCCGAGCATGTCGGCCGCCTCGCGCGCCTTCCGCTCGCGCTCGTGCTTCGTAACGCCTCGCACGCGGAGGGAGAAGGCGATGTTCTGGAGCACGTCGAGGTGCGGATAGAGGGCGTAGTTCTGGAAGACCATCGCCACGTCCCGTTCGCGCGCCGAGACGTCGTTTACGACCTCGTCGTCGAGGCGGATCGTTCCCGACGTGATCTCCTCGAGGCCCGCGACCATCCGCAGCACGGTCGTCTTGCCGCAGCCCGACGGGCCGACGAGCACGACGAACTCACCCTCGTCGACGCAGAGGTCGAACGCGCGAGACAGCCTCCGACACCGGTCGGATAGACCTTCGTGACCTGCTCGAGCGAGAGGGTCGCCACGGAGCCTCCTTGCCGCTAGTCGGAGCCGGGGATCCAGACGCGCATCCCGCCGCTTCCGCGGTTCGCCCACGCGAAGTAGGGGACCGCGAGCAGTCGCGCCGGTGCGGCCGCGCCGTCCCGCGGGAGCTCGCGAACGTCGACGTACTCGATCTGCTGCCACCGCTCGAGGTCGCGGACGCGCCTGCGACGGACACGCCCGGCACGCCGCCGAGCGTCGCCAGCGGACCGCTGTCGGCAGGCTCCGCGTCCCTCTGGAGCGCGACGTCGGCGAGGTCGACGCCGGCCGGGGACGTCGTCGGCCTCGAAGCAGTAGACGACCGGCCCGCGCTCGACGGCCAGACAGCCGCGAACGGCATCGATCCGCGGATTCGGCGCCGTGAGCCGGGGCGAGACGTCGAGCTCCAGGACGACGCGGTCGCCCGGGCGCCAGCGCCGCGTGAGCTCCGCGTATCCCGGCGCGACCGGCTGGCCGTCGACGACCGCGCCGCGCGCCCACCCCGGCACCCGGAGCGAGAGCGTCCACTCCGCGTCGCCGCACGCGACCACTTCCACCGTCGACGGAGCCCGACCACGGGTAGCCCGTCTCGACCGCCAGCTCGACGGGGCCCGCGACCGGCACGACGGCACGGATCGTCGAGGTCGCATACTGATGGAGCTGGACGCCGCCGTCGCTGGTCGTGGCGAGGTAGTGGTGCAGAGAGGCGAGCAGGCGCATGATGTTCGGCGGGCAGCAGGCGACCGGGTTCCAGGCATGGCGTGCGTGGCCGTCGCGCGACTGCAGTGGATTCGCGTAGAAGAACGACCGGCCGTCGAGCGAGAGCCCCGCGAGGAAGCCGTTGTAGAGCGTCCGCTCGAGCAGGTCGGCGAACCGGCTCTCGCCGGTGACGAGCAGCAGCCGCCAGTTCCACATGATGCTCGCGATCGAGGCGCAGGTCTCGCAGTAGGCGCGATCGGGCGGGAGCTCGTACGGATCGCCGATCGCCTCGCCGTAGTGGCGCGAGCCGATCCCGCCGGTCAGGTAGAGCCTTCGTCGAGGCGAGGTCGTCCCACTGCGCGAGCATCGCCTCGAGCAGCGTCCTCGTCGCCGGTCTCCGCGTAGAGGTCGGTCACCCCGGCGGCGAGGTAGAGCGCGCGCACGGCGTGGCCGACGATCGAGCGAGATCTCGCGCACGGGCTCGACGTCCTGGTAGTAGGGAAGGTCGAAGCGCCCGCCGGCGAAGAAGCCGAAGCCGCGACGGCTGGTGAGCTTGTCCGCGAGCGTCGAGGTAGCGGCGATCGGCGGTCTCGCGGTACAGCTCGACGAGCGCGACCTCGACCTCCGGATGCCCGTCGGTGCGACGGTCCGCATCGGAGCCGAAGACGTCGACGAGCAGATCGGCGCAGCCGCGGGCGACCGTCGAGGAGGCGCGGCGACGCCGGTCCGTGCACGCGGCGATCCCCGCCTGGATCAGGTGACCAGCGCAGTAGAGCTCGTGTCCCATCTCGAGGTCGCTCCAGCGCTCGCGGCCGTCGAGACCTGCCAGTAGCTGTTCAGGTAGCCGTCGGGCTGCTGGGCGGCCGCGACGAGCTCCGTCGTCTCGCTCGCGAGGCGCCTCGAGCTCGGCCGTACGGCTCGCGCTGCGGTCTCCCAGGCGAGCGCCTCGAGCCACTTGTAGACGTCCGAGTCGCTGAAGACCATGCCCCGCCGCTCGCCCGCCGACCGACCGGCGGCGATGCGCAGGTTCTCGAGCGTGCCCGCCCGCTCGAGCTCCTCGGCGCCCGCGAAGAAGCGTCACCTCGCGGTTCACTCGCTGCCGCTCGGCGAGGAGCCCGTCGAGGATCCGCACCCCGGTCGGGTCGAGAGGCCGGAGCCGCACCCGCGCCGACGCTGTCGGCGCCACACACGAGGCACTGCCCTGCGACCGAGTCCACTTCTCTGCCTCTCCTCCACGGTGTAACGTGCCGAACGCTTCGCGAAGCGCTTCGCGAAGCGCTTCGAGGCTACAATGCCCGGCGGAGAGCGTCAAGTGTCGACGACGGATCACCACGACCCGGATCGCAGGCCTGCAGCGGCCGGCGACGATGGCACACATCGCCGAGCGCGCGGGGGTGGCGCTCAGCACGGTTTCCTACGTCCTCAGCGGCAAGCGCACGGTGTCGCCCGAGATCCGCGAGCGGGTGCTGGCGGCCGTCGAGGAGCTCGACTACCGACCGCACCGATCCGCGCGCGCACTGGCGAGCGGTGCCTCGCACACGATCGCGCTCTTCCTTCCGTCGCCGCAGTGGGAGCTCATCCCCGTCCAGCAGACGTTCGTCGCCGGCGCAACCAGGAGACGAGCGCGAGCGACTACGCGCTCCTGCTCTCCACCTCGCCCGCAGACCCGGACGGCATCGTCCGCCTCGTCGAGACGGGCCGGGCGGACGGCGTCATCCTGATGGAGACGCTCGCGCACGACACGCCGCATCGAGCGTCTGAAGGCGAGCGGCCGGCCGTTCACGATCATCGGCCGAACGGCGGACACGAGCGGCATCAGCTTCGTCGATCTCGACTACGGCGCCGCAGTCGAGAAGAGCCTCGCGCACCTCCACGACCTCGGCCATCGCTGCGTCGCGCTCTTCAACTTCCCGCAGGATCAGCTCGACGCCGGCTACAACTCGGCGCTGATCGTCCGCGACGCATTCGAGCGGGAAGCCGCCGCCCTCGGCGTCCGCGGGATCCACCTGCCCTGCCCGCACCCGGCGCGCGAGGCGTTCGCCGTGGCGACCGAGCTGCTGCGATCCGAGAGCGCAGTGCACCGCCGCGATCACCACCGGCTGGCAGTTCACCGGACTGCTCGGCGCCCTGCGCGCGGCAGACCTGCACGTCCCCGACGACTTCTCCGTCGTCTCGGTGATCGCGTCGCAGTTCGCGGAGATGCTCACGCCTGCGCTGACCGGCGTCGACTGGCCGGCGTTCGAGGCGGGCCGGCTCGCCGCCCGGACCTGATCGAGCATCTTGCGGGCGGCGGCGCCCCGCCACGGCAGCTGCTGATCGGCGGCGAGCTCGTCGTCCGTGAGTCGACGGGGCCTCCGGTGAGCGTCGAGACTATCTTCTCGACCACGAAGGAGCAGACGATGCGCTACCGGGTACTGGGCAGGACGGGTCTCGAGGTCTCCGAGCTCGGCTTCGGAGCCTGGGGAATCGGCGGGGACGCGTGGGTCGGAGCCGACGACGACGAGTCGCTGCGGGCTCTCCGGCTTGCGATCGAGAACGGCGTCAACTTCCTCGACACCGCCCACGCATACGGGGACGGCCACAGCGAAGAGCTGGTCGGCGCCGCCGTGCGCGAGTCGGCAGAGACGGTCTACGTCGCGAGCAAGGTCACGCCGAAGAACTGGGAATGGCCGGCCCGGCCCGGGGTGCGCGCCGAGGAGGTCTTCCCGGCCGACTGGATCGTCGCCTGCACCGAGCGCAGCCTCCAGAAGCTGGGGCTCGAGACGATCGACGTCCACCAACTGCACGTCTGGTCGGACGAGTGGGTCGGGCAAGGCGACTGGCTCGACGCGATCGAGCGACTGAAGCGCGACGGGAAGATCCGATTCTTCGGCGTCTCGATCAACGACCATCAGCCCGAGAACGCGATTCGCCTCGTCGAGATCGGGCTCGTCGACACCGTTCAGGTGATCTACAACGTCTTCGACCAGAGCCCCGAGGACGCGCTCTTCCCCGCAACCGAGGCGGCGCAGGTCGGCGTGATCGTGCGCGTCCCGCTCGACGAGGGCGCACTAACAGGCGCCGTCCGGCCCGAGACGACGTTCCCCGACGGCGACTTCCGGAACGAGTACTTCGCCGGTGACCGCAAGCGCGAGGTCTGGGACCGCGTGCAGGCGATCGCGCGAGACCTCGACGTCGAGGTCGACGGGATCGCGGAGGTCGCGCTCCGGTTCTGCCTCAGCCACCCGGCGACGACCGTCGTCATTCCAGGCATGCGCTCGACGCGCAACGTCGAGCGAAACGTGCGAGCCGCCGCTGCCGACCCGCTCGCCGAGAACGAGCTGGCGACGCTCCACCGCCATCGGTGGCGCGTCGTAGTCGTGAGCGACGATTCGCGTCACCGTCTGGAGCGAGAACCGCGTCGAGCAAACCGACCCCGACGTGCGCGCGGTCTATCCGGACGGGATGCACGTGACGATCGCCGGTGCGATCCGCGAGCACCTCGGCGAGGTCGCGGACGTTCGGACCGCGACGCTCGACGAGCCGCGTCACGGCCTCGACGACTCGGTGCTCGACACGACCGACGTGCTGACCTGGTGGGGCCACCTCTTCCACGACGACGTCGCAGACGACGTCGCGGCCGCGGTTCAGCAGCGCGTGCTCGACGGGATGGGCCTCGTCGTCCTCCATTCCGGCCATCTGTCGAAGCCGTTCAAGCGCCTGATGGGGACGAGCTGCAACCTCCGGTGGCGCGAGGCGGACGACCGCGAGCTGGTCTGGACGGTCAACCCGGCACACCCGGTCGCGCAGGACGTGTCGCCGGTGTTCGCGATCGAGCGCCAGGAGATGTACGGCGAGTTCTTCGACGTCCCGGCTCCCGACGAGCTCGTGTTCATCAGCTCGTTCACCGGCGGCGAGGTGTTCCGCAGCGGCTGCTGCTTCCTGCGCGGAAAGGGACGCATCTTCTTCTTCAGCCCGGGCCACGAGCACTTCCCGGTCTACCACCACGCCGACGTGCGGCGGGTGATCGCGAACGCCGTGCGCTGGGCTCGCGTCGTGGAGCCGTCGCCGGTGGACACGTCGACGTGCGTCGAGTCGCCGACGGGCTGGTTCGAGGAGCAGTCATGACGACGTTCCGCGTTGCCGTCGTCGGCGTCGGATCGATCTCTCGGTTCTGGCTCCCGTTGCTGCAGGAGCGGCCCGACGTGGACGTGGTCGCGCTCGTTGACGTCGATGTCGATGTCGCGCGTGCGGCGGCCGAGCGCGACGGCGTATCTGCGCCGATCTTCGACCGCTGGAGACGGCAATCGAGGCGACCGCGCCCGACATCGTCGTCAACCTGACGCCGCCGGAATCGCACCGGCCGGTCGTCGAGACGGCGCTCGGACTCGGGTGCCACGTCTTC
Source organism: uncultured Actinomycetes bacterium (assembly GCA_963805575.1). Taxonomy (GTDB): domain Bacteria; phylum Actinomycetota; class Thermoleophilia; order Gaiellales; family Gaiellaceae; genus Palsa-739. Next base: position 120,475 of record CAWDUL010000007.1, on the reverse strand, counting down.
GGCGAGAAGCCGATCGCAACGACGCTCGAGGACGCGCAGGCGCTCGTCCGCGCCGCCGACGCAGCGGGACGCACGTACGCCGTGATGCAGAACCGGCGCTTCGAGCACGGCATCCGAACGCTGGGCGACGGCCTCGCCGCGGGTCGCATCGGCTCCGTGACAATGCTCGCCTGCGACTTCTTCAAGGCCCCGCACTTCGGCGGCTTCCGTGAACAGATGGGAAGCCCGCTGCTCCTGGACATGGCCATCCACCAGTTCGACCAGGCACGCTTCCTGGCCGGCGTCGAGCCGGTCGCGGTCTCCTGTCACGAGTTCAACCTGGCCGGATCGTGGTGGGGCGGCGACGCAACTGCGATCTGCACGTTCGAGCTCGCCGACGGATCGGTGTTCTCGTATCGCGGGTCGTGGTCGACCGAGGGGTTCGGGACGTCGTGGAACGGGTCGTGGCGCGTGACCGGGACAGCCGGGACCGCGCTCTGGGACGGGGAAGGCGATCCGGTCGCCGAGATTGCGCACGCCCCGGAGGAGCCGGAGCTGCTGTACCCGGTCGAGCACGCGGCGTGGGAGTCGACGTGGAACGGCCCCAGCGGTCACGCCGGCTGCCTCGACGAGATGCTCGCTGCGCTCGCGGAGGGACGGCGGCCGGAAACCGACGCGTCCGACAACCTGAAGAGCTTCGCAATGGTCCTCGGCGCCCTGACGAGCGCGCGTGAGGGCCGCCGCGTCGAGCTCGGCGAGCTCGAGGTGCCGACACGATGAAGCCGCTCGCCGATCGCGAGGTCTGGTTCGCTCCGGGCAGCCAGAGCCTGTACGGCGAGGCAACGCTCGAGCAGGTGGACGCGCACGCCCGGACTGTGGCGGGTGCGCTCGACGACGCCGAGGCGATCCCGGTGAGGGTCGTCGCGAAGCCTGTTCTGCGCAACGCCGAGTCGATCCTGGCGCTCTGTCTCGCGGCGAACGCGGAGCCGCGCTGCATCGGCGTGATCGCCTGGATGCACACGTTCTCGCCCGGAAAGATGTGGATCGCCGGACTCACCGCCCTACAGAAGCCGCTCCTCCACCTGCACACGCAGTTCGACCGCGATCTCCCCTGGTCGGAGATCGACATGAACTACATGAACCTGAACCAGTCGGCGCACGGCGACCGCGAGTTCGGCTTCGTCGAGACGCGCATGCGGCTCGGCCGCAAGACCGTCGCCGGCCACTGGCGCGACCCGGACGTCGTCGCGCGGGTCGGGGCGTGGACGCGAGCGGCCGCAGGCTGGTCGGAGGCGCAGTCGCTCCGCATCGCGCGCTTCGGGGACAACATGCGCGACGTCGCCGTGACCGAAGGCGACAAGGTCGAGGCGCAGATCCGGCTCGGCGTCTCGGTGAACGGCTACGGCGTGACCGAGCTCGTGGACGCCGTCCGCGCAGTCGACGACGCCACGGTCGACGGCGTCGTTGCCGCGTACGAGGACGCGTACGAGCTCGCACCCGCGCTCGCCGCGACCGGGCCGCAACGGGACGCGCTGCGCGACGCGGCACGCATCGAGGCGGGTCTGCGCGCGTTTCTCGAAGCGGGCTCGTTCAAGGCGTTCACCGACTCGTTCGAGGATCTCGCCGCGCTGCCGCAGCTCCCGGGCATCGCGGTGCAGAGGCTGATGGCGGACGGCTACGGATTCGGCGCCGAGGGCGACTGGCGCACCGCCGCGCTCGTCCGGATCGCGAAGGTGATGAGCAGCGGTCTCCCGGGCGGCACCTCGTTCATGGAGGACTACACGTACGACTTCGCGCCGGACGGGCCAAAGGTGCTCGCCGCACACATGCTCGAGATCTGCCCGTCGATCAGCAGCGAGCGGCCGCGCTGCGAGATCCACGCACTCTCGATCGGTAACCGCGACGATCCCGTGCGGCTGGTCTTCACCGCCGACCCGGGCGACGCGGTGGTCGTCGGCATGCTCGACCTCGGCACCCGCTTCCGTCTCGTCGCGAACGAGGTCACGGTCGTGACGCCGGACGGCGACCTGCCACGCCTTCCCGTGGCCCGGGCGGTGTGGCGACCGAAGCCGAGCCTCGCGACGGCGGCCGAGGCATGGCTCGAAGCCGGTGCACCGCATCACACGGTCTACAGCCAGGCTCTGAGCATGGAGATCGTCGCCGACTTCGCGGAGATCGCCGGCATGGAGCTCGTGACGATCGACGAGCGCACGACCGTCCGCGACCTCAAGCGGGAGCTCCGCTGGAACCAGGTCTACTACCACCTGGCCGGGGGGCTCTAGCGTGGCGTCAGACGAACACGCCGCGCTGCGCGAGCGAGTGTGCGAAGCGAACCGTGCGATCGTGAGCGCCGGGCTCGTCGTCCTGACGTTCGGCAATGCAAGCGGTGTCGACCGGGAACGCGGCGTCCTCGCGATCAAGCCGAGCGGCGTCGCCTACGACGACCTGCGGCCCGAGACGCTCGTCGTCGTCGACCTCGAGAGCGGCGGCGTGGTCGACGGTGAGCATCGGCCCTCGTCGGACACCCCGACGCACGTCGCCCTCTACCGCCGCTTCGACGACGTCGGCGGCATCGTCCACACCCATTCGCCCGCGGCGACCGCGTGGGCACAGGCGTGCCGCGAGCTTCCGTGCCTCGGCACGACGCACGCGGATCACTTCCGCGGCCCGGTACCGGTGACGCGCGCGCTGGAGCCCGACGAGATCCACGACAACTACGAGGAGCGCACCGGCGCGGTGATCGTCGAGACGTTCGACCGGCTCGGCATCGACCCGCTCGAGACGCCGGCCGTCCTCGTCGCCTCGCACGGCCCGTTCGCATGGGGTGGGGATGTCGAGCACGCGGTCGAGAACGCGGTTGCCCTCGAGGCGGTCGCGTCGATCGCGCTGCAGACACTGGCGCTCCGGCCCGACGTCGCTTCCCTTGACGGCGACCTGCTCGAACGTCATTTCACGCGCAAGCACGGTCCGCACTCGTACTACGGGCAGCCGCGATGATGGCGCTCCGCCTCCACGGCGTGCGCGACGTGCGGCTGCACGACGAGGATGTCGCACCGCCCGCGCCGGACGAGTTGCCGCTCCGCGTGACGGCGGTCGGGCTATGCGGCTCCGATCGCCACTGGTTCGAGGAGGGAGCGATCGGCGACGCGACGCTCGAGCGCCCGCTCGTGCTCGGCCACGAAGTCGTCGCGGTCGTCGAGACCGGGCCTCGTGCCGGCGTCCGCGTCGCGCTCGACCCGGCGATCCCGTGCGGCCGCTGCGAGCCGTGCCGCGACGGCAACGACCATCTCTGCCTTCGGTGTAGGTTCGCTGGCCACGGCACGACTGACGGCGGCCTGCGCCAGTTGCTGTCGTGGCCGGAACGGCTCGCACATCCGCTGCCGGAGTCGGTCGACGACGCGGCGGCGGCATTGCTCGAGCCGCTCGGGGTCGCACTCCACGCCGTTGACCTCGTCCGCCCCGCTCCAGGCTCGACGGCGGGCGTCTTCGGCTGCGGTCCCCTCGGGCTGCTCCTCGTGCAGCTGCTCGGGCTCGCCGGTGTGGATGTCCTCGTCGCCGCCGATCCGATCGCCCATCGCGCCGAGGCGGCGTCGTCGCTCGGCGCCGTGCACGCGCTCAAGGCCCGCCGGGTCGGCGCAGACGATGTCCCCAAGCGCGGCCTCGACGTCGCGTTCGAAGTAGCGGGCGATGACGACGCCCTCGCGAGCGCGATCGAGACCGTGCGTCCCGGTGGCTCTGTCGCGCTGGTCGGGATCCCGTCCGACGATCGGCACTCCTTCGCGGCCGGGACCGCGCGACGCAAGGAGCTGACGATCGCCCTCTGTCGACGGATGCGGCCGCGCGACCTGCCGCGCGCGATCCGGCTTGCCGAGCGGCACGACCTCGCGCTCGACTCGCTCGTGAGCGAGCGCTACCCGCTCAGCAGAGGCGCCGACGCGTTTGCCCACCTGAGTGAGCGGCGCGGTCTGAAGGTCGTCGTCGAGCCTTGGCGCGAGGCGGCGTGAGCGCGCGGCGCTACGCCGTTGGTGTCGACTTCGGCACGGAGTCCGGGCGAGCCGTGCTCGTCGACGTCGCAGACGGACGCGAGCTCGCGACGAACGTGTACGCCTACGAGAACGGCGTCATCGACGAGCGCCTGCCGGCCCCGCACGACGACGTTCTCCTCGAGCCCGAGTGGGCGCTCCAGGACCCCGACGACTATCTCCGCACGCTGGAGCACACGGTTCCCGCCGTACTGAGAGCGGCTGGCGTCGACGCACGCGACGTGATCGGCGTCGGCATCGACTGCACGAGCTGCACGATGCTGCCGACGACCGCCGACGGCACGCCGCTCTGCCGGCTCGACGACCTGCGAGCCGAGCCGCATGCGTGGGTGAAGCTCTGGAAGCACCACGCTGCACAGCCGGAGGCCGACCGCATCAACGCCGTCGCGATCGAGCGCGGCGAGGAGTGGCTCCCGCGCTACGGCGGCAAGATCTCGTCCGAGTGGTTCTTCGCGAAGACGCTCCAGATCCTCGACGAGGCGCCCGAGATCTACGTGCGCGCGTCGCGCTTGCTCGAGGCTGCGGACTGGATCGTCTGGCAGCTCACCGGCGTCGAGACGCGCAACAACTGCACAGCCGGGTACAAGGCGATGTGGTCGAAGCGCGACGGCTTCCCGACGGACGCCTACTTCGCAGCTCTCGACCCACGTCTCGAGCACGTCGTCGACGAGAAGCTCTCGCGGTCGATCGTCTCGGTCGGCACGCGGGCCGGCGTCCTGACGAAGCGCGCAGCGAGGCTGATCGGGCTGCGCGCCGGCACCGCCGTCGCCGTGGCAAACGTCGACGCGCATGCCTCAGCGCCTGCGGCAACTGCGATCGAGCCGGGCGCGATGACCGTGATCATGGGAACGAGCAACTGCCACATCCTGCTCGGTGACGAGCTGCGGTTCGTGGAGGGGATGTGCGGAGTCGTCGAGGACGGAGTCGTGCCTGGCCTCTACGCCTACGAGGCGGGTCAGTCCGGCGTCGGCGACATTTTCGCGTGGTTCGCGGAGCGCTCGGTCCCGCCCGAGTATCACGACACGGCACGCAGCCGCGGGGTCGACGTGCACACGGTGCTCGAGGAGGACGCCGCGAAGCTTCGTCCCGGCGAGAGCGGCCTGCTCGCTCTCGACTGGTGGAACGGGAACCGGTCGGTGCTCGTCGACGCCGATCTCAGCGGCCTCGTCGTCGGGATGACGCTCGCGACACGCGCACCCGAGATCTACCGCGCGCTGCTCGAGGCGACCGCGTTCGGGACACGCATGATTGTCGACGCATTCGAGTCGGCCGGCGTGCCGGTGCACCGCATCGTCGCGTGCGGAGGCCTGCCGGAACGGAACCCGCTGCTGATGCAGATCTACGCCGACGTCACGGGGCGAGAGATCACCGTCGCCTCGTCGACGCAGGCGCCTGCACTCGGTGCGGCCCTCTTCGCAGCGGTCGCGGCCGGGCCGGCGGCCGGCGGTTACGCGACCGTGGAGGAGGCAACGGCGCGGATGGCGAGCGTGAGCCCTCGCTCGTTCGAGCCGGTCGACGACCACCACGCCGTCTACGACGAGCTGTACCGGGAATACATGCGGCTGCACGACCTGTTCGGCCGTGACCCGGAGTCGGTGATGAAGCGGCTTCGCCGGATCCGCGGTCGATCGCGCGAGGAGCTGCGCATCGGCTAGACGGATCAGCTCCGGCCTGTCCGCTCGTGCTGCGACAGGCCGCCTAGCTCTCGATGCGCAGCCGCGCCGTCTGCGTATCGACGCTGCGAGTGACGGTGAGGGCATACCTCTCGCGCGCACGCGGGTTGCCGATGCCGGCGGCGGCGGTGAGGACGACCCGGGCGGTGCCTTCGACGAGCGAGTTGCAGAGCATTCCGCGCGGCGGCATCGGTGCGATCGTCAGCGTACGGCCGACGACGGCGACGTCACGCGCCCGGGCGCCTGAACCTCTGGTCAACCTCCGCTTTGGCGCGGCCTGCTGTCCGCTGGCGGAGAACCACAGAATCAAGCCGTTGGTTGCGTCCTTTGGCCCGTACTGGCGCGCTCGGCCGACATGGTAAGAGGGGGTCAACGGTTCGAGTCCGTTAGAGGGCTTCGAGTAATGCCTGCAAATGGGCATTTGTGGTCGTCTGCTCAAGCAACACGCGGGTACACCGCGGGTACATCTCCACCGGACGCGTATGCGTAGCTGAAGCCCGCGCGCAGCCCAGGGCCCTAGATCCCATCCGCAATGCCTTCGTGAGCCGGCGCTGATCTGTGCCGATGCCGGACTTGGTTATCTCGCAAACGATCCTAGGGGCGTCTCGTTCAGCCAGTGGCGATGATTCGGCTGGGTACGGACTGGGCCGGCAGACGCCGTTGTCCAGGCTCGTACGCCTACCCCCACACCAGGTGCGAATGCGAACGCACTGTCGCCACGACAGTGTCTTCGACCGAGTGGACGTATCGCAGATGTTGGCGGAATCGATGTGGATCTTGCGGTCCTTGATTTCGAGTGCTTGACCTCGATGCTGTGGGGGCGTAAGACCTACCTCACTGCGGGCGATCCTTGGATGTCGATCGGCGATGTCTGAAAGGGGCAGGAGCCCCTGACAGTGTCGCCTACCGCACCGATGAGAGCTGCGACGCCGACGGGTCGGTCTTGTCGGCGACGCTCAACATCTGGACTCCTTCGACCGGCAACACCGTCACGACCAGCACCCCCTGCGAGGACTTCGCAGCCGACTCGTACGCGGTCACATCGAACCTCGACGCGTGGGTCCAACAGCCCGACCTGAACGGAAACGAGACGCTCGCCGTCATGCGCCCCGGCACGACGCGAGCTGACCCGATCGCCAAATGGACGTCAGGCCAGGAAGCCCCGGACATCGGCTGGCAAGCCGAGATCGACCGGATTGTCGGCGACGGTTCGCAGATCGTGTTCGAGAGCCGGCTCGGCGACGGCACGCCCCAGCTGTGGCGGCTCGTCGACGGCGCCGTCCCACATGCGGCGCTGATCCCGCTGCCGTCCGACGCAACCGACCTGATCGACGTGAGCTCCGGCCGGATCATCGTCCTCACCGCCGACAAGAACCTCGCCGTGCTGACCGCCGACGGGACGCTCCTCTCGCGTATCGCCGACGGGACACCCCTCTCGCGTATCGCCAGCTTCAACACGGTCCGCATCGGCGGCGACACCGTCGGCATCGCCGACGGAAACAAACTCCGCGTCTACGCAACCGACCGTGGCACCCTCCGCTACCAGCTTCCCCTCGCACACACCTCCGGAGTCCCGCGGCTGCTCACGATCGGAGACGGCTACGCCGTCTACGCAAGCGGCATCGAGCTCCACCTGCTGCGGCTCGACAACGGGAACGACCACATCGTCAACCTGCCCGCACAAGCCGGCCCGCTCCAAGCGCTCATCACAACAAACGGGCTGTTCGTCGCCTACTTCCACGGCTACGACACCTACCTCAACGGCTACTACCCGCAAGCTGGACGGATCAGGTTCGTGCCCGCCGCGAACCTGCCCTAATCCGCAAAGGGAGTCAGCTAGCTTCACCGCTCGGACCACTGGTAGCGGGTCCGCTGCTCGGCAGCGTGTCGGCGCACCGCACGATCGCGGTGCTCGCGGTACCGACGCTCACGGCCGCACTGCTCGGCTCGGGCCAACGGCGAGGAACGACCGTTGCGCCGGATCCACCGAGCGGCGAGCTCGGCATTCCTCTCACGAGAAGTCGCATGCGACCGCCCGCGTCACGCCGCGGTAGATAATCCACGTCACCGTGGACCATCTCACCGCGGTTTTGACGCGTCTGGGCTTTAGCGGGCGGGCTGGAAGTACTGCTTGAGTTCCCAGTTGGCGACGTCGTTGCCGAGCTTTTCGCCTTGCACTACCGAGTTGCGGAAGTGGAAGCCGAGCCAGACTCGCGCGTCGACGACCTGCTTCTGGATGTCCTCGACGGTGTTGAAGTGCTGTGTGGTCGTGAGGACGTTGCTTCCGTTCTGTCCTCCGCCCATCGTCACGTTGATGTGTTTCGAATGCAGCACGGCAGCGAGGGTGTCGCTGAACGCGGAGGTGAAGCAGCCGTGCTGGGACGGATATTCGGGGTGGCCGGGAACCCCGAGAAGCGCCTGCCATGTCGGGTCGGCCGTCGTGTCGGGATTGCCATCCTTGTCAGCGTTGCGGATCGCGGTGATCGGGCGCCACGCGAGATAGAAGAACTTCGAGTCGTAACACGCGATCCCCGCGTCGGTCGAGACGATGTTGCCCATCGCGAACAGATGCGCGGCGTCGACGAGATCCATGCTGTGCGTCCTCACGACGCCCTGCATCGTCTGGTTGTACTGGTTGATGTTGTTCCCGACCCAGAAGAACGCGATCGCGGTCTGCTGTGGGGTGCGAAGGCTGCTGTTGAGCGCACCGTAGGCCTCGGTTTCGTTCAGGTCCTTCGCGTACTGGCGGCTCGTCAGCGCAGGCGGCGGCACTGCACGGAACTGTGAGGCTCCGGCGAGCAGGAACGGGCGCATCGTTGCGAGCCACGGCGTCTGTACCGATTGGCCCGGCTGCAGCTGCCACTGTCCGGGCAGGATCGGCCCGATCCCTCCGTAGCTCGGAGTCGGCGCGTTCAGCCCGTCGCCGCTCCGGAGGGCGATGATGTCTTGCGCTGCGGCATCGCCGACTGCTGCACCGTTCGCGATGTCGCCCGTCAGCGTCGCGAGATAGGTGGCGTATTCGGCGTCGACGGTTGCTTGCTGGTCGGGCAGGTAGTAGTCGAGCGTCGTCCGTGCAGCCGTAGCGACCGCTGCTTGCACCGAGGCGCCGGGGATAACCGCGAACGCGAAGTCGTGGTAGGGCTGGTAGCGACCCTCGAGCTTCGTCACCGCGTCGTACACGGCCGCCTGCACATAGGACATGTAGACCATGCCGTCGGTCTGGACCTTCGTCGGTACCGAGGCGCGAACCGCGTTGACCGTGTTCGTGTTCCAGGTAAGGACGGCGTCCGGCGGAACCACCACGGGCTTGTGCGTCGTCGCCGAAGCCACCGACAACCAGACAGTCGCGGCCATCACGCCAACGCCCAGGGGAATCAGCAGAGTCTTCACTAAGAGTCCTTTGTTTGCTTCTTGTCGTGGAATCGTGCGGCGGCATTCGTGTCGAGTCCATACGACGTTTGTCGCATCTTCAGAAGCGTGGCAATGCCGGGGGAGTATCCTCTCGGCGCGTGCGAGCTTCGGGTCGTTTGTGCCTTTCTGTCCGCGGCCGTATCATGCGACGACATGCCCGTCGCGTTGTCAGACGGCGATATGCGGGGAGTTCTCGACTTTCTCTACGAGGCGGGAGAGGCGGACGGCCCGGAGGTGTTCACCGCGCCGGTGCTGGCTGCGTTCCGGCGGCTTATACCGAGCGATGCTGGCGCGGCGTGCAACGTCTTCAGCGGGCTCGACCCTACGTCGGATTCGGAGACGCGTACGGTGCTCGACTTCGCCACTATCGACGCCGACTGGTGCGTCGACCTTGCGGTTTACTGGAATGACGAGTTCGAAGCTGCCTGCCGCCTGCTCGTCGAGAGAGAGGAAGCGATTCCTCCGTGGCCGCGGTTCATGTTTCGACCGACACGGGTCTCCGACGTGCTCACCTGGCGGGAGCAGCGGGCTCGCGGGTTGTGGTGGCACGTCGAACGACACGTCGGTGAGGAGGGTGTCTCCCTCTGGCTGCCGGCTCCCGATGAAGGGGTGCTCCGCCGGATCAATGTGGGCTCGGAGAAGCGCGGAGGGATACGCGATCGTGACGTGCGGATACTGGAGCTGTTGACGCCGCATCTTGTGCAGCTCTACCGGCACGCGGCGGTGCGTCGTGCGGCGACATCTCGTGCTGACGGGTTGACTCCGCGTGAGTACGAGATCATGTCGCACGTCGGGTCGGGGAAGACGAATAAGGAGATCGCGCGGATCTTGTGGCTCTCACCGAATACGGTGCGCACGCATCTCGAGAACGTGTTCGAGAAGCTCGGCGTCTCGAATCGAACAGCCGCTGCAGCACGCGTCTTCGGCGCGGCCAACGGCAGCGAGGCGAACGGGTCAAGCGTCCTGCCCGACTGACCTGCTGCTTAGGTGGGACATCCGGCTCGCATCAGCGCGTTTCTCGCTCTTGGCGTAACGCTGGTGCTGCTCGGGCCGGCGGGAGCGAGTTCGGGCCGGGCAGATCGCTGCCTGGTTGTGGCTGGCACCGACGATGCGCCGTTTGTGCGGAACTTCAACCCGTTCGGAGCGCCCGCGGACTTCACGTCGGGCGGGATCTACGAGCCGCTCGTGGTTGTCACATCCGCGGGAGGCGGCCACCAGTACAACTGGCTTGCCTCCCGGTTCGACTGGAGCGCGGACTTGAAGACGTTGACGCTGACGGTGCGTCCGGGGGTTTACTGGACAGACGGTAAGCCGCTCACGAACAAGGACGTCGCCTACACGCTGACGGCGGGCCGCCAGGACAAACTGATGGATCAGATCGACTTGACCCGCGCAGGGAACGAGGTCGTCTCTGTGCGGACGGTCGGCGACAGCCAGGTCGCTATCCGGCTCCGCCGGGTCAACACGATGTTCATCTCCTCAGTGCTCGCGAACAACGTCCGGGTCGTCCCGGAGCACGTTTTCGCGCATGTCAAGAACGTCGGCAAGTGGCTGAACCCGGATCCGGTCGGTACCGGGCCGTTCGCGGTCGTCGAGCGGTTCGGCAATCAGTCGTACGTCCTCGGTCGGAACCCGCACTACTGGCGAGCGCACGCTCCGAGCTTCGCGTGCATCGAGCGGGTCCTCGGCTCTTCCACGGAGGCCGCGGTTTTGCAGATGGTTCGCGACCACATCGACCTGTCAAGCCTGTTCGTCCCGAACGTCCAGAAGACGCTGATCTCACACGACCCGGCTCACCTGCACTACTACTATCCGGCAAGGTCGCCGGGGATCGGCCTGTTCTTCGACGACACCGTGTATCCGTTCAGCATCGTCGCGCTCAGGAAGGCGATCAGCGTCGCGATCAACCGGAACGACATCTCCGCGTTCGCGGAGTACCACTACGCACCGACGGTTGATGCGCTCGGCATCAACCACGTCTGGCCGGGCTGGATCAGCAAAGCCGCTGCCGCAGAGGCGGCGAGACTCGCTACCTACGACCCGCCGAGGGCGCGGCGGATGCTCCACGCAGCCGGCTTCCGATACCAGCGAGGGGCGCTCGTCGACCCGAGGGGAAACCCTGTCGTGATCAACGCGGCGGTCGTGGCGGGCTGGGTCGACTGGTACACATCCTGGCGGCTGATCGCGAGAAACCTCGAGCAGATCGGGATCAAGGTGAACCTCGACGCTGTGCCGGACTTCGGCGCCTGGTGGATAGACGCCCGCTCCACGAAAAAGGCAACATTCCTGTGGAACGACGGAGGCGATACGCAGTCGCCGTACGACTACTTCAAGGAGCACCTCGACGTGTCGTCGTTCATCCCGTCGGGGCGGGACGCCGACCGGACCGGGAACTGGGAACACTTCCAGAGCGCCGAGGCGACCCGGCTTCTCGCCAAATTCCGAGAGACGGCGGACCCGGTCGCCCAGCACCGCATCGCCGGGCAAATCGAACAGCTCTGGCTCCGAACTCTGCCGTTCGTGCCGTTGTTCGCATCACCGATCTGGTCGGTCTACAGCACCAGAAACTTCGTCGGGTTCCCGAATGCCCGCAGCCCCTACGTCAGCCCGGACTTCACCGACGTGGACTACGTCGTCGCGCTAACGCGAATCAGACCACGCCCCTGAAGATGCGACGAATGTCGTATGGGCCGCAGCAGCCTGACCAGGCACGATCGACGACATGCTCGCGCTCGCCACATTGCTCGCCGGCACTGTCGCTCTCATCGGAACGCCCACTCCTTCGGCGGCGGCCCAGACGCCGGCGGGCTACTCGCAAGCAGTGACGCAGATCTGCGCCGGATCGCCCCTCTTCGAAGGCAGCCACCAGATCGGAACACGCGCCGGAGCGACTGACCTCGCCCAGAACATCCGCCTAACAGGAGGCCTGCGCCTCAGCCGCGTCGATGCCGTCCCGAAGCCCGTGGGCACCGCCAAGCTCGCCGCCCACTGGATCGCAACCGAGCGCAAGCTCGTCGAGACCTACGCCTCGAGCTACCTGCAGATCTGGTACGCAATCGAAAGCGCCGACGCACCCGGCAACCACGCGAAGCTCCCGGCGCTGATCGCCATCCTGATCAGCCGACCCGACCGGCTGCAAGGCCAGGCCGCAGCACTCGCGCAACAGCTCAACGTGCCTGACTGCACCGGCGGTCAGCCAAGCCATCCTCCCACGAACGAAGGCGACCGATTCGGAACTTGATCGCGTCGTCGATCCAGCTAGCGAACAGTCGATGTCACCCGAGCGCGCCCGGAACAGGTGCGGGCGCTCCTTATCGCGCGCGCACGTACGCACTCCCTCCCCCTCGAGCGAGGCGCTCGTGCGGGGCCTGCGGGGGCCACGACGCGGCCTGCTCACTCACCGGTGTTCTACACGCGCACGCGCGCGCGATACGTCTAGCTCGATGCTTGTTCCCCGATGTGCGTCGATCGCGAACGCCGAGCCGATCATCGGCAACGGGGACGGCAACAGCCCGGTAGGCCCTCCCCTCACGCAGCGTCGTCGGCCGGGGCCTGCTGCCGCTGTGTCGACCCAGTGCGCGAGTTAGTTCACTGGATCGCCATGGCGACTCGCACGCGTTCGCTGTCGCTGATCAGATGGTCGTGGTCGTCGAGGCCGGCTTCCAGCTGCACCCATTTGATCGTGCCGTTGAAGTGGCTGGATTGGCTGGTGTAGTCCTCGCTGACGGGAGTGCCTGAGTCGTATCCGACATCGCATGTTTCGTCACCGGAATAGATCATCGGCACCGTTGCGCCAATGTGCGCTTCCCCAACCTTGTCTCCGTCGATGAAGAGCGCCGCCGTGCCTCCCTTTCCGAGTCCGTCGCCGTCGTATGTGAACTCCATCCGTACTTGGTGCTCCCCCGGCGGGACGGCCGTCTCCCCTTCCGCATAGAAGCGTTGCAGCCCAGCGAGGTTGTGGCAGTACTTCGGCTTTCCGTCTTGGAGGTAGAGCGCCCAGCCGGCGAAGGCGCCGCCCTGGGCGATGATCACGCCGTCGCCGCCGCCATCCGGGATAACGATGGCTGCTGAGACTGCATGCGACTTGTTCTTAAGGTTGATCACGGAGTTTTCACTCAGCCGCCCCATGCCGCCGTAGAGGACTTGTGACTGGCCCTTGACGAGGACCGGGCGTCCAGCGAGGTCGGAGTTGAACCGTTCGATGCGGCGGTCGTCAAGCGGCAGCACGTTGTACTTGACGGCCTCGATCAGCCAGAGGCGCTGCAGCTCCTTGAGCTTCTCCGGTTGTGCGGCGGCGATGTCGTGCGCCTGGGTCCAATCGGTGTTCAGGTCATAGAGTTCCCAAACGTCGTCGTCGAGCTTAGGAAGCTCCGCCCCGAACATCCAAGGGACACTGTGGCGGGTCACCGCCGTCCACCCCTTGTGGTAGATGCCGCGGTTGCAGAACATCTCGAAGTACTGCGTTTCGCGTGCCTCGGGTGCATCCGGGTTGTCGAACGCGTAGGCCATGCTGACGCCGTGCAGAGGCATCTGTTGGATGCCGTTTACGAACGTTGGCTCGGGCAGGCCGGCTGCGTCGAGGACGGTCGCGGCAACGTCGATAACGTGGTGGAACTGGCTGCGGATCTCGCCCCGCGACGTGAAGCCGTTGGGCCAGTGCACGATCGTGCCGTTCCGCGTTCCACCTAGATGCGAGGCGACCTGCTTCGTCCATTGGTACGGCGTGTCCATTGCGTGCGCCCAACCAACGGCGTAGTGGTTGTAGGCCGCGGGCGTTCCGAACTCGTCGATGTGCCCAGCCATGAACTCGACGGTCTCGAACTGTGCGGCGCCGTTGAGCGAGATGATCTCGTTGAAGGTGCCGTTCGGGGTGCCCTCCGCGCTCGCGCCGTTGTCACCGATGATCACGTAGATCAACGTGTCGCCCAGGATGCCGAGATCGTTAAGAGCGTCCACGAGTCGCCCCACTTGGTGATCGGTGTGCTCCATGAACCCGGCGTAGACCTCCATCTGCCGGGCAAGCACCGGCTTCAATTCCTCCGGCACGTCCTCCCAGGCGGAGATTTCGGCCGGACGAGCCGTCAACTCGGCGTCGGCCGGAATCACGCCAAGCTCCTTCTGGCAGGTGAACGTCTCTTCGCGAATCGCATCCCAGCCTGCGTCGAAACGTCCCCTGTACTTGTCGCTCCACTCCTTCGGCGCGTGGTGCGGCGCGTGCGTCGCGCCGGGCGCGAAGTACATGAAGAATGGCTTGTCCGGCATCAGCGATTTCTGCTGGCCGACCCAGGTGATCGCCTTGTCCGCGATGTCCTCGGTGAAGTGGTAGCCCTCCTTGGGTGTCTTCGGCGGCTCGATCGGTGTGACACCGTCATAGAGCGCCGGATACCACTGGTTCGTCTCAGCACCGACGAAACCGTAGAAGTACTCGAACCCACTCCCGAGCGGCCACTGGTTGTAAGGCCCCATCGGACTCGTCTCCCATACAGGCACCTCGTGGCACTTCCCGAGCTGAGCCGTGCTGTAGCCGTTCAACTTCATCGTCTCGGCCAGCGGCGCTGCGCAGTCCGGCCGGATCGAGTTGTACCCCGGCGCCGATGTCGCGATCTCCGTGATCCCGCCCATGCCGACGGCGTGATGGTTGCGGCCCGTCAGGAGCGCCTGCCGCGTTGGCGAGCACAACGCCGTCGTGTGGAAACGGTTGAACCGCAAGCCCTCCCCCGCCAGGCGTTCGAACGTCGGCGTCTGGCATGGACCGCCAAACGCGCTCGACGACCCGAAGCCGGCGTCGTCAATCAAGACCACAAGAACGTTCGGTGCGCCCTTCGGCGGCCGCAAGGGCACAATCGGTGGATACGACGTATCGGGATCCTTCGCGTCGTAAGTGGTCAGCCCGACGTGCGACCGCCCAGGAATCGGAAGAGCACTGCGCGAAACGTCAGACGCGGGCATGAAAGGACTCCTTGGCTGGCTGGGGGCCGAACAAACGGAAGTTCGCTATCGAACGTATTCGACGATTGGTCCGCCGCCCTCACCCAGTGGGGATGAAGTCCAACCAACCCGTTCTGGTCCGCGAGGAAGGCTCTGTCGGCGGCGTCGGCGTCACTGGAAAGCCGATCTGCAGCCTTGACGAACCGAAGTCCCTCGCCAGATCCTCGTCGGTCCCCAAACGCACTCGCAAGGTGCGAGTCGTAGGCTTCAGCGGTCGCGAGTTCTCCGCGATGTGCGTATGTCCCGCAGGCGGATGGCTTCCGATGTGGTACTCGTCCGCTGGGCCGTCCCATGACACGGTGAAGTCGTCTACAACGACGACCTCGTAGCCGAGCTTCGTTAGTTCCTCTGCAAGATCCTCGGCCTGCATGTGCTCCAACTCACAACTCGCCGAGTGGAAGAACGGTTCGCCGTACAACCCTGCGTTGTCTGTCGCCAGAGCGATGATCGCGTCCTCGATGGGCTTCTGCGGTGTTGGCATCTTGAATCCCTCGTTCCTAGCGTCGTGACTGAGCCCCCGACTTACGCGGGCTGTGTTTTTCGTTCCGTCGAGCGAGGCCGCCTTGTTTGGCCACCGTAGGCGCGGGCGGCGTCGTGTTGGGCCTTCGTCACCAACTCGGTGCACACGATCTGTGCCGTGTGCACCGAGTTCATGACGAACGCGTGAGACGAGCCAACCGGCTCGCACGTTGGCCAAAACGATGCGGCACCACCTGTGCGGAGATTGTGAAAGCGGGGTCCCGCCAGCCGCTCCGGTAACGCGCGGCGCGAAGGATTGCCCCGCACCATGGTTGTCAAGATGGGGCAAACGCCCCATGAGGGCAGTGGTCGTCAAGCGTAGGCTGGCGTCAATCCGAGTAGAGGAGAGCCAGAGATGCCGAAGGTGTCGAGGGAGAGCGCTTCACAGGTTCGCGATTTCGAGATGGCGGAGGACCGGACCGAGGAGTTCGACGGCTACTCCGTCAGCTTCGTCACAATCCGCCAGACCCACGACCTGGCGGCGCTGCTGAAGGGGCTGCCGGGTGATAGTTGCCAGTGCCCGCACTGGGGATATGTCTTCAAGGGCAAGCTGACCTGGCGCTTCGGCCACCACGAGGAAGTGTTCGAGGCGGGCGATGCCTACTACGCTCCACCGGGGCACGTCCCTGAGGCCGAAGCAGGCAGCGAGTTCGTTCAGTTCAGCCCGTCTGAGGAACTTCACGTGTCCGAGGCAGCGATGATGGAGAACATGAAAACGATGCAGGGCGGCTGATTCCAGATGATGCGATACCTGCCCCGCCTCGCGTTACCCATGTAGCGCTAGCGACACCGCTGAGGTCCGCTGGTCGCTCAGACCGACTGCGTCACACGGCGACGTTCAGGTCGTCTGATATGTCGCCAGTCCAGCCGCTTGATGAAGACCCTCTTGGCGAAGGGGGCCCCGACAATTGAAGGGCCGTACAGGACGCAGTCCCTTCCGTGGCCTTGACAACGCAGCCCGCAAGTGCAGCCGGCGACGTTCGCAATCTGCGGTCTCGTCCTGACGCTAACTCCGATCGGGGTCCCGCGATCCCTACGTCGTTCGCGGGGGAGGCCGTTACTCGCCGCTGGGGTTGCCGGCGATCGGCACGGAACTCGCCATGGGCACGCACTCATCGCCGCTCGCCGGGATCTCCCCGAGAACCTGCGGGACGACGAACCGCATCTCGCGCCCCGATCGGGGTCCGTCACCCGCGTGAGCCGCCGTCAAAGCGCACATTCAACGCACGGATAGGCGGGAGCGGCCGGTAGTTTTGTCTCGGCATCAAGAGCGACACGTTGTGTGTCCGCCAACCGGGACTCGTCCACGGTGGCGCAAGCGATGCGGCCCTGATGGGGCAAGACGAGTCAGAAAGGAACAATACGAGTGGAAGGAACAAGTTCGGGATTCGAGCCGGGGTGGCGGCCGGAGACGTATTGGCAGCCGTTGCCGAGCGACGAGGACCTGATTGGGCGGATCAAGGGTGCTCGACGCCGCGAGCTTCTGCGTGATGCGCTCGCGACCGGCGACTTCGCCAACGTCGACCCAGGCGTTCTCCGGGAGACGCTGAGCGTCGGTGAGCGGCGGGCGCTGCTGCAGGCACATCCGCAGCTTGCCCTCGGTGAGTATCTGCCCGAGTTGGAAGACTCAGATCTGCCTGAGGGAGAGGTGGAGATCGCGCGCCTCTATCTTGCGTCAGGCCTCGGTAACACGATCAGCGTTCGCGCACGCCGAGACGGACCTGAGATCTCGCTACGGGCAGTGGACGAGTTCGAAGACCGACTCTCGATTACGCCCGACCGTCTCGAACGTCCGTTCAGCAACGCCGAACTGCTGGATGCAGTGAAGACGCTCGAGTGGCAGGGCCCGTTCGCGCACGGGGAGGTCTACTGGACAAGGGAACTCGAAGCAGAGGGCGACCTCCAAAGGGCAGCTGAGTTCATCAGCGGCGAGTCCGAGGTCTACCCGGCTTTCGCCGGCTACGTCGAGCGCGACAACCAGGACTGGCTGGCCGACCAGCGGGAGGACTCCGATGAGGAGTGAGCAGCAGTTCGATCTCGACTTCCGGCCCGAGACGTACTGGCCGTGGCTTCCGACAGAGGCGCAGATGCTCGCCCGTATCAAGGGCAGCGTTCGGCGGGCCACGGCAGCAACTGTCCTCAAGACCGGAGGCCCCGCGGCTCTCGACCCCTCGCTCTTTGAGGAATCGCTCTCTGAAGAGGAGCGTATTGCGGTGGGCGGATTGCATCCCGCCCTGATGGGCGGCGAATACCTGCCCAACAGCCGTCGCGAAGAGGTCGAGATCGCACGCATCGAGCTTGCCTCGACGCTTTGCGACGTGATCAGTATCCGCGCGCGCCGACGCGGCCGCAGAATCGCCTACACCGTCGTCGACGAGTACGAGACCGTGTTCTCGTTCCGGCCGGCGACGAGCACACAGCCGCTCACGCTCCGCCAACTGATTCGATCAATCGAGAAGATCGAGGTCATCGATCAACCGGAAGCGGCATGGCCTGAAACGGCGGACATCATCGCCGGACTCCGCAACAACGCCCTCGACTGGGACCTCGACGACCCGGCAAGCTTCGTCACCGTGTCGTCAGAGATCTACCACGAGCTCGGGCCGCACTACGACCAGGAGACGCAGGAATGGCTCGCCGAATTGGGTGCAGACTTGCCAGAGCAGCAGACGCCAACGAGCGACGGATTGGACTCTACGTACGAGGCGGAAAACCAGGCGATGCTGGAGGCGTACCAGGCGACGTCCTGCGACGTGTGCAGGAACTCAAAGGGCCAAGTGGTGCAGGCCTCAGTGACGTACTCGGACGGAACGTCCGACATCGTCTACCACGGTTCACTGAGAGACGTGGTCGGGCCAGTGTCAGTGACTTCGTCGACGCGGTCAAGCGAAGCACCCACGGCCGGACTGTAAGCCGAAGCGCTTCTACGACCAGACGCTCGCTGCCCGTCTCGACCGCCCGCGATTCAACGAAGTCGAGAGCAGCAGACGATCAGCGCGCTGAGAACGATTGGAGCAATAGCGACAGTGACTATTCACGAACAGTTGGGAACAGCAGAGGATCTGGAGAGATTCGGCGGACTAGTGACACCCTCGCCGATCACGACGAATCTACGCGCCTTCGACTCTCGCCAGACCCCGACGCAGCAACCCGACGAGCAGGAGAGAAAAGGGTCCGCCGAGAGCGTCGAGCCAAACGGCGAGAGCAGCGAGAGCTAGGACAGAACACGACTCTCCGAATGCGAGAGGGACACGACGCAATCGCCTGGCGTAGAGGCGAGGCTCGTCAGAGATCGACAGACCGTACAAGAGCAACAAGCGACGACAACTGAAGGAGCAACTATGGGCGAATACAAGAGGACAGACAGCGAGGCGTCACCAGACGACCCGATGTTCAGCAAGCTCTTGATCGTTTCCGAGGACGGAATGACGCCATCGACCGGCGACACCTCGAGCCCCGAGGGCTCCTCGAGCAGCGCAACCCCAGCGGACGCGACATCCAGGTCGTCGCAGGTCGAGCCACAGCAGGACACGCGGCTGGACTCGGCGGGCAAGAGCGGACCTGGCTGGGCGTACGACGACCAGGGCGACCTGTCTCTGTTCGTTTCAGCGAGCTCACTGATGAACGGGACCTTCAGTCTTTTGCCGCCGCCCTCCAGCGAAACGGACATCCCGGCTTCCTCACCCCCCACGGAGTCGACGAGCTAGCTCGCAACCAAGTCTTCCTCCTCGACACCAGGCCCCCGCTGACGACGCTGCGCTAGGGGGAGGGGCCTACCGGCTGCTGCCGTTGCCGTTGCCGATGCCGATGATCGGCACAGAGTTCGCGATCGACGCAGATTCGGGGAACAGCCATCTCGCTAGAAATGTCGCGCGCGCGTGCGCGCGAGGGGCGCTGGGGCCACGGCCCCCAGTCTGAGGAATATCCGGCGTTTGTACTGATGCCAACCCGTGGCGGTGGGCCTATCTGGTCCTTCCTATTGTTAGGCGGAGGGAGGAGCTATGGGTGTTCGCCGGTTTGTCTTGTTAGTGGGTATTTCGCTTGGCCTGGTCGTGGGTATGGCTGGCTCGCCGGCGCGGGCGTCGAGCCAGGCCGGAACGCTGACCTGCGGCCAAGAGGTCACGCAGAGCGTTGTCCTCACGGCCAGTCTTGTCTGTCGCACCAGTCCCAACGGGGCGGCGCTCAACGTCTCCACCGACGGCGTGACCATCGATCTCAACGGCCACATGATCTCGGGCGGCGACACGATCGCGCCCTTCTATGGCATCTACGTCACCGGCACGAACGCGACGATCAAGAACGGGCGGGTGAAGGACTTCTCCGCGGGAGTCTCCTTTCTGTGTGCCGACGTCACTCTGGCCAAGGTGACGCTGACGGGTAATCACACAGGCGCCCAGGGGTATTACATCGGCTGCGGCGGCGGATTCACAATCCGGGAGAGCACGATCTCCTTCAACGACGCCGGCATTCAAGTCTTCGGCGTCGGCCTCGACTTGCGCAACTCGTTGATCACCGACAACAGAGGAGACGGAGTCAGGATCATCGAAACCGGCTGCCACTGTGATCACAACACCATTCTCCGCAATGGCGGCAACGGCATCTTCGCCGACGTCAGTGGCGGGGAGTTCACCAACAACGTGATGGGACGCAACGGCCTCAACGGATTCCTCTCAGAGGGCGACCTCTCAGAGGGCAAAGGTGGTCCCTTCTGGTTCGGCGGCAACATGGCGAACGAGAACGGAGGCTCCGGAATCCTCATTTTCGAGCCTCAACATCCGGTCACCGACCTCGGAGGCAACAGCGCGCACGGAAACGCCGAGTACCAATGCTTCGGTCTCTTCTGCTCGGCCTAGCCTCAACGCACGCGAGTAAATCGAGGCATCACGCGCTCCAGCGGGAGGGGCCGCGCGGCCTCCTCCCGCTGTCGACCGAGCCCCGCCCGGTAGGAGGCCCCCGCCGACGACGCTGCGCTAGGGGGAGGGGCCTACCGGCTGCTGCCGTTGCCGTTGCCGACCATCGGCACGGCGTTCTCAATGGACGAGGTCGACCTTGGGGCGAGCCTCGGTCTCAGCAGTCGACCGCGTTGCCTAGTAACTGAGCAGTGCACCTACTCACTGGGAGAGACAGCGAAAACCCGAGCACTGGGTGAAGCTCGATCGCGTTCGGCGCAACGCCCGTTTGGCCGTGGTCGAAGTCGAAGAACGCCACGCCTGTGACACGCGCTCGCGCGCAGAGTCTGACTTGCGAGCGCGCCGCTGCCATCGCCTTCCGGTAGATCGGGAGTGCACCATTGGTGCAAGTCATCAGCGGTGCTTCCGTAATCATGCGAACACCGCCCGCCTCGCGCTTGCTCTTCTGGCAAGGCGCGAGAAGCTTGGCGCTCGCGCCGGGCCTACCGTCTCCGGGATGGCGATGCGGGACACGGCGGACACGCGCGAGGCCGCTCTACTCGCGGAGCTGCGCAACCAAGTGCGCGGAGCGCTCCTGCGCCCCGGCGACGATGGATACGACGACGCGCGTCGCCTCTGGAACGGACGCATCGACCGGCGGCCGGCGCGCGGCTTGAGCTCGCAGCAATCCTGCGCACCAAGTACGCGTACTGCGTGCTCGAGGCACATCTCACATAGCAATCGCTGAGAAGCGGCTGCGAATTCGAGGGAGTAGCGTCTTCGTCCGACATCGAGCAAGAACAAAGGAGAGTCTTGGACGTCTCGACTGCGGAGCTTTCAGGCAAGTGGGAGGTTGAGATAAGGGCGCTCGATCGGCGGTTCGAGCTCGCCGCAGGCATCGGCCAATTTCGCCCCGAATGCAATTCGTGGTGTAGTAGGCAGCTCGCAGCGCACGAGGAGGCGAGCGGTTCGGGACTGGCGACGGTCGCTGTCGAGAGCGTCCACCTCGCGGGCGAAGCAGAGTTCGGCGTGTTCACAATCTCGATGTTCCGCGACGCGCTTTTTGGCGCGCTTCGAGTAGACGGCAAAGGCACGCCGCTCCAGCTCGAGGAAGAAGAAAAGCCGAACTTCTGGCTCGAGGGCCTCATGTCCATCAAGCTTCGGCTTCGCGACACAGATGAGGTCATCTCGCTCGTTAGTCGGCAGCCGGTCCTCCAAGTCGGCCGCGCGAAGGAATGGCCCCCGTACGGGACAGTCATGCGCGACGTCTCCGGCCCGAACGAGTATGTGCCAGTCGACGACCCAACCGCCGAACCTGTCGTTCTTCTTTGGAGCGGCTCGATCACGATCGGCAACAAACCATCCGAATTTCTCGCGACCGACGTCACGGTCGACAAGTTCGAGTATCTCAACAACGGCGAGGAAAGGGCCGCCCACGGTGTCCGTCTGCATTGGCCTGACAAGCGTGAGAGCGTCCCGCAGATCCAGCATTACCATGTCTTCCGACGCGCATACGATCCGCACGGGGTACACGGTGAGTGGACGCGCGTCGCCGGATGCGTGGACGGTGACAGCGTCATCGACGAAGCCTTCGACGGTAGCGTCGCCGTTACGTACAAGGTCCGCCAGATCTACGTGGATGTCCTCGGCGACGATGTCCAGGGTTGCGGACACGAGACGGAGTTCACCGTTCCGGCCTTTCCGTCGAATTGGCGGCAGCTCCAGGCGTCAGGCTTCTGGGCGAACTGACGCAGCTGGCGCTCGACGAGATCCAGGGGAATGTGCTTCCCGGGTTTCCGCACGCGGAGCGCGTGGCGCTCTTTCTCCGCGTAGTGAACGTGCGGACGTTTCTCCGAGCAGTCGCCGAGATCGTGCCGCGCGTCGCGAGTGCACGCGCTGTACTCGCCCGGAAGGACTCTGGGCTGCCGGCTATTAACCTCGCCTTCGGCTTTGACCTCCTGGCACGTTTTCGCGCCGACGCAGACGCCTTCAGAGATGAGCCGTTCCGGCTCGGCCTCGCCTGTCGCTCACCGTTGCTCGGCGACCCCGTCGACGCCAGCGCGCAAGGGAGTCCAGCGAACTGGCTTGCGGGCGGGCACTCGACTCCGATAGACGCCGTCGTCCTCGTCGGCGCAAACTCGACCGACGCGGCCGCAAGAGGAACGGACGACTTGATTGAGCACTTCGCTTCAGCGGCAGTGGTCGTGCTTCGTCAGCACGCTGCGCGCTTGCCGGGACAGCTTCCCCTTCGCGAGCACTTCGGGTTCCGAGACGAAATCTCACAACCACAGGTTCGAGGGCTCGCTTCGATCGGGGACCTCGTGTGGCCCGGCGAGTTCGTCTTCGGATACCCGACGCAGTCGCCGTCGAGCACCGACGAACCGGGTCCGGATCGGCTGGCGAGTGATGCGCCACCCTGGGCACGGAACGGTTCATTCGTCGTCATCCGCCGGCTTCGCCAGGACGTGGCCGCGTTCCATCAGTTTGCACGCCGGATAGCGAAGCGTGAAGGCATGGCGCCGGAACTCGTCTGCGCGCGGCTCGTCGGACGCTGGCCGAGCGGCGCGCCGCTCGTCCTTTTCCCCGACTGTGACCCAGGCGGCAGTTCTAATGACGCATTCACGTACCAAGGAGCCGACTCCCCCGGAGCGCGCCCTCCGAGCGATCCCGACGCCGTCGCATGTCCGGCTTCCGCGCACACTCGTAAAGTCAACCCGCGCGGCGTGCGCTCGCTGAACGGCAACGTCTTTCCGAACGCCGCCGATACGCAGCGGCACAGGATACTGCGGCGCGGCGTCGCCTACGGCCCAGTTTCGCCGTCGACGCCATCAGCGCCGAGCGATGATGGGGTCGATCGCGGATTGCTATTTCTCTGCTACCAAACGTCGATTGAGAGGCAGTTCGAGTTCATCCAGAGGCGGTGGGCGAACGAGTCGAACTTTCCCGAACCTCTAAGCGGGTACGACCCGCTCATAGGTCAACGCAGTGACCGCGGGCCGCGCCGCTTCCACGTGGGCGTGTGTCCGGATGCGACAGTCGAGACGAGCGACGCCTGGGTTACACCGACGGGGGGTGGCTACTTCTTCGCGCCCTCGATCACCGCGCTCGAAGTGCTCGCGTCATAGCGCCGAACTTGTTGGGCTCGTTTGCCACGTGGTTGCGGCGACCGTCGAACACGCCGATGAAGACGTCGCCGCAGCGCGAGTCCGCGCCGCGCCTCACCTAGCTTCGCGACTGCGGACTCGCCTTCCTCGTCGGTCTAGTTGATCTACGAGCCGTCTACCAGGACAGGCGGGAAGTCAGGGCACTCAGCGAACTCAGAGGCACGCGGTTCACGTTCGAACATGTACCGGACGCACTCTTCGGAAACGCCAGTAAACGAGCGCACTGATTCGCCCGACTTCCTAAACCCCGTGCACAAGTTCGATTCTTGTCGGGGGCATTCCTCCGAACGTCGCTACCAGGTCGACACCGGACTTTGGCGTATCCGCTACCGGATCGCCAAAGTCCGAGTGTCAGCCATCACTTGTCCGTTACCGACTAACGGACCTCGATCCTCTGCTGGTAGATCGGTCCAGCGCCGTCTCCCGGGAAGGCGGATCCGACGCCGCTGAACAGCACCGCGGTCACGGTATAGGTGCCCGGTCGCAGATAGGTGTGCGCGGGGGTCGCCCCCGACCCGGTTGTGCCGTCACCGAACTCCCAGAGGTAGTTGATGACGGGCTTGCCGCTCATGGTCGTGAGCGCGCTGAAGCTCACCGTTGCGCCTGCACGCCTCGAGGCCGTGAACGCCGGCTGGAACCCGTTCTTGCCGGTGACCACGATCCCACCGGTTCCCGCCGATAATCCGTCGCGGTTGAAGACGGCCACGCCGGTGGAGTACGCGCCGGGCGCCGGGAACGTGTACGTGATCGTCGGCGTCGTCTGCTGGACGGTCTCGGCATTAGGAACGGCGTTGAACTGCCAACTGAACTGGGCCACGCCGCGTGGCGGCGCGAGCGAATGACCGGCGTCGAACGTCATGTCAGTCCCGTGGCCGGCGGTGACCGCCTCGTTCGCCGTCGGCTGCGGCTTGGGAAGCGTCACATGCTGCACGCAGCTGTGGGTGTAGTTGCTCCACTCCGTCTGGTACCAGTAGGGATGCCCGTTGATCACCTGGTTGTAGGGCGAGCCGTTGGGCGCAGTGCCGAGCGTCGTGCCCATGTCGGCGACGCACACGTCGCCGATCTCGAATCCATGAAACGGCCCCGCGCCGATCGTCCACGCGTCGTTCGGGATCGGGTCGGTGACCGACTCCATGTGCTCGTGGCTGAGGCCGCCGTTGATCTCGCCGTCCGAGATCAGCCCGTTCGGATAGTTGCCGTCCTGGCAGAAGGGGCTATCGGCGTCGTATGGCATGTTCGCGTAGAAGATCATCGTCGGCGTCGCCGTGTTCTGGTGATACGCGCAGTACGCGCCAAACTGGTCCACCGGGACGATGCCGGCCGAACAGCCGTCGAAGTTCGTGGCCGGGTTGTCACTGAAGCAGCTCTCGACGTGCGGCGGCGTCAGCAGGAAGTACTCGTGGCTCAAGTCCGTCGGCAGGTGGCGAGCGGTGACGAAGGTCTCGATTTCGTGCTGGATCTGCGCGTCGGTCAGGCAGTTGGTCACCGGGGCGTTCACCGGACAGTGACTCGCCGGATACGGATCCGTGTCGACCAACACGCCGCCGAAGCTCACGTCGTAGTTCGCGACCGCGCCGGTAAGGTCGTTGTACTGCGGCCCTACCGAGTCGACGTTCTGATTGCCTCCGCTGTCGTGGGCGAGGTCAGTGAAATAGCGGGAGATGCCGAACACGAACCCGTCCGGATAGGCCCCCAGTCCCCGCGGGCTCCACATCAGCATGTAGTCGGTATTCGACGGCATCACCGGGCCGCCGTTGTAGTCCATCATGTCGTTAAACGGAACGATCGGCTCGGATTGAGCCGAGCGCAGCGGCTTATAGGACACCACCTGGCCGGTCGGTAACACCTTAGGCATTGCCGATGCGCGGGGCGCTGCTATTGCCAAGGCTCCCACCGTCCCGGCGAGGATCAACATCATCAGCAATTGCCGCTGACGAACCCCCATACGCACTCCCCTCCTCAAGTCAGGGTTTTGACCGACCGCACGTTGGCCCGGACGGCCTTCCTCGGCGTGGCACCCTATCGCCTTTCTCTTGGCTTTTCTATGCCAAGGACAGCCTCGCGATCGGCGCGAGCCGGTGACCGCGCGTTGCGAGTGCGCATTCATGCTGCGACACTCCTCGAACCGGATACGCGCAAACGTGTCGAAGTCGCGTGCGGAGACTTCGCTCGATATCGACGTTGCTCTTGGCGCTGTTGGCTTTTTCCTCGGTCGCAGCTGCGCCGCCTTTGTTGCGCCGCCGGCGCGAGCTCAGGGCGAAGCCGTTTACCGCAAGCTCTGCTGCGCGATTTCAACTGCAACACGTACGTGTGCTGTTTGGCGGCGCGGTCGCGCCGATCCGGCTCGGAGGCGACGCTGACTGCGCCTTCTCGCCGCAAGGCGGCGACCCTGAGGTGGCCGGCGTGAAGGTCTTTCTGCGGATCGACGACGGCAACCGCACACTCTGGGCGCATCGCGGGGACCGGCCCTACGGACCTTCCGCCGGCTCTCGAAGACGCACCGTCGCGCAGAGTGGGGCTAGCAAGGCGGACGGCTCCCGTCGGGCGTCGACGCGCGGCTGGCGCAATCACTGGCGCACGCCCTTCGCAACGAGCGCCAAACCGGCTCGTTTGCAGCAGCTTCGCCTAGCGTGCTCGCCGCTTCCTACACCGCGTGCACAAGTTCGATTCTTGTCGGGGGCATCTAACGTCAAGCCTTTCGCGAAACGGCATCGCCATGCTCTGATTCACTGGGTCTCGGTCTCTGGGTGGCGCTCGCTCCGGCGAGCGTTCCTGGCTTGGTGCAGCCTCCGCACGCTGGGATGATGCGGCGATGAGCTGGCAGATCAGCGGCACGTACTTCGAGTCGTGTAACTGTGAGGCGATCTGCCCATGCCGGCGCATCGACGGCGTCCCGGGCGGCCGCTCGACGCACGGCGTTTGCGCGGGAGTTCTCTCGTGGCTGATCGACGAGGGTCGTGTCGACGACGTCGAGCTTGCCGGGCAAACCGTCGCGCTCGCGATGCGCTACAGCGACGATGAGGCGGGATCGCCGTGGACGTGGATCCTGTACCTCGACGACCGCGCGACCGAGCAGCAGCGACGCGCGCTCGAGGGCATCTTCACCGGGCAGCTCGGCGGAGACGCCGCGCAGCACTTCCCGTGGGCGTGGAAGGACAGTGAACTCGTCGGTGTCCGAATCGCCGGGATCGACGTTGATCACACGCGGCGCCGCCAGCGGCTGTTGATCCGCGACCGGGTCAGTGTCTCGATCAGAGGCCGCTACACCGGAAGCCAGGTGGTCAGCTGCGTGATTCCAGGGCACGACCGCTCCGGCGAGGAGCTCGTCGCAGACGAGCTGCGGATCGAAGATGGGCCGCTCAAGCTCGAGTACCGCGGCACGTGCGGCTACGGCTCGACGTTCGCCTACGCAGGTGAATCGGGCGGAACATAATCGACCGATCAGCAATCCAAGCACGTACCCGGGGGAGCCGCCCGAGAACGATGCGACCCTTTCCGCCTACGAGCGGGACCGGCCGACGACGACTCGCGGACACGCTTCCTGATCGGCCCGCTCCCGCCGAGGCCTCGAGCGCGGATATGAGAGTCTCGGCTGATCGGCGCCCTATTCCTCGAGCTGCTTCCGCTTGCGATCGCCTGCGCACTTTCGCCCTGGGCGATCGTGGCAGTAATCCTGATGCTTGCTTCGGATCGGCCGTCGAACTCGATGGCGTGGCTGGCCGGCTGGACGCTCTCAACCTTCGGGATTGGCGTCCTGATCATCGTGTTCTTCGGCGGCTACGACTTCACCAAGAGCGGCACCCCGACAACCGTGGCATGCGTCGTTCAGATCGTGCTCGGCGTGCTGCTGCTTGTCGCGGCCGCTCGGTTCTGGTCGCGGCGTCCTTCCCGCACCGGCAAGCATCCAGAGGAGCCGGGCTGGATGACTCGGATCGGGAAGATGAGCCCAGTCTGGGCGTTTCTGATCGGCGCGTTCTGGATCAACACGGCCGTCGTCGTCGCTGCCGGTGTCGACACCGTCCGCGCTGAGCTCTCGAACCGAGACTCGATCGCCGTGTTCGCCGCCTTCACACTGATCACCGGGTCGGTTCAAGGCGCGCTGATCCTCTACGCCTACCTCCTGCCCAAGAATGCGGCCGTCGGCCTTCACCGGATCCGGGAGTGGATCGCGCGAAACCAGGAGGCGGCACTCGCCGTCGTCACGCTTGTGCTCGCCGTCTGGATCGCCAGCCAGGGCATCAGCGGTCTGCGCGGGTAACGCAGGCAGGGTGGGGCGGCAGCAGGCCCCCGGCCGACGCGACGCTGCGCGCGGGGGTGGGTTACCCGGCTGTCGCCGTTGTCGTTGCCGACGAGCGGCACAGCGTTCTCGATCGGGGACAGGCATCTCGGGGGAGGGGCGTGCGCGACCTGTGTCGCGCTCGTCCTCCTCTTCACCGCACCCGGCGTGCGCCGCAGTTGGTGGCGGCCGCTCGCCGGCCTGGCCGGGGCGCTCCTCGGCAGCGCCGTCTCACTCCTCGTGTTCGCCATCGCACAGCGGCACGAGCGTACGGCTACCGCGTGACATCCGTCAGAGGGCTTCACAGAAATCCCTGCAGAGCGCCAATTGGGCTAAGCATCCGCCTTCGAGGCGGCGAGCCGGTCAACCGTTCGAGCCCGTTGAAGGACTCTGCACAAGCGCCGCATGTTCCTCGACGGCCGGCTCCGGCTTCGCGAATCCGCGCAGCCAGTCCTCGGCGGCCGCAAGATGCATGACGTCGGCAGCGGCTGCGCGTCCCGCGTCGCGCGCAACGAGCGCGTTGTAGATACCGACGTGAGCCTCGAGCGTGGCCTCGATCGCACCACGCGCGACCAGCGAATGCCAGAGACGCGCACGCATCGTCCCGCTCGAGAGGTTCTCGATAAGAGATGCCAGGGTCGCGTTCCCGCACGCATCGAGGATCACCTTGTGGAAGCCCGTGTCCGCTTCGATGAACGCCGGAGCGTCCTCGGCGTCCTCGATCCTGCCAAGGCAGTCGGCCAGCCGTACGAAGTCCTCATCCGTCAGGCGCGGAGTGGCAAGGCGCGTCGCCTCCGGCTCGAGCAGGCGGCGGATCTGATGGATCTCGATGAGAGAGTCGATGGAGACGAGATCGCTCACGAAGCCAACGCCGGTCAACAGCTGCTCCGGTTCGAGCGTCGTGACGTACGTGCCGTCGCCGACACGGGACTCGAGGACACCGACGAGTGCGAGTGCGCGCGTCGCCTCCCGCAGCGAGCTCCGCGACACGCGAACCGCTGCGTCAGCTCGCGCTCCGTCGGCAGCCGCGAGCCCGCCTTGAACTCCCCGGAGCTGATCAGCTCCTTGACCTTCGCGATCGCCTGGTCTGTCGCACACCCCCGCTCATGTCAGATCGATACCGTAGAGGCGCACGGCGTTCCGGCCGAGAATCGCGTCGGCGGCGGCACTGGCCACCGAACGTATTGCCTTCGTCGTCTCGTAGAGGACGCGTTCGTAGCTCCCGTTCAGCAGCGCAACCGGCCAGTCGCTCCCAAACAGGAGACGCTCGGGACCGAACGCAACCAGGGCGGCGCGGACGGCGGGTTCGAGGTCGACGGCCTCCCACTCGGGCGACGGCACCATCGTGTTCAGCCCGGAGACCTTTGCGACCACGTTGCCGCACGCCGCCGCGCGCTCGAGCTGCCCTTGCCATGCAGGCATCCCGTCCGTCCCAATCGGCGGCTTCCCCAGGTGGTCGACCACGAGCGTGAGCGCCGAGTAGCGGCGAGCAAGCTCGGGGACGTCTCCAAGATGGTCGGGGAAGACGGCGGGCAACTCGAGCAGCAGGCCGCGCTCCTCGAGCAGCGCGAGGGCCGGCTGCACGTCTGCGCGAAGCAGCCAATGCGGATCGGCCTCCATATGAATGAGATGGCGGATCGCGCGCACCTTCGGCTGAGCGGCGAGCGCGTCGAGGCGAGCCCGCGCCGCAGCAACGTCGTCGAGCCGGCACCACGCCGTGACCGCACCGACCCACGGCGCGCCGTCGATCAACTCGAGCATGTAATCGGTGTCGCGGTCGTCGGACGCGCTCTGCACGAGCACCGTCGCCGCAACGCCGCAGGCAGCGAGCAGCGGCTCGAGATCGGCAGGCTCGAACGCCCGGTCGATCGCCCGGTGCTCGTCGGTCATCCACGCCTGAGGAATACGGGCCGGGTTCCAGAAATGGTGATGGGCGTCGACGATCACAGGGATAATCAGGCCCCGCGGCATGCGAGACGCCGCGGGAGAACTAGCGGGCGACGATACCGGTGCCGGTGTCCACGTTCTTCGGCACCTTCTTGCCTTCACCGCGGA
This sequence comes from uncultured Actinomycetes bacterium, assembly GCA_963805575.1. GTDB lineage: Bacteria > Actinomycetota > Thermoleophilia > Gaiellales > Gaiellaceae > Palsa-739. Next base: position 90,478 of record CAWDUL010000007.1, on the reverse strand, counting down.
GTAGAGCGTCGCGATGCCGACCTTGACGGGCATGCCGGAGATAAGCGTGCCGTTCGCCGCCCATAGGGCCAACCCGCGCACAAATGCTGAGCGATGCCAGCGTGACCGTGAAGGGATGGGGCACGCGACCGACCACGTACACCAAACCGTTGGCGAGACCGACCGCGAGCCCGGTGCCGAGGCCCGCGCGCAAGCTGAAGAGCGCTGCTTGCAGCAGCCGGTATGTCCGATCGACACTGCCGGCAGCTCGCGAGCTCGCAGGTTCCACGGATTCCGCCATCTCGCCCATCGCTAGGTCACCAAGGTTTCCTCGCCCGACCAAACTCGGCCGTGCGGATACGCGTAGTCGGCAAGCGTCGATGCGTGCATCTCGATGCTGTAGCCGGCCGCCTCGGGCAGCAGGTAGTGCCCGTCGACGACCGTCGCTGGATGCACGAAGTGCTCGTGCAGGTGATCCACCCATTCGACGACGCGGCCGTCGGTGGACCCGCTGACGCTCAGGTAGTCGAACGCAGCCAGGTGCTGCACGTACTCGCACAGGCCGACGCCGCCGGCGTGCGGGCAGACGGGGACGCCGAACTTCGCCGCGAGCAGGAGGATCGCGATCACCTCGTTCACGCCTGCGACCCGGCACGCGTCGATCTGCAAGATGTCGATCGCTCCGGCCTGGAGCAGCTGCTTGAAGATGATCCGGTTCTGCACATGCTCGCCAGTCGCGACCGCGATCGGCGCGACGGCCTCCGCGAATGCGTGCGTGCCCGAGCACGTCGTCGGGGCTCGTCGGCTCTTCGATCCACCACGGGTCGAACGCCGCGAGCTCGCGCATCGTCGCGATCGCCTCGTCCACGTCCCACACCTGGTTGGCATCCATCATCAGCGTGCCGCCAGTCGCCGAGCATGGCGCGGATGAGGCCGGCCCGCGTGACGTCGGACTCGGTGTCGCCGCCGACCTTCATCTTTACGTGGCGAAAGCCCTCGGTCGAGCGCGAGGCGCACCAGCTGCTCGACCTTCTCGTCGTCGTAGCCGAGCCAACCGGCGGAGGTCGTGTACGCGGGATACCCGCGCGTCGCGTAGCGTCGTGCTCGCGCTCGTCGCCGCCCCGGCACCGCGTGCCCGCAGGAGCTCCACCGCCTCTTCCGGCGCGAAGCGCATCCGCGATGTAGCGGAAGTCGACAATCGACACGATCTCCTCGGGTGAGAGATCGGCGAGGAGCCGCCAGACGGGGACGCCGCGTGTCTTCGCCCAGAGATCCCAGACGGCGTTGACGACCGCTGCCGTCGAGACGTGCATCACGCCCTTCTCCGGCCCGAGCCAGCGGAGCTGGTCCTCCGAGACGAGGCTCCGCCAGAAGCCCGCGAAGTCGCCGGTGATGCCTTCGAGCGTCCGCCCGACGACGAGCGGCTCGAGCGCCCGGATGGCCGCGACGCACACCTCGGTGCCGCGGCCGTTCGTGAACGTCAGGCCGTGGCCCGACAGAGCCGGGTCGTCCGTGTGCAGGACGACGTAGGCGGCCGAATAGTCCGGGCTGCGATGCATCGCATCCGACCCCTCCAGAGTGCGTGAGGTCGGGAAGCGAATGTCGTACGTGGTGAAGGCCGTGATCTTCATTTCCGCACCAGAGAGGAGAAATCGCTATTGGTCTGACTTATCGCGCAACGACTTCGGGATGCCTAGCTGGAAATAGCGAAGCGAGGATGCAACCGTATTCGCCAGATTGGTCTGATCCTTGCAACGTCCAGTCGACTAGATATATATGCTCATCATATGAATACTGCTCGCTATATCGGCAACGGAGCGGTCGAGGTCGTCGACACCGAGGTCGCTCCGCCTGCCCCCGGGGAGGTGCAGCTCGAGGTCGCGTACACGGGCATCTGCGGCACCGACCTCCACATCCTCCACGGCGCGATGGACGCGCGGGTGACGATGCCCGCGGTGCTCGGCCACGAGATGGCCGGCCGTGTCGCGGCGATCGGCGACGGTGTCGAGGCCTGGGCGAGTCGGCGACCCTGCAACCGTCATTCCGCTCGTCTCGTGCGGTGCCTGCCGCTGCGTGCAAGAGCGGCGCTTCGCACATCTGCTACCGGCTCGTCTTCCTGGGCATCGACGCGCCCGGTTCGATGCAGTCGCGCTGGAACGTGCCGGCGAACGTGCTCGTCCGCCTGCCCGCAGGCCTCTCGCTGCAGACCGCCGCGCTGGCCGAGCCGACCGCGGTCGCAGTGCACGACGTGCGCCGCTCCCGGCTCACCCCCGGCGAGCGCGCGGTCGTCGTCGGAGCCGGACCGATCGGCCTGCTGATCGCGAACGTCGCGCGCTCGGTCGGGAGCCGAGGTCGTGGTCGTCGAGCCGAACGAGCTTCGCCGACAGATCGTCGACTCCCTCGGGCTCGCGGCGGTCGACCCGCTGGCCGTTGACCCGACGGCCTGGGTCGACGACTGGACAGAGGGCGCCGGCGCGGACGTCGCGTTCGAGGTCTCGGGCACTGCCGGCGGCATGGCAACCGCAATCGGCTGCCTGGGCGCACGGGGACGCGTCGTCGTCGTCGGCATCCACGCGACGCCTCCGCCGGTCGATCTCTTCCGCGTATTCTGGCGCGAGTTGACGGTGATCGGCGCTCGCGTCTACGAGCGAGGCGACTACGAGGAGGCGGTGCGTCTGCTTGCAACCGGATGCGATTCCGAGCGGCACGCTGATCACGAACGTCGTGGCGCTCGACGACGTGACGGAGGCGTTCCGGGCGATGGACGCGGGCGAGTCGATGAAGATCCTCATCGACTGCGCGAGTTGATGTTCGATCTCTCGGGCAAGGTCGCGCTCGTCACCGGATGCCGCCGAGGCATCGGCCTCGCAATGGCGGAGGCGCTCGCGCTCGCCGGCGCCGACATCGTCGGCACGAGCCTCAGCCTCCCGGACGGAGACTCCGAGGTGCGGACGCGCGTCGAGGAGGCCGGACGCTCGTTCGTCGCGTACCGAGCAGACCTCGGCGAGCCGACCGCCGCCGCCGGCCTCGCCCGACGCTCTGCGCGAGCGACGGCCACGCGATCGACATCCTCGTCTCGAACGCCGGGACGATCGTGCGTGCGCCGGCCGTCGACCACACCGACGAGACGTGGTCGACGGTCATCCAGACCAACCTCACCTCCGGCTTCGTTCTCGCGCGCGAGCTCGGACGGCAGATGGTCGAGCGCGGGCGCGGGAAGATCATCTTCACCGCGTCGCTCCTCAGCTTCCAGGGCGGCATCAATGTCGCGAGCTACGCCGCGGCAAAGTCCGGGCTCGTCGGTCTCGTGCGCGCGCTGTCGAACGAATGGGCGCCGCGACGGCGTCAACGTCAACGCGATCGCACCCGGGTACATCGCGACCGACAACACTCATGCACTTCGCAACGACCCCGACCGGAACCGCGCGATCCTCGAGCGCATCCCGGCGGCCGCTGGGGGGAGCCGAGCGACCTGGCCGGGGCGACCGTCTTCCTCGCGTCGGCAGCGTCCGACTACGTCGACGGCATCGTGCTGCCGGTCGACGGAGGCTGGCTCGGACGATGACCGACGCGCTGTCGCGCGCCTGCCGCCCGCGTGTCTTGCCCGTCGCGACTGTGTCGGACGTCGGGCTTGCAGCCCCGCTCGCGGCGGCGCTCGCCGCCGGCGGAGCCACGGCGATCGAGGTGACGTTTCGGACGGAGGCCGCACAGCGTGTAATCGCGGCGCTCGCCGGCTCCGGCCTCGTGATCGCCGCCGGCACGATTCGCAGCACGGCGCAGGTCGACGAGGCCCTCGCCGCCGGCGCGGAGGTCATCGTCTGCCCCGCGCTCGACGACGCCGTCGTCGAGCGTTGCCTCGACGCGCGGGTGCCGGTGCTCCCGGGCATCGCGACCGCGACCGAGCTCGCCCGCGCGCTCGCACTCGGAGTACCGACGGTCAAGCTCTTTCCTGCCGAGCCTCTGGGCGGCGCCGCGCTGATCTCGGCGCTCGCCGCACCCTTTCCCGAGGCTCGCTTCGTTCCGACTGGGGGGTTGGGGGCGCACAACGCGGCCGCGTACCTCCAGCTGCCGCAGGTCCTTGCGATCGGCGGCAGCTGGATGGTCGCATCGAAGCTCCTCGAGGCGCGGGATTGGGATGCGGTGACGCGGCTGACGGCCGAGGCGATCGCGCTCGGCGCACGGGCATGAGTCCGCGCTACGACATCGTCGCGCTCGGCGAGGTGATGCTCCGCCTCGACCCGGGCGAGGGACGCATTCGCAACGCACGTGCTTTCCGCGTCTGGGAAGGGGGCGGCGAGTACAACGTCGCCCGCGGACTGCGTCGCTGCTTCGGCCTGCGCGCCGCGGTCGTAACGGCGCTCGTCGACAACGAGATCGGACGGCTGGTCGAGGACTGCATGCTGCAAGGCGGCGTCGACACGAGCCATGTGCTCTGGCGGCCGTTCGACGGCACCGGCCGCGCGCTGCGCAACGGGCTCAACTTCACCGAGCGCGGGTTCGGCGTGCGCGGGAGCCGTCGGGGTGTCCGACCGCGGGCACACCGCTGCAGCTGCGCTGCGACCGGGTGACGTCGACTGGCACGACGCTCTTCGCGGTCGAGGGTGCACGCTGGTTCCACACCGGCGGCGTCTTCGCCGCACTCTCCGAGACGACACCCGGCGTGATCGCGGAGGCGATCGGCGCCGCGCGCGCTGCCGGAACGACGGTGTCGTACGACCTCAACTACCGGCCGAGCCTCTGGAAGGCCCTCGGCGGCGTCGATGCGGCACGCGCCGTCAACCGCGAGCTCGTCAGCCACGTCGACGTGCTGATCGGCAACGAGGAGGACTTCACGGCCTGTCTCGGGCTCGACGTCGCCGGCGTCGACGAGCGTCTGACGGGCCTCGACCCGTCGGCCTTCGAGGCGATGATCGATGAGGCGACCAGGCAGTTCCCGAACCTGAAGGTCGTCGCGACGACGCTCCGCGAGGTGCACTCGGCACCCGCAACGGCTGGGGCGCCGTCGCCTGGTCAGCCGAGGAAGGCTTCGTGCACGCGACGCCGCGGCGCGACCTCGAGATCCTCGATCGCGTCGGGGGCGGCGACAGCTTCGTCGCAGGCCTCGCGTACGGGCTGCTCTCGGGCATGAAGGTGCAAGACGCGGTGGAGTGGGGCGCGGCGCACGGCGCGCTCGCGATGACCACCCCGGGCGACACGTCGACGGCGACCCTCGACGAAGTCCGCTCGCTCGTCGGCGGAGCGGGCGCGCGCGTCCGGCGCTGATGATCGAGCTCGGCGGACTGTCGCTCGGGTGCGCGCAGCTCGGGAACCTCTTCCGGGAGGTGTCGGACGAGGACGCACGCGCGACCGTCGACGGAGCGTGGAGCTGCCGGCGTGCGGTACTTCGACACCGCCCCGCACTACGGCCTCGGCCTCTCCGAGCGACGGCTCGGGGCCGCGCTCGCCGAGCGACCGCGCGGCGACTACGTGGTCTCGACGAAGGTCGGTCGCGCCCTCGACCCGGTGGAGGTCGTCGCGGGGCTCGACGACGACGGATTCGTCGTTCCCGCCACCCACCGCCGACGCTTCGACTTCAGCCGCGACGGGATTCGGCGCTCGCTCTCCGAGAGCCTGGAGCGCCTCCAGCTCGACCGGGTCGACATCGTCTACCTCCACGATCCCGACGACCACTGGGAGGAAGTGCTTGCGACCGGCTATCCGGCGCTCGCCGAACTGCGGGCAGAAGGCGTCGTGGCCGCGATCGGCGCCGGGATGAACCAGTCGCGCGATGCTCGCAGAGCTCGTGCGGCATACCGACGTCGACGTGCTGATGCTCGCGGGTCGGTACACACTCCTCGAGCAGGACAGCCTCGACGACCTGCTTCCCCTCTGCGAGGCGCGGGGTGTCGCGAATCGTCGCCGCCGGCGTCTTCAACAGCGGCCTGCTCGCTCGCGCTCGGCCGGCCGTCGAAAGCCGCTACGACTACGGCGACGCGCCGCCCGAGATCGTCCGACGGGCGCGCGCTGTCGCCGCGCTCTGCGATCGCCACGGCACGACGTTGCCCGCGGCAGCGATCGCCTTCCCGCTCGCCCACCCAGCCGTCGTCAGCGTCTGCGTCGGGGCGCGGTCGGCCGAGCAGATCGAGCGCAACGCGTCGCTGTACCGCGAGTCGATCGCACCGGACCTCTGGCTCGAGCTGAAGGCGGAAGGGCTCCTTCGCGAAGACGCGCCGGTGCCCACGTGACCGACGTCGTAGCGCTCCGCTCTCGGCTCCGGCCGGGCTACGAGGAAGGCTACGACGAGGCCCACGTTCGCATCCCGGACGATCTCCTCGAGGCTCATCGACGCGCGGGGATCCGCGACTGGACCATCTGGCGCAGCGGGCGTGAGCTCTTCCATCTCGTCGAGTGCGACGACCTGGAAGCCGCGTTCCGAGAGCTCGAGCGCGATCCGGCCAACGAGCGCTGGCAGGCGTTCATCGGCGGCTATGTCGAACAGTTCGACCCGACGCCTCTGAGGCTTGTCTGGCGCATGGGCGAGCAGAGCTAGCGGATCGCCAGCCCCGTCTCGGGGTCGAAGAAGTGCAGCGCCGACAGATCGACCCAGACGTCGACCTCGTCGCCCTGCGACGCCTTCGTGTGGGGACTGAACCGCCCGACAATCGTCACGTCCTGCGCTGCGGTGCCCGCGAGCTTCGCCACGACGCGATCGTCACCGACGTCCTCGGCCAGGTCGCGCATGTCGTCTGTGACTGCCTGCCGCGCGGAAATCGTGAAGTGCACGAGCACCTCCGCCCCGAGCGCCTCGCGCAACTCGACACGCCCACGCAGGCGTCCGCCCGGGGCGCCGTTCGCGATCGCGGCGTCCTCGAGGTTCTCCGGACGGAGACCGACGACGACCGTCCGCCCGACATGCGGGCCGAGCTGCGGCTCATCGACCTCGAGCCGCGACTCGCCGAGGACGACGGCGACGCCACCGTCGCCTCGCTCCACGCGTCCCTCGAGCATGTTCATCGCCGGGCTGCCGATGAAGCCGGCGACGAACACGTTTCTTGGCCGGTCGTAGAGCTCCTGCGGCGGCGCGACCTGCTGCAGCTCCCCTTTGCGCATGACGGCCACGCGGTCGCCCATCGTCATCGCCTCGACCTGATCGTGGGTCACGTAGATGGTCGTCGTGGCGAGGTCGTGCTGGATCTTCTTGATGTCGGCGCGCATCTGCACGCGCAGCTTCGCGTCCAGATTCGAGAGCGGCTCGTCCAGCAGGAAGACGGCCGGCTCGCGCACGATCGCGCGGCCCATCGCCACTCGCTGACGCTGGCCGCCGGACAGCGCTCGAGGCTTCCGCGCGAGGTAGGGCTCGAGGTCGAGGATTCGCGCGGCGGCGTCGACACGACGGCGGATCTCGTCCTTCGGCACCTTCGCGATCTTCAGCGGAAACGCGATGTTGTCGCGAACGCTCAGATGAGGGTATAGCGCGTAGCTCTGGAAGACCATCGCGATGTCGCGGCTCTTCGGCGAGAGGTCGTTGACGACACGCTCGCCGATCCGAACGACGCCGCCGCTGATGTCCTCGAGGCCGGCAACCATGCGCAGCGCGGTCGTCTTGCCGCAGCCGGACGGTCCGACGAACACCATGAACTCGCCGTCGTCGATCTTCAGGTCGAGCTTGTCGACGGCGCGCGTGCCGTCCCCGAACAGCTTCGTGACCTCTTCGAACTCAACCTTCGACATTGCTCACTCCTTTATGGCTCCGCCGACGAGACCCCGGACGAGCGCTCGCTGGGAGAAGATGAAGACGATCGCCACCGGTACGACTGCGATCAAGGTTGCGAGCGCGAGCTCCGGCTTGAAGATCTTGACCGACTGTCCGCCACCGCCGACCGATGGATTGAAGGAGGGTGTCGCTGAGAGGAGGTCCCACAGTCCGACCGTGATCGGGTATTGGTTCGAGTCCGCGAGCACGACGTAGGGCAGGAAAAAGTTGTTCCAGTCGGCGACGAAGCTGAAGAAGAAGACGAGCGCCACGACCGGCTTCGCGAGCGGGAGCGCGACGCGCATGAACGCCTGCAACTCGCTGCAGCCGTCGACGCGTGCAGCGTCGAGCAGCCCCGGTGGGAGCGCGGTCGCGTAGTAGAGGTAGGCGAGGTAGACCCCGAACGGGAAGAAGGACATGGGCAGGATGACCGAGAGCGTGCTCCCGATCAGGTGGACGGCGTTCAGCTCGAGGAAGATCGGCAGAACGAGCGCCGCCGCGGGGACGATCATCACGACGAGCGTCAAGGAGAGCACGAGCTTCCGGCCCGGAAACCTTCCGATCGCGAGCCCGTAACCCGCCGGAACCGCCACCACGAGGGTGATCGCGGTTGCGCTGAGCGCGTAGTAGAGCGTGTTGCCGATCCAGCGGCGGTAGATGTGACTGCTGAACGCGTCCAGATGCTTCCATGCGAGCGCGACGTGGTGGAAGTCCCCGAATGAGAACGGGCTGCTCGTGATGAGTGCGTGGTCGCTCTTGGTCGGAGCGAGGATGAGCCAGAGGATCGGCGCTACGAAGAAGACGGCGAACGTCGCGAGGATCAGGCCCCGCACGCCGAGTCCGAGAATACGGACGTGCATCAGTCGTCGGTCCTGAAGAGCCCGCTGCGCGTGACGATCAGCACGGCGCCGACGAGGCCGATCATCAGTAGGTCGACGGCGATGGCGGCGGCGCCGTTGAAATCTGCATAGCGGAAGGCGAGCTGATATGCGAGCTGGTTGGCCGACCACGTATCGGGCACGAGGCCGAAGCTCGCGGTTTGCACGACCTGGGGCTCGACGAAGAGCTGGGTTCCCGTCGCGAAGGACAGGATCAACATGTAGGCAATCCACTTGCGGATCAGCGGCAGCTTCAGGCGGAGCGCGATCGTGATCGGGCCTGCGCCGTCGATGCGGGCGGCCTCTTCGAGATCGGGCGGAATGGTGTTGAGCGCGCCGTACATGACGACGATCCAACCGCCGGCGCCGGTCCAGAACGCGATCATCGCGAAGATGAACGGGAGGTTTCCCGGAGCGATCGACTGCGCGAAGATATTGGCTCCGAGCCCGTGGTGCAGGATGAACGCGGCGGGACTGACGGATGGGTCGAGCATGAACAGCCAGACGAGAACTGCCGCCGATCCGGCGAGGGCACCCGGGATGTAGAAGAGGAAGCGGTACGCCGACGACACGCGGCTCGCACGGCCGTGGAGAAGAAGCGCCAGGCCGACGACGAAGACCATGAGCGCGGCGAGCCAGACGCACGTGTACACGAGGACGTGCTTGAACGCCGGGACGAAGCGGAAGTCGTGGTATGTCCGGACGAAGTTGTGGAAGCCGACCCATCCACCCCCGACATTCGTGAACGCGAGATCGAGCGCGTAGATCGTCGGGGCGACGCCGAAGACGATCAGGAACGGCAGGTACGGGAGGACGAACGGCAAGCCCTGCAGGGCACGGGGGCCACGCTTGCGCGTGGCCCCCGCATATTCCGACGTGAGAGCGGACGAGGCCAAGTCCTACTTCCGGACGACCTTATAACCCGCCGCCTGCGCGTTCTGTGCGAGCGCGTCGCCGAATGCCGGCAACAGCGAGCTCAACGACTTGCCCGCCACGAGCTGCGTGACGACCGTGTTCGACCAGACAGGTTGATCCGGATACGTCACCATGCTCCAGCCGGTCCAGATCAGGGGCGCGGCCGCCTTCATCGCCGGAGCTTCGGGGGCGGCGAAGTACGGATCCTTGTCGAGGGACTTCAACCAAACGGAGGCCATGGGCCCAAACGACGGGTATCCGGGTGACAGGGCGTTGACCTTCGACTTGACCGTCGGCGAGGTCGTCGCCCACTTCACGAAGTCGACGGCTGCAGCCTGCGTTCTTCGTGTGCCTGGAGACGACCCACGGGCCGCCGCCGACCTGACCGGTCACGAGCGGTTCGCTTCCCCACCGCAGGGGCAGCGCCGCCGTGAGCTCGCCGGCCGGGACTTTCAAGGTGCCGCCGAAGATGTCCTTCGCGTACCACACCGGTCCCGGCATGAGCAGGATCTTGTCGTTGTCGCCGCCCCACTTGGTGGCGAAATCCGCAGTGAAGACACTCTCAGCCGGAACGACTCCACTCTTGATCAGCGGATCGAGCAGATTCGCCATGCGGGTGCAGTGCACGTCGCCGGAGTTGATCCTGACGGTGTTCTGCGCGACGACCTGCGAGATCGGGCACTTGTCGGGCCACAGGTAGAGCCATGCGCCATAGGAGTCGCCGATGTTGCCGATGATGTAGCCGGGATGCTGCGCGGCGACCTTCTGGCCCAGGGCCGCCCACTCCTGCCAGGTCGTCGGGACGGCGTAGCCGAACTGGCTCATCAGCTTCTTGTTGACGTAGAGCACCTCCTGCGCCAGGTTGTCCTGGAGGCAGACGAGGCGGCCGTTGACGACGCACTGCCTGAGCGACGGCGCGGGCCACCCACTGAGGAGGTTCTTCGGGAAGACGGTCTTGAGGTCCAGCGCGTAGTCGAACGGCTTCTGTCCCATCCACACCGGATCGTTCGCCTGTTCGGTGAAGATGATGTCCGGCCAGCCCTTTCCGGTGCGGTTCCAGAGCTGGATCTTGGTCTGCATCGTCGTCGCGCCGTTGCCGTCGCCGTCGTAGGTGACGATGTTCAGGTGGACCTTCGGATGGGTCTTGGCGTACAGCTTCGCGACCGGCAGGCGGACCGCGTCGACCCAGACGGTGATTGACCCGGAAGCGCCGCTGGAACCGGCCCGACCGGTCGAAGCGGCGACGAGCGCCGCCGCAGCTGCCGTCGCAACGGCGAGCGCTGCGAGGACCAGCCTCCGACGATTGATCTTCATGCGGGGACTCTCCTTCTTGGAATGACCATGCTTCAGCGCCGGGATGCCGTCCGGCGCTCCTCGACGAAGTCGGGCAATGCGATGCCCGGGGTCGTAGGGGCTTGGACGAGACCGTCCGGGCCGACGCGAGGCTCGCGCACGACCGGGTTGGAGGTCACAAGCGACTCGTAGTAGGTGTTGTTCGGGATCGCCATGCAGAGGTGGACCGCCGGCTCGGTCGGGCCATGCACCTCGGCGCGCAGCCGGAACGAGTCGGCGAGGTGCGCGATGCGCATCGCGCCGGTCATGCCCCCGCGGTGATTCGCGCTCGTCCGCACGTACGAGGCACACCCGGATGCGATGAAGTCGGCCGTGTTGAGATGGCTTCCGTCGGAGGTCTCGCCGACGAGTAGCGGGACGTCGACGCGCTCCGACAGCCACCGGTACGCGGTGACGTTGAACTCGCGCATCGGCTCCTCGTACCAGCGATACCCGGCCTCGGCGAGTGCATGACCGAGGTAGACGGCGTCCGGGAGGTCGAACGCCGCGGACCCGTCGTACATCAGGTCGACGTCAGGCCCGACGTGCGCCCGGACCCGCTGGCACAGGTCGGCGTCCGCCCGCGCGTCGCCCCACGCGTGCAGCTTGATCGCCGGATAGCCGAGCTCGAGGCACTGGTCGCACACGTCGAGGAACTCCTCGACGGTCGGAAACGTCGTCGTCGACGCCGTCGCCGGGATCGAGTCCCGATAGGTGCCGAGCAGCCGGTGCACCGGAACGCCGAACACCCGTCCTTCGAGATCCCAGAGCGCGACGTCGACGACGCCGAACACCCAGATGGGGAACTCCTCCGTGCGGTCGAGCTCCCACAAGCGATGCCATAGCCACTCACGACGATCGGCGCGCTCGCCGACGAGCTCGTCGCGGAGGATCCGGTCGACGATGTCGGCGAGCATCGGCCCGCTCCACTCGTGGTAGGCCTCGCCCACCGCACCGTCTTCCGTCGTGATGCGGAGCACCGCCGTCGTTCGAGCCGGGTGCGAGCCGCGAAGGCCCTGCCGCCACGCGTACGGCGGGGTCACCGCCGGCAGGGAAATCAGGTCGACGTCGATCGAGGCGATCCGCATGCGGATGATCATCATACGAATGATCACCCGTTGTCAAGGGTCGGACTCTACGTGCTCCCTCGCGGGCGCCGCTTGCGCTCCAACCACCGGGCCTCGATATGGGCGGAGATGAGATCTCCCGCCAGCACTCCGTCGCCCGCGGCGAGCGCATCGAGAATCGCGCGATGCTCCGCGGCGGTGCGCTTGAGAGCGGCCTTCGACACCGGCGTCGCCGCGAGCGGCGCGGTCGCGCCGCCGTGGCGATGGATGACGCGGACGATCGTCAGACCGACTTCGTTGCCCGATGCGCGCATGACGATCTCGTGGAAGGCGTTGTCGAGAAGGCGGAAGCGGCTCGTAGTCGTCGTAGACCGCCTCCATCGACTCGACCAGACCCGCGAGCTCCGCGAGCTCGGCGTCGTCCAACTTTCCGGCTGCCTTCGCGGCCATCTCGCGCTCGAGCACCCGGCGAACCGTCATCAGATCGTCGAGCAGTGACATGTCGTGGTCGTACGCGAGCGCCATCTGCAGCACGTCTGGATCGAGGAGGTCCCACGAGCTGCGCGGCTGCACCGTCGTGCCCCGCCCCTGCTCGACGCGAACGAGACCCCGGCCCTCGAGCAGCTTCAGCCCCTCGCGGACGACGGTGCGGCTGAAGCCAAATTCCTCGCAGAGCGCCGGCTCGGTCGGAAGGACGTCGCCTTCCTCGACCACGCCGCCGATGATCTGGTCGCCCAGCGCCTCGAAGATCACCGACGCGAGCCGTGCCGGGCGCTGCTTCAGGTTCGCGCGCCGCTGCGCGACGGCGTCGCTCATCCGGCTCGCCTGAGGCGCTTCCACACGACTCATCATATGGTCCGACGGCTTCGGCACTAACATACGACGAATGATGATAGGCGATGGCACGGCGGCCGGCTCGTACGCCGAGTGAAGTGAGTCGCCAAGGTGAGCACGAGGCGGCACGACACCGCGCCGCGCTGTCCGCGCGCGCCGTGGTGCTGGCCGCGTTCGGAGCCTTCTTCGTCGTACCGCTCGCGTGGCTCGTGCTCGCCCCGACGAAGACCGACGGCGACCTGCTCACGCGGAGCCCGCTCGCGGTCGGCAGCCTCCACAACGTCTGGGTCGCATGGCGGAACATGGATGCATTCGGTGGCCACATCTACCGCCGTTGGATGGAGAACTCGCTGTTGTACTCCCTCAGCGCGACCGCCATCGCGATCACGGTCGTCGTGCCGGCGGGGTACGGCCTCGCCGCCGGGCGATTCCCCGGCCGAAGGCTCGTGCTCTCGCTCACGCTCATCGCGATGCTGATTCCGGCCTCGTCCCTCGTGCTTCCGATCTATCTCGAACTGAACGCCATGAGACTGATCGGCAACGTGTTCTCGATCATCTTGCCCTTTGCGTTCTTCCCGTTCGGCGTCTACCTCGCCTACATCTACTACACACTCGCGCTTCCGCCTGGGCTGCTCGACGCCGCGCGGATCGACGGGTGCAGCGAGCTGCAGACGTTCCTTCGCGTCGCGCTTCCCCTCGCGAAGCCGGTCGTCGCGCTCGTCTTCTTCTTCAGCTTCGTCGCCGACTGGAACAACTTCTTCCTGCCGTACGCGATCCTGCCCGACCAGAGCGAGTTCCCCGTGCAGGTCGGCCTGACGGACATCTTCAGGTCATCACGCCCAACCGTGGCACTCGCGACATTGATCGCGGCGCTGCCCGTCGCGATCGTCTTCGTCGCCTCGCAGCGCGCCCTCGTACGCGGAGTGGTCGGCGGCGCAACCAAAGGGTGAACCGGCGCGTCACAAGCTCGGCGTCGCGGCCGCAACCACGCCGCGAGCGGACAGAAGAAGAGTTTCGGATCGTGCTTGCGGCGGCCGGCTTCCGCCTCACGGACATCGCACCCACGAAGCACAGCTACAGCATCGTGGAAGGACGGCTCGCGGTGCCGAGGCGCTAGCGGTCGCGAGCGCGGGCGACATTTCGAGCAGCCCAAAAGCAAGGGCCGTTCCGATCGGCGAAGATCACGCCAGCTCGGGTCGTGTGATGAGAGCAAGGGAGGAGAAGGCATTGCTTCCGGTCGAGCCGAAGATTCCCTAAGACCCGACGGCGAAAGGAAATGCGATGAGCCCGATCCCGGTGAAGCCGTTGACGGTGCCCGAGGCGGGCATCGACACGATCGAGATCACACTCGAGGAGACGTATGACGTCGAGGGCGTCGGCAAGGACACGGTGACGCTGCAGGGCACGCTTGTCGCGGACCGCACTGTTCCGCTCATTGGATTCGGCGAGAAGAACGTCGACTGGAAGACCTCGGCGATCGTCGCACATTTCACGACGCTCAACCTCCGAGGGGAGAGTCGCGTTTTCGGTGCCGTAGCCGTCCATCTCGATCCCACGACTCCATCGCAAGCCGTGGCGATCGGCGGCCATTGCAGAGCGGCGATCGGAGTCATCGTGTCGATGCCGCAGCACAATCTGACGCTCCGGACGTCCCAGCCGATGCAGCTTCAGTCCGACGTCAAGACGGTCCCGCCGATCGGCGACGAGCGAACGCAGAGCATCGCTCCTGTAGCGCTCATCGAGCAGAAGTCGGGCCGGAAGCTGGGGACCCTGCAAAGTGCGCACATCGTCTGGCGCGAGTTGACCGCGCAGGTTGCCCACGCAGTCCAGTAGTCATGTAGGCGCGCCGACTCTTCGCAGCGCGCTGCGATCACACGTTGAGCGCTATCTCGGTCCCGGTGGACTGAGGTTCGTGCAGCTCGATTGCTCCGTGGACGGGGGAAGCGGCCTGTCGTACAGCGTTGCGCATGCCTGGCGGATCGAGGGTGGCGAGTGCTCGTCGCTCTTCTCCGTGCTCGAGCCGGGTCCGCTCGCGAACGCGACCGTTCTCCTGCGCGAGCGACCCTTCGAGCGCTACCCCCGGGTTTGGATCCAGTTTGTCGCGGGGCGACGGATCGTCCGTGTGGGTCGTGACGACATCGAGGCGGGGATTCTTGGGACGGACTTCGCGTATGACGACCTGCGCGCCTGGACGCCGCGATTCATGACCGCCGCCCGGTCGGTTACGGCTACCGACGGCGGCGACATCGTGCTCGCCGGGCAGTGGCTATACCGGGGGAGGAGAAGCGCGACCGCGACCGCGCGGATCGACAGCGGATACGGCCTGCCGATCGATGTCGCGTGGCGCGCGAAGGGCAGCGTCGAGCCGTTCCGCACCCTTCGCGCGGACGGGATCGCGGCGATCAGCGGCGTCTGGATGCCGACGGTCATCACAGTGCACGTGCCGGGCGAGGGCTACACGAGTCGCATGAAGCTGCTCGCCGGGCGAGTCGGCCGCCTGGTCGACACGAGCCTGTTCGAGCCGACGATGCTGGCGGCCGCCGCCGATGCGCTGCAAGAGCTCTCCGCAACGTTTGTGAGGTCACGGGCACCGGTAGTACGCCCGTCTCTGCCACTACGGCCCGAGGATCCCTAAACCGCGGCACAAGTTCGATTCTTGTCGGGGGCATCCGTCAGGCCTTCGAAGAGGCAGCCGCCGTGCCCTGCCCAGCCTTAGATCGACGCGGGCAGCGCGACCGTAGGAAGGAGGAGGTGAGTTGGAGAATTGCCTTGGTTGCGCGCTCAGTCTCCACTCTCGTACTTGAACGAGATGTTCAGACGCACGCGGTAGTCGGCGATCTTGCCGTCTTTGATCGTTACATCGAAGCGGGTCGCTTCAGCCACCCGCAGATCGCGAATCGACTTCGCGGCCGTCTCGACGGCATTTGCAGCGGCCGCCTCCCATGAATCGGAACTGACACCGATTACTTCGGTGACGCGATAGACGCTGTCGCTCATCTTCGTCCCCTCCGGTCCGTTTGAAACGCCAAGACTGGACGTTGATAGTCGCTCATGACAGCCCTGCTCGCAACAGAGCGCGAGTTGGACAGCGCAGCCGCGCGACCCACCAGGGCACGACCAGATGCAGTCGATCCACTCTGCAAGACTCAGCAGGTGAGGCTCGATCATCTTCGCGCCGTCCTCGCCGCGGCCGGTCACGAGCAAGCGGTGCTGTCGCATCCGGAGTCGCTCGCGTCGCTCCGCTGCTTCGAGACGCCGGTGGAGGACTGGCCTGTCGCGAATCCGTTCGTGTTGGTGCCGGCGCTGCTGTGCATCGGCCCCGATGAAGCCGTCCTCGTCGTAGCCGACTTCTACGCTCCCGATGTCCCCCCGTCCGGCGTGCGTCTTGTCACCTACCGCTCCTATGACTTCGAGCGCGCGCCGGATCCAGCGGGCGAGCTACGCGCGGCCCTGCTGTCGGCGCTCGACGATGCGGGCTTCAAACAAGGCCTGACGGGAGTCGAGGCGAGGCACCTTCCCCACGCGGTCGGCGAGTGGCTCCATCGATCAGGTCGCAGTCCGGTCTCGTGTGACTCGGCCGTCCAGATCACCCCCGACCTCGCCGCGATCAAGCGTGCCTGTCGGCTCGCAGACGTCGTGCAGCAGGCGGTCAAGGATCACGCCGAGCCCGGCATCAGCGAGGCCGAGCTCGCCGGGCTCGCCGCCGCCTCGATGGCGCGCGAAGCGGGGAAGCGGGTGCCGGGAATCCTCACCGTGACGACGGGAGCCATGGCCACCGCGACCGGCGGAGGCGTCGCGACGGCGCGCGTCGTGCGGTCGGGTGACCTCGTACTCACCGACACGTCCCCGTGGATCGACGGTGGCTGGTCGGACACCGCGAACGCGGTCTTCGTCGGCACACCCGACAAGGCGACGCGTGATCGCTTCGACGCGGTCCGGCGCGCGTTGCACCGCGGAATCGCACTCTGCCGGCCCGGCGTCGTCGCGAGAGACGTCGACCGGCAGGTGCGCGAGATGCTCGCAGAGCATGGTCCGACGTACAACCACCACACGGGGCACCGCATCGGCGCGGCGTGGTCCGAGGAGCCCCGGATCACGCCGTACTGCGAGGAGCGGTTGGACGAGGGCATGGTGCTCGCTCTCGAGCCTGCCATCTACCTGCCGGGCTGGGGCGGCATCCGGCTCGAGCACACGTTCCTCGTCGGTGCGAACGAGAACGAAATCCTGACCGAGTTCGAGCACACGCTGTGAGGATCGCGCAGGTCGAGACGATCCCGGTCAGCGTCCCGTACACACGCAGCGAGGTCAGTGCGCAGGTGGTGCGCGGCGGCGTCAGCGACATCCTCGTAAAGGTGACGACCGAGGACGGGCTCGTCGGCTGGGGCGAGGCGTGTTGCGGCGCCGACACGGCATCGGTGGACGCGGCGGTGCGGGCGATGGCGCCGTTCGTCATCGGCCGCGACCCTTGGAACCGCGATGCGATGCAACGCGACACGTTCACGCACGGGCTGTGGCAGTTCCGCGCCGGCACTGCCAACTTCGCGTGGGCGGGCATCGACATGGCGCTGTGGGACGTCTGCGGCCGCGCAGCCGGCCAGCCGCTCTGGCGGCTCCTCGGCGGCCGGCAGGAGTCCACGCCGACGTACTTCTACTACCTCGCGCGCGGCTCGCGCGAGAGCCTGGCCGCGCAGGTCGCCGACGGGCTCTCGCACGGATTTGCGGTCTTCTACCTCAAGGTCGGACTCGACGACGCGGAGGATCTCGTGCAGGTCGCGACGGTGCGCGAAGCACTCGGGAGCGGGCCTCGTCTCCGCCTCGACGCGAACGGCAGCTGGACGCTCCCCAATGCCGTTCGCATGCTCAGAGCGCTCGAGGAGCACGACATCGACTTCGTCGAGCAGCCCGTGCGCGAGCATCCGATCGGCCACCTCACCGAGCTTCGCAACCGCACCGCGATCAGCGTCTGCGCGAACGAGGGCCTCTGGTCGGTAGCCGAGGCGTACGCGCGCATCCGTGCGCGGCAGGCGGACGTCTTCTGCTTCTCGCAGTACTGGGTCGGGTCGATCCTTGCCTTTCGCCGGCTTGCTTGGGTCGCCGAGTGTGAAGGCCTGCAGGTCTGCAAGCACACGCACGGGGAGCTCGGGCTCGCCGCCGCCGCGGCACATCACGTGGTGCTGACGATCCCGAACGGCGTGGAGGGCCACCAGCAGACTGCGTACATCCTCGAGCACGACATTCTCACGGAGCCTCTCCCGATCGCGACAGGCCCGCACTGGGGCACGATCGACGGGCCTGGACTCGGCGTCGAGGTCGATGAGGATGCCGTGGCGGAGGCAGCTGCCCGCTATGGGGCCATCGGTCAGTATCTGCCCTGGCCGGACGATCAGCTCGCGAAGGAGGAACGGTGAGACTGGATGGAAAGATCGCGCTCGTCGTGGGCGGCGGCTCCGGAATGGGGCGTGCCGGCGCGACCGCGATGGCAGCCGAGGGCGCGAAGGTCGTCGTCTCCGACCTTGCGCTCGACCGCGCCCAGGCCGTCGCGGCAGCAATCGGCGAAAACGCGTGTGCGATGCACGTCGACGTCACGTCGCCCGAGCACGTCGAGCGCGTCGTGGCGGAGACTGTCGAGCGGTTCGGTCGCCTCGACGTGCTCTATCACTGCGCAGCCGACGTCCACTTCGTCAACACGCAGGACAAGCGGCTGACCGAGCTCGAAGACGACGTGTGGGCACGCATGATCGACATTCATCTGACCGGCACGTTCTACGTCCTCAAACACGTCGGCCGACAGATGGTGCGCCAGGGCTCGGGTTCGATCATCGTCTCGAGCACGGTCGATGCGCTCGTCGGCTGCGCGGGCCTCGACTCGTACACCGCGGCCAAGGGCGGCGTGACGTCGTTGATCCGCTCCTTCGCCGCGGGCGTCGGCCGCGACGGCGTGCGCGTGAACGCAATCGCACCGAGCTTCGTCTCGACGGAGCCCCAACGAGTCTGGCTCGATGACGATCGAGCGCGCTCCACCATCCAGAGCCTCCACATCCTGCCGGTCCCGACGCCCGAGCAGATTGCGCCTTTCGTGGTCTACCTCGCGAGCGACGAATCGATCGCTGTCACGGGCACTGTCTTCCCGATCGACGCCGGCTACATGGCGTTCAAGGCGCAGGTCGATGTGATGGGGACGATGCAGGCGGGTTATTGACCGATGGCTGCGATCACGCTCGAGCACGTGACGAAGGAGTTCGCGGCCGGCGTCGTCGCCGTCGACGACGTGAACCTGACGATCGAGGACGGCGAGTTCATGGTGCTCGTAGGGCCGTCCGGCTGCGGCAAGTCGACGCTGCTGCGAATGATCGCCGGCCTGGAGGAGATCACGGACGGAACGATCTCGATCGGCGACCGCGACGTCACAGAGCTACCGCCGCCCGAACGCGACATCGCCATGGTCTTCCAGAACTATGCGCTCTACCCGCACATGAGCGTGCGCCAGAATCTCGGGTTCGGCCTCAGCGTTCGCCACACACCGAAGGGCGAGATCGCACGTCGCGTCGCCGACGCGGCGACGCTGCTCGGCCTCGAGGATCTCCTGGACCGCAAGCCCGCTCACCTCTCGGGCGGGCAACGGCAACGCGTCGCGATGGGCCGCGCAATCATTCGCGAGCCGGTTGCGTTCCTGATGGACGAGCCGCTCTCGAACCTCGATGCCAAGCTCCGCGTTGGGATGCGGGCCTCGCTTGCGCAGCTACACGCACGTCTTTCCGTGACGAGCATCTATGTCACCCACGACCAGACAGAGGCGATGACCCTCGGCCAACGGGTCGCCGTCATGCGCGACGGACGGGTCGTCCAGGTCGACGTGCCACAGCGCCTCTACCAGTCGCCGAACGATCTCTTCGTCGCGGCCTTCATCGGATCGCCGTCGATGAACCTGGTCGAGGCGACCGTCGAGGACGACGCGATCGCGTTCGGACAGTTCCGGGTTCCTCTCGCGCCCGCCAGGCGGCCTCCCCGGGACGTCACGAAGGTCGTGCTCGGAATCCGGCCGGAGGCGTTCGGCGACGCCGCGTTCGGCCATGCCGAGCTGCCGCGCATCGAGGTGACCGTCGAAGTCCTCGAGGAGCTCGGCTCTGACTCGCACGTCTTCTTCCATGTAGCCGCGTCGCGTGTCACGATCGAGACGCGTGACGCGACAAGCGACGACGCGACGATCCTGGCGGAGCACGAAGCGCTCTTCACAGCCCGCGTCGACCCGGCGACGAAGGCGCAGGCCGGGCGGTCGCTCGAGCTCGCCGTCGACCCGACGAAGTTTCACTTCTTCGACGTCGGGACGGGAGAGAGCCTGCTACTTCCCGATACCGGCCGTCAGGCCGCGCACGAAGAAACGCTGTCCTGAGAGGTAGAGCAGGACTACCGGTGCGATCGAGATCAGTGCGCCCGCGAGCACGAGTGGCTCGTTCGTCGCAAAACGTCCCTGGAACTGCGTCAGTCCGGCCATCAGCGTCCGGGCGCTCTCGTTCTGCAGGAAGACAAGCGCGATCAAGAGCTCGTTCCACACCCAGATTGACTGCACGACGACGAGCGTGACCGTCGCGGCGCCCGAGAGTGGAATCACGATCCGGCGGAAGACCGTGAACGGCCGGGCGCCCTCCGACGCCGCGGCCTCGATCAGCTCCTGGGGGACGGTGCGAAAGAAGTTGGTCATGAAGAAGACCGCGAACGGCACCAGGAGGCCGGTGTAGAAGATGATCACGGACTGCAGGTGGTTCACGAAGCCGGTGTCGACCATGAAGATGAACATCGGCACGAGCAATGTCACGGGCGGGACGACCATCAACGCGACGCTGGTCGAGAGAAAGACCTTGTGCCCGCGGAACCGACCGAAGACGACGGCGTACGCGGCCAGCAGCGCCATGAAGGTCGAGGCGGCTACCGAGGAGACCGTCACGAGAAGGCTGTTCCACATCCAGCGCGGCAGCGGCTGGTGCAGGATCATCGAGCGCAGCGAGTCCAACGTCGGGTGGCTCGGGAAGCCGGTCGGATTGAGCTGATAGGCGGCGTTCGATCTGATGGCCGTGGCGGCGATGAAATAGAGCGGGTAGAGCGCGGCGAGACAGATCAAGATCAGGAACGCGTGGCGCGACAGAATCGCCGACAACGCGCCCGCGGGCCGTCGGCCTCATGCCGACGCCGCCTGCCGCCGCACCCAGAGCGAGAGGCCGATCAGCACGCTCGCCATCCCGAGCAGCATCACCGCGACCGCAGCAGCGGTTCCATTCGAGCCGTTGGAGAAGCTCCGCCAGATGTACAGCTCCATCACGCTCGAGGCGTAACCCGGGCCGCCGGAGGTGAGCACGTACACGTAGTTGAAGACCCAGGAGAGCACCGTGATCACCTGGATGACGGTCAGGAGCTCGATGATCGGGCGGATCTGCGGCACCAGCACGCGCAGCTGCAGCTGCCACCAGCTGGCACCGTCGATGCGTGCGGCCTCCGCCGTTTCCGGCGGTAAGGAGAGCAGCGCCGCCGTGAAGACGACGACGCCGAAGCCGAGCTGCTGCCAGATCACCAGACCGCCCACGGAGACGATCGCGAGATGCGAGTTGCCGAGCCAGTCCTGCGCGATTGCACCGAGGTGGACCTTGCGGAGTGCGGTGTTGAGCACGCCGTTCTCCTGCAACAGGAACGAGAACGCAATGCCGATTGCAGTCGCCGGCAGCACGTAGGGCAGGAAGACGATCGCCTGGTACTGCCGCATGCCGCGAATGCGGTCGTTGAGGATGAGCGCGATCGCGAGCGCGAGGCCGAGCATGATCGGCACCGAGAGCAACAGCTTCATGTTGTTCAGAATCGACTGCCGGAACTGCGGGTCCGAGAGGACGCCCTTGTAGTTGTCGAGGCCGACCCAGATTGGCGAGTTGGAGAAATCGCCTGCGTAGAAGCTGTCGCGCACAACCTGCACGAGCGGGAACCCGAACGCGAACGCCATCGCGCCGACCGCGGGAAGCGCATAGAGATAGGGCCAGAGCACACGCCGGCGGGTGCGCCGCCGGCGTGTCGCTCCGTGCGGGATCGCCGTCAGTGCCCTGACACCCAGCTCTGGTAGCTACGGAACTCGTCCGGGTGCTGGCTCTTCCATTGCGAGAGCTGCTTCTCCCAGAGGCTCGCGACGCTCGCCGGCGACGCCGAGCCGGATGTGATCAGCTCGCCGCCCGCGAGATCTGCATTCTGGTCGACCTGCGGCGGAACGAAGTTCTCGGGCCATACCGAGACGGGCGACTGGTCGAGTTTGAGCAGCTGCTTCGCGATCGGATCCTTCACCGCGGACGCCGGGAAGCGCTTGTCGGCGGGGAACACGCCGGTCGCTGCATACCACGCTTTCAACGCCTGCGGCGAGTGCAGGAAGACGAGGAACTGCGCTGCCGCGCGTGGGTGCTGCGACCATTTCGTGATGAACGCGTCGGACGACTGCGTCACGTCATAGCTTGTCGCGAGCTTGCCGTGTCCCCAGATCGGGATCGGACCGACGCCCATGTTTTTTGCGCCGAGCTGCTTCTCCCAGGCCGCCACGTTGCCGTCGGTGCCCCACGACATGCCGACCTTCTTCTGGCCGAAGAGCTGGAAGCCCTGCTCGAAGCTGATCGAGGCGACGTCAGAGTTGAGATACCCGGCCTTCCGCAGATCCACGAGCAGCTGGTAGAAGCCGGAGAACTTCGGATCGCTGAACTTCGCCTTGCCGATCATCGCGTCCTTGAGCTCGTCGATCGAGTTGAGGTTCTGCTTCCCGACGAGTGAGAAGAACCAAGCGCCTCCGTAGCCGTCCTTGTTGCCGAGCCCGAACGGCGTGATGCCCGCGGCCTTCAACTTCTTTGCGTCGGCGAGGAGGTCGGCCCACGTCTTCGGGCCCTTGTTCGGATCGAGGCCAGCCTTCTTGAACAACGTCTTGTTCCAGACAAAGGGAATGCCGATCAGGTACTGCGGCATCGCCCACAACTTTCCCTGCCACATGTTCTCCGCAGTGCTGATCCAATTCTTCGTCTCGCTCGCAGGGACGTAGTCGGAGATCGGGACGGTCGCGCCGCTCCACGCCGGCGTCAGCGTCGGGAGCGTCGCCCACTGGGTTGCGATGTCCGGACCGCTCTTCGTCTGCGAGGCGGTGGTAAACGCAGAGGTGAGCGTGTCCGTCGACTGGAGGACGACCGAGATCTTTACCTTCGGGTGCGCCTTCTCGTAGATGGCGACTTCCTTCTTGAGCCATGCGTTCGCACCTGGCGCATCGCTCTCCGCCCAGTACCAGTACGTGAGGTTCGCGTTGTTCGGATCGTCGGCCGCCGTCCTCGACGTCTTCGACGCCGCGCTCGCCGTGAACACTGCCGCGCTCGCGACGGCCGCAACCCCGAGAACCGCCAACACGTGCTTCCTGGCCATATCGCCTCCGCTGTCGCTCAGGTCTGCTCGGTCGAGCTTGCCCCCTCAACCAGTGGGTGTCAACCGAGCGGCGCCTCGGGAAGCACCTGACCGCCGTCGACGATCAGCGTCTGCCCGGTGATGTAGCCCGCCTCGGGCGAGGCGAGGAAGCGAACGGCCCAGCCCGACCTCCTCGGGCTCGCCGTAGCGGCCCATCGGGATCGACGAGAGCATCCGTTGCTGATGCTCGACGCTCGTGTCGGCGAAGCCGGGCGTGCTGACGTTTCCCGGCATGACCGCGTTGATCGTGATCCCGCTGCGTGCGAGCTCGACGGCGGCCGAGCGCATGAAGCCGAGCATCGCCGCCTTCGATGCACCGTAGTGCGCGAAGCCCACCTGGCCGGTGACCGGCCCGGTGATCGACGACGTCAGCACGATCCGGCCGTAGCCGCGTGTCCGCATCGCCGGCAGGCAAGCACGTACGCAGCGCACAGCGCCGCCGACGTTGAGGTCCATGACGCTGTTCCAGATTTGTTCGTCCAGCGCGTCGAGCTCGGCGAACGGATACGCCCCGGCGTTCGCGGCGAGGATGTCGATGCGGCCGAACTCGTCGAGGATGCGGGCCGCCATCGACTCGACGGAGGCGCCGTCGGTGACGTCGGCCGCGACGGCAAGTGCGCCGAGCTCCGCCGCGGTCCTCTCGCCGAGCTGCGCGTCGACGTCGACCACGACGACGCGTGCGCCTTCGGCGGCGAGAACGGAGGCGATCCCCCGTCCGATGCCGCGCGCGCCGCCCGTGACGACGGCGACCTGGTCGGTGAGAGCTTGCACGGCCGCCCGAATATACTCGTCGTCCCACCGATGCAACGTTTCCCGGAGAGCGACGCGAAGTACGCCTACAGCGCGCAGCACGACGTCCATCGGGACCGTGCAGCCGGATGAGATCTTCGCGGTGGAGTCGGTCGAGGGCTACTCCGGCTACTTCCGCAGTCCGGGGGACTTCACGGCGGAGTCGTATGCGCTCGCCGAGGCGGTGAAGTGGGCCGTCGTCGGCCCGATCACCGTGGCGGGCGCGGTAGCCGGCGGCGCTGTTGCGGTGACGATTCACGACATCGCGATCACCACGCCGGGCGTCGTCACGTACGGCGCATACAGCCGCGACGTCGACCCGTACGAATGGTGGGACGACGAAAGCGGCGCCGATACCTACCCGATCGAGGACGGCATCGTGCACTTCGACGAGCACACGCGTCTGCCGACGCGGCCGCTGATCGGCTGCCTCGCGGTCGTGCCGGGCGCCGGCGAGGTGCACGCGAAGCTCCAGGGCCGCTACGGCGGCAATCTCGACTGCCGCGAGTTGCGGGCGGGCGCAACGATGATCCTCCCCGTCGAGCACGAGGGTGCAGGCCTCTACTTCGGCGACTGCAAGGCGCTGATGGGCGACAGCGAGATCGTCGGCCCCCCTGAGGTGGGCGCGGTGATCACCGCGAGCGCGCGGCCGGTGGAGCGGCCGGCATCACTCGAATGGCCGCGGATCGAGACGGCGGACGAGCTGATCACGATCGTCTCCGGAAAGCCGCTCGAGTGGGCGGCGCGGCAGGCGATGCGGGAGCTCGTGAACTGGATCGACGACGACTACGACCTCCCGCGCGCGAGGGTGGCGCTGCTGCTCGCGATGGTCGCGCATGCGCGCATCGCGCAGATCAGCAACACCGACTACACCGCGTACTGCGTCGCACCGCGCGACGTGCTCGCGCCGTACGAGCGCTAGCGGATCAAGCCGCGTCCGGCGACACGAATCACGTGGTCGACCACGCCATCGCGCACGGCCAGCACGCCGTCGTGAAGGTTCATACAGCCGCACGCATGGTTCGGAACGATCTGGAGGTGCCGGCCGACGGCGGGCCGCTCGTCGAGGGCAGCCACATCGATGTACCCGTGCTCCTCGTTGAGGTGCGCGACGTGGGCGCCCGGCCGGCCAAGCACCGCGCCGTAGCCTCCGTCGGGATGATCGTCGGAGGTGAAGGTCTTCGAGCCGGCGTCGACAACGACCTGGTTCGGCGACGGCGTCCGAGATCACCGTCACCTCGACCCAAAGCGCGCACTGGTCGTCCTCGCCGTCGTTCCGGTCGAGCAGCGCGTAGGTACCCGAGCGGAGCTCGTTGACGCAGGTCGTGTGGGTGAGGTGCCGCGTCGGCGTCGACCCGCCGGAGATGCGGTCGCAGCGAAAGCCCGGCGGCGATGAAGAGCGTCACGGGTCTCGCGCAGCAGCGCGTCGACGGCCTCGAGCCCCTGGGGCAGCGTCGGATCCTCGGGCCGCAGGTGGCCCGGGTAGCAGCTGATGCCCACGACCTCGACCGCCGGTAGCTTCGACAGCGCCTGACGCAACCGCGAGCGGCCTTGGCGGCTGTCGTCTGGCCGGTGCGGTGCAATCCGACATCGACCTCGACGAGCAGCTGCGCACGCAGGCCGCGCCGATCGAGAGCTCGTGCGAGCCCTTCGGCCGGGGCGACACTGTCGACGGCGACGGTCAGCTCGACACCCGAGGCGGCGATCTCGGCGAGCCGTTCCCACTTCTCGGCGCCGAACGGCGGATAGTGGACGAGGATCCGCTGCGCACCCGCTTCCTGGAATACCTGTGCCTCGCCGGTCTTCGCAACGGTGAGACCGTGCGCGCCGAGCTCGAGCTGCCGACGCCCGATCTCCGGCGACTTGTGCGTTTTCGTGTGCGGCCACAGCTCGATTCCGTGCGAGTCGACGTACGACTGCACGCTCCTGAGATTCACGTCGAGGCGGTCGAGGTCGATGACGGCCACGGGCGTCTCGACATCGTCGAGGGCGCGTCCGACCTGCCGCTCGAGCAGGTCGAGCGTCCGCTCGGCGCCGGTGGGGATCTGGGACGCCGCGGGACGTGTCGCACTCATCGCGCGAGCATAATCGAACCTACGCGTCGCGTCCTCAGGGCGGAGCCACGCCGTGAGCCGCGCCTACAACGCGCTCGTCAGGCGCTAGAGCGGGCTCCCGCCGCCGCCAGGTCGAGACCCTCGAGCCCACCCGCAAGCTCGTCCTCGGTGGGCCAGGCGAACCCGAGGCGGAAGAAGCGCGGATCCTGATCGAACCAACGCCCGGGACCGACGTAGGTCCCGTGCTCTTCCAGGAGCGCGCGGTAAAAGCCGTCGACGTCGACTGCGATCTCAGGCCGTATGCGCGGAAAGCAGACGACCCCAGCATTCGGCTCGACCCACTCGAACAACTCGTGCCCGTGAATCCAGTCGCGAACCACGGCCAGATGCCGCTCCGTCTTGGCGTGCACGAGCGCCAACACGACGGAGCGCTGCTCGAGGACGCGCGCAGCGAGCTCTTCTTCCACCACGGCGCCGCAGATGAAGATCTGCTCCTTCGCGGCGAGGAATGTCTCCATCAATCGATCGTCGCGACACGTCAGCCATCCGACCCGAAGGCCGGGGAGACCGTACGTCTTCGACATCGAGGAGACGGCGAGCACGCGGGGCGACAGGCTGGTCGCCATGGGGAGAGGGTCTCCGTACGCCAACTCTCGATACGTCTCGTCGACGAGGAGTCGCGCAATCGGATGGCTCTCCACAAGCGCGACGAGAGCCTCGAGCTCATCCGGAGTGATCGCGCTGCCCGTCGGATTGTGCGGATAGGTGATGCTGACGAGCCGCGTAGCCGGCCGGAGCCGTGACGCAATCGCCTCCAGATCGAGGCGCCAGCCGTCCTCGAAGCGAAGGTCGATGGTCTCGACGTCTGCGCCGAGGGCGCGGGGAGTCTCGAGGTTCGTTGCGTAGTTCGGCGTGCAAATCAGTGCATGTGCATCTGGACCGAGGAGCGAAGTAGCGATGATGAAGAGCGCGGACGCTGCACCCGCCGTAACGAGTACGTGATCGGGCGAGAGCGAATCGGCATCCCCCGCTATCAACGTGCGCAAGCGCTCCGCGCCCAGGTGATCGCCGTACGGAAGGAGCAGACGCCCGACGTCGGCCTCCACGCCGTAGTCAGCGAGGCACATGTCGGAGAACGAGCTCTCCGCCAGGTTGTTCCGGATCGTCGAGTAACCGAGTTGTTCGGGTGACTCGATCTCGATCGGCGTTCGCCGGTATCGCACGTGCGCGCCGCCTCCTCTCACTCTTGCCCGGTCGAAGCATCGCGCATACCGCGCGACGCGAGCTCGGCGACTTGTGCGCGGCTTGCCTCCCTCAGGACGAGGGCGGCGATCGCCGCATCCTGAACGCCGACTCCCGTCAGATCCGCAACCGTGATCTCCTCGTCCCCGACCCTGCCTGGCGCAACTCCGTCCAGGAGCTCGCCGAGCGTGACGACGTCGTCTTCCGTTCGCGTGCCGGCTTCGATCGCGTGGTGCAACTCGCCGAAGCTCGCCGCCTGCCTCCGGTCGTCGACTGCGACGACGCCCGCGCGCGCCAGAACGTCAGGAAAGAGCTCCTGCTTGCTGGGCTCGTCCGAGCCGACAGCGGTGACGTGCGTGCCCGCGTCCAGCCAAGATGCCTCGAGGAGCGGGGCGGTCGACGGCGTGGTCGTGATGACGATGCCTGCGCCGCGCACCGCCTCCTGCACGGAATCGCAAAGTGACCCCGAGAGTCCAAGGCTCTCGATCTCCTCGACAAAGGTGCGGGCACGCTCAGGCGAACGCGATGCGACACGCACGCACTCGATGGATCTCACCTGGAGCAGCGCCTCGAGCTGATATCGGGCCTGGCTTCCTGCGCCAACGATCGCCGCCGTGGTGACATCGTGACGGGCAAGGAGATCGGCCGCGACCGCTCCTGCGGCACCCGTCCGGAGCTCGGTCAGAAAGCCGTTGTCGCTGAGCACACCGACGAGGGCGCCGTCGTTCGCGCTGATCACCAGCATCAGCCCGCTGTGCCGCGTGGCGCCGCCGTCGCCAGGGTCGAAGTCGGTGGATACCTTCACGGTCCACACCCCGTCGTCGTGAAGGTGGCCGGCTTTGATGTGCGCGACGCCTTCTGGCCTCCGAAAGGGGAGCGAGATGACGCTCGCGAGGGTCGCCTCACCTCGATGCAGAGCACGAAACGCGCCTTCGATCGCCGCGCGGGCGGTCCGAGCATCGACGAGGCCGCGAATCTCGGACTCGCTGAGGATCAGCATGCGTCTTCACCTCGTGTAGACCCGGGATCGGGCGCGGACGCCCCGCGTCCAAGCGGAGGCGACGACATCGACGTGCAGCGCACGGCCCCGTCGCGACGTTCCCGGGCGCGGTGTCCCACCGACACTCCCGGGCTACGGTTGCGGCGCAGCGTCAGGAAGCGTCGGGGGCGCATCCGGAGCCGCGGAAGCGCCTGCACCCACCTCAATTTCCCGAAGCTTGAAATACATGAGTGTCAGGGCGACGGCGAAGAACGGGCCGACAACGGCGCTCGCGATCGAACCGCCGATCCAGTAGCGGAGGAACGAGCCGAGGAACGAGAAGATCGACTGGATGATCCCCGAGGCGATGGCGGTCAGGATTGCCGTGATCACGACAACGCCGAAGACCGTCCACCCGTGGCCCCGTACGAGCTCGCGCGAGCGCGAGAACGACTCCCCGACCTGCTTTCCCTCGAGGACAATGACAGGGACGATCAGGCACCACCAGGTCAAGAGGATCAGGCCCGGAACGATCAACAGCACCAAACCGACCGCGACTCCCAGGCCGGCAAGTATTCCGGCGACGATCAGCGTGCCGAGGTATGGGCGCACCCGCTCGAACACCTGCCCGACGGTGGTGTCGATCGTGCCGTCTCGCACATCGTCAACCGCGAACACGAGCGCGCCCTGCAGCCAGAACGTACCGACGAGGGAGACGACCGTCGTGATCAGCGCGAGCAGGAGCGAGATCCCCACGCCGTGCCCGAACAGTGTCGCGACGACTGCGTTGAGGAGGTTGACGACCAGGTAGACGATCACCGCTACCACGAAGAACCGCTTGAAGAACTTCGTGTAGAGCGACCAGGACTCGCCGAGGATGCCGCCGACACTCACCGGCAAGACACTAGAGCCCTGCGGCGTGAAGTCAAGCCGAGCGACGCCACCGAGATCTGTCCGCCGTCAACCGAGCACAACGGACATCTAGGTCAATCGGGTCTGCGCAAGTCAGTGGCACGGCTCGAGTCGATCGATTGTCTCTCTGAGCGACGCCGCAACGTCGCGACCGCGACGGTAGAGCGCACTCGAGGGATTCGTCAGCAGCTGGTTGACGGCCAAGATTCCAGCGGCGCTGACAGGGCGATCGAAATCGTCAAGACGCCTGGAGAGCTGCCCGATCAGCTGTTGATGCGGCCGCAGCTCCTTACGGTTGAGCGGCGAGAGTCGTTCGATCCGCGAGTCCGAGAGCTCCGAGATGACGCCTCGGAGCGAACGGGCGAGAAGGCGCCGCTCACGCGAAGCCGTCAACTCGGCGATACGCCAGGCGTACCAGGTCGCCCGACCTTCATACCCGCGTGCAATCCAGGCATCTGCTGCCCGGCGCAGACGCGAGCGCTGCACGTAGTGGTGCGCGAAACCGATGATGCCGTACAGCAAGAC
This sequence comes from uncultured Actinomycetes bacterium, assembly GCA_963805575.1. Classification (GTDB taxonomy): domain Bacteria; phylum Actinomycetota; class Thermoleophilia; order Gaiellales; family Gaiellaceae; genus Palsa-739. The sequence continues at coordinate 60,779 of CAWDUL010000007.1, read as the reverse complement.
CGAAATCCCGAGCGCGCGCAGCGCGTCGGAAGGAAGCCAGACAGTTGTTCCCAGCATCGCCGCGCCCGCGACGATGAAACCGCAGAGCGAGACCGCCGGCGAGCTACGGCCGGACAATGCCCATCCTCGATGACCACGCTGCAATGTCATCGATCATGAAAACGCTCGAGACCGGCCACGTGTTCCCATCACCGTGGGCGGCCCTCGCGAGCGACGTAGCCAGCAGCCGCGTCACGCCGTAGCCTTCGTCGTCGTGCGGGAAGTCGAGACCGATTACCTCGTCGTCGGAGCAGGAGCGTCGGGTATGGCGTTCGCGGACACGCTGGTCGCGAACACGGCGGCCGAGGTCGTGCTCGTCGACCGACGTCACCGGCCGGGCGGGCACTGGCTCGACGCCTATCCGTTCGTGCGCCTCCACCAGCCGTCCGCGTACTACGGCGTCGAGTCGCGCCCGCTCGGGCACGACAGGATCGACGAGTACGGGCCGAACGCCGGCTTCTACGAGCGTGCGAGTGCCGACGAGATCTGCGACTACTACGCGCGCGTGCTGGACGAGCACCTGCTTCCGACGGGCAGGGTGCAGTTCTTCGGCATGAGCGACCATCGCGGCAGGAGCGATGACGGGCATCTCGTCGTCTCGCTTCTCGACGGCTCCGAAACGCTCGTGAAACCGCGGCGCAAGATCGTCGACGCGACCTACGTCCGGTCGGAGATCCCGTCGCGTCACGTCCCCGGCTTCACTGTCGAGCCCGGCGTCACGCTCATCCCTCCCAACGGACTCGTCAACCTCGGCGAGCCCGTCGACCGCTTCACCGTGATCGGAGCGGGAAAGACGGCGATCGACACCTGCGTCTGGCTGCTCGAGGCGGGCGTCGATCCCGACCGCATCCGTTGGATTCGAGGCCGCGATCCCTGGCAGTTCAACCGTACCTTTACGCAGCCGCTCGACCTGGTCGGCGGATACATGCGCCTCCAGGCGCGGTGGGTCGAAACGGCGGCGACCGCCGCGGACGGCCGCGACTTCGCGCGGCGACTCGAGGACGCCGGAATGTTCATGCGGATCGACCCCTCGACCGAGCCGCTCGCGTTCCGAGGAGCCACGGTCAGCCGGCGCGAGATCGACGCGCTCCGCACGATCGAGCACGTCGTTCGGGCGAGAAGAGTTCGGAGCATCGGCCGAATGTCGTTGACCACCGAGGCTGACGACGTTCCCAGCCGTCCGAGCGATGTCTATGTCGATTGCACAGCCGCGGGCGTTCCGGCCGCGGTCCCGCGCCCCGTATTCGAGCCGGGCTGCATCACGATCCAGTACGTGGCCGTCGGCTTCATCCCATGGTGCGCCGCCACGATCGCGTTCATCGAGTCGACCGGCCTCTCGGACGACGAGAAGAACCGGCTCTGCCCGCCCGTCTTCTTCTCCGGCGACGTAACCGATCTGGCGGGACTCGCCTACGCGGCGATGGGTGGCCAGGTCGCTCGCGTGCGCCACGAGGAAATCGGGCCGTGGACCGCAGCGACGAGGCTGAACCCCGCCAGAGCTGCGCTCGACCACATCGGGGACGCAGACGTCGCCGAGTCCTTGGCGTACATGATCGAACACACACAGGACGCGCTCAAGAACCTCGCGCGCACGACGACAAGGCCACCGGGGCAGCGGTAAACACCGCCGCGGCACACCTACTGGGCGAATGCATCGGCGGCGCTCAGTCGTCGTCGAGCGGTTCGGCGTACTGTTGTTCTCACACTCACTCGATCAGAAGGGAAGCGAATGAGCGTTGAGATCCAAGAGCTCGCTGCTCGATACGGTGCCGCCTGGGCAGCGCACGATCTGGAAGCGATCATGGCCATGCACACCGATGACACCGTGTTCCATCTCCATGGAGGCGGCGAACCCGCGGTGGGATTGGCTGCGACCCGTGAAGCTTTTGCCGCCGCAGCCGCTCAGTGGCCGGACATCCGCTTCGAGAAGACCAGGGTCTACATCGGCGCGAACCACTTCGTCAGCGAGTACCGGATGAGCGGCAGCTCAGAGGGCAAGCACTTCAGCTGCGACGGCGTCGACGTCATCGCGGTGACCGACGGTCGTGTCGCGCGGAAGGACACCTACCTCGACTGGCCGGCCATTGAACGGCAGCTTGGTCCCCAGGAAGCATTGGTCTCCGCCTGAACCTCGTCCCTCACGACCCAATGCCCGCAACGTCAGCGTGAAGACGCCGTAGCTCAGGCGACTGGCACCGTCGCGGTGCCGACGATCAGCGGGCGGATGAACGGCGGCGCCTTCGGCAGCTCCGTCTGCTCGAGCTCCGTCACCTCGAAGCCCGCCGAGCGGATCGTGTCGAGTGTCGGACGGTTGCAGTCGCAGCACACGAGGAACCGGTTGACCGGGTTCATCCGGTCCTGCATCTTCGCCACGCGCGGGTCGTCCGAGCGAACGTGCTCGATGAAGATGAGCCGGCCGCCGGGCCGGAGCACACGGCGGAGCTCGCGCACCACGCGCGGCTGGTCGTCGACGCCGCAGAGCACGAGCGTCGAGACGACCGTGTCGAAGCTCGCGTCCTCGAACGGAAGATCCTCGGCCGGAGCGCGCAGGACGGTCGCCTGCGAGTTCTGCTCGCGGGCTTTCCGCTCCAGCCGCTTCAGCATCGGCGGCTCCGGCTCGGTGACCGTGACCGACTCGACGCCCGCGCCGTAGTAGCTGAGGTTCGCGCCCGTGCCGCCGCCGATCTCGAGCACGTCGCCGCTCGCGCCGGCGATCAGGTTCCTCCTCATCTCGGCCAGGCCGGCTTCCTCGCTCCCTTTGCTGAAGCGGTCGTACGTGAACGCGAAGAACCTGCTGCGAAGACCCATCGGTGCCTCCTCGATCGACGCTCCGAATCTACGCCGCGCGGAACGCGTCGCCTGGGGCATTTGCCTCATCTATCGGCGAACGCAGCGTCCTCGGGGATCAGCCCGTGCTGGACGGCGAACATGCTGGCGCGGACGCGGTTGGACGTACCGGTCTTCGCGTAGATGTGCTCGATGTGGTTTCGCGCCGTCTTCGGCGTAATCACGAGGCGCGTGGCGATCTCCTTCGCCGAGAGCCCGCGTGCGAGCAGGCGCAGGACGTCCACCTCGCGTGCGGTGAGCCCGGCCGGTCGATCGCGTCTGCGCCCGACGCGATGACCCGCCGCCGCGAGGACGGCGTCGACCGCGTCGGCGTCGAGCCTGCCCGCCGCGACGTCCTTACGAAGCTCGGCAGCCGCATCTGCCGCGGAGCGCTCCGGTCGATGCGGGCGCGGCTCGGTCATCGACTGGTACGCATCGACCGCGCCGAGCAGGCGGGCGTGCGGAGAGATCGCCGAGCCCGAGAGCGCGCGCGGATAGCCGGATCCGTCGAGGCGCTCGCGATGCTGGACGGCGATCTCCGCCAGCGGAGCAAGCGCCCGCGACTGGTGGAGCATGCGCTCGGTCAGATAGGGGTGCATGCGCACACGCTCCCACTCGCCGTGACCGAGCGGGCCCGGCTTGTCCCAGATCGCATTCGAGACGCCGAGGCGACCGAGATCGTGCACGAATCCGGCCCGCCGCAGCATTCGCTGCTCGTCCTCCGCCAGTCCCAGTCGCGCGCCGCTGTCGACCGCGAGCTCCGCGACCGCGCGTGAATGTCCGAGCGTGAACGGCGACTTCAGGTCGACGAAGTTCGCGATCGCGAGCAGCGCGGCGTCGACCCCGTCGTCGGAGAGGAAGACGGAGAGCGCGGGCTCGGCGGCGATTACCGCGTCCCACGCGCGGGTCGAGTCCAGCCCGGCGAGGATCGCCTCGGGGTCGGCGTGGACGAGCGCAGCGAGCGCGGGGTCGAACTGCGTTCCCGCACGACGCGCCGCGAGCGCAGACGCCGCCTCGACGCCGCCGACCCTGTGCGCGACCTCGACGAACTCCGCCAGCTGCGCCAGCCGTGCCGCAACCGGGATCGACTCGCCCGCGAGGCGACCGGGCCAACCGCGACCGTCCCACTGCTCGTACGAGGCGGCGACCGCGTCCTGCACCGCCAGCGACAGCCCGAGCTGCGCGGCGAGCGTCCCCGCCAGCGCCGCGTGCTGCGCGATCATCCCCTCGACTTCGCGGTGTCCCGAGAGGACGAACTCGAGGCCGACGCGGAACCGATGCAGCGGCGGGTTCCCGGCGCCGATGAGCTTGAGCGACGCGGCGGCTCGCGCGCAGGCTTCGAAGCTCGTGGTCGTACTTGCCGGACTTGAGCGCGATGTCGTCGCCGAACCACTTCGCCTGCTCGTGCGCGTCGGAGTGGCAGCCGACGTTCACCAGGAGAGCCGTGTAGTAGACGACCGAGCGCTGCTCGTCGTCGAGTCCGATCCGCTCCGCGAGCCGCAGCGCGATCATGCACTGACGCAGCACGTGCTCCATCGGCTGCCCGAAGCCGAGGTCGACGCCGAGCGAAAGCGCAGCGACGAGCTCGGCCAGCCGCACGGTCGTGGTCCGCCGCGATTCGCTCTGCGCCACGCGCGGACCCTACGCCCCGCACCGCTTCAGCGGTAAGAACGAGCTGACCGCGGTCACACGCTTAGCTCGTGCGCGTCGACTCCATGATCCAGTTCGTCTCCCATGTCTGTCCGCCGTCGACGGAGAAGGCCTGTTCCCAATGGGCGGAGGACGAGGTGATCGCCGACCAGATGAAGACGACTCGGATCGGCCGGCCTTCGAAGACATCGTCCGCATAGAACTCGCCCCGGTCGCCGTCGAACCGGCCGACCTGAGGGTCTCCCAAGGGACCACCGCGACTGGAAGCCCAATAGAGCGACCACTCGTCGCGACTCGGGTCGAAGAGGCGCAGCGTCAGCCCCGAGATGCCCTCGCTCGGCGCATTGAACTCGTCGAAATTTCCTATCCCACCAAGGACCGGGCGGGCCTCCGAGATCGCCTCGAACTCGTACCACTCCGTGCAGCCCGCCAGCGCCTTGCGGAGGCGCCGGTTGTGGATCTCCCACGTACCGACGTAGAAGTCGAAGTCGTGCGCATGCATCGCCTGCACGGTCTCGCTCATTGCATTTCCTCCCCGATGATCGGTGACACCCGTCTCTCCGGAATGATGGCGTGAGACATACCTCACGCGCGCAGGTCGAGACGCAGGGAAGATCGCGACCGGCTGAAGCGTCTTGCCGGTGCGGGCAACGAATCGACACCGGAGATCATCATGAAGCGCCGCCTCTCGATCCTTTTCGCCGTCGTCGTCGGTATTGCGCTCATCTCGAGCCTCTCGGGCTCGACGCGCATCGTGGGCGAGCCGCAGGCCGCGACGGCGGGCACGGCCTACCTCTATCTGCGGGTCGGCGGAATCGGCGGCACGGTCACGGAGGATCCGGCCGGCACGCTGATGGACGCGACCTGCCCCCGCGGGATTTGCGTCCTCGCCTACCCGGAAGGCACGCGCGTCACGTTGACTCCGAGCTCCGCTCCAGGCTCGTCGTTCCAGGGCTGGAAGCGGCTCAACGGACTGCCGAGCTCGTGCTATTTCCTCGGCACGACCTGCCAGACCGTGGTGACCGGCAGCGTGGGCTTCAAGGCCGCGTTCAGCCCGGTCGAGCTCACCGTCGCGTCGACCGCAGGCGGCTCCGTCGAGATCGCGACGCCCGGCGGCGCATGCGGAAAGGGCTGCGGCCTCTTCTCCTATGGCAGCTCGGCCGTCGTCCGCCCGCACAACGCGGACGGCTACTCGTTCGACGGCTGGACGGGCGTCTGCCAAGGAATCGGTGCGGGCTGCCGCATGACGCTGTACGACAACCAGTCGGTCAGCGCGATCTTCGGCTGCCACCTCTCCGCCTGCACGATCCAGCAGCCGGTCACGACGTGGGTTTCGGTGACGATCACGACCCACGGCGCGGGGAGCGCGATGTTCCTCGGACGACTGTGCACCGGCCGGTGCACGAGGACCGCCCCTCAGCTGTCGATGGTCTCGGTGGAGGCGCGGGCCAATCCGGGAGTGTCGTCCGTCGCCTGGAACGGCTCGGTGCGGTGCGCCGCCGGAGGCCGCTGTAGCTTCCCGGCGTTCAACGACTCGCGTGGCGCCGGGCCGCGGCTCGACGTCTACTTCCAATGACGACCGCCGAGGCAACCGAGCGCCGCCGCTCGTTTCACCCGGTCGCGTTCCTCCTGAAAGCCGGAGCAATCGCCGGGGCGATCGGCTCGATAACCGGCGTGCTCTTCACCTTCGCCCCGGGGCTGCAGACAGGAGGAGACGCGAGCACGACGCGCGTGAGCGGTCGGATACCGGGCACGAAGCTGCACGCCACCCTCACCATGCCGAACGACGCAGTCAGCCACATGAGCTACCGCGACAACCTCCGCGAGCTCGGCGTCCCACTCAAGTACTCGACCGATGACCTCGGGCAGAAGGGGATCGCGATCAACTATCGGCTGAGCTTCCCCGGCTACCCGAAGGGCACGCGCTTCCGCATCCGCTACGACCTCTACCGCGGCCAGACCTTCGTACGCAGGCAGCTCCAGGCAATCCAGATGGATGTCGGATCGGACACGTGCGTGTGCAGGAGCCCGTTCATCGCGCTGCCGAAGCAGGACGCCGTCTACCACGTCGTGATCAGCGCCTTCCGCCCGCGTGCGCCCTTCAGCGATCCGGTCGTCCACGGGTCGACGTATCCGTTCTCGACGAACGCCTGATCTCGCTCGATCGCCGGCCATCCGCTCACGAGCCGCGGGGTCTGGTGTACGGCAGACCCGCCGGGATCAGCTTGGTGCAGATCGTCGCCGCACTCGTGAACCGGGAAGAGTCCTGGTCGATGCTCGGCGGGATTGCGACCTGGACGCCGCTGTCCTGGAATGTCGGATCGGGGAAGCCGGGGAAGCCGTGCGTGCGCATGCATGCAGCGGCCTTGAGGTAGTCGACGCGATCGGCCGCGGTGATCGTCGGCCCCTGGTGTGACACGGCACCGAGCAGGTGATTGCAGGGACCATCCTCGACCGCTCTGACCTGGCCCACGCTGTACCCGGTTTGCCGGAGCGTCGTCTTGTCGAACACTCCACCGCTGATCGGGTCGGGCCACTTCGGCAACCCATGGGAGCGCATGCAGCGGGCGAAGGCGAGCGGTCCGTTCTGTGTCGTCGTCGTGGTGGCTGGCGTTGTGGTCGGCGTGGCGGCCCCGCCCGCGATCCCGGGCGAGCCCCCGCCGCCACAGCCGGCGGCGAGCAGCGAGCACGCGGCAATCCCAACGACAGAGGCAAGCACGAGCGAACGGCGGCAATGCATGGTGTTCGGTTCCTTTCTCATACGGTTCGCAGCGCCTCGGTTGGCGACATGCGGGCGGCTCGGACTGCAGGGAGGAGGCCGGCCAGGGCGCCGATGAGGATGGCGGCGCCGAGGCCGCCCGCCCAGGCGGTGGTGGGGATGGCGATCTGCCAGTGCTTGGTCGCGGCGTAGATCGCGGTCGAGACGACACCGGCGCAGACGCCGGCGGCGCCGCCGATGAGCGCGAGCAGGATCGCTTCGGAGAGGAACTGCGTGCGGATGTTCCGCTTGGTCGCCCCGAGCGCCCGGCGAAGCCCGATCTCGGAGCGGCGCTCGAGGACGGAGATGAGCATGATGTTTCCGACCCCGACGGCACCGACGAGCAGCGACACGGCCCCGAGGCCGAGGAAGAGACTGTTGAGCGCGCCCTGCGCCTGCGCGCGGACGGTGAGCGCGAGTGAGGGCTGGCTGACCTGGACCTCGTTCGGCGCTTCCGGGTTGGCGGTGGCGGCGAGTACCGACTGGACCGCCGCCGTCTGGCTCGTCACCGAGCGGACGTAGATGGTGGTCGGATGGCCGTCGAAGCCGAGGTACCGCTCGGCTGCAGGGAAGCCGACGAGGACGCTCGAGTCGATCTCGGGGGCGAGGGTGGCGGTGTTGAGGATGCCGGCGAGGTAGAACCACATCCCTCCGAGCCAGATGCGCTCGCCCGGGTAGAGCCGGTCGATGCCGAGCCGCTGTGCGGCCGCGTAGCCGAGCACGGCGACCGGCTCGCGCGCGGTGGCCGCGTTGAGATATGTGCCGGTGACCACGGTGGCCCCGACCGTGACCGGCAGGTCGAGGCTTGCCGCCTGCACGGAGAGGGCGTTCGTGTTGACGGAGGGGATGAGCGGGCTGCGGTAGACGTTCGCGCTCGTCGAGCCGGTGTACTGCACCTGTTGCACCGGGCCGATGCGGGAGATCATTCCCGGGGCAGCGAGCGGCAGCTCCGACGCCTGTCCGAACAAGGTCTCCCCGTTCTGGACGGTGAGCAGGTTGGTTCCGAGCTTGTCGATCTGCGCGAGCAGGCCCGCCTGCGACGAGGAGGAGAGGCCGAGGACGGCGACGATCGCGGCGACGCCGATGGCGATCCCGAGTGCCGACAGCGCCGCCCGCATCCGCCGCGTGCGCAGACCGACGCTCGCGATCCGCGCGAGGTCGGAGAGACGCAGCCGTGGCGATTCGACGTCCGCGCGTGCGCTCATTCGCGCGGCAGGTTCATGAGCGAGAAGGCCGTTCGCACCGAGCTGCCTTTGACGGTGGCGGTGACCGCGTAGCCGCCCGCCGACGCGTTGGCAGTGACCGCCGGTGCGACCGCGATGCCGTTGCTGTTCGTCCGGACCCGCACGATGCGGCTCGCGCGCATACGTGTCTTCGTCGTTCGCGCGTGTGCGTTCTTCGTTCGGCGCGGAACGGTGAAGTGTCCGCTTGCCCCGTTCGCCGGGGCGGCGAAGGTGACGGTGGCGCCGGCGACCGGGTTGCCGCTCTTGTCGGTGACGGTGACGGCGAGTGGGATTGGGAAGCGCGTGCCGACACTTGCGGATTGGCCGTTGGCGGCGCCGGCGGTGATGGCGGCCGGCGCTGCGGCGAGGTTTTCGAGGGTGTAGCGGCCGGGCTGTGCGCCGGTGGCGGTGGCCGTTGCGGTGAAGGTGCCGGCGGTCTTGCCGGCGATGAGCGGTGGTGCGATGGCAAGGCCGTTGGCGTCGGTGAGCGCGGTTGCCTGGCCCGCGCCGCCGAGGAAGGTGGCGCCGGCGCCGTTGTCGGCAGCCGCGATTGCGAAGGTGACGGTCGCGCCTTCGATCGGCTGTCCGTTGCCGTCCAACAGGCGCGCCTGCAGTGACGATCGATAGCGACTGTCCACCGTGGCGGTGGGGTCGTGCATCGAGGTCGTCTGCAGTGCCGTGGTCGTGGCGTGGTTGTCGAAGGCGTAGGTGGCGACCGCGGAGACGCCGGCGGTGGAGGCGGTCGCGCTGAACCGTCCGGGAACGCCGTTCGCGATCAGCACTGGTGAGGTGGCGAGGCCGTTCGAGTCGGTGGTCGCGCTCGGTGCAGCGCCGAGGAAGTTTCCGCTCGCGCCGGTGGGTCCGGGAAGAAGCGAGAAGGTGACGTTGACGCCCTGGACCGGGTTGCCGTTGGCGTCCGTGACGCGTGCCTGCAGCGGCTGGCCGTAACTGCTGTTGACGCTCGCCTCTTGGCTGTTGGTTCCGGTCGCCGTGATGGATGAGGGGAGCCCGCCGGCGGTGTTCGAGAGGGACAGCTCGACCGTGCCGTAGTCGGAGTGCGCATCGACCGTGTAGGCGCCGGCGGTGAAGTTGGCCGTGAACGGGGGCGCGGTGGCCACTCCCTGGGAATCGGTCCCGACGTACGCTTCGCGCGATCCGCTGCCGGCAAAGATGCCGCTCCCTCCGCTTCCCGGAGCATCGAAGTTGACGGTGACGCCGGCGAGGTTTCCTGTGAGCGGGCAGCCGTTCGTGTTTGCGAGCGCGACCTGGAGGTTCTGCGCGAACTGCGTACCCAGCTGCGCGGTCTGGCCGCTGCCGCCCGCGAGCACGAGCTCGTTCGGCGGGTTCGACGTCGGGCAGGGACTGCCCGCCGCGCGGGCGCCGGCGCTCGAGGCGACGAGTGCAACTGCAACTGCCACCGCCGGCCCGGCAAGCACGAGTGCACGTTTCATGCTGTGTCCTCTGCGCGACGGTCGAAGACGACGCGTCCATCCAAAAGCGAGATCTGACGCGGGCAGCGGGCTGCGATCTCGTGCTCGTGCGTGATGACAACGATGGTTGCCCCCTCCGCGTTGAGCTCGTCGATCAGGGCCATGATCGCCTGGCCGGTGGCACTGTCGAGATTGCCGGTCGGCTCGTCCGCGAGCACGATCGCCGGCCGACCGACGAGGGCGCGGGCGATCGCCACCCGCTGGCGCTCGCCGCCGGAGAGCTGTGTCGGGCGCGAGTGCAGGCGATCGCCGAGGCCGACGCGAGCCAGCGCCTCGGCGGCGCGCTCGCGCCGCTCTCCTACCGCCGTACCCGCGTAGAGGAGCCCGTCGGCGACGTTCTCGAGCGTGGTCGAGTGCTCGGCGAGGAAGAATTGCTGGAACACGAATCCGATCCGGGTCGCGCGCACCCCGGCAAGCTCCCGGTCGGACATCTCGGCGACGTCGAGGCCCGTGATCGACACCCGTCCCGAGCTGGGGCGCTCGAGCGTCCCCATCAGATGCAGCAACGTCGACTTCCCGGAGCCAGACGGGCCGACGATCGCGACCAGCTCGCCGGCGTGGACGCTGAAGCTGACGCCCTGCAGGGCCGGCACGGGCGGGTCCGATCCGTACGTCATCGTCACCGACTCCAGCTCGAGCGTCGGCACCCCGTCGGCGATGTACGCGGGTGGCTCGTTGAGCGCGAGCGTAGGCGCCTCGCCTGTCATGAGGCGGGCACCACCACGCGCTGCCCGGCCGCAAGCCCGCTACCGGACACCTGAACCATTCCCTCGGCGTCGTCGAACAGGCCGACGCTGACGGCTACCAACTGGCGAGCGCCGCTCGCCGCCGCCACTTCGACCGCATAGCCGCCGCTGGCGAGCGCGAGCAGCGCATTCACCGGCACGGCGAGCACGTCGCTGACGCTCGCGGTCGTGATCGACACATCCACCGGCGCCTGGTCGAGCCGTCCCGTGGCCGCCGGACGATCGGCAGCGACGTCCACCTCGATCGTGGGCGAGCTCGAGCCGTTGCCGTTGTTGTCGGACGGGACCGTTGCCACCGTGCCGACAAAGGAGACGCGCCCGGGTGTGGTCGAGTTGTCCGGAAGCGTGATCAGCACCGGGTCGCCCACCTTGATGCTGGTCTGCTGCGATGCGTCGAGGGCGATCGTCACCACGCGGCGAGTCGAGGTGATCCCAAGCACCGGCCCTGCCTGCACCGGCGATCCCTCCGTCGGGGTCACGCTCGTCACCCGCACAGCTCCCGGCTCGAACGCCACCGACCCGAGGGGCAGCTGCCCCGTCGGCGAAAGGTGACGCTCGGACTGGAACCGCTCGATCGCAACCGTCGTCGCCGCGGTGAATGCGTCGCCGCTCGGCGCTCCGTACCTGCGCAGGTTGCGGTTCAACTCGGCGACGTCCGTTCCGGCCGACATCCCCGGCACGAACGCGCGCGAGGCCGGCACACCGCCGTAGAGGAGGAACGCCGGCTCCCCACCGATCGCATACAGCGGCTCGCCGTGGCGCACGATCTGCCCGACCTTCGGCAGCATCGTGTACACAGCGTTCTGGCCGTACGTTGCTGCCGAGGCTTCGCCTTGCGCGAGCGTCGCCTCCGCGGCCGAGAGCGCGTGCTGATCGATCTGCACCTTGGCCGTCGCGGCCGCGACGCTCTGGCGATCCGCGGTCACGGCCTGGGCGTCGGTTGCGCACGCGCCGGCGCTGCCGCCGCCCTGCTGCGAGCCGCCGCTCTGTGATCCGTCGCTCTGGGCGGCGTTGGCACCGCGGCAGTCGACCGCGACCTTGCGAAGGTCGGCGTCCAGCGATGACTGCGCCTGCGCACGTGCGCTCTGGTCGGCGGCGAGCGTCTGCTGCGCCGATGCCACCGACTGCTGCGCCTGCTCGAGGTCGGCCGGCGCCGTCCCGCTCGGTACCGACACCGTGGAGGCGTCGGCATAGCCGAGCGTGGCGCTCACCTGCGTCTGCTGCGACAGATCCTGTCGCTTTACCGTCGTCAGCGAGGTGGCAGCGGCGTTGTCGGCGACCCCGTTCGCGGCCGGCGACACCGCTCGCAAAGGGATCCGCGACCGCGACCGCCAACGCCCCACCCACGACGACGATCAGCACCCCAAACCCGGCCACAAGCCGCCGCCCACGGCGAGACAGACGCCGGCCGCCCAGTGCCGGCACGCGCCTCACGGCCGCGCCGGCCATCTCCAGTGCGCGGGCCACCGGCTCACCCGCCGCCCTTGAAGGGGAGAAGCCCCTTGCAGGCCTGCTGTGCTTTCCGGAAGGTCGGGTTGTTCGGGTCGAGGTCGCTGCCGGGGGAGACCCGGATCCGAAGGCCGCCCTCGGACGGGTCGGGGAAGTCCTTGAGCCCGTGCGCGCGCATGCAGGACGAGAAGGCGAGCAGCTCCTGTTGCTGGTGCGCCAGCTGCGCGGGGGTCGGCTGGCCGCCGTTCGGCAGCAGCTTGTCGCAGACAGTTCGAGCCGACCTGAACGCCGGCGAGCCCGGGTCGATCCCCATCCCGGAGTGGATCGTGATCAAACCCTGGCCGTTGGGGTCGGGGAAGTTCGTCACCCCGTGCTTGCGCATGCAGGCGGAGAACTTCGGCCCATCCACGGCGCCCACGTTCATCGCGATCTGGAACTGCCCGCCCTGCGGGCCGCCGTTACCGCTCGGCGCCTTGTCTGCAGGCCCCGGGCCGCTCTCCGTCGTCGTCGACGTCGTCGTGGCACCTCCGGAAGGGCCGAGGCTGGCGACACCCGGGGCACGCCCGCCGCCGCCACATCCGGCCGCGAGCAACGCGAAGCCGGCAACCGCGACAAGAGATACGACGATGATTGGACGGCGCGGGGGCACGACTGAAGAGATAGCCCCGATGCGGTTACGACGGGGGAACAGAACCTGTTACCTGCGTGTAACCGGTGCTGCGGCATCCTTGAAGCCGGCAGAGGGAGGCTGAACCGCGGATGCGGGTGCTCGTCGTCGAAGACCACAAAGAGCTCGCCGCGACAATCGCGGTCGGGCTGCGTCGCGAAGGCATGGCGGTCGACATCGCCTTCGACGGCGAAGACGCACTCGGGCACGCAGCAGGCGACAGCTACGACGTCATCCTGCTCGACCGCGACCTGCCCAAGATCCACGGCGACGACGTCTGCCGAGCGCTCGTTGCGCGCGGGTCGCGCTCGCGCGTGCTCATGCTCACAGCCGCCGGCACGATCGAAGACCGTGTCGACGGCCTCGGCTTCGGCGCCGACGACTACCTGCCCAAGCCGTTCGCGTTCGCCGAGCTCGTCGCCCGCATCCGCGCGCTCGCGCGCCGCGACCAGACCGACCGCGCGCCGCTCCTCGCCCGTGGCGATCTTCGCCTCGACACCGTGCAGCGTGTCGCCACCCGCGCGGGCCGCCGGCTCGAGCTCAGCAGCAAGGAGCTCGCCGTGCTCGAGCTCCTGCTCGCCGCCGGCGGTGCCCCCGTCACGACCCGTGAGCTGCTGGCTCGCGGCTGGGACGAATACGTCGATCCCGACGGCAGCGTCGTCAAGGTCACGATCAGCCGGCTGCGGCGCAAGCTCGGCGACCCGCCCCTGATCGAGACCGTCCCCCACACCGGCTACCGCATCGGCCCATGAGTACCCCAGACTCAACCCGACGCTCCCGGCGGCTCAGAGCTCGTCTGCCTGCACCGACGATCAGACTCCGGCTCACGCTCGTCTACGGCGGGCTCTTCCTCTGCTCGGCGGCCGCGCTGCTCGCGATCACGTACGTACTCCTTCACCACCAGTACACGGGCAACTTCTTCATCAGCTCCGGCCGTCAGGCGGTGGTCCACTTCCAAAGCTCGGGACGTGAGGTCACCAAAGGCTCCGGAGGGGTCATCACCAAGGAAAACGTCTTCCCGGTACCGGTTGGCCCGAACGCGGTCGCCGGCAGCCGCAAGATTGCGATCGCCGCCGCGCAAGGGCAATCGGATGCGGCGCTGCACCAGCTGTTCGTCGACTCTGCGATCGCGCTCGCCGTGATGGCGGCCATTTCGCTCTGGCTCGGCTGGGTGATCTCCGGCCGCGCCCTGCGCCCGCTGCGCACCATCACCGACACCGCCCGCGAGATCTCCGCCAGCAACCTCCACCGCCGGCTCGACCTCGAAGGACCCGACGACGAGCTCAAGCAGCTCGGCACCACCGTCGACGGACTGCTCGGCCGCCTCGAAACATCCTTCGAGGCGCAACGACAGTTCGTCGCCAACGCGTCCCACGAGCTGCGCACCCCGCTCACACTCGAGCGAACCCTGCTCGAGCTCGCTCTCAGCGATCCCAATGCGAGCATCGAGTCCTACCGGCACACCTGCGAGCAGTTGCTTGCCGTCGGCGAGCAACAAGAGCGTTTGATCGAAGCGCTGCTCACGCTCTCCCGCAGCCAACGCGGCCTCGACAGCCGTCAACCCGTCGACCTCGCCGCCATCACCGCCACCGCGGCGGCCGGCGCAGATCACGCGGGGCTCGCCCTCGCTACCACGATCCACGCGGCGCACACGACGGGCAACCCGCGCCTCGTCGAGCGGCTCGTCGCCAACCTCCTCAACAACGCCATCCGCCACAACATCGAGGGCGGCCACATCGAGCTCGCAACCGACACGCGCGACGGTCACGCCGTGCTCACCATCGCGAACACCGGCCCGAAGATCCCGGCGGGCGAGCTCGACCGGATCTTCCAGCCGTTCCAACGACTCGACGCCACCCGAACAACTGCCGCGAACAGTCTCGGTCTCGGCCTCTCCATCGTCCAGGCGATCGCCGACGCTCACGATGCAACCGTCAACACCACCGCCCCCACCGACGGCGGCCTCCGCATCGAGATCAGCTTCCCCGCAGCAGACTCGACGGACGGCGGCCGAATCGAGACCGCGTAGCTGCTTCGCCGCACTCAACCATGTGTCCTGGCGTAGGCGTCATAGGCGGAATTCGAGGGCATGTAGGGAGGCCGGTATGTCCGACAGGCCTGGTTTGCGGCCTGGAACTTCGGCGAGCCCTGATCGATTCCGACGGTGGCGGGGTCGGGTATGCGGCCGGTGCTGTCGGGGTCGGGGAAGTTCGGGACGCCGTGGGCGCGCACGCACTGCGAGAACCTCAGCGCCTGCGCTTTCGCCTGCTGCACCTGTGCAGCGGTCGGCCCGCTGCCGCCGTTCGGAAGCAGGTGCCCGCAGGCACCCTGGGCGGCCTGGACCTTTGCAGTGCTCGCCCCGAGTTGCTGCGACGTGAGCTTGGCCTTGTCGAATACTCCGTTGCTCGAGGGGTCGGGCCAGTTCGGCACCCCGTTCGAGCGCATGCAGTGCGCGAAGGCGACTGCTCCGTTCTGCTGTGCCGACGGTGCCGCGGCGTTGGAGGAGGACGAGCTGCTGCTCGTGGTCGTGGTCGGGGTCGTGGTCGAGCCGAGCTGCGCCACGTCACTGCCCGCCGAGCCGCCGCATGCCGCCGCGAGCAAAGCGAGCCCGACCGAGGCGACGATCGCGGCCGCGGTGATGGACGAAGATCTCACGGCAGGCCGAGCGCCTTCTTCGCCTGCTTCTCACAGGCCGTCTCTGTCGCCTGGAACCGGGGCGACTTGATGTCGATCGAGGTGCCGTCGAACCTCGTCCCGCTTCCCTGGCTCGAGGCGGTCGGGCCGGTCGGGTCGGGGTAGGTGGGGAACCCGTGCGGGCGCATGCACTGGGCGACCTTCAAGGCGAAAGCGAGCTTCTGCTGGTCTCCCCGCGTCCCCGCGCCGCCCCGGCCGCTCGGGAGCAGGTGCTTGCAGGCCTCGCCGGCTGCCAGCGTCGTCTGCTTCGGCACACCGAGAGCCTGCTGCGTCAACGAGGGAACGTTCCCCTCGGTGTCGGGGTCGGGGAAGTTCCGCACGCCGTGCGATCGCATGCAGCGCGAAAAAGCGAGGCGCGGCGTTGAGGTGCGTCGCTCCTGCCGAGGTCGCGGAGCCGAGTTGCGCGGCCTGACTCGCCGGCGAGCCGCCGCACGCCGCTGCCAGCAGGGTCAGGCAGGCCGTGGCGATGAGCGCGGCCGCGGTTCGCGCTGTCCTTCGTGGCCGGCGAAGAGTGTGGGGCCGATCGGCGAACGGGTTCACGCTCTCGATGATCGCCCGGCCCGATAACAGCCGAAGGAGCCGGCGATGAAAAGTCGATGAAAGCGGCTCCGCGGAGCCCTCGCCGGAGAGGGTTTGGGTGACACTGCGTCGCGTGAGCAGGAGCGAAGACGCAGGGCGTCGATCCTGGTCGTCGAGGACGACGAGCAGATCGCGGAGCTGATGCGGGACTTCCTGGAGGCGGAGGGCTTCCGGGTGCGGCACGCCGGAAGCGGCCGGGAGACGAGCGAGCAGCTCGAGCGTGGCCGTCCCGACCTGGTGCTGCTGGACGTGATGCTGCCCGACGAGTCGGGCTTCGAGATCTGCCGTCGCCTGCGCCGTGACTCGAACGTGCCGGTGCTCTTCCTGAGCGCCCGCGACAGCGACGCCGACAAGATCCGCGGACTCGGTCTCGGCGGCGACGACTACATCGTCAAGTCCGCGACACCGGCAGAGGTGGTCGCCCGCGTCAAGGCGGTCCTGCGGCGCGCCTCCCCCGCCGGCGGGCTCCAGACGCTTCGCTTCGGCGAGCTCGAGGTCGACCTGGCCGCGCACGAGGTCAGCTGCGAGGGACGGCAGATCGAGCTGACCGCACGCGAGTTCGCGCTGCTGCGCGTCCTCGTCGAGCATCCGCGGCAGGTGTTCAGCCGCGACCAGCTGTTCGAGCTGGTCTGGGGCTCGTTCGGCGACCGCAGCGCGGTCGCGGTGTACATCGGTCGCCTGCGCCAGAAGATCGAGCCCGACCCGGCGAGGCCGCGCTACATCGTCACCGTCTGGGGCGCCGGCTACCGGCTCGATCCGGGCAGCAGATGAGACGACCGCCGATCCGCATCCGGACGTTCATCCTCGGCACCGTCCTCGTCTTGCTGCTGGTGCCGACGCTGGCCGGCGGCGCGGCCTGGTTGATCGAACGCGACCACCAGCAGGCGGGCATCCAGCAGCGGCTGGGCGCCGCCTTCGCCTACCTGACCTCCCATCGCACCGAGATGCAAGAGCCGGCCTCCGTCCAAGGGTTCGCGAGGTTGCTCGGCCGGCTCGATCTGCTCGCACAAGTGGTCATCGTCGCGCCGTCCGAGAAGAGCCAGCTCTACCTCAGCCCGGCGCTCGACCGCGGGCAAGCCGGCCGGTCCGTGAAGGCAGCGGCAGCCGCGCCGGCCGCAATCAGTGCCGCCTGGGCCGACGACCGGCGGCTCATCCCGGTCGCAGGGTCCAAAACCACATCGCGACCTCCGGCAACGCTCGTCACCGACCTCTACTACCGGCCCGCCTCCCGTGCCACGCGGGCGCTCGTCGCGCTCCTCAGCGGAGTCGCTCGTCCTGCTCGCCGGGCTCGCGGTCGCGGTCTGGCTCGCCGGCCGCTGGATGGTCGCGCCGCTCGCCAGGCTGAGCGCCCAGGTCGACAAGGTCGCCGGCGGCGACCTGACGATCGCGGTCCCGCGCAGCCGGATCGGCGAGATCGCGAACATCGCGCAGGCGGTCGAGGGCATGACAGCTGCGCTCGGCGAGACCGCGCAACGACGAGCCGAAGCAGACGAGGCGAGACGGTTCCTCGTCACCAGCATCGCCCACGACCTGCGCACGCCGCTCTTCGCGCTGCGCGGACACCTGCAGGCGATCGGCTCCCGGCTCGGCAACCCGGCCGTCCACCTCGAGCGGGCCGAAGCGAGAGCAGACGCGCTCGAACGACTGATCGGCAACCTGTTCGCCTACACCCGCGACGACTACGCGCAACCGGCGCCCCAACTCGAAGCCGTGCCCGGTCGCCGACCTACTCCAGGAGGTCACGGCCGGCCTCGAGCACACGAGCCGCCTCCGGGACAACACGTTCGACCTCGACGGCGACCGGGCGCTCGGCGTCATCGTCGACCGCGACCGCCTCAAACGCGCGCTCACCAACATCCTCGACAACGCGCTCCGCTACAGCCCCCCGGGCGCCCCGATCCACCTCGGCTGGGCCGCCGCGGACGAGTCGACCGTCCAGATCACCGTCCAAGACCACGGACCCGGAATCGACCCCGACCTCCTCCCACACATCTTCGAACCCGGCATCCGCGGAACCCCGGCAGCCGGCAGCCCCGACGACGGGGCCGGGCTCGGCCTCACGATCGCGAAGCGCCTCCTCGAGCACCAGCACGCCACCCTCACCATCCACAACGAGCCAACCGGAGGCGCACGAGTCAGCGTCACGCTCCAACGAGCACCATCGGCCAACCCGACCTGAGGCGCGGCCGACTAGCTCTGCGCGTAGTGCGCGAAGTAGCGAGTGATCTTGTCGTGGCTGTCCAGGAAGATGACTTCTGCTGCCAGGTTGCCGCCGGCGCTCCGGTAGTGGAGGACGAGGCTGTCGACGCCGACGAACAGCTCGATCGGCTCGAAGCGGAGCGCCGGGTACTTCTCGAGCCCGGCGGCAAAGTAGGACCGCAGCGCGTCCTTTCCCGCGATCGTGCTTGCGGTGCTGCCGGTCAATGCGGAAACAAGGGGCGAGACCATCTCGACGTCATCGGCGTAGTGATCGAGAATCGCGGTGAGGTCGTGCGCGTTCCACGCCTCATACCACTGTTCGGCGAAGCGTTGTGCACGTTGCTCGTCCATCGGCGTCTCCTTCAATTTCTTGGGGATTCGATAGATACACCCCGGCACATTGCTCGGATTGGCTCCAGCGGGAGGGACGAGCGGCCTCCCTCCCGCTGTCGACTCAGCCCTACTTCGATGAAGCCGCGCGCCGTGCCCTGGCGAGAACCGCCTGCTGCGACTCCCGCGCCAGGGTCTCCTGCAGATTCGGGACCTTCGACGAGAACTCCGCCCATGAGGTCGAAGCGTCGGCGACCTCCGCGATCGACGAACCGGACGTGGGTTCGGCGCGGTGCTGTGCCGTGCCCCCGCTTGCCCACGCCGCCAGCACTCCGGCAGCCAGTAGGACGAGTGCGAGAAAGACGAGCTTGTGCATGGGAATTGCCTCCTGATCGAGTGGTTTTTCCTTCCACTCGACCGTAGGCCCGGCCTGGAGCGATCCACATCGGCACGCCCCCCTAGCTTGGCGGCTGCCGATACCCGAATTGGCCGGCGCGTCGTCCGCAGCGCCTAGGCACCGCGATCCGTCGCTCCCGTGTCTAGCCGTCCCCTTGACCGGCGAGCCCGAGGCGCACGGCCTCCGCGCTCGCCTGCGCGCGCGTGCGGACGGCGAGCTTGCGGAGGATCGCGCTGACGTGATGGTCGACTGTCCGCTCCGAGACGACCAGCCGAGCTGCGATCTCGGCGTTCCGCAGCCCATCCGCCAGGAGGGCGATCACGTCGAGCTCCCGTGGTGTCAGGCCCGCCGGGTTCTGCCGCGTGACAGGTCGCGGGCCACGCGGCAGGTCTCGTGCGCCGCGCTCGCGGAGTTTCCGCGCGACGATCGCCGCCGCCGGACGTGCCCCGAGACGCTGCAGATCCTCGAGCGAGCGCCGGAGCGCCTTGTCCTCGTCCGCGTCGGCGAGTGCAAGTGCAGCCTCGTACGGGCAGCCGAGCGTGCGCCAAGCGTCGGCAGCCTGCGCCCACTGCCCGCCGAACTCGAGGACGTAGGGCTCGGCGACGCCGGGGGGGATCTCACTGCCGGCACCGGCGCGCCGGTTCCAATCGGCCAGTTCGCCGGCGAGAAAGCCCCAACTCCGCTCGACGGCGAGCGCGAGCATGTGCTCCGTCGCCGCGGGGACCGCGTCATGGTCGCCGTCGAGCCAGTGGGCCTCGGCTCTCGCCGCTGCGACCTGGCCGACTCGTCCCAACTCCCCCGTGGGCTCCGCCAGCGCCCACGCCTCGTCGAGCGGTGCCCATTGCTCCGGGTCGCCGCGGCGCGCGCGGACGAGCCCGAGCACGACCAGCGCGCCGATTCGCGGTGTGATCGACGTCCGCGGGATGTGGAGGACGGCCTCGGCGGATTCGGCTGCCTCGGCCCAGTCGCCGAGATCGAGCTGGATGCGGGCGCGCGAGGCGAGGAGGTAGAGGCGGTCGCGCTCCAGGCCCCGATCGCTGCAGAAGTCGATACCGGCCTGTAGATGCCGTGACGCAAGGTCGTACCGCCGGTTCCCGAGCGCCACCCCGACGAGGTTGACGTACGTCAGCCCGACCCGCTCGTCGAGCCCGGCGCGCTGCGCGAGCTTGAGGCTCCGTTCGAGCTTGTTCCAGCCGTCTTCCGTCGGCGTGGACAAGCCGATGACGGTGAGAGCGTGCAGGAGGGTCTCGGTGTCGTCGAGCCATTGAGCGAGCTCGAACGCACGGACGGCCCAGTCCCGCGCCTCATCCGCCCGCGCTGCTGCCGCATGGATCATCGCAAGGTTCACGTAGGCCATCGCGAGCTCGCGCCCGGGCGGCAGGCCTTCGAGCAGGCTCACCGCTTCGCGGGCCGTCCGGTCGGCGTCGATCGTCCTTCCCGGGCACCAGAGAATCTGCGAAAGCCAGCGAAGCGAGTCGCCTTCGGCGAGCTTGTCGCCGAGGCTCCGGCGGCACTCGACCGCCTCCTCGATCGCCTCGATCGCCTCGTCGTTCCGGTCGGCCACGTAGCAAACCTGTGAGCGGCGCTCGAGCAGGTCGGCACGTTCGGCCATCGTCAGCCGGTCTCCAAAGCGGAGCGTCCGCGCGTACTGCGCGGCGGCCTCGCGGTACGAGCCGAGCGCCGCCGCCCGCGCCGCGGCCGGCGGGGCGAAGCGGAGCACCGCCTCGGCGTCACCCGCAGCCTCGGCGTGGTGTGCGAGCCGGGCCAGGTCGGTGCCGCCGACGGGAGGGTCGACGAGCGCTGCGAGCGCTCTGCGGTGCAGATCGAGCTTCCTGTGCGGCGCGACCGACTCCTCGAGGGCGAGGCGTGCAAGCTCGTGCCTGAACGAGACTCCGGTCGCCGTGGACTCCAGCATTCCGGAGGTAAGGCACTCGCTCAGATGCTCGATGGTCTCGCCGACGATCGCGTCCAGGAGCCAGAGCTCGGCCTGCGGCGGCACGACCGCGACCGCCTCCAGCAGCGTCCGGCCGGGCGGGCTGACGCGCGCGGCGCGCGCGAGCACGGCATCCCTGACCGTGTCCGGGATCGCCGGGCCGCGACTGGCGAGTGCTTCGACGACGAAGAACGGGTTACCGGCGGTCTTGTCGTAGAGCTCGTCCGCGTCGACGCCGTACGGCTCGGCGAGCTGGGCGACCGATCTCGACGAGAGCCCGGTGAGCTTCATCCGCGCGACCGGGCGACTCGTTGCGAGCTCGCCGAGCACGAGCCGAAGCGGATGCCCGACGTCGAGCTCATCGTCGCGGTAGCTGGAAACGACCAGAGCCGGCACGGTCTCGATCCGTCGTGCGAGCAGCGTGAGGACGTCGAGTGTCGCCTCGTCTGCCCAGTGCACGTCCTCGAGAACGAAGACGGTGGGGCTTTTTGCGCTCAGCTCGTGAGCGAGCGCTGCAACCACCTCGTGCGGCATTGCCCCGCTCTCGACGAGCGCCTCGAGCTCGCCGCCGGAGTCGTGAGCGACCGTGAGAAGCGGCCCGAGCGGCCGCGGTGTGAAGAGTGCGTCGCAGCCGCCCCAGAGGATCCGCGCCGACCGGCTGTGCGCGTCGCAGAAGTGCCGCAGGAGCGTCGTCTTGCCGACCCCGGCCTCGCCGCCGACCAGCACCAGCTGCCCGCGCGAGCTGAGCCCGACCGCCTCGAGGCGTTCGCCGAGCGCAGACAGCTCGACGGCACGCTCGAGGAAGAGGCCTGACGTGCCCGCGTCCGTGCCGGCTGCGACGGGAGCCATCCACATCACGATAGTCCTCTGCGTTTGAGGAGGTCAATCGGCGCATGGACGACAACGGTCGGCGAGCCGACTCGAGTGGCCCCCGCACCTATGCAGCTGAGACGCGCTCGAACGAGAGTGCGATCGACGCCTCCACGCCGGCGGTTGCGACACCGATGCTGCCTTCGGCGCTGATCGCGAGGGAGACCTCGATGGAGTTCAAGCGATAGCCGGCGACGGTGGATTGCCTGACACCTGCCAGTAGCTCGTCGATCTCTGCCTGGGTGCTCTCGAGGCTCTTCTTGAGCGTGTCGAGCGGGACATCCTTCGGTCGATGCCAAAACAGGCGTGCCGCCGCTGCAGGGAATGGTTGTTCCCCGAAGTCGTCCACCGTCGTGTCAGACGGCGGCGCGCCTTCGTCGGCGACGATCAACGTGAGGGTGCGTGCGTCGTTCATCCGTACACCTCCATGTCCAGGAAGTAATCGTCCGCTAATGCTCCAACGGGAGCGACATGCCCGGCGCCTCGAGGCGTCCGTCGAAGTCTTCTGAGGGCGACCACGTGCGCCACGTGCCGACCTCGATCCGGATCGTGACGTCGTCGCTTGCGGCGATCTTCTGCCCCACGTCTGCTGCAGCGACACCGGCCGGAGTGAGATAGCGCTCGAGGATCCGGCGATTCATGACGCGCGCCGGTTCGCCCTGCAGCAGCGTCGCCGGACCCGAGGCCGCGACGCCTCGCTGCGGGCCGGGCCCACGCGAGTCGATCATGATCGCGGCGCGCGGGCGCGCAGCAGCGTTGCGTGCCTTGCGTGACGATCCCGAGGTCCCGACATAGACGACACCCTCCTCGTACAAGAACCAGACAGCCGTGAGATACGCCGAGCCGTCTGGCTCCTCCGTCGCAAGGGACGCGATGCGACGCTCGCGCAGAAAGTCGTCCACGGGCTCCATGTGCGTCATCTTCCTCGATCGCGATTCAACCGCGTCCGATGAACGGCATCGTCGTTGCCATCACCGTCATGAACTGCACGTTCGTGTCGAGCGGCAGCGTCGCCATGTACACCACGGCCCTTGCAACGTCGGCCGTGTCGATCGTCGGCTCGCGTTCGACCGATCCGTCCGCCTGGATGACGCCGCTCGTGCGCATCGGCTCCGTCAGCTCGGTAGCGGCGTTGCCAATGTCGATCTGACCGCAGGCGATGTCGTATGCACGTCCGTCGAGGGACGTCGATCTCGTCAGCCCGGTGACGGCGTGCTTCGCGGCGGTGTAGGCGACAGACAGGGGCCGGGGGACGCTCGCCGAGATCGAGCCGTTGTTGATGATTCGCCCGCCGCGGGGTGACTGGCGCTTCATGAGCCGGAACGCCTCCTGCGTGCACAGGAATGCGCCCGTCACGTTGGTCTCGATCACCGCGCGCCAGTGCTCGAGCGCCAGGTCCTCGAGCGGCACGGGAGGTGCGCCGACCCCGGCGTTGTTGAACAGCACGTCGAGACGTCCGAACCGCTCGTCGATCCCGGCGAAGAGCGCGGCGACCGCTCCAGGCTCACGGACGTCGCACGCGACGGCCACGGCGTCGCGCCCGGCCTCAGCGGCCGCCTCCTCCAGGGGTCCGGGCCGCCGGCCGGCAAGCACGACCGTGAAGCCCGCACCGGCGAGCGCGACTGCCGAAGCTCGGCCGATGCCGGTCCCCGCGCCGGTGACGAGCGCGATCGGGGTCACGGGTGCGCCGGTCCGATCCGGCCGCCGAGCTCGTCTTCGACATAGATCCGGACGATCTCCTCGAAGTCGGCGTCCGCCCGGAATCCGAGCTCGAGCGCGCGCCGGGCGTCGAAGACGCCCGGCCAGCCGGCGACGATCCGCATGATCGTCTCGTCGGGCTCGCGCCGGATGCGCCGGACGGCCTCGTCGCCGGCGATCTTCCGGAGTGCGGCGATCTGCCCGGCAACGGTCTCCGAGACGCCGGGCATCGTCAGACACCGCTGGTCTCCGAGCGCCGCGCTCTCGATCGCGGCGGCATGGACGAGGAAGTCGACGGCCGCGCGGGGCGAGGCGAACCAGTGACGCACCTCGTCGGGCACCGGCAACACTGCGTCTTCGCCGTTCAGCGGCTCACGGATGATGCTCGAGAAGAAGCCCGATGCGGCCCGGTTCGGCCGACCGGGCCGCACGCAGATCGTCGGCAGGCGCACCCCCACGCCGTCGAGGTACCCGCGCCGGCTGTAGTCCGCGAGCAACAACTCGCACATCGCCTTCTGCGTTCCGTAGCTCGTCAGCGGCGTCGTCTGGTAGTCGTCGCCGATCACCGCCGGGAACGGCGCCCCGAACACGGCGATCGACGAGGCGAAGACGACGCGCGGCCGGTACCCGGAGCCCACGCGACGAACGGAGTCGAACAGGAAGCGCGTTCCGTCGAGGTTGACGCGATAGCCCTCCTCGAGATCCGCTTCGGCCTCTCCTGACAGAACCGCGGCAAGGTGGAAAACGACGTCGGGGCGGCTCGACATCACTTCCGTGGCGACGCCGGCCTCTGCGACGTCGGCGACAACCGCCTCGACGGGAAAGGCCGCACCGTCGGGCAGCGCCGGCTGGACAACGTCCACGAGCGACACGCTCGTGACGCGCGCGCCCGTCAGGATCCCGTCGCGCGCCAGCCGCGTCACGAGCTTGCGGCCGAGCATGCCGGCCGCACCGACGACCAAGACGCGCATGGCACGGACACTAGAACATCGAATCGCCCTTCACCGCTGCACCGCGACGTGCACATACCTCGGTCGCCAGAATGCGCATAACGACGCCTCGAGATCCACCGAAAGGAGTCCGATCATGCGTTCCGACATCGTGCCCGGAGGCCGCTTCCCCGACTACGAGCTTCCCGACCACACGGAGACGAAGCGAAAGCTCAGCGAGCTACAGGGCGACGACCCGCTGATCCTCACGCTCGCGCGCGGCCACTACTGCCCGAAGGAGCACCAGCAGCATCTACAGCTCGCGGCGTTCTATCCGCAGATCGCCGTCGCCTATACCCAGATCGCCACGATCTCGACCGACGACCACCACACGACCCAGGAGTTCCGTGCGTCCGTGGGCGCCCAGTGGCCCTTCCTCTCCGACCCGGAGCGCACCGTCCAGCAGGACCTCGACATCCAGGAGTACACCGACAAAGAGCACGACCCGATGATCCCCTACACCCTGGTGCTCAAGCCGGGCCTCGTCATCCACAGCATCTACAACGGCTACTGGTTCTGGGGCCGCCCGTCGGTCGAGGACCTCCGCCAGGACCTGCGTGCCGCGACGCGCGAGATCCGCCCGGACTGGGACCTGAGCACGCCCGGGCTTCGCGATGCCTGGGAAGCGGGAGACCTCTCCCATTTCCACGGCTGGAACAAGTGGAGCCCGGAGCGGATCGCTGCCGAGCGCGAGCACGCGACGAGCTGAGCGCCGACAGCAAGGCCGATCGCGCCGATCGCTTCCCCTTGCACGGGGCGCGCTCGAGGATCAGACTCCTGCCCGCCAGTCAGTTTGTCCACAGAGGGAAAGGGGAGACGAATGACCTGGAAGCGTACGCGGGGGCTCCTCGTCGCCTGCTCCATTCTTGCCGCGGCGGCAGCCACGGCGGCGGGCGGTGGAGCTTCGAGACATGCCGCGGTCGTGTCGCCGCAGCCGGCGATCAGCGGCGCAATCATGTCCACCGCCAGGACGGCGCCGCTGCCGACGTCGGGCTGCGTCGAAGCGATCGGGATCCGCTGCTACTCGCCCGGGCAATTCGAGCGGGCCTACGACCTCGCACCGCTGCACCGCGCCGGAATCGACGGCTCCGGCCAGACGATCGCAATCGTCGACTCGTTCGGCTCGCCGACGATCGTGGACGACCTCCACGCATTCGACCAGACGTTCGCGAATCCGCCGGCCGGCTCGGGGATCCCGGCCGACCCGTTGATCGCCACCGACCCACAGGTGACGATCATCCAACCGGCGGGCGCCGTACCACCGTTCGATCCGACGAACGACGACATGGTCGGCTGGGCACAGGAGACCACGCTCGACGTCGAGTGGGCCCACGTGATCGCTCCGCGGGCGAAGATCCTGCTCGTCGAGACTCCCGTCAGCGAGACCGAAGGCGTGGAGGGCTTCCCTGAGATCGTCAAGGCGGAGAACTACGTCATCGATCACCATCTCGCCGGGGTCATCTCGCAGAGCTTCGGCGCGACGGAGAACACGTTCCCGAACGTCGGCTCGCTGCTCGCGCTACGCGGCGCGTTCGAGAACGCGGCGCGGCACGGGGTGACCGTGCTCGGCGCGTCGGGCGACGAGGGCTCGACCGACTTCGAGCTGAACCTCGTGGACCTCTACCCGATGCAGGTGAACAGCTGGCCGTCGAGCGACCCGCTCGTGACGAGCGTCGGCGGCACGCAGATGAACCTCAACAACGAGGGCAACCGCCTCTCGCCCGACGTCGTCTGGAACGACTCGCCTGTCGGGATCCAGGCAGCGGGCGGCGGCGGCCCGAGCCACGTGTTCAAGCGGCCGAGCTTCCAGGATCGGGTACGACCGATCGTGGGCGACGCGCGCGGTACACCGGACATCAGCATGAATGCCGCCGTCGACGGCGGCGTCTGGGTGTACTACACGTTCGTCAACCCGACGTCGCCCTTCCACATCTTCGGCGGCACGAGCGCGGCGGCGCCGGAGTTCTCGGGGATCGTCGCGATGACCGAGCAGCTCGCGCACGGCAGGGCTCGGCGTCATCAACGGCGCGCTCTACTCCCTCAGTAACGGCATCGTCGACGTCACGCAGGGGAACAACGACATCGGCCCGTTCGTCAACAGCGACGGAAACACCTACCACGTGCCCGGCTTCAACGCGGGCCCGGGGTACGACCTCGCGAGCGGGCTCGGAACGATCGACGCGGCGCGCTTCGTGCCGGCGCTCGCCCGAGCGGCGAGCCTCGGCGCGCGGTAGCACGCGTGCAACAGGGGCCGGGCTCCACAGGGAGCCCGGCCCCCGCGGAGTGCTGCCGATCGATAGATACGAGGAGTGGTCGACGCGCGAGCCTGCCGTCGTGGGCCGGGGATCGCCGACCGCTACGGCAGGGAGCCGCCGCCGAAGTTGTCGATGGTGCTGGTCCTGAACTCGAGCGCAAGCCGGCCCGCAGCGGTGAAACGGATCGAATCGCCGCTCGTGTCATGCGAGAGCACCTGCACCCAGCCGCCACCACTCGTGAAATGCAACGCACTGACCACCGAGCCCACCACCCGGATCGCCAACTTGTCGCCACTCGCAAGCGGCTGCGTCACACCCGACGCAAGCGTCGTCGACAACCCCGACGAATCGATCCGCAAGATCGTCCACGCACCCGCCCCGCTCACCGACACGTAATAACCGGCAGCAGAAGTCGTGCCCGCCCCACTCACCCGAGCACCGATCCGAATCACATCGCTACTCAGATAATTCGCGACCGTCACATACGCCTCGCTGTCAGGCCCGAAGCTCGCCCCATTCCAGTAGTTCCAGGCAAACAACGTCGACGACGCATCAACCGCCGCACTCGCCGACACGTTCATCGACGCAACACCACTCGGCCGAAGCAACGACCAGCCCGCACCAACACCACCATTCGCCCGATTGAAGTCATCGAGCACCGGCGTCGACGGCGCAAGCGACGAACCCGTCACCACAGCCGTCACCACACTCGCAGCCGAAACCGACCCAGCCGAATTCGTCGCCGTCTCCAACACACGCAACGTCGAACCAACATCACCAAGAGCAACCAAATACGTCGACCCAGTCGCCCCACCAATCGCAACACAATTCGCACCACCAGCATCACACCGCTGCCACTGCTCACCCAACACCGGCGCCGGCGACCCCGACCACACACCCGGCAACACACTCAACACCGAACCCACCTGCGCAACCCCCGACACCACCGGCAACACCGAATTCACCGGCGGAGTCGACGTCGCAGTCACGACACCGGTCACCAAGCTCGCGGCCGAGCCCGACCCAGCGGTGTTCGTGGCGGTCTCCAGGACACGCAACGTCGAGCCGACGTCGCCGGCGGCGATCAGATACGTCGACCCGGTCGCGCCGCCGATCGCAACACAGTTCGCGCCACCGGAGTCGCACCGCTGCCACTGCTCGGCCAGCGAGGGAGGCGGCACACCAGACCACACACCCGGCGTGGCGCTCAACATCTGACCCACCTGCGCAGCACCCGAGACGACGGGCAACGTCGAGTTCACCGGCGGCGTCGGCGGCGACGTCACGACACCGGTCACAACGCTCGCCGCCGAGCCCGACCCGGCGGTGTTCGTTGCGGTCTCCAACACGCGCAACGTCGAGCCGGCATCAGTGGGGCTGACCAGATACGTCGACCCGGTCGCGCTGCCGATCGCAACACAGTTCGCGCCACCGGAATCGCAACGCTGCCATTGCTCGGTCAGCGAGGGAGCCGGAACGCCCGACCACACACCCGGCGACATGCTCAACACCTGACCCACCTGCGCAATTCCCGAGACGACGGGCAACGCCGAGTTCACCGGCGGACTCGACGTCCCGCCCACGGTGCCGCCGCCGAAGTTGTCGATGGTGCTGGTCCTGAACTCGAGCGCAAGCCGGCCCGCAGCGGTGAAACGGATCGAATCGCCGCTCGTGTCATGCGAGAGCACCTGCACCCAGCCGCCACCACTCGTGAAATGCAACGCACTGACCACCGAGCCCACCACCCGGATCGCCAACTTGTCGCCACTCGCAAGCGGCTGCGTCACACCCGACGCAAGCGTCGTCGACAACCCCGACGAATCGATCCGCAAGATCGTCCACGCACCCGCCCCGCTCACCGACACGTAATAACCGGCAGCAGAAGTCGTGCCCGCCCCACTCACCCGAGCACCGATCCGAATCACATCGCTACTCAGATAATTCGCGACCGTCACATACGCCTCGCTGTCAGGCCCGAAGCTCGCCCCATTCCAGTAGTTCCAGGCAAACAACGTCGACGACGCATCAACCGCCGCACTCGCCGACACGTTCATCGACGCAACACCACTCGGCCGAAGCAACGACCAGCCCGCACCAACACCACCATTCGCCCGATTGAAGTCATCGAGCACCGGCGTCGACGGCGCAAGCGACGAACCCGTCACCACAGCCGTCACCACACTCGCAGCCGAAACCGACCCAGCCGAATTCGTCGCCGTCTCCAACACACGCAACGTCGAACCAACATCACCAAGAGCAACCAAATACGTCGACCCAGTCGCCCCACCAATCGCAACACAATTCGCACCACCAGCATCACACCGCTGCCACTGCTCACCCAACACCGGCGCCGGCGACCCCGACCACACACCCGGCAACACACTCAACACCGAACCCACCTGCGCAACCCCCGACACCACCGGCAACACCGAATTCACCGGCGGAGTCGGCGGAGTAACGGAGAAGCTCGACGCGCTCGTCGCGGTGCCGCCGGGCGTGGTGACGGCGATCGGCCCGTTCGTCGCTCCCGAGGGGACGGTTGCCGTGATCTGCGTGGCGGAGTTGACGGTGAAGGTCGCAGCCGTGCCGTTGAACGTCACCGCGGTCGCCCCGGTGAACGCCGTGCCCGTGATCGTGACGGTCGCTCCCACCGCGCCGTTCGGTGGGGCGAAGCTCGAGATCGTCGGGGAGGACGAGCTGCCGAAGGAGAGCACGCACGAACTCGATGCGTTGCTCCACTCCTGCTGGAGGTAGTACTTGCCCGTCCCGATCGCCTGGTTGTACTGGCCGAACGACGTCGTGCCCAATGGGGTGCCGAAGTTCCAGGCGCACTTGTCGCCGTTCTCGTTGCCGGACGAGTCGAACCAGGCGTCGCCTTGCGGGTCGGTTATCGCCTCATTGTGCTCGTGGCTCGCCACGTTGAGCGTGGCGTCGGCCCAGTCTCCGTTCGGTTTCTGTACCGAATCGCATGCGCCCGGGAGGTTGATCTGCGCCGTCTCGGTGTACGGCTGGTTGGCGTAGAACGTGTGCCCGTGGGAGCCCACGTAGTCGGAGTGATAGGCGCAGTAGAGCGTGTAGGCGCACTGGCCGCTGAACGTGTCGATGCACGATGCGACACTGCGCGGCGTGAAGACGAGGAACAGCTTGTTCGGCCCCGGCGTCCAGCCGGTCGCGGTGAGCACCGAGTCGACCTCGGCATGCAGCTGCGCGTCCGTGATGCAGCCCGTGAGGTGCGACGAGACGGACGCCGAGTACTGGCCCCCGCAGTTCCCAGCCGGAATCGGCGTCGTCGTGTCGACGAACGTGCCACCGAAGGTCGAGTTGTTCTGGATGAACGTCTTCGGGTTCGAGCCCATGTAGTACTGGGTGTCCGTGGCGTACACATTGTTCGTGGAGCCGCTCGCGGCGGCGACGTTGGCGAAGAACCCGTTGATGATGGTCTGGTATCCGGAGCTCATCGTCTGGCCCGCGGGCAGCCAGTAGATGGTGTACGTCGTGTTCGTGGTCATCACAGGCCCGCCGTGGTACGTGAGGTTGACCGGCGCGGCAAACGGGGTCCCGGCGAAGGCGCTCGGGGTCGGAACGCCGCCTCCTGCGCCCGCAATGCCGGACGGCACCATTCCGTAGATATGAGCCTGCGGACGTGCCGACGGCACGCCCGCCGGAGCATGCGGCAGGCCTTGGTGAACGAGAGCGGTGCGGCTTCCGCCGGGTCGCTCCGTGCCGCCGAGAGCGACCGCGGAGACGAGCAGAGCCACGCCGGCAACGACGAGGAGGGCCGTGAAGGCTCTCAGGAGACGTGGGACTGACGGAGGCACGGCCAGGGACTCTAGAACGGCAGACCCGCTCGAACAAGACCCTCATCCGGCCGCGGGCCGTATTGCCTGTGCGCCGCTCGCACGGATCGGCAGGCTTCATGTGAGCAACGGTGCACTCCGGGGGTACGGTTCACGACGTGACGGCGAAGCCTCGCGGCCCTCTCTTGCCGAATGAGATTCGGGCCTGCTTGTTCGACCTCGACGGCGTGCTCACAGACACGGTCGCAGTGCATGCCGAGGCGTGGAAACGCATGTTCGACGAGTTCCTCGAAGCGCGCGCGATCCGCGAACGCCTGCTCTTCGTACCGTTCGACCTCTTGCCCGACTACCAGGAGCACATCGACGGGAGGCAGCGCTTCGACGGAGTGCGCTCGTTCCTTTCGTCGCGGGGAATCGAGCTCGCGGAGGGGACGCGCGACGATCCGCCCGACGCGGAGACCATCGGCGGGCTCGGCAATCGGAAGAACGAGCTCGTGCTCACGTTGATCCGTGCGCGCGGCGTGCAGGCGTACGCCGGGTCGGTGCGATTCGTCCAGGCGGTTCGGGACGCGGGGTTGCGACGCGCCGTCGTCTCGGCAAGCGCCAACTGCCGCGAGGTACTGGAATCGGCGGGGATCTCGGATCTCTTCGAGATCCGCGTCGACGGCATCGTCGCCGCGAGGGACCACCTTCCGGGAAAACCGGCGCCGGACATGTATCTGGCGGCGGCGCGGTGTCTCGACGTGCGACCGGACGAGTCGGCGGTGTTCGAGGATGCGCTCGCCGGCGTCGCCGCCGGACGATCGGGCCGGTTCAGGCTCGTCGTCGGGGTCGACCGGGTCGGACAAGCCGAAGCACTCCTCACGCACGGCGCCGACGTCGTCGTGTCCGATCTCGCGGAGCTGCTCGAGACCTCATGATCGCGCGTGCGAACTTCGCAATCGCGCCGTGGTCCCTCCGCGAAACGGAGCTCGACCTCGACGTGCTCGCGCAGGCCGAGTCGATATTCGCGCTCTCGAACGGACACATCGGGTTACGCGCGAACCTCGACGAGGGGGAGCCGTTCGGCCTCCCCGGGACCTACCTGAACTCCTTCTACGAGCTGCGACCGCTGCCGCACGCCGAGATCGGCTACGGAGACCCGGAGTCGGCCCAGACGATCGTGAACGTCACGAACGGAAAGATCATCCGCCTCCTCGTCGACGACGAGCCACTCGACGTCCGCTACGGCCAACTGCTCGCGCACGAGCGTGAGCTCGACCTTCGAGCCGGCGTGCTCCACCGCCGCGCCGATTGGCGGTCGCCGGCGGGTACTGCGGTGCGGATCTCCTCGACCCGGCTCGTCTCGTTCGTCCAACGCACCGCTGCGGCGATCATGTACGACGTCGAGCCGCTCGCCGCATCCGTGCGTGTCGTCGTCCAGTCGGAGCTCGTGGCCAACGAGCCCTCGACCACGCGATCCACCGACCCGCGTGCCGCCGCGGCACTCGAGTCGCCGCTCGTCTCCTCGGAGTTCTTCGATCACGACCTGAGGGTCGTGCTCGTCCATTCCACCCGCAGCAGCAGGCTCGGGATGGCCGCCGGGATGGACCATCTGATCGAAGGGCCGCCCGGGACGGACAGCGCCGCAGAGAGTCACGGCGACCTCGGCCGGGTGACGGTCGCGGCCGACCTCGAGCCCGGACAGCGACTCAGGATCGTGAAGCTCCTCGCCTACGCGTGGTCGAGCCGGCGCTCGCACCCGGCACTCCGCGACGAGGTCGTGGCCGCGCTGGCGCAAGCGCGGCACACCGGCTGGGACGGGCTCATTGCAGGACAGCGCGCGTATCTCGACGACTTCTGGGATCGCGCCGACGTCGAGATCGAAGGCGACACCGAGATCCAGCAGGCGCTGCGGTTCGCGTTGTTCCACACGCTTCAGGCAGGCGCACGCGCCGAGCAGCGGGCCATCCCCGCGAAAGGATTGACCGGGCCCGGCTACGACGGGCATACGTTCTGGGACAGCGAACGCTTCATCCTGCCCGTCCTGACGTACACGGCGCCGGAGGCCGCCGGCGATGCCCTGCGCTGGCGGCACGCGACGCTCGACCTCGCCCGCGAGCGGGCAGCGCAGCTCGGCCTCGCCGGCGCGGCCTTCCCGTGGCGGACGATTCGAGGCCAGGAATGCTCGGGGTACTGGCCTGCAGGAACAGCTGCGTTCCACATCGGCGGCGACATCGCGGACGCGGTCGTCCGCTATCAGACGGTGAGCGGCGACGAGGAGTTCGAGCGCGAAGTGGGTCTCGAGCTGCTCATCGAGACCGCACGTCTCTGGCGATCGCTCGGTCATCACGACCCGCAAGGCCGGTTCCGCATCGACGGCGTCACAGGCCCCGACGAATACAGCGCGATCGCAGACAACAACGTCTATACCAACCTTCTCGCGCAGCGGAACCTGCGCGCGGCGGCCGATGCCGTCGCGCGCCATCCCCGTCGTGCCGAAACCCTCGGCGCCGATCTCGAAGAGGCAGCCGCGTGGCGCGACGCCGCGAGCGCCGTGGTCATCCCGTGGGACGAAGCGCTAGGAGTGCACCCACAGTCGGAAGGCTTCACCAGCCATCAGATCTGGGACTTCGAGCACACGGAGCCGGATCAGTACCCGCTGCTGCTGCACTTCCCCTACTTCGACATCTACCGAAAGCAGGTCGTCAAGCAGGCTGACCTGGTGCTCGCGCTCCACATCTTCGGCGACGCGTTCACCGACGAGGAGAAGGCGAGGAACTTCGACTACTACGAAGCTCTGACTGTCAGGGACTCGTCCCTCTCTGCCTGCACCCAGGCGGTCATCGCGGCTGAGGTCGGACACCTCGAGCTCGCCTACGACTACTTCGCCGAGGCCGCCCTGATGGACCTGCACGACCTCAACCACAACACACGGGACGGACTCCATATCGCGAGCCTCGCCGGCGCACTGATCGCGGCGGTCGCCGGCTTCGGAGGATTGCGTGACCACGGAGGCGAGCTGCGCCTCGCGCCGCAACTGCCGAGCCGCCTCGCGCGCCTCGCGTTTCGTCTCGTCTTTCGAGACCGCAGGCTGATGGTCGAAGCGAACCGCACGCACGCGACCTACACGCTGCTCGCCGGGGAGCCGCTCGAGCTCCTTCATCACGGCAAGCCGGTCATCGTCTCCACCGGCAACCCCGTAGTGGAGCCGATCCCGCTCAGGGACAGTCTCCCCGCACCGACCCAGCCGCACGGACGCACACCGAGTCGCCGGGGACCCGAGGTCTGAGCGTTCGTCGGCAGTTCCCGTTGACATTTCCGCGCGAGCATTCGACGATGCCTGCGTGCTCCGTGCCAAGGGACTCGTCGTCGTGGCCGCCGCGCTCGTCGCAGCGTGTTGCCGCCGCGCGCGGCACCGGCGCTCCGCCGAGCCAGTCACTGACCGTCCAGGTTGCGCCGGGCACGATCTCGGGCGGTCAACCGGCGCTGACGGTCGCGACGTTCACCAACAACCGCGCCTTCGTTCTGAAGAAGGTCGTGGTCACGTTCAGCTTCCCGGTCAGCGTCGCGGTCACGGCTCCGGGATGCACGCCGGCCTCGGGACCGGCC
Source organism: uncultured Actinomycetes bacterium (assembly GCA_963805575.1). Taxonomy (GTDB): domain Bacteria; phylum Actinomycetota; class Thermoleophilia; order Gaiellales; family Gaiellaceae; genus Palsa-739. Next base: position 26,599 of record CAWDUL010000007.1, on the reverse strand, counting down.
TCGACGGTTGCGTGCTCGCTCGGCCAGGTGGGGATCGGAGGAACGGCGAAGGCGGTCGTGACATTCGTCGCACCCGGGTCCGCCGGCTCCTTCCAGGTAGCCGGCCACGCGGCCTGGGGCGCGGGCGCCGATTTCGTCAACGCTCAATCCCAGGTTGCGCAGATCTTCGCGGCAACCGACCCGACCCACGTCGGCACGTGCACGACCGGCGGAGGGAACCTCGACGCCGAGCTGAACGGCCAGGGGACGGAGATGACGCGCCTGCCCGCGGCGGATCCGTCGCTCGGCCTGCCGTGCACGCCGGTGGCGGTCGGTGTGGAACCGAGGCCGAGCACCGTGGGGTTCGGCACGGACATCGCGATCGTCGACATCCCGCGACTCCGAGAGCCCGCGACGGTCGACCTGACGTTCCGCGACGGCGAGTTGCCCGGAACGCCGGCCAATCCGAATCAGCTCCGCGAGATCCCTGACCCGACCAACCTGAACCCTGCGACCTTCTTCGTCGTGCCGCGGTGCCAGAACGGCAACGTGATCCCGGCGGGATTCGACTCGTGCGTCGTCGGCGTTTTCCCGCAGGATCCGGACGGCGATGCGGACGCCGGCATCATCACCCTGCGAGTGCAGGGCAGTGGGCTCGGCGATCCGCGGTACGTCGGCTAGACGCCGGTCGCGGCACGCTCGACGGCAAGGGCCGCGCGCGTACGTTCCGCTCCGACCAGATGCTCCTTTCGCTCGTAGAGACGACGCGCATCGTCGAGCGCGATCGACGCCTCCCCGGCGAGCCCAGCGCGGGCGAGAACCACTGAGAGGTCGACGAGAACGTCGGCCTCCAGTACGGGTGCATCCGCTCTGCGGACGAGCTCCAATCCTTCGCGGCCGAGTCGTTCCGCCTCGCCATGGGCACCGCGCGTGGACAGGATCAGCGCGTTGACGGACCTGACGATGGCCTGCGTCTCGATGTCATCCGATGCGGCGAGCTCGGCAGCGACCCGGAATGTCGTCTCGGCCTCCTCGAGGCGGTCGAGCTCGAGGAGCACGCGGGCGAGCAGCGCCGCGATCAACGGGCGAAAGTAGCGCTCGTCGATTGCGGCCAGTTTCTCATAGTCGTGGCGCAGCTCGGCTTCGGCCGCAGCGGGATTCCCGGCGAGCAGCTCAACCCGAGCCGACGTGAGCGACGTGTGGGAGGCGAGAACTGCGGCACTGCGGTCACGGAGGAGCTCGTCCCCTTGTCGAACCAGATTTCGGGCCGCGCCGAACTCGCCGCGCATCGCCCGGAGCGACCCGATCGACAAGAGCACCACCGCCTCTGCTTGCCGGTCGACGAGGCCGCGCCCGACGATCTCCTCCGCACGCGCCAAAGCCTCCGACGTCGGCGTCGGTCCGTCGGTCAGCGCCATCACGTACGCGGCGGAGAGCCGCGCCTCCTGCCGTGGGTCGTTCGCACGGCGGGCGTGCTCGATCGCGCGCTGCTGGGCGATCGCGGTCGCCTCCCACTGGCAGACGGTGCCGTGGACGAACGCGACCATGCGCCACGCCTTCGCCAGCAATGCAGGCGTCGTCTCGGGCTCCAGGAGAGGAATGATGCGGGACGTCTCTCGCTCGACCTCGGCACGCCATCCGTCGAGATCGTCGGTGGTGTGGTGGCGGACGAGCAGCCGGGTCAGAATCGCATCCGAGCTCAGCAGCTCGTCGCCGACCCTTGCCGCCTCCGTCACTGCTTCGTCCGCGTACACCTCGGCCCAGGCGAACTCTCCGATCTCCATCATCGCCTCGGCCAGCTCGGGGAGAAGGGCGAGGCGGACCTGTGATCCCTCGGGGAGCAGACCGACCGCGCGGCGGATGAGATTCGCGGCGGCGCCCATGTCGCCGCGCCCGAACGCGCGCCGCCCGGCCGGCGCGAGATGAGACGCTGCGCGCTCGCCGAGACGCCGTCCGTGGTCATCGAGCGGCGCGAGCTCCTGGAGATAGTGCGAGGCCTGCTCGAGGTGATAGCCGACAATCTCCTGGTACTCGCTCTCGCGCTCCCGATCTCGATTCACTCTCTCCGCCCAGTCGGCGAAGCGCTCGTGGAGGTCCGCACGCGAACGCTTGAGGAGCCGGTTGTAGGCGGCATCGCGGATCAAGACGTGGTGGAAGCGCATCGAGCCGCCCGGTACGCCGAGGGCGTCTCTCCCCTCGCTCGCAACGGGCCGAACCAGGTGCTTGCCGCTCAACGCTGCAAGATGCGTTTCGACGTCAGGTCGCACGAGCTCCGGCACGAGTGAATCGAGCGCGACCAGTGGAAAGATCGATCCGACGACGGCGGCGGCTTCGAGCACGGTCAGCTCGTCCGCGGAGAGCAGGTCGAGCCGGGCTGCCAGCAGCGCCTCGATCGTCGGCGGGAGTGCACGCACCAGGCCGGAGAGCTCAGCCGGGCTGAACCATCTACCGTCCTCGTGACGGAGCACGCCCTCGTCGATGAGCATCTCCAGGAGCTGCTCGACGAAGAGCGGGTTCCCCTCGGACGACCGGACGATCTCCTCCTGCACCTCCGGTGCGATGTCGGTCGACCCCAGCCGGTGCTCGATCACGCGAATCGTCTCGGTCCCCGAGAGCGGCTGAAGCTCGATCTCGGACGCGCGGTCGTCCCTGCTCCAGTCGGGGCGCCGCTCGAGAAGGTCGGGTCTGCTGGAGCAGACGAGCAGCAGCGGGGTGTCGTGCGTACGCGCGAGCAGGTTCGCGACGAGGTCGAGCAGCCCCGCTTCCGCCCAGTGCACGTCCTCGAAGACGGCGACGAGGGGGCGCTCGTGCGCGAGATGCTGGAACAGCTTGCGGATCGCCCAGTAGATCTCCTCGAGAGGGAACTGCGTATCGCGCAAGCCGACGATGGCCTCGATCCGGGCGACGACCTCACCATCCGCGATCAGCGAGGCGATCTTCGAGACGGCGACTCCGGGCGCATCGTCCTCTTCGATTCCGGCGAGCGATCGAACCATCTCGACCATCGGCCAGAAGGTGATGCCCCGGCCGTAGGGCAGACAGCGACCCTGAACGACCCGAGCCCCTTCGCGGGAGGCCTCCTCCGCGAGCTCGGCGATCAAGCGCGACTTGCCGATGCCTGCATCGGCGATCAGCGTCACGAGATGACACGAGCTCGACGAGACGGTGGATTCGAGCATCGTGCGGAGGAGACCAAGCTCATCCTCGCGACCGATGAGGGGAGCATCGTGGCGGCGCGGCGTAACGCCGCGGTCGGCGACCGACAACAGCTTGTAGGCCGGAAGCGGCTTTGCCTTGCCTCTCAGCGTCAACGGCTCGACGGGCTGGACCTCGACGGCATCGCGTACGAGGCGATACGTCATCTCTCCGATCAAGATCTCGTTGGGCGGCGCGGCCTGCTCGAGCCTCGCGGCGACATTCACTGCGTCGCCGGTGACGAGTCGCTGGCCGGCGGTTGGGTCGCCGGCGACGACCTCACCGGTGTTCACACCTGTGCGATTCGCGAGGCGCACTCCCCAGCGACGCTCGAGCTCGTCGTTGAGGGGAGCAAGGACGCGCTTCATCGCGATCGCCGCGCGCACGGCGCGGAGCGCGTCGTCCTCATGTGCGAGCGGAAGGCCGAACACGGCCATGATCGCGTCGCCGATGTACTTCTCGATGACACCGCCGTGCTCTTCGAGCACGTCCCGCATTTCGTCGAAATACCGCGACATGACTTCGCGGAGCGATTCCGAATCGAGCGATTCACCGAGACCCGTCGAGCCCTGCATGTCCGAGAAGACCACTGTCACGCTCTTGCGGACCTCTCGGACCGGAGGATTCGACTCGAGCGCGGTCCCACAGAGGCCGCATAGCCGGAATTGAGCGGGGTTCTCCGCGCCACAGCTCGGACAGGCCTTCATCGATCGAGTGTAGAACCGGCCCCGCGGGCGAACAACTCGGCGTGGGTGCGCGGCGGCGCACGACGCACGCGGGGGCGAGCTACAACCGGGTCAGGCGTTCTCGCGACCGAGCCACCACGTGAGCAGCCCGAGGCCGATGAGCCCGAACGCGACGAGCAGGAACGGCGAGAGCGCGACACCGGTGAAGGGAAGTGTCACGGCCGGGTTCGTCGACGAGGCTGCCTGAACCTTCGCGGGCGGCGGGGCGAACGGGCCTGCCTTCGGCGGCGGCTTCGGTTTCGTCGGCGCGGCGGGCGGAAGGAACGGCGCAGTGGCGGTCGTCGTCGTAGCCGGCGCGGTCGTGGTCGTTGCCCCTGTCGTCGTCGCTGCGACCGGTGGAGTCGCGACGGGAGACGTCGCCGTGATCCCCGTCTGCGTCGCCCCGACCTGCGTGGTGCCGGTCGTCGGCGTCGTGTCGGTCGTCGCCGTGCTGGTGGTCGCTGCCGTGGTCGTCGGCGTGGTGTCCGTGGTCGGGGTCGGCGTGGTCTGCTGAGTCGGGGTCGGCGTGAAGCAGTCGCCGGGGCCGAAGCCGGCTTCAGCGCAGCCGGGGTTGGGGCAGGGGTGCGCGCGCGTGCAGGGCGACTGCGGTGGGTCGGTGGTGGTGGTCTCGGTCGTGGCCGTCGTCGTGGTCTCGGTCGTCGCGGTCTCGGTCGTCGCGGTCTCGGTCGTCGCCGTCTCGGTCGTCGGCGTGGTGGCGGTCTCCGTCGCCTGCGTGAAGCAGTCACCGGGGCCAAAGCCGGTCACGCTGCAGCCGGGATCGGGGCAAGGATGGTCTCGCGTGCAGGGCGAGCCGGCAGTCGTCGTGGCGGTCGAGGTTCCTGTATCCGCCCGTGCGGCGTATCCGGCGCTGCCGAAACCGGCAAATGCCAAGCCAATCGTGATGAAGAGAGCCGCAGTGGTCTTCACGATGCCGCGTTCGTGCCGTACCCAAGAGCACCGTACCGGAAACCGACCCTGTCAATCACTCGGTCGAGGGTGGCTCCGACGTGACCCGCCGACGATGACCGGAGTGTCCCGTCGTTTGCAGCGAAGGACCTCCCCTTGCGTCGTCTTCTTTTCGTTCTCGTGGTTGCCCTCTCCGCGTCCCTGGCGCAGTCGAGCGCACCGTCGGGGGCCGCGACCGAGGCCACGAGCTGTGGCGCGCAGGCGTACTCCTATGCCGGCATCGTCGACCGCAAGCCGGCCGCCGGTATCTCCGCAATGCTCCAGCTGGCGGCAATCCCGCACGTCGAGCACGGTCACGTCGCAGCGTGGGTGGGCGTCGGCGGGTTGGGGATGGGCAAGAACGGAGCCGACGAGTGGCTTCAGGCGGGTCTCGCCGCGGAGCCGACCACCGGGTCGGTTCTCTACTACGAGGTTGCAAGAGCGCACGCCGCACCGCAGTACGTCGAGGTGCGGAAGGGAATCGCGATCGGCGAATCGCACCAGATCGCCGTCATCGAGGTCGCCGGGCGGCCGAACTGGTGGCGTGTCTGGGTGGACAGTGCTGCGGTGACCCGCCCGATTCTCCTGCCGGGAAGCCACGACCGCTGGGCTCCCGTCGCGACGTCGGAGAGCTGGAACGGCGGCGTTGGAGCGTGCAACAGCTTCGCGTATCGATTCGCCGCGGTCCAGTCGCGACACCTCGCGTGGGCTCCGATGGCCAATCCGCACCGGCTCCAGGCCCCGGGCTACGAGGTACAAAGCCTCGGCGCGGCCGGCCTGGTCACGACCGGCGGCCCCAGCCGGCAGATCTTGCAGGCGCAGACCTCGCCCTAGCCCTCCGAGCACCGTTCGCCGGAGAATCGATCGACGCACGACGCGGCCTTAGCCGTTCGTTCAGTTGTCGCGGCCGGGGCGGCGTGCGACCCTCGTTCTCGAGGGAGAGTTGATCCGGGGCGCGGGCGTGGGCCGCCATGCGCGCGCCCCGGATGACGTTGCCGAGCGCCCTCTTGCCTGACGAACGGCCGCATCGACGCCACAGTACGGCCGGGCCCGCGGATCGGTTTGGCGTCAGAGCCGGAACGGCGGCGACATCAAGTGGGGATCGCCGAGCACCGTGTGCGCGTCGTCCACGGAGCGCAACCACTCGTACGTGATGCCCTTCGCGTGGTTGCGATCGACGCCGGCGGCCGCGAGCCGGTCGAGGCCGCGCGCATGCATCTCTCCCGGAGAGAACGTCGCGTCCTCGACGACGACACAGCCGAAGCCGTGGTCCTGCAGGCCGATCGCCGATTGCGCGACGCACACGTCGGTCTCGCACCCGACGAAAACTGCCGTCCCTCGCCCCGTCGCGCGGATCGCCTCGAGAATCTCAGGCGTGGCGGCGAGCCCGAAAGTCGGCTTGGCCAGCACGGGTGTCCCCGCGGGAAGCTGCGCTGCGACCTGGGCGTCGGTGCTGCCGTTCCGCTCGGATTCTTCCTCCGTCACGACGATCGGAATCCCGAGCAGCGCGGCGAGCGCGACGAGCCAGCCGATGCGGTCCGCGGCCGCTCGCGCGGCCGCGACGTCCTGGTCCGAGAACCACTCCCGCTGGAGAAACCCGGGCTGCACGTCCACCACGACGAGCACGGAGTCGTCACGTTCGAGCAGTCGCATGACGCGATCATCGCGTTTCTCCGAACGTCAGTCGCGCTGGTGCCACCGGTCGCCGCCCGGCACGAGCTTGGCGGCTTGCCTGGTCTCGTCGATACGCACCACACGCCAGACGAGACCCGCTCGCTCGAGCGTCCAGATCACCCAGCCGCCCGGATCGACCTCTCTCGGCCTCAGCCCGTGGAACGCGGACGACGGGAACGCATGATGGTTGTTGTGCCAGGACTCGCCGAAGGACAGCCATGAGAGCCACCACACGTTGCGCGACTCGTCGCCCGATGTGAACCGACGGCGGCCCCACACGTGGCAGATCGAGTTGATCGAGAAGGTGACGTGGTGGAGCAGGAAGATGCGTATCGCTCCGCCCCAGACGAGGCCGGCGACGAAGCCGTACCAGCCGCCGAGCAGCAGCCAGCCGACGAACGCGGGCAAGAGCAGCGACGCGATCACGATCGGAAGGAACAGCCGCGCGATCAGGCTGAGGCCCGGATCTGCGACGAGATCCTTGGCGTACTTGTCGCGGTCGGCGCGGCCCGCCTGCGAGAACAGCCACCCGGTATGGGCATGCCACAAGCCCTTGAGCCCTTCGAACGCGCCGTCGCCGAAGCCGACGTGCGGGCTATGTGGATCGCCTCTCCGGTCGGAGAAACGGTGGTGCTTGCGATGGTCGGCGACCCAGGCGAGCACGTCTCCCTCGACGGCCATCTCGCCGAGCACCGCGAAGGTGTACCGAAGCGGACGCGACGTCTGGAACGAGCGGTGCGTGAAGAGCCGGTGGAATCCGACCGTGATGCCGACTCCGGTGATCAGGTATCCGACGAGCAGGATCCCGATCTCGGTGAGCCCGACCATCCGGTTCCACAAGAGCAGCATCGCGATGACGAGCCCGGCAAGTGGCAGGACGATCCCCACGAGGTTGATCGCCTTGTAGGCGCGGCTCAACGGCGGCAGCCAGGGCTCGGTGGAGACGACCGTCGGTTGTGTTCCGCCGAGGGCTGGGCGCAGGCTGGAGACGGATGTACCGCGCGGCCCGCGCGTCGCGTCCGGCGAAGGAGAAGTCGCGGTCATGGTTGCCCTCTCTGCGGTCGGGTGGACGATGAGCTCCAACCCGCGACCCTGTGGGAGGAAGGTTCGCCGGGCCGCCCGATTTGAGGCCCGGCAACACCTCTACGACATCGAATGCTTGCGATGCCGCACCCGAACGGTAGCACCTCTTCGTCAGGGCACTTCGACGCCGTCGAGGCCCGGATCGGGCTTCGGCAGCTGAAGATGGAGCCGGTCGAGAGCGTCGACGAGGATCTCGCCGACCGCGAGGTTGCGCACCCAGTTGTGATCCGCAGGCACGACGAACCACGGCGCCCACTCGGTCGACGTCTCGCGAATCGCGTCTTCGTACGCGGCCATGTAGTCGTCCCACAGCTTCCGGTCGTCGAGATCGCCGGCACGGAACTTCCATCGCTTCTCGGGATCGTCGAGCCGCTCCTGCAACCGGCGGCCCTGCTCGTCGCGCGAGACCTGCAGGAAGATCTTGAGGACAGTCGTGCCCTCGTCCGTGAGCATGCGCTCGAAGCCGCGAATGTGCTCGTACCGGCGCTTCCACACGCCTTTCGGGACGAGACCCCGCACGCGCACTGCGACGACGTCCTCGTAGTGGGACCGGTTGAAGATCGCGATCTCCCCGCGTGTCGGACAGTGCGCGTGGACGCGCCAGAGGTAGTCGTGTGCGAGCTCGTTCTTCGTCGGCACGTCGAACGACACGACACGACATCCCTGCGGGTTGACCCCGGTGAAGACGTGCCGAATCGTCCCGTCCTTTCCCGATGCATCCATGCCCTGCAGGACGACGAGCACCGCACGTGTCGCTTCTGCCGCGAGCTTCATCTGGAGCGCGCCGAGTCGCTCGACCTGCTCGCGCAGCAACTCGAGCCCTTCCTGCTTGCTCGGCGCACCGATCCGGACATCCGGATCGCGTTTGTCGAGGCGTGGAGCCGAGCCCGGCTCCACGCGCAACTGTTGCAGCAGGTCGTGCGTCATCGACGCGGGGAGCGTACCGCCAGACGACGGTCAGAGCCCGAGCCGCCGGCGGAGCGCGAGCTCCCAGCGGCGCGGCGGGATCAGGCGATCGATGTGCTCGCGGTTGCGGATCGACACCCGGGCAAGCGCGAAGACGAGCACCGGGACGCCGACGAGCACGAAGGTATCCGCGAGGTTCAGCGCGACAGCGCCGATGACGATCGGGTTCGGCACACGGCCGCCATGGCGATGCGCCGAGACGACGTTGCCGAGGACACCGCCGGCGACGATGCCCGCCGCGACCGCCACGAGGCGCGACGGGAGCAGCGCGAGCAGAAGCACGACGGCGAGCAGTGCAACGGCGAGGATCGACCAGGCGTGCGAGCGCTGGTGGAAATCCCACCGGCTCGTCGGAAAGGCGGCCTTCACACCGAGATCGATCGCCGCGAGAGCGAACGCCGGCACGAGCGCAAGCGAGAGCCGCAGGAGCATCTCGGCGTGCATCGGCACCGCGTCCAGCGAGCATGAGGCTCGACCCTCGGCAGCATCGAGAGACGAATGGCGGCGCTTCCCCTTGTAGACACCCGGAAAAAGGCCTGCAGATCACCCATACGGGGAGATTCTGGAAAAACTCGGTGCTAGCGTCATCTGTTGCCTTCCGGACCCGGCTGGTGAAATTGTCCCGACCGGTTCCGTCGACCCTCAGCCAGCGAAGGTCGGAGCACGTCCGCGGGCGCCGCTCCGCCAAGCACGATCCATCGCTTCACTGAGGGAAGGACCTCCAATGAAAGTTCTTGCAGCCGTCGCGTTCGCGATGCTCCTGCCGCTCATGCTCGCACGCACGGCGTCCGCCGCGCCGCCCGTGCAGCTTCTGACGACGAGCCCGTTTGCCATCATCGCCGGCACGGCGATCACCGACGTGCCGACCTCGACGATCAACGGCGATGTCGGGCTCACGCCGGCGGCCGGCACCTTCTACGCAGGATTGACCTGCGCCGAAGTGACCGGGACGATCTACGACGTCAACGGCACCGGCCCCGCTCCGTGCGACGTGAACAATCCCGGGCTTGCTCACCGTCGCGAAGAACGATCTGACGACCGCGTACAACGACGCGGCGGCGTCGGATCCCCGACGTGACCTACAGCACCGCGGACAACCAGCTCGGAGGGCTCGCACTCGTCGCCGGGTCCTATCGCGTTCCGCATGCGGCCACCGCCAACCTGGTCGGCAACCTGCACGCTCGACGGCGACGGCAATGCCGACTCCGTCTGGATCTTCCAGGCCACGTCCGACCTCGTCTTCGCCGCGGCGAGCACGTGACGCTGACGCGGTGGTGCGCAGGCGTGCAATGTCTTCTGGCAGGTCGGGAGCGCTGCGACGCTCCATACGACCGCGAACATCGTCGGAACGATCATCGCCCACGACGACATCTCCCTCGACGACAGCGTGACGCTCGAACGGTCGGCTGCTCGCCGGCGGACAGGCGAACCAGGCCGGCGCGGTGACGCTGATCCACGACACGATCATCGAGGCCGGCGCAGTGCGTCACGCAGGCCTCGATCGACTCACGAACGCAGCGCAGGCCGCAGCGGCACAGGCCGCGGCCGCACAGGCAGCAGCCGCAGCACAGGCAGCAGCAGACCAGGCCGCAGCACGCAGGCAGCGGCCGCCGCCGCACAGGCCGCCGCCGCACAGGCAGCAGCCGCCACCGCAGCACAAGCCGCGGCGAACCAGGCCGCGATCGTGAAGAAGGCACAAGCAGCCCAGCGTGCGCGAGCCGCTGCTGCACGCGCCGCAAAAGCACGCGCCGTGAAAGCCGCCGCCGTGAAGGCCGCGCGGAAGAAGATCGCGATCAAGCGGGCTTCGGTTCGCGCCGCGGTCGTGACCCCCGGGTTCACCGGCTGAGCACCTCGATGCCGCACGCAGGATGGGCGGCCACGCCGCCCATCCTGCTGCGGATCGTTCTCGCGGCCGGGCTCATTGCGCTCGCATGTGCCCGAGCCGACACCGCGGGCGCTGCTTCGCCCGTCGCCCGCACGCAGGCACTCGTGACGCTGCTTGCCTCGCAGACCGTCCGCTCGGCGCCGCGAACGACGGCCTCGGCGGTCATGTCGATCGACGGCCGCCGTCCGATCACCACCGTGCGGACGGTGCTGCCCCTGCTCGGCCGCGCCGCAGGCGGCTGGCTGCGGGTCCGGCTACCCGGCCGCCCGAACAGCAGAACCGGCTGGATCAGCGTGCACGCGACGTCTCTGTCGGTGACTCCGTGGCACCTCGTCGTCGACCGTGCGCGCCGGCGGGTGGTCGTCTTCCGGAGTGGACATCCGGTAAAAGCGTTTTCCGCCGTCGTCGGGAAGCCGTCGACGCCCACGCCGCGCGGAGAGTTCTTCGTCGAGGAGGCCGTACGGCTCTCATCCGGTGACGTCGGCGCGCCGTTCGCACTTGCGCTGAGCGCCCGCTCCACCGTTCTGCAGGAGTTCGAGGGCGGGCCGGGGCAGGTCGCGCTGCACGGGCTCGAGAACGTCGGCGGCACGCTCGGCACCGCGGTGTCGCACGGCTGCGTCCGGCTCGATACCGCTGCGATGAACTGGCTCGTCGGCCGGATCGGCGCCGGCACGCCCGTGACCATCATCGACTGATCCTCGATCCGCAGCCGATACGGTTCGTCCCATGTCCGGCAACGGAACGGGGTCGACCTCCGATCGTCTGCTCGCGAACATCGAGCGTGTCGTGCTCGGCAAGCACGAGGAGATCGGGCTCGTGCTCGCGGCGATGGCGGCCGACGGGCACGTGCTGCTCGAGGACGTCCCGGGCACTGCCAAGACGATCCTCGCGCGGTCGATCGCCCAGACGATCCGCGGTGCGAGCTTCAACCGCATCCAGTGCACGCCCGATCTCCAGCCGACCGACGTCACGGGGCTCTCGATCTACAACCAGCAGTCGAAGGACTTCGAGTTCAGGCCCGGTCCGATCTTCGCGAACATCGTGCTCGTCGACGAGATCAACCGTGCGATGCCGAAGACACAGTCGGCGCTCCTCGAGGCGATGGCGGAGCACCAGGTGACCGTCGACGGCGTGACGCGACCGCTGCCGTCGCCGTTTCTCGTGATCGCCACCGAGAACCCGATCGAGCAGGAGGGGACCTTCCCACTCCCCGAGGCGCAGCTCGACCGATTCGCACTGCGGTCGGCGCTCGGCTACCCGGACGAGGAGGCCGAGATCGAGATCGTGCTGGCGCAGCGACATGGGCATCCGCTGGCCGCACTCGAGCCGCTCGTGTCGGCAGAAGAGGTCCGGGGGCTGCAGGCAGACGTCGAGGACGTCTACGTCGACGACCTGATCGTGCAGTGGACGGTCGAGCTCGTGCGGGCGACGCGCGATGTCGACGGAGTCGTCGTCGGCGCCTCGGTGCGGGGCAGCCTCGCGCTCGAGCGCACCGCCCGCGCCTGGGCACTCATTCATGGACGGCGGCACGTCCTGCCCGACGACGTCGACACCCTCTTCCTGCCGGTCCTCGGTCACCGGCTCCTGTTGTCTGCGTCGTTCCTGGCCGAGTCGCGCGGGCTCGGCCGCGACGCGGCGCTCGGAATCATCAAGGAACGCTGTCTCGCGCTGGCGCCGGCTCCCGCGCCCGACTGGGTCAGCGCGTCGGCTCCTCCAACCGCCGGCTGAGAACGTGCCGGCCCGCGAGCGGCAGACGTTTCCGCTCGTGCCGCGACGCCGGCGCGTCGTCGGTCTCCCCTTCGGCGACCTACCGAGCCGGCGCCGCGGCGCGGGAGGCGACGTCATCGGTACGCGGCCCTACGAAGCCGGCGATCCGGTCTCGACGATCGACTGGTTCGCGACGGCACGACTCTCCGCCGCGTACGGACATGACGAGTTCGTCGTACGGGACCGCTCCGCAGACGAGGCCCCGCGCGTTGTGCTCGTCTCCGACCGGCGGCCGGCAATGGGAGTCTTTCCGACGTCGCTGCCGTGGCTCGAGAAGCCGCGCGCGGTCGTCGAGGCCGCGACGGCGATCGCCGCAAGCGCCGCTGCAGCGAGAAGCGACGTCGCCTCGCTCGACTTCGCCGGCGACGCGGGGCCGTACTGGCTTCCGCCCGGCCGCCGCGACCGCGTCTGGCTCGTCGCCGAGCGGCTCGGAGACGAGACGCCGTTCGACGCGCCCGAGGACAACGTCGAACAGGCGCTGACCTTCCTCGCCGGAATGCGGAGCGATCTCCCGCCCGGCACGTTCGTGTTCGTGCTGTCGGACTTCCTCGTCTCGCCCCCGGGCGCCGGTTGGGTCGAGGCGGTCGCACACGGATGGGACGTCGTGCCCGTCGTCATCCGCGATCCGGTGTGGGAGCAGAGCTTTCCGCCCGTCGGGGGCGTCGGCGTGCCGATCATGGACCCGCGGAGCGGTCGTGTGTCGCTCGTGCGCCTGACCCGCAGGGAGGCTGCGCGCCGCCGCGACGGGAACGAGGAGCGGCACCGCAGCCTGCTCGCCGAGCACGCAGCGCTCGGCCTCGACCCCGTCGTCCTCGGCACGAGCGACCCCGATGCGATCGACAGCGCGTTCGTCGCCTGGGCTGAGCTGCGCAAGCAACGGCGGTGGGCACGTTGACGCGGATCGCCGCGATCGGCGCGATTGCCGTCGCAGCCGCCATCGCGGTCGTTCTGCTGCTCGGTCGCGCCGCACCGGTCTCGGGCGTCGAGCCGTTGCGCCCGCTGACGGTGCACGCGTCGTTCGACCCGCCCGCGGTGCAGTTCGGCAGCCGGGTCGTCGCGCAGGTCGTCGTGCTCGCCGATCGCAACGCGCTCGACACGAATCGGCTGCAGGTGAGCCAGGACGTCGCGCCGCTTACGCCGCTCGGCGCCGCTCGCATCACACGCACGAATCGCGGCCGGCTGGCGGTGATCACGTATGCGCTCCCCGCCGTGTGCATGTCGGAGGGTTGCATCGCACGGACGGGTGCGAAAGCGCTGCGCCTGCCGCCCGCCCAGGTCGACGCGCCGCGCCGCGGCGGCGGCGTCGCACATGCGACGGCAGCATGGCCGCTGCTCTCGATCGGCAGTCGCGTCGACCCCGCGCTGTTGAAGGCGTCGCGACCGCAGTTCCGCGGCGACACGTCGATGCCGCCCGTGAGCTACCGGATCGCGCCGGACACGCTCTCGCTGCTCCTCGACGTGATCGCTGCAGTGCTCGCCGCGGCCGGCGTCGGCTTCGCCGTCTGGCAGGTAGTCGTCGTTCGACGGACGCGGCGGCCCGACACCCGCAGCGCGCTCGAGCGCGCGCTTGCACTCGTCCGAGAAGCGGAGACACGAACGCCCGAAGACCGGCGGCGCGCCGTCGGGCTGCTCGCCCGGGTCCTCGAGCGGCGGGACGGCGGCCTCGCTCGCACGGCCGGCGACCTCGCCTGGTCGGAACCGGCGCCGGGCCCCGACGACCTCGCGACCCTCGCCGACCGCGTCGGACAGGAGGTCCACGAGCCGTGAGCTCGATCCCGCTCGCCGACGCTCCCGCGCTGGCGCCCGCTGCGCGCCGGACGCTGCTCGTCAGCAGCGTCCTCGTCCTGCTCGTGGTCGCGGCGCTTGCGGCAGCGATCGTGGCCGTGCGAAGCCCGCACTCGCAGACGATCGTCGCGCTTCCGAACAAGGCCGACACCATCGTCGTGCTCGACCTGTCGGCAAGTATCGGCTCCGACACGTACTCGCGAATCGGCGCAACGCTCTCGTCACTTGCACGGAGCCGCGATCGGTACGGCCTCGTCGTGTTCTCGGGACAGGCGTACGAGGCGCTGCCGCCGGGCTCTCCCGCGTCGGATCTCACGCCGCTCGTGCGCTTCTTCGTTCCGCGGCAGGCCGGCCCGGGCTTCGCGCCGACGTATCCGCGCAACCCGTGGTCGGACGCGTTCAGCGCGGGAACGGAGATCTCGAGCGGACTCGAGCTCGCCCACACGATCGCCACGAGCGGCGGGGTGCGTCGCCCGGCGGTGGTGCTCGTCAGCGACCTCGATGACGATCCCGGCGACCTGACGCGGGTCGCGTCGATCGTCCTCGCCTACCGGCGCGACCACATTCCGCTGCGCATCGTCGGGCTCAATCCGTCGCCGGAGGACGCAGCGTTCTTCGAACAGCTCGCCGGGCCGTCGTCACCGATCGTGCAGGCGGGCGCGGCGGCACCCGGCGCGCAGCCGCGAAACCGGACGCCGTTCCCGTGGGTCTACGTGGTGCTCGTCGTCGCGGGCGCGGGCGCGCTTGCCGCGCACGAGCTGTGGACGGCCCGGCTCGACTGGGAGCCAGCGCGATGAGAGTGCTGCGGTTCGTGCCCGCGCTCGTGCTCGTGGCGCTCGCGGTCTTCGTTGCGCTGCTCGCCGCCGACGTCCGCGGCTGGCAGCGAACGTTCACGAGCGACGACGTACGGCCGAATGCGACCTGGGACGCCTCACCGCGCGTTCCCGGCGACCTTGCGGCGGACCTGCTCGGCGTCCGCGACGACCTCCGCGTGCGGCGCGCGATCCAGCTCTTCGAGCAGACGGTCTCCAGGCGGGCGCGACTCGACAACGCGCTCGACGTGACGGGCGCACGAACGCGCGCGGAGCTCGCATTGGCCGCGCTTGCGCACGGCCGCGGCGCGCGTGCATCGCAGGCAGCAACGCTGCTCGGGATCCTCGCGTTCGGCGACTTCTCTCGGGGCGGCGGCCGCGACGCCAGCCAGGCGGAGACCGCGCAAGGCGATTTCGAGACAGCTGTCCGCGCAGATCCGGAGAACGACATCGCGGCGTTCGATCTCGAGCTCCTGCTGCGCTCGCTCGCGGTCACCGGCACACGCACCGGGCCGAACGGCAACGGAGCGGCAGGAGCGACCGGACACAACGGAGCCGGAAACGGCACGCCGGGGAACGGATACTGATGCTTGCCGCCTCCGTGACGTTCCTGACTCCGCTCGGCGCGCTCGTCGGTGCGGCGGTGCTGCTCCCGCTCGCAGCCCTGGCGATCGCGGGCCGTCGGATACGCACGTGTTCGGGCGGCACTGCAGCTTCACGCACCGCACGGCGGCACCGACCTCGTCGCGCTCGCAGCGCTTGTCTGCACCTTCGCCCTGCTTGCTCTCGCAGCGACCCAGCCCGCCCTCTCCCACGACACCGCCGAGCGTGTGCGCACCGACGCGCAGACGCTCTTCGTGCTCGACACGTCGCGCTCGATGGCAGCCGCGCCCTCGAGATCGGCACCGACGCGGCTCGCGCGCGCAAAAGCAGTCGCGATGAAGCTGAGGGCGTCGATCCCCGACGTCGAGGCGGGCATCGCGACGCTCACCGACCGCGTCCTGCCCGACCTGCTGCCTGTGGCCGATCGCCCGTCGTTCGACGCAACGCTGCAGCGCGCGGTCGGCATCGAAGAGCCGCCGCCGCAGTCGAGAAGCGTGCGGGCGACGACGTACTCGGCGCTCGCAGGCATCCCGGAGAGCGGCTATTTCGACACCTCCGCGAAGCAGCGCACCATCGTCTTGCTGACCGACGGCGAGAGCACTCCTTTCGATCCCAGCGCACTCGGCCGTTCCCTCGCCGGCGTCGGCGTCGTGGTCGTCCGCCTCTGGAACGCCGACGAGTCCGTCTACGGCGCGAACGGCCGGCCCGAGACGGCGTACCGGCCCGATCCCGGTGCACCGGCAGCACTCGACTCGCTCGCGCAGGCGACCGGAGGAAGCCGCGCCTTCGACGAGCGCGACGTCGGCGCCGCAGCCGGGAGACTGCGCACGCTGCTCGGCACGGGACCCACGACGCCGGTGGTCGCGCACGCCCGCCGCGAGACGTCGCTCGCGCCGTTCATCGCGCTGCTCGCCCTCCTTCCGCTCTCGCTACTCCTGGCCCGGCGCTCTCTTGGAGGAGTACGATTGACGAGTCAATGACTCGCGGTCTCCGACGCTCGAAGGTGCTCGGCCCGCTGACGGTTGCCCTGCTCGCCGTGGTCGCATTGGTCTCCGCAGGAGCCGGCACGAGCGCATCGAGCACGAACGTCGGCTGGGGCGGCTTCGGCAATACGCCGAACGAGCTTCGTCATTCGCCGCTGACGCAGATCGACAAGAGCAACGTCGGGAACCTGGGACGCGTCGTCACCGTCGACTTCCATGCGATCGACGCAGGAGTGCGCCGCGGCGAGCAGTCGTACCCGGTCATCGCGAACGGAACGATGTACGTCACGACGAACGACGACAACGTCTGGGCGCTCGATGCGACCACCGGCAAGGTCAAGTGGCGGTGGCAGCCCGACAACGGCGGTGTCTACAAGAACTTCGGCATCGTCGCGAACCGAGGCGTTGCCCTGTGCGACGGCAAGCTCTTCGTCCTCACGCTCGACATGACGATCGTCTCGCTCAACCCGGCAAACGGATCGCTGATCAAGCGCGTCGGCATCGCACAGGCGGTGCCGGGCGCGTCCTCGAACTACGGCTACTCGGAGACGAGCGCGCCGATCTGCGCGAACCACCGGCTCGTCGTCGGCGCCGCAGGCTCGGAGTACGGCGTGCGCGGTTTCACGATGGCGTACCACACCGATCTCACGCCGGCGTGGCCGCACCCCTTCTGGACGATTCCGCCGGAAGGAACGGGCTGGCGCCGGTTCGCGCGTCTCGCAGGCGGCGGCGTCGTGTGGACGCCCACGACGATCGACACCGCGACGAACACGCTCTACTTCGGCACGGGCTCCGGAACCCCGCTCTACTACCCGGCGCTCCGCCCGGGCCCGAATCCGCGCACCGACTCGCTCATCGCAGTCGACCTCACCACGGGCCGCATGAAGTGGTGGCAGCAGCAGATGGCGTTCAACGAGTGGTCGTACGACACCGCGCAGCCGCCGCTCGTCTACGACGCGAAGGTCGGCGGCAAGAAACGGCGCATCGTCTCGGTCGCAACGATGGAGGGCGTCTGGTTCGCCTACGACGCGCAGACCGGACAGCCGATCTACCAGCGCGTGAAGGTGATCGACCGCAGCGAGCATCCGCCGCTCGTGCCGGGCAAGCCGGTCGCCGTCTACCCGTCCTCACTCGGCGGCATCAACTACTCGCCGGCGTCCTATGACTCGAGCACGAACTACATCTTCAACGCCGCGTCCGAGACCGCCGCGATCGAGCAGCAGGTCAAGCTCTCGCCGACCGAGAAGAAGCGCAAGCGACTGCTCGGCGACATCTTCCTCGGTCTCGCGAACGGCAATTTCGGCTCGCTGCTCCCGGGCTGGCACGACCACGGCTCCATCAGCGCGATCGACGTGAACACCGGCAAGCAGGTCTGGAAGTTCCAGACGCCCGAGCCCGAGCGCGGCGGTGTCTCGACCACCGACAGCGGCCTCGGCTTCGCCGGCGGCGGCGACGGCGTCCTGCGCGCCTTCGACCTCAAGTCGGGCAAGGTGCTGTGGACCTTCCAGACCGGGCACCAGATCGCAGCCGGGCCCTCGATCTACTCGGTCGACGGCAAGGAGTACATCGCCATCACGTCGGGCGGCACGCCGACGTCGTCGAACGGCGGCATCGCGAGCGAGCTGCAGATCTTCGCGCTCGGCGGTTCGAGCAGCGAGTCGAAGCCGCCGACGACCCTGAGCATCTCGACGGGCGGCGTGCGATCGATCGCGGCCTACGCGGCGTCGCGAGCCACCACCGCCGTACGGGCGACGCAGTCAGTAGACGCGAAGCGCCAGGCGCAGGCAACGGGCGCTGGACGGCTGAAGACGCAGTCGGGCCTCGTCGTCCGGCGGTGGGACGCAAACTCGAACAACGACGCACCCGCGGTCGGCCACGTGCTTCTCGGCTCGCGCGCCGTGGCCGGCGCGCGGGTGAGCGTCGACGGCTACGCGATCCCCAGGCCGACGGGGAAGGACGGGAGCTTCACCTATCCCGTCGACATCACCGTCGCCGGCAGGCACGTTGCGACCGTGACGAGCGCCGCAGGAGCGACGGTTGCCGGGCAGCCTCTGTCGGAGGGGCAGCAGGCGGCGATCCAAGGGCTCCAGGCCGGCTTCAGCGTCGCGTATCGAATCGACGGGCTGAAGGCGAAGCGACAGGCCAACGGAACCGTTCTCGTCACCGGTCACGCCCGGACGGCCGAGGGCGGCGCTCCACCGCCGGTCGTCCTCTACACGTACCGGCTGAACGGCACGGTGACCGATGCAGCCGGCAAGCCGGTGCAGGGCGCGATCGTCGTCACGCGCACGGCGGACCGCGACTTCTGGACGTTCTCGTCGCCGAGCGACGCGCAGGGCCACTACAGCTCGTTCTTCTCGGCCGCCGACGAGCAGGGCGCGGACCCGGTGCCGCTCGCCGTGCAGGTCGCCGTCGGGCCGCTGTCCTACGGTGGCGCGACAGGCACGAACTTCAACTTCAAGCGGTTGAGCAGCTCGACGCTCGACGTGCAGCTCGGCAAGACGACCGCGGCAGCGCTGCCCGCATCGACGCCGTCGAGCTACGCCGGAGCGGTCTACGAAGGGCTCGTCGTGGGCGTCAACATCGGCGGCCACGTGATCAAGCCCGTCTCCGAGCACTGGCCCGACGCACACGGCAACTTCTCGATGGTGCTTCCCGCCTCGACGCGCGGGAAGACGCTGCACTTCTGGGAGAACCGCCGTCAGTTCTTCTCGCGCTTCCCCGCCGCATCGGGCGGCCCGGTCGATCTCGCGTCGTGGCCCACGGAGCTCGGCTCGTCGGTTCCCGCCGACCTCGCGACGCTGGCCATTCCGGGCTAGCGGGGCGGCACGATGGGCGGCGTCGAGTCGAACGCGCCGTAGACGTCGTGCATGAAGTGCGCCGTCGTGACCATCTGGGTCTCGAGTGTGTGGAGCGTGCGTTTGTCGAGCGCGATGTCGAACCAGGCGGGCGTCGCCGGATCGAAGAACGAGATCCGCCATGCAGGACGACCGTGCACGGTCGTCGTCCCGAGGACGTGGGCGTCGGCGACGAGGACCCACGCAGGCACCGGCTGCGTGAGGGGCGTCTGCGCTGACTCTGTCCACGTCGTCTTGCCGGACAGTCGATCCCAGCGGTGTGCGCCGATGACCACGCCCGCCCCTCCTCCCGCCACCGTGTAGGCGACGCTGCCCGGCGCCTCGATGCGCCACTCACTCCTCACGTTGTACCGCGGGCTCGATGCCAACTGCTCGCGAAACGAGAGCGAGTGCAGCCCACGCCACACGCGGCCTGCATGCAGGACGAGCCCGGTTGCGTCCGCAGGCGGCCAGGCTGCCGGCAGCGCGACGCGCCAGCGCGCCGCGTTCGGGCCACCGCGAATCTCGAGCGTCACATCCGACGGCGGCTCGGCCGTCCGAAGCACACCGCGGTAGCACCCGGCGCCGCAGGGCTCCGCGTCCGCCGCGTGTCCCGTCGTGGCGAACCCCACGTCCAGACCGGAAACGCCCTTCCCCTGTCCATCGATCACCGACGCCTGCAGCACGAGAAGCCCTTTTCGCGGGACGACGCCGAGCGCGAGCACGTCGGAGCCGAGCTGACGGCTGAAGACGACCGCGCCCTGCGGCGGCGCAGGGAAGGCGGCCGAGCTCGAGACCGCCGTGCTCGAGATCGGGACGGGTTGCGGCCACGCGAAACCGTGCCGGCCGTGGAGGACCACGGCGGCAACGACTGCGGCCACCGCAACGCCGGCGACTGCTCCGAGAATGAGCGTGAGCTTCAGCGGGCGTGGGCGCGTGACCCCGGACACCTCACCGGACTTCACGATTTTTACTGTAGCCAATGGCCACCTGACCGCTTTATGACCGCTTTTGCGATTGAGGGGAGGCCGCGTCGCTGCTACCGTCGGAGTGGCGAGCGATGACGGAAGTCCAAACGCAGTTTCACCATACGAGTCTGCTTGCACCCGAGGAGCGGGTAATTTGGCGTCGGTTCGTCGAGACCCACGCGGCGATCGTGCGTCGCCTCGACGAAGATCTCCGCGCCCACAGCGGGCTCACGCTGTCGTCGTTCGAGGTCCTCTACGAGCTCATCCGCGCGCCGGGCAACCGGTTGCGGATGGCCGAGCTGGCCGATCGGCTGCTGTTCACGCGCAGCGGCGTCACCCGCCTCGTCGACCGGCTGGAACGCAACGGCTTCGTCGAGCGGAACGATTGCGCTCACGACGGACGGGGCGTATACGCCATCGTGACGAAGAAGGGCTACGACACGTTCGAGGCCGCCGCCGTGCCGCACGTCGAGGGCGTCCGGCACCTGTTCTTCGACCGGCTCGACGGCCAAGAGGACGTGCTCGACGGGCTTCTGCTTCAACTCGGCTCCGAGACGCCGGCAACGAGCCCGGCCGTCTAGCTGTTCAGCCCTGCCGGGTCCGGGAGGTCGATGCGCGAGCGCGGTCGCCTCGTCGCGGTAGGGCTCGCGGTGTCGTTCGCCGGGCTCGCCGCGGGATGCGGAGGCCACGCAGCGAGCGAGTCCTGGGCTTCGGCGAACGGGAGCGTTGCGAGTCGGCGAGCGGCCACCGCGACCGCACTCGACGCGCGGACCATCCCGCGGCTCAGGGTGCGGTGGCGGTTCCGGCTGCATGCCAATGTCGCGGGCTTCGGCGCCATCACGTCGAACCCGATCATCCGGGGAGACGTTGTCTATGTGCAGGACTCGACCTCGAGCGTCTACGCGCTCGACGTGCGAAGCGGCGCACTGCGGTGGAAGCACACCATCCACGCACCGAACGACGGCCCGAACGGGCTCACGATCTCGGGCTCGCGAATCTACGGGGCCACCGACACGACGGCGTTCGCACTCGACGCAGCGACCGGGCGACCGCTCTGGTCGAATCGGCTCACGAGCCAGTTCGAGCAGTTCGTCGGCATCGCACCGATCGTCGATCGCGGCCGCGTGTACGTCAGCACGCAGGGCTTCCCGCCGGGAGGCCGCGGTGTCATGTACGCACTCTCCGCCGCGACGGGCAGGATCGTCTGGCGCTTCCAAACGGTCAAGGAGCCGTGGCCGCACCCCGAGAAGAGCGGCGGCGGCGGCTCCTGGTACCCCGTGAGCGTCGACGAGCACGGCAACGTGTACGCGGGCATTGCGAACCCGGGTCCATGGGGTGGCTCACCGGCGTTCCCGAACGGAGGTTGGTTCGCCGGCCCAGCGCTGTATACCGACGCTCTCGTCGTGCTCGCCGGAGCCACCGGCAAGCTCCTCTGGTACGACCAGGTGACCCCGCACGACGTGCGCGACTACGACTTTCAGGTGTCGCCGATCCTCGCGACGGTCGGCGCCCACAGTGTCGTCTTCGGCGCCGGCAAGGGGGGACGAGTCGTGGCCTGGGACCGCACCGCCCGCACCCGGCTCTGGTCGCGCGCCGTCGGCACCCACCTCCACGATCTCGGGCCACTCCCCGTACCATCGACACGCGTCTGCCCCGGGCTGCTCGGCGGCGTCGAGACGCCGATGGCGTATGCCGATGGGCGGCTCTTCGTCCCGGTGGTGGAGCTCTGCTCGCAGGAGAGCGCGGTCAGCACGAAGGACGCGTTCGCGCGGCCGCCCGCAGACGGGAAGGGCGCGGTCTACGCCCTCGATGCGGCAACCGGCAAGACCGTCTGGGAGAGGCAGCTCGGTTCTCCCACCTTCGGCTGTGCGACGGTCGCGCGCGACGCCGTGATCGTCCCCACCTACGACGGGCGTGTCGTCGCCTTCGCGGCGGACGACGGTCGCACGCTCTGGCACACGCAACTTCGGGCCGGCAACAACAGCTGTCCGGCCGTCGGCAAGGACGTGCTCATCGTCGCGGCCGGAGCGAAGGTCCCGAACATCGCGCATCCGGTCACCGAGGTGGTCGCCTACAGCCCGGAGCGATGAGCCGCTGAACTGGTTTACACTGCAACGATGAACGGCCGCGTGGGTGCCCGGATGGGGCGAATGCTTTCGATTGCGGCGCTCGCGGTCGCATGTGTGCTTGCCGCTGCGGCCTCGGCAGGTGCGACAACCGGGCCGCGCTGGATCGTCTTCTCCGCGACACCGTCAGGCCAGCACACCGATCAACTCTTCCGGATTCAGGCGTCAGGCGAGGGTCTGCAGCAGATCACGACCGGCGGTTACCCGTCCATCGACCCGGCCTTCTCGCCCGACGGGAAGCGGATCGCATTCGCACGGACCGGCGTCGGGATCCTCACCATGAACGTGGACGGAACCGGCATCCGCCGGCTCACGAAGAACGGCCGAGACGGCTTCCCCTCCTGGTCGCCCGACAGCCGGCAGATCGCGTTCATCCGGCCCTACAAAGCCGAGTGGACGATCCACACCATGTCCTCGTCCGGGGCCGGGCAGCGGCCGCTCCCGAAGGCACCGCCGTCGGGCCGGCCGTCGTGGACGGCTGCCGGGCTCCTGATCCCGTCGGGGGGCGACCTCCTGAAGATCGACCCCGCGAACGGACACGTGCTGAAGTACTACGGCGCCCAGATCGACGCCGTGTGGGGCCTGAACTCGGTCGCGCTCTCGCCCGATCGCTCGAAGATCGCGTTCGTCGGCGCGCGGACCGCCGAGCCGGGAGACAAGGAGTGCGGCGAGGGCACCGTGCCAACGGTTCGCGCTCTACAAGGAGAGCATCGTCGGCAAGACGACCGGCGTGGGATCATCGAACACGCCGCCCGTCGCCGTATAAATAGGCACGTTCATCGCGCTGCGCGAACCAGGCACATAAGTGTTGGTCTGGATCGTGAACCAGCGCTGGCTCGCGCCACCGTTGATACTTTGTCCATTTTTAGTATCGTCTGCCAGACGCCGAGAACAGGGTTCATTGTGTCGGGCTAAGGTCCAGTACGATGCCTTGTCCGCTGGTCGCTGCCGTATACCAGGCGCCGGACAAGAAAAGTCTGTCCCTGTTAGACCATTATCACCGGCCGCGGCGCAGAGCCATTGACGTGGACAATCGCGTAAGCGGAATCGTGCCCGTGCGAGCACTGCCATCGGTGAACGTGTACTGCAGAGTCGCATGAGTACAATCGGCAAAGACGATCGTGGCGTTGCCTACGCTGGTTGAAACCGTCTTGGGTGGCGCACTGAAATTTCCACCGGTGGCTTGATAGATGCCCAGAGTTGCGCTCGGGCTGGTGTCATCCACTTTCGCCCTGTAGCGTATACCAGCGCTGTCGCCGCTTGGCGAATTGTCGTAGGTGAACCACCCAGCAAAGAAAATGCCCCTGCCCGCACCGAGATAATCAGGAAGGACTTCCACCTCCAGTCCCTGGCCAGACGTCGTTGAGTTGTACCAAAGCAGCGGAATCCGAACTGGTTTGGATTGAATGCCGTGGCGACGGTGACGGATTGCGATAGCGTTGCGGACGTGGACGGGGCGTTGGACGCATCGCCGCTGTAGCTTGCCGTGATCGGATGCGTTGCTGTGTTACTGAAGGTGGCAACACAGTAGGCCGTTTGCGAACTATTGATAGTGCGAACCGCCACGGCACTGCACAGGGTCGAACCGGCATCGGTGAACGTCACCGAACCCGCCGGCGCACTTCCGATGATCGTCGCTTTGAACACAACGGCCTGATTTTGTGTCGATGGGTTCGGATTTGAAGTAAGCGACAACGTTGATATCGGTAACGCGGTATCAGCAGCCTCCATCAAAGACGCTGACGATACTGTGTTGTTATTGTCCCCACTGTATACAGCCGTAATTTGATGATTGCCCAAGGTCAATATTCTTTGGTCGTTACAGGTAGGATTATTGGCAGGGTGTACAGATATACCGGAATCGCGCTGCATCGGGATAGGGGCGTTCCGTTGTCCGAAAAAGTCACTGTTCCCGTAGGTGCGTAGCCAACAATTGACGCCGTGAACGCGACCGACTGACCTAGAGATGGGTTGGCGCTGGAGCTTAGCGTCACCACCGAAGTAGTAAGAGTTGAATTGATAACTTGCGTAAAGGAGCCTGAAGCCGGCATGTAATTGCTATCGCCGCTATATATGGCGGTGATAGCGTGGGTGCCTGTCGTCAACGCAGCGGTTGTGCACAATGATGAGTCTTGAATCACAGCAACGTCGCTGCACAGCGTTGTAGCTCCATCCGAGAACGTCACCGTGCCCGTGTATCCAGTTCCACCCACAAAGCTTGCTTCGAAAACAACAGATTTGCCTTGCGTGGATGGGTTGAAGACGAAGAGGACAAAGCCAAGTTAGGTTGCGCCCTGACAAACTGAGACAGTGACGCCGTTGATGGATTGTTGTAGTTGTCGCCGTTGTACGAGACTGTAATCGTGTGCCACCCTGGCGACAGCGATGATAGAGCACGTCGCAGTCGGATTTGGTATGAAGATGTTTTGGTAGCACAACAATGTTGGGATTTCGTCGTCCGTCCAAGTCAATGTGCCGGTTGGATCGTTCCCGTTCACTGTCGCAGTAAACGTTACATACTGATACTCACCTACGGGATTTTCCGATGATGTGAGCGAGATGGTGGTCGGAAATGGATTTGGTACGAATGCCATTACAGTGCAGTCGGCGATGACCGGGCTTGTCGTGAAACTCGGGCTGCCGTATGTGGCCAAGCCGCCAATCAAAGTCCCACCGCAAGTCCCTGATACCTCCGCCAGGTAGCCTGTGTTGGGGCTGACGGTAAAGGTCGTCGTTCGACCGTTTTCGACGATCACCGGGATGCTTGGTGAAATGGTGCCGTTTGGACCGGCGCTCGGCGTAACGGTATGTGGCGGGCCAGTGCAGGGCAGGTACCAGGGGGTTACGCCCGTTGCCGCATCCCATCCAGGATCTGGCGTTGGGGTCAGGGCGTTCGGACAGACATTTGAAGAACCGCGAAAAAGACTTGTCGGGGCGGCGGGGAGCGCGCCGGTTAACTGGTTGGAGTCGACACGGAAATATTGCAGGGTCGAGTAGTCCGGCGAGCGGGGAATCACGGCCGGTGAGCAGATTATGATCGACCTCGAAGTCCTGCAAATTTGCTGCGCCAGCCAATGACGGGATTGAGCCAGTCAGCTGATTCTCGAATCGAGAAACGTCACGAGGTTTGCAAGCCCGGCCAATGGCGGAATCGTCCCGCTGAGGAAATTGTTCTCAACCTCGAGTTCCTGAAGACTGGCCATGCCGGTGAGTGGGGGAATTGAACCCGTGAGCTGGTTACCGTTTGCGTAAAAGAACTCCAGGCTTGGCAATCCAGCCAATGGGGGAATCTTCCAGACAATTGATTGTTCGCCAGACTAATCCCGATGAGATTCGTAAGGCAGGCCCAGAGGAGGGAATTGCACCGCTCAGTTTGTTTCCGGTGACGAAGAAGTACTGCAAATTCGACAACCCGGCGAGCGAGGGAATCGTGCCTGTTAGCTGATTGAAATTGACTTTGAACGCTTGCCGGTTCGTCAAGCCTGCAAGGGAAGGAATCGAACCCGTCAATTTGTTGCTGTTGACGATGAATATCTGCAGATTCGTGAGTGATGCAAGCGAAGGAATCGAACCCGTGAGAGAGTTGGTGCGCACGCTGAAATACTGAAGGTTCGTCAGCGGACTCAGATCACTGAGAGATCCACGAGCTTGTTCTGTTCAAGGTCGATAACCTGAACTGTCGTCTGAGCGGCGTCGCAAGTCACTCTTCCCAGCTGCATTCTGTACCTGCCGCGTTGAAAACGCCGGGCGCAGTTGTCCAATTTTGCTGGTAAGGCCAACCAGCTCCGCCAGCGCTATTGTATAAGTTGATCAGAGCCTGTCGTTCCGACAAAGGAATTGCCGCATAGGCATGCGGAAAGATTCCGAGCGTCAGAACGACAATAAACAGGAAGTTGAGCAAAACGCCACAATTGTTTCTGCATGTAACCCTGCGAGGTATATGCAGACCGCTCAAATCACCATGCCTATCCACGTTCGTTTCCTTGCCGGTCGCCTTCAATTGTGGTCGAGCTATCCGTGCTTCGCAAGCTTGTTAAACGCTAAGGAGATGGGCTGCCGCCGCTCTGACAAAATAATTGTGCAAGCGAGCGACACAATCGCTCGACTGCCGGAAAATTATTATCGCAACCACGACGGAATATTAAAAAGCTGGCTCGAAACCAGCTTTTTATTCGCACAGTGGGATTCGATCAGCGCTTCATCGAATTGAAGAACTCGTCGTTCGACTTGGTGTTCTTCATCTTGTCGAGCATGAATTCCATCGCG